>NZ_JACHGE010000001.1:0-43221 GCF_014202225.1 Algibacter amylolyticus
ATAATTAGTAAAAGTATCATCAAGTTTTATCCATAACATGGTAGTCATTTTTGATAAACCACTAAAATTAAAATCACTATCAACATAATCATCAACGCCATCAAAATCAATAGTCGAAGAACGTGGTGGATTGATATTAAATATATCTCGATAATCTAAATCGCCGCCCGCTACTAAATCGGCATCTGTATCTGGCAAAATAGATAAGTCTGATGGATTTTCAATATCTTCATTAACATCCAATGAGGCATCACTAATATTTGTGGTTTCGAACGCATCATCCAATCCATCTGAATCTGCATCATTTCCTGAAACAACATTTGCCATTCCATTTTCTTCTATATCTGGTGTACTGTCATTATCACTATCTAAATCTAAATAGTCTGGTGTACCATCGCCATCTGTATCTTCTAAACTAGTAAACCCTGTGCCATAAGCAGTATCAATTCCAGTTGCGCTATCCACGGTTCCTGTAGGTGGAACATAGCCAACGGTAGGTTGTGCTTCGACATTATCTGGAATGCCATCGTTATCCGAATCTATATCTATAAAATCTGGCTTACTGTCATTATCTAAATCATTACTACAGTTTAAACCATAACTATTTGCATAAAGAAATGTTGGCCCATCAACTTTTTGAGAGACAACAACCGTATTATCTGTTAGCGAATTCCATGTAATTCTATTAAATTGAGGGTGTGCAGCATCAATAATCAAATCTTCTAACGGTGAAGTTAGCGTACGTTTCCCTTGCATAGTAATTTTTCCTATTGGAGAAATAATGATTTTTAAGGATAGAAATAACGGGTTAGCGTTGTAATAATTTAATGACCAAACATTAGAGTTACCTGACTGTCCGTAAAGGGAATTATCTGAAGCAAATCGCACTAACGACTCACCACTTGCATAAGCACCAGGTGCAAATTGAAGTTCATCTGGCACTAATTTCGTGCCATTTATTTCCAAATTAAAACTATTATCTAATGATGTGATTTCAATAACATATCCGCCTGTTGCAGCAGAAAAAGTGAAGGTATCCGTATTTCCGTTAGTTACTAAAAACGTGCTATATTCAACTTGACCACACTCTTCAAGATCTGGAATACCATCATTATCATTATCTAAATCGCATTCATCGCCAACACCATCACCATCTATATCATTAAAAGATGGGTTATTACTATTACAAGGACTACACTCGTTTGCTTGAACCAAAATATCTATACTACTTCCTAAACCTTGTCCGCCACTAGCTGTATTTGGTATACCATCTGCATCTTCTCCTCCTATTATTCTGCCATTAGCATCTAAATTACTATATCCTATTTGGCTGTTTGAAGCATCGCCTTCTAAAGCATCTAGACACCCATCGTTATCACTATCATTATCTAAATGATCTGGAATACCATCACCATCGGTATCTTTATCTGCACACTCCAAAAACACACCTATAGAAAGTCCTTGCTTACCATTTGTTTCACTTTCAATAAAAATATCTAAAACAGTAGCATTTACACTTCTAAATAATGGTGCAGTAACTGATGTATTTATTCCATTTCCGGCCACCGTTCCTGTACCTAATCCAGTTAATGGATAATTTGTACCAGAACCATAATATTCTAAAAGTTCCCAGTTACCACCATTGGTAGTTAATTGATATTCTTCGTCATTTTCGGCAGCTGTACCTGCACTATTAACATCGGTTGTTTCTGCATCGGCAACAACTAAATCTAACTTTTGACCTGTATCTGTTGTAATGGTTACAGTAAAACTTGCCGAAACCCCAGCCTGTACATCATTGTAAATAGACAGGTTACCCGCGGAGTTGCTAGCATCATAATGTTTCCATAATTCGGCGCCAGCCCAAGTTTGCATACTTCTAGCCAACATTAAACCAGCATCGGCATTCGCATTAGAAAATGTTGCCGTAGCCATTGTACCGTCTGGTAATGTAAAGTTTTTAGTATCGCCATTTTGAATTCCATTATTTAAAATACCCGACCAATCGAACCAATAAATATTATCTACATAAGTTGCAGAACCGTTTCCGTTTCCATCATTTAAATGCGAGCAATCCATTTCATCGGCATCTAAAATACCATCATTATCATCATCTAAATCATCGCCATCGCTATAGCCATCAGAATCGCTATCGTCCAACGTAAGGATAAAAACTTTTCCATCTCCGTGATCACTTGTAGAACCTGTTAGTCTAACCTTAGTTATTATTGATCCATTAGGAGCAATATCATCTAAATAAAACAAAGCAATTCCAACGGTTGAACAGTTAGTATTTACAACCCTGTCACTTAACCAATAATCCGACCCTGAAACAGGTGGTGTTATGGCACCCGATGTACCCAAATTACCAGGACTACCTGTACCGCCAAAACCCCATTGCGTTGTTGTTTCATGCACAAAAGTTTCGCCTAACGATTGTTCTGCTCCACTAGACGTAAGTTTACCAAACAACTCGATATGATAACAATTATTAGCATTCCGTTCTGTAATCGCCAAAATACTACTAGAACTAGATACTACACCTGCACTATAAGATAAGGTTTGACGTTGCGCCGTTGTTGTAGACGATTCGGCTGTAAAATTATCACAAACATTTGCGCCATTTCCTGTAGCCCAAAAAAAGTGATTTAAATTAAAATCTTGATATGCCGCTAAGGCTGAAGCATTCCATGTAGCGCTAGCACTAGTGGTTTCAACAACAGTTGCGTTTTTTTGTATTTTATTATAACTATGACCAGAAGATCCTAATTGAGTTAACTCATAACTGGTAGGTACGTTATACGTATCATAAACCAAATTATTAATAACAATACTTTCTATAGTTGCGGGATCCGTAGGACTTGTTTGAGTATCTGCCCATCTAAAATCTACACCAGCTTGAATACTAGGCGCATTAGTTTGAGAGATTGCATTATTAAAAATAAGGCATAAAACTAAGACAAAAAAAAGTAGTTTTTTTTTCATTTTAATAGGTTTGGGGTTAGCTATATAAAATTTTAAACTCAATATCATACTTTAGTGCAAAATCGACAAAACAACTTTGAGAGTGCAACATTACATGATTAATATTGCCCTTTGTTGTTTAAATTTTACACATTAACAATGTTATGAAATTGATTCTTGAGGGAAGAACAATTCAACTTTACAAATCGCAAAACATTACGGTTCGAACAATTTACAAAGCAAACCTAGGATATTTAATCGAAAAGAACTAAAAAAAGCCTCGCAAAAGCATTTAAAACTCCATTAAATGTATGTTTTTATCGATAAACGGTAATTTAACGTAATACAAACGCTTCTCTTTTTTAAACTACAAAACCTACCAAATCTTCAATTTTAGATATGAGTTGAATCTTAATTACAGTGTTTTTAAGTGATATTTTGTTGTATTTTGATACAAAAATAGTTGAAAAACCAAGTTTTTCAGCTTCCAAAATACGTTGCTCCACGCGCTGTACTGGTCTAATTTCGCCTGATAAACCAACCTCGGCAGCAAAGCAAAAATCTTTTTGAAGTGAGACATCTTCATTTGAAGATAAAATAGAAGCCACTACCGCTAAATCTATAGCAGGATCATCCACAGTTATACCTCCTGTTATGTTTAAAAATACATCTTTAGCTCCTAAACGGAAACCAGCGCGTTTTTCTAAAACAGCTAATAACATATTAAGCCTTTTAGCATTAAAACCTGTTGCACTTCGTTGCGGCGTACCGTAAACTGCAGTACTTACAAGAGCTTGTACCTCTATCATAAGTGGGCGCATACCCTCTAAGGTAGCAGCTATAGCATTTCCAGAAAGCTCTTCGTCCTTTTTTGAGATTAAAATTTCCGACGGATTTGAAACCTCTCTTAAACCAGAACCTTGCATTTCATAAATCCCTAACTCGTTGGTAGACCCAAAACGATTTTTATGTGCCCTTAAAATTCTAAATACGTGGTTTCTATCGCCTTCAAACTGCAAAACAGTATCGACCATGTGTTCTAAAATTTTAGGGCCAGCAATATTACCATCTTTTGTTATGTGCCCAATTAATAAAACAGGGGTAGCGGTTTCTTTAGCGAACTTAATAAGCTCTGTAGTACATTCTTTAATCTGCGAAATACTACCTGCCGAAGACTCGATATAATCGCTATGTAAGGTCTGAATAGAATCGATAATTACAATATCCGGCTCTAAAGCTTCAATTTGCTTGAAGATATTTTGAGTTTTTGTTTCTGTTAAAATATAACAGTTACTATTATTGGGATTAATACGTTCTGCACGCATTTTTATTTGTTTCTGGCTTTCTTCACCTGAAACATATAAAGTCTTATATGGTAATTTTAATGACACCTGAAGCAAAAGTGTACTTTTACCTATTCCTGGTTCACCTCCCAACAAGGTTAATGATCCAGGAACAATACCACCGCCTAAAACACGATTAAACTCGCCATCAAAAGTATCTAATCGGGCTTCCTTTGAAGAATCAATTTGATTAATTAATAAAGGAACCGATGCTTTTTTTGCTGCAGTTGTGGACGTTTTCCAATCACTCTTTTCTGGTTTTTGAATAAGCTCCTCTACAATAGTATTCCATTCTTTACAGGCATTACATTGCCCTTGCCATTTAGCGTATTGTGTACCGCAATTTTGACAAAAAAAAGTTGTTTTTACCTTAGCCATTAATACCCAAAATCTTCTTTTATTAAATCTGCTTTTTCTAGCATTAAATCTTTTGTAAGTCCAGCAATTTCTTCTAACGTATATGCTGACTGATAGGTACGCATAGCCTTTTTAGGCTCGCCTGTTTCTTCGTAAAAACGCGCAATATAATAAGTACCTAACAAAGTCTCAGGATATGCTTTTCTTGCCATTTTACCTAAATCCTCATAATACTCATATAATTCGTTTTTTTCAATGGCTGCAGAAATAGCTTTAAAATCGTTTAATAAAATCTTCTTATCTATACCAAACAAATCAGAAATAGACTGATATTTTTCTTGCAGATATACCACTGGCGAAATCTCTAATTCAAGGATAACATCTTTATACTCCTTTTTGGAAATAGGCTGAAATACTTTAAAAATACCCTCAATAGCACTTGGTATGGCATGGGTTGGCACAGAATAATGCGAAGGCCCATCAAAACTATCAAACCTAAAAACTACATTATCATTTTCAATAGCTGAAAGATCTGAATTTAAGGCTGCTGTCATGTCTTTTACAGAACTAGCATCGTTATTTGTATTTGCCAAATAGTAAAACGTTTTAGATTGTGTTTTCCCTAGGGCTTCTGGAAGATATTCTATCATTTGTGGCGCTAAATTTGGACTTATAGAAATATAAGCTTTAAATAAAGGCTGTGGCTTTAATAAGTAATAGTTAATAAAATTAGCCGTTTCTCCATGACCAACAGCCACCCTAAAATTACCTACTCTATATTTTTTTTCTAAATGAGCCATTAATTCCATGCCTATAAACTCGAAAAAAGCTGCTCCAGTTTCAATAGGTAATGAGTTTTGTTCAGAATACATACAATCATCAAATCGTTTTTCCATTTGATTAACACCAACAACTATAGCTTCTGGCATATCTTCCCAATAGGTAAAATAATCTACATTCCCTGCTACGGCTTCAAACATATAATCGCCATCTAATACAACAAATATTGGGTATGTTTTTTTGGTATCTGAATTATAACCTCTAGGTAATTGTACCTTAATTTGGCGCTCTTCGCCTAGTTTTAAAGAATTGATAATTTCGTATTTAACTTGTGCATCTAATAGATTACAAGCTACAAACAATAACAAAAAGAAAGTAATAGTCTTTTTCATTTTAAAAAGATTTGAGATTTTATAATGGCAAGGTAAGAAATTATAAAGAGAGAATAAAAGCAAAGCCTAAGCCTTGCTTGAGTTTTTATTTCGATTAAAAATAGGTAAATAAATAAGTGATAAGCCTCCACAAATAATAATTAACACCGTTTGAGCCGACCAAATTATCCAACCAAAAGCACGACTAGGATCTTCTGGAATAAAAAACAAAGAGGTAAACACCAATACAATAGCTTCTGGATAAGAGCCTATACCGCCATTTGTAGCCGCAATACTAAAACTAGCCGCTATAAAACCAATTAAAACGGCAGCAAATGGAATATTACTCATTTCCTGTAACGAAAAGGTAGTTACATAAAACATAAGCACATACATGGTCCAGATAAATAGCGTATGAAAAATAAAGGCCCATTTTTTCTTCATTTTAAATATACTTAAAACACCTTCCACCAATCCACTAACAAAGCCTTTAATTTTTATGGCAATCTTGGAACTACTAGTATTTATAAACCTTAAAAACAAAAGACCTAAAACCAAAAGGATAGCAAATGAAATCGCTATTTTGGTAGGATTAAATTTTTCTACCAAAAACCCATAAATAAAATCGAACTGAAGAAAAAGTGTTACCGCAATTATGCCAAGCATTACAATTAAATCGGCAATACGTTCGGCAACAATAGTTCCGAAACCTTTTTCAAAAGGAACACCTTCATAGTTTGTAAGTATTGATGCTCTTGCAACTTCACCAGCTCTAGGAATAGTATAATTTATTAAATACGTTGCAAAAACAGCCATTATACTGTTACCCAACTTTATTTTATAACCCATAGGTTCGAGCTGAAACTGCCAACGATAAGCTCTTGACAAGTGACTAAGTAACCCAAAAAACATACCCAACACTATATAGGTGTAATCTGCTTTTTTAAAGTACTTTATAAGCTCGCTTATTGAAATTTGAGACAGAGAATACCAAACTAAAAAAACTCCCAATAACAATGGGAGCGTGATTTTTAATATGTTCTTTATGTTTGTATTCAATGCCTATTTTAAAAGATTTGTAGCCTCATCTGGAAATACTAAAGACGGTTTAAATACTTTAGCTTCTTCAATATCCATAAAAGCATAGGTGATAAGAATTAATGTATCTCCAACCGCAACTTTTCTAGCTGCCGCACCATTTAAAGTTATTTCGCCACTATTTCTAGGTCCAGGAATACAATAGGTTTCTAAACGTTCGCCATTGTCGTTATTAACAATCTGTACTTTTTCGCCTTGAATAATATTGGCAGCATCCATTAAGTCTTCATCAATGGTGATACTTCCTATATAATTAAGTTCTGCACCTGTGCATTTAACTCTATGAATCTTAGATTTTACTACTTGAATTTGCATGTTACAAAGGTAATTAATTTAAAGCGATATTATCTATAAGTCTAATATCGTTAGCATACACAGCAATAAACGCTCTGTACTTTTTAGTTTTAGATTTTCGTTTTAATGGTTTTAAGGTTTCAATGTCCGATATTAAAAAATACTCTAATTCAAGAATATCGTGTTTATTAAACTGAGCATTAACCCATTCCGTAACTTTAGTAGCACTTTTTGTGCCAAATTTTTCTTTGGCAGCTTTTAACGTTTTATAAATAAAAGGCGCAGCCTCTTTATATTTCGGACTTAGCCTTGTATTACGCGAGCTCATTGCTAGTCCATTAGATTCTCTATGAATTTCACAACCTACAATTTGCACAGGTATATTGTACTTTTCCACTAATTTTTTAATGATAGCTAATTGCTGAAAATCCTTCTCTCCAAAATAAGCCTTATGTGGTTTTACAATATCGAAAAAGCGTTTAACAATAGTTCCTACACCATCAAAATGACCATGCCTAAATTTACCTTCCATTTCAAACTCCAGGCCATCAAAATCGAAATTTTGCGACACCGTATTCCCACCGTACATATCCTCTACCGTAGGCGCATAAACCACAATTTTAGTTGAACTAACAGTGTTTAGCAAAGCTACATCATTCTCTAAAGTTCTGGGGTATTTTAGCAAATCGTCTTTATTATCAAACTGTGTAGGATTCACAAAAATGCTTACCACAACCCTATCGTTATCAACTAAAGCTTTTTTAACTAACTGCAAATGCCCTTCATGCAATGCACCCATAGTAGGCACCATACCAACGGTTAGCTTTTTAGCCTTAAAACCATCAATAGCCAATGTAATTTGTTGTTTATCTGAGTAAATTTCCACTATTTAATAAAAAATTAACGGGTGCAAACTTAAGATTTTACAACCAATTAGCATAAAATTTTGTACTTTTGCGTGTTTTTTATTTTGAAATCTCAAAAGAAGAACCACTTTACAGCAGGCTTTTTAAAGTTCTCATTTCAAAAAAAGAAAACAACAATTGCTATTATAGAGCTATTTTAAGTCAACAAAAACAAACATATGAAAGATAAGAGGATATTATATGTATCATCTGAAGTAGTACCGTATTTACCAGAAACCGAGATTTCTTCAGCTTCTTTTGAAGCACCACGATTGGTAAATCAACAAGGCGGTCAAATAAGAATTTTCATGCCTCGATACGGTAACATTAATGAGAGAAGACATCAATTACACGAAGTTATCCGATTATCAGGTATAAATTTAGTGATTAATGATTTAGATATGCCTCTTATTATTAAAGTGGCTTCTATACCTAAAGAGCGTATTCAGGTTTATTTTATTGACAATGATGAGTATTTTAAAAGAAAAGCAACATTAACAGATGAAGATGGTAAGCTGTTTTCTGACAACGATGAGCGTGCTATTTTCTTTGCTAAAGGCGTTATTGAAACTGTTAAAAAATTAAATTGGGCGCCAGATATTATTCACGTTCATGGTTGGTTAGCATCTTTATTACCACTTTACTTAAAACAATACTACAAAGACGAGCCATTATTTAACGAAAGTAAAATAGTTACCTCTATTTACAATCAAAGCTTTGAAGGCACGTTAAATACAGATATGGTTAACAAAATTAAGTTTGATAATATTGAAGAGGATGCTATTAAAACTTTAGTAGAACCATCATACAATAGCTTAATGAAAGTAGCTATTGATTATTCTGATGCTTTAATTGTAGGGTCTGAAAACATTCCTGAAGAATTAGATACTTATTTAAAAGCCGCAGACAAACCTATTTTAGAATATAAAAGTAAAGATGAATTTGGTGAAGCTTATACCACGTTTTTTAACGAAACTGTTTTAGGTAATTCCAATTAATTCATTAAGTATTACTATATGAAAAACACATTTACAGCCCTTAAAATCTCTATTTTTTCACTTTTTGTTCTAACCTCTTTAGTGGCCTGCGACAAAGATTTTAGTATCATAGAAAGTGATGTTCTAGGTGAAGGCAATGCTAATTTTTTAACCAATACAGAATTTATTCCTGTAACGGCTTACAACAAAAAACTAAGCGCTCTACAAGTTAACAATCTAGCATCTAATTTATTAGGCGTATTTAAAGATCCGGAATACGGAACAACAACAGCTGGTATTGTAACTCAATTAACACCTTCTGTATACGGTGTAGATTTTGGCGTTAATCCAACAATAGATAAAGTTACCCTTCATATTCCTTATTTTAGTACAGCTATAGGTTTAGATGATGAAGGTAATACAACCTACCAATTGGATTCCGTTTATGGCAACGCAAACAAACCTATTAAATTATCCATTTATAGAAGTAATTATTTTTTAAGAGATTTCAATCCTTTAGGAGATGCCAGTACATCTCAGAATTATTATTCTAACGCTTCCAGCACTACTAATTCTGCACTTAACGGAAGTACAACCATTAATTTTGACGATCATATTCTAGAAACGATTTTCTCTGCAAGCACTATTATTCCTAGTAGCGCTGCATCAGAAACGATAACAGACGAAGATACTGAAGATGAAATTATAACTTATTCTGAACCTGCTTTTAAAGTTGAATTAGAAAGTGAATTTTGGCAAAATACTATAGTTGCAAAAAGTGGCGGATCTGAATTGAGCAACGAAAATAATTTTAAAAACTACTTTCGTGGCTTATATTTTAAAGCTGAAGCCGTTGATGACACTAATGACGGAAGCATGTTTTTAGTAAATTTAGAATCTACAAATGCATACATTACCATAGCATATACCAATGGTGAAGACGATGCAAGAGTCGAAAATACTTATACCCTAAAATTCACCGGAAATAAGCTAAACACCTTTATAAACGATTTTGAAACTACATTAACCGATGGAGACAACGTTAATGGAGACTCAACAATACATTTAAAAGGGATGGAAGGTTCTATGGCTGTAATCGATTTATTTGGGACAGAAGATCTTGATGGTAATGAAATTCCTGATAATTTAGATACGTTTTTAAAAACATATAGAAAAACCGATGAAAGTGGCAACTTTGTTAAAGACGAAGACGATAATTATGTTTTAAAAAGACTAATTAACGAAGCGCATTTAGAAATCTATGAAGACGACACTCAGGTTTCAAATACCTTAGACGATAACGGTGATGAATACCACAAATACGATCGTATTTATGCTTACGATATAAAAAATAATACAACCCTTATTGATTATTTATATGACCCTACAGAAAATAACGCAGCTGTTAGTTCTAAAATTATTAGTCTAGGGCAAAGAGGTGTTTTAACCGATGATGATGGTGAAGAAAAAGTTAAATACAAAATACGTATTACCGAACATCTAAATAATATTATCCAAAACGATTCAACCAATTACAATATTGGTTTAGTCATTTCTAATAATGTTAATTACACAAATAATTCTGAAATTTTAAACAGCACAGACGAAGTAACAGCTGTTCCTTCTGCTTCAGTAATAACCCCAAGAGGAACAATTTTATACGGAAGTCATGAAAGTGTGGATGACGATAAAAAACTAAAATTAAATATACTTTTCACTGAAACTAAAGAGGATTAACACGTTATAAATTAAGCAAAGTGTTTTTGAACGTATAAATAGACTAGTTCATATAATAATTATCCGTTCTAAACATTTATTTTTCATATTTGCGCCAATTAATTATAACCCCAAAATCAAATTAAAAAATTATGTGTGGAATTGTTGGATATATTGGACCCAGAGAAGCTTACCCTATTGTAATTGAAGGGCTTAAAAGATTAGAGTATAGAGGTTATGATAGTGCTGGAATAGCATTATTTGATGGCACAGACTTAAAAGTATCTAAAACAAAAGGTAAAGTAGCAGATTTAGAAGCGCGAGCTACCCAAGAAATTACTAAAACAGGAAATGTTGGTATTGGCCATACACGTTGGGCAACCCATGGTGTTCCTAACGATGTTAATTCACACCCACACTTATCAAACTCTGGTGATTTAGTCATTATCCATAATGGTATTATTGAAAATTACGATTCACTTAAAAAAGAACTTATTACAAGAGGCTACACCTTTCAATCTGATACCGATACCGAGGTATTAATTAATTTAATAGAAGACGTAAAAAAGCAAGAAGGTGTAAAACTTGGTAAGGCAGTTCAAGTTGCATTAAATCAAGTTATAGGTGCCTATGCTATTGCTGTTTTTGATAAAAATAAACCAGAAGAAGTTGTAGTCGCTCGTTTAGGAAGTCCGTTAGCCATTGGTATTGGCGAAAACGAGGACGAATTCTTTATAGCTAGTGATGCTTCACCTTTTATAGAATACACTAAAAACGCTGTTTATCTTGAAGATGAAGAAATGGCTGTTATTAGATTTCATAAGGGTATAAAAGTCAGAAAAATTAAGGATGATTCGTTAGTAGACACTTACGTTCAAGAGCTTCAAATGAATTTAGAGCAAATTGAAAAAGGAGGGTACGATCATTTCATGCTTAAAGAAATACATGAGCAACCTAAAGCTATAACAGATACCTATAGAGGAAGATTATTACGAAACGAAGCTATTATAAAAATGGCTGGTGTTGAAGATAACATGAAAAGATTTCTTAATGCCAACCGTATTATTATAGTCGCTTGTGGTACATCATGGCACGCAGGATTAGTAGCCGAATATATTTTTGAGGATTTAGCGCGCATACCTGTAGAAGTTGAATACGCTTCAGAATTTAGATATCGTAACCCTGTTATAAGAGAAGATGATGTAGTAATTGCTATTTCTCAATCTGGAGAAACTGCCGACACGCTTGCAGCCATTAAATTAGCAAAATCTAAAGGTGCCTTTGTATTTGGAGTTTGTAATGTAGTAGGTTCATCAATTTCTAGAGAATCTCATGCCGGTGCATATACACATGCTGGACCAGAAATAGGTGTAGCTTCAACTAAAGCATTTACCACTCAAATAACTGTTTTAACGCTTATCGCTTTAAGACTTGCTAGAGCAAAAGGAACTATTACTAGTTCAGATTTCCGTCAGCATTTATTAGAATTAGAAATGATTCCTAACAAGGTGGAAAAAGCATTAGAATCTGATAAAAATATTAGAGTCATAGCTGATGTTTACAAAAACGTAAGCAACTTTTTATATTTAGGAAGAGGTTATAATTTCCCGGTAGCTCTTGAGGGCGCTCTTAAATTAAAAGAGATTTCGTATATCCACGCCGAAGGTTATCCTGCAGCAGAAATGAAGCATGGCCCTATTGCTTTAATTGACGAAAACATGCCAATAGTAGTAATTGCAACTAAAAAAGGGCATTACGAAAAGGTAGTCAGTAATATTCAAGAAATTAAATCAAGAAAAGGAAAAATTATTGGAATAGTAACCGAAGGTGATGTTCAAGTAAGAGATTTAGCAGATCATGTTATTGAAGTACCTGAAACTTTAGAGTCTCTTTCGCCATTATTAACTACAATTCCTCTGCAACTGTTATCATATCATATTGCAGTAATGTTAGATAAAAATGTAGATCAACCAAGAAACTTGGCTAAATCGGTTACAGTAGAATAAAAATTACTTTTTATAAACACATTTTAAATTTCCATGCTTGTACTAAGCATGGAAATTCTTGTTTTAAGTCCTATTTTTTAAGTATTTAATAATAAATAGATACTTTTTTTGTTAAAACATACTATGCGTGCATAATTTTTTATATTTTTAGACACTTGCATAATATTATAATTTTATAGTATCTTGTTATTAAACTAAAACTTTGTAAACTACATGAAGACAATTCTCCCCTTTTTAATGTTATTATTTTGTGGAATTTCCTTTTCGCAAACAACAATTACTGGTACAGTAGTAGATGATAACAGCCAACCCATTCCGGGAGCCAACATTATTATTGTTGGTACATCAACTGGAAACGTAACCGACTTTGATGGTAATTTTACCGTAACCACAAACTTAAACCCACCCTTTACACTACAAGCTAGTAGCGTTGGCTTTGAAACGGCTACTGAAGAGGTTACTACAAGAAACCAAAAAGTAAATTTTATTTTAAAGGAAGGTAACGCTCTAGATGAAGTTGTAATTTCTGCATCTAGAACACCAGAACGTATTTTTGAATCTCCGGTAACGGTAGAGCGTTTCGGTCTTAAACAAATTAAAAACACAACGTCTGCCGATTTTTATGGTGGTTTAGAAAACCTAAAAGGTGTTGATGTAAACACCAATAGTTTAACTTTCAAATCGGTTAACACAAGAGGTTTTGCAACATTTGCAAACAACCGTTTCATGCAATTAGTCGATGGCATGGACAACTCTACTCCGGCATTAAACTTTCCAATTGGTAACTTAGTTGGTATGACAGAAACCGATGTGCTAAGTGTAGAATTACTACCTGGTGCATCTTCTGCATTATATGGTGCAAATGCCTTTAATGGTATTTTATTCATGCGTAGTAAGAATCCTTTCGATCACCAAGGCATTAGTGCTTCAATAAAAAGAGGAATTACTTCTCAAGAATCTGCAGGAGATAACGCTTATACGGATCTTAGTTTTAGAGCTGGTTACAAATTCACTGAAAAATTTGCAGCAAAAATCAACTTCGGTTACTTGAAAGGTACCGATTGGGCTGCCACTAGCGAAACAGATAAGTTGAACCCAAACAACACCAGAGCTAACACAGATTATGATGGTATTAACGTATATGGTGATGAAGTATCTGCAAATATTAGAACCGAAGCACCTGCCAGTGTAAAAGGTATTATCCCAGATGTTGTGGTTAGTAGAACAGGTTATAACGAAAGAGATTTAACAAACTACAATGCAGAAAGTATTAAATCTGATTGGGGATTATACTACCGTCCTTGGGAAAATGATTTTGAAGTATCTTATGTTGGAAAAGTAGGAACAGGATCAACTATTTATCAAGGAACAAATAGATATAACATTGCAAACTTTTTTCAACAGCAACATAAATTAGAATTTAAAAATGATAATTTCTTTTTAAGAGGTTATGTTGTAACAGATAAGGCTGGAGACTCTTACGATATGGTCTTTACAGGTATTAATATTAATAGGGCATGGAAAGCAGATAAACAATGGTTTCAAGAATATATTGAAACTTATGCTGGCGCAACCCTTGGTGGTGCAACAGAAGCAGAATCTCACGCAGCGGCAAGAGCGCAAGCAGAATCTGGACGCTATTTACCGGGTACTCCTGAGTATCAATCTGCTTTTACTAGAAGTATTAACGATCCAGACTTAAGTACAGGATCTAAATTTCAAGATGCCTCTAAATATTACCATTCAGATGCTAACTATAACTTAAGTCATTTAATTGATTTTGCCGAAATTCAAGTTGGTGCATCTTACAGAAGATATAATCTAAATTCTTCAGGAACTATTTACACAGATTTAGACGGGCCAATCGACTATTCAGAATATGGAATCTATACTCAAATTCAAAAAAACATAGAATTCAATGACGATTTAGAATTAAAATTAACAGGATCTGTTCGTTACGATAAATCTGAATTTTTTGATGGTTTCTTTTCACCAAGAATATCTGCAGGTTTAACAGTTAATCAAAATCACAACATTCGTGCTTCTGTACAAACAGGATTTAGAAATCCAACAACACAAGATTTATTTATTGGTTTAGATGCTGGTAGAGCTATCTTAGTTGGTTCGGCTCCAGAAAATTTAGACAGATATGTTAGAACATTTGATGTAAGTGATGAAGGTCAAGTAGGATTCGGTCAAGATGCTACTGTAACACAAACAGGACGTGTTGCTTATGAGAATTCTTACACTGCAAGTTCTGTACAGGCCTTATCAGATACTGGAAACCCTGCTGTTCTTGAGGTTTCTAATCCTGATATTATTAAACCAGAGCAAGTATCATCTGCTGAGATTGGATATCGTGGTAAATTCGAAAATTTAATTGTTGATTTTAGTACATATTACAACAAGTATAAAGACTTCATTTCTCAAGAAGTTGTTATATCTCCTTATTATGGTACAGTGGGCTCTCCCGATGGGTTAGCTATCGCTTCAATTGCTAATAAAGACTTTCAAGCCTATAGCACATACACAAATTCAGAAGCGGATGTTAACTCTTATGGTGCTTCAATTGGATTAACTACCAAAGTATTTGGAGACTTTGATTTAAGTGGAAGTTATACTTATGCTAAATTAGATTTTGATAGAAATAAATATCCAGATTTCACAACAAACTTTAATACACCAGAACACAAATTTAAAGCGTCTTTTGGAAATACTGAATTATTTAAAAACTTCGGTTTTAATGTAAATTACAGATTTAGTGATGACTATTTCTGGGAAGCAACATTTGGTAATGGTCTAGTACCAGAATACCACGTTGTTGATGCTCAAATCAATTTAAGAGTCCCTAGTTTTAAATCTACGTTCAAAGCAGGAGCTACAAATCTTTTAGGAGATGAGTACTTTACCGCTTTTGGTACAGGCTTTATAGGCTCAATGTACTATGTGTCTTGGACTATTAATAACCTATAAAAAAACAAACATGAAAAATATAAAATATTTAACTTTAATATTTGGCCTTATTGCTTTTGTTGGCTGTAATGAACCTGAAGATGTCCTTAAAGACACTAATATTGAGCCTGAAGAAGTTGTTGTATTACCAGAACTAATAACAGGATCTACAGATTTCTCAACTTACGTTTCTATAGGAAATTCGCTTACTGCTGGTTTTACAGATAATGCTTTATTTAAAGCATCTCAAGAAAACTCGTTTCCAAATATATTATCACAAAAATTTGCTATGATTGGTGGTGGAGATTTTAATCAACCACTTACAAACGACAACTTTGGAGGTATTGCTCTAGGAGGAAACAGAATCTTGGAACCAAGATTAGTAACAACAGGAGGAGCTCCAGTAAGTTTAGAAAGCGTAATTGGACCTGTTACTGTAACAACAGATGTAGCATTAAATAATCCAACCGGACCTTTTAATAACATGGGTGTTCCAGGAGCAAAAAGTTTTCATTTACTTGCTCCCGGCTATGGTAACATTAGTGGTTTATTAACCGACCCTGCAACGGCAAATCCTTATTTTGTTAGAATGACAGGAACAACTCCAGATGCTAGTATTTTGCAGTTAGCTATGGCACAAACACCAACCTTCTTTTCTTTATGGATTGGGAATAATGATGTTTTAGGATATGCCACTACAGGTGGAGATGGCACAAACCCAATAACTCCTGTTGATGGTGCTCCAGGTGTTGGTTTTACTCAAACTTATGGCGCTTTAATTGCAACATTAACAGCCGGTGGCGCCAAAGGCGTTATTGCAAACATACCTTATGTAACCGATATTCCACATTTTACAACGGTGCCCTATAATGCTTTAGATCCAAATGATGAAGATAACGGCCCTGCACTTATAGCTCAAATACCAACTTTAAATACTGTTTATGGTGCATTAAATCAAATTTTTAATTTGGTTGATCCTTCTCGCGTCATATCATTTTCTTCAACAGAAGCTAACGGTGTTGTAATTAAAGATGAAACTTTGGCCGACCTTTCCTCAGTAATCAGAGGTGGATTACTATCGAATAGACCAGCATTTGAAGGCTTTATTGCTCAGTTCGGCTTAGCGCCTGAAGCTGCGGATTCTGTAGCTACTTTATTTGGAATTGTTTATGGACAAGCTCGACAAGCCACAGCAGACGATTTATTTGTATTACCTAGTTTAAGTATTATTGGAGAGGTTAACGAAACTCAATCAGCCTTTTTACAATCACAAGACTTACCAGAAGCCCTTGCAGATCAATTCTCAGCAGAAGGTGTTACTTTTCCTTTGGCAGATAAATGGGTTTTAATTCCGAGTGAACAAGACGAAATTAAAAAAGCTGTCGATGCATTTAATTTAACTATTGAAACCGCAGCAACAAATGCAGGATTAGCATTTGTTGACGCTAACTCTTTATTATCTCAATTAGCAACAACTGGAATAGAAACTGATAATTTTATTTTAAAATCCAATTTAGTAACGGGTGGTGCTTTTTCATTAGATGGAGTACACTTAACATCTAGAGGTTATGCCATGGCAGCAAATGAATTTATGAAAGCCATTGATGCAGCTTATGGAACTAACTTTGAAGCTTCAGGAAATTTAGTTAACACTGGAAACTATCCAACAAACTATTCTCCATTGTTACAATAAAATAGAATTCAAATAATACTATAAAAACACCTTCAAATTGAAGGTGTTTTTTT
Organism: Algibacter amylolyticus; assembly: GCF_014202225.1. Classification (GTDB taxonomy): domain Bacteria; phylum Bacteroidota; class Bacteroidia; order Flavobacteriales; family Flavobacteriaceae; genus Algibacter_B; species Algibacter_B amylolyticus. The sequence continues at coordinate 17,510 of NZ_JACHGE010000001.1, forward strand.
TGGTGCAAAAAAGCTTTAAAAACAACTTTCATTTTAAATTAAAAAATATATCTTTGCACGCGAAAACTTAAAGTGTTTTTATAGAATTAAAACGCATAATATTAAATACATAAGTAATGTCTAAAGTTACAGGTAAAGTTGCACAAATAGTTGGACCGGTTATCGATGTTGAATTCGCTGCTGGATCAGAACTTCCAAAAATTTACGATTCATTAGAAATTAAAAAAGCAGATGGTTCGCTTTTAGTACTAGAAGTACAATCTCATATTGGAGAAGATACTGTACGTACTATTGCCATGGATTCTTCTGATGGTTTAAGTAGAGGTACAGAAGTTACTGCAACAGGTGCTCCTATACAAATGCCGATTGGTGATGATGTTTATGGACGTTTATTTAATGTAATTGGAGATGCTATTGATGGTCTTGGAGATTTACCTAAAGCTGGAGAAGCGGGGTTACCAATTCACCGTCAAGCTCCAAAATTTGAAGATTTATCAACTTCTACTGAAGTTTTATTTACTGGTATTAAAGTAATCGATTTGATTGAGCCTTATGCAAAAGGAGGTAAAATTGGTTTATTTGGTGGTGCTGGTGTAGGTAAAACAGTATTAATTCAGGAGTTGATTAACAATATTGCAAAAGGACACGGTGGTTTATCTGTATTTGCTGGAGTGGGTGAAAGAACTCGTGAAGGGAATGATTTACTTCGTGAAATGTTAGAGTCTGGAATTATCCGTTATGGAGATGATTTTATGCATTCTATGGAAGATGGCGGATGGGATTTATCTAAAGTGGATAAATCTAAAATGAAAGAATCGAAAGCTACTTTCGTATTCGGACAAATGAATGAGCCTCCTGGAGCACGTGCACGTGTTGCCTTATCTGGTTTAACTATTGCTGAGTATTTCCGTGATGGTGCTGGTGAAGGACAAGGAAAAGATGTATTATTCTTCGTAGATAATATCTTCCGTTTTACACAAGCTGGTTCTGAGGTATCTGCATTATTAGGTCGTATGCCTTCTGCGGTAGGTTACCAACCAACATTAGCAACCGAAATGGGTGCGATGCAAGAACGTATTACTTCAACTAAAAGAGGTTCTATTACATCTGTACAAGCGGTTTACGTACCTGCAGATGATTTAACGGATCCTGCACCTGCTACAACCTTTGCTCACTTAGATGCAACAACTGTATTATCTCGTAAAATTGCTGAGTTAGGTATTTACCCTGCGGTAGATCCTTTAGATTCTACTTCTAGAATTTTAACTGCTGATATTTTAGGTGATGAGCATTATGCTTGTGCACAACGCGTTAAAGAGTTATTACAACGTTATAAAGAATTACAAGATATTATTGCTATTCTTGGTATGGAAGAATTATCTGAAGAAGATAAATTAGCCGTAGGTAGAGCAAGACGTGTACAACGTTTCTTATCTCAACCTTTCCACGTAGCAGAGCAGTTTACTGGTATTCCTGGTGTATTAGTTGATATTAAGGAAACTATTAAAGGATTTAACATGATTATGGATGGTGAATTAGATCGTCTTCCTGAAGCAGCCTTTAACCTTAAAGGAACCATTGAAGAAGCTATTGAAGCTGGAGATAAAATGCTTGCAGAGGCGTAAGCTGAAAGCAAGTGCTGAATTTATTTCAGCATCTTTTAAATTGAATATCGAATAAAATTAAAAAGACCCTGAAATAAATTCAGGGTAGTTAAACAAGTTTAACTATGTATTTAGAAATAGTATCACCAGAAGCCACATTATTTAGCAGCGAAGTTGATTCTGTAGCAGTTCCAGGTATAAACGGTGAGTTTCAAATGTTGGATAATCACGCTCCTATAGTTTCTATACTAAAAGAAGGTTTTATTAAAATCCATACACATACACAAACCCACTTAGAGTTTGATGCTTTACATTCTGAAGTTATTCCACATAACGATGATGATAAAGTATTGACTATAAAAATAAATTCGGGTACACTTGAAATGAAAGATAATAAAGCTATAATTTTAGCAGATTAATTTTATTTTAAATATTGATATATTAAAAAACGCAAAGCTTAAACTTTGCGTTTTTTTATGTTTATACTCTTTTTTATATACAAACGATTATACCTTTTTAATCACATTGGTTACAATACCCCAAATAACAAAGTCGTTATCGTCGGTAATTTTAATAATTGGATAGTTTGGGTTTTCGGGTTGTAGCCACATCCCGTCTCTATCAACTCTTAAACGTTTTACGGTAAATTCGCCATCTAGAAAACATACCGCAATTTTATTATTTGCAGGTTCTAAGCTTCTATCTATTACTAATAAATCGTTATCATCAAGTCCTGCTCCTATCATGGATTGTCCACTTACACGCGCATAAAAGGTGGTTTCTTTATTTCTTACCAGTTCGGTGTCTAAGGATAAACGTTGTTGACTAAAATCTTCTGTTGGCGCTGGAAATCCTGCCGAAATTCCTGTATCGAAAAAAAGTGCCCCTGAAGACTGCGTTGATTCTGGCGAAAAAATATCTATCGAGTTTGTGTTTAGTGCTATCATAAATTAAAGATTTTGCTGGCGGTTTAGTGCGTTAGGGATTGAGCGGTTTGTTTGAAATCCTTTTTGTTTTTCGCAAAAAGATTGAGTAGCGAAAGCCCGACCGCCTGCCCTGAGCATAGACGAAGGGTGTGGTAACGCCCAAATTAATTTTCTGCTTCTAAATTTAATTTAAAATTTTGAAATATCAACTTTTATTAGACACTATAATACATCTAAACATATCTTATAAACTGTTTATAGCCGATTTGCGTGTTTTATTATATTTGTGGTCAATGGATAAAACACTAACATATATTGAAAGGCAAAAGCCATTATGGCTTCGTATTAGTGCGGCAATATTATTTACCATTGTGGCAGGCTTAATTTTCCATTTTGTAATAACAATGGATTTTTCGTTGGAAGAACGCCACTTTTATGGCCACTTCGATTATTTCCAGACTATATTTATTCTTTTATTTTTGGCCATTTATTTCTCTTATACAGTAAATTGTTATTTCGATTTTGGAACAAAATTATTTAAGAGAGAAAAAACGATTGGAATTTTTAGATATGGACGCTGGAAACCGTTACCAGATTTAGACTATGTATCCTTATTTGCCGTTAATGCCAATACTTTTGAAATAAATTTATGGCATTCGAAAAACAAACATTGGGATTTATACGAAAAATACGATTTTAAAGACGCCTTTACTATTGCCTATGAGCTTTCGGAACTCTTAGATATTAGCCTACTGGACGCTACAATTCCAGGCGATTTTAAATGGGTTGATAAAAAAGCGACGATGGAAAGTGGAAACATGGTGTATGTAAATTAAAAAATATCCTGCTTTTTAATAATGGTATTGCCTATACGCTTATATGCAACAGGTATTCCGTTAGCACAAAATTGATATGTGGCTTTCGATTTTTGTTCGGAAACGGATAGCAATAAAACATCTTCTATGGTACAATTATTATCTTTTGCTACTTTTGCTTTTACGTGACTTATTGTAGCGCGTCCTTTTTTTAATTGGGCTTGTATTTTACTATTTAAAGCCGGCTCCTTAAAGTCTGATGCTAAATTACAGCCTGTATCCGCTTTTAAAGGTGTTTTAATGCTTGTTAATGAAGATTGCCCATCGATATACTCCCAAGTAAAATCGGCTTTAAGTAATACACGTCTACCATCCTCTGTATTTACAATCTGATTATTTTGTGCACATACAAAAGATGAAACTAAAAGACTTAAAAGGAAAAAATATGTTTTCATGAAGGGAGCGTTATAAGATTATTTGTACCACCAAAAATACAATATAAAATTCATTATGTTTTAAAAAAAATAGAGACGTGAAGAATACAGATTGCTGATAGACACCAAATTAATGTAAGAAAAAAATGATGATATTCGTTTACAAACAAAATTTAAAAAACTATATTTACTTAAACTAATCTTGAATTATGGCCGAAACCTTCACTACAGTTGCAAAATTTCAATATTCGGCAGAGGCGCAAATTGTTAAAGGACGTTTGGTAGCCGAAGGGATTAAAGTATTCTTATTTGATAATTTAACTATTGATACAGATCCTTTGGTAAGTAATGCCATTGGAGGCGTAAAGCTAAAAGTTTTATCTACCGATGTCATTAAAGCACGACATATTTTAGAAAGTATAGCAAAATACTCTATAGATGATGATGGCCAACCCGTAGTATGCCCTAATTGCAATAAGAAGGAAATTGAAATTTTTTCTACCATAACCAATTTAAAATCTCTTTTAGCATTCATTTTTGCATTAGTAGCAAACCTTTTAACAAGTGTTTTACCTATTTACACAAAGCACAAATACAGGTGTAATAATTGCAAAACAGAATTTGAAATTTCTAAGTGATAAACTGGATTACACGAGTCTTCATTTAGCTAAAAATTCTATCCATTCCATTATATTTAAACGATTGCAATACCCAAAGTTTGTAACAACACTAAAATTGTTAGTCTCTATATTAGTTCTCGATACGATTTTTTTATCAAAAAATCACTCGAACTGACACTTTCCAACTCTTATTAGCTATTAAAACTTATTTAAAGCACTGCACTATAGGCTATTTTTAGTTTTTTAACTACGAGTTCAATTTCTGCTTCATTAAAATGCCCAAAACCAAACCGAATAGCACATGTATCTTTATCTTGATATAGCGTGGTATTAGGAAGGTGCAAATCGTTTTTTTCGGCTTCTTCGGCTAATTGTACCAAAGATATTTTGGGCTCAAATTGCAACCAAATTGCTAGTCCGCCAGATGGTAGTTCCCAATGAATAACATCTTGAAAATGCTGTGTTAAATGCCTACACAAACAATTGCGCCTTTCTTTATAAATTACAATATTCTTTTTAAGTAGGCGATAAATTTCACCTTCCATAATTAACTCAGCTAGCATTTGTTCCTGTATAACATCTCCCTGCTTATCTAGTAATTTTAAATAATTTTTAGCTTCTTTAATTAAATTTTCGGGCGCTACAACAAAACCAACTTGAAAACTAGGGAATAAGGATTGCCCCAACTTGCCTAAATAAATAACCATGCCCTTAGCATCGGCACTCGCCATAGGTAACATAGCAGAACCTTCGAACTGAAAATCGTAATCAAAATCATCTTCAATTATAGCAAATTGGTAAGCTTTGGCTAAGGCTAACAATTTTATACGGCGTTCTGCACTTAGTGTTGCTGTTGTTGGGTAATGCCGGTGTGCACAAACATAAACGCACCTAATACTACCTTTTACAAAATGTGTTTTTATATAATCTACATCCAATCCATGTGCATCCACAGGAATTGTTTTAATATTGGCTCCTGCCTGCTGAAAAATCATGTTAGAGGCATAATTACTTAAATGCCCCACCAAAACCACATCGTTTTGCTGTATTAAAAGTTGCGAAACGATATACAAACTCATTTCTGTACTTCGGGTACTTAAAAGATTATTAGGTTGTATATGGAAACCGCGTGTAGCATTTAAATAATTACACAACTGCATTTCGAAAAGTGAGTAAGATGATTCATTCCATTTACTAACCACCGATTTTCGTTTCATTACCGCGCTATACCATCTAGAAAATTGGTGTACTGGATGCAATCTTAAATCTGGCGAGCCTTCATTTATACTATATTTCGCCTTTGTAACCTTAATATTTGAGGCCAAATTAAAAGACGACTGAAAAGGAAACCCTGTAGTAGTAGAGTATGTATTGGCTTGATCTATATGTTGTGCGCTAGCTTTTATTTTTGCAGTAGTTTGCTCAGGCACCAAAACAAAAGTGCCTTTATTGGGTATAATATTTACCCAACCTTGCGAGGCTAACTCATCGTAAACCGCAACAACCGTGTTTCTATGTATTTTTAAAACCTGACTTAAAACGCGGGTTCCGGGTAAAACGGTGCCCTTTGTTAAATAGCCACGTTGTATGGCATTTATAACTTGCTGCGCTATTTGGATATATACAGGCTGCGCACTCAATTTGTCGAATTCTATTAACTGATTTAGAAGTTGGCTAACCGGACTATTCATTGTTTTAAAACTGGACTATTCTACTCGTCCGGAAAGTTACGACTTTTGCAGCGTTAAAAACAAATCATTTAATGAAGTCTATTTACGCTACAATCGCATTTACGTGTTTATCTATTATTGGGTACGCACAAGAAAACCCTGTACAAACAAATTCGTTGGAAGAAGTTATTATTAATTCTACAAGAATCAATTTACCTTTTAAAGAAAACTCTAGAACCATAGATATTATTTCTTCAGAAGACATTAAAAAAAGTGCCTCAACTACCCTAGCCGATTTACTACAACAAGTAGCCGGAATAGATATTAGACGCCGTGGAACTGCTGGTAGTCAGGCTGATTTATATATTCGCGGTGGTAGTTTCGACCAAACATTACTGCTAATTGATGGTATAAAAATGGACGATGCACAAACCGGGCATCACACCATGAATGCCGCTTTACCGCTAGAAGTTATAGAACGTATTGAAATCATCAAAGGGCCAGCTGCTCGTGTTTTTGGGCAAAATGCGTTTAATGGTGCCATAAACATAATCACTAAAAAAGAACTTAGCAATTCGGTTTCAGTAAAAACAGAAACTGGATCTTTTGGACAGTTAAACGCTGGCGTTACCGTTGGTGCAGACCTCGATAACTCGTCGCATATTGTTCATGTAGATAAAATGACATCGGCAGGTTACCGCCATAATACCGATTACGATAACAGTAACTATTTTGTTAAAAGCGTTTTTAATAAAAACAAAAAAGCTATTGAAATGATTGCTACGTTTCAAGAACGAAAATTTGGCGCCAATGGGTTTTATGCTAGAGAAAGCGCTACCGAGCAATACGAAGAAACCCAAAACAGCCTTATTGGATTTACTACAACCTTTAACACCGAAAAATTAACCCTTAAACCTCGCGTATACTGGAAACGTAACCAAGATGAATATGTATATTTAAGAAACGACCCAACCGTTTACCGTAATTTACATATTACCAACAAAATTGGCGCAGAGCTTAACGGAAACTATACATCTAAAGCCGGAATAACTGGTTTTGGCATCGATCTTTCTCAAGTTTATATTAATAGCAATAATTTAGGAAACCGCAATCGTTTTATGACAACCTTGTTTTTAGAACATGCCTTTAAATTAGCCAACCAAAATTTAGATATTACACCAGGCGTTGCGGTTACCTATTTTTCAGATTTCGATTTTTATGCCTTTCCAGGTATAGACATTGGATACAAAATTAACGACCAATTAAAAGCATACGGTAACATAGGCTATACTTATAGAATACCAACTTATACCGATTTGTATTATAACGACCCAAGTACGGTTGGAAACCCAGACTTAGAGGTTGAGGAAGCTTTTTCGCAAGAAATTGGAATTAAATATTTTTCTCCAAAATTTACAGGATCGTTGGCCGTTTACAACCGCGATGCACAAAACTTAATAGATTTTGTTCGCACCGGAGTTACAGAAACCATTTATACAGCAACCAATATTACCGAGGTTAACACAAAAGGGTTCGAGGTAGATGCTGCATACCATTTTAAACATAACACTTATAACCAAACGCTTGCCGTAGGGTATAACTTTTTAGAAGACGATATTTTAAACGATAATAAAGACCTATCGCGTTACTCATTAAACACCCTTAAGCACCATTTTACAACCCGTTTAAGTACACAATTTTTTAAAAATGTGAGTCAGAATATTATTTACAAACACGCCGAACGTACTACTGGCGATAGTTATAATGTTTGGGATGCCTCCATTGCATTACACCTAAAACAGCTAGAGTTCACCTTTACGGCAAGTAATATTTTTAATGCCGATTATATTGAAGCTGGTTTCGTGCCTATGCCACCAAGCAATGTGCTTTTTGGGCTAAACTATAAGTTTAAATAATTTGGGCGTTACCACAAGGGTCGGGCTTTCGGTAGTCGCTTTTTTGTGTTGCATATGTGCAACAACACAAAAAGAGCTTCAACAGTACCTCAATCCCTAACGCGGGTAAGTCTGTATAATTTAATTAACAATCCAATCGTTTTAAGCTTTTCTGCTAGAACTCGCATAATACTAAGCCAAATTTAAAAATACTTTATATCCATATTGCGGTTTATTCATAACAAATAACATGATGTTTTAAACTCAAGTTTTAGGATTAATGTAACTCGCGCGTTAGGGATTGAAGTGGATAGCCCACAGCCTGACGTAGGAAGAGCGAGGACTTGTAACGGAAAGCCCGACCCTTGCGGTAACGCCCAAAATACTATTTTAGTTCTAATATCGTTTTGTTAACTTTGCGATCTTAAACTAAATATACTTTGTCGTTAAACCTACAGGATATTCCGCGTGTAAAAACCATTACTAAAGCGGATTTTTTAAAGCACTATTTTAAACCGCAAAAACCTGTGGTAGTGGAGTGCTTAACCCAAGATTGGCCGGCATACAGCAAATGGAATTTAGAGTATATGAAGGTCGTTGGCGGCGATATTACCATTCCGCTATACGACGACAGACCGGTAGATTATAAAGATGGTTTTAACGAGCCGCATGCCAAAATGAAACTGCGCGATTATATAGATTTATTAAAGCGTGAACCTACTAAATACCGTATTTTTTTATGGAATGCCTTAAAGGAAATACCTCAACTACAAAAGGATTTTACTTTTCCTAAACTAGGAATTAGGCTTATAAAAGGTATACCTATGCTGTTTTTTGGCGGTAAGGATTCGCATACCTTTATGCATTACGATATTGATTTGGCTAATATTTTTCATTTTCATTTCGAGGGGCAAAAACAAGTTATTTTATTCGACCAAAAGCAAAACGACTTCCTGTATAAAATTCCGCATGCCTTAATTACCAGAGAAGATATAGATTTTAATAACCCCGATTTTAAAAAATGGCCTATGCTTAAAAAGGCTAAGGGTTACAAAACCGAACTTAAACATGGCGAAATGCTATACATGCCAGAAGGATATTGGCACTATATGCGCTACATTACACCTGGGTTTTCTATGAGTTTAAGAGCACTTGCCAGAAACCCAAAAAACTTTAGTAAAGCCGTTTATAACATTTTAATAATGCGCAATTTCGATAATGTGATGCGCCGTATTAAAGGCCAAAAATGGATAGACTGGAAAAACGAACAAGCCATTTTAAAAACCAACAAACATTTACAAAGCTAAAACACCTGTTTTTAGGGCTTTTTAAACAAACTCTAAATAAGATAGAACTTACAAATAAACCTTTGATATTAAAAAACTTGTAATATCTTTGCCCACTTAAATTTAAAGCTCATGTCAAGACATGAGGACATCTAAAATATTAGATGAAATCAAAATTTTATTGTTCGAATTACATTTTACAACTTAAAAATAAACATAACAAAATGAAAAATTTAATATTATTATTGACTATTCTTAGTTTTTCGGCTGTAAGTGCACAAGCTTACAAAGGACAAGGTGACAACAAATTTCAAGTAGGTGCAAATTTACAAGACAATGGTTCTGGTATTAATGTAAGTTACGATTACGGTATTGGAGAAAACATTTCTGTTGGTATATCGTCTACTTACCTTTTAGGTGTTGATGATGCTTTACAAAACAATGAAAACGAAGATTTAGACGCTAATTTCGATAACCGTTTTGATGTAAGATTTCGTTTTAACGCTAACCTAGGAAACGTTATTAATATTGATGAAAATTTTGATATTTACCCAGGTTTAAGCTTAGGTCTTAAAAACTTTGGTGGGCATTTAGGAGCACGTTATTTCTTTACAGATGGTTTTGGTATTTACACAGAATTTAACACACCGTTTGCTAAATACAAATCGGAAACTTTAACTGCTGCCGAAACCTTACACAACCAATTTACTGTTAATTTAGGAGCTGTTTTTAACTTATAGTCCTAAACTTTTAAATATTAAAAAGGCGAATTATGTTTTATACATAATTCGCCTTTTTTACGAGATTACCCCAACAACTCTCTGGCTTTTTCGTACACTAAATGAGTTTCCCAGCCTCGATACAACAGATAATCGATTAATTTTTTCTTTTTCTTAAAATTATTAGGTTCTGTAATTAAATTAACCCTTTTCTCGGCTAAGGTATTGAAAACCTCGATATACTCCGTGTTTTCAATTTCAGCAAGTGCTTGATTTATATTAACTTTGCTTATGTCTTTTTTCTTTAATTCTAAAGTTAATCGGCGACGGCCCCAAGCCTTAATTCTAAACTTACCACTTACAAATGTTTTGGCAAAACGCTCTTCATTAAGAAAGTTATGCTCTAAAAGATGAACTATTATAACATCGATAGCCTCGGGTATCATGTGTAAGGATTCTAACTTTTTACGTACTTCTTGGTGGCAACGTTCTTGATACGCGCAATAATGCTCTAGTTTTCTAGTAGCTTCTTGTACCGTATATGTTTTTTTTGTTTGCATAAGCATCAAAAATAACAATTGTTAAATTGACATTAAGAATAAAAATATTATAAATACCAAATCTTAGATTTTTAAAACTTAACGGTTATGAAAAAGATTACCCTAGTACTATTATTACTTTTAGCTTTTGACTTTGGTTTTGGGCAAACGTCCGACTTAATTATTTCTGAATATGGAGAAGGCAGTAGTTTTAATAAATATATAGAAATTTTTAATGGAACAGGTACAGATGTCGATTTAGCCGATTACGAATTATGGAGAGTAGTTAATGGTGGTACTTGGCCTGAAAACACATTTGGTTTATCAGGTACTTTAGCAAATGGATCTGTTTATATTATTGCACATCCATCTAGCGACCCAACAATTTTAGCAGCAGCTAATATAATTAGTGGAAGTGCTATTTGGACTGGCGATGATGCAACTGGTTTAGCAAAAGATGATGGTACTGGAACATTTTTTTTAATTGATGTGATAGGAACTGATGGTGCTGACCCTGGAACGGGATGGGATGTTGCCGGAACTACAAATGCTACTGCAAACCACACTTTAGTAAGAAAAAATAGCATCTGTGATCCAAATACGAATTGGTCAACTTCTGCGGGAACAACTGTTACAAATAGTGAATGGGTAGTATTAGTAATTGATGATTGGTCTGATATAGGAACACATACTACTAGTTGTTGTATATCAACCACAATTTACACAGGAACATGGTCTAGCGGATTGCCGGATAGCTTAACAAAAAGTGTGGTTATAAGCAGTAATTACAGCACAACAACCGGAGATATTGTAGGTTGTAGTTTAACCGTAGATGCTGGAGCAACACTTACCATTGCTAATGGCACATTTGCAGAAATTGAAAATGATGTAACCATTAATGGTACTTTAGTAGTTGAAACCCAAGGAAACTTTGTACAACGAGACAACGCAGGAACGTTTACAAATAATGGCACATCGAGTGTAAATAAAACTACAGCTACAAAAGCAGATTGGTATTACTATACTTATTGGAGTTCTCCTGTTGTTGGAGAAACTACCACTAATGTATTTCCAGATGTAGATGGCGACAGACGCTTTTGGTTCAATGCTGCTAATTTTGTAGATACAGATGCTGATAACGTTGATGATAATGCAGACGCATGGCAATATGCCTTAGCTTCAAACGGGACCGAAAATATGCTTCCTGGAGTTGGTTATGCGGTTACAGAGGCTAGACTTTTTTCAAATTTTGCTCCAGGTACGGGATCTGCATCATTTCAAGGTGAATTTAACACTGGTGATATAGACACAAATATTTCATTTAACGCTACAAATCCAGGTACTAGTTGGAATTTTATTGGTAACCCATACCCTTCGGCTATCGATTTTGATGCCTTTTATGCTGCAAATTCTGGTGTTATTGATGGTACTGCCTATTTTTGGTCGCAAGCCACACCGCCTTCTGGAGCTAATCCAGGTAACGAACAAAGTAATTTTAGTAGAAATGATTACGCCATGTATGCCGCTGGAAGTGGTGGTATTGGCATTGAAGGGGCAAGCGGCGTAATACCTTCTCAATACATCCCTTCAGGACAAGGATTTTTTATAGCTGGATTAGCCAATGGACCTGCTACTTTTACCAACGTTATGCGTATGGCAGATGCCACTAGTAATACACAATTTTTCAAAAACTCTAGTGCTAAACAAAACACCGCTACGGCTAATAGACTTTGGTTAAATTTAACTTCGGATAACGGCATATTTAACCAAATACTTGTAGCCTATGTTGATGGCGCAACCAACGGAATAGATAATGGAGCCTACGATGCTAAACGATTTTTAACACCAGATTTTAACACAACTCTATATTCTACCATTGAAGGGTCTAACACTAAATTTGCCATTCAAGGTAAGGCCATAAATAGCTTAACAGAAGATGAAATTATAAACCTTGGATTTGCAACTAATATTGATGTGGCCACTTTATATACGTTTTCTATAGCACAACTAGAAGGTGACTTTTTGGCCAACAACACCATTTACTTAAAAGATAATGTATTAAATAAGGTGCATAACCTATCGGATTCCGATTATAGTTTTACCTCGGAAGTTGGAGAGTTTAACGATCGTTTTGAAATTCTATTTAAAGCTGATACTACATTATCTATCGATAATAATCCATTAGATGCGAATACCTTAAAAATTGTTGAATTGGACGATGATCACGTTCAATTTACGGCATCAAAAAACATAGCAGCCGTACGTATTTTTGATTTATTAGGCCGTCAATTATATCAATTTAAAGGAAACACCACTTCAGAAACCTATAATTTATCACAATTAAGTAGTGGTAGTATTTATATCGCTAAAGCAGAACTTTCTAGCGGTGCGATTATAACCAAAAAGGCGTTTAAAAAGTAAATCAGAAAATTTATAAAATTATGTAATGCTCTAGTTTATAGCTAGAGCATTTTTTTATAAGCTATATTTTAAAGCTACTATTAGGTTTCGTCCGGCAGCAGCAATTCCCGAAGAATAGGTTTTATAACGCTGGTCGGTAATATTTTCTAAGCTTGTAGTTAAAGTAATGGCATTATTTACTTGGTACTGCGCCCTAAAATTTACGGTGTACCACGACGGACTGTAAGGATTTCCGTTGGCATCTAAGGCATAAATATAATCCTTTTCAATTTCGGAAGGTGCTAACTCGTAATAAGACAAATCGCCATTATAATTTGCAAAAAAGTCTAATTTAATAGCGTTGGATGTCCATGTTAAATGTGTATTCCCAAAGTTTGGTGCCACATGGCGTATTGGCACTTCTATAGACTCCTCCTCTTCTGTTCCTCCAATTACCGAATACTGCGATGTTAAATCCAACTGATTTGTAATAGGCATTTTTAAACCCACTTCAAACCCATAAATCCATGCTTTTGATGCATTTTGTATGGCTTGTACATTGCTTAATTCGCCATTATATAAAATTTCGGTTTCGCCATTTAAACTATAGTCTCGTCTTACCAAAGCATTATCCAAATATGTGTAATAAGTACTCATGTCCAAAACTAACTTGTTATTAAAGTTAAGTTTTAAGCCCAATTCGCTACCATAAGCGTATTCCGATTTTAAATTATTATTTGGTACAACTACAGATCCGGGTTCGGAATCGAATACCTTACCAATATCATCAATGTTTGGCGCCCTAAATGCTGAAGATGCATTTAATTTCCATTGTATTTTGGGGCTTGGGGTCCAACTAATGCCTGCAGTTCCTGTTAAGGCTTCCGATTCGTTTTTGGCATAATCAAAAGGTAGGTTTAAAAAGACATTGTTTTCGGTGAAATTAGCCTCGGAAACCACATAATTAAAACGTAAACCCGACTGAAACACAAACTTTGGGTTTGGTTTATATTTTATGCTTGAATATACTGCTGCCGATTGCCAACTCGATCCATTTGGATATCTAGTTACCGCGTCAACCTCGGTATTATTTGCGGTATCCTGATTGTAACCCACCGACTTTACTTTGTTATAAATATACTCGCCTCCATAGAAAAACTCTGTTTTAGGCGACAACTTTTTCTCTAAATCTATATTAAAAGAATAGGCATTAACCGCCTCTTCACTAACACTACGCGTAGTAGATTGAAAATCTCTATCCATCCTACTCTCCTGAAAATTTTGATACGCTACCGTGGCCTTTATTTTATCGTATAAATTAGACCTACTACTTAGTTTGGTAACCTCTAAATTAGACATGAACCAATTTTGTGGCCCGTAGTTCCATTCGGTAGAACGCAACACACCACTTCTATACCGAATTAAACGATCGTACCGGGGAATATTAGACGTTGTTGAGTAATATAGCCCCAAATCGAAACTTAAGTCTTCATAGGGCTCATAATGGGCCTTCTGCATAACATTAAACTGACTGTAACCGGAGTATTTTTGTACTAACGGATTGTCATTTTCTATAATAACATCGCCGCTAGAGGTTGCTACGGCAAACTCTGGCCTTAAATAATCTTCTGGCCCGTGGCTTCCCATTCTTAAATCATCAAAATCGGTATAACTAGCACTGGTAATAAAAGCCCATTTTTTATAGCCTAAATTGAAATCGAAGTGCCCTGTTCTTTCATTACTTGCCGAGGCATATCTTACGACAGCATTAGCCTTAAACATTAAAGAATCTGTATAAGATAATTTAGGTTTAAGCGTATAAAAACTCATTACACCACCAATAGCATCACTTCCATAAGTTACCGAGCCTGCACCTAAAGTTACCTCGGTATTTTGAATGGCAAAAGGATCGATAGCAATAACATTTTGAAGATTTCCGCCTCTAAAAATGGCATTATTCATTCTTACACCATCAACAGTAATTAATAATCTATTTGTAGAGAAACCTCTAATCATTGGGCTTCCGCCACCTAATTGACTTTTTTGAATATAAACCTGCCCTGTGTTTTCCAATAAATCGGCACTAGTTTGTGGATTATTAAACTGAATACTTTTAGCATTAGCACTAAGAATTTTTTGAGGAATATCTCTTTTATTTTGCTTAAACTTTGAAGCTGAAATTACTATTTCCTGTAAACCTTGAGTGTTGGAAACTAAAAACACTTTGTTCAATTTTCCTATTTGCTTCTTATTTATCGTTTTTAACGTATGAGATAAGTGTTTAAAATAAATGGTTTCGGTGTCATTGAACTCGCCTAAATCAGCTTCACCATTAAAATTGGTAATGACACTTTTAGTTTTATCTACGTTATAAATAGCCACCCCAAAAACCGGTTCTTTTGTTTGACTATTAAGAACTTTTATGTTTTGGGAATGAACACCTAAACTAAGAAATACTAAGCAAAGCGATAAATAAAAAAACTTCATGGTTTAGTTAAAAACTTGATTAAAAACGGCTAATGATTTAGGGGTTTTAAAAGTGCCCAAATGTAACTCAAAATAAAGCAAAATCATGCTTAAAAAAGATTGCCTTTGTTTTGCATTTATTTTAATACTAGTTAATGCATCAAATTTTATGCCTAACAACTGTTTAAGCAGCACTAAATTTTCGCCTGAAATAGCATACTTATTGCTAGGTTTTAATTCAAACTTCCCTTCATATAAATTAAAGTAGTGTGCATCTATATTAGAAGTGTCAGGATAGAAGCCTAAATACTTGGTGAGTTTTAATAAAAATAACAAATGAAAATTTGCATAATCGGCTTGCGAATCTAGCCATAAAAGGGAGTATTCTAGATAACTATATAACACTTCATTTTCTTCTTCTTCTTGTAATACATTGGATAGTACTTCAGAAAGAAACATAACAATAGAACTTTTTAACACATGGGTATGCAAGCTCGAATACATATGATTTAGCTTCGTTTCTTTTATACTTTGTAAAGATCTTGTATTTTTATGCGTAAATACAATCTCTATTTGAGATAATAATTGAAAGTAAGCAACTTTAGAATTTCCTTTTTTACTTTTTAAAACTCCACGCAATAAAAAACTAACCACGCCAATATCTTGGGTATAACATTTTACTATTAAATCGTTGTCTTTAAATTTTAATTTAGATAGAACAATAGCGTTTGTAGTAATAAGCATTATCTAACCACCATTAATTTTAAAACTTTAGTTTCGTAGGTATCTAAATCTGAAAGCATAATTAAATAAACACCAGAAGCTACCAAATTGTTTGCTAGGTTTCTACCGTTCCAATAGGCTGTTCCTCCATCAATTTCTAAATTATAACCCCCGTATCGTTGGTTTATTCTAGATTGTGCTTCGGCAACTAGATTACCTTCAATATCGGTAATTTTAATGTTTACATTTTCAGATATATCTTTAATTTTAACTTTATCTTCAATAAAATTAAAACCTGGTCGTACTGGATTGGGGTAAGTATATGCGCTTGATAAATCTTGCAGCGCAGAAGACCCACCCGAATTAAACGTAAGTAAACCTTTGGTTGTCGCAATATAAACTATTCCATTTTTATCATCTATCTCAATATCACTTATACTATTTGATGGCAACGGCGAATTATCGGTAGTAAAATGAAAGATGGTTTCTTGACCATCTGATGAAAGATAAAACAAGCCGGCATCCGTAGTTCCTATCCATTTATTATTTGAGCCATCAACCTCTATTTCCGTTATAAACTGCTCAAACAAAAGCTCTTTAGCTATACCGTCTTCTTCAATGATAATTTCATCAACCTCTATTTCATCATTTCCAAAAAAATTGGAAACATTATATAGCACACGAATACCCTTTAAAGTACCTATCCATAGCTGATTTCTATTATCTAAAGCCAATGCGCTTACGTATGGATCAGACATGTTTACATCTTCCCCTTCTACTTTCCTAATTTGTGGGTTCCCGTTATTTTCATTAAAACCAATAAAACCACTGGCATAGGTACCCATAAATTTTGTTCCTGTAGACTCATCAATTACTATTTTACTAAATCCATTTTCGTTATTAGGTACGGCAATAACTTCAGAAAAATCGTAAGAAGTCCACCTTCCATTTTCATATTTATTTAAAGGTTCTTTTACCCTACCATTTATTAACCATAAAACGCCATTTGCATCAAAAGTACTTGCTGCGGTAAGCTTAAAATTACCTGCAAAGGGCACTAAAGTACTATTGTCTTGAGTATACAACTCTATAGGTTCGGCATCTTCAAATTCTATTAAACCTGAATAATACGAACTTACAAATACTTGGTTGGGCTTAGTAGGGTTAATTGATGTGGCCGTTAAATAATATGGATTAGTTATGGCATTATTAATAGAATCGTACGGAATGTTTTGCCACTCATTATTCTTTAAGCGACTAATTCCTGTTCTAACTCTGTCTCCACCAACAAAGCTATAAAAAAAGTTATAGCCCCCAGAAACGCACCATAAATCGTTATTATAGTATTCTAAAGAAAATAAATCGTTTCTAAGTGGTCCATCTGGATGAATTTCCTCAAAAGCAATGGGATTATTAATCGCTGTTTTTAAAACACCAAAATCTGAACTACCTATATATATGTTTTCACTATCAAGAACCGATGAATTAAAACCTGTATCAAAATCTTCTAAAACTGAAACTTGAGACGTTAAATTAAAACCTGAATCGTAAATAAAAACAACATTCTGAGTTGTTACAACCAAATTTGAATTATAGGATTCTAACTCTACAGGTATGTTATCATACCTAATTAACTGATTTAAAGTATCGTTAACAACCTCAAATAGTACACGATTAGAATTCAACGCATACAATTTCTCTTCATTTGTTACTACGCCAATAAAATTACCAGACGTAACGCTTTGCCAATTATTATAGTCTATTAAATTTAAACTTGAAATATCCCCCTTCTTTACTCCACCAGAATCTAAACAAGCAGCATATACAGCTCCATTAAAAACAGAGGTTTGTTTTACGGCAACTTGAGACCCTCCATCTCCAATTAAATAAGTATCGCCAAACTCCAAACGTTCAAGATCGTATATTGAAATACCATAATTGGTAGATATATATATTACATTTTGGTAAGCATTAAAATGATTAATAGTTTTATTATCTGCAGGAATTGCAGGCTTGTCAACTATATCTACTACAGATAGAACATCGTCATCATTATCGAAAACTATTTCAATAAGTCCGTTTTCATAACCAATTACTAATAGCTGATAAAGCTCACTGTAAAAAATTGTAGAAATAGTTTCACCCGAAAGCCCATTTACAGTAGTAAGCTCTTCCATATTATTAGATTGAACATCCACAATAAAAATAGCATTTCCTGAAGCTGCATATATTTTATTGTTCCCTTTTACAACCTTGGTAATATTATAATATGAAAAATGCCCTTCCCATTGCGCGGAATAATTTTGAGCAAACTGAATAAATGGCGAAAGACAAAAAAGTATAAAAAGTATTTTTCTCAAAATTGAATTTATTTATGTTCAAAGATATTACATCTAACGAACTTCATCTTAAAATAATATATTTTAAAACACATAAAATGTATGCGATTGTTACATATAATGTTAAAGTTGCCAGCTTATTAAATGTATTTAGCTAGATAATAATTTTTTTTGCCTTTCCTTTCGGCCTTTAGACAGAAATCTTAACTCTATTAAATACCAAGATAAAGTTGCTAAAATAACAACTAGCAATAATATAAATACACTAACAAAAACTGGATTATAGACCTGAAACAATCCATAAAACACACATACTTGAATGATTGGAAAATGATAAATATACACACCATAAGTTATATCTCCATATTTTCCAAAATGATTTAAAAATTTAAAATTATAAGCGATATAAAAAACCATAAAACTGTAAGCTAATGGTTTAAAAATATGAATACTAAATATGTATTGCTCTAAAAAAAACACAAACAAACAAGGTAAAATTATGTGATGTTTCCATTTTATAAAAAAATTGAAGTTTTTATAGAGTACAATTCCACACATAAAAAAAGCTAAGGCACCAGGTAATTGCTTTGCTATTCGATACATATCTACAGAAACAAAATAATTAAAATATAGTATTGAAAGCAAATAAACAAAAACACCAAAAATATGGGTTTTATTCTTTTTCGATTTAGTTACCCAATAAAACAAAGGCAATAATAGATAAAAAGCCTCTTCAATTTTTATAGTCCAAAGCGCACCATTAACCACACATAAATAATTGTTACTAAAAACTCCTGGCAAACAAGGTTCAATATAATTTTGAAATGTTAAATTGGCTATAAGATACTTCCAAAATTGTCTGTGTAAAAAATAATCGCCAATAGAATACGTTGAAATAACAGCAAAAAACAAGGCACAAAGCAAAATAACGAAAAGGTAAGCAGGTATTATACGTCTTACTCTTTTAATAAAATAAGACCTTAAAGATTTACTGTTTTCATAGCTTTTAACAATTAAAAAGCCACTTATAACAAAAAAACCATTAATAGCTAAACGGGTATTAAAAAGTCCAATATAATCTTGAAACATTTCAACTTGGCTTAACTCTATAAGATGACTAAAACACACCGTAAAAGCAAAAACAACTCTTAAAAAGTCGAAATTATTAGTATTTATTTTTTCCAAAACTTAAACTTTATGTTTCAAATATATTTATAACTATCGAGCTTTTATGGAGAATTACATGATTTAAACAAAAAAGCTTCCTAATGCATTAGGAAGCTTTCTAATTATAAGACCTCTTAAGCCTAAACTATACCTTGAGCTAACATTGCATCGGCCACTTTTACAAACCCAGCAATATTTGCTCCTTTTACATAATCTACATAGCCATCATCATCTGTACCATATTCCGAACATGATTTATGAATATCGGACATGATATCTTTAAGTTTATTATCCACCTCTTCTCTAGACCATTTGAATCGTAACGAATTCTGTGTCATTTCTAAACCAGACGTTGCTACGCCTCCAGCATTTGATGCTTTACCGGGAGCAAATAATATTTTAGCTTTATGGAAAGCTGCAATAGCCTCCTTAGTTGACGGCATATTTGCCCCTTCACTAACACAAATGCAACCGTTGCTTAAAAGCGTATTAGCATCTTCTTCTTGTAGTTCATTTTGAGTTGCACAAGGCAATGCAACATCGCATTTTTCACCCCAAGGTGTTTTTCCTTTTATAAATTTAGCGTTAGGGTATGACTCTAAATACTCACTTATTCTACCACGTTTTACATTTTTCAGATCCATAACAAAAGCTAATTTATCTGCATCAATACCGTCCTCATCAAAAATATAACCCGATGAATCTGAAAGTGTTAAAACCTTACCACCCAACTGCAATACTTTTTCGGCAGCATATTGCGCCACATTACCTGAACCCGAAATCACTACGCTTTTACCTTTAATAGTATCGTTTTTAGTTTCAAGCATTTTTTGCGCAAAATACACATTACCGTAGCCTGTTGCTTCCGGTCTAATTAATGAGCCACCCCATGTTAAACCTTTACCTGTTAACACCCCAGTAAACTCATTTTTTAATTTTTTATACATCCCGAATAAAAACCCAATTTCTCGAGTTCCTACTCCAATATCTCCTGCAGGAACATCGGTATTTGGACCAATATACCTAAACAATTCACTCATAAAGGCGTGGCAAAAACGCATAATTTCATTATCCGATTTCCCTTTAGGATCAAAATCGCTACCTCCTTTTCCACCACCCATTGGCAACGTGGTTAAAGAGTTTTTAAAGACTTGCTCGAAAGCCAAAAATTTTAAAATGCTAGCATTTACGGTAGGATGAAATCTTAATCCTCCTTTGTAAGGGCCTATTGCAGAATTCATCTGCACACGATACCCCCTATTTACTTGAATCTCTCCACTATCATCCACCCACGATACTCTAAAAGATATTAGTCGTTCAGGTTCAACCATTCGTAGTAAAATATTTTTACCATAGTAAATATCATGCTTTACGATGTAAGGAATTACTGTTTCTGCAACCTCCTCTACAGCCTGCAAAAACTCAGGCTCATGGCCATTTCTTTCCCTAACTAAGTCTAAAAACGATTCTATATTTTGTTTCATATTTATAATTATTACGTCATTAATTTATTGAAAAAGTAATATATAAGCACAAATATACGTTATCTTCAAAAAAATATGTGATATTTTTTGAATTTCGCAACAAAAATAAATGAACAATATACACTAACATATTAATATTTGTTTGTTTTGGTAGTTTTTATATATTTGCTCATAATAATGCCCTCAAAAAAATAAACCTTTTATGCTTAACTTGAAACATTTAGCTTCAGTTTTTTGCTTGCTTTTTTTACTTCAAACTGCAAATGCTCAACTAGGCTTTTCTCATGAATTGGGTGTTATTGCAGGACCACTTCAATTTAGATCTGATTATGGTGTTCGTGAAGATTCAAAAACTAACATAGGAAATTCAGGGTTTGGTATTGGAGTAGTACATTACCTTAACTTTTCATATCGTGCAGATTGTAACTGCTACACTACAGATACTTATTTCAACGATCATTTTAAAGTAAGAAATGAGATTTCATATAACAAAACTAATCTAGAACACTTAGGTAAATGGGTAGGCAATCGTACTACTGCAGATGGATCTGTTGTTCCTCGAAATACTATCGAAGCTAACCAATTAAGAGGCCATAAAGGCGTTGCTAAAAATCTTGATATTGGTACACAGCTTGAGTTTTTCCCTTTGAGTATTCGTGATTTTCAAGGCTTTGCTTATAAATTTGCACCTTTTGTAAGTTTAGGGGTTCATTACACAGCGTTTACACCTGAAGTGAGTACAACTTACGCCAACCCAAATAGCGCAGCTATTGGCGATGTTACCGACCCTACTAACTTTTACACGGGCTGGGAACCCGGTTCTGTTGATGCCTCTCCAGGAAGCACATGGTCTGTAGTTTCTAGTGTTGGTGTTAGATACAAACTAACCAAACTATCAGATTTAATGCTCGATCTAAGATGGCAATATTACTTTGGCGATAATATTGATGGCTTAGACCACCAACTGGAGTCTAATAAATATAACGATTGGTTAGTGTGGCTAAATGTAGGTTACATATTCTATCTTGATTAAAAGCTAAAGCTTACTGTAATAAGCAATTAGTTTAGGCAGGTTCTAATATTCTATTTGGCTTCAAATATACATTTTCCAAAAACTTTAATCTTTTAGTTGCGTTAATTCAATTGCAATAATTATCTTTAAACTAGGATTAAATTTCAAGTATGTGCAATAATAAATATCTCATTTTAATTAGTTTTCTTTTCATCCTTTTTAGTTGCAAAAATGAATCAGAAACTATTTTTACAGAGACTAATATTACTACCCAAAATAATACTATTGTTGAAGTAAATATTCCGCAAGCTAGCGGTAACGAAGCAGTAGCCAATCAAATTAATTCTGAAATTAATAAAGCAATCATTTCAGCTTTACACATAGGATATCCCGATGAGATTACTTCGACTTCAATAGAAGAGAGTATAGCTTCATTCACTGAAGAATTCAAGGCATTTAAAAATGATTTTCCTGAAACTGGCGAGCAATGGGAAGCACAAATAGATGGCGAAGTTATGTATCAATCACCAAAGCTAACCACCATAGCTATTACTAGCTATATAAACACCGGTGGCGCACATGGTAATTTGATTATTTCTTTTTTAAATTTTAATTCTGAAACTGGCCAACTCCTAAAAAACAATGATTTGTTTACCAACATGGAAGGCTTTAAAACGCTATCTAAATCGTACTTTACAACAGCCACTATAGATAAAAGTCTGCTTCTAGACATCGATTCATTTATATTACCGCAAAATATTGGGTATAGCGAAGACGGTGTTATTTTACTTTACAACACCTATGAAATTGCACCGTACTCAAGCGGTATAATAGAGTTTGCAGTCCCGTTTAAGGCTGCAGAACATTATTTAGTTTTTAACAGCTCTTATTAGTGCTAAAATGTATCCCAAATGCATCGATTCATGAAGAAGAATGAATTGCAAGGCATCATCAATATTTGTTAATGTATTACCAGTTGTAGAAACCGTATAAGTATTGTATTCTTTAAACACACCATTTTTATAATCCAACTCAAGATCCTTTAACGTAGAAACTAGCAATGCTTCAATTTCATCTACTTCGGCTTGAGAAACTGCAGCTTCAGGCTTGCTATCTTTTCTATATTTATTCACTAATTCATCACTAACATTCATTGGTAGACCCGATAACTTATAGGCCAATAATTGAGCGGTAACCATAACGTGCCCAATATTCCAGATAATATTATTATTAAATCCCTCAGGAATTTTATTTAAATCTTCTAGCGAGTTGTTTTCAATATGTTTCTTAAAAAACGGACGAATATTATTTAATACTTCAAAGGTAAATTGCATATTATTTAATTTTTGATAAATATAGTATTTATGGCGTAATTGCTTTTATTTGTTGGTAAGATTCTTTAGATTTCCTTATTCAAGACAATGAAAAAACACAATATTTATGAAAAAAGTATATTATTTAAAAACCTGTAGCACTTGTACTAGAATTTTAAAGGAGCTCAATTTGCCTTCTGAATTTATTTTACAAGACATCAAATCTGAAGCTATTACGGTAAAACAAGTTGAGGAGATGGAAGCCTTATCAGGAAGTTATGAAGCTTTATTTAGCAAACGCGCTAAACTGTATAAAGAACTGGATTTAAAAAACCAAAATCTTACCGAGCGTGATTACAAACAGTATATTTTAGACCACTATACTTTTTTAAGCAGGCCAGTAATTATTATTGACGATCAAATATTTATAGGAAACTCTAAAAAAACTATTGAAAACGTTAAAAACCACCTAAGCAGTAGTTAAATATCTGTTAATAAAGGCATATCAGTCAATATTCAATTTAAACGAGACAACCACCGCGACACTCTAAACGTATATTTGGTATATCAATAAATGTTTAATTTAAATCAATATACAATGAGTAATAACGGAAATACATTTTTAGGAATATTAGCAGGTACAGCAATTGGAGCCACCTTAGGAATTCTATTCGCACCAGATAAAGGAGCAAATACAAGACAACGTATTAGCGACGAGGCACAATTAGCGAAACAAAAAATTAGCGAAACGGCTACCGAGTTAAAAGACCAAGTAGTAAATACGGCTACAGAAAAAAAGCAGACATTAGATGAGCAAATGGAATCATTAATTTCAAGTGCAAGTTATAAGGCTGACGATGTAATAAACACTCTTGAAAGCAAACTAAAAGCTTTAAAAGAGAAGAATAAAAAATTACAAAAAACATCATAATTTATGAGTTTAATAGATTCAATAAGCGAAACAAATGCTAAGGCTAGCGATGTTGGTGAGAGGTATTTTAAAACCTCTTACGAGTATTATAAGCTTAAAATATTTCAGCAGTTATCTATATCAACAAGTTTAATTTTTAAAATTGTTATTATAGGCGGGCTGTTGTTAATAGGGTTAAGTTTTTCGGCCATCGCCTTAGCATTTTTAATTGGTAAAGCTCTTGAAAGCTATACCTTAGGATTTGTTATTGTTGGAATTCTATTTTTATGCTTATCCCTTATAGCGTACTTTTTAAGAAAGCACATTAACAATTATACAGTAAAAATATTATCAGAAAAGTTTTTTAATTAAAATGAAAACATACCAAGACATAGAAAGTATTGAACGCGATTTAAAAATTCTAAATCTAGAACGACAAATTGCCTTTGAAGAAATTAAAACCTTAAAGGAAGCTTATAAAGATGACTTAAGGCCTTATAATTGGATTCAAAGCGCAGCAAAAATAGCTGGAAAGTTTGGTGGAATGATGCTATTGAAAAAAATTATTAAATAAAACACTTTCAAGCTTAATTTGCTTGATGTCAATTCTTTTATGAAAAAGAGAATTTAAAAAGCCTGGTAGAAATACTAGGCTTTTTTTATAAAACTATTTAACAATGAATTTTAAAATTTCTGATTTGTCGTTGTTTAATGCATGTATTTTTATAAAATAAACACCAACATTAAAATTTTCTAAATTCAAATTTATGATTTGTATTTCAGGAAAACTAAATTCATTAATAGACCTACCTAAAGAATCAAATACCACAACTTTAACATTAGCATATTTAGACCCTAAATCTATTTTAGAAAAATTAGTACTTGGGTTTGGAACAACTGACAATTTCAAATTAAAAGAATTATTAGCAATAATTAAAGCATTACATTCTGTCTCGTTATTTACAAATACTGAATTATCATCGACGACATCGGCCCAATTGTTATAACTATATACTAAATCATCGACAAATATGCACTTTAAATCAGGATTACTCTCTGCCCGAAATTCATGTATTATAGAATTGTTACCGTTTCTAATATCCAAAAAATTTAGTTGATTAACGCCACAATTCAATAACTCCAAACTTTTATTATTACTTAAATCTAAATTTTTAATTAAATTCGAATGACAATTTAAATCTATTAAAGCCTTGTTAGAACTAACATCTAAACTAGCTATTTTATTATATCCACAGTTTAAATATGTTAAAGCGACATTAGAACGAAGATTTAAATTATCCAAATTATTAACAACACAATACAATGTCGACAAAACCGGATTAAAACTAACATCTAAAGTACTTAAGTTGTTATACGCACAAGACAATGA
>NZ_JACHGE010000001.1:43319-1153794 GCF_014202225.1 Algibacter amylolyticus
GACTCTAATTGCGAATTAAAACTAAGATCCAAATTTGTTAATTCATTAGAGCCACAGTACAATCTTATTAAAGCTGTATTCGAACTTAAATCTAAAGTACTTAAGTTGTTATACGTACAAGACAATGACTCTAATTGCGAATTAAAACTAAGATCCAAATTTGTTAATTCATTAGAGCCACAGTACAATCTTATTAAAGCTGTATTCGAACTTAAATCTAAATTTTTAATTAAATTCGAAGAACAATTTAAACTTGTTAAAGCCTTGTTAGAACTAACATCTAAACTTGTTAATAAATTGAGAGAACAATTTAAATATTCCAAAGCAGAATTGGAACTGACATTTAATTCTGAAATAGGATTGTAAGCACAATTTAAACTCTTTAATGCTAAAAAATCTTCTATACCTGTTAAATCTGAGATTAATTTTTTAGCAACGTTCAAAGATTCCACCCCAGCAATTCTTGATGTAGGAATAAACCCGTCGGGTTCAGAATTAATAAAATCGATTCCTAATTCAATTAAAGCTCTTTCAAAATTCCTATTCGGTATCTTAGTATTCTGACTAAAACCGAATGAATATAAACCCAAAAGTATAATCAATGATGATTTAAATTTCATAATTAATAAATATTTAATTATCAGCACAATATAACTAAAACTAAACACAAAATTTAATTTCAACAAATTAATATCCGTTTACTTTCATTAAAAGAAAAAAAATAACAAGCTGTACTTAAGAGTTTAGTTATCCATATAAATTGCCGTGATACTGATAACAAATATAAAAGTGTGGAAATACTATTAATCAAAAATATTGAACATCAATTAAAGAAGTTTCGACTCTAAATATTTAGTACAATAAGCATACAACCAATTAAAAACAAAAAACCCGATACTTTCGTATCGGGTTTTGTTTTGCTCCTTCTCTAGGGCTCGAACCTAGGACCCTCTGATTAACAGTCAGATGCTCTAACCAACTGAGCTAAGAAGGAGTGTGCTTTTTTACTTAGCGAGTGCAAATATAAATTGTTTTTTAGTTTCTGCAAACATTTTTTAAAAAAATTTTAACCAAATATTGCTTTATAGATATCATTACCATTCGCAAACAAGACTAGTGCTATTAAAATAAAGAAACCAACCATTTGTGCATACTCCATAAATTTGTCTCCAGGCTTTCTACCAGATATCATTTCGTATAATAAAAACATAACATGTCCGCCGTCTAACGCAGGAATTGGCAATAAATTTAAAACCCCTAACATTATAGATAAAAAGGCTGTAATGCTCCAAAACACCTGCCAGCTCCAAAAGCTAGGAAAAATATCATAAATAGCTTTAAAGCCACCTACGCCTTTATACGCACCTGTACTTGGGGTAAAAATAGCACCTAATTGATCCCAATAAGAAACAACCTTATCTTTAGCCTTACCTAAACCAACAGGAATAGACTCTAAAAAGCTATAATCCTTTACATCAAAATTATAATACCCTAAAGTTTCTAAAGTTTCAGGAGTCGATGCTCCCGCTACTACAATACCTAGTTTAGCATCTTTATTAACTTTAAGCGGTACGTTAATTTCCTGTCCACCCCTTTTTACGGTTGCCGAAACGTCCTGACCTTTAAATTTTTCTAAAACCGTTTTAACCTCATCAGCATATTTAGTTTTAACCCCGTTTAATCCTAAAAAGATATCGCCTTGTTTTAATCCACTAGCCTTGTTATAAGACGTATCTGGAACTTGAATAACAACAAAAGGTTGTCTTAAGCTAATAAAACCAGTTTCTTTAGAATCTAGTAATTGCGCTAAAAAATCTTCAGGCATTGTTACGGTAGATTGTTTACCATCACGCTCTATTAAAATCTCATTTCCAAATAGTACTTTTTCAGAAATTTCAGAAAAAGTCTCAATTTTATCGCCATCAACAGCTAATATTTTATCGCCTGTAAGTAAACCTGCGTTATTTGCAACCGTACTTTCAATAACTAAACCATCGGTTATATTTTCATTTGGCAAAAACGTATCACCATAAAAATAACTCATCCCAATATAAATGAAAATGGCTAATAAAAAGTTAACAGTTACACCACCAAGCATAATAATTAAACGTTGCCATGCGGGTTTAGATCTAAATTCCCATGGCTGTGGTTCTTGTGCCATTTGCTCGGTATCCATACTCTCATCAATCATCCCCGAAATTTTAACATAACCTCCCAAAGGCAACCAACCAATACCGTATTCTGTTCCGCCAATTTTCTTTTTAAACAAAGAAAACTTAACATCGAAAAATAAATAAAACTTTTCTACTCTAGTTTTAAAAGCCTTTGCAGGAATAAAATGTCCTAATTCGTGCAGTACAATTAGCAACGAAAGACTTAGTAAAAACTGAGATATCTTTATAACAAACTCCATATATAGCTTAACATTATTTTTTTAATCGCACAAAAGTAAGCTTTTAAACCAAGTTTAAAAAGAGAATCGCATAATGGCCACCGTTTTAACAATTATTTATGGTTGAAGAAAAACACTTTACACTAAAAATCGCCGTATTTTTGTTACGATTTAATTAAAAAGCTCTTAAATGCTATCGTTTTTTAAAGAATATAAAGTATTTGCTATAGTTTTTGGCATCATTTCAATTATAATAATTACTATTATTTATAACACTTTAAATGTTTACCAACCGTTGCCTATTTACCAACCTACAATGGTAAGTACAGAGCTTGTTGATAGCACCATACAGCATCAAAAAAAATATCATAAAATAGCCGATTTTAGTTTAACAAACCAAAACGGTAAAACTATTACACAAAAGGATTACAAGGATAAAATTTACGTGGCCGATTTCTTTTTTACAACTTGCCAAACCATTTGCCCTATTATGACTACCAATATGGCAGAAATTCAAAACGAAATTTTAAACGATAATGAAGTTATGCTTCTCTCGCATTCGGTAACTCCAGAAATTGATACCGTTGCACAATTAAAACGTTATGCTATTAAAAAAGGGGTTAATGATAAAAAATGGAACTTGGTTACTGGCGATAAAAAAGAAATTTACAAACTAGCCAGAAAAAGTTATTTAGCAGTAAAAGATCAAGGCGATGGCGGCCCTTTTGATATGGTACATACCGAAAACTTTATGTTAATTGACAAAAAGCGTCAAATACGAGGGTTTTATGATGGTACAAATACCGAAGATATTAAGCGCCTGATCAACGATATTGCAATACTTAAAGAATCTTATCAAGATTAAAAGCAAAAAAAAAGCTCCTTTTAAATAAAAAGAGCTTTTGATATTAAAAGTATATGTTGATTATTTGAAACGTCTTTTTGCATTCCAAACTAGTGAACTTGCGTTGCTAAATTTTTTAGTTTTTGTTCCTACTTTACTTTCTACTACAATTCTGTTACTCGTTTTCATAATGTATTAATTTTCATGGGGTTTATTGCGGCTGCAAAACTAACCCCTTAATAATCAATGAGAAACAACACACTTGATGCATATATATGCTATATTAACCCCAAAGAAGATAAAAACGCCTTACATCTGATAATTCAATCATTTTGAGGTAAATGCCTTTTCTAGAAAGTGGAGTAAAACACTAATTTTTAAGGTTTTTAAACATAAAAACACTTCTGCACCTATTATCTTTTTAGCGTATTAAACTGACTAACAACAAACAATTGTTAAATAATTACTTATTTTAAACTACTAAACTTTTCCCTTTTAAACTTTTACATTACTTTTGACTCTTTAAAATCAATCTAAATAAGCTTGCAAGATATTTTATCACATTTAAAACGTGGGGAACGCGCTATAATTATAGATGTTTCGTCAATTCACATTCCTTTAAAACTACTCGAAATGGGCTGTTTACCAGGAAATGCAGTGGAGCTAGTTCAAGTTGCGCCATTTCAAGACCCTATGTATTTAAATATAAACGGGTCGCATTTAGCTATTAGAAAAGAAACTGCTTCTCATATTTTAATTGAAAAAGTGACACATGAGTAAACAAATAAATGTCGCACTAATTGGCAACCCCAACACTGGTAAAACATCAGTTTTTAATGCTTTAACAGGTTTAAACCAAAAGGTTGGAAATTACCCTGGTATTACTGTCGAAAAAAAGCAGGGTATTTGCAAATTGCCTCGTGGTGTAAAAGCGCATATAATTGATTTACCTGGTACATATAGTTTAAATGCATCGTCGCTGGATGAAAATGTAGTCATCGAACTTTTACTTAATAAAAACGATAAAGATTTCCCTGATATTGCTGTTGTTGTTACCGATGTTGAAAATCTAAAACGAAACCTTTTACTGTTTACTCAAATTAAAGATTTACAGATTCCTACGCTGTTGGTTATTAATATGGCCGACCGTATGAAGCGCAAAGGCATATCTTTAGATATCGATTATTTAGAATCTAAACTAAACACCAAAATAGCCCTAGTTAGCACAAGAAAAAATATAGGTATAGACACCTTAAAACAACTCATTTCTAACTATAAAGAAATATCTGTTAAGCCGTGTTTAGACATGTCTGTTATCGATCCTGCTTACTTTGACGATTTAAAAAAAACATTTCCAAACCAATTAATTTATAAGCTTTGGCTCGTTATAACCCAAGATGTAAATTTTGGTACCATTACAAGAAAAGAATTTAAAACTGTTGAAGATTTTAAAACCAAGCAAAAAGGCGATTTAAAACGTCTTCAACAAAAAGAAACCATAAAGCGCTACCAGTTTATTAACGAAATCCTTAAAAAAGGAAAAACTGTCGATTTATCGCAAGCCAAAGATTTACGCTCTAAATTAGACCGTGTTTTAACACATAAAGTTTGGGGTTATGTTATTTTTGGCGCCATTTTACTACTTATATTTCAAGCTATTTACGATTGGTCTGGTATTCCAATGGACTTTATCGACGAATCGTTTTCATCGCTTAGCGAATGGGTAAAAAACCAATTACCAGAAGGGGCTTTTACCAGCTTACTAGCCGAAGGTATTATTCCTGGTTTGGGCGGTATCGTAATTTTTATTCCGCAAATTGCATTTCTATTTTTATTTATGGCTATTCTAGAAGAAACAGGCTATATGAGTCGTGTGGTGTTTTTAATGGATAGAATTATGCGTCGTTTTGGACTTAGCGGAAAAAGTGTAGTCCCATTAATTTCTGGAACCGCATGTGCTATTCCTGCTATTATGGCAACGCGTAATATTGAAAATTGGAAAGAACGCTTAATAACCATTTTAGTAACGCCATTTACTACCTGTGCTGCGCGTTTACCAGTTTACCTTATCATTATTGCACTAGTAATACCAGAAGGTCGAATTCTTGGTTTAAGCTATCAGGCGTTAACCTTAATGTTACTTTACCTTATTGGTTTCGGGACCGCCATAACTTCAGCTTATATTTTAAACAAAGTATTAAAAATAAAAGGCAAAACATTTTTTGTAATAGAAATGCCTAATTACAAATTACCGCTGTTTAAAAATGTAGCGATTACCGTAATTGAAAAAACAAAAGCCTTCATATTTGGTGCTGGTAAAATAATTTTAGCCATTTCTATTGTACTGTGGTTCCTAGCATCATACGGACCTGGAGAACAATTCAATAACGCAGAAGAAATAATAAACACCAAGTTTGCTTCCGAAAATTTATCTCCCGAAGAAATACAACACAAAGTAGCGTCACATAAACTAGAACATTCCTTTATAGGTATTGCAGGTCATGCTATAGAACCAGCTATAAGACCTTTAGGTTACGACTGGAAAATTGGTATTGCTTTAATAAGTAGTTTTGCGGCTCGCGAGGTATTCGTAGGTACTTTAGCCACTATTTATAGTGTTGGAAGCGACGAGGAAGAAACCATAAAAAACCGAATGGCAGGCGAGGTAAATCCAATTTTAGGAGGTCCTTTATTTACCTTAGCATCAGGCATATCATTACTACTCTTTTATGCGTTTGCTATGCAGTGTATGAGCACCTTAGCTATTGTAAAACGAGAAACAAACTCATGGAAATGGCCTATATTACAACTCGTTATAATGACGGCTTTTGCGTATATTGTAGCTTTAATTGCTTTTCAATTTTTGAAATGAAATTAGTTTAATTTCGACTTAAAGAATATGAACGAGATTATTCAAAACATATTAGTTTTTACAGCAATAGCTTTAGCCTTGACTTTTTTGGTTAAAAAATTCTTCTGGAAAAAATCCAAACCTAAAAAAGCCTGCGGTGGAGACGATGGTTGTGGTTGCCATTAAGCACTAATAAATTTAAAACAAAATACATTTACCTTCTGCTTATTTACTCTTTTTATTGTTTCTTTATGTTTTATCAAACAAACTTAAACAACCAATGAGAAAACCACTTTTACTTACACTAATTGCATTCGTATTATTTTCAGTAAACACCACAGCGCAAAAAAAGGGAAAAACAATCGCTTTATTTGATGAGGATTTAAGTCTTTTCGAGAAATGGAATGGCGTACCTCACAAAACTATTCAAGGACTACCCGAAGGCACTTACCAATCTGATAATGTGCATAAAGGAACAGCCTTAGGCCTAAATAACGACCTAAAAAATGTTTTCATAATTATTAAAGAAAACAACGAACCTGTGTTAAAAATTACAGGCGAAATTTATGGTGGCTTAACCACTATAGCATCTTACAAGAATTATCATTTAAGCATCTATTTTAAATGGGGCGATAAAAAATGGGAACCAAGACTAGCAGATCTTAGAGACTCTGGTATTTTATACCATGCCCATGGCGAACACGGAAGTTTTTGGAATACCTGGAAAGCAAGTTTAGAATACCAAGTACAAGAAACCGACTTAGGCGATTTTATTCCCCTTGGTGGCACAACAGGAAAACCTCAAGTCGAAATTAGAGGTACCCAAGCTACTCCAAGAAATAAATACAACCCTAACTCTAACGTATATTTAGAAAAAATAGGCTACACAAGCGCTTCTAAAGAACCAGACGCTCCTCATGGCGAATGGAACCATCTAGAAATTTACGTAGTTGGAAACGATGCAGTGCACCTAGTTAACGGCGAAGTGGTTATGGTTGTTGAAAATGCTAAGAAAAGAGACGGCAGCATTCTAGACCACGGGCAAATTCAATTACAATCTGAAGCTGCCGAATGCTACTATAAACAATTCACGTTAACAGGTATTAAAAAGTTTCCGAAATTTATTAAAAAGCAAGTCCGATTTAAAAAGAGCTAAACATTCATACCTTTTTCAGATTTAACAAAAATCCTCATTTTATAATTTAAAGTGGGGATTTTTGCATTTTTTAGTTACATTTGTAAAATATTTAAGCTTACTTAAATTTTATTTAAAGCAAACACAAATGTCTGTAGCAGTAGAAAACTTTGTAAAAGCCATTTATAAAAATGGAAAAAGTAATAACAACGATACCAAACCTGGTAACATCGCAAAAGAGTTAGGTATATCCAATGCCGCTGCCACCGATATGGCTAAAAAACTTGCCGTTAAAGACCTCATTAATTACGAAAAATACCAAGAGCTAAAACTAACTGATAAAGGCACCAAAATGGCCTTAAACGTAGTTAGAAAGCATCGGTTATGGGAAGCTTTATTGTTCAAACTTTTTGATATGTCGTTACATGATATTCACAGAGAAGCCGAATTAT
The DNA here is from genome assembly GCF_014202225.1 of Algibacter amylolyticus. Classification (GTDB taxonomy): domain Bacteria; phylum Bacteroidota; class Bacteroidia; order Flavobacteriales; family Flavobacteriaceae; genus Algibacter_B; species Algibacter_B amylolyticus. Next base: position 50,994 of record NZ_JACHGE010000001.1, read on the forward strand.
TAGAACACCAAACATCCGATTTACTAGCCAATAAAATAAGTGAATATTTGGGCAACCCCAAGTTCGATCCTCACGGCGACCCCATACCAAACGCCAATGGAGAAATCACAACAACCGATACCTCTATTTCACTTTCAAACACTAAAGAAGGTAAACAATACATCATTTCTCGTTTAATGAGCGACGATAAAGAATTCTTCGACTTTTGTTCCCAAAACGGCCTAAAATATGGCAATACGGTTTTGGTTTCAAAACAATTCAGTTCTAATAAAATGACACAAATCTCAATAAACAACAACACCATTCTTTTAAATGAAGATTTCACATCAATTATTTACGTTAATGAGCAAGATTAAAATCATATTAACCATTTTAGGTATTTCAAGCTTTTCAGCATTTTCACAAGACAACCAAAATAATGTAGACGCCTTAGTAACCGATAGGCCCGATGCTACCGAGGCATCATCAACCGTAGGCAAAGGTGTTATACAATTTGAAACTGGCGGACTATACGAGTCTTTCGAGTTCAATAATATCAAATCAGAAAACTACACCTACAACACCATGCTAATACGTTACGGTATTTTAGATAATGTAGAATTTCGTTTAGGATGGGATTTTGTTGAGGGCACAACCAAAATAAACAACACCAAACTAGATAATGTTACCAGCGGATTGTCTCCCTTACTTTTAGGACTAAAAATAGACATAACCGAAGAAAATGCCGCCATGCCAGAAATAGCATTAATAGGTCACGTATTTCCGGTGTTTAGTGCATCTGCAGATTATAGACCAGAATACACAGGTGTAGATTTCAGGCTATCCTTATCGCACACCTTAAGCGAAAAATCGAGTTTAGGGTACAATATAGGTGCCCAATGGGGCGATGATTCTGCCGAAGCAGCCGCCATTTACACCATAGCCTACGGCTATAGCATAACCCATAAATTTGGTATGTACGCCGAGCTTTACGGCGACCTTCCAGAAGATAGTAAAGCCAATCATTATTGGGATGCCGGCCTTACCTATTTAGTCTCTAACGATTTACAACTAGACACCTATTTTGGCACAAGCATTACCCAAGGTCAAGACCTTTTACTAGGCCTAGGTTTAAGCTACAGAATACAAAAAATATAACACCAAAACATGAAAAAAACAATACTAACTCTACTTATAGCACTGGTTCTTTTAGGCTGTAAAAACAAAAAACAAACCAACGGAAAACTTAACGTCGTTACCACCACCTCTATGATAACCGATTTGGTTAAAAACATAGGCGGCGAGCACATTAACTTACAAGGTTTAATGGGCAGTGGCGTAGACCCACATTTATATAAAGCTAGCGAAGGCGATGTCACCAAACTCTCCAGCGCAGATATTATTTTTTACAACGGCCTACACCTAGAAGGCAAATTGGTAGAAGTTTTCGAGAAAATGAAAAACATAAAAACCATTGCCATTAGCGATGCTATAGACAAAAACACCCTAATAGGCTCGGAGTATTTTGCCTCCAATTACGATCCACACATTTGGTTTAATGTCGATTATTGGATACAAGCCACAGCCTTTGTAACCCAAAAACTTAGCGAAGCCATCCCAGAACACAAGGACGCTTTTCAAACCAACGGCGCTAACTATATAAAACAATTAGAAAGCCTAAAAACAAAATTAACCGCTAAAATAGAAACACTTCCAAAAGAACAACGTATTTTAGTAACAGCACACGATGCCTTTAACTATTTCGGAAAATCTTTTGGCTTCGAGGTCGTTGGTTTGCAAGGCATCTCAACAGCCACCGAAGCCGGAGTGCAAGACGTTCAAAAACTATCAAGCTTCATAATTGAAAAGAAGGTGAAGTCCATTTTTATTGAAAGTTCGGTGCCAAAACGCACCATCGAAGCCCTTCAAGCAGCCGTAAACTCAAAAGGCCACAATGTAACCATTGGCGGCTCTTTGTACTCCGATGCTTTAGGAAATTCCGGAATCATAGAAGGCACATATATAGGCATGTTCGAGTATAACGTAAACACCATAATAAATGCATTAAAGTAATTTTATTCGAAGCTATTTCCTGCTATACGCTATATCTTTTTTTGCCATATATGGCAGCAAAAAAAGGATGCCGCTTCTATCAGGGCTAAGTTATCAGCTAAGGTCAGTTTAAAATTAACAATTTGAAGAGTACAAAATAGAACATAGAAAATTTAAAAAAACACAAAAAATAAAAGAAAGTCAACACCCAAGTTTCGACACAGTCGAAATCATCAATCTGCAGAAATAAAGAGCGAAGGCATGGAGTCGCAAAGCGCAGCTTTAAGCGCGAAATTCCGAGAGCGAATGGTACTTTAGCAATTTCCTCAGATTGATATGATTTTTTGGTTCGTTTTGCATCAAGGCAAAATGAACATATAAAAAAACAGAATATGGCGCAATCATCAGAAACAAACAAAAACGCAACATCTGTAGGCGCAATAGCCGTAAAAGTAGACGACCTCACCGTAGCCTACAACTACAAACCCGTACTTTGGGATATCGATTTAGAAATTCCAGAAGGTGTACTTATGGCCATTGTAGGACCAAACGGCGCCGGAAAATCAACATTAATTAAGTCTATTTTAGGCATATTAAAACCCATAGCCGGAAGTGTCGAAATTTTTGGCAAGCCCTACGAAAAACAACGCCAAATTGTAGCCTATGTGCCACAAAAAGGAAGTGTAGATTGGGATTTCCCAACAACAGCCTTAGATGTTGTAACTATGGGAACTTACGGAAGTTTAGGCTGGATAAAACGCCCAGGACAGAAAGAAAAAAAAGCAGCTTTAGAAGCGCTTGAAAAAGTTCGCATGTTACCCTTTAAAAACCGACAAATAAGTCAGCTTTCTGGTGGTCAACAGCAGCGTATATTTTTAGCACGAGCCTTAGTACAAAACGCTTCTATTTATTTTATGGACGAACCCTTTCAAGGTGTCGATGCCACAACCGAAATAGCTATAATCAATATTTTAAAAGAATTACGAAAAGCCGGAAAAACGGTAATTGTAGTCCATCACGATTTACAAACCGTACCAGAGTATTTCGATTGGGTAACTTTTTTAAACGTAAAAAAAATAGCCACAGGACCAGTTAAAGATATATTTAACGACGATAACTTAACAAAAACCTATGGTATAAATTATAAAGTAAGTATACAGGAGTAAGAGTTAGAAGTTAGAAGTTAGAAGTTAGAAGTTAGAAGTTAGAAGTTAGAAGTTAGAAAGAATAAAAATAAATTGGAAGTAAAAAAGAATCAGGCAGAAAATCAACACCCAAGTTTCGACACAGTCGAAATCATCGATCTGCAGAAATAAAGAGCGAAGGCATGGAGTCGCAAAGCGCAGCTTTAAGCACGCAATTTCGAGAGCGAATGGTGCTTTAGCAATTTCCTCAGATTGATATGATTTTTTGGTTCGTTTTGCATCAAGGCAAAATGAACATAACATAAAAAGAAAAGCGAAAAAAGGAAGTCATTCCTGCCTTTGCAAGAATTATGGATATAACAGAATACATAAAACTAGTTTTTACAGACTACACCCTAAGAACAATAACCTTAGGCACCGCCATTTTGGGCGCTGTTACAGGTATGCTAGGTAGTTTTGCTGTACTACGTAAACAAAGTCTTTTAGGCGATGCTATTTCTCATGCCGCTTTACCAGGTATTGCCATTGCTTTTTTAATTACAGGCGCAAAAGACAGCAATGTGCTATTATTAGGCGCATTAGTAAGCGGACTAATTGGCACATTCTGGATAAAAGGCATTATTAGTAAAACCCATTTAAAGTCAGATACCGCATTAGGCTTAATTCTCTCGCTCTTTTTCGGATTTGGTATGCTTTTACTCACCTTCATTCAAAAACAACCAAACGCAAACCAAGCAGGGTTAGATAAATACTTATTCGGTCAAGCCGCCACCTTAGTAGAAAGCGACGTTTGGCTAATGGCGATTGTGACAGGCGCATGTTTATTTGTTTTATTGCTATTTTGGAAAGAATTCAAAATCTTACTTTTCGATGCCGACTATACCAAAACACTTGGCTTTAACACCAAATTTATCGATATTTTAATAACCACGTTCATCGTTTTAGCCATCGTTTTAGGCTTACAAACGGTAGGTGTTGTATTAATGAGCGCCATGTTGCTAGCTCCTGCCGCTGCTGCAAGACAATGGACAAATAGCTTAAGCGTAATGGTTTTTCTAGCAGCTATATTTGGAGCGTTTTCGGGCGTGTTCGGAACCGCCATTAGTGCCAGTCAAAACAACCTTTCTACAGGACCAGTAATTGTAATAGTAGCGGGTGTTTTTGTTCTGGTATCCTTTATATTTTCTCCTAGTCGTGGTTTATTATTCAAACAAATACGTTTTATAAAAAACCGTCGCGACTTACAGCTTCAAAAAACATTATCGTTCATGTTTCATATAGCAGAAACACACGAAAACATTTCTCATCCACACGCTATTAAAATTTTAAATAATTTTCAAGGTTTCACAAAAGGCTCCCTTCAAAAATTAGTAGAAAAAAACTATGTAAAACTAGAAGGTACCATGTGGAGCTTAACCGAAGAAGGCTTTAAAACAGCATCCAATTTGTATAATCAACAAACTAGCAACAATGAGTAATGCGCAAATAGAAATACAGCTAATTGCAAGTTTGGTGGCCATAGCTTGCGCCATACCAGGAACCTTTTTGGTATTACGAAAAATGGCTATGATTAGCGATGCTATAAGCCATTCCATTTTACCCGGTATTGTCATTGGATTTTTTATCACTCAAGATTTAAACTCACCTTTACTTATTTTGCTTGCCGCTTTAACCGGAATTATTACCGTGGTTTTGGTCGAATACATTCAAAAAACAGGCTTGGTAAAAGAAGATACCGCTATTGGGTTAGTGTTTCCTATTCTGTTTAGTATTGGTGTTATTATGATAGCAAAAAATGCTAACGATGTGCATCTCGATGTTGATGCCGTTTTACTAGGCGAACTCGCTTTTGCACCTTTTGATAGGCTTATTATTGCAGGATTAGATGTTGGTCCTAAATCCCTTTGGATTATTGGAAGCATTCTAATAATAACCATTGGATTACTATTGGCCTTTTTTAAAGAACTAAAAGTAAGCACCTTTGATGCTGGCTTATCAGCGGCATTAGGGTTCTCTCCAGCTGTTATACATTATGGATTAATGACGGTTTCGTCTGTTACCACAGTTGGCGCTTTCGATGCCGTTGGTGCCATTCTAGTAGTTGCTTTAATGATTGCTCCTGCAGCAACAGCATATTTACTAACAAACGAATTAAAACGCATGCTTATCTACGCCATCTGTTTTGGCGTATTTAGTGCTATTGCAGGATATTGGCTAGCACATGTGCTAGATGCATCCATTGCAGGATCTATAACCACCATGTTAGGACTACTATTTTTGGTTGTATATCTATTTGCACCAAGAAAAGGGATTATTGCAGTTATGTATCGCGAAAAGCAACAACGTACAGAGGTCTCTTTATTAACCTTTTTATTGCATTTAAAAAATCATACCGAAGAGCGCGAGCGCCATGTTAATCACCTTAACGAACATATAAATTGGCAAAAAGTACGCTCTAAAACAGTTTTAGATTTAGCATTAAAGAATAACATGATTCAGTTTGATAAAAACATAGTGTCTTTAACCGAAAAAGGCGAACAATTTACATCTCAAGCTATCGATTATATTATTACAAATCAAGATAATAAGATTGAACACATGAAAGATGATTTCTTTTTGTTTAGAGGCTAATTTTAATATAGAATGGCACATACCACACCAAAACTTATTTACTTTATTTTTAGTGCAATTCTTCTTTTTACAAGTTGCAAAAATGCTAACAAAAACATAGATTTTGAATTGCAAGAAGGCGATTTACTTTTTCAAGACACAGGAACAGATGCCATTGATAATGCCATAAAATCGGTTACAGCAACATCGGTTGCTAAAAATTACTCGCATGTTGGAATAGCGATGAAAAGTAACGACGATTGGTTTGTAGTTGAGGCTATACCTAAAACAGGAATCACCAAAACACTTTTACAAGATTTTCTTGATCGTAATACCAACAGCTTAAACAAATCCAGAACTACAGTAGCGCGATTAGACAACAGCTATTCACAATATATTCCTGAAGCCATAAATTATGGTTTAAAACGTCTAAATATTCCGTACGATTCTGGTTTTGCTTGGGACGATAGAGCTTATTATTGTTCTGAACTGGTTTACAAAATGTTCTCCGTTCAAGATTTAAATGAAACGCCTATGCCTTTTGAAACCAACCCGATGACATTTAAAGACAGCACCGGACAAACCACTGAAGGTTGGATTGCGTATTACAAAAAACTTAATGAGCCTATACCTGAAGGAGACACTGGAACAAACCCTAACCTGATGGCGAGTAGCTCACACTTGGAATTTATTTTTGATTATTCAAAATAGGAAATGGCACAACACAACGAACTTGGTAAAAAAGGTGAACAATTAGCAGTAGATTTTCTTCTGAAAAACAACTACGCCATTATTGAGCGCAACTACCGTTTTGATAAAGCTGAAGTAGATATTATTGCACAAAAAAAAGATATTCTAGCTATTATAGAAGTAAAAACACGCTCGACTACCGATTTTGGAAATCCGCAAGACTTTGTAAAACCCAAACAAATTCAGCGTTTAGTAAAGGCGGTTGATGAATATGTTACTGTAAACGATTTAGACGTTGAAGTACGATTTGATATTATTGCTATTGTAAAAGAAGGTAAAGGCTTTAATATTGAGCATTTAGAAAATGCTTTTTACCACTTTTAGTAGAAAATTAACCCGATGATAATTACTGCAGTTTAATTATTATTTTTACAATTACTTAGACTTTTTCCATAACATCATCAGTATCCAATTCGATAAAATCTTTTGTCTGGCTAATGAGCCCAGATATTATTAGATACTGCGATATCCCATAAAAAAGCATAACAGTAACCCCTTCATAAGCAATATCACTACGATAAAACAATTTTAAACCAGCTATACTATCCGACAAAACTGAAAACAAAACACCAATTAAAACTAAATAATAACTTTTTTTATTCACATCTGGTTTTCTTAAAATTGCAAAAATTAAAGTACCTAACGCTATAAATAAATATAACAGTATTATTAAATAATAATTACTATTCATGTTTTGATTTATTAAAATTAAAATGCCAGACATGTATACAAAACAAAGTATGAGGATAGGTATTAATTTTTTAAAACTGAAATCAATACTATTGTAAAATCTGAAAACATAAAACATCTTAGCAACAATAAAACTGCATATACCAACCATATTATAAATGTGGATTTCATTAAAAATGAGCATGATATCTCCTAACATGAAGAACATTAATGCAGAAATTACAAATACGCGTTTTACTGAAGATATTTCTTTTTCATTTAAAAGGTAATAAGCGAGTAACAGTATTGAAAGGATTGCCTTAGAAATCAATCTATAAGTAGAAGCTCCAAAATTTATTTTTATGTAAATATCAGTAACTAATACCGTAAAAAACAAAATTGCGAATATGTAATTATTTCTAAAAATTACAACCATAGAATTGATTTGAAACAATTAAAAATAGGAAAAATTCTACTTAAAACAGCAATTTATCTTTTTACCATTTTTAAACTACTCTTCCTCTACCTCAAAGTATTCCTTTAGAACCTCAAAATCTAAAGGCTTAGCAACAATTTTTTTGTCCTTATCTAGTATAAAATATGTTGGTGTTGAAGATACGCCGTAGGCATTACCTATTTTATTATCCCATTTTCCTTTTCCATAAACATGGATAAACTCTGGATAATCATAAGTTAAATTTTTCCAACCATAAGGCTCATCTTCCAAACCTATGGCAACCACTTTTACTTTGTTTTTTTCGAAGGTATTTACAAACTTTTGCAACTGCGGTACCTCATCTAAACAATGAGAACATGTGCTACTCCAGAAAACGATAACGTAATTTTCGGCACCTTTTAAATCGGTTAATTTTTTAGTTATAACCTTGCCTTTTTCTTCAATTTCAATATTAAAATTAGGCGCTACAGTACCCTTTGAAAGGTTTTTATATAAAATTAAGTCTTTTAATAATTGTTGGTCATTTAAATTAACAGCAACGTCCATTAGATAATTTTCACCAATATAGTTAGCCACAGCTTCTTCTCTTAAATCTGCCATTTGTTGCCACAAATCAAACAATAAAATACGTTGCACTTCTTTTGGAGCTGTTTTCATATGCCCGAAAACGACATCGATATTTTCTTTGTAATTCTCAACCTCATCTTTAGTTTCAGAGGACATTCCAAACACATAATTAAGCATACGTTCTTCTAAAAAATTTGAACTTTGAAGTACTGGATTATTAAAATCTACATAATCAAAATAGTGCGCTTTTAAATTGGCAATATAGGTTTCAACAGGCTCGATAGTTTCTGGCACATAAGGTTTATTCGCTTTTATAAACGCTAGCGCTCTTGTACCTTGTGCCGCTTTCTCGAAATTCTCTTGCGTTTCCTTTTGCGTTTTAAATATGGCTTTTAAAGCCTTTTTATCTTCGCTCTCCTGACTAAAATAGTTTCCTATACTTTGGGTAACCATAGACATGCTATTGGTATAAGCCGCTAATAATTTGTTTTCGGTAGATTTTATAAACTCAACCCCAGTTTCAGAATTAAACGTTAACTCGATATCTTCTTTTCCGTTGTAAATAATATCAAAATTATAATCCTCTTGAGGCACTGCATACACCAAACGGTAAGTGCCTTTAGTTTTTGTAGAATCTAACTTAAACTCAAAACTTCCATCTTCCTGTATTTCAGCATTGGTAACATAATCCGATATGGTTGGATTTACTTTATACAACAAGGCAAAATTATAATCTTTTGCAGGCGTAAATTTCCCTTTAATAGTATGTTGTGCTATTAATAAACCTGGAAGTATTAGTGTTAAAAGTAATAAGCGTTTCATTTATGTAATATATTTTCTAATTAAAAATCAATAATTAAGCCACAATTGACTTTAAAGCTTCTAAAGCATGTTTAACGGTTTTAATAGCTTCAAAACTTAGCATTAATCGTAAACCATTTCTAGTTTGCTTCTCTTTCATTTTACAAGCCCCAGGATTTTTTTGTACAAATTGTAAGACTTTAGTAAAATTAGGACTCTGATAAAAACTACTTTGTTGGTCGTTAATAAAATACCCTATTAACCTGCCTTTTTTCATGATAACTTTATCGAACCCTATTTTAGTAGCTAACCACTTTATTTGGACACTATTTAATAAATCGGTCACTTGTTTTGGTAAAGCTCCAAAACGGTCTATTAATTCCTTTTCAAAGGTATGCAATTCTTCTTCGGTTTTCAGGTTGTTTAGCTGGGTATATAAACTTAATCGTTCGGCAATATTATTAACGTAACTATCTGGAAATAAAAGCTCAAAATCAGTATCGATGGTTACATCTTTTACATAAACTTTATCGGCTTCATCTTCATCATACAAATCTTTAAATTCGGTTTCCTTAAGCTCGTCGATAGCTTCATTTAGAATTTTTTGATACGTATCAAACCCAATTTCGTTAATAAATCCACTTTGCTCACCACCTAATAAATCGCCAGCACCACGAATTTCTAAATCTTTCATGGCAATATTAAAACCACTTCCTAACTCGGTAAATTGCTCTAGTGCTGTTATTCGTTTTCTGGCATCATCGGTCATTGCTGAATATTCTGGTGTAATAAAATAACAGAATGCTTTTTTGTTGCTTCTACCAACACGACCACGCATTTGGTGTAAATCGCTTAATCCAAAATTATTGGCGTTATTTATAAAAATAGTATTTGCATTAGGAACATCTAATCCACTTTCTACTATAGTTGTACTCACCAAAACGTCGAACTCGCCATCCATAAAAGCCAGCATAAGTTGCTCTAGTTTTTTGCCATCCATTTGCCCGTGCCCAATACCAATTTTAGCATCGGGAACTAAACGCTGAATTAATCCAGCAACTTCTTTAATATTTTCAATACGGTTATGTATAAAATAAATTTGTCCGCCACGTTCAATCTCATAACTCACCGCATCACGGATGGTTTCTTCGCTAAAACGAATAACATGACTTTCTATTGGATATCGATTTGGTGGTGCGGTTGTAATAACCGACATATCGCGAGCCGCCATTAAACTAAATTGCAAAGTTCTAGGAATTGGTGTTGCGGTTAGCGTTAACACATCCACATTATCCTTAATAGTTTTAAGTTTTTCTTTTACGGCAACCCCAAACTTTTGCTCTTCATCGACAATTAAAAGCCCTAAATCTTTAAACTTTACGTTTTTATTTACCAGTTGATGCGTACCGATAATAATATCGACTTTTCCTTGCTCTAAACCTTCTAAAGTCTCGCGTTTTTCTTTAGCTGTTCTAAAACGGTTAACATAATCGACAGTAACCGGAAAATCCTTTAAACGCTTAGCAAACGATCTAGAATGTTGATACGCCAAAATAGTAGTTGGCACTAAAATCGCTACTTGTTTACCATTATCGACTGCCTTAAATGCTGCACGAATGGCAACTTCTGTTTTACCGAAACCAACATCGCCACAAATTAGGCGATCCATAGGGCGTTCGCTTTCCATATCGGCTTTAATATCTGCGGTAGCAGTACTTTGGTCTGGTGTGTCCTCGTAAATAAAAGATGCTTCCAGCTCGTGTTGCATGTAGCTATCTGGATTGTATTGATAGCCTTTTTCGGTTTTACGTTTAGCGTATAATTTTATTAAATTAAAAGCTACATGTTTTACACGTGCTTTAGTTTTTTGTTTTAAGGTTTTCCAAGCATTACTTCCTAATTTATAAACTTTAGGAGGCTTGCCGTCTTTACCATTAAACTTGGTAATTTTATGTAAGGAATGAATACTTAAATACAGCACATCGCGTTCGCCATACACCAATTTAATAGCCTCTTGCTTTTTACCTTCAACATCTATTTTTTGAAGCCCGCCAAAACGCCCAATACCATGATCGATATGCGTTACATAATCCCCAATATCCAGATTGGTAAGCTCTTTTAACGTAATGGCTTGCTTTTTAGCATAACCGTTTTTAAGCTGAAATTTATGGTAACGCTCGAAAATTTGATGATCGGTATAGCAAACAATTTTACTATCATGATCTATAAACCCTTGATGTAGCGATAAAATTATGGTGTTATAAGGTGCGACTTCTAGATTAGAATCGTCGAAAATATCATGAAAACGTTTGGCTTGTTGCTCGCTAACACAGGCAATATAATTGGTATACCCTTTATTATGATTGGCATTTAAATCTTCAATAAGTAAATTGAATTGCTTGTTAAATGCAGGTTGTGGCGTGGTATCGAATACAATTTGATTACTTAAATCCTTAGAAAAAACGTTTTGCGTACCAAATTCTATAATAGAAAAATCGAGCAACTGCTTTTTTAATAGGGTTGCATTACAGAATAACTCTTGAGGTTTGGCATGTTTTATTTCTCCTGAGAGTTTATTATATGCGACTTCGGCCTTTTCAAAAAACTCATCGATTCTAGAAAATAGTAAATCGGCATTTTTTAAACAGACTACTGTTTTTTGAGCAATGTATTTTAAGAAACTCTGGCGGGATTCCTCCAGAAGTTTATTAGCCACATTAGGAATGATGTTGATTTTTTTAATTTGCTCGATGGATAATTGCGTTTCCACATCAAAGGTTCGAATACTATCTACCTCATCGCCAAAAAACTCAATTCTATATGGCACATCGTTGGAGAATGAAAACACATCTACAATACCACCACGCACTGAAAACTCACCAGGTTCGGTTACAAAATCGACACGTTTAAACTTATACTCAAAAAGCATTTCATTTACAAAGTCGATTGATAAACTATCATTTACACCCACTTTTAAGGTATGGCGCTCCAACTCTTTTCTAGTAACTACTTGCTCGAAAAGGGCATCGGGATAGGTTACAATTATAGCAGGTTTTTTTTGCGAATTTATCCGGTTTAAAACCTCGGCACGTAATAACACATTAGCATTATCGGTTTCTTCTATTTCGTAAGGCCTGCGATAACTACCAGGATAAAACAACACATCTTTGGAGCTTAATAACTGCTCTAAATCGTTTAGATAATGAGCGGCTTCTTCTTTGTCGTTAAAAACCAATAAAAATGGTTTGTCGGCTGCTTTAAAAATGCTAGAAATAACAAAGGAAAAAGAAGACCCTACAAGCCCCTTAATATGTGTTTTAGACCCAATTTGGGCCATAGTAGTTTGCAGATTTTGCGTTTGCAAAGCCTGTAAATAGGTTTGAGAGATACTCGTTTTACTCACCTAATTTTGTTTTGAAGTGCAAATATACGGTTTAGAATTATTTTTTAGTGGATTTGCCATGATTGAACCCTTATATTAACCAAAATAATTATGAGGCTCCTAAATAGTTGTACGCCCGCGTTAGGGATTGTACTGAAAAGCCCACAGCGGAGGAACGTAGCGAGGACTTGCAAGGAAAAGCCCGACCCTTGTGGTAACGCCCAAAAAAGTAAACTTTCAATTCAAAATATTAAAAAAAATATGTAGGTTTGCACCACTAAATAAAAAATATTATGTCGTTTTCAGATTTATTTGACAGTGGTTTTAAGAAGCGTAATGAGAGTCATTTTGCATCGATAGTTCGAGTTGCCATGGCTGATGGAGTTATTTCGCCGGAAGAAAAAGCGTTTTTAGACCGTTTGGCACAACGTTTAGAAATTGGAGAAGGCGATTACAAGGCTATTTTAGAGAATTACAATTCGCATTCTATTAACCCACCTGCTTCTTACGATTTACGTTTAGAGCGTTTGTATGATTTGGTTCGTATGGTACATGTTGATAATATTAAAGGAGACCCTGAGCACTTGCTTTTGAATAAAATTGCTGTAGGTCTTGGTTTTCACGCTGTAAATGTAAAATACATTACAGACAAAGCTTTAACTTTAGTGAGTAACGGTGTGGATTTAGATACTTTTATCGACCAAATAAGAAACATGAATAGATAAATCTATTTAAATATATTATAAAAAAAGCGCTCTATTTTGAGCGCTTTTTTTATCGACTAATTTTAAGATTTTAACTAAAACAGAAATTAAACAGATGGCTTTAGCGGGCCTAATTTTGTAGGAATTGTAAAACTAATCTTGTTTTTTTGTATATTTACCTGTATCGTAATAGTATAATTTTCACCTTACCCTAAGAGTTTTATTGTCATAATCTATATATAAAGTATTCCTTGTACAAGGGTTTTTATGACGCATAGCAATTTTATAACCACTTAATTTATGTGCTATGAAAGTGACTCGTTATTCGACATTTTTTTCAACCTTAAAACAGAAACTTGAACATACCAAGGCCATAACCTCTGTTTGTTATTTAGCACACAGTAACGGCGTGAAATTTATTATTGCCTTTAATTTTATTAACGCAAATTTTAAATAATAATATTATGAGTAATAAACCTTTTCATTTAGGCATAACCATGGCAGGTGCAGTATCTGCTGGGGCATACACTGCGGGATTTATAGATTATCTTTATGAAATTTTAGAATTATGGGAAGAACAAAAATCTGTGATTAGGAAAAAACTAAGCAACAACCAGACATTAACGACTTACGAGAAGCAAATTCCGTTACACGACGTTTGTATTGAAGCACTTGGTGGTGCATCGGCAGGTGGAATGGTTGGCATGATAACAGCACTTTCTACATTTTCGAAAACTCCACCAGTAAAATTACCTACCAATCTTAAAACAGGTAATATTTTATATGATAGTTGGGTGCTTTTGGATGACGACGATAAGGTAAAGACCTTCGAAAAAATGTTGAACACCGAAGATTTGGATTCTAGCGATGATATACCGTCGCTATTAAACTCTAAACCTATAGATCGGATTGCAGACAAGGTTTTTAACGAATTAGTATCCAAAGAAAATAAAAGAAAAAGACCACATTATATTTCTGAAGATTTAAGAATTATACTTACCCTTTGTAGCTTACGTGGCGTGCCTTTTGAGTTTAAGTTTGGAAACGTATCGTCGGCCAATTTTCCATACACACCCGGACACCGCATGAGTGAGCATATGATAATTGCCCATTTTAAAATGAAATATGATGAGGTAGCCGATAAGGATGTTTATTTAAAATTCGACCCATACAACGAAGCCTCTAAAGCTTTACTTAAACTATGTACCAAAGCTACTGGCGCGTTCCCAATTGGTTTAGCACCCAGACATTTTAAAGACCAATTAAGCACAACCTATTTAAAAAACTGTATTTTAAGAAATCTTGAGATAGACGAAAAGGATAAATCGGTAATAGACATAAAAATAAACGACAATTATTTCGATTTTACCGATGTTGATGGCGGTACCATTAACAACGAACCATACTCTGAGGTTGTTCAAGTTTTAGAAAGTATAATACCTAATTACGACCCTAAACTACCTATGTTTGGAACGATAATGGTAGACCCTTTCCCTAATTTTTATAACCAAGACGAACCTGGTGGCGTAGAAGATATTTTCTCGCCAACATTATTCCAAAAAAGTATTTGGAGCGTTATCCCTAAACTTTACACCACGCTTAGAGAGCAGGTAAGCGTAAAACATAGCGGATCTTTTTACAAAGATTATTTGCGCCTCTTAGTGTTTCCTGTTAAGTGGGAGCATCTTGGAGTTCTAAAAAACCATCCGCCTATTTCTTGTGCGTCTTTAGGCGGTTTTGGTGGCTTTTTAGACATAGAATTTAGAAAGCATGATTTCTTTTTAGGCCGAAATAATGCGCGTAATTTTTTTAGAGCCTACTTTATGCTAGAACACGATAAAAACAATTTACACCCCTTGTTTGAAGGTTTAAGTGACCATGCCTTAGCCATATTTAAACGCAAAGCCACTAACGATAGTGGTGTAGAAGCCACCTACTTCCCTATTATTCCAGATTTAAATTTTATAGAAGATAAAGAAAACGGAAATACAAATCCATTTTCGTATACCATTGAGGAGTTTCCAAAATTGGCACCCAACTATTTTAATACTATTGAACCTGCTTTAAAAAATAGAATTAACAACATTCTTACCTCGGAAATTAATAAACGATTTAAAGAAAAGTGGCTAATACGAAATGCACTAAAGTTAGTAAAAGGTCTTATTACTAAACGCCTTACCAAAAGTACTATTGATGTCATGAAAAAAGATTTCAAAAACAGAAGTATGCTGGCCGAATAAGCTCATAGTTTTTTTAAAAAAATTTATAATATCCTTAACAGTTAAACTTTTACCTTTGGGGTATTAATTAATAATAGTACCGTGTTTAGGTTTAACCAATTCGTTTTAACGCTTTTTATAGGTCTGTCGACTTTCTTTTTTACAGAAAGCCAAAATAACTACGCCGAAAAAACACCAGTAACCCAGCATAAGGTACTTAAAATCACCGCCTTAAACAACCAAGGCATTATTGTAAACTCGTATCTAGATTTTACAGTAAATTCCTTTAAAGAGGACCAAGTCTCATTTTTTAAAAATTTATATTTAAAAAATAAGGTGTGTAAAGAGCAGCAAGAAAATTACTTGGTGTATCAAAAAGCATGTAAACTTATTAGTATTAGCTTACCAATAAGGCAAATTATTTTCCCACACCATTCATTTACGTAAACGCCATTTTTTTTATTAAAACTTTGGCAACACTAGGCTTATATTTTAGGCTTGGGGTTGATTTATTATACATTAAATCATAAAATTTACAACCATGAAAATATCATTCACATTACTAGCCATACTAGTAACTTTAAGCGTTATCATTCCTTTTTTAATATTTGTTTTAAAAGGCTTAAATACGAGTACTAAAAAAGAAGTAGAGAAATTAACAAAACAAAATAATTTAAAATACGGCTATAAAGAAGTTTGGAATAACAAGTTTATTGGTATTACTGAAGATAACACCACACTCACTTACATTCATTTAAAAGCTGAAGATAAACAGCATGAAAACGTAGCATTATCGGAAATTAAAAGTTGCGAATTGGTTACCAATTACAAATCGGATAAAAACAAAATGAACCAATTAATTCGATTAGACTTAAGACTAACTTATAAATTGGCTAATAAAAAAGATTTGGTTATTAATTTTTTCGACACCGATGACATGTACATGGAAAATTACGAAATGAACAGAGTTAAAAACTGGAAAGACTTAATTTCTACCAAACTACAGAACCCCGAAGCTTTAAAAAAAGCATCATAAATTCTCTTAATAAAAGCATTAATCTAAAACAGGTTAATGCTTTTATTTATGTAATTTTAATTGAATACGCTTTCGCGGAACATCAACCTCTAGCACTTTTACTATAATTTGTTGATGTAAACTAACATGTTCATTTACATCTTTTACAAAACTATCTGATAGGTTTGAAACATGAATAAGTCCGCTTTCCTTAATTCCCACATCTACAAAACAGCCAAAATTGGTAATATTATTAACAATACCAGGTAGCAACTGCCCTTCGCGTAAATCGGTTATGGTTTTAATGTTTTGATTAAAGGCAAATACTTTAGCTTGCTCACGAATATCTAATCCTGGTTTTTCAAGCTCTTTTATAATATCTTCGAGCGTTAGTAAGCCAACAGAATCTGTGCAATATTGTTTTAAATTTATTTTTTGAAGTATTTCTTTATTGCCTATTAAATCTTGAACAGATTTTCCTAAGTCTTTCGCCATTTTTGTGACTAACCCATAACTTTCTGGGTGTACAGCAGAATCGTCTAACGGATTTTTAGCATCCTTAATTCGTAAAAAGGCAGCACCTTGCTCGAAAGCTTTCCCGCCTAAACGCGGTACTTTTTTTATATCGTTTCTTGAGGTAAACACACCATTTTCGTTTCTGTAATTAAAAATATTTTCGGCTAGTTTTGGTCCAATTCCAGATACCGAACTTAACAAAGGTTTACTTGCTGTGTTAATATTTACACCAACAGCGTTTACACAGTTTTCTACAACAACATCCAATTGTTTTTGAAGCTTAGTTTGGTCTACATCGTGTTGATATTGCCCAACGCCTATGGATTTGGCATCGATTTTAACCAATTCGGCTAATGGATCTTGCAAACGGCGCCCAATAGAAACCGATCCACGAACCGTAACATCGTAATCTGGAAATTCCTCTCTTGCTATTTTTGATGCCGAATAAATACTGGCTCCTGCTTCGCTAACTACAAACACCTGCACATCATTTTTAAAATGTACTTTTCTAATTAAGGCTTCGGTTTCTCGCGATGCGGTTCCGTTTCCAATCGCTATGGCTTCAATTTTATAGGCATCGCAAAGCGAACTTATTTTTTTCATGGCACCAACACTATCGCTTTTTGGTGGATGCGGATAAATAGTTTCGTTGTATTTTAATTGTCCTTGTGCATCTAAACACACTACTTTACAGCCTGTTCTAAATCCCGGATCGATAGCTAAAACACGTTTTTCGCCTAATGGCGAGCCTAACAACAATTGTTTTAAGTTTTTAGCAAATACACTTATGGCAGACTCATCGGCTTTATCTTTAGCAATTTGAAGCGCTTCACTACTTAACGATGGTAGCAACAAGCGCTTGTAAGCATCTTTTATAGCAGCTTCTATTTCTTCCGCGCAAGCGTTATTACTTTTAATAATACGGCGCTCGATATTATCTAAAGCACGATCGTTGTCAATTTCTATTTTTACCCGAATAAAACCTTCTTTTTCGGCTCGTAAAATTGCTAACAGACGGTGCGAAGGAATTCGGCTTAAATTTTCTTCCCAATCGAAGTAATCTCTGAATTTCTGAGCGTTTTCATCGTTGGCTTTTGTTTTTATCACTTTCGTGGAAATCATAGCGAAACGCTCTAACTGTCGGCGTATGTTATTACGAAGATCGGTACGCTCGTTAATCCATTCGGCAATAATATGTCGTGCGCCTTCTAGAGCATCTTCAACCGATGCCACATCTCCTTTTATATATTTAAAGGCAATAGACTCCACATCGTTTGCATTTTGGCTCATAATAATTTTGGCCAAAGGCTCTAAACCTAGCTGTCGTGCTTTTTCCGCTTTAGTTTTTCGGCTTTTTTTATAGGGTAAGTATAAATCTTCTAGCGTTACTAAATCTTGAGTAGCTTCAATTTTTTGTTTTAATTCCGGCGTTAAAACGTCTTGCTCTTGTAAGGCTTTTAAAATGGCTTTTTTACGCTTTTCTAGAGCCTCAAATCCCTCTTTATATTTAACAATATCGCCAATTTGAACTTCATCTAAGTTTCCTGTGCGCTCTTTTCGATATCTTGATATGAACGGAATGGTACAGTCCTCATTTAATAATGCGATGGTGTTTTTTACCGATTGCTCTGGAAGTCGGGTTTGGCCAATTATATATTTTATCATGCTAGTATGAAGCTCTAATTTTAAACCAAATCTAAAAAAATTAAATGTATTACAGCGCTAGTTTATACCTTATTGAAATTTATCCTGTTTCATGGACGTTTGCAACTGTTTTATTGCTTTGTTTTCTTTAGTGGTGTGTTTAACCAATACTTTAAACTATCATCAAATTTATTTAAATGACTTTGAGATAATGGCTGGGATTTATTAACATATTGCAAACCTAAATCTGGTTTTTTATTTGAAAAAACTTCTTGAACAAAAACTTCCCTAAACTGGTTAACATTAAAAAAAAGCGGCTTATTTAATACTTTATTTGCAGTATCGAGAATGTTTTTGGGATATAGCGTGATTTGAGCACCATCCAAAATAGCATATTTTTTAAATGTATTGGCTTTTAAATGTATTTTAATGGACTTGCTACCCACTAATTCTATAGATTTTATAGGAAGAAAAATATTCGTGTAATACAGTTTAAAGTTTCTCTTTTTTAGTGTACTCGGATTAACGGGATTATTAAAATCGACATGAACAACATCTACCGAATCTTTTAAATACACCGCAGTTGTTTTAAAGCTTGTTTCGTCCAAAACTTTAAAGGCATTATTAAAAGAAAGGTAATTTAAATACATGACATTATTTTTGGGCGTATACTCTAAATTAATGGCGTATTTGCAGTTTTTTGCTTCCCCTTCAAAAACGGCATACTTTATTTTATGAATCTCAAAATTACCTTTGGATATATAAATAGTACCCTGAACCTTGAAGCGTTCTTGTAATTTCTTGTTTTTCCTTTTAGAAAGCTCACTGTTTATTTTGAATTTCTTGATTATACCAATTTCATAAATGGGTTTGTCGTTTAGAAAAGTAGTTCTTAGTAGCTCAAAATCATGATTTTTCATAAAATCGGTTTCCAAATTGTAAATAAAAGCAAGATTTTTAATGTCGTGATTTCTAATAGGATCATGCAGTTGCAATATGCTCAACTCATTTCCGCCCATAGCTATTATGTTTGCGTTCTCAATATATTTAGAAGACTTATTATCATAAGGCACAGAGAACCTTTCGCTTTGTTTAAAATCGGTATTTAAAGCATACGAATAAAGAGCTGTTTTATTTTCTTTATTTAAGAATTGGTTGGTTTTAAAGCCAGCATCGAAAACCTCAATAAGACCTTCATTTAAATTAAAGTATTGATTTTCGAAAACCTGATAATCTCGATAGTATGCTAAATATGAAAAAGGATTTACGGCGTAATTAATTTTAATATTCTGCACTGCGTTATTTACAATTTGATTGGCAGTTAAAATTCGACCTTCCTTTTTTGCTATGTTTTTTGTAATGGTTATCGTTTCTAAAACCTCAACTTTGGGTGCTATTTTTACAATATTGAGAACCGCATTATCAAAAACATTAAGATTTACATATTTGGTTTTAAAACCAATGGCAGATATTAATAAGCTATCATGTTGCGTTTGGATGTCTTGGGGCAATCTAAAATTACCAGCTTCATCGGCAATTAAACCTCTGGAGGTTTTAGCGATTCTAATGGTTGCAAAACTTACGGGTATGTTGGATATACTATCTACAACTTTTACAGATAAAAAGCTGTTTTCTTGAGCAACCAAGTTAAATGATAAAAAAACGAAGAAAAGAAGCGTAGTTAGTGTATGTTTCACAGTATATGGTTATACTAAAAACAGGCACAAAAACAATGCCATGTCCCTTACAATAACAGAAAATTGAAAGCTTTAAAATTAAGCCACTTTTTTAAGTAAATCGAAACACGGGCATTTTTTACAACGCTTGTTTTCTCCTTTTTTAAATTTTTTACAGCAACTTGTTTTTACTTTTTCAGGAAGTTCTATTCCTAATTTTTGTAATTTTTTAATTGCCTTTTTTTTCTTTTTATTCCCCACGACAGAATCTACTATTCTAATAATGAGGGCAAAAATAAGTTATTTTAATTAAATCTAAATAAGCTTAAATGTTAAAATTTACTCTGGCGCGTTAGAAGCAGCAGTTGTAACTGTTAAATTTTCAATATCTCTATCAAATAAATACAGTCCGCCTTTATCGTCGCCAATCATATTTATTTTATCTAAAATAGTTCGTGCTACGGCTTCTTCTTCTATTTGTTCGGCAACATACCACTGCAAGAAGTTATGTGTTGCATAATCCTTTTCTTGAAGACTAATGTGTACCAATTCGTTAATACTATCTGACACAAACACCTCGTGCTCAAATAATTTTTCGAACATTTCTTTAATAGACTTAAAAGTAACGTTTGGAGCTGATAACGCTGAAATTTTAGCGTGTCCACCACGTTCGTTTACAAACTTTACAAGTTTTAACATGTGTTCGCGTTCTTCATCAGATTGTGCATACATAAAATTGGCTACACCTTCTAGACCTTTAACTTCTGCCCAACATGCCATAGCTAAATAAATTTGAGACGATTCTGCCTCTATTTTTATTTGATTATTTAATGCGTTTTCTATGGTTTTTGATAACATAATATTTCGTGTTTATGTAAAGTTACACATTTACTTTGTGGCTTTCAAAATACCGCAACAAAAAAAGGTTATTCTTTTTACAGAATAACCTTTAATGCTATTAATAATACTAAATACTACTGAACCGTCAATGTGTATTGTGGCGTTGGGTTTAATGGGCAGAAATACACATATTCTCCAGCGGCCAATGTTGTTGGGTTCGATTTTTCGGTTTTACCATCAGCTACTGCTGTTGTAACATAAGCAGTTTTAATATGATTTTCTGGTTTGCTGGCATCGTCTCCTTTTTTAACAAGTACCAAACCTACTTTTTCTGCTGCATGATTATTTGAAATTTCAAACACATAGGTTCCTGGGCTAACTGTTAAACCTTTTTCGGTAAACTCACCTGGAGTTTGTTCTAATGCAATAGTTTTAACAACAGCTTTGTCCATCATTTTATCTTGTGCATTTGAATTGAATGTAAATGCTAATACGATTACTAAAATTGATACTACTTTTTTCATGTTTTAATTGTTTTTGTGTTCTCGTTAAATGAGAAATTTTATGATTTAATTATTTGAATTTTATACCTACAAGGTTTTATTAAATTTATTTATACGGCTGCTACTTCTAAGGGTTGCGCTACAGGAAAATCTACTGGTACTTGTGTTGTACTGTGTATGTAATTAGATATTGTTTTATCGCCTACTAAAGAAATAGTATCTATTAAATTCCCTTTTGTGTATCCGGCGTTAAAGAAGTTTTCTAAAACATTAGCATCGGTTTTTCCACGGTTTTCGGTAACGTTTTTAGCTAATTTTGCTAAGGCATCTAATTTATTATCGAAAGATGCACGTCCTGCTCTTAATTCTAAAATTTGATCATCGGAAAAACCATTCATTTTCCCGATAGCTGTGTGTGCAGATAAACAATAAATACAATCGTTTACTTGACTTACCGCTAGATTTACTACCTCTTTTTCTTTTGTCGATAATGATGTTTTTGCATTGGCAAAATTTAAATAATTCTCTAATGCTGTGTCGCTATTAGCGTATGTTGCATATAAGTTTGGTACAAAACCTAAAGCTTTGTTTAGGTT
Source organism: Algibacter amylolyticus (assembly GCF_014202225.1). GTDB lineage: Bacteria > Bacteroidota > Bacteroidia > Flavobacteriales > Flavobacteriaceae > Algibacter_B > Algibacter_B amylolyticus. Next base: position 73,119 of record NZ_JACHGE010000001.1, read on the forward strand.
ATCGAAAATAGCTTGGTTATTTTCACTTACTTGGTCTCTTGTTGGTACATTAAATGTGCTCATAATTTTATTTTTTGTTTTAAATATTGTTATTTATTTTTCTTGGTACAAAGGTGCAACAGTTATAAAGTGCTTACCATGTAAAGACTTCCTTTTAGCTTGTCGATTTTTCCTTTATTAAGTTAAATCGTCAAACTACTAAGCGATATAAGGTCTCTCTGCATCGCAATAAAAATCTGAAAGGTGATTTTGCTCGCAATGTGTTTTTGGTGAGATTGTATGGGTTACTTCTTTTCTTTTGCCTTTAAATATTTCAATTAAGTTGAATATTGATATGTGTTTTAAATTCATGACGTTGTTGTTTTAATTGTTCGGTACAAAGGTATATTAGGAATACGTGTTACAAAATGGCTAGATTGCCTTAGGACTTGTCGATTTTTCCCTAACTACTGTTTTATACAGAATTATTTGATTGCAGAGATTTTTTGGGCAGGTTATTTACAGATAATACTGCTTTAGGTTATATTATGACCTTGGCGGATGATTGCGCTAGGGATTGTAGCGACATCCTTTTTTTGTTTTCGCCTATGGCAAAAAAAGATTTAGCGGAAAGCCCGACCCTTGGGTAGCGCCCAAATAAAACTTAAGATGCTTTTTGAAGCTGTTTTTTGAATTCGGAAGGTGATAATTGGGTTTGCTTTTTGAATAAACGGCTTAAATGCGAGGCGTCTTCAAATCCAACTTCGTAGGCTATTTCTTTTGCTGTTTTATCGGTGTAGATTAATAGGCGTTTAGTTTCGAGCACGATACGCTCGTGGATAAGTTTTAGCGGACTTGTGTTTAATTTAGCAAAGGTATTTGATAATGTTTTTGGCGATTTAAATAATTTACTGGCGTAAAAAGCTACGTTATGCTCGGTTTTAAAATGCGCTTCGACCAAAATATTAAACTCGCGTAATAAATCTATTTTAGCATTTGTAGCCGTTTCTACAAAGCCTTCTTTGGCCTTTAGCAATCGCGTGCTTATTATAATGAAACGCGCCATGAGCATGCGTAGCATTTCGGCTTGAATGGTATCTTTAGTTTCGAACTCGTCTAAAAACACATCGTGCAGTGTGTTGAACTTTCGGCTTTCTTCTAGGCTTAATTCCATGATTGGAATGTGCACATTACCAAAAAACAATAAGCCTGCACAACTTACTTCTTGGTCGTGGTCTTTTATGCAATAAAACTCAGGATTAAATTGATATACCACCAAATCTGTACCTGATACAAATTGAAAATATTGTACAACGGTTAATGCTAAAATACTGTTTGGCTCGATGGTATATGGAATGCTATCTACCACGATTTGAGCTCTAGAATTATTGGTTCTAATAAACGTGTATAAATGTGGCTGAGTGGCTTTTTTGTAAGGCGCAAGAAGCTCCTGATCTCCTATTTTTAAGATGGCATTGGTTGAAAATTCTGTGAATGTTTGCATCATAGATAGTGAGTCTTTTTTAAAACGGAAACATTACAAAACTTTAATAAAATATAAAACAAAAGGCCTAACCGTAATGGCTAGACCTCTTGAGATCAATTTGGGGATATTTTACTATTTATTAGTTTTGAGTATCCTGCTTTGCTTCTTCAATCATTTTTTCGTTAGGCACAATGGCAACGTTTACTCTACGGTTTTTAGCACGTCCTTCGGCCGTTGCATTATCGTGCATTGGTTGGCTTTCTCCAAACCAATTTGTTGTAAATCTTGAGCTGCTTAACCCTTTACCAGTTAAATAATTGGTTACTGCATAAGCTCTGTTTTTAGATAACGTCATGTTAGACTCTTCTCCACCTACACTATCTGTATGTCCAACCACTAAAATATTAGTATCTGGATATTCTTTAAATACTGCAGCTAATTTATTTAAGGTTTCTTGAGATGCGCCATTAACATTGAATTTAGCCGTATCGAAATATACACCACTAGTTTCGTCGAAAGTCACCACAATACCATCGTCTACACGTTCTACCTGTGCACCTGGAATTTCTTCTTCAATTTTTTGCGCCTGCTTATCCATTTTATTTCCAATAAGCACACCTGCGCCACCGCCAATAACACCACCAATAACAGCACCTAACTCGCCGTTACCACCTTTACCAACATTGTTACCAATAATAGCTCCTAAAAGCGCACCGCCAGTGGCTCCTATTACGCCTCCTTTTTGTTTGTTATTTGCGTTTTGTACCGATTTACAGTTTGTAAAACTTATAGCCATCATAATGCTAAAAAGTACTATTGTTGTTTTTTTGATATATGTTTTCATATGTGTTGTAATTATAATTAGATAAAATTAATTTTTAATATACTTAGCTCAGTAAAAATTATAGTTTAGAAAAATTCATGCTGATAACAAAAGGAGCTCCATCAACAGAAACGGTTTGTTGCCATTGCATATCGGTTTCGGATAAGGCAGTAAGATTTAATTTAAAACCTTGATTTGTTTCAGATTTACCTTTTTCGTTGGTTGGTTTTAAAAGAAAATTATACAAACCTGTAGCTTCATCAACTTCGTTTATTGTAAACACAAAATTTCTGTTTCCTGTATCGCAGGCTATTCCATTAATAGCGTACATACCTGTATTGTTATTTGGTATAAAACTCCATGTACTATTTTCAAAACATTCCTTTGATGCATCATTTAAAAGCGTAACATTATAGGTTCCTGGTTTGCTGTAAGTAATGTTAGTTAACGTCCAATCGCCTTTAATAACTTTTTTAGATGTTCTTACTGTTTTTGATGTTCCGCAAGACATTAAACATACCGTGCAGAGTATAAATAATAGGTTTTTCATATTTTTCATAAGTGTTATTTTATTTGGTTTCAAAATTAATAATTAGCCATACGGTGGCTTGATGCATTCAATAAAATTATTGATGCGTTTGGTAATACATACGAGAAATATGGGTGTGTTGGTTTTATAACCCTGAAATAAAAAATAAAGTTGGATTTAAAATTTAACCAGATTAAATTCTGCGTTTTTCATGTTAAAATAACTAAATAACAATTGATCTTTATGAAAGAAAACATCCTCTCCCGATATATGTTTTAAACTTTCAGAATAGTTTTTTATTTTTTCGAAAACATTATCATCTACTTCTCCTTTTAGATAGTTAAAATCCAAATCTAGCTTCGTGTTAAAATAAGTTGACTTTGTCCCTGCGTATGATTGATAACTAGAAAAAACAGGATTAGGCGAAGGCATATAATGTACTTGGTTATTAATAGTAATTGGTGTTGGACCAGACATTATCATTGGAGCTCCCATTGAATAACTAACGTCCTTAACCCCGCCAATTGTAAAATGATACGCATCATCTTTTTTGTAAACACTTACTCCCAAATTACCAGAAGAAATTTTACGTAAAAATTTAGATGTTTCCTCAAATTCTCTTTTAGTAACAAAAGGTAAAGCTGTGTTACCATCTTGAATAATGGGAGAGTTTTTAATATCTATTGGTGTTTCTTTATTAAAATAATAAGATTTTAAAACCTCATTCTCCAAGCTTTTTACCTCAAAAATCATTTCTTTATTGGAGCTTGCAATTTGAAATAATTTATTATCAAAGAAATAGGAATTAAACTTTTTAAATTCATCAATCTTTCCTTTTGGATAATTGTATTTCTTTTTTTCGATTGAAAAATTGACTAAATTAATACTATAAACTACCGTAAACTCTGTAGAATTATCGAATGTTAAATATAAGTTATCGTTCTGAACATAAATTTTATTCTCTTTAGATACTTGTTCAATAGCGTTTGGAATTCTATTATCTATTTTTACAACATTAGGCTTAATAGTTGCCCAAAAGCCATTGCTCAAAAAATCTTGAGTATAAAGCTTTTGATTTTTTTCTAGTTTTAAAGTATGACTTTTAATGATTTCAAATTCATAATCGGCATTCAATTTTCTAATAATTATTTCATCATCCTTGTTTGAAGTACTTAACACATATAATATATTCTTATGAGAAATAGTTTTAAGATATCTATCATTTTGGAAATCGATTTTTAATTCCTTCAAAATACTTGACTTTGAATCAAAATCGACTGTAAAAACACAAAACCTATTTTTTATTGAGTTGGAGTATAATAGACTATATTGAGAACCTAAAATTGTTTCACCTAAAACAACATTGTACTTACTCTTCTTTTTGTAAACAAAATCGAATTTAGACTTAACTTGAAAGTTTTCATCAAACAAAAAAGCAAAACTATTTTTCCGCTCCCTAACAAGAATGGCTAAATCATTATTTACAGCATTAGAAAAAGAATATGTTCGTTTTTTTATTTGCTTAGATTCCTGATTTACTTTAAAATTCAACACACTTTCTTGACTCAAGCATGAATAATTATGCAAAAAAGCAAAAGTCAATAAAAAACATAGGTACCTCATAAAGATATTTTTAACTCACCTGCAACCCATTACTAACACTAGTATCGTCTGGATTTACAAACACCAATTTACCATCGGGAGTTTCAGTCATTAAAATCATACCCTGACTTTCTACACCTCGTAAAGCTCTTGGTGCTAAGTTTACTAATACAGTTACACGTTTACCAACCACTTCTTCTGCTGTAAAACTTTCAGCAATACCAGAAACAATGGTTCTTGTGTCTATACCAGTATCTACTTTTAACTTTAAAAGCTTTTTAGTTTTTGGCATTTTTTCGGCTTCTAAAATAGTACCCACACGAATATCTAGTTTTGTAAAATCTTCAAAAGTAATAGTATCCTTTTGAGGCTCTGTTTTAGCATTGGCTATTTCGTTAGCTTTTTTACTAGCTTCTAATTTATCCAATTGGAATTGAATGGTTTTATCTTCAATTTTAGAGAATAACAATTCTGCTTCTCCTATTTTATGTCCTGCTGGAAGTAATACGTCTTTTGTATTTATTTCGTTCCAAGTGTTCTCGATACGATTCTCCTGTGTCGAATCACCTGAACTAACTTTAAGAATACCTTTTAACTTTGTTGATGTAAACGGTAAAAACGGTTCGCTTAAGGTTGCTAAAGCAGATGCTATTTGCAAAGCTACATACATAATTGTTTTTGTACGCGCTTCGTCTACTTTAATCATTTTCCAAGGTTCGGCATCGGCTAAATATTTATTTCCTAGTCGTGCTAAATTCATTAATTCTTGACCAGCCTCTCTAAAACGGTAACGTTCAATAGAACTTGCTATAACATCTGGATATGCTTTAATGGCTGCTAAAGTTTCTGTATCAACATCTGTAAAATCGGCCGGAGTTGGCACAACACCTTCGTAATATTTATTGGTTAATACCACAACACGGTTAATAAAATTACCAAAAATGGCTACCAACTCGTTATTGTTTCTAGCTTGAAAATCTTTCCAAGTAAAATCGTTATCCTTGGTTTCTGGCGCATTAGCATTTAAAGCATAACGCAAAACATCTTGTTGCCCAGGAAATTCTTCTAAATACTCATGTAACCAAACGGCCCAATTTTTAGAGGTAGACAATTTATTGCCTTCTAAATTTAAAAATTCGTTTGCAGGCACGTTATCTGGTAAAATAAAACTGCCTTCGGCCTTTAACATGGCTGGAAAAATAATACAGTGGAACACGATATTATCTTTACCAATAAAATGCACTAATTTGGTGTCTTTATCTTTCCAATACGGTTCCCAATCTTTCCCTTCGCGTTGCGCCCATTCTTTGGTAGATGATATATAACCAATAGGCGCATCAAACCAAACGTAAAGTACTTTACCTTCGCCCCCTTCTGCTGGTACCGGAATACCCCAATCTAAATCTCTAGTTACCGCTCTAGGACGTAAACCATCGTCTATCCAAGATTTACATTGCCCGTAAACGTTAGATTTCCAATCTTTTTTATGCCCTTCTAAAATCCATTCTTTTAAAAATGCCTCGTGCTTATCTAAAGGTAAAAACCAGTGTTTGGTTTGTTTTAAAGTAGGCAAATTTCCTGTAATGGCCGATTTAGGGTTTATTAAATCGGTTGCATTATGACTTGTTCCGCAGTTTTCACATTGGTCGCCATAGCTTTCTTCATTACCACATTTAGGACAAGTTCCTATTACAAAACGATCGGCTAAAAATTGATTGGCCTCGGCATCGTATAATTGCTCTGAAGTTTCCTCAATAAATTCACCTTTTGCATCTAAAGTCTTAAAAAACTCTGAAGCTGTATCATGATGAATTGGAGCCGAGGTACGCGAGTAATTATCGTAGGTAATCCCGAAATCTTCAAACGATTTTTTAATTATTGCATGGTATTTATCTACAATATCTTGAGGCGTAACCCCTTCGTTTTTAGCTTTTATGGTAATAGGCACACCATGCTCGTCGCTTCCTCCAATAAGTAAAACGTCGTTTCCTGTTAAACGCAAATAACGTGCGTAAATATCGGCTGGCACGTACACGCCTGCTAAATGCCCAATATGAATAGGACCGTTAGTATAAGGAAGTGCAGTTGTAATGGTATATCTTTTCGGCATTGTAATGTCTTTATTTGAGCCGCAAAAGTACACAATTTGAAATCCATATAAAACGAGTATTTATAAATTTTAAACGTGTAAAAAAAAATGTACTTTTACCTTATGCTAAGAAATTTTCAAACTTTATACTTGTTTTGCTTTGCTATTTTCTTCGGAATACAACTTAGTAACGCCCAAAACAAAGGAACAGATAAACCAAACACGACTTTGAAACAACCACCATACTTAAAGGCAGGCGACACTGTTGCTATTGTAGCGCCTTCTGGAATTTTAAAAAATAGAGAAGACGAAATTAAGCAAGCGCAAGACCTTTTAAAACGCTGGGGCTTGCACTCGGTAGTTGGAAAACATGTGTTTAATGCCGAAAATCATTTTGCTGGAACGGACGATGAGCGTTGCGAAGATTTACAAAAAGCAATGGATGATCCTAAAATTAGTGCGATTTGGTGCGCTCGTGGTGGCTACGGCACAGTTAGAATTTTAGATAAGTTGAATTTTGAACTATTTAATAAACACCCTAAATGGCTTATTGGATATTCTGATATTACAGCACTTCATAGCCAAATACACAACCAAGGTGTTGAGAGCTTGCACGCCATAATGTGCGTGAGCCTACCAAAGGATGAATTAGAAATTGAAGCTAGTATTAATACGTTTAAAAATGCCCTTTTTGGAGCTCCTTTAACGTATACTTTAGAAGGCTCTACCTATAATAAAACGGGACAAACTTCGGGGCAATTAGTAGGCGGAAACCTTACCTTATTACACACAATGTTAGGCTCGGACACTAGTATTAATACCGATGGTAAAATTTTATTTATTGAGGAGATTGGCGAGTATAAATACCACATAGACCGGATGCTACAAAGTTTAAAACGTGCTGGCTATTTTGATAATTGTAAGGGCGTAATTGTTGGCGGCATGAGTAAAATGCGAACCAACACAACATTATGGGGAACATCGGTTGAACAACTTATACTTGATGCTCTAGCCGATTACAGCTTTCCTATTGCTTTTAACATGCCGGCAGGACACGACAAAGACAATAGAGCTTTAATTTTAGGTAGAACCATAAATTTATTGGTTAGTAAAACAAATTCTACAATTATTTTCGAGTAAACAAAACGAATATTTAAACCCCTTATCTATTATTTTTAATAGTTAATAAAGGATGCTATAATCTTGCATTTTTAATTATTAAAAATATACCCTAAATGAAGAACAAATTACAAGTACTATTTGTAGCCATAATACTTTTGGTTACCATAGACGCACAAGCAAACGACCGTATTAACTCGAGTTTTAATTTAAACAATCCAGATGTACGCAAGTGTTTAATAGAATCTACACAAAGTGAAGGCTGGAAAATGGCAGCTTTATATTATGACGAGAATAAAAAATTAGTAATGATATTTGAAAAAGGAGAAGACAGCAAAACCTACGTAAGCAAATAGATTTCTAAACATAATAATTTACAAACCAGTTATTCATTTAATAATGATTAGCTGGTTTTTTTTTATATTTTTTAATTACACTCCAAATTGATTTAAATGATGGTCTAAATGTTTATAAAACATATTGTTCCATTCTTGAGTAGATAAAAGCCCAAAAGAGTGCGATTCTTTACCACTAAAATGCTGCTCGCCTAAACCTTGTGCTTTCCATAAGTAATCTGTTAAACGCGCTTTTTCTTCAACAAAATTCTTAGTATCTGATATTACAAATTGTGGTGCTGTACGACTATTCCTTTTATAAGGCTTATCACCCACCACGATGTTTTTTACAAATAATTTAAGCATTAATTTAGTAAACCCTTTTGGTTTTGGGTGTATATCTTCGAAGGTCATTTCGTAAGTCACGTTACAATGTGCTAACATTTGGTCCACACTCATTTTACCCCACAAAGGTTGTGCTGTTGGCGAAAGGCTGTTAATTCTATTAATTACAGCTTGGGTTTCCTTAGTTTCAAAGATATTCTTCATTATTAAAAATTAGGTAGATTAAAACGTTGTACTGCAATTTATTTATTTAATCTCTAATTATAAAAATATTAAGTCAAGTTTTAAATTATATCGACATATAACTTTTTATTTGAGTTAACATCTAAATGATATACACTAATCTTTACTATTTTCTTACAGTAGCTTTGTATTGAACATAAAAACATACAAACATGTCTATTTTAACTATTGTATTAAGCATTTTATTACCACCTGTAGCTGTTGCTATGAAACACGGTATTGGAACCACATTACTAATAAGCATTTTACTAACTATTTTAGGTTGGTTGCCAGGTGTTATTCATGCGTTGATAGTAAATAAATAACACATTAATTTTAAATATATAAAAAGATGAAAAAAGAAAAAGAAAATTTTGAATTTATAAAAGAAACTGACGATGATAAAGGAAACTATATTTTACAAAAAGATGCAACCACAAAGAAAACAACCACTTTTGTAGCTATTGTTTTAGCAATATTAATTGTAGCAGTTATTGCTACCAGCTTCTTTTTAAACTAATTAAACAAGATTCCTGCCTGCGCAGGAATTTTAGAATCCACGCTCCTTTTGGATTTGCTCGTAGGCAGCTTGAACCTGTCTAAATTTTTCTTCGGCACCTTTTTGGTGCTCCTTACCTAAATGGATTACTTTATCTGGATGGTATTTTTTAGCCATTTTTCGGTAGGCTTTTTTAATCTCATCAACCGTAGCGCTTTTAGCAATTTCTAGAACTTTATACGCATTATCGCTACTGTTATAAAACATGGCTTTAATACTTTCATAATCTCTAGAACTAATACCTAAATAGCCGGCTATGGTATAAATTAGCTTAACCTCATCTTCGGTTACTGCGCCATCGGATTTTGCAATTCCAAATAGAAAGTGCATAAGTTGTAAACGCGATGGATGATCCATCATTTGGCGAATTTGCAAACATACTGGCCTAAGCGAAACGTTTTGATTATTTATATTTTTAAATAGCTTAAAGGCTTGGTTTGCACGCTCCTTGCCGTACATATTTAAAAACTGCTGACGCACAAAATCTAACTCGTTTTGGTCTTGTTTACCATCGGCTTTTATAATTACCGAAGCTAAAATGAGTAAACTTACTTCAAAATCGCCCGATTGGGTTTGTGGCCGCTGCCTAGGTTGCGTTCTGTAGGTAGTTCGACCTTGGGTTTTGGTTTGTCTATCTCCTAAAAGCGAACCGCCATTTCCATCGGCCATAGCATCTACAACACTGCCTAAAGCTAAACCTATTATTGCCCCAATGGGACCACCAAAAGACCAGCCTATTGAGGCGCCTATCCATTTTGAAAAACTCATGTAATTATTTTATTTTTAATACGACCTAAATATAACATTGTTAGTCGAATATTTGGTTGTTTTGTTACATTTCTAACGCGTTAAGGATAGAAACGGTATCCTTTTTTGTGAACTGTTAAGCTTATTTACAGGTGTTAATTTATTATAGCCTAATAACTTGATTGTAAAACTAAAGGCATTAAACACAAAAAAGATATAGTGGATAGCCTGACCTTATAACGCCATAAGCGTTTTAAGGGAACGCCCAAAGCCTAATTGCACGATTTTTGATTAACTTTGCACAAATATTAATTATCAAATAAAAAATTTAAAAATATGTATCCAGCAGAATTAGTAAAACCAATGCGTGAGGATTTAACCAAAGTAGGTTTTGAAGAATTACATACTGCCGAGGCTGTTGATGCTGCCTTAGCTAAAGAAGGAACAACATTAGTGGTTGTAAATTCGGTTTGTGGTTGTGCAGCAGCAAATGCGCGTCCAGGTGCTAGAAAGAGTTTAGAGAATGCTAAAAAACCAGACCATATTGTAACGGTTTTTGCAGGTGTTGATAAAGAGGCTGTTGATGCAGCTCGTGGCCATATGGTTCCGTTTCCTCCAAGTTCACCTTGTATGGCGTTGTTTAAAGATGGCGAATTGGTGCACATGTTAGAGCGTCACCACATTGAAGGTCGTCCTGCAGAATTAATTGCAGAAAACCTTGTTGATGCTTACAACGATCATTGTTAAAAAGACCTCGTGCTTTATCGCTCTTTAAAAACAAAGAGAGATTAGCCGAGAAAAATATAAAAACCACGATTTAGTCGTGGTTTTTATAGTTTTACACGCAACCATTTTTAAATTTTAACATCTTTTAAATAAATTACAAAAAGATGAAAAAGCCATTTTCAATACTTGTTTTAGTTACGTTTTGTTTGTTATTATTTTCTACACAATGTAATGAAGACACTGGTTTATCGCAAATAGATGAGGAATTACAATTGAAAGATTTAAAATCTGAAATTGAAGATTTAGCCAATACATCTACTTGCGGAGATGGTTTTGAATGTACATATATTGCCTTTGGCAGCAAGCCTTGTGGTGGCCCTTGGAGCTATTTAATTTACTCTACATCTATTGATACTGAAACACTTGAAGAGCTGGTTGAAAATTACAACAGAAAAGAATCGCTTTATAATGAATTATGGGGCATCGTGTCTGATTGTGCCGTTGCTATACCACCAACTACGGTAAGTTGCGAAAATAATGCTTGCGTTGCTGTGTACTAAAACATAGTTTATTATTTTTGGGGCATGTTAAAACTATTGTCCTATCCATTATCGGTTATCTACTATTTATTTTTTGGATTAACACTGCTTGTGTTTCATCCAATACAGTGGTTTTGTTTTAATGTTTTTGGAAAAAAAACACACCAACAAAGCGTTTATATACTTCAATTTTGTTTAATGCGATGTGCCAATATTTTAGGTACTCGTTTTTCGTTTATAAACGAGCACAATATAGAGCCTAACCGCCCATTAATTATTGTTGCCAACCACCAAAGTTTACACGACATTTATCCTTTAACTTGGTATATGCGTAAACGAAACCCCAAGTTTATTAGCAAAATAGAATTAGGTAAAGGCATACCAAGTGTATCGTATAACTTACGCCATGGTGGTGCCGCGTTAATAGACAGAAAAAACCCAAGACAATCCCTACCAGCGCTAATGAAATTTGGCGAGTTTATTGAAGAAAACAACTATGCTGCTGTTATTTTTCCAGAAGGCACACGTAGTAAAGATGGCACGGTAAAACCGTTTCAAAGAAAAGGCTTAGAGATTTTATTTAAAAAAATACCATCGGCGTTAATAGTGCCTGTTAGTATAAATAATTCCTGGAAAATGTTACGATATGGAAAATTCCCTATGGGATTAGGTAATCATCTTAAATTTACTGTACATAAACCCATAGATTTAGCTATATTTGTTAATAAGGAAGATCTTATTGAAACTGTTGAATCGACCATAAAAAACCACATTAAAAATTAAACTAGGTAAAATATGTCTTTAAAGAATAAAAGATTAGAGGTGATGAAGTTTTTGGAAAAAGACGTGGATGCGCTAATGGAAAAATATTTAATTCCAATAGACAGCATCTGGCAACCATCGGATTTTTTACCAAATTCTGAAACTACAGACGAGTCTTTTTTTGAGGATGTTAAGGAAATTCGAGAGTTAGCTAAAGATTTACCATATGATTTTTGGGTTGTTTTAGTTGGTGATATGATTACTGAAGAAGCATTACCAACTTACGAATCGTGGTTAATGGATGTTGAAGGTGTAGACCAAGTTGAAAACGGTGGAAACGGCTGGGGAAAATGGGTGCGCCAATGGACTGGAGAAGAAAACAGACATGGCGATGTGCTTAACAAGTACTTATACCTTTCGGGACGTGTTAATATGAAGGAAATTGAAAAAACCACACAACACCTTATTACAGATGGTTTTGATATTGGTACAGACCGAGATCCTTACAAAAACTTTGTATATACTAGTTTTCAAGAACTAGCAACTTATATTTCGCATAACCGTGTAGCTAAAATTGCAAAAGATTATGGCAATAAACGTTTATCGAAAATGTGTAAAATTATTTCTGGAGACGAAATGCGCCACCACCACGCCTACTCTGAGTTTGTAGAACGTATTTTTAAAGTAGACCCTAGCCAAATGATGATGGCTTTTCATTATATGATGAAACAAAAAATTACCATGCCGGCTCACTTTTTAAGAGAATCTGGAGGTAAAGCAAGTTCTGCTTTCGAAGAGTTTTCTAACACTGCACAGCGTATTGGTGTATACACATCAAACGATTATGTAGATATTTTACAAAAACTAATTAACCGTTGGGAACTAGATAAAATTACAGGGTTAACCGATGAAGCTGAAAAAGCTAGAGACTATTTAATGAAACTTCCAGCAAGAATGTATCGCTTATCTGAGCGCATGAAAATTCCGGAAAACTCGTTCCAATTTAAATGGGTTGAGCCTGCTATTATAAAATAAAATTCCAAAAAACATAAAACGCTAAACACCAACAACAGTGTTTAGATAAGGAGTTTAATAGACAATACAATTGGTTAATTACAATAATAAACATTTTAGACCTGTTTCTACTTCTAATAATAGCGAAACCACTTCGGCCACCATTTTTGTTTATAAACAAAATGGATCTATTTTAACTTCAAACTATAGTGGCGGTAATATTATAGAAGGGCATTTAATTGGTTTGGTTAATGAAGATGGCACTATCAATATGCGATACCATCAAGTAAATAAAAAAGGCGAGTTAATGACAGGCACTTGTATTTCTACCCCAAAAATTAACCCAAACGGAAAAGTAACACTTTACGAAAATTGGCAGTGGACCTCTGGCAATCTATCAAAAGGCACCTCAATTTTAGAAGAAATTTAATACCCATGACACCAGAAGATATTATAAACAAAACCAAAATTTTTGTTCAAGAAGAATTAACTAATGCTGAAGGTGGGCACGATTGGTTTCATATAGAACGGGTGTATAAAAACAGCCTATTAATTGCAAAGGCAGAACCTGTAGACACTTTTGTTGTTGCACTAGGCGCCTTACTTCATGATATTGCCGATAGTAAATTTCATAACGGCGATGAAACCATAGGACCAAAAAAAGCACGAGAATTTCTCTTTAAACTTAATGTAGACTCCAAAACCATAGAACATGTTGTAAACATTATAAATAATATTTCGTTTAAATCTAGCTTATCCACTAATAATACAACAGCTTTTAGGTCGCCAGAACTAGATGTTGTGCAAGATGCCGACCGTTTAGATGCTATAGGCGCCATTGGTATAGCGCGTTGTTTTAACTATGGAGGCTTTAAAAACCGAGCACTTTATAACCCAGATATTGAGCCTAATCTTAATATGACTAAAGCGGAATACAAAAACTCAACTGCACCAACTATAAATCATTTTTACGAAAAGCTGTTATTGCTAAAAGATAAAATGAATACTAAAACAGGTAAAAAGTTGGCAAATGCACGCCATGAGTATATGCTTGACTTCTTAAAGCAATTTTATAGCGAGTGGAATGGCGAAAAGTAACTCTATTGCTAATACGCTACTTAAAGAACTACAATTTCATTATTTATAATAGAAAGGATACCTTATTACATTATAAACCAAAGAATTATTGAATCATTAATTTGATCTCCTTGCGGTAGCTAGACGCACTTTTACCTGTAATGTCGTTAAATACCTTATTAAAGTGTGAAAAGTTATTAAAACCGCACTCAAAACAAACGTCGGCAATACTCATTTCACTTTCTTCCGATAGTAATTTTGTAGCGTGTACCACACGATACTCATTAACCACCTGTGTAAAAGTTTTACTAGTAGCCTTTTTAAAGTAACGACAAAAAGCAGGAACCGTCATACTTACTATATCTGCAATTTCATCTAAAGCAATATGATGTTGAAAATTTTCGCGAATATATTTAAATACCGATCCTATTTTAGCACTTTCCTGCGCTTCGGCTTCAAAAGCAAATCCATCGGCATTCAATAAGGTGTAATCATCTGTTTTAGCTAAATAGTTTAAAATTTCTAAAAACTTTAAAACACGTTTTAAACCATCATGTTCTAAAAGCTTTTCAATTTTAAGTCCTATTTTCTTTTTGGTATCAATTTGAAAACGAATACCTTTTTTAGCACGCTCAAAAAGCGCTACAATATTTGCCATTTCCGGCACATTAAGAAAATCTTCGCCTAAAAAATCAGATTTAAACTGTATGATGGTCTCTGTTCCGTTGGCTGTAAGCCTATCAGAAAACCCATTATGCGGTAAATTAGCACCTATTAATATAAGTTGACTATTATTAAAGTAAGATAAATGGTTACCAATATGTGTTTTTCCTTGTCCTTTATTAACGTAAACCAACTCCATTTCTGGATGAAAATGCCAGAAAGCGTTGAGTCTATCTGCCTGTTTCAAGTGTTGTTTAACCAAAATTGAACTTCCAAAACTTGGGGTAAGTTTCTCTAAAGTAGGTTTCTTTTTAATCATGCGAGCAATAATTTAAAGCAAATTTACTACATATTATGCATACATTGTATATTTAATTACCTTAAATATATGCTATTTTAACTTAACAATGAATTAACGTTATATTAACAGTTAATCTAGCATATAAAGTGGTCAAAATTGATGTTTTCTTAACTCCCCTTCTACCATACCTTTGTACCGTTGAACATTATGACCCCCATAATTATGAAAAACACATTTAAAAGTACAAAGAAAGGAATCCTAATGGTAGCATTATTAGCTACGTTTATAGGGTTTGCAAAAGACTCTAATTCACTTATTAAAAAAGGAGCTAGAGAAACAGCCTTAGTATTAGAAAACGTAAAAGTTGGTAACCTACTTACCATTAAAGACAATTACGGAATTATACTATACAAAGAAGCAATTAAAATTAAAGGTATATATACTAAAGGATTTGATTTAACTGAATTGCCAAATGGTGAATATGTTTTTGAACTTGAAAAAGATTTAGAAATTAATACAATCCCGTTTACAGTAGCAAATAGTGTTGTAAGTTTTGATAAAACAGCAGAAACGACTACTTATAAACCTTACGTAAAGCAAGAGAACGGTTTAGTTTATGTAACAAAATTTAATCCAGAGCTTAAGGAAACAACTATTAATGTTTATGCTCTTGAAGGTACAGAAGCAACATTACGTTTCTCTGAAGAAATTACGAATAGTCAAACTATCGAAAAAGTATTCAAATTAAGAAAAGGAAATTACAAAATAGAAATAAGCTCAGAAAACAATGAGCATACAGTATTCATTAATAATTAGTTTAATGTCTTATTTAGTTTAGTTTAGTTTGTAAAAGTGGGCTGTGGTGGCCCACTTTTTATGTTTTAATATCTCCTTAAAACATCTAAACTTCTATATCTCCATTAAAATTTAAAGCACTCTTTACGTTAACTCATTTCAAAAAAAAGAGTAAGGTTTTTATCTATGTTAAATTAACCTAAAAATGATGCAAAATTAACAGTTAATTTAGCATACAAATCCATCAAAACCAATGTTTTATAAGGCTTTTTAACGTTATATATTTGTAGTGTTAATTAATAACAACACGCATTATGAAAAAGACAATGAAAAACACGAAAAAAGCAATTTTAATGGTAGCATTTTTAGCTACAGTAGTAGGATTTGCAAACGACTCTAATTCACTTATTAAAAAAGGAGCTAAAAAAACAGCAATCGTATTAAAAAATGTAAAAGTTGGTAACCTATTAACTATTAAAGATAATTACGGTATTGTTTTATATAAAGAAGCTATTAAAACAGAAGGTTCATACACTAAAGGATTTGATTTAACACAATTACCAGATGGAGACTATGTTTTTGAACTTGAAAAAGATTTAGAAATTAACACCATCCCTTTTACTGTATTACATAACCAAGTAACTTTTAATAAAACCGACGAGGTTACTTACTTTAAGCCTTACGTAAAACAAGATCAAGATTTAGTTTATGTAACAAAACTAAATCCAGAACTTAAAGAAACAACTATTAATGTATATGCTATTAATGGTACAGAATCAACACTTCGTTTCTCTGAGAAAATCACGAACACTCAATCTATCGAAAAAGTATTCAAATTAACAAAAGGAAATTTTAAAATTGAAATAAACTCTGGTAATAAAGAGTATACAACATTCATTAATAATTAGTTTAATGTCTTATTTAGTTTAGTTTAGTTGTAAAGTGGGCTGTGGTGGCCCACTTTCATTTTTATATAATATCTTGATTTTCCAAATGCTTTTAACAGCATTTTTTTTTGCTTTAAATGTAACGATCTTCCCTTAAAATTCATCTTAAATTAAACCACTTTTAGGACACATTAAGTTTACCTAAAAATGATGCAAAATTAACAGTTAATTTAGCACATAAATTAGTCAATACCAGTGTTTTACAGCACCCTAATCTACTATATATTTGTATTGTTGAACGTTAATACACCCTATTATGAAAAACACAATTAAAAACTCGAAAAAAGGAATCTTAATGGTAACATTGTTTGCTACCTTATTAAGTTTCGCAAATGAAGCTAAATTAATTAATATTAAAAACGAGGCTAAAAAAACGTCACTAACCTTAAACAATGTAAAACAAGGCAACTTACTATCTGTAAAAGATGCATTTGGTATAACACTATATAAAGAAATCATTCAAGAAACTGGAAGCTACACAAAAGGTTTCGATTTAACGGTTTTACCAAATGGCGATTATCTTTTTGAACTTAATAAAGACCTAGAAATTAAGACAATACCTTTTACAGTAAAGTCTAGTATAGTGTCTTTTAATAAAGATAAAGAAACCACTGTTTTTAAACCAACTGTGCGCGTAGAAGGTGATCTTGTATTTGTATCGAAACTTACTTTAGAAGGAAACCCTTTAAATATTAAGGTTTACTATACAGAAAAAGGATCTAATAATTCAGATTTAATTTTTTCTGAAGATATTGAAAACACTAAGATTATAGAACGCACATTTAAATTAGAAAACCAAGAACTAGGATCTTTTAAAATTGTAATTCTTTCTGAAGGAAACGAATTTATTAAATACATAAATTCTTAATCTCTAACCAAACCAGATACTAAAAGTGGGCTAAACCAGCCCACTTTCTTTAAATTTTACAGCATGTTTATTTCTCAAGCCTACTATTGCAACCATATCCACAAACAAAAAAAATTCAAATTAGAACAGGAGAAATCCAATAAACTAATAAACAGTGAATTGCAAAACCAAAATACGACTGTTATAAAACAAAAAATGAGCAATAATTGGAATAAAAAAGGTGTGTTTTATTCTATATGGATTATACTCAATTTAGTAGTTCTTTCAAGTTTATTTCATTTCATCTCTAAAACCGACTGGCTCTTCTTATATTTTGTAGTAACATTTATATATTGCTCACTATATTGGATGCTTGCAGAACTAGTATTTAACAAGTTATTTGTTAAAAATTAACAACTAAATTTTTAGCCAAAACTGGTAAAGAATTATCTCCTAATACTACATAAAAATTTATATTAAGAGTGGACACTAGTCCACTTTTTTAATGCTTATTATTCTCAACTTTTACTGAACATTAAGTAACATTATTTTTACCTTAAAATGATGCAAAATTAACAGGTAATCTAACACATAAATTGGTCAATACCAATGTTTTAAATAACATTATTGCGTTCTATATTTGTAGTGTTGAACGTTAATACCCCTATTATGAAAAACACAATTAAAAACTCAAAAAAAGGAATCTTAATGGTAATTATGTTTACTACCATGCTAAGTTTCGCAAACAATGCTTCTCTATTTAATATTAAAAATGAAGCTAAAAGAACCTCACTTACTTTACTAAATGTAAAGCAAGGAAACTTACTATCCGTAAAAGATGTAAATGGCATAGTTTTATATAAAGAGTCCATGCAAAAATCTGGAAACTACACAAAAGGATTCGATCTAACAGCTTTACCAGATGGCTCGTATGTTTTTGAGCTAGATAAAGACATGGAAATTAACACGATACCTTTTACGGTAAAGTCAAATATTGTTCTTTTCGATAAGGAAAAGGAAACCACTATTTACAAGCCTATGTTTGTGGTAAAAGACAATGTAGTTATGCTAACAAAATTAGCACTTAAAGAAGCTCCTTGCCATATCAAAATATACTTTTTAGGCGATCATGGCGAAGAATTAATGCATGCTGAAACTGTAGAAAACACTAAAACTATAACAAAAGCTTACAAACTTGCTGGCTTGAAGTATGGTGGATACAAAATTGTATGCAACTCGGATGGCAGAGAATTCACAAAAGCTATAAACATCTAAATACCTAATTTAGAAACTGTTGATAAAGGTGGGCTAATTTAGCCCACTTTTTTGTTGGCATAACTCAATTATTTCCCCGGAAAATCAGCCTTACGTTTTTGCAGGAAAGCTGTAGTTCCTTCTTCAAAATCATCGGTACCAAAACAGTTTCCAAATTCCAGAACCTCAACACTAAACCCATCTACACCATCCTTAAAATTAGCATTTATGGCGCGTATAGCTGCACTAATTGCAACGGTTGAATTTCGGGAAATTTTAGCTGCTATTTTTTCGCAAAGCGGAAGTAATTCATCTTGCGTAGTAACATGATTTACTAAGCCATAACTTAAAGCTTGGTTAGCATCAATCATGCCTGCTGTCATAATCATCTCCATAGCGCGCCCTTTGCCCACCAATTGCGGTAAACGCTGTGTACCTCCATAACCAGGAATAACACCAAGAGACACCTCCGGAAGCCCTAATTTAGCATTATCGCTAGCTACTCTAAAATGAGCAGCCATAGCCAACTCTAAACCTCCGCCAAGTGCAAAGCCATTAACTGCAGCAATGACTGGAGTAGATAAATTTTCGACAAAATTGAATAATAACTCCTGTCCTTTTGCCGCTAATTGTGTGCCTTTACTAACATCGAAATCTGAAAACTCGCTTATATCTGCTCCTGCAACAAAGGCTTTTTCTCCGCTACCGGTTACAATAATAACCTTAGTATCAGCATCGTTATCTGCATGGTTAAAAGCTTCGTGTAACTCCTGTATAGTCTCTCTATTTAAGGCGTTTAGCTTTTTAGACCGATTAATAGTTATGGTTGTTATGCCATTATTTTCTTCTGAAATGATGTTGTTATAACTCATAATTTATTCTTTAAACACGGTTAAGCCTTCTATATGAAATGTCTCGGATTCGTAAAATTTTAACGCCGTTTTTACAATTTTATCTGATTTATCTCTGGGCGATTTTGTAATATATCTAGCTTTTGAATTATTCAAATTTACAGAAAACTCTGCATTTAATTCTGATGGTTTGCTATAAAATAAAATTTGCTTTCCTTCATGCTTCCAAGTGCCTTTACCATAAAAATGTTCTTCTGTGTTTCTTGGGGATGTAGCAGAAATGTCTCTAAAAAATGATATAAAAACGTACCATCTGCATTTAATGTTATGGTCCATTTTAATTTATTGCCATCTGTAAGGTCTGGTTTTCTTACATACACTCCTGTTTGCGAAAACACATTAAAAGTTAAACCCATAAAAACCATAATTATAATTGACCTCATGAGAATTTAGGAAATGTTACTTTAAATGTTGCACCCTTATCTTTTTCAGATTCAAAAGATATAGTGCCTTTGTGCGTTTCTACAATATTTTTTACCATAGCCAACCCAAGTCCCATACCACTTGTTTTGGTTGTAAATTTTGGCTCGAATACTTTATCTTTATTTTCTTCGGCTACACCTGTACCATTATCTGCAACCGTAATAACCACATTACCATTTCCTTTAGCCACATGAACTACAATTTTTGGTGTTCGATTATCTGGCATAGCCTGAATAGCATTTTTAACCAGATTTGTAACCACACGAATAAGTTGTGTTCTATCAAACTTTGCTATAATTTCTTCGGCATCGAAGGTGAATTCTATGTGATACTCGTTAAAAATATCTAGCGCTAGCTTTATAATTTCGACTACATTTAGGGTTTCGTTTTGCTGCGCAGGCATTTTAGCAAAGTTTGAAAATGCCGATGCTATGGAACTCATGGTATCTATTTGCTGAATTAAGGTTTTACTGTACTCATCGAGTTTAGAATGAATGTTTTCGTCCTCTGGATTAAACTTACGTTGAAAATTTTGCACCGTTAGTCGCATGGGTGTTAACGGATTTTTAATTTCGTGAGCAACCTGTTTTGCCATTTCTCTCCAGGCCTGTTCGCGCTCGCTTTTTGCTAGTTGTATGGCACTTTCCTCTAGCTCATCAATCATACTATTATAGGAGGTTACAAGTGCTGAAATTTCTTCGCTGGTATCGTCTACATTTATGCGTTCGTTTCGCTTCTCTAACCTTGTGGTGTTAATAATGTCGCTAATAAGTTTTAAAGATTTTGTTATGTATTTTGATAACCAAAATGCAATTGCAATTGCGGTTAGCAACACCACCATAAATGCAAAAACTAAACGTTTTAAAAACTCTTCGAGCTCTTTATCCAGAAAATCGTCTTTTTCTAAATACGGTATGTTTAAAATGGCGACCGCTTTAGATTTATTATCGGTAATGTATGTGTAAGATGATTGAAAGGTCTCTCCGTTTTCTTTATGAATATCGACATGCCTATGTTGCGTTATTTCTGAAGAATTATTGAAGGCTACGTTATGGGTTAAAGCATTCATTATTTCGGCAGAGATACATTTATCTACAAGCTCGGTTTGCAACCCAGGTTTTGAGGAAATTAACAGGCCGCCATCTAAATTATACAAATTTATTTGCAGCTTATGAATATCTGCAATATTGTAAATTTCATCTTTAAAAATTAAGGGTATGTTTTCTGTTTTAACTTCCCAGGTGTTTTGGCGTCCGTTTAAATAGCGTTTTATATGAGTTTGTACGTTTTCTTCTTTACGTTCTAAACGGCCTTCATGATAATCTTTACTTTGCTCGTTATACTGGTAAATAGCTACCGCCGAAATAAGCACAGATGCAAACATTACTAGCAGTATCATTGCTAAAAAGATGCGTGTGCGTAAGGATAAGTTTTTTAATTTCATTGGTTTAAATATAGCAATAATCAAACCAAAACAGACCAACGAATTAAAAAATTGAAGTTAGCAGATAAGTGCGCTAGAGATTGAACGGTTTGTTTGAGCTCCCCGACTTTTTTGGAGGGAGCGAGTAGTGAAAGCCCGACCCTTGTGGTAGCGCCCAACTTCTTGATACAACTTTGACATAAAAATAATTGGGAATGACTGTTATTTAGGCTTCGGGATTTTTATCGCGAATGTTTTTGTAGACCTTAAAGCCTAACATAATTAGCACGCCAAGAATAAGTATACCTGCAACACCCCAAATCCAGTTTATGGCACTTTTTAAAATAACTAAAAAGATAACTGCAAATAAAATGAAAGTAGCGCCCTCATTCCAGATGCGCATAAAACTAGATGTTTTGTTTACCACACCGTTTTGTAATTGCTTAAAATAGTGATGCGTTTTTAAGTGGTAAATAAACAATAACACTATAAAACCCAATTTTACTTGCATCCATGGTTGATAGGCTAAATATGGGTTAATTGCAAATAGAGCTAAACCAAAAACCAAGGCTAAAATTGCCGATGGCCATGTAATGATAAACCACAGGCGTTTTGCCATGAGTTTTAGTTGTTTTCCTAAAATTTCTTTTTCGGGTGATGGTTTATGAAAGGCTTCAATTTGGTAAACAAACAAACGCGGAATATAAAATAAACCGGCAAACCAGGTGATTACAAAAATAAGATGAAAGGCCTTTATGTATTGGTAGTATTCCATAGTTTAAGTGGCTTGAGATATAGGTTCGCTTTCTGGATTTAAATTCTTGATAATTTCTCTATTTAAAAAATAAGCTGTTACTATTGTTGCTAATACATCGGAAATTGGAAAGGCTATCCACACGCCTAATTCGCCATAAAATATAGGTAAGATAAAAATTAGTGGAATAAAGAAAAAACCTTGCCTTAATAAAGTTAGCAACAAGGCTTGTCTTGCTTTACCAATAGCCTGAAAATAAGCTGCACCAATAAGTTGTAGTGCAATTATAGGTGTAGCTGCAAATACCCATCGCATGGCTGGAGGTGTTTGTAACATAACCTCTGCATTATCTGTAAAAAGCCGTGTTATGGCTTCTGGAAACACCATTAATAATATAAAAACTAAAGTGGCTAAACCTGCTGCGTATTTAATGGCGGTATAAATACTTTCTTTAACTCTGGCATATTTAAACGCACCATAATTAAACCCTGCAATAGGCAAAAAGCCTTGTGTAATGCCGTAAACCGGAAACAAGGCAAACATTAGCATACGCCCCACAATGGCATAAGCGGTAACCGATGTTTCGCCACCTAGATTGAACAAAATATTATTCATAAACAGGTACGTAATACTCACTACGGCTTGTCTTGCCAAGGTAACAAAACCTAATGATGCGATTTCTAACACAATAGGTTTATGGAGTCCGAAATGGTATTTTTTTATTTTTAATTCGGAGTTTTTAGATAAGAAAAACCAAAAAATAAATGCAAAACAAAATACGTAAGCTAAAGTGGTTGCCCAAGCTGCTCCTGCCATTCCTAAATCTAAAAGGTTTATAAATATATAATCTAGAATAAGGTTGCCTACCGATGGAATCATCATGGCATACATGGCAAATTTTGGTTTTCCTTCTGCTCGAATTACCGTATTTCCCATCATGGATAGTGCTAAAAAGGGCACGCCATAAAGCACGATGGTATAATATATTTTTGCGGGCTCTAAAATGTTGCCTTTTCCGCCAAAAGCAGGGACAATACCATCTATAAACCACAACCCTACAATAACCATAGAAATGGTTAATACTAGAGTTAACGTAATTTGATTACCAAAAGTTTTTAACGCTTTATCTGGATTATTAGCACCTAAAGCTCTAGATATTATTGAAGAACCACCAACGCCTATAGACATACCTAAGGCTGCAATAAAAAAAGAAACTGGCAACACCACGTTAATAGCCGCAATAGCTGTTGAACCTATCCATTGCCCAACAAAAATAGTGTCTACTAAAATGTTTAGAGACATGACTAAAATACCAATAGATGCAGGAATAGCTTGCTTAACTAAAAGTTTGCTTATGGGTAGTGTTCCTAAATCTTGTGATGCTGTTTTAGACATTAAAGGGTTACTGTTTTTTTAACAGGCGTCCATTCTTCAGCGATATTAGCTATAACCTGAGCAAAATCTTCACGATCATTTAAGCATGGAATAACTGTAAAATCTTTTCCGCCAACTTCATGGAATAACTCTTCGCCCTCCATGGCAATCTCCTCTAAAGTTTCTAAACAATCGCTAACAAAGGCTGGAGTTACAATTGCCATTTTTTTAATGCCGGCTTTCCCTAATCGCTCTATGGTGCGATCGGTATAAGGTTGCAACCAAGGATCGAAACCTAGTCTAGATTGAAAGGATGTTGAATATGTGCCATTTTTCATGCCTAATGCTTTTGCAACATTAACCGTGGTAATTTCACATTGATGTCTGTAACAAAACTCGTGTTGCTGACTTCCTTTTTTAAAGCAGCATTTACCATCCATTTTACAATTACCATTAGTAATATCACTTTTACGAATATGGCGTTCTGGAACCCCATGATAACTAAAAAGGATATGTTCGTAATCTAAACCTTCTAGTTTTTCTGCTATACTTTTTGAAAGTACTTCTATATAATCTTCACGTTTATAAAAAGCAGGTGTTCTTGTTATTTTCACATTTGGAAAATGTTCTGAAACCAACTCATCTACCTTAACATCTATAGTTTCGGTCGTGGCCATGGCAAATTGCGGATATAAGGGAATGGTTTTTATTTCTGTACAGCCTTTATCAACTAATTCTTGAAGCCCTTTTTTTATGGTCATACTACCATAGCGCATTGCCAATGCAACAGGCATTTCTAGTTTTTCTTGAACTTTATCTTGAAGCTTTTCGGATAATACTATAAGAGGAGAACCCTCGTCCCACCATATTTTTTTATAAGCTGCTGCCGATTGTTTTGGTCGTGTATTTAAAATAATACCTTTTACTAAAATCGTTCTAGCCCAAAGCGGCACATCAATTACGCGCTCGTCCATTAAAAACTCACCTAAATACTTTTTTACATCTTTAGGACTTGGACTATCAGGAGAACCAAGATTAACTAATAAGATTCCTTTTTTCATATTGCAAAAATACGATAGAAATAGCAATGAAAATGTATAGTATAAAATATTTTAACTGTTATACTATAAGTAAAAATTATAGACCCTAGCTTTAGTATTATAAAATCTTATTTATCGCTCTGGTGATATAACTTTGGACGTTCCTCGTTATAATCGCAATCTTGAAAAATACCGCAAGACACATTTGTTCTTGCTAACGATTTTGTAATTGCCATGTGTTTGGATAGGGCTTCTATTTCTGGGCTTAGGTATTTCATAATATTAAGGGCATTTGTTTTTATGTTAGTCTAAGATAATAGAAAAAACTTACAATAAAAAAATTACCCCAAAGACATCACATATTTTTTAGGTGTTGTTCCATACTTCTTTTTAAAGGCAGCAATAAAATGACTAGAAGTACTGTAGCCCACCTTGTGCCCTACTTCGTTTACATTATCGTTTCCTGCTTCTAACAATTTTCGCGCTACTTCCATTTTATAATCCAATAAAAAACTAAAAACCGAGTCGCCATATATTTGTTTAAAACCTTCTTTTAGCTTTTTAAGGCTTAAACCAATTTCGTCTGCTAATTCCTGTAAACCTGGTGGTTCTGCCATGCGTGAAATAACAATTTCTTTGGCTTTTCTAATTTTTATAACATTGGTTTCATCCACCAAAAACGGACATTGCTCTACATCGGCATCTTCACTTCTATTAAAATATAAACTTAACAGCTCGTATGCCTTTCCTTTAAAATACAACGATTTTATAGATTGGTTAAGATTGTAATTTATGAGTTGATTTAACACAATAGCCATAGATGGCGAAATTACCCCGTCTTTATAATACTTTTTATCCTTATTATCATCACTTAAAAAGGTAATATAATCGGCTTCTTGCGAAAACAAGCCATGAAATTTTTTAATAGAAATCAATACAGAAACCATCCATGAATGGGGATTTAACTCTAAATGAATAGGAAGATCGCGTTGCGGGTTGTAAAGTAGCAAAGAGTTTTCTTCAAGAATATTTAAACGATAGCGTCCTTCGTTAAATACAAACTGACTTGAACCTTTTACGCAAAAGTGAAATTGAATATACTCGCTATCTATTTCTTTAGCAAGAGATTGCATTTGGCTATTATCATTTTTATATGTTAATACCATAACACCATCATCAACAGTTGTTTCATTAAAAGTACTTTTAGCGACACTTTTATCGTTATTTATTTCTTGATTCATATTCATTTTATTTAGATTCATTCTAAATTAAACAGTAAAAACACGCCCAATTCACTACAAAAATATGATATTTATCATGTTTTACTAAAAAACAACGTTAAAAAACCACAATCGACACTAAAAGTTCTTTAAGCGTTACTTTTTAACAACGCATCACTATATTTTTGCTTCACATTTTCAGGTACAGCAATGCAGAAATATAATATAAGTAAAAGTAGTTCCTTTTATGCTATTGGTTTAAGTTACAAAAAAGCCGATGCAGATATAAGAGGACATTTTAGTTTAGATGAAGACTCTAAGCTTACATTGCTTAATCAAGCAAAGGAAAATGGTATAGAAAGTTTAGTAGTTACTTCTACCTGCAACAGAACGGAAATTTATGGTTTTGCACAACACCCTTTTCAACTTATTAAACTGCTTTGCGATAATACTCGCGGAACCGTTGAAGAATTTCAGGATGTCGCTTACGTATATAAAAATAAAGAGGCTATCTCGCATATGTTTCGCGTTGGTTCTGGTCTTGATAGTCAAATTCTTGGTGACTTCGAAATTATAAGCCAGCTAAAAATTAGCGCTAAACTATCTAGAAAATACGGCTTATTAAACAATTTTACAGAGCGTTTAGTAAATGCGGTAATACAAGCCAGTAAACGTATTAAAACAGAAACCGATATTTCATCGGGCGCAACATCTGTATCGTTTGCCTCTGTGCAGTATATTTTTAAAAATGTTGAAAATGTTTCTGATAAAAATATTTTATTATTCGGAACAGGAAAAATAGGAAGAAACACTTGCGAAAACTTAGTTAAACACACTAAAAACGAGCACATTACTTTAATAAATAGAACTAAAGACAAAGCAGAACAAGTTGCCGGAAAATTTAATTTGTTGGTTAAAGATTATGCCAATTTACAAGAAGAAGTAAGCACCTCTGATATATTAATAGTTGCCACTGGCGCACAACGCCCAACTATTGATAAACACCTTATTCAAACAAACAAACCGCTTTTAATTTTAGATTTATCTATCCCTAAGAATGTTAACGAAAACGTTCAAGAATTAGATAATGTCTCATTAATTCATTTAGATCATTTATCTCAAATGACCGATGAAACTTTAGAGGCTAGAAAAGCACATATTCCTTCCGCGGAAGCGATTATAGAAGAAGTTAAAGCAGAATTTAACAGTTGGTTAGAAACTAGAAAGTTTGCTCCAACTATTAAAGCTCTAAAACATAAATTATCTGATTTTGCTAGTGCAGAATTAAACACCCAACGCAAGAAAAACGTTGATTTTAATGAAGCGCAAGCCGAATTAATTAGCAATAACATCATTCAAAAAATCACCAATCATTTTGCACATCATTTAAAAGATGATGATGTCTCTACTGATGAAAGCCTGGAACTTATTAAAAAAGTATTCCAATTAGAACCGTCTACAAAAAATGTCTAAAACCATAAGAATTGGTACTCGCGATAGTGAATTAGCACTATGGCAAGCCAACATTGTTAAAAAATTACTTGAAGAAGCTGGTCATAAAACCGAACTCGTACCTGTAAAATCTACAGGCGATTTAGTTTTAGACAAACCCCTTTACGAGCTTGGTATTACTGGTATATTCACCCGTACATTAGATATCGCTATGTTGAATAACGACATAGATATTGCTGTACATTCTTTAAAAGACGTGCCAACAGTTTTACCAAACGGAATTATACAAGCAGCTGTTTTAAAACGTGGCAATGTTAACGATACATTGGTTTTTAAAGACAATGAAGAATTTTTAGGCGCAAAAGAAGCCGTTATTGCTACCGGTAGTTTACGCCGCCGTGCGCAATGGCTAAACCGTTTTCCAACGCATACCATTACCGATTTACGTGGTAATGTAAATTCGCGTTTACTAAAACTGGAAGATAACGACTGGAATGGTGCTATTTTTGCCGCTGCAGGTATTGGCAGAATTGGAATACGACCAGAAGAAGCTATTAATTTAGACTGGATGATTCCTGCACCTGCACAAGGCGCTATAATGATTACGGCTTTAGAGGAAGACGAGTTTATAAAAGAAGCCTGTGCCGCATTAAACCACGAAGAAACCGAAATTTGCACCACTATAGAGCGCGAATTTCTAAATAAATTAGAAGGTGGCTGCACAGCTCCAATAGGCGCTTTAGCATACATTAAAGATGAAGAAATCAACTTTAAAGGTGTACTATTAAGTCCAGACGGAACCAAAAGAATAGACGTTACCCGAGTTAAAAAACTTGGTGAACATCATGATATGGCACAATATTGCGCCGATTTTGTAATTGAGCGTGGTGGTAAACGCTTAATGGATAAAATTAAAAATTCAGACAGAAAAACAAACGTATATTCTACAAAGAGTTTTACCGAAGACCAACGTTTACTGTTTCATGAAAAAGTAGTTGCAGAAAGTTCAGATTTTATTAAAATAAGCTTAAATCGTATCGCGCCACGTTTATTAAAAAATGAAATCGAAAATGTAGTGATTACCAGCAAAAACGCGGTAGAATCTTTAACTACAAACTATTCGGCCATAGAGTTACAGTTCAAAAATATTTACTGTGTAGGCCGCAGAACAAAACGTTTGGTCGAAAATAAAATAGGCAAGGTTAAGCATACCGAAAAGAATGCAAAAAAACTTGCTGAATATTTAATCGATTATATTGAAGGCACCGAGGTTACTTACTTCTGTAGCGATTTAAGATTAGACGATTTACCTAACATTCTTGAAGAAAACAATATAAAAGTTAACGAAATAGAAGCGTATCAAACCAAGTACGATGGTGTAAAAGTTAACGACTCAGTAGAATCTGCTATGTTTTACAGTCCATCAACCGTTGAAAGTTTTGTTAAAGCAAATAACACAGAGGTTATTGCTTTTTGTATTGGAGAAACCACAGCTAAAGTGGCTAAAAAACATTTTAAGGATGTTAGAGTTGCAAAAGTACCAACTGTAGAGAGTGTTATCGAGTTGGTTAATGAGCATTATGTGTAAATTTTTACCATAAAATATCTTCCTGCAAGGTTTTAAAAACCTTGTAGGTATTAAATAATATAACAGAAAATAGACTTATAGGGTTCTAAAACCTCTCGGGTCAAAACAGAGATATGAGCATTAAAAACGATTTATTTTTACGAGCATTAAAAGGAGAAACAGTTAATCGTCCACCCGTATGGATGATGCGTCAAGCAGGTCGTTACCTTCCAGAATTCATGGAAATAAAGGCTAAATACGATTTCTTTACACGTTGCCAAACGCCAGAGTTAGCAAGCGAAATTACAGTACAACCTATCCGTCGTTACGGCATGGATGCAGCAATTTTATTCAGCGATATTTTGGTAATTCCTCAAGCCATGAATATTGAGGTGCAAATGAAACCAAATTTTGGTCCGTATTTACCAAATCCTATTCGCTCTCAAAAAGATGTCGATAATGTTATTGTTCCAGATGTAACCGTAGCTCTAGATTACGTTTATCAAGCCATTAAAGCAACCAAAGAAAAACTGAATAACGAAATTCCGTTAATAGGTTTTGCAGGTTCACCATGGACCATTTTATGCTATTGCGTGCAAGGTCAAGGCAGCAAAAATTTCGATAAAGCCAAAGAGTTTTGCTTTACAAACCCAATTGCAGCACACCAATTATTACAAAAAATCACAGATACCACTATAGCTTACCTTAAAGAAAAAGTAAAAGCAGGATGTAACGCTGTTCAGGTTTTCGATTCTTGGGGCGGTATGCTATCACCAGTCGATTATCAAGAATTCTCATGGCAATATATCCAACAAATTATAGATGCCTTAAAAGACGATGCTCCGGTAATCGCCTTTGGTAAAGGGTGTTGGTTTGCGCTCGACGAAATGGCTAAATCTGGTGCTTCTGCACTTGGTATAGACTGGACCTGTTCTGCGCGTAACGCACGTTATTTAACTGGCGGAAACATTACACTACAAGGTAATTTCGACCCAACACGTTTATTTTCTCCACCAGCCGAAATCAAAAAAATGGTGCACCAAATGATTAACGATTTTGGTAAGGATAAATACATTGTAAACCTTGGTCACGGTATTTTACCAAACATTCCATTGGATAATGCCAAAGCGTTTATCGATGCCGTAAAAGAATACGGAAATTAAAATATTTTGGGCGTTACCTACTTTTTTATGTAACAATCGGTTTTAAAAATATACTTATCGTTATAAAAAAGTAGGTCGCGCTTTCACTACTCGCTCTCTGCGAGGAGCTCAAACAGACCGTTCAATCCCTAACGCAACAGAAACGTTATGATAAAGAACATCATTTCAGGAATTAAAGCATACTTCGGTGCTTTCAGTCTAATTTCAAAATTAAAACTCTGGAAATATTTTGCTATTCCTATGCTAATTAGCCTAGTAACCGCAATCGTTGTTTTTGGTTCAGCTTACGGTTTGTCAGATAATATTGGCGCATTCATATCAAAAATCTGGATTTGGGATTGGGGTAAAGAAACATTCGCGTCCATAAGTAATTTTATTGGCGGAATAATCATCGTGGTTATTGGGCTCATCCTTTTTAAACACATCATTATGGCATTATCAGCGCCATTTATGAGTCCCGTTTCCGAAAAAATTGAAGCTCATTTTACAGGTAATCCACCACATTCACACCGAAATACAAGCTTTTCAGAACAATTATGGCGAGGTATCCGAATAAACATAAGGAACCTGTTTAAAGAACTATTGTTTACCATTCCTATTCTGCTTTTAAAATTTATTCCTGTAGTTAATATATTTTCAACCATTTTACTCTTTATGCTACAAGCCTATTATGCCGGTTTTGGCAATATGGATTACACACTAGAGCGTCATTATAACTATAAAGATAGCTTACAATTTGTAAGCAAACACAAAGGTTTAGCAATAGGTAACGGTATCGTTTTTATCCTGTTTTTATTAATTCCGGTAATTGGTGTAATTTTAGTGCTACCCTTATCGGTAACAGCAGCTTCAACAAAAACGGTAGAAGCGATTCAAATTAAAAACAAACCCATACATGCAGCTTAACTTTGGATCTTATCGCATTACACCTATTCACCCAAAAGATGGATGGTCTTTATGCAACTTTACTGTAACCAACGAAGACCGATTAAAACGCTATTTTCCAAAAACTTTAGAACAGAATTTAACACCCGATTTATCAAATATTTTTGTTGCTAAAAAAGCAAAACAGTTTGAATCCGAAGAAGAATTTTTATTCACTATTAAGGAAATTGAAACCCACAAATTAATTGGTTTAGTGTATATTAAAGAAGTTAATTGGACTACCAAACAAGGTGAATTTGCGTATTGCATCGACTACAATTTTGAAGGTAAAGGCATAATCACCGAAGCTGTAAAACAGCTATCAGACCACGCATTTGAAAACTTAGGTTTAAAAACGCTTCAAATTATTGCGCATAAAAGTAATATAGGTAGTTTAAAAGTTGCCAAAAACAACAATTTTACGCATATTAAAACATTAAAAAACGAACACACACCTCCAGGAGAACAGCCTTTAGATATGGAGTTGTATGAGCTTTATAAAGAGATTGAATAAATGAAAGACAAATTCTACCAATACATACAAACTTTACAAGACAGCATAACCTCAAAACTAGAAGCTATTGATGGCAAAGCTAAATTTCAAGAAGACATTTGGAAACGACCAGAAGGTGGTGGTGGCCGCACGCGTGTTATTGAAAACGGTAATGTTTTTGAAAAAGGAGGTGTTAACATTTCTGGTGTACATGGTAAATTACCAGACAGCATGCAAAAGTATTTTGGCGTAGAAGATGCCGATTTTTTTGCCTGCGGATTAAGTTTGGTTTTGCATCCTAAAAACCCAATGGCACCAACCGTACATGCCAATTGGCGTTATTTTGAAATGTATGATAAAGCAGGAAACATTGTAGACCAATGGTTTGGCGGCGGACAAGATTTAACGCCATATTACTTGTTTGAAGATGATGCTAAACACTTTCACCAAACCTGTAAAACAGCTTGTGATAAGCATAATCCAGAATTCTACCCAAAATACAAAGCACGTTGCGATGAGTATTTTTATAATGCACATCGAAATGAAGGCCGAGGTTTAGGCGGTTTATTTTTCGATTATTGCAAAGCTACCGATGATATAAGTATGCAAAATTGGTACAATTTTGTAACCGAAGTTGGCAATAGTTTCTTAGAAGCTTATGTTCCTATTGTTGAAAAACGTAAAGATTTAACATATACAGATGCCCAACGTAACTGGCAAGAAATTCGTCGCGGACGCTATGTAGAGTTTAATTTAGTACACGATAAAGGCACCCTTTTTGGCTTAAAAACTAACGGACGTATAGAAAGTATTTTAATGAGTTTACCACCGCATGTACAATGGGTTTACGACCACCATCCGGAAGCTGGAAGCGAGGAGGCAAAACTATTAGAAGTTTTAAAAAACCCTGTGAGTTGGGTATAAAATAGTATTCATGAATTCTAGAATTTTACAGCTTGTTGAAAGTTTAAATAATACATTTCAAGGCAATCCTTGGTATGGCGATTCTTTAATGTTTCAACTCAAAAACATAGACATTAAATTGGTAAATAAAACACTTCCAAATTCTAAAAACTCCATAGCCAATTTAATTCAGCATGTAATTAATTGGAGGGTCTTTGCTATTGAAAAACTTCAAGGAAACGAAGCTTTTGATATTGAAATGAATTCTGAAGCAGATTGGAAATTAATTACCATAAAAAGTCAAAAAGAATGGAAGGTCTTGTTAAATGAATTAACCTCAACCCAAAACAAAATCATTGAGATTTTAAAACTTCAAAAAAACGATGCTTTTTTAGAACAAAAAACAATTGGCAAAACATATAGTTTAAAATTTTTAATTGAAGGTGTAGTTCAACACGACTTGTATCATTTAGGGCAAATTGGATTATTAAATGCTTATTTTAAAGACTAATTTAAAATTTATGGACTGTTACTGCGGAAGTTTAAAAACCTACTCGAATTGCTGCCAAAAGGCTCATATAAACATAACTGAAGCCAAAACCGCAGAACAACTTATGCGATCTAGATACGCCGCCTTTGTTAAAGCCGATGGCGATTATTTAATGGCAAGTCACCATCCTTCTACCCGACCAATAAAAGAAAAAGCGTCGATTGTAAAATGGGCAAAATATGTAGAATGGATAAAGTTAGAAGTTCTAGAAACAACAAAAGGCACCGAAACCGATACCGAAGGTACCGTAACCTTTCAAGCGTATTTTTATGAGAAAGGAAAAGTGGAAATCATTTACGAAAAATCCGCTTTTGTAAAAGAAAACAATACTTGGTTCTATTTAGGTTTGAGTAAATAACTACTTCCAAAAAATCACCTCTTTAGACACCTCTTTAAACGCATTATAAGCATGAAATAATCGTGCCTTTAAAAGAAGTTTTCGGCCATCAACTTGTCGTGTAAACACCAATTTATTTCTACCCAAAAATTTTGTCCAATGCTTCTTAAAAACGAGTGCATTTTCCTTCTTGTTACCAAAAATTTCAGGAACAGGATAAAAATTTTCAACGTTAAGTCGTTTTCTAAAAAAACTGGTCTTTATAATTAAATATCGAGGCGAATCTACAGGATCTAACATTTCGGTTAATGCCCTAGAAAATAAAGCACTCTCATAATTATTAGCTCCAACTAGCATACACACCACATCTCCTTTATCTAAACGAGATGCAACCACTTGAATATTTTGAATATTAGTATTTAAAAGCTTCAACTCATGCATGGTATTAAGTATGGCTAAACCTATTTTTTTAATCTTTTTATGCAAGTATCCATAACGTAAATACAACGACACCGCTTTGTATAATTTTAAACCAAAACGAAACACGAAAGCGCCCATAAACGCATAAATAAAATACGTTAACCCGCGACTAATTATAAGTTGCAGACCTTCTAGAATAAACTCAAAATAAAACCACAACATGGTTAGCGATAATTCGGCAACAAAAAACCGTACAACATCAAAAAAGTAAATTTGCTTTTGGGCTTTATAAGGTTTCTCATCTAAATAAAGCCATTTAACTTGTTTAGTTAATTTTGTACCGCTTCCAATGGAACTTGCCCATTGCTTTGTTATTACTGGTCTTTGTCGAGATTTTTGTAAAGTTTCAGTATTTAGGCTATCAATAGCTTCTACCGATAGGTTTTCAGGAAAATTAAGGCGATCAAAACCATTAGATATAAAAGGAATTGAGGTGTTTGTAATACCAACAAAGGCCTCAAAACGTCGTTTTAATATATCAACTTCTCGTCCGCCATCTGTTGCCGTTGGATCTACACAAGCTAAATGCCAAATGTTTCCTGTTTTATTAGGTTTGCTTGCATCCTTTCTAATCGCTCTACCTCGCATTTGGTTTGATGACACAAAAGACCCCACAAAAGAAGCCAAAATTAAACTGTTAATTGAAGGTGCGTCCCAACCTTCGCCTAACAACGATTTTGTTCCTATTAAAACCTTTATAGTACCATTCTCGAAAAGCTGCGTAAGTATTTCGACTATCGATTTTTCGGGTTTACCTTTAGTCGTTACTTCCAAAAATTCGTGGTCACTAACTAGAGGAGAAAACGAAAAATTATCCATATTCCCAATCGCTTCAAAAGCCTTTAAAATAGAAGTGTGGATTATAACCAAACTACCCGTTAAAACAGCTAATTCGTTGTTATAAGAACAATATGTTTTTACATATTTAAAAATAGGCAAAACACCAATTTTATTAATGGTTTCAATAGCTTGTTTAGAGGTGTTTAAAAACTCTTTCCGGATATAATCGGTTAAAATGACACAACTTAAGTTTTCTCCTAAAGCTTCCCTTTCGGACGCCACAATTTTTACAATACTTTTAAGTTTGCTTGGGCTATACGCCAAAGATTTATAAAGCAATTGCTCGCCAACAAAATTCACTTGGTTGCGTTCTAAAACATTAAGTCGTCTTAGTTTTTTTTCGAGCGTTACAAGATAATCTTCGTGAGTTATCAAAGTTTCTCTATCTGTTACTAAAAGGTTTTGAAGTAGAATTTCCAACCATTCTAAATTGAGTTTTGGAAACTGAATGGTTTCATTTTTATTAAAACCCAGAATCTCTAAGGTTTCTGCTTCTATGTAAACTCCACAGGCATTCAAAAAAATTAAAATGGATGAGAAGTAGGATGTATTTGTGTAAATTTCATCCAAATGAATCTTTGGATTCTTATAAAACCTATGATTTTTAAGAAGCGCTATAAACGATTCATCATGCAATATAGCATCTTGAAATTTCGAGATTTTTTGTCGGTATTCAACAATGAAATTAATTTCTAAATCATTGGGTTTCGAAAAATATACAAAGTCTTGATGCGGACATAAATCGTTTTCTTTTACCAAATCGGGTACCGCAATTTCATCGTCTACCTCGCCACACAATGTAAAGTATTTGGCAAGCTCACTTCGGCTACTATCGTAAGGCGGTGTTGCAGTTAGTGCCACTACAAAAAACGAATTACGGTTTTTTAAAGCCATCAAACATTTCCACCAAGCACTTTTTAAATGGTGTGCTTCGTCTAAAACAACGGTTTCAATATTATGGGTTTCGAAAAATTTAAAATAATCTTCTTCATCTTCAAAAGACTTGTATAAAGCATGAAGCGATTGGTAGGTTGAAAACGTAATATCACTAGGCGATTTTATGTTAAAGGAACAAGCGTCGAAACCATTGTTTTTAGTAAAAAACTCCTGCAGCCTGCTTTCCCATTGATTTCTTATAGTTAGCGTAGGTGCTAAAACCAATGTCTTTTTGCCTAATCGCCTTAAAATTTCGATTCCTAAAATGGTTTTTCCCGATCCTGGAGGCGCAATAACATGAAAATGGTGGTCTAAAATATGACTATCAAAATTTTTTAATAGGGTTTCCTGATAACTTCGCCAAGGGAACTTAAATTCTAAAACACTTAGGGATTCTAGCAATACAAAATGAGTTTTAATGATTAACTTTGTATTTGATAAAAGTAAACATTATCTGAACAATTTTACATTAAAACTATGTTTCCATTACGAAGAAATAGAAGATTAAGAACCAACGCAGCCATTCGCGCTTTAGTTCGTGAAACCGTTATAACACCAAACGATTTTTTAGTGCCTCTTTTTGTGGTTGAAGGCAAAGGCATAAAAGATGAAATCCCATCGATGCCAAATTACTTTCGGTACAGTTTAGATTTGCTTGAAGGCGAAGTAAAAGAACTTTGGAGTTTGGGATTAAAATCAGTGTTACTTTTTGTAAAAGTGCCAGATAATTTAAAAGATAACCAGGGAAAAGAAGCCTTAAACCCTAACGGATTAATGCAACGCGCTATTAAAACCGTTAAAAATGTGTGCCCAGACATGTTGGTGATGACCGATGTGGCTCTAGATCCATATTCGGCCTACGGACACGATGGTATTATTGAAAACGGACAAATTATAAACGATGAAACCGCTGAGTTTTTAGCAGAAATGAGCGTTTCTCATGCTACTGCTGGAGCCGATTTTGTGGCACCAAGCGACATGATGGATGGTCGTATTCTTAGCATTCGCGAAGCTCTAGAAGATGAAGGTTTTATTAATACAGGCATTATGAGTTATTCCGCAAAATATGCCTCCGCTTTTTACGGACCTTTTCGCGATGCCTTAGATTCTGCTCCTGTTGATTTAATAGATATTCCGAAGGATAAAAAAACCTACCAAATGGATTTTGGTAACCGTTTTGAAGCGATTAGAGAAACTGAAATGGATATTGACGAAGGAGCCGATATCGTAATGGTAAAACCTGGTCTTTCTTATTTGGATATTTTAAGAGACATTAAAAACGAGGTCGATGTTCCTGTGGCTGTATATCAAGTTTCTGGCGAATATGCCATGATAAAAGCTGCTGCCGAAAAAGGTTGGCTAAACCACGACCAAGTGATGATGGAAACTACCATGGCATTTAAACGTGCTGGTGCAGATATAATCGCTAGCTATTTTGCTAAGGATGTTGTGAAATTATTATCGTAAATTCGTCATTAACAAAATAAACCTATGAGCGCATTACTTTTTTGGGCAACCATTTCAATTTTCTTTTCATTTTTATGTTCCATCCTTGAGGCTGTTTTATTAAGCGTTACTCCAACCTTTATAAATGTTAAAAAACAAGAAGGAAAAGACTATGCTTTAACATTAGAAGCCTTAAAAAAAGATGTAGACAAACCACTAATAGCCATACTTACGCTAAACACTATTGCACATACTTTAGGTGCAATGATGGTTGGTATTGAAGCCGAAAGCTTAGAATTTAAAATTGAATTTTGGGGCATAAATACTGTAGGTGTAGTTTCAGCAATCATGACGCTTTTAATATTAGTAGCCTCAGAAATTGTCCCGAAAACCATTGGAGCAACCTACTGGAAACAATTAGCAAACTTCACATCAAAAGCATTAACGGTACTAATTTTCCCTTTAAAGTGGACGGGAATTTTATGGTTATTACAATTAACTACAAAATTAATTGGCGGTAAAGGTCATGGTAGCGTTTTAAGCAGAGAAGGATTTATGGTAATGACCGATATGGCTCATGAAGAAGGTGTTTTTCAAGAAAACGAAAGTAAAATCATTAAAAACCTTTTAACCTTCAAAGAAATATTTTCTAAAAATATCATGACACCACGAACCGTTATGAAAACCGAAAATGAAACAACCACAGTCGAAGATTTTTTTAATAGAAACTTAAACCTTCGCTTTTCTAGAATTCCAGTGTTTTCTGAAACCGAAGACAATATAAAAGGCCTAGTTTTAAAAGACGAAATTTTTAAAGAAATGGCTTTAGGTAATGGTAATAAAAAATTAGCAGACCTTAAAAGAGATATTATTATTGTAAATCGCGATTTAGCCATCCCTACACTTTTTGAAAAACTTGTAGAAAGCAGAAACCACATGGCTTTAGTAGTCGATGAATATGGATCGGTAAGTGGTTTAGTAACCATGGAAGATGTAATTGAAACGCTTTTAGGGTTAGAAATTATGGATGAGAGCGATAATGTTTCAGACCTGCAACATTTAGCTAGAAAAAGCTGGGAAGCACGTGCTAAAAAACTAGGTATTATTGAAGAAGATAAAGCTTCAGAGTAATGTAATATTCACAATTAAACCAACATGAATGTTGCAATTAACCATTTAAAATAAAATAATTCAGATGGAAAGCTGCATCATTCAATCACCTTTAGGATTCACTAAAATAATTGGTGATGTTGATGGTATTACATCTGTTACCGTGCTTAATTCCGAAGAAAAAATCACAGATATTATTCCCGTAGAATTAGAGGATTGTGCTATTCAGCTCCATGAATATTTTATGGGCGAACGCAAACAATTCAACCTTAAATTAAATGCTAGCGGTACAAATTTCCAAAAACGCGTTTGGCATGCTTTAGAGCAAATTCCCTACGGTAAAACAACCTCTTATTTAGATTTATCAAAACAATTGGGCGATGTTAAAGCTATTCGCGCTGTGGCCAATGCTAATGGTAAAAATCCATTATGGATTATTGTACCGTGTCATCGCGTCATTGGCAGTAATGGCTCACTTACTGGTTATGCCGGCGGTTTACATCGTAAAAAATGGCTGTTAGAGCACGAAAGCCCATATAAGCAACAAAGTTTATTTTAATATGTACAGAACACTTTCCAATATTGCTAACCGTTTTTTTAGCGAGGCTCAAATTTATAAACATGGGTTTAATTGGTCGCCCATGTACAGGCATTCAACAGCAAAAGTTATTGAGGTTTCTAAAGATTTACATTACGTTAAAATTAAAATTCCGTTAAGCTGGAAAAACAAAAACTTTGTAGGTTCTATATTTGGCGGTAGTATGCTATCGGCCACAGACCCCATTTATATGATTCAGCTTATTAAAATTCTTGGTGATGACTACGTAGTTTGGGACAAAGCAGCAACTATAAAATATAGACGACCAGGTAAAGAAACTATATTTTGCGAATTCGTTTTTTCGCCGGAAGACATTGTAAATATTAAAAAAGACATAAAAGTTAAAGGCGAAATAGATATTGTAAAAACACCAAATATTGTAAACAAAGAGGGCGTTGTAATTGCCGAACTTTCTAAAACCATTTACATAGCCGATAAGGACTTTTACAAGAAAAAGCGCATGCAAAAGGCCGCTTCCAAATAATTTATTTTACACCCATATATTTATTTCCTTATCTTTAGTTGCAACATTAAACTAATAAAATGAACTTTATAAAAAAGCTCCTTAAATGGATTTTAGCACTATTAGCCATTATAGTTATAGCCTTATACATTTTCGATTACGAATATATTCTTCGAGGTGTAAAAGTTGTGTATTTTACAGGACATAAAACGGCCTTTATAGATGACTATCCGTACTTTGAAAACGACACCATTAAAAAAGGCGACACGGTAGATGAATGGCCAATACATAAAAACTATAACAGCGTACAACCAACCGAAAAACTGAGTACAGTAAATAAAGATTGGGGAACCATAGCATATGTAATTATTAAAAACGATAGTATTTGGTTCGAAACATATTACGATGGTTTTAATGCGGCATCAAAAACCAATTCGTTTTCTATGGCAAAAAGTATAACCTCTGCGCTTTTAGGAAAAGCCATTATGGATGGTTATATAAAAAACCTAGACCAGCCACTTAGCGATTTTTATCCGCAATATAATTATGCTAAAACCACGGTTGGCGATTTATCATCCATGGCATCTGGTCTGGATTGGGTAGAGCATTACACGAGTCCGTTTTCGGTTACCGCAAGGGCCAATTACGATGACGATTTAGCCGAAACCATTTTAAACCAGAAAGTAGTAAAAACACCAGGAGAATCTTTTGAATACTTAAGCGGAAGCACACAACTTTTAGGTATGGTATTAAAGAAAGCAACTGGTAAAACACTATCCAATTACCTATCCGAAAGTTTTTGGAAACCTATGGGAGCCGCAAACGATGCTTATTGGCAAGTAGACGATGAAGAGAACAGATTAGCAAAAGCCTTTTGCTGTATAGCAAGTAGCGCTAGAGATTTTGCACGCTTTGGAAAATTGTATAAGGACGATGGAAAATGGAATGGTAAACAGCTTTTAGATTCCGCTTTTGTTAAAAAAAGTATTACGCCGCGCTTTAAAGAAAGTCCAGAATATGGCTATGGCTGGTGGCTAAAAAATGTTGGCGACAAACATTTTTTTATGATGCGTGGTCACTTAGGCCAATACGTAATTGTGGAGCCAGAAGACAATGTAATAATCGTGCGTTTGGGGCATAAAAAATCGCCAGACCAAGGCATTGGAAAATTTACAGATGATATTACGGTGTATATTGAAGAAGCTTATAAAATGTTGAATAAATAAATAATCGCTTTCGCGGAAATTAAAGATGATTAGTAAATTAAACCTTGAAGACATATTGTTTTTGGACATTGAAACCGTTCCAGAAACCCAGTATTTTTCTGATTTAGACGAAACAAAACAAGCCCTTTGGGAACAAAAATCGAGATACCAAAGAAAAGAAGATTTTACAGCCGAAGAGTTTTATGATCGTGCCGGAATTTGGGCAGAATTTGGCCTTATAGTTTGTATTTCGGTGGGTTATTTTACGTTTCAGGGTGAAAACAGAATATTTAGAGTCACTTCGTTTTATGGCGATGAAGTTAAAATATTGAAGGACTTTAAAAATCTTATTATTTCTCATTTTAGCCAAACCAAACATTTACTTTGCGCGCACAACGGCAAGGAATTCGACTTTCCCTACATTGCAAGACGCATGATTATAAACGGTATTGAGCTACCTTACAAACTCAATTTATTTGGAAAAAAACCTTGGGAAGTACCGCATTTAGACACCTTAGAATTGTGGAAATTTGGCGATTATAAAACCTATACCTCTTTAAAATTATTAACCAATGTTTTAGGAATTCCATCGCCTAAAGACGATATTGATGGCAGTGAAGTGTATCGGGTGTTTTATAAAGAAAAGGAAATCGATAGAATAATTATCTATTGCGAAAAAGACACGATTGCCGTTGCCCAAATATTTTTACGCTTAAGAGGCGATTCCATTTTAACCGACGACGAAATTATACATATTTAAATGGCTGAAACTCCTATATTACAAATTAAAAATCTTACTATTTCGTTTGGAAACAACGAAGTTATCCATGGTATTTCTTATAATTTAAACAAGAATGAAATACTCGGAATAGTAGGCGAATCCGGATCGGGAAAATCGGTGTCATCCTTAGCTATATTAGGCATTCTTCCTAAAAAAATATCAAAAATAGATTTTGGCAGCATACTTTATAATAACAATGACTTAACAACACTTTCTCCAAAATTATTTCAAAACATAAGAGGTAATAAAATTGCCATGATTTTTCAGGAACCTATGAGTTCGTTAAATCCATCGATGACTTGCGGAAAACAAGTTGAAGAAATCCTATTACAGCACACCAACTTATCTAAAAAAGAAGCAAAAAACGAAACGCTTTTACTTTTTGAAAAAGTTAAACTCCCCAATGTAGCCATTACACATCAAAAATACCCGCATGAAATATCTGGCGGACAAAAACAACGTGTTATGATTGCTATGGCCATTGCCTGCAAACCCGATATTTTAATTGCCGACGAGCCTACAACAGCATTGGATGTAACGGTGCAAAGAGACATTATTAGCCTTTTAAAAGAGTTACAAGCAGAAACAAAAATGAGCATTATTTTTATAACGCACGATTTGGCTTTAATATCTGAAATTGCACACCATGTATTGGTTATGTATAAAGGCAATATTGTTGAACAAGGCCATGTATCTGATATTTTTAATAACCCACAGCACAACTACACCAAAGCTTTAATAAACTCTAGACCATCTTTAGATTCACGACTTAAAACACTACCAACTATTCAAGATTTTTTAGAAGACACCATTTCAACAGAAATTGTAACTACGGCACAACGTAAAAAAAATCATGAAAAACTATATGCAAAACCACCACTTTTAGAGGTTATTAATGTTGAAAAAGAATATATTTCTAAATCGGGTTGGTTTTCTAAACCTCAGCATTTTAAAGCCGTAAACAATGTAAGTTTTAAACTTTACAAAGGCGAAACACTTGGCTTGGTGGGCGAATCGGGTTGCGGAAAATCAACCTTAGGTAACGCCATACTACAACTAGATAAAGCTACTGCCGGTGCCATATTATATAATGGTGTGGATATAACTAAGTTGTCAAAATCTAAAATTAGAACGCTTAGAAAAGACATTCAAATTATATTTCAAGACCCATATTCCTCTTTAAATCCTAGAATTCCTGTTGGCGAAGCTATTTTAGAACCCATGATAGTTCATAAACTATATAATTCTGATAACGAACGAAAACAAAAAGTAATTGAAATTTTAAACCGTGTAGGTTTATCTGAAGATTATTATAACCGCTATCCTCACGAATTTTCTGGTGGACAAAGGCAACGTATTGGTATTGCTAGAACTATTGCTTTACAACCCAAATTAATTGTTTGCGACGAGTCGGTTTCTGCTTTGGATATATCGGTTCAAGCACAGGTTTTAAATCTTTTAAATGAACTAAAAGAAGATTTTGGGTTTACCTATATATTTATTTCTCACGATTTAGCCGTTGTTAAATATATGTCTGACCAATTACTGGTAATGAACAAGGGTAAAATTGAAGAATTGGATGACGCCGATACTATTTATAGCGATCCGAAAAAAGAGTACACAAAAAAATTAATTCATGCTATTCCAAAAGGATTATAGCATGAATATCTTTTTTGTTAAATAAACCAAACTCTTAAAAAACTGAACATTATGTTTCAGAGTTTCCTTGAATTTGCTTTCATCATTAGTAGGTAATTCAGGTAGATTTGTTGCAAAATTCATAAGCGGTTAGTTTAAGGTAGATTTGGGGAAATCTTTATATTAAATTGGTTTCATTGGGCTCTACAAATATAGCACAGATTTTAAATATATCGTTAAAAAACATAATTAATCGATGAAATACACTTAATTTTAACATTTAAGCAATTTCACCCGCAATAAAGACTTTGCCTAAATATCCATTTCTGGAACCTCACCTTCAATAATCAAGGTGCCTTCGGTAGCATTTTTAATAGTTTCAACGCTTACTCCCGGCGCACGTTCTAACAGCTTAAAACCTTGGTCTGTTACTTCTAAAACTGCAAGGTTAGTTACAATACGTTTTACACAACCAACACCGGTTAATGGCAAACTACATGCTTTAAGCAGTTTAGATTCACCACGCTTATTGGTATGCATCATAGCCACAATTATATTTTCTGCACTGGCCACTAAATCCATGGCACCTCCCATACCTTTAACCATACGACCAGGAATTTTCCAATTGGCTATATCGCCATTTTCAGCCACTTCCATAGCGCCCAAAATGGTTAAATCTACATGCTTACCTCGTATCATTGAAAAACTAAGTGCCGAATCGAAAAAACTAGCACCAGGAAGCGTTGTTATGGTTTGTTTTCCGGCGTTAATAATATCGGCATCTTCTTCGCCTTCAAAAGGAAACGGCCCCATACCTAAAACCCCATTTTCACTTTGAAATTCAACTTCTATATCGTCTCTAACATAATTAGCAACAAGTGTTGGAATGCCAATACCAAGATTAACGTAAAAGCCATCTTGTACTTCTTTTGCTATGCGTTTTGCTATTCCGTTTTTATCTAACATCTATTTAAGTTATAAGTTAATACATATTTAAAGTTATAAGTTACTCACTCTATGGTGAGCTTAACTTTAAGTACTTTTTGGTCTTACAGTACGTTGTTCAATTCGTTTTTCGAAAACTTCACCTTTAAAAATGCGCTGCACAAATATCCCTGGAATATGAATTTGATTAGGGTCCAATTCGCCTAAAGGCACCATTTCTTCAACCTCAGCAACCGTAATTTTTGCTGCACCACACATGTTAGGATTAAAATTTCTAGCAGTTCCTTTAAAAATTAAGTTACCAGCAGCATCGCCTTTCCAGGCTTTTACAAAAGCAAAATCGGCTTTAAAAGCATGCTCTAAAACGTACATTTTACCATCAAATTCTCGTGTTTCTTTACCTTCGGCAACTTCCGTACCATATCCTGCAGGTGTATAAATAGCAGGAAATCCGGCCTGTGCCGCTCTACAACGCTCGGCTAAAGTACCTTGCGGAATCAATTCAACATCCAACTCACCAGACAACATTTGACGCTCAAACTCGTCATTTTCACCAACGTAAGATGACACCATTTTTTTTATTTGTCTTTTTTGAAGCAACAGCCCTAATCCAAAATTATCGACTCCAGCGTTATTTGAAATACAGGTTAATCCTTTTACACCAAGTTTAACTAATTGCGCAATGG
Source organism: Algibacter amylolyticus (assembly GCF_014202225.1). Lineage (GTDB taxonomy): Bacteria > Bacteroidota > Bacteroidia > Flavobacteriales > Flavobacteriaceae > Algibacter_B > Algibacter_B amylolyticus. The sequence goes on from NZ_JACHGE010000001.1 coordinate 117,541, forward strand.
CATTTTCTGGAATTCCACTTAGCCCGAAACCGCCAAACATAAATGTCATATTATCAGATACGCCTTTTAAGGCATCTTGTACATTTGCTACTTTTTTGTTAATCATTATATTCAGTTTTTGCAATATAAATTTACGAATAATTGAATGATAAGTGGAAATTATTAACAAATAAAAAAACCATCCTTTTCAGAATGGTTTTTACTTTATAGTTTTATAAGGTTTAAATATTATCCAAAATCTAAATCTTCTGGTGTATTTTCATCTTGATCTTCATCAGCATCAGAGGTACTTTCATGCTTAGAACAATCTACATTAATTGATAAGTTTTCAGGTTTTTTAAAATCTTCTTTAGAAATATCTAATTCTTCATCGGCATAACAATTTTTCATATAAACACCCCAAATTGGTAATGCCATTGCTGCACCTTGCCCGTAAGTTATCGATTTAAAATGCGCTGCTCTATCTTCGGCACCAACCCAAACTCCTGTAACTAAATTAGGCACCATACCCATAAACCAACCATCACTTTGGTTTTGTGTAGTTCCTGTTTTTCCTGCGATAGGGTTTGTTAGCTCATAAGGATACCCAGTAATAACCTCCTTGTAATCTGGCTTATATTTAGCCCAACTATGTCTTAATCTGGCACCCGAACCAATTTGTGTTACGCCTTCCATAAGCTTAACAGCCACATACGTTGTTTCTTCACTTAACACATCGCGCGTTTCTGGTTTAAATTGATACAAAATAGTACCATTTTTATCTTCAATACTAGTAACCATAACAGGCTTGGTATAAACCCCTTGATTTGCAAACGTTGAATACGCGCCTACCATCTCGTAAACACTAATATCTGGTGTTCCTAAGGCTATAGATGGCACAGGAAGCATTTCGGACTCAATACCTAGTTTTTTGGCTAAATCGACAACCGTTTGCGGCCCTACTTTATCTATTAACTGTGCTGTTACTGTATTTACAGAGTTTGCTAAGGCATTTTTTAAAGTTCTTGTTCCGCCATAATCACTGTCGCCATTAGAGTTTTTTGGACACCACTCTTCTGGGTTTCCAAATTTATTAGCTTCAATACAGAACGGAACATCTGGAAATTCATCACAGGGCGAATAATGCAATTGATCGATTGCTGCTGTGTAAACAAAAGGCTTAAACGTAGAACCAACTTGACGCTTTCCTTGTTTTACCATATCGTATTGAAAATGCCTGTAGTTAATACCACCAACCCATGCTTTTACATGTCCGGTTTGCGGATTCATAGACATCATACCTGTTCTTAAAAAGGATTTGTAATAACGCATAGAATCAATAGGCTTCATGAGCGTATCAACTTCTGATGCTTTACCTTCTTTCCATTCAAAAACAGTCATTTTTACAGGCTTATCAAAAGACTTAATAATCTCGTCGTTAGATTTCTTTAAATCATATTTCATATGCCTCCAACGCTCAGATTGTTTCATCCCTCGTTTTAATAAGGCATCTATTTCCTCTTTTTCTAAATCTAAAAAAGGCGCTGTTGGGTTTCTTTTTGGCGTATTTTGGTTAAAAAATTCTGCTTGCAACCTTGGCATGTGTTGTTGTACTGCATTTTCAGCATGGGTTTGCATACGAGAATCGATGGTTGTATAGATTTTTAATCCATCGTTATACAAATTCCATTTTGTTCCATCTGGCTTTGGATTGTTCTTAATCCAATCCTTCATAAAACCATCTAAATAGCCTCTAAAATAAGTAGCAATACCTTCACGATGCGATTCTGGCGAATAGTTTAAATCTAGTTCGGTTTTTTGAAGCGAATCTTTTACTGCCTCTGTAATATAATTGTATTTATACATTTGAGCCAATACCACATTACGTCTGTTTTTAACGCCTACAGGATTACGCTCTGGCCTTGGATTATATAACGATGAATTTTTAAACATCCCTACCAACATAGCAGATTCTTTAATGCTTAAATCTTTAGGCTCTTTACCAAAATAAATACGTGCCGCACTACGAATACCATCAGCGTTATTTCCAAAATCGTAGATATTAAAATATTGGGCAATAATTTCTTCTTTAGTGTATTGACGCTCTAAACGTGTAGCAATAATCCACTCCTTAATTTTTTGAGAAATTCTACCAAAAGTACTTCTAGAAGCTACTCCTGTAAATAATTGTTTTGCTAATTGCTGAGACACTGTACTTGCTCCACCGCCACCACCTAAGGTAGCAATAGCTCGTAACGTACCTCGAGCATCAATACCAGAATGTTCATGAAAACGAACATCTTCGGTTGCTATAAGCGCATCGACTAAATGTTGAGGAAATTCTGAATAGTTAACCGGCGTTCTATTATCGTTTAAATAGAATTTACCTAGTGTTTGTCCATCGGACGAAATAATTTCGGTAGCTAAATGTGTTTTAGGATTTTCTAAAACCGTGTGATCTGGTAAATCCCCGAAAATAGAGGTTAGAAAAAAAATCAAGAAAAGTGAAATAATACCTCCTAAAAATACGATCCAAAACCAACGGACATATTTTGAAAAATCTTGAACTGCTTTAGTTTCTTTTTTTGCTTTTGCCATTTACTATGTATTAAAAAACACTTAGCCTAAACCAAGTGAGACAATTTTATTTTGCATTATTATGTTCTACCCTAAACCCTATATCTGTAATACCATCCAGCTCCACAACACCATTTACCTTTCCGTTTTCGCGCATAGCATGCTGAATGTTTACCGTGTAAGTGCCCGATTCCTGAAAAACCACGCCTTCTTTATACCACAATTTATTTTCTTTAATATCGGTATAACCTTCGCCTAAAAGTTTACCACTTGGTTCGGCCATCCTATATTCTAAAGTATCTTTTAATGTTTTACCATGCGGAAAAACCATTTCGACAATTAAAAATATATTATTGAACTTGTAGGCATTTGTATTTCTTAAATTAACAAATAAATTATGCTTATTTATAGAATCTGGTGGTGTTACCTTAAAACTAATAATGGAATCTTTATGCCATGCATTTGGAACCGATTTGTATTTATCATACACCCCATTGGAATCACAAGACACTATTACAGTAGTAAATATTAATAAAAATAATACAACTCTATTTTGCAGCATTATTATTGTTTTGAGGTTTTTTCCTGTTATTTTTTCTACGTTTGTTTTGACCTTGACCACCTTGACTTTGATTATTTGGGTTTGGCTTTTGGCTATTTTGGTTTTTATTTGGTGCTGTATTTTTATTGTTAGAAGCACCTTTGGCATTAGAAGGCTTTTTATTACCTTGATTACCTTTCCTTCTATTATTTTTACGTTTATTATTGCCTTTTGGACTATCAAAACGGGTTAAACTATCTTGACCAACAACGTTTTCAAAAACTTCTTTAGTATCTTCTTCTAAAATTTCTAAAGCATACTCTTCAAGACTAGCTACTTTTTTCTTTTGCTTATTTAGCTCAATAATTTCGTTTGCTTGATCTGTAGTGATTTTATGCCAATTCATCCACTCACCTTCATAGGCATACCATAAATGGCCTTTAAAAATGTCTGTTTTTTGGCAAACCGCAGTTCCCTTTTGGGTATACAACTTAGTATCGTTTTTAGGAAAGCTTTTTAAGGCATCTAAATACGTATCTAGCTCATAATTTAAACAGCATTTTAATTTACCACACTGTCCTGCTAACTTTTGAGGGTTTAATGATAATTGCTGATAACGAGCCGCCGATGTACTTACCGAACGAAAATCTGTTAACCATGTAGAACAACATAACTCGCGTCCACAAGACCCAATACCACCAAGTCTTGCAGCTTCTTGACGAAACCCAACTTGCTTCATTTCAATACGGGTTCTAAACTCGCGTGCAAAAACTTTAATTAACTCTCTAAAATCAACACGCTCTTCTGCGGTGTAATAAAACGTCGCTTTACTAGCATCGCCTTGAAATTCGATATCTGAAATTTTCATTTGAAGTTTCAAATCGATTGCAAATTGACGTGCTCTAACCTTCATAGGTTCTTCCTTGTCTCTTGCGGCCGACCAAATATCTATATCTTTCTGACTTGCTTTGCGGTAAATTTTTAGAACTTCTTCTGGATTTTCAGAAATGTTTTTACGTTTCATTTGAACGCGTACCAATTCCCCCGTAAGGGTAACCATACCAATATCATGACCAGATTTGGCTTGTGTAGCTACAATCTCGCCAATACTTAACGTTAAATTTTCTGTGTTTTTGTAGTACTCTTTTCTGCCGTTTTTGTAACGTACCTCAACCCAATCAAATGGTTTTTCTCCGTTAGGTAAAGACATGTTTGCTAACCAATCAAAAACGGTTAACTTATTACAACTGTCTGTACCACAAGTACCATTATTTTTGCAGCCTTTTGGAGAGCCGTCTTTAGTTGAGCAACTTGCGCAAGCCATATTTTATATATATTGATTCCGTATAGAAAAGTATCTAGCGGAAGATGGTTCGTAACTATTCTTTTTTTAATTTCATCTTACAGCATAGCAACCTGTAAATACCTGATAATGAAATTTTAAGAAGCCCACATATAACTGCTATAATAAAAAAGGCTTCAAGATGTAAATATAAGATTATTATAAGAGACTATAAAGCAAAGGGTTTTTTAATTTTTTTTCAATTAAAATTAACATCATAATTAAGTTTATTTGATGTTGTGCTAAGCTGTTTTTTAGATTTAAAAATGTTAGAAAACAGTAATTTACTCCATCCTATTTTCTTGCTATACTCATTAAAACTTTCTTCTTTCCAATTAAAACTTTCTTTCCAAAAACTGGTCGGAGACACATAACAGAAGGTATAATCGAATATAAAACTAGCTTCGTTTTTCTGGGCCAATTTAGCAATAGATTTAGGCGCCAACAACGTAATTTTATTGGATTTACAATGCTCTGAAATTTCTTGTATTATTTCGGAATAATCATCCTTTAAACTCGAAATATCAAAATCGTTATACTCGGTATTTCCTATTTTTTGAATGGGACGCACTTGAAGGATATCGAAACTACCGCCATCAAAATATTGAAAAAAGTCTTTTAGTTCATGAAAATTATCCTTGTTAAACGTATAATTTATACGCACCTTAAAATCGTATTTTTCTTTAAGTTTTTTAAAGGCATTAAAAGCAGCATGAAATTTTTCGTAATCTGCTTTTTTCATAAAGTTCTCGTAAGATTCCTTTTTAACCCCATGAAGCGAAATGGTAAACTCGTTTAAACCCGCTATTAAAAGCTCCTCTATTTTTTCTTCGGTAAGTAAATTAGCGTTTGTAGTAAGCGATATATAAGGCACTTTATAAGCTTTACCTAAGGCTATTAATTCGGGTAATTTTTTATATAAAGTGGGCTCTGTGCCACAACCAACCTGTAATTTTAATGCTCTATTAAAAACAGTTTCGGCCACACGCTTAATTTCTTCTTCTTTAAACTGGCCTTTTAACTTTTTAACATATTCTTCATCTGTAAAATAACACATTTTACAACGTAAATTACACGCCAAAACAGGATCTAAATTTACCGCTAAATACCTTTTATTCAACTTATGTAAAATATACAACCCTAGAAATTTCACCCTATGGTTTTTTATTTTCTTATTAAGTTTTAAAAGCTTGTATATATCCATTAAATTATTTTCTGCGCTTCAAAAGTATACAATTAATCGGTTTTACATAGTAACTGATTGTTCATTATATATAAAACATAACCCTTTACCGACTATTAAACTCTAAAAAACCAAAAAAATTATACAGCTTTATAAAACCACAAAACACCCAACAAAAAAAAGGCTCCAAAATTTGGAGCCTTTTTTCTATTTTTTAAAACTTTCAAAAATGTTTCGCAAGTCTTTTTTATACGGTAAGTGGTCGGCACGACCTTTTTTAAATATATCGTTACTATTACCTTGGCCTTTACGTAAAGCTTTTTGTTCTTCAAAAGGTAAAGCATGAATCTCTTTACAGGTTGTAGAGCAGCAATTATCCATCTCTTCTTTACAGGTATCACATTGTATAAACAACAAATGGCAAGCATCGTTAGCACAATTAGTATGCGTATCAAAAGCATCGCCACATTGGTGACATTTAGCAATCACATCATCACTAATACGTTCGGCACGTCTTTCATCAAAAACAAAATTCTGCCCCATAAACTTATTTTCTAAGTCTTTATCCTTCACCTGGCGCGTGTATTCAATAATACCACCTTCTAACTGAAACACATTTTTAAACCCTTTATGTTTAAAATATGCACTTGCCTTTTCACAACGAATGCCGCCTGTGCAATACATCACCAAATTCTTATCTTCCTTGTGGTCTTTTAAATCGTCTTCAATAATATCTAACGATTCTCTAAAAGTATCCACATCTGGAGTTACAGCATTTTTAAAATGCCCAATTTCACTCTCATAATGGTTTCGCATATCCACCAAAACGGTGTTATTATCCTCAATAAGTTCATTAAACTTTTCAGCATCAACATGCACCCCTTTATTGGTAACATCAAACGTGTCATCATTTAAACCATCGGCAACAATTTTGTTTCTCACCTTCACTTTTAATTTTAAAAATGACATGTTATCCTGCTCTATAGCAATGTTTAAACGAATGCCTTTTAAAAAATCAATAGTATCTAAATGTGCTTTAAACTCATTAAACTGGTCTGCTGGCAATGAAAGTTGCCCATTAATGCCTTCGTGAGCCACATAAGTACGCCCTAAAACGTCTAATTTGTTCCAAGCAATAAATAATTGATCTCTAAATTCCTGAGGATTTGTAATTTTAGCGTACTGATAAAAAGAAAGTGTTAATCGATCCTTTCCGGCTTTTTCGATTAACTCAGCTCTTTCCTTTGCGCTTAATGTATTGTACAGTTGCATGCTATACTAAATTTTTAAGTTAAAGAATATTTTAAGCTGCAAAAATACAATTAATCTACAATTACACAATTTTAAAAATTTGGGCGCTCCCAAAAGGTCGGGCTATCCATTGCAAGTCCTCGCACTTCCTTCGTCAGGCTGTGGGCTTTCCATTACTATCCCTAGCGCAACCAACCTGCCAAGGTCAAAGTTTAAAAAACGAGCTATAGGTTTATTTAAAAACCCATCCAATTCCTAAAAAACAAAAAAGCACCTAAAACTAATGTTTTAAATGCTTTTTATCGAGTTTAGAGTTAGTCTTTATATCAAAACTCTTTTGGCAAATTTGATAGCAATATTTTTTCCCTTTACTAACTAGATGCGTAATATTAAAAAAGGTTGCGTAAAACTATAAAAAATATTTTTTTAAGCCCTAAAATCAAGTATTTACCACTACATTTAAGGATGTTGAAAACTATTATTGTAACATGAAAAAAGATATAGTACTTTAGCATACAATTTTTCAGAAAAAACAAAGAAAATGAGCAGCGATAAAGAAAAAGAAGCAAAATTAAAAGCACTAAAATTAACTTTAGATAAATTAGATAAAGCCTACGGAAAAGGAACCGTAATGAAAATGAGCGATTCTGCAATAGTAGATGTAGAAGCCATTCCTTCAGGTTCATTAGGTTTAGATATTGCCTTAGGCGTTGGTGGTTATCCACGCGGACGAGTAATTGAAATTTACGGACCAGAATCTTCTGGTAAGACAACCCTAACATTACACGCCATTGCCGAAGCACAAAAAGCAGGAGGTATAGCTGCATTTATTGATGCAGAGCATGCTTTCGATCGTTTTTATGCCGAAAAATTGGGTGTGGATATCGATAACCTTATTATTTCGCAACCAGATAATGGTGAGCAAGCTCTAGAAATTGCTGATAATTTAATTCGTTCTGGCGCTATCGATATTGTAGTAATAGATTCTGTGGCAGCCTTAACACCAAAAAGTGAAATTGAAGGCGAAATGGGAGACTCTAAAATGGGACTTCATGCGCGTTTAATGTCGCAAGCATTAAGAAAGCTAACAGCCTCAATTAGTAAAACCAATTGTACGGTAATCTTCATTAACCAATTACGTGAAAAAATTGGTGTTATGTTTGGTAACCCAGAAACAACAACTGGTGGTAACGCCTTAAAATTCTACGCTTCTGTACGTTTAGATATTAGACGATCTACTCAAATAAAAAGTACAGATGGTGCTGTTTTAGGTAACAAAACCAGAGTAAAAGTGGTTAAAAATAAAGTAGCACCACCATTTAGATTAGCAGAGTTCGACATTATGTATGGCGAAGGTGTATCTAAAGTTGGTGAAATTCTAGATTTAGCCGTAGAGCAAGAAATTATAAAGAAAAGCGGTTCATGGTTTAGTTACGACGAAACCAAATTAGGCCAAGGTAGAGATGCTGTAAAAGCATTAATAAAAGACAATCCAGAACTTATGGACGAGCTTGAAGCCAAGGTTAGGAAATTCATAGATGAGCAAGAATAAAAAATTTAAAATCCCGTTAATTCGGGATTTTTTAGTTTATAAACTATCCTCACCTTAAAAAAGCTATACGTTCTAAAAAAATATTAAGCTTTACACATAGCTCATTTAGCACAAAACATTTAACTTTAGTACAGTTAGATTAACAAACAACTAATTAAGTAAATTTTATACGCAACCATTTCGTTTGTTTTGCATCTTAATAGTGCAAACATGTAGATAACCCTAAAATTTATTTTGCAATGAAAAAATTACTTGTACTTTGTTTAACACTTATACTGTGCGCCTCTTGTAGTATTGATGATGACGGCACACGTTATAGTTTTGAAATTTTACCCGTAGAAAGTGTAGATATACCAGACGAATTTGAGTTAGGCGAAATTTATCCAATAACAGTAACTTACTTAAATCCATCATCGTGTCACAGCTTTAAAGAATTTTATTATTTAAAAGAAAATAATGAAAGAACAGTAGCACCAATTACTTATGTTTTTGACCAAAACGACTGCGAAACTTTTGAAAATGAAGAAGTAGAAGCTACTTTCAACTTTAAAGTAACCAGTAACGGTTCGTATATTTTTAAGTTTTGGCAGGGTGAAGACGCCGATGGCGAAACGCAATATTTAACCATTGAAGTGCCCGTTGTAGAGTAAGTATTAATTAATACATGTTTAAATTGAGTTTAGACCAACTCATAGAAAATTGTAAGAATGACGATACTAAAGCACAAGGCGAATTATATAAACTCTATTCGGGTAAATTATTCGCCATCTGTTTAAAGTATTCGCGTAACTATGCCGAAGCGCAAGATAATTTGCAAGACGCATTTTTAACAATTTTTAAAAAAATTGAACAGTATAAAAACAAAGGCTCTTTTGAGGGTTGGATAAAACGTATTACCGTAAACACCGTATTACAGCGTTACCGAAACGAAAAGGTTTTTGATATTATAAACGAAAACACCATTGAAGATGTAGAAGTTGAAGTTGATGAAGACGAACTCTCCATTGATTATCTTCTAAAAATCATTCAAGAATTACCAGATAGGTATCGGTTAATTTTTAACCTGTATGTTCTAGATGGCTATTCGCATAAAGACATTGCTAAAATGCTAGACATAAACATAGGCACATCAAAATCTAACTTAGCGCGAGCAAGACACATTTTGAAAAACACGATTGAAGATTATAAAACAACACAACGTTCACAATCCTTATAAATGAGCGATAAAAAACATATAGACCGATTATTTCAGGAAGGATTTAAAGATTTTGAAGCCGCACCTAACGATGCCGTTTGGAGAAATATTGAAGCAAAACTGAACGAAAAAAAGAAAAAACGACGCGTTATTCCTATTTGGTGGCGTTATGCTGGCGTTGCTGCACTATTAGCGTTATTAATAACTGCTGGTGCTCTCTTTTTTAATAATACAGACGCAAGTAATACTAACCAAGTTGTAGATACCGAAACCGAAACTATAGAACATATTGAGGTAAAGGAAAACAAACAACCTAGTAGCAACACTGTTAAAACTCCTGTTATCGCTTCAAACGAAGACGATGATAATAACACGAATAGCACCACAAAAGCATCAAAAAAGGAGTCTAATACTATTAGCAATTCAGCAAATGCTTCAAACAACATAGCCAGTTCTAATAATGCGCCTTTAAAAAGCAATAAGCAAAAATCAGCTAACAAAACAAATGCTAAATCACTTTATAACACAACAACAATAGCAAGCACTAATAATAAGAATAGTAGTGTTGCTAATACGGTTTCAGAAGAAAAAAGAAAGTCAAACAACCTTCAAAATTCAACGGAAAACACAACACAAGTTGCTAATACTTCCGAAGCATATAACACGACTACTAATTTAAAAAAGGAAGCCGCTGTAGTAAACAAAGAAAAAGCAACTATGGTTATTGAAGAAGCTTCCCAAAAGGAAACAGCAATTGCAAATGCTAATGATAATACAGCAGCAAAAGAAGCTGAAAAGGATGCAAAAACAGAAGTAAACCCAGAAGAGAATAAACGCTCTATTGAAGAGGCCTTAGATAACACCGAGGACATTGCTAACAACAACGAAACACCTACCAACAGATGGCGTGTAGCACCAAATGCTGCACCGGTTTATTTTAATACCTTAAACGAAGGCTCATCTATAGATCCGCAGTTTAATTCTAATTCTAAAACGGGCGAAATTAATATGAGTTATGGTATTTCTGCTAGTTATGCCGTAAACAAAAAACTGAGCGTCCGCTCTGGGATTAACCGTGTTAATTTAGGTTACAACACCAACGATGTTGTGGTGTTTCAATCGGTTGGTTTTAGTTCTAAAAGTAGTGCGTTACAAAATGTAAGTGCTCGCGGTAATTCAAGTAATGCCGATGTTGCACTTATAAGTTCAGAAAATTTAAACGCCAATACTTCCGATTCGTTTGCGGCCTCTAATGCTTCTATAAATCAAGCATTAGGTTATATTGAAATCCCACTGGAAATTCAATATACACTTTCGGATAAAAAACTTGGTGTTAACCTTATTGGTGGTTTTAGTTCGTTCTTTTTAAATAACAACGAGATTTTTTCTGAAGAACAAAACGGAACCAGAACCTATCTTGGTGAAGCTAGCAATATTAATAATACAAGCTATAGTGCCAATTTAGGAATGGGTTTAAATTATAAGGTTACTAAAACATTCGATTTGAATTTAGAACCTATTTTTAAATATCAATTCAACACATTTAACAATACTTCCGGTAACTTTTCACCATTTTTTATTGGTGTATATACCGGATTCTCTATTAAGTTCTAGGTTTTTGGTTAGATCTGGGTGTGGGTTTCCATTTAAGCTCGGAAATTCATATCAAAAAGGAAACTGCTCGTCCCCTCGAGCAGTTTTTTTATTTTTAGAAGTATTGTATTAAAAACTATTTACTTTCAAAAGCTTCTAGCTGATTCAAGATTACAGTCCTAGAGTTTTCATTTAAACCTTTAGTATCTTCAATCTTTAACCCTTCGGTAGGAATAAATTTATGAACTTTAACGCGCATTCTTCCTGGGCTTCCGCTAAAAAAAGTATATGAAAAACGTTTTTTATTATCTGCAAAAGTTATAGGCACAATAGGTGTTTGATGATTTATAGCTAACCTAAACGCACCGTCTTTAAAACTATCTAACATAACATGCTCTTCTGGCACACCACCTTCAGGAAATATACAGATACTAAGCCCCGATTTTAAGCGGCGTTGTGCTCTTAAAAACACAGCTTGCCTACTCTTTGGCGAACTTCTATCTACCAAAATACAGGTGCGTTTATAAAAGAAACCAAATAACGGAATTTTGGCTAATTCTGCTTTTCCAACAAATACAAAAGGATTTTTAACCGTCACCAACATAAGCATAATATCTGCCATCGAGGTGTGGTTGGCAATAAACATATAGCTTTTGTTTTTATCTGGAACTTCGTCGCGCTTAATACTATAGGCAAACCCCATTCCTATTAAAATAAACTTTGCCCATAACCTAGCAATCCTAAAAAAATAAGGATACCAAGATTCTTTAGCGATTGATACTAAAAGAATTGGAAAAAGTAAAAGAATAGGCAGCGCTACTAGTATATAAAACCAAATACGATAAAGTAGCCAGAAAATATATTTAAATAGTTTCATAAGCTTCAAAAATACATAATTGTATTGAGCTATTTTATTAAAACGTTTACCTTTGCTCTTGGTTAAACAAGATTGAATACTAATTAAAGAGATTCCTCCATTGAAGGAATGAAAAGATGGCAAGAATACTAACAGGCATACAAAGTACAGGAACACCACATTTAGGGAACATTTTAGGGGCCATTATGCCAGCAATTGAAATGGCTAAAAACCCAGAAAACGAGTCGTATTTATTTATTGCAAATATGCATACTTTAACACAAATTAAAGATGCAAAAACCTTACGCGAAAACACATATTCTACCGCAGCAACGTGGTTAGCATTTGGTTTAGATATTGAAAAAACCGTGTTTTACAGACAAAGCGATATCCCTCAGGTAACCGAACTGTCTTGGTATTTAAGCTGCTTTTTTCCTTACCAACGCCTAACCTTAGCGCATAGTTTTAAGGACAAAGCCGATAGATTAGAGGATGTTAATTCTGGGTTGTTTACCTACCCAATGCTAATGGCTGCCGATATATTGTTATACGATGCCGAAATAATACCTGTTGGAAAAGATCAAGAACAGCATATTGAAATGACTCGCGATGTGGCCTCGCGTTTTCACGCTAAAGTTGGCGAAACCTTTGTTTTACCTAAAGCTTCGGTGCAAGAAAACATTATGCTAATTCCTGGTACTAATGGCGGAAAAATGAGCAAAAGCCAAAATAATACCATAAATATATTTTTAAACGATAAAAAACTACGCAAGCAAATTATGTCTATCGAAACCGATAGCACACCGCTTGAAGATCCTAAAGACTGGAGTACATGTAACTGTTTTGGTATTTATAAATTATTAGCCAATGAAGCACAAATTGCCGAAATGAAAGCTAATTACGAAAATGGTGGTTACGGCTACGGACACGCTAAACAAGCCTTATTTGAGTTAATTGTTGAGACATTTGCCGAACCTCGCGAGCGTTACAACTATTACATGAACAACTTAGAGGAAATTGACAAAGCACTTTTAGTTGGTGCCGAAAAAGCCAAATTAATAGCTAATGATGTTTTAGCGAGAGTTCGCGAAAAAGTTGGCTATTAACAAATTCCTGCGAAAGCAGGAATCTCATTAAACATAAACGTTATTTTATTTTAAGTTAACTTTTTAAAAGTAACCTGAGTACCATTTTCTTTATAGTAATATGTCAAATTTTTAAAGAGGCAGGAGCTTCTAATGCCAAATAGAAACCACCAAACAAATCAATAAGAAAGCACTTTAGATTGCATTTATAACGCGCAAACTAGATTTTTTTATATGAAACACTGTTTGATAATGAACTTAATGACAAAAGTATTTTAATAGATAATTACCTAAAATTAAAATAATATAGATAAAACTAATTAGATTTCTATACATAAAACACCTACTTATGTAGAATTATAAATGATAATATGTATATTTGTATTTGTACAATACAAACATTTTGTATAAAAAAATACCCCATCTAATAAATTAGTGGGGAATGATTGAAACATTCAATGTTTCGGTCTAATATCACTTTTAATTGTTAGTATTATCTTAGGGTCGAAACTAATGTGATAGTACTTACAACATAAAAAATAATAGCTGCAATCCAAAAAACGGTTTGCAGTTTTTTTTTGTTCTCTTCTTTAAACATATAAAGAATTTTACTTTTAAATTAAACATTCACTTTATCTCTACAACCAAACGGTTACAAATCAAGACCTCAAAGCCTGCATTCAAAGTTATGGATAAATAATACACTTTTATTAAAGAGTTTTCAACAAATAAGTAATCGGTATTAACAATTAAGAAGCTTGTATTGCTAGAAAACACGTACATTAATTCTTATAATTAGTTAGACCCAAATCTTATTACAAAACACATTTTTTTAGCCTTAATAAATTAAGTTATCATATGAATATCCTCAACAAAATTGATGTGGCTTTGGTTGTGAGGTGAAAAAAGCCAAAATAATAGCTAATGATGTTTTGGCGAGAGTTCGCGAAAAAGTTGGCTATTAACAAATTCCTGCAAAAGCAGGAATCTCGTGATTAAAAACTTGAATTTCTAGATCTATTCCGCTTTCGTTTTAAATAACCTCAAACAATTTCCCAGGAAGCGGTCTTACAACGCCTTTAAGCTCCATATTTAAAAGGGTTCCAGAGACTTTAAAAATAGGCAAATTGCAGTTTAATGCAATGCTATCTAACTGTTGTTTATCGTTTTCTTTTAAGTAATTATAAATCACTTTTTCGGTGGCATCTAGCTCGACAAATAATTGCTTTTGTATAACGGGTTGTTTCTCACTTTCCAATTCCCAACCTAAAATATAAGGCACATCCAAAGGTGTAGTTAGCATATGCGCTTTTTGGTGCTTAATTAAATTATTACACCCTATACTTTGGCTATCGGTAGTACGACCCGGAACAGCAAACACATCGCGATTATACGAGTGCGCAATATCTGCGGTAACCAAACTACCACCTTTTTCGGCCGATTCTATAACAATAGTCGCTTCGCTTAAACCAGCAATAACTCTATTTCGTTTTAAAAAATTATTCTTATCAAAGGTATCTGTACTCCAAAAGTCGGAGAAAAACCCGCCGTTTTTTTCCATATCAACCATGTACTTTTTATGCACTTTCGGGTAAATTTGATTTAGTCCATGCGCTAAACACGCCACGGTTTGCAACTTATGCTTCATAGCAGCTTTATGCGCCGTAATATCGGTGCCATAAGCAAAACCCGAAACAATTATAGGATTATAAATGGCTAATTGCTCCACTAAATTTTCACAAAAGGCAATACCACTGGTAGTAATCTTTCTGGCACCAACTATGCTAATAATAGGTTGGTTTTTTAAATCTATCTTACCTGTTTGAAACAACAAAATAGGGCTATCAATGCAGTGTTTTAGCTTTTCAGGGTAGTTAGCCTCGTTAAAATAAGACACCTCAATATTATTTACCTTTATAAACCGAATCTCTTTTTCGGCTTCCTTTAAATGATGTGATTTAAACAAATCGCTAATAGTAACGCTTCCAATACCATCTATTTTAAGTAAGTTTTGCGACTTCTCTTTTAAAACCGCCTCGGCAGAACCACAATGCGAAATCAATCGTTTAGCAGTAATATCGCCAATATTTGGCACATGTTGCAAGGCTAAAGTATAAAGCAAATCATTTTCTGTCATGCTATCTTGTTGATTTTAAAACTACAATAAAAGAATTTTTACTTTGTTAATAAAAAGTTCGCCCTAAATTTTATTAGAAACTACTTTTTTATAACTTTGTTTTTATGCAATTAGAAACCTACATAAGCGACTTACTATATAGATATGAGTGTGTTACCATTCCTGAGTTTGGTGCCTTTTTAACGCAGCAAGTATCTGCTAGCATTAATGATGCTACAAATACCTTTCATGCGCCAAAAAAAGTGGTATCATTTAATGAGCAAATTCAGCAAAACGATGGTTTATTGGCACATTATGTTGCCGATGTAGAAAAAATCCCTTTCGAGGCGGCTAACAAAAAAATTGCAAAACGTGTTAAACTTCTAAAGTCTTATTTAACACAAGGCGAAACGCTTACTTTTAAAAACATAGGTGAAATTGTTTTTAATAAAGAAGGTAAAATTTTATTTGAACCTACGTATCATTTAAATTATTTAACCGATTCTTTTGGACTTTCTCAATTTGTAGCGCCTGCCGTAACACGCGAGGTTTACAAAGAAGAAGCCGAAGCCATAGAAAAAGTAATTCCTATTGGTGTAACACCAGAAAAGCGCAAGTCTAAATCGTATTTAAAATATGCTGCAGTAGCTTTAATAGCCTTAACTTTAGGTGGTTTTGGAGCTTCTAATTATTATGTAGGTCAAATTGAGCAACATAACCAAATTGCACAAAGACAAGCCACACAGCAGTTAGATACCAAAATACAACAAGCCACTTTTAACCTAAACCCGTTACCAGCAATAACCTTAAACGTAACCAAACAAACAGGTAATTACCATATTGTTGCAGGTGCTTTTAGAGTTGAAGAAAACTGCGATACCCGAGTAAAGCAACTAAAAGCCGATGGTTTTACTGCCCGAAAAATTGGTACAAACAAATACGGTTTACACCAAGTTGCCTATGCAAGCTACGAAAGTAGACTAGATGCTTTACAAGCACTTAGAGACATTAAAAAATCGCATAACAGAGACGCTTGGTTACTAGTACAAAAACTAGACTAGTTTACATTCTCATTTTCTTTAATGTAAATTCAAACAATAAATGCTATTAGTTTGTAACTTTGCCGCATTATAAAAATCTACAATGCAAGCAAAAACACCCGAACAATCTAAAACAACCATGACAGATTTGGTTTTACCCAGTGAAACCAACCCACTAAACAACCTTTTTGGAGGCGAATTATTAGCGCGTATGGATCGTGCGGCTAGTATTGCTGCGCGTCGTCATTCCAGACGCATTGTAGTAACCGCATCTGTAAACCACGTGGCGTTTAATCGTGCTGTACCTTTAGGAAGCGTTGTAACGGTAGAAGCTAAAGTATCGCGTGGGTTTAACACCTCTATGGAAGTTTTTATTGATGTTTGGATGGAAGATCGCGAATCTGGAGCCCGAACAAAAGCCAACGAAGCCATTTATACCTTTGTAGCTGTCGATGAAACAGGACGCCCAGTAAAAGTACCCGAAGTAAAACCAGAAACCGAGCTTGAAATAGAGCGTTTTGAGGCCGCTTTACGCCGAAAACAACTTAGTCTATTACTAGCCGGAAAAATAAAGCCTAACGAAGCTACAGAGTTAAAAGCACTGTTTGATTAGATAATTGTTTGGGCGTTACCACAAGGGTCGGGCTTTCACTACTCGCTCCCTCCTAAAAAGTCGGGGAGCTTAAACAGACCGTTCAATCCCTAACGCGGGTGTAGAACTTCTAATATTTTGAATTCGGGAATTTAGAAGTAGTAGTTCAGCGCTTGTCATGCTAATTTGTGTTTTGGCGTGTCACAATTTTAGGATTATTTAAGTAATTAATCCCGTCAAAATCTTTTAAACGAATAACGTATAGGTTTGTTAAACTATCAATTATGCTGTTATTCCGCTATTAAAATTAAGAAACCTTGTGTTTTTAGAAGCCTTTTCAGTGTATAAATATACAGAGCATGAAAGCAATATTTGACAGGATTGTAGCTAAAGGAAAGAGTGCTAAATTAGCATTAATAACAGTAGCAAATAAGTTGCTTAAACAGGCTTTTGCTATTGCAAAAAGCGGATTGCCTTATGATGAAAACTTTGATTCAAAATTAGCTTAAAGTTAATTGTTCTTTAACTCTGTTCTTTGTTGGGCATAATGCTTTCGCACGTTTTATATTTCATTTTATTTAATCGATGTCACCTTCTTCAACGATAGAGAATATACCTTGAGCTCCGCCAAATTCAAGAAATGAATTGTAAATTGTTTCTTTTCCTTTCATTGTTACAACTTTCTTAAAATCTATTCTTTTAATAAATGATGTCGAACCAGTAGTTTTAATACTACTGGAAATTATTCTTTGTTTAAATTTTGGATATTTTTTAAACATTTTTTCTTTTATAGTCACTGCATCGTTATGCTCATACAATTTTCCGTACATATAAGCTTGGTCCATATAACAATTAGCTATAGCTTCTGCATCGTGTTCATTATGTGCTTGATTCCATTCAAAAAGTAAAGCAATAGCATTGGCTTCCGTAAATTTCCAACCTTCTGATTGATTTTCGGTTATTTGAATTTCCGGTTCCAATTTTACTACGGTCTGTTCAGATTCTTTGTAATTAGTTATTGAGTTATTCTTGTTTTCTTTACAGCTAATTACAACCATAATTGCTGTAGCAATAAATATTTTATTTATTTCGCTCATATTTTTATTACTTCTTTATTTAAATTTTCTAATATGGGTTGGTGTATTTAGTTTGGATTGTTCAATTTTAGCACGATTTCCGCATTATGTACAACGGTCTCGTATAAAAATAGTTGCGGGTTTACGTGCGAGGATTTTCCGCAGGAAAATCAGACGTAGTAAACTTGCAACGACCTTTGGTTAAGCCCAAAATTGAGCGATTATTTTTATACATTGTTGGCAAATCGTTTTTTTTTAATTCATACTTGGTAATAAAAGACTTAAACCATAAAAGTAAATTCCGCCAATTATTAAAATCCCAATAAAATTTATTTTCAGGTTTGTGTTTTTCAAATCAGTAAAAATTGATTTAAGCTTCTGTTTTTCTGATGTAATAACTTTTGTGTTAGCCAGAAAATCGCCAATTCGTCTTTCAGGATTTATTAGTCCAACAATAACTTCTAATGGCCAAGCAACACAAATAGTCAAATTCCGAACGAAACATTGTAATTCGTTCGCTGGATTATTTGTTTTTCGGTCAATTACTTGAAATCCTAAAATCCGTTTTGCAGGACTTTTGGCATTGAAAAAATCTTTGTTTAAATAAACGAAAAAAGGAAGAAAAACTAAAACCATTCCAATTCCGTTGTTCAAATTGTCTTTCATTAATGCTCCTAATCCAAAAATCAAAAATCCCAATGGCACAATTAAAAGACACATAATAAAATGGTCTAAAAGCATACTTAAAACTCGGTTAATTCTTGGGTTGCTATTCGCAATTTTAGAAATTTCTCCGACTATTATTCCATCGTTATTATTGTTCGTTTCTGTCATTCCTCAAATGTTTGCCAACTTGTTATATAATAACTTTCACTACTTATATCCCACAAATAATCCGGGATATAAAAACTTTTTCTTCGTTGTTACCCCGTAAATATACTTAATTTACTTGTAAGAAAAGTATAAAAAATACCGTTAATTATTGCCTTTAGATTGTAGAGTTTTATGTAACGTAAATGTTTCACTAAAAATTCTATTAGCTAAAAAACTTTAAATAATAATTGTAGTTTCTAATCATGAGATT
Organism: Algibacter amylolyticus; assembly: GCF_014202225.1. Taxonomy (GTDB): domain Bacteria; phylum Bacteroidota; class Bacteroidia; order Flavobacteriales; family Flavobacteriaceae; genus Algibacter_B; species Algibacter_B amylolyticus. The sequence continues at coordinate 136,603 of NZ_JACHGE010000001.1, forward strand.
CCTGCCTCCGCAGGAATATATGGGTTACATTTTATAAATCCAACTCGCAGGATTCTCGGTTGCAGTACCTTTAGATAGCGTAAAACTTAAAATTGTTTCACCGTTTGATGGATTTGTAAACACCTCGCCAATAACCTGTTTGGTTTTAACCTTATCCCCTTTTTTAACATACACTTGCGATAAGTTTCTGTACAAGGTTAAGTAATTTCCGTGGCGAATCATGACTATAGGATTTACGTTTTTCATTTTAAGAATTTCGCTTACTTCGCCATCAAAAACCGCTCTTGCTTTTGCGCCTTTTTCGGTAGCAATACGCACACCGTTACTATTTATGGTTAACGATCTATCAATAGGATGCGGTTGTTTACCATAACCTAAACGCACAAAACCTTTTTCGACTGGCCAAGGTAATTTTCCTTTGTTCGAAATAAAGTTAGAGGCTAGCACCTCTTCTTCAGCCGTTAAAGCAAAACTTTTAGAACTGGTGGTTTTACCCGCTTTTTTGTTAGATTTTGCAATAGCCGCTTTAATAATACGGTCTATTTCTCTATCAATTTTATCGGCTTCGCGTTGCTTTTGTTTAATTTCGGCAACATACCTAGACATGTTCTTTTTTAAGGCCGCCATAACCACTTCGTGCTGTTTACGTTCGGCTTCTAAGGATTTTTGAACCACTCTGTTTTCGGCAATCAATTTCTTTTTATCTTCTTGTTGCTTTAATAAACTCGCATTAATATCTTGTAACTCCAGCGTTTTAGCCTTTATAATCTCGCCTTGTTGCTTCTGGTGGTCCGAGTATTGCTTTATGTACTGCAAACGCTTGTAAGCCTGCTTAAAATCGTTACTAGACAGCAAAAACATAATACGACTTTGTTGGTTTTTGCTTTTATAAGACTTCACAATCATAGCAGCATAATCTTCCTTTAACTGCTTTAGCTCGTCTCTTAAATTGGATATTTTATTTTGGTTCGTGTTTATCTCTCGCGTAAGTAAATTGGCTTGCTGGTTGGTTACCTTTATTAAATTAGAAAGCACACTAATTTTATGGTTAAAATCTTCAATTAAACTAAGCTCGGACTTTGTTTTAGATTTAGTCTGGTTACGTAACTCGTTAATTTTTTCAATTTCTCTGCGCAGCTCTTGTCGGCGAGATTCTAATTGCTTCTGCTTATCGCTTTGCGAAAAACTAAAACTACTGCACAACAAAAACCCTAAAATAAAAATAAGCCGGTATGTACTTTTACTCACTTTCATTTACAGCTCAATTTCTTCAAAACCCGAAGGTATTTTAAACGGAAAACGTAACGCTTCGTTTAAAGACACACTTTTCATTTCTAATTCTATAAGCATTTCCTCGTTCGCCTCCACAGCAATTACTTTTATTAACTCCGGAATAATTTGACTATCTACATCTTGATACTTTAAATAGTCGATTTGTAAATGCCTAAATTCCTTGGGTTGCGATATTTGCTGCGATTTTACCTTAAAATTCGATGCGTTTAACAAAAAGAAAATCTCGAATAACGCACGCTGATTTTTTGGCTGAACAATATAAGCTTCTTGGTCTACACTGGTTGTGTAATCGCTAGCGTTTAAATTATATAAGGTTTCGCCTAACAGTAAATTCTCAACCTTATTAAAATCCAACTCGGTGCCCAGTAAATCGCTTAAATATTTGTAATCGCCATCAAAATACGTTTTATCAAGCTTATTGTAAAAGCTCACTTTTTCTGGTGTTACCAAAGCGCGTATAACAGAAAACGGCGCGTTTATCCATATGGATTCGCCCTTTTTGGCTCTAAATGTAACCGTGTGCGACTGCGATTTTCCCTTTTGCGTATAGCTTATTTTTAGTCTAGATTGTAAAGTTTTAAAAGTGGCAACTTGTTTTGCGTTTTCCTTTATAACTTGTCTTGTAGACAAATTTAAATTAGCCTCGCCACCTCTTACTGTTTTTGCAGATTTACAATTAAACAGTAGTATAGTACATAAGCCTAAAATAATTTTTGAAGTTGTTTGCATTAATTTTGGGGATGTATTTGTTTTGCCTTATCACTAAACGCTTTTGCTTTTGTTGTATTGTTTAGTAAGGTATAAGCTTTACTAAGTTGCTTGTAAAAATCGGCTTCCATTTTGCTGTCTTCAACAATATAATCTACTCCAGTTTCTAAAGCTTCAATAGCATCTTTAGGTTGGTTTAAGGCGTTTAAAGCCACACCATTTATAAGGTAAATAACGGGTTGCGATGGGTAGCTTTCCAGCGCTTCGCTACTTTTTGTTTTAGCCTGCTCAAACTTTTCTAAATCGATATATAACAGCATTACATTTTGCAGGATCTTAAAATTATTTGGTTCTAGTTTTAAAGCTTCTTCAAAATGTTCTAAAGCTTTTACCTTATCATTTTTTGCTAAATAATATTGTCCTAACTCCTCTACAGATTTACTAGTATCGGCATCGCTAACCAAAGCTGTAGCCTCAACCAAATCGCTTTCGTACTCCGGATTTTCTTTAACAAAACTCACAAAATCTCTAAGCACTTTTAATTTAGCTTCGGGCTTAATTTTAGTGCTTTTAACCACTAATTTCATGCTTTCAATAGCCTTTTCAGCATCGTTATCATCTAAATAAAACTTGTATAATGCCAAATGCACTAATTGCGAATTTGGGTTAACCTTTAAAAGGTCTTTAGCCGTTTCAAAAGCCTTTTCTTTTTCGTTATTTTCACTATACCTAAAAATAAGTGCTAAATAATTCGATTCTTTTTCGGGGTTATTTTCAACGCGCGATTCTAAATTTTCTATTTGGTCCTCTTTACGTCCTGTAGCTTGGTAAATTCGATTTCGCATAACGTCTCGACTTACCGAAACGCCAAATTCGGCATCTAACGCATCCAAAATTTCTAGCGCATTATCATACTTTTTTGTTTGCATGTAAAGCGATGCTAAATCCTCCTTGTAATCCGGATGAAATCGCACCAACTGCTTTACCGTTTTAATGGCTAAATCGTAATCGTTTTGCGAGGCATAATAGCCGTAAAGCTCGTCTAAAAACCATTCGTTATCTGGGTCTTTATCCACCGCTTTCTTTAAGGCATCTTCAGCTTCACCAAAATTTTTAAGCTTTATGTAACTTTTACCCAACTCAAAATATAACACAGGCACCGAATTATCCATGTCAATACACTTCTGTAAAGCTTCGGCAGCTCGATCATAATTCTCAATGCCTTTTTGCTTCAACGCTTCGTAAAATAACTCCTGAAACGCATCTTCGTTATTCCCTAAATCGTCGTCGGGCGTTTTATTAAAATCTACCTGCGCATAGTTCATCTGCGGAAGCAATACCATTCCGAAGAGAAAAAATAATATGTAGATTTTTTGTTTCATTATTTTCAATATTTGGGCGTTACCTAAAGGTCGGGCCTTCACAAGTCGCTCTCTGCGAGGAGCTCCAACAGTTGCTCAATCCCTAACGCGGTCAATCTGCAGTTGGCAGTCTTCAGTTATTGGTCAAATACTATTTGCTAACATCATTTTATGAGATTCCTGCTTTGGCAGGATTTTATTCTAACACCGAATAATCACCAATACTTATACTAGTAAATTCGCCATTATACTTAACGTTATTACCAATCATAGCATGGTTTAACTTAGCGTTTTTAATTTCAGAATCCGTTTGAATCAAGCTATTCTCAATGGTACAATTTTCAATAACTGTGCCATTTCCAACCGATACAAAAGGTCCAATAGTTGTGTTTTTAAGCACCACATTTTCACCTATAAAACACGGCTCAATAATTTTAGAATTTTCTAGTTTAGCCGAATCTGCTACTAATGTTTCCTCGCCATCGGCCTTTAAAAACCCTAACATACGTTGGTTAGTTTCTATGGTTATGGCTTTGTTTCCGCAGTCCATCCACTCATCAACAGTTCCTGTTTTAAATACTTTACCTTCGGCCATCATCCGTTTAATACCATCGTTAATTTGGTATTCGCCACCATTCATAATATTTTCATCAAGAATTTCTTGTAGCTTCCCTTTTAATACGGCAACATCTTTAAAATAATAGATACCTATTACTGCTTGATCGGACACAAAAGTTTCTGGTTTTTCAACCAACTCCACAATCTCTTGGTTAGCATTTAACTTAACAACACCGTAAGCTTCTGGATTATCCACTTGTTTTGTCCAAATAACGCTATCGGCCGTTGGATCTAAATCGAACTCTGCTCTAATTAAGGTATCGGCATAAGCAATTACTGCAGGACCCGACAAAGATGGTTTTGCACACATAATAGCATGACCCGTTCCAAGTGGTTTATCCTGGCGGTAAATAGAGGCTTTAGCGCCTAAATCTGTTGCCAATTTTTCCAGACTAGCAACAACCTCGTCTCCAAACCATGCCGGATCACCTAAAACAAATGCTATTTCCTCTATAGGTTGTTTTAAAACTTTGGCGATATCCTTTACCAATCTGTGAACAATAGGTTGTCCAGCAACTGGAATTAATGGTTTTGGTACAGTTAAACTATGTGGGCGCAATCGAGATCCTCGACCTGCCATTGGTACTATTATTTTCATATCACATGCCCCGCTTGACGGGGTATCTTTTAATATTAAACTTTATTTTCTTAATTTATTGTAATTTAAATTCCAGTTAATACTCAAATCCGACCAACTAGGATTCATATCTTCAATTAATTTAATTTTCCAATCTCGTTTCCATTTCTTGAATTGTCTTTCTCGTTTTTCAGCTTCATTGCCGTTATCAAACTCTTCAAAATAAATCAGTTTATCGCAATTATACTTCGCGGTAAATGATTTAGGATAAACCTTTAATTTATGCTCTTTTACTCTTTCTTCTATACTGTCTGTAAAACCAATGTATAATACGCCTTTAGGCTTATTTGACATTATGTAGACATACCAATATTTCATTATTATCGACTAAGAGGTTCCTGCCTCCGCAGGAACTATTTTACTCCCGTACTCCCAAAACCGCCTTCACCTCTATCCGTTTCAGAAAGTACTTCTACTTCCTGCCATTCTACACGTTCATGTTTTGCAATGACTAATTGAGCAATACGTTCGCCGTTTTCTACGGTAAAGTTTTCATGTGATAAGTTAATTAAAATCACACCAACTTCACCTCTATAATCTGCATCCACTGTTCCTGGAGCATTAAGCACTGTAATACCCTTTTTAGCCGCTAAACCACTTCTAGGACGCACTTGTGCTTCAATACCAACTGGAAGCTCTAAAAACAAGCCTGTAGGTACTATTTTGCGTTCCATGGGATGTAATGTGATGCTTTCGGTAAGGTTGGCACGTAAATCCATACCAGCCGAAGCCATCGTTTCATAATGCGGTAAATCGTGATTAGATTTATTTATAATTTTAATTTGCATGTTATCGTTTTAAAAGTTGTTTAATGACTTTCTGTTCAGCAAAATATACTATCGCCAAAAATACAATTAACATAGAAATTCCAACAATATATTGACCTCTAAATTGATAAAAAGATACTAAAGACAGTGCTATGGATAGCCCTAAATACATGGCAATTTTCTTAATGTTGTATGGAATAGGATAATATTTTCTACCAAAATAATACGACAATAACATCATAGACGCATAGGCCGCTAAAGTGGCTATAGCCGAACCTTTATAACTTAAAATAGGTATTAACCAAAAGTTTAATACTAAGGTTAACACAGCGCCGAAAATAGATATATAGGCACCAAACTTGGTTCTATCGGTAACTTTGTACCAAACCGAAAGGTTATGATAAATACCTAAGCAAAAATTGGCTATTAAAATTACCGGAACAATCCACATGGCTTCCCAATACTCTTGATTGCCAATAAAAATAACCTTTAACACATCGGCAAAAACCACAACTGCCAGTAAAATAACGGATCCAAAAATGACAAAATACTCTAGTATGATGGCGTAATTTTTTTGTGGGTTTTCTGTTTTAGCATGACTAAAAAAGAAAGGCTCTACACCCAAACGATATGCCGTAGCAAATAGCATCATAAACAACGCTAGTTTATAACATGCCGAATACATACCAATTTCTGTTTTGGCAATAGCTTCGGGTAATAATTTGTCTAATAAAATACGATCGAAACTTTCGTTGATTGAAAAAGCAACACCGGCAATTAATACAGGAAAAGCGTACTGCATCATCTGTTTCCAAAGTACCTTGTTGAAAGTAAATTTAACCTTAAAGTAAAAAGGCAACATTAACACTAAAGTTACTGCACTGGCTACTAAATTGGCTATAAATATATAATGAACTTGATAGTTGGGTTTGTACAGCGGCTCTAGTACAGCGTACTCTGATGCCAAATCTTTTAGCCATAGTAGTAAAAACAGGTTTAAACCTAAATTTATAACCACGTTTAGTATTTTAATAATAGCATACTTCATGGGTTTTGCATTGGCTCTTAACCATGCAAATGGAATAATTACCAAAGCATCTAATAGCAGAATCCAGACCACTAGCTGGATGTATTCTACTTTAATATCTACAAAGTTGGAGATTTGTTTTTGAAATAATAAGGCAAGAACAAAAAAACCAAAAGATGTTATGATTAGCGATATAGTAGATGTGCCAATAACCTTTGCTTTGTCGTCTTCCTTATTAAAAAACCTGAAAAATGCCGTTTCCATACCATAAGCTAAAATGACATTAAAGATTACGAAATAGGAAAATATTAAGGATACATCGCCATAATCGGCAACCGATTTTAGCACACTTTCATCGGTATGAAGGCGAACCAACAAGAAACTCAACATTCTGGGTAAGACCGTAGCTAACCCGTAAATAAATGTTTGTTTGAATAAAGATTTTAATCCGCTCAAAAAAATTGCTTATTTATAAGGTTAAAAATAGGGCTTTTAAACCAAAAAAACCTAACTCGTTAAAGTTAGGTTTTAGATTTTGTTAAGATTCCTGCCTTAGCAGGAATGTATTAATTATTTAAAGCTTCTGCACCACCAACAATCTCAAGGATTTCGTTAGTAATAGCAGCTTGACGTGCTTTGTTATAAGTTAATTTAAGTTGATCTCTTAACTCGGTAGCATTATCGGTTGCTTTATGCATTGCCGTCATACGTGCACCATGTTCAGAGGCAAAAGAATCTCTAAGACCTTTATACAATTGTGTTTTTAAAGACTTAGGTATTAACTCTTCTACAATTTCTAATTTTGATGGCTCAAAAATGTAATCTGCATTAACTGTTACCTCTCCTTTTACAGGTACAATTGGTAAAAATTGCTCGGTCATTACTATTTGAGTGGCAGCATTTTTGAATTTGTTATAAACTATTTCAATTTTATCAAACTCTCCAGCAACAAACTTCTCCATTAAACCTTCTGCAATTTCAGCAACATTTTCGAAATTTAAATTATCGAAAATCTCACTTTTATTGGCAATTACATTATTGGTTTTCTTAAAAGCATCGTTTGCTTTTTTACCAATAGCGAAATAAGAAACTTCTTGGTTTGCATAAGTTTCAGACGTTAATCTGTTAACTTCTTTTATAATGTTTGAATTAAATGCACCAGCTAAACCTCGATTAGAAGTAATTGCAACTATAAGTACTTTTTTTAATTCGCGTTGTTCAGAATATGCACTTCCAGAATCTGCATCTAAAGTTGCACTTAAACTTTGTAAAAGTTCGGTTAACTTATCAGCATAAGGACGCATTGCGGTAATAGCATCTTGCGCTTTCTTTAACTTTGCAGCCGATACCATTTTCATGGCACTGGTAATCTGCATCGTTGAAGATACTGATGATATTCTGTTACGTATTTCTTTAAGATTCGCCATTCTTTATTTTTATAAAGACTCTTCGATACTTAGACTGCCATTTGAACAGACTAGACTTAGAGTGACATTAATTTTACACTTTAAATTTAAAGTTATGAGTTAGAAACGCTCTAAACTCATAACTTTAAACTCTCACTTTTTATGCTCTATATTTACCTGATAAATCTTTTGCTACAGCTGTTAATGTATCTGTAACTTCATCAGTTAATTTACCTGCTTTTAAAGTTGCTAAAACATCACTATGTTTAGCTTTTAAGAACTCGATAAAATCGCGTTCAAATTCTTTTACTTTCTCTACAGGAACATCTTTTAATAGGTTTTTAGATCCTGCATAAATAATTGCAACTTGATCTTCAACAGTAAATGGATCGTTTTGAGCTTGTTTTAAAATCTCTACGTTACGCTTACCTTTATTAATTACGTTTAAAGTAACCGCATCTAAATCTGAACCAAACTTAGCGAAAGCTTCTAACTCACGGAACTGTGCTTGATCTAATTTTAAAGTACCAGATACTTTTTTCATTGATTTAATCTGAGCGTTACCACCAACACGAGATACAGAAATACCTACGTTAATTGCTGGACGTACACCAGAGTTAAATAAATCTCCATCTAAGAAAATTTGTCCATCCGTAATAGAAATTACGTTTGTTGGAATATATGCTGAAACGTCACCTGCTTGTGTTTCAATAATTGGTAAAGCTGTTAATGAACCACCACCTTTAACGATTGGCTTAAGCGAATCTGGTAAATCATTCATTTCTTTAGCAATAGCATCGTTATTAATAACTTTTGCAGAACGTTCTAATAATCTTGAGTGTAAATAAAATACATCACCAGGATACGCCTCACGTCCCGGTGGACGACGTAATAATAAAGATACCTCACGGTAAGCAACAGCTTGTTTTGATAAATCATCAAATACAATTAATGCTGGACGACCAGTATCTCTAAAATACTCTCCAATAGAAGCTCCTGTAAATGGTGCATAAACTTGCATTGCAGCAGGATCTGATGCATTTGCAGCTACTATAGTAGTATAAGCTAATGCGCCTTTTTCTTCTAATGTTTTAGCAATAAGTGCTACTGTTGAGGCTTTTTGACCTACAGCAACATATATACAATATACAGGCTCACCTGCATCGTAAAATTCTTTTTGATTAATAATGGTATCAATACAAACCGCTGTTTTACCCGTTTGTCTATCTCCAATTACCAACTCACGTTGACCTCTACCAACTGGAATCATAGCATCAATTGCTTTAATACCTGTTTGTAATGGCTCGGTTACCGGCTCTCTATAGATAACACCAGGAGCTTTACGCTCTAATGGCATTTCGTAAGTTTCACCTGTTATTGGTCCTTTACCATCAATAGGGTTACCTAAAGTATCAACAACACGACCAACAATACCTTCTCCAACTTTAATAGATGCAATACGAGAAGTACGTTTTACAGTAGACCCTTCTCTAACGCCAACAGAAGTACCTAATAATACGATACCTACGTTATCCTCTTCAAGGTTTAATACAATACCTTCTAATCCGCCTTCGAATTCTACTAACTCACCATATTGAGCGTTAGCTAATCCGTAAGCACGAACAATACCGTCACCTACAGTTAATACAGTTCCTACTTCATCTAATGAAGCGCTCGCCTCAAAACCTGAAAGTTGTTTTTTTAAGATTGCTGATATTTCAGCTGGTTTTACTTCTGCCATCTTATTGTTTATTTAGACCTAAAAGATCTTAGTTTAATGTAAATTCTTGTTTTAACTTATTTAGCTGATTTGCAACACTTGCGTTGTATTGTGTATCACCTATACGTAAAATGAAACCACCTAAAATGCTTTCATCTATAATATTTTCTACCTCAACATCTTTACCTGTAAGTTCTTTAGCTTTTGCTAAAACCTTCTTTTTTAAATCTGCTGTTAATTCTACTGCTGTGGTAACTGTTGCAATTTGAATACCTTTAGACTCATCAAATAACTGATTGTATTTTGAAGCTACGTGCTGTAAAATAGAAATTCTGTTATTTGTACTTAATGTACTAATTAAATCTAAAGTACTTTTATTAGATCCTTTAAAAACCTCTAATAAAACAGCTTTTTTATCTGAAGACGTTATTACAGGACTTTGAAGCATGTCGTTCAATTCTTTATTTCCTGCAACGGTATCAGCAATTAGCTTCATATCCGTATTAACAACATCTGTTGTTTTTAGATCTGTAGCTAAACTTAATAATGCCTTTGCGTAACGTATTGCTGCTCTTGCTCCCGCCATTATAACTTAGTTTAATGATTTTTCACCTAACATCGTTTCAACCAATTGTAATTGCTTGTCTTTGTTAGATAATTCTGTACGCACTACTTTTTCTGCAATTTCTAATGATAAGTTAGCTACTTGCGATTTTAAATCTGCAATAGCTGCTTTCTTTTCAGATTCTATACTTGCTTGAGCTTGTGCTACTAATTTATTAGCAGTATCGCTAGCTTCAGTTTTAGCATCTTCGATAATCTTATTTTTCATATCGCGTGCTTCTTTAAGCATTTCCTCGCGTTCTGCTCTAGCTTCTTTTAATAACCTTTGGTTATCTGCTTGAAGATTTTGCATTTCTAATTTTGCATTTTCAGCAGATTTTAAAGCATTCGCAATTCCGCCTTCTCTTTCATCAAGAGCATTAAGAATTGGTTTCCAAGCAAATTTTCTCATTAATAAAATAATTATTAATAAGATAACCGCTTGCATTACGAATAAGCCTACCGAAAAATCATTTAATAAAGTTTCCATACTATATAGATTACTTAACTTTTTTTGTTTAATTTTTTTTAAAACAGCTTCTGCAACCAACCGTTGCAGAATGCTGTTTTATTTGTTTTTTAGGAAATTCTTATTTCCCTAAGATTAATGCACCGAATGCTAAACCTTCTAATAAGGCACCGATGATGATCATCGCAGTTTGAATTTTTCCAGCTGCTTCTGGTTGTCTAGCAATACCTTCCATTGCTTTTCCACCAATTTGACCTAATCCGATTCCTCCTCCGATTACGATTAATCCTGCTCCAATTAAATTGTACATAATAATTGTTTTTATAAATATTAATTAAACAAATTCTTATTAGTGATGGTCATGTTCTTCAACTGCCATTCCTATAAATAACGATGATAACATCGTGAATATAAATGCTTGTAAAAAGGCTACCAATATCTCGATAACCGATATAAATAATGCTAACACTAAAGACATACCTGTTGATCCTATTGGACCAAAGTCTTTTTTAAGTGTAATCATTAATGCTATTAAACTCATTACAACAAAGTGACCTGCTGTCATGTTAGCAAATAAACGTACTAATAAAGAGAATGGTTTAATTAACACAAAACCAACTAACTCTATAACTGCAAGTATTGGTCTTAGTATTACTGGAACACCAGGCATCCATAATGTATGCGCCCAAAAATCTTTGCTAGCACTAAATAAATAAATAATTGCTGTAAAAATAGCTAAACAAACGGTTACTGCTATTTGTCCTGTAACGTTAAAACCTAGAGGTGTTAAACCTAATAAGTTTAATATCCAAATAAAGAAAAATACGGTAAGTAAGAACCCCATAAATTTTCTGTATTTTTTATCACCAATGTTTGGTCTAGCAATATCGTCTCTTACATAAATTACTAAAGGCTCTAAAACACGACCAAATCCAGTTGGTATTGGTCCTTTTTTATAACTCTTAGCTAAGGCAACAAACCCTAAAAACATTAACAAACCAGCCAACAGCATACCAAATACACTTTTAGTAATAGAGAAATCTAAAACTTTATGTGCGTTTGTTGCATGATGGTCTTCATCAAAACTAACTGAAGATGCTCCGCTTTCTAATTCGTATATTTTACTATGGATCTTCGTTAACTTAACACCACCTTTTTCGACAACTACGTGACCAGCATCATCGTGATGAAATGCAGAAGACATAAATGTTTTTAAACCTTCACTTGTCCAAACAATAACAGGAAGCGGGAAACTATAATGTGTCCCAGATGCATTATCTGTAAAAAAATGAAAATCGTGAGAATCTTTTAAGTGATGAGAAATATATTCTCTAATTTCATCGGGAGTATCGATGGTATTGCCTTGAGGGTTTTTGTCACCGCCTGCAAAACCGTTAAAAGAGACTAAGAATAGTACTAGAAATTTTATAAACTTGATAGATTTTTTTGCCACCATTATGCCTTTACTAAATAATGAAATTTATGCTCTGTAAAATTTGTGCAAATGTACACAATAATTCATAATTGCAAACTCTTTTTTATATTAGTTTTTATTCGTTAAAAAACGACTAACTATTTATCGTTTAATAGTTTCCCTACAACAACGGCCTCGGCTATTAAAAACAAAAACAATGGCACAACTAAATTTACGCGTTCTACCCGCGATAACACCACTTCGGAAAAAATACTTTTTTGAAAAATTAAAACGAAAGCGCCTATTTTTAAACACATCATCATGAGGTATGCGTAACCTGCTTGATTAGGCAATTTACTAAAAACACCCTCTACTGTAGCATACACTAAAACCGCACTTATTGCAAAAAACAGGTAAACATTAAGTAAAGAATAGGATAAATTAGAACTTATAATAGCGCTATGAATACCATAACTAACACCAAATAGCAGCAAAAACAATGCGGCTACTATAACTATTCGTTTAATCATTAAGAATCTTTATTGGTTATTTTTATAACTTGTTTTATTACCGAATAAATGGCAAAAAACACCGCTATAAGAGATACTATTTTATAATAGAGTTGATTTTCGTTACCTAGCTTAACATCTAACCATGCACCAAGTTTACTACCTAAATAAATGGTTAAACCCATTTGAATAGCTATAGAAGTGAACCTAATATAAGGGTTAAGCTGTTTTCCCTGTTTCTGGTTTTCCTTGTGGTAGTTTTCCTTGTTGGCCATTATTTATTTCTTTTCCAGCGCCTTTCATAACGCAAGTAACATTAAACGTTGCTCCTGGCTCTACTGCTAATTTTCCTGCCACAACCTCGCCATCAATATGCGCAGAAGCTTTTAAGGTTAACGTACCAGATAACACTAATTTTCCAGAAAACTTGCCTTCAAAATAAGCATCCGTTCCACTTAATGTACCCTCTATTAAACCCGACTTACCAACAACTACTTTACCGGCAGTTTTAATATTTCCTTCAATACTGCCATCTATCCTTAAATCGCCTTGGCTTGTAAAGTCGCCAACCAATTGAGTACCTTTAGATATTATATTTTGACTTCCGTTGCTTTCTGTCATTTGTTTTACTTTTTTACTATCAGAGAACATAATGTGTTTTAGGTTTAATTATTGTCGATATTCAAATAATCATCCAAATTTTTATGAATTTGAATAATTCGATAATTTGTAGATGATACTACAAAATAAGGGGTGTTAATTTTATATTGATCCTCTTCCGTTAGAAGCTGATTAAATGTTTGCGCTACTTGCTCGGTTTTTATACCATGTATTACCACAAATTTAGTATCGGGACCATAAACATCTACCGATGCACTTAATTTATAATACTTAACATTACCTAAAACCTCATCTAGCGTTTCTTTAAACCCAGAAATAGTTTCTTTTGGTGCGTTTTTAAATTGAAACACAACCTTATAGTTTTCTGGAATACTATCGCTTGCTTTAACAAATGCCTTATTTTCCAACTTTGGCAATATATTAGACTCTATATTTTGAGCTTGCTTACCTTCGGGTGTATTAGCATAGGTAATGGCTAAGTAATTTACGCCTTTTTTATAAGCCTCGAAACCATATAATCGACCAGAAGCTGTAGCTTTTAAAAGTTCGAATTTTGGTACCATAGCATCACCATCAAAGGTTTTAATATACTCTTCGCTTTTAGAAATTACATCGGCGTATTCTTGATTTTCATGCTGAATATACAAGGCTTCATACAAACTCTCCGGACTATTTTCATCGCGATCTGTAATTAACTCTGGATTTTTCAGAATAGTTGCGTATCTAGAATCTGGGTATGCATCGATAATCTCATTTTTTGCAATTGCTGCCTCGCTATTTTCGCCTAACAATTCATAAATTTTATATAAATTATATTTTGAAGGCAATATTAATCGTTCTTCAGGATTACTTTTTAATAGATCTTGAAATTTACTTTTCGCTAAATTATACTCTTTAAATTTTTCTTTATAAATCAATCCTAATTGATAATACGCATAGTTACGATCTTTAGAAATGCTATCTATTTCTTTTTCTGCTGAAGGAATTTTAGAGATATAAAACTGAGGGTCGAAACGTTCTTCATCTGAAGCAATATCTGCAATACTAACATTTGTATTAGTATTTACATTATTTGTAGCTCCTTTACTAGACCACCTCCAATCATCTTCCAAAGGTCTATCGCCCCAATACCTATTAAACTCATTTTTACCATAAGATAGAGTTGTAGGGTTGTAAAAATAAAAAATGGTTGATTCCTCTTGGTTACCGCCGCGATTAACCTGAACACCTCCAGGACTGCCTATAGTTGCAAGCCCACTATTCCTATTGGCTGCTTCTAATTTTTCCTTTTCTTCTTCAGCTTTAATTTTTAAATCTTCAACAAAAGACTCAAAATAGGCTAACCTGTCGGATTCTGGTAAATTTACAAGTCGTAAAATACTATCGTTTGCTTTAGCTATAGCTTCGTAATAAATAACATCTTCTAAATTATCTCGCTTACGTTTTATAACGCGATAAGGTTTAGAGTTTAAAACCAAGTTGCTCATGGTGCTGTCGTAATAATGACCAGCCTTGGCATACACCGAAGCATCAAAATTCATGTCCCCTAAGGTTTCGTAACTTTTAGCTTTAAGTAATTTATCGCGCGTGTCTGTACGTAACGATTTGTTATAGTAAGCAACAGCCAATGAATCTGAACCGTTTTGTAAATGATATGCGCCTATTTGATGGTAAATCTTGTCTAAATATGGGCGGTTTTCTCGGTTTTCTTCAAGCTCTGTAAGTAATTCGGTAACTTCAAGCTTATCGCCGTTTTCAAAATCGAAATTTTTTATTTTTTCTAAATGTGCCGTAATTAAATAGATTCTTGGTGTTCTTCTATTAAGATCAATCACTTTATCAAAAGCTATATTGGCACTATCCTTATACCCTAACTGATTATATAACTGCCCTTGAATGAAACGGTATCGACCGCGCTCGTCGTTATTTTTTGTTGCTGTTGCAGCAATTTCTAATTGGGTAATAGCTGTGTCAATAACTTTTGTGTTAAGAAACGCTTGCGCTAAAATTGAACTAGCATCAGCTAAATCTTGTCCCTTTAAATCTTCTTGTTTTAAAAGACGCTTTAAGTTCTCGATAGCTAATTCGTTATTATCTAGTCTAATATTTGCTTTTTCTCGCCAAACCTTAGCCTGATTGATTTTATCGCTGGCAGGGTACTTATAAAGAATATAGTTTAAAGCTTCTAAGGCCGGTACAAAGCGCTGATCAAAATATCGTGCTTTACCTAAAAGTAAGTAAGCTTCATCCATTTGCGGATTACGCTCCTTACCATCAATATTCATACTATGTTTTTGAATGGCTTTTACCGCTTTCTCTTCGGCTCTAGAAAAACTTTCGTTTTTAGACTGCCCAGGAAGCACCACATCTTCAAAAACTTGCATGCGTTCTATGGGTAAAACCTCCCAATAGTTATCGAAATAGGCGTCGTTAAGTGCTTGCCTTCCTTCTTCTAAAGCATTGTAACCATTATAAAGCGCATTAAACTCTGCTGTAAGCGCATGAAAGTTTCTATTAATAAATTTATCTTTCTTTCTAGAACAACTTAATGCAAGAAAAACAGTTAAAATAAGTAATAATATGGCTTTAGTAGGTGTTTTCAATGCTGGTATTTTTAGTCTAGATAATAACTATAAAGTCTTGCTATTATTATATATAGCGTGGTAAAAATAAGCATCTTTTTGGATTTAGCTATATATTGACAGATAAAATGGTTGAGCAAAAACACCGACACCCTATGTTAGAGTCTTAAAAATGTTGCTTTAAATTTGAAAACCACCAATGGGATTCCGCATAAAAAAACCTTGAAAATCTAGTATTAAGACCTTATAAGACTTCGCTTCCTGAAAAATGAGCTTCCAATTCTTTTAAAGTCGCTGCATTTGTTTCTAAATCTTTAACAATTTCTCCTTTTTCAAGCACAACAATACGCTCGCAAACATCGGTAACATGTAATAAATCATGACTAGAAACCAATACTGTTACACCTTGCTTTTCGGCTAATTCTTTTATAATCGTTTTAAGCCTTATTTGCGTTGTAGGATCTAGATTTGCAAATGGTTCATCTAAAATAATAACTTCTGGGTTGCCTATTAACGCTGCAACTATTCCGGCCTTTTTCTGATTACCTTTACTTAGGTCACGCAAGTATTTTTTTTGTCCTAAAATCTCGCCATGAAAAAAATCTTGAAACTGCGCTACTAAAGCATCTACATCGGCTTTGTTCTGTCCGCGTAATTCGCCAATAAAATAGAAATATTCTTCGGGCGTCAAGTAGCCTATTAAAAAGGTTTCGTCTATAAAAGCAGCTGTAAACGGTTTCCAATCTTCACTTTTATCAACTTGTACATCGTTAATTTTAATGTACCCTGTAGTTGGCTGAATTAAATCCAACAACAAACTAAAATAAGTGGTTTTTCCAGCACCATTATTCCCTACTAAACCAAAGCTTTGCCCTTTAGGAATATCTAAAGCGTCTATACTT
Organism: Algibacter amylolyticus; assembly: GCF_014202225.1. GTDB lineage: Bacteria > Bacteroidota > Bacteroidia > Flavobacteriales > Flavobacteriaceae > Algibacter_B > Algibacter_B amylolyticus. The sequence continues at coordinate 153,240 of NZ_JACHGE010000001.1, forward strand.
AACACTTGGTTTCCGTTATATTTTTTAGATAAATTAGACGTTGATATCATGATATTTAGTATTTAAGACTTATTAGTTATCTTGATTGAAAGCATCAATCATTTTATATTTTGAATCTGTATATTTCTTTGTGATTAATTTCATTATTTTTTGATGGAAAACAATTCCAACAATACCTAGAATTATTAAAACCAAACACGCTATTTCAAAACCTGTTAAAAAATACACTACAGCAAAGATTCCCATTGGTAAAAGCAAAATAGGAATTCCTATTAGCCATTGTACTGCTCCAGTACCTTGGTAATTAAACACCGCTTTTTCATTAAGGTTTATTTTTTTACGATTAAAGGAACCGCCTAATAAAATAACATGCGTATTTACACCCATATTATAAATGGCCGCTGCAAAATGAGCAAATAATACTTTCCACCCAAAATACACGTACGGAATTCCTAAAACGAATAAGATTAATACACTTAAGGCCATTAAAGTGAATTTTGATTTTAAATACTGTTCGTATTTAAGGTTTTGGGTCATTAATAGTCCGTAATAGCTACTATCCCAAGCAGGAACAAACTGCCCAAAATTCATTAAAAAAATACCTGTAGAAAACACGCCAACAAAAATGTAAGACGGTGTCATGCTTATAAATTGTGGGTTAACATAAAAAACCAAACCATACAAAAGCCCAAAAACAACCATCCAAACTGTAGACTTAGTTCGTTTGTTTCGCCAAATTAATTTTAAATCTAACTGTAAAAATGGGGCTATATCTCCAAAGTTTTTAGTCCAATCTAGGTTAGAAGTATTTACTTCTTTAATTTTTGTTTTTAACCCGCTATCTAAAAACAGTTTTTGTTTTAGTAATTTAAAATTGAGCACATAACAGGCCAACAGAATTAATATAGGTACTACAATAAAAACAGATTGATTGTAAATAGCATTAAAACCATTGCCAATAATTTCGCTAAACGACACCACATTAAAATGATTTAAACCATACAAACCTCCTGCTAAAACTAGAATTGGCAGAAAAGACAATTCTTTTTCGGCCGAAAAACTTTCAACAATAAAATTCAAGAAATTGATAATAAGAACCACTACAATTAAAGCTGCCATCCACCCTATAACTTGACTTACGGGATAATCTTTAACTATTAAAGTAACACCAAATGGGATAATTGCAAATAAAGGCAAGGCATTAAAAAAGGAAAATACCGATTTTCCTAATACATAATTTACAATCTTACTTCGTTTTATTGGAAGGACCAACAATGGCATTACGCTCATTACAGGTAGTTTTTGAAAGAAAAAACGAATTACCAAATCGCCTAAAATCCAATAAAAAAGAAAACTATTTACAATTAATAAAGGATCGCTCTCTGGAAAAAACTCTTGAAGCGCTGGAAATAAACCTATACCCAATATTAAAAACATGGCTATTAAATACAAGCTTAAAAAGCCCATAAATATTTTAATACCTAAACTTTTACCAAAGCTTGCCGACCTAAAAAAGGATTTCCATTCTAAACTTAAAAAACGCTTTATCATTTTTGGTGGTTTTAGTTTTCATAAATGTAAGTGTATCTAAATCCAAAATTGTTACAGATTTAAAATAATATTTCATCGTTTTGTGTTTAAAGAACTTCAACTTTTGAACTAAAATACAAACAAGCTTTACTTTTTATTGAAAAAAACACATTTTATTTAAAGGCTTCCTTATTTTTGTTGAAAACAATTACCTATGTCATCATTTCATAAACTTTCAGTAAAAAATATAACAAGAGAAACAGATAAAGCGATTAGCATATCTTTTAATCTTCCTGACAATTTAAAGGAGGCGTTTACCTTTAAAGCAGGCCAATACATTACTCTAAAAACTGAAATAGATGGTAATGAAATACGTAGAGATTATTCACTTTGTGTTTCTCCAAAAAGCGGCGAAATAAAAGTAGCTATTAAAGAAGTCAAAGAAGGAACTTTTTCTGCTTATGCCAATAACACTTTAAAAGTTGGCGATTCTATTGAAATTGCTCCACCAAAAGGGCGCTTTGTTTTTGAGCCAAACGACTCTAAAACTAAAAACATAGCTTTATTTGCAGCTGGAAGTGGTATTACACCCATTTTAAGTATTATTAAATGTGCTTTAGAAGAAGAAGTAAACAGCAAAGTTATTTTGGTTTATGGTAACAAAACCACCAAGGACACCATGTTTTTTGATGAGCTTTTAGAACTTCAGCATGCGCATAAAGATCGATTCTCTATTCAGTTTGTATTTAGCCAGCAAGATGAAGACGATGCCATTTTTGGTAGAATTGAAAAAAGCACGGTTAATTATGTTATGAAAAACAAACATAAACATATTGAGGTTGATGCGTTTTACCTTTGTGGACCAGAAGCGATGATTCATACGGTAAAAGATGTACTAACAGAACACGATATTGATGAAAATCGCATTCATTTTGAACTTTTTAAAGCTGCAAAACCAGCAGAGGTTCAAGAGGAAATTGCTACAGCTACAGGAAACACAAAAATTACAGTTACTGTTGACGATGAAACCACAACGTTTGATATGTCGCAAAAACAAACCATCCTAGAGGCAGCATTAGATGAAGATTTAGATGCGCCTTATTCTTGCCAAGGTGGTATTTGTAGCAGTTGTTTAGCACGTGTTACAGAAGGTGAAGCTACCATGAGACAAAACAATATTTTAACCGAAAGCGAAGTTGCCGAAGGTTTAATTTTAACCTGTCAAGCACATCCTACAACACCAAGTATAACTATAGATTTTGATGATGTTTAATGGCATCCATTTAATATAAAACATATCTATTTTACAGGAAGAATACGTCGTTTTTAAAGAATGGAAACAATTTTTCCAACAACTACTTCAGGAGAAATACTTCCGGCCGCTTCTTTATAATCCTCTGGATATTTATTTCCATAAACTGAAGTTGGAATTAATGGAAATTTTGCTCTGTCTGCTAACAATGCATAATCTTTAGGTTGATTAAAAGGTGCAAAACCAGCAAATGGATGGGTAACACCCCAAATAGTAACCACCTTAACACCTAACATTGCTGCTATATGTGCATTACCAGAATCCATGGAAAGCATAATGTCTAAATTGGAGATAACATCCAATTCTTCATCAAGCGATAATTTACCTGCGAGATTGGTTGTATTATCAAAACTATTTTGGAAACCATTAAGTATTTCAGACTCATATTTTCCACCACCAAACAAAATAATATTATGATCTTTCGATAGCTTTTTTATGACCAGTTTCATTAAGTTTAAAGGATACATTTTCCCTTCGTGTGCTGCAAAAGGAGCGATTCCTACACTCTTTTTTAAAGGGTCTTTAATGTACTTTTTTAACTCGGGATTTAAGTCTATTTTTTTTGAAAAACTAGGAGTACTCAAGTCTATTTTATACCCTAGCGTACCAAAAACATCGGCATAGCGTTGATGTGTTGTTTTAAGCTGTTTATTTATTTTTTTTGAAGTTAAAAGTCGCTTTTCTTTTCGGCCTTTATCAATTGAAATAAAACGTTTACAAGTAATAAAGTTTTTAAGAATTTTACTTCGCAGTACATTATGTAAATCGGCCACTACATAAAACTGTGTTTCATTTAAGGCGTTTCCTAACTTATAGAGTCCAAAAACACCTTTGTGTTCTCTTTTTACATCGGCAGAAAACACCTCAACGTTTTCTAAATCTCTAAAAAAAGGTTTAAAAAAAGCACGTGTTAATACGGTAATTTTAAGTTCGCGATGCTGTTGGGTTAACGCTCGTAAAACGGGAACAGTCATAGCCACGTCTCCCATAGCTGAGAGACGAATGACTAGAATGTTTTTTTGTTGTTTTGGCATCTCAACATTTAGGATGAGATTCCCGCCTACGCAGGAATTCTATTTTTGTGAACGAAGTACTGGATTTAGTTCATCGTCATTGTACATTTTCATTTGCTTATACACTTTCATGTATTTATCACCTGATTCAATATCACTTAAAAGCGTATCAATAGCTATTGATAAATCTACGCGTTGCTCTAACAAAATATCTAACTTTTTCTGGCAAGCGGCTTTGTGTTCCGCGGAAGCATCATTACGAGTTGCTTCCTCATTCATATGATACACTTTTAAGGCTAAAATAGATAATCTATCGACTCCCCAAGCTGGACTTTCGGTATTAATAGTAGCGCCTGGTTTTACAGTAGCTCCCTTATATTTTTCTAAGAAATAGCTATCAATATATTCCACCATATCGGTTCTATCTTGATTTGAAGCATCAATTTTACGTTTTAAAGTTAATGCTGCAACAGGATCTATTTGGGGATCGCGAATAATGTCTTCATAATGCCATTGTACCGTATCAATCCAACATTTTCTATATAATAAATGCTCTAATAAATCGCTTTCTGGATAAGCATTTTCAAATGGTTGATCTACAGTGTTAATAATGTGATATTTTTCAATAACCTCTTGAAAAATTTTGTTAGCTTTATTTGTAAACATATTCTTTGATTTTTATAATGCGAAATTACATAAATTATCTAAGATTTTTAAATTTATAAAACCCTGAAAAAGGGTGATAATTAAATTTTTAATTGTGATTCATTAACTTTACTATCAAAATTTAGATTTTCACCTATGACAATTCATAATTTATCACTTAAAAACTCCATTTTAAATAAATTTATAGCTGAAATTAGAGCTGTTAATATTCAAAAGGATAGTATGCGTTTTAGAAGAAACATTGAGCGTATTGGAGAAATTTTGGGTTACGAAATGAGTAAAACTTTAAGTTTTAATTCTGAAACAATTGAAACCCCTTTGGGACAAAGCCATATAGATTTACCAAATAATGAGGTTGTGTTGTGTTCTATTTTGCGAGCCGGTGTGCCATTACACAACGGATTACTAAATTATTTTGATGGTGCTGAGAATGCCTTTATTTCTGCATATAGACACCATAAACACAATCCTGAAAGTTTTGAGATTATTGTAGAATACTTAGCTTGCCCAAGTTTGGAAGGTAAAACCCTTATTCTTGCCGACCCTATGCTAGCTACCGGACAATCGATGCTAGCCACTTTTGAAGCCTTAAAACCATTTGGAACACCTAAAGAAATTCATTTAATTAGTGTTATTGGCGCACAGGAAGGCGTTGATTTTGTAGCGCAACATTTTGATAAAAACACACATTTATGGATCGCCACTATTGATGACACCTTAAACGACAAGGGGTATATTGTTCCTGGACTTGGCGATGCTGGCGATTTAGCGTTTGGCAAAAAACTACAACAATAACAAGGTAAAAGGCAGTAAAATTAACACACCTAAAAAGAGTTCTTTAAACCATTTATCGGGTATAATTTCTATATAATTGGCTATAATAATAGCTAGAGGTGCAAATAAAAATAAAAACTCGCTTCCGTTTTTTCCTGGAGCTAGTATTACTATTATAAAACCAATTATTGCAGCTAAAATGATGGTTTTAAACGATGCTCTAAATACTTTTTTTTGCTTTTTAATATTATTTAAATAATAAATTGAAGACCAAATACCAAAGGATAGCAAGACTGTAATAGAAATTAAATATGCTGCAGAATTATAATTACTAAAATCGTAACTAATTTGCGGATTCCAATTAATCAGGTCGAAATAATTATCGAATATCAGTATTGATACACTACAGCTTATAATTAAAATCGTTACAACACCTAAAAATGGTATTAACCAATGGCGAATATTATTATCGGTATACAACACAAGCGATAACAAGATTAGAACAAAAAACAGAATGGACCAGAAGTAAAAAAGGGATGCTAAAGCAATCCAGAAAGCGGCATCAAAAAGCTTTTTCTTAATGTTTTTTGGGGAGCGCATACTTACTATCCGCCTTAACCCAAGTAAAACAAAAAAGTTTGAAAATAACACATTTCCATTACTTGTTGTTTGGGTAATAAATAGCAAAAAAAGACTAAACAATAGGACTTCGTAGCTATTTCTATTGGTTAAATTGTTTTTGTTGGCTATAAAACTTAAAAGCAAAATACAGGAATAAACAACAAAAACTAGTACCGTTTGCTTTAGTATATAATCGAGGTTTATCCCACCATTTACCAGGTAAATTCTAGCATTTACAAAAGCTAAAAGCACTATAAAAAAAACAACAACAAAATATATTGGTTTAGATTTATTAAAAAAACTTGTAATCATTAACTGTTTTTGTATTTTTGCTATGTAAATATACTAACTAAAAAATGGTTGGTAAATAATAAACAAACACAAAATGAAAGATTTCTTTTACGCAATACAGGATTTATTTGTTAATGTTCTTTTTGCTCCTATGGATGTTATAAGAGCATTAGAACTAGAAAACTGGTTTGCTGCAAATACAATTTCTTGGATTTTTATTGTTATTTGTATTGTAGCTATGGTTTACTGGATGCTACAACTTAAAATATTTAGTGATAACAATGAAGAGGATAAAAGTATATCTTCTCATTCTTTCCTATAAATCGAATCCAATATCTTTACGATAATACATCTTATCAAAATGTAGTTTTTCTATACTTTGGTAAGATTTTTTTATGGCCTCTTGGTACGTATTTCCATATGACGTTATAGCCATAACTCGCCCACCAGAAGTAACTATTTTCCCATCTTTAATTTGCGCTCCTGCATGAAAGGGAATAGAATCTACAATACTTTTAACACCAGTAATTTCTTTACCTTTTTCATAAGCTTCAGGGTAACCACCAGACACTGTCATTATAGTAGTGGCTGCACGCTCATCAATTTCGACATCAATGTTATTTAAAGTTCCATTAGCCATGGCTTGTAGAATTTCAACAAAATCATTTTTCAATCTTGGTAAAACAACTTCGGTTTCTGGGTCGCCCATACGTACATTGTACTCAATAACTTTAGGATCGTCTCCAACTTTAATTAGTCCAATAAAAACAAAACCAACATAAGGCAGTTTGTCCTTTTTAAAACCAGAGATTGTTGGTTTTACAATGCGCTCTTCAATTTTGTTAAGAAACTCATCGGTAGCAAAAGGTACTGGAGAAACCGCTCCCATACCACCTGTGTTTAATCCTGTATCGCCTTCGCCAATACGCTTATAATCTTTAGCTGTTGGTAAAATTTTATAATGCTCGCCATCGGTTAATACAAAACAACTTAGCTCTATACCATCTAAAAACTCTTCAATTACCACTTTTGTACTTGCTTCACCAAATTTAGCATCAACAAGCATACTTTTTAATTCAGCTTTAGCTTCATTAATATCATTTAAAATAACAACACCTTTACCTGCTGCTAATCCATCGGCCTTTAAAACATACGGCGCATTTAAAGTTTCTAAAAAAGTATAGCCTTTCTCAACGGTTTCTTTAGTAAAACTTTCGTAGGCGGCAGTTGGTATATTATGGCGGTATAAAAACTCTTTTGCAAACTCTTTACTTCCTTCTAATTCAGCAGCAGCCTTTTGTGGTCCAATTACAGATACATGTTTAATAGCATCATCATTTAAAAAGAAATCATGAACTCCTTGCACTAGTGGATCTTCTGGTCCAACAACCACTAAATTTATATTATTACTAAGTACCAGTTCCTTTATAGCCGGAAAATCTGTTACACCAATATTTACGTTTGTCGCTATTTCATTAGTACCAGAGTTTCCTGGTGCTACAAATAGTTTATCGCATTTTGGGCTTTGAGCTATTTTCCAAGCAAAAGTGTGTTCTCTTCCTCCAGAACCAAGTATTAAAATATTCATAGTAATAGTATAAGTTATTTGCGCAAAAATAAAATTAATGCTTCTAATTCACGAATATTTTTTATTTACTTTACATAAAATACTAACTTTAAATAATTGTGTTGCTAAAAGTGTTCTTCGCTAAAGCATTTATAATTATTTTTGATTTTCGTGCATTATTAAATAATTCAGCCCTTTTTTAACTTGAATCTATTCGACTTTTCATTACAATTAAATGGTTTTCCTATTAAGGAGGCTAGAACTGTATTAAAATCAATTCAAGATATAGATGAAAAAGATTTTGCAGCACATGTAGAAGAGAAAAAACAAGATATAGTTGCATTTCACCTAAAAAACAATCCTTATTACAAAACCTTTTTAAAGGATATAGATACTTCAGATTGGAACAACATTCCTGTTTTAACAAAACAAGATTTACAAAAACCCTTAGAGGAACGACTTACAAAACATTATACCAAATTTGATATTTATATTAATAAAACATCAGGATCGTCTGGAACGCCTTTTGTTTTTGCCAAAGATAAATTTAGTCACGCCTTAACTTGGGCTATTATTCAAAACCGTTTTGGTTGGTATAATTTAGATTTTAACACATCGAAACAAGCTCGTTTTTATGGTATTCCTTTAGATAAAAAAGGATATTACAAAGAACGTTTTAAGGATAAACTTAGTCGCAGATTTCGATTTTCGGTATTCGATTTAAGCGCAGCGGCTTTCGAAAAACATCTTCAAAAATTCACAAAAACCCCTTTCGAATATCTTAATGGCTATACAAGCTCAATTGTACAATTTGCTAAATTTCTTCAAGATAAAAATCTTGTTTTAAAAACCATTTGCCCGACATTAAAAGCCTGTATTGTGACTTCTGAAATGTTATTTGACCATGATAAGAAGCTCATGGAAACCCAATTTGGAGTGCCAATAATTAACGAATATGGCGCTTCGGAATTAGATTTAATAGCCTTTGAAAACCCCAACGGGAACTGGCAAGTTAATAGCGAATCTCTTTATGTTGAAATTCTTGATGACAATAATTCTGTTTTGCCTTACGGCGAAGAAGGCCGTATTGTAATTACTTCGCTTTACAATAAAGCACACCCATTTATTAGATATGACATTGGCGATGTTGGAATTCTATCTACAAAAAGTACAGCTAAAACTCCTATTCTTGAAAAACTAATAGGAAGAACTAATGATATTGCTATTTTAGCAAGCGGAAAAAAAGCTGCAGGATTAACTTTTTACTACATTACAAAAAGTATTATTGAAGATGACGGAAATGTAAAAGAGTTTATAATTGAACAACATAAACTAGATACTTTTAAGATTATTTATGTTAGTACTGAACCCCTTTTAGAAGAAAAGATAAAAACTATAACCATCGAAATGGAAAATTACCTTGAAAAAGGACTACAAATTCAGTTTGAAAGACAAGATAAATTAATTCGCTCAAAAAGTGGTAAATTAAAGCAGTTTACATCCTACTTAAACCAAGATATATGAATATTACCATAGTTGCAGGTGCCAGACCAAATTTTATGAAAATTGCGCCCATTATTGAAGCTATTCAAAACAAAAAAAAAGAAGGTTTTAATATTAATTATAGGCTTGTACATACCGGGCAGCATTATGATAAAAACTTAAGCGGAACTTTTTTTGAAGAATTAAACATACCACTACCCGATAGTAATTTAGAAGTAAAAAGCGGTACTCAAGCAGAACAAACTGCAGCCATAATGATTGGTTTTGAAAACGAATTAATGGTAAATAAATGTGATTTAGTAATGGTTGTTGGAGATGTAACCTCAACAATGGCTTGTACAATAGTTGCTAAAAAAGCAGGTATTAAAGTAGCACATGTTGAAGCCGGAATTCGTTCTGGAGATATGGATATGCCTGAAGAAATTAATAGAATAGTTACAGATAGTTTAACAGATTATTTTTTTACAACATCCACGTATGCGAACAAAAACTTAAGTGCATTAGGTGTTCCAGAATCTAAAGTGTTTTTTGTTGGAAACGTTATGATTGATACGTTACTTAAAAATAAAAGTAGATTAGCAAAACCTTCGCTTTGGGATGATTTAAATTTATCTGAAAAGAAGTATATGGTTATGACGCTTCACAGACCTAGTAATGTTGATGAAGAACAGCAATTAAAAAAGCTGATAACACAAATTGTAACTTTAGGAAAAGATTACCCTATTATTTTCCCAGTGCATCCTAGAACAAAAAAGCTTTTAAGCAACCTCAACCTAAATTTTGACAACCTATATTATGTAAACCCTTTAGGCTATTTAGAATTTAATTATTTGGTTAAAAATGCCTTGGCTGTTATAACGGATTCTGGCGGTATTACAGAAGAAACTACCGTTATGAATGTGCCTTGTATAACCTTGCGAGATAGCACCGAACGTCCTGAAACCTGCGATATTGGAACAAATATTTTAGTTGGCAGTGACCCTGAAAAAATTAAAAATGCTTTTAATATTCTATTATCTGGCACTTGGAAACAAGGCGTAACACCCCAGTTGTGGGATGGAAATACCGCAAAACGTATAGTACATCATTTAGTATCTATTTAAATTGGATATGAAAGACCTACTTATCATAACAAATTATTTTCCTCCTGAAACTGGAGCGGCATCAAATCGTATTTTTCATTTATCTGAAGGCTTACAAAAACACAATTTTAATGTTTCCGTTTTAACCCCTTTACCAAATTACCCTAAAGGCAGAGTATTTAAAGACTATAGAGGGCGATTTAAGCAAACTTCTGTAGAAAATGACATAACCATACATAGGCTGTGGATTTACGCTAGTAATTCAAAGAATAAACTACTGCGCCTAATTGCCATGTTATCTTATAGTTTCAGTTTGATTTGGTTTTTTATGTGGAATAAAATTCCTGAAACAGTAGTTATACAATCGCCACCTTTACTTGTGGCTTTTACCTCAGTTTTATTTCTGCGTTCTAAAAAGAGAAAACTCATTTTAAATGTTAGCGATTTATGGCCACTTGCTGGCTTAGAGTTAGGCGCCTTAAAAAAGAATTTTAGCTATAGAATACTTGAAAAAATCGAGCGTTTTAATTATAAACATGCCGATTTAATTCTCGGACAAAGCGATGAAATACTAACCCATGTAAAATCGCTTTATAGTAAAAAAGAAATATTCTTATATCGTAATTATCCGGATTTTAAAGCACAGGCACCAAACCAAGAAATACAAACTTCAGAAAAACTAAAAATAGTATATGCAGGCCTATTAGGGATTGCCCAAGGTATTTTAAAACTCTGCGAGCATTTAGACTATTCTAAAATTCAACTTCATATTTACGGCGCTGGTGCTGAGCAACTTGCTATTCAATATTTAATTAAAAATAAACCAGAACTAGATATTATATATCATGGCGAAGTTTCTAGACAAGAACTTCATAGCGTTTTAACTCAATACGATATCACTATAATTCCTTTACTTAATAGAATTTATGGTTCTGTACCTTCTAAAATATTCGAATATGCACGTTTAGGTATGCCTATGCTTTATTTTGGTGGTGGTGAAGGTGAAACGGTAATAAATAAATATGAGCTTGGTTGGGTTGCTAATGCCGGTGACTATGCTGAATTAAATACAGTAATATCAAATTTAGATAGATCAAAGTTGTCTTTAAAAAACAGAATTAAAATACAAAATATAGCATTTACAAATTTTGATTTTAATATTCAGTTAAAACAACTAATTGAAGTGATTTAATAAGCTTTCTCTTCGCCTTTTACGGCATTAGTAAATGTTTGGATAGCGATTTTAATATCTAATAACAACGACCAATTTTCAATGTAAAATATATCATACTTTACGCGGTTAATAATATCTTTATCGGTCTCTATCTCTCCTCTAAACCCACTTACTTGAGCCAAACCTGTAATACCTGGCTTAACAAAATGGCGCACCATAAACTTATCAATTCGTTGCGCATACATATTAGTATGACTTACCATGTGTGGTCTTGGTCCAACCACCGACATATCACCAAACAGCACATTAAAGAACTGTGGCAACTCATCAATACTTGTTTTCCTTATAAAAGCTCCCATTTTAGTAACTCTTAAATCACCTTTAGTTGCTTGGTGTAAATTTGCATCTTTATTAGGAGTCATAGATCTAAACTTATAACAATCAAACTCTTTATAATTAAAACCGTTTCTAGATTGTTTAAAAAACACGGGGCCTTTTGACTCCAACTTAATTAGTAAGGCTATAATTGGGGTTAACCAAGACAATACAAAAACGATAATAAATAATGAAAAAACTATATCGAAAAGGCGTTTAACTAACTTACTAAATGGCTCTTGCAGAGGAATTGCTCTTATTGATAGTATTGGAATATAATCATAATATTCATACTTAAGTTTTTTGGAATATATCTCCTTATTGTCTGGAATGAATTTAAGTTCACGTAAGTTATTATCGGCAAAGTCAATTAACCTATTAATTTGCTTATTAGATAATTCTGAAACGGAAAAATATATTTCATCTATGTTGTTTTCTATAATATAGTTAAAACAGTTATCTAAAGAAAACTCTTTATCTTTAATACTAAATTGGGCTTCAAACTTATACCCATAATCTAACCTTGTATTAAACGTTTTTATAAGTTGTCTAGCCTTATCATTGCAACCAATTACAATAACCTTTCTATTATTACCTCTTAATACCGTCCTATATTTTTTTAATAAAAACGTAGTTAAAAATTTAAATATAAATATTAGTAAAAACACAAGCAACAAATAATTACCTAGTGCAAAACGGCTTACGTTGGGTTGTTTAAAAAAACCAATAAAAGCGTATAGCACTATTGTAAAAAGTATTATTTGCTTAAATAATAATGGAATAATTTGAATTAATCGTGTATGTCTTTGTACTTCGTAAAAATGATTTTTTATTGCAATTATCATCCACGACAAGGATATGTATAAACAGAATATATAAATATTCTTTAAATTTATATCAAAATAAAACACAGCCGCATTAATAATGACTAAATCGATAAACCCAAAGAGTGGTTTTATTAAACTAGAATATCTTCCTTTTTTGTAGTTCACTTATTTCTTTATGTGTTCTTTAAACTCTTTATGATCACTTTTATTTAATTCTTCTTCTGATAAAGATTTAAAATAATCATAAGTTATTTTCATGCCTTCAGCTCTATTAACTTTGGGCTCCCAATTTAGTATTTTTTTTGCTAATGTAATATCTGGTTGTCTTTGTAATGGATCATCTTGAGGTAATTCTTTATAAACTATCTTTTGATGTGTGCCCGTTAGCTTAATAATTTCTTCTGCAAAGTCCTTTATTGTAATTTCATAAGGGTTTCCAATATTAACTGGATTTGAATAATCGCTTAATAATAATCTATATATACCTTCTACTTGATCATCTACATAACAAAAAGATCGTGTTTGAGACCCATCTCCAAAAACGGTTAAATCTTCACCTCTTAAAGCTTGACCAATAAAGGCAGGTATTACTCTACCATCATTAAGTCGCATTCGAGGTCCATAGGTATTAAAAATCCTAACAATTCGGGTTTCTAAACCATGAAATCTATGGTAAGCCATAGTTATAGACTCTTGAAAACGCTTAGCCTCGTCATAAACACCACGCGGTCCAATTGTATTTACATTGCCGTAATAATCTTCTGTTTGAGGATGTACCAATGGGTCTCCATAAACTTCGGATGTTGAAGCAATAAGCATTCTAGCATTTTTAGCCTTAGCTAAACCAAGCAAATTATGTGTTCCTAGAGCACCTACTTTTAAAGTTTGAATAGGTATTTTCAAGTAGTCAATAGGGCTGGCAGGTGATGCAAAGTGTAAAATATAATCTAGCTTACCTCTAATTTCTATAAAATTAGTAACATCGTGTGCTACAAATTCAAAATGTTCTAGCCCCATTAAATGTTCTATGTTTTTTTTATCTCCAGTGATAAAATTATCCATAGCTACAACATGATAGCCTTCTTTTATAAATCTATCACATAAGTGAGAACCTAGAAAACCTGCAGCGCCTGTTATTAAAACTTTTTTCATAACTACTTACTACCACTTCCAATTTTATAATAGACAAAACCGATAGATTCCATTGCTTCTTTATTCAAAACACCTCTACCATCAAAAACAAAGGCAGGTTTTTGCATGTTTGCATATATTTTTTTCCAGTCATAATCTTTAAATTCATCCCATTCAGTTAAAACTGCAACGGCATGTACGTTATCACAAGCTTGATAAGGATTGGTCATTACTTTTAGAAGGCTTCTATTTTCTTCTTCAGATCTTGTATTCAAATAATCCAAATCGGCATAAATTCTTTCTTCAATCACTTTAGGATCGTATACAGAAATTAAAGCTTGCTCGTTTAAAAGATTATCGGCCACCTTAATAGCAGGAGACTCTCTAGTATCGTTTGTATCCTTTTTAAATGCCCAACCAAGAAATGCAATATTTTTACCAGAAACAGTGTTATACAATGTTTTAACAATGTTATCAGAAAAACGATTTTTTTGATGCTCATTTATCAATATTACTTGTTCCCAATAATCTGCAGCTTCATTTAAGCCATAGCTTTTAGCTATATAAACTAAATTTAAAATGTCTTTTTGGAAACATGAACCACCAAAACCAACCGAGGCGTTTAAAAACTTCGGACCTATTCGGCTATCCATACCAATAGCTTTAGATACTTCTTGAACATCTGCTCCTGTTTCTTCGCATATTTCTGACATAGCGTTTATTGACGAAACGCGCTGAGCCAAAAAAGCATTTGCAGTTAACTTTGACAACTCGGAAGACCATAAATTTGTGGTTAAAATTTGAGCGAGAGGAATCCAATTAGAATACACCTCGACTAAAGATTTAACGGCTTCATTTCCTTCTTTGGTTGAAGTATCTCCACCAATTAAAACACGATCAGGGTTTAATAAATCTTGTACTGCAGTACCTTCTGCTAAAAATTCTGGATTAGATAAAATTTGAAATTGCACACCATTGCCTGTGTTATCTAAAATGCTTTTTATTGCAGATGCCGTTCTTACGGGAAGCGTAGATTTTTCTACAACAATTTTATCTTGTTTGGCAACTCTTGCAATTTGTCTAGCACATAATTCTATGTATTTTAAATCGGCCGCCATACCTTTTCCCTTTCCATAGGTTTTTGTTGGCGTGTTTACAGATATAAAAATCATTTCTGCTTCATCGATAGCTTTATCTACTTCTGTTGAAAAAAATAAATTTCTTCCTCTAGTTTCTTTTACTATTTCTGCCAAACCAGGTTCGAAAACAGGTAAATCATCAAAATTATTAGAATTCCAAGCTAAAATTCTTGCTTCGTTAATATCTACAATAGTAACTTTTATACCAGGACACTGCTTAGCAATTACAGCCATTGTAGGTCCGCCTACGTATCCTGCCCCTATGCAGCATATATTTTTTATTTTCATTTCTCTAAGTTTTCAAATTCATTTTTAGTAAACTAAATTGCTACTTTAAATAGCTTTTACCATAACAAGTCTAGCTGCAAGATTATAAACAATTAAGGTAACCATCTTTAGCTAGATATTTACAATTACCACATACTATTTCTTACAGAATGTTTTATAAAATTTTTCTAAATTCTTAATATTTACATTAAGATTAAAATTAGCTTCAAAAAGCTCCAAAGATTTTTTTTCAAATTTCTCTCGAATTTTGCTGTTATCCAATAAATATGAGATCTTTTTTGCCATAAACTCAACATCTTCATGTTCTACAACAAATCCATTATAGTTGTTTTTTACTAAATCTCTATTTCCATCACAATTTGTTACAACACAAGCTTTGGACAATGCCAAACTTTCAATAACAGAATATGGTAAGCCTTCGTAACGTGAAGTAGAAATATAAAGTTTTGATTTAGAAATTACTTCAAAAACCATATCTCTTTCCATCCATTCAATTAGCTGAACATTATTTTCTAATTTAAAATCGACTATCATTCCCTTAATAACCTCTTTATTTGGGCTATACTCTCCTACGCCTAAAATTATAAGATTAATGTCTGGTTGTGTTTCTTTTAGCTTCTTAACTACATTTATCATCATTTCTAAATTTTTTTGAAATGACGGTCGTGCTACAGTGCATATGTAGTTTTCTTTTAAATTAAAAGAAAGATCTATATTCTTTTTAGGAATTGGTAATATTGAATTATTTAATAACAACGCTTTTTCTTCTTTGTAGCCAACTTCATTAATACCCCTATTTCTTTCTGACTCTGAAGTAGCCAATAAATATGAATTAAAATGTTTAAATAGTTTTTCTAGCGACAAAAACAACCGTGCCTTTAATTTATTATTAGCACTTAGATAGGAATATGCATGCGGTGTATGCAAAACCTTTACATTATAAAATAATGAAGCAGCTCGAGCTATAATGCCTCCTTTTGCACTATGCGCATGTATTAAATCTGGTTTTTCTTTTTTTAGAATCTTTACCGTTTTAAATATAGCTTTTAAATCTTTGATTACATGAATCTCTCGCTGAATATCTATATCAAACTCAGAAATTAAACCTTGCGAATTATCTAAATAGCCTTTTTTATTTTCATTTTTTTTGTGAATAATAATGTTTTCAAAACTATTAGAATCCATGTTTTCTGTTATTAAGCGAAGGTATACCTCTACGCCTCCAACAGAATCCAATATTTGTGCAATTTTAATTTTTTTCATTTATCTAACTCATTACTATAATTACCAAAAATCGAAGCCCAATAGGCACTAAAACTTATACCACTATACAATATAAAAAAATCATCCGTTAAATTAGAAAGAAAAAAAAGTATTACAAAAAAAAACATTAAAGAATTCTTATTAATAAAACCTAAATAGCATAAAAAGCTAAAAAACACCAATAAAGCAATTGGTCCTAATATACCATATTTTATAAGATAGTCTATAAATTGATTATGAACAGGGAATTTATATTTATATAAAAATTTTTGATTTGTTTCTTTATAATATTCAAATAATTTTTCTTTTGCATCTACAGCCCCATAACCAAATAACAAATTACTTTTTGAAAGCTCTAATGCAGATTTCCAGATTGAAACTCTGGTTACTAAAGAACTAAATACTTCTACTTCTGGGTTTTCAAACTCATCCAAACGCCCAACCATTTCCATATTAGCAAAACTTCTACTTGTAAATTTTTTAATTGTGTATGGAAATATTTTAACAAAAGCCCCCATTCCTAGGAAAAATATTAAAAATACCAAAGCACCTTTTTTAATTAAAACACTGGAGCTATAATTTTTAAATGTTATAAATAAAAACACGAAAAAATATCCAAAAATAGCACAAACAACAGCTACTCTAGTGTTTATATAAAGTACTAAAAACAGTGATAAAAGAAACAAAAAGAAAAAAATAATACTCTTAACCGATTTGCCAAACTTTTTATTTATTAATACATAAAAACAAGAAACACTAGCAAAGGCAACATGCATATTTAAAGAAGGGGCGTGCAATTTAAAGCTATTAGTAAAATGGTATCCCATTTCCCATAAATGCCTACCCTCTAAATATTTTAATATGTGATCCGGATATATTATCACATACCTTATAAATAATCCTGTTAAAACTATTAGCATTACCACAACATATATGGATAAGAGTTTAATTAAATTAATCTTTTTGTTATACCCAATTATCAGTACAGGAAAAAACAAAAACAGCAAATGCTTTTCGGTAGCCTTAACTGCTAGATAATAACTACTATTATTCCAGAAAAACAACAAATCCAACAACAAAGGCATTGCTATAATAAGGCACCATATAATTTTTTGCTTATTAAAAACTAACTTTTTGTAATTAATTATATTAAATAGAACAAATAATATTACAACTATGTTACTAAGTTTCATAAAAAGAAAAGAAACAGGTAGTATACATAAAAATGCATTATAAATTTTATGATAATTTCTTTCCAAGCTCATCATAATACAATAAAAAATAAATTAAGGGGAATATACCTGCTTTATGCCTTATAGCCGATCCTAAATCTGGTTCAAAAACGCCTTGAATAATGAAGTATGAAAACAAGAAATAAAATAACCAAACTTGATACGGATCTTCTTTTTTAGTATTTAAGCTTTTGCCAAACTTTATAAATAAAATAATAAATAAAAATAGTTGCCAAATACTAAAAACTAATATTTGAGGCGAGGTTATGTGTTTAAATGCATTTAGAGGTATGTTTACAGAGAAAAAACCATAAACTATACCTAAGGACTCTCCATACCAACTATCTGTATCTATAGGGGAAATAATCATGGAATTAGTTTCCGTATTTCTTGACGAATTTAAAGTTTCTCTGGTACTCTGGGAAATGAATTCACCTTTAAGCACGCCATAACTTAAAGACAAACAGATAAGCATTAAAACACCAAAAATAATATTAATAACATTCTTATCGTAAAATCTAATTTTATTAAAAAGAAAGAAAAGAACCGAAAGTACGGCCAATAAAATATAATATTCCCTAAACTTAATTCCAAAAAAAAGTATTAGCAGTAAAGATATAATGACGGTTTTCCTTATGCTCCTCTTTTTATTCTTGTAAAGAAAAACTATTAAAGCAGTAAATAAATAGGCTATAAACTCTTTTGTTGGCATGGATAAAAATATTGCCATAACAATTAAACCAAAATAAACTAGAAAGTTTTTTAAATTTAGTTTTGCAAAGCTCTTAGGTATACCAATTTTATACAAAATTAAGGCTAATATAAAGTATTGAATAAACCCAATTATAGAAAAGTGTAAATACTTTAACCCAGTAATTTTATAAAACAAAATAGTTATAGGATAACCACCTGTGTATCCGATTTCATTATAAGGATCATTAACATAGGTATTAGTATCTAAAAAAAACCTAGGAGGAAGCACAAAAAACACTAGTACAGATGTTAAAAGACCTATAGCAACAAAAAAATAAAAGATGAAAACATTATTTTTAATTTTTAATTTCATTTTTATCTAAACCGATCTTTTAAATTTAAAAACTTTGTTTCAAAATATCTATATGACAATTTTGAAACATATAATGTTAAAACCAATAATAACAAAATATAAACAATTGGAAAACTTTGTACAAGACTATTTAAAAAGCCTATTTTAACTACAGCCATACGTAAGCCATATGAAACCAATGGATGTAATAAATAGATACCATATGATATGACTCCAAAATAGGACAAAAATTTAATATTAAGATTAAAAACACTGCCTTTTGTCCTGTGAGAAACAATTAGTATTAATAAAGAAAAAACCAAGCTTGAAAAAATATCTTTAAAAATACTAGCTATATTAAAATCTATGAAAAGAATTAACAAAGCTAAAGTAAATATAACTATTTGGACAATGTTATTATTAATTAAATTATAATAAAATGATTTTAAATCGCTATTTTCCAAATGCTTATGAGCAAATAAAGAAAAGAAAATACCCATTAACATAAAATGAAATTTTAAAGTTCCTAAAAACTTTATTAGAACTTCATTAGAGGTTATAAAACCATATTGAACAGCCCAATAAAATGCAAGATAACCGAGATAAATAAAAAGAGCAATAATTAACTTACTCTTTGCTTTCTTTAAACAAAACATAATTAAAGGAAAAACTAAATAGAATTGCTCTTCCACACCAATACTCCATAAAATGTTGATACCTCCAACTGTGCTGTCCCAGAGGGGTTTAACTAAATTTGGTAACATTACAATAAATAATAATGCTCCTTCAAACAACGGAAAACCTAATTTGCTTTCATTTAATAGTAAGGGAACAATAAATGCTATTAAAATTAATGTGACCGTTAATGTTAGATAATACAATGGCATTATTCTTAACGCTCTCCTAATGTAAAAAAACCTGTAATTAATTTTACCAGTTTGTTTAATTTCAGAAAAAGCTAAATAGCTAATTAAAAAACCAGATAATGCGAAAAAGAAATCGACAGCAACTGTTCCTCTATGAAATACTTTTAAATTTTCGGCAAAATCAATATTCATTTCGGATAGGTGATGCCTTCCGTGATCCATTACTACTAGAGTAGCAGCAAAAAATCTTAATGTATTTAGTCCTTTTAGGTGTTTATGTGCCATATTAATTTTAGCTTAGGGTTTCCAAAACATTATAAACTTTTTTTGCGCTAACGCCCAAGCTTCTATTCTCTTTGAGCCAGTTACTAAAAATTTCCACATGCTCTTCTTCCTCTTGTTCAGTAAGTTTATTTAACCTTTTTTCAAGTCTTATAATAGCATCTGAAAAATCATCAGCTTTATTTGGCGCAACCTCTCCAGAATTAGAGTTGATTATTGTTTCTAAATGATCATCAATATCCGACCCAACAACAAATTTACCAAAACTCATATAATCCAATGTTTTAAGCGGAGAATTATATTTTAATACATAATTATCGTCAAATAAATAAGGACTTAAACCAATTCGAACTTCTTCAATAACATATTTTAAATGATCCATAGGAATTTGATTGTGTAAATATATATAATCTTCGAGTTTTAAATCTTTAATGGAGTTTTTTAAATAAATAAAATCATCTTCAGTTCCTTTCCCAAAAATATATAATTTCTTTTTAAAGCCTTTTAAGTGAAGGTTATGCATAACATCAATAATAAAAGACAATCCCCTAAATCTGGATATTGTACCCAAATAACACAAACTATTTTTAGTAATACTTGCCTTTAAATTGATTATTTCTTCAGGAATATCATTTAAAGGCACATCATTATTCAATTTTATGCATGATGATATAACATGCATGTCTCTTTTAATACTTTTTTCAAAGTACCGTTTCATTTCATTACTCATTACAATTACAGCGTCGGCCTTTTTTAATAGTGTATTTCTTAAAAATATAGCCACAGACGAAAGAATTCTATATTTAAACCCTGGTGTTTGTCCAACTTCTTCTGCCTTTAAATGAGTTATTCGATAAATAAATTTCTTACCTTTTATTTTACAAACCAAATACGAAATAGCACCTACAATAGGCTCATCATGAACCATAATATACTTTACGCCTTTAACTTTTTTATTGAACATTAAGGTTTTAAATACACTAAACATTAAATAAACGCTATAAAACACACGTTTTAAAAAGCTTTTAGTACTACTTTTTTTGAGTTTTATAAGTATATTTTTATGATTAAAGCTTGATTCCCCTTTTTCTGTTACAATCATTTTGGTTTCAATATTGTAATCTTTTTTGAGTAAATCTAAGTATACATATTTGTAATGATCGGGAAAATGAAAGTTTACAGGTTCATCATTAATTACAATCAAGTCAGTCATAGTAAAGGTGTAGTTTTCAAAAAAATATTTTAGTTATTTCTTTCTAAGGTTAACTGGTCTGTTAAATTTGATATTAAAAACAACGTCAATTTTGTATTTTTTAAGACAAAGTAAATACATTACCAAAAACTCTACTGCATAACTAATTGTAGTTGTTAACGCAGCAATTTTATAGCCATATTTAGGCACTAAAATAAAATTTAACACTAGATTTAATATTGCCGCAAAAATTGCAGGAATGACCATAATTTTAGTGTCCTTAAAAAAGAAAGGTATATTTGCAACTATTGAATATAAAAAATAGAAAAACATACCTAAAATAATTGTAGGAATAATATCTAAAATTACTAAATATGATTCATTTGACATTATAAGAACCATATATTTTTTAATCAAGCTAATAAATATACCTAGAATTAAAATGACAAATATATATTTTTTAGTAAGTTTAAAATTTAAATCAAATTTTTTAAGTTTTAAATTTTCTAATACTGTTTTTTGAAACATTTTATTAGTTGCTAAATAAAATGCCATAAAAATGGAACTTACAGTATAGGCTACTGTGTATTCGGCCAGTTCAACATCAGAATAAAAATATTTAATGATATAGCGATCTGAAACACCTAATGCAAGAGCAGAAAATAAAGAGGGGATAAATGGTAAACTAAATTTTAAAGAAGCCTTCAAAATAGTTAGGCCTTCGTGTTTTAATTTTTTGAAAGAGGAAAAACCTCTTGAAAGCCAAATAACTAAACCTATATACAATATTAATTGCACATTCATAAAGGCATAAATACTATTAGAATATAATAGTATAATTATTGCAGAAAGTATATAGGGTAAGGTGTTTTTTAAAACAAAAATTATATTGTATTTTCTTACCTCTCCTTGTAATTGATAAAAAAATAAATGCAGTTCTATTATTGAATATAAAAACGCACATAACAGCAAGTAATAGTCTCCTTTTTCGTCAATAATATAAACACCAAAATAGCCTTTAATTACAAAGGATAAAAGCAAGATTGCTAATAACATTGTAGAAAAGTACTTTACAATGTCTATTAGTTTTAAGGCTTCATTTTTACTGTGTATAGAAACATGTTTAACATAGCTTCTTTGCGATAAATCTAAAAATATAGATAAGAGTGGAACAGAAATCCAAAATAAAGAAAGTTTTCCAAAATCATTTTTATCAAAAATATTGGTATAAAACCCTAATAGTAAAAAAACAATACCCTTAGATAATCCTTCTCCTAATACATAAAAAAAATAACCTTTTTTCTCTAAGAGAATATTTTTTAGTTTACCCAAAATTCTTAAATATTACCGTAGTACTTTTGCGGGATTCCCTACAACTACACTACCTTCGTCAACATCTTTTAAAACAACACTGCCTGCCCCAATATATGAGTTATTACCTATTTTAATATCCCCTATAATTAATGCATTAGCTCCAATAACGACGTTATTACCTATTTTTGGATATAGTTTTAATTTCGCATCTTTTTCTGTTTTAGCTCCAATAGTAACGTTTTGGTATATAGTACAATTATTTCCTAATTCTACGTTTTTCCCTATTACAATACCAATTGGATGAGGAAATTTTATATTACGCTTTCTTAAATAAGATATACCACAACGAAAATCGTTACTAAATATCCATTTTATAAGGGAATTTAATTTCCTAAGCATCTTTAAAATTATTTGTTATAAAAATTTTTATACCACTCTACAAAATTTTTAACACCAGTATTTACATCATAATTACTATTATAACCCAAAGCCTTTAAATCATCAATATCTGCCCAAGTTTGCGGAACATCTCCAGCTTGCATTGGCATCATGTTTTTTACTGCTTTAATACCAATATTATTTTCTATGGCAGAAATGAAATGTTCAAGAGTTTCTGGTGATCCATTTCCAATATTAGACACTTTATAAGGCACTTTAGTTTCTCTATAATCCTTTGGAGGGTTTTCCAAAACAATATTAATACCATGTATTATATCATCAATATAAGTAAAATCCCTACTCATTTTACCATTGTTAAATACATTAATAGCTTTACCTTCTGTAATCGCTTTAGTAAATAAAAATAGAGCCATATCTGGACGTCCCCAAGGACCGTAAACCGTAAAAAATCGAAGACCTGTAGTTGGTATGTTATATAAATGACTGTAGGTATGAGCCATTAATTCATTACTTTTTTTTGTTGCCGCATATAAACTAATTGGATAATCTACATTGTCAGAAGTAGCAAATGGGACTTTTTTATTCTCACCATATACACTTGAGCTACTGGCATAAAGTAAATGCTTTACCTTGGTATGCCTGCACCCTTCTAAAATATTTAAAAACCCAACAACATTACTTTGCACATAAGATTTTGGGTTTTCTATACTGTATCGTACCCCTGCTTGAGCTGCCAAATTAACAACAACGTCGAATTTTTCTCTTTCAAATAAACTAGAAATCTCATTTGCATCTTCTAGGTTTAATCTTAAAAATTTAAAATTTTCATGAAGACTACTTACAGTTTCAACGCTAAACTTTTCGGCACCTGATCTTTCGATACCTAATTCGTTTAGTCTTGCATACTTTAAGTTAACATCATAATAATCATTGATATTATCAAGACCAACGACCTGACATGATTTTGAGCAAAGATTTCGTACTAAATGAAATCCAATAAAACCCGCAGCTCCTGTTATAAGTATTTTCATAAAAAAACAATTATTTTAGTTAAACATCGAAAAAATGTAAGTTTACCCTATACTTGTGCAAAAGTAGGACAAATATTTCTTAGTACAAGCCAATGTTTTTTTTATTTACCCACCATTGTAAATCTAGTTTTAATAAAATAAACACCTTTTTAGCAACAGCAGTAGAATTTAATAAATCTATTAAAAACAAAAAAGCATTTTCCTTTTAATTAAAGCAGAACTGAATATTTTGGTCGTTTTGCGTATGTTTTAAATTCTGTAATTCCTTCTAATTCAATTTTATTAGTAAAATTATGCTCTTCTAAAATTATTTTTGCAAATTCAAACCAAGACATAACCTGTTTATCACAAAAATGTTTTAAACCATAATCGTTTGTCTTCTCTACTATTAATTCAATAATATATTTTGCTAAATTT
This sequence comes from Algibacter amylolyticus, assembly GCF_014202225.1. Classification (GTDB taxonomy): domain Bacteria; phylum Bacteroidota; class Bacteroidia; order Flavobacteriales; family Flavobacteriaceae; genus Algibacter_B; species Algibacter_B amylolyticus. The sequence goes on from NZ_JACHGE010000001.1 coordinate 177,574, forward strand.
TCTGTATTTGTAGGACAGCCTTTTTGCTCTGTAGTTATTGTTAGTTTTTTTTCTTTTTTTGCAAGTTTCAATATGGTTTGATAAAAGTTTTTTCCATATTTTTTACTATACAACCAAGATGTTCTAACTATAAAATATGCATCTAAATTAGCTTGTATTTGCTTTTCTCCTTGCAATTTTGATTTACCATATTCATTTATAGGGTTCGTTTGGTCTAAAACAGTATATGGCTCTTGTTTTTCCCCATCAAAAACATAGTCTGTAGAAACATGTATTAAAACTACCTTATTTAGTCTACAAACGTTAGCTAGAAATTTTACTGCCTCACTATTAACTTGGTAAGCCTGTTCGGGTGTTTTTTCGGCTTGTTCAACATTTGTATAGGCAGCACAATTAATACAATAATCAAAACTATTACTATTAAAAAACTCACTAAGTGCTTCTTTATTAGTAATATCTAGTTCTTCTTTACTAACTAATATAAATTCTAGATTAATGTTATTATCTTGATATAATTCTTTTATGGTTAAACCTAATTGACCATTTGCTCCTGTAACCAAAACTTTTTTTAACATTTAAACAGACTTTTAAACGTTAATAAGTTTTTATCTTTTTCGGAAACTATCATTTTGTCTTCGGAAAAACCCCAATCTATATTTAAAAATTTATCATTGAATATGATTCCTGATTCTGATGACTTATCATAATAGTTATCACATTTATACGAAAAAACAGTATTATTTTCTAAAACTATAAATCCATGCGCAAACCCTCTAGGCACATAAAGTTGTTGTTTTTTTACACAATCTAAAAGGATTGAAAAATGTTTACCAAATGTTGGCGAATCTTTTCTTAAATCAACACATACATCTAAAACTTTTCCGCTTATTACTTGCACTAATTTAGCTTGTGCAGTATTTCCTTTTTGAAAATGCAATCCTCTCAATACACCTTTTGATGATTTAGACAAGTTATCTTGAACAAATTTATTTTTTATTCCTGTTGTCTTAAAAAAAATTTTCTCATTAAATGTTTCTAAAAAATAACCTCTTTCATCCTTGTGCATCTTAGGGGTAATAACAAAACACCCTTTTAAATATGTTTCTGCAATTTCCATTTATATTATACTAGTTGTTTAAGATAATTTCCGTATCCACTTTTAAGTAAAGGTTGGGCTAATTTAATTAACTGCTTTTTATCTATATAACCCATTTTATAGGCTATCTCTTCTATGCAGCCAATTTTTTGAGCTTGTCGTTCCTCTATAACCTGAACAAACTGTGAGGCCTGCATTAATGATGTAAACGTGCCAGTATCTAACCACGCAGTTCCTTTGTCTAGAATTTGAACATTAAGTTTACCATTACTTAAATACGTCTTGTTTATATCTGTTATTTCTAACTCTCCACGCTTACTTGGTTTAATATTTTTAGCGATTTCAACTACAGAATTATCATAAAAGTAAATACCAGGAACGGCAAAATTAGACTTTGGTTTTTCAGGCTTTTCCTCGATAGATATAGCTTTATTATCTTGGTTAAACTCAACAACACCATAACGTTGAGGGTCTTGAACATGATAGGCAAATATTACGCCTCCATCAGGCTTTATATTACTTTGGAGTGTTTTGTCCAAACCTGATCCATAAAAAATATTATCGCCCAAAATTAAAGCAACACCGTCACTACCAATAAATTTTTCTCCAATTACAAAAGCCTCGGCTAATCCTTTTGGCTCTTCTTGAACAGCATATTCAAAAGTACAACCGTAATCTTCACCATTTCCTAAAAGCTCTTTAAATCTTGGCAAATCGTTTGAAGTAGAGATTATTAAAACCTCCCTTATGCCAGCTGATAAAAGTGTTGTTAACGGGTAATAGATCATAGGTTTATCATAAACTGGCATAAGTTGCTTACTTACTACTTTAGTAAGTGGATATAATCGAGTTCCTGAACCTCCTGCTAATATGATTCCTTTCATTTAAAATTTTGTTTTTTTACTTTTTCCATAACCATGGAAATCTCCTTATTTTAAAAGCTGTATTTCTTAATATACCAATCTATGGTTTTTCTTATTCCTGATTCAAAGTTTTCTTCAGCAAGCCATCCTAATTCTTTTTCTATTTTTGATGCATCAATAGCATATCTAAAATCATGGCCAGGTCTGTCTTTTACAAACGTAATTTGCTTTTTATAAGATTGATTTTTAGGCAAAACATTATCTAATATTTCACATATCTGATTTGCAATATATAAATTATTTCGTTCGTTTTTACCCCCAATATTATAAGTCTCCCCCGAAATACCTTTACGAAATGCCAAGTCTATTCCTTTACAATGATCTTCGACATACAACCAATCTCGAATATTTTTACCATCTCCATAAATAGGGATATCCTCACCTGTTAACGCCTTCTTTATAATTGTTGGAATTAATTTTTCATCGTGTTGTTTTGGCCCATAATTATTGGAGCAGTTTGTTGTTATTACATTTAATCCGTAGGTATGAAAATAGCTTCTTACAATTAAATCTGATGATGCTTTGGAAGCACTGTAAGGGCTATTGGGTGCATAACTTGTGGTTTCCGTAAACAAGCCGGTTTCTGGTAGTGTACCATAAACTTCATCTGTTGAGATATGCAAAAATCGTGAATGCACATGATTTTCCTTTATTAAATTTGGCCCAATCATCCAATGATTTTTTGCTACATCTAGCACATTAAAAGTTCCAAGAATATTTGTATTTATAAATTCGTTAGGCGATTTTATAGAATTATCTACATGAGACTCAGCGGCAAAATTAATGACACCACAAAAATTGTATTTATCAAATAAACTTTCAACCAATTCTCTATCGCAAATATCACCTTTAATAAAAGTATAATTATTATTATTTCTAACCTCATCCAAATTAGAAAGCTCACCTGCATAGGTGAGCTTGTCAATATTTACAATTTTTAAAAGTGGATATTTTTTAAGGAAATAAACTATATAATTAGAACCTATAAAACCAGCACCTCCCGTTACTAAAATAATCATAACTGCTTTATATTTAGATTTTTATCTTGCTGATCTAAGTATTTACCTAAGCCGTAAAGTATAAATCCAAAGAAAGTAATTAAGAAAAATATAACTGGTAATCTAACTTTCATTTGATCTTTCCATTCTGACATGTCGTAACCTGCATCCGGAAACTCTGATATCACATTTACTACATTTTCAGTTTTCACCAAATGAACATTAATTTCTCTTTTTAAAGCCTCCAGACTAGATTTTTTACCTAATAAGACAGATTCATTAACAATCAATTGGTTTTGAGCCGTACTACCCATATACAAATTAGTTCCAGACCCAGGAAGTGGTTCTTTTTTAGATTCATTTTTACGAATTTTCAGGTATTCTGAGGCAAGTGAATCAATTTCCTTTTTTTCAACTTCAATAGATTCTCTTTGCTGCTTATAATTTAACCTTTCTACTTCTTTCAATTCATTTAAATAAGTATTATTGGAAATAGCCTTTACAAAGTTATCATTAAGTTTTTTAAATATAAATCTATCTGTAGAAGCTACACCTATTGCATGCCTGTTAAAACTAAAATAATCTAAGGATTCAATATAATCATCATATAAATAATCTGCTCTATTTACAGAGTCTAATCCTTTTTTAAAATTGACAAACATTTTAATACGATCGTTCTCATCAATATCTGGTTTCATGTAAATACCTCTAATTGAAGCAGCATCTTTCACGCTAATATTTAGCTTTCTTGCTAATTCTACTGAATCTTTATCAACATAAGCTAATTGATGAAGATACTTTAAGTTTTCATAAACCTGATGAGCAGAACCAAAATTTGTTTCAATATAAGAATTAGCTCCATAAACCTCATCTTCCATTGTATCCAATACAAATCCTATAACAAGTCCTAAAATTCCAGCTATTGCATACCATTTAATTCTTTTGTAGACATGAATTAAAAGCACTATTATTAAATTAAAAATACCTTTAAATATAGTTGCAATGAAATTAAAAAGCTTTTGAAATAGATTTCCTATCAAATTAAACAATTGACCCAAATCTATTTCTTCAGATTTTGATTGCTGTGGTAAATCTTTACTCATAATTACTAATTTAGTATTTGTTCTAATATTGTTCTTGTTATTAAATACGTTGGTCTAACCCCCGAAGTCCCTAAACCACCCGATGCTAATGTTGCCCCTGTTTCTAAAGGGTTATCACTAGCATAATACGCATATCTTACTTTTACATCTGCGCTTATACTACCACGTACTTTTGATGCGGCTTGAATCGCTTTTTGGTAATGTGCACCTTCCATTTCTAGACCAATTACATTCCAAGTTGAGTTGTAAAAGAATTTCAAAATATCTTTGTTTTGAAGCGACGTTCCTAAAACGGTTATCATCGAGCCTTCGTAAACATTTACACCTTGTCCTTCCAGATCTTCTCTTTTTAATTCGTTTTTAAAAGGGTAATTATCTGCTGTACCTTCAAATATATGGGCCGACGGAATCATAATATCTCCTTTTCCGCCTTCTAAAATACCAGCTTTACCCATTATAGAAACCGACTCGACATTTAAATGTGTTTTTTTACCCTTTTGTTTATAGGGTTTTAACAGCTCATCAATAGTCTCGTATGCTTGTTCTCCAAAGGCATAATCCATAACCAAAATAACTGGTTGTTGTTGCTTTAAAACGGCATCATCAATTTTAATATCTAATTTTGAAGCATCAATTTTGGCGGTATCAAATATTTGCACATCAATATTGGCTCCAGATGAGTCCTTAATGTAAGTCATACCCTTTTGCAACGCTTCCTTTGATACTTTATTACGTAGATCGTTATTATCTTTATTACTTAAGGCCTCGTAAACTTGAAAAATATCCTTTTTAGCAACTATTGGTTTTAATGCGCTAGGTGTAAAAAGCGTATTCATAACACTGTGCATATTAGCACTAATTATATGAATTGGGCGCTCCAATAAATTGTTTTTAAACAAAACATCCTTTATGGTGTCTGCCCAAATTTCGCCATGTATGTGGTGGCCAATTCGTTCTCTTAAAACAGGACTAAAAGTTACGGTACGTTTGTTATTATTAACCAACTCTTCAATAGCTAACTTCCCTAACCAATATACAATATGTAATAAACGTTCTGGTTGTGTTGGGGTTGCAAATTGGTTATAAACCGTTGTTAGCTCATTAAAGGTTCTACCTAAAATATTAGCTATATGAGTAATAGTTACCTCACGTTCCTCTTGTGTAAGTTTCTTTTTGGCTAAAACTGCTTTTTCAAGTTTTATCCAATCTCGGGTTGTTGCTCCATCCTCATCAATTAAAACACGTTTACTAATTTTATGAGACTCAACAAAAAGAAAAGTAAGGTGAGTTAAAATGTCATAAATCTCAGATCGACCACGAGTAATTTCAATGTTCATTTGCTCGTCATCTATTCGAAAACAATTACGACGACGTTTTTCTGGAATTATAGGTTTAAAATGCGATGTAGAGTACCCTTCATCGCTAGTTAAATTAATAAACATACATTCCTCAATACCTTGAGGCAACCTATCTATTACATACAGCAAGCCTTCTAGTTCGGCTTTTTCATCGCCAATAGACCCGTAAATTTCTGGTCGTAAAAGCAATAAGGATTGCCTTAAAGTTTCTCCCGAAACTCCCATTGGCTTGTAAAACCCTCTGTTAAACAGGTGACGCATAGTTATATACATCCGTTCAATAGCATTCGAGCTTTCTTGAGCTCGGGTTCTTGCATGATGTTTTTTATTGCTCATAATATAATTTGGTCGCGCAAATATAACACTATTTGTGTTAATTTTTATACGCTAAAATTTATCCACAATGTTGCGGTCGTTAGACAATCTAGGGAGTTTGTTTTGTCCTCCCAATTTTCCAATAGACTTCATATAATCTTGAAACCCATCTTTTTTTACTTTTGTAATTTTAAGCGGTTGCAAAACTTTACCTTGAATTAAATCAAAATAGTAGGTGTTTTGCTTCTGTAAAGATTCGTCTATTTTTTTCGCTAGTACGGACATGTCTTCCGGTTCATTTTCGAATTCTACAAACCATTCATGAAAAGGCAGGCCTTCTTTAGGGTTAATTTGAGGCGCCACCGTAAACTCCGAAACTCTAATATTGGAACCCTGTGTAGCATCCTGCATGGCTTGTTCTACTTCTTTACCTATAACATGCTCACCAAAAGCAGAAATAAAATGTTTAATTCTACCTGAAACTATAACACGATAGGGTTTAGTTGACGTAAACATAACCGTATCGCCTATATTGTATGCCCATAAACCCGCATTTGTCGAGATTATCATCACATAATTAACCCCAACTTCAACATCTTTTATAGTAATGCGTTTGGGCTGCTCGTCAAAAAACTCATCGGCTTTAATAAACTCGTAAAAAATACCGGAATTAAGCTGAAGCAGCATGCCTTTTTCATCTTGCTTATCCTGAAATGCAAAAAAACCTTCACTAGCCGGATACAACTCTATACTATCTACTTTTCGTCCTATTAAATTTTCAAATTTACTGCGATAAGGCTCATAATTAACGCCTCCAAAAATAAATAAATTAAAGTTTTTAAATATATCGCCTACCTTCTTTCCTGTTTTTTCTTGAAGCCTTTCAAAATACATTTGTACCCAAGATGGAATTCCAGAAATTATAGTCATGTTTTCTGGCAGAGTTTCTTCTACTATCGCATCAACCTTGGTTTCCCAATCGTCAATACAATTGGTTTCCCATGAAGGCAATCTGTTTTTCTGTAAATATTTAGGCACATAATGCGCCACAATACCAGATAAACGTCCCAATTGGATGCCGTTTTGTGTATTTAAAATGGGGCTGCCTTGTAAAAAAATCATTTTACCATCTACAAATTTAGCATTCCCTGTTTCATGAATATAAAACAAAATAGCATTTCTTGCCGCTTCAACATGACTTGGCATACTCTCTTTGGTAATAGGTATGTATTTTGAACCCGAAGTTGTGCCCGATGTTTTAGCAAAATATAAAGGCTTCCCTTTCCAAAGAATATCTTCCTTACCCGCAACTACCTTTTCAATATAAGGCTTTAATGCTTCGTAATCTCGAACGGGAACACGTTTAATAAAATCGTTATGATTTTTTATACTTTTAAAATCATGATCCTTTCCAAATTCGGTACTTGCTGCTTGCGATATTAACTCTCGAAATACTTTTTCTTGTGTTTCAATTGGGTTATTAGCCCATTTTTGGACTTTCTTATAAATACGCTTAGCAAAAGGTTTTGCTAAAACAGATTTTAATGATAGCATTTATTTTGAATGTGTTTTAAACCAGTTAATAACTAAATTATCGCTTTTGTTTTTAACAATTTACAAGATATAATTTTACTAGACACTAGAGTTATTCAAAATCTATAAAATTTGTTGGGTTAATTGGATACCCATCATTCCAAAGTTCGAAATGTAAATGCGGACCAGTAGATAATTCTCCTGTACTTCCTGCAGTGGCAATAACCTCTCCAGATTTAACTAAATCGCCTTGCGCTTTGGTTAAAGAAGCATTGTGCTTGTAAACAGAAATAAGACCATAACTATGCTCAATAATTATAACGTTACCGGTATTTGCGGTCCATTCTGCAAAAATAACAATGCCATCGGCAGCCGCTTTTATAGGCGTATCTTTAGCCACAACAACATCTACGGCATAGTGTTTTTCTTTTGCGTTATATGGTTCGCTAATGGTGCCACTTACAGGGGGGAATAACACAAAATTGGTAGTTGACGTTGCCGATTCAAACAAATTATACTTATCCTCTTTATCTACCTTTTCTCTAAGCAAAGAATCTTCTGCAATAGGGTTTAAATCGACCTCACTAGCTTCTAATTTAACAGCTTGAATAATAGAATCTTTATTAAAATCTACAGTATTTACATCGCCTTTTAAAACCTTTTTAATAGACTCATAATACCTATCATTTAAATGAATAACTCGTTGCAGCGAATCGGTTTTATAACTTAACTCGGTTGCTTTCTTTTTTAATGCCGTTGATGAGTATCCTGGTATATACTCACGAAGTGGCGTAAAAGCAATTAACAAGTACGTTAGAGTGATTAGAAAAATAGCCAATAAAGACATAAACACAAATACGTTTAGTCGCGTTAACTTAAATGATAAACGCTCTTCGAAAGTATTCTCATTAAGCACCATTAAACGATACTTATCGAGTAGTTTTCGTTTTATCTTTTTGGGTTTCTTTTTTTTGTCTGCCATGTTAAAACAAAAATAAATAAATTTATCACAAGACTTTACTATCAGTATGCTAAAGTTATGTTTAAAACGTTTTTATTGAACTTTAATTATTAACTTTGTACTTTAAAATCACTATTATGAACTTATACATGTTACCATTAGCAATAGGACCTTGGCAAATAGCATTAATTGTTCTAGCTGTTTTACTTTTATTTGGAGGTAAAAAGATACCAGAATTAATGCGTGGATTAGGTAGCGGAATTAAAGAATTTAAAGACGCTAGTAAAGAAGAAGAAACTACTGAAGATAAAAAAGGATAATTTTAAATTTATCTTAAAACAAAAAACCAGCTCGAAAGGCTGGTTTTTTTTATTTACTACATAGCGTATTGCTACTCTATTTTTACAGATTTTATAACAGATTCTAGCTCTAGCATATAATTTCTTTTCTCTACAGATGGCGCAAATATAAAGGCTTCAACTACAACCCATCTTTTATTTACCTTATCTTCAATCATGTAATTTATAAATGGTCCGCCCATAAAATCGTTAGTTAATTCCCATAAGCCTTTGGTTACTAAAGCTGGCTTATTATCTAAAATAGTTTCACCAAAAAAAGGTGTGTACGCCGGCTCTGTTACCATAAACGAACTTACGGTATCGCCATTAGCTTTAACTGTACCATCTAATCGACCTTTAAAATAGGCTTGTCCTATAGAGTCTCGAATCTTAATTATTTGTCCTACAGTACTATCATTTCTTGTAACAGCATCAAAAGGCAACTCGTAAAGCATAATGTGAGAATGCCCTGTGGTAATATCTTTTCTAAACCAAAAGAAATTACCCTCTTGCTTTGCCTGCTCGTAAATTAAAGAAAATTTAATAGTTAAACCTAGTTTTTCTTTTATAGTATTAAAGTTATGTGGCGACTTTGCCATTTGGCGTTGTCTTTCATCCAACTCCGAGTTTCTAAACGTTTCAATAATTTTAGCTTCATTCTCTTTTACCACTTCAATAATCTCTTCTTTGGTGTTACCAGAAACCACGATTACTTTTTGAGGCTTAGCATACACATCTTCAGAAAATGTTATTCCCGCTGGTTTATTAGTTTCAACCTTTAAAACCGTTCTATTTTTGGTAACAAATCCAGAAAAAACAGATGGTGGAATCTGGCTAATGGTAAACATTGGCTCATCTTGTGGCAACCCATAAATTGGCTTTGCAAGTACTTGCCTTATGGCTTCACCCACACGACCATCCCAATATTCGTTTTCTGTTACAACAGATACATTATTAATAGCACCAGAGGCATCTGGCAAAAACTTTTCAGCTTTTTCGTTTTTATCAACACAAGACACTAAAAGTGTTAACGTAAGTAATGAAAATAGAAAATATCGCATAATATTTTTTAAGTTTAGTTAGGGGTTTAACTCTTAGCAATTTTAAGAATCATTCCGGGTTTTAATTTACTACCACTAATACCGTTCCAATCTTTAATATTTTGAACAGAAACACCAGAAAATTTTTGAGAAATACTCCACAACGAGTCACCATCCTTAACGGTGTAGTTAATAACATCGCCTTTTATGGGTATTGTTTTTACTGTCGCTTTCGCGGAAGAGGTAGCGTTTCCATGAGGTGTTCGCGGAAAAATGGTTAATCGTTGACCAATTTTTAAGTTATTGCTTCGTAAACCATTCCACTTTTTTATATCGCTAACCCTAACACCATATAATCTTGAAATTTTACCTAAATAATCACCAGATTTTACACGATACGTCGTTTTATTTTGCGCTTCAATAAACTGAGGCATTTGTTTTTCGCGTTTATCAAGCTCTGCTTTAGCAAATGCATATATTCTATCTTCATTATTTACAAATGTTCCAACCACATCGCGAGGCAATCTCAACACATAATTTTCATCTTTTATAAAAGGAATAATATCTAGCTTATAAGACGGGTTTAAAAACTGAAGTTCCTCAATAGGAGTTCCCGTAGCTTCCGAAACCTGATCGAGCGTTATTTGTTGCTTTACTAAAACGGTATCGGTTTCAAAATAAGCCAACTCTGGTTTATAATTTTTAAAACCATGTTCTTTAGCGTATTCAAAAATATACATATTAGCTAAAAAAGCAGGCAAATACCCAGCAGTTTCCCTTGGTAAATTATGACGAATATTCCAGTAGTTTCGGTAACCACCAGAACGCCGAATGGCTTTACCAACATTACCCGGACCAGAATTATAGGCCGCAAGCGCCAAATCCCAATCGCCAAAAATTTTATATAATCTTGATAAATATTTCGCTGCAGCTTCGGTAGATTTTATAGGGTCGCTACGCTCATCAACATAACTGCTTACATCCAACCCATATTCCTTACCTGTTCCGTACATAAATTGCCATAAACCTGTAGCCCCAACTCTAGATCTTGCTCTTGGTTTTAATGCCGATTCTACAATGGCTAAATATTTAATTTCTAAAGGAATGTTATGTTTATCCAACTCGCCCTCAAACATAGGAAAGTAAAACGCACTTAATGTTAATAGGTTTTGTATAGAGTTACGCCTATGTTTTAAATACGATTTTATAACACTTTCTAGAGATGGATTGTACTCTACATTAAAAGGTGTTCTGGCATCTAGCTCTTTTAAGCGTGCCTTAAGCGTATCGCTATGTAGTTCTGGATAATCAACGGGTTTGTAGTCGAGCTCTGTAACGGTTTTATAAATGGTGTCGAATAAGCGATTGCTATACAACTCATCAAACCAAGCTTGGTCTAACTTTAAAACTTCTTCGTTGTCTTTTAAATTTGCTATAGATGTACTATCTACAGTAGCTTCAATAGTTTTTTGGGTATAGGTATTATCTTCTACAACAGCACTTTTAAGAACTACTGTAGGCCCAGAAATGGTATCTGGAATAGCAGTATTTTGAACAACTAAAGTATCTTTAACCTTAGTATTTTGAATAGATATCGTGTCTTGCGTTTGCGAAAAACAAGATGGTAAACTTAAAATATATAATACTATAAAAAATCGAAAAGCCATAAAATCTATTCATTAATGAATGATGTTATGGCTAAAATCGTATTTATTTTACTAAGAACAAAATATATTAAGACCTGTGAAGCTTTAAAACTGTCGCAGGCCTATTATTTCTACTCTAATATAGCAGCAATTCCAGGAAGTGTTTTTCCTTCTAAGCTTTCTAGCATAGCGCCACCACCTGTACTTACGTAACTCACTTTATTTTCGAAACCAAATTGCTTAACAGCAGCAACCGAGTCACCTCCACCAACAAGTGAAAACGCTCCGTTTTTAGTAGCTTCGGCAATCGAGTTTCCTAATTCGATAGTACCTTGAGCAAAACTTTCCATTTCAAAAACACCTAGTGGTCCATTCCAAAGGATTGTTTTACACTGCATAACTACATCATGAAATTGTGCTCTAGATTTTGGTCCAGCATCTACACCTTCCCAACCATCAGGAATTTCATTAATATCAACCGTTTGTGTATTTGCATCGTTACTAAAATCGTCGGCAGCAATAGTATCTACAGGAATATGAATTTGAACATTTTTTTCTTTAGCTTGTTTTAAAATATCTAAAGCTAAAGGCATTTTATCGTCCTCACAAATAGAATTACCAATTTTTCCACCTTGCGCTTTAACAAACGTAAATGCCATACCACCACCAATAATTAAGTGATCTACTTTATCAAGAATGTTTTCTATAATGGTAATTTTAGAAGATACTTTAGCACCACCTAAAATAGCTAAAACAGGCTTTTCTCCTGTTTCCATTACTTTATTAATGCTTTCAATTTCTTGAGCTAATAAGTTTCCAAAACATTTTCTTCCTTCAAAAAACTGAGCTACAATAGTTGTAGAAGCATGCGCTCTGTGAGCTGTACCAAAAGCATCATTAACGTAAATATCTCCTAGTTTAGATAATTTTTCAGCAAAGTCTTTATCGCCAGCAGTTTCTTCTTTGTAAAAACGTAAGTTTTCTAGTAATAAAACTTCTCCTGGTTGTAAATTTGCTGCTGCTTCTTCAGCTTTAGTTCCAATACAATCTGTAACAAACTTAACTTCTACACCTAAAATATCCGATACTTTAGCCGCAATATGTTTTAATGAAAACTCATCTTGAAATCCTTTTGGACGTCCTAAATGCGACATTAAAATACAGCTTCCGCCATCTTCTAAAATTTTAATAATTGTAGGTTTTGCCGATACAATTCTAGTGGCATCTGTAACCTCAAACTTATCGTTTAATGGCACATTAAAATCTACGCGTATTAATGCTTTTTTATTTTCGAAATTAAAATCGTTAAGCGTTTTCATGTATATATGTTTTTATTTTTTAACTATTTGAAACACAAATGTAACTAATTAAAAAGCGATAAAAAATGACTTTTTTCACGAAAACGATATAGCTTGAGAAGATTTCTTCGATTTTTGAATTATATAGGTATTACATATTAACTATTTTATATCGAACCCTATATTTCTATACTGAAAATGGCATATCGATGATATACCGTCTTTGAATTTGTAGAATTTTTCACCTACCTTCGTTTAACATGAAGATTCATACTCCCCAAAGTACTACCGCTAATTAATATAAATAGAAAATATAAATTAATTAAAAAATAGTCTTATGGAAATTAGTAAACCCGTTGAGCCCAATAAAAGAATCGAAATTATAGATATTCTTCGTGGATTTGCACTACTCGGAATTATTTTTATGAATATGAGTTTTTTTAGCGGTTACGTATTTATGCCCTTTGAAGAACTTAAGCAGATATCGAACTTTGAGTTAGATGATAATCTATATTATTTTTTAGGAATTATAGTCTCCGGTAAATTTTACACTATATTTTCAATTTTATTTGCTGTTGGTTTTTATATACAATTCAACAAAAACAGAGATAGAGCAGCCGATTTTTTAAAAACGTATCGCAGAAGATTATTCATTTTATTAATTATAGGAATTATCCATACTTTATTTTGGTATGGCGATATATTATTTACCTATGCTATTTATGGTTTTATTCTAATTTTATTTAGAAATGTAAAACCAAAAATACTACTTCGATGGACGCTCTTTTTCCTGTTAATACCCTATGTATTGGATTTTGCTATTTTACCATTTACTGAAGCCGCACAAGCTAACTTCCCTGGTAACACAAATCATACACAAACGGCTCGCATTTCGTATCCAGATATGTCGAATGTAGATATTATTAATACTTTTAGAGACGATTCTATTACCGAAATAATCAAGCTAAACATTCATAATTTTATATGGAAGCAATTAGGCTACATACCCTCTGGCGGTTATTTTAATTTCCTTGGCATTTTTCTTTTGGGTTACTATTTAGCCTCGATAGAATTCTATAAAAAAGCTCCAAAATCCACCATATTAATATTAACTATTTTAATTGTTGGGATACTAATTACTATTGCTGCAAAACTTTTAGGAGGTAATCCTTATGAGCTGCCTACGCTTCAAAATATTCGATATAAGTTCTTATCAATGGCTGGCCAACTGCTTATTAGTTTTTCTTATATCTTGGCAATAATAAAAATTGCCCAAACTGTAATTGGTAAAAAAGTATTTAAATATTTGATACCTGTGGGAAGAACGGCCCTAAGTAATTACATTATACAAACCGTTTTAATGGTTGTTATTTTTTATAATTTCGGCTTTAGTCTGTTTGGAAAAATAGGGTTAATTCCAACCTTTAGTATTGCTTTAGTTATTGTCGCTATTCAAATAATTTTAAGTAATATTTGGTTAAAACATTATCGATTCGGACCACTTGAATGGGCTTGGAGAAGTTTAACTTATAAAAAACGGATAAAAATTAGACATTAAAATCTATTAAAAACTACAAACTTAAGCCGTATATAATTTATTGCTGGATATAGCTTACTTGCTAACATCTTCGCGGATTTTCTATTTGGTTGGTATTGGCTGTAATGCGCACCGACATGATACACAAACACTTTAAACGAACCTCCACAACAACAAACCACACTTAAATTATAAAACCTAACCCTAACAAAAAAGCGCGTTAGGGATTGCAGTGGAAAGCCCACAGCCCGACGTAGGAGGTGCGAGGACTTGAAACGTAAAGCCCGACCCTTGTGGTAACGCTCAAATAAAAATCTATAAAATTTTACTGGTTTGTTAATGTTTAACATCTAATAAAATTCGTTTACTTTTGTCTTTATGCTTTTTAAAGATATTTTAGGACAAAATCATATTAAAAATCACCTCACGCAGAGTGTTGACAATGGCAGATTACCACATGCCCAATTGTTTGTTGGTAAAGAGGGCTCTGGCACTTTACCTATGGCACTGGCTTATGCACAGTACATTTTGTGCACGAATTCTGGTGGCGAAAACACTAACGGAAACGACGCTTGTAATTTAAAGTTTAAAAACTTTTCGCACCCCGATTTGCATTTTGCTTTTCCGGTTACTACCAGCGATAAGGTTAAAAGCAAACCGGTATCTAGTTTTTACATGGAAGAGTGGCGCCAGCTTTTGGACCAACAGCCTTACGGCAACCTTTTTGATTGGTATAAATTACTAGGTGTTGATAACAAACAAGGACAAATTGGTGTTGAAGAAGCGCATGAAATTGTAAAATCGCTTACCCTAAAAGCCTACGAGGGTGGCTATAAAGTGATGCTTATTTGGATGGCCGAAAAAATGAATACCGCTTGTGCCAATAAGCTTTTAAAACTGATTGAAGAGCCACCAAATAAAACTATATTTTTACTTATTGCCGAAGATGAAGAGCAAATTATAAATACGATTAGATCGCGTTGCCAGATTTTACATTTTCCGCCGTTGGCAGAAGACGTTATTAAAACAGCTTTAATTAAAGAATACAACCTTAATGCGAGTGAAGCTACCAAAATTGCGCATCAATCTAACGGAAATTATAATAAGGCTTGCGATTTGGTGTATCAAGACACCGAAGATTCTCAGTTTGAAACTTGGTTTATTTTCTGGATTCGCAGTGCCTTTAAAGCCAGAGGAAATAAGGCAGCCATACACGATTTAATTTCTTGGAGCGAGGATATTGCCAAAACAGGTCGTGAAACACAAAAACAATTTCTAAACTTTTGTATAGACTTTTTTCGTCAGGCGTTATTAATGAATTATAACGCTACAGATTTAGTGTTTTTTGAGCCCAAAACCGAGAAGTTTAAGCTTGAAAATTTTGCGCCTTACGTACACGGAAATAACATTATGGATATTAGCAACGAACTACAAGATGCAATTTACCATATTGAGCGAAATGGCAATTCTAAAATTATTTTAACCGACTTATCTATTAAATTAACGCGCTTACTCCATAAGAAGGCGGAGTAAATAAAAAAAGCCCTATTAAATTTGATTTAACAGGGCTTAATATTTTGTTTACTAGGTATTTACACCACTATTCCTTTTTATAGTCTGCATTTAAAGCATCTAAAATAGTTTGTGTTAAATCGCTTTGTTCTGCACCATACATTACTGTTGCTGCCGCATCACTTGTTCCTAATATATAGTTGTAACCATTAGTTTTTCCGTAGTCTTTTACAAAGTCTTTTACATGAACAATAACCGAGTCGATTTCCGCTTGAAACTCTTGAGTTAACTTTTGTTGCTCTATTTGCATTTGCTGTTGCAATTGTTGTTGCTTTTGTTGAAGCCCAGTCATTAATTCTTCAGCTTTCTTTCTATTACTTCTAGCTAAACGTTGCGCTTCTGCTTGTCCTTTTTGTGCTTCTGCTTGAAAAGCTTGACTAATACTATCTGCTCTTTTTCTAAAAGCATCGTCTTTTATTTGAAATGCTGCTTCTACATCTTTCTTTTCTTGATAGTCGTTAATTAATTCTCCGTTATCTACAAAAGCAATTTTATTTGGTTTTTCACAAGATGCTAAAACAAGCATCACTAAGGCAACATAAATTATGTTTTTCATTTTTTTATTTAATTAGTTAATTGTTGGTAAAATTTATATCCGAACAAATGTAATAAAGTAGCTTTTAAATTAAAGCGAATTTATTTTCAATTTAACATATAAGGATTCTTTATGATAAAAAGGAATTAAAATAAGAAGTCTCTATTAAATTTGAGGTCAAATAAAGCGTTTTAAGCGCTTTTTAGAAAAACGACTTGTGTTTGGACGTTTATATGCATCAGGATAAAGCTTAGTCGCTAAAAACAAGTTTTAGCTGTTTTTTATGACATAAATTAGAGACGAAGCTTCTTTTGAGCCTATCGCTTTTAAATTTGAACGTAAGCCAATCCAAAAACCTTTAACCGCATTCATGCTTCCTGTTTTATATTTTTCTGAAAGCATACTCACATAAAAGGAATCGAACCACATGGGTTTTATTTTATTTACTTTAAAAGATTGTTTTGAAACTAAATTTGAAACCGATGTTTTATTAAAATGCCAAAGATGCCTAGGTACATCATAAGCAGCCCAAAACGATTTATAATATTGTGCATCGAAACTTTTATAATTAGGAACCGCAATTATTAAAGTTCCATTTGGTTTTAATAGTTTTTTAAATGTAGCAATCTGCTCGTCTAAATTTGGTAAATGTTCTAGCACATGCCAAAGGGTAATAACATCAAAACTTTTTGGTTGGAACTTTAAAAGTTGTTCTGTATTAAAAACAGATCCGTTTGTTTTTTTATTTGCAATTTCTCTTGCTTGTTGGTTAGGTTCAATTCCAGAAACAATCCAATTATTTTGTTGCGCAGTTTGTAAAAAATCACCCGTACCACATCCAATGTCCAAAAGTTTTTTGTCTTCGGAAGGAAATGAATTGATTAAATTTAATTTCTTTTTTAAAGAAACCGATCGCACTAAATGATACGCTTTTTCGAATAGATTTCTTTTAGAATCTGTATGCGAAATATAATCTTCGCTTTCATAATAATCAGATAATTTATCGGAAGACGGTTGTGGAGTTGTTTCCAAAAAACCATATTCTAAATTCTGAATAAGCTCAAATACTTCTCCTGAAACAGAGTGATCTTTTACTTTTAAATTTTCTTTAGTCACGAATACACGAATGGATTAATAAGTATTTTTTAATTATAAATCGAACTTTAGTGAACTTAGTTTATCTCCTTACTTTGGGTTACTGTTTCTGTTTGAATAACTAAAAAAACAGCTTTAAATTTTAAACGTTCCACGTGGAACGTTTAAAAAAAAATAATTTATTTAATATCCTGTAACGAAAACATTAAGATTAAGATTCCTGTTTTCACAGGAATTTAACGCCCCATATAAACCAATAAAACAGAAATATCATTGGGAGAAACCCCACTAATTCTTGATGCCTGCGATACCGTTGTTGGCTGAATTTTTTTAAGTTTCTCTCGCGCTTCAAAACTCATAGATTTAATTTGCGAGTAGTCAAAATTCTCAGGTATTTTTACATACTCTAAGCGCGTTAATTTGTCTGCGTTATTTTTTTCTTTAGCAATATACCCTGCATATTTAACTTGAATTTCAGCCTGCTCTATCACTTCCCTATCCAAATTATTTTCTTGAATATAAGACTCAACAGCATCTACTTTTCTAATATCTTCCATTTCAATATTAGGTCTAGCGAACACTTTAAAAAGCTTTCCAGATTGTTTAACAACAGCAGAATTTTTCGATTCTAAAATAGGATTTATAACTTCTGGTTTCACACTTTGATTTTCAAAAAAGCTGACAAATTTTTCGGCAGCATCGTGTTTCTCCTCCATACGTTTTAGACGTTTCTCCGAAGCTAATCCCAATCCGAAACCTTTTGGTGTTAATCGAATATCTGCATTATCTTGTCTTAACAGCGTTCTGTATTCCGCTCTTGATGTAAACATACGATACGGCTCTTCAGTACCTTTTGTAATTAAATCGTCTACCAAAACACCTATATAAGCCTCGTCTCTCTTTAAAGTAAAAGGATCTTTTTCCTGAACTTTTAAAGCCGCATTTATTCCTGCCATTAACCCTTGAGAAGCCGCTTCTTCATATCCTGTAGTTCCATTAATCTGACCTGCAAAATATAAACCATCAACCAACTTAGTTTCTAAAGTATGTTTCAATTGTGTAGGCGGAAAATAATCATATTCAATAGCATAACCAGGTCTAAAAAACTTCACATTTTCAAAACCAACAACAGATCGTAATGCTTTAAATTGAACATCTTCTGGTAACGATGTTGAGAAGCCGTTTACATATACCTCGCAAGTATTCCAACCTTCGGGTTCGATAAACAACTGATGACTATCCTTATCTGCAAAACGATTAATCTTATCCTCAATAGACGGACAATAACGCGGCCCTAAACTTTTTATTCTGCCATTAAACATCGGCGACCTATCGAAGCCTTCACGAAGCAAATCATGTACCTCAAGACTTGTATAAGTCATGTAGCAAGAACGTTGTTTTTCTAATGGTTTTGTAATATCTAAGTACGAGAATTTTTCAGGGTTAGCATCACCAGGCTGTTCAGCCATTTTAGAATAATCTAAACTTCTACCATCCACTCGCGGCGGTGTTCCTGTTTTCATCCTACCAGATTCAAAACCTAACCGAACTAGTTGTTCTGTAATTCCTGTAGCTGCTCTTTCACCTGCTCTACCGCCACCAAAATTTTTATCACCTATATGAATTAAGCCATTTAAAAAAGTACCATTAGTTAAGACTACAGACTTTGCTTTTATAGTAATTCCTAAAGATGTTTTTACGCCAACAACTTTATGATTTTCTACCAACAATCCAGAAACCATATCCTGATAAAAATCAAGATTAGGAGTTCCCTCAAGAAGCATTCTCCAATCTTCTGCAAAACGCATTCTATCACTTTGAACCCTTGGACTCCACATTGCAGGACCCTTAGATTTGTTAAGCATTTTAAATTGTATAGCAGATGTGTCTGATACAATTCCACTATAACCACCCAGCGCATCAATCTCTCTTACAATTTGCCCTTTGGCAATTCCGCCCATAGCAGGGTTGCAAGACATCTGTGCAATGTTTTGTAAGTTCATTGTAATAAGCAGCGTTTTACTACCCATATTAGCAGCAGACGCAGCAGCTTCGCTTCCTGCATGTCCTGCTCCAACAACTATAACATCGTAAACTTCGTTAAACATGATTCCTCTTTTATATAATCATTAAAACAAACATGTTCCACGTGGAACACATCTATAAATTAAGTTTGCAAATATACCCTGAATTATTTATTTAGCAGCTAATCGTTCAAGATACAGATTCTCCTTCTCCCGCATAACCTTAGCCTCTGCATCCGTTTTATCTTTATAACCACAATAGTGAAGTACGCCATGAATGATAACTCGCATTAATTCTTCATCAAACGAAACCCCAAAATCCTTGGCATTATCTGCCACTCGTTCTACGGAAATAAAGATATCGCCTTGTATACTTTTTCCGACTGAATAATCAAAGCTAATAATATCTGTTAAGGTATCATGATCAAGAAACTCTACATTTAATTTATGCAAATATTCATCGTCACAAAACACATAATTTATTTCCTCCAACTTATATTCTTCAGCTGAAATAGTATCTATAATCCAATTAGAAATTGGTGCCTCAGATCCTAATTTAAAATCCGTTTCGTAATTAAAATTAATCATTTTCTTTTTTGAAATATTCTTGAACCTTCTTTTTGTAAACTTGCTGCAAAGGTAAAGCTTGTCGGTTTAATATTTCGGTAGTTTGAAAATATTGTTTTGCTGTAGGGATTTGATTGTTAGAATTGTTATCGAAATTATTTTTATTAGTTTCAGATTCCCGCTTATTATCCTCACCTTGCTGGAAGGTTGCTTTTTCTAACTTCAATAATTGATGTTTTAAAGCCATCATTTTTTGAAGTGTTTGCTGCGTAAAACCTTTGTTTAATAATTCCAATTCTATATCCTCCATTTTTCTGACTAGGGCATCTCCGTTTCCACTTTTGCCTTCCTTAGCCCAACGCTCCTGCAACGCCTGTCTTAATTGTTGTTGCTTTTGATAAATTTCAAAAAGAAGTCCATTTTCATCCTCACCATTACCTTCGCCATCACCTCCATTTTGTTCACCATCTTCACCCTTGTCTTTACCTTTACCTTTGCCTTCTTTTCCCTTATCGCCTTCCTTACTTTTGTCGCCCTCTTTCTCACCTTCTTTCTCGCCCTTCTTTTCTCCTTCGCCATCCCTTTTACCATCTCCTTCCTTTGGAGAACCTTTTTCTCCTTTCTTCATTCCTTCTTCCATCATCTTATTAAGCTCTTCCTGACTCATAATAATATCCGGTAATTGCATATCACCTTGTCCTCCTTTTCCAGCAGACATGCTCATGCTTTCCTCCATATTATCCAAAACATCGCTTAAAAAATTTGCCAAATTATTCGCAGCAGTAACTACGAATTGCTGATTAGATACACCCTGATATAATTGGTTTTCGGCCAATAACGCTAGAGCCTTATCAATGTTATAATACACTTCAGTAATTTCTTTATTTACTTCTTCAGATAGTTTTGGCTGACGGAGCGATAACGCAAACAAACTATCATCCACATGTTCAAAATGTTCTCTTAAATTTTGCTGCTTTTTTAAATAAGACGCAAACTTGTTATTGTTAGATTCGATGCTTTTAAATTGATTCATAACCGCTTCCTGATCGAAAGAGAACAATACTAAGTTGTCTAGAATCTGACGAAGCATTTCGGCATCCTCCTGTATTTGATCGTCACTACCACCTTGCATGGCACTTTGCATTTGCTGACTCATTTGCTTCATTTTTTGAGCCGCCTTTTTCTGGCTTTTTTTAGCTTTTTCAGAATTTGAATCTTTCTTTTTTGAAGGCTCATTCTTTTCTTCTGAACCTTCTTTATTCTCTTGTTCCGATTCTTTTTTATCTGCTTCTTTTTCTTCTAAAGCATCAGAAGCTTTTTGTTGTTCGTCTTCAACTTCTTGTTCATCCAATTTATCTCTAGGAATCTCTATTGGCTTCTTCAAGTCTTTAGATTCTTTTTCTAAATCTTCAAGTTCCTTTTTATAATCCTCAAACTTTTTGTTTAACTCGTCTTGCTTTTCCTTAGTGTTTTCATCTTCAGATTTTTCAGACAACTGCTCTTGCTCCTCTGCTAACTTTAATAAATCGTCATTAAGTTTTTCTAACTTCTTCTCAACATAAAAACGTTTAGTTAATTCTAACAGTTGCTCTAAACTTCGCTTTTTATTTTTATTCTGTTTTGCGAGCTCATCGAGCTTTTTAATTAAATCTTCATTGTTTATTTTTTCGTGAAGCTTTTCAATTTCATCAAGTAACTTTTCATCTTGCTTAAGCTTCTCTTCATTTTCATTTAAGCGTTCTTTTAAATCCTCTTTAAATTGATCTTCCTTTTGCTCATCTTTTTGAAACTCCTCTAAATTATCTTTTAACTTCTTGTTAAAATTTTGCATCATTTGATCTTGTTCTTTCTGACGCTTAAAAAAGTTTTCTAGTTTCTTTTTATCATTAAAATTTAACTCCGATTTTTCTTTTTGGGTATTGGTTAATTCTTGAAGTTTTTTCTCTTGTTCATCAAACCTAGTTAAGGACTTATTTAAATCCTTAATAGTTTCACCTTGCTCCTTTAAATTCTTATCTGCTTCCTCAGCTTCGGTACGCTTACGGTACGAAAACACGCTACTTTTAACGCTTTTAAATTTATTAACCCTATCATTATCAAATACTTGAAAGTATAATTCGTAAGCTACACCTTCAGAAATCTCCAAATTATTAGGGAATGCACTAATAAAATCAGAAATATTTGAACCTGATACAGGAATTGTCTCCATTTGTTTGTTAGCCTCATTTTCTACAGGATAATAAACCAATTGCAATTTACTAAACCCATAATCGTCACTAATTTGCCCATAAAAATACAAGGATTGCAAATCCAAACTATCTTTCTCAACTTTAATATCTATTTCTGGGTATTCATCTTTAACCACATCAATATTAAAAGCCAAATTCTCGTAATTCTGCAAGTCTTTATTGCTAGTACTAAGTGTATAGTCAAATTTAGAATATAAACGCTTAGAAGCCTCAAAAACCCCTTTAGATATTGAAATAAACTGTGTAGTATCTTTGGCAAACAACTGTACTTTATTGGTAGATTTTGTTTGTAGCTGCCATTTTATTTGTGTGCCTTCAGGAACCAAAGCATTACCTGTACTTTTTAAAACCTCATCTTGTTTTTTGGTATAACTCGGATAATCCAAAACCATTTTAAAACTTAAAAGCGATGGTGTTTCAACCACATCTATGGTATATGGTTTAGAGGTAACATCGTTAGACATTAACTGAAACGTAATGGCTTCCTTAGGTTGTGTAAACACATACTCGAATTCTCCAATAGCTTTTTGCTGTAAAAAATAAGTTTCGTTATTGTAACTAATTTGCGCACTTTCTGGAGTAACATCGCCAGCCGTTTTAACAAGCAATTTAAAATCGGTATTTTCAATAGCCTGTAAATTTTCATTAACTACAAAAAACTGAAACGGCGCAGGTGGTTCGTAAGCTGTTTTATAATGTACTACTCGGTTATAACTTTCACTAAACCAATTAAAATTTCCAGTAAAAAAAGTAAGCAATAAAATAACCACCGGAATAGCGGCATATTTTAAATACCCTAAATTCTTTTTAAAATTAACGGCTAATTTAAAAGGTACTGGTTTAAGTTCGGAAGCTTTTTGCTCGATACTTGCTAATAATAATTCCGATTTAGAATCGGCCTCATTAAGTTGTAGCACATTTAATAATTTATCGTTTACCTCCGGAAAATGTGTGCCAATAATTTTGGAAGCCGCATGGTAATCTATTCCCTTTTGTAATTTAAATAATTTTGCCAACGGAATAAAAATAAACTTAACAAGTAAGCCAAATTCCACAGCTATAAATAACCAAAACAAAAATGTTCGTGCCGTGGTACTTAACCACAACATATGCTCAAGAAATAGCGTAAACAAAAAATAAAGTAAACCTATTGCAAAAAACAGAATGACACCTTTAAGCAATTCGTTAATATAATAGCGCTTAATAAAGGCTTCCAGCTTATTTTGTATGGTATTAAAATTACTCATGGTTTGGGGTAAAACATTGTCTATTATTGTGTTTCAACTTACTAAACTACAATTTTATTTTTTACGGTATTTATAATTATGTGTTAATAAAGGGGTTCTTGGTAAAAAAACAAAAAACTTCTGTGTTCGGGCTTCTGTCTTCTTTCTTAATACATATCTTTGCCACAAATTTACAAAACATGACCAAAAACGTTCGTGTGCGTTTTGCACCTAGCCCAACAGGACCATTACATATAGGCGGAGTTCGTACCGCTTTATTCAATTATTTATTTGCCAAAAAACATAACGGAACCTTAATTTTAAGAATTGAGGATACCGACCAAAACAGATATGTTGAAGGCGCAGAACAATACATTATTGATGCCTTAAATTGGTGTGGAATGCCTTTTGATGAAGGTCCAGGAACCAACGAAAAATTTGGTCCATACCGACAAAGCGAGCGTAAACCACTTTATAAAGCTTACGCTGAAGAGTTAATAAATTCTGGAAATGCATATTATGCTTTTGATACTTCTGAGGCATTAGATGCACATAGAAAAGATCATGAAGCTAAAGGCAAAACCTTTATTTACAATTGGCATAACAGACTAAAATTAAGCAATTCTTTATCGCTTAGCGCGGAAGAAGTAAAAGCTAAATTAGATGCTGGTGAAGACTACGTAATTCGCTTTAAAAGTCCGCAAGATGAAACCTTACATTTAACCGATATTATTCGTGGCGATATTAAAATTGACACCAATATTTTAGATGATAAAGTATTGTTTAAAAGTGATGGTATGCCAACGTACCATTTAGCCAATATTGTGGACGACCACTTAATGAAAATCTCGCATGTTATTCGTGGTGAAGAATGGTTACCAAGTTTGGCATTACACTTTCAATTATACCAAGCATTTGGTTGGGACGCGCCAGAATTTGCTCATTTACCGCTTATATTAAAACCTACAGGAAAAGGAAAATTAAGCAAGCGTGATGGCGACAAATTAGGTTTCCCTGTGTTTCCTTTACAATGGACAGACCCTAAAACAAACGATATTTCTAGAGGTTATAAAGAAGATGGTTATTTTGCCGATGCTATGGTAAATTTCCTTGCTTTCTTAGGATGGAATCCTGGAACAGAACAAGAAATTTTTACTCTAGAAGAATTAGTTACTGCCTTCGATTTGAAAAAAGTAAACAAGTCTGGTGCACGTTTCGATCCAGATAAAATAAAATGGTTTAACCACCATTACATGCAAGAGCAAAATAATTATGAATTAGCTGAAGCTTTTAAAAATTATAACTCAAAATTGGCCGAAACCGACATTAATTACATTGAAATGGTAGTCGCTTTAATAAAAGAACGCGCAACCTTTGTTTCAGATTTTTGGGATTTGAGTCATTTCTTTTTTGTTGCTCCTACAGCGTACGATGAAAAAGCCTCTAAAAAATCTTTAAAAGAAGGTACAGATACTATTATGAACCAGCTTATAGCTATTTTAAACGCTAATACCGATTTTACTGTAGAAACACTTACTACAGAAATAAAAGGCTGGATAACAACTAACGACATTGGTTTCGGAAAAGTAATGATGCCTTTACGTTTAGCCCTTGTTGGTGCCTTACAAGGTCCTGATGTGTTTGATATTATTTACATGATTGGTAAAGCGGAGACTGTTAAGAGGATTGAAAGAATCGTACAAACACTCTAAATTAAAAAGAAACAAATTGATGTTTTTAATAATCGCCCTTAACTAATTAAAAACATAAAGAAGAAAGAGTTCAACAAATAGCATGTTTATGCTATTGTTGAATTCTATTATGAAGATGGTGAATAAGGTAACTTTGCGAAAAACACCTTAAAAATAGGTCTTTAATTACGTTAAATGCGTCAACAAAATTAACATACTCCGCCTGCGTTTACTTTTTCGTATAAGTTGTTGTTTATAACATCTTCAACCTTTATTCAGAAACCCCAAATCCAGCGACCCTCATCACGAGACCCCTCTTTTTGGTGCTCGTAAAATACGATTAATAAAAGCCGATATAATTATTAAAACGATAACATAGCCCCAAACAATAACATAGACATATTTCCTTTAAAACGCGAATCGCCGCCAGAAGTATCTATATCTTCACTTTCAAGCTTTTTCAAAATATTAGTTGCCCCGTAAATATAATGGGCTCTTAACTTCACAAATTTAAAACCGGCTGTAATACCAACGGCTCCATCTATGTTAAATTGAGAAATGTTGCTGATATCTTCAGCCAATAAATTATCGTAATTATTTATAAAATAACCTTCTTGGGTTGCATCCTCAAATTCTAACCGGCTATTGTATTGCAACATAGGCCCTACATCTAAAGTAATGTAACTACCAACAAGCTTAACATGCATCATTAACGCCAATTGCGCAGCAAAAAGTTTATAATCAACATACTCGTTATTCGGACTAAACTCTAATGGTCTACCCAAAACACTAACTGTACTTTCAGAAAAATGCAA
The DNA here is from genome assembly GCF_014202225.1 of Algibacter amylolyticus. GTDB lineage: Bacteria > Bacteroidota > Bacteroidia > Flavobacteriales > Flavobacteriaceae > Algibacter_B > Algibacter_B amylolyticus. The sequence goes on from NZ_JACHGE010000001.1 coordinate 203,494, forward strand.
ACCGTAACTCATGTTATACCACTTAAATGGAATATCAACAGTGGCACTTAACCCTCCAATAAAACCATCACCTTCTTTAGTTATAAAATTATCTGTAGTAAGATTGACTTTAGTAATACCGCCAAAAAGGCCAATACCATTTACAATATCATATTGCCCTCTTTGAGAAAAACTTTCTGTAACAAAACATATAGAGAATGCTACTAATAGATATAGTTGTATTTTTTTCATGCCATTTTAGAGATAAGTGAGCAAATATAACTTAATTTAGTAATTCTTATTTTTTTAACCATTTTAATAAAAACATTATGAGCTTCGCATTTATTCCTTTTATAGTTATTGGACTATTTATTTTCATCTCATCCTTTTTTGTTGTTAAACAACAAACCGCTGCCATTATAGAACGCTTTGGTAAGTTTCAAAGTATACGCCAATCGGGTTTACAGCTTAAAATTCCGTTGGTAGACAAAATTGCTGGTCGATTAAGTTTAAAAATTCAGCAATTAGATGTTATCATTGAAACCAAAACTCTAGATGATGTATTTGTGCGCCTTAAAGTATCTGTGCAATACAAAGTAATTAGCCAAAAAGTTTACGATGCCTTTTATAAGCTAGATTATCCGCACGATCAAATTACGAGTTATGTATTTGATGTAGTACGTGCCGAGGTTCCAAAAATGAAATTGGATGATGTATTTGTTAAAAAAGACGATATCGCTTTAGCAGTAAAAGCCGAACTTAATGATGCCATGTCCGATTATGGTTTTGATATTATTAAAACTTTAGTAACCGATATCGATCCAGATGCCCAAGTAAAAGAGGCTATGAATAGAATTAATGCTTCTGAACGTGAAAAAATTGCAGCGCAATTTGAAGGAGATGCTGCTCGTATTTTAATTGTTGAAAAAGCAAAAGCTGAGGCTGAAAGCAAACGTTTACAAGGACAAGGTATTGCAGACCAACGTCGTGAGATTGCGCGTGGTTTAGAGGAGTCTGTAGAGGTTTTAAACCGTGTTGGTATAAACAGTCAAGAAGCTTCTGCTTTAATCGTTGTAACGCAGCATTATGATACCTTACAATCGTTAGGTGAAGAAACAAACAGTAATTTAATTTTACTACCTAATGCGCCACAAGCAGGAAGCAACATGCTAAATGATATGGTGGCAAGTTTTGCAGCAAGTAACCAAATTGGTGAGGCTATGAAAGAAGCCAGAGAAAAGAAAAAAGAATAAACCAATTATTTAAAACTAAGAATCCTCAAAAAACGTGTTTTTTTGAGGGTTTTTTGTTTGTAGTAAGCAACCCACGCCCATTCCCTTAAACTACCAATGAAAAACAAGTAACAATATAGTCTAAAGATAAATTTTTACCAATAACCACTCTACTAAAAACTGTAACTAACTGATTTTTAATGTAAAACTCAAAAATAAAAACACTATTTCCAATAATTTTTTCTATTTTTATTAAAACAATAATCATGAAAAATGTACCTAAACTCTATTTTGTATTATTCTTTTTCATAATATATCCTAACTTAATCTTTGGGCAATGCACATTAAATAATGCACCAGCAGGACAATATATAGACCAAAGCATTTGTGAATATGTAAAAGCACCAGCAGGTACCTATAGCCCAGGAGGTAACATTACAGCGCCTATACCCTGTAACGCGGGATACTATTCTAATATAACAGGAAGCAAATTTTGCATTGCATGTGAAGCAGGAAGATATCAAAACAGAACAGGTAGTACTTCCTGCATAGATTGTCCTAAAGGTAAGTTCCAACAAAATACTGGAAGTACTGAATGTTTTGATTGCGCTCCAGGAACAGTTGCTAGTAACACCGGTAGCACTGCATGCTCGCTATGTGCCGCAGGAACATACCAAGGCCTCTCTGGACAAGCTTATTGCGAAGATTGTCCTGAAGGTAAATATCAACAATCTACTGGAAGTACTGAATGTTTTGATTGTGCTCCGGGAACAGTAGCTACTAAAACCCGCAGCACTGCTTGTTCTGCATGCGCCGCAGGAACCTACCAAGACAAATCTGGTCAAGCTTACTGTGAAGATTGTCCTAAAGGTAAATACCAACAAAATATTGGAAGTACTGAATGTTTTGATTGCGCTCCAGGAACAGTTGCTAGTAACACCGGTAGCACTGCATGCTCGCTATGTGCCGCAGGAACATACCAAGGCCTCTCTGGACAAGCTTACTGTGAAGATTGTCCTAAAGGTAAATACCAACAAAATATTGGAAGTACTGAATGTATTGATTGTGCTCCAGGAACAGTTGCTAGTAACACCGGTAGCACTGCATGCTCGCTATGTGCCGCAGGAACATACCAACCTAATAAAGGCGGCGAAACCTGTTTAAATTGTAACCCTGGTTCATTTAGTGCTAATTCTGGTAGTGCCGCTTGTGTAGATTGCCCTGCAGGAACTATTCAGCCTAATTCAGGAGAAACTTACTGTGTACTATGTCCTAACGATACCAGTTCAGAGCCTGGGTCTACAAGTTGTGACATAACATTACACTTAAATGAAAACTCATTTTCAAACAAAATTAAATATTACCCAAACCCATCAAACGGAAATATTACGTTTGATTTTACAGAGAAACAACATACTTTAAACTTGGAAATATTCGATATTTATGGAAAAAAACTGTTTTCAAAAGAAATAAAAGACTTATCTGTTTTTAAGATGAACATTTCACATTTTGCACAAGGAAAATATATATTCAAAATTCGTAACGAAGCAGACTTGGCCGTTTTCGGAATTTTAAAAAAGTAGCATTGATAATAAAGATTTAAAGGAAATTAGTTTTCTTTAAACGGGAGCCTTTCTTCCCAATTTGAAGACGGACTCATTAGCTTAAAAACTTGCTTTAAAATGGCATACAAAATCTATTGGTATGCTTTAAATAGGCCTCATAGCTCTTGCTTCAGCTGAACCCAAATTTTATTTTTTAGTGTTTATTTTTATCGTAATTCTGTATTAACTCTTTTAACGTGTCTCTATAATTTTCTAAAGATTTATTATCAATCGAGGCTTCCATATTGCCTTGTGGCAAGGTACTTCTTCCTTCATCTAAATATTTTTGAAGCTCAGGATATTGCTCTTCAATAACTCTAGTAAGTGTTGATATTTCGCTAAGAATATTTGCATTTTCAGTTTTCATAAGTGTTATATTTTTCTTACGAAAATATAGTAAAAAGAAAATAATTATTCTCTTAAAGAAGTATTAAATTATTTAAAAGGGTGTCTTTCTTCCCATTTTTGAATAGGATTCATATACTTTACAATAGCCTTTAAAACCGTGTTTGCAATAAAGCTATTAGTGTGATTTAGATAAATACGCATATTGTGTGGTTTTGCTCCTATCGAGCTTTTAATTTCCATGGCTGTTCTTGCATATACAATACGCTTAAATTGATTTTCTATACCGAAAAAAGCCATATTAAAGAGCATATTTAAATACAATTGATACGCTTGCTGAAGCGTTTTATTATAACCCAAAAAATAGGTTTCTAACACGGTATCGTTAAGAATAAGCGAATAAAAACCAACTAACTCTTCATTTAAAAAAACCCCAAAAACTTTAAAACGCTCTTTTAAGTGTACTTTTAATTGATAAAAATGGTTTTCTGGAAGCTTAAACGAATTAACACCTGCATTATCCGACACCGTTTTATATAAACTATATATAGCTTTAGAATTGGTGTTTAAATAATCGCTATCAAGTTCTCTATAATCTAAGTCAATTCCCTTTTTTCTAGCTGTATTAAAACGTCTTCTATATTTTTTATTAAAAGCAGAAATATATTCATTAGTCGTTTTCCAAGTTTCACTTTTAAAAACCATGTTTGGTTGTACCTGTACTTTGTATAAATTATTAGATTTAAAAAAGTGAGTGGCTTCATGAATTTTATCATTCTCGAAATAATCTTTAAAAACAATAATTCTTATTTTTTTGTTGAATTTAGTCTTAATTTCAAGCGTTAAATTGTCTAAAACCTGTTCTAATTCCTTTAAAAATTCACTTTGCGAAATTTTAAGCGGATTAAAATAAATACCATGTTGCCCGGTGTGTAAAAGGTTTCCAACCACTAAGGCATTTCCTTTTACAATTTTAGAAACCAACTGCTTACCTATCTCTTTTATTCTGCTTTTACTACTTTTTCTAAAAATATCATCGGCATACATTTCCACACGTTGCACAATAGCTATACCTACTAATTCATCATGTTTAAAAACGCCAGCGTAATATCCTGTAATATTAGATGGTATAGAGGTTTCAAGGCCTTTTAAAAAATCTGTTTTTAAAAAAATATCGGAAATAGGAAGCGCATCCCAAGCTTTGGGAAGTGTATCAACATGATTATATATTTTATGATATATCAAACTAAAATTAAAAAAGACCGAAGTTAATTACCTCAGTCTTTACATGTATTAAAAAATTACATTAATATTATTTCCATCCGCATACTATAGCACCCATTACTCCAAGAGTTACAATCCAATAACCGCTATTTATAAAAATGTATTTAGCACTTTTACGTTCAAATAATGCATTGGTGCCAATTATAGGTAAAGCTACAAAAACTCCTGCCAAAACACCATGTAAAGCCCCGTGTTTATAGGTCCTAAAAGCATCGCCATAATCGGCCATAAACGCGGTATACGATGGTAATGCTTTACTCGCGTCGCCACCTATTAAGCTTAAAGCACCAGTTTGATGAATACTCATTTGCATCATCGTCATAGCTAATAAAAAGGCAAAAATAAAGGCTAGAATAAAAATCTTAGCCATATTAGCACCTTTTAGTTGGTCTTCGGTTAAACCTGCTGCTTGCATCCAAGCGTTTCCAAAAACCTTTGGGTTATACCAAATAAAGCCAACAACTAATGCTGAAACAGCGGCAACCAAAATTGCCGGAAAATTTAGAAAATCCATAATTAAAAAATTTAGTTAGTAGTTAAATGTACAAAAAAATAAATAGCAATTACAAAGCTACCAGCTACCACTTGCTCCACCGCCACCAGAACTTCCGCCACCACCAGAAAAACTACTGCTACTACTGCTAGAGTACGACCTACTAGAGCTTGTACCACTAGAAGAAAAGTTTTTACTAATAAACGCTTTATTACTTTTTAAAAGTGAAAATTTAATAGGCTGATAAAGCGTTTTCGAACGTGTAAAATAGGCAATACCTAAAGGAATAATTAAAAAGATTAAAGCTGCAAAAGACACTGCATTTGTTATACTAATAAACGATGCATTCTCGACATATTTAAACGGATCAAATTGGAAATTGCTGTCCATCTGCGAGCCAATTATTAAACCTGCAAAAAACAAAGGCATAATAATAAAAGGCAGACTAAAACCAATCATAAATACAGAATGAATCATGTAAACGGGAAACATTAAAACGCTTACTTTTCCAGTAATTAAACCTCTAAACAAATTAATTAATCGCTTAAAACCACTATAAAATATAGCACTTCCTGCACCAATAAAAATGCCAAAAAACAAAGTAAGAACAAGACCAAATAAAATTTTTCCCCATAAGGGTATTTTACCTTCATCTTCAATAACTTGGGCAAACTCATCGCGATATTTAGGGTCGTTAATAAGCTTAATAATTTCTGAAGTTCCAAGATCAACACCCTCATAAAAAAGCCCTTCTTTAAACTTAGGCGTCATTATATTACTAATAATTCTAGACGCAAAAGCATCGGTAATTATTGGTTCTAGTCCTTTACCAACCTCAATTCTAAACTTTCTGTCGTTTTTCGAAATTAAAATTAAAAGACCGTTATCCTTGTTCTTTTGCCCTAGTTTGTTGGTGTTAAATACCTGGTAAGCATAACCTTCAACCGTATTATTCCCTAAATTATTAATGGTTAAAACCACAATTTGATGAGACGTTTCGGTTTCGTAAGCCGTTAACTTTTGTCTAAGTTCTAAGGTTTCGCTTTCGCGGAAAAGAGCCGCATTATCCGTTACTATTTCGGTTAAAATAGAATACTCTATCTGCGCATTTGAATTTTGAATACAAATGACAAGAAAGAAGAATATTAGTTTTAATTTAATCAAATTCTAACATAGAAGACCTGCTTATTTATAAACAAACAGGTCTAAAAAAATTTTTATGAAATAGCCTTAGCCTCTTGAACCAACAGCGCATTTTTATCTTCCAACGCTTTAGAGATAAAAGCATTGATAGCCTCGTTTTTCTCTAAGCCATTTTCTAACAAAACACCAAGCGTAATCATGGTTATTATACGTGTTCCAGATTTTTTAACCGATGTGTTAAATAATGGTTCAACCTCCTCATAGCTTACATTTTTAGCCAATTTTTGAATATCTGCCTTTGCAGCAGCTTGCTTATCTTCTGGTAATCTATCATACTTTTTACCATATGACTTTATTTGCTCTATAGCTGGTCTATTATTTTGTTGTGGTTGTTTTTGTTGATTTTGATTCGTGTTTTGTTGTGGTTTAACTTTAGTCCAAGTATCTCTTAAACCAACGGTTTTGTTAAACACTAATTTATCTGATGCCGAATCGTTGTCCACATTAAAATACCCTAAACGTTGAAACTGAAACCTGTCTCCTACCTTAGCCTCAGTTAAACTAGGTTCTACAAAAGCTTCTATAATTTTTAACGAATTAGGATTTATAAAATCCATAAAATCTTTGTCGGCATGACTATCTGGAGTCTCGTCGCTAAACAACCTGTCATATTCTCTAACTTCAGCTTTTACAGCATGCGCTATAGACACCCAATGTAATGTGCCTTTTATTTTACGTTCGGTATCTTCAGAATAGGTACAATGTATCTCTGTTACCTCGTCACTAGCATCTTTTACAACACTTTCAGCCTTAATAATATAAGCGTTTTTAAGTCGTACTTCACCTCCTAATTTTAATCTAAAAAATTTGTTTCCGGCTTCTTCCTTAAAATCTTCTTTTTCAATATATAATTCGCGAGAAAAGGGCACTTTTCTAAAGCCAGCACTTTCATCTTCTTGGTTATTTTCTGCATCAAACCACTCCACTTTATCCTCCGGATAATTGGTAATTACCAATTTAACAGGGTTTAAAACAGCCATAACACGCGGTGCTGTTTTGTTTAAATCTTCGCGAATACAAAACTCTAAAAGCGACACATCAATAATGTTTTCGCGTTTGGCCACACCAACGGTTTCTACAAATTTTCGAATAGCATTTGGGGTGTAACCTCTTCGTCGTAATCCAGAAATGGTAGGCATTCTAGGATCGTCCCAACCGTTTACAACGCCATCTTCAACCAATTTAAGTAACTTACGTTTACTCATTATGGTGTAATTTAGGTTTAAACGGGCAAATTCGCGTTGTTTAGGTCTTAATTTATCTTCCTCGACAACTTGATCCAAGAACCAATCGTAAAGCTCTCTGTGAGGCTTAAATTCTAAAGAACAAAGCGAATGCGATATTTGCTCTAAATAATCACTTTCTCCATGGGTCCAATCGTACATTGGGTAAATACACCAATCGTTGGCCGTTCTGTGGTGATGTTTCTTTAAAACACGATACATAATAGGATCGCGCATTAACATGTTAACATGTTGCATGTCTATTTTTGCCCGTAAAATATGCTCGCCTTCATTAAATTCGCCAGCTTTCATACGATCAAACAAATCTAAATTTTCTGCAACAGTTCTATTTCTATAAGGCCCATCAACACCAGGTTGTGTTGGCGTACCTTTTTGTTCTGCCATAGCTTCGCTAGATTGCGAATCGACATATGCTTTACCTTCTTTTATTAAATGAACCGCCCAATTGTACAATTGTTGAAAATAATCGGAAGAAAATAATTCTTTATCCCACTTATAGCCTAACCAAGCCACATCCTCTTTAATAGCATCTACATATTCCTGCTCTTCTTTAGCCGGATTAGTATCATCGAAACGAAGGTTTACCGGAGCGTTATAATATTCACCCAAACCAAAACTAATTCCAATAGCCTTAGTGTGCCCAATATGTAAATACCCATTTGGCTCTGGCGGAAAACGAAAACGAAGACTGTTTTTAGGCATTCCGTTGGCTAAATCTTCTTCTATAATTTGCTCAATAAAATTGAGTGATTTTCTTTCTTCAGACATAAAATATGTTACGCTTTGGGTTTAGCTCAATAAAAACAAACCCATTAAACAAAAATATTGTACAAAATTAGGTAATTTTGACGACTTAAATTGTGTGACAATGGGAATTATAAAAGTTGAAAATATTCGGGTATTTGCCCACCATGGTTGTTTAAAAGAAGAAACCAAAATTGGAAGCGATTACCGTGTTGATTTAGAGGTGAAAGCAAATTTACAAGAATCTGCAAAAACCGATAAACTTAGTGATACCGTTGACTATGTTTTTTTAAACCGTGTTATAAAAGAAGAAATGGATATTCCGTCGCAACTTCTAGAAACCGTTGCTAAACGAATATTAAATCGTATCTTTAGTGAAGACAGCCTTGTTACAAAAGCGACTGTTTGGGTAAGTAAACTAAATCCTCCTATTGGCGGAGATGTAGCAAAAGTGACGATAAAAATGTCAGAAAAACGTTAAATATCATTTTAACTATTGTAAACTCACTTTTTTTTATACTTTTGCATCAGAATTTTTCAGAAATGTTAAACACTACTTTAAACAAAGCAGTAAAAATGTTTCTAAAAAATTAAATATAATGGCGTCGTGGCCGAGTGGCTAGGCAGAGGTCTGCAAAACCTTGTACAGCGGTTCGAATCCGCTCGACGCCTCAAGAACCTTCAAGTTTTACTTGGAGGTTTTTTTATTTTAAAATGTTTTTTTGGAAAAACTAACTTGATTTGTATGCTAATAGTTTTAATTAAGTACTAACCCGCGTTAGGGATTGCAGTGGAAAGCCCACAGCCCGACGAAGGAGGTGCGAGGACTTGTAATGTAAAGCCCGACCCTTGTGGTAACGCCCAAAACATTGTTCTAGGTTTAAGCTTACTCTGAAAACTTATCTTTGATAGGGCTAATCTGTTCTAACTTCTCCTTGTTTTTCTCGTAAGCTTCTGGGAAAAGTCCTTGAACAAACAATAATATTCCAAAGCCTAAAATGACCACGGCAATAACTTTTTTGGTTTTAAAAATAAGACGTGGTGTTAATTTTGCTTTTAGCCGTTTTGCAATGACAATTTTTACTAAATCTGCCACAAAATAGGACGCCAACATAGAAGCAATAAAAATAATATCGCCATGCTCTGAGGTTGTTAAGGAGTCCCCTAAAACGATAAACCCAAGCCAACCTAATAACACACCAATATTTATAAAGTTTAACAGGAAGCCCTTAATAAATAGCTTTCCGTAGCCTTTTTTTATTTCAACTTTATGGTATTCCTTAACAATTGATCGAAATGATTTTGATGTTTTTATAAATGAAATAAAACCGTATACCATTAATAAAACACCACCAAAGATTAAAAAACTGGGGTCGTTTCCTATTTTTCCTCTTAGGTTATTGGTGCTGTAAAATGCTATTACAATGAAAATGATATCGGCAAGAATAACGCCTAAATCGAATATTAGCGCACTACGAAAACCTTTTGTAGCACTGGTTTCTAACAGTACAAAAAATACTGGGCCAATGGTAAAGGCCAGTATTATACCAAAAGGAATGGCTGTTAAAATATCGTCGAACATAAAAACAAGAAGCTTTTACACAAAGTAAAGAAATATTTTAAAACTATTGCGGTTAATTAGCTTAGAACTCTACTTGATTTTTTAAACGAAAAAAAAGGAGTGGGGCTTGTAACCTCCACTCCATTTAAACAAATACAAACAAACTAAACTAGTTCTTTATAAGTTTTATGCTGCTGGTACCAAATTCCGTATTAATTCTTGCGAAGTATAATCCAGCTTTTAAATTCGATGCATCAATTTTTGTTTCTCTTGAATTAGGAGACATTGATAATACATTTTTGCCTAACACATCAAACAGTTGGATGTTTGTCATTTTTGTACTTTCTGTTTTTACTGTCCAGCTATTTTTAGTTGGATTAGGATACGTACTAAACACCGTTTTATTAAAATCCTCGATTCCTAATAACGTGTTTTTATGTAAATAGATATTATCATACCAAACGTTAGTTACATTGGCAGTTGTAATACCTATTTGAGCAATATCAGATCTAGTTAAGCTTCCTGTAACAATACCGCCTAAAGCTGTAATATCTAAATCTACCGATACCCATTGGTTTGCCACTAATTGCGGCATAGTACCGCCGTTAATATTAACCTCTAGAGCTGATGATTCGGAACCACCGCCACCAAAATCAACTAGTTTTACATTAAATACATCTCCAGCTAAATCTGTGTCGTTTGTGTAAAAATCAAAATGGATGTGTGTAAAATCACTTAAATCTTGTCTGTCGCTTTGAAAATCAATACCATGGCAATCTATTCCTGGTTTCTTTTCTAGAGTATTGTTACCCGCAATCATAATACCGTTTACTGCAGCGCCACCACACCATCCGGCATCAAAATTATCGAAGGCAATATTACCTGTGTAACTATCACTGTATATTGAAACCACATCTGCTTCTGGTCTAGCAGGTGCTGCAGGTGCTGCCATAGTAGGAGCCATTACACAAGCATCGCAAGAACCACCACAATCAATTCCAGTTTCATCGCCATCCATAACACCATTATTACAAGTTGATGTTGCGCCTAATAGCGATACATTATCTATAAATACAAAACCAGTGTCGGCACCCATATCAAAAATAACTCTACTTGCACCAACGTCTCCATAATTAGCATCCATAGTATATGTATAGGTTGTTTTAACGTCTGTTAAGGTTTCTGTTACGACGTTTGCTCCATAAGGTGCCCCTGCATTACCAATTCCTACAATTATAGTTCTAGTAGTACCTGTAGCTGTGTAAGCATCAAAAGAAAATGTATAAGAAGCACCATCGATTAAACTTACGGCTTGACTAATATTTACATTCCATGGATCGCCAGCCGTAGTAATTTCTGCTTGATTTACAAAATTCCCGCTTCCATCGTCAACCGGGTTAAGAGCGTTTCCATACCATGACATGGTTCCGCTTTCGAAGTCACCATTAATGACTAATTCTTGTGCGTATCCTAAAGAGATTATCATTAGGAATACTAATAATGTAGTTTTTTTCATAATACTTGTTTTAGTTAATGTTTAGTTGTTTGATAAAGATAGCTTGTTGTCTCTTTGTTTCTTGAAAATCAATAACATACAAACTATACAATTTTAAAATAAATCCAAAAAAAGCTGTTAACCTTTGCTATAGTTGACTATGTACAGGCCTATACTATAAAACTAACTTGATAAATAAATTTTAAAATTCCTTGAATGTTGTGGTAATGTTGTGGTGATAGCTACTGGAAATAAACAGCTATTTTTAATGAGAACGACAAAAACTCTAATTACTATAAACCTTTATATAGTCAATAATAAATTCTTGCGGAAATATCGTATTATCAACTTCTGGCCCTCCATAATTTCCGCCAATGGCAAGATTAACAATAACATAGAACCGTTGATTAAAAGGCCAAATATTATCATCTTTTACACTTTTAGGAATAAATGTATAGAACAACTGGTTGTCTATAAAAAACTCAATTTTATCTTCCGTCCAATTAACAGCATACACATGAAACCCTTCTTCTATTGATTCTATTTTAGATTTTTTGGTGTTTATAGTATCACCATGACTATCTTGGGTATGAAGCGATGTAAAGACCATACCTGGCTCCTTCCCTACATACTCCAAAATATCAATTTCACCACATTTTGGCCAACCTACTTTGTCGATATTAGAACCTAACATCCAAAATGCCGGCCACAAGCCTTTACCAACTGGCAATTTAGCTCTAGCCTCGATTTTGCCATATTTAAATTCAAACTTATTTTTAGTAGTAATTCTTGTAGAGGTATAAACGGAATCTTTGAGTTTTGCTTTTATGGTTAGCAAACCATCTTTTACTTCGTGGTTGTTTTTAGTGTACAACTGCATTTCATTATTGCCCCAGCCACAAAGATTAGGGCAACCATTACCTAGCTCGAAATTCCAATTATTTTCGTTTAAAGAATTTCCGTCGAAATTTTCTTCCCAAATAAGGTTGGTTATATCGTTATTACATGATACTAAAATTGAAAATAAAATTATGACGGATGCTATTCTATACATTATAACACAAAGTTTTCTTCGAGGGACGTATAAGAACTTCCTCCAACAAAAACGGTAAACGTTCCTGTTTCAATAACAAAATCACCTTCATTATTGTAAAACCCTAATTCCTTTTTGGTTAAGGTAAATTTGACAGTTTTAGATTCATTTGGTTCCAATTCAACTAAATCAAATCCTTTTAGTTCCTTAACAGGCCTTGTAACACTTGCAAATAAATCTCTTATGTACAACTGAGCAACTTCCTTTCCTTTAAATTTTCCTGTGTTTTTTAAGTGAACCGAAACTTCAACTTGATTATTTGAAATTTTACTAATACTCAAGTTACTGTATGTAAATGAGGTGTAACTAAGCCCATGCCCAAATGGATATAAAGGTGTATTAGCCTCGTCAATAAAGTGCGACCAAAACACGCTATTTGGCTCGTTAGCTGCTGGTCTTCCGGTGTTTTTATAATTGTAATACATTGGAAGTTGACCTACGTTTCTAGGAAACGTCATTGGTAACTTGCCACTAGGATTATAATCGCCATATAATACTTGAGCAATGGCATTTCCGTTTTGAGTTCCTAATTGCCACGCCTCAACTATGGCAGGAATGTTAGCGTCTGCCCAAGAAATAGCTAAAGGTCTACCATTGTTTAATACTAAAACAATGTTTTTATTAACGGCATAAACCGCCTCTAATAATTCTTGTTGTACACCAGGTAATCCAATATTGGTTCTGCTTCTAGCCTCACCACTTTGAAAACCATGTTCTCCTAAAACCATAACAACCACATCGGCATTTTTAGCGGTGTTAATTGCTTTAGGAAAATCACTCTTATCGGTTGTATTGATTTTTAATTCGAATGGAAAGGAAGCTTCTCCTGTAACCAAATCGGCACCTTTTGCGTAGTGTATTTGATTATCTGGGTACTTTTGCATGCCTTCTAATACAGAAACAGCAGTATTATCGTCTGCACCAATTCTCCAACTTCCTAATGGACTCGTTTTATCGTTTGCTAAAGTACCTATTACAGCTATTTTTTGACCCTTTTTCTTTAACGGTAACATGTTGTTCTCGTTTTTTAAAAGTACTATAGATTTTTTAGCAACATCTAAAACCGCTTCATGGATTTCTTTGCTTCCAGTAACTTCTTTTTCGCGATTTTCATCACAGTATTTATATGGATCGTCAAACAAACCCAACTCAAACTTTACTCTTAAAATACGCGTTACAGCATCATCAATAAGTGCTTCTGATACTTTACCTTCATTAACCAAATTTGCTAATTCTGAAACGTAAGCATAGGATTCCATATCCATATCTGAACCTGCATTTGCTGAAACTTCAGCAGCCTGTTTTTTGTTTTCAACATACCCATGGTTAATCATTTCGACCATAGAACCCCAATCTGAAACCACAAAGCCTTTAAAATCCCATTTATCTTTTAAAACCTCGCGTTGCAAATATGCATTACCTGTTGCAGGAATTCCATTTAACTCATTAAAAGAGTTCATAAAGGTTTTAACTCCAGCATCGACAGTCGCTTTAAAAGGAGGGAAAATAATATTGTTTAAAGTGGATGTACCCACATCAACGGTATTATAATCTCGTCCTGATTCAGCAAATCCATAACCTGCCCAATGCTTAGCGCAAGCCGCAATTGTATTAGGTTTAGATAAATCGTCGCCTTGAAAACCCATAACACGAGCCTTAGCAATTTTAGAACCTAAATATGGATCTTCGCCAGCACCTTCCATTACTCTTCCCCATCTTGCATCTCTTGATATATCTACCATTGGTGCAAAAGTCCAGTTAATACCCGCTGCCGAAGCTTCTAAAGCAGCTATTTCAGCCGATTTCTTTATGGCTTCTAAATCCCAACTTGCAGCCTCTGCTAAAGGAATTGGACTTAAGGTTTTGTAGCCATGAATAACATCGAAACCAATAATTAATGGAATACCTAGTCTTGTTTCTTCCACGGCTATTTTTTGAACAGCACGTACTTCTTGAACACCTTTAACATTTAGCATTGAACCCACATAACCTTTTCTTAAATGCTCGTATTTTTTTGCAGCATCTCCAGAAGAAGGTGTTGGACCAGTAACATCCCAAAATCCGTTATATTGATTCATTTGACCAATTTTTTCTTCTAACGTCATTTTAGAAAGCAATTGCTCAACCTTAAATTCAATATTATTCTTGTTCTCATTACCACTTAAAGCCACTTCTTTATTGTTATTACAGCTAACAATACATAAACCCAAAGCGAAAATGATTAAATTAAGTTTTCTATAATTCATAGTTTTATTGGTAAACGCGTACATAATCAATTTCCATTGTGTCTTGAGTAAATGCGGGATCTATATCTCCACCTAAAGCACCACCCATAGCGATATTTAATATCATAAAGAAATCTAAGTTATACGGTGTATCTGGTGAATTAGCAAACGATAAAAACACAGTATCGTCAACTAACAGTTTAATTTCACTTGTAGTCCACTCCACGGTATAATTATGAAATTCTGTTGTGGATGTAGCATTTGGGATGCTACCTATATCGGCATCTCCACCAAAATTACCAGGTCGATGTAAAGCGCCATAAGTTGTTGCTTTATCTTGACCATTTTGTTCCATAATGTCAATTTCGCCACAAGCAGGCCAATCTACTATATCAAAATTAGCACCTAACATCCAAATTGCCGGCCAAGTACCTTGAGCATTTGGTAATTTCGCTCTAACCTCAACACGACCATAAGTAAACTCATATAGGTTTTCAGATTTTAATCTTGCAGATGTATAACCTCCATTTTCTGCTATTGCCGTAATTTTAAGGAATCCATCTTCTACAACAGCATTATCCGTACTATTGGTATAGGTTTGTAACTCTTGGTTTCCCCATCCACCAGCACCTATATCATAGGTCCATTTTGTGGCATCTGGTGCTCCGTTAGTATCGAATTCGTCAGACCAAACTAAACTATTAAAGACAGATTCAAATGCCTCACCTTCAGTTGGTTTACTTGAAGTAAACACTTGATACCAAGCGGCACCACCTCCTTTTTCAATTATTCTTACATGTAGCTTATCTTCAGAAACTGAAATAATATCATAAGTGCTTGCACCAACATACCAGCCCATAAATCCGCCATCAGATATTTCGAAAGCAGTACCTCTGTATGGTTTTTCGTTATAAGATCCTTCTGTAGCCGCTTTTGAAGAAGACGGTAAAAAGGAAACGTTTTTAACACCAAACATTGTCGTTGCTACAGATTCATCATGACACGTATCGCCATCCACACCAATGGCACCAGCATATGTACCAGGAACAAATGCAGGACCAACTGTTTGCTCGAATGTTAATCCTTTTTCAGTACGTGTAAAAACAAACTCATTATCATACATACAAGATTTTTCTTCATCCCAAGGTTGAATAGCATTCCACCAAGCTTCATAAGCAAATTCACCATTACCATAATCATCTTCAACAGGTCCTAAGCCTACATGAAGAGGTATGTTTGCTGCCCAGTACCATTTTTTAGAATCGTTAACCAATTCACCTGCCAAAAAGTTTTCAACCTCAACATCTGAGAATGAACTAAAGACTTCAACCTCCATAGATGTACTTGAAGTAACGCCACCAGTTCCTACAGCACTAACTACTACCGTATAGGTGTTTACTCCTGTTACGGTAAAACGATGTTGAATTGTGCCAGCAGGTGCTACACCCGTTTTTCCGTCGCCAAAGTTAAATTGATATGTTATTTCATTATTTGAAGTCGCTGTAAAATTAACAAACCCACTTCCATCTCCGTAAGGGTTATCGGCATCTAAACCAACAACTTCAGCACTAATAGTAACGTTTGATGGAGTTATAATGTCACCTATTGATGCATCATCCTCTTGACAGCTAGTAAACACTAGAGTAAGTGCCAATAACAATCCAATATAATATTTAAAGTTTTTCATTTTTTCCATTTTTAATTCTTTCATGACTCCCTTTTTATTCTAAAACCAACGATACATCATCAATATTAACCATACCAACTTCGGCTCCTAAATCAAATATTACACGTGCATTAGCATCACCAAATTCTGTTGCTGTGAAACTATACGTATATGTTGCTCTTGTTGTTGTTATAGCTACATCTTCAGTAGTATTAGTCCAAGGGTCTGCACTTAGTCCTATTCCTGCAATTATAGATCTATTTACATCTGACCAAGCATCAAAAGTTAGCGTGTATGTTTCACCTTGAATAATTTGCACTTTTTGACTTAAATTAACATCATAAGGATTTCCTGCACTTGCTACATTAACTGAATAATATGTGTTGTCTCCTTCTGTAACAACTGGTGCAGAAGAGTTATCATCAACACCTATTAACCATGAATCACTTCCGTTTTCGAAATCTGGATTAGCTAATAGATTAACAACGACACCCTCACCACCACTTAAAATCACGTTATCTATATTTACAATGCCAACTTCGGCTCCTAAATCAAATATTACACGTGCATTAGCAGCTCCAAAATCTGTTGCTGTAAACGTATATGAATAGGTAGTTCGTGTTGTGGTGATATTTACATTTTCAGTAGTATTTGTCCAAGGATCTGCACTAAGGCCTATTCCTGCTACTATTGATCTATTTCCGTCTGACCAGGCATCAAAAGTTAAGGTATATGTTTCGCCTTGTGTAATTTCTACTTTTTGACTCACATTAACATCGTATGGGAATCCGGCACTTGTAACATTAACTGAATAAAACGTGTTATCGCCTTCGGTAACTACTGGTGCAGAAGAGTTATCATCAACACCTATTAGCCATGAATCACTTCCGTTTTCAAAATCCCCATTAATTAATAAATTATCCGGTGCAATTGTTCCTGCCTTATAGAAATACAGATTATCTACAAAAATAGTTCCACCTCCAGAAGGCACACCATCAAACTTAAATTGAATGATATCACCAAAATTTAAAGCAGGATTAGCGTCTGTAAAAAATGAAATAGGAATATCGAAAGATGTCCATTGATCTTGAATTAACGCTAAATCGTAAGCCGCTTCATTTGGACCAGAACTTATTGGTGAAAGTTTAGCGCTAAAATTAGCATCGGCAGTCCAAACATCAATATGTATAAATTCCATAGCAGAAGCATCTACTGCAACCGTATTAAAATCGATACCTTGATAGGTTAAATCACCATATTGTATAACATTATTTCCAGCTACTTCAATTTGTGTATATGTAGTTGTTTGTCCCCAATTAGGATAATAATCTATTGGATCTGGGTTTACATAAGAATCGCTGTAAATAGAAATTACATCGCTTTGTGCTCTATTTGGAGTGGGAGCAGCGGTTAGTGGTTGTAAAATAGCTGTAACTATAAACTCCTCTGAATATTCCACTGTTTCAATGGCAGCACTCATAGCTACCACCTTAATCGTGTATGTACCGGCTTCTTCATATTGATACGAAATGGTTTCGTCTATATTCATTACAACAGGATCTGTTTTTCCTGCTTCACCAAAATACACCTCAAAAGCCGTTACAAAATCAGCTGTTGCAGAAACGTTTACTTGTTTTGAAATGGCTGCATCATTTTCAATAGTTACCATTAAATTTTCCGGAGCTTTAAACGATACCACAACATTTTGTGTCGCTGCGGTAGTTAATCCGTTTAGTCCTACAGCTGTAATAATAGCTTCATAAGTTCCTTCTTCGTAAATGTGATCTACACCATTTCCTGGAGTGATACCTTCTTCAATCTCAGAACCATCACCAAAACTAACGTTATAACTTACAGCGCCTTCTGCTAAGGGTGTAATAGTAACTAATCCCGTATTATCTTGTGTAACACTTATTGTAGCAGAAACACTTGCAGGTGCAGCAATAGCATCTACATAATCGGTATTATCATCTTCAACACAGCTAATAGCAATTAGCGCAACAAGACATAAATTGAATACATTTTTTATAATTTTCATCATCTTATCTTTTTATTAATAATTAGGGTTTTGCTCCCAGTTTCCGTTTGAAAATTGAATTTCTTCAATTGGAATTGGAAATACTTCATTTTTACCTGTAGTAAACCCGTCTATTTCTGTTCCTCTACCTGTTCTTACTAAGTCGAAAAAACGATGACCTTCACCAACTAGTTCTACACGTCTTTCATGCGCAATAGCATCAGTAAGTACAGCTCCTGTAGAGGTTACCTCATTTGGCTCACCAAAAGCTCTAGCTCTAACTCTATTTAAATAACCTTGAGCTTTAGAATCATCAATATCCCCACGGTTATACGCTTCTGCTGCCATTAATAAAACATCAGCAAAACGAATGGCTCTGTAATTATTTGGATTTGTTAGGTTTGGATCTCCTGTATTTAAATCGCCTTTTCTAGCTATATATTTTCTGTTGAAATAGCCTGTGTGCTCATTACCTTCGCCATAAGTAGCATCATTTGTTGCCGCCCAAGCTTCGATATCTAGAATAGCGACACTTTTACGTGAATCTCCAGTTTCAAATTCATCAACCACTTCTTGTGTTGGTACGTTAAAACTAAAACCAGAATCGAAGAACGGCCCTGAATAATTTCTTATACCATTAAAACCAACAGCAACGTTACCCTCACTACACTGTAAACAATCGAAACCAGCACCTTCCGCATCAGAATATTGTACTTCAAAAACAGATTCGATATTATTTTCACCTGCATTTTCAAAAATGGTGTTGTAATCATCTACCAAATCATAAGGCCCTTTTGCTATTAAATCATCAAGAACAGTAGCTGCAAGTGCAAATTTATTTTGATATAAATATGCTTTTCCTAAAAGTGCTTGTGCAGATCCTTTAGTTGCTCTTCCTGTTTGTGGTGCTGTATAATTTAAATTAGCTGCGGCATATTTTAAATCGGTTTCAATTAAAGCATAAACATCTGCTACTGGAGAACGAGGAATAGATGTTTCGTCTCCTAATTGAAAACGCGTTTCTTTTAATGGAACAGGGCCAAACCATTTTACCAATTCAAAGTAGTAATATGCTCTTAGAAAATGAGCTTCACCAAGAATAATTTCTTTACTCTCAAAGTTTGTTTTATCTTGAAACTCTAAAATAAAATTAGCTCTATTGACACCTGCATACATCCATTCCCATAATTTTCTTAATTCACTATTTACAGGTGTATGAATCATGTCATCAATTTGTTGCCAGCTTACTACATCTGTTGCGCTCTCGCCACCTGCCAATGTATTATCTGAGGCTATTTCGCCCATAATAACATTTAAATAGGTAGATTGTAATAAATCGTAAGCACCAATTAAGGCATTATAATAATCAGTTTCAGAATTGAAATAGCTCTCAGAATCAATACTGTATCTATCTACTTCTTCTAAATAATTGTCGCTACAAGAAAAAATTGCAAATAGGCATAAGCAGGCAATTAAACTTGTTGTTATTTTGTTTATATATTTTTTCATCTGTAAATGTTTTATATTGAAAGGTTTAAGCCTAAAATAAACTGTCTTGAAATAGGGTAAAAACCATAATCTATACCTCCACCAATAGCATCGCCATTAGTTGCAGCTGGATCGTAACCATTATATTTAGTAAATGTAAACGCATTATTTACTGAAGCATATAATCGGAATTTACTAATTCCTAGTTTTTCAATTACAGCTTGCGGTAGTGAATAGCCTAACTGAATATTTTGAATTCTTAAGAACGAAGAGTCTTCAACATAAAAATCTGAAAACAATTTGTTGTTTGTAACACCTAAAGTTGTTCTAGGTACCGTATTGCTTGTACCTTCGCCTGTCCATCTATTTAAGTATAAATTTAATCGGTTTACATTTGGTTGATCACGTTCGTAGTTACGAACCGTTTCTTTTCCTAATTCGGCATACATATAGGCGCCAAAATCGAAATTTTTATAATCGAAGTTTAAATTTAGACCCATAATATAATCGGCTTGAGGTTTACCTAGATATGTTCTATCTGCAATAGTAATTTCATTATCGCCATTAGTATCTACAAAACGTATATCGCCTGGTGCTGCAGCAGCGCCAAGACTAGTTTGTGATGGATGCGCATTAACCTCTGCTTGATTTTGGAAAATTCCATCTGTTTTAAGACCGTAGAAATATCCAATAGGTTGACCAATTTCCATTCTAGAGATAGATGGTTGTCCTACACTGAAGGAACCACCTTCTGGAATAACGCCTCCGTTAATATCTGTAACTTCACCATCAATTTTGGTTACGTTATAGCTTACGCCAAAAGAAAATTTATCTGAAAGTGTTTCTTTATAATTTAGAAAAAGCTCAATACCTTTATTTCTTGTTGTACCTGCATTTACTGTTGGTAAACCGGCACCAGGAGCACCGGCACCTATAATTCCTGAAACAGGAAAACCTTCAATCAATAAATCATTTCTGTCTTCAACAAAATAATCCGCAACTATTTCAAGCTTATTATTAAATAGATTCATATCTAAACCTATATCCAATTTTTCGGCAGTTTCCCATTGTGCATCCGGATTTGGAATTCTACCATTTGCTGTTCCTGTTACTAATGCGCCATCAATAACATAAGTTGCTTCTCCGCTTAATAAAGCTCTATATAAATCATCTCCAACATTATTACCTAAAGTACCGTAACTGGCTCTAAGTTTTAAAAAGTTTATCGTTTCAGAATCTTGTAAAAAATCTTCATCTGAAATTTTCCAACCTGCAGTAGCAGACGAGAAATAATCTATTCTATTCTCTGGTGCAAAATCTGAAGCACCATCTCTACGAATCATTGCAGATAGCAAATATTTGCTTTTAAAATCATATTGAACTCTACCAAAAAATGAAGATAATCTAGTATCATAAATATATGAACTAGTTGATTTTGCTTCACTCAATCCGTTTGCTAATGAAATATCAGCAAATTCCCAAGAGTTATTTGGTACATCGAAACCAGTTGCTTGAAGATTATCGCCCCATGCACGTTGTGCACTAGTACCCAAAGTGAACGTGGTATTGTGGTTTTCTCCAAACACTTTATTATAAGTTGCAAAAGTATCCCAAGTATAAGTGTTATTTGTGTTTTTTGTTTGTGTAACACTACTTCTATCATTATTAAAAACTTTACCAGATCCATAATTTACACTAGGAGAAAATTCTTTTTTATCATCATTATAAGCTTTTAAACCTATACGTGATGTTATTTTA
Organism: Algibacter amylolyticus; assembly: GCF_014202225.1. Lineage (GTDB taxonomy): Bacteria > Bacteroidota > Bacteroidia > Flavobacteriales > Flavobacteriaceae > Algibacter_B > Algibacter_B amylolyticus. The sequence continues at coordinate 224,925 of NZ_JACHGE010000001.1, forward strand.
AAACCCTCGAAAGCTTCATATTCTAATTGAAAAGTACCTTCAATAGCGTTACCTGAATACTTATTATATGTATTTGCTATTTGAGAAATTGGGTTAACCACTTCGTTTCCTAAAAAGCCTGATGTATCTTGTTGATCTAGGCTATAAGTAGGTGCGTAGTTTAATGCATTAAATAAAGGCGTTCCTAACGCATTTTCACCAATAGTTTTTCTGTTATTATTAAAGTAGTTAGCCGATGTAGTAAACTTTAATTTATCAGAAAGCTCGAACGTTAATTTAATTTTAGCGTTTGCTCTTTGAAAATCAGATTTATCGCTAGCAACAATACCTTTCTGCTCTAAAACCGAACCACCAAAGTAATAGGTGCTTCTTTCGCCACCACCTGTAACCGATAAACTATGATTAGTAATTGGTGCTGTATCGAACAATTGCTTTTGCCAATCGTTTCCTGTACCTAAACCACTTACGTTTGGGAATGGTAATGTTTGACCATTTGCAGCATAGCTTTCGTTTAAAATTAAAGCATATTCGGTAGCGTTTAAATAAGGTAATTCGCGAGTAGTTTCTTGAATACCTGTATACCCGTTGTAACTAATTTTAGCTTTTGAATTTTTCTTACCTGTTTTTGTAGTTACTAATACTACACCGTTTGCACCTTCAATACCATAGATAGCTGCTTGTGCATCCTTTAAAATAGAAAAGGTTTCAATATCACTAGGGTTAATAGAGTTTAAATCACCTTTATAACCATCAATAATAATTAAAGGACCATTATCTCCGTTAGAACTTACACCACGAATTAAAATATTAAATCCTCCACCAGGAGATCCTGAAGGCGCGGTAACAGAAACTCCAGCTGATGTACCTTGTAATGCTTGAGCTGCATCTATAGGCCTTAAATCTTCTAGTGTTGCAGCACTTACAATAGATACAGCACCTGTAACGTCTTTCTTTTTCTGCGTACCATAACCTACAACCACAACTTCATCTAGCTGAGCTAAATCCTCTTGTAGTTTAATTGCTAAATTGTTGTTGTTCGATATTACTATTTCCTTAGTTACATAACCAATAAATGTAACCATAATAGTAGTTCCTTTTTCCACTCCTGTTAAGATAAAGTTACCATCAAAATCTGTTGTGGTTCCTCTAGTGGTATTCTTAACAATGATGTTCGCTCCAGGAATAGGTAAACCCGTTTCATCCTGAACGTTTCCGCTTATATCTATATTCTGTGCACCTGCAAAGGTTATAAAGAATAAAGCTAAAACTTGTAATAGCGTGTGTCTCATAAATATGTTAGTTTTTGTTTAAGGTAAAATTAAGAAGACATTAAGGTTTAATTAACAAAAAACACCCAAACAAAAAATATACATGATAAAAAAAAGCAGTAAATTATAGTAATACCCCAATAATTATAGGCTTTTATTATCAAATTACTCTTTAAGCTAAAAAAAGTTAAAAAGTTAAAAAACACTCAATGTTGTGGTGTTGTATAGGTAAAAACTTAAGTTGTTGTGGATATTAAATTTCTAAAATATAATTAGTAAGGCTAGATTCGTGTGATAAGTCCATTTTCTTTCTTAACCTGTAACGTTTAACCTCTACACTACGGGTCGAAATATTTAATAAAGGTGCTATTTCTTTTGAAGATAAATTTAAACGTAAGTAGGCACAAAGACGTAAATCGTTTGCTGTTAAACTTGGGTGCAAAGTTTTAATCTTTTTTAGAAAATCTTTATCGGCATTATTAAAGGCTTCTTGAAACAGATTCCAATCATCGGAATTATTAAGATTTTTATCAATAATTTTTATAACCTTATTTAGGTTTTTACCCTCTACATTTTCTAGTTCTTTTTTTATGGTATTTAAAAATTCGTTTTTCTTTATAAGATTCATTGTAGAGATGCCTAATTCTCTATTTTTAGTTTCAATATCTTCTCTTAATTTATCGTTTTTAAAACGCATTAATTGCTGTTTATTCTCTAATTCTTTAAGGTTTAGCTCTCTTGTTGTTCTTAACATGAGTCTTTCGCGCTGTTTTCTATAATAGCGTTTATAAATAGTATGCATTAGTAACGTAAATAACAATAAAGTAAGCAAATAAAGCGCAAAAGCTAGGTTTGATAAATACCAAGGCCTTTGAATATGGAAGGTATATGATTTTGTACTCTCTGTAAATTGATAACCAACTCGACCTCTTACGCTAAAGGTATAATCTCCAAAGGGAAGGTTTTTAAATAAAACGGTACCGCTACTAGACCAATCGCTCCAAGTATTATAGATACCTTCTAGTTTATATTGATATTCTGGTTTTTGAATTTTAGAAAACTCCGAAATACTATAAGAAAATTGAATGTTATTTTCGTTATTTTCAAATTTTGGATTAGCAGTAATATCTACCAATTTAATGGTATCATTAACTTGTGAGGTACTTACTTTTATTTGATTTAAGGTTATATCATGATTTTTATTACCCAATTTATCTAAGTCTAAAACAATATATCCGGTTGTAGATCCAAACAAATATTTTTGATTTCCTATATGCGTCACACTTTCATAGTGCAAAACATCTTTTCTTAAATCCTCAGAAAAAGAGATACTTTTAATACTGTTTTCGCCACTTAAACTAGATAATGTAGCATACTTAATACCTTGAGCAGAAAAGCTCCATAATTTGTTAGTTAAACTATCGGAAACAATTACACCGGAACTAAAATTATCCTTATCGATTAACCGACTTAATACACTATCCTTTGCAAACTTATTAGAATCCCTTTTATATTTAAAAACACCTTTATTGTTTGAATACAGTAAATCACTATAATGTTTAGTTAAGCTAGAATTAAGTTTAATAGGCATTGAGCTATCTTGATTAACTTGTACTGTTTTGGTAAATTCTTTATCAATTTTTATACTAAATGAACCCTTGTATTCATGAACCAAGTAGACGCTATTACTGTCAATAAACTCGAAGAACCTACTAGAAATATCAAAACCTTTTATTTTATTTCTAAATTGCCATTGCCCATTATTTTTTTCAAGAATATTTAAGCCATTATAATTACCCTGAATTAGTAAATCTTTGTGATTTGAAATTGGCTTTATTTGCCAAGTACCTTGCACGTTAGCTATTTTAGTTGCTTGTTTATTATTAACTATAAATGTTCCGGAATTATGACCACAAAACAAGGTATTATCAATAATATCTAAACACCAAACTTGCCCTTGTGTACCCTCTAAAAATTCTACATTTTCATTACTATATAATGGTTTACAGAATAGTCCTTGATTTGTACCTAAATAAAGCATGTTATTATATACTTTAGAGGTGTAAACACTACCTATCATGCCACTATAATCGTAATAAATATGATATGGCGATTTAATATTTATACAATTTATTCCGTTATCTAAACCCAACCAAATATTATTATCGATATCCTCATAAAGGGCCAAAATAGTATTATTGGTTAATCCGTTACTTTGGTTAATTTTATAATTAACATCGCCATTTTGAGTAATATGAATTAGGCCGTTAGAAATAGTACCAAGTACAAAGCTTCCATCTTTAAGCTGAATACTACTAAATACACTTATGTTTTTTAAAACGGCTGAAGCAGAACTAATCCAAGGTTTTAACTGATTATTTATTAGTTGAAAAAAGCCATTGTCTTGAGTAAGAATGATAGGAACTCCATTAGAAGTAAAAATGTTTACAATAACATTGTTTTTAATAATAACATCGTTAGAAACTAAAACACTATTACCATTTTCTATTTTATACAACCCATTATTTAAACTTTGAAAATAGAAACTAGAATCTACCTTAAACAGCCTAGAAATTTTAGTTGGGGAATTAATAATATTATAACTACTTGTTACTTTATTAAAAATAATAATACGATCTAGAGATTGAAATAATATGGAATTATCGATAGACATGATGTTCCAAAACTCCTCATCTTCCAATAAATCGACCTTTAAACTTTTAGAAATCGATGTATACTTTAAAGCACCGTAGTTATTTTTTTTCCAGAAGCCAAAATCGTGATAACTGCCCGTATAAACTAAACTATCTATAACATGAACCGACCTAATATTGGTTTGGTTTGGCGAATCGTATACGGTCCACTTGGCACCATTGTATTCCAATAAGCCTTTACTATTAGCAATATATATAAACCTACTGTTAGCCTGAGAAATAGACCAATTTTGTGGTTCGGCACCATAATCTTCTGGATAAAAAACATTTATTGGTGGTCTTTCTTGAGTTGTTGCATTAAGAAAAAATAAACACAATAAAAAAGAGACTACGTATTTGCAATATTTCACTAGGTTTAGTTTTGTTTTGTTACCAAGGTAGTAAAAACAAGAGGTATAAGCAACACTGTATAGTTTATGTATTGCTAAATTGATATGTTATAAAAGCAAAAAACCTTCTAAATAGAAGGTTTTTTGTATATTTTTTTACTGTGTTTATGTAGTAAATTATTCTTTAGCTTTTGAGATACGCCCACCTAAAATTTTACTTTCTTCAATTTCTTCTGGGTTTCCGTAAATTAAAATTTCGCCACCAGCTCTAACCTTAGCTATTACTTTTTTAGTTGCATTTACTTGGGCTTCGCCAGCTGCTCTAATTGAAACCTCGGTAACTTTAGTACTTAAATCTTTACCGTTGTAAATACCTCCTGTGTAAATTGAAATATCTTGGTTATTTGATTTACCTGATGCTTTTACAGAGCCTCCAGTAACGGCACGCACATTGGTGTATTTAACAGCGACTTTTACATCGATACTTGCACCTTCTTGGGCGTTTAAATCTATTTCGAATTGCTCGATAACATCATTGGAGTGTACTTTTGCACCTTCATTAACATCGATAACATCTAAATTGGTGTAATATAATTTTACTTTAGTGTTATTACCATCAAAAGCTTCTTCAAGCTTCATTTTAATTTTTAAAGTACCGTTTTTATTATTTACTAAAACATCGGCAGCGTTTTTTCCGGTAACGGAAACTTTATCGATATCTGATTTGATAAGTTCTACTTCTATTAAATCGTAAACTTTTAATTCGCTAAACTCTCCAACGGTTTTTTCTATTGGGTTTTGTGCTAAACACACCGTTGTTACAAATAGTACAACTACTTTAATTAAGGTTTTCATGAGTGTTATTGTTTTTTGTTTAACGCAAAACTATCAAGATTTATTCCATAAGTTATTTACTTTATGAAAACTTTATAATACGCTGTTATAAAACGTTTACTGCTGTACCTGTAACAGATATAAAATAATAGGATCCGGCTTCGGTTTCCATATCTAATTGAATGCCTACAACCGCATTGGCTTTTAATTTAGCTGCATTCTCTTTTAAATTTTGAAACGCTTCTTCTTTTGCTTTATTAATAACCTCTGCAATTAAAGCATTGTTTTTTTCGGTTTTAAATGAAAAGGATGTTTTAATAACACTTGATACACCTGTTACAATACCTAAGTAATCGTTAATTTTAAAACCTTCTATTGAATGTGTTGTTGTTAATATCATGATTTTTATTTTGTTTAAACACGTTGCTCGCGTTAGGGATTGAGGCTTTGTTGAAGCTCTTTTTGTGTTGTTGCACGTATGCAACACAAAAAAGCGACTGCCGAAAGCCCGACCCTTGTGGTAACGCCCAAATTGTTATAAATATGTTATTGCTGCGGTTTTCCTAATAGGTTAAAATCGAGGTGTTTTTTAACTAAATCGGTATTTTTAACTTTTACGACTACCTCGTCGCCTAGTTGATAGACCAAACCGTTGTTTTTACCCACCATAGCGTATAGATCTTGATCGAAGGCGTAATGATCGTCCTTCATGTCGCGAACGCTTACCATACCTTCGCATTTGTTGCTTACAATTTCTACATAGATTCCCCAATCGGTAACACCTGTTATTACACCCACAAAATCTTCGTCTTTATGATCTTCCATAAAACGAATTTGCATGTATTTAATAGAATCGCGTTCGGCTCTGGTTGCTAAACCTTCCATATTACTGGAGTGGTTGCATTTCTCTTCGTAAATGGCTTCGCTAGCCGATTTTCCGCCATCTAAATAGTGTTGTAACAACCTGTGCGCCATAACATCTGGATAACGACGTATTGGTGATGTAAAGTGGCTATAATAATTGAATGCTAAACCGTAATGCCCAATGTTATGGGTGGTATATTCGGCTTTACTCATACTACGAATAGTTAAAGTATCGACTAGATTTTGTTCTTTTTTTCCGTTTACTTCTTTTAATAAATTGTTTAAAGAAGCGGTTGTGCTCTTACGATCTTTAAAATTAAGTTTGTAACCAAAACGGCCTACTACATTTTGTAATGAGGCTAATTTACTATCGTCTGGCTCGTCGTGAACACGGTAAACAAAGGTTTTTTTAGGATCTTGTTTACCAACAAATTCCGATACTTTTCGATTAGCTAAAAGCATAAACTCCTCGATAAGTTTATTGGCATCTTTACTTGTTTTAAAGAATACCCCTACCGGATTTGCTTGCTCATCTAAATTGAATTTTACTTCTACCTTATCGAAAGATATGGCGCCATCGCGCATACGTCTGCCTCTCATAATTTTAGCTAATTCGTCCATTTTTAAGATGGCATCGGCTAATTTTTGATCGGTTTGATATGTTTTTCCTGTTAATGAAACTTCGGCAGGAATGGTATTTGTTTTAGATTCTATGACTGCTTGAGCTTCCTCGTAAGCATATCGAGCATCGCTATACGTTACTGTTCTACCAAACCATTGGTTTTTAATTTCGGCTTTATCATTGATTTGAAAAACTGCCGAAAAGGTATATTTCTCCTCATGCGGACGTAATGAACAGGCATTGTTTGATAATACTTCTGGAAGCATAGGTACAACACGATCTACTAAATATACAGAGGTTGCACGCTCGTAAGCTTCATCGTCCAGCACAGTGCCTTCTTGTAAATAATGTGATACATCGGCAATATGGATTCCTATTTCGTAGAGTCCGTTATCGATAACTTCAAAAGATAAGGCATCATCAAAATCTTTAGCATCTTTAGGATCTATGGTAAAGGTTAAATCTTTACGCATATCACGACGGTTTGCTATTTCTTTTTCGGTAATTGAAGTATCTATGTTATTTGCAAATTCTTCAACCTCGTGAGGGAATTCTAATGGTAATCCGTATTCGGCTAGAATAGCATGAATTTCGGTATTATGTTCACCTGGTTTACCTAATACTTTTAGAATTTTACCGTTTGGAGAATCTGATTTTTCTGGCCAATCTTCTAGTAATACTAATACTTTATCGCCATCTTCGGCCTTATTAATTTTGTTAATTGGTACAAAAATATCTTTGTACATTTTATTACTATCTACTACTACAAAAGCAAAATTCTTTTTTTCGTGAATTTGAATAACGCCCACATACTCTGATTTTGCACGTTTTATTATATTGGTAATTTCGCCTTCCGATTTACCACGTTTTTTACGTTTATAAGCGTAGAATTCTACTTCGTCGCCATGTAAAGCTTTATTAATATTATTGGATGCAATAAAGACATCGTCCTCAAAATCATCGGAAATAACATAACCGTTTCCTTTAGCGCCTAAATCTAGCGTACCAATATGATATTCTGTATTTACTACTGCTTTAAATTTACCGCGTTCTACTTCTTCTAACTCTTGTTGAGCCGTAAGTTTAGCCAGTGTTTTTATAATTTGATTTCTGCTACTAGCATCGTTTACACCAAGTTTTGCAGCAATTTGTTTGTAGTTAAAACTTTGGTTTCTTTCTTTTTTTAATATACTTAAGATTGTATTTGTAAGGTTGGAAATGCCATTCTTTTTGGACTTTCCTTTTCTTTTTTTACTCATTTAATTATTGTAATCATTATTATTTCCTAAGGTATTGGAAATTTTGTTATTAAATAGCATTATTAATGTGAAGAATTTGCTATTTCTTTTTACAAAGCTACGGTTTTAATATTAAATGGATATTTTATTACTATTAATTTATGAAAAAAGGCTCGCAAATTACTGGGAGCCTTTTTTAAATATTGAAGAAATTAATATTATTCTATAAGTATTTTTTTAGCCGATTTACCTTGATTGGTTTCAACTTGAATAAAATAAATACCCTTGGATAGTTTAGAAACATCCATAGTATTTTGCTTCTCTTGTTTAATAAGTTCCCCTATATGATTATAAATACTTAGTTTTTTTAGTTCTAAACCATTTTGAAGTTTTATAGTAAACTTTTCTGAAATTGGATTTGGATACAACTTAAAACTTAAATTTTTAATATTAGTTATACTTAATAATTCGCATTTTTCGCTAAACTTAGTATACTTATCTATACAAAAATGTTTACTGCCATCACTTTTCCAATTCTTATTACTGTAATCTTCATTATCTACCTGGATACACGTTAAATTAGGGTTTCCTGTAGTATTTAAATAGGTTAATTTAGCATTATTACCATTTTTTAAGTTTATCGTTTCCAATTGATTTCCAGAACAATTTAAATATGTTAGTGCAGTGTTTAAACTTAAATCTAAGTTAATAAGCTTATTGTTTTGGCAGTATAATGTTTCTAATGAAGTTAAATATTCAATACCTGTTAAATCTGAGATATTTTTATTACTAATATCTAGTTTTTGTATATTAATTACTTTATCTAAAAATATATAGTCGTCTAAAATATCATCAAGACCTAAATCAATAAAAAATTGTTCGAAAAAATTATCTGGTAAGTAAACTAATAATGGGTTATAACAACTACTACTATAACTGGCAGTATCATCTTTATGTGTCCAATTAGCATTACTATAAGCGGCATCATCTACTTGTATACACGTTAAATCTGGGTTTCCAGTTGCTTCAAAACCAAGCACGACATCACCATGAAAATTAGTATTATTTCCATTTTTTACATTTAAATAAGTTAATTCATTAACAGCACAACGTAATCTTACAAGAGCAGGATTTGCACTTACATCCAAACTAGTTAATTGGTTTGTAACGCAGTATAATAATTCTAACTTTGGATTTAAACTAACATTTAATTGCGTTAATTCATTACTATCACAATTTAAAGTTTTTAAATTTGGAGTACAAGCAACATTGAGGGATTTTAAATCATTAACATTACAAAACAAAGTTTCCAACAATCCATTAGAACTTAAATCTAAACTTGTAATATTGTTATAAGAACAATCTAAACTTACTAAACTTGTAAAATCTTCAATACCAGTTAAATCTATAATACCAAAATCATCATTTCCAAATCTACTATTACTCACATCTAAATTTGTAATAGTATTTATATTACCAGATACTACAAAATTGTCTAAAACATCATCATAACCTAAATTTATTAGTGCTTGTTCAAAATTATCGTCTGGTACATAGGTTAATGATGGTAACAAGCAGTATTCATCGTAACTAGCGGTATCATCTTTAAAAGACCAATTAGCATTACTATAGGCAGCATCATCCACTAAAATACAAGACAAATCAGGATTACCACTAGCATCAAAACCTATTACAACATCAGAATCAAAATTATAGTTATTACAATTTTTTACATTTAAAAACTCAAGCTTATTATCACCACAACGTAATCTAGTAAGATTAGGATTAGACCTTACATTTAAACTTGTTAATTCGTTAGTTTCACAAATTAATACTTCTAAAGCTGGATTTGAAGTTACATCTAAACCTATTAAATTATTAGATCTACAAATAAGCCATTTTAAAGCTGTATTAGCACAAACATTAATACTAGTTAGGTCGTTAATTTCACAAAACACATATTCTAAAGCAAGATTTGAGCTTAAATCTAAACTTGTTAAACTATTAATACTACAGTTTAAGTCTACTAAAGCAGTAAAATCCTCTATACCGGTTAAATCCTGTATACCAAAAATATCATCATCAGAGAATCTAGAATTACTTACATCTAAATTTGTTACACCATTAATGTTACTTGTTAAAACATAGTTATCTAAAACATTATCATAGCCTAAATTAATTAATGCCTGCTCGAAATTATCGTCAGGAACATAAGTATATTGGGCAAAAAGCGTTGAGAAATAAAAAAATACGGCAAGAAAAGAGTAAAATGTTTTCATCATATTAAATTTTAGGTTAATAAATTATTTTGCTAAAATTCTGTGAGGAAAACTAAAATGCTATTTATTTGTAAGTAAACAATTTACGAAATATTTTCATTTCAATGACAGAAAAATCAAATTTTCTAATTTTTTTTTTAGACTTATCCACATATATATATATACTATCATTTTTCTTTTAAAATTTAAAAAAATAAATGGTGGTTATTATAGTGTGTTAATAGCGGTATAACTTTTTTAGTATTTTCTTTGATAAATATCTTATAGTATTTTGTTGATACGAAATGAACAGTTTTAAAATACTTAAGTCCTTAAATTTAAAGCTATTTATAATTTCTATTAACAATTGTTAATAACAACTATTAACAACAATTTTTAATAAGTATTATAAAATTTTTGACTCACAAGTACACAAATAAGACTTATAACTTAACTATAAATTTACATTAACTTATTTGCATGTTAACTAAAGGTTACGGATTGTAAAATTTATTGGATATTCAATGTTTTTCTTTTAAAAACTAATTAACAGTTATTAACATGTCGTGCACATAATAGTACACATTGTTTATAAGTCTAATTAGTACGCCTTAATTTTATAGATTCGGTTTTACACTTTTATATTTATACAAAAATGTAACTTGTTTATATAACACAGGTTAAGTAAAAAGGCAATCTAAATCCATAATTTACTACCTTTGTAATTATAAAAATCAATATACATAATAATGACTATTTCAATAGGAAATGACCACGCAGGTACCGATTATAAATTTGCAATAATAGAACTTTTAAAAACTAAAGGTTATAAAGTAATTAACCATGGCACCGATGTTTTTGATAGTGTAGATTACGCAGATTTTGTACACCCAGTTGCTAACGATGTTGAAACTAATAAAGCAGATTTTGGTATTTTAATTTGTGGCAGTGCAAATGGTGTTGCTATGACGGCTAATAAACACCAAAAAATTCGTGCTGGTATTTGCTGGACAAACGAAATAGTAGAATTAATAAGACAACACAATAATGCCAACATATTATGTATTCCTGCTAGGTTCACTGCTATTCCTCAAACCTTAAAAATGGTAGAAACTTTTTTAAGTACTGAATTTGAAGGCGGCAGACACCAAAACAGAATAGATAAAATTCCATTGTCTTGTTAAATGGAGCACCATCATGCTCATAATCACGCGCATGTTCATAGCGACTTAAAAGGTCGTAACCTTCTTATATCTATTTTTTTAAATATTATTATTACGGCAGCTCAGGTTGTTGGTGGTTTAATTTCTGGAAGTTTAGCTTTATTAAGTGATGCATTACATAATTTTAGCGATGTTATTTCTTTAATTATTAGTTATGTAGCAAATAATCTAACTAAAAAGAAGGCCTCTTTTCAAAAAACTTTCGGGTATAAACGTGCCGAAATTTTAGCCGCTTTTATTAATGCAGCCACATTAATTGTAGTAGCTATTTTATTAATTATTGAAGCCGTAAAACGATTTCAAGATCCTCAAAAAATTGATTCTGGTTTAGTAATATGGCTGTCTTTAGTGGCTATTTTAGGAAACGGTTTTAGTGTGCTTTTACTTAAAAAAGATGCTAATACTAATATGAATATGAAAAGTGCCTACCTTCATTTATTAACAGATATGATGGCTAGTGTAGCTGTTTTAATTGGCGGCCTTTTAATGAAGTATTATCAGCTGTTTTGGGTAGATAGTGTATTAACCTTTGCAATAGCAATTTATTTAGTTTGGATGGGCTTCGATTTGTTGAAGGATTCAACCAAAGTACTCATGCTATTTACACCAGATACCATTCCTATAAAACAAATTGTTGACGAAATAAATGCTTTTGAAACTGTTAAAAGTATTCATCATGTACATATTTGGCAACTTAATGAAGACGAAATTCATTTAGAAGCTCATATCGATTTTAATCAAGATATTACTCTATCTCAATTTGATACTATTTTACATCAAATTGAAGATTTGGTATTCGATAAATACGACATTAATCATGTTAATATTCAACCGGAATTTGGTAAAAATGATGCCAAGGATATTATTGTTCAAGATTAAATTCCATCGAAGGCAGGAATCTTTTTTTTTTTTAATTATAGATTAACCCTCAATTATAATGATTTCTACGACTTGTTACCAAAGTCTTTAATAACCGATTATCATGCTAAATATTAAAGTAAAATCTTTTAACGAACTTAGTAGACACGAGTTGTATTACTTATTACAATTACGAAGTGAAGTATTTGTAGTAGAACAAGATTGCATTTACCAAGATATTGATGGGAAAGACCAAAAATCCCTTCATGTATTGGGTGTTAAAAATGATAAAATTGTAGCTTACACAAGAATTTTTAAACCTGGTGATTACTTTGAATTAGCTAGTATTGGTAGGGTAGTGGTTGCTAAAAATGAAAGAGAGCATATGTATGGTTACGATATTATGAACGCTTCCGCGGAAGCGATAAAAACTTATTTTAATGAAACCACTATTAAAATATCGGCACAAGTATATTTATTAAAATTCTATAATAATTTAGGATTTAAAGAAACAGGCGAGGAGTATTTGGAAGACAATATACCTCATATAGCCATGATAAAAGGCTGATCTTCTAGCGTTTTAAAGTAAAATAGCCGCGTAACACTTCTTTAGAGTTTAATATAATCTCGTACCAATAGCTATCACTATTTAAAATTTGACCGTTATAGGTACCATCCCATCCTGCAGTTGTATTAGGTAAAAATTTTAATAATTTTCCGTATCGGTTATAAATTGAAATGTTATTAACTAGGTTTAAACGATCGTAAACTTGCCAAACATCGTTTATACCATCATTATTGGGTGTAAAGTATTTAGGAATAAAGTAATCTTCATTATTTATAATTACAGAAAAACTAGTTTGATTGCTATAACAAGACGTTTGATTGTATATAAAAATAGTTTGGGTACTGTTAATAATACTTCCTGCATTTAAGGCTGTTCCCATACCATTAGGCTCGGTAAAGTAATTTCCATTATTTAGTGTTGGTAAGGTATAACTTGTTCCAAAAACCGTATCTAAACTATCAACAGGAATAAAATCGCTGCAGGCTTCATTAGAATTTACATAATTAGCAAAATTTGATGGTTGCCAAGTTGTATGGTCGGCATCAGGATTATCTACCACAACACAATTTAAATTTGGATTAAATTCAAAATTAATTGATGTCATGTTTGTGTTATTCCCGTTATTTAAATTTAAACTGCACAGCGCATTATTACTACAATCTATTTCGGTTAAATTAAAATTTTTAGAAAGATTTAGAGCCGAAATTGTATTTTCAAAACATAGTAATGTCGTTAATTTATTGTTATTTTCAACGTTTAAAGTAGTTATATTATTCTGCGGGCACGATAAATACGATAAGTTTGAATTATTACTAACATCTAAACTAGTTAAGTTATTACTGCCACATTGCAACCTGCTTAAACCCGTATTATTTGAAACATTTAAAGTCGATAAATTATTACGTTCGCAAATCAATACATTTAAGTTAATATTGTTTAAAGTATCCAAATTTGTTAGCAGATTATCTTCGCAGCGTAAAGAAATTAAATTAGGGTTTTGAGAAACATTAAGATCAGATAATTGGTTATTAAAACACCATAAAATCTGTAAATTAGTATTCGAGCTAACATCAATACTTGTTAATTGATTATTTTGTACGAAGAGTTGATTTAAGCTTGTAAAATCTTCAATACCGGTAAGATTGGAAATATTTAAGCCCGTAGTATCAAAACTTAAATCTAAGCTTGTTACAGTCGTTATATTGGAAGTTGGTACAAAATCATCTAAAGGACCAGAATCTAAGCCTAAGTCGATTAAAACTTGTTCAAAATTATCGTCTGGAATGAATGTGTTTTGAGAAAGGCAACAAAAGGAAACCAAATAGAAACTAATTACAAAAAATTTAGTTTTGGAGCCCATTTAAATTTAGTTGGTAGGTTTACTAACGTAGGTAATAAGAATTTCAACGCGTCTATCTAATTCTGGATCGCCACCAAGAGGAAATTTTCGTCGTAACCCAATGTGTCGCATACGTTTTTTATCAATACCTTTTTTAGCAAAATAGTCGTAAACGTATTTTGCACGCGCTGCCGATAAATCTCTTTTTTTAGTTTGTCTATTCACAGCATCTCTACTATACTGTGTACAACATACATGCCCTTGTATGGTAAAGTAAATATCTTCGCGTTCTAAAAGTGCTTTAGCAATAGATTCTAATATTTTTTTTGAACTTGGAGTAACTGAAGCATAACCTGTTTTAAATAAAATATTTTTAAATAAAATTTTATCACCTTTATTACCTTCTTTTATAAGATCTTCAATACCTTTTTCTTTTTTAGGTTTTGGCGTGCTATCCACAACCTTTTTAACCACTGGTTTTGGTACTTTAGGTTTTACTATAATTTCTACCTTCCGGTTTAATCCTCTTATTTTTAAAAGGTTTTCTTCTTCAATTATTTTTAAAAGTATTTCGCCTTTACCATCTACATTCGAAATTAAGTCTTCGCTAATTTCGTTATTTGCAAAAATGGCTTTAATAGCATCTGCACGCTGTTGCGAGAGTAATAAGTTGTAGGTATCTGCACCTCTATCATCGCAAAAACCAAATATTGAAATAGATTCTATATCTATATCATTTAAGTTCGATATAAATAATAGTAAACGGTTTTCTTCGGTGTTTGGAACCTCAAATTTATCCGTATTAAAATATACTTCGTGTGTTAGTTCTTTTTGAGAAAAAGAAAAAACACTACATAAAGTAAAACATATTAATACAAATAATTTAGTCATATAGGGGTTTTAAATAGGAGATAAATATACTGTTTTTAATCTAAAACCATGCCAGAAGTCAACATGTATGCGGTTTTTCGTAAATACTCACTTTGCTTTTTATTTTAAATAACCTTGATATGTTGTTGGGGTAGCCAGTATATTTGTAGCTTTTTTTATTTCGTTATCATGGATTTCTAAATATTCATACAAGCCTTCTCTGTACACATATTGTTTAACAATATCTTTAGTTAATAACTCTAATAAATAGTCTTTATTCTCATCAATAATATTGGTTTTTGATGTGTTTAAATTAGAAATTAATGTGTTGTAATCGCGGTCAATATTATCGTTTAATTCTTCTTTTTGCGCTATTTCATAGGCCTTTTTAAGGGCTTTTTCGGTATCGGTTTCAAACGTAAAATTATTAGTTTTTAAATAGTTTTTAAAATCTGAAAAATCGGCATCGCTAAGTTTTAAACTATTAATATCGCTAATATTATGACTGTAATGGTATTTTGTAGCATAGTCAAAAATTAAATTGTTATTAACAATGGCAGTTGTAATTGGCGATATTTTATACGATCCAACTTGGGCATCAGGAAAAACACCACCACCATCAAATACTTGTCTGCCATTTTTAGTTTTAAAGGCATTATAGTTTTCTTGTTTTACTTTTACGGCTTCACCTTTTTCATTTCTATTCCAATAATCTAGAGCTTGAATACAACGTCCAGAAGGTGTGTAATACCTTGAAATGGTGATTTTAACTTGTGTACCATACGTTAATATTTTAGGGCGTTGTACTAAACCTTTTCCAAAACTGCGTGATCCAACAATAACCGCTCTGTCTAAATCTTGAAGCGCTCCAGATACAATTTCGCTAGCTGATGCACTTTTACCATCAATTAAAATAACAAGCGGAATTTCGGTATCTATAGGTTCGTCGGTTGTAAGATAGGTACGATTGTATTTTTTTACTTTTGATTTTGTTGTTACTACCAATTGATTTTTTGGCACAAAAAGGTTTACAATTTTTATAGCTTCTCTTAGTAATCCACCAGGGTTACCACGTAAATCTAAAACGATATTTTCGGCACCTTGAGCTTTTAAATCACGTAAAGCATAATTAGTTTCGGCATGCGCTTTTTTATTGAATTTACTTAAAACGATATAACCTGTTTTATCGTTAATCATAGAGAAGTGAGGTACAGCTTTTATCTCAACTTCGGCTCGTTTTATAGTTGCTGTTTGAGTTTTTCCTTGGCGTTTAAAAACCACTTCGACTGAGGAATCTGGAGCACCTTTAAGTAAATCGCCAGGGTAATCCTCATAACCTTCAATTAATGTATTACCAACTTTAATAATTTCGTCTCCAGCTTTTAAACCCGCTTTATCTGCTGGGTAACCTTTGTAGGGCTCAATTATAATTAGTTTATCTTTTTTAGTTTGTATTTTGGCACCAATACCTGTATAATCGCCGGTATTGTTAATTCTAGCGGCCTCAACATCTTGCTCGTTCATAAAATTAGTATACGGATCTAAATCTGCAAGCATACTTTTTATGGCGGTATCCATTAAATCGCCAGGGTTAGTTTCGTCCACGTAATTCATATTTAATTCCTTAAATAATGTGGTGAAAATCTCTATTTGTTTGGCGATTTCAAAAAAATCGTTTTTAAAAGCAGTAGTTGAAATAAACAGAACACCTGCTAGTATGGGAATTATAATTCTCTTTTTAAAAATGTTTTTCATGTTCGATTATTTTTCTGAAATTTTGCTTGAAAACTTCTCAAATAAAATTTTCATTTTAGTTTCAACGAAATCTAAAGTAGGCTTATCTTTTCCAATATACAAAATCATAAACGCATGCTGCGTTGTTAAATTGTTAAAAAAGATTGATTTATTAAGTCGGTAAGCTTCTCTTAACAAACGTTTTATTCTATTTCTGTCTACTGCAGTTTTAAAGTTACGCTTACTAACCGAGACACCTGTTTTAGCTATTATATCCTCCTTAAAAGTAGTTCCTAAATACACCAAACGCAATGGGTAGGCCGAAACCGATTTTCCTTCAGTAAATAACTGGTCAATCAATTTTTTACTTTTAAGCTTTTCTTTATTACCGTAAGTGTAGTTCAATAGGTTTATTTTATTTGCCAAAGGTAATAAAATATAAAAACCACTTAGTAACTAAGTGGTTTTTGAAAATTATATTTTTTGTGAAAGGTTTACTCGATAAGAACAGCGCCATTTGGCATATCGAAATAATCGTTTTCAAGCTCTGGTTTAAATGAAATATTATCTACCGTTATGGTTGTAATATGTGCTCCGGCTGTTTCATTTTTTGTTAACCAATGGGTATGATATGCCGTTGGAAACTCGATACCACTAACCGTTTGATAGCCTTGTATTTCCATAAATTTTTCTGGAGAATGTTTCATTTTACCGTTTTTAAAATATTCTGGGTAAGAAACGATGTAGCGTATAACCGCTAATTTATGTGTTGTTTTACTAAAATAAAGGATATAATAGTCGTCTGGAGCATCGCCTGTACCTGGAGAAAATGTGACTTTAACGGTATTAAAAGTTTCATTTTTATGGGTTTTATCTTCTAGTTTTTTAAAGTTTACACCTTCGCCATCAAAAACGAAAGGTTGCGATAAAAAGTAATGTGGTGTTAAGGCCCAGAAACGCATATCGAAAGGAAATGCTAAAGAGTCTTTTGTTTTTTTCCATGCTTTTTCACCGGTCCATCCAAACTCATCTGTTGAGTCTGTAAGGCTTTGGTGGCGCGCTTTGTTACTCCAAGTATCGATGGTTTGATGGGTATTACGACGTGTTTTACCATCTAAAGGTAAATAATCGAAATGAAATGATACTGGTCCATTACTGTACCAGTTTTTAAGGCCACCATGAGCTTCCATGGCTTGCCAAATAATGTTTCCAGCTTCGGTACTTTGTAATTTTGTTTTTGCTTTTTCTACACGAGCATTAATCCAAGATTCTGGTTTTAAAGCTAAATCTTTTGTAGCAGTTTCAACGGTTGTTGATTCGGTTTTGGCTTCTGTATTGTTTTTACAACTTGTGGCAAATATAGATGCGCCTAAGGTTAAAGTTAGTAGTATGTTTTTCATGATGTTTTCTTTTTGCGAAGTAACTATATTAATTTTTAAATTATGTTAATATAGTTTTAAATGCGGTGTACCGATTTCTTAAAGTTTTTAAACATTATCCATAAAAAAACCACCTTACTTAAAAAATAAAGTGGTCTTTTTATGGTTTGGATACTAACAGCCTTTTAGGCTTAAAACTTTGCTAGCAAATAAGTGCGCTAGGGATTGCAGTGGAAAGCCCACAGCGCCCGAGTTTGTTTTTGAGGGCGTGAGGACTTGTAGCGAAAAGCCCGACCCTTGTGGTAGCGCCCAAATTATTCGTTTATTTTTTATTATTCTCCTTATCTATATCTGCCATTAATGCTTTTGGGTCTATTTGTACAGATTTTACTGGTTTTGATGTTTGTAAGGTGTATGTTGGATACGCCCACGCCCAGTCTTTAGCAATGGTAGCCGTGGTTGGTTTTTCGCCACGCATTATTTGTAAAGGAATGTAAAAATCTTCGGTTTTACCGTCGGTGTAAGTAACAGTAAGGTCTAAAGGCATTGGCATAACCCCTATACGCTCTAGGGTAATGGCGTTACCATCGATACTTTTAACGCCATAATCTATGGTGTTTGTTGTTTGTGCAAAATCTGTTAAATACCAATCGAGTTCTAAACCAGAAACTTTTTCGGCAGTTCTAATAATATCTAAAGGCTTTGGGTGTTTAAAAGCAAAGTCTGTGAAATATTTTTTAATGGTTTTTTTAAGGTTATCGTCGCCTATTACATAACCTAATTGCGACATAAACACGGCACCTTTACTGTAAGCAGAAATACCATAGGATTGATTGTATGTGTAACGATCTGCATGTGTGGTAAGCGGTTGTTCTTTACCAGAGGTTGCTAAATATATATAGCCTTTATAAGCGTTTTCGACTGGGTTTGCTTTGCCTTCGTTAAAGATATCATTCATGGCCCAGTTACTTATATAGGTTGTAAAACCTTCGTCCATCCACTCGTGTTTAGCTTCGTTTGATGCTAACAGGAACTGAAACCATGTATGTGCCAACTCATGGGCTGTAACACCTGCTAAACTGCCAAAACTGCGTTGCCCAGTAATTAAAGTACACATAGCATATTCCATTCCGCCATCGCCACCTTGAATTACCGAATATTGGTCGTAAGGATAGTTACCAATATGCTCTGAGAAATACTGCATCATTTCGACCGTTTTTGATTGTAATTTTTTCCAGTTTTGCTTGTGCTCTGAACTTAGTGTGTTTTTGTAATAGAAATTTAGAAGCGGACCATTAGGCACTTGCTTAGTATCATGAATGTAATCTGGATCTGCGGCCCAAGTAAAATCGTGTACGTTTGCTGCTTTAAAATGAAGTGTTTTTTTACTGCCTTCAACTTTTGGTTCTCCTTGTAAATAACCTGTTCCGCCTACAACGTAGTCTTTATTGATGGTTAATTTTACATCGTAATCGCCCCAAACGCCAATAAATTCGCGACCTATATAAGGATCGGCGTGCCAGCCTTCAAAATCGTATTCGGCTAATTTAGGGTACCATTGTGTCATTGAAAGTGCTACACCTTCTTTACTGTTTCTACCAGAACGACGAATTTGAACTGGTACTTGAGCATCAAAAAGCATATTAAAAGTTACACTTTCTCCGGGTTGAATAGGTTTTGCTAAAGCGACTTCTAAAACAGTACCAACGGTTTGGTGTTTTAAATCAACACCATTTTGTTTTAATGCGTTTACTTTAATATAACCAATTTCATTTGGACTTAACTTGCTAATTCTGTCGCCAACTCTAGAGTCTGGATCTGCAATGGTTCTAGAACGTACATCCATTTCGCTTCCTGGTTGAAACGCATTAAAATATAAATGATAGAACACTTTATCTAAAACATCTGGAGAGTTGTTTGTGTAAACTAACTCTTGTTTTCCTTTGTATTGATAGTTGTTTACATCCATATCAATATCCATACTGTAGTCTACATGTTGTTGCCAATAACAAGATGTTGAGGCAGCAGGAGGCGTTGGTGCTGGTGGCGGAGATACAGCCATGGTTTTTTGACTACTACAAGACAGTAATAATACGATACTTAGTGCGGAAAGGATATAACGATTCATAGACATGTGTATTAAAAAAGGTTGTTAAATGATGCTTTAACATCACAGAACAACCTTTATAATTTATAATTTTTTATTTAGCTAATTTGGCTGCCATAATTAATGCATTATAGGCATTTACCATTTTAGCAGATTTACTTAAATTGGCAAACGGACGAATATCTTCTGAGTTTCCTCCAACAATAACTTTAGAGTTAATGGCTAAACCAGAATCCATAATAATTTGTTTTACTTGAGCAGCGCTTAAGCTAGGGTATTGCGAACGAATTAATGCCGCTACACCAGCTACACCAGGAGCAGCCATTGATGTTCCTCCTTTAGTTTGGTAATCGTTTTCTGGAGTTGTAGAGTACACGCTTGCTCCAGGAGCAAAAACATCTACATTTTGTTTTCCGTAGTTAGAAAAACCAGCTACCATTGACGATCCGTATTTTGGAGCCAAAGCACCAACTCTAATATAAGTATTTGAAATCTCGTTATAGTTTACATTATCATCTGGAAAATTTGGTTCTGTATCTACATCTTTACTGTCATTTCCGGCAGCATGAACAAAAATTACGTCTTTTTCTGAGGCGTAAGTTATAGCATCGCGTACCCAATCGCTATGTGTTGAAAAGCTTTTACCAAAACTACCATTAATAATAGAAGCACCATTATCTACAGCGTAACGAATAGCTAAGGCTACATCTTTATCGTACTCATCGCCGTTTGGTACAGCTCTAATACTCATAATCTCTACATTATTTGCAACACCATTTGCACCTTTACCATTGTTACGTTCGGCAGCAATAATACCTGCTACGTGTGTACCATGGCTTTCAGTTATTTTAACAGGCTTTACATTACCATTGCCGTAAAATTTAGTAGACATATCGTCTGGATTATCTCCGTTAACACGACCTTTAAAATCTTTATTTAAGTTGTAGTTTAAACGCTCGTTAATACTTTCTAACCCATTTTCAATTTCTTTTACCGCATCAGTCATAGAATCCATACCGTTATTTAGCATGTAATTTGCTATTTGTTGTGCTTGTGCTAAACTTTCATTTTCAGTTTTAATAGCGGCAACTTCTTTTTTTGTATAATCTTTTTTGCCAAAATGTTTTGTTAATGCTGCATCGGCTGTTTGAAGTTGTTGATAAATTTGCTCGTATTGTGTTTTTCTACCTAGCCATTTTTGATATTCGCTATCGTATTCTGCCTTAGCAGCAGCATAATCAGGGTTACTGGTATCTCCACTAGCTAAAATTCTAACAAATTCTAATTGCTCGTTGTAGCCTTCACCTAAAAAGTTCCATCCGTGTACATCATCAACATATCCATTGTTGTCGTCGTCTTTTCCGTTGTTTGGTATTTCATCTTTGTTAGTCCAAATAACATCGTTTAAATCTTCATGATCGATATCTATTCCAGAATCTATTACAGCAACTATTACTTTTTTACCTTTTTTGTTTTTTATGATTTCAGCGTAAGCTTTATCAACACTCATTCCAGGAATGGTATCTTTTACCAAATCCAAGTGTCCCCAATTGTGTGCTTCAGCATCAGTAAGTTCAGAAACTTTTAGTGGCGATGAATCGATGTTTTCAACAGGGGTTGATAATACAGGAGCGACTCCGCCACAACCTGAAATTAAAACTGCTAGGAATGCAGATTTTGCTATTAAATTAATTGTTTTCATTGTAATGTATTGAATTAGTCATTTTGTTTTAATTAAAGATCTCCTCGCAGGTATGAAGTCCTTTTAAGCGTACACCATTTTCTGTATTATGTACGGTTATTATTTCGTGATGGGCGTCATGCTCTAAAAATAAATAGAAATTTTGTTCTGCCGCTATGTTTAAAAAGTTTTCTTTTTCGTTTAGCGTTAATAGTGGTCTAGTATCATAACCCATAACATAGGGTAGTGGTAAATGACCAATTGTTGGTAATAAATCGGCCATAAAAGCAATGGTTTTATCCTTATACTTTATAAGTGGAATCATTTGCTTATCGGTATGTCCATCGGCAAAAAAGATATCGAAACCTAGTGCTGAGTTTTTAAGTAAATTATCTTCGGGAAGTGCTGTGAATTTTAATTGTCCACTTTCTTCCATAGGCATAATATTTTCTTTTAAAAACGAAGCACTTTCTCGTCTATTAGGCTCGGTTGCCCATTTCCAATGGTCTTTATTACTCCAAAAATGCGCATTTTTAAAAGCGGGTTCGTAGCCCGTTTTGTCTTTGTTCCATTGAATACTACCACCACAATGATCAAAATGTAAATGCGTCATAAACACATCGGTAATATCATCGCGATTAAAACCAGCGGCTTTCAACGAGGCATCTAAACTATAATCGCCCCAAGGATGGTAGTAACTGTAAAATTTATCAGATTGCTTATCGCCCATACCATTATCAATCAAAATAAGGCGATTGCCATCTTCAATTAATAAACAGCGCGTCGCAATATCTATCATGTTATTGGCATCTGCAGGGTTTGATCTGTTCCATAATACTTTAGGCACAACACCAAACATGGCACCACCATCAAGCTTTAGGTTTCCGGCATTAATAGGATGTAATTTCATAGGAATGTAAAATTAAGAAATCTATATTAAACGCTTTTAAAGGTTAAGAGTTTATTAAGATTTTTTTTACGGTTAAACGTCTATTGTTTGTGCTTTGGAAATAACTTGCCTTAATCTCTTACCAAAATCATATAAAGCCTTAATTTCTTTAATGCTGGCTAAACGTTCTTTTCCAAAAATTAAAAGGGCGTTTCCGTTTGATTCAACATGGTAGTAAGGGTTGCTTTCAAAGAAATGGGTAACATCATCATTAAAAAACTTTGCTATTTCTACTCGATTATCACCCAATAAATAAAAGCGGTTAGAGAAATCGTCATGATTATCAATGTCGATATCTTTAAACCCAGCAAAGGCTGAAACCTTTTCTAAAAATCCTTCTTTATCTAAAGTAAATTTTGGAATAGTATCATCTAAATCGATATGAAGCATCGTTTTCCTACCCACTTCTTTAGCTATAAATTCACCTTCAGAAAACTCGATATCAAAAATAGAAATTGAACAGTTATTATCGTTTAATTTATTGTAAATGTGGTTAATATGTTTTGTGTTAAAAAACGAAAAGTTATTTAAAAAGGATACCTTTTTTTTCCTTTTAGGGTGGTATGTTAAACTATAATTTTCAGCTAAAGTCTCCATACTTGTTTGGCGTCTTGTTAAGCTGTTTTTTATAATATTTGGTACAGGTAATAAACGTCTAGATGCAAAAGGGTGTTTAGTTTCTGTATCGTGCATATCTAAACCAACAACATCAAAATGGCCACCACGTTTATCGAATAATTCTTGGTAATTACTAATGTTCTCCAAAACGGTATCATCAACAAAATGGCATAATGAAAAATCAACGATAACATCTTTATTTTCTGGGATAGCGTCTAAATGTTTTTTTAACCTAAAGTAATTTAAAAAGCTACAAAAATGTTTTACACTAACATAATAGTTGTTTTTCTTGCCTTGCTCCATGTACATTAAAACATTAGGCTTTGCCAAGTTTCGTACTATTAAACCATAACCTAAATGCTTGTTGATAACCACATGAATAATAAAAGTAGCAATTACGCCGGCAAGAATGCCTGTAATTAAGCCAATTTTTAAAGTAACAATTAGCGTTACAAAAAAGATAATAAGTTGCTCTTTACCTATGGAAAACATTTTGGTGATAACCTTTGGCGATGCTAATTTATAACCTGTATAGACTAAAATAGCCATTAATGCAGGAAGCGGAATTCGAGTAAGCTGTGTGCTAAAAAACGCTATAAATAGGACAAGAAATAGAGCGTGGAAAAAATTTGAAGATCGGTTGGTACCACCTTGGTTTACGTTTACCGAACTTCTAGCTATAACAGTTACCACGTTTAAACCTCCTAACAGCCCGCTACCAACGGTTGCCAAACCTAGTGCTTTTAAATCTCTATTAACATTCGAGCGTCGCTTTTCTGGATCCAGTTTATCAACCGCTTTAATACTTAAAAGGGATTCTATACTAGATATTAAGGTTAAAGCTAAAACACTGCCCCAAAACGAAAAACTCCAAATACCAATAAAATTAGGTGTTGGTATATCTGCAATAATTTCTTGAATACTAGGAATACCAGAAACCATATACTGTGGCGCAATAGGGTTGGGTTCGTGTAAACCAAACTCAAAATAATAGCTAAAGGCTATAGATAATATAACAATCCACATTGGTGCCGGAATAAGCTGTAGATATTTATTTCTAATTTTCGAATAAAACAGCATTATAGTTAAACTTAAAATACCTGCTAAGGCAGCAAATATTAACCCTTTGTTTTCGTAATGAACAGCATCGTTTATAGTAAATGGAATTTCTACTAAATAATCAATAGTATCGGCTCTTTTAATCTTATGAGCCATCATAATATGAAATTGTTTTCCGAGAATAATTAAACCAATAGCTGCGAGCATACCTTGTATTGCTGCCGAAGGGAAAAAATCGGCTAAAGCTCCCATTCTAAAAAAACCTAAGAGTAAAAGTAAAATACCCGAGCATACAATGGCTATATATGCACTTTCTAAACCCAACGTGGTTATAGCTACCAAAAGCACACCAACCAACCCGTTTCCTGGGCCCACAATAGTAACGTGACTGCCACCTAAAATAGATACCATTACACCTCCAATAACTGCGGCAATAATACCTGCAATTGGTGGTGCATCACTGGCCATAGCAAGCCCTAAACCTAGAGGTAATGCAATAAGACTTACTACAAAACCAGAAAATATGTTTTTAGGTAAGGCTTTAAAAAAGGCGCTTATGTTATTCGTTTTTGGACTCATTGAAGGATTAGCACATCGGTTGGTAATTCGGTTAAAATATGTTCTATATCATGTGGAAATAAACGGTCCCAAAACGTCATTTTACTTGGGCTATTCATAATTAATAAATCGGCTCTCGAAATTTGCGCATAATGCCCAATCGAATAGCCGCGTTTACCAAAAATGGGCTGTAACTTTATGGTTTTATTCTTTGTATATTCTTCCGGAATGTGTTTTATAATCTCGTTTACCCTAGAGTTTTCTCTAAGTTTAATTCGTTCTTTAACAATGTTGGCACGTCTTAACGATTTATCGTCTTCAACTTTTACATGAATTTCTTCTTGATCAATTTCTTCAACAATCGTTATTTTTTCAGAATTAACATGGTTGGCAACATAAAAAGCGGCAGTAATTGTTTGTTCCGTTTTAGGATCTTTTAAACCATTTACAACAATATGTTTACACGGATTACTTTCAACCGAAGGTTTTATAAGTAATAAAATAGAACATTTAGCTTGTCGCGTAATTTTTCTAGCAATAGAACCCACATAATATTTTACTACCTTTTCGCGCTTTACTGCACCTAGAATTAACAAGTCTATTTTTTTTTCTTCGGAAGTTGAAAGGATTACATTAACAGGATCACCTGGTTTAAAAACAACTTCATAGTCTAGATTGTCTTTTTCGAAGCTTTTTAAACAAGTGCTTAGTACATTTGTTTTTTCTTCTGATGCTTCACCAACATGAATTAAGACTAATTTGGCTTTGAAAAATACAGATAACCTTGCGGCTTCAAAGAGGTTAGCTTTTAAGTTTGGAGAAAATGCGACTCCAATTCCAATACTTTTAAAAGGCTTTAAATACAAAGGTTTTATTAAAATTTAATGTAAAAGTTGAAAGATAACATTTTTTAAAAACTTTAAATGATGTGTTTTACTTAAATTAGTATTTTTAAAAAAACAAAGAGCCTATGTTAGAACTTGCAGGAATTATTATTTTAGGAATATTAGCACAATGGGTAGCTTGGAAATTTAAAATACCCGCTATCTTACCTTTAATTTTAATTGGTTTATTAGTTGGCCCAATTGCTGCAGCGTTTTTAAGCGAAGATGGAAGTAAGTGGATAGAGCCCATTTGGAATGGCGAAAAAGGACTATTTCCTGGCGAAGGGTTGTATTATTTTGTTTCGTTAGCTATTAGCATTATTTTGTTTGAAGGTGGTTTAACCTTAAAACGATCTGAAATTAAAAATGTAGGTCCCGTAATTACTAAGCTTATTACCTTAGGGTCTGCAGTTACTTTTTTTGGTGCTGGAATATTAGCGCATTATATTTTTAACTTAAGTTGGCAATTATCATTCCTGTTTTCTGGTTTAATAATTGTTACCGGACCAACAGTAATAACGCCTATTTTAAGAAACATTCCACTTAAAAAGGATATTTCTACGGTTTTAAAATGGGAAGGCATTTTAATAGACCCTATTGGAGCTTTGGTTGCCGTTTTGGTTTTTGAATTTATTAGTGTGGAAGGCGATAGTGGTTTTACAAAAACAGCTTTAATAGAGTTTGGTAAAATTATTTTATTCGGTACTACTTTCGGGTTTACGTTTGCCCACGCCTTAGCGTTTGCCATAAACAAGAAGTTTATTCCGCATTATTTATTAAATGTAGTGTCCTTATCTACTGTATTATTGGTTTTTGTAGAATCTGAAATTTTTGCTCACGAATCGGGTTTATTAGCTGTGGTTGTAATGGGAATGGTTTTAGGAAATGGAAAACTAGAAAACATAAAAGAATTGCTTTATTTTAAAGAGTCGCTAAGCGTTCTTTTAATTTCTATATTATTTATTCTTTTAGCAGCCAATATTAATATTGAAGACATGATGTTGCTCTACACCTGGGATACAGCCATTTTATTTTCGGCTGTCGTATTTATAATTAGACCAATAGCTGTGTTTTTAAGCACCATGGGTTCCAAATTAAAAACCAACGAAAAGGTGTTTATTAGTTGGGTAGGACCAAGAGGTATTGTGGCGGCAGGTATTGCTTCGTTATTTGGAAGTAAGTTGTTAAAACAAGGTGTTGAAGGTGCCGAATATATTACCCCTTTGGTTTTTATGATTGTGTTAGGAACCGTTTTATTAAACGCTACAACAGCGCGTTTATTTGCCAAATTAGTAGGTGTTTTTCTTAAAAAATCTGATGGTATTTTAATAGTAGGAGCATCAAAAGTTTCAAGGTTATTAGGCCATTATCTTTTAACAAATGGCAGACACGTGGTTTTAATTGATAGTAATGAAGGTAATATTAGAAAAGCTAAAGAACTAGGTTTAGAAGCTATTAGCACTAATATTTATTCTGAAACATTAGCCGATAATATTGAACTTAATGATGTTGGTTATTTAATGGCTTTAACAGGAAATCCAGATATAAATAAGTATGCTATTAATAAGTTAAGTAATCAATTTGGCGAAAATGGTGCTTATAGATTGGTTACAACTCAAGAAATGCTCGATGACACCAATAACCCTAAGGAAGGGTTGTTTTCTCATAGAGATGATTACAGTGCGCTTTTAGAGTTAACAAGAGCATATCCATCAATACAAGAAATAGATTTGGAAGATAAGGCTCATTATGAAAAGCTTATTAAAATATCTAACGAGGATATGGAAATTATTCCATTATTTGTTAAGGATAACGAAGGTGAATTCCATATTATTTCTTCTCATAATTTAGAATTTGAAGATATTGAACCTGGTTACCAACTTGTGTATTTAGGGAAACCTTTTGATGTAGATGAGGTGCCTACCGCTGAAACTTTAACAACCAAGGATGATTAACAATTATTTTGTTTTTATTAATTTTTGAGGATATTCAGTTGAAAAACTGAAAATATAATGCTTATGCTCGATATTTTAAATCGGATTTAATTCTATCTTCGGTAGGGTGAAGTAGGGCAAGATAAAGAATTATTAAAATTCCGAAGAGTATAAAATCTTTACTCATTACCAAAATTATAAAAGCAGAACCTTCAAGTATAGCCCACCTTATTATGGATGCCGTTTGATACACAGCCATATTGTCTTCAAGCTTTTGTTTGTTGTTGGCATTTTTTAACTGTGTTTTATACATAAAATTACTAAACACATAGGCAATTACAGGGATAAGCACAAAAAGGATGTTAGATTGACTTATTTCAGGCATATTTAAGTTTATAGACGCAAGATCTCCTATAAAAATATAAGCCATAATTAAGCCTGCACATAAGGCAATATGAATCATTTTAATAACTTTTAGTTTCTCTTGCATGTCCTATTAGGTTGTTAGTTGTTAGCAAATTTAATGATATTTATTTACTAGAAAATAGAATAAAAAAAGCCTCTCCTTCTTTAAAAGAGAGGCTTAGTGTTTTAATTTAAAAGGTTTTTATTACCCTATAATATGAAGTTCTGTAAACTCTTTAGTAAGTGTTAACGTGTTACTGCTATCAAGTTTAAGGTCTTCAAAAGGAATGATAACATTATCAACCTCTACTTTAGAAATTTTGAATGGTAAACCATGTAAACTTACTTTAAACGTTTTATACGTGGTTGTAAACTTACCAGATTTATGTTGTTGAATTATTAATTCGTTTTTCTTACCAGACAATTTAAAGTCTCTTAAGCTGTATCTTCCTTTAATATAATCGTAACCATCGGTAGCATCTTCGTAAACTTGCGATGTTTCTTTACCTTCAGTGTAATACACGTCTAAAGAAAGCTCATCAATAGTTTTTTCGCCTACATACTGTTGTATAGGATATTTAGGTATAATAGCACCTTCTTTTACAAAAATTGGCATACTATCTAAATCGGCATCTACCCATTGTTCTGTACCACCTTCAACAACTTCGTCTGTCCAGAAATTATACCATTTACCAAGAGGGAAGTACATACGTCTACCTTTTTGATTTGGTCCTGTTATTGGACAAGCTAATATTTTTTCACCAAAAACAAACTCATCATTTCTGTAATGCGTTTGTGGATCATGCTGATCGTATAATACTAACGATTTTAAAATTGGAACACCCTCTTCGGCATATCTCCAAAACGCTGTATATAAGTATGGTAATAATTGATATCTTAATTCAATAAATTTTCTTACTACATCTGTAATAGTTGTTCCGAAAGCCCAAGGTTCTTGATCGCCGTGGTCTCCAGAAGAGTGTGTTCTACAGAATGGGTGAAAAATTCCTAATTGAATCCAACGTGCATAAAGCTCGCCATTAGGTTGTTCTGCAAATCCTCCAATATCAGATCCTATAAACGAGAATCCAGACATACACATACGTTGTGCTTGTAGGTTTGCTATAGTTAAATGATCCCAGGTTGCAATATTATCTCCAGTCCAACTAGAAGTATAACGTTGTGTACCTGAATATGCTGCTCTGGTAATAACAAAAGGTCTTTTTGGATAAGAAAATTTCTTTAAGCCATGGTAAGTTGCACGTGCCATTTGCATACCGTAAACGTTATGCGCTTTTTTATGGCTACAATGGTTTCCGTCGTAATCGTGTCTTACATCATCAGGAAATGTTTTTCCAGGAACATCCATTACAGCTGGCTCATTCATATCGTTCCAAACACCTTTAACACCTATATCTTCAACAAGTTCTTTAAATAAATTTGACCACCAGTCTCTAACCTCAGGGTTAGTGAAATCTGGGAAATAACACTCCCCCGGCCAAACTTTACCTTTCATGTATGGACCATCGGCACGTTTACAGAAATAATCTTTTTCTAAACCTTCTCTAAACACAGAATAATCCATGTCTATTTTAATTCCTGGATCAATAATAACAATAGTTTTAAAACCATCGTCTGCTAGTTCCTTAACCATACGTTTAGGGTTTGGAAAATACTCCTCACTCCAAGTGAAGCATCTAAACCCTTCCATATAATCGATGTCTAGATAAATAGCATCGCAAGGAATTTTTAAATCTCTAAATTTAGCGGTAATTTCTTTTACGTTCGATTCTGGGTAATAACTCCATTTACATTGGTGATAACCTAAAGTCCAAAGCGCAGGCAATTCGTGTGGCTTACCTGTTAAATCCGTGTAATTAACTACTACATCGGACATTTCTGGACCGTAAATAAAGTAGTAATTCATTTCGCCTCCTTGCGCCCAAAAACTTGTAATGTTTCGGCGTTCGTTACAAAAATCAAAAAACGATCTGAAGGTATTATCGAAAAATATACCGTAAGATTTTTTGTTGTGTAATGCTGTATAAAAAGGGATGGTTTTGTAGATAGGATCTGTATCTCTGCCATAAGCATAAGAATCTGTTACCCAGTTTTCAAAACGTTTTCCTTTTAGGTTGTTGTCTACAGGCTTATCTCCTAAACCATAATAACTTTCTCCTGGTTGAGCGGTTTTAGACATTTTTACAATATCGCCACCAAGTTCGTAACTTTCTTCCCAGTGAAAACCAAGTTCATCTTCGCAAATTAAAGAGTTATCCTTAGCATCATACATAGATGTTCTTAAGTCTAACTTTGAAATTTTACAGATAAGTTTTGATGTAGTAATGATGTAATTAGCATCATCTTCAGTAACCTCTAAGTGATTGTAACCTCTACTTGCATATTTAGTAATGGCATAAGAAAAATCATTATCAAAAATGCCTGTTGTTGTAAATCTGAAACGAAGAATACTATCTCGACGTACTGTAACTTCTAAAATAACGCCATTTGCAGTTGTAAAAGAAAGTACATTAAGATTCTTCTCGTAAGAAATTATTTTTGAAGGAAATAAATTCCCTTTATATTCTAATTCTGTATTTAATATCATATTAAATAATGTATTAATTATAATTGACGAATTTACTAAATTTATAAGACCTTAATTGGTTCTTTTTATTAAAAAAAAGCTTACAGTATTGTATAATAGCTAAATTTTTACTTATTAAATTATGGATAGCATAACATTTAGCTAATACGTTGTTTTTTGTATCGCTTCTTTCTTAATATATTAAGTTAAAACCTTGATGTAAAGAATTATGCCTTAATTATGTTATTACGCTAAAGGAAGTGAAGATTAAAAGCTTTCATTTAGCAATTAGTATTAATTGCTAAATGAAATTGTGCTTATTTATTTAAATTTAAAAATGGTAACTGCTAGAGGAGGTAAAGTAATTTCTACCGAATACTCTTTACCATTCCATGGTGCTTTTTTAATGGTTATTTCTTTTTTATTTTTTATACCACTGCCGCCAAAAGCTTTATCATCACTATTAAAAATCTCAACTAGTTTACCTTTTGCTGTAACTCCAATTTTATATTTTTCTCTAACAGTTGGTGTTAAGTTGCAAACCACTACTACATTTCCTTCTTCTTTATAACCTTTTCTTATATAAGAGATTACGCAGTTTTCATGGTCGTCGTGACTAATCCACTCAAAACCTTCGCCACTAAATGCTTTTTCGTAGAGTGCAGGTGTGTTTTTATAAACCGCATTAAGCGATTTATAATAGTTTAGCATGTCTTGATGGGGTTTAAACTCTAGCAAATTCCAATCTAAACTTTCTTGGAAATTCCACTCGTTATATTGACCAAATTCACTACCCATAAACAATAGTTTTGTTCCTGGATGTGTAAACATGTAGCCATATAATAAACGTAGGTTAGCAAAGCGTTGCCACTCATCACCAGGCATTCTTCCTAGAATAGAGTTTTTACCATAAACGACTTCATCATGCGATAGTGGAAGCATAAAGTTTTCGGTAAAGGCATAGGCCAAACTGAAGGTGATTTCGTTATGATGGTGTTTTCTGTAAATCGGATCTTTAGCAAAATACTCTAAGGTATCGTGCATCCAGCCCATCATCCATTTCATTCCAAAACCTAAACCACCAACAAATGTAGGTTTAGAGACCATTGGAAATGCTGTAGATTCCTCTGCAATAGTTTGTACATCTGGAAAGGATGCATATATTTCTTCATTCAATTCTTTTAAGAAGCTTATAACGGCTAGGTTTTCTCTTCCTCCATATATGTTTGGTTCCCATTCGCCATCTTCTCTAGAGTAATCTAAAAACAACATGGACGCCACGGCATCTACACGTAAACCATCAGCATGGTATTGATCCATCCAAAAAACAGCATTACTTATTAAAAATGAGCGTACTTCGTTACGTTCATAATTAAAAATTAAACTTTTCCAATCTTGATGATAACCTTTGCGTTTATCTGGGTGTTCGTATAAATGTGAGCCATCAAAGAATCCTAAACCGTGCGCATCTTCTGGAAAGTGCGATGGTACCCAATCTAGAATAATTCCTATTCCAGCTTGGTGTAATTTATCGACTAAATATTTAAATTCTTCAGGGTAACCAAAACGCGATGTAGGCGCAAAATAGCCTGTTATTTGATAACCCCATGAAGGATCGTATGGAAATTCCATGATAGGCATGAGCTCAACGTGCGTAAAATTCATGTCGCTAACGTATTTTACTAAATCGTCTGCTAGTTCGAAATACGACAGAAAACGATCTTCTTCGGCATGTCTTTTCCAAGAGCCTAAATGGACTTCGTAAACAGAATAGGGCGCATCTAAGGCATTATTCTTTTTACGGGTTTTCATCCAGTCTTTATCTTTCCACTTATAATTATCATCCCAAACTATTGATGCTGTATTTGGGTTATGTTCAAAGCGTCTAGCGTAAGGATCGGCTTTTTCTGTTTTAATATCGTTATTATGGCTTTGTATTTTATATTTGTAAGTAGCACCTTTTTCAACTAAAGGAATAAAACCTTCCCAAATACCACTAGAATCCCAACGAACATTTAATTGGTGTTCGCCTTCCATCCAATAGTTAAAGTCGCCAATTACAGAAACTTGTTTTGCTGTTGGTGCCCAAACTGCAAAATACACACCGTCAATCCCATCAACAGTTACAAGGTGAGATCCAAATTTTTCATATAATCTAAAATGCTTTCCAGCTTTAAACAGGTTAATATCAAACTCGGTAAATAAACTGTGAACTTTTACTTGTGCCATGTTATGTTGTTTATGGTTTTTAGCAATTAAGTGCTAATGTTATTTATTAATTTTAAATATGTGAAAAGGCATAGTAGGATGCAGCTCTACGTAACACCATTCGCTATTCCAATTATAGCGACTATCGGTTATTAAATCGTGCATTTCAAGGTTATGTCCATGATGAACACCAATTTCGTGCAAAGGAACTTGCACAGTCCCTTGTTGCGAGTTGTGAGCATCTAAGCTAATAATTACAAATATTTGGCTGGTTCTGTCGTCATTCCATTTGTAAAACGCCAAAAGGTTATCGTTATCTATATGGCAGAATTTAATATTATTGGTTTGCTGAAGCGCGGGATTGTTATGCCTTATGTAATTAATTTTAGCGATTATTGTTATTAGCTTATTCTTAATATCCCAATCGTAATGTGTGATTTGGAATTTTTCTGAATTTAAATATTCTTCTTTACCAAGAAGTGATTCTGATAACATATATTCAAACACAGGACCGTAAATACCAATACTAGAACTTAAAGTTGCAGCAAGCGCATAACGCTGTATGTGTTTAGATTCGTTGGCGCCTTGTAAATGATGCGGGTTAATATCTGGTGTATTTGGCCAGAAATTAGGTTGCATATATTCTTTTAATTCTGAAGTTGTTAATTCTGTAACATACTCTATAATCTCATGCTTATTTTCGCGCCATGTAAAGTAAGTATAAGATTGTGTATAGCCATGTTTTGCTAGTTGTTTCATGACTTTTGGTGCTGTAAATGCTTCCGCTAGAAAGATAACATCTGGATGCTTTGCTTTTACATTAGAAATAATCCAATTCCAGAAATAGAATGGTTTTGTATGCGGATTATCAACTCTAAATATATTAATACCACAATCTATCCAATACATTAAAATATCTAAACACTCATTCCACAGATTTTTATAATCTTCACTTTCCCAATAAATCGGAAGTATATCTTGATATTTTTTAGGTGGATTTTCTGCATATTGTACCGTACCATCTGGTCGCCATTTAAACCACGATGGATGGTCTTTTACCCAAGGATGATCTGGTGCAGCTTGTAGTGCATAATCCATGGCGATTTCAAGATTATTCTCTTTGGCCTTTTGGATTAGTGATTTAAAATCATCTAAAGATCCTAATTGTGGGTGAATATCTTTATGTCCGCCGTATTGAGAACCAACGCCCCAAGTAGAACCAACATCGCCTTCTTTAGCTTCGGTGGTATTGTTTTTCCCTTTTCTATTTACTTCTCCAATAGGATGAATTGGTGGTAAATATACCACATCGAACCCCATATTTTTAACTCTAGGAAGTAAACGTTCGCAGTCTTTAAAAGTACCATGAACTCCCGGATGCTCTGATGCAGAACGCGGAAAAAACTCGTACCAAGTACTAAATCTAGCCTTTTTTCTATCTACATATACTTGATATTCTTTTGTAGTATTATCAAGTATTTTTACAGGGTTGTTATAGAAAATCTGGTATAACCTATCGTTTGTAGCTTCTGTTATAGCTTCGCCATAACTGTCTTCATTTTTAAATAGTTTGTGAAGATGTTTTAAATAGGCTTTATCATCGGCAGGTACTTTATTTAAAATAGCTTCAATAAACTCGGCACCTTCAAGTAATTCAGAAGACACATGTTGCCCATCGTTAATTTTTCTAATTAAGCCATAGCGCCAATTTAAGGCATAATCCACCCAAGCTTGTACTTTATATGAATAAAATCCTTGAGTATCGACAGTAAAAGCTGCTTTCCACTCATCATTAGAGGTTAGCGTCATTCTAGTTTCTCTCCAAGCTTTTTCTTTTTCTGGTTTATATAGAATAGATGCGCCTAATACATCATGACCATCGGCCATAATATGTGCATCTATATTAACAATTTCATTTATAACACGTTTAATATAAAACTCGCCACAATTTACACTAGGTGAAACGTGGTCTATAACAACTCTTCTTTGGTCTTGCATTTTGATTAATTATAATAAGAAAAATAAAAGGTTATTTATATTACAGTACCTTTTGGTATGGTTACGCCATGTTTAATAACAACAATGCCATCTCTAATACAATACGTGTCGGTTTCTGTATCTTCTAAATGTTTACCTCCATTTATTCTAACATCGTCTCCAATACGGCAATTTTTATCGAGGATACAGTTTTTTATAAAGCAACGCTCGCCAATACCCATTAAATTTTCAATTTTATTGCTTTGCATATCAGCAAGCGATTCGTAATAATCTGCACCCATCATATATGTATTTATAATGGTCGATTCTTTACCAATTCTAGAACGGATGCCTATAACCGATTTTTCAATTTTTGCAGCACCAATAATACAACCTTCCGATACTACAGCCTTGTCCAATGCTGTACCGGCAATTTTTGTTGTAGGTAGCATTCTGGCGTGTGTATATATACGTTTGTCTCTATTATATAAATCAAACTTAGGGATATCATCTGTTAATCCTAAATTAGCTTCAAAAAAGGATTCTATAGTTCCAATATCGGTCCAATACCCTTCGTATTGATAGCTTAATGTTTTATGTTTATCAATAGCCTGTGGTATAATTTCTTTCCCGAAATCGTTAGTATCTGGGTTTTTCATTAAATCTACTAACAAATCTCTATTAAATACATAAATACCCATTGAAGCAAGATAATTACGCCCTTGCGATTTCATATCGTTACTAACTTCCGATGTCCAATCTGGTAATAAACTTGCGTCTGGTTTTTCAATAAAAGATGTGATTGTACTCTCGTCATTCGCCTTAAGAATTCCAAATCCTGTAGCGTCTTTAGCAGTGACAGGAATGGTTGCGATAGAAATTTCGGCTCCACTTTTTTCATGAGCTTCAATCATTTTATCATAATCCATTTGGTATAATTGATCGCCAGACAGTATTAAAGCATATTCAAAATCGTGTTGTAAAAAATGATGCATACTTTGTCTTACGGCATCAGCAGTTCCTTGAAACCACGTTTTACTTTCTGGTGTTTGTTCTGCAGCAAGTACATCAACAAAGGCGCTACTAAAAAAACTAAAATGATAGGTGTTTTTGATATGTTTATTTAATCCGGCAGAATTAAATTGTGTTAAAACAAAAATACGTTTGATATCTGCATTAATACAGTTAGAAATAGGAATATCTACTAATCTGTATTTACCAGCTATTGATACTGCTGGTTTTGATCGTCGGTCTGTTAGAGGATATAGTCTAGAACCTTGTCCACCGCCCAGTACAATGGATAAAACTTTGTTGTTAATCATATCTTTTGGTTTTTATAGTTTGTTTGTTAATTTGTTTATATTATTGATTTATATAGCGATTCAACTTGTTTTGCAATGGCTATCCAGTCGAAATAATCTTCAACACGTTTTCGGCCATTTTTCGCCATAGTTTCTCTTAGGGATTTATCATTAATAACTTTATTAACACCGTTGGCTAAGTCTCTCGAAAATTTATCTGGATCTATAGGTTCAAAAGGCGCTTCGGTTTGTTGTTCTAACGGAATAAGTAATCCAGTTTCTCCATGTACAACAACTTCTTTTATACCACCAACAGCACTAGCAACAACTGCCGTGTTACATGCCATGGCTTCAATATTTATAATACCGAAAGGTTCGTATATGGAAGGACAGCAAAATACATCGGCATGCGAGTATAATTGAATAATTTCTTCTTTAGTTACCATTTTATCAATCCAAATAACATTTTTACGTGTTTTTTGAACTTCGTTAACGGCATCTTGCATTTCCTTTCCTATTTCTGGAGTGTCTGGGGCACCAGCGCAAAGTACTATTTGCGTGTTTGGATCAATATATTTTATAGCATTTACTAAATGAATAATTCCTTTTTGGCGGGTAATTCTACCCACAAAAAGCACGTAAGGTTTAGTTTTATCTACACCATATTCATCTAAGGTAGAGGTTTCTGGTGTGGTTATATACTGTTGCAAGTTTATACCATTGTATATAACATGTACTTTACTTTCATCAACATCAAAATGTTTTAAAACATCTTCTTTAGTTTCTTCGGAAACCGCAATAAGGGCATCGGCCATTTCAATGGCTGTTTTTTCTACCCACGATGAGGCATCATAACCTCTACCTAATTGCTCGCGTTTCCATGGGCGCAAAGGCTCTAATGAGTGCGTTGTAATTACCAATGGCGTGCCGTAACACAGTTTTGCAACAATACCTGCAAAGTGAGCGTACCAAGTATGGCAATGCACCACGTCGGCATCAATAGGCTCTGCATTCATTTGAATACAGGTGCTTAAAGTTTTAAAAACAGACTTTAGTTTATCATCGGCACCATCAAAAACAGGGTTTTCAAAAGGGTAACCTTTAACCGTTAAGTTGCTTGATGCAACATCTTGATCTCCAAAACACCTTACATCCATTTCAATTAATTTAGCCAATTCTTCAGCTAAATATTCAACATGTACGCCTGCGCCACCATAAACATATGGCGGAAATTCTCTTGTGTAAAAAAGTGCTTTCATAGTAAGAAAAAATGTAAAAAAAAGTATTTAATTCATACAAAAAAATGAATTATGATATTTAGAAATAACTTTTCAATATGATTAATTTAAAAAATTACCAAAACTATTTTTTAAAGGATAGTTTATTGTAAATCAAGCAAAAGTCGTTTAAAAAAATACTAATTTGTTAATAACAATTATTGCGAAAAAACGCAAAAAGAACATAATTTGAAAATTTGGCAAATAGCGATTATTAAAGTGTTTATCGCACGTTTAATACTTAATCCTATTTACTTTGTTATAAACATACAAAATATTTATTAACATTTTTTGAGATGTTTTATTTTTATGAAAAAAAAGGTGTTTCTATAATTAAAAGAGATTATCAATAAAAAAAATATAGAAAATAGCTTATTTGGTTTTAATCATTCAACTAAAAACAGGAATATGGTTATTAATGTCATTGAAGATAATCTATTTTAATAAATTATGATTGTCAATTTTATAAAAATTACTTCTGTAAATGTCAATCTTCTAATAACGGCTCGTCATTATATATTGTTAAGTTACCTTTACTCTGCAAGTCTACCTCGTTTTTTTAGTTTTACCACTGTTAACCTTTGTCATTATAAAAAGGAATATTCAACCTTTTTTTAACCCGATTCGGCAGAAATGATTTCAAATTACTAGATAATGGTTATAGGTTTGTCTCATCAATTTAAAACAAACAGTTATGAATGTGCTCATCAAAATCATTTTAATTTTTCTTTTAAGTAATTTTTCGTTAAGTGCTCAAAATCAAATTTCAGGTTTAATTTCGGAAAGCAACCAACCTTTAGAGTTCGCAAATGTTATTTTGTATGATAGTTTATCTAAGGAAGTTATAACGGGTGTTATTTCCAACGAAAGTGGAAATTATCTTTTTACAGATATAGAAAACGGTACCTATTATATTAGCGTTTCTATGTTAGGCTTTAAAACTAAAAAATCAGAGCCATTTGAGCTTTTAGCTAATAAAACATTGGACTTTAATCTTATTGAAGAAAATGAAAGTTTAGATGAAGTTGTTATTAAAAGTAAACGCCCCGTAATAAGGCAAACAGCAGAAAAGCTTATTGTAGATTTAGAAAAGTCTGAGATGATTAACGCCAACCTGCAAGATGTTATGAAAGGCGTTCCTGGAATTTTAGTAACCAACAACGGTATTAGTTACGCTGGACAAAGTAATATTAGAATCCTTATAAATGGAAGAACTACCGATTATATGGATATGGACACCTTATTACGCGATATGCCAGCAGATAATATTGCTAAGGTAGAATTGGTGGAGCAACCGGGAGCAGAGTTTGATGCCGAAGGCTCCGGACCTATTATTAATATTATTTTAAAGAAAAACGTTAAACTAGGCACCCATGGTAGTGTTACAACTTGGTTTGGTGAAGATGAAGGTTTCGAGTATGGAACTAGCGCCTCTATTGCCAGTTATAAAAATAAACTAAATTGGCAAGCAAACGCTGGGTATTCCGCACCAACATGGCGAGAAGATTTATTTCTTAAAAGAAGTATTGGTGAGGAAACCTATAACCAAGCTACAATTGAGCCTTACGATCCTAAAAGTTTAAGAGCCAGTGCAAGTATCGATTATTATTTAAATGATGCGCACTCGGTAGGTATATCGGTTAGGAAAACCAATACCAATTCAGATAGAGATTCTCGAAGCACTAATACGATTACCACACCAAGTACAACCGATTTA
This sequence comes from Algibacter amylolyticus, assembly GCF_014202225.1. Lineage (GTDB taxonomy): Bacteria > Bacteroidota > Bacteroidia > Flavobacteriales > Flavobacteriaceae > Algibacter_B > Algibacter_B amylolyticus. The sequence continues at coordinate 264,285 of NZ_JACHGE010000001.1, forward strand.
TTACTGTCTAAAAACAGTTTTAACCGCGACCAAGAGGTTTTTAATGTAAACCCTTATTATGAGTTTAAAAATGACGCGCATAAGCTTACAGCCGATTTTAATTTTGTGGATTATAAAAACGATAATATTAATACCATTTCGTCGCTTCCAGAAAGTACTATCGAGTATACAAACCAACAATATTTACAAGATGCTAAATACCAAATAAAGACCTATAAAGCGGATTATTCTAGACTGTTTTCCGATGATTTTAAATTAAGCTTTGGGCTTAAAAATTCGCAAGTAAATACCGATAGCGATTTAAAATCTTTTAATGAAAACACTAATGGTGAGTTCGATTTTGATGCCAATGCAAGTAATCGCTTTTTTGTAAACGAGCATATATTTGCGCTGTACACCAAATTAAATGTAACCCAAGGCGCATGGTCGTTTTCTGGAGGACTACGATTTGAAGATAGTAACACGCAAGGCATCTCTAGCAGTAATAATGAAACCCGCGAGCGTAAAATCTCCAAACTTTTTCCTAGCGCTTCAATAAGCAGAAAATTAAACGACAATTTAGGAGCTAACTTAGCATATAGTTACCGTATTCGTCGTCCTAGTTACAACACACTAAATTCTTTTGTAACGTTTTACGATCCCTTATCGTCCGAGGTTGGAAACGAAAATTTAAAACCGTCTTTTACCAACAGATATCAATTTAATTTAACATTCGATGGCCAACCATTCTTTACCATTGGTTATAGCGAAACTAAAGATGCCATGTTTCAGTTTGTTTCGCAAGACAACGAAACCGCACAAATAGAGCGTAAAACCATTAACTTAAACGATAGCAAAAACTGGAATTTTAGGTTATTCGCGCCACTAAGTATTATAAAAGGACTAGAAGGTTATACAGGTTTTATTGTTAATTATAATAAATTTGAGTCTAATCCAAACAATTTAAATTTACAGAAATGGAGTTTAATGTGGTTTACACAAGCTAATTATGAGCTGCCTTGGGAAATTAATGCAGAATTAAACGGAAACTACGGCACAGGAGCTTTAGAAGGCGGTATAGATGCCGAATGGTTTGCCGATATTGGATTTTCGTTTAGTAAAAAGTTTATGGACGAAAAACTAAAGGTAAACCTAGGAATTAATAAAGTGCTAAACAGAGGGTTTGTTGGCGTTATAGATTATAATAACTTATATGCCGAAGTAGAAAGTAACCAATCTAGACAAAACGTGCAATTGCGTTTATCTTATAGTTTTGGCTCTAAATTTGGCAAAAAGAAAGCCCGTAAAAATGCCTCGCAAGAAGAGGAAAATAGAATTAACGATAATAATTAAACAGGTTTGTATAAACAATGAATACCAAGCTTAACATATCAGATTTTATAATATTAGGCATCTACTTTAGTATTTCTTTTATTATTCAAGGTATAGATTATTATGATAGAGGCGCCTTATTGCGAGAGTATTTTTTCGATTTCACTATCGAGTTAATTTGCGTTTGTAGCTTAATTCTTTTATTTATCTATTGGCTAATTCCAAAGTTCGTAATGCAAAAAAAATATGTTTTGTTTTTTGCTTTGGCTATAATGCTAATGGTTTCTATTTCGGCAGTAGATTATACTATTGGCTTTTGGTCTGGAGATAACGACTGGAATAAATACCCTAAAGGCCTAAGTTTTGTTTTATTAATGATTAATATAAGTTCGCAACAAATGGCTTTTCCTTTCGCCTTATTACTAACCAAAAAGTTTTACGAAGGACAAAACGAATTTTTAAAAATTGAAAAACAGCAAAACGAAACCGAGCTTAAATTATTGCGTTCTCAAATAGATCCACATTTTTTATTCAATAATCTAAATACGCTCGATTCTTTAATAGATAGCAATACCGATAAAGCTAAAGAGTACATTAACAGACTATCCTTAATTTATCGCTATTTAATAAAAACAAAAGATGCTGAGGTTATGGAACTATCGGAAGAGCTACAACTTGCCGAAAACTACATGTTTTTAATAAAAACACGCTTCCAAGACGATTACGATTTTAAAATAGATATCCAAACCAGTATTCAAGATAAGTTTATACCAACAGGCGCCATACAAACCCTATTAGAAAATGTGGTAAAACATAATAAACCGCTTAACGGAAAAGCCATAAAAACCGTTATTTCTATAGGCGAAAACGAGCTAAATATTTGTAATACAAAATCGAATATTCAATCTAAAATCGAATCTTTTGGCACCGGATTAGAAAACTTAAAAGCCCGTTATAAATTACTATCAGATAAAGAAGTAGTTATAAAAAACACCAATATGGAGTTTAAAATAGCTATTCCAATTATTAAATTAATCGAAGAAAGTTAAATCTAAAATAACATCATGAGAATTTTAATTTTAGAAGACGAAATTCCAGCATATCAAAAACTAGTATCCTTTATAAAGGACTATTTTCAGGACGATATTCCACACGATTGGGCGCGTTCCAATTCCGAAGGCAAACTATATCTGCAAAAAAACACCTATTCCTTTATATTATCGGATATTCAATTGCTAGACGGTTTATCTTTCGATTTGTATAACGAAATAAGCATACAAGTACCAATTATTTTCTGTTCTGCACACGACGAGTATTTGTTTCAAGCCTTTAACACCAATGGTATTGCTTATATTTTAAAACCATACACGCAAACGGATTTTAAAAAAGCCATAGAAAAGTACCAAGCCTTATTTCAAAAAGGTACGTATAATATATTAAACAAGAGCACAATTAGCGAGCTTAAATCGGCTTTAAAAGAGGAACATGCTAACTATAAAAAGCGATTTGTAATTAAAAAAGCAAAAGGTATTCAGCTTTTAAATGTTTCAGAGATTAGTAAAATAGAAGCAAATGGCGATTTTTGTATAGCCACAGATTTAAAAGGAAAACGACATACAATTTCTCAAAACTTAGGCAGTATTCATCAGCAATTACAACCTAATAAATTCTTTAAGATTAACCGAAGCGAAATCATTTGTATCGATGCCATCGAACAAATAGAAAGTCATTTTAAAAACCGCTTACTAATCACCTTAACGAGTATTAAAGACAAGGCTATGACCAGCTCATCCACAACATCTGATTTTAGAAAATGGTTGGAAGAATAATTTTTTTGGCGTTACCACACCCTTCGTCTATGCTCAGGGCAGGCGGTCGGGCTTTACGCTGTATCTTTTTTTGCCATTTATGGCAGCAAAAAAAGGATGCCACTTCAATCCCTAACGCAAGTTATCCGTTAGTTAAGTCGTTAATCATTTAGCTTCAAAACAGCCATAAACGCTTGCTGTGGTATTTCTACATTACCAACTTGACGCATACGTTTTTTACCTTTTTTCTGTTTTTCAAGAAGTTTACGCTTACGCGAAATATCACCACCATAACATTTAGCGGTAACATCTTTACGAAGAGCTTTAATCGTTTCTCTCGAAATAATTTTGGCACCAACAGCTGCCTGAATTGGAATATCGAATTGCTGACGTGGAATTAGTTCTTTAAGCTTCTCACACATCTTTTTACCAATGTTTTGAGCATTATCAGCATGTATTAAGGCAGAAAGTGCATCAACCGTTTGTGCATTCAGTAAAATATCTAAACGTACAAGTTTTGATACTTTCATACCAATTGGATGATAATCAAAAGAAGCATACCCTTTAGAAACCGTTTTTAATCTATCGTAAAAATCAAATACAATTTCAGCTAAAGGCATTTCAAAAGTTAATTCAACACGCTCGGTAGTTAAATACGTTTGGTTCATTATAAGTCCACGCTTTTCAATACAAAGCGACATCACGTTACCAACAAAATCGGCTTTAGTAATTATAGTGGCTTTAATAAAAGGCTCTTCAACACGGTTTACAGACGATGGTTCTGGTAAATCGGAAGGGTTGTTTACAATAAAGGCCTCATCAGGGTTTTTATTCGTGTAAGCATGGTAAGATACATTGGGAACCGTTGTAATAACCGTCATATCAAACTCACGCTCCAAACGCTCCTGGATAATTTCCATGTGTAACATACCTAAAAATCCACAACGGAAACCAAAACCTAATGCCGCAGAACTTTCTGGTTGAAAGACTAACGATGCATCGTTAAGTTGAAGTTTTTCCATAGAGTTTCTAAGCTCTTCGTAATCTTCAGTATCAACTGGGTAAATACCAGCAAACACCATAGGTTTTACATCTTCAAAACCTTCAACAATATTGGTTGTTGGATTAGCAAAATCGGTAATGGTATCACCAACTTTTACCTCTTTAGCGGTTTTAATACCCGTTATTAAGTAACCAACATCACCAGCTTTTACGCTTTGTTTTGCAACCTGAGTTAGTTTTAAAGTACCAACTTCGTCGGCAAAATATTCTTTATCTGTAGCAACAAATTTAATTTTTTGTCCTTTTTTAATTTCACCATTAAAGACTCTAAAATACGTTTCAATACCTCTAAAAGTATTGTAAACAGAATCGAAAATTAAGGCTTGAAGCGGTTCATCTACATTCCCTTTTGGCGCCGGAATACGATCTATAATAGCCGCTAATATATTATCTACACCAAAACCTGTTTTCCCACTGGCATGTATCACTTCCGATGGGTCGCAACCTAATAAATCAACAATATCATCGGTTACTTCTTCTGGATTGGCACTTGGTAAATCTACCTTGTTTAAAACAGGAATAATTTCCAAGTCGTTTTCTAAGGCTAAATATAAATTAGAAATAGTTTGTGCTTGTATACTTTGTGCTGCATCAACAATAAGTAAGGCGCCTTCGCAAGCAGCGATAGATCGAGATACTTCGTATGAGAAATCTACGTGACCAGGTGTGTCAATTAAATTCAAAACATATTTTTCACCATTAAGCTCATAATCCATTTGTATAGCGTGCGACTTTATGGTTATACCGCGTTCGCGTTCCAAGTCCATACTATCTAGTAATTGCGCTTGTTGCTCTCTAGCAGTTACCGAGCCTGTAAAATCTAATAAACGGTCTGCAAGTGTGCTTTTACCGTGATCTATATGTGCAATGATGCAAAAATTTCTAATGTTTTTCATAGTCAACAATCTTCATAAAAAGATTCTGCAAATATAGATGTTTTAAATGAGGCTTTAATATGCAATACATGGAAATTGTAAGATGTCGCTTTTTTCAGCGTTTAAAAGGGGTTAAAAGCAATTACATAATTTGTTTTAATACAACTTTAAAAGTTTCAATATGTTAAACAGACAAAAATATCATGTAAGAATTAAACTATTAGTCGCTTTTCAAGTCTTAAGTATTGATACACACAAGCTAAATTAAAACATGTTAAACCAACCGCCCAAAATTACATCGACTATAGTACGCTGTGTTTTTCTTTTAATTTTAAGTTTTAATTTTTCGTTTTCTCAACAAACACCCACGTCTACACCCCCAAAGGAAGGGATTCCAGATATAGAAAAAGTGTACCTTCATACCGATAGATCCAACTACGTTGTAGGTGAAGATTTATGGTATAAAGCTTATTTGGTGTACGCGTTTAATAATTTACTTTTCGACCACAGCAATGTTTTATACGTAGAACTTATTGCGGCAAACTCTAAAATAATTGCGCGCAATAAAACAAGGTTAGATGATGGTTTAGGTTATGGCGATTTTAAACTAACCGATTCTTTAGGCGTAAAACCAGGAAAATATCAAATTCGAGCCTATACAAATTGGATGCGGAATTTTGATGACGATTTTGTTTTTACTAAAGAAATAGAGGTCTTTGATGTGTTCGATAAAAGTAATAAAAACGCTAAAAACACTGCGTTGCAAAACACAGAACCCAGTAATATAGCTGCAGCAACTAAAAGTGATATTAACCTGCAGTTTTTTCCGGAAGGCGGATCGCTAATTGAAGATGTTTTAAGTGTTGTGGCTTTTAAAGCTGTTGATAGTTATGGCAATCCTGTAAAGGTAAAAGGTGAAGTTTTTGATGATAATGGGAACTTAGTTACCTTATTAGGGAGTTTGCATGATGGTATGGGTAAGTTTATTATAACGCCTAAAAAAGGGGAAAGGTATTACGCGAAAATCACCAACTCAAATGGAGAGGAAATTTTAGAGGTTAAGCTTCCAAAAGCTAAAGATCAAGGCTATTTATTAAGTGCAGTTAGTGTTAGAGGAAAGAACATGATAAGCATTAAAACGAATGCGGTAACTATAGCCAATTATCAAAGTGCACCCGTTAAAATAGTGTGTTCATCACGAGGGATTTCGTATTTTGAAGGATCTCAACCTTTAAGCCAAACCAGTATTACTTTTGAGCTGCCTAAAACAAACCTACTAGAAGGTGTTTTACAAATAACCTTGTATGATGCACTTGCACGACCACAAAGCGAACGCTTAATTTATATAGAAAAGAAAAAAGACGTTAATGTTACTTTAAAAACCGTAAAAGAGGTTTATAAACCTAATGAAAAAGTAACCTTATACATTTCGTCCAAAACAGCAGAAGACAAAGCTGTACCAGCTAGTTTCTCGTTAAGTAGTGTAGATGTTAATGGTATGCAGGGTTCAAAAGATTTTGGCACAAATATTTGTTCTTATTTTTTATTGGAGTCGGATATTAGAGGAAAGGTACACAACCCTAGTTTTTATTTTGATAAGGCCAACCCTAGACGGTTAGCGTATTTAGATGTTTTATTATTAACCCAAGGTTGGAGGGATTTTTTATGGAAAGAAATGCCTAAAATTAACCCGTATAACGAACCCTACGTTGCCGAAAAAGGAATTACCATTTCTGGCACCGTAAAGCAAATTGAAGCCGATATTCCTAAACCAAATAACACGGTGCTTTTAAACATGTTTAATAAAGGGAAAATGAGATCTCTTACCGGATTAACAGACGCTAATGGGAGGTTTAAATTTGAAAACTTAGTTTTTATGGGGCCAACGACCATGATGCTAAACACCCAAGATGATAAAAGGAAAGAGCGAGGTATGTTTGAGTTAGATTCGCTTCTTTTACCGCCTTTAGCCTCTAACTTTACAGCAGATAGCACTGTGTTTTCGTCAAAAAGCTTAACCATAAAAAATAATATTTACAGAAAAAATATAACCTTTGGTATTACTGGAGAAACTGTTTTAGATGCTGTAGAAATTAATGGAAAGGGCAAAAGTAACGTACCTAAAAGCTTATATGGCACACCAGACCATAGTTATATTATTGATGAAGACACACCGCATTTTTCAAGTATTTATTTACTACTTCAGTTTAAAATACCAGGAATACAAGTTAGCGGTACTTCAATTAAATTTTTTGGTAATTCTGGAACAGCACAAATAAGAATTGATGGCGTGCCTTTTGAGGGCGATATAGGCTTTATTTATCCAGACGATGTTGCTAAAGTAGAATCTATGAACGGACCAAGTGCTTCTGTATTTGGATTGGATGGCGCAAATGGCGTAATATTAATTTATTTAAAAGAAGGCGCACTTAATAAACGCAGTAAAACAAAATTAAAACCACACTCTATAACAAAGCAAATTGATGGTCTCTATGATGCGCGTGTTTTTTACTCGCCAAAGCCCGAAGAGCTTGCTTTTAAAATGGACAATAGCGATGCTATAAGAAATACGTTGTATTGGAATGCCTTTGTTCATCCAGACGAAACAGGAAACACACAAGTAAGTTATTATAATACCAACGTGGAAACCGACGTGAAAGTTACTTTAGAGGGCTTAACATCAACCGGGATACCTATTGTAGTTAAAACCCACTATGCCATTAAGAAATAACACGGTTTTTCTTTTTTGTATCGCGTTTTAAAGCATCATAAACAATCCAACTAAAACTATATAAATGCAACATTTATTAAGCCAAAAATTAAAACATAAAACGCTATTTTTTTTAATTTTAATGGTGGTCTCCCTACCGTTGTGTTCTCAAGAAAAACCATCCATTCCAGATATTGAAAAAGTATATCTGCATACCGATAGAACCACTTATGTAGCAGGAGAATCTATATGGTACAAGGCGTATTTGGTTTATGCTTATAACCACTTATTGTTTGATAATAGTGGTATTTTGTATGTCGAGTTAGTGTCGCCAGACTCTAGAGTTGTAGCCCGTAATAATACCAAATTAGTGGGTGGATTAGGTCATGGTGATTTTGAACTTACAAAATCTAACGAGATAAATAAGTTGGGTATATATCAAATTCGAGCGTATACCAATTGGTCTAGAAACTTTGGAGCAGATTTTGTATTTAAAAAAGAAATTGAAATTATAGATGTTTTTGAATCTCAAAAGCGAGCCCATAGTGCAGCGGCAATTACTACGTTGGATGCTAACAATCAAAACGAAAATAAAACATTAATTACTAAAGCCAATTTAGATATACAGTTTTTTCCCGAAGGCGGATCTTTGCTAGATAATGTTGCTAGTGTTGTAGCATTTAAGACTACCGATAAAAACGGGAATCCGGTAAACATACAAGGGCAAATTCTTGATACTAATAACGAAGTAGTAACCATGTTTGCTAGCGTTCATGATGGTATGGGCAAATTTGTACTTAAACCTGGTACAGGCAATACATACCATGCTAAAATAACGTTAGCTAATAACACCGAAATGGAGGTGCCGCTTCCAAAAGTAACCCAAGAAGGTTATATTTTAAGTGCAAGAAAAATAAAGGACACCGATATTTTGAGCATAAAAACGAATGCCCAAACCGTTTTAAAACATCCAAATGCTAATTTAACCATACGATATGCCTCAAGAGGAGTTCCGTACTTTGAAGAAAAGCTTACGTTAACAAAAGGTAGTTTGTCTATTGAATTACCAAAGGATAATCTACCAGAGGGCATTGCTCAAATCACCTTGTTTGATGAAGCATTGCGACCACAAAGTGAACGCTTAGTTTATGTTAATAAAAATCAAGATGTAAATGTTGTTTTAGGTACCGATAAAACCACCTATAGTCCGCGAGAAAAAGTAGTTTTAAAGCTGTCTTCTACAAACAGTTTAGGAGATGCGATTCCTGCAAGTTTCTCTATAGCAAGTACCGATCTTAATGGTGTTAAAGACGAGAAAGACTATGGTGCCAACATTAGTTCTTATTTTTTAATGGAATCGGATATACGAGGAAAAATACACAACGCTGGCTATTATTTTGATGCTAATAACGTTAACCGATTTAGGTTTTTAGACTTGTTGCTTCTAACACAAGGGTGGAGAGATTTTTTATGGAAACAATTGCCGGTGGTAAAAGAAAACCCGACTTATAATCTTGAAAAAGGTATTAATATTAGTGGTCGTGTGAAGCAATTATTTGGTAATAAGCCTGCTGCTGGTAATACCATTTCCTTGGCTGTTTTTAATAAATCGATAGAATCATTTACTAAAATTACAGACCATGATGGTAAATTTAGTTTTAACGATTTAGCAATTACGGGTAAAGCACGTATTATGCTAAATTCAAAAAACAAAAAAGGGAAAAACAACGGCATGTTTGTTTTAGATTCCATTTTTAATGGGCCAATAGCTGTCGATTATAAGGCTGTTGAAGACCGCTCTAACTTTTCATCTGAAATGAGCATATTGTCGAACAACATTTATAAAAAACACATTCAATTTGATGTGTTGCCAGAAAATATTCTGGATGAGGTTGTCTTAACAGGTAAAAAGAAAGAGGCTTCCATGAAAACTATGTATAGCAATTTAGGAAACAGTTATACTATTAAAACAGATACATCGCCCTTTACAGATATATTTCAGTTACTAACTGAAGCGGTACCGTTACTAGAAATTGTAAACAACGAGTTAATTAAGTTTAGTAGAAACAGTGGTGGAGCACTTATAATAATAAACGACACCACTATTTTAGACCCGAGTATTGACGAATCTGAGCCGTTAAACATTTATAATTTTTTAAGCAGCTTTCAGCCCGACGATATTTTAAAAATAGACTCAGATAATAGTGCTGTAGCTTCTATGATGTTTGGTAGTGCAGGTCAAAACGGTGTTATCATGATTTACACAAAATCGAATAAAGATTATACTTCAGGTCCAAGAAAAAAGGATTTGCAGTCTATTAAAAAACAGATGGTTGGCTACCATGAACCCCGTGTTTTTTATTCTCCAGATTTAGAAAAAACCACCGAAAAAAGCAGAAATGCGGCCATTCGTAACACCCTATACTGGAACCCGTATATTCACCCAGATACCACAGGAAATGCGCAGGTAGAGTATTATAACACAGCCGTAGAAACAGAGGTTAAAGTTACTTTACAAGGCATAACTGCTGCAGGTATTCCTGTTGTGGTTAAAACGAAGTATAGTATTGAGAAATAGTAACTGTTATTATCGTGTAAAATGCAACTTACAAGCCTGTTGTGCATTTTACAAAAAAAGTGTTTTTTAATATACACTATTAAAGTTTTTTTGTGGTATAAATATTTAAATTTACCACAGATGAAGATATTGTCTTTTTTATTCGTATTTCTATTTTTAGGAATGTATTGTTATGCTCAAGATGTTGAGGAATTACCAGCCCAACCTTGGGAGGAGTTGGTTGAAATGCATTCAATTAAAAAAAATCCGATTCGTAAATGGGGAGATTCTATTAACATAAGTATTGAAGGACTTTATAAAGCTTCTGATTCTTTAACTATTGCTAGAATAATCAAGAAATTAGATAGTCTAACAGAAACTACAACGGTTAGTTTTTCAAATACAAATAAGTCTAATTTTAAAATTAAGTTTTTAGATAAATATGTTAAAGATGAATACAACCAAAATCGCAACATTAATTCAAAAAATTGGTATAATAGCAATAAAGTACTTTATGGCTCCGACCTTTATATTTATACTTTCAAAAAAACGGATTTAGAGGTTAAAAATAGATTAGAAAACCAAATTTCAAGAATATTGGTTGACGGTTGGTTTGCCTATGCTAGAGCATTTGAAAAAAGACAAAGTATTTTCAATCCATCACTAGGTTCTTTATTAGCAGGAACTTTAAATTCCGGAGATATTTCTATTATTAAAGAAGTCTATAAAAAGGGTTTTGAGAAACGTTTGCTACAAGCAGAACAACAATTTTCTTATGTTTTAGATAAGTTAGAAAATGATAAGATTAAAAGCAGAGATAGATCATTGTGGTGGGTAAAAAACCCCATAGCAGTCATTTTTTTACCAACTTTAGTTTTAGTACTATTTTTTATATTTCTTATCAGTAAAATTAAGCGTGCAATACAAATTAAAAAAGAACTGCTTCGGTTTGCTATTTTATCATTTGTAATATTATTATTTGCAAGTTTTGTTATTGTGTTTTGTGTGTCTTTTTTTGATTTTTTAACCATACCAGATGATTATACAAAGGTTCCAATTGTGAGAAAAGATACCATTGTATCTACAATAGCAGCATTGGTACCTTTATTTCCATTGCTTTTTTTATTCAGGTTTATAGAATTAAAAATCCAAAAAAGCTCCCAAAACATTTTTATTAAGACCGTACTTGTTTTTCTGTCAACTGGGATATTGCCTTTTTTGTGTATTGTAATAGGCTTCTTGTTCGCTTTAAAAAGGAAAGGTGATTTACAAGGTGGATTGTTTTTTATGTCGAAAGTATTTTTGGTTTTAATGAGTTTAGCTTCGTTAAGGGCCCTAATAAGTTATTTCATTTTTAAAGAACGTAGTTTAATTATAGAAAACGAAACCAAACTTTCTCATTTAAGAGAACTAAAATCTAAAGCAGAATTAAAATCTTTACAATCCCAAATCAATCCACATTTCCTATACAATGCTTTAAATTCCATAGCCAGTTTAGCACCAATAAATGCCAATAAAACTCAAAAAATGGTACATTCTTTATCCGATTTGTTTAAGTATTCTATAAACCGAAAAGGCAAAAAAATGAGTACTGTTAAAGACGAAATAGAGATGGTAACATCATATTTAAATATTGAAAAAATACGTTTTGGCAACCGTTTACAATTTGATATTGAAGTTGATGAAACCTTAATGAATAATGAAATTCCTTTATTTTTAATTCAACCCCTAGTAGAAAACGCTGTAAAGCATGGTATTTCTCAAAATGAAGGCGAAGGAACAATTCGTTTAAAAATTGAAAAAGTGGACAATCAATTAGTAATTTCGGTAAAGGATAATGGACCAGATTTCCCAGAAGGTTTAGTAAGTGGTCATGGTTTGCAAACCGTTTATGATTTGTTGCGCTTAAGCTATGGCAATAACGCCACTTTAAATTGGACAAACACCCCAGAAAAAACAATCACTATTACCATACCCGAAACTGTTTAAAATGAATAAAGCATATACCACCATTATTATAGACGATGAAGCCCCTGCAAGATTGGGTTTAGAAAACATGCTTAAGGCATTCCCTGAAACCTTTAAGGTGATTGATACAGCGCAAAATGTAACCGAAGCTAAAGCAAAAATAGAACAGCAACATCCAGACATTATTTTTTTGGATATAGAAATGCCAGGGCAAACAGGTTTCGATTTATTGGCACAATTAAAAACAATTCCTATTGTGGTATTTTGCACTGCTTACGATCAATATGCTTTAGAAGCTTTTGATACCAATAGCATCGATTATTTAGTAAAACCTGTAAAAGTAGAACGTCTAAAAAAAACAGTAGAAAAGCTAAAAACGTTTAGTAAACATAAATCATCGGAAGAGATACTGACTGTTTTAAAAGAAATTTCGAACAATAAAGTGGTGAAGAAAATGACCTCAATAACTGTTAAAAAGAACGATAAACTTATTTTTATAAAATTAGAAGATATCGCTTTTTTTGAGGCCAATAATAATTATACGACTATAGATAGTACCTCTGGGAACCAACTAAGTACCGAATCGATAGCTGCTTTAGAAAACAAATTACCTGATAATTTTATACGTATTCACAGAGGCATTATTATTAATAAGGATTATGTTAATAACATTCAAAAATATTTTAATAGCCGACATATTATTACGCTAAACAATAAAAAACAATCGCGTTTAACATCAGGTAGAAGTTATAACAATGCTATTAAAGCGTGGATGGATTTGTAGTTTAAATTAAACCATCATACTACCACAAATACCTAAACTAACAATAACATAAATAGCAGCTAAAATAAATAAAACTTTTGCTGCTTTTTTATTCTTTTTAAGTACGACAAAACCAATAATAGTAAGTAAAATAGCGGGACCAAACATAATAGCAAGGATTAAATAAATTAAACCATCTAAATTCATATTCGGACTTAATAAATGTATCATTTTTGAAAATTTAAAACATTAAACTACCGCAAATACCTAGACCAATAATAGCATAAACTGCTGTTATAATTAGTAAGACGTTAGAAGTATTTTTCTTTTTTTGTCTTATAGCTATACTAACTATTAAAAGAATAGTTGGTAGACCAAAAACTAAAAATATAAGTAAAATTATATACCAACCTAAAGCGGCACTTTCTAATAATATATTATTCATTATACTTCATTCCTTAATTCTTCTAAACGCGCTTTCTTATCATCCCTATAAAACAAATTCATGGTTTCAAACGGGATAATTTTATTGTCTTTATCTACAATATGCACACACGATTTTTTAATAGCACGCACATCAAAGTTGTAAGCATCAATAAATTGCATGATAATAATACGGAATAAATTATCGTAACCCAAGTTTGGTGCATCAATATTAGGTAAGCAACACATAATGCTTTTTAGGTTTTCTTCAGCCACTTCAACCGAGTTCCCTGTGCTAAACAACTCAATCATTTTATCTTGTAACTGCGAGTCTTGCTCGTAAATAATTGTGTTTTTACTGTTATCCAATAAATCGTTAGGGTTAATATAGCGCGTTAATGGGAATACTTCATTATCAAGTTTTAAGGCGTAACCCATAACCAAAGCATCGGGATTACAAGGTACAGGAAGCAAATCGTCTGGATTAAAAATAGTGGTTTGTTCCATAATTTTTCTGCGTACTTCGGTAAGTGTCATTCTATCCGTTTCGGGGTTAAAATTATCTAAACGGCCCGCAATTTGCGTGGGTTGTAGCGTAACACCTCGCACGCACTTTTGCTTTAAAGCATGATCTATAATTTTTCCAATTTCGCCATCATTCAGCCCTTTTTGTAAAGTAACCACTAAGGTGGTCGATAGGTTTACAGCATTCAAATTTTTAATAGCTTGTTTACGTATATGGTTTAAATCGGCGCCACGAAGTTCTCGTAATACGCTATTTTTAAAAGAGTCGAACTGTAAATAAATTTCAAAATCTGGAGCATAGGTTTTTAGTCTTTCCGCGAAAGCGATATCCTTTGCAATTTTAATCCCGTTAGTATTCAGCATTAAATGTCTAATGGGTAGGGATTTTGCATAATCCATAATTTCCCAAAACTGCGGGTGTATGGTAGGTTCGCCTCCCGAGATTTGTACCACATCGGGCTCTTTCTCGTTCCTAACAATGGTGTCTAACATGGCTTTTACCTCCTCTAAAGTACGATGTCTGCCATAGGTTGGCGACGAGCCCGCGTAACAGGTTGGGCAAGTTAAATTACACCTATCGGTAACCTCTACAACTGTTAGGCAACTGTGTTGTTCATGATCCGGACACAAGCCACAATCGTAAGGGCAACCATAGTGGGTTTGTGTATTAAATTTATAGGGTGTTTCGCTAGGTTTATTGTAGTTTCTAATGTTTTTGTAATATTCAATATCGTCTGCAATAAGCACTTTACTATTTCCGTGCTCGTTACAACGCTTAAGCATATAAACATTACCGTTTTCAAACACAATTTTAGCATCAACACGCTTTAAACATTCGGGGCAAAGGCTTAAGGTAAAATCGTAATAGGTGTAATTTCTAACGGGCATAGTTTAGTTTTTTTATGTTTTGTGCGTTACCACAAGGGTCGGGCTTTCACTACTCGCTCTCTGCGAGGAGCTCAAACAAACCGTTCAATCCCTAACGCTGTGTCTCTCAGCTAAATTTAGCTTTAACGATGGTATTCCTGTAATACAGCAAACAAATTATGCATAATATTTGAATTACACTTAATCCAAATACATAGAACACATTGGGTTTTAAAAACTCAATAAAAAACCTAAATGAGAAATATAGAATCATAAACCATTTAAAAAGGTCGCCATTTTTTAGTTTTTCTGTTTTTTGTACATGTTTTAAGCTAATAAATAATACGACTAAAAACACAAGTTCGTATAAAGAAGTAGGATGCCTAAGCAAGCCGTCGCCTAAATCCATTCCTAAAAATGTAGTTGTTTGTTTGCCATAAGTAAACTCATTTATTCCAGATAGAAAACAGCCAACTCTACCAATAAAAATGCCTAGAATAACGGGAAACGTAAACAAATCGCCCGACGATTCCGTTTCGCCAATTCGCTTTTTAGCAAACTCAACACCCAACAAACCACCAAACAAACCGCCCATTATGGTTTTAGTGTTTAATAACTGTATTATATTTTCTTGCGAAAATTCAATCATTGGGTTTTCTAAAAAACCAACCAGTCGCGAGCCAATTAAAGCTCCTAAAGCAGCGCCAAGTATAATAGACAACCTATTGTTACTCGAAATTACATCGGTACTTTTTCGTCTTAAAAACACATAATACCTAAACGCTATAAAAAAAGCGAGGTATTCTAAAACCAAATGTACATTTATGTTATAACCAAACAGTTGTGGCTCGAAAGGGATTTCCAAAAGCTTAATTTTTTATAAATATATGCGATTTTATGGTACATTTGGAACTTTTAAGACCTATGAAAGCTATAATTTTAATACCCTTTATTATTTTAAACGTTTTTGGAGCTTTTGCGCAAATAAGCAATGTTCAAGAAGAATTTTTGTTACCTGCTAGTTTATCTGAATCTTCGGGTATTATCTATTTTAACAATAAATTAATTACGCATAACGATTCTGGTGGCGAAAACAAGCTTTACGAAGTAGATGTTAATACCCAGCAAATTAGCAGAACGGTTACCATAAGTAACGCTACAAATATAGACTGGGAAGATATAACCCAAGACGATACATCCATTTTTATTGGCGACATAGGTAATAACAACGGCAACCGAACCAATTTAAAAATTTATAAAATTAGTAAAGCAGATTATACCGCTTCTACAACGGTTACTGCCGAAATTATAGCATATAGCTATGCCGATCAAACCGATTTTACAGCAAACCCTAATAACAATATTTGGGATGCCGAAGCATTGGTATCTTACAACGCCGATAATTTAATGCTGTTTACAAAAAATTGGGTAGATGGCGTTACCAAGGCATATGTAATACCTAAGCTCCCGGGTTCGCATTCGGTAAGTCCACAAGCTACAACCTTAAATAGTAACGGCCTTATTACCGGAGGAACTTATAACGAAGCTACAGGAAAACTATATTTAGTAGGTTATACCGAAATATTACAGCCTTTTATTTGGGACTGCGAAGGTTTTAGCGCTGGAAGTGTTTTTTCAGGAACCAACACCCAAACACAGTTATCAAGCTTAGTTCAAGAACAGGCTGAGGCTATCACGTTTATAGATGAAAACAGTTATTATTTAACTTCGGAGTCTTTTTCTCAATCTTTTGGAGGTTTTACGTTTACAGACGATGCTAAACTCATTTCATTTTCAACTAACGACGAGGTGTTATCAAACACAAAAACTAAAACACCCAACATGCTGGCATTATACCCTAATCCAGCAACAAATGTTTTAAATCTTAAAAGTAGCGACGCTTTTTTGTCGGTCGAAATTTTCAACTCGCAATTCAAAAAACTTTATCAAGGGCAAGAAGCGGTAATTAACGTAGCCGCATTTAGTCCAGGTCTTTATTTTGTAAAAGTGCAATTAAACACCAATTTGTTTGTGGTTAAAAAGTTTGTAAAACAATAGGTAATTGCCTTGGTTGTGTTGTTTTAATACTTCATTGTATATTTGTGCCCAATTAATATATTTAAAAGTTATGTTTAAAAAATCCCTTGCACTCCTTTTGGTGCTTTTTGTAATGAGTTCTTGTTGGAAAGATAAAAGTCCAGAAGATTTAATTCGTTTAAAAGACAAGTTTAAATCGCAAGTATCAACATTCGAGAGTAAAAAGGAAGTTGCTAATAAAAATGTAACTAAAGGGTTAACATCGTTAGGAGCCTTAAAAGCAGCTTTAGAAGATGCAAAAAACGAAGACAGAGAGTTTGCAAAAGTTTATGGCGATTGGGAAAAAGTAAACAAACGCGTAAATAACTTAAACAAGGAGTATGAGGACTTAAAAACCAAAGCAGCAAACCTTTTTACTGCCATGGAAACTCAAACCAATAGTTTAAGCGACCAAAAAAGCAGAACCACACTTTTAAAAGCCATAAACAAAGCAAAAACAAAGTATAACGGTACATTGGCAAATACTGCCGATGCTATTGGTAAACTACGACTTTTACATAACGATGCTGTCGAGGTTGTAAAAGCGCTTGAGGTTGCTGCGGCTTTAAATTCGTTCGATTCTATAAACGGACAAATGAAAAGCATTGAAGACCGTGTAGATGGTATTATGCAAGAGCTTAACGTAGCTGTTGTAGAAAGTAAAAAGCTTTACGAGAAAAAAATAACAGAATTAGGCGAATAATATTTTGGTAAAAATAGACAACATAGAACTTCCAGATTTTCCATTGCTTTTAGCGCCCATGGAAGATGTTAGCGACCCACCATTTCGTGCATTGTGCAAAGAGCAAGGTGCCGATGTGGTGTATACCGAGTTTGTATCTAGCGAAGGCTTAATACGTAACGCAGCAAAAAGCGTTATGAAACTCGATATTTACGAAAAAGAGCGTCCGGTAGGCATCCAAATTTTTGGAGCCAACCTAGATAGCATGTTGCAAACCATCGATATTGTTGCCGAGTCTAAACCAGATATTATCGATATTAATTTTGGCTGTCCCGTTAAAAAGGTAGTAAGTAAAGGCGCAGGCGCGGGCATTTTAAAAGATGTCTGTTTAATGGAGCAACTAACTGCCGAAATGGTAAAACGTACCAACATTCCAATAACCGTAAAAACCCGGTTAGGTTGGGACGATAACTCTATACGCATTGTCGAAGTTGCAGAGCGCTTGCAAGATGTAGGCTGTAAAGCCATAGCCATACATGGCAGGACGCGTGCACAAATGTATAAAGGCGATGCCAACTGGAAACCCATAGCACAAGTAAAAAACAATCCACGCATGCACATTCCAGTGTTTGGAAATGGCGATGTTACAAGTCCGGAGCGCGCCATGGAAATGCGAGACGATTACGGGTTAGATGGCTGTATGATTGGGAGAGCAACTATTGGAAACCCTTGGTTTTTTAAGCAAGTAAAACACTTTTTTAAAACAGGCGAGCATTTAGCACCCATTTCATTAGAAGAACGCGTAGAGGCGGCTCGTCGACATTTGCAAATGTCTATCGACTGGAAAGGCGAAGTTTTAGGCGTTTTCGAAACCCGACGCCACTACACCAACTACTTTAAAGGCATACCACATTTTAAGGAATACCGCATGAAAATGGTAACTTCCGATCATTCCGAAGATGTTTTTGCAGCCTTCGATGAGGTTCTAGAAAAATTTGCAGGCCACCAATTTACGGAGTAGTTTGTTTCTATTTATAGCAAATGGCAAGCCACCGCGCTATACCTGCCTGCCGGCAGGCAGGTCTTTTTTGCCATTTATGACAGCAAAAAAAGGATGCCGCTACTATCGCTTTTGCACCAATCTGCTAAAGTAGTTTTTAAACCAAAGCGCCGTTTGCACCAATAACCTGTCCAGAAATCCATTTCGATTCATCACTGGCTAAAAACACAACCACATTAGCAATATCAATAGGTTTTGCAAGCCTATTAAAAGCATTCATGCTACTTAGCCTATCAATAAATTCATCCGATTTCCCTTTTAAAAACAATTCCGTTTCTGTAGCGCCCGGAGCAATAGCATTTACCGAAATACCACGGCCAATTTCCTTAGAGAATACACGTGTCATTTGCTCCACAGCAGCTTTAGTTGCAGAGTAAATACCATACGTAGGAAACATTAATTTTGTAGTACTCGACGAGACATTTATAATATTCCCGTTATCTGCCAATTTACTATCAGCCTCTTGTAAGGCATTAAAAACACCACGTACATTTACATCAAATTGGTTTGTAAAATCGTCTTGAGAACTATCTTTAATTAATTTAGATATCATTATGCCAGCATTATTAACCAATACATCAACCTTTCCATAGGTTTCAATAGCTTTATCAAATAAATGAGTAACATCTGCCTTAATACTAACATCTGCTTTAATGGCAACAGCTGTACCACCATTTTTTATTATGGTATTTACGGTGTTTTGGGCTTCGGTATCACTATCAGAATAGTTAACTATTACCTTAGCTCCGTTTTTCGCTAATTGAATAGCAATCTCTTTACCAATACCTTTCGATGCTCCTGTAACAATAATTGCTTTATTATTTAAGCTCATAAGTTTTTGTGTTTGAGGTTGAAAATATCATTTTGGTTTCGTGTATTTAAATTATAAAAAAAACACCAAACACAATACTTTTTTAGTTGATTTAACTCTTTTTTAATAGTATGATTAAAGCTATTAGAGATTATAGGAAGACTCGTGTAAGTTTAGCTATTAAAAACCCTTAACAAGGCTTTTTGTTATTCGCGCAGATGCAATTTTTGAGGCTACCACACCTAAAACAGAAATGGTTAGAAACACTAAAATAATGTTTTCAAACTTTATGGTAACAGGGTAAGCTAGGGTTGGGGTAATCATAACTAAACTAAATGCTTTTTGTAAACCAGTAATTATAAGCGCTAAAATTAAACCAATTATACCACCTACAATACTCATTAAACTACCTTGATAAAAGAATATTTTCTTAATATCTTTAACTGTGGCGCCTATGTTAAACAAGGTGTTTAAGCTCCGTTTTTTGTCCAGCATCATCATAATTAAGGACCCAATTACGTTAAAAAAGGCAATTATCAATACAAGTGTAAAAATGAGGTAAACGGCTAAATTTTCGGTGTTTAACATTTTATATAAGGCGTCGTTTAATTGGGCTCTGTTTTTTAAAATAACTTTGTCGCCTAAAATTGCTTTTATGTTTGCTTTGGCTTGGGTTTCATCTACACCATTGTTTAGCTTAAACTCTAATGCTGTAAATTGATTGGGTTTATAATTTAGTAAGTTTCTAGCTAAATCTATTGGCGCATAAACGTAAGCGTCGTTTAACTGTTCGTTAATATTAAACACACCCACGCTAATAGCTTTTACGGTATTAAATGCATTTTTGGTAGGTGTTATTTGCGATTTTCCGGGTTTAGGAACATAAACCGAAATTGGTTTGCTAAAATCTAAAACTCCTAATGATAAACTGTTTGAAATGCCCCAGCCCAAAACAAGCTGATTCGATTTTTGCTCAAACCAACTGCCATGATCCAACGTCGAATCGATAGCCACAACGTGTTGAAAATGTTCATCGACACCTTTAATAACAGCAAAGCTATTTTTATCATCGACCGCTAAAAAAACGCGTTCTTCTATAATTTTCGAGTAGCTGGCAATATCTCTTAAAGCGTCGAGTTTTAGGGTTTCTTCTTCTGTTAAAACAAATGATTTTCCTAGTGTGGTTTCAGCTTTTAAATCTGGATCCACTTGGCTAGTAAATTGTAGTGTAAAATCTTTTAAGCCTGCAAATCCGGAAAGCACAACAAATAACGATGCCGACCCCAAAATAACGCCAATAATAGCAATATAAGTTATAAAGTTTATAGCGTTGTTAGAACTCTTAGAGCGGAGGTAGCGTTTTGCTATGTACAGAGAAACATTCATAATTGTAATATTATGAATTTATAATTACAAAATGAATGTTAAAACAAACCATTAAAAAGGTAATGTAAGACTTAATGTTTTTTTCTTTTATCTAATATAGAAGGATCCTTTATTGGGTTTTCTTTTCCTTTTAAAGATTTTTCTATTTGGTCTATATATTCTAAAGAGTCGTCAATAAAAAATTCTAAATTAGGCATACGGCGCAGTTGGTGTCTGGTACGTTGCGCTAACTCATGACGAATTGCAGGTGTGTTAAACTTAATACCTTCTAGTAATTCTTTAGCTTTATTATTAGGGAAAATGCTTAAATAAACTTTTGCAACGCCCAAATCTACAGTAACTTTTACTTTAGAAACAGATATTAAAACACCACGCATACCGCCTTCTGTGGCAGCTCTTTGTAATACATCAACTAAGTCGGTTTGTAATACAGATCCTATTTTCTTTTGTCTTTGACTTTCTTCTATGTCGCTCATTATTTAATACCCATTAAAGGTTTAGATTGCAAAAATAACGGTTATTTAAAGATTATGTTACTTTTAGTGCGCTATTTTCGTATTTTGATATGGATTTTAGTTTGAATTTAGAGATTTCCCTTTTTAAAGTGAATGACAAAAAGACTGTTTTTAAAAGGTTTTCGCCTTCGCGGAAATGAAGAAAATCAATTAACGATGAATAAAATAGAACATATAGGAATAGCCGTAAAAAACCTTAAAGATTCGAATGATTTGTTTTCGAAACTATTTGGAAAAGCTCATTATAAAACCGAAGAAGTAAAAAGTGAAGGTGTAAACACATCTTTTTTTAAGGTTGGCGAAAATAAAATTGAATTATTAGAGGCTACTAAAAAAGACAGCCCTATTGCAAAATTTATAGAAAAAAAAGGCGAAGGCATCCATCATATTGCTTTCGATGTTGATGATATAGTGTCTGAGATTAAGCGACTTAAAGCAGAGGGTTTTATTGTATTAAACGAAACACCAAAGCGTGGTGCCGATAATAAGTTGGTTGCTTTTTTGCATCCAAAAACAGCAAACGGGGTGTTAATTGAATTGTGTCAAGAGATAAAGCAATAATTTTTCTTGCTAACAATTAAAATAAGTAGTAATATTGCACTCCAATTTCGGTCCTATAGCTCAGTTGGTTAGAGCACCTGACTCATAATCAGGTGGTCCATGGTTCGAGTCCATGTGGGACCACTTAGAAATTGTAAAGCCTTTCATGTATTTGAAAGGCTTTTTTTGTATTACTTGTAAACATTAAGTTTTCTCTGCTTTAGATAGGCTTTATTTTTTTATCTACGGTTTCATCATTTTCCATATCCTTCTTATTATATAATTTATCTGTTAATGCTTTTCATCTTTTATCAATAGAGCGGTCGTTTAAAATATTTCTACTTTTTAAGCGTTAAAAATAGTAGTGAAACAGTTTAGTCGGACTATCATGTTGTTTTTGGCGTACCAAAATGTAAAGAGCATCATCCTATATGTAATGTTTTAATTAGTAAGGGTGTAATATTCTTTTTGGTTTACGTTAAAATACATATATTTACGCTGTAAATAAAAAGTGAGAGAAACTATTTATTTAATATGTTTTCGATGTTCTTACAGAATGTTAATGAAAAGACTGAGAAAATAAGCATTTCATCGATGTTTTTGGTGTTTTCATGGATGTTTTTAAGTCAATTCAAAGAAATATATTTTGCTAGCTCGCTTTTTTTTATACATTTGCAACCCAATGATAATACAAAATAAAAGAATTTTTGCCTCAATCTTATTTGTATTAATAAGTTTTGTCTGTGCAGCTCAGTCCGTTCCAGCGCCTCCTGTTCCAGGACCGCCACCACCACCAGGTCTTCCTATTGACGGAGGAATCTTAGTAGGTGTTGTTTTTGCCATGATATATGGTGGTAAAAAGCTTTTGTCTTCAAACAAACATGGCTAACAAACTATTTGTTTAAGTTAACAAGTTTTGCAACGTATTTCCCTAAAACATCAAACTCTAAATTTACAAGTGTGCCAATTTTAAAAGTGTTAAAATTTGTGTGATTATAAGTGAATGGTATAATAGCTACGCTAAAGGTATCTTTTTTAGAGTTTACTACCGTTAAACTTGTACCGTTAACTGTTATCGATCCTTTTTCAATAGTAATATTGTTCAACGTACTATCATATTTAAATGTAAATACCCAACTGCCGTTTTCTTCTTTAATATCTATACATTCGGCTGTTTGGTCTACATGGCCTTGCACTATATGACCATCTAATCTATCGCCAAGTTTCATGGCGCGTTCAAGGTTTACTTTATCATTTACTTTAAGTGTTCCAATACTTGTTTTGTCAAGCGTTTCTTTTATTGCCGTTACTGTGTATTCGTCGTTATTTGTTTTAACTACGGTTAAGCAAACGCCGTTATGTGCTACACTTTGGTCTATTTTAAGTTCAGGAGTAATGGTGCTTTTAATAGTTATATGAAGGTTTTCTAATTCGGTTTTCAAATCTGAAACCACACCAATATTTTCAATAATTCCCGTAAACATAGTATTGTTTGTTTATTTGGTTAAATTTGCGCTAGTATAAGAGTTTCAAAATTACGAACAAAAGTTGTCATTTCTAATGAACGAAGAAGAAAATATAATTGTAGGTATATCTATAGGTGACTTAAATGGAATTGGGGGAGAAATTATTTTAAAAACTTTTGAAGACCCAAGGTTTTTAGATTTTTGCACACCTGTGATTTTTGCGTCGGCAAAAGCCATGACTTTTTTTAAAACGCATTTTAAGTCGGAAATTAATTTCAACATAATAAATAATATAAGTCAGATTGTTAATAATAAGGTGAATGTGCTTAATTGTTGGAATGAGCCTGTTAAAATTGAATTTGGAAAAGAAGATGTTAAAATTGGAAATTTTGCGATTAAATCTTTAGAAGCTGCTACTAAGGCATTAAAGGAAAATGAAATTCATGTTTTAGTAACTGCGCCTATTAATAAGCATAATATTCAGTCGGAAGATTTTAAATTCCCTGGACATACTGATTATTTAGCGCAAGAACTAGAAGGCGAAAGTTTAATGTTTATGATTACAGATACACTTAGGGTTGGTTTATTAACCGATCATGTACCTGTTAAAGATGTAGCGACTCATATAACTCCAGAATTAATTGAGCAAAAAATAGGCACGGTTTACAACTCGCTTAAAAAAGATTTTAAAATAGAAAGACCAAAAATTGCTGTTTTAGGTATAAATCCGCACACCGGAGATAATGGTGTAATAGGTACTGAAGATGACGATGTATTAAGACCAACACTTAAAAAAATAAAGGATACAGGTAAATTAGTTTACGGTCCTTACGCCGCCGATAGTTTTTTTGGATCTAATAATTATAAGAATTTCGATGCCATTATAGCATCGTATCACGATCAAGGTTTAATACCTTTTAAAACGCTGTCTTTTGGTCAAGGTGTTAACTACACTGCGGGATTAAACAAAGTAAGAACATCGCCAGATCACGGTACAGCTTACGAGATAGCAGGTAAAGGGGTTGCCGACGAAAATTCATTTAAGGAAGCAGTATTTAGCGCTATTAGTATTTATAGAAACAGGATGAGTTATGAACAACTCACTGCAAATCCATTAAAGAAAGCGCCTAGAAAAGTGCATCGTTAATTGGTTGATTATTAGTTAAAAAGTTAATAAAAACAAGCCTGTAAAAACATAATTAAAAAAATGTTGATAACTCGTGCTAGGTAAATAAAAATTTATATATTTGCAGGCTCAAAATAGATGCGGTTATGAAGCTATTAAAAGAGTTTACAATCCCATTTGTGGGATTAAAAGTAGGTAAACATCATTTTGAGTACAAAGTTGAGCAAGCGTTCTTTGAACATTTTGAGTATGAAGATTTTAATGACGTAAACATTAATGTTGATCTGGAGTTAGATAAAAAATCAACATTATTAGCGTTACATTTTAAAATTTCTGGATGGGTTAATATAAACTGCGATTTAACAAATGAGCCGTTTAACCAATCTGTAGAAAATGAATTTGACTTGGTTGTTAAGTTTGGCGATGAGTATAATGATGAAAATATTGATATTTTAATTTTACCTCATGGCACTTACGAAGTTAGCATTCAGCAGTATATTTATGAGTTAATTATACTTGCTGTACCAATTAAAAGGATTCACCCAGGAGTTGAAGATGGTACATTGGATTCAGAGATACTTGAAAAATTAGAAGAATTAAGCCCAAAGCTTAAAGATAAGAAAGACAAAGAAGAGGAAACAGATCCTCGTTGGAATACATTAAAGAAATTATTAACGGATAAATAAACATATAAAATGGCACATCCTAAAAGAAAAATCTCGAAAACAAGAAGAGATAAAAGAAGAACACATTACAAAGCAACTGCGCCACAGATTGCTACATGCCCTACAACAGGTGAGGCTCATTTATATCACAGAGCGCACTGGCATGAAGGAAAATTATACTACAGAGGTCAAGTATTAATTGACAATTCTGAAGAAGTAGAAAACGTAGCATAATTATATTATGCATGCATATATAAAACGCTCATTTATGAGCGTTTTTTTTATGAAATACTTTTTCTAAATCACAAAAACGCGTAATTTGTATATTATTAGGCCAAAATTTAGTAGTTTTCCTAAAATATTGGATGTTTTTGTCCAATTTTAACGATTTTTTGGTCAAACAAACTTAAAAGGTATGAGTAAAATCTCAGCAGCCATTACAGCTGTAGGCGCTTATGTGCCAGAATATGTATTAACCAATCAAATTCTTGAAACGATGGTTGATACAAACGATGAATGGATTACCTCTAGAACAGGGATCAAAGAACGTCGCATTCTTAAAGATGACGGAAAAGGAACATCGTACCTAGCTATTAAGGCAGCACAAGATTTAATAAACAAAAAAGGGATTGACCCAAAAGAAATCGAGCTTGTTATCGTTGCCACTGCAACTCCAGATATGAAAGCCGCTTCAACAGCATCATACACAGCATCAGAAATTGGAGCAACTAATGCTTTTTCTTTTGATATGGATGCCGCATGTTCAAGTTTTTTATTCGGAATGTCTGTAGCTGCAAGTTATATTGAATCAGGTCGATATAAAAACGTATTGCTTATCGGAGCCGATAAAATGTCGTCTATTATTAATTATAAAGATAGAGCAACATGTATTATTTTTGGCGATGGTGCAGGAGCTGTTTTATTCGAAGCTAACGACGAAAACTTAGGATTGCAAGATGAGTATTTAAGAAGTGATGGTACTGGTAGAGAGTTTTTACAGGCCACTTACGGAGGATCATCTCACAAACTAACTGCAGAGATTTTAGAAAATGGCGGGCAATATGCTTTTCAAGAAGGAAGAACAGTATTTAAAAATGCTGTGTTTAATATGGCTGATGCTGCTGTTAAAATTTTAGAGCGTAACAACTTAACAAAAGATACTGTAGATTGGTTGGCTGCGCATCAAGCAAATAAACGTATTATTGATGCCACCGCGCAACGTATTGAACTAGATGATAGTAAGGTTATGATGAATATTCAAAAGTATGGAAATACTACATCTGCAACCTTACCTTTACTTATAAATGATTACGAATCGCAACTTAAAAAAGGAGATAATGTTATATTTGCAGCCTTTGGAGGAGGATTCAATTGGGGAGCCATTTATTTAAAATGGGCCTATAATTCAAAATAATAACCACTAACTAATTAGTAATAATATGGATATTAAAGAGATTCAAAACTTAATTAAGTTTGTAGCCAAATCTGGTGCAAGTGAGGTTAAATTAGAAATGGACGATATAAAAATCACCATTAGAACAGGATCAGATTCAGACACTACAATAGTGCATCAGGTTCCTGCTACTCAATTACAACCACAACCAGTTATTTCTGCAGCACCAGTTGCCGAAGCTCACGCACCAGTTGCAGCCGCAGCAGCTCCAGCTTCAGAAGATTCAAAATATATTACAATCAAATCACCTATAATTGGTACTTTTTATAGAAAACCAGCTCCAGATAAACCTTTATTTGTTGAGGTAGGTCAAACTATTGGCGAAGGTGATGTACTTTGTGTTATTGAAGCCATGAAACTTTTCAATGAAATTGAATCTGAAGTTTCAGGAAAAATAGTTAAAATTTTAGTAGACGATTCTTCTCCGGTAGAATTCGATCAACCATTATTTTTAGTAGACCCATCATAACCTATTAAAAATTCCAATAAACAAATCTCGAAATCCAATATTTGGAATTTGGCGGTTGGAATTTGTAATTTTTAATTTTAAAGGTATGTTTAAAAAAATATTAATTGCCAATAGAGGAGAAATAGCACTTCGTGTTATTAGAACCTGTAAAGAAATGGGCATTAAAACGGTGGCGGTATACTCTACTGCCGACGAATCGAGTCTGCATGTTAAGTTTGCCGATGAGGCCGTTTGTATAGGACCACCAGCAAGTAGTGAGTCGTATTTAAAAATGTCTAATATTATATCTGCAGCAGAAATTACTAATGCAGATGCCATTCATCCAGGTTACGGATTCCTGTCAGAAAACGCTAAATTTTCAAAAATTTGTGAAGAGCACGGTATAAAATTTATCGGAGCATCTCCAGAAATGATTGATAGAATGGGAGATAAGGCAAACGCCAAAGAAACCATGAAAGCTGCCGGAGTACCATGTGTACCAGGTAGTGAAGGTGTAATAAAAGATTTTGAGGAATGTAAAAAATTAGCCGAAGAAACCGGCTATCCTGTTATGCTTAAAGCTTCTGCCGGTGGTGGAGGTAAAGGTATGCGTGGTGTTTTCAAACCAGAAAATCTTAAAGATGCTTGGGATTCTGCAAGACAAGAATCTAAAGCAGCCTTTGGAAACGACGATATGTATATGGAAAAGCTTATTGAAGAGCCAAGACATATCGAAATTCAAATTGTAGGCGATTCTAACGGAAAAGCCTGTCATTTATCAGAAAGAGATTGCTCGATACAACGTCGTCACCAAAAATTAACCGAAGAGGTACCGTCTCCATTCATGACAACCGCACTTCGTAAAAAAATGGGAGAGGCAGCAGTAAAAGCAGCAGAATATATTAAATACGAAGGCGCAGGAACCATTGAGTTTTTGGTAGATAAGCATCGTAATTTCTACTTCATGGAAATGAATACGCGTATTCAGGTAGAGCACCCTATTACAGAGCAAGTAATTGATTTCGATTTAATTCGCGAGCAAATTCTTGTAGCAGCAGGCGTGCCAATTTCAGGTAAAAATTATACCCCAAAATTACATTCTATCGAATGTAGAATTAACGCCGAAGATCCGTATAATGATTTCAGACCTTCACCAGGAATGATTACAACATTACACGCTCCAGGAGGGCATGGTGTACGTTTAGATACGCATGTTTACGCAGGTTATGCCATTCCGCCTAACTACGACTCTATGATTGCTAAGTTAATTACAACGGCGCAAACCAGAGAAGAAGCCATTAATAAAATGAAACGTGCCTTAGACGAGTTCGTTATAGAAGGCATAAAAACTACCATTCCATTCCATAGGCAACTTATGGATCATCCAGATTATTTAGCAGGTAATTATACCACTAAATTTATGGAAGACTTTAAAATGGAAAAACAAGTAGAAGAATAAATAAATAAAACTCCGGAAGCAATTTCGGAGTTTTTTTATGGCGTTACCACAAGGGTCGGGCTTTCCATTACAAGTCCTCGCACCTCCATTCGTCGGGCTGTGGGCTTTCCTCTGCAATCCCTAACGCGGGCCAGTCCGCTGTTTTCAGTCATCAGTGCGCAGTCACTCTTAATCTATTCAAATCCATTACAATTTTCCTTCAAATAAGTTAGGGGTAAGCAAGGTGTTAAGTAAACTTTCTTAAATTTTCAAAAGGCATAGCGTAGACTCAAACTTCAATTAAAAATTATAACTTAGCTTCATGAACCTTTCATATTGGGAAATAAAATCATGGCTCTCAAATATCGATTACTGCATAGTTGGTAGTGGTATTGTAGGTCTTAACTGTGCCTTACAATTAAAAGCTAAGTTTCCAAAAGCCAAAATTCTAATCCTCGAAAAAGGAACCTTGCCACAAGGTGCCAGTACCAAAAACGCAGGATTTGCCTGTTTTGGAAGCCTAAGCGAAATACTAGACGATTTAAAAACACATTCCAAGGCAGACGTCCTTCAACTCATTCAAAAGCGTGTAAAGGGCTTAAACGTATTAAGGCAAACCTTAGGCGACCAGCTAATTAATTTTAAGCAATTAGGCGGTTACGAGTTGTTTTTAAACTCAAATAAAACCCTATTTCAAGACTGTATATCTAAAAGAGAAGCCATTAATACATGGCTAAAACCGCTTTTTAAAACCGATGTTTTCAGTATAACACACAATAGTTTCAATTTCAAAAATATAAATAGCCAATATGTTTTCAATAAGCTTGAAGGGCAAATAGATACCGGAAAAATGATGGAGGCCTTATTGGAAAAAGTGAATTCTAAAGGCATCAAAATTTTAAATAATGTGCAAGTGGAGCAGTTTTTAGAAGTTGCCAATTCGGTAAAAATAAAAACCAATCAGTTTGAGTTTTCGGCATCAAAACTTCTTATTGCTACCAACGGATTTGCATCACAGTTAATCAAAGAACATGTAAAGCCAGCAAGGGCCCAAGTGCTAATAACTAAACCCATAAATAATTTAAAACTAAAAGGCACGTTTCATTTAGATAAAGGCTATTATTATTTTCGGAATATAGACAATAGAGTTCTGCTTGGTGGTGGCCGAAATTTAGATTTTAAAACCGAAGAAACCACCGAGTTTAAACAAACAACCTTAATACAAATCCACTTGGAAACTCTTTTAAAAACAATCATTTTACCAGAAACAGCTTTTGAAATTGAAAACAGATGGAGCGGCATTATGGGTGTTGGCAACCAAAAAAAAGCCGTTGTAAAGCAACTAAGCACTAATGTGTTTTGTGGTGTAAGACTTGGCGGTATGGGTGTTGCAATTGGTAGTTTAATAGGTAAAGAATTAGCGGAATTGGTATAATGGCGTTAAAAGATAAAAAGCATAGCGAGAGTTTGCTAAAACGATTTTTTCGATTTGTTTTAAAAACGATCTTCTGGTTGGTAGTACTTTCTGTAGTCACGGTTTTCTTGTATAAAAAGGCGCCCGTTCCGGCTACGCCATTAATGGTTAATAGAAGTATCGAGCAATATCAAAATGGTCAAGATATAGTTTGGAAACACGATTGGGTTGCTATGGAAAATATTTCAAAAAATGCTCTATTGGCTGTAGTTTGTAGCGAAGACCAATTATTCTTAAATCATAATGGTTTCGATTTAAAAGCCATAGAAAAAGCATACGAAAACAACAAAAAAGGAAACGCAATTAAAGGCGGAAGTACCATAAGTCAACAAACGGCAAAAAATGTGTTTTTATGGCCACAGCGTAGTTGGTTGCGCAAAGGCTTGGAAACCTATTTTACGTTTTTAATAGAAAAAATTTGGACTAAGCAGCGTATTCTAGAAGTATATTTAAACAGTATAGAAATGGGAAATGGTATTTACGGTATAGAAGCCGCTTCGCAATATTGGTTTAAAAAACCAGCATCCCAATTATCTAAACAAGAAGCCGCAGCAATTGCTGCTATTTTACCAAATCCGCGTAAATACATTGCACATCCAGCAACTACTTATATAAACTCTAGAAAAAACTGGATTGTAAAACAAATGGTTTATTTTGGGACCTTAGATTTTAAAACAAATGAGTAGTCCTCTAAATATAAAGCAAAACCTATATAACGCCTGTTTTCAGTTTATTGAAAACAGACTGTTAACGGTCCAAAGAACCATTAACGAAATTCAAGAATCCTTAACTAGCGAAACTAAAAGTAGCGCTGGCGATAAGCATGAAACCGGTCGTGCTATGCTTCAGCTAGAGCGAGAAAAAGCAGGAAATCAACTGGCCGAAATAGTGAAGGTTAAAGAAGCATTGTCTAAAATTAGTACCGAAAAAAACTCTAAAACAATTGGTTTAGGAAGTGCAGTATATACCACAAAAGCTAATTATTATATAGCTATTAGTGCAGGAGAATTAACAGTTAACAAGGACAAATTTTATGCTATTTCTCCTAATACGCCTATTGGGCAGTTATTAATGGGGAAAGAGGTTAATGAGTCTATTGCTTTTCGAGGCATAGCGTTTGTTGTTAAAGAGGTGTTGTAAAGCTAATTTAGCGCTCTATTCTTTCAGGTCCAGAAAAAGTATTTAGTTGAGCTTCTACAAGGTTTCTTTTAATAATAGTATTTCTTATTATTTTAAAAATTGTTATTAAAAAAGCCATAGCTAGTAATGCACAAATACCAACAAATACAAGAATGTTTTTAAGGTCTTTTTTTACTTTATCTTGTTCTTCAAAACTTAAAATGGTTTTAGTTTTTGGGTTATAAAAACCACGAACTACAAATGTTTTTTCTAAACTAGCTTTAATAGAATAGGTGCTTTCTTCGGGTGTATTAAAACAATTGTCGTAAAGTTTAAAAAGGGGTGTTTTGGGTTTTAAAACGTTTAAAA
Organism: Algibacter amylolyticus; assembly: GCF_014202225.1. Taxonomy (GTDB): domain Bacteria; phylum Bacteroidota; class Bacteroidia; order Flavobacteriales; family Flavobacteriaceae; genus Algibacter_B; species Algibacter_B amylolyticus. Next base: position 295,782 of record NZ_JACHGE010000001.1, read on the forward strand.
TGGAATCTAGTCTTTTGGCTTTATATAACCGGTTATTAAAATCTCTTAATTGTAGTTTAAAGGCTTGATCCATAGATTTTTCCCAAAGGCTAGAATCTATATTTTTTTTAAACCCGAATTTATCCATATTCTTTTTTAGCTGAGTTTTGAAGCTTTCTTTATCTGGCTTTTTAAGGTGTATGGGGTTAAAATAATAACGATAGTACGCGCCAGAAGATGGGTTGTTGTAAATGTGGTCGCGTTCTGCTTGAGAAAGCACATAGTTTTCTCCATTAAAATCGTAAGGGCGTTTAATCTGGTAAACCCAAGCGTTATTTAGTTGTATATACCTTGATCCTGGAAGTGTAGTTAGTTCATCGGCATTATTTAAAATAACAATGTCTTCCTTTGTTTGCGTAAGTTGCCAAATGTCTTTAAGGTATTTTATATCTCTATTCGCAAAAAGTGCTATAGTTACAGGAATAATTAATATTACGCTTACTATGTTTAAAAATGAAAGTGGTTTGGCTTTTTTAAGACCATTTTTAATTTCATAATCTAAAGACAAGGTGTCGTTAATAGAAACGATATAACGTGAAGCGCCTTCATTAATAGCCACAACGCCATCTCTAACAATATACTCATAGCTAAAGGATTCGTTTTTTAGAGACTTTAAGTATTTACGCCAATGCCATGGTATTTTTACTTTAGCTCCGTTTATAGTGTCGTAATACCTTCCGTTTTTTCCGTGTTGCTCATAAATACGTTTGTAAAAACCAGTTGCTTTATATATTGTAGGATCTATTACATGTTCTTTGTAGCCTTTTACAAACCAATTAATACCATATAAGAGCATTATTAAAACGCCAAACATGATATTAATAACGACATGATTTTCGTCTTCTTCGCTGTAAATTACAATGGCAACAATAGTAATTATTACAGCAAGTATAACGAACATGCCTAATAATAGTTTTTTGGTTCTGTTTATTTGGCTAGAAACAAAAGCTAATTCATTGTCATTTAAAGTTCTTTTAGCAAACATGTATAGAGTTCTATTTAATCTTCGATTATTTTTAGGAATAATGTGCTGCCTACGCTAACCTGTTTGCTATATTCAAAAAACACGTGTTTGCCGTTTAATTCGGCTTCAATTAAATAATAATGGCCTTTAAAAAAAGATCGTTTAACCGTAGACTTCAAATCTGATTTATCTACAACTCTTAATTGATGAGCATAAATTATTTTGTTGTTAAGGACATTAAATTCGCCAAAAAAGGATGCAATTAAAGGTGTTTTAGGGTTTTTAAAAAGTGTTTCGGGATAATCGTTAACTGCAATTTTATGATCATTTAGAACAATCATACGGTCTGCAAAACCTAAAACATCTTCTTTATCATGCGTGGCAACAACACAGGTAATATTATTTTCTTTTAAGTATTTAAAAACACTTCTACGAAGACTTTGTTTTTTAAAATTATCGATATGGCTAAAAGGCTCGTCTAGCAAAATAATTTCGGGTTGTTTGGCTAAAGCACGTGCTAAGGCAACACGTTGTTTTTGACCGCCGCTAAGTGTTTTTACTTTTGTTTTTGCAAACTTAGTAAGCTCGACAACTTCTAGTAATTCGTCAGTACGTCTTTGTTTTTCTTCAGGATAAAAACGAGACAGGAATTTACCTATGTTTTCTTCAACCGTTATAAAAGGCATTAAGTCAAATTCTTGTGCCACATATTTCATAAAATCGTAGCCAACAACAAGGTTGTATTTTGGACCTAAAATTTCTTCATCATTCCAGAAAACATGTCCTTCATCTAAATCATATTCTCCATATAAAACCTTTAATAAGGTGCTTTTTCCAGAGCCACTTTCTCCTATAATAGCAACATGTTCGCCTTGTAGTGCATCAAAAGAAATAGCTTTTAAAACAGGAGTTTTGTTATAAGAAAACGTTAGGTTTTTTACGTGTAACATAGGTTAACAAAAATAACATAAAAAATGCTTTGGCTAAATTTAGCAGGCATTAATAGTATTTAATTTTCAAGCGTATACCCCATATTGTTTAATGTAAACCCAAAAATATCTGCATATTGGGCTATGGTTTTGCTAACAGGTGTTCCTGCACCATGGCCTGCATTGGTTTCAATTCTAATTAAAGTAGGGTTGTTGCCTGTTTGCTTAGCTTGTAATTCGGCTGCAAATTTAAAACTGTGGGCCGGCACCACTCTATCGTCATGATCGCCTGTTGTTATTAGTGTGGCAGGATATGCAACACCTTTTTTTATATTGTGTAATGGCGAGTATGCTTTTAAATAATCGAACATGGCTTTACTGTCTTCGGCAGTGCCATAATCGTACGCCCAACCTGCTCCCGCTGTAAAGGTATGGTAGCGTAACATATCTAAAACACCAACTGCTGGTAAAACAACTTTAGCTAAGTCTGGGCGCTGTGTCATAACAGCAGCAACTAATAACCCACCATTTGATCCACCACGTAATGCTAAATATTTAGAGGTGGTATAATTGTTAGCTATTAAGTATTCCGCGGCAGCGATAAAGTCGTCAAATACATTTTGTTTTTGCAATTTCGTGCCGGCATCGTGCCATGTTTTACCGTATTCGCCACCGCCACGAATATTAGGTACAGCTAAGACGCCACCTTGTTCTAGCCAAACCGCATTAGTTATGCTAAAAGCAGGTGTAAGGCTTATGTTAAAACCGCCGTAACCGTATAAAATAGTGGGGTTTTTGCCATTTAAGTTAATCCCTTTTTTGTGGGTAATTATCATAGGGATTTTAGTGCCATCTTTGGATGTATAAAAGACCTGATGACTTTCAAAATGGTTACTATTAAAATCTATTGAAGGTTGCCAATACGGTGTGTAATTGCCAGTTTTTAAATCGAATTTATAAATACTACTAGGCGTGCAGTAGTTGGAGAAAGAGAAGTAGCACGACAGCTCATCCTTTTTGCTGCCAAAACCACTTGATGTGCCTAAACCAGGTAGTTTAATATCTCTAATAAATTCGCCGTTGTATGTGTATTGTTTTACTTTAGAAATGGCGTTTACCATGTAATGCGCAAAAAAATACTCGCCACTTTTGGCAATGGTTAAAACCTGATTGGTTTCTGGAATGACATCTTCCCAATGTTTAGGATCTGGAGTATTAAAATTTACTCGAACTACCTTTTTATTAGGAGCGTTTAAATTGGTTAATAGAAATAGCGCGTCTCCCGCATTGTCAATAAGGTAAGTGTCTGTTTCTGTATTGTTAATTATTGTTTTTAAGGCAGCATTTGGGTTAGAAAGATCTTTTATAAAAACTTTATTTCCGGATGTGGATACGCGTGGGGTTAACACCAAAAACCGGTTATCCTCGGTTACTTTTGCATAAATATAGCGGTGTTTTTCTTCTGGTTTATCTCCATAAATTATAACATCATTTTCTTGGGGTGTTCTTAATTTGTGATAATATATTTTATGCTGGTCTGTTTTAGCCGAAAGCTCACTGCCTTCGGGTTTGTCGTAGCTAGAATAATAAAAGCCTTCATCTTTATACCACGAAATTTGAGAAAATTTTACATTAGTTAGAGCCTCTTCAATTATGGTTTTGCTTACAGCATCCATAACAAAAACTTTTCTCCAATCGCTTCCTCCTTCTGATATGGTGTAGGCTAAAAACTTACCATTTTTAGAAAAACTTATGGCACCTAATGAAACAGTACCATCTTTAGAAAACGTATTAGGATCTAGAAAAACTTCAGCTTGACTATTTTCATTTTGCTTTCGGTATATAACGTCTTGGTTTTGTAAACCATCGTTTTTAGAAAAGTAGATAAAATGGCCTTCTTTAAAAGGGGCGCTAATTTTTTCGTAATTCCATAAGGTTTCTAATCGGTTTTTTAGCTGCGCTCGGTATGGAATTTTATCTAAATATGCGCTAGTAACCTCGTTTTGTGTTTCAACCCAAGTCTTGGTTTCTAAACTTCTATCGTCCTCTAACCATCGGTAAGGATCTTTAACTTCAACTCCAAAATAGGTGTCTGTAACATCAACTGATTTAGTAAAAGGATATTTCACGTGGTGTTTTAAAATTTAAAAATGATGATTAAATAGGGAGAAGTATCTTTTTTACTACAAAGCTATAATAAAAAAGCCTCTTTACGTTAATTAAAGAGGCTAAAATTGGTTTGTTTAGTTGATAAAGTATATTATACTAGTTTGTTTTCAATTAAATATTCTGCAATTTGAATCGTGTTTGTTGCAGCACCTTTACGAAGGTTATCGGCAACAATCCACATGTTTAATGAGTTTGGTTGCGTTTCGTCTCTTCGTATTCTACCCACAAAAACTTCATCTTTATCGTGAGCAAAAATTGGCATTGGGTAGCTGTTAGTTGCTGTATTATCTTGAACTACAACACCTGGTGTTTCGCTTAAAAGTTGTCTTACTTCAGCTAAATCGAAATCATTTTCAAACTCAACATTAACAGATTCCGAGTGCCCTCCTGCGGTAGGAATTCTAACTGCGGTTGCCGAAATAGAAAACGATCTATCGTTCATAATTTTTTGAGGTTCTCTAGCTAATTTCATTTCCTCTTTAGTGTACCCGTTGTCTTCAAAAACATCGCAATGCGGTAATGCATTTCTTCCAATTGGATAAGGGTATGCCATTTCGCCTTCAATACCTGCAATTTCATTTTCTAATTGACGCACAGCCTTAACACCTGTACCTGAAACCGATTGGTAAGTGGATACCACAACGCGTTTCATTTTATATTTTTTATGAAGCGGATTTAATGCCATTACTAATTGAATTGTAGAACAATTAGGGTTGGCAATAATTTTGTCTTCTTTAGTTAATTCGTGAGCATTAATTTCTGGAACTACTAATTTTTTAGTTGGGTCCATTCTCCAAGCCGAAGAATTATCAACTACTGTTGTTCCTACTTCTGCAAATTTAGGAGCCCATTCTAATGAGGTATCTCCACCTGCAGAAAATAAAGCGATATCTGGTTTCATAGAAACTGCTGTTTCTAATCCAACTACCGTATAATCTTTTCCTTTATAGGTTAATGTTTTTCCAACCGAACGTTCTGAAGCAACAGGAATTAACTCTGTTACAGGAAAATTACGTTCTGCAAGAACTTTTAACATTACTTCGCCAACCATTCCAGTTGCACCTACTACAGCTACTCTCATCGTTTTATAGATTTAAAAAAAATTTGTGTGGACAAAACTAACTATTTATTCTATTTTAGAATATAAAAAAAGCCCTCATTTTAATAAAACGAGGGCTTTTTAACAAGAAATAACAAGTTGTTATTTAATTAACACTTTGTTATTTTTTAAGTAAATCTCTTATTTCCGCTAATAACTCTTCTTGAGAAGGTCCAGCTGGTGCAGCAGGTGCTTCTTCAACAGGTTTTTTACTTTTGTTATAAGCTTTAACAATCAAGAACATAACAAAACCAACAATTAGTAAGTTTACAATCGTGTTAACCCAAGATCCCCACATAATAGCATTTTCCGCTGATGTTACAGTACCTTCAGCATTAACAACAGCCTCATCAAGAACTATTTTTAATTCTGCAAAATCCATTCCGCCAGAGAAGTGACCTACAATTGGCATGATAATATTATCGACAAATCCTTTTACAACGCCTCCAATAGCTCCAGCCATTATTACAGCAACTGCAAATTCCACAACGTTACCCGTCATGATAAAATCTTTAAACTCTTTTAACATAATTTTAAATTTTTAGTTAGTATTTAATAGGACACAATTTACATAAAAAGTCACAATATGTTTAATCTTCTATTTGATTAATTTATAATTAGACGTTTTACCCGCTGCGAAATAGATGTTATAAGCTCGTAAGAGATGGTGCTAGCACTAGCAGCAAGGTTTTCGGCGGTGGCGTGTTTACCAAAAACAATAACCTCGTCGCCCTCATTGCATTCAATATTAGTTATATTAACCATAATCATGTCCATACAAACATTACCAATAATAGGTGCTTTTTGTCCATTTATACTTACGAAACCCTTTCCGTTACCGTAAGGTCTTCCAATACCATCGGCATGACCAATGGGAAGCGTAGCTGTTTTTAAAACACCTTCACTTTTATACGCCCTATTATAGCCCACCGAGTCGCCTTTATTAATGGTATGAATTTGAGAAATAATAGTTTTTAAAGTGGCAATTGGCGTTAGGTGCTGGTTTTCTTTTACAGAATTGCCAAAGCCATATAATCCAATACCGCTTCTAACCATATCAAAATGAGCCTCGGGGTAATTTAATATGCCCGAAGTATTGCACATATGCAGTATAGGTTGGTAACCTATTTTATTTGTAAACCCTTCAGCAATGGTTTTAAAGGTTTGTATTTGGTTTAAAGAGAATTCTTTTTCGTTTAAGTCTTCGCTAGCAGCCAAATGAGAAAACAGCGATGTAACATGTACAGCTACAGTTTCTTTAACTTTAATAACTATAGAGTTTACTTCATGTTCTGAAAATCCTAACCGGTTTAATCCTGTATTAAATTTAATATGAATTGGATAGTTAGTTTGTTTTTCCGCGGAAGCGAACCCTATAAATTCGTTTAAAATTTTGGTGTTATATAAACTAGGCTCTAAGTTATAATCTAATAAGGCTTTAAAGTTTACAGATTGCGGATGGAGCACTAAAATAGGTTTGGTAATACCAGCTTTTCGCAGGGTAATACCCTCTTTAATATAAGCTACAGCAAAATAGTCTGCGTTTAAACCTTGTAAATAATTGGCTATTTCACAGGCATCACTACCATAGGCAAAAGCCTTAACAACGGCTAAAAATTTGGTGTTGGGTTGTAGCTTAGATTTTAGGTGTTCAAAGTTTTGTTTTAGCGCTTTTAAATCTATTTCAAGCACTGTTTCTTGTGCTTTAGGCATTGGAGTTTTTTGGTTTAGTGTTTACTTCTTCAACCTCATTAACCTTCATGTTTTTTACCTTTTCGCGTAGCATGGCTTTGTAATATGCTGCTCTACTTAAAGGCTCGTACTCATTAACCTCGCCAAGTAAAACAAGATTTTCATTTTGATTTTTTCTGTAGCTATACTGGGCTAAATTGCCAGTCCTAGTACAAACGGCATGTACTTTAGTAACATACTCGGCAGTAGCCATTAAATTAGGCATTGGACCAAATGGGTTGCCTTTAAAATCCATATCTAAGCCAGCCACAATAACACGAATACCTTTATTGGCTAAGTCGTTGCAAACACGTACAATTTCATCATCGAAAAATTGGGCTTCATCAATACCTACAACATCGCAACCATCGGCCAAAATAGGAATGTTGGCTGCTGCAGGCACAGGTGTAGAGCGTATTTCGTTGGCGTCGTGTGAGACCACCATTTCTTCATCATAGCGGACATCAATAGCAGGTTTAAAGATCTCTACTTTTTGCCTTGCAAATTGAGCCCGTTTAAGTCTACGAATAAGTTCTTCGGTTTTTCCAGAAAACATAGAGCCGCAGATTACTTCTATCCATCCAAATTGTTCTTTATGATTTACTGTATTTTCAAGAAACATTTCGTAATTTTAACACTAATTCGTAGTCGATTATCATTTGTATAAAGGTGACGTAAATTTATTAAAAAAACAAAAGGCTAAAGTGCAATAATTTAAAATTTATAAACAATGAAGAAGAAGGTTGAATCTGAACTCGTTAGTATAGCACACAGGATTCTTAAATTAAAAGGAAAAGAAGATGTTTTAAAAATGCATGCTGAGGTTTCTGCGCTTTATGAGAAGCTTTCGGTCATGAAATTTGCTCACGAAAATTTTGAAGGCGATTTGCCAACCATTGGCAACGATTCGTCCTTTTTTGGTATGTTAGACACGGCTTTCAACAATAAAGTAAGCGATAATATAGAGGTTGAAGATAAAATTTATGTAAACCTTGATGCGGTTGAAGAGGATGATATTATGGAGCCTGTAATGAATAAAATTAAAGATATGGTTGCTTTTATGCCAGAAGAAACTGAAGAGGCCGAACAACCTAATGCGGCAGCCGAAGAGGATATCTTTGTGCCTAAAACACCAGAAAAACAACAAAACATAGAAGATATTACTGCGGGGTTTGGAGACATTCCTGTTTTTGAGCCTGTTTCTAATTCACAAAACGGCGTGCCTCCTAATGGTAAAAAATCCTTGAATGATAAGCTTAAAATTGGCGGGTTAAACATTGGGTTAAACGATAAAATTGCATTTATTAAGCACTTATTTGATGGTAAAAGTGAAGATTACGATCGTGTTTTGTCGCAATTAAATACATTTGTAACCTATGAAAATGCCAAAAACTTTATTGTACAAATGGTTAAACCAGATTATAATAATTGGGAAGGAAAAGAGGAGTTCGAAGAGCGTTTTATGCACATTATAGAAGCAAAGTTTAATTAATATTTGGGTGTTACCGCGCAGAAAAAGCGCGGTCGTGCTTTTCATTCATAGTTTTGGCTCGATGCGCGCCTCGCCAAAAGCTAACCATTTCAATCACTAACACATGAGTAAACTATATATAGTTCCAACACCCATTGGAAATTTAAAAGACATCACCTTAAGGGCGCTTGAAGTTCTAAAAGATGTCGATTTAATTCTAGCCGAAGACACCAGAACCTCAGGAAAACTCTTAAAACATTTCGAAATTTCAACTCACATGCAGTCGCACCACATGCATAATGAGCATAAAACGGTTGAAAGTATAATTCAAAAATTAAAAAGCGGAACTACCGTGGCGCTAATTAGCGATGCGGGAACACCAGCCATTTCAGATCCCGGGTTTTTACTATCGCGTGCCTGTATTGAAAATGGTATAGAAGTAGATTGTTTACCTGGAGCCACAGCATTTGTGCCGGCATTGGTAAATTCTGGATTGCCAAATGATAAGTTTGTGTTCGAAGGTTTTTTACCTGTTAAAAAAGGCCGACAAACACGGCTTTTGCTTTTAGCAGAAGAAACTAGAACTATGATTTTTTACGAAAGTCCGCATAAACTAGTAAAAACCTTAGGGCATTTTTGCGAGTATTTTGGAGAAGAAAGACAAGTATCGGTTTCAAGAGAATTAACAAAACTATTTGAAGAAACCATTCGAGGTACAGCCAAAGAAGTATTAGAATATTATACCAATAAACCTCCAAAAGGCGAAATTGTTGTTATTGTTGGAGGAAAAGTTAAATAGATTTAAAGTATTACAATGAATTTAGAATCGTTCAAGAAGAAATTAAAAGAAGACCCAACTGCCATAGCGTTTACCGAAACCATGAGCGTTATTGAAGAAAATTACAAATTTGAGCCTACAGCATTTAAAAACGGAACTCTAGAAAATGCCGAGGGACAAAATTCGGGCTCTTGTAAATTATTTGCCTTTGCTAAAGCGCAAGGTTTTTCTAAAGACGAAACATTAGCTTGTTTTGGGCAGTATTATTTTGATGAGGTTTTAAAAGACCCTAATGGAACGGGACACCAAAACATTAGAAATTTTATGAATACCGGTTTTAATGGTTTAAGTTTTGAAGGGAATCCGTTAACCGAGAAATAAAACTTACAATTTGAATTTCTTAATGAGTTCTAGGAGCTAAAGCTAAATGCAAGATTTACTCGATAATATAAAACAATGCACCATTTGTGCAGAGCATTTAGCTTTAGGCCCACGACCTGTGGTTTCTGCACACCCAGATTCTAAAATTGTAATTATTGGTCAAGCTCCCGGAACAAAAGTACATGCTTCGGGAATTCCTTGGGACGATGCAAGCGGCAAACAATTGCGTAAATGGCTTAATGTTTCAACTAAAGATTTTTATAATGAAACCAAGTTCGCCATAATTCCTATGGGGTTTTGTTATCCCGGAAAAGGAAAAACGGGCGATTTACCGCCGCGACCAGAATGTGCACCACAATGGCATAAACCGCTACTTAACGAGCTTAAAAATGTAGAACTCGTTATTTTAATTGGTATGTATGCTCAAAAATATTATTTAGGCAAAAGAGCTAAAAAAAACTTAACAGAAACTGTAGATAATTTTCAAGACTACCTGCCCAAATATTTGCCGTTGCCGCATCCTTCGCCTAGAAACAGGTTTTGGCTAACTAAAAATCCTTGGTTTGAGGTTGAGGTGTTGCCGGTTTTGAGGGAAAGGGTGGGGAGACTAATTTTTAATGATTATATAAATTAATACACCTAACTTATTGGTTCTAATAAGTCTATTTTTTTTATTAATGAATGTATATTAAGGTTTTCTAGAATATATTTTCTCTTTAAATTATAATAATGACCTATCAATATTTGTTGGTTTTCGCTTTTGTCAAATTTTGAATTAAACGCTAAAGTTTCTTTTAGTTCATTATCCTTTTTTAAAACATTAAGTTTAGGGTGGTTTTCTTTTTGATAATAGTTGTGATAAAATACCGCCAATTCAACTATTGTATATAGAATGGGGTTTGAATATTCATCGTCAGTGATTTTATTAGGAAGTAGATTTTCAAATGTATCAATTAGCTCTTGTAGTGTGTATTTTTTAACTTTAATATTATTATAGATATTACTGTGATGGTTTTTTAAAAAAATTAATAGTAAAAAGAGCTTAGGGAAAACGGTTTCTTTATTTCCAAAGGATTTCAAGGCTAATCTTGCATGTGCAAAAATCTTTTCAATTTGTCTAATTCTTAAATTAGTTTTACTAAATAGCTTGTGAGAAAGTTCAATAAAATTATAGGAATCATTATTATTTCTTCTTTCCCTATAGGTCGTTTTAAAAAAAACTGAAAATTCAAAATACTCATAAAAGTAATTACACAGTAATCGCTTATTTGGAACAGGAATTGAATACTCAATATCAATAAATCTTCTTAAATATTCATTTGAATCAATATTGTCATTACCGTATACCCCTTTTACAGCATGGCCTAGTTGAATTTTATCAATTGAAAGAACAAAAACGATTCCTGGAACGGAAAATAAGTGTTTAATTTGTTCTAAAACTTCAACAGCATAATTGGGACGACATCTATCCAATTCATCAATTATAAATATAACAGGTTTTTCCTTTCCAACTTCATTTACAAAGACCTCTAAAGTATCCTTGAAATCTTGAATGCTTTTTTTCTTCGAAGTATATGATTTTATTTCGTCCTTTAATTCTTGAGCACCATATTCAACAACTCCTTCAATTATTGAATTAGTTGCTTCGTCTCCAATTGTTCTTTTAGCCATATGCTTTGCTATTAAAGGCAAAAGCTTACTAGTTAATGGTACTACTTTGTCAATTACTTTGTTAAAAGTGTTAACTGGTTTGTTTTTAATCTCGGCTAGTTCTGATATTAAGGCTACTAACACATCTTTCTCGAAATCATTTTCCCACGCGTTGTAATATAACGTTGTATAGCCTTCGTTACATAGTTGTTGCTGCCACATTTTCACAAAAGTAGACTTTCCTTCGCCCCAGGGGTTATTGATAGCAAGAACGAATCCATCAGCATAGTTAGACACTATTTGTGTTAGGATTTGAGCGTATGGTTTTCTTTCTAATTTACAATTTGCGAATGGGTCTTCTGTTTTTTCTTTAGGAATATATAGGTCTTTATGTCTTAGATTCATAATAAAAAATTTACATCTAATGTAGAAAAGATATATGTTATATAGTAATGCTTCATACTGAAGTTGTAAACAATAAAAACCTCCCCTTTTCTGGAAAGGGTTAAAAAATTGTTGATTCTAAATTGAAACAAATAACGCCTATCATGAGATTCCTGCTTTCGCAGGAATTAGATGTGCTTCCCTTTTTCCCAACCATGTTTTCCTAAATACTGCTCGCCACTTTCAACAGCGCCACTTTCAATAGATGTACCCATAGAGTCATTCCAGCGATTTAAATAGCCAAATAAAGAAATAACACCAAGCATTTCAACTATTTCGCCTTCATCCCAATATTTGTGTAATCGTTTTTTTATGGTTTCATCAACAGCGTTTGGTACTTGGCTTGCGGCCAAACTAAAATCTAAGGCAGCACGTTCGGCTTCATTAAAAGCAGGGTGTGTTCGGTATTCCCAAATATTATCGAGTTGTTCTTGTTCTGCGCCGTAACGTTCTGCAGCTCTTATGGCATGTGCTTGACAATATCTGCAACCTGTAGCGTTGCTAGATACCCAAGCAATCATTCGTTTTAAGGCAGAAGTTACTTTTCCTTCGTTTGCCATAACAGCCATATTTAAGTTTATAAATGCTTTACTTATGGCGGGTCTGCGTTGCATGGTTAATACCGAATTAGGACAAAAACCTAAGGTTTCATTAAAAAATTCGGCTAGTTTTTTGGTCTCTTGGTCATGGTCGGCAGAAAGTGGTGTTACTAGTGGCATATATTTAAGTTTTCGTTATTCTCAAAGGTATAATTTTATTAACTTCACATCTAATAAAAAAGAAATTTATGGAGGTTATTTTAAAGCCATACGAACTAAAGTTAAGGCATACTTTTACAATTTCTCGCGAGTCTCACGATGTACAACCCAGTTTAATTGTTTGTCTTTCTTTAAACGGAAAAACAGGTTATGGCGAAGCTACTTCAAATCCATATTATAACATTACGGTTGAAAGCATGATGTTGGAAATTAATGCCATTTTAAAAGACATTGAAGATTTCAACTTTACAACACCCGATGTTTTTCATGCTTTTTTAATGGAAAAAGGATTAACTAACTTTTCTATTTGTGCTTTAGATTTGGCAGCTCACGATTTATATGGAAAGCTCCAAAACCAACCACTTTATAGTATTTGGGGAACAAACCTGGATAGCTTTCCTACTACAAATTACACGATTGGTATTGCTAGTATAGATGAGATGGTGGCTAAAATGCAAGAAACCCCTTGGCCAATTTATAAAATAAAATTAGGTACAGACGACGATGTTAGTATTGTAAAAGCGCTTAGAAAACATAGTGACGCTGTATTTAGAATTGATGCTAATTGTGCATGGACAGCAGAAGAAACCATTAGGAATGCGCCACTTTTAAAAGATTTAGGAGTCGAGTTTTTGGAGCAGCCTTTAAAGGCAAACGATTGGGAAGGCATGAAAGAGGTAATGAAACATGCTGTTTTACCCGTTATTGCAGATGAAAGTTGTATTGTTGAAAGTGATGTGGAGGCTTGCGGAAATCATTTTAGCGGTATTAATATAAAACTCACTAAATGCGGCGGATTAACACCGGCTTTACGCATGATTAAAAAAGGTAAAGCCATGGGCGTAAAAGTGATGGTGGGTTGCATGACGGAGTCCACCGTTGGTATTTCGGCTATTGCACAACTATTACCTCAACTCGATTATGTTGATATGGACGGAGCACTTTTACTTAAAGAGGATATTGCGAAAGGCGTAAGTATTTTGCCGGATGCCAAGGTGATATTTCCAACATTAGGGGGTAGTGGAATAACTTTAAAGTAATGGCTTATTATTTAAATTCATTTCCGGGAAATCATATTTCAATCCAAAAGGAAAACTATCTTTATTTTGGTGGTACTGCCTATTTAGGTTTGCAAACCGATGTTGATTTTCAAAATATATTTATTGAGAATATTAAAAAGTACGGCACTAATTATGGTGCATCGCGTAAATCAAATATTCGTATTTCTATTTATGATGAAGCTGAAGCCTATTTATCTCAACTAGTAGGAAGCGAAGCCTGTATTAGTTTGTCTTCGGGGTATTTAGCGGGGCAACTTGTGGCTCATGGTTTGAATACTAAAAAACATGGTTTTTTTTATGCACCAAATACACATTCGGCGTTAAGTTTATCAACAAGCAAAAGCCAATCGTTTTCAACGTATCAAACTTTAAAAGAAGCATTACATGTTCATTTAAAGCAAAAGCCAATCGAAATACCAGTTGTGTTTTTAGACGCTATAGAATTTTCAGGAAATAACTTTCCCGATTTTAAAGGCTTGAAATCCTTACCGCTTTCAGAACTTGTTTTGGTAGTTGATGATTCGCATGGTTTAGGTATTATTGGAGAGCACGGTGGCGGTGTTTATAAAACCATTAAAGATTTAAACCCAAAGGAACTTATAGTTTGTGGCTCTTTAGGAAAAGGGTTCGGTGTTCAGGCTGGTGCTATTTTTGGTTCTAAAAGCAGAATCTCTTCTTTAGAAAGTACAGCCTTTTTTGGAGGCTCTAGTCCTGCCTCTCCTGCTAATTTGGCTACTTTAATTCATGCTGAAGAGATTTATAAAACCAAGCGAAAACAACTAGAATATAACACAACCTTTTTTAAAAAACACTTGGATTCGCTTAATAAATTTCAATACATGGAAGGTCATCCTGCTTTTAGTTTTATAGATGAAGATCTTAATGATTACCTAGAAAGCAATCGTATAATAGTAACAAGTTTTAGGTACCCAGATATAAACTCGCCTATGATGAGTCGAATAGTTATAAGTGCAGGACATACTGAAGCTGATATTTTAAAGCTATGCAACGTTTTAAATGGCATGTAGTCTCATTTTAAAACACGCTCAAAATTGAATAATAAAAAAGCCGAATAGATTATTTCTATTCGGCTTTTTTATTATGGATATTCAAGCTTATTCAGCCCACCAAATAGGTGTTATTGGGCTTTTTTCGTTTGCTTTAACCTCATCAAAATTAGCATCTAATTCTGATGTAGGATAAGAAACTCGTCTAATCCATTCGCCTGCAAATTCATCATCAGAATTATCCTCTTCCAAACGTAGTTCTAAGCCTTTAAAAACATCGGCAGAGAAATTATAGCGTCTAAAATCATTCCAAGTTTCTGTGTTATGAATGTTTGCAATATATTTTTCCTTCATAATATGGTTTAGCATTAAGCCACCTTCGCCAACAGCTACGGCTGTGTCTGCTAAATAATCGGCACCATCTACACCTATTTGTTCCATGCTACCTTTAATTCCAGCAAGGTAAGCGTTGTAAGCCTCTGAAGTCGTGCCAGTACTAGTTGTTGTGCCACCGTTTGCTAAAAATGCCGCTTCCGACTTAATAAACATCGCTTCAGCATAAGTTAACACTTCTAGTGGTGCGCTTGCTTTTGTGTAATATCCACCATCTTTATAGTAGGTGTTTGCAGCTTCGCCATCGGAAGATTGTCCTGTTCCTCCGTTTAAAAAGCCACGCCAAGGATCAGTATCAGGTGCAGGAACATCTACCCTAATTTCCTTTACAAACATAGCTGGTAATCGTGGGTCAACTTCTACGGTCCCACTTTCAAAAGGATAAGTTGTACCATTTAGCATGCTTACCAATTGATCGTTTGGAGCGCGGAAATAATTTGAAGTTGCTCTAGCTTGCACATTAGTGGCGTAATACGGATTAAGTTCACCTTCTGGATAAGTAAGTATAAAATTATCAGAGTTTGAAGTAAACCCATTGTTAATTGAGCTTAGAACATCGCTTGCTGTTACACCTCCATTTTTCATCATGTGTAATTGCATACGTGCTTTAAATGTGTACGCTAAACGTATCCATTTTGATACATCTCCTTTATAGACAAGATCACCCGGTTCTAAATTAAACTTAGGATTTGAAGCTCCTGAAAGCGCTGATATTGCTTCATCCAATAAGGTAATCATGTCATTGTAAACAACTTCGCCATCATCAAATTTAGGCGCAGGAAATTCAAAAGGTTTACCAGCTTGTGTATAAGGTACGTTATCCCAATTGTCTACCGCAAAGCTTAAATTCATTGCTGTGATAATTTTAGCAACGGCTAAAAAATGCGGCGCATCTTGTGCGATTGCCTTTTCTTTTAAGTTTTCAATATTTGGTAATACCTTTGTGTAAATATTGCTCCATGTGCTACTATTAAAAGATTCTACCACCGGAGCAGTACCGTATCCAGCATAATACTGTGTATAGTTACATAATGATAATTCTGCATAGTAATACCCATAAATTGTATTAAACAGTGTTGGCCCTAAAATGTCCTTCATGCTAAGGTTGTCTAAAGGGACAGCGTCAGATGGTGTGTTAACATCCAAATAATCATCACAGCCAGAAAAACTGGAGATCATAGTTATTAATAGAAAGTATTTTATATATTTTTTCATAGTTCTTTTTTTAAAATCCAATTGTAACACCAAACGAATAGTTTTCGGTTAGCGGTATGCCTCTACCTGTAAAACCATATTTGTTACTTCCTGCGCCATAATCGCTTCCTTCTGGGTCGAAACCATCAAAAGGTGTCCATATTAGCACATTGCTTAAGTTAGCCGATAGTTTTACGCTTTCTAATTTTAACTTATCTAATACACCAGAGCCAAGGCTGTAGGTTAGACCTACGTTTCTTAGTTTAACCCATGATGCATCTTGTAGTAGTACTTCGGCATTACGTCTTGCTAGAGAGGTAAAGTTAAAAAATTGATACCCGGTTGCGGAACTAACTGAAAAATCTACTTCAGTATTATTTTCAATATACGTTCCTGGATTTGCTGGGTCTTCCATTACACCATCAAACACATAGGTGTCGTTTTCTCTGTACTGCATAGTGTATTCAGAGGTTCCTGCTCTATTCATTTGGTAACGTTGCCAAGTATATTTGTCGCCTCCTTTTTTCCATTCAAACAAAAAGTTTAAACCAAAACCTTTGTAATTAATGTTAGATCCTAAAGATGCTACAAAATCTGGAGTAACATTTCCAACTATTACTTTTTCATCAAAGTTAGTTTCAGGTAAGCCGGCATCGTCAATTAAAATTTCACCATCTACGCGTTTCCACTTATAGCCGTATAATGTTCCTATTTTATCGCCTTCTTGTGGTTGTAAATAAATACGTGCTCCGGTAACATCGTCTACAAAATCTAAAAATGGAATTTCTTCCGGTAACTCAACAACTTCTCCGTTATTAGTTCCGAAGTTGAAAATCATTTCCCATTTTAAGTCATCATTTTTAATAATATCACCACTAATTAACAACTCATGTCCAAATGTTTGATAAATACCTGCGTTTCTGGTAAATTGAATAATTCCGGTAGATGGTGCTGTTCCTACAGGGAAAATAGCATCGTACACTTTTGAGTTGTAATATGCATAATCTAACCTAATACGGTTTTTAAGAAAACGGAAATCTAAACCTAACTCGTAACCTTTGGTGCGCTCAGGTTTTAATTCGGGTTCACCAACATATCTATCGGTAACATAACCACCTGTGCCTGCCCAAGGAAAATTTGGGTCGGGGTAATTAAAAAATCCAACTTGCCCGGGAATAGTTCCGTTACCAACCTCTGCATACGAAGCTCTAATTTTACCAAAAGAAACCACGCTATTATTGCCAAATATATCTTTCATATCGTAAGCTAAACTTGCCGATGGATAGAAATAAGAGTTGGTGTCTGTTGGTAAAGTTGAATCTTTATCGTTTCGGCCCGTTAGAGATAAAAAGAGTTTATCATCATAACTTAATTTAAGTTCTCCAAAAAATCCAACAAGGCGTTTTTGGGTTACAAAATTGGATATCGATTGGTTTTCTTGAATGTTACTAATATGATTAAAATAAGGCAGGTTTAAACTTTGCCCGTACATTCTGTAGCTTGTTCTTTTATTGTCTAAAATAGACTGCCCTAATAAAAGTGAACTGCTTACTTTATCGGAAAAATCGTGAGAAAGTGTTACAAGTAAATTAGATTCTAAACCTTTGAAAATATAATTTTGATCGACAATATAGCCGTTTACTCCAGAGCCACCATCTAAATCGGCAGGAACAAATCTATTTATAAGCGTTGTAAAGTTATCAATTTGCCCTGTATAGTTAACGTTTATCCAATCTTTCGGATTCCAGTTTAGGTTTATATTACCAACCCAACGATCTGTATCTTCTGTTAATGCGCTTATATAAGCGTTATATCTTGGGTTATCAATAAATCCAGGAAACAGGGCGCGATGCGATCCGTCTGGATTTAAATAATCGTTAATAGGGAATGTAGGCGACCACCACCCTAAGGCACTCATTACAGATTTGTCGCCACCAGTGGCTTTAGTAGAGCTCGAGTTTGAATAATTAACGGTTGCTCCAATTTTAAAGTTATCGGTTACTTGGTACCCTGCTTTAAATCTTGAAGAAATTCTGCCAAACTCAGAGTTAGGTAAAGTTCCGTCTGATGATGTGTTTCCTAACGACATGTAGTAATCAAACTTTTCATCTGCACCAGAAATATTAAAATTCTCGGTGTGTGAAATACCGGTATCAAATAAATCGTAAGGGCTGTAAAAGCGGTCATTGCTTAAGTCTATAACGGTGTTATCGGTATGTGTGTAAGAATCGTCTGTGTAACGCACACCCCAAGTCATTGGTCCATTATAATTACCAACGCCTGTTACAGTAAATCCAGTTTCTGTTTCTGGAGTGTATGTTCTGTAAGGTGCTCCATATCGTCCTTCTCTAAAAGTAGATTGGATACCTGGTGTAGTTTTAACATTATTAAATGTTGTGCTGGCAGAAAAACCTATTTTAGGCTTCCCTAATTTTCCTTTTTTAGTGGTAATTATTATAGCTCCATTTGCAGCTCTAACACCATATAACGCTGTTGCTGCAGCTCCTTTTAAAATGTTATAGCTTTCTATATCGTCTGGGTTTATATCAGTTGCTCTGTTCGAAAATGAAAACTGAGAGTCGGAGCCCGCAGAGTTTGTTCCAGAAGTTGGTAGAATATTACCAGAAAATGTATCGTTATTAATAGAGACACCATCTACGACAATTAAAGGTTGATTGTTTTGATTAGGATTCATAGAAGACATGCCTCTAATTAAAATATCTACACCACCGCCAGGAGTTCCCGAAGTTTGAGATATTTGTAAACCCGCCACACGACCTTGTAAGGCAGTCATAGCATCGTTTTGTCCTGTTAAGTTAAGGTCTTCTGTTTTAACCTGTGTTACAGAATATCCAAGAGATTTTTCTTTCTGTTCAATACCAAAAGCGGTAACAATAACTTCGCCAAGTATATCTGTGCTTTCTTCTAGGTTAATATTTAATGTGGTTCCTGTTACTGTTGCTTCTTTGGTTTTAAAACCTAAAAAAGAAAACTGTAATACATCACCTTGTTTTGCGGAAATTTTATAATATCCATCAAAATCAGTTGATGTTCCGTTACTTGTTCCTTTTACTTGAATATTTACACCAGGCAACGGTACGCTAGAAGCATCCATTACTTGACCACTAACAGTTATGTTTTGTGCAAACATAAAACTGCATGTAGCTGTAAAAAAGACAAGAAAAGAGAGGGTTGCTTTTTTCTTCATAAAATAGAGTTTGAATTGTTAGTCATTCAAATATATTGTTTTTTTATTGTTTTTCAATATTTGTTGAAAGATTATTTGTAATCGTTAAATTTGGTAATAAATATTTATCAAATATGTTAAAAAGCTTTATTTTACAATGAATTCCTTAGTTTTATGATTTGAAAAAAAAGAAAGGTGTAATTATTTTAAAATTATTTATTGATGAGAGTGTTGACTAATAGTATATTATTTGTTTTGGTTTACTTCTTTTTATTTAGTTGTAAATCTGCTGCGGTTAAAAAAAGCATTACAAAACAATTTGAATCGCCATTTTATAACAATCAATTTACAGGGCTGTTAGTGTATAACCCTAAAAACCACGACACTATTTATAAGTATAATGCTGATAAATATTTTACGCCGGCAAGCAATACTAAAATATTTACTTTGTTTACAGCATTGCAATTTTTACCAGAGCAGCTTCCTGCTTTTAAATATGAGGTGGATAATGATACTATAACTATTCAAGGTGTTGGAAATCCTGCATTTTTACATCCTTTTTTTAATGATAGTACGGCATTAAAACTGCTTAAGCCGTATAAAAAGGTAAACCTAATTTTAGATAATTTAGTTGATGATAAATTTGGTCCTGGTTGGGCTTGGGAAGATTATGATACTTATTTTAGTCCAGAAAGAAGCAGTTTTCCTATGTACGGAAATGTACTAACTATTAGTAATCAAGATAGCTTACAAAGCACACCAAGGCTATTAAAAAATAACATTCAACTTGCCGAGTCTAAGAAGCGAAGAGCTTATAACGCTAATGCGTTTTATTATAATCCCAAAAGGAAAGATACTATTGAGGTACCTATGGTTTTAAATGACGAATTAATAACTAAATTTTGGCAAGATTTACTACCTAATAAGGTTGAGGTTTCTAAGTTTTCGGGAAGACAATTGAATAAAATAGCTTACAACGTTCCCGCAGATTCTTTGTATAAACGTATGATGGTTGTAAGTGATAATTTTTTAGCAGAACAGATTTTAATTATGGCTTCTTCTGTGCTTTCTGACACTTTAAGTTCTCGTAGAATTCGCGATACTATATTAAATAATCAATTAAAAGATTTAAAACAACAGCCTAGGTGGGTAGATGGTTCCGGTTTAAGTAGGTATAATTTATTCACGCCAACATCCTTTGTGCAAGTGCTAACAAAATTATATAAAGCATTACCTAGAGCGCGCTTGTTTAACTTATTTCCCGTTGGTGGAGCGTCAGGAACCCTAAAACGTTATTATTCGGGAGTTAGCGAACCGTATATTTATGCGAAGTCAGGAACTGTAGGTAACAATTACTCTTTAAGCGGGTACTTAATAACTCATTCTGGCGAAACTTTAATATTTAGTTTTATGAATAATCATTACAAAACATCATCTAAAGAGGTTAAAAAACAAATGCAGCTTATTTTAGAAAGTCTTCGCGATAATTATTAAACCTAGTGCTTTTTGTTAAGTTTTATTTTAAAAGCTTATGATAAACGGATTGGTATTTTACAATTCTTTGGATTCTTGCAAAACATGAATTTAAAAGCTTAGATTATTGTTTTAGGTTTTTATGTAGTATTTTTGATACTTACATAAAACAAAAAAACAGTTTAAAAATGGCAGTTGAGGTTACCACGACATGGTTAGGAGATATGAGGTTTGAAAGTACAAACCCATCAGGACATAATTTATTTATTGATGCAGGAGAGGAAAACGGAGGCAAAAGCGAGGGATACCGTCCAAAAGCTTTAATGCTATCGGGATTAGCAGGTTGTTCTGGTTTAGATGTTGCAGCATTAATTAAAAAAATGAAGTTAGAGGTTGATACATTTAAAATTGAAACCGAAGCAAATTTAACCGATGAGCACCCAAAGTATTATGATAAAGTAGCCATGCATTTTCATTTTTATGGGAATAATTTAAACGAGAAAAAGCTACAACGCGCGGTAGATTTATCTATTGAAAAATATTGTGGCGTTATGGAAATGTTTCGTCAATTCGCAGAACTAACCATAGAAACACATTTTCATAAAGCATAAAAAGGAACCAATAAAGTTTACTTTTTACAACAAAATTGCAATCTCTCAATGCGCTGGACATTAAAAACAGAACCTCCAAAAGAAAAAGTTAAAGCTTTGCAAGAAGCACTTCAGGTAGATGCTATTACTGCAAAGTTATTAGTTCATAGAGGTGTTGATAATTATGAGGATGCTAAGCGTTTTTTTAGACCAAGTTTAGAAGATTTACACGATCCATTCTTAATGAAAGATATGGATAGGGCTGTTGCACGTATTGAAAAAGCTATTGCTAATAAAGAAAATATTTTAGTTTATGGCGATTACGATGTGGATGGCACCACGTCTGTAGCCTTAATGTCTTCATATTTAAAAACGAAACATAATTTAGTTTATACATACATTCCTAATAGGTATGATGAGGGTTATGGTATTTCGTATAAAGGAATAAATTTTGCTTTAGAGAATGATTTTTCGCTAATTATAGCTTTAGATTGTGGTATAAAATCTGTTGATAAAGTAGCGCATGCCAAAACACTTGGTATCGATTTTATTATTTGCGATCACCATAGGCCAGGAGATGAAATTCCAGATGCAGCAGCTGTATTAGATCCTAAAAGAGAGGATTGTAACTATCCTTTTAAAGAGTTGTGTGGTTGCGGTGTGGGCTTTAAGTTAATTCAAGCCTTAGCGTCTAAAGAAGGTAAAACTGCAGAAGATTTAACTGAGTATTTAGATTTGGTAGCTACAGCCATTGGTGCAGATATTGTTCCTATTGATGGAGAGAATAGAGTTTTGGCTTATTTTGGTTTGATAGTAATAAATACAAACCCAAGGTCTGGTATAAAAGCCATTTTAGATCAGGTAGAAAAAACCACCTTAACTATTACCGATGTTGTGTTTATTGTAGCGCCCAGAATTAATGCTGCAGGACGCATGAAACATGGTAATTATGCGGTAACATTATTATCTGAAGAAGAGCCAGATATGGCTAAAAAGTACGCTGCCGAAATTAATGAGTATAATTTAGATAGACGTGAAACGGATAAACGAATTACAGAAGAAGCTCTTAAGCAAATTGAAGAACAAAAAGAACAGAACCGCCTTACTACTGTTGTTTTTAATGAAGATTGGCATAAAGGCGTTATTGGTATTGTGGCTTCTCGATTAATAGAAACGTATTACAGACCAACGCTAGTATTTACAAAAAGTGGAAATAAATTGGCTGCCTCTGCACGATCTGTAAAAGGGTTTGATATTTATAATGCTTTAGGAAATTGTAAGGAACATATTGAGCAATTTGGAGGACATAAATATGCTGCAGGTTTAACGCTAGAGCCAGAAAATTATGAAGCCTTTAAAAAAGCTTTTGAAGATGAGGTTTCTAAAACCATAGATAGAGATTTATTGACTCCTGAAATTAAAATTGATGCTCAAATTGATTTAGATGACATTACACCTAAATTTCATAGAATTTTAAAGCAGTTTGCGCCTTTTGGTCCTAGTAATATGACTCCGGTTTTTTTAAGTGAAAATGTAATGGATACCGGCTATGGTAAGTGTGTTGGAGCAGATAAAACACATTTACGTTTAACGGCAACGCAGCCAGAATCGGCAACTAAAATAGTTTGTATTGGTTTTGGATTGGGTAAAAAAATAAATAAAATTACCGATGGTAAATTATTTCGTGCTGCTTACTCTATTGATGAAAACGAATGGAACGGTAACATTAGTTTACAGCTAAAGTTAAGGGATATTAAGAAGCAAAAGTAATAGATTTTAATACTTAATTATGGCTAAAACCGACCCGTATGCGGCACTGCGCATAAAGGAGTTTAATATATTTTTATTGCTTCGATTGTTTTTGGTTTTTGGTTGGTCTATGCAATTTATTGTAATAGAGTGGCAGGTATATAGCTTAACAAAAGACCCTTGGAGTTTAGCCTTAATAGGAGCTTGCGAGTTTATTCCAGCTTTTTTTATGGCGCCGTTTTCTGGTCATATTGTAGATCAAAAAGAGAAACGAAATCTTTTAGCACTTTGTATAGCTGCTTTTTCTCTAATTAGTTTAGGCCTTTTTTTATTAACCACCAATATGGTAATAACTAGTTGGTCCACAAATCGTATTTTATATTCAATTTATGCACTTGTGTTTTTTGGTGGTTTTATGCGTTCGTTTTTTGGTCCAATTATCTTTTCTTTGATTGCTTTAATTGTTCCTAAAAAAATATACCCTAATGCGGCTACTTGGAGCACAAGCACCTGGAAAACTGCTGCCGTTTTAGGTGCGCTTTTTGGTGGTTTTTTTATTAGTTGGATGGGAGTACCAAGTACCTTATGTGTTGTGTTTGTTTTAGTAGTTATTGCTTTCTTCTTAACTTTTTTAATAAAAAAGAAACCTATTTTAAATAAGAAAATAGGCGAATCGGTAAAAGAAAGTTTAAAGGCTGGTGTTTTGTTTGTGTTTCATAACAAAGCGATACTAGGCGCTTTAACTTTAGATATGATTGCGGTGTTATTTGGAGGTACTGTTGCCATATTAGTAATTTTTGCGCAAGATATTTTAGAGGTTGGAAGCCAAGGTTTGGGTATTTTAAATGCATCAATATCTTTAGGAAGCATTATTACCATGTTTGTTACTACCTACATTCCTATTAGCAAAAACACGGGTAAAAAACTGCTTGTTTCAATTTTTATATTTGGTTTAAGTATGATTGGTTTTGGCCTTTCGTCTGTTTTTTGGGTAAGCGTTTTAATGTTATTTATTAGTGGTGCAGCAGATGGCATTTCTATGATTATTCGTCAAACTATATTGCAGTTAAAAACGCCAGATGATATGCGTGGTCGAGTATCTTCGGTTAATTCTATGTTTGTTGGATCTTCTAATGAATTGGGGGCTGTTGAAAGTGGTGTAGCTGCTAAATTAATGGGTCCCGTTGCTGCTGTAGTTTTTGGAGGTACCATGACCTTGATTACTGTTATTGCCATTGGAATTAAAAACCCTATACTACGAGATTTAGATTTAACTGCCGATATGGGGGAAAATCAAACTACGGAATAGTCATTTTCTTTAATTATATTTACCCTAACAAAAAAACGAAGATAAAAAATGAAACAAATTATCATATTTTTACTAGTTATTGTTGTGTTGGCTATAGGTTACAATACCTATAAGGAACACAAGCGTTTTACGCCTCCAGAATATGAGTATGTTACAAATAAAAATATTGATTTAAATTACCATGATCGGTCTTTTTTGTTGCATTATTACAAGGCTATTGAAGATTTAAATGGATACGTAATTACGCAATGGAGCGCTAATGGTATAGATGTAAGAAACTCGGATAGCGATGATGAAGAGGAATTAGCGGCTATTTCTAAATATACAGATAAACTAGGTGCTGTAAAGTTTTATGAAGATCAATTAGTGAAGTCTAAAACTTTAAAAAATAGTGGTTTAACTAATGCTAATATTAGGTTGCTGGAAACCGAAGGTATCAGTCAAGCTGAATTTGAAAAAGAAAAAACACAAAGTAAATTGATTACCCTTTTTAATAATAATATCTCTGAGTTGAGGATTGGGCAAAAAAGTGTATTCGTTTATGAACTTCAAAAGCTACTAGTAAAGAAGGGCTTTGATATTCCAGTTGATGGATTATATAAAACCATTACAAGAGATGCGGTTTTATCTTTTGAAGAAAAAAACGGACTATTTCCTGATGGTAAAGTAGATTTATTAACCTTTGAAGCTTTATTGAAATAGCTTACTTGTACTCTTTAAGTTCCATGTTTTCGCCATCGAAAACGCCATAGGTGTAATACTGAATCCAATCGCCTAGGTTAATATATTTAGATGCATCGTTAAGGTCGATATTTAAAGGTAAATGTCTGTGGCCAAACACAAAAAAATCTAGGTGTTTATTTTCTAACTTTCGTTTGCAATATTGTACTAGCCATTCGTTTTCTTCTCCAAGAAATATAGCATCATCATCGCCAGAAATAAGTTTGTTTTTTACCGATAAGTATTGTGCCATTCGAACACCTAAATCTGGATGTAACCAACGGAAAAGCCATTTAAAAAATGGATTTGTAAACACTTTTTTCATGCGCTTATAGCCTTTGTCTCCGGGGCCTAAACCATCGCCATGACCTATTAAAAAGGTTTTGTTGTTAAAGGTAAATTCTTTTGGTTTATGGTAAACAGGTATGTTTAGTTCTTCTTCAAAATAGCCATTCATCCAAAGGTCATGATTACCCACAAAATAATAAATAGGAATTCCTGAATCGCTAATTTCGGCAAGCTTACCAAAGGTTCTTGTAAAGCCTTTTGGTATTACGGTTTTAAACTCCATCCAGAAATCGAATAAATCGCCTAAAAGAAAAATGGCTGCAGCATCGTGTTTAACTTCGTCTAACCAAGCTACGAACTTTTTTTCGCGAGGAAAAGAAGCCGCTTTGGTTGGTGCCCCTAAGTGATTATCTGAGGCGAAATATATTTTTTTTCCTTTTGGAATTTGCATGCGTAAATATACTAATTCCTGAGCATGCTAGATTATTTGATTTTAATATTTATTGTTTTATAACTAGAGAATTTTAATATTTGGTTAGGCGTTTTTTGGAGAAAATCTATATATTCGTTAAGTACTGAAAACTAGGTGTTTATTTTTTGTTGTTAGTAAAATATCAGGAAAATTAAATTGGGAAAATCAAGAAATTATGGGGCTATTAAAAAAACTAGGTAAATGGTTATTAATTCTGTTGGGGGTTATTATCGGAGCTATTTTAATTTTATTAGTAATTATTAAATTTAATAGTTCTGGTGTCGAAGAGCCTTTTTTAGATGAAAACGGTGAGGTGCTGCCAAATAGTATTGCCATGCATGAAGATATGTTAATACGAGGTGTGTCTCAAAGAATTACTATTAGAGGAAAGGATGTTAATAATCCTGTGCTTTTAATAGTTCATGGTGGTCCAGGTGCTCCCATTTTTCCTGTTATTTATAAGCTTTCTGGTATTGATTTGGAAGATTTATTTACGGTTTGTTATTGGGAGCAAAGAGGTTCGGGTCTCGCGTATAACGATAGTGTGCCAGATGCATCCATTACTTTAAATGAAATTGTAGATGATGGCTTGGAAGTTTCAAATTACTTAAAGAAAACTTTTAAAAAGGATAAAATTTATATTGAAGGTTTATCGTGGGGTACAGCAGTAGCTGCTTTTATGGTTCAAAAAAAACCGGAGTTGTACCATGCGTATATAGGCAGCGGTATTTGTGCTAAGCAAGCAGAGTCGGAAATATTATCTTATGATTTTGTTATGGCAGAAGCGCAAAAACGTAACGATACGGTATCTATTAATCAATTAAAAAAAATAGGAAGGCCGCCGTATACCAATAAACCGGGTATGGAAATTAGTGATGCTATAGAAATTGAAAGGACTATTGTGTTTAAGTACGCGCCGATAAAAATGGATACTGGTTTTAATTTAATTAAAGGTATGTTTATGGATAACGGGTTAACCTTTAAGGAAAAATTTACAGATATGATTAATAAGCCCGAATCGTATTACCCGGCTGCAAAACTAATGGAATCTACGGCGCTTAATGTAAATCTTTTTCGTGATGTACCAGAACTGAAAGTGCCTGTTTATTTTATGCATGGCGATAACGATCACTTTACAGAAACCGAGATTGCTAAGGCTTATTTTGATGCGCTAGTTGCACCATCAAAAAAATGGTTTTTGTTTGAAAATGGCACACATGGCGTTCAAATTGAATATCCCGAAAAGTATCGTGCTATTTATGTTAATGAGATTTTAAAAAAGTAGCTTTTCTGGAAACCATCCAGGTAAGCAAAGCATTTTTTACGGCTAAAAGTTGGTAAATATGCCCGCGTTAGGGATTGCAACGGATAGCCCACAGCCCGACGTAGGAGGTGCGAGGACTTGTAGTGGAAAGCCCGACCCCTCGGGTAACGCCAAAAAAAAAGCAAACCTATTTCTAGATTTGCTTAGTTATTTTTAAGGCTAAATGGAAATTATTTAGCTTCTGCGTAACGTTTTTCTACTTCGTTCCAGTTAACTACATTAAAAAATGCGCTAATGTAATCTGGACGACGGTTTTGGTAGTTTAGGTAGTATGCGTGTTCCCAAACATCTAATCCTAAAATTGGAGTTCCTCCACAACCAATTCCTGGCATTAATGGGTTGTCTTGGTTTGGTGTAGAGCAAACTTCTACTTTACCACCTTTATGTACGCATAACCATGCCCATCCAGAACCAAAACGTGTTCCGGCAGCTTTAGAGAATGCGGCTATAAATTCATCTTTAGAACCAAAAGCAGCATCGATAGCGTCTTTTAATTCGCCAGATAAGCGTCCTCTATCTTCTGGATTTAAAACATCCCAGAATAATGAGTGGTTGTAAAATCCACCTCCGTTATTTCTAACTGCGGCATTATCTAAATCTAAATTTTCTAGAATATCGTTAATTGATTTTCCTTCTAAATCTGTTCCTGCAATGGCGTTATTTAAGTTGTTTGTGTATCCTTGGTGGTGCTTAGTGTGGTGTATTTCCATGGTTCTAGCATCAATATGAGGCTCTAAAGCATCATAAGCATATCCTAATTTCGGTAATTCGAAAGCCATAATTTTTTTTGTTTTTAGTATTTATATTTATTTTAATTCAAATTTACGGATAAAAGAGGTCAATAAAAAATAATTAATTGTTATCAACTCATTGATAGTTTTTATATTGTAACAAATCATTCTTTATGCAGGAAACACATCCTTTTAGTATTTATAATGCTTCTGCGGGTAGCGGGAAAACCTATACCTTGGTTAAAGAGTATTTAAAAATACTTTTTAAGTCTAACCATCCTGAGCCTTTTAAGCGTATACTAGCTATTACGTTTACCAATAAAGCGGTTGCTGAAATGAAAGGGCGTATTGTGGAGATGCTTAAAGCGTTTTCTAATCCTGCTGTTTTAAATGAGCCAACACCAATGTTTAAGGATCTTTGTGAGGAATTGCAGATGGAACCTAATGTGCTTCGAGAAAAATCGGATCATTTATTAAATACGATTTTACATAATTATTCAGCTTTTGATATTTCGACCATTGATGGTTTTACCCATAAAGTAATACGAACATTTGCTCACGATTTAAGATTGCCTTTAAATTTTGAAGTTGAATTAGACCAAGATTCTTTATTAACCGAAGCTGTAGATAGTTTAATAGCTAAAGCAGGAAATGATGATGAGCTTACCAAAATTTTGGTTGATTTTGCTGTTGAAAAAGCTGATGATGATAAGAGTTATGATGTGGCTTTCGATTTTAATAAAATTGCTAAACTTTTAGTTAAGGAAAACGATTTGCCTTTTATTGATACACTAAAAGATAAAACCTTAGCCGAATTTAAGGAGCTTAAAGTGCAATTGCGAAAGGAAATTGCTACGGTAGAAAAAGATATTGTGGAAAATGCCAAAACGGTGCTCGATTTAATAGCGCAATCTGGCCTAGAGTTTAAAGACTTCTCAAGAAGCACGTTACCAAATCACTTTTTAAAAGCCTCGAAGTTAGAGTTTTCGGGTATTTACAATAATAATCTAGAGGAAAATATTATTGAAAGACAGAAAATTTATGCAAAAACCGCAAAGCTTGAAATCTCAAATGCCATTGATGCTTTATTACCTGAAATAGAATTGAGATATAAAACGAATAAAATAAATGTTTTTCATGTTAAGTTTTTAAGAGCTTTTTATAGAAATATAACGCCACTTTCGGTTTTAAATGCCATAAATACTGAGTTAACGGCTTTAAAGGAGGAGCAGAATAAAATGCTAATCTCGGAGTTTAATGCTATTCTTAGTAAAGAGATTGCAGGACAACCTACACCGTTTATTTATGAACGCTTAGGCGAAAAGTTTAAGTATTATTTTATTGATGAGTTTCAGGATACCTCGGTGATGCAATGGGAAAATTTAAAACCCTTGTTAGATAACTCGCTTTCTGGTATAAACGGTAGCACCATGTTGGTTGGTGATGCTAAACAGGCCATTTACCGATGGCGTGGTGGTAAGGCGGAACAGTTTATGGATTTGTTTAATGAAAAGGACAAACCGTTTCAAATTAATCAAGTTGTAAAACATTTAGAAGCGAATTACAGAAGCTTTAAAGCTGTAGTGAATTTTAATAATGGATTGTTTAAATTTTTGGCAAGCAGCTTTTTTAATGATGCAGATCATCAAGACCTTTACCAAAATTCTACACAGCATATTACCAGTGGAAATGAAGGGTTTGTTAAGCTGTCTTTTTTAGACCTAGATAAAGAAGATAAAAGGGATGAGGAGTTTCCTGAAGCAGTTTTAAAAACCATAAATACATGTTTAGAGAATGGTTTTAAATTGGAAGATATTTGCGTTTTAGTAAGGAAGAAAAAAGAGGGTGTTGCAATTGCAGATTATTTGAGTCAACACAAAGTACCCATAATTTCTTCTGAAACGTTATTGATAAATAATTCGCCCGAAGTTGTTTTTATAAATAATGTTTTGGCCCTTTTAGTTCAACCAGAAAATAACGACATTAAAATTCAAGTTTTAAATTATTTAACGACACTTTTTAATATTGAAGAAAAGCACGATTTTTTCACGGCACATATTAATTTGCCAACCGATGAGTTGTTTAAAAGTTTCGAGACTTATAATGTGTTTATAGATGCTAACATGTTATTACAACGTCCGCTTTACGATTTAGCCGAAACTATTGTAAGATCTTTTGGTTTGGTTAAAACATCCAACGCTTATATTCAGTTTTATTTAGACATTGTTTTAGATTTTTCAATGAAAAAAGGCTCTGATGTTTCGGGGTTTTTGGATTATTTTGATAAGAAAAAGGATAATTTAAGTATTATATCGCCCGAAGGTCAGGATGCTGTTCAGATTATGACCATTCATAAATCTAAAGGATTAGAGTTTCCGGTGGTCATTTTCCCTTATGCTGATTTAGATATTTACAGGGAGTTGGAGCCTAAAGAATGGTTTAGTTTAGATAAGGAGAAGTATAATGGTTTTTCTAGTACACTTTTAAATTATAATAAAGATTTCGAACATTATGGAGAAGAGGGTCTACGGATTTTTAATAAACATCAATCAGAACAAGAATTAGATAGTATAAATCTGTTGTATGTGGCTTTAACGCGCCCTGTAGGGCAGTTACATATTATATCTTCTAAAGATATTTCGGCCAAAGGCGAGATTAACAATAAAAAGTATTCGGGATTATTAATTAATTATCTGCAACATTTGGGGCTGTGGCAAGATTCAGAGCTTGAATATAGTTTTGGGGACCCTAAAAAGGTATCGGAACCTGTTGGGAATAAAAAAGAAACGTATACTCAAGAGTCCTTTATATCAACAGCTAAAGAAGACCATAATATAAATGTCGTTACAAAATCTGGTTTATTATGGGATACTAACCAGCAGGAAGCTATCGAGAAAGGGAATTTAATCCATAACCTTATGGCTAAAATTGAAACTATAGATGATGTAGATGCTGTAATGGAAGACTTTGTAAAGGATTCTGCTATACAGAAAGAACAAATTAAGCTTCTTAAAGACACTGTTTTGCAAATAATTAATCATCAAAAACTAAAAGCATTTTATACAAAAAGTAATACCATATATAATGAACGCGATATTATTACTAAAGATGGCATTATTTTGAGACCGGACAGGGTTATTGTAAATTCTGATAACGAAGCTGTAATTATAGATTATAAAACGGGTTCTGAAGATATAAAATATGCGCAGCAGCTACAATCCTATCAAGATGTTTTGGAAGAGATGGATATTAGTGTTAAAAAGAAAGTTCTTGTATATATAAATGACGATATATTAGTTAAGGATGTATAGTTGTGTTGAATACGAAACGTACTATCGTTTAGTGAAAAAATAAGTCTGTTTAAACTGTATTAGTATATATGGAGTGTTCGAAATAGTACGGTAGTGGGCAAAATTTAAATGTTTTGATATTATAGACCACTATTTAGCAGTTTTATGCCGTTAAACTGTGTCAATCTATTGTTAATATGCGTTTTATTTGGCTGAGCTTTGTTGTAGGATTCTTTTTTTAATCGTTCTTTTCGTAAAGCTAGAAATGTATTGTAACTCGTGGCAGCCCTCGTAAAACAAGACTTACATAAGATGTTGTAGGTATTAGTTAGTGTAGGGGAAGCACTTAAAGTTATCTAAATTCATTATGAACTATCGACGAACTACTTGTTTATCCTATTTTTTTATATATTTGTCTTTGTTAATAACATTTAACAACTTACTTTTGCAGTAAATTTAACACTTAAAATTAAACTTTTGAATATGAAAAATCTTAGCAGATTATTGTTCGCTATGTTGCTTGTACTTGGTTATAGCAACGTTAATGCGCAAGACCAAAACAACCCATGGCAAATTTCTATCGGGGTAAACGCAGTTGATTTCTATCCTACAGGAGACGGAGCACTTTCTAAAGGCGGTTTCGCTAGTGAGTCTTTTGGAGAAGAATTTGCAAATGCGACAGACCACTGGAATGTTTTACCTTCTTTATCAACGATCTCTGTATCTAAATATTTAAGCGATGGTTTTTCTTTCGGAATTACTGGATCTTTAAATAAAATTGATAAATACGGTGATATCAGTGTAAATCCTGATGTAGCCAATGAAGTATCTGATTTATCATACTACGGTGTAGATGGTACAATTAAATACAACTTTCTTGAAGGTACAACTATCGATCCTTTCTTAGGTCTTGGTGGTGGTTACACTTGGGTAGATGAAATTGGTGCTGGTACTGTAAACGGAACTTTAGGTTTCAACGTATGGTTTAACGAAAACATTGGTTTAACTGTGCAAACAGCTTACAAACATGCTTTTGAAGATTACTTAGATACACACTTCCAACATACTGCAGGTATCTCTATCAAATTTGGTGGAACTGATACTGACGGTGATGGAATATATGATAAAGACGATGCTTGTCCAGATGTTGCTGGTTTAGAAGCTTTCAACGGTTGTCCTGATACTGACGGTGACGGAATCGAAGATAGTAAAGATGATTGTCCTAACGAAGCTGGTTTAGCTGAACTTAACGGTTGTCCTGATTCTGACGGTGATGGTATTGCTGATAACAAAGATAACTGTCCTACAGTTGCAGGTTTAAAAGCATTAAACGGTTGTCCTGATGCTGATGGTGACGGTGTAACTGATGCTGATGATAAATGTCCTAACGAAGCAGGTCCTTCTGCAAACAAAGGATGTCCTTGGGCTGATAAAGACGG
This sequence comes from Algibacter amylolyticus, assembly GCF_014202225.1. Lineage (GTDB taxonomy): Bacteria > Bacteroidota > Bacteroidia > Flavobacteriales > Flavobacteriaceae > Algibacter_B > Algibacter_B amylolyticus. The sequence continues at coordinate 328,422 of NZ_JACHGE010000001.1, forward strand.
TGACGGTGTATTAGATAAAGATGATAAGTGTCCAGAAGTTAAAGGTACTGTTGCAAACAACGGTTGTCCTGAAGTAACTCAAGCTGTTCAAGCAACACTTAACGCTTATGCTAAAACTATCTTATTTGATACTGGTAAAGCAACTATAAAAGCACAATCTGCTGCTGTATTATCTGATATCATTGGTATCCTTAAAGAATACCCAACAGCTAAATTTACAGTTGAAGGTCATACTGATAGTGTTGGTAGCGATCAATTAAACCAAAGATTATCTGATTCTAGAGCTAATTCAGTAAAAGAATATTTAGTTGAGAATGGTATTGATGCTTTCAGATTATCTGCACTAGGATATGGAGAGGCTAGACCAATCGATTCTAACAAAACTAGAGCTGGTAGAGCAAACAACAGACGTGTAGAAATTAACTTAGCTAAATAAGAAATAGCTAATTAAATTTTAAACAAATAAGTTTACAAAAAACGCTTCGGATATCCGAAGCGTTTTTTATTTTTATAGAATGACAACTTTCATTCACGATGTTTTAAATGATTTACAAAATGATAATCAGAATTTTTCTGAATTAACTTTTGTTCTACCCAGTAAAAGAGCAGGACTCTTCTTAAAGCATCAGCTTGCTGAGGTTGTAGAGAAAACTATTTTTGCTCCAGAAATACTAAGTATTGAAGAGTTTGTTGAAGATTTATCCCAGATAAAATCAACCTCTAATACAGGGCTTCTTTTCGAGTTTTATTCCATTTATATCCAATTAACAAAAAAAGAACAAGCAGATTCTTTTGAGTCTTTTTCAAATTGGGGACAAATTTTACTTCAAGATTTTAACGAAATAGACAGATATCTTATTCCTCAAGAAAAAATATTCGATTATTTAAGCAGTATCCAAGATTTAAATCATTGGTCATTAGAGGAACCTCAAACCGATTTTGTTAAAAATTATTTAGCCTTTTGGAAAAAACTTTATGGTTACTATAATGCGTTTTCAAAGCACTTACTAAGCAAAAATATAGGCTATCAAGGTTTAATTTACCGCGAGGCGGTTAATAATCTAAAAAACTATATTAAGAATAACGCTAAAAAGAATCACGTTTTTTTGGGTTTTAATGCGTTAAATACTTCCGAGGAAACCATAATTCAAGAGTTATTAAAAAATAAGTTAGCAAGTGTTTATTGGGATGTCGATCGTGCTTTTATGGAGAATAAAAAACACGATGCAGCCTTGTTTACTAGGCAACACAAAAATAATTGGCCGTTTTTTAAAAAGAACCCCTTTAATTGGATAGCCGATAATTATTCCAAAGACAAAAATATTTCTGTATTTGGTGTTCCTAAAAACATAGGGCAGGCTAAACACATTGGTAGTATTTTAGAATCTTTGCAAAAAAACAACGGTTCATTAAAAAATACGGCAGTAGTATTGGGCGATGAAAACTTGTTAATACCCGTACTTAATTCATTGCCATCAAGTATAGATGCTTTAAATGTTACTATGGGGTTTCCTTTAAAGTCAATTCCTTTAACATCGTTATTTGAGGTTCTTTTTCAATCGCATAAAACCAATTCAAATTCATTTTATTTTAAAGATGTTGTTAAAATAATATCCCATCAATTTATCAGACCATTGTTTTTTATTGAAGACGTGGACTATGCTGCTTTAATAATTCAGACTATCGATAAAAATAATCTTGTTTACTTAAACAAGGAGCGCTTATCAAAAATGGCTACCGCATGCCATACAGTTATAGATTTATTATTCGCTAATTGGGATAATTCAATTCCATTTGCGCTAGAAAACATATCTAAATTAGTATTGGCTATGAAGGCTAATTTGGATAAGGATAAAGCATCAAACTTATTGCAGTTGGAATATGTTTTCCGTTTTAACGAATTATTTACCGAGCTTAAACGATTAAATGAAGAGCATCAACACATTAAAGATATTTCAACATTATTTAGTGTATATAAAGAGCTATTAAGTACCGAAACTCTAGATTTTCAAGGCGAGCCATTACAAGGTTTGCAAATTATGGGAATGCTAGAGTCTCGGGTTTTAGATTTTGAAACTGTAATTATAGCCTCTGTAAATGAAGGTATTCTGCCAGCAGGAAAAAGCAATAACTCCTTTATTCCTTTCGATGTTAAACTAGAAAACAAACTACCAACATTTAAGGAAAAAGACGCTGTTTACACCTACCACTTTTATAAGCTTTTGCAACGAGCTAAAAACATCTATATAACTTATAACACGGAGGCCGATGTGCTAACTGCAGGAGAAAAAAGTAGGTTTATTACACAGCTAGAGCTAGAAGGTATTCATAAAATTAATAGTAAAATAATAACACCACAAGTTCCGCAAATTGAAAAGGAATTAAATGTGGTAAAAAAGAATAGTGATTTACAACAAAAATTAATAGAAGTCGCTGAAAGCGGATTTTCACCTTCATCGTTAACCAATTATATTAGAAACCCTATCGATTTTTATTATCAGAAAGTTTTAAAAATTAGAGAACATAATGATGTTGAAGAAACTGTTGCAGCAAATACATTAGGAACTGTTGTTCATAATACTCTAGAGGATTTTTATAAACCTTTTGTTGGTGAATTTTTGACCTCTGAAGCGGTTAAAAAATTAAAACTCGACATAGATAAAAGAGTCACTTATCATTTTAAAAATGAATATAAGGAAGGCGATATAACAAAAGGTAAAAATCTTATTATCTATGAGATTGCTAAGCGCTATGTAAATAACTTTTTAGATCTTGAATTAAAAGCATTAAAGGCTGGAGATCAAATAAAGATTATAGCTATTGAGGCCGATAACGATATTGAAATTAAAATCCCAGAAATTAATTATCCTGTAAGATTAAATGGTAAGGTTGATAGGGTAGACGAGTGTAACGGCATTACCAGGATTATTGATTATAAAACGGGTAAAGTAGAATCAGGCCAGGTTGAAATTTCTAATTGGGAAGATCTTACAACAGATTATAAAAAGTATAGTAAGAGTTTTCAAGTGCTTACATATGCTTATATGATGCATCAATCTGGAGCTATTAATTTACCTATTGAAGCTGGAATTGTATCATTTAAAAATCTGAATAAAGGGTTTTTAAAATTTGGTAAAAAAGAAGGGTCTTCAGCTAAAAGTAAAATTGCTTTAATTACTGATGAAACCTTAGCTAATTTTGAAACAGAGCTAAGAAACTTAATCATAGAAATATGTAATCCGAATATAGATTTTACCGAAAAAGAAGTATAAATATGATTATAACAAAGAATAGTATTATTTCTGGAAAGCATGAAAAACCTATCCTTACCGATGTTTTTTATAACCAAGACCATGGGCAAAAACCTGTGGTTATATTTTGTCATGGTTATAAAGGTTTTAAAGATTGGGGCCCTTGGGATTTAATGGCGGAAGCGTTTGCAAACGCAGGCTTCTTTTTTATAAAGTTTAATTTTTCATATAATGGTGGAACGGTAGAGCAACCCATAGATTTTCCTGATTTAGAAGCCTTTGGGAATAATAACTATATTAAAGAGTTAGATGATCTCGAATCGGTTATCGATTGGATAAGTAATCATACCAAATATCAACCAGAAATTAATACAGGTAATATTAGTTTAATTGGACACAGTAGAGCTGGAGGTATTGTAACTATAAAGGCTGAAGAAGACAATCGAATTAAAAAGGTAATAAGTCTTGCTGGTGTTTGCGATTTCGGAAAAAGGACATTTACCATTGGAAATTTAGAAGAGTGGAAAAGAGATGGTGTTAAATACGTATTAAACGGTCGTACCAAACAACAAATGCCTCACTTTTATCAGTTTTATGAAAATTTTGTAGCCAACGAAGAGCGGTTAACTATTAAACGTGCGGTTTCAAATTTAAAAATACCGTATTTAATCATTCATGGCGATGCCGATACAAGTGTTTTAATTGACGAAGCTTATAATCTTAATAATTGGAATTCTAATAGCCTTCTAGAAATTATTGAAAGCGCTAATCATGTTTTTGGAGGGTCTCATCCTTGGTCAAAAGATAACTTACCAAAGGCGTTAAAAGAAGCGTTAATTATAAGTATTCAGTTTTTAAATAATTAAAACTAACGCTTCGTGGTGGAGAAGATCGGATTCGAACCGACGACCTCTTGACTGCCAGTCAAGCGCTCTAGCCAACTGAGCTACATCCCCTTGTCTTTATTTTAAGCCACTTAAAACTAAAACAGGCACTTTACTAAAAAAGTCCTTTTTTAGAATGGTGCTCTTTTCCCATTTTTTAACAAAGAAACCTCTTTTTCTTCTAACAACGCACAACATGTCTGGATTGTTAGATTGAAAATGCTCCAAAACACCTTGAAATGTAGTGGCGTTTCCGCTTTTAGTAACTTGGTCAACAATAGTACTAAGTTCCTCTTTAACTTCAAAATCACCTTCATTATAAAAAGGCGTTTTTACAAGTAATAAATTTAAAGTAGCATCAAATTTCTTTTTAACGTCAAGTAACGGGTTTAAGGCATTTTCTTTTTTTATAATAGCCGATTTTACCGCCATTAAAATGGTTTTTACTGGCGAAAACTTATAGCCCTCAGGAATAATTAGCGCCGGAACATCCATTTGTTTAACAATCTTACCCGATGTCTTTCCTAAATAGACTTCATCTTTAATGGAGTTGGTTCTCGGTTCAATTAAAACCAAGTCAATATCAGCAGCTTTACAAGCTAACTCTAAAGTGTCAACTAATTTTCCTTTTAAGGTTTTAACAACAATTTCAACATTTTTTGGGTCAATTTTAGATACCAAATCATCTAAAAACATTTTACTTTCTCTTTGGATAATATCGTCCACACGTATCATAGTACCTGCTTTTGTGTACACATTATATACTTGTACAATAAAAAGTTTGGCGTTAAAGGCTTCTGCAAAATCTACAGCGTACTGTAAATGGCTTACTGCATTTTTCGACGATCCAACTGGGACTAAAATATTCTTCATACCTAAGAGTTTTAAAGCTAAATTTACAATAAATTTGATGCAAAAATAAACATTTTAATGATTAGAAAAGGAACCAGCACCGATATAAATAAGATTTTGGATATTACAAGAGCGTGTGCGGTTCATATGGTAGCAAATAATATTTATCAATGGAATCAAAGGTATCCCAATAAAATAGCTTTTCAAAAAGATGTTGATCGTAGTGAGTTATATGTTTTTAGAAATGGATAGTCTAATTATAGGAAGCATCACCATTTCTACTTTTATGGATACGGAGTACCAGCCCATTTCATGGCTAACTGAAAATAATAACATATATATCCATAGATTAGCCGTTCATCCAAATTATCAAGGTAAAGGTTACGCACAACAATTAATGGATTTTGCAGAGCTTTACCCAAGGCAAAACAAGTATGCTTCTGTTAGGTTAGATACCTTTTCACAGAACAAAAGAAACCATAAATTCTATGAACTTAGAGGCTATCAAAAACTAGGAGATATTTACTTTCCCAAACAAAGCAGCTATCCATTTCATTGTTACGAATTAGTTTTATGAGCACAAACATAAGTTTAAAGCATATCAATAAATTGGCTATTCCCGCATTAATTGCCGGAGTATCAGAGCCCATTTTATCGTTAACCGATGCGGCCATTGTTGGAAATATTCCTGTAAATGCAACCCAGTCTTTGGCAGCTGTTGGTATAGTAACCACCTTTATGTCTATGCTAATTTGGGTGTTGGGGCAAACTAGAAGTGCTATTTCCTCTATAGTATCGCAATACGTTGGTGCTAATAAGTTAGAGAAAATTAAAAATCTGCCTGCTCAGGCTATTTTTATAATAACCTCACTTAGTGTACTTATAATTGTTAGCACCTATCCGTTTGCAAAATATATTTTTAAACTTTACAACGCCACAGATTTAATTTTAGATTATGCCGTGGTATATTATAAAATCCGCGTACTAGGATTTCCTTTTACCTTATTTACAATTGCTGTTTTTGGAGCTTTTAGAGGGTTGCAAAACACATACCATCCCATGATCATTGCTATTATAGGTGCCATATCAAATATTATTTTAGATATTATTTTTGTTTACGGAATTAGTGGTTTTATAAAGCCTATGCATATAGAAGGAGCAGCGTATGCCAGTGTTATAGCTCAAATTTTAATGGCTTTATTTTCAGCATATTTCCTGCTTAAAAAAACAGAGATTCCGCTAAAACCAAGTTTTCCTTTTAATCCAGAAATCAAACGATTTTTGTTAATGATTTTAAACCTCTTTATACGCACCATTGCTTTAAACGTAACGCTGTATTACGCGAGCTCTTTTGCAACAAGTTATGGCGCAGCATATATAGCGGCCTACACCATTGCAATAAACTTATGGTTTTTAGGAGCCTTTATTGTCGATGGTTATGCCAGTGCAGGCAATATTTTATCGGGCAAGCTATTTGGCGAAAAAGCATATGCAACACTTATAACGTTAAGCAACAAACTTATTAAATATGGCGTAGTTATTGGCGTTATATTAGGAGTTGTAGGAGGCATATTCTATTACCCAATAGGGCGAATATTTACTAAAGAGCCCGAAGTTCAAGAGGCGTTCTATAACGTCTTTTGGATCGTGCTTGTTATGCAGCCGTTATGTACGTTGGCATTTATTTTCGATGGTATTTTTAAAGGCCTTGGTAAAATGAAATATTTACGTAACGTACTGCTCTTTTCTACCTTTATTGTTTTTATACCCATATTGTTTTGGTTAGATAATTTGGACTATAAGTTGCATGCTATTTTTATAGCCATCACCTTTTGGATAATTGCACGAGGCATACCATTAATTATAAAATTCAGGCAACTATTTTTGCCACTAGCTCAAAACAATTAACTTTGCATCATAGCATAACAAACTAATATGAATCTATTCATTGCTTTACTTCAGCAAGTAGATATTGAAGAAAAAATTAATAATGCACCAGATAAAGGCTACCAAATTGGCGTTTTTATTGGTTCTATACTTCCATTTGTAGTGCTTGTTACATTAGCCTATGTAGTTTACTATTATAATAAAAAAAGAAATAAATAAGCGTTATGGATATCACGAGCATCTTGTCCTTTTTAAGCGGAAGCGGATTATTCCTAATATTAGGAATCGTTTTAATAATCGTATACTTTGTAAATAAAAGAAAAAGAAGATAATGGCAAATAACATTCGTATTACAAAACAGTTCTCTTTCGAAACCGGTCATGCACTTTACGGCTACGACGGAAAATGTAAAAACGTACATGGACACAGCTACAAACTGTCTGTAACCGTTATTGGTCAGCCTATTACAGATACTAATAACGTAAAATACGGTATGGTTATAGACTTTGGCGATCTTAAAAAAATCGTTAAAGAAGAAATTGTAAACGTATTCGACCACGCCACGGTATTCAACAAAAACACGCCACATGTCGAGTTAGCAAAAGAGTTGTCAGACCGTGGGCACAATGTACTATTAGTGGACTATCAACCCACTAGCGAGATGATGGTTTTAGACTTTGCTAAAAAAATTGGCAAGCGATTACCAAGCCACATTAAACTACATTCATTAAAACTTCAAGAAACCGATACCTCGTTCGCACAATGGTTTCAGTACGATAATATTTAGGACGCATGCCTGCCGATAGGCAGGTTACCACAGGGGTCGGGCTTTATGCTATATCTTTTTTTGCCATTTGTGGCAGCAAAAAAAGGATGCCGCGGCAATCCCTAACGCGGGCATATTTGCTGAATTCAGTAATTAGTAAATAGGCAATTTTTTGTCCTGAAAATTTGTGATTTTTTATTTATTTTATAAGTATGTAGGCCACTGGTTTTTAATCAATATCCAATTTTTTCATTGTTCTTCTTATAAAACTTTTTTTGTCTTTTTTAACATCTTTTAGAAGTGCTTTTGTTCTATCAGGAATGTCAGCATAATATTTTTCTCCCCATAAATTAATTTCAATAAGTATAGGAAGTAATTCAATACCTTTCTTAGTGAGTTTATATAATACTTTTAATTTGCTATTTGGATGTTCAAGTTTTTCAATTACCATATTTTGTTCTAACGTCTTTAGTCTTGCTGCTAAAATGTTAGTTGATATTTGTTCTTCAGATTTTAATAAATCTCCATAGGTACATTGTTTAGCAAACATTAAATCACGAATAATGATTAATGACCACTTATCTCCCCATAACTCAAGAGAACAACTTATCGGACAATTTGATCTGTGTTTATCTTTTGACATAAAAATAACCTTTAATACACTTGCAAAACGCAAGTGAATTTATATATTTGTACTTGTAAAATGCAAGTAAATATATAATTAAAATTTTAGGAATGAAAAATTCAAATACAGAATATGCAAATATTGAAGATTTAAAAATTGCTTATCGAAAAAGAGGTAATGGCACTCCAATTATTTTGGCGAATAGGTTTAGAGGTACTTTGGACACATGGGATCCACTTTTCTTAGATTTATTATCAGAAAACAATACTGTAATTACTTTTGATTATACTGGTGTTGGCTATTCTGAAGGTGAATTACCAATAGATATTAACGAGGTTGCAGGTCAAATAGTAAAACTTGCAGACTATTTAAAAATCGATAAATTTTTTGTGTTAGGTTGGTCTTATGGTGGTTGGGTAGCACAATATGCAACCTTTATTAATTCTTCAAGAGTTTTAAAAACCGTGATAATTGGAAGTAATCCAATTGGGAAAAATGAAGTACCTCTTGAACCACTGTTTCTGAAACATGCCTTAAAACCAATAAATGATCTAGAGGATGAAATTATTATTTTTTATGAACCTAAATCAGAAAAGAGTAGAAAAGCAGCTCAAGAATCAAGAAGTAGAATTTATTCTAACCTAGATATTTCAAAAATTCCATCTAGTAAAGAAGAATTTAACCGCTATTTTGCTGCAGCCCCATCAGTGGTAGAGGATAAGGAAAATTTTAGAGAAAAGTATACAACTTTGCAAACACCAATTTTAGTCATTTCAGGAGATCATGATATATCTTATGCTACAGAAAATTGGTTTCCACTTCTAAAAAACGCACCTACAATTCAACATATTATTTTACCAGATTCAGGTCACGCAATGCATTTTCAATATCCCGAATTATCAACTAAATATATTAACATTTTCCTTAAAAATTAAAAAATAATCCTTGGCATAAAATGAGATAAGTTCGCAGTGAGTGTTTTATTTAACTGGTGGTTACCGGTTTTGCTATGCTTAGTTACGGCAATTTAGCAATTAAGTAAAGCTGTTGTTATAGGTAGAGTTGGTTTTAGTTCAGCATTTTGTTTAAAATAGCGTTTACGTGAATTGTTGTTGTATTAAACACTTTTAATTTATCAAAATCCTTTTGGTCAAGTATTAGTGGTAATTCAGTTCCGCCCAATACAATTCCTTCGATATTTTCATTGACTTGTAATTCATTTATTATTCCAATGAGTTGCTTTTTTGTTTCGGGAACGATTTTGTTAAAAACTAATTCTCCCATATATTTTTCGTGAATATAGTTTTGGTTTTCCTCATTTGGAATTACTATTTTAATTCCATTTTGTTCTCCTGATTTTTGGTAAAATCCTTTACTCATTGTTGATTTTGTTCCGAGCAAACCAACTTTTTTAATTCCTGTGTTTTTTATCGCTTTAGACGTTTCCTCAACTATACTTATCATTTTCGTATTTACAGATTCTGCTAGTTGGTCAAAAACTAAATGAGGTGTATTAGATGCTAATGCAATATAATCTACATTGGATTTTTCTAATATTTTAATTTTACTTTTTAGAAACTCTACCAATTCATCTAATTGATTAGTAAAAACATAATTAAGCATTTCTGTCATGTCCACGCTATGAATAAGAATTTCTGGATATTGATTTGTGTTCAATCGCTCTCTAAATGTCTTTATCAGCAATCTGTAGTATTCTATAGTTGATTCAGGTCCAATTCCACCAATTATTCCGATTGTATTCATATACTTTTTTTTGCCTACAAAACCTTGTATCAATCACATCTCGCAAACAAGTCGTGATATGCAAAGTTTTTTGTTACTGTTATCTTGTAAAGATAATTTTTTTTGAAAGAGATAGAATACAAAAAAATTATTCCCGATAGTTATCGAGATTATATAAAATGAAAAAGGTGAACTTGCGTTCACCTTTTTGCCCCAAATCTACCATAAACTTAACCTACTTATGTTATGGTGATGCAAATATATAGTACGGAAACCCAACGCAGAAATAATTTAGTTAAACTACGCAATTATTGGCTTAAACGATATAATACTAGTTAATTAGGGTTAAAGTGTAAGATTATGAATCTGTGTTTTAGATTTCACTTTATTCCATAAAAAAAGCCGAACAGAAGTTCAGCTTTTTTTGCCCCAAATCTACCATGAACTTAACCTACTTATGTTATGGTGAGTCCAATTTATGTGTATTTTAAGTACTAAAATTATTTTTTAGATGAAAAGCATTTTTTTGGGTTAAAATGCATAATTTACGGTTTTGCCACATCCAAATTATTAATTTAATAATTAATAAGCACGTTCTTTATTACCTTCATAAAAGTTAATAAATGCTCGGTTTACAACTCTATTTCCTCCTACGGTAGGATAATCTCCTGTAAAATACCAGTCACCTAAATGTTCAGGGCAAGCTTTATGTAAGTTTTCTACCGATTGAAAAATAATTTTAACTTCGGCCTTAATTGATTCATGACTTAATAAATCTGCTATTTTATCCGATATTTCTTCATCTGTAAAAGGATCGTAAATTTCTTTAACAAAATTCTTAACCAATTTATCCTCTAAATCGGTTTGTGTTAAGCATTTTTCGTAAACCTCCTTAACAATATCAAATTTGCCAGCTTCTTTTAAAAGCTCTAGAGCTGCTCTAAAAGCAACAAGGCTTTCCAGGTTAGCCATATCAATACCATAGCAATCCGGATAACGAATTTGTGGCGCAGAAGACACTACAATAATCTTTTTAGGATTTAAGCGATCTAGCATCTTTAAAATACTCATTTTTAAAGTGGTACCACGCACAATACTATCATCAATAATAACTAGGTTATCTGTAGGCTTAATTACGCCGTAGGTAACATCATAAACGTGTGCAACCAAATCATCTCTACTACTATCTTCAGTAATAAAAGTTCTAAGTTTTACATCTTTTATAGCTATTTTTTCAATTCTAGCACGCTCAGATAAAATCTCGGTTACTTTTTCTGCCGATAAGGAACGCTGGCCATTTAAAATAGCAGCCGTTTTTGTTTTATTTATAAATGCATCTGCCGTTTCAATCATTCCAAAAAACGAGGTTTCAGCGGTGTTTGGAATATATGAAAACACGGTGTTTTTTGTATCGTTATTAATAGCCTCAAGTACTTTAGGCATAAGTAGCTTTCCTAATGTTTTACGCTCTTGGTAAATTTCGGCATCACTTCCTCTAGAAAAGTAAACACGCTCAAACGAGCATGATTTTCTTTCCAAAGGCTCTAATATTTTTTTAATGGCAACTTTACCAGATTTTTTGGTAATAATAGCGTGTCCAGGATCTAGTTCTTTTACATCGTTAAAATCGACGTTAAAAACAGTTTGAATTACAGGGCGCTCTGATGCAACTACTACAATTTCATCATCCTTATAGTAATATGCCGGACGAATTCCTGCAGGGTCTCTTAATACAAAAGCATCACCATGTCCAATTAAGCCAGCCATAGCATAACCACCATCCCAGTTTTTTGCTGCACGACGCAATATTTTACCAACTTTTAAGCGTTCTGCAATTTGCGGCGAAGCGTTTTGCTTGTTATAGCCTTCTTTTTTTAAGTCTTTGTAAATTTTACTAACAGCATCATCTAAAAAATGACCAATTTTTTCCATAATAGTTATGGTGTCGGTATATTCTTTAGGGTGCTGTCCCAATTCAATAAGGTTGCCAAAAAGCTCCTTAACATTAGTCATGTTAAAGTTTCCTGCCATTATTAGGTTTCTGTGCATCCAGTTGTTTTGTCTTAAAAACGGATGTACACTTTCTACGCTATTTTTCCCAAAGGTTCCGTAACGTACGTGTCCTAATAACACCTCGCCTATATAAGGTATATTTTTTTTCTGCGCTGCAACATCATCTTTATATTCCGGATGCGCCTCAAGTTCCTTATTAATACGGTCGTTAATTTGAGCAAAAATATCTTGAATAGGTTGTTGTTGTACCGAGCGTACTCTACTTATGTATCGTTCTCCTGGTTTTGTATCTAATTTTATACTAGCAAAACCCGCACCATCTTGTCCACGATTGTGCTGTTTTTCCATCATTAAATACATTTTGTTTACACCGTAAAATGCACTGCCATATTTTTCTTTATAAAACTCTAATGGTTTTAAAAGTCTAATCATTGCAATTCCGCATTCGTGTTTTAAGGCATCACTCATAATTTGTAAATGTTTTCGCTTTACTAACTAATTATATTTCCTCGGTTAAAATCTTGATTATTTGATTTTTAAGAGGTAAACAGTATTTTAATCAAAAAACGCACTCTATTTTAGAGCGCGTCAGTTTATGTTAATTCTATTTCAAATTGTGTTAATTGCTTAAATTGCAGCAATCGTTTATGTACTTCTTGGTTTGATAGGTTTTCCATGCGTTCTGTACCAAATTTTTCAACACAAAACGAAGCTAAAGTCGATCCGTAAATAACGGCGTTCTTCATGTTTTCAAAAGAGGTGTCGCCCGTTTTAGCAATATAGCCTGCAAATCCACCTGCAAAAGTATCTCCTGCTCCTGTTGGATCAAAAACTTCGGCTAGCGGTAAAGCCGGTGCGTAAAACATTTGCTCGTTATGGAACAATAATGCACCATGTTCTCCCTTTTTAATAACCACGTATTTTGGTCCCATTTCATGAATTTTTTGCGCGGCAACAACTAGCGAGTATTCGCCGGTTAATTGTCTTGCTTCTTCATCATTTATGGTAATCACATCAATACGTTTTATAACGTTTTTTAAATCTTGTAAGGCGATGTCCATCCAAAAATTCATAGTATCTAGAACTACTAATTTTGGTTTAGTCGTCATTTGATCTAAAACACTAGCTTGGACGAGTGGATGTAAGTTTCCTAACATAACCACTTCGGCATCTTTATAATTTTCTGGTACAACAGGGTTAAAGTCTTCTAAAGTATTTAGCTCGGTAACTAAAGTATCGCGAGAATTCATATCGTTATGATATTTTCCACTCCAAAAGAATGTTTTACCATCTGTTACAATTTCAATTCCCGAAACATCAATATTTTTATCTGATAATAAGTCTAAATATTTTTGCGGAAAATCGCCACCAACTATAGAAACAGCTGCGGCATCAATATTAAAGTGAGAGGCAGCAAGTCCTATATACGTTGCAGCACCACCAAGAATTTTATCGGTTTTACCGAAAGGGGTTTCAATAGCATCAAAAGCTACAGTACCTACTATTACTAATTTGCTCATAAATGAGGTGTGAATTTAAGCTGCAAATATAAGTCTTTTAAACACTAATTGAAACAATATTTTTCTTGAGAATATATAAGTTTACGTGTAATTTTTACGTATATTTATCGTACATATTACGGTTATGAAACAAGTAAAAAAAAGAAAAGAAATTGTTTTAAGCGAGGAAACACTTGCTGTTCTTGAAGAAAAGGCTAAAAATCAAGGTCGAAATCTTAAAAATTATATGGAGTTTATTTTAAATGAAGTGGCTAATAACATTTTAGAAGAGCCTAAGGCTTTGGAAATTAAAAAGGCTTTAATTTTAAGTCGTTCTCAAAGCGAAAAAGGATTGATTAAGTCTAGTAAACAAGTTATTAACGCTGCTAAAAAAAGAATAGATGCAAGTAGTGTGGACAAAACAAGCTGAAGATTCTTTTAATGAAACAATTGATTATTTGTTGCTAAAATGGACTGCTAAAGAAGCTAATAATTTTATTGATTTAGTAGAATCTATAATCGAAAAAATAGAGAGAAACCCTAAACTATTTAAACGTTCTGTTTTTGATAAACAGAGCAGAGAAGTTATTATAACAAAGCATACCAGTATGTTTTATAGAGAGTTGAATGAAGAAGTTATTGAGATAGAATTTTTTTGGAATAACTACAGAGATCCAAAAATTAAAAAAGAAATAATAAAATAATAATTGCTATTTACGGCCAAAATCTGCTGGAATTTCTCCCCAAGCTTTGGTTTCCCATTTTACAATAACGGTTTTGTAAGTGTTGTTTTTAAGCCAATTTACAGCGCGATCCACTAAGTCGAAAACGGGTTTGTTTTTATCATTACGCTCTAGTTTAGTATTACAGTTTTTCTTTTTTACCCAACTCATTGCAGTTCTAGAGTCTGTATATAAAATGCGGTCGCTGTTATTCTTTTTTAAAATAGCCAAACCATGTACCAAAGCTAAAAACTCGCCAATATTATTTGTGCCTTGTTCAAAAGGACCTTGAATAAAAATTTGTTTTTTTGTTTTGGTGTCCACACCTCTGTATTCCATAATGCCTGGGTTTCCACTTGATGCAGCATCAACCGAAATGGAATTGTAGTTAGGTTGCCCTATTTTTTTTAGTTGCTCGTGAGATAATTCACTTGTAAACTTTGATTTTTTCCCAATATAATCGAAATAATTACCTTCAAGAGCTTCGTTGGCGGCTTCTAGTGTGGCAAACGATTTGTATTGTGCACCAGGATAATCTGTAATTTGCTTTTTACAGGCGTTCCAAGTTTCAAAAACACCAGTTTTATGTCCTTGCCAAACGGTATAATATTTCTTTTTCTTCTTACTCATTTTTGTCATTTCCGCGAAAGCGAAAATCCGTTTAATAATTGATAAATATTGGTTTTTGGAATTGGTGTTTTTATGGTTTTAAAAGATCATTAACAACCTTTGGAAAGTGTTCCATCTCCAATTCATGAATTTTTGCGGCAACATTTTCAGCCGAATCATTAGGATTTACATCGCATTTTGCCTGAAAAATGATGGCGCCTTCATCATAATGTTCATTTACATAATGAATTGTTATACCAGTTTCGGTTTCCTTATTATTAACTACGGCTTCATGAACGTTCATGCCATACATACCTTTTCCTCCAAATTTTGGTAATAATGCAGGGTGTACATTAATTACTTTATTAGGGAAAGCATTCAATATATTTTCAGGAAACTTCCATAAAAAACCAGCTAATACAATTAAATCTGGCTTGGATGCTTTTAAAATGTTAAGTACGTCTTCCGTTTGGGAAAGCGCTATTCTATTGAATGATAGGGCGCTAACTTTTAATTTTTTAGCACGCTCTAAAACTTTGGCATGAGGATTGTTAGTTAGTACTTGAATAACAGACGCATTATCGCTGTTGTGAAAAAACTTAATTAGATTTTCAGCATTAGTACCACTCCCGGACGCAAAAATTACAATACGTTTCATTTTACAGACTATAATGTTAAAGATTATTCGAACAAAAAAAAGAATAATTATTAACAATTAGAAGGTAAAAACTAAATACTTAAAACTAATTTTAGTAAATTACCATCACATTTTTAAACTAAAGGTGATTTATAAAATAAAGTTTTTTATTTTTGCCAACTAATTAAAACATTTAAATTAAAAAATTATGTCAGACATTGCATCAAGAGTAAAAGCGATTATCGTGGACAAATTAGGAGTAGATGAAAACGAAGTTGTTACTGAAGCTAGCTTCACAAACGATTTAGGAGCAGACTCTTTAGACACTGTAGAATTAATTATGGAATTCGAAAAAGAATTCGATATTCAAATACCAGACGATCAAGCTGAAAACATCGCTACAGTAGGTCAAGCTATTTCTTATATTGAAGCAGCTAAATAAGTAAAAAACAATCAAAATACTTTATGGAATTAAAGCGAGTTGTAGTCACAGGTTTAGGCGCTTTAACACCAATTGGCAATACCAAAGACGAATATTGGGAAGGCTTAATTAGTGGTAAAAGTGGAGCTGCGCCTATAACATATTATGATACCGAGAAGTTTAAAACAAAATTCGCTTGCGAATTGAAAAACTTTAACGTTACTGACTTTATAGATAGAAAAGAGTCTCGAAGAATGGACAAGTTTGCACAATATGCTATGGTAGCAGCAGACGAAGCCATTGAAGATTCTAAATTAGATCTAGACAAGGTTAATAAGTTACGTGTTGGTGTTATTTGGGGAGCAGGTATTGGTGGATTAGAAACCTTTCAGAATGAAGTTTTAAACTTTGCAGCTGGAGATGGAACACCAAGATTTAACCCATTTTTTATTCCTAAAATGATTGCTGATATTGCACCAGGTAATATCTCTATAAAACATGGTTTTATGGGGCCTAATTACACAACGGTTTCTGCATGCGCCTCGTCTGCAAACGCTATGTTCGATGCTCTAAACTCTATTCGTTTAGGTCATACAGATGTGGTTGTTACAGGAGGAAGTGAAGCAGCAGTTACTATAGCTGGTATGGGTGGTTTTAATGCTATGCATGCGTTATCAACTAGAAATGAAAGTCCAGAAACGGCATCCAGACCTTTTGACGCTACCAGAGATGGTTTTGTTTTAGGAGAAGGTGCAGGGGCATTAATTCTTGAAGAATACGAACATGCAAAAGCAAGAGGTGCTAAAATATATGCAGAATGTATTGGAGGAGGTTTATCTTCTGATGCTTACCATATGACGGCGCCGCATCCAGAAGGTATTGGTGTTATTGCAGTAATGAAAAATTGTTTAGAAAATGCAGGCCTAAAGCCGGAAGATGTAGACCATATTAATACACATGGTACATCTACACCTTTAGGTGATGTTGCAGAGCTTAAAGCAATTTCAGAAGTATTTGGAAGTCACGCTAAGAACATAAATATTAATTCGACAAAATCAATGACAGGTCACCTTTTAGGTGCAGCTGGCGCTATTGAAGCGATATCGGTTATTTTGGCTATGGAACACGGAATGGTGCCACCAACTATTAACCACACTACAGTAGATGAAAACATTGATCCAGAATTAAATTTAACTTTAAACAAGGCTCAAAAGCGAGACGTTAAAGTAGCAATGAGTAATACATTTGGATTTGGCGGTCACAACGCTTGTGTAATATTCAAAAAACTAGATTAAATCCCGAATGGAAAGCATTCGTAACATACTAAATTCCCGTTTTAAACGCAACGGGAATTTTTTTATGGAATTAACTAAAATTCTTGGGTTTAAACCTAAAAACATTAAATACTTTAAAAAAGCCTTTACGCATCGTTCTATGAATATTAAGGACACTAAAGGCAATCCGTTTAATTACGAGCGGTTAGAGTTTTTAGGAGATGCCATGTTAAGCTCCGTTATTGCTTCTCACTTATATCTTGAAGTACCAAGTGGCGATGAAGGCTATTTAACCAAAATGCGATCTAAAGTAGTAAGTAGAGAGCATCTTAATGACTTAGGAAAAGACTTAAAACTAATAGATTTAGTTGAAAGTAAAATTCCACCAGGTCAATTTGGCGATAATATTCATGGAAACTTATTTGAAGCCTTAGTAGGCGCCATATTTTTAGATAGAGGTTATAAATACTGCGAAAAGTTTATCTTTAAACGCATTATAATTCCTCATGTAGATATTGAAACGCTAGAAGGAAAAGTAATAAGCTATAAAAGTTTACTAATAGAGTGGTGCCAAAAAGAAAAGAAGACCTTTGGTTATAACGTTTACGAAGATACCGGTAATGACGATGTTAGGCATTTCTCGGTAAAACTATCTATCGATAATAAGGTTATTGCTAAAGCAAGAGCAACATCCAAGAAAAAGGCCGAAGAAAAAGCTTCAAAACGTGCCTTTTTTGCCTTTCAAAATAAAATGTCGAAGATGCTTTAGGCCTAAAAAAAACTTTTTTAGCATTAAGTTTTTATCGAAGTTCACTACAACGTTTTAGTCGCATTTCTTCTTAAGATTAGCATAAACTTAATATAACCGAACGTTTTTAATATTATATTTACGAAAATTAAAATAAGTTATGGCGGTTCACAAACTTATTCTTGATGATGCTTTTGATGACGCATTATATACCTTAATCGCAATACATTGCAGGCTTGAAGACTATCGATTAGCTTATCTGCTAAATAAACATTTAGGTATTGTACTTGCTAGAAAAGCATCAGATTTAGATTTTAAAAACGGACAGGTTTCTTATTCAATTTTCGAATGGGAAGACCAAAAACAACTAACAGTTTGGAGTTTGGTGTCTAATATTTGTAAAACCACCGAGCTAAAACAATCAGATAATACGTCGTTATTCGACAACCAAGAAAAAATAACTAAAACATTTCAGTTATTACCAGAATATAAAACTGTAAACTATTTTTTAAAAATAGACAGCGAAATCAGTTTAAGTAAAGAAAAATATATATTAGATAGTATATTGAGTATTCCACAAATTGCAACCGCTTACAGTGTAGATTCTAGTGAATTGAAATCAAAAGAAAATCTAATTTTTAACTAATGTCAATAGATAAAAAAACTAAAATAGTAGCCACTCTAGGGCCTGCTACCAGTACCAAGGAAGTCTTAAAAGGAATGCTTGAAGAAGGAGCTAACGTATTTAGAATTAACTTTTCGCATGCCGATTATAATGATGTGAAAGAACGCGTACAAATGATACGCGAACTAAATGAAGAATATGGATTTACGGCAGCTATACTTGCCGATTTACAAGGTCCTAAGCTTCGTGTTGGTGTCATGAAGGATGAAGTAATTGTAAACCCAGGAGACGAAATTATTTTCGCTACCGGAGAGCGTTTCGAAGGTACAAAAGATCGTGTTTACATGACTTACGATAGGTTTCCGCAAGATGCAAAACCAGGAGAACGTATTCTTTTAGATGATGGAAAATTATTGTTTACGGTTGTTTCTACAGATGGTAAATCTGAAGTAAAAGCTAAAGTAGTGCAAGGTGGACCGTTAAAATCTAAAAAAGGGGTAAACCTTCCTAATACAGATATATCGCAACCTGCTTTAACAGAAAAAGATATTGAAGATGCTATTTTCGCTATTAGTTTAGATGTCGATTGGATAGCACTTTCATTTGTACGTCATGCAGAAGATTTAATGCAATTGCGCGATTTAATAGCAAAACATGGTGATCATAAAATTCCAATTATTGCTAAAATCGAAAAGCCAGAAGCTGTAGAGAATATTGATAAAATTGTTGCGCATTGCGATGGTTTAATGGTAGCTCGTGGCGATCTAGGTGTAGAAGTTCCAGCAGAAGAAGTACCACTTATCCAAAAGCAACTAGTATTACGTGCAAAAAGAGCAAGAATTCCAGTAATTATTGCAACGCAAATGATGGAGACTATGATAGATAGTTTAACGCCAACAAGAGCAGAAGTAAATGACGTTGCCAACTCGGTAATGGATGGAGCCGATGCTGTAATGTTATCTGGCGAAACATCTGTAGGTCAATACCCTGTGCAGGTTATTAAAAAAATGTCCGACATTTTAAAAAATGTTGAAAATTCAGAGTTAATTAAAGTACCTCAATTACCTCCACATATTCGTACTAACCGTTACATAACAAAATCAATCTGTTATCATGCGGCTAATATGGCAAACGAAATTAATGCTAAAGCCATTTCTACGTTAACAAATAGTGGGTATACAGCATTTCAAATTTCGGCTTGGAGACCATCATGTCATATCCTAGTATTTACATCAAACCACCGTATTTTAACGCGTTTAAGCTTACTTTGGGGTGTTCGTGCATTCTATTACGATAAGTTTGTAAGTACCGATGAAACTATAGAAGATGTTAACGCTATAGCCTGTAAAAAAGGATACTTAAATGTTGGCGACATGGTTATTAGTTTAGCCGCAATGCCAATGAAAGAAAAAGGTATGGTAAACACGCTACGTGTTACAGAAATAGAAACTTGTAATTTATAGTATAATATATATTTGGGCGCCTGCCTGCCGGCAGGTTACCCGAAAAGGGTCGCGCTTTCCATTATATCTTTTAAATAAAAAAAACTGCTTTTAAGGCAGTTTTTTTTATTTAAAAGGATGCCATTTCAATCGCTAAGGCAGGTGTTTGTAAGTTTATGGCTTAAACTAAAGGTTGTTTTGTTTTTGGAAGGGTTCGTTTAACGTTTCGTGGATATGAAATCGTTATCAATGTTTTGTATCCGACGTTAAACGAAGTTATCATTTTTTTCTGACAAAGTCAAGTATGCCAATTCCTTGTAAACAAAAAAGGCGAGCTTTTAAAGCCCGCCTTTTTATAAATATATAAATAATTGTTCGGTTAGAACGTTCCAATAAAGTGGCTACCTGTAACGTTTACTAACTCTGCACCTTTAGTTACATTACCAGTTTCGGTATCTACAACATAAATATTACCATTTTGCCCTACTGGAGCTTGAGTTACGTAAATGTCGTTGTCTTGTACCACAAAACCTTGGTATTGGAATAGGTAGAAATCAGGACTGTAAGGAATAGCATCAATTTTCACTGCTGTTTTAGCGTTTAAATCTACTAAAGCAAAAAAGCCTTGTGCACCTGCTACACCTTCCGCAGAACCATTATGACGGTAAGCTAACACTGCTTTTCCGTTTGCTGCTGGTCTCCATGCAAGAATATAAGCACCTTCTACGCCTAAAGCATCATCTAAATTAAAATCGTAAGCATCATCATATTGGTTATTGCTATCAATCTTTAAAATATGAGACCCTTCAGGATCACTTTGGTTAGCTTGATAAACACTTCCGTTATATTCAAAAGCATTAATACTTCTGTAACCATTAGTGTTTCCATGTCCTACAGCAGAGGTTATTACTTGAGGGTTTAATAACGAAGGATAATCTAATACAATGGTTTTAGATCCTAAAATTTCGAAATCGCTATCGCTTTCTGCGGTAGCAGGATCCACTTTACTTAAACGTCCACCTATATAAAGTTTATCGCCAGCGGCATTTAAAGTTGGCATATCAATTCTAGAAAAGTAGTAACCTGCAGCTTCTTCTTCAGCACTTAATGGTACAACATGCTCCTGGAAGTTATTTATTGCAGAGTTTACTAAATCTAAAGTTACTACACCTATTGTGGCTTCGGTATGCGTATAGAAATCGTCTGTATCATCATCAGGAGTATCATTATCGTCAAATTGATGTTCTGTGTTTACATAAACAGCAGCGCCTGTATTATCACCATCAAATAGTTTTATCCATCTTGGAGCGGTACCAACGTATGGCGCAATACTAATTGCAGAACCAGTTTGTGTAAAGCTTTGTCCGCCTCCAACAGTGTATTTTGTATAGTTTCCACCAGTATCTCCAGCGTAGCTAATATTAAAAATAGTGTTTCCATCTTCAGAAGATTGTAATCTTGCAGTTCTGTTTGATGGTGCTATAAAACCATTATTAAAAGCATCAATTGAAACAGTAGGATCTTTGGCATCTTCAGTGCTTACCGAGTAAATTAATGTCCCTCCATTTCCATCTCCTGGTTCGGTTCCCATTTTAGCTGCTGCAACAGTTATCCATCTAGAATCTGTTTGTTCTGGATTAGGATCTGTAGTTCCACCATTATCGTCGTCGCTAGTACAAGCTGTTAAAAGCCCAATTGATATAGCTAAAAGCCCTAAGGTTTGGATATTTAAAAAATTACGTTTCATGTGTGATTTATTTATTTGGTTAAAATTTATGAATTGAATAATTAAGTTTAAAGTAAAAAGCACGTCCTGGTTTTTGTACAGATAGGTTATCGTACACAGGCTTATCGAATATATTTTTAATGTCGAAACTAACCACTAATTGCTTGTTTGGAAAGGCATAACTCAGTCCGAAATCTTGAGCCAACTGTTCTGGAACTTTAAAAAAATCGTCGCCAACCGTATTACTACCTTGTTTTGGTAAGTATGAGAAATCGTCTGTAAAATGAAATGAGTAAAATAAATTTAAACGCGATTTTTGCTGAATTAAATTTTTGAATGAATAGCGTAAATTACCATTCATGGTCATAAAAGGGGTGTTGGGTACATCTATTTCGATACCGCTATTTACAATGTTTAATTCGAATTTAGACACATTAAAATTAAGCGTAAAATTGCGGTTATATGTATAGTTTAATTGGGCATCGATACCTTTAGAAGTTCCACTACCTTGATTTACATAGAGTATTAATTCGTCATCAATATTAAATGAGTTTTCAATAGGTAAGCCAATTCTATCCTTAATATTTCTAGTAAACAGGTTGGTTGAAACCGTTAAGCCATGTTTATTGAAATTAAATTTACCAAAACGAAATCCTAAGTTGTAGTTGTTACTTTGTTCTGGTTTAATACTTGGGTTGGCAACCACATTATCGCCATCGTTACCAAAAACTTCGGTTTCGTTTGGTAGTCTAATCGCTTTTTCTGCCGAGGCCAATACGGTTAGTTTTGGAGTAATAGCATACGATGTTGCAAAGCCATAACCATTAAATGTATTGTTACTGCTAACTATCTCGTCTACAACTGTACTATTCCCTTCCGTATCCGTTTCAATAGCAGGATCAATACTAGTTGTTTTTTGTTGGTAGTGTTTTCCGAATAGGCTGGCTTTAAACTTGTTTTCGAAGGCCGATAACTCGTAAGTTAAAGCGTAAATATTTTTATCGAAATCTCTAGTGCCTTTAAATGTGTTTTCTAAATACGATTGTAAAGCATCGCTATCTTCTCTATCAATACCGCTATACACATGGTTTACTAATACTTTGTGATGCTCGTTAATTTCATAAGACACTCCGGTTCTAATAGAGGCTACATGACGTTTTATTTTAGCTAGCGTTGGGCCACCTTCTTGTTGCGAACCCCATGTATATTCGTATTCGTCACCTCTAAAATCAATGGCGCGCTCACCATTCCAGCTGTAAGCTGCAGCAACGGTATCGTTAACGGCACGGTTTCTTTTGCCATAAACACCGTTAATATTTACATCTAGCCCTTCGGTAAAAAGGTCTTTCTTTTGGTAGGTTAAATTTGCTAGTAAAGCATCAGATTCTAAATAACGACCTTTATAGGGCGTAATGGTCATAAAAGCACCGTGTTGTACTTCTTTATAATCTTCCGAGGCATTAAATCCAATTAAAAATTGATCTGCCCATTTTACATTGGTATACCCAATTTGGGCCATTCCGCCGGTAGAGCGATAGGTATCATTAAATCGTCTTGCTGTAATTGGAGTTTGTACACCGCCTAAGCCTGTAACAACGATGCTTCGTCCTGAAACTTTATAGTCGTTATCAGAATAATTATTAAACAGAGAACCCTTTACTGTAAAGCCAGATTTATCAAACCGATATAAACCATTAACATGCGTTTGTACTGTGTTAAAAGAACCATAGGACACAGAGGCGTTTAAATGACTTCGAGTGCCTTTGTGCAGTACAATATTAATGGCACCACCTAAGGCATCGTCTGCTAAATGTCCTGGAACTACACCTTTGTAAACCTCAATATCCTTAATCATTGAAGTCGGAATGCTGTTTAAGTTATAGGAGTTTCCATAAATTGAAATAGGTATACCGTCTATAAATATGCGCACCGCACTTCCCGACAAGCCATTTAAGCTGTAACTAACGCTAGAGCCTAAGCCACCATTCTGTCTAATTTTTATACCGGCCGTGGCGTTTAGCAATTCGTTAGTTTGCATGTTTCTAAGACCAGCTTCTTTGGTTTTAATTACACTTACTGCAAAGCCTTGGGTTTCTTTTATTGTTTTATTAGATTTTCTAATAACTTGAACCTCGTCTAAATCTTGATAATCGGTTAATGTTAAGGTTGTGTTTATAGATTTTTTATTTGAATCTAAAACCACCTTAATTTTTTTGGGTTTAGCATCAATCGAATAAATTTCTAAAGAATACTCACCATAAGGAATAGCATTAAATTTAAATTCGCCGTCTATACCTGTTGCCGTTTCTTTTTTAAGCGTTTTGTTTTGGATAGTTACGTAGGCTCCAAGAACGGGTTCGTTATTATTAAAAGTAACAAGTCCTTCTAGTGTGCAATTCTGACTAAAAGTAATACTGCTAAGTAGCAGTAAAATTAAAAATGGACTTTTGTTAAGAAACATGGTTGTTTTTTTTACAAAAGTAGCCTTATTTAGATTTAGTCCAAATAAAGATATAACATTTTCACATATTTAGTTTATAGTGTTAAAATTTTATTGATATCAAAATTTATAATTATTTATTTTGAATAGTAATCAAAAAAATCTATTATTTTTAATAATTCTAAATAGAGGAAATTGAATTTAAATTGCATTTTTAAGGTGATTTTTATTAAAAAAATGAATTTTAACAGCGAATAGGATTGTTTTTTGGCTAAAACTCGAATTTTAACTGGACACTCACACTTGCAGTTGGTTGTGGCTTTTCTTTTTTTTCTGTGTTTAAGCTCGACATAGAAATGCCCAACAGCCTAACAGAATTATTTAAAGTTTCTTGATAGAGTAATTGTTGCGCTGTTTCCAAAATAACATCCTTATCACTTATATAATATGGCAATGTTTTACTACGTGTTTGTAATGTGAAATCGCTGTATTTTATTTTTAAGGTTACAGTTTTACCAGCAACTTTGCTTTTAAGTAACCTACGCGATACCTCGTCTGCAATATGTTTTAGCTTTTCTAGCATAAATATTTCCGACGATAAATTTTCGCTAAACGTACGTTCGGCCGCCAAACTTTTTCTAATTCTATCTGGTTTTACCTCGCTATTTTGAATACCTCTAACAATGTGATAATAATACCTTCCGGATTTTCCGAAGTTTTTATCCAGATATTCTAATGATTTATTTTTTAAATCTAAACCTGTAAAAATGCCTTTTTGGTACATTTTTTCGGCCGTTACCTTGCCTACGCCATAAAATTTTCGAATATCCAATTGTTCTAAAAACTCAAGAACTTCCTCGGGATTTACCGTTTTTTGTCCGTTTGGTTTATTGTAATCACTAGCTACCTTAGCAATAAATTTATTAATAGAAATACCAGCAGAAGCTGTTAAACCGACCTCTTCAAGAATTCTAGCTCTAATTTCTTCAGCAATTTTCGAGGCACTTGGGTTTCCTTTTTTGTTTATGGTAACATCTAAATACGCTTCATCTAAGGATAATGGTTCTACCAAATCGGTATAATCATGAAAAATTTTTCTAATTTTTTTAGATATTTCTGTATACCGTTCAAAATTTGTTTTCACAAAAATAAGATGCGGGCATAGTTTTATAGCCAAAGAGCCAGACATCGCACTTTTAACTCCAAATTTTCTAGCCTCGTAACTCGCAGCACTAATAACACCGCGTTTTCCACCACCACCCACGGCAATTGCTTTGCCTTTAAGTTCTGGGTTATCCAATTGCTCTACAGATGCATAAAACGCATCCATATCAACATGAATAATTTTTCTTAATGGAAAATTGCTAGACATACCGTAAATTTAGGCATTAAATGCCTGTTTATTAAAGTAAGATTAGGATAAAAATGATAGAAATTGAACGTAAATTTTTGGTGACTTCAAATGCTTTTAAAACAGAGGCTTTTAAATCTACACGGATTACACAAGGGTATTTAAATTCCAATAAGGATAGAGCTGTTAGAGTACGGATTAAAGGTGAGCAGGGGTTTTTAACCATAAAAGGGGCATCATCAAAAAATGGCTTATCGCGTTTTGAATGGGAGAAAGAAATTCCCCGTAAAGAAGCTCAAGAATTATTAAATTTGTGCGAACCGGGAGTTATTGATAAAACCCGCTACGAGGTAAAAGTAGGCCGTCATATTTTTGAAATTGACACGTTTTATGGTGGTAATGAAGGTTTAATTATAGCCGAGATCGAACTAAAAAACGAAAATGAAACTTTTGAAAAACCAAATTGGTTAGGCGAAGAGGTTTCTGGCCAAATCAAATATTATAACTCACAGTTAAGTAATAACCCTTTTAATACATGGGATACGTCCTGTAATAATTTATAAAAAATGAAATTAATGAAAAGAATTCTAGTAATATTTACACTTAGTTTCATGCTATTTGCATGTAAAGACAATTCAGTAAAACCGGAAGCAGAAGAGGTTATTAATGAGGTTACTAATGCTATAAAAGACGTTGCTGAAATAGAACCGGAAGTTCCAAAAACTACAAAGGAAATTAAGGAAGAACTTACGGCTAAAGGTTTTAAGATTTTTGATTATGTAGATGAAGCCACTCAAGATACTATCATTATGCAGCAGTATTTTATGGCGTTTTTAAAAAAAGGTGCCATTCGTATGCAAAACGAAGAGGAATCTGCAAAACTCCAAAAACAGCATTTAGCACATTTAAAAAAAATGTACCAGCTAGGTTATGCTGATATCTCTGGTCCTTTTGGTGATGATGGCGATATTCGCGGTATAACCATTTACAATGTACCAACTTTAAAAATGGCCGATAGTTTAGCAAATTCAGATCCTATGGTTAAGGCCGGAAGATTGGTTATTGAAGTACACCCATGGTGGGCCGCAAAAGGTTTTGAATTACGCTAATGCTAAAGTTTGTTAGAGGGCTTTACCTCGTTTTAAATATGGCAATTATTGTTGCTTTATTAGCCATTCATTTTGTGGTTAAAGAAAGTAGCCATCAAAGCTCCTTGCTTTATTACATGTTGCCTTTACCCATTATAATTTTTACAGTTTTAATTTTAAGTGTTTTTTTATCTAAAAGATATAGAAGGTATAACCTCATATTAACCGGATTGTTATTGATAATTTGGTTAAGCCGAAGTTTTAAAATTAATATTCCAGAAGACGCTCAAGAAAGCGATTTAGAAGTGGTTTTATGGAACGCATCTCGAGAAAATAATTTTAAAGAAGCTTTTATAGAAAACGAAAATATCCCTGATGTTTTTGTTTTGGTTGAAGCTCGAAGAATGAATATTAAAAGGCTTCAGATTGATTTTCCTGAGTATCATTTTTATTTTTCTGGTGAAGAAATTTCCATTTTTTCTAAAACACCTATTGAAGGCATTGAAGTGAATCAAAATAAATTTAGAACCATTATTGTAAGCTTTAAAGTGAAAGACATTCGTTTTTATGCTGTTGATGGCGTAGGAAGTTTAGATGTTCCTCGAGCTTGGGGATTAGATTTTATTGATGCACAAATAGAAGAAAAAGAACGCGCTGTGTTGTTAGGGGATTTTAATGTGCCTTTTGAGTCGAAATTTTTTAGTGCCATTAAATCTAACTTTAATCATGCTTTCAATGAAAAAGGAAATGGATTTCGCGAAACTTGGTTTTGGAATATGCCGTTACTTTCTTTAGATCATATTTGGGTTTCAAAAGACTTGCAGGTTATAGCTACAAAAAAAATAAACACGTTTAAAAGCGATCATTGCATGATTAGAACAACCATTAGACGGTAGTTATTCCGATATTTCAAATTTTCGTTTTGCCTCGTTTCCAAATGCATCAACAACAGTAATAATATGTTGTCCTGATGTTGGTTTAACTGCTAACTCATGAATATCTTTTGTGCTTCCAATAAACTTTTCATCAACATACCAAAACACTTTAGTTTCTGGCTTGGAATGGGCAATTTTTAAAATAAGATCGTTGGTATTGCCATCAAAATCTTTTGGTAAAAAAATACTGTTATTGGCTTTTGGGTAAATAAAATCTATAGACACACTATTTTCGCCTATACAATCACTTCTATATTTTGGTAACGGTTTATAAAACGGATTTTTAGTTTTGTAATAATAGGCCATTAATGGTGGCAGCACAAACCAAGACTTATGGTTAATATTACTTAAATCCTCGCACGAAGCGTTCACTTGAAAGGTGTTATGTTTATCCAAGTGAATTAAAACATGATACGGACACGGTTTGGTTTTTAGTCCGCTAATTTGAATGTATTTTTGTTGGGTATCATCGCAATTTGGAGAAGCTCTATGGCCGCTTTGTTTGCAAATAGTAACGTTTTGCATTTCATCAAAAGGTTTAGCAAACCAATCGCTGTTTGGCAATAAACCGAACACATCAAATAAAATAGGCGCCGCGGTTTGCACGCCAACTAATCCTGGTCGGCCTTCGCCATCGGCATTTCCAACCCAAACACCAACTACATAATCTTTTGTGGTTCCAATGGCCCAAGCGTCTCTAAAACCGAAACTGGTACCGGTTTTCCAAGCTATTTGTTTCGAGCCATCAAAAAACTCCCAACTTTCATCACTTTCAGGTCGGTTTACTTCTTTTAAGCTTTCGTAGGTTAGATATATAGAGGCGGCATCAAAAAGTGTTTTATCAGTAGTTTTGTTTCCAAAATCAACAACTTCAGAAGCCAAAAACGTAGGTTCGCAAAATTCATTTGAAAAGTATTCGCTAGAATGTTCCGAGAAATGGTTCAAGGTTGAAGATAAAGCAGCATAGCTTTTACATAAATCCCAAAGGTTACTTTCGGCACCGCCTAAAACTAAGGATAATCCGTAATGATTGGCATTATATTTTAAATCCTTAAGATGGAGTTGTTTTAAATAATGGTAGAATCTATCTAAACCAAAACCTTGCAACATTCTAACGGCTGGCACATTTAAAGAGCGTGATAAAGCACGACTTGCAGGTACAGCGCCATCATAGGTTTTATCGTAGTTTTCAGGATTGTAGCTTCCAAATTGTGTGGGTACATCGGCTACCAAGGTATTAGGAAGTAAATCGCCAGCATCTAGCATAGCAGCATATAAAAATGGTTTTAAAATACTACCGGTACTTCTAGGTTTGTCAATAATATCTACATCCTTTTGATGCGCTTTATCTGTTGGTGTATTACCAACATAAGCTAAAACTTGTCTGGTTTTTACATTTAAAACTAAAACCGCTGCGTTGTGTATTTCGTTTTGGCTAAGTTGATTGTAATGTGTTTGTACAATACGGTTTACACGATCTTGAAGTTTTGCATTTATGGTAGTATGAATACGTTGTCCGTAATGTCCTTTAGTTACTTTTTGTAATAAATGAGGTGCTATTTGCGGCAGCGGATAAGGTTTTTGAGGTAAACCTTCGGCAGTAGAAAGTTTATAGGTAAGTGAATCTAAAATCGTGTTATCTAAAAGCTTTTTCAGCAGGCGATTTCGTTTATTTAATAAGCGCTCTTGGTTTTTACCGGGGTAAATTAAACTAGGTGCGTTTGGTAAAACCGCTAAAGTGGCACTTTCTGCCCACGATAAATCGTTTGCATGTCTATTAAAATACCGCCACGAAGCTGCTTCAAGCCCTACCACATTTCCCCCGAAAGGGGCATTACTGGTATAAAACGCTAAAATATCATCTTTAGACTCTCGTAACTCCAAACGTGTGGCTAGAATTATTTCTTTTACTTTTTCAAAATAGGTTCTAGATTGTCCTTTTCTCGATAGTCTGATAACCTGTTGCGTTAGGGTGCTTCCGCCACGTTTAATACCTCCAGATTTTAAATTATCTCGTATGGCCTTAAAAATAGAAATTGGGTTAAACCCAGGATGTTTATAAAAGTACTCGTCTTCAAATTGTAGAATACAAGTTTTAAATTTATCGGGAATAGAATCGTTATGCGGAAAACGCCATTGTCCATCTTTGGCTATTTGTGCACCTAAAAGTTCATTGTTGGAACTTGTAATTACAGTAGTTGTAGGGTCTTTAAAAAGTTGTTTTGGTAAGCAAAACATATAAGCAACACATAGTACAGCAATAATTGCCGATTTAATTTTATGTTTCTTTATGGTGTTTATTAGGCCTGTCATTTACCCTTCCGTCCTTTGGACACCTTCCCTTCATGAAGGCAAGGAATTGTGCAGGAGTTTAGTTTTAATTTATTAATATTTTTTATTAAACGCTCATCCATTAAAAGCAGGAGCGGATTTAGTTTTGCTAAAAGAAACTAAAAAAAGAATTAGTTTTATTAAGACTCTTGGTTTCTTAGAAACTCATACTCGCGTTCTACTTTGCAAATTCTTACCTTATACCAACTGTACCAATCTTGTCTTCCTTTTTGTTGCGCCTGTAAATGCGCCGTTTGTTGTTTCCAGTTTTTAATGGCTTCAACAGTTTCCCAATAACTAACAGTAATTCCAATACCATCTCTTGCACTTTCCATACCTAGAAAACCTGGTTGCTGTTTGGCTAAATGTTCCATTTTATCTGCCATTTCTGCATAACCTTCAATATTTTCATTTTGAGTTGATGTGAAGATTACCGCATAATAAGGTTTAAAGTCATTTGTCATTGGTCAAAAGGTATTTAATTACTAATTAGTGGCATTTTCTTCTTATTCCAAGTTAAAACTTGTACGCCGCTAGAGTAATGCATTCTATCTGGTTGGTTATTTATTAAATGGTTAAAACGCCCATAGTTTAATTTTAAACTACTAATGTTTATATTTTGCATGGGCCATTCCACATGGTGCACGTCGTATTCAATAATATGTTTTTTATAATCTTGAAAAACCGCATAACGTTCAGTAAGCCATAAATCGGTTTTATCTTTTGTAACAGGCGTTTCATTGCGTTCATATTTAATATGAAACGTGTCATAAAATATATTATTTTCCGATGTAAAAGTAGATGCGTTTCTACTCATTTTAGAATGCCTATATGGAAATTTAGAAAGTGTTTTTAAAACCTTACAAGATGTTTTTTTACTGCCTTCCATACTTAAAAAGTACACACTAGGCTTGCCATTACAAACCACATAAACACGAATATTTATTTCTTGAAAATCTGAAATATGAGGGATTTTTGGAAGGCTCCTAATACCAATTTTATTCATGTTAAAAGCCACTAAACTCACCCATGTTTTACCGTAAAGAGTATCTACTACTAGAGGTTTAGGAAGTAGCGGTTTAATTAATTCTGGGGTAACTTCCCAATGTAAAAAAACAACCTTATTCCATTCTTGGTAAAACTTCCAAGAACGTTTTGGGTATGCAAAAGGTCTGTGCGATTTTTGTTTTAATATGTCCTTTGCTTTCATGTTGTTTTTTTTGAACGGGAAAGCATGCTATTTAATTATGCCCCGTTCAATTTAGCTATAGGTAAATTTAAAAAGAAATTCACAGAGGGTGTAGCCTTAAAACAATAAATTATTCGGTAGCATTTTCAAGACCTGTAGTTAAGCCGTCTAAGAACCCATAATATCCGGGTTTAGGGTCTAAATTTTCGTCAAAAATAGTTGGCCATTCTTTTAAATCGTAGAAAGGTTTAATCCATGTATCACGATCATTAAAATCCCAGAAAGTAATTCCAAATTGTTGTGTTTTTGGCACATGTTTTCGGTAAAGCATCACAACTTGTTTAAATTTTTCGGCCTGTGCCATTT
The DNA here is from genome assembly GCF_014202225.1 of Algibacter amylolyticus. Taxonomy (GTDB): domain Bacteria; phylum Bacteroidota; class Bacteroidia; order Flavobacteriales; family Flavobacteriaceae; genus Algibacter_B; species Algibacter_B amylolyticus. The sequence continues at coordinate 359,846 of NZ_JACHGE010000001.1, forward strand.
CCATGTCATGGGTTAAAGTGGTTATTTTTGGTTTGTCTTTTGCATTTTCATCGCGGGTATTAAAAATAATATCCAGTTCAGAAATATGAATAAGTAACCCTGTAGAAGCCGCTAATTTTAATGCATTTGCAATGGCCTTTTCTGTGGTATCCATTTCTAAATGCATTTGCAATCCAATACCATGTATAGGAACATCGCGTTTTACAAGATCGTTAACCATGGCTACTATACCATTCAATTTTTCCGGATGTCTTTCATGCCCAAAATCATTATAAAATAACTTGGCATCAGGATCGGCATCGTGCGCATATCGAAACGCTTTTTCAATATAATCTTTACCAAAAGTATTAAACCAAAACTCGTCTCTAAATTCACCAGATTTATCGGCGAAAGCTTCGTTTACAACATCCCAAGCAACCACATCATCTTTATATCGGGTTAAAACAGTAGTAATATATTTTTTTAGGTAGGCGTCTGCCCATGCAGCACCTTTTTTGTTGGTCATGTTAGTAATCCACTCCGGCACATTGTAATACCAAACTAAAGCATGACCAAACAAACGCATATCATGCTTTTGTGTGTAGGCCACTAATCTATCTACGTTAGTAAAATCTGGGATGCTATCATGCTCGACTAATGCATACATTTTCATGTCGTTGGTAGCCGTAATACTATTAAAGTTGGTGTGGGTAATGGAATCTAGCTTGCTATCCTTTAATACTTTACTAATATTTATAGCGCCACCAATAGGTAAGTCAGACCAATCTTTAAGACCTTTGTTGGTAGATACTTCAATATCTTGTTTTAAAGCTTGATCTTGCGAGACTTGTTTGCAAGAGGTAATAAGTAATACAGAAATCAGGCCGAAATAGAGAGTTTTTAGATACATTTGTTATTAAGTGTAAAATTTACACCAAATATATCATTTATTTAAATAAAGCCCTACTAACAAGGCAATTATTTGGGCGTTACCTCAAGGGTCGGGCTTTCGGCAGTTGCTTTTTTGTGTTGCATAAACGCAACAACACAAAAAGAGCTTCAACAAATGCCTCAATCCCTAACGTACCTGTTTGCTAGCTTATGGAATTAAGTTTTAAGTTTAATTTGTTTTTGCGGGAGTTCGGTTTTTGTACCTTTCCGCGTTAATTTCATAGGGAATTAAAGCCACCTTCCCTTTTTTTAAGGGAACGAGTTGATTGTGATGCAAATTACTTCTCTACCGTAACCCATTCTCCTTTCGTTCTAACTAAAAAGTCATTATCGTACATGGCTTCGGCTTGTACACCAGGTAAGTAATAGGTACCTAAATACGATGCATTCAACATGACGATAAACGTTTTGGTACTGTGTTTTCCTTTTTCTGGTAAATCAAAATAGAAATTTACGCGGTCGTCTCTAATATCGGTATGTCTTGCAGCGCTTGTTACTGTACTTCCAAAGGCCGTAAAACGGGTGTTAACAATTTCCCAACCCGACGGGAAAATTTGTATTAAAGCCACATCATTTACTGCCGTATTTTTTAAATTACTTACGCTTACAGCGGCCATAAAATCTTGACCTTGCATAAGCTTAGATATTTCAATTGGATTGCCTTTTAAATCTTTGTACTTAACAGATACGCTTAAACCACGTTGCTCTACCAATTCTTGACCTAGCGGTAATTTTCCAGAATTTAAAACTCTAACGTAAATTACATTGCCTTTTGAATTGGTAAATGTTAAATTATTAGCGCCATCAACAACTTGTAATTCACGTTGTGCAATGGCACTTTTGGTGTCTATATTTTCAGTTTTTCCGTTTATGGTGTAATTTACGTTTAACGCTTTTCCGCCATTGGCATTAACCATTTTAGCCATAGCCAATAAACTATAAGCTGAGGTTTGTGTACTCATCCATCGATCGCTCGATAAATCTTTAGCAATAGTTTCTGCTAGTTCTCGCATTTTAGCGTTTTTGGTAAGCACCATAGTCTCTAAAGCCATAGCACGGTTTCTATCTACAGATCCATAGGTGTAATAATTATAACGCTGAGGTTTAAAATTAATATTTGCCGACTGTGAAATCTTATCGCTAGCTTCTTGCTGTCCTGCTAAAGCATAGGCTGCTGCCAATCGCCATTTAGCTTCGTTAGAAATTTCGGAGAATTCTCGAAGTCTGTTCATGCTTCCTAATTCCGGACTTCCGGCTAATGCTAATGTGTAAAGCCTGTAGGCTTGAGCTAAATCGGAATTATAGCTTCTATAACTAGGGCGCCAATTTCTAGCCGCTTGCTTTTGGTATTTTAACCAATTGCTTTTAAAGGTAAGTGGTAATACATACCCTTTCTTTTCGGCTTCAAGCATAAAATGCCCAGCGTAACTTGTTCCCCAATCATTCGCGCTTTGTTCTCCAATCCAATAACTTAGTCCGCCATGAGCCCGTTGAAAATGCCCTAAACGCTTAATACCATTTTCCACATTGGTTTGAATTTGTTTCTTTTTTTCGTAGGTCAAATCAAAAATATCGGCTAAAAACAATTGCGGAAATACACTCGATGTGGTTTGCTCTACACAACCATGCGGATATTGAATTAAGTATTGTAACCTACGTGAAAAATCCATTGGCGGTAAGGTTGAAAACTCAATGGTTGCACCATTTGTTCCTGCTACACCAAAGGTTGTAAAATCTAAAGTTTCAGAAGCATTTGCTGCCAAAGTTTTATCTATAGCTTTGGATGTTATTGGGTTGGTGTTTAAAACATCTAACTCTACTTTGTAAGTCGATTTTTCGCCATTTCCTGTAGCAATCACTTCAACGGTATTAATGCCTTTAGCTTTACTAACATCTAATTCAAAATAAGCCATTTGTTCGTCGGGTTGGGCAAAACTCAAGGTTTTAGTGGTTTCTCCAACAATCGAAATGCCATCGCTCAGTTTTAAACTAATGTTTACATTTTTCACTTTAGGTTCCATAGCAAAAACGGTAACTGGTAACGTTACTTTTTCACCTGGGCTTAACTTCCGCGGAAGCGTTGCTAAAACCATAAGCGGTTTTTTAACTTCTACAGCTTTATCTGTGCTGCCATAAGCTTCATTGCTGTTGTTTCCTGCAACCACCATGGTGCGTACCGAACCTATGTAATTTGGTAGTTTTATTTGATGTATTTTGGTTTGTCCTGCATCCAATTTAAAAGGCCCTAAATAGGTAACCACAGGTTTAAAACGGTTTGCTTTTTTGTTTTTTCCGCCAGCAGCACTACCATCGCCACCAATAGCAAACACTTGGTCTATGCTGCCAGAATAGGCACCAATAACATCATCGAAAATATCCCAAGTTTTTACACCTAAAGCTTCGCGTTTATAAAATTCATCCCAAGCATTTGGGGTTTTAAAACGTGTTAAATCTAGTAAACCTTCTTCAACCATAGCAATGGTATAGGTCATGGCTTTTTTGTTTTTTTCAGATATTTTAACCTCAAAGGTTTGCTCTGGGCGTAATTTATCTGGCATTTGTAATTGAGGTTTCAATATAGTGTTTGGATCTTCTACCATAATTGGAATTACGCCATACAAACGAATTGGTAAATCGTTGGCCGTAATAGCATGCGGTTGTAGTAATGAAATGTTTACAAACACATTTGGTGCCATGTCTTTACTAATTGGAATATCTACAACGGTTTCTCCTTTGGTTGTTTTTACCCATTTATAATCTAAAACTTCGGTACCATTTTCTATACTTACCAAAGCACGCCCTTCGCTTCCTGATGCAAAGGTGATTTTAGCGGTTTCTCCAACATTATAGTTTTCTTTATCTGCTGAAAAGACTAGCATTTTAGCCGCTTCTTTATCGCTAGATGGTGCTTTTTGCCACCAGTTTTTATAAAAATAGGCTGTTCGTCCTGTGGCATGACCACTTACAGGATCGGAAACTCTTATTAAATAGCGGCCTCTATCATTATCAGGAACCTTAATGTTAAAAGTGGCTTTGCCATTTGCATCTGTATTTACTTTTGTTGTGGTGTAAGGCCTGTGGTAGTTGCTAGAAACGTAGCTAGACAAATTATCGTAAGAGGAATTCCACCACCAACGCCATTCTACTTTATAAATTTTAACTTCTAGATTGTTTCGTTTTATAGGCTTGCCATTTTTATCGACTACAACGACATCAAACGTTTGATTTTCGTCTGTAAAAAACGAACCGTACGCATTGCCTTTTGGGGAACGTAATCCCACAAAAGACTGGTAAGGGGCATATTGTTTTGTAAAGGCGTCCATTGAGAAGTCGCCACCATTTTCGAAGGCACGGACTAAAAATTGAACGTTAAGCATACCAGGAGCATTTTTACCAACACTCAGGTTTTTATTTATTGTGGCTAAGCCTTCGTTGTTTACTTTGCCTTCAAAAACATTTATTTCTTCGGTTTGAAAGTTTCGTGTAGGGTCGTTAAACGTATAATCTTTATAGTTTTTAAACGCCGTATAGGCCGTACTAAATTTAGCTTTTACCTCGGCTTTTAAATTTTTTCCTGGAGCGCCATGAAGCCATTTTAAATCTAAGTGCCCTTCAAGAGGAGTTTTGCTAGAAAGTATCTCGTTTTCAAAATCGACTTTAATTTTTAAGCGATTAGGTTTTACAGTTTCAATTTTTAAAGGTTTGTAAAATGTAGCACCTCCAACAGATACTTTGGCATTGTAATTTCCTGTTTTATCTTCGGTAGATGTTGTTACCGTGAACTTGTAAAAATTATCAATATTATTTGTAGTAACGTTTTTATGTACCAATTTGCCATTGGGGTCGGTAATTTCGAGTTTTACAGGATGGTTTTTTGGGAGCGGATTTGCTCTATCATTTAGCATAAAGGTTAAGTGCAACGTATCTCCTGGTCTCCAAACTCCGCGTTCGCCATAAATATAACCTTTAAGTCCGCGTTGTAAACGATTTCCAGACACATCGAATTTGCTTAAGGATAATGAGTTACCATCATGAAGTTTTACATAGGTTTTGTTTTTTCCTTTTGAAACAATGGCGAATGCTGTATTTTTATCGGAATCAATTAAGGTTAAACCTTGCTCGTCGGTATTTCTACTAGCTAATTCTTGCTGCTGGAAATTATAAATAGCCACCTTAGCACCAGCTTCAGGATTGGTATTAAGTATATTAGAAACTGCAAAATAATACGAGTTGTTAGCGGCTTGTTTAGCAATAACACCCAAGTTTGAAGCCAATAAATTTTGAGACACTATTTTATTTTCGCCGTAATAGGCATCATGACAAGGGTTTTGCTCTTCGCGCCAATTGTATGTATAGTTTTTGTAGCGGTAAGCCTTGTTGTCCCAATATGCTTCTTCGCGTAATTCTTCATCTTCACTATCTGTTTCGGTGTAATCGCCCTCGTAATAATCATCTTCATAATAATCATCGTAATCATCGCTTTCAGAATTTGAAATTCCGGCATTAGCCTCGCAATCGTATAACGAATAGCTTTTATTAAAACTTAATTCTATACGGTAAATGGCGCCAGCGTCTGCTTTAAAATATTGAGATAAATCTATACTATAGGCTTTCCATTTTCCAGAATTTTCGGCTGCGGTTTGTAGTGGTATAGTTTGTTTTGCAATACGACGACCAACCTTTTTAATATCGTAAGTGTTATTGCTGCTTAAATTATTGTCTTGCAGAAACTGAAGGATATTGTCTTCAAAAATCTTAATAACACGAACATCAACAGCACTTAAATTAACCGCCTCAAAATTGAATTTTAGTTGTTCGGAATTTGGTAAAATAGTACCATTGCTAATTAGTCGAACTTGTGGTTTTAAAGATTCGAAAGCAATGGTTTCAGAAAAAGGTTTTTTCAGCTTAAAACCATCGGTGTTTTTTATGCCTTGAAATACATCAACTTGAATGTTGCCAACTAATTTAGTGTCTGGATATACTTTTAATACATTGCCATCCACAATGTATTTTGGGTTTTTTACCTTTTGAATAGTGACTAAACCATCAAAATTTTGTTGTTTTTTTAACGGATCTGAGAAGTTTATAGATAAATATTGTTCGGGCGATTGAATGACGTCTACGTTTACAATGCTAAAATTATTTATACCTGGAATAGCCATGGTGTTTTCGCCCTCGTTTGATGCTTTTATGGCTTTTCCATTCCATTTAACAAGTATGTTATCGTCGTCTATTTTACGATTAATACTATCAATTTTAAACTCGAAATACTTTGAGGATGTATTGGCTTCATTAAAAACTATGGATAGGTTTTTACCATTTTGAGTCGCTTCAACTAAGGTTTTGGCATCTTTAAGTGAAATGATATCGGCCGATTTTATTACGCCTTCCAAGTACTGCCAATTTTTACTATACGATTGTAAATGATTAGTATCTATATTAAAACTTGGTGTTATTGTTTTAAACTGAAAGGTGTAATCGCTAAAACCGTCGGGCATATTTTTATAAATGTCGCGAAGTTTAACGGTAACTGTGTATTCGGTATCTGGTTCTAGATTTTCATCGGGTGTAAAAAGGAGCGTGTGCTTATTTCCGGCTGTTAATTTGCCTTCTACATGAGGTTTAATACTTATAATGTTATCTGTAATGTCTTGACCCATTTCCCAGCCTTCAACCTCGTTAGCTAAATTAATTTGAATAGGATTTGCTACCGATGTTATGCCAGAAGTGGTGTAGCTTATATAGTCTCGAAACTTAAAAAGGTTATCGGTTTCTACAACTTTCTTTTTACAAGAAACAATAATTGAAAGTATAAAAATGAACGCAAAAAGCTTTTTTAGAGACATGGATAGACGAATTTATATGAACAAAATTAGGTAAAAAAGAAAGCGTAAGGTGTTTCTCGTTAATAAAATTACGTTCATTTTTTTAAGTTTAGACTTTTAGTTGTTGTTAAAGTACTCCCAAAAAATATAGTAATTAAGTTTGAAAATGTTCTTATAATTAACACGAGTTGTTATGAAATATTTTATTTTCAGTTGAAGATACTATTCATAGAATGGATTGGCTGTTAGATGTTTTATGACGATAACTCTGTTTTAAATTGAATATAAAAAGGCCTTATTTAGACTCTATTAACGGTAGTTTTTCTATTGTTAATTAAAACTGGAAACAATCATTATATCATTCGTAAATTTCAGTAAAAACGACTTTTAATTGGTATATTCGTAAATATATTCAGTATAACTCATAAATCAATAATTAATGAAGAATAAAGAAGCAGATTTTGGTATCGATAACGCACTTAAAATACTTGGAGTTACAGGTTTAAATGAAGGCTCGTCTATAGGATTAACTAACTTTTCTTCTGGTGAAATTATCGAATCTTTTTCGCCCGTTGATGGATTATTGGTGGGTAAAATAAAACAAACTACAAAGGCAGATTACGAAAAAGTTATGGAAGCTGCTACTTCGGCCTTTAAAACTTGGCGAACAATGCCTGCGCCACAAAGAGGCGAAATTGTGCGCCAATTTGGTAATAAATTACGAGAAAAAAAGGAAGCTTTAGGTAAACTAGTATCCTATGAAATGGGTAAAAGTTATCAAGAAGGTTTGGGCGAAGTTCAAGAAATGATTGATATCTGCGATTTTGCAGTAGGATTATCGCGTCAGCTACACGGTTTAACCATGCACTCTGAGCGTCCAGGACACCGCATGTACGAGCAATACCATCCGCTAGGTGTGGTTGGTATTATTTCGGCTTTTAATTTTCCAGTAGCTGTTTGGGCGTGGAATACGGCTTTAGCTTGGGTTTGTGGCGATGTTTGTGTTTGGAAACCCTCTGAAAAAACACCTATGTGTGGTGTAGCTTGCCAAAATATTGCTGCCGAAGTTTTTGCCGAAAATAACTTGCCAGAAGGTATTTCATGTTTAATAAATGGCGATTATAAGGTTGGGGAATTTATGAGCAAGGACACGCGCATTCCATTAATATCTGCAACAGGTTCTACTAGAATGGGAAAATTGGTAGCTCAAGAAGTTGCTGGGCGTTTAGGTAAAAGTTTATTAGAGTTAGGTGGCAATAACGCTATAATTGTTACGCCAGATGCCGATATAAAAATGACGGTTATAGGTGCTGTTTTTGGTGCCGTTGGTACTGCAGGACAACGTTGTACTAGTACACGCCGATTAATAATTCACGAATCGATTTACGATAAGGTAAAAACTGCTGTTGTGGATGCGTATAAACAATTGCGCATTGGAAACCCGCTAGATGAAAACAATCATGTTGGGCCGTTAATAGATAAAGATGCTGTTAAAATGTATCAAAATGCTTTAGAGAAAGTAGTTGAAGAAGGCGGAAACCTTGTAGTTGAAGGTGGCGTGCTTTCTGGAAAAGGTTACGAAAGCGGATGCTATGTAAAGCCGGCAATTGCAGAAGCTAAACCAAATTTTATGATTGTACAACACGAAACTTTTGCTCCTGTTTTATACTTGTTAAAATATTCTGGAACGGTTGAAAATGCTATAGACATTCAAAATGAAGTTGCGCAAGGGCTTAGTTCTGCTATTATGACGAATAATTTACGCGAGGCGGAACGTTTCTTGTCTGTTCAAGGATCAGATTGTGGCATTGCAAATGTAAATATTGGAACTTCAGGAGCTGAAATTGGAGGTGCTTTTGGAGGTGAGAAAGATACAGGTGGCGGACGCGAATCGGGTTCAGATGCTTGGAAAGTTTACATGCGTCGTCAAACCAATACCATTAATTATACTACAGAATTGCCACTGGCTCAGGGTATTAAATTCGATTTATAATTTATCTTCGATTTACGCATTGAAAAGTCACATTTGTATTAATGTGACTTTTTTGGTTTTATTGGTTCCTATTTTACGAGCTTAAAGTGTTATCTTGTAGTCACTTATATTTTATTAACCAAAAACTAAAAATCTAATGAGTAAAAAATCATCCTATCTTTTAGGAATTATACTCACTATTATTCTCGGTACTATTTTGTATTACTTTCTCTGTTGTAGCGTATGCTGTGGCAAAGAATCTTGTAAAAATAAAGTGGACGAAACTAAAAGTGTTATAACCCCAGAAATAAAAGATGCCACTAAAAATGCATTTGTATTAAAAGATGCTAACGGCGACTTTAATCTTAACTTAAGAGAGAATTTCAATTTTAAATCGTCTAATTTTTCAATTTTACAACCCGTTTCTACTAATATTGAAAACGGCGTGGTAATGCTTAAAGACTATCTTTTAACAAATCCTTTAAAAACGGTAGATATTACAGGTTTTTATAAAAGTGATGAAACTAATAATTCTGCCTATCCAAATCTTGGGATAGCAAGAGCAAATTCGGTTAAAAATTACTTGGTTTTACATGGCATCTCTTCTAAACAAATAGATACTTATGGCAAATTAAACGATGGTATTAATGCAGATGAAAGTAAAACATTGTTTGGACCAGTGGAGTTTGGTGTTGCAACAGCAGATGCATCAGATACCTCGGCAATTGAAGCTTTAAAAACAGCTTGCGATGCCATTAGGGCAAACCCATTAGTGTTACATTTTAAAACAGGGCAAGCATCAATAAATTTAACTCCAGAACAACGCCAGAAAATTGCAGATATTTCTCATTGTGTAGATAAATTAGGGGTTGAAATACAGGTTGTAGGACATACCGATAATATAGGAGATGCCACAAACAATATTGTTTTAGGCCAACAGCGTGCAGATTTTGCTAAAGGTTATTTGGTGAAAAATGGAATATTGGAAGGCAATATAGAAACATCATCTAAAGGACCTAACCTGCCTATTGCAGACAATGCCACCGAAGCAGGACGAGCAGAAAACAGAAGAACAGAAATTACAATTAACTAAAATTAAAAAAAATATAAAATTATGAATTGGTGTATATTAATTCCATTAGTAGTCGGTGCAATTTGCGCTATATTAGGTTATTTATTAGGCAGACTCATAGGTGGTGGAAACCATGATGAGTGCAACAATAAATTAGGAAGATTACAAACACAGCTAGATGCTTGTAAATTAAGCAAGGTTTCATTAGAGGGCGATTTAAAATCAACGAAGGCTTCTTTAGCGTCATCATTAATTGCTCCTGCTGCTCCCGCGGCTTCTATGTCAAGTGCTGTTTTAATTCCGTTTGATGCAGCTGCGGCTAAAGCTGTGCTTGGAAAGAAAATAAAAGAAAACGATTTAACGGTTGTAGAGGGTATTGGACCAAAAATCCAGGAGTTATTTCATAATAACGGTGTAAAAACATGGAAAGCATTATCAGAATGTTCCATTGAAAAATGTAAAGAAGTTTTAATTAGTGGAGGCGATAGGTTTAAAATGCACAAACCAGGTACATGGCCAAAACAAGCTAAGTTTGCCTACGAAGGTAAATGGGCCAAATTGCTTAAATGGCAAGATGAATTGGATGGCGGAAAATAAGTATTACCATTACTTTAAAAAAATCGTTTCCTGTTAAGAAACGGTTTTTTTTGTATATTCATGTTTCATATTAACTTATTTTAATAGATTTCAAATTAGCTATTGTAGTTAATTTAATAGTAACAAATTAACATTGATAAGAAATTTTGTAAGTTATTATTTTAGTTTTTTAGAATAAAATGTATAAAAAACCCAAAGTTATTAATGAAACAAATCGTGATATTATTAACGAGCCTAAATATATTAATATGGTTAACTCCTTTTAAGATATATTCTATTACAGAATTACATTTGCAAAACAGTAGAGCGGTAAGTTTTTGATTTTAAGCTTTTAAAAAGTTTTCGGGAAAAATTTGGGCCAATTTTAATTAACTTAAAATGCGATTATTTTACAAATGTTAAAACTGGTGATAATTTGCAAAAAAATAATGTACTAATCTTCCAGAAGATTTAATCATGGAAAGCATATGATTGATAAGAGAAAGGAAAAAATCATAAATAAACGATTTCAATTTATAGATATTTCAAGAAATGGAATTATTAATGAAAGCGAGAATAATTTATTTTTCCTAGAAAAAGGAACATCAATATTTGAAGCACACACTTTTTTTGAAGCTATTAGTTATTATTTCGAGCAAGAGGCGGGCAACAGTCACCATTTAACTTGTGTTAATTTTGAAATAAAAGGGGTAACAGGAATATATGATATTGATATTGATATTTTAGAGGATAACTTGATTTTTATGTTTTTAGATCTCACTAGTCATTACAAATCATCTCAAATATTATCGCAAGAAAGAAATGAGTCTGTAATAGAAGGGCAAATCCTTAAGGAAAAGGAAGCGTTTAAAAATATATTTTTAGCAAATACAAGTCATGAATTACGAACTCCACTAGCCACAATTATGGGGTTTACTTCTATTTTACACAGGTCAAGTTTAACATTAGATCAATTACATAATCTTAATATTATAAAAGGATCGTGCGAGCAATTAAAACGAGTTGTCGACGATATTTTAGATATTTCTAGTATCGAGATGGGGCAGTTAAAAATTAATAATTCAAGATTCGATACTACAAGTTTCTTTAAAAACTTAGAATTTGTTTACACTGTTAAATCTTCAGAGAAAAACTTAAAATGTTCAATTGTTATTGATAAAAAATTACCTCAGTTTATAGATGGCGATAAACTTAGACTAAGGCAGGTTTTAGGAAATCTATTAGATAACGCTATTAATTATACAGATAAAGGAGCTATTAAATTAATTGTTAAAGTTGATACTACAGAAAATGACAATGTTTGTGTAGATTTTAAAGTTTCTGATACCGGCATTGGAATAAACAAAAAAGATATTCATACCATTTTTGAAAGTTTTGAACGGGTTAATAACAAAAACAATAAAGGCACAGGGCTTGGTTTGGCCATAGTAAAAAAATTAGTAATATTAATGGAAGGTAATATTGAAGTTAAAAGCACTCCTAGTAAAGGCACTGCTTTTAATGTTAAATTAAATTTTAAAATATCTGAAAACCAAAAAGCGTACAAAACTATAAAATCAGATAGCAAAAAAAATGATAGTAAGAAAAAACGTAACATTTTAATTGCAGAAGACTTAGAGGTCAATCAAATTTTAATGATGCGAACCTTATCAGACTTTGGTGGGTTTTACTTTGATATTGCAAGTAATGGCGATCAAGTTATTAAGTACCTTCATAAAAACAAGTATGATTTAATATTAATGGACTTAAAAATGCCAACAATGGATGGCCATGATACTACAAGGTTTATTAGAGAATCTTCGAGAGCTAATTTTAAGAATATTCCAATTATTGCCGTTACAGCTAAAGCATCATCTTTAGAAAGAGAACAATGTTTAAACACAGGCATGAATGATTATATTACAAAACCATTTAACGAAAAGGAACTACTAAAAAAAATGAATGCTCTATTAAAAATATATTGAATGCAATGATTTATTTAGTAATAACAAAAAGCTATTTTTAGTGCCGTAAAGTAAAGCTTTAGAGCAAAGTTGATAAAATATTTTCTTTTAAAAACCGTTTCAAACTTGAAACGGTTTTTTTGTATCTTCATATTTCAGATTAAACCATTTTAACAGGCTTAGGTCTAAGAGTATACCGTGTTGCTACTTAACAGGTTTTATGTCTTAATATTATCGCTTTATGAAAACAAAACATATACAACATTTATACAGACGTATTGGTTTTGGCATTTTACCCGCAACTTTAAATAAGTTGTCAAAAAAGAGCGAAAAAGCAATTATTAATGAGATGTTTGAATCTTCAAAAAAATTCACGCCACTCGAAATTGATATTTCAGAATTAACAGCAATTTATAGTAGTATTATAAAGAAGGAATCTACACTAGATTCTGAAACTCGAAAAAAACTTCAGCAATTAGGTCGTAAAAAACAAATTGAATTTAATATTGCTTGGGTAGATAGACTTACCAATACTCCAGAGATATTAAGAGAAAAAATGACCCTGTTTTGGGCAAACCATTTTGTCTGTGAGGATAGTACTATTTCTTATATAAAAAACTTCAATAATACGCTAAGAAAGCATGCTTTGGGTGATTTTAGAGCTTTTGTTAACGCCGTTTCTAAGGAAGCATCCATGACAAAATATTTAAATACAAAGCAAAATAAAAAGCAAAAGCCAAACGAGAACTTTGCTCGAGAATTAATGGAGTTGTTTACACTTGGGGTTGGATATTATTCTGAAGAAGATATAAAAGAAAGTGCTAAAGCATTCACAGGTTATAGTCATAATTTAAAAGGAGACTTTGTATTTAGAAAGGCTAGACATGATGATGGCGAAAAAACCTTTTTTGGCAAAACTGGTAATTTTTCGGGCGAGGATATTATAGATATCATATTGGAGCAAAAACAATGCGCTAAGTATATATGCGGAAAGATATACCGCTATTTTGTAAATGATTTGATTGATGAAAATCATGTTAATGAAATGGCTAATGTTTTTTATAAAGACTATAATATTGAGAATGTAATGCGTTATATGCTTACATCTGGCTGGTTTTATAATGATCAAAATATAGGTTCAAAAATTAAGTCGCCAATAGAATTTATAGTAGGCCTTAAAACCATAGTGCCCACAGATTTTAAAAACCCGAAACAACTTTTATATATTCAAAAACTATTGGGTCAAATACTTTTAAATCCACCAAATGTAGCTGGTTGGAAAGGTGGTAAAAGTTGGATAGATAGCAATACTATTGTTTTGCGTTTAAAATTACCATCGTTATTATTAAATAATGCCTATATATCTAAAGAAAAACTAGGTGAGGTTGATGAATATGCTCAGGCTAAAAAAGAGGCTTTTAAGAAAAAATATGGTAAACGATTTAAAACAGTTGCCAATTGGGAGTATTTTAATACACAATTTAAAAATGTTGCGATAAGTGATTTTCAAAAACATGTCTTGGCGTGCGAGGTTAGTGAAAGCGCAAAAGCGTATTTGCAATCTTTAGAGAAAGTCTCCAAAAAAGAATACTGTGTGCAGCTCATGTCGTTACCCGAATATCAAATGTGTTAATTATGGACAGAAGAAAATTTTTAAAACAGTCGTCTTTAGCAAGTAGCCTATTTTTTGTTCCTAGTTTTGTTAGAGCATTCGAGGAGGTTGCAAGTAGTAAATTAGGTTATAAACGTTTAGTAATTATACAGCTATCTGGAGGTAATGATGGGTTAAATACTGTTATTCCTTACAGAAACGATGTGTATTATAAAGCGCGTCCTACATTAGGAATTCCACAAAAAGACATTATTAAGTTAAACGATGAGGTTGGTTTAAACTCTAGTTTAAAGCCATTAAAAAGGCTGTACGATAAGGGTTATTTATCTATTATTAATAACGTAGGGTACCCAAACCCAATACGATCTCATTTTAGGTCTATGGATATTTGGCAAACTGCTACCGACGCTAATACATATTCGCAAAGTGGATGGATTGGTCGTTATTTAGATCATTATGGAAAACAACCACACAGCGCTATCGAGGTGGACGAAAGTTTATCCCTAGCCATGAAAGGCGAACAGTTTAACGCCATTGCAACACAAGATGCAAAGGCTTTTTATAACTTGTCTAAAGATCCATATTTTAAAAACATTCATAAGCATAAAAACGATGCGCATTTAAGCGAGCACAATTTGGGTTATTTATACAAATCTATGATTGCTGCGGAGTCTTCAGCTAAGTATATTTTCGAAACCAGTAAAACCGTTACTAGTAAAAAAGAATATCCAAATAATAAATTTGGAAAGCAGATGAAAACCACAGCACAATTTATTAATTCGCGCATAGAAACTAAGGTGTTTTATACCTCTTTAGGCGGTTTCGATACACACGTAAATCAATTAAATACCCAGAAACGATTATTAAGTAATTATGCAGAAAGTGTAGAGGCTTTTGTGGAAGATTTAAAAGATAATAACACGTTTAAAGATACCTTAATTTTAACCTTTTCGGAATTTGGGCGCCGTGTAAAACAAAACGCTAGTATTGGTACAGATCATGGTACAGCAAACAATGTATTTATAATTGGCGAAAACTTAAAGAAACAAGGGTTGTATAATACTATGGCGAGTTTAAGTGATTTAGACGATAACGGCGATTTAAAATTTGAAATAGATTTTAGAACTATTTACGCCACCGTGTTAGATAAATGGCTGGAAGTAGATAATAAAAAGGTACTCAATACATCCTTCAATCCGTTAGATTTTATTTAAAATCCATTTAATTTTTTTGGAGCCTGCCTACCGTCAGGAAGGTTACCACTCCGTTCGTCTATGTCCAGAGCAGACGGTCGGGTTTGAAGTCTGTCTTGAGCATAGACGAAAGACCGCAAGTCCTTGCTCTCCCGATTTCCATCGGAATAGCTGCGGGCTATCCACTGCAATCCCCAACGCAGGTAAATCTGCAAAAGGCCGTCATTAAAACAATTAATGGAAAATTTAGGCATAAAAAAAACCTTGAACCAATCTTAACGATTTGGGGCGCAAGGTTTAATTAAATGATTAATAGCATAACAAATATATAAAAACCAACGTTATAAATTGTTGCTTTAATGTTAATAAAACGGAAAAACCCCAAATTTTAATAAAACATAAAATTTAGGGCTTTCGACTAACTAATTATAAAAATAATACTAGGTTATTTGCTTAATGTAGTCCTATATTCAGGATATTCTTCGTTATGAAGTTCTAACCTTGTATTGTCAATAGAATCAATAATTATATTGGTTGTGGTGCCGTAGTCAAATTCTACAATAATTTTTGTGCCATCAGCACTCAAAATATAGATGTAAGTTACGATGCCGTTAGATTCGCAAACATCGTCTGTATCAAGAAAATAGTTCTGAACTAATAATGTACCATCATTTAAAAAATTGTAGTGTGAGTTTATAGTGCAATCGTTCGCTTCTTCATAGGTTTCAGGATCGGTAGTTGTATCCCAAACTCCTGCTACAAACCATTTATTTTCTAATAGTTCTGTTACCGTAGGTTCATCTTCTTTACTATCATCACTAGAGCAAGCGCAAACTGATGTCATTAAAGCAATACGACTAGTAATTTGTAGTTTTTAAGCACTGTTTTCATGTTTTAATTATAAGTTTTGTTAATGGTAGTTTGTATAGAACCATGTTGGGTTACTTCACTTTATGCCGCAGGAATAAACAGCTCACGTGTTCTAAAAATGAGATTATTTGTTAAATACGTATCTAAATTCTGGAAACTCTTTATTATAAAGTTCTAAAGTAGTATCATCAATAGCGGTAATAATTAGGGTTGATGTGCCATCTTCAAATTCTACAATAACTTGCGTTCCATCAGCGCTTAAAATGTAGGTGTAGGTTTCGATGTCGCTAGATTCGCAGACATCATCCGCATCAAGAAAATAGTTCTGAGACAATAATGTGCCATCGCTTAAAAAATTATAATATATGTTTCTAGCACAATCATCCACTTCTTCATAGGTTTCAGGATCGGTGGTTGTATCCCAAAATCCTATTGCAAACCATTTATTTTCTAATAGTTCTGTTACAGTAGGTTCGTCTTCTTTGCTATCATCACTAGAGCAAGCGCAAAATGATATCATTAAAAGTAATACGACTAGTAATTTGTAGTTTTTAAATACTGTTTTCATGTTTTAAATTTGTAAGTTATGTTAATAATTGCATGCAAATTATATCTTAACCAGTTGACTTTACATCACATATGTAACAAAGTATATCACATATGTAACATGCTTGTTTTATCTAGATAATCAAAGGTTTTCAAGGTTATTGTATGTGTTAGATATACAATAGGCCATGGTTTTATGAAATAAGTAAGCCTACGTGTTTAGGTTTTTAGGCTTCACTTAAGGCAGGAAATTAGCTGTACTTAACTTTTCTTAAAATTCTTAAAGACTCCTTGTAGAGGTTGTAATATTCCTTGTTGTAAGCCTTTATGTAAGGTTTGGCTTCGTGTAGTTTGTCTATGGCCTCATGAAATAAGTTGAGGTAACAAATTAGGTAAGTTGATGGTAGATTTTTTAAATCTAAGTCTTCGCTGGCAGTTAGTGGTTGACCTTTTTTTAGTTTTTCTAAAATGGCATTATTTGTATTGTAAACATGGTGTAAATCTTTTTTATTAAACTGTGGAGGCTCAAAAAGCAAATGGGTGTCAATAGAGTAACTGGCATTATCTTCAAACTTAATAATTGTCTCTTCCAAAGGATAATATTTAGCTAAATTTTGAAGGCCCAGATTTACGTATTCAATAATTTTAAAGCTATCATCGTTAATCGATATGGCAACTTCGTCTAAAGCCGAAAAAAACAAACGCACCTGTTCGTTAATTAATTCTATATCCACTCTGGAGTAGAATGTATTTTCTTTAACTATCTTTTTATGTCCTGCCCAACATACAACAAAATACTCTTTAAATACTTTGTATTGTGCATTATAGTCTTTACGGCTATTCATAAAATGGAAAACACCATTTAGAGTGTGCTCTATATTGTTTTGGGCATGGTTTTCTATAGCTTCAACTATTTTAGAATTTACATCCTTAATTTCAATATCAAAAACCTTAGGCATACTCATACTACCATCTCTAAAAAAGACAGAGCCGCCATAGTATTTCCAAATGTTTTTTCTAAGAGATGTTATTTTACCTGTAGGTCTAATAGTTACTAAGCCAACTACTTTATCGTCTGGTAAGTGAGGAAACGGAATATTCTCATATTGCACAATTGGCGGATGACTCAAATACGCATTAATGAGGTTTTGTATTTTACTATCATCAAAAAAATCGACACCAATAATAGTGTTATCCTCATCTTCAACACCAATAACTATATACGAATTGTTTTTAGGGTTGCTATTAGAAAGGGCACAGACATGCTTTAAAAACTTAGCTTTTCCTTCTTTATGGCTAATATCAACTTTTCGCTTTTTATCATAAAAGCTATTCTCGTCGTTATGGGCAAGTAAGTGTTTTATGAGTAGGCGTTTGTTAATCATTTAAAAATGGTCGGGTTTTCTTTTCCGCGAAAGCGATGGTCTTTAATTAAAGTAATTTTAGTTTTTTGAAAAGTTATCTTTTTCGTGGCTACCATTGTTTTTGGGTTGTGCTTAAGCCTTGATATAAAACAACTTGATTAGCTGAGTTAGGTAAAGTGTTAACATCACCCGGTCCTGTAACAACATTTCGCTCTGTAATATTTTTGTATTTAAGGCTGTTGTTGGCGTGTATTCCTAGGTAACCCAAATCGGTAGTTGGTGAATTACTTCCTTTTAAAACAAAATAATTGGTAGTATCAACTTCATTAGCTGGTAAAGGGTTGCCTAAATCGATAAAACCGTCTGAAACGCTCGTACTTGATTGTTTTACTTTGTTTGTTGTGCTTACAGCATGGTTATTAGTTTTAAGTGCAAAAACATAGCTGCCACTAGGCATTGTTAAATCATCATTATTTGCAGCCGTAAAGGATGTGCGAGAGTTGAGATTAGAAGTTTCGTAAGCTATATAATCATCATCGGAAGTGGCTACTTTAGTAACGGCATTTAATTTATTAGCTAGAACATTATATTCTGCTTCTTCAATAATAATCCATGTGCCATCCGTAGCAGCTAAATAATCTGCTTGAGAGGTGGTTAAAAAAGATGCGATATCATCTAGGTTGTTAAGGTTAATTGTTGCGGTAGCGCTTGCTGTATCAATTGCATCAATAATAGAAATTGAGGCGCTTATTATTGGGTTGGTTTCAAAATCAAAAATTACAGGATCTGCTACGGATAACTCACCTGTACTTGGGTTAATTTTTAATGCTCCATCAGGTGTTTGAGAGCTTATAGTAAAACTTAAAGTTTTAGTGCTAGTGGCTTGAATAGTTGCAATAACAGCATCCGTTATTGGGTTTTCATCAAAGTTAGTAACTAGGTTTTCAACGCTTATTGTATCATCAAGATCATTAATGTTAATTGTTACTATTGCACTTGCTGAATCGTTTTTGTCGCTAATCGATATTACAGCGTTTATAATCTGATTAGTTTCAAAATCAAAAACCGCAGTATCTGCTACTGATAACTCACCTGTACTAGGATTAATTTTTAATGCTCCAGCAGGTGTTTGAGAACTTATGCTAAAGCTTAATGTATAATTGCTTGTTGCTTGAATTGTGCCTATACTAGCATTTAAAGTTGGGTTTTCATCAAAATTAGTAACTAGGTTTTTAACGATTATTTTATTGCTGGCACTAGAATCGTCGTCGCTGCCACAAGAGCATGTAAATAATAAAATTATTAAAATAAAAAAGCTTGAAGGTTTTAGACTGTTTTTCATAATTAAGAATTTATTGAGCACTATGTTTAGTATAATTAAATGTATTTATTAACGAATACTTTAGTTTAAACTCTATATGTTAGAAAAGGAGCAAATATTTAGTTTTAATTTATAGGTTAATGCATGGTAAAGTTATGATAATAAGTATAATATATCTAATGTTAGTTTATAGAATTAAATAGGTTTCTTTATCTTTTAAAAGTTTAGACGCTTCATTAAAATGTTTTTTTTTTACTGTTATTCCTTTTTTACGGTAGTAGAATTAGCTTGAGCCGTAGGAAACACCAATAAATCTGCAATATTAACATGTGGTGGTCTAGAAATAGCAAAATAAATAATCTCTGCAATGTCTTTTGCTTGTAAGGCTTTAAAACCTGTGTAAACATTATCTGCAACAGCATCGCCTTTAAAGCGTACTTTAGAAAATTCGGTTTCTACCAAGCCAGGATTAATGGAGCCTACTTTAATGCCAAACGGGTTTAAATCAATACGCATACCTTCAGTAATGGCTAAAACAGCGTGTTTACTAGCGCAATACACATTGCCTTTTGGATACACTTCTTTACCAGCCGACGATCCAATATTTATAATTTGGCCAGATTTACGCTCCGTCATTTGTGGTATTATGGCTTTACTAACGTATAGCAAACCTTTAACATTAATATCCATCATGGCGTCCCAATCGTCTATACTTCCTGTTTGTATAGGGTCTAAACCATGAGCGTTACCCGCATTGTTTATTAAAATATCAATAGTTTTAAAATCTTTCGGAAGGTTTTCAATAGCTTTAAACGTTGCATCCTTATCGCGAACATCAAAATTTAAAATATGAACATCGGTTAATCGTGCTAATGCTTTCTGAATGGTTTTTAGTCTTTGTAAGCGTCTGCCGCAAAGCACCAGGTTAATGCCTTGCTTTGCAAATTCATAAGCGGTAGCTTCTCCAATTCCGCTTGTAGCTCCAGTAATTAGTGCTGTTTTTTTCATGTAATGTGTTATTTATCTCAACCCTAAAAATACTTAAAAGCCATTATAAAATAGAAGCTTTTTAAAAGATATAAGTTAGGATGCTTTAACTATTTAAGATAAACTTATAATAATTAATTGTTAAATGGTGTAAACATTGGGTTTCCTTAAAATTTTTAACCATTTTTTAACATGGTATCATCAAAAATTTTAACACTTTGCAAACCGAAAATAACTACTGTATTTTTGGATTTATAATAAAACAAAAAATGATGGAAGAAACCAGTACAATTGATATTAAGTCAATTAACGAGAAAATTGAAAAAGAAAGTGCTTTTGTTGATTTACTGATGCTAGAAATGAATAAAGTCATCGTAGGTCAAAAACACATGGTAGAACGTTTGTTAATTGGTTTACTGGGGCAAGGGCATATTTTGCTTGAAGGTGTTCCGGGTTTAGCAAAAACTTTAGCAATTAATACTTTGGCACAGGCTGTAGATGGTAGCTTTAGTAGAATACAGTTTACTCCAGATTTATTACCTGCAGATGTTACAGGAACATTAATCTACAACATGAAGGTTAATGATTTTTCAATTAAAAAAGGACCAATATTTGCAAATTTTGTCTTAGCAGATGAGATAAATAGAGCGCCAGCTAAAGTGCAATCGGCACTTTTAGAAGCTATGCAAGAAAAACAGGTAACTATTGGTGATGAAACCTTTAAGTTAGATAAGCCATTTTTAGTAATGGCAACTATGAATCCGGTTGAGCAGGAAGGAACTTATCCTTTACCAGAAGCACAGGTGGATCGTTTTATGCTAAAAACAGTTATTGATTATCCAAAAATTGACGAAGAACAATTAATTATGCGTGCCAATTTAAAAGGGGCTTGGGAGAAGGTAAACCCAGTAGTGTCTATAGCACAGATTCTTAGAGCGCAAGACGCTGTTCGAGAGGTTTATATGGATGAAAAAATAGAAAAATATATTTTAGATATTATTTTTGCTACACGTTATCCTGAAAAATTTAGACTTCCAGATTTAAAACCATTAATTTCATTTGGAGCATCACCTCGTGGTAGTATAAACTTAGCAACAGCGGCAAAATGTTATGCCTTTATTAAGCGTCGTGGGTATGTAATTCCTGAAGATGTTCGTGCTGTAGTTTATGATGTGTTAAGACACAGAATTGGAATTACTTACGAAGCCGAAGCAGAAAATATTACTTCAATAGATATTATAAACAAAATAGTAAACGAAATAGAGGTACCATAAATGAGTTTCCAGTATTCAGTTTCAGTGAGCAGTTGCTTACTCAACTGAATACTAAAAAAACTTAACGGTTTATTGATAACTGATTACTGCGACTGAAAACTGTTTACTGAATAGATGGATACTAAAGAATTACTAAAAAAAGTACGAAAAATTGAGATTAAGACACGCCGTTTGTCTGATCATATTTTTGGAGGAGAATACCATTCCACCTTCAAAGGTCGTGGTATGACTTTTAGTGAGGTGCGTCAGTATCAATTTGGCGATGATGTTAGAAATATAGACTGGAATGTTACCGCACGTTATAACGAACCTTACGTAAAAGTTTTTGAAGAAGAACGCGAACTCACCATGATGCTTATGGTAGATGTTTCGGGGTCTGAGTTGTTTGGTACAAACCAGCAATTTAAAAACGAAGTGGTTACCGAAATTGCTGCAACTTTAGCGTTTTCGGCAACACAGAATAACGATAAAATAGGACTCATATTATTTTCGGATAAAGTAGAGCTTTATATTCCGCCTAAAAAAGGTCGATCGCATGTACTACGTATTATTCGAGAGCTTATAGAGTTTAAGCCAGAAAGTAAGCTTACAAATTTTGCCGAGGCTTTAAAGTTTTTGCAAAACGTCATGAAAAAGAAAGCCATTGTATTTGTGCTTTCAGATTTTATTGCAGACGATTATAAGCAAACCATGAAAATTGTTTCTGGAAAACACGATGTTACAGGTATTCGGGTTTACGATAAGCGAGAAGAAGAAATTCCAAATTTAGGTATAGTACAAATGCAAGATGAGGAAACTGGCGAACTCATGCTAGTAAATACATCTTCAAAAAAAGTGCGAATTAATTACGGGAAGTTCTATAACCAAAAAGTAGCGTATTACAAGGATAGCTTTACAAAATCTGGTGCAGGCGCTATAGATTGTCGTGTAGACGAAAGTTATGTAAAAAAGCTTTTGGGCTATTTTAAAAGAAGAGGATAAAAAGATTTACAATTTATGAATAACGATTTACGATATATGAATAGAAAACACACCGTCATCGGACTTCCGTCTTCGGTCTTTTTTTCTATATTCTTTATTCTGTTTTCTCTTATTTCATCAGGTCAAGTTTCATCAACCATCGATTCTACTTCAATCAAAATTGGTGAGCAAATTACTTATTACGTTCAAGTTGAAGCAGACTCTACCGCTTTAGTGGTTTTTCCAGAAGGGCAAACTTTTTCGCCTTTAGAAATGATTGAATCCTATGAAATTGATACCCTTAAGAAAATCGATAAATACAACCTAATTAAAAAATACGGATTAACCCAATTTGATTCTGGGTCTTACACCATTCCGAGGCAAAAAATAATTGTTGGAGATAAAACCTTTTTTACCGATTCGTTAAAGGTTGAGGTTAATAATGTTGTGGTAGACACCACACAAGGTTTATACGATATTAAACCCATTATTGCTGTAGAAAAAAGCGGGAGCGATTGGTGGAAGTATCTATTGCTAACCGTACTAGTTATAGGTGTATTAGCGTTTTTATTATATTGGTTTATTTGGCGAAAAAAGCCGTTAACGGAAGATGAAAAAATAGCCTTATTACCACCTTATGATAGAGCAAAATTAGCAATTCGTAAGTTGGATGAAAGCACGTATTTAGAAAATCAAAATTTAAAGGATTATTACTCAGAGTTAACTTTTATTATTAGAAAATATCTTGACGAAAAAGTATACGATAAAGCTTTAGAAAGTACCACCGACGAGCTAATTACAAGATTAAAAATACTAAAACAAGGCAATCAAGTCGATTTAAGTAAAGATGATATCAAGAATTTAGAAGACATCTTAAAACGTGCCGATTTAGTAAAATTTGCAAAATCTGCTCCAGATATCGAGTTAGCTAAAATTGATAGAGACACCATAGATGTTGAAATTGATCATGTAAAAGAAGCATTGCCAGAACCTACCGAGGAAGAAAAACTTCTAGACGAAAAATATAGAGAAGAGCAAGAACGTAAAAAGAAACGTAAAAAGATCTGGCTAACGGTTGGTATTAGTGTGTTTTTATTACTTGCAACCTTAACTGGGTTGTCTTTAAAATATGGATTCGATTTAGTAAAAGATACCATAATTGGTCATGATAGTAAGGAGCTTTTAGAGGGCGATTGGGTGCGCAGTGAATACGGTTTTCCACCAATTACCATTTCTACACCTAAAGTTTTAAAACGAAGCACGCCAGAATTGCCAGAAGAAATGGCGCAACAAATAGAATTAACGCAATTTAGCTACGGAAGCTTAATTGATAAATTTCAAATACAAGTTGCCACCACAAACATTAAAAATTTAGGCGAGAATAAAATTAATTTGGAGCAGGCTATGGAAGGCACATTAAAAGTGTTTGAAAATGCTGGAGCACAAAATATAATTACTAAAAACGAAAAGTTTGTAACACCAAATGGTGCCGAAGGATTAAAGGTTTATGGTACTATGGATTCACCTGTTTTAGGAACCGATAAACTTGAAAAAGGTAAATATGTTATTTTAGGATTTACCGCAGAAAGCGTGGTGCAACAAGTCATGCTTTTTTATAAAGAACAAGATGTTTATGCCGAACAAATGGTAGATCGTATTTTAAATTCAGTCGAACTTAAACCTGCGGAAGAATAATGTTAGAAGGTATTGAATTTGTAAATAAAGAATTTTTCTGGTTGCTGTTAGTACTTCCATTGGTTGTACTATGGTACATTTTAAAAAATAAAAAACAAACAGCCGAACTTAAAATATCAAGTTTAAAAGGTTTTAAAGTAACCAGTTCGTGGTTACCAAAACTTAGGCATTTGTTGTTTGGATTACGCTTATTGGCATTAGCCCTTATAATAATGGCACTAGCAAGACCACAATCGGTAGATGTGTCTACAAAAACCAAAACCACCAGAGGTATAGATATTGTTATGGCTATTGATGTTTCGGCAAGTATGCTGGCTAAAGATTTATCGCCAAATAGATTAGAAGCTTTAAAAAAAGTAGCCTCAGAGTTTATTAAAGGCAGACCAAACGATAGAATAGGTTTGGTTGAGTACGCTGGCGAGAGTTATACCAAAACACCAATTACTAGCGATAAGTCTATTGTATTACGTTCGCTTAAAAGCATTAAATACAATAACATTATTGAAGGCGGAACTGCTATAGGCATGGGTTTAGCTACTTCGGTAAATAGATTAAAGGATAGTAAAGCATCAAGTAAAGTTATTATTTTATTAACCGATGGTGTAAATAACTCCGGATTTATAGATCCTAAAATTGCAAGTGAGTTGGCTGTCGAGTATGGTATTAAAACATACACCATAGGTTTAGGAACCAATGGAATGGCATTATCGCCAGTGGCTATTTTACCAAACGGTAATTTTCAATATGGACGAATTCAAGTGGAAATTGATGAAGAGTTGCTAAAAGAAATCGCTGAGGTTACAGGTGGTAAATATTTTAGAGCTACCAATAATAAAAAGCTTGAAGAGATTTACGAAGAAATAAATAAGCTAGAAAAAACAGAAATCGAAGAGTTTAAATATTATAATTACGAAGAAAAATTTAGACCATTAGTGATTCTTGCAGGCTTGTTACTTCTAATGGAGTTACTATTGCGTTACACCGTTTTTAGAAGTTTTATTTAGATGTTTTTTTATTTCCGCCAAAGCGGAAATCATAAAAAGAGAACTCTAAGAATAAAAATATTAGTGAATTCGTGGAAACAGATTTAAACAAATCCGCGACAAACAACTAAACAATAAAATGTTTCAATTAGAAGAAAAAATATGGTTTTGGACATTAGGAGTTATTCCAGTAATAATCCTGCTCTTTTTGGTACTTCAATTTTGGAGGTATAGAACACAGAAAAAGTTTGCTGATGCCGCATTACTTAAGCGATTAAGTCCGAATAGATCTGTTTTTAAATCCGTTTTAAAAATCATCGTGTTAAGTTTAGCATTTTTATGTTTAACAATTGCTTTAGTAAATCCTAAAATTGGTACAAAACTTGAAACGGTTAAGCGAGAAGGTGTCGATATTGTGTTTGCAGTCGATGTTTCCAAAAGTATGTTGGCAGAAGATATTGCTCCAAACCGATTAGAAAAATCTAAACAATTAGTTACTCAAATTATAAATAATTTGGCAAGCGACCGTGTGGGTATTATTGCTTATGCCGGAAAAGCGTTTCCGCAACTGCCAATTACAACAGATTATGCATCGGCTAAAATGTTTTTACAAAGCATGAACACCGATATGCTATCATCGCAAGGTACCGCCATTAACGAAGCTATTAAATTGGCTAAAACCTATTTTGATAACGAGGAGCAAACCAATCGTGTACTTATAATAATTTCCGATGGCGAGGATCATAGCGAACAAGCAGCTGTGGTTGCAGAAGAAGCTAGCGAGGAAGGTATTAGAATTTTCACCATTGGTGTTGGCGATGTAAAAGGAGGACCAATTCCAGAAAAAAGAAACGGTGTAGTTTTAAGTTATAAAAAAGATAGCCAAGGCGAAACGGTAATTACAAAACTAAACGAAGAAACGTTAGAAAATATAGCATCAGAAGCTAACGGTGTTTACATTAATGGTAAAAACACAAACGATGTGGTTGAGAAGATTCGTGAGATATTAAATACCATGGATAAAACGGAGTTTGAAGCTAAAGAATTTGCAGATTTTAAAGATCAGTTTCAATGGTTTTTAGGTTTCGGAATTTTCTTTTTATTATTAGATGTTTTACTATTAGAAAGAAAAACAGGCTGGTTAAAGAAGTTGAATTTATTTAATGAAAATTTTTAATTTCCGCGAAAGCGTGAATCTCATTAATTGAAGTCGTACTATTTTTTATAATTTTTTTAACGCCAAAAACACATAAGATTCTATAATTTAGAAATAAAAAATGAAGCATATAATTCTTATCATAATAACATTAACTTCGATTTTTTCTTTTTCGCAAGAAGAAAACGAAGCGTTGCTATTGGCTGCAAAAAAGGCTAATAATTTTGTTTATGAAGGCAATGAGCTAATTGATAGTGAAGATTTTGTTTCGGCAGAAATGGCTTATCGTAAAGCAATTTCCGAACAACCAACAGGAGCCACAGGAGCATATAATTTAGGCACATCGTATTACAAAAGTGGTAATTTTAACGAGGCATTATATCGTTTAGAACAAGCTGTAAAAACAGCAAGTACAAAGTCTGAAAAACATAAAGCGTTTCATAATATTGGAAACATTTTAATGCAAAACGAAAAGTGTAAAGAAGCGGTTGAGGCTTATAAAAATGCATTAAGAAACAATCCTTCCGATAATGAAACCCGTTACAATTTAGGTGTAGCGAAAGTTTGTGCAGAACAACAACAGCAGCAAGACGACCAGAATAAGGAAGATAAAGATAACAAAGACGAAAATAAAGAGAACAAAGACCAAAAGGAAAACCAGGATAATAAAGATAAAGAGGGCGAAGATAAAGAGGATAAAAAGGACGAGGGCGACGACGATAAAAAAGAAGGTGAAGACGAGAAAGATGAAGATGGTAAGCCTAAAGATGAAAAGGAAGATGAAAAAGATAAAGGAAAGGATGGCGATAAGGAGAAAGAAGAAAATAAAAAGCCACAACAGCAACCAGGACAATTATCGCCTCAGCAAATTAAAAGTTTGTTAGAAGCCATGAATAATCAAGAACAAAAAGTTCAAGAAAAAATGAATGCCGAAAAACAAAAAGGTGTTAAAATTAAAACCGATAAAGATTGGTAGGTTTGAGCTATAAGTTTAGTGCAAGATTTTAAAAACCTTGTAGGTATTAAAAAGAATAAATTAAAATCATTTTGTCGTGCAAGAGGCACAGCCTAAGCATCTCAATTTAATACAAATGAAAATTATAAAACATTTATACATATTACTCATATTGGTTTCAACACTTGCTTCGGCGCAAGTAAAGTTTGATGCAAAACCTAGTAAAACCAAATTAGGGATTAACGAGCGCCTGCGTATTGATTTTGAAATGAATCAAGATGGCGATAACTTTAATCCGCCAGATTTTAATGGATTTACCGTTGTAGGTGGCCCAAACCAATCGGTAAGTAATTCGTGGATTAATGGTAAACGATCATTTAAAAAAACATACTCTTATTTTTTAGCCCCTAAAAAGCGCGGAAGTTTTACAATTTCTCAAGCTACTATAACTATTGATGGTGAAACCTTTAAAACAACACCTTTAAAAATAGAGGTTACAGCTGCAGTAGATATTCCTAAGGATCCTAACGACCCTAATTATTTAGCTTCAGAAAACATACATTTAGTTGCCGAAATATCTAAAACAAACCCATACCTTAACGAGGCTATTACAGTTGTGTATAAGCTTTATGTGTCGCCTAAAATAGCGGTGGATAATTGGAATGAAATCGATTCGCCTAGGTATAACGATTTTTGGAGCCAGAATATAAATACGCAAGGTCAAAAAGTTCAAAACGGAACGTATAACGGCGAAGATTATCGCTATTTAGTGTTAAGAAAAACGGTTTTATATCCTCAAAAAACAGGAAAATTAAATATCGAGCCATTAACCTTAGATCTTTCTATGCGTGTGCCTTCAAACAGGCGGGATATTTTTGGTAGTTTATTAATGACGCGTGTTAACCGAACCGTTTCGGCAGGTAACCAAACCATTAATGTAAAAGGATTGCCAGAAGAAGGTAAACCGGCAGATTTTACAGGTGCTGTTGGCGATTTTAAACTTAATGTGTCTTCTTCTAAAACAGAGTTAGATGCCACAGAGTCCTTGCTGTTAAGCGTAAAAGTGTCTGGTAACGGAAATTTAAAACTATTTAAGCTTCCTAAAATATCGTTACCAAGCTCGTTAGAAGTATACGAGCCAGAACATAAAGAGGATGTTACTACTAATTTATCTGGTATGCAAGGTAGTATTTCAGATAGTTATACTGTAGTGCCTCAGTTTAAAGGTAAGTACCCTATACCAAGTATTTCATTTTCGTATTTCGATTTAAAATCCAAGAGTTATAAAAGGCTCACATCTAACGAAATTGTTATTAATGTGCTAAATGGTCCGTCAAACAACGCAGTAGCATCTAATGCTAATCAAGCGGCCAATAGTAATAAGCAGGCTGTAGTTTTAAATAACGATCAGTTTGCATTTATAAAAACAAAAACTAACTTTTCGGCTGTAAAGCCAAAATACTTTTTTAAGTCTAGCACGTTTTGGGGCTTACTGCTTTTACCATTTTTAGCAATTCCTTTGGCTATAATAATTCGTAAAAAGAAGGCAACACGAGATGCCGATGTATCTGGTAATAAAATTAGAAAAGCCAATAAGCTTGCTCGTAAATATTTAAGCAATGCGAAAAAGGCTTTAGGTAAAAAAGAAGCATTTTATATTGCCTTAGAAAAAGCGTTACATAATTATTTAAAGGCGAAGTTACAAATTGAAACTAACGAACTTAGTAAAGATAAAATTAAGAGTTTATTGGCCGAAAAATGCGTAGAAGAAAGCGTTATAAAAGATTTTGAAGGGATTTTAGAAAGTTGTGAGTTAGCCCGATATACACCAATTGATATTGTGACTATGCAAGAGGATTACGATAAGGCGGCAAAAACTATTTCATTAATCGATAAACAAGCACGTTAATATGAAAAAGATATTATACATACTGTCGTTTTTGTTGAGTTTTGGAATTTTTGCACAAAACCAAACACTATTCGAAAAGGCAAATAATTTATATAACCAAGGTAAATATGCCGAAGCTATAGATAATTATAGCATGATTTTAGACACCAAAAAGCATTCGGCAGAGGTGTACTTTAATTTAGCAAATGCACATTATAAACTCAATAATATTGCGCCAAGTATATTTTATTTTGAAAAAGCATTACAATTAAAACCAAAGGATGCAGATATAAAAAACAATATAGCTTTTGCTAGAAATATGACTATCGATGCTATTGATGTGGTTCCAGATGCAGGGTTTTCAAAACTGTTAAATACAACAACCAATAAAATGTCGTTTGATGCCTGGGCAAAGGCATCAGTGGTTTTAGTATTTTGTTTTGTAGTATTGTTTTTAGTGTATTATTTTGCATATTCTACTCTAAATAAGCGTTTAGCATTTATTGGTAGTATAGCGGCATTAATATTTGTTTTTATAACATTGGCTTTTGCTTTTCATAAGTTTAATTTAGAAAAAAGAGATAATCCTGCTATTATTTTTGCGCAAGAAAGTAAAGTAAAAAGTGATCCAAACTCAAGAAGTGAAGAGTCTTTTAGACTACACGAAGGAACTAAAGTTCAGGTTGTTGAAGCTTATAATGGCTGGAATAAAATAGAACTTTCTGATGGTAAAACAGGATGGGTAAACTCTGAAGATTTAAAGCTGTTAAAGGCGCCATAGGTTTAGTTTTAATGAAAATTTAACACTATTACGAGGGATATGTTTTATCTTTGCACTTTATTTTTTTGATGAAAAAACAAATTACAGCAATATTTTTCTTGGTTTTATTTTTGGGTCTCATAGCAGCTCCAACTGTAATTGTTGTTTTAGACGATTCTGTTGATACATCAATATTTTATTCTTTAGCTGAAGAAGAAGAAAGTGGTAAGGCAAAAAATATGTTGTCTCCTTTTTCTCTTCAAAACCACGACTTTTTAAGTAATGTTGAATTTAAAGAACTTCAGCAGTTTGGGTATTATTATAAAAACTACCCAAAACCACATCTCAATTTAATTTCTCCACCACCCGATTTTTACATAATATAATTTCGTTTACAGGCCTGTATTTCTTAGGTCTTATAATTAAGTTTAATCGCTTTTGGTTTTAAAACATTTAACCAAAAGGAAAATTATTATGTATGTTTAAAAGTATTAAGAACGACTTGCCAGCGAGTATAGTTGTATTTTTTGTTGCATTACCATTATGTTTAGGTATTGCATTGGCCAGTGGAGCGCCATTATTTTCAGGAGTAATTGCGGGTATTATTGGAGGTGTTGTTGTTGGAAGTTTAAGTGGTTCTAAATTAGGTGTAAGTGGTCCTGCTGCAGGTTTGGCAGCTATTGTGTTAACCGCTATTGTTAGCTTAGGTAGTTACGAGAATTTTTTAGTAGCTGTAGTTTTAGCGGGTATTATTCAAATTATTTTTGGTGTTTTAAAAGCAGGTGTTATTGGTTATTATTTTCCATCGTCTGTAATTAAAGGAATGTTAACCGGTATTGGGATTATTATAATCTTAAAGCAAATACCTCACTTTTTCGGGTATGATGCCGAGGCAGAAGGTGCCGATAGTTTTGTAGAAAGCACGGGTGAAAACACGTTTTCTGCCCTATTAAATATTTCCGATCATCTTATTTTAGGGTCACTTATTATAGGACTTATTGGTTTAGGTATTATTTTGTTTTGGGATAAAGTATTGTCGAAAAAAGCTAAGATCTTCCAAATTATCCAAGGGCCTTTTGTAGCTGTTGTAGTGGGTGTTATTTATTTTTCGCTAACTCAAGATAGCGACACATTAAATATTGCATCATCTCACCTAGTAAGTGTTCCAATTCCAGAAGATTTCGATTCTTTTCTAGGGCAATTTAGTTTTCCAAATTTCGCATCTATAATTAATCCAGACGTTTGGATTGTAGCATTTACAATTGCTTTAGTAGCTAGTTTAGAGACTTTATTAAGTGTTGAGGCTACCGATAAGTTAGATCCGCATAAAAACGTTACACCAACCAACCGCGAGTTATTAGCACAAGGTACTGGTAATATCGTTTCTGGATTAGTAGGAGGTTTACCAATTACACAGGTAATTGTTAGGAGTTCTGCTAATATTCAATCAGGAGGAGCTTCTAAAATGTCTACTATTATACACGGTTTCTTATTGTTAATATCAGTTGTGGTTATTCCTAAATTATTAAACATGATTCCGTTGTCTGTGTTGGCTGCAATTCTACTTGTTGTTGGTTACAAATTAGCTAAACCTGGTTTATTTGTTAAAATGTATAAAATGGGATGGAAACAATTTGTTCCTTTTGTAGTAACTGTTTTAGGTATCGTGTTTATCGATTTACTTTGGGGTATTGGTTTAGGTCTTGCCGTTGGTATTGTTGTAATACTTTTAAAAAGTTACCAAAATTCACACTTTCTTCATATAGAAGATAAAAGTAATGGTAAGCATAAAATAAAAATGACTTTAGCCGAAGAGGTAACTTTCTTTAATAAAGGTGCTATACTTAAAGAGTTGGATAGTTTACCAATAGATACATATTTAGAAATTGACTTAATTAAAACTAGATTTTTAGATAATGATATTATTGAAATTTTAGAAGATTTTCTTTTTAAAGCTGAAGAAAGAAACATTGATATAAAACTTGTTTCTAAACGTGGTGTTGTGGAAAACCCTTCAAGTTTTATTAGATTTTTTAATGAAAGACCAAAATCAAGTTTAAGCTTAAGTTAAGACATATGAAAGCAAAAAAATATAAAATATTGGTTCTTTCAGATTTAAAGAAGCATACCAATAGCACTATAAAAAGTGCTGTTGGTTTAGCAAAAATGATAGATGCAGAAGTTGACGTATTTCACGTAAAAAAACCAACCGATGTTGTGGCTAGCGATAGTCAATTGTCTGCCATTAGAACTATAAATCAGGAATTAAATCAATTTAAAAATAAAATTGAGAAGCTTATAAATCCATTTATTGAAAGTTATAACATAGCTATAACTTCTAATTATGGTTTAGGTAATATAAAGTCTGAAATTGAAGCTTATATTAGTGCTACTAAGCCAGATGTTATTGTATTGGGTAAACGAAATACTAAGATTTTAAAATTGGCAGGCGATCATGTTACAGATTTCGTTTTAAAAACACACAACGGACCAGTGTTAATAGTTTCTAATAAAAACGGGATAGCTCCAGAAACCGATTTGCATATTGGTTTACTTAATGGGCAATCTCAAGTTTTTAATCAACATTTTAATGGTAACTTGTTTGAAAATACAAAAGCACCTTTAAAATCTTTTAATATTGTAAATAGTGTAAATTCAGGATATAAATTAGGAGATAAGCCTAATGAAAATACTATCGATTTTGTGTTTGAAAAAAACGATAATACTATTAAAAATATAGATCAGTATTTAGATAAAAACAAGGTTAACTTATTATTGATAAACCGCTCTGTTAAAAAAGGAACCACGGCCAATAATGAGTCTGAAATAAAACAAATAATCAATAATGTAAACGTGTCGTTGTTTATAACTAGCAATACTCAAAAACAAGCCGTTTAAAAATTAATAAAACAATATATTATGAAAGCACATACAAGAGAAACGCAGTCTACAATGACGCCAGCAAAAGCAATTCAATTCTTAAAAGAAGGGAACCAAAGATTTCAAAATAATTTAAAAGCAAACAGAAACCTTTTAGAGCAAGTTAACGATACTAGCGATGGGCAATTTCCTTTCGCAACTATTTTAAGTTGTATTGATTCTAGAGTTTCTGCCGAATTGGTTTTCGATCAAGGTTTGGGCGATGTTTTTAGTGTTCGTATTGCAGGAAACTTTGTAAACGAAGATATTTTAGGAAGCATGGAATTTGCATGTAAACTTGCAGGAACAAAAGTAATTGTTGTATTAGGTCATACAAGTTGTGGTGCTGTTAAAGGCGCTTGCGATGATGCTAAACTAGGGAATTTAACGGCTATGTTAAGTAAAATTAAGCCTGCGGTAACTGCTGTTTCAGAGCCTGCTGATGCTAGTTTAAGAAACTCTAAAAATTTAGATTTTGTTGATAGCGTATCTAAAAAGAACGTAGAGTTAACAATTGATAGAATACATGCTGAAAGCCCTGTATTATCAGAAATGGAAAAGAATGGAGAGATAACAATTGTTGGTGCTATGTATGATATTAATACAGGAGCAGTAAACTTTTACTAAAAACCTTTTATGATATTTAGGAGTTTAAAAAATAATATAGTTTTGGTAGCATTAGCAGTATTGTTTGTGCTACCAAATTTTGTTGTTGCGCAAGAAAGCGATTTTGGAAATTGGCTAATTTATATTGGTAACAAAAAGCTAGATTCTAAATGGAATATCCATAACGAAATACAATACAGAAACTATAATGCTGTTGGCGATTTAGAACAATTGCTTTTACGAACAGGTTTAGGATATACTTTTAACGAAAGTAAAAACAATATTTTGCTAGGCTACGGATATATTTTATCAGAAAATTATATTAATGATACTGATGAAAAAATTTCTGTTAATGAGCATCGAATTTTTCAACAATTTACATCCAAACAAAGTGTAGGAAGAGTAAAATTAAATCACCGCTATCGTTTCGAGCAGCGTTTTGTGGAGGATGATTTTAAAATGAGATTCAGGTATTTTCTAGGTTTAAGCATTCCGTTAACGGTTCAGGCAGAAAACCTTACTAAGTTATATTTTTCTGCTTATAACGAGATATTTTTAAACACAAAGTCATCTGTTTTCGACAGAAACAGGGTTTATGGAGGTCTAGGCTATCATCTCAATAAAAACATACGGATTGAAGCTGGTTATATGAACCAGTTCTTTGAAACTTCGGGTAGAGATCAATTTAATATTATAACCTTTATTAATTTTTAAAAGGGTAATTTTAAAAAAATCAATACTTAAAGTATTGATTTTTTTTTTGAATAAAGAAGAGTTAACTTAGTTATCTAAACAACAAACTAGACATGAAAAATATTTTTTCAAACATAAAAGGAGATGCCTTTGGCGGAATAACCGCAGGTATTGTAGCATTGCCATTGGCATTAGCTTTTGGAGTTTCATCTGGCTTAGGTCCCACTGCAGGATTATACGGAGCCATTTTTATAAGTTTCTTTGCTGCACTTTTTGGAGGGACAAGTACTCAAATTTCTGGGCCTACCGCACCAATGACTGCTGTAAGTATGGTAGTTATTGCAGGTATTATTGCAACAAATGATGGCGATGTTAACAAAGCCCTACCAGTTATTCTAACAGTATTTTTAATTGCTGGTTTAATGCAAGTTGGTTTAGGAGTTTTAGGCTTAGGAAAATACATTAGGTATATTCCGTATCCAGTAGTTTCTGGATTCATGACAGCTATTGGTGTAATTATCCTATTAACTCAAATTTTACCTTCGTTGGGTTACTATCCAAAGGAAGATATTGAGTTTGTTAATACCTTTAAGCCAAAAGCAGAAGAGGTTATTTTAGAAAATATTTTAAAAGAAGAAGCGGGCGAAGGTATTTTGGTTCTTGAGAATTTTAAAGAAACCATTAATCGTGCTAATGAAATTTCGCAAGAAGCCATTCTAAAAGAATCTCAAACCTTAGCAGCAAAAGAAGCTTCGGGAGCATTAGGAGCTGTAAAAGCAATACCTAAAGCGCTTCAAAACATTAACTGGCTAGAGTTAATTTTAGCCCTAGGAACCATATTTATAATTTATGGTTTTAAGCGCATCACAAAAGCGGTACCAAGTACCTTGGTGGCTTTAATAGTCATGTCGGGAATTGCCGTTGGTTTCGGTTTAAATTACAGGCCTATTGAAGAAATCCCTAGCGGATTACCTATTCCTAATTTAGAGATTTTTACAAATTTTAATTTAGCTAGTGTTACACCATATATCTTTACGGCTTTAACCTTAGCGCTTTTAGGTGCTATTGATTCCTTACTTACTAGTGTGGTTGCAGATAATATGACGAAAACCAAACACAAACCAAATAAAGAATTAGTTGGTCAAGGTATTGGTAATAGTATTGCAGCAGTGTTTGGAGGTCTTCCAGGAGCAGGTGCAACTATTAGAACTGTTGTTAATATTACCTCTGGCGGAAAAACAAAGTTATCGGGAATGATAGCGGGTGTTATGTTATTAATAATCCTTTTAGGATTAGGACCAATAGCATCTCAAATTCCAGCAGCTGTATTGGCAGGTATATTAATTACTGTAGGCATTGGTGTTATGGATTATAAAGGCTTAAAAGCCATTCCTGCTTTACCTAAGGATATGAAAATAGGGCCTTTTAAAATGAGTTCGGAAGTATTAATAATGCTTGTAGTTTTATTACTATCAACATTCTGGAATTTAGTTTATGCAGTAGGAATAGGATTAGTTATAGCATCTTTAATGTTCATGAAAAAGATTGGAGATTTAACCGCAGAACGTTCAGACGTTAAAGCCCTTAAAGAGGAAGCTTGGGATGATGAAATAGGATTTCCTGCAAATTTAAAAGAAGAAGTATTTGTTAAACACCTAAAAGGGCCATTGTTTTTTGGTTCTACAAGCGATTTTCAAGCGCTAACACAACAAATCCCAAACACAGCAAAAACCGTTGTTTTAAGGTTAGGGCGTATGCAGTATATGGACCAATCTGGACTATATGCTATGGAAGATATGCTTCAGGAGTTAAATAAAAATAAAGTACAAGTCTTGTTTGTTGGTTTATTAAAACAACCAAAGTATATGATGGAGCGTATCGATATTATTCCTGATATGGTTCCAAAAGAGCATATCTTCAGTAATTTTAAAGATTGTATGACTTGGATAAAGCAAAACGTTAAAGACGAAGTTTAAATATAAATATGGATTTAAATAAAGTTTTTAAAAACAACGAAGCGTGGATTAAAAAGCAATTGGAAACCTCCGAAAGCTATTTTGAAGACCTTGGTAAAGGTCAAACTCCAGAGTTATTATACATTGGTTGCAGCGATAGTCGTGTAACTGCCGAGGATTTAATGGGTTTAGGTCCAGGTGAAGCCTTTGTACATAGAAATATTGCAAATATGGTTTCCGGAATAGACTTAAACGCCATGAGTGTGGTCGAATATGCCGTGTCTCATTTAAAAGTAAATCATGTGGTAGTTTGTGGTCATTACGGCTGTGGTGGTGTAAAAGCCGCAATGCAATCGGCAGATTTAGGTGTGCTAAATGGCTGGTTACGTAATATTCGCGATGTATATAGAATTCATAAAGTAGAATTAAGTTCTATTACCGATGAAGAAAAAAAATATGAAAGACTCGTAGAGCTTAATGTAAAAGAACAATGCGTGAATTTAATTAAAACCGCAGCAGTGCAAAAAGCATACAGAGATAGAGATTTACAAGTTCACGGTTGGGTTTTCGATATTCATACAGGAAAACTAATCGATCTAAAAATAGATTTCGAAAAGTATTTGCATGATATTATGGAAATCTACCATCTAGATTAATCCAATACATTTAATAATAAAAAAGCTACTTTAAAAAGTGGTTTTTTTTATGCCTTCTGCTCTAATGTATCATCTTCCTCTAGGTCTTCTTTCGGCGTTAAAATATTTGGGAAAATCATCGGCACCAAGCCTTTTACCGGCTTGTAAAGTATGGTGCTGTCAATGTTTTCTTCATCTACAAACGTTATGGTGTTATTCATTTTATCAAAAACATTCAAAATAACACTTAAAATTAAAGCTGTTTTTAAGGCTCCAAAAATCCCGCCAGCCAATTTGTTTATTATGCCTAATGCGGCAAAATCGGCTAGTTTAGTAAGTGCTTTTCCAGCTAGTCCAATAGCTAAAACAATAATTATAAAAGTTATAGCAAAGGCCACAATATTAATGGTTTTTTCTTCCCATGCTGTTTTAGTTTGCAAAAATTCGGCAGCAAAGTTGCTAAAGTGTATTGCGCCATAAACACCGGCAACTAATGCAATTAAAGAGGCTACTTCAACAAAAAGTCCCTTCATAAAACCACGAACAAGACCAAATAAAATTAATGCACCTAAAACAATATCAATAACACCCATATTTAAAGTTATTTAAAGCAAATATAAAATAATACTAACACTTAGGTTTATTAACTTTGCAGCTTTAAAATTAGTGAAACTAATATTTTCAAGCATGTAT
The DNA here is from genome assembly GCF_014202225.1 of Algibacter amylolyticus. Lineage (GTDB taxonomy): Bacteria > Bacteroidota > Bacteroidia > Flavobacteriales > Flavobacteriaceae > Algibacter_B > Algibacter_B amylolyticus. Next base: position 397,253 of record NZ_JACHGE010000001.1, read on the forward strand.
TGCTAAGCAAATATGTTTTAGTTGCACTAATCCCGATTAAATATCGGGATCTCATCTTAATTACAATAAGTTTAATGGCTAGAGACGAACAATTAAAAGAACGCTGGGAATTGGTAGTAAAAAAACTATCCAATCAATTTGCCGATGGCGACACGCTAGATCTTGATGCTATTATTTATTTAATAGGCGTGCAAGAACTTGGGCAATTAGATCGCGAGTTTAAAAAAGACCAAAAGCTAGACCTCATGCATATTGCTATTTGCAAGTTGTTGGTGCCTTATGGATATTACGAACTCGATTTTGTGGATAACGATGGTTGGCCACATTATAAAACGCTAGCAGAACTACCAAATTTAAAAGCCGGCGAGCAAAGTGTGTTAATGAAGGAAGCCATTGTAAGCTACTTTATAGAAACAGAATATATCCATTAAAACACTGCGGGCGTTACCACAAGGGTGGGGCTTTCACTACTCGCTCTCTGCGAGGAGCTCAAACAAACCGTTCAATCCCTAACGCAATTCACGTAAAAAATAGTAAATTTGCCATCATTTTGTAAAAGGTCATGATAGATAAGATAAAAGAACTCATAGCAGAAGCCGAAGCTTTTAAAGCCCAATCTAAAGAGGAAGTAGAAGCATTTCGTATTAAATATTTAGGTAAAAAAGGATTATTAAACGACTTTTTTGCTGAGTTTAAAAATGTAGCAAACGATCAAAAAAAAGAGTTTGGTCAAACTATAAACAAGCTTAAAAACACTGCCGAAGCTAAGGTTAATGCCCTTAAAGAAGAGCTAGAAAGTAAAGAAGAAGTAAAAGGTGTTTATAGCGATTTATCGCGCCCAGGCGAGCCTATTCAAATAGGCGCAAGACACCCTATTTCTATTGTAAAAAATCAAATTATCGATATCTTTTCGCGCATTGGTTTTAATGTAAGCGAAGGTCCAGAAATAGAAGACGATTGGCATAATTTTACAGCATTAAACTTGCCAGAATATCATCCAGCACGCGATATGCAGGATACGTTTTTTATTCAAACTAATCCAGATATTTTATTACGTACACACACCAGTTCGGTACAAGTACGTTATATGGAAAATAATCAACCGCCTATTCGTACAATATCTCCAGGTAGAGTATATAGAAACGAGGCCATATCAGCACGTTCACATTGTTTTTTCCACCAATTAGAAGGCTTGTATATAGATAAAGATGTAAGTTTTGCAGATTTAAAACAAACCTTACAACACTTTACAACCGAGCTTTTTGGTAAAGCTAAAATTCGTTTACGTCCGTCTTACTTTCCATTTACCGAGCCAAGTGCAGAGGTAGATGTGTATTGGGGATTAGAAACAGAAACCGATTATAAAATTACTAAAGGTACAGGCTGGTTAGAAATTGGAGGCTGTGGTATGGTAGATCCAAACGTATTAAAAAACTGTGGAATAGACCCTGAGGAATATTCTGGGTTTGCCTTTGGTGTTGGTATAGATCGTATAGCCATGTTACTGCATCAAATAAGTGATATTCGTTTATTAAGCGAGAACGATGTGCGTTTCTTAGAGCAATTTAAATCTGCTTTATAAAGCAAAACGTTTTTAAAAATATATAGTAAAGCCAACTGTTAACAGTTGGCTTTTTTATTTAACAACATTTTAACTTCGATTAGTTCGGTTTGTTCCGAACCTATTATATATTTGCAGAGAATTTTACTGTCCATGAATAATATATTCAATACAACGGTATTAAAATAGTAAACATGAAAAAAGATATCTGCCAAAAAAAAATGAGTCTTGTTGAAAAACTAGGTGTTCATTTAGAAGCAAGAGAAAACCTAGCTCCTGTTGCTGCACGTATTTTGGCCTACATAATTCTAACGGGTAAAAGAGGTGCCACTTTTGAAGACTTGGTAAGTGTACTTTGTGCTAGTAAAAGTACCATTTCAACGCATGTAAATCATTTACAAGATTTAAATAAAATTGAATATTTCACAAAAACTGGCGATCGTAAAAAGTATTTCATCATCGATAAAAACACTATTATTCAGCATGTGGATAGGATGATAAGTCATTGGGATGAAGAGCGCGCTATTCATTTAGAAATTAAGGCATATAAAGAAACCCAAAACGAACTAAAAATTGAAAATAACGACGAGAAGTTCGATTTAAGTTTTCATAACGATTATGTAAAGTTTGTAGACGAAGCCACAGCATCAGTTAAAGAATTAAGAGAAAAATTAATAAGCAACAAGTTCCATATTTAAAGTTTTACCAAAATGAAAAAGAATAAACTATATACCATACTAACACTAAGTCTTTTCTTAGTTATTGTAAGTTGTGGCAATTCAGACCAAAAACAAGGAGCAGCGGCTCCTCCGCCTGCACCTTTTCCTGTGTCGCAATTAGAAACTAAAACCGTAACAGGTTATCAAGATTACCCAGCTACAATAGAAGGGATTGTAAACAGTGATGTAAGAGCAAAAACATCTGGTTATATCGAGAAAGTATTTGTAGACGAAGGTCAAAAAGTACGTAAAGGACAAGCTTTATTTAAGTTAGAAACTCAGTCTTTAAGTCAAGATGCAGGAGCTGCAAAAGCGCGTGTTAATGTGACACAAGTTGAGGTAGATAAGTTAATTCCTTTAGTAGAAAAAAACATTATTAGCCCCGTGCAATTGGAAACCGCTAAGGCAAATTTAGCCCAAGCAAAAGCTACCTTAAGTGGTGTTTCTGCTAATATTGGTTATGCCACTATTAAAAGTCCAATAGATGGTTATGTTGGCGCTATAAATTTTAGAGAAGGGGCTTTAATTAGTCCAAACGATGCAACGCCTTTAACTACGGTTAGCGAAATAGACCAAGTATATGCCTTTTTTAGTTTTAACGAAGCTCAATATATCGATCATTTGCAACGCTCGGAAGGGCAAAATAAAGCAGAACGTATTAAAAATTCGCCAGACTTAAGTTTAGTTCTTGCAAATGGAAAAATGTATTCTGAAAAAGGACGCATTCAAACTAGTACAGGCCAAATAAACCAAAGTACAGGAACCATTCAAATTAGAGCCGCTTTTAATAATCCTAACGAAATTTTAACCAATGGAAACAGCGGTAAAATTAGAATTCCTACCGAGTATAAAGATGCTGTAGTTGTACCACAATCTGCAACCTTCGAACAACAAGGAAATATTATGATTTACAAGTTAGTTGCAGACAATAAAGTAGCCACATCTATCTTAAAAGTAAAAGGAACAGTAGATAACTTATATGTTGTAGAATCTGGAGTAAAGGCTAACGATAAAATAGTAGTATCCGGAGTAGGTAAACTAAGAAACGGCATGGTAATCTCACCGCAAAACACCTCTTTTGAAGACGCTATTAAACCCGTTGCAACTTTATTTAGAAATTAAATAACCACCAAACATAATTTATCATGTTAAAAACATTTATTGAAAGACCAGTGCTTTCAACAGTAATCTCTATTATTATAGTTATGCTAGGTGTTATTAGTATAACTAGCTTACCAATAGAAGAATATCCAGATATTGCGCCGCCTACCATTAAGGTAACTGCAAATTATACAGGAGCAAACGCCGAGACTGTTTTAGAGAGTGTAATTATACCTATCGAAGAACAAATTAATGGTGTTGAAGGTATGACATACATAACTTCTACCGCGTCAAACACGGGTACAGCAGAAATTACAGTGTACTTCGATCAAGAAATTGATGCAGATATAGCAGCTGTAAACGTGCAAAACCGTGTATCTAGAGCAACACCTTTATTACCACAAGAGGTAATACAAACAGGTATAACTACACAAAAACAGGAAACCAGTGCACTGATGTTTATTTCTATGTATTCTGAAAGCGAAAATTACGACGCTACATTTATTCAGAATTACTTAAAAATTAACGTTATTCCAGCTATGCAACGTATTAGTGGTGTTGGTGATGTTAGTGTATTCTCGCAACAAGATTATGCCATGCGTATTTGGTTAAACCCAGAAAAATTAGCTTCTTATAATTTAATTCCTTCAGATATTTCGGCAGTTTTAGCAGAACAAAATTTAGAAGCTGCTGCGGGATCTTTAGGTCAGAATAACGGTGAATCTTTTTCGTATACTTTAACCTATAGCGGTCGTTTTAAAGATGAAGCACAATACAGCGATATTGTTATTAAAGCTTTAGGAAACGGAGAGTTTTTACGTTTAAAAGATGTCGCAACCATCGAGTTAGATGCACAATCTTATGCGTCTAACGCCATGAGTAAAGGGCATCCGGCAGTATTTATGGGGATCTTTCAAACCAAAGGTTCTAATGCACAAGAGATTATTGAAAACATAAAAGTAACTCTAGAGCAAGTAAAAGCAGATCTTCCAGAAGGATTAGATGTATTTGTACCTTACGATACGAGTTTGTTCTTAAACGCATCTATCGAAAAAGTAATTAGCACTTTATTAGAAGCCTTTTTATTGGTATTCCTAGTGGTGTTTATCTTTTTACAAGATTTCCGTTCTACCTTAATTCCAGCAATTGCAGTGCCTGTTTCTATTATTGGTACGTTCTTTTTCTTGAATATTTTTGGGTATTCTATAAACTTATTAACCCTATTTGCTTTAGTGCTCGCCATTGGTATTGTGGTAGATGATGCCATTGTAGTTGTAGAGGCGGTACATGCCAAACTAGATGAAGGTGAAAAAGACCCTAAAAAAGCCACACTTACAGCCATGAACGAAATTTCTGGAGCAATTATTTCTATTACTTTAGTAATGGCAGCGGTATTTATTCCAGTAACTTTTGTAACGGGTCCAACAGGAGTATTTTATGAGCAGTTTGGTGTAACGTTAATTATTGCCATTTTAATTTCGGCAGTAAACGCATTAACTTTGAGTCCTGCATTATGTGCTTTATTATTAAAAGGGCATAAGGATGATGAAGAGTTAAAAGGAAAAAGTCCGCTAAAACGTTTTTACACATTATTTAATCGTGGATTTAACGCTACGGTTGATAGATATGGTAAATCGCTTCAGTTTTTATACAGAAGAAAATTTGTTTCAGTTTTATTATTAATCATTGCTGTTGTAGGTATATATTGGGCTGCAACAACAACACCAACAGGATTTGTGCCTAATGAAGATAGAGGCATTATTTTCGCTAATATCGAATTACCTCCAGGAGCTTCATTAGATAGAACAGATGCAGTAGCAAGACAACTTTATGCTAAAGCCGAAGGCATAGAGGGTATTTCAGCAGTAAACTTTATTAAAGGTAGAAGTTTAATTAGTGGAGCTGGTAGTAACTTTGGTTTTGGTATTATTAAATTAGAAGATTGGTCAGACCGTACAAGTCCTGCACTTTCAGCACAAGCCATTACCGGAAAATTATTTGGTATAGCAGCTACCATTCCAGAGGCTAATATTATTTTCTTTTCGCCACCTAGTATTCGTGGTTTTGGTAACTCGTCTGGTTTCGAAATTAACTTATTGGACAAGTTTGGAGGCGAGTTTACAGATTTAGATCAAGCAAACAAAGATTTTTCAATGGCCTTAATGAGTCACCCAGAAATTAAGTATGCAACATCTTCATTTAATACGAGCTATCCGCAATACGAGATGGAAGTAAATGTGCCTTTAGCAAAAGAAAAAGGAGTGTCGGTTACTAGTATTTTCTCTACGTTGCAAGGCTATATTGGTGGAATTTATGCGTCCGATTTCTCTAGATTTGGAAAACAGTTTAGAGTATATATACAAGCCTTACCAGAAGATAGAGCAGACGAAAATGCTTTAAATAGTATGTATGTTCGAACAGATTCTGGCGAAATGACACCAATTACGCAGTTTGTAACCTTAAAGCGTGTGTATGGACCACAATCGGTAACACGTTTTAACTTATTTAATTCAACTACAATTACAGGGGCCACAAACGAAGGTTTTAGTACCGGTGATGCTATTAAAGTAATTGAAGAAGAGGTTGCAAAATTACCAAGTAATTATACTGTTGCCTATTCTGGTTTAACACGTGAGGAGGTAAATGCAGGAAACCAAACAACGTTCATTTTTATATTAAGTATCCTATTTGTGTATTTCTTATTAAGTGCGCAATACGAAAGTTATTTATTGCCATTTGCAGTAGTATTTTCATTACCATTTGGTGTATTTGGGGCTTATATAAGTACGAAGTTTTTAGGTTTAGAAAATAATATTTATTTCCAAATAGCCTTAATTATGCTTATTGGGTTATTGGCTAAAAACGCCATACTTATTGTGGAGTTTGCTTTAGCCAGACGAAAGAACGGTGAGAGTATTGTAGATGCCGCAATTCACGGAGCAAAATCGCGTTTACGTCCTATTTTAATGACCTCATTCGCTTTTATTTTAGGGTTAATGCCATTAGCGTTAGCAAAAGGTGTTGGGTCTGAAGGGAACAACTCTATTGGTTCTGGTGCTGCTGGTGGAATGCTTATAGGTACGCTTTTAGGAGTTTTTGTAATTCCTATCTTATTTATACTATTCCAGTGGTTACAAGAAAAAATTTCAGGGAAACCAGTAATACAAACTATTGAAGAATAACACGATGAAATCAAACATAAAACATATAAATTTTAGTAAAGGTGCTTTAGTATTGTTAGTTGCATTAACGTTACAAAGTTGTTTTGTGGCTAAAGATTATGAACGACCAAATTTAGAAACTGAAACAGAAGCGCTTTACCGCACAGATAATTTGCCAACAGATAGTTTATCTATTGCAAATGTATCATGGAAAACGTTGTTTACAGACCAATACCTTCAGCAATACATAGAAGAAGGTTTGCAAAATAATATGGATGTTCGGAGCGCTTTACAGCAAATTATTTCGGCCGAAGCTTATGCTAAACAAGGTAAAGCAGGGTACTTTCCAACCTTAAGTGTTGGGCCTAACTATACGCATCAAGAATACTCAGCTAATAGCCAATTTGGGTCTATATTTAGCGGTGGTTTAGATACTTACGATGTAACCGCCAATTTATCTTGGGAAGCCGATATTTGGGGTAAAATAAGAAGTAATAAACGGGCAACGCAAGCGGCTTATTTACAAAGCGTAGCAGGACATCAAGCTGTAAAAACACAGTTGGTTTCTAGCATTGCAAACACGTATTATAATTTGTTGGCCTTGGATGCGCAGTTAGAAATAACAAAGCAAACTATTGAAACTAGAGAAATTGGGGTTGAAACCATTAAAGCCTTAAAAGATGCGGGCCAAGTAACACAAGTGGCTGTAGATCAAAATATAGCGCAGTATAATAGCGCTAGAGCATTACAGGTAGATTTAGAGGTTGCCATTTTTAAAACTGAAAACACCTTAAGTATTTTATTGGGTAAAGCACCTCAAAATTTTGAAAGAAGCAGCTTAAATATTCAAAAAATAAATGAGGAAATTACCGTTGGTGTACCTTCTACTCTATTAAGTAATAGACCAGATGTTATGGCTGCAGAGTTTGCATTAATTCAGAATTTTGAGTTAACCAATGTTGCTAATAGCAGTTTTTACCCGAGTTTAACGCTAACAGCGTCTAGAGGTTTACAAAGTTTAGAGTTGGATAATTTATTTAATACCAATTCACTTTTTGCTACAGTTGTAGGTGGGTTAACGCAACCGCTTTTTAATCAGCGTAAGCTTAAAACTCAAAAAGAAGTGGCTTTAGCAAACCAGGAAAGTGCACTTTTAAACTTTAAGAAAACATTATTGGTTGCAGGTAGCGAAGTATCTAATGCTTTATATAGCTATAACGCCGAAACTAGAAAATTTCAATTTAGAAAAAATGAAGTTGAAGCTTTACGTACTGCAGAAGCAAACTCTGAAGAATTGCTTAAAAACGGTTATGCCAATTACTTAGATTTATTAACAGCAAGACAAAGTGCTTTAAGTGCAGAGCTTAATGTTATAGGTAGTAAATTACAACAGTTAGTATCTGTTGTAGATTTATATGAAGCACTTGGTGGCGGATGGAGATAAAATAAATAACTATGATTACTAAGGCAACTTTGCTAAAATGTTCTATTAAAAAGTTTACGCAATGCGGGAGCAAGCATGTAACTTTAGACGAGATAGCAAATACACTTGGCATATCAAAAAAGACAATTTATACTTTTTATAAAAACAAAGAAGCACTAGTTTCGGCGAGTATTGAAAGTTTATTAAACGAGTATAAAGTAGATATAAATGGGATTGTTAATAGCAATGGTAAAGATCCTGTTTTGTGTGTTATAATAATTTACCAGAGAGGGTTTGAGTATTTAAAATACTTTAAGCCCTCTTTTCTTTTTGGTCTAGAAAAGTATTACCCTAAAGCAAATGCTTTATTTGAAGATTTTGTTGAAGAGTTATCTAACACGATAGTTTATAAATTGCTTAAACAAGCACAAGAATCTGGAGATATTAAAGCGGAAGTTAACTTAAAACTAATAGTTAGTATTTATTTTTTACGTATTGATAAACTGGTTTTTAAGAAGAATAACTTATTCGATTTATACCCAAAAGAGGAACTTTTTAATCATTTGGTAGTTTATAATTTAAAAGGAATAATTACACCTAATTATTCTAATTCTTATTTTGAATAGTTTACTATTTTTGCAGCATGAAAAAAGATATTGAAATTCCTGTTGTAAAAGACGTTTATATTGCTGTTGTAAACGAGTATAACGATATTTATAAAACTCAAGACTGGAACGCTTATATAATTAACAATAAAGATGTTGATTTAGAAATGGTTATTATTGTTACCGATGGCTATTCTGAAACTAAAACAACATCGAAATTTAGAAAAAAAATTGATGTGCTTCCTAAAAAGAGTTATGCTAAAATAGAGCTTATACAAGAGGAGTTATTTGCTTTAAATAACCAGTTTAACGTGTCTTTTTTCGAGGGTAACCAAATGTTTGATAAAACCTATTTGTTTAGAAAAAACACTATTAATCTTAAGGCTTTACAACCTGTACCCTTAATGGATGTTAAAGGTGTTTTGGTGAAATAGCATATTCTTACGGAGGTAGGAATCCCATAAAAAGAACCCTTCCGTCTTTAATTACTTTTACTGGAGTTAAAGCAACCTTCCCTTAAAAAAGAGGAAGGAGTTGAGTTTACGTTTTGGTTTAAGATTTTTGTTAAAATACAATATAATTAACAGTTTTAATAAACGGAATGTAATGCTGCTCCTTTTGTAGGCTAGATTGGATTCTGTTTTAATGTGATATAATAAAAGACAAGGTGGTTTTTGCGTTAGGGATTGCAGCGGCATCCTTTTTTTTGCTGCCATAAATGGCAAAAAAAAGATATAGCGTAAAGCCCGACCCTTTTCGGGTAACGCCCAAATAATTGTTATAAATTAATAGTATTAGATTCTTGCTTTTGCAGGACTTGTTTAATCCAATTTATCGGTAAGTTTTTTAAATACTTTTTTAGGGTTTTTATTGTCGTATAAAATCTCGTAAACAGCGTTTATAATAGGGATTTGAGTTTTTTTAACGTTTTTTTCGTTAAGCGTATGGGCGCTTTTTGTAGCGTAATATCCTTCGGCAACCATGCTCATTTCCATTTGTGCAGATTTTACGGTGTAGCCTTTACCAATCATATTTCCAAACATACGGTTTCGCGAAAACACCGAATAGCCAGTTACTAGTAAATCGCCTAAGTAAGCCGAATTATTAATGTTACGTTTCATTTTATGGCGCTTTTTAATAAAGCGTTTCATTTCGCGTATGGCATTACTCATTAATACACTCTGGAAGTTGTCGCCATAGCCTAAACCGTGTGCTATTCCGGCTGCAATGGCATAAATATTTTTAAGCATTACGGCGTATTCAATACCAATTATATCGTCGCTGGTTTTTGTTTTAATGTAATCGCTAGATAGGTTGTTGGCAATAGCCTCGGCTTTTGCAGTATTAGAACATGAAATGGTTAGGTAGGATAAACGCTCTAAAGCTACTTCTTCGGCATGACAAGGTCCTGCAATTACCGCAATATTATCGTAAGGTATTTTATAGGTTTCATGAAAATGCTCGCCTACCAACAGTCCTGTTTCGGGCATTATGCCTTTTACTGCAGATACTATGGTTTTGTTAGAAATATCGACAGTTAGTTTTTCTAATTCGCTATGGATAAAGGCCGATGGGATAACAAAAATTAAAACATCTGCATATTCGGCAATTTCATTAATATCGTTGCTAAGTTTTAATTGCTCTAAATGAAACTCTACCGAACTTAAATAATTAGGATTATGTTGTTCTCTTAATAAATGCTCTTTAGTGTATACGCTGCGCATATACCAACCAATTTCATTTAAGTTTTCGCTAAGCATTTTTACAATTGCTGTTGCCCAACTTCCTGCTCCAAAAACCGCATATTTTAAAGGTTTATCCATAGGTCTTATATCATTTTCTAAATCAAAAATACATAAATATTTTTCATTTTAAAGGGCTGTTGTAAAAGAATCTGGAAATGAGGGTAAAGCTGTGTGATTAAGGCGTTTTTATAATGTTTTAAAGCTTTTGATAGTGGTATGAAAAGTGGGGTTTAAAATGTTTGGCACGCGTTTTGAAACTACTTAAACAGAACCCCTAAAATGTTATATTATGAAAACGATAAAATTACTTTCTAGTTTTGCTTTAATAGCAACTCTTTTTACATCTTGTTATACAGAGGTTATAGTCGATGATTTTAATGAGGTGCCACCACTTACAGCAAATCAGTTATTAAACTCTTACGAGTTGTGGTATGTAGATATTAATAGCACTGTTGGTTATGGCGAATCGCCGTTTTTACAAAAAGCGTTTACAGTATCGTTTATTAATGGCGTGTTATACGCTAATAATAATATTGCCGGTTTAGGTAGCAATGGTAATGGATATGGAATTGATGTTGCTAATTATGATGCTTATAACATGATTTTAGATGTGCAACATGATATTGATGGTTTTTCAACTTTTGATGTTTATGAAGTAGATTATAATACTATTGAGTTGTACAATCCAAACAACGATACCTCGTATTTTTTAGATGGTTATCAACGTAATAATTTTGATTATGATTTTGTGTTTTATGATAACATCCATTATTTTTTACAAGAATATGATGCTTGGGAAAAAACATATACAAGTGAATATGGCGCTATAAACGAGTTTGATAATGAAAATTATTTACAGTTTTTAGCTGGCGGAAATGATTCTGAATTTAGAAGCTCGCAAGACACAAACATTAATAACACAAATAACTTGTACTGGGATTACACAGGTGTTTACGGTGTAGGAGATGTAAGTGGTAATGAAACTTTAAAAACTTTAACATTAGATTATGATTACTTAGGCAATGAATATTTTGAGCTGAGCGTTATAAATGACAGCAAGATAGAGTTGTTTCATCCTGCTTCTGAAACGGTTTATGAATTTGAAGGAAGAGGATATATTCAGTATTTAAAATCTGATAGTAAAAAACAAAACAAAGTTAAAGTAGATAAAATGCGTAAGCATAGAAAAGATAAAGTAGCAAACCCTAGAGAAAATACAAGGGTTTAAAAAAAGATAGAATTAGCATTCTTATAGAGTGCCTTAATTAAAAATTTTGGTTGGTTATTTAGTTTAGAAACCGCTTAAAGCACTCTGCTTTAAGCGGTTTCTTTTTTTTTTTTTGAATAAGCTTGCACTATTTTTTAGAGTTGTCTCTTAATTTTTTAATACCAAATGCCGCAGCCCCAATAATTAAAGCAGCAATGCCACCATCTAGAGGTACGCCTTGGTTATTATCGATAACATTATCTGAATCATCTCCAGATCCAAAAGCTGGAGGACCTTGTGGTCCTTGAGCCATTAGGCTAGTTGTAGATATAAAGGCAAAAACTAAAAGCACTGCTTTAATGGTTTTTAGTAAATTTTTCATGATGTTCGTTATTTAATAAATTAGTTAATAATTAATTTTTTGGTAGTTGTTAATCCTTTTGAGGTGAGATTTACAAAATATACCCCGCTGTTTTTAATAAAGTTAGCATTAACAGGTATTCTGTTTCCTGTTGCTAGACCATTTGTTTCAAATACTTTAGCACCTAAAGCATTAAATATGGTTAGTTCTAAATCATTTATTCCATTAGGGATATTTAAAAAGAAGTTACCCGTAGTTGTAGGGTTAGGGTATAATAGAACCTTACTTAATTCTGTATTTGCAACGGCTAATGTTTTTTGGAAAATAATTTTAAATCTATCTCCAGCAAATGAGGCTGGAATGCCAGCATCTATACTATAGGCATAAGGCGTTTCTCCGTTTTGAAGGAGTTCTGTAGTTTGGTTTAAATAGGTATCTACTAAAAACGGTGTGTCGCCTTGTAAAGCCGTTGCTTTAGCTACTAATACATAATCTGTATGACGATAGGTATTAATTTCTAATTGAATTTCGTCTGATGTAGAAGGTGTTGCTCTGCTATCCACACTTAAAAAATTACCATCAATATTTGTGGCTAAATTTTCATCTAAGTTTGTAAATTTAGTAGCATCACTAAAATCTACATCATTATTTCCGTTATCATCAAATAAAATTAGAACACCATCTGCAACCGTTCCGTTTTCAGTTGTAAATGCGCTGCTTTCGTATAAATTTAAGCCCAATTGCCCGGTGCTTGCTGTTTTAGCAGAACTTTTAAAGACGTTTGTTTCTTGGGTTGAAGTATGTTTAAACGATGGTCTGAACACTATATAATTACCGCGAGGATGATAAATTCTAGATTGTACAAAACAACCTTGGCCTACTTGTAAATATTGATTGGCTTCGGAAGCTCCTTGCGAACTATTATTTCCAGTTGCTAAAATAACGGTAACATAGCCACCTCTAGTGTTTATAGTTGGATCCCAAACCCAATAAAAGTTGGAATTTACGTTCAGGTCTAATTCATATGCAATTACACTATTCATGTTTACTTGTGCTTGATACGGATTTCCAACAAAACTAAAGCCGCCATTCAATTCGTTTAAATAGGTGTGGTAATAACCAGTGTTCTCAGCAGTGAGTTCTCCTTTTGAAACTAAAGTTGTTGGTGATGGTGTGGCATCGTTATCAAATAAATCTGTAGTTCTGTCTCCTCTTACAAATAAACGGTAGGGTGTACCTGCTGTTAAAATAGTATTATCGGTATTAGGAATAGGGTCCCATGAAGGGTACAAGTTATTAAAAGTATACATGGATGGATTGCCACTGTTGGTGGCATCGAAACCATTAGCGCCAGAGCTAGATCCAGTTATATGCGTAGCTTGTTGCCAGTTATCTGCAATAGGGGCAGACGTGGTTACAGGTGTGCTTAAAAAACGGAAGGCTCTTTTTGCGGGAATGTAACGCTCTATGGTATATTCTCCTATAAATTTAGCAGCATTGTGTTGACTTGCAATAATAGCCGTACCAGTAGCGTCCGATTTAAAGGTTACCGTTCCGTCATTGGTCATTACTGTTTTAGTGTTGAGTATCACATTTGGATTAAAGGTTAAGGAAGCATCTGTTTCAACGGTTAAAGAAGCATCTTCTTCTAGTAATAAATCTTGCCCAACTACTAAAACAGGATAATTAGGCATCCCAGAAGGAATAAGAATATCGCTATTAGTTGCTAATCCTGGAGCGTTATTGCATTGCCAGTTACTGGCATTGGTCCAATCGGTATTTATATTCCCTGTCCAGATATGGTTATTTAAGGTAACATTTACAGTAAATGTACATTCTATGCTTTCCGCATCGTTGGTAGCTGTTGCTGTAACGGTGGTTTCACCAATAGGGAACATGCTGCCAGAAGCTGGTAGGTATGTAATAGTTGGTACTGGAGTACCTGTAGCTGTGGCTTCAAAATTAACAATAGCACCACATTGTCCTACAGTAGTATTAACACTAATAGCATCAGGACACGTTATAGTTAAAGGAGTTTCCGGCTTAAAAAAGTAGGCAGATCCTGAATCATATCCTGCATCATCGTTAAAAGGAGCCCCCGCAATGGCGTAGTCTCCTGAAATGGTCACGGAATTCCCGAAATAGTCCTGATTAGCCCCGTCTGTGGGGGTAAGTTTATCCTCTTGGTTCCATGTGGTGCCTGTGCGCCCAAATACATAGGCAGCCCCTGAAAAAGGTGCCTTAACATCGGCATAAACAGCCCCCACAATAGCGGTGTTTCCAGAAATGGCCACGGACCACCCGAAATAGTCGCCAGCAGCCCTATCTGCAGCAGTAAGTTTAGCCTCTTGGTTCCATGTGGTGCCAGTGCGCGCAAATACATAGGCAGCCCCTCTATTACCTCCCGTATCATCGTCTCGATAAGCCCCCACAATAGCGGTGTTTCCAGAAATGGCCACGGACCACCCGAAATGGTCATAAGTAGACCCTTCTGCAGCGATAAGCTTATCCTCTTGGTTCCAAGTGGTGCCTGAACGCACAAACACATAGGCAGCCCCTGAATCATATCCTGCATCATCGTTTAAATAAGCCCCCACAATAGCGGTGTTTCCAGAAATAGCAACAGAAACCCCGAATAGGTCATAATCAGCACCATCTGTAGCGGTAAGTTTAGCTTCTTGGGTCCATGTGTTGCCTGAACGCACAAACACATAGGCAGATCCTGAAGCACTTCCTGAATTATCGTCTTTATGAGCCCCCACAATAGCGGTATTTCCTGAAATGGCAACAGATCTCCCGAAGAAATCGCCAGCAGCCCCGTCTGCAGCAGTAAGTTTAGCCTCTTGGGTCCATGTGTTGCCAGTGCGCACAAACACATAGGCAGACCCTGAAGTATTTCCTGCATCATCGTCTAGATCAGCCCCCACAATAGCGGTGTTTCCAGAAATGGCCACGGACCACCCGAAATAGTCGTCAGCAGCCCCGTCTGCGGCAGTAAGTTTAGCCTCTTGGGCCCATGTGTTGCCTGTAAGCACAAACACATAGGCAGCCCCTGAATTAGAGCCAGCATCATCGTCTCCATAAGCCCCCACAATAGCGGTGTTTCCAGAAATGGCCACGGAATACCCGAATTCGTCGCCAGCAGTCCCATCTGCTGCGGTTGCTTTAATAATTTCATCCCAGTTTTGAGATTTAGACAGTTGCGGGCATAAAAAAGTTATGCTACATACAAATACCAGCAGGTAGCGTTTAATGTGTAAAATGTTTTTCATGTTGGTTAGATTAATTAATAGCAATTGTTAAATCATTTACTTATTGTTAAAAACAAGTGAATACGCTATTAAATAAATTAACCAGGGAGAGAGATTCTTAATGAGAGGTCTAATATTCAGATTTAATTTAGCGGTGCAAAAGAAATCCGATAATCGGTAATTAAATCATTATGAATGGATTATCTGAATTGAAAATTTTGGTTGGTTATTTAGTTTAGAAACCGCTTAAAGCACTCAGCTTTAAGCGGTTTCTTTTTATTTTTATTTGTATATAATGTGACTTATTACTAGTTATTGCGTCTTAATAATGTTAACCTTAAAAATAAAGTAGACAATGGGATTATTTTCATTTATTAAAAACGCAGGAGCCAAAGTATTTGGAATTGGAAAAACAGAAGAAGAAGAGGCAAAAGAAGTCGCTATGGAAGCTGCAGTAAAAGAATTAAAACGAGAAGAAGCTGCCGCAAGAAAGCTAGAAGAAACTATAACAGATTTACAATTACAAGTTGAAGGTTTAAAAGTTTTTATTGATGATGATACAGCAACAATTTCTGGATTAGCTTACAATCAAGCAACAAGAGAAAAAGTTGTATTAGTAGTTGGAAACTCTAACGGTATTGCTACTGTAGACGACCAAATGACTGTTGAACATGAAGAACCTATAGCAAAATTTCATACGGTAGCTAGTGGAGATACCTTAGGAAAAATTGCAAAAACATATTATGGTAACGCTATGAAATACCCAGTTATTTTTGAAGCGAATAAACCAATGCTTACAGACCCAGACAAAATATATCCGGGACAAGTATTACGAATCCCAACTTTAGATTAGAACATGAGCACTTAATTAATAGCTAATTACATTATTATGTTCGAAGGCCAACTTGCAAAAGTTGGTCTTTATTTTTTATATAAAGTTGTATGTAGTAAAATTTTGATTGCCTTAGCTTTTAGTCATAATTTTAAACGTTTTTTAATTCACATAGGTATTAAAAAACTCTGTGGAATCATGAATTTCTTTTTCTAAAACATAAGAATAGCCATTTTTGGATTCCGAATTATAAGAGATATGCAAGCTGTAAAGTCTTTTTAGAACTTTAAATTTAGCTGGCTTAAATTTCGTATTCGTTGTTTAATGAATAGGTGTTACTATCCTTTTTTAATAGGCCTACACCGATTTTATGAAACCAATCGCCTATTTCTGTTTCCTCAAATCCTAGGGCATTTTCAATACCAAACTCATTGTATAACCCTTTTTCCATAAAGATATTCATCTTTATGCGTTACACTTTCAATAGTTGATACCAAGATGGATTTAAATTTTACTTCTGTAATTTTTCCAGTCCAGTCGAATCTTGAAAAATTATAATTTTCATTTGGAAGATCTATTTTAACTTAAAGGTGTTTTTTTTAAGTATATGTGGTAATAATACTTCGTTTTTTAGATTAATCTATTTTGAGAAATTTAGTCTATTGATTTAAACTTTTTAGACAAGATTAGTTTGTTTATTCAATGTTTTAAAATTAAATTGAATGTTTCGAATGTAAAACATCCAAATAATAACGATAACAGAATAAATAGCCCATTTAAGTAAGTAACGGTGTGCAAGATCAAAATAGGTCTGATGATGTAAATTAATGTAAGCCAAACCTGCACATCTAAAAATATTAAGTATATGTATTATTAAAATTCCAGAAATTAAATATAAAATTTTACGCCAAAATTTAGAAGGAAAACAAAAAATCAATCCCATATATAGCATAAGTACAAACAGACCGTTACATCCGTCGGCTATATAAACTACCTTAATATCATTAAAATATATTTGAGGTAATTCAGTGTAATATTTTTTTGCGTATTCTCTTTTTACGCTAAAATTTGAAGAGTTTGTAAAAGTATTTAAAACTTTTGTAGAATAGGTTCCAATATTTTCGGATAAGTGGTAATTAACGGCTCTTAAATCCAATGAAAAAAGAAATTTACATAAAACATAAAACAGTAAGGCTTTAATAAAGATAAGCCTTACTGTAAATGGAAATAGTTTATATAATTTCTTAAAGTGCACTATTTTTATTATCCCTTAGTTTTTTAATACCAAATGCAGCGGCTCCTAAAAGAAGTATCGCTAGTCCGCCATCTAATGGAACATCGCCATTATCAACAGTGTCTGTAGGTGGTCCTCCAGGTCCTGATCCAGGTCCTCCACCAGGTCCAAATTGCGCATTTAAGTTGTTGGAAAAGCATACTAATGCAAAAACAATAATTATTCTACTAACCGTCTTTGAAAATGTGTTTCTTGTGTTTTTCATTACATTCATTTTTTTAATTAATATTTAACTTTTTGGTTGTTGTTCTGCCTTTAGAGCTCATTTTTACAAAGTAGATGCCTTGGCTAAGGAAAGACCTTGTGTTTATGGAGATTTTGTTTCCTGATTTTAATCCCGATTTAGAATATAATTTAGCTCCTTGTACATTATAAATAGTTACTTCTAAGTCGTTAATATCAGCAGGGATATTTAAGTAAAACTTACCTGTTTTAGAAGGGTTCGGGTACATTATAATCTGTTCAGCAACATTAGTTTCGGTAGACAAAAGTGCCGATGAAAAAATGATTTTAAATCGATCTCCAGCTACCGAATTAGGATTGTCAAAATCAACAGTATAGTCATAGTTCACCGTTCCCGTTTCTGGTATTTTAGTTGATACATTAGTATAGTTGTCAACTAAATGGGCAGTCGTGCCTTTTATTTCACTTGCTTCTAAAACTATAGTGTAATTTGTGGTTCTGTATGTATTAATTTCTAATTGAATTTCTTCAGCATCCATTGGGGCAGCTCTGTTTTCGATACTTAACAATACACCATCATTATTAGTGGCAATATTTTCATCTAGGTTCGTTAATTTAGGAGCATCATTAGCATCTATGGCATTAGTTCCTTGATCGTTAAACAGAATTAACATACCATCAGTTTTCGATTTGTTGGCTGCTAAGGCGCTAGTTTCATATAAAGATAATCGTAATTGACTTATTTTAGATGCTTTTTTATTTGAAGTTTTGAATACTAAAGTTTCTGATTCTGATGTTGCCTTACTTGCTTGCGTGAAACTTAATGATGATTGGCCTGCTCCATCAGTATTTACCCATCCAGATTGACCAGCTTGTAAAAATTGGTTAGCATCTGACTCATTTGTGGAAGCGACACCGGTAGAAGCATTAATGGCAGTATATGCACCTCTATAACCTAAGGTTGGATCCCAAATCCAATAGTATATTGTACTAATATTGGTAGCACCCGTTGTTAATACCGTATTCATATTAATTGGGGCTTGAAAAGGATTGGCAAAGGCAACAAATTGTGATGCGTTAAGATTAATGCTAAAAACACTTGTTCCATCGTTTTCCGCAGTCAACTCGCCTGTTGCTCTTAAAGTAGTTTCTGAGGATGGTGCATTATTATTTGTTAAATCGGTAGTTCTATCTCCTCTAACCAAGGTATGATACACCGTACCAGTATTTATATTAGTAGCATTTGTATTAGCCATTTGGATATAATTATTAGCTACATTATCAAAAATGTACATGGATGGATTTCCTGTATTGGTATAATCAAAACCTAATTGATTATTAACATCAGTAGATCCTGTAATGTGAGTGTCCATTTGCCAGTTGCTTGAAATAGGTGTGCTCGTATTAACAGGAGAAGCTAATTGTCGGTATGCTCTTTTTGAAGGGATATAGCGTTCTATTGTAAAATCGCCATTATAAGTACCAGTGCCTGAACCTATATAAGCAGATCCTGTGGCATCAGATTCAAATGTAATGGTACCGCCAGCATTGTCTAGAACGCCATCGTTAGTAACCACTGCGTTTGGATTTACTGTTAATGAAGTTCCAGCTTGAACAGTAACTTTTGAACATTCATCAATATAGAGATTTTGTCCATTCATTAATATAGGATAGTTAGCTGATCCGTCATTGATAATTACATAAATACTATTAAGCGACAGTCCTGGTGCAAAGCCAAACAAATAGTTTGCTGCTTCAGTCCAATCCGAGTTAACAGCTCCTATCCAATAAAAATAATTTATTATGCCTGAAGTACATGGACTACCTTGTGTTACTGTGATTGTGAAATCATGGGTTGGAATTGAAGGATAATAATGGTGGTTAGTGTCTTCAACTAATAAACTAATATTAAAAGGGCCTAAATCGCTATTTCCTGGAGTACCAGTTAATACAGCTGTACCAGTAGCAGGATCAGTTGTAAGTGTGAGCCATGTAGGCAGTGGTGTTGATGGTACTAAATCAACGGTATCTCCAAACGCAATGTCTGGGTCATTTGCCACTATGTTATAGGTATAGGTTTGATTAACTCCTACTTCCGTAACAGGTGTTGACGATACCGATGGCACTGTATTTATTAAATGTGACACTTCATGGGTTGCCTCATCTCCATAACTATCTCTAGCCGTGAATATGGCATGTTTGTGTCCCCAATCTGATGCTTGTGTTGGCCAGCTAAAAGTTCCACTTGTTGGATTGTCAGCAACTGTTGGAAATGGGTTTAAAGATGCTCCTGCATATAATGGGATAGGATTTCCTATCATATTTTTTCCTGTAACATCAACTATTTGAACCACATCATTAGGATCTGGATCGCTAGCTTGTACGGTATAGGTAATAAGTGTACCAGGTGATACTACATAATCATGCGTGGCTTCTGCAGGTGTAGGTGGTACATCAAATACAGGGTTTAAACTTACATTTATTGAAATTGATGTACTAGTTTGGGCTCCAATTTCGTCTGTGGCGATAAAATTAATAACATTTGTGCCTAAGTTATTTGCAGCTGGCGTCCATGAGAATGAAGTGCTAACGGTGCCATTTCCTGAAACAGGTAGTGCAGGGTTTACGGTGGCTCCCGGAGGTAACCCAAGTGCCTGTAAGGTTACAACAGCGCCTGGATCTGTATCCGTTGCCCTAACTATAAATTGTGCTGGATCTCCAGGTGATAATTGATATACAATACCGTTTGGAGGTGTTTCGTTCGTGCCGTAAACAAAAACTGGAGGAGACGATTGTCCGGTAATTTTAATAATAAAATCATTCATTACCAACGCCCCATTAGAATCTTCAACCACTATTGCTGCATTATAGAGTTGACCGACTGATGTTCCAGTTGTATTAAATGTAATTAAACCTGTAGGACTAACTGCAAACCCAGGGGGTTGACTTCCTAAAAACTCAGAGTAAGTTGCGAGTCTAAATGTCAATGCATCTCCATCCGGGTCTGATGCAGGTATTTGAAATATCGCATTTGCTAAGCCAGTTTGCATATTAATAATAGGGGCCATCGTGGTTACTGGTGAGTTGTTGCCACTCCCAATATTTACAATAGTCTCAGTCCTCCAAGACGCACTTGAGTTATTCACCATGCCATAAATCTTACAACAACTTGAGGTATATGCCGTAAAATCTCCAGTATTAGCATAGGTGTACGTAATGGTGGCTTCACCAAAATACCAATCCTCACTCGCATTGTTGGCAGTGGCTACTACTTCGAAATATTGCGAATTTCCATCACCAAAATAGAGGTAGTCACCAGTGTAAGTGGATCCAATAGGAACTTTGCCTTCTCTCCAGGCTTGAGTAATTCTAAATTCGATGGTTCTGCCAGTTGGGTCACTGTCTACAACTTGCCAGCTAATTGTGGCATGTCGAAAATGACTAGCTTCTGCATATTGAGAAAACAACATTCCAGAAAAGGTTAGTAATACAATGAATAACGACTTAAAATTGTGTGTCATTATTTTTTTGCACAGTACATGCAAGGATACTAAGAAAGGTTTAAAGGATTTCATGTTTTTTTGGTATTGGTTAGATTATAATTAATTGTTATTAACAAGCGTGTTTTTAGGCACGAGAAAGTCCTATTAAAATTCCTTAGGGTTGAATTTTAATTAAAATTTAAACTAAAAAGTTTAACTGTTATGTTTAAAATAGTCTTAAAAAAATTGAAAAGCGAGAGGTAATTTTTTGGTCATATAAATTTTTGTTGATTAATAGCTAATATTAACCAAAACATTTTCGAAATAAGTACAACCCCGTTTTTAATAAAACTAAGGTCTAGATAGGATGGGGCTGCCAAAAAATTAGTGCTATAGAGAGAGAGGTTGTCATTAAATGTTTTATTTGTTTATAAAACAATCATTAAAACCTTAAACTAAGATGCATAATTTTACCGTTTCATTTTATTTTTTTCGATAAATAACATTAAAATCACTATCAATGGCGGTTTGGTTGAAATTAAATAAGTGATTTAGTAGTAGATTACTAGGGGCTTGTAATTAAGAATTTGTCTCGTCCAATTATTTAGAATACTATTTTTTTAGTCTAGTTGAATATTGAAACATTGTAGTTAAAATCTGGATTGTCATTATGAATTTCTAGATTTTTTATTTAACGCTATGTGGCTAAATTAAAAGTTGTTAAACAAATGAATAATAAAGTATAAGATAATAGTTTGCCATGAAATTTTCATGTGGGTGCTATTGGTGAATAGCATTATTAATCATAACATTATGGAGGTAAAAAAGATAACTTAATTACTTAAAAATAAATAAACGGCAATATTATTGGGTAGTCTAGCGAACTACGAGATAAATACATTGTTAGCGAATAATAACCAACATGGTGAAGTTTGAATTAATTTTTAAAACGTTATGGTTGTAATTTGCTACCTCTGTTTCGGTTGAATTTTGGTGTAGTTGTTTGTTTAAGTAAGTTTTTATATTGAAAAAGTAGGTTTTAAGAATTTTACCTATAAAAATTCATCTCATCCAAATACTCCCAAACATTTTTAGGTAACATGGGTTTGATATTTTTACCGTCTTTTATAGCTTTACGAATAAATGTTGAAGAGAGTTGCATAATAGGCGCATCGACATGATGTATTTTTTTATGCGCATTAAATTGGATATCTACCGTACTATTAGAAATTCGAGGGTAAACATAAATGTGATGATTTTCTAGAATAACTTCATAGTTTTTCCACTTATGAAAACTATTTAGGTTGTCTTCGCCCATAATTAAAGAAAAATCATAATCTGGATATTTTTCTTGTAAATGAACAAGCGTGTTTACTGTATAATTGGGTTGTGGTAAGTTAAACTCAATATCGCTGGCTTTTAACTTATCGTAATCCTTAGTGGCTTCATAAACCATTTCTAGACGTTGGTAATTATCAAGTAAACTACTTTTCTTTTTAAACGGATTATGGGGTGTAATTACAAACCAAACCTGGTCTAAATCGCTATATTCTGCCATGTGGTTTGCAATAACCAAATGCCCTATATGAATAGGGTTAAACGAGCCAAAATATAAACCGATTTTCATTTTGTTGTACTAGGAGTTTAAGAAGTCTGCTACTTGTTTTTCAGCTTCAAGTAGTGCTTTTTCTAAATCGTCATTAATAATTATAGTATCAAATAACGGAGCGGTGGCTAATTCGGCCGATGCTTTTGCAACACGCATATTTATTTTATCGGCACTTTCGGTTTTACGCTTTTTTAAACGTATTTTCAGTTCGTCTATGCTTGGTGGTTTAACAAAAATAGCAAGGGTTTGTTCAGGGAATTTTCTTTTTATTCGTAATCCTCCAGAAACATCAATATCAAAAATAACATTTTTACCAAGTGCCCAAATACGTTCAACTTCAGTTTTTAAAGTGCCATAAAAGTTATCGCGATACACTTCTTCCCATTCTAAAAAGTTATCGTCTTTAATATTGTTCTTAAATTCTTTGGCCGATAGAAAATAATAATCCTTTCCATGCTCCTCCGTACCTCGTTTTTCTCTAGAGGTTGCCGATATTGAAAACTCTAAATTTAGGTTTTCTTTGCCTAATAAATGCCTAACAATGGTTGTTTTACCAGAGCCCGAAGGCGCCGAAAATACAATGAGCTTGCCTTGTTTTTTTGTTTCTTTTTCTGCCACTTGTACGCTAATATTTTACAAATTACTGCCGACTAAAGACTGACTGCTGCCAGCTTTTTTAAAGTACGTTCAATAACTGTTCCTTAATTTTTTCTAATTCGTCTTTCATTTGCACCACCAGTTGTTGCATTGGTGCATAATTACTTTTAGAGCCAATAGTATTTATTTCTCTACCCATTTCTTGACTAATAAAACCTAATTTTTTCCCGTTAGAATCTTTAGTGTTGATAGACTCCGTAAAGTAATTTAAATGGTTTTTTAAGCGTACTTTTTCTTCTGTAATATCAAATTTTTCGATGTAATATACCAGTTCTTGCTCAAACCTGTTTTCGTCGTATTTTTCTTTTAATTCTTGAACACCTTTTAATAAACGCTCACGAACACCTTCAACACGTTCTGGGTCCATAGCTATTATTTGCTCAAGTATATTTCCTATTGAAACCACACGATTGTTAAAATCTTGCTCTAATACTTTACCTTCATTTAGCCTGTGTTGGTTTAAGGCGTCTATAGCATTATGAATTTCAACTTCAATAGTTTTCCATTCATTCTCATCTATTTCTTCGCGCACAGTATTAAGAGCGTCAGGAAAACGAACAGCCATTTTTAGCAATTCCAAGTCGTTTCCATTTGCAACCTGCTTTAATTGCTCCATATATTGCTTAACAACAGGCGTGTTTATTTGGGTTGATGTGTCTTCGGCAGTTGCTTCAACATAAATTGAAAAATCAACCTTTCCACGTTCAAGTTTATCGGCAAGAATTTTTCTAATAGATAATTCTTTTTCCCTGTATATAGATGGCATTCTAGCATTTAAATCTAAATTTTTACTATTTAAAGATTTAAGTTCTATAGTTATCTTTTTTGTTTGCAATTGCAAAACAGATTTACCATAACCTGTCATTGAATATATCATAAATGCTCGTATTTAAGTTGTGCAAAGGTAATTAAAACTAAAAGACTGAAAAGGTAATTACTTAATGTTAAAAAAAATACTTTAAATGTATTATTTTGGGTTATAAGCCATTAAATAAATACATTTACCAATATTAATTGATAATTACAATAATGAATAAGAATAGGGGTTTAGCTGTAGTTGTGGTTTGCTTACTAGTTATGTTTTCGTGCAAAAACAAGCAAACTGAAAAGGAAGTTGACGTTGTTGATGCAGCTAAAAATATTACCAACAAAATAACTAACGAGGTAAAACAAAAGTTAATTTCTAATGCGCCTAATGGTATGGTTTGGATTCCTGGAGGTTCTTTTTTACAGGGTGCTGTAGATCAAGATGAAATGGCTATGAGTCATGAAAAACCGCAACACGCCGTATCGGTAGATGGGTTTTTTATGGATATTACAGAAGTTACCAATGCCGAATTTACAAAATTTGTTAACGAAACAAATTATATAACAGTGGCAGAACGTGAGATTGATTGGGAAGAGATGAAAAAACAACTTCCTGAAGGCACACCAAAACCACATGATAGTATTTTACAACCCGGCTCGTTAATGTTTAAAAAAACAAAAACATCGGTTCCTAATTTATATGATTTCTCACAATGGTGGCGCTGGGTAATTGGTGTAAACTGGAGACACCCTAGTGGTCCAGATAGTAATATTGAAGGTAAAGAAAACCACCCAGTAGTTCATATTAGTTTTGAAGATGCGCAAGCGTATTGTAAATGGGCAGGCAGACGCTTACCTACCGAGGCCGAATGGGAATACGCCGCAAGAGGCAAAAAAACAAGTGCTGTTTATTTTTGGGGCGATGATAGATCTACGCTTTCAAAAATGGTAAATAGTTGGGAAGGCGAGTTTCCAGTAAATAATACCTTGCAAGATGGTTTTGAAAGAACTGCACCAGTAAAAACATATCCACCAAACGATTTTGGATTATATGATATGGCAGGAAATGTTTGGGAGTTTACCACCGATTGGTATAACATTAATTACTACCAAGAACTAAAATCTAGCAATAAAGATATTTTTAATCCGCAAGGTGCCGATAAGGCTTATAACCCAAATATGCCGTACACACCAGAAAAGGTAATAAAAGGCGGTTCGTTTTTATGTAGCGATTCCTATTGTGCAAGCTACCGTGTATCTGCCAGAATGGGCACGAGTTTAGACTCGTCTGCAGAACATGTAGGGTTTAGAACGGTTGCAACTCTAGAGATGTTGGTTAAATAAAAATTAGTTATCCCTTTTTTTTGAATACCATCTCGTATTAATCTACGACTGTAAATGATGCTTTTAAGTTAGTTGTGGAGTCTCCACCTACCCAAACATTAAAATCGCCAGGTTCTACCTCCCACTTTTTATTTATGGTGTAAAACTGCAATGTTTCTGCGTTTATGGTAAAATGGATGGTTTTGGTTTCGCCAGATTTAATCATTGTTTTTTCAAAACCTTTTAGTTCTTTAATAGGGCGAGTTATACTTCCAATTAAGTCTCTAATGTAAAGTTGAATAACCTCTTCGCCATCTCTATTTCCTGTATTGGTTACATCTACTGATACTTTTATTTCTCCATTTGTTGGTATTTCTGTTTTATCAAGCATAAGGTTTTTATACTCAAAAGTTGTATAACTTAAACCATAGCCAAAAGGATACAAAGCTGTTTTGGGAGCATCTTGATAGCCGGAATATGTAACATGTTTTGGGCTTGATGGTCTTCCCGTCATTTTTTGGCTGTAGTATAAGGGTTCTTGACCAACATTATGCGGAAAGGAAACCGGTAATTTCCCGGAAGGATTGTAATCTCCAAATATTACATCGGCAATGGCATTTCCAGATTCCGAGCCTAAAAACCAGCATTCTAAAATGGAAGGTATGTGGTTTGCTGCCCAAGAAATATCCATTGGTCTTCCATTCATTAAAACAATAACCACGTTTTTATTCACTTTATAAACCGCTTTTAATAACTCATTTTGAAGTCCTAATAACCCAATATTAGTCTGACTTCTACCTTCACCAGTTTGATAGGCATTTTCACCAATAGCTAATAATACAACGTCTGCTTTTTTTGCAGCATCAACAGCGGCAGCAATTCCGGAGTTATCCGTATTGTTAAATTCTAGTGGATGTAAAAATTGGTTACTGCCTGGTTTTATGTTGGGGACTGTTAAATCAATCCCTTTTTCATAATGTATTTCAGTGTTGTTTCCTATAGCGTTTTTAATGCCTTCTAAAAGAGAAACAGCCGAATTGTTTTCTCCTTTTCCTCTCCAGTTTCCTAGGGGCGTATCCTTATCATTTGCTAAGGGGCCAATAACAGCAATGCTTTTTATGTTTTTTGATAAGGGTAATATATTGGTTTCATTTTTTAATAATACTATCGATTTTTTTGCGCCATCACGAGCAATTGCTAAATGGGCTTCCGTAAATACGTTATTTTTTTCGCGCTCTTCATTACAGTATTTATATGGATCTTTAAATAAGCCTAATTTGAATTTTACTCGTAGTACTCTTTTTACGGCATCATCTAACTGGGCTAAAGTTATTTTCTTTTCTTCTAGTAACCTTTCTAAATTGGCTTCATAGGCATACGATTCCATATCCATGTCGCTACCAGCATTCATTGCAATTTCAGAGGCATGTTTCTTGTCTTTGGCATATCCATGATTTCTCATTTCCCCAATAGAACCCCAATCTGATACTATAAATCCGTTCCAATTCCAGTCTCTTTTTAAAATATCGCGTTGTAGCACTTTGTGTCCGGTAGCAGGAATACCATCAATCTCGTTAAATGAGTTCATGAAAGTTGCAACACCAGCTTCGGCAGCTGCTTTAAAGGGTGGTAAAATGGTATTGTGTAATTCAAATTCGCCAACGTTAACGGTGTTATAGTCTCGCCCAGCTTCGGCAAAACCGTAACCTGCAAAATGCTTAGCACAGGCTGCTATGGTGTTTGTATCAGTTAGGTTGGTTCCTTGAAATCCATTAATACGTGCTACTCCAACAACTTTGTTTAAGTAAACATCTTCTCCTGCACCTTCCATGATTCTTCCCCAGCGTGCATCTCTTGAAACATCAATCATAGGAGCAAAGGTCCAGTGTATACCAGATGCGGCTGTTTCTTTAGCTGCAATTGCTGCCGTGTTTTTTATAATATCTAAATCCCAACTAGCTGTTTCACCTAAGGGGATAGGGAATATAGTTTTGTATCCATGAATTACATCATACCCAAAAATTAATGGAATTTTAAGTCGTGAATTATCCATAACAATTTTTTGAGTTTCACGAGTAGTAGCTACAGAAGCAATATTTAACATGGATCCAACTTCCCCTTTTTTTAGTTTTTCGAGTTTAAATTGGTCTGTTTTTGAAGATGATGGTCCAGTGGCATTCCATTTTCCGCTATACTGCACTAATTGACCAATTTTTTCATTTAAATGCATTAAGGCTAAAACCGAATCTACTTTTTGTTCTATAACCTTATCGCTGTTTGAAGTTGTTAAAGTATCGTTTGTACTAGATTTTTTAAGACTAGTTAGAAATATAACAAGTAATATTATGGGAATATATGATAAGATTTTTTTCATTTGAAATGTGTTAAATAGGTCTTTTAAAGCGTGTTTTAATGGTTGGTTTAGCAGAAATTATTCTAAGCTTAGCTGAACATATACCGGGAAATGATCTGAAGGGTATTTTAAATTAACGTTACTAGATAAAACACCATATCTTTTAACCCGAATTCCAGAATTTTTTGAAAGCATTATATAATCAATTCTTCGTGTTACAGGTTCTTCAAATTTAAACCCATTAAATGTTCCATTAGAACCAAAAGTTAGTTTAGCTATATTTTTGGAATCATTCATAGTTTGTTTTAAATCTTTAATTAGATCACTATTAGGTTCTACATTAAAATCACCCATAATTATAACAGGATAATTTTTAGAATTAAGTTCTTCTATTTTATTAAGAATTAATTGCATACCCTGTTTTTGAGCTTCTGCTCCTTTATGATCTAAATGTGTATTAAATACCCATATTTTTTGGTTGTTACTGAGTGTGGTAAACAGGCCGTAAGTGCAAATTCTAGGGTAGGCGGCATCCCAACCTTTAGACACTTTATTTGGTGTTTCAGATAACCAAAAGGTATTTTGCTGCTCTACTTTAATTTTTTTTGGGTTGTAGAAAATAGCTGAAAACTCTCCTTTTTCTCCACCATCGCGACCTATTCCGAAGGCTTTATAATCTATAAGAGCAGATTTTAAATCTGCCATTTGGTTAGGGCGCGCTTCTTGAACCCCTAAAATATCTGGGCTATAAAATAATATTTGCGAACTTAAAAATTGGCTTCTGTTTTTCCATGCATTTTCACCATCTGAGGCGACATCTAACCGTATGTTATAGGTCATTACACTAAGGTTTTGACTTTTAATTGCTGTTTTACAACCAGAAAAGGCTAAGGCAATTACACACAATACTTTTAAATAATTTTTCATTTTACTATATTTTTTGTTGAAAAACCCTAACGTAGTCAATTAGCATTTGTTGGGGGAAAACACTATCGTCAATACCTTTTCTTCCTCCTAACATACCGCCTACTGAAACATTTAGAATTAAATAAAACTCTTGATCAAAAGGCCATTCTGCAGTTGTTTTGCGTTCGTTTTCAATATGATTATACACAACACCATCCAATATAAAATCCATTTTTTCGGGAGTCCATTCTATTGCAAATACATGGAATGTGTCGTAAGGTTTATTTATAAAAATTTTTTTACCACGTTGGGTGCCTCTTAAATGATTGAAAGCCTTGGTGTGTATCGTTCCAAATATAGAATCTGGGTTAAAACCAACATGTTCCATAATGTCTATTTCTCCGCATTCTGGCCAGCCCACTTCTTTCCTGTTATTCCCTAACATCCATATAGCGGGCCATAAGCCAACACCTTTTGGTAGTTTAGCTTTAACTTCTATTCTGCCGTATTTCCATGAGGCTAAGTCTGTGGTGTTTAATCGTGCTGAGGTGTATTGTGCAGTATCAATTTCTGTTATATATTTTATCCAGCTTTTCTTTTTAATTTCGGGGTTGTTAAAATCTTTATTTGCTATTTTTTCTTTATGTGCTTCAATAATTAAATGCCCTTTATCAACTCTAACATTTTTTAAGCTGTCTGTATAGTATTGTTTTTCTCTATTGCTTAAAAAACCATAATCATATGCCCATTTTGTGCTATCTGGTTTGCCATTATAATTAAACTCGTCGCTCCAAACTAATTTGTAACCTTTAGTGGTTGGGCTTTGCTTTATTTTTTTAAAAGTAAGTTCTGGTTCGTCTGTGGTGATATAATCAAAATTGTTAGCTAAAAGCCAATCAATATCATCAACTTTATTGGCTACCCATGCATTTAATTCTAAATTGTTTTCTTTAGCACTAGATATCCATTCTGGATGTATTTTGTATTTGTAAACTAGGTAGTCTAATCCTGAAATTCCATCTTCTTTTAATTGGTTAGGCGATTTTGAGCCGTCTAAATACTGGGTTTTAGCATTAGGGTCTAGTTCCTTTATTTTTTTTAATATACTATAACTAAAGCTTATGTAGGATAAAATGTGGCTTTCGGCCTTAAGTTCTTTTACTAGTTTTATAGTCTGTTCTGCTATAAGCAGATTTTTTTCTTTGGTTTTTGCTGGTTTTAGTTCGCAGACCAAACCGGTGGAGTCGTTATTTTTTAGACCAGCAGCTATATATTCTTTTAGCGTTGGTAAAGTTTCTCCGTTTGAAAGTTTAAATTTTGAAAGTTCGGCATATGTAGATTCTTCAATAACTAAAGAATTGTAATCTTTATCGTGAGTTACAACAAGTACACTGTCTTCTGTTATCCGAACATCAAACTCTGAACCTGTACAGCCTAATTTTATGGCTTGTTTTAATGATGCAATGGAGTTTTGTGGTAAATGGTTTGTTTTCCACGCACCCCGGTGGGCAATTACAACATTATTGGCAAACGCTATATTCTTTTTTGAGCTCGACTTGCAAGCTAGAAGACTTATAAAAATTAATGTTGAAATACATATGTTTTTGCAAATGCTCATAAAGAAATACAGAATTATAAGTTTATAAAATATAAATAATTATAACACCTAAGGACAATTGTAGTTGCCCTTAGGTGTTTTAAATAGGGTGTTATTAGGGTTTAATAACCATCATTTTGTGGAAAATCTGGACCTAATAAATCTAAATCTATTTGAGCAATTGGCCAATTAATATAGTGTGGTTGCCAATTTGTTCTTGGGTCTTTAGTGCCTAAATTAGCAGGGAAATATTCTCCGTCGCCTGCGTAATTTGTTATTTGAAAATCTATAACATCTTGTCCCATACGTTTTAGGGTAAACCAACGCTGACCTTCAAAAGCCAATTCTCTTGCTCTTTCATCTAAAATAGTTTGCTGGTTTACAGATGTAACTGCTTTGGCACCAGCACGCGTTCTTACTGCGTTAATGTAAGGTAAAGGGTCTCCTGTAGATCTCATAATAGCTTCGGCTGCAATTAAGTACGTTTCTGCTAACCTATAAACTGTAATATTACTTCTGTTTAGATAAGAGTCTGGATTATCGTCTTCCTGGGCAAATTTTATGCATGATGGATGCATTCTTTGGTAATACCTTGCGTAATCACTGCTAGGGTTATCTAAGTCTGTTATAGGCGCATAGTCATCTAGTTCTTCGCCAATTCTGTCTCCAGAAGTATAATAATATTTAAGTCTGAAGTAAGTATCATCATCTCTAGTGTCATTAGGGTCTTCAGCTAATAGATTTAATAAATAAAGGTTAGGTAATATACGAGAGAACCCTCTACCACCTTGCTCTATGTTTGCTTCAATACCAGAAATTTGAAAATATTGTGTTACATAATTTGCATTGATCATAGTGGTGTTTCCACCGCCTAATAAATCGTCTTCAGCTTGAATTACAAATAGCGATTCTGAGTTGTTTCTATCGCCATCAAAAACAGCTGCTGTGCTGGAAACTAAGCTATGAGGCGAATCTGGACCCTCTATAACATCTAAGGCTTGGTTTTTAGCTTCAGTCCAATTACCTTGCCACATCGCTACTTTTGCTTTTACATGCTTAGCAGTGCCTTTAGTAACACGTCCAAAGGTATTTGTCCACTCTAAGTTTTTAACTGCAAAATCTAGATCGCTATTAATAAGTGTAAAAATTTCTTCTTCAGAAGATTTGTCGTTCACAACATCAAATGCATTTTCAACGGTAACGGTTTCAGTAGTTACATAAATGTTATTAAACATTCTGTATAAATAAAAATAAGAGTGTGCTCTAAAAAATTTGGCTTCTGCTAGAACTTGGTTCTTAACATCTTCATCAATTCCTTTAGCAACTTCAGCCGCATTTATAATGGCAGTAGCTTTATTAGTCATGTTATAAAAGTGTTTCCAAAATAATGAAGAAACAAAGTTCGCGCCTTGGTCTACTGGTGAAACACCTCTTTCGTATCTGCCCATTAATCCGGTATAACCTGTTCTGCTAAAAGCTAAATCGCTTCTAGAAGACATAAGTACAGCACCCATAAAATCTTCTGTACTTTTTTGATAACGATCTCTTTCAAATTTATATAGACTTACAACTCCAGATTTTAATCCTTCTTCTGTAGTATAAATATAATCTGCATCAATTGATGTGCTTGGGTTTTCTTCTAAGAAATCTTCGCAGGAAACTGCAAAAAATAATAATATAAGAAGCAATCCGGATCCTTTTAATTTTTTATAAAAACTTTCTGTATTCATCATTTCTTTTTTTAAAATTTAACTCTTACACCAAAGGTGAAACTTGTTGCATCTGGATATCCCGTATCTGCGCTTGAAAATGTAGATCTTATATTTACTTCTGGACTATAGCCTATGTAATCTGTATTTGTAAATAAGTTGGTTCCTGTTACATAGAACCTTATCATTTCTAAATCTAACTTGTCTGTTACTATTTCTGGTAACGTATACCCTAAACTTAG
The DNA here is from genome assembly GCF_014202225.1 of Algibacter amylolyticus. Taxonomy (GTDB): domain Bacteria; phylum Bacteroidota; class Bacteroidia; order Flavobacteriales; family Flavobacteriaceae; genus Algibacter_B; species Algibacter_B amylolyticus. The sequence continues at coordinate 429,381 of NZ_JACHGE010000001.1, forward strand.
GGTTCTTAATCTTACGTAGGATGCATCTTTAACTGCTAAAGAATTTAAGTATAAGGGGGTAGAATCGAAATTTGCTCTTGGGTATGAATTAGATGGATTCTCTGGTGTGTAATAATCTACTTTAACACCATTAAGTTTGCCAGATATTGTTCCTCCGTTATTGAAATCGGATAAAAACGGGTTTACTTTTGTTGCGCCTTCTACAACATAAAAATCGACTAATAAATCGAAACCTTTATATTCGAAAGTTGTTGAGAATGAGCCAAACCAATCTGGGTTTTGATCGATAAATACACGATCTTCTGGAGTAATTTTTCCGTCAGGGCCAGATATTATATTACCTTCATCATCAACACCGTTAACATCTTTAATTTTAATGTCTCCAGGGCTTAAGTTGTCTTGGGTAAGTGATGACTCTGGGTTGGCTTGAGCTGCGTTTTCAAAATCGTCGCCTTCTTGCCAAATACCATCAAAAGCATATTGATAAATAACACCTACTGGCTGTCCTACGTAGTAGTTATATGTGTCATCTCGGGTTATTTCATCGCCATTACCATCTGTATATAGCTTAATAAGTTTATTTTTATTATTAGACCAGTTTGTTGAAACAGACCATTTAAAATCTTCTTTATTAATTATATTAGCTGTAAGACCTAACTCAATACCTGTGTTTTGTAATTCGCCAGCATTAAAGTATGTAAAGGTGTAACCCGTTGTAGAAGGTACTGCTCTTTTTAATAATAGGTTTTTTGTTCTTGCATCATACCAGTTAATATTACCAGTTAACACTCTTTGGAAGAGAGAAAAGTCTAAACCAATATTTGCTGTTGTAATTCTTTCAAATTCTAAATCTGGATTTGGTAAAATTGTTGAAGGTGAAAAACCGGATGCCGATTCGCTATCAAAAATATAAGGTTCTGGATCTGCTGTAAAAAGCGATGTATAAGGAATTCCTAAATCGTTTACTAAAGAACCGTAACTTAATCTTAGTTTTAATTCTTGTATAGCATCTACATTTTCTAAAAAGCTTTCATTATGCATTTTCCAAGCAAAAGAACCTGCAGGGTTGTAGCTCCATTTTTTACCTACCCCGTTTAACGATGTGCCATCTGCTCTCATGGTACCTGTAAATAAATATTTATCCATTAAGGTATAACGTGCTCTGGCCATATAGGATAGATAGTTAATTTTATCGGAATCGCGTTCTACACTAAGGTTGCCAATAGCACTTGCAATACCATTATATCCGTTGTCTTCGTTTGTAAATCCTTGACCTTCGGTAAAAGTTCTTCTTACATCATCTTCTTGTGCAGATTGTACCAGGGTAACATTAAACTTATTGTTTTCATTTATCGCTTTATCATAAGTCAAAATGTTTTCTATTAAGAATGATTCTCTTAATCTGCTATCTATACGTGCAATTCCAGAAACATCATCACCAGCAGAACTTAAAGACGATTGGTACTGTCCTCTTTCGGAAGTTCGTCTAGTCATGTTTGCTTTTAATTGATAGGTTAAGTTGTCTGTGATTTTCCATATTGGAGTAATGTTCATAACAAAGTCATTTCCTGTTTCTTCGTTATTTTGCTCACGCAAATTCCATAATGGATTTACTGCAGATAACTCTTCACCACTTGGAAAACGTGCTATACTACCATCGGGGTTATAGGCACTACCTAAAGGAGAGGTTGTTATAACGTTTACGTTTGCAGCTCTGTCTGTATTATCATTTAAAAGGTTTAAATCGAAATTAACAGAGAATTTGTCGCTTATCTTTTGATCTACATTTAAACGTAGTGTTTTTCGAGTGTAACTTGAGGATGGAATCAATCCATCTTCTTTAAAGTAATTAATACTACCAAAAACCTTAGTTAATTCTGTGCCGCCGCTAACACTTATAGCTTGACTATTAACGAAGCCGTTTCGCATTAATTCATCTTCCCAATCTACAAAATTACCATTGGCTATGTTTTCTAATTCTATATCAGAAAAAATATCTTCATCATTTGGGTAAGAGTCATCAGCTCTGTTTGTTCTTACAGCTTCACGTCTTAATTGTGTAAACTCTTCTCCGCTGTATACATCAAAATTACGCTCTATGGTTTTAGTTGTTACAAACCCATGGTAACTAACACTTACTTTGCCTGCTTTACCACGTTTAGTAGTTATTAAAACCACACCGTTAGCACCTCTTGATCCATAAATGGCTTGCGCCGATGCATCTTTTAAGAATTCTATAGATTCAATATCGTCTGAGTCTATATCCTCTATGCCATCATCTCTAATAATGCCATCAACTACATAAATAGCATTTACATTACCTTCAATAGAACCTTGTCCTCTAAAAATAATATCAGATGTTCCACCTGGTCTTAATGTACCACCGCCTACATTTACTTGAAGACCGGCAATTCTACCTCTCAACATTTCATTAACATCGGATGTTGGTGATAGTGTTGCTTTAGATAAATCGGTTATAGCCACAGCATTTACAATATCGCTTTTCTTTTGTGTACCGTAGCCTACCACTACAACTTCGTCTAGAATGTTTTCATCTTGTTCTAACAGAATAGTTATTTGGTTGGAAGTAGTTTGGGTTTCTTTTGTTTTGTACCCTACATAAGAAATAACCAATATAGTTGCGTTGTTGTTTACTGTTAATGAAAATTTCCCGTCAAAATCGGTGGATACTCCATTACTAGTTCCTTTTACAAGTACTGTTGCTCCTGGTAAAGGCATGTTATCTGATGCCGACAGCACAGTTCCTGTAATTGTTTGTTCTGATTGTGCTATTGCTCCTAATGAAACAGATAAACACAATATAAAGAACAGTACTTTAATTTTTTGATAACAAATTTTAAATTTCATAAAATGGTTGTTTTAGTTTAGTGTCAAAATTATAGTTTGATTAAATTTTTAGTCGGTATTCAAAATTAACTGTTTGTTAAAATTACCGGTAGAGACTGATAATTCAATAATTTTTAAGCCGATAAAAAACGAACATTGTATTTAAAACGTGCAGTAATTGTAAAATAATTAGCCAAAAACCCTATAAATACTATAATGTTTAAAAAACCATTAAATTTAGTTTAAGCCCATAAAAATAGAGGGTTTTAAGAGCTTGTAGTGGTAATGTCGTGGTAGATAGAGTGTCTGTAGTGTTACTAGAACTTTAAGATATAGTTAACAAGGCCGCTGTCGTGCTCTAAATCAAGTTTTTTTCTTAATCGGTAACGCTTTGTTTCAACACTTTTAACCGAAATATTTAGTAAAGGGGCCATTTCTTTTGAAGACAAATTAAGACGTAGGTAGGCGCAAAAACGTAAATCGTTTGGTGTTAAGTCTGGATGAACTTGTTTGATTTTTTCTAGAAAGTCTTTATCTGCATTGTTAAATGCCTGTTCAAAGAAAGACCAGTCTTTGGTGTCGTTTAAATTACTTTCTACAAGTTTTATGGCTTCAGCATTATTGGCATCCTTACTCTTTTTTAATTCTTTTTTAATTTTATTTAATACCCTATTCTTTTTAATAATACTCATAGTTGATATTGCCAATTCTCTATTTTTATTCTCAATATCTTGGTTTAGTTTTTCATTTTTAATTTGCATAACAGTTTGCTTGTTTTCTAACTCCTTGTTTTTAAGCATTTTGTTATAGTAGTTTTTATAAATACTATTTGTTAATAAAGCTATGGTTATTAATGCCAAAAGGTATAAGAACCATGCTAAATTAGATATATACCAAGGTTTGTTTATAGTGAAGTTATAAGACGCTATATTGTTTGATACCTTGCTTCCTACTTTAGCTTTTACTTCAAAATGATAATCTCCATATGGAAGGTTTTCGAAACTGCTTTCTGCTTTATTGGACCATTCACTCCACTTATCAATATTTCCATTCAATTTAAATTGATACTTAACATCTAAAAATTTTTCATATTCTGGTACCGAGTAGTTGAATGTTAAGATTCCATATTTATAATTGAAATCACCAGAATCTTTAAGCAAGATTTTTGTTGTAGTATCTTGATTTATATCGGTATTAGAAATTGAATTTAAATGGACTGAATAATCTTCATTATAAGTAATGTTATCTAGGTTAAGTTTTAAATATCCATTTGCTGTTCCTAAAATATAAAGATCTTGTGCTATAGTCTCAATATTTTCAAAACCTAAAGCGCCTCTTCTAAAGTAAGAGGGTATAGGAATATTAGCTATTTTAACTTTATTGGTAAGATTGTCATTATCAATAAAATTAATACTCTCTTTAGAAAACACCCATAGTTTTTTGTTTAAATCGACCACCATTTTTCCGGAAATGTACTGATTTCCCATGGCGACCTTACTTAGTGTTGAGTCTTTTTTAAAAGCTCTTAAACTATCGTAATATTTAAAAACGCCATTGTTGGACATATATAAAATATCACCTCTATAAGTTGTTAAGCTAGAGTTTTTTCCTTTTGGTAATTTTTTTTCTTTAACAACCTTAACCACTTTAGTTAAACTGTCGTTTAATTCGAGTTCAAATACGCCTTTATATTCATGATTTACCCAAATTTGGTTAGAGTCGTTAATTTCAAAATATCTAGAAGAGTTATTAAAGCCCTTTATTTTGTTTCTTAATTTCCAGTTATTATCAACTTTTTCAAGGACATAAATGCCATCATAATTTCCTTGTAGTAATACATTTTCTTGGTTTGGGACGTTTTTGAAATTCCATACTCCAAAGTGGTCGCTTATTTGTTTGGCCTTATCTTTATTTACCAAAAAGGTTCCTAAATGATGCCCACATAGCAAATCTTCATCATTATAATTATATAAACTCCAAACCTGACCAGCAGTACCTTCTATAAATTTAAAACTATCATTTACAGATCCTAGTTTACGGTAAAACAATCCTTGATTTGTACCCAAATACAAATGGTCATTAAATACTTTTGTGGCATAAACGGTTCCTAAAACACCATCATAATCTATAAAAGTTCTAATTGGCGATGTTACATTTATACAGTCTAAACCATTGTCTAAACCTGCCCAGACATTATTGTTGCTATCTTCAAATAGAGATAAAACAGTATTGTTGCTAAGTCCTTTTTTTTGATTTATAATATAATCGATTTGTCCATCTTTAGTTAGATGCAATATTCCTTTGGAAATAGTACCAAGCACAAAACTTTTATCGCTTAATTGAATTGCGCTAAACACACTTACGTTTTTCAATGTATCTATAGCTCGTATATGCCAAGGAGTTAATTTATTGGCTTCAATGATATAAAAACCAGACTTTCTAGTTAAAAGTAGTATGTTTTTATTGCTCTCAAAAATATTAATAACTCTGTCGTTTAACGCAATAGGGTCATTTACCAGTAGTTTTGGTTTGCCATCTTTAACTGTATATAACCCTTCGTTATCCACATGGTAATAAATGTGATTATCGATTTTGAAAATTTTATAAATTAAATTTTTAGAGGTTATTATTTTAAACTCTTTAGTAATTGTATTGTAAAAATAGATGTGTTTTCTAGCTTGAAAAACTACCCATTCATTATATTCAATAATATCCCAAATTTGTTCGTCAATCAATAAATTGCTATCCAGATTTGATGCCAACGATTGGTATTCTAATACTCCAAAATCATTTTTAAGCCAAAAGCCAAAATCTGAATAACAACCAGTATAAATCTTATCCTTAATAGCATTAACCGATCTAACTATAGTGTTGTTAGGGGATGGGTACACACTCCAACTGTGGCCGTTATATTCAAGAAGGCCTTTGTTATTGGCTGCGTAAATAAAATTGTCCGATCCTTGAGAAACCATCCAATTTTGGCTGTCTGCATTATAGTCTATTGGCGAAAATTTTTGAATAGGAGGTAATTCCTGTGCAATTAACGTATTAGTGTAGACTAGTAGAAAAATGAAAAAAGTAAAGGCTATTTTTAAATTATTTTTCATATAAATGGTACTCAAAAACACATATTAGATTTTTTCCTTTAATACAATTTAAGAAGTTTTAAATTGAAACTTGTATAAACCTTATAAATTATGAATCTTAAAGATGTTTTTCTTTTTTAAAATTTTGTTTAATTTATAACATAAACAGCTATAAAGTAATAAAAAAAAAGGCTATAACATTAATGTTATAGCCTTTTGTACTCAAGGCGGGAATCGAACCCGCACTCCGAAGAATCGGATTTTGAATCCGACGTGTCTACCAATTCCACCACTTGAGCAGTAATAGGACAGCAAAAATATAGTTTTTTTCGATATTATGCACAAAAATACTAGTCATTATACATTTTAGATTAAAATAAATGCATAAATTTGCACCTCGTTAAAAAACAGCTAGTGTTTCCGCACTCAAAAACAACAAGTTAACTATGCCAATTGTAATTACAGAAGCCAAAATTTTTGCATGTACACAAAGTAAAGTTCTAGGCGAAAAAATAGCCAAAGCATTTGGAGCAGAATTGGGTAATGTTATTACATCTACCTATAGCGATGGTGAGTTTCAGCCTTCTTACGAAGAATCTATTAGAGGAACTCGTATTTTCATTATAGGATCTACCAATCCTGGACCAGAAAATTTAATGGAAATGTTGTTAATGATTGATGCAGCAAAACGAGCATCAGCAAGACACGTAACAGCTGTATTGCCTTACTTTGGGTGGGCAAGACAAGACAGAAAAGACAAGCCTCGAGTACCAATTGCAGCAAAATTAGTAGCAAAAATGCTAGAAGCAGCAGGAGCAACACGTATTATTACTATGGATTTACATGCAGATCAAATCCAAGGGTTTTTCGAAAAACCTGTAGATCATTTATTTGCTTCAACAATCTTTTTACCATACTTACAAAGCCTAAATCTAGATAATTTAACCATTGCATCACCAGATATGGGAGGTTCCAAAAGAGCCTATGCCTATTCTAAAGCCTTAAAAAGCGATGTTGTAATATGTTATAAACAACGAGCAAAAGCCAATATCATTTCGCACATGGAGCTTATTGGTAATGTAGAAGGTAAAAATGTAGTGTTAGTGGACGATATGGTTGATACAGCCGGAACATTAACAAAAGCAGCAGATTTAATGATGGAGCGTGGTGCACTTAGCGTAAGAGCCATTTGTACACACCCTATTTTATCTGGTAAAGCTTACGAAAACATAAACAATTCAAAATTAGAAGAACTTATAGTAACAGACTCTATACCAGTAAAACCTTTAAGCGATAAAATAAAGGTATTAAGTTGTGCAGATTTATTTGCGCAGGTTATGGAGAAAGTACATAACAACCAATCTATCAGTTCAAAATTTGTAATGTAAAAAAGCGCTAAATCAATTATTTAAGCGCAACAAACAAGAGTATTAATTATTAATTTTAAATAAACAAAATGAAATCAATTACAATCAACGGATCTCAAAGAGAAAGCGTGGGCAAAAAAGCAACAAAAGCCTTACGTAATGCTGGTCAGGTTCCTTGCGTATTATACGGAGGAGACAAGCCAGTGCATTTCGCTGCACCAGAATTAGCCTTCTCTAAACTTGTATACACGCCAAATGCGCATACAGTTGTGATTAATTTAGAAGGTGGCGAAGTATTAAAAGCAGTACTTCAAGACATCCAATTTCACCCAACAACAGACAGAATTTTACACGTAGATTTCTATCAGTTATTCGATGATAAGGAAATAGCATTAGATATCCCTGTACAACTTGTAGGTAACTCTAAAGGTGTTAAAAACGGTGGTGTTTTAAGAAGAAACAACCGTAAACTTCGTATTAAAGCTTTACCAGCAAACTTACCAGATTTTATAGAGATCGATATTACACCTCTTAAAATTGGAGATAAAGTTGCAGTAGGCGATTTACCAAGTGGAGATTACACATTCTTACACTCAGATAACACAGTAGTATGTCAAGTAAGAACATCTAGAACAGCAGTTGTAGACGATGAAGATGAAGATGAAGTAGAAGCAGGAGATGTACCAGCTACAGAAACTGATGATACCGCTGCAGTAAAAGAATAAACTAGTATTGCACAATAATATTAAAGCATTCCAATATTTTTGGGATGCTTTTTTGTTTTTAAAACATTCTAATTAAGGCGTTACCACAAGGGTCGGGCTTTACACTATATCTTTTTAAAGTGTCATTGCTAGGAAGTGGGTTACGATACAATCTGTTAAATTATAGTTTAAACACAAGTTTTTATTTTGCGAACCTTTAAAAAGGATGCCGTTTCAATCCCTAACGCGGGTTAGCCTGCTGAGAATAGTCAATAATATTAAACTATTTAACAGCACATATTACACAGCACTCAGTTTTAAAAAAAACCTTTATTTTTGGCATGTTTAATGTATTTTAGCTTTTAAAAACATGTGGCAATCTTTCTTAAATTTATTTAAAAAGAGAAATTATATAGAAGAACAAAATCCTATGAAAAAATTTTTAATCGTTGGTTTAGGTAATATTGGCGAGAAGTACGAAAACACACGGCACAATATCGGGTTTAAAGTGTTAGACCACTTTGCAAATCAAGAAAAGCTAACCTTCGAAACCCAAAAATTAGGCGATGTAACCACTTATAAACTAAAAGGAAGAACCTTTTTACTTTTAAAACCAAGTACTTACATGAATTTAAGCGGAAAAGCCATTCAATATTGGTTAACAAAAGAAAAAATTCCTGTAGAAAATCTATTAGTAATCACCGACGATTTAAACCTACCCTTTGGTAGCATACGTGTAAAAACAAAAGGAAGCGATGGCGGTCATAACGGTTTAAAAGACACGCAAAACACTTTAAATACCAATAAATATAACCGTTTTAGGTTTGGTATAAGCGATGCCTTTAGTAAAGGCAGGCAAGTAGATTATGTTCTAGGAGAATGGACACCAGAAGAAACAGCAAAACTTAAAGAGCGCTTAGATAAAGCATCAGAAATAATAAAATCTTTTGCATTAGCGGGCATAAATAATACCATGAATACGTTTAATGGTAAATAAAAAAGGAAGGTTTTTTAAACCTTCCTTTTTTATTTAGTAACACCTTTTAGGTTGGCCTAAAGCGTGTGTATTACTCAATAATTATTTTTTTAGTCGCTTGCTTTATACCGTCACTAATATTTAAAATATACATACCAGATTGTACGTTGTTTAATTTTAAAGTTTCTTCAAAGTTACTGCTATGGGTATATGTGTTACTATAAATAACGCGTCCTCTTAAATCTATAAGGTTAACACTAATATTATTCGATGCTGCACTATCAAGTTTAATGGTAAACTCACCTTTGTTTGGGTTTGGGTAAACCACCAAGTCATTAAACTCAAAGCTGGTAGTATGTAATGGAAGTAATTCTAACGAGCATACCTCGATAGACCAGCTGTTTAAAGTACCAATATCATCCACTCCAGAGTCGCCAAGACCTAATAACCAATTACCATTGGCAGCTTCACCATTCCAACCACTAAGCGATGCCGATGGCGATTTCATGGTTAAACCATCGCCAGTTGTGGTACAGTTAAATTCGGTGCCATTATCATCAAAAGTAACTACTAAATTACTGTCTTCACCTTGGCAAGGCGTATACGATTCTAAAAGGGTTATTAAATTACCTTCTGGACTTTGTAATCCTAATAAAATATCACCAGGCCAATTATGCGATATATTTACTGTAAGTGTAACCGCGGATACAGTTCCTGTAGCTGGTACGTTTATAAACGAAACTTCGGTAAAATCACTTTCATTATCTGATATGGTTAAAGGTAAATTAGGATCTGTAGAGTTGTATGTCGTACATGTTTCTACAATGGTGTAACCAATAGTGAAATCTTCGGTGTTTATTGCGAAAAATATATTGCCTTCCGCTTCAACCATAACTCTACAAAAGGCCGATAATTCACTCGGCACAACTATGTCGTGCGATCCATCATTAGGTACATTACTCGCTAAAACAGTATCATATTTTAAGCCACCATCGGTAGATAGTAATATGTTTACATTAGCGGTATTAACGCCGTTTCCTGTTGTACCAGCTACATCCCAAGTTATAGTTTCGGTTGTGCCTTCAGACCAGCTAATACCAGTTGTATTTTGCGAAGTCACTAAAAACGGGCCAGCATTTGCAGTAGTGGTAACGGTCATGCCATCGGTTGCCGTTTGTCCTCCATCTTCATTATTGTCTCTTACCGTTAACTGAAAATTTATAGCCCTATCAGCAGAGGCTAATTTTTCCCAAGTTGTAGACCCAGCACTAGTTTTTAAGTCTTTTAAATTAGGTATATATCGCGTTGTATTAGTTGTTCCTTCAAAAGAACGCACTAAAGGACCAGTGGTATTTGTTTCTAGAGGTAAACCTGCAGCTCCTAAATCGTATTGTTCCCAGGTGTAGGTGTGCGATGCTGTACCATCGGCATCTGTTGATGCTCCTGTTAGTTTATAAGGCGTAGAAATAGGAATGGTATAATTTGCGCCGGCATTAGCCGTTGGTGCGCTGTTTGTTAAAGTGGTTTCGGTACCACAGGTACTAGCACCAGTGGTTATATTATCCCAAATCATTTGAATACTTTTTTGGTGAAAGTAAACATCACTTTGAGATTGTATATTTTGTGGCGAACATAAACCTGCGTAAGCCATTATCGTACTACCACTTCCAGGTTCGTAAGCATTGCTTGACTCTCTGTTGCCTGCACAATTGCTAGTACTACCATTAAATGTGTGTGGCGCTCCAAATTGGTGTCCCATTTCATGAGCTACAAAATCTATATCGTAGGCATCTCCAACCGGTAGTGACGATCCTGTAATACCCATCGCTTTTCTAGCGGTAACACATGGTGAGTTTAAAGAGGCTAAACCACCACCACCAGTGCTAAATGTATGACCTATATCGTAATCTGTAGAAAGAATAGCGTTATCTATTTCAACTTGACTTTCATCTATTAAAAGATCTGCATCGTCATTGGTAAAGTTATCCGAGTTAATAAAAATAAGATCTGTATTATCTACCATAACCATTTTTAAGGCTAAATCTTTTTGAAAAAGACCGTTAACACGAGTCATGGTAGTAACCATGGCTTGTAAAACAGCATTTTTTTTAGCGGCTTCAGAATCGGCAATTGTTAATCCAGCGGCTTTCCAATGGTATTCAGAGTATTCAACCGTAGAAGCTAGCACTAATCTAAAGGTTCTTAATTTACTATCGTTTGCATTAAGTAATTTTGCACTGTTGCTTGTTTCTTTTTCAAGCGTAAAATCATCCGGTACGTAACACTCAAACCCTTCTTTTAAAGCTGGTAAATCTCCTTTACTATAAGCTATATAAGTGTTGTTTTTAGTGTACGGATCCAGAAACTGAGTGCCATTACCTGTAGATAGCGTCATGGCGTGCAGACCTTGCGGTGTTATACTAAAGTTTATTGTCGATGCTGGGTTTTTAATATTTTTACCCACGTAAGTTCTAATTTCTGGATGTTTTTCTTGAAACGCTGGCTCTAAAATGGAAGACTCCTTAATACTGTATTTATCAAATCCACCTTCACTATTTGGGAATTCAATTATTTGATTTTCAGTAATTTTGCCCGAGTTGTTTTTTGAAACCAGACTTAACTTAGTTTTAAGTTGGTTTATATCTAAAGTATAAATAACCGATTTTCTAGGTTCGGTTTTTCTATTTATTTTTTTTCCTGCTAAAGCTTCTTTCGCCGAAACCTGAGACCAAATAGTACTTGTGTTTTGTGCAAAAACAGACGTCGATAAAAAGATAAAAAGTAGTAGGTAAAAACAATTTTTAAGGTAAAAATGTTTCATAATAGTTTAAATTAGATTTTTTACGGGATGCTAAAAATAGGCTGTAAAAGTATCATTTGCAAAAATTTAACTCTCATTTTAAAATAACATATATTTGTTTATGAATTATTTATATGTTTTTTATGTATTATTTAGCTTGGTATCGTGTAAAGCTAAAAGTAGTCTTAATACAGCTATAGCAAGCAAAGTAGAACGTGCTATTTGCCCCGAAAATGGTGTTTGTGCTCACGAAATTATTGAAAATAAAGCACTTAAGGTTAAAACAGATAATCTTGGTAGTCCGTACCTAGAAATGGTGGATAGCGATAGTTTTGTAGTAAAAGTCGAATACAAGAAGAGCGGAAATAGTAAACATCAAGATAGCGGATACCGTGAAGAAGTATTTATTGAGCTTGATAAAAACAATCTGGAGTTTGAAACCGCCAATTTAAAATTTAAAAAGCTTTTTTTTGCCCGTTGGTGCTATTGCAAAGGGCAAACCGGATATTATAAAATTAATCAAGGTAAGTTAAGTGTAACTAAAATTGATAAAACCAAGTTTAAACTACATTTAGCTTTTACTGTTCCCGAAGTTCCCCAAATTATAAATGAAATAAATCACATCTTTAGTTTACAATAGCTGCTTATAAATTTGATTTGAGTGTCATTATAACTAGTTTTGTAGAAAAGAAAAAGCTTGAAAACAAGGCGTAATTTAAATTCCTTACCAGATAAATCAACGGTTGTTACTATTGGTACCTTTGATGGTGTGCATATTGGCCATCAAAAAATAATAAAACGTTTAATAAAAACTGGAGAGGCAGAAGGCTTACAGTCTGTAATACTTACCTTTTTTCCGCATCCGCGCATGGTATTGCAAAAGGACTCCAACATTAAATTAATTAATACTATTAACGAACGCCATGATATTTTAGAGGATTCCGGACTAGATTTCTTAGTAATAAAAACCTTTACTAAAGAGTTTTCAAGACTCTCTGCCGAAGATTTTGTCAAGCAAATTTTGGTTGAAAAATTAAATGCTAAAAAAGTAATTATAGGTTACGATCATAGGTTTGGTAGAAACAGAAATGCCGATATTAATAATTTAAAAACTTTTGGGGAAACCTATGGCTTTGCGGTCGAAGAAATTTCGGCACAAGATATCGACGATGTTGCTGTGAGTTCTACCAAAATACGAACGGCGCTAATGGAAGGCGATGTAGAACGGGCCAACAGCTATTTGGGTTACCCATTTATGCTTACAGGTATTGTAACCAAAGGGAAAGGATTGGGTAAGCAATTAGGATTCCCAACGGCTAATATTCATATTGAAGAAGATTACAAACTGATACCTAAACAAGGGTCTTATATTGTTAGTTCTACTATTAATGATATTGAGGTTTATGGTATGATGAATATTGGTGTGAACCCAACAGTAAGTGGGAGTGTGCAAACTATTGAAGTCCACTTTTTTGATTTTGAAGCTGATATTTATAACCAAACTATCAAAATAAATTTGCTACAAAGAATTCGTGATGAACAAAAATTCGATTCGGTTGAAGCCCTAAAGCATCAATTAGCAAACGATAAGATTACGGCACTAGCATACTTTACAGATAAAAATGCTGAATAATTGGCTATTTAAACATATAGATAATTCTGCTTTAATAGTATTCAGGATTATTTTTGGCCTGCTTTGTTTTTTAGAATCTGTGGGTGCCATCTTTACAGGATGGATAAAACGCACTTTAGTAGATCCTAGTTTTACATTCAACTTTATAGGTTTCGAGTTTTTACAACCTTTACCAGGAAATGGAATGTATTATTACTATGCCGTTATGGGTATGTTTGGTTTACTTGTTATGGTTGGCTATAAATATCGGCTTAGTATATTGGCATTTACATTAATGTGGTCGGCGACGTATTTAATGCAAAAATCGTCTTATAACAACCATTATTATTTATTAATGCTATTAAGTAGTATAATGGTGTTTTTACCAGCTAATACATATGCCTCGGTAGATGCTAAATTAAACCCAAGTATTACAAGTTATTCCATGCCGCAGTGGTGTCGTTGGGTCATTATATTGCAGCTTTTTATCGTGTATACTTATGCGTCAATAGCAAAATTATATCCCGATTGGTTAGACACTACCTTTATCGAATTATTGATGAGAGGCAAAAAAGACTATTGGTTAGTTGGCGAGTTTCTGCAGCAAAAATGGTTACATCATGTATTGGCTTACGGTGGTATTTTGTTTGATGGGTTAATTATTCCATTACTACTATTTAAGCCAACACGAAAATATGCTTTTGTAATTTCTATTTTCTTTCATCTGTTTAATTCAATAATATTTCAAATAGGTATTTTTCCATATTTATCACTTTCATTTTCATTATTCTTTTTTTCATCTGAAAAAATTCAAAAACTATTTCTTAAAAAGAAACCCTTTTATAATAGTGAAGCTGTAATAATTCCAAAGTTAAAAACACCTTTGTTAATCGTGTTTATAGTCTATTTTATTATTCAAATTGGGTTGCCGTTAAGACATCATTTTATTGAGGATAATGTACTCTGGACAGAAGAAGGTCACCGATTATCATGGCGCATGATGCTGAGGTCCAAAAGTGGAAAAACAAAATATTGGATTGAAAATAAAGAAACAGGGCAACGTCATGTGGTTAATTTAAGTGGTTATCTGTCTAAAAAACAAATAAGAACCGCAAGTACAAAACCAGATGTTATGTGGCAGTTTGCTAAACACTTAAAGCAAAAGTTTAAGGCCGATGGTGTAGATGTAGCGGTGTATGTAGAGAGCAAAGTTAGCATTAACGGAAAACCCTATAAAACCTTTATAAATCCTGCTATTGATATTGCAAATGAGGAGTGGGATGTTTTTAAACATAGCGATTGGATTTTACCATTAAAGTAGAGTGATTATATATTCATTTTATTAAATTTGTCGCTTAAATTTTCATGTCATGTTACAAGTTACTTTTATTAGAGAAAATAAAGAATTAGTTGTTGAAGCCTTAGCAAAACGAAATATTAATGCGGTTGAAATGATTAGTGATGTCCTTACGTTTGACGACGATAGAAAACGTCTTCAAACTGAACTAGACAATACTTTAGCTGAATCTAATAGTCTATCAAAAGAAATAGGGAACTTGTATAAATCTGGAGAAGCTCAAAAAGCCAATGTTTTAAAAGAAAAAACAGGCATTTTAAAAGAGACTTCAAAAGAACTTTCAGACTTGCTTAACGCTAAGGTAGAAGCTTTAAACCAATTGCTTTATAAAATACCAAACGTACCACATAGTTCTGTTCCAAAAGGAAACTCAGAAGAGGATAACGAAGAAATTTATAAGGACGGCGATATACCAACATTACATGATGGTGCGCTACCGCATTGGGAATTAGCCAAAAAATATGATATTATAGATTTCGAGCTTGGTAATAAAATTACAGGCGCAGGATTTCCAGTTTATAAAGGGAAAGGTGCACGATTACAGCGTGCATTAATTGCTTATTTTTTAGATAAAAACACAGCTGCAGGCTATACAGAGTATCAATTACCACTTATGGTAAACGAAGCTTCTGCTCTTGGTACTGGACAATTGCCAGATAAAGAAGGGCAAATGTATCATGTTACAGAAGATAACTTATATTTAATACCAACAGCCGAGGTGCCAGGAACTAATATTTTTAGGGATGTGGTTTTAAGCGAAAGCGAACTTCCTGTTGGAGTTACTGGGTATACACCATGTTTCCGTCGCGAAGCAGGAAGCTACGGTGCTCATGTAAGAGGTTTAAATAGATTGCATCAATTTGATAAAGTTGAAATTATACGCGTAGAGCACCCAAGTAATTCTTATAAAGCTTTCGATGGTATGATTGACCATGTAAAAGATATTTTAAAAGAATTAAAATTACCATACAGAATTTTACGTTTATGTGGTGGCGACACCTCTTTTGCTGCAGCCTTAACTTTCGATTTCGAAGTGTTTTCTACTGCACAAGATAGATGGTTAGAAATTTCTTCTGTTTCAAATTTCGAAACTTTTCAAGCTAATCGTTTAAAACTACGATTTAAAAATAGCGAAGGTAAAAACGAATTGGCACATACCTTAAATGGAAGCTCTTTAGCGTTGCCTAGAGTGTTGGCCGGAATTCTTGAAAATTATCAAACCGAAGATGGTATTGTAATACCAGAAGTACTTCAGCCTTATACAGGATTTAAAATCATAAACTAAAGTAAAAGACTACATAAAATAATGTTTTTGTTTGTTTTTATCGACGAAACGCATTTTATTCATGCTGTTCAACGATTTTAGCATGCTTTATTTTATTTTTTGAGGAATATTTTGCAAGTTCGCTTAACCTAATCTTATTAACCTACTGATTATGAAGAATTTTAAGCGTATTATCCTATTAATTACTTTAATATTTGTTGCATCTCAGGTGTTGTCTTCAGATTTCGAATTGTTTGAATCAGAAAGTACTTCAACTGTAGTTGCTAGTAAATAGAATTTTTAGTTTAAAGTAATATTTTCAAAAAACAGGCGTTCTAAGTAAATCCAATAGCTAGCCGTTAAGCTAGTTTTGTTTGGTGTGTTATTAAGAATTTAATACTGTCCCCAATCCAAGTATTTAGTTAACTAGTAGTTAATATAAAATTATTTTTGATTGGTAAGTGCCCGATTTATCGGGCACTTTTTTGTTTGTATACCAAGCAATGGTGTTTGTCGTGCCAAAATATATGTGTTGGTGGAGTTAATCTCGATATCTAGCGACATCTAATTAATTACTCGAGTTTAGTACAATTTCAAAACATTACTTTTATTATATTTACCGTATGCGATATATTCTAATTTTATGCTTCTTTATTTCGGGTGTTTTGTATGCACAAAATGCCACGATAGCTAAAAATTATTTTGAAAAAGGAGAATATGAAAAAGCTTTAATTGAGTACAAAAAGCTATACGCAAAATCGTCTTCCAATATTACTTATATCACTCAAATTATAAGCACGTATCAGCAATTAGAACAATATGATGAGGCCGAGAAATTTATTCTAGATTTAATGGAGCGCGTTAAATATCCTGCTTTTATTGTAGAATTAGGGTATAATTATCAGTTAAAAAATAATTTAGAAAAAGCTAATGAATACTATAAACTTGCAATTTCAAAAATAGATGAAAGAGCAACAAATGTGTATGCCGTAGCTAGAAGTTTTCAAAACCATTCGCTTTTAAACGAAGCTGTAATAGCCTACGAAAAAGCAGTTGTTTTAAATCCAGATCTTAATTTTAATGTGCAGCTAGCCCAAATTTATGGAGAGCAAGGTAACATTGAAAAAATGTTTAATAGTTACTTAAATTTTGCCGAATCGAACCCACTTGTTTTAAGGGATGTTAAACGTGCTATAAACGATTTTATTAGTGAGGATAGTTCCAATGAAAACAACGTGTTGTTGCGCAAATTGCTACTAAAAAAGATGCAGCAAGAACCTAACACACTTTGGAATGAGTTGCTAAGTTGGTTATTTATTCAACAAAAAGATTTAAAAAAGGCTTTTGCCCAAGAAAAGGCTATTTATAAAAGGCAACCAGAAAGTTTAAGTCGTATTGAAGAGTTGGCATTAATTGCAGTAAACGATAATGAAAACGAAGTTGCTCAAGATGTTTTAAACTATATTATTGAAACGGCACCAGATGCCGAAACCAAGTTAAGAGCACATCATAACTTAATAAAAATAGATTTAAAATCGGATGCTAACTACGGTGCCATAAAAAGCAAGTATCTAGAGTTATTAAAAACCTATGGCGAGCAACCAGAAACATTAGAGTTGCAAATTGCTTACGGCCACTTTTTGGCATTTTATTTAAACGAAACTAAAGAAGCTACCAACTTTTTGGAGTCTACCTTAAAGCTGCCTTTATCAACCCTAGAAAAAGCACAAGTTAAGCTAGAGTTAGGCGATATTTTAATTCTTCAAGAAAAATTTAATAAAGCCTTAATTTACTATACTCAAATTCAGCGAAACCTTAAAAATAGTACCATTTCGCAACAAGCTCGTTTTAAAGTAGCGAAAGCAAGTTATTATAAAGGCGATTTTAAATGGGCAGAATCGCAACTTAAAATATTAAAAGCATCAACATCGCAACTTATTGCAAATGATGCGTTGGACTTAAAACTTTTAATTTCCGATAATAAATATGAAGATTCCCTTCAAACCGCATTAAAACTTTATGCAAAAGCGGATTTGTTAGCGTTTCAAAATAGAAATGACGAGGCTATAACATTGCTAGATACTATTTTAGAAGCACATAAAACCGAACCAATTATCGCTCAAGCCTTATACAAACAAGCACAATTATTCGAATTGAAATTGCAGTACGATAAGGCTGCCGTAAATTATCAGGCTATGATAGATAATTATAAAGACGGTATTTTAATTGACGATGCGCTTTTTCATTTAGCAGAAATATATCAAAAGCAATTAAACCTTCCTGAAAAAGCAAAGGGACTCTACGAGCAAATTATTTTTAATCATGCCGATAGTATTTACTTTGTAGATGCGAGAAAACGCTACCGAACCTTGCGTGGCGATGCTATAAATTAATATGATAGTTGCAGAAACCAACAGGCTTTTTATTTTACAATTCACTTTAAAAGACGCGCCTTTTTTTTTAGAACTTGTAAACTCGCCCAATTGGATAAAATATATTGACGACCGCAATACTAAAACCGTAAAAGCAGCCGAAGAAAGAATTCAGGATGGGCATCTTAAAAGCTATCAATCTACAGGGTTTGGGTTTTATAAACTACTGCTTAAAGCAGAAAACAACAAGCCTATTGGCACTTGCGGTTTAATTAAACGAGACACTTTAGATGATGTCGATATTGGTTTTGCAATGCTTCCGGATTATGAGGGCATTGGTATAGGTTACGAGGCGTCAAAAGAGGTTATAAAGCTGGCTAAACAACAATTCAAACTAAAAAGACTTGTAGCTATTATTAATCCAGACAATAAAAAATCTATTAAATTGATTGAAAAATTGGGTTTTACCTTCGAAAAACTCGTAAAACCTTTTGCAGATGATGAAGAACTCCTGTTATTTGCAAAAACATTATAAACAAAATCGAATATCAATTACCAAACAATCAAATTTAAATTCCATAAGGTAATAGCTGTTTGTAATTAGTTGAAATTTGAAATTTTTTAAGCTATGATTATATATAACGAAACATTAAATATCGACGAATCTATTCACAGCGAATGGCTTATTTGGATTAAAGAACACATACCAAAAGTTTTAGGAACAGGAAAATTTGAAAAAGCAACCTTAACTCAAGTTTTAGTAGAAGAAGATATGGGAGGTCTAACCTATTCGGTACAATACCGCTCGTACTCACGCGAGGCTTTAGATGCTTTTTATAGAGAAGATGCCGATAGATTACAACAAGAAGGATTAAAAAAATTCGCAGATAAAATGTTGGCGTTTAGAACCGAACTTGAAATTGTAGACGAATACACGGTAAACTTTAAATAGCCTTCTGCAATGATTTTTAGAAAAGCTACTCTAAATGATTTACCAGAAATTATTGTTATGTATGCCGATGACAAACTTGGCAAAACCAGAGAAAAGTTTCAAACACCATTGCCCAAGGAGTATCTAGATGCTTTTAAAAACATAAGTGAAGATAAAAACCAAGAGCTTATAGTAGTTGTTAATGAGGTTAACGAGATTGTTGGCACCTTACAACTTACATTTTTACAATACTTAAATCGCCTAGGAAGCCTAAGGGCGCAAATAGAATCTGTTCATATAAAGAAGGAACAGCAAGGAAAAGGTTTAGGTAAAGCTATGTTTACTTGGGCTATAAATAGAGCCAAAGAAAATAATGCAGTGCTTATTCAGCTAACTTCCGATAAAAAACGTCCCGAAGCTATTAAGTTTTACGAAAACTTAGGTTTTATAGCCTCTCACGAAGGATTTAAATTACAGTTTTAAAACTTTTTGCTAGCTTAAGCTTAGTCGAAAAGGTCTTTTGTATCTTTGTAAGCTAAAAGTAAAAATTCTGTGTCAAACAAACCAAACAATCATCAAGTAAAAGCAAAAAAGCATTTAGGCCAACATTTTTTAAATGATGAGACTGTAGCCGAAAAAATTGCAGACACACTCCTTTTAAAAGACTATAAAAATGTTTTGGAAATTGGTCCAGGAATGGGCGTGCTTACCAAGTACTTGCTAAAAAAAGACTGCACGACTTACGTTATTGAAATTGATACCGAATCGGTGGAGTATTTGCAAGCCAATTATTTAAACCTGGCACCACGCATAATAGAAAAAGATTTTTTAAAATACGATTTAAACGAGGTTTTCAATCAGGAGCCATTTGCTATAATTGGTAATTTCCCTTATAATATTTCAACACAAATTGTGTTTAAAACCTTAGAAATGCGCGATCAAATTCCCGAATTTTCAGGCATGTTTCAAAAGGAAGTTGCACAGCGTATTTGCTCAAAAGAAGGTAGTAAAGTTTATGGTATCTTATCGGTATTAGCGCAAGCCTTTTACGATGCCGAATATTTATTTACAGTACCACCAAATGTTTTTAATCCGCCACCCAAGGTAGATTCTGGCGTATTAAGACTTACCAGAAAAGCAGATTATAGTTTACCATGCGATGAAAAATTCTTTTTCAAGGTGGTTAAAGCAGCATTTCAGCAACGTAGAAAAACACTTCGTAACAGTTTAAAAACATTCAATTTATCCGATAATTTAAAAGCAAATAGTATATTTGGCAAACGTCCGGAACAATTAAGCGTTCAAGCCTTTATTGAGCTAACGCAATTACTTGAAAACGACGCGTAAATTTTTTAAATCCTTCCATTTGTCAGAAGAAAACGAAAACATACAATTTCAATTAACTGATGAACTTATTGAGCAAGTCGAGCTTTTTATCGAACAAGAAAACGATAAGGAACTCAAAAAGTTCTTAGACGAGTTTCATTACGCCGATATTGCCGAAATTCTAGATGAGTTAAATCTAGAACAGGCTATGTATGTTATAAAGCTTCTAGATTCTGAAACCACTTCAGATATCTTAATGGAGTTGGATGAGGATAACAGAGAAAAAGTCTTAAAAAATCTTTCGGCAAAAGAAATTGCCGAAGAAGTTGAAGAGCTTGATACCGATGATGCTGCCGATATTATTGCAGAGTTATCAGAATCGCGTCAAAAAGACGTTATCGCTCAAATTATAGACGACGAACACCGAGCAGAAATTACCGAGCTTTTAGCTTACGATGAGGATACTGCAGGTGGACTTATGGCAAAAGAGCTTGTAAAAGTTTACGAAACTTGGACTGTTGCAGGCTGTATGCGCAGAATTCGCGGACAAGCTAAAGAGGTAACGCGCGTACATTCCATTTACGTGGTAAATAAGGAAGAAAAACTTATTGGTCGTCTGTCTTTAAAAGATTTAATAGTAGCAAAAAGCGATCAAAAAATCTCCGAAATAGTAAAAGTAAACGTCGACTATGTAAACGTTAACGAAAAGGTCGAGGAAGTGGGAAGAATCATGGCAAAGTACGATTTAGAAGCCATTCCTGTTATTCAAAGCGACGATAATAAAATCCTGTTAGGACGTATCACAATCGATGATATTGTAGATGTTTTAAAAGAAGAAGCCGAAAAAGATTACCAAATGGCAGCAGGTATTACCGGCGATGTCGAGGCCGATGATAGTATTCTCGAACTTACCAGAGCACGCTTACCATGGCTGTTTTTAGGATTATTAGGTGGTATAGGCGCCTTTTTAATCATGGAAGGTTTCGAAGGCCTTTTTACAGGCGAAGCCGTTGTATTATTCTTTTTCACGCCACTAATCGCGGCCATGGCAGGTAACGTAGGTGTTCAATCAAGCGCCATAATCGTGCAAGGTCTTGCCAACGACGATGTACGTGGCAGTGTAAACAGCCGTTTAATAAAAGAAATGCTACTTGCCGCTCTAAACGGTACCATTTTAGCCATATTTTTATTCCTATTTGTTTGGGCAGTAAAAGGCGAAATGCTAGTCGCTTTCGCTATTTCAGTATCACTAGTCGCCGTCATAGTTATTGCAGGCTTAATCGGCACATTTGTACCGTTATTTCTAAATAAACGTGGCATCGATCCAGCCATTGCAACGGGGCCATTTATAACAACAAGCAACGATATTTTAGGCATTTTACTCTATTTCTTAATAGCTAAATCCATTTTAGGTATATAGTTTTTGGGCGTTACCACAAGGGTCGGGCTTTTCGTTACAAGTCCTCGCACCTCCTACGTCGGGCTGTGGGCTTTCCACTGCAATCCCTAACGCGGGTTAATCCGTAAACTTAGGTATTCAAAAACAAGATTAGTGCTTATTTACAATCATCTTTTCATATTTTTACACAAATTAAAACGCCGTAATTTTACAACATGAAAATACTCCACCTCGATAGCAATCACGATTTATTAATCCGTCAATTAAACGACTTAGGATTCACTAATCATGAAGATTTTACGTCTTCAAAAGCACTAGTTGAAGCCTCAATACATGAGTATGATGGCATCGTAATAAGAAGCCGTTTCACCATAGATAAGCAATTCTTAGATGCCGCAAAAAACCTAAAATTTATTGGTCGTGTAGGAGCCGGTTTAGAGAATATCGATTGCGATTACGCCGAACAAAAAGGGGTGTATTTAATTTCTGCTCCCGAAGGTAACAGGAATGCCGTAGGCGAGCACACTTTAGGTATGTTACTGTCGCTTTTTAATAAATTAAATAAAGCCGATGCCCAAGTTAGATCTGGCAAATGGTTGCGCGAAGATAACCGTGGTATCGAACTAGATGGCAGAACCGTAGGGCTTATTGGCTACGGAAACATGGGGAAAGCTTTTGCTAAAAAACTTCGTGGTTTCGATGTTGAGGTACTTTGCTACGATATAAAAAATAATGTTGGCGATGCCAATGCAAAACAAGTGTCGCTAACCGAGTTTCAAGACAAAGTAGAGGTGTTAAGTATGCACACACCGCAAACGCCATTAACGTTAAACATGATTAATGAAACGTTTATAAACCAATTTAAAAAGCCGTTTTGGTTTTTAAATACAGCACGCGGTAAAAGTGTGGTTACAACCCATTTGGTTTCGGCTATAAAATCTGGTAAAATTTTAGGTGCAGGCTTAGATGTTTTGGAGTACGAAAAAGCATCTTTCGAAAGTTTGTTTTCATCTCAAATGCCAGAGGCTTTTCAATATTTAATTAGTTCAGAAAAGGTACTGCTAACGCCTCATGTTGCTGGTTGGACTGTTGAAAGTAAAGAAAAATTAGCACAAACCATTGTAGATAAAATTAAAGCGAAATTTTGTTAAATTTAATGCATGAAGAAAACCATCTTAGTTTTTTCAGGATTAATAATAGCATTGTTACTACTGTTTCAAATAAGTACCTATTCTATTATTTCTGGAAATTTAAAAATGGAATTTGCAATTACCATAATTGCCGTTATATTTTTAATAGTTGGCATTTATATAAATAAAAAGAGTCTTCAAAAACCAGCAAACGCTTCACAAAGTATAAATCATCAAAAAATAAAAGATTTAGAAATTACAACGCGGGAGTACGAGGTTCTTCAGGCTATTTCAGAGGGTTTATCAAATAAAGAAATAGCAAATAAATTGTTTCTTTCAGAAAGTACTATAAAAACCCACGTCTCCAATCTTCTAGTAAAACTAAACGCAAAACGCAGAACGCAGGCATTACAAATAGCACAAAAGCTTCAAATTATTTAAAATTTAATACATTTATACAAAAGTACTAGGCATTTGGTACTTTAGTATGACCTCATTTTCTACCGTTATTCTAGCTTTGTAACAAATCTAAAACTATACAGATGAAAAATACAGTTATTAAATACGGCCTTTATGGTTTGTTAACGGGTGTTGTAATTTTTTTAGCATCCATTGTACTTGGTAGAGGTTTAAGTTACTCCACGCAAGAACTTCTGGGTTATGCTTCCATGACAGCATGCTTGTCCTTTGTGTTTTTCGGGATTAAACATTTTCGCGACCTTGAAAATAATGGCATCTTGTCATTAGGAAATGCAATAATTATTGGTGGTTTAATATCGGTTTTAGTTGGTATAGGTGTTGGTATTTCAGATTATATTTATACTACCGTTATAAACCCAGATTTTGCCATAGAGTATTTAGAAACCACCTTAAAAACTATGGAAAGCACGCTTTCGCCCGAAGCGTATCAAACCCAAAAAGCAGAACTCGTTAAACAAATGGAAGACTATGGAGGCTCTGGTTTTATGGCGTTGCTAATGTGCTTTACCGTTGTGCTTATTGGATTTGTTATATCTTTAATATCTGGATTAATTCTTCAACGTAAATACATTTAAAATGCAATCGAAAGCCACAACCGTAAAACAATATCTGGATGAATTGCTAGAAGACAGAAAAGAACCTATTACTAAACTAAGACAGCAAATTTTAGATAATCTTCCAAAAGGCGTAGAAGAGACCATGAGTTACGGTATGTTGGGTTACGTAATTCCGCATTCGGTATATCCACAGGGTTACCATTGTAACACAAAACTACCATTACCTTTCATGAATTTGGCTTCTCAAAAAAATTTTATTGCGGTTTACAGTATGGTCATTTATTCTAAACAAGAAGTTATGGATTGGTTTACTGTAGAGTATGCAAAACGTTGTAAGTATAAATTGGATATGGGTAAAAGTCGTATGCGTTTTAAAAAAATGGACGATATTCCTTTCGATTTAATTGGCGAACTAACCGCAAAAGTAAGCGCCGAAGAATGGATTAATATTTATGAAACTACAGTAAAAAACTAAGGCTAATTTCCGCTTTAGCGGGAACAAAAAAATAAAATGTATTATGAAAAAACGCGTAACAGGCATTGGTGGTTTATTTTTTAAAACTAAAGATCCTAAAGCAGCAAAAGATTGGTATAAAAAACATTTAGGTTTTAATACCGACGATTATGGATGCACGTTTTGGTGGAAGGATGAGAACGGTAAAAAATGTTCTACCCAATGGAGTCCTTTTCCTGAGGACACAACTTATTATGAGCCTTCCAAAAAGGATTTTATGTTTAATTATAGGGTAGAAAACTTAAAAGAATTACTTAAAGTTTTAAAAGAAGAGGGTGTTACCATTGTAGGCGAAATAGAAGAGTATGAATACGGTAAGTTTGGTTGGATTTTAGATAACGACGGAAATAAAATTGAGCTTTGGGAGCCCGTAGATTCTGCTTTTTTGTAAATTCGTTTTTCTAAAAACAAAAGGTGTCTTATATAGAAATTCTTCAATCTTACAACTTAACAACATTACAGTGGGCAGCTATTGGGTTTGCCGTTTTTTTATTAGGCTTATCTAAATCTGGTATAAAAGGTATTGGTATTATAATCGTGGTAATTCTGGCCTTTGTTTTTGGCGAAAAAGCATCAACAGGTGTTTTACTGCCCATGCTAATTTGCGCCGATGTTTTTGCGGTTATTTATTATAACAGGCATGCGCAATGGGGTATTATTAAAAAACTAATCCCGTGGATGATTGTTGGTGTTTTAGTTGGTGTTTGGGTAGGTAACGATATTTCGGCATTGCTTTTTAAAAGGCTTATGGCTATTATAATTATAGGTTCGGTGGCCTTAATGTTTTATAACGAAAACAAAAAATCTAATAGTGTGCCAACCAATAAAGCTTTTGGTGCTTCTTTAGGGTTTTTAGCGGGTTTTACAACCATGATTGGAAATTTGGCGGGGCCTGTTTCTAATATTTATTTTATGGTAATGCGTTTTCCTAAAAACGAGTTTATAGGTACAGCGGCATGGTTGTTTTTTATAATAAATGTGTTTAAGTTGCCATTTCACATTTTTATTTGGAAAACCGTTACTGTAGAGACTTTGGTTTTAAATTCTGTTTTAATTCCGGCCGTAATAATAGGGTTTTTTGTAGGAGCGCAAATTGTTAAGCTAATTTCTAATGTAAATTACAGACGTTTTATTTTAATTGTAACCGCTCTTGGTGGTGTAATTATGTTATTTAAATAAAATAACTAATAGACTATGTAACATTAGGTTAAGTAATGTTACATATAGATAAATAACAATTTAATTTTTACTAATTTTACAGTCTAACCAAAAAAATAATAAATAAATGTCTGACGAAAAAAATTTAAGCGACGATCTAAACGATATGTTAGGAGACGCAAAAGATGGCGCAAAAAAAGCAGCAGATAAAGCTGAAGAAATAGCTGGAGAAGCTAAAGAAAAAGCTAAGGAGTTTGCTAATGAAGCAAAAGAAACGGCTTCTGAATTTGCAGACGATGCCAAGGAAGCATTAAGCAATGAAAAAAATATAGCGATTATTGCTCATATTACCTTAATAGGATGGATTATTGCTTTGGTAATGAATAATAGTAACAAGTCTGAATTTGCTTCATTTTATATTAGACAAATGTTGGGGCTTATGATTGTATCATTAATTTTAAGTTTTATACCTGTTATTGGGTGGATTTTAAATATAGTAATGCTTGTTTTTTGGATAATGAGTTTAGTAGGTGCTTTAGGTGGCGAAAAGAAACTAACACCAGTATTGGGAGAGCATTTCCAAAATTGGTTTAAATCATTATAGAATAAAGCTAATATTTAGCATTTATAAATAATTGAAAAGAGGTCCTGTAAGGCCTCTTTTTTTGTTTAATAAAGTTACTACGCCACCGCTAAGCAGGAACTTAGTGTTGGCTTTGGCAGACGCACAAATAAAAATGGCAATTAGAATGGATTGGTTTTTTTAATCGGTTTTGTTTTCTAGCTTACGTTCTAACTCTGCCTGAAACTCTTCCATAACTGGTTTTACGGTGCTTTCTGGTAGGTCTGCAATACGAATATACATAAGGCCATCCACGGAGTTATTAAATAACGGATCGACGTTAAAAGCGACTAAGCGAGCGTTTTGTTTAATGTATTTTTTTAGTAAAACTGGTAAACGCAATGCACCTGGTTCTATTTCGTCTATAAACTTATCGAATTTGTTTAAATCGGCCTCGGCTTCGTCAAAAACAAAGTCTTTGTCGGCATCTTTCAGTTTTACTTTAAATTCCTTTTTAGGATGCACGTATTGTGCAATATATGGATCGTAATAATGCGATTTCATAAACTCGACCATTAAGGATTTTGAGAAGTTTGAAAACTGATTGCTTATACTTACACCGCCAATTAGGTATTTGTGTTCTGGATAGCGTAATGTGGTATGTACAATGCCTTTCCAGAGTAAAAATAAAGGCATTGGTTTTTGCTGATATTCTTTTATTATGAAGGCGCGCCCCATTTCAATGGACTCGCTCATCATTTTATGTAGTTCGGGTTCAAATCGAAATAAATCTTGCAGGTAAAACCCATTGATGCCAAATTGTTTGTAAATATTGGATCCTAGGCCCATTCTATAGGCTCCGGCTAGTACTTTGCTGTCGTTATCCCATAAAAACATGTGGTGGTAATACTCATCGAAGGTGTCTAAATCTATAGCCTCGTTGGTGCCTTCGCCAACTTCTCTAAAGGTAATTTCTCTTAATCTACCAATTTCGCGCAACATGTTTGGCATGTCTTTAGCTTGGGCCAAAAACACTTCGTAATTTTTACTTTGTAAAAGTCTGGCATCGTTTTCTCTAAGTGCATCAACTTCAGCTATCATTAGCGCATTATCAACAGGAGTAACAATGTTTTTGGGCGCTTTAGGTGTTTTTAAGGTTGATGATATATTGTCTAATATTTTAGATTTATTCTCAAAAGCATTGGCCAACATATATGTTTTTCGGCGTAAAAACTCAGAGAATTCTTTTAGCGAACCGTGTTCTTTTTGATCGTTTACTGAAATGGGCTTGCCTATTCTAACTTTTATAACACGTCTTTTTTGTGTTAAAACTTCCGACGGTAATTTGGCCGTTCTAAACGTATCACTAATTTTAGATAGCTTATAAAATAATTTACTGTTTTTAGCATGAAAATAAATAGGAACAACTGGTACTTCTGCCTTTTGTACTAGTTTCATAGCGGATTCTTCCCAAGGTCTATCAACCACTAATTTTCCATCGCGATACGTGGAAACTTCACCCGCAGGAAATACACCTAATGGGTGTCCAGCTCTTAAATGTAGTATGGAGTTTTTAAAGCCTGCAATGCTCGATTTTACATCTTTTCTGTTTTCAAAAGGATTAACAGGCATTATGTAAGGCACCAAAGGTTCTATTCTTTGTAATAAAAAATTAGCGATTATTTTAAAATCCTTGCGCTGTTCTAGCATTAATTTTAAAAGTAATATGCCGTCTATTCCACCAAGTGGATGGTTAGAAACTGTTATATAAGCACCATCTTTTGGTAAGCGTTTTAAGTCTTCCTCTGGTATTTCAAATTTAATTTGAAACTCATCCAAAATGCTGTCTATAAAATCTATGTCTTTTAGGTGCTTATTGCGTTTATAAAACTTGTTTATAGTAGATATTTTAAGAACCTTCATTAAAACCCAACCCACAAAAGTACCCATAAAGCCATATTTATCTAGCTGTATGGCTTTTGCAACTTCTTTAGGGGTTACTAATCCTGTGTCTTGCGCTTTGGTCATGGGTGTAAATGTACTAAAATGTTTATTTAGTTACTACTTGAATGGTCTCTTGAGTTATTTGTTTTAATAAAATAGTTTTACCTGTTTCTATTTGTTGTATTGCAGATTGGGTGTAATGCCGTATGGTATAAAGTGATACGTTTGTATGACTTGTTATTTTAAATTTAGATTTTAAATGATGCAAAAGGGCATCAAGATTGTTGTAAATATCATCCACGCAAACTGAAAAGCTTATTGCTGAATTTTGAATAACATCTACCTTCATCTTATATTGATGTAAAAGACTGAAAATTTCGCTAATGTTTTCTTCAACTATATATGAAAAATCTAAAGAAGAAAGTGAAATTAATACTTGGTTTTTTTTCACTATAAAGCAAGGCATCATAGGTTCTAACGTTTCGTTTTTACCTATTTGAGTACCCATAGCTTCTGGGTTTAAAAAAGACTTTACAAATAAAGGAATTTCTTTACCTTGAAGTGGTTGCAATGTTTTAGGATGAATCACAGAAGCACCATAAAACGCCAATTCTATGGCCTCGCGATACGATATTTTATTTAAAAGCTGTGCGTGTTCAAAATAACGTGGGTCTGCGTTTAAAACACCAGGAACATCTTTCCAAATGGTTACGCTACTAGCATTTAAACAATAGGCATAAATGGCGGCGGTATAATCGCTACCTTCTCGACCTAATGTGGTTGTAAAATTGTTGTTATCGCTTCCTAAAAAACCTTGAGTTATGTTTAAAATTGAAGTGTTAAAACCAGAGGTTATAAGTTTTTGCGTGGCTTTCCAATTTACATTAGCGCGCCTGTAATAGTTATCGGTTTTAATTTGGCTTCTTACATCTATCCAATTATTTTTTATGTTAATTGTATTTAAGTACTCGCTAATTATAGTGGTAGATAAAAGCTCACCATAACCAATAATTTGGTCGTAAATATAATTGTAATCTGGCGATTTGTTACTTTTTAAAAAGCTATTAAGTTCATCAAATAAATCGTTTATTTTTTTAAAAACAAAATGATTTACATTGTCAAACAGGTCTAATAAAATGGCATTATGATACTTTTTAACATCTTGAAGCGAACTTTGTAATTCGGTTTTATTATCAAAGTAATTTTTAATGACAAGCTCTAATGCATTGGTGGTTTTTCCCATAGCAGAAACGACTACAAGCGTGTTTTTATAGTCTACTTTTTTTAGCACTATAGCTAAGTTTTTTACGCCATTAGCGTCTTTAACCGAAGCGCCACCAAATTTAAATACTTGCATGTTATAAGTTTGCTATATAATTTTTAATTCCTGCTTCACTTAATTGAACAACATCCCAATCGCGTAAAACTGTAGCGCCCTTTTTCTCATAAAAATCAATGGCAGGTTCGTTCCAATCTATAACCTCCCAATTAATGCGTTTTACGCCTAAATCGTGACCATATTTAACAACCGTATCTAAAAGTGCGGTGCCTAAACCAGATCCTCGCATAGCTTTGCTAACAATCAAATCTTCTAGGTGAATAATTTTACCTTTCCAGGTAGAGTAGCGGTTATATATTAAAGCTATACCTTCAATTTTAGAGTTAACCTCGGCTACAAAGCAATGAAATGCTGGTTTATCGCCAAAACCATCCTTTTGTAAGTCTTCGACGGTTACTTCTACAGCATCTGGTTCTTTTTCAAAAATGGCTAATTCCGTAATTAATTGATGTACCTGTGGCATGTCGCCTGCCTTTGCGTTTCTAATTTTAAATTCCATGATGTAATGTTAATGTGTCAAATATAGTTTAAAGTTGCTCATTTAAAAGTATATATCTGTAGCGAAAACGTTGTAGTTTATTAAAATTTTTAGATATTTGTTTAAACTAAAAAACAACTTCATGTCGCACAAAAAACAAACCTTAGGAGAATTTATAATAGAAAATCAGTCGTCTTTCAAATATTCTTCAGGTGAATTATCAAGTCTTTTAAACTCAATTCGATTAGCCGCTAAAGTTGTAAATCATGAAGTTAATAAGGCAGGTTTAGTTGATATTATTGGTGCAGCGGGCGATACTAATATTCAAGGTGAAGACCAGCAAAAACTGGATGTTTATGCTAACGAAAAGTTTATACAAACTTTAACTAAAAGAAATATTGTTTGTGGTATTGCAAGTGAAGAGGAAGACGATTTTATTTCTATTAATAGTCAGGATGAAAATCATCAAAACAAATATATAGTGCTAATTGATCCTTTAGATGGATCTTCTAATATTGATGTTAATGTTTCGGTTGGGACTATTTTTTCTATTTATAGACGTGTTACTCCTGTTGGAACAGAAGTAACCTTAGATGATTTTCTGCAAAAAGGAAGCCGACAAGTAGCAGCTGGTTATGTGGTTTATGGAACATCTACCATGATTGTTTATACTACAGGAGATGGCGTTAATGGGTTTACATTAAACCCTGCAATTGGTTCCTTTTATTTATCGCACCCAAACATGGAGTTTCCGGAAGATGGCACTATTTATTCGGTTAATGAAGGAAACTATATTCATTTTCCTCAAGGTATAAAAAATTATATAAAGTATTGCCAACAAGAAGAGGACGACCGACCTTATACATCAAGATATATTGGGTCTTTGGTAAGTGATTTTCACCGAAATATGATTAAAGGTGGTATTTATTTGTACCCACAAAGTTCTAAAAACCCCCAAGGGAAGTTACGTTTACTTTACGAATGTAACCCTATGGCGTTTTTAGCAGAACAAGCTAACGGGAAATCTAGTGATGGGTTTACAAGAACTATGGATGTTGAACCAACTGAATTACACCAACGTGTTCCTTTTATTTGCGGTAGTAAAAATATGGTTGAAAAAGCTGAAGAGTTTATGCGAAATGCTGAAAAAAGATAAAATAACAATTTACTTTTAGGATTAAGATTGTATAATAGATGCAGTTAATAAAAAAATGCGAACCTTATGGTTCGCATTTTTTGTTATTAGGGTTAAGTAATGAGGTAGCTAATGATTTATAATTAAGCGTTTTGTTACTTTGATATTCTCACCTTCAAAACGCAATACATAAACGCCGTTGCTTATTTTGGAAGTATTAAATCTTGTGGTATTGCTTTTATGATTAAAGCTTTTAATTAGTCTGCCATTTAAATCTGTTATTGATATCACTCCGGAAGTTTTAGACTTAATATTTAGTTCGTTTTTAGTTGGATTGGGATAAATTTTAAGTTCTGATTTTGCTACATCTTTAGTGGATAGCGACGCGCAACTCGGGTAAGTGCGTCTATCTCTGCTGGCACTTAACCATGAACCGAAAAACCAAGTTTGGTCAGTCATTTCGATAGGGAAACCATCACTATTGTTAGTTTGCAAAACCCGGTTGTCATTTTCAAAAGTACTGCCGTTCCATTTTGTTTTTAAGGTTTCAATTAAGAAGTCATTACTATCGTAAGTGTAATGTCTTATTCTATCATTCTCCCAAGCAGAGGAGTTCCAATGATCCGCTTTTTTAGAGGTCAATAAATTTCCGGTGTACGTATAGGTTTCTCTTGTATCCCTAACCCAATTGCTATTATAGTCATATATGGTTACAACATTAAAAGTATTGTTTGGGTTATAAGTGTATTCGGTTTTGGTATTATTCATCCAAACCATATTTGTTTCGTCCCAAGTTTGAGTTATATTTTCTGTGAGTAAATTTGAAGCATTATAGGTATTTAGTTCTCTATTGGATTGCTCCCAGGTATTATTAAGCCAATCGTAATTTATATATTGTGTTAGGTTAGTTCCTGTGTAAATAAACTCTGTTTTTAGTTGATCTTCCCAAGTACTTGTATCTTCATTCCAAAGCTGATTTATGGACTCTACAGGTAAATCGTTATCGTTGTAAGTTAATGTAAGGTAAGAAGCATTTTCAAGCTTCCCTGAGCCTCCGTAATCAATAAATTCAGATAAGCCTTCGGTTGCTAAGCACGAACCATTAAAAGTGAATGTGGTTCGAGAAGCTAAAACCCACATCGTACCATCCCAAATATCATTCTCCCAAACTTCGGGTACATGTATTAAGTTTGTTTCTGTTTGCGAGTAACTTTTAGTAATTATCAATGCTAGTAATAAAAGGAAAGTATGCTTCATTTGGTTGGGTTTAAAAGGTTATACTTTATTTTAGGATGTCAATCTAGTTTGAAAAGTCCGCGTAAATTTTTGGTAGAATCTTTGCTTTTAGTAGGTGCTTGTTTGTTTGCTGGTTCCGCTACTGTACTTGTTCCCGTTCTTGTTGCTGTTCTCGTTCTTTTTGAAGTTGTGTTGTTTTGTTCTGTGTTAGGTGCTGGAACTCTTTGTGAAGATCTTCTAGTTGCTTTAACGGGTGGTTTCTCGATTTTCTCTTTTGCTGCCACAACAGGTTCAACACCTTCCTTTAAAACGACTTTAGGTTTTAAAACATAGCCTTTACTTTTTCTGTACGCAATAGCCTTTAGGAGTTCTACCGATGGATGAATGGCTTTAGCGTTAACAGCATCATAAATAGCTATAGCCTCACTATATCTTTTTTGTCCTTCGTAAATTAATGCTAGTAAAAGACTTTCTTGTAGTGATAATACACCATCCTGATTTAAAGGATTTTCTTGGATACTTTTTTTTATATCACGTTCGGCATTATTTAAATCGCCTATTTGATAATAATACTGGCCGCGATTATAATAACTAGAATAATGAGGCACCATAGCAACGTTTTCATTTAACTTCTCAATTTTAGAAGAGTCTATTGTTCTAGATCGTAATTGTTGTAAAGCGTGTTGTTTTTTGCCTTCAATAATATCAATGTAAGCATCACAAACATAAGCAAGATCATATTTAAATTTTTGGTTTAAATCGCGTCTTACTTGTTGTCCCGCTATAAATTTTTTTGTTTTGTCTTCTTCTTTAATTTGTGCATCTATAATAGCTGCATAGGTAGTCATGTGTTTAGTAAAACACGCATTATAAATTTTATCGGGTAGTTGTTGTGTGTTTTCTTGCGCTTCAATACAAGCACAGATATCTGCTTTATAGTTGCTTTCGTAATTTTGAGAATAACTATTTAAGCCCCAAAGGAGCATCACTAAAAATATAAACTGTTTCATACCGTTGCATTTTATTATTCCTCTTCTTTAGTTCCAACTACCATCTCCTTTACATAAAGAGCACAGTATTTTAATGCTTTTTTTGATTTGTTTAAATTTAAAGTTGCGCGTCCTTTATTTACAAACGAGGCTCCACTATTACCAATGTCGTCTATAACATCTGGTAAAACTTGGAACAATTCATCGATGTCGTTTTGGGCGCTCTCGAGGAGTTCACTTTCTAAATCGGAAGGAATTTCAATGCCAACTTGTGTTAGGCTGTCATGTACATAGACTTTGTGATATAAATTATAGGTTAGATCTACAAATTTATCTGCACTTTCTATTTTAGAAGGTCGCTTAGGTTTTAACTGTCTTTTGTTTTGAGAAAAACTTTGTAATGGCATAGTAAAAACTAGGCACAACAAAACAAGCAAAAATGTACTGTTGAGGGATTTCATGATTGTAAGTAATTAATTAATAGCATTATAAAGATACATTTTAAAGCTGAAAAAGACTAGGTTAAATTATTATTTGTAGGTTTTTTGTTATTAATCGTTGAGTATTTTAAAAATTTAATGAAGATTATTCTTTCTCTTATTCGTATTTTTAAATCTTAAACCAACCTAACAAAATTCTATGCACTTAATTCATGCGCTACTCAAGAAGAGTTTCTGTTGTTTTGTTTTTATGATGAGTGCCGTTTTATTCTCTCAAGAGCAAAAAGAACTAGATTCTCTTCTAATTCAGTTAGAAAAAATTACTACAAAGGACTCTATACGAGCACAACTCTTAATTACAACATCAAATAATTTTGTTCGTAAAGATCTTGCGAAATCCTACGAGTTAGTTGAAGAAGCTCTTAATATTTCCACCGGTATTAAATGGAAAAAAGGTGTAGTATTGGCCTTAAGGCAAATGGGAGTTGTTTATTATAGGCAAGGAAATATTGTAAAAGCAACAGAGCAATGGTATAAGGCTTTAGAAATTTTAAAAACCATTAAAAATAGTGCGCTTTTAGAATCTAGCATTTATAATAATTTGGCTAATATTTATTCTGATTCTGGAGAGTTTGATAAGGCCTTAACGTATTACAATAAGCTGTTGTCTATTTCTGAAAAACTGGATAATAAACCCTCTCAAATTATAGCATTAACCAATATTGGTACACTTTTAACTGAAAGAGAAACATCTATAGATAATGGAATTGTTAGCTTAGAAAAAGCCTTAGCATTAGCCAGAGAAGTAGGTAATGACAGGTATGAGTTGAGTATTCTGTTAAATATTGGGTTAGCCTATAAAAGAAAAAAAGATTACCAAAAGGCTGAGTTTTATTATCTGAAAGTTCAAGAATTAGCGGAGCAAAGTAACGATACGTATGTGCAGGTTTTAGTGTTTAATAACTTGAGTAATATTAGCATTTTAAAACCTGATTATGCTCAAGGAGAAATTTATGCTAATAAAACATTAAGCCTAGCAAAGGAAATTGGGGCTGTGGAGTGGGAAGCTTACGCTTGGGAAAATCTTTCTAATATTTATGAATCTAGAAACCAAAACAAAAAGGCTTTAACCTATTATAAAAACCACATTAAGCTTATTGATAGTTTTAACGCCATGCAAAATAAAGAAGAGTTGGCTAGTTTAGAAGCAAAGCACAAGTATAATTTAGAAAAGCAACTATTAAATACGGCACACGAAAAAAAACAACTTGTAGCAGAAGAAGAGATTAACAGACAAAAACTTATTAAAAACACAACCTTACTAGTAGGATTCATTGTTTTAATAGCTTCAATTATTGGGGTAACGTTATTTAGAAGAAAGCAATTAGCGGTTGCTAAAGCAAAAGAAATTGAACTTAAAAATAAGGTGACAGATACTGAACTAAAGGTGTTAAGAGCGCAAATGAATCCGCATTTTATATTTAACTCTCTAAATTCTATTAACAGTTATATTGTAAAGAATGATACAGAATCTGCAACTAACTACCTCACTAAATTTTCTAAATTGGTTAGAAAAACATTAGAAAGCTCAACCGAAAAAGAAGTTTTATTAAAGGATGATATTGAAATTTTAAAAAACTATCTTGATATTGAGAATAAACGCCTTAATAATAGTTTTACCTATTCTATAAAGGTTGATGATGCTATTGATGCTGGGAATACGCTAATACCACCATTAATTTTTCAGCCTTTTTTAGAGAATAGCATTTGGCATGGTATTGCACAAATGGAACGTTCTGGACATATTAGTGTTGAGTTTAAAAAAGAAAATAATGTACTATTTTGTATTGTAGATGATAATGGTGTGGGTAGAAAACAAGCTATTAAAGTAGCTAAGGAAAACACCTCTTTAGGTATAAATTTAACCAAAAATAGAATAGATATTATTAACGCACAGAATAAAACTAAAGGAAGCCTTCGTATTATTGATAAGGAACAAGGGGTAAGAGTAGAAGTTAAATTGCCATTAAAACTTGCTTTTTAATTATGATAAAAACCATAATAATTGATGACGAGCAACATTGTACAGATGTTGTTTTAAAACTAACCTCAAGTTATCCCGATGTTTTTAATGTTTTGGGTACGTTTAATACCGTTGAAGCAGGAATAGAAGGTACTAAATCTTTACAACCAGAATTAGTGTTCTTGGATGTTATGATTGGCAATCAAACTGGGTTCGATTATTTAAAACAAATTGAACATATAAATTTTAACGTCATTTTTACAACGGCTTTTGAAACCTATGCGGTTGAAGCGTTCCGGTTTAGTGCCCTAGATTATTTGTTAAAACCTATTGATAAAGATGATTTTCATGCCACGGTTTTAAAACTTCAAAAAGTGGTGGAAACATCGCATTTAAAGAACAAAATTGATGTGCTTTTCCATAATTTGAAAGTGAAAAACGCCTTAAAAAGAATTAGTATAGCAACACCAGATGGCTATGTGTTTGTTGAGGTTTCAGATATTTTGTACTGCAATGCCGATATTAATTATACACATATTTATACCAAGCAAGGCGATAAAATAACAACTTCAAAAACATTAAAAACTTTTGATAAACTACTAAGTAATAACCATTTTTTTAGGGTGCATAACTCGTATCTAGTGAACTTAAATTATGTTACTAAATACACCAAAGGTAAAGGGGGCTATGTTACTATGGAGGATAATAAAAATATAGACGTTTCAATACGTCGTAAAGAGGAATTTATACAACGGTTTATAAAAATATCATGACAAAAAAAATGCGAACTGAAAAGTTCGCATTTTTTAATTAAAATATTATGGATATTACATAGCAACTAAATCGCCAGTAACATCTTTAGAAGGTAAATTAGATTTACCCATTAAATATAAATCTACTTGTCTAGCAGCTTCTCTACCTTCAGAAATAGCCCAAACAATTAATGATTGTCCGCGACGCATATCGCCAGCAGCAAATATATTTGGAATGTTTGTTTGGTACTTTCCGTATTCTGCTTTATAGTTAGAGCGCGCATCTTTATTAATTCCTAATTTATCAGCAAGTGTGCTTTCAGGACCTGTAAAACCGAGTGCTAGTAAAGCTAAATCACATGGCCAAGTTTTTTCAGTACCTTCAATTTCTATTAATTGAGGACGTTGACCCGGAACCATCTTCCATTCTACATTAACAGTTTTTAAAGCTGTTAGTTTTCCGCTTTCATCTTTAACGAATTCTTTAGTGTTTATTAGCCAGTTACGCTCAACACCCTCTTTGTGAGACGATGATGTTTTTAACTGTAAAGGCCAAAACGGCCAAGGTGTAGTTGGCGAACGGTGTCCTGGTGGCTTTGGCATAATTTCGAAATTAACTACCGATTTTGCACCATGACGGTTTGATGTTCCTATACAATCTGATCCTGTATCACCACCACCAATAACAATTACGTTTTTATCTGTTGCTAATACTTGATCTTTAACTTCTTTTCCAAATACAACTTTAGTTTGTTGTGTTAAGAAATCCATAGCTTGTACAACACCATCAGCATCAATACCAGGTGTTGGTAAACTTCTTCTTTCTGTTGCACCACCACAAAGTACTATCGAATCGAATGCTTTTAAATCTTTAACATCGTAATTAACACCAACATTTACATTGGTTTTAAAAGTAATGCCTTCAGCTTCTAAAATTTTTATACGACGATCGATAATTCCTTTTTCTAATTTGAAGTTAGGAATACCGTAACGTAATAAACCTCCAACTTCATCATCACGCTCAAAAACAGTTACGGTGTGGCCAGCTCTATTTAATTGTTGTGCAGCAGCTAAACCAGCAGGACCAGATCCTACAACTGCAATAGTTTTACCAGTTCTTGTTTTTGGAGGCTGAGGTTTAATCCAACCTTCTTTAAAGGCGCGTTCAACAATATTTTTTTCAATATTTTCAATAGATACAGGGTCTTCAATAATACCTAATACACATGATTGCTCACATGGTGCAGGGCATAAACGACCTGTAAATTCAGGAAAGTTATTTGTTGAGTGTAGTAGCCATGACGCTTTTTGCCATTCTCCTTGATGAACCATGTGGTTAAAATCAGGGATTAAGTTTCCTAATGGACAACCACTATGGCAAAACGGAATACCGCAATCCATACAACGCGATCCTTGTTTTGTTATTTCTTCTTCAGAAAGAGGTTGGGTAAATTCTTTATAATCCTTTACACGATCTTCTACAGGCTTGTAGCTCTCATCTTGTCTTTCAAATTCTTTAAATCCAGTTACTTTTCCCATGACACTATGCTGTTGTTAATTCTTCTACCATTGGTTCTTCTGTCTCTAAACGTTTTAATGCACGTTTGTATTCTATTGGCATCACTTTTACAAAATTACCAAGACTAGTATCCCAGTCTGCTAATAATGTTTTAGCAAGATTACTATCCGTATAAAGTGCGTGTTTTTCAATAGTTTGTTTTAATTCGTTTGCGTCTTCACTTGTAATATCTTCAAACTCTATAGTTTCAGTATTACATAATCCGTTTACAAATTTATTATTAGGGTCGTATACATATGCAATACCACCACTCATACCTGCCGCAAAGTTTCTTCCTGTTTTACCAAGAACAATTACTTTACCACCTGTCATGTACTCACATCCATGATCTCCAACACCTTCAACAACTGTAGTTGCTCCAGAGTTTCTTACTGCAAAACGTTCGCCTGCAATACCATTTATGTAAGCCTCTCCAGCAACGGCACCAAATAAACATACATTACCAACAATGATGTTGTTTTCGGCTATAAAATCTGCTTTTGCAGGCTTTTTAACAATTAGTTTAGCTCCAGATAATCCTTTACCTAAATAATCGTTTGTGTTACCTTCTAATATGAATGATAAACCGTGTGCGCCAAATGCTCCGAAACTTTGTCCGGCAGACCCTGTAAAGTTAATATTCAAGGTGTCTTCAGGTAATCCTAAGTGCCCGTATATTTTAGAAATTTCGTTACTTACAATAGCACCAACCGTACGGTTTATGTTATTTATAGGATATTCTAGAGTCATTTTCTCCTTACGGTATAATGCTCTGTGAGAATCTTTAAGTATTGTAAAGTCTAATACGTTTTCTAGGTTATGATCTTGTCCTTCTGTATTTCTTACAGGAAGGTCGTTGTAAGCAGATGGTCTGTGAAGTATACTAGATAAATCTAAACCTTTTGCTTTATAATGCTTAATAGCTTTATTCGCGTTAATTTTATTGGTTTGACCAACCATTTCTGCTAACGTTCTAAACCCTAGTTGCGCCATTATACCTCTTAATTCTTCAGCAATGTAGAAGAAGAAGTTAATAACGTGTTCTGGTGTTCCTTTAAAGTTTTTACGCAACTCTTTATCTTGAGTTGCAATACCTACAGGACAAGTATTTAAATGACACTTACGCATCATAATACATCCTGAAGCTACTAAAGGTGCAGTTGCAAAACCAAATTCTTCAGCTCCTAATAATGCTGCAATGGCAACATCACGACCTGTTTTTAATTGGCCATCACATTCTACAACAATTCTACTTCTTAAGTTGTTTAATACTAAAGTCTGTTGTGCTTCAGATAAACCAAGTTCCCAAGGTAAACCTGCATGTTTTAATGAGGTTAA
Source organism: Algibacter amylolyticus (assembly GCF_014202225.1). GTDB lineage: Bacteria > Bacteroidota > Bacteroidia > Flavobacteriales > Flavobacteriaceae > Algibacter_B > Algibacter_B amylolyticus. Next base: position 469,055 of record NZ_JACHGE010000001.1, read on the forward strand.
AGGAGATGCTCCTGTTCCACCATCATAACCAGAAATTAATACCACATCGGCTTTAGCTTTTGCTACACCGGCTGCGATTGTACCTACACCAACTTCCGATACTAATTTTACATTAATTCTAGCTTCGCGATTTGCATTTTTTAAATCGTAAATTAATTGTGCTAAATCTTCAATAGAATAAATATCATGATGTGGTGGTGGCGAAATTAACCCTACAAAAGGTGTTGAGTTACGTGCCGAGGCAATCCAAGGTAAAACCTTTTCTCCAGGTAGTTGTCCACCTTCGCCAGGTTTAGCTCCTTGAGCCATTTTAATTTGAATTTCTTTAGCGCTAGAAAGGTAATGTGATGTTACCCCAAAACGTCCCGATGCTACTTGTTTAATAGCAGAGTTACGGCTATCGCCATTTATATCTTTTTGAAAACGTTTTCTGTCTTCTCCACCTTCACCAGAATTAGATTTTCCTCCAATTCTATTCATGGCTATGGCTAAATTCTCATGTGCTTCACGAGAAATAGATCCATAAGACATGGCTCCGGTTTTAAACTTCTTAACAATTTCTGTCCATGGCTCTACTTCTTCTAAAGGAATAGGGTCTAGGTTATCAAACTCAAATAAACCACGAATGGTCATTAAGTTTTCAGATTGTTCGTTTATGGCTTTTGCATAAACATCATAACTTGCTTGATCACTTAATCTAACCGCTTGTTGTAATTTTGCTACAGTTGTTGGGTTAAATAAGTGGCGCTCGCCATTACGTCTCCATCTGTAATCGCCACCAATATTTAAACCTAAGTTTTTATCGATAGCATTATCTGGATACGCTTGTTTATAACGTTGGTCAATTTCTTTTTCAATTTCATATAAACCAATACCTTCTATTCTAGAAGCGGTGTATGGGAAATATTTTTCAACGAATTGAGAATTGAATCCAACAATTTCGAAAATTTGAGAACCTCTATACGAGTGTAGTGTAGAGATACCAATTTTGTTCATTACTTTTAAAATACCTTTTCCAATAGCTTTATTGAAATTATCGACCGCTTTTTGCTCGTCCATACCAGTAATGAAGCCTTCTTTAACTTGCATTCTAATAATTTCGTTAACCATATAAGGGTTTATCGCACTAGCGCCATAACCAAATAAAGTTGCAAAATGATGTGGCTCACGTGGTTCTGCAGATTCAATAATAATATCGAAATAAGAACGCTTACGTAAACGATTCAGTTGGTGATTTACAAATGAACATGCTAATAAAGCAGGAATAGGTGCTAATTCTTGATTTACACCTCTATCCGAAAGAATAATAATATTTGTTTTTCTCTCTAAAGCTTTTTCAATTTGAATGATTACATCATCAAGCGCATTTTCTAAACCATTCATACCCTCAATTTTTGGGTATAGCATTTGAATAGTTTCGGTTTGGAAACCATCAATATCAATAGTTCTAATTTTTTCTAAATCGCCGTTTGAAATAACTGGATTCTGAATTCTTAGTTTACGACATTGTCTTTCAGTAATACTAAAAATGTTTCTGTCTTTACCAAGATTTAAGCTAATATCTGTAACAATTTCTTCACGAATACCATCTAAAGGTGGGTTTGTAACCTGCGCGAATAATTGTTTAAAGTAGTTTGAAATTAATTGTGGACGGTCTGAAAGTACCGCTAATGGCGTATCAATTCCCATTGATCCTAAAGCCTCTTTTCCAACCTGTGCCATTGGCGTAATTACCTCTTGAATATCTTCAAAAGTATAATTGAATAAACGCTGGCGTGTTTTAATATCAATAGTTTCAATAGGGCAAGTTTCGCTAGTGTAAGGCACGTCTTTTAAATGTAAACGTGTTTTATCTAACCATTCTTTATATGGTCTTTCTGAAACTATTTTGCTTTTTATTTCTTCATCTTCAATAATACGACCATCGTTCATGTCCACTAAGAACATTTTTCCTGGCTCTAATCTACCATGTTCTTTAACATCTTCTGGAGCAACTTCTACAACTCCAATTTCCGATGACATGATTAGTTTTCCGCTTTTAGTAACGGTATATCTTGAAGGTCTTAAACCGTTACGGTCTAATAAAGCACCTATGTAATCGCCATCTGTAAATGGTACCGATGCTGGTCCGTCCCAGGGCTCCATAATACAAGCATTGTACTCGTAAAATGCTTTACGCTCTGCAGACATTGTAGCGTGTTTTTCCCAAGCTTCAGGAATCATCATCATCATAATTTCTGGTAATGATCGTCCTGTGTGTGTTAATAATTCTACCACCATATCCATAGAAGCAGAATCTGATTTTCCTGGTAAAATTATTGGGAATAATTTATCTATTTGCGGTCCAAAAACATCACTTTTCATGATTTCTTCACGAACACGCATTCTACTTACGTTACCACGAAGGGTGTTAATCTCTCCATTTTGACACATGTGACGAAATGGTTGGGCCAATTCCCAGGTAGGCATTGTATTTGTAGAGAAACGTTGGTGTACTAAGGCCAAACGTGTAACTAAATCTATTTGTTGTAAATCGGTATAATATGGCCCAATATCCTCAGGCATTATAATACCTTTATATATTATTGTTGTTGTTGATAAACTAGGTACATAAAAGTAACCACTTTCAGAAGTTTTAGAGTTTCTAATAGTGTGTTCAGTTATTTTTCTAGCAGCGTATAATTTAGCTTTAAAAGTGGCCTCGTCAATAGCATCAGTTTTACCAATAAATAGTTGTTCTATATTAGGCTCCGATGCTAATGCAATTGGTCCTAATTGTGTAGAATCCACAGGTACTTTACGCCATCCTAAAATGGAAAGTCCTTGCGCTTCAACTTCCTTCTCAAAAGTCTTTTTACAATAAACATATTGGTTGTCTACCTTTGGTAAAAATACCATACCAACGGCATACTCTCTTTGCGCTGGAATTTCGAAATCACAAACGCGTTTAAAATAGTCGTGTGGGATATCAATTAGCAGTCCAGCACCATCACCAGTTTTCCCATCTGCACTTACACCACCACGGTGCTCTAATTTTACAAGAATTTCTAGGGCGTCATGAATGATTTGGTTTGTTCTCTCTCCTTTTAGATTACAAATAAAACCTGCGCCACAGTTTTCGTGTTCAAATTCTGGTAAATAAAGTCCTTGCTTCTTAATCATAGTCAACAATAAATTAATTTAAAAACTTGAGTTGAGAAGCTAAGATACGTTCTACAATTTGAAATACAATAGAGACCATTTATTATTTCGATTTTAGAAGCCATTGGGAGATAAAAATAATTATATAACAATATTACTCCACTTTTTTAATGAATATTCAAACTGCGAAATATTGTCATTATATACGTATATCTGAATTTTTGATAATGATTCTTTTAATAAATGGAAATTACTCTATGATTTTCATGAAAATACTGACAATAATTCAATTAATCCTGTTGTAGATAATTCAATATTTTAATTATTTAATCGCACACCCCTAAAAAAAAGGGGTAAAAAATATAATATCAATAAAAGTAACTCAAATACCCCTATTTTTTATGGGGGTTAAAATATTTTCACATAGTTTAGCCTCGTTCTTAAGGGAAATTAGGTCTATAAAACTTTAATAACTCAAACTAATCAAGAATTAGATCTAAGAAATTAAATAACTTAAAAATAAAACAATGATGAAAAAAATTATTACACTTTCAATGCTTTTCGCAGCAACAGCATTATTTGCACAAGAAGAGAAGTCAAAATTATCAATTAGTGGTAGTGTTGATGCTTATTACCAAACTTATTTAACTGCTCCTGATAATGTTGGTGCTGGTTTCGGAACTGCATTTGCAGGACAATCAGGATTTGCTTTAGGTATGGGTAACATTATTGCAAGCTATGAAGGCGAAAAAGCTGGTGCAGTATTAGATTTAGTTACTGGACCTAGAGGTGCAGGTGCGACTTTTAATAGTGATATTGTTGATGGTATTGTTAATCAAGCATATGTTTACTGGAATGTTTCAGAAGGAACTACATTAACTTTTGGTCGTTTTAATACATTTTTAGGATATGAAGTAATTTCTCCTGCAGCAAACTTTAACTACAGTACATCTTACTTATTTTCTAGCGGACCATTTTCTCATATGGGTATAAAAGCAGATTTTGCTTTATCTGAAGATTTTAGCTTAATGTTAGCAGTTACTAATCCATGGGATGTTAATGATACTTCAATGACTGGAGAATATGCATTAGGTGCTCAGTTAGGATATAAAGGACAATTTTTAAACTTATACTACGATAGTGGATCTAATGATGGTTTAGGTTTTGAAGTAGATTATACGGGTGGATTCGATCTTTCTGATACTTTCTTTATGGGAATCAATGCGGCTTATAATGATAATGATGGTGCTGGTTTTTACGGAGCTGCTCTTTATCCTCAAGTAGCAACTTCTGATAGCTTTTCTATAGGGTTAAGAGGTGAGTATTTTGGATACCATGCAGAAGATGTAGATGATTTACCAAGTGTATTCGCTACAACTTTAACAGGTAGCTATACTGTAGATAACTTAATTATTAAGCCAGAAATTAGATTAGATGCTTGGAGTAATAATGAGCCATTCGTAGATAACGATGGAGCAGCTTCAGATAGCTTAGCAGCTTTCACATTAGCAGCTATTTACTCTTTCTAAGAGAAAAACACAACAAAGAGAATATTATTGCAAGTTCTCTATGAAAGTAGAGAACTTGTTTTTTTTCAATTAACTAACCCAAAAAATTATATTATGTCTATATTAAATATGCCTTTAATAATTCAAGATACTGCCGCTGTAGAAGGCGACATGGGAATGATGTGGATGCTTATATCAGGTATCTTAGTATTCTTTATGCAAGCAGGTTTCTTTTTAGTGGAGTCAGGAATGACGGATTCTAAAAATGCTGTAAACATTGCCATGAAAAACTTCCTAGATATCGCCGTTGGTTCTTTAGCCTTCTGGTTTATAGGATATTCTTTAATGTACGGTGCCGATATGGGCGGAGGTTTCTTCCACTGGGGAGGGTTTACGTTTTCTCAAGGTGCTGCAGATTTATTCTTTCAAACTGTATTTGCTGCAACAGCTGCAACTATTGTTTCTGGTGCTGTAGCCGGAAGAACAAAATATACAACTTACGCTATTTTTAGTATTGTTTTAACTGCTTTTATTTACCCTATCGCTGGTGGTTGGGAATGGAATGGTGGTTGGTTAAACAATACCGATGGTATTATGCCTGCCGAATTTATTGATTTTGCTGGATCATCTATTGTTCACTCTGTAGGTGGATGGGCTGCACTTGTAGCTGCTTGGATGGTAGGTCCTAGAATCGGGAAATTCTTAGATGGTAAACCTGTTGAAATGCACGGTCACAACCAAATGTATGCTACTTTAGGTGTATTTATTCTTTGGTTAGGATGGTTCGGTTTTAATGGTGGTTCTCAATTAGCTTGGGGTGGCGATGATGCTGTTGCTGCATCTCAAGTTGTTTTAGTAACAAACTTAGCAGCTTCTGCTGGTGCTTTAGGTGCTTTACTTTTAACTTGGTTTAAAAACGGAAAACCAAATTTAGGTATGACTTTAAATGGATCGCTTGCTGGTTTAGTAAGTATTACTGCTGGTTGTGGAAACATGAGCGAAGGTGGTGCTGTATTAGCGGGTCTTATTGGTGGTATACTTGTAGTATTTGCTATTGGATTTGTTGAAAAGAATTTAAAAATTGATGATGCTGTTGGTGCCATTTCTGTACACGGTATATGCGGTGCTTGGGGAACTTTAGTAATAGGTCTTTGGGGTATTGATGGTGATGCTGGAATTGGAATATTTAATGGAGGTGGTGCTGCACAATTAGGTGCACAAGCTATTGGAGTTCTTGCTTATGCAGCTTGGGCTATCGGTTTATCTTTTATTTTCTTATTTATAATGAAGAAAACTATTGGATTAAGAGTTACCGAAGCAGAAGAAATTGCTGGTCTTGACTGGACAGAGCATGGTTCTATCGCTTACCCTGGTAAGAGACAAAGAGAAATTGAAGAGTAATCTTTAAATAATAAAATAAAAACCTAAAAGATGCCTTAGTAATAAGGCGTCTTTTGGTCTTTAATATAAACACGTAATATAATAGTGTTTTAGAGTTAATTATATTAAAAAAATATTTTCCTATTTTAACAAACTAAACCATATATAAGTAAATGAATTATGAAAAAAATTGAAGCAATTATTAGAAAATCAAAATATCGTGTAGTTAAGGAAGCTTTGCACGAAGTTGGTGTTAACTTTTTTTCTTATTGGGATGTAACCGGTCTTGGTAATGAAAAAGAAGGCCATGTTTATAGAGGTGTATCATATAGTACTAGTGATATTCAACGTAGACATTTATCAATCGTAGTAAATGATGATTTTGAAGAAATAACAATTAAAACACTGCTAGAATCTGCAAGTACAGGCGAGGTAGGAGATGGTAAAATATTCGTCTCAGATGTAAAAGATTGTTATAGAATAAGGACAGGAGAAAAAGGTGTGGACACCTTAAAATAAAAAATCATTAAAAATTAATACAATGGAAGGATTACTTACAACTAATAATGTATGGATGATGATCTGTACAGCACTCGTTTTCTTTATGCATACCGGATTTGCATTTTTAGAAATTGGGCTAACTAGACAAAAAAATACAATAAACATATTATTTAAAAACATATTTATTATTACCGTTGGGTTATTACTATACTATATAGTAGGGTTTAACCTAATGTATCCAGGATTTGCCGAAGATTCTTCAGGAATTTTAGGCTTTGCAGGATTTGGGTTCGATGCCCCTTTAACTGCCGAAGGCGCTTTAGATTTAACCTATAACGAAGGTTACACCTACTGGACAGATTTCTTATTTCAAGGTATGTTTGCTGCTACAGCTGCAACCATTGTATCTGGTGCTGTTGCCGAACGTATGAAAATTGGAGCATTCATGATTTTCACAGTAATTTACGTAGGCATTATTTACCCAATTGCAGGATCTTGGAAATGGGGTGGCGGATTTCTAGACCAAATGGGATTCTATGACTTTGCAGGTTCTACATTAGTACACTCTGTTGGTGGATGGGCAGCCTTAGTTGCAGTTTACTTACTAGGTTCTCGTATTGGGAAATTCGATAAAGAAGGAAAGCCACAAGCAATCCCTGGACATAACATACCATTAGCAACTGCAGGAGTTTTAATCCTTTGGTTAGGTTGGTTTGGGTTTAATGGAGGTTCTGTACTTTCTGCCGATCCAGAATTAACATCATTAACCCTAGTTACAACATGTTTAGCAGCCGCTTCTGGTGGTGTAATTGCAGCGTTTGTTAACTTTTTAAAATACAAAAACCTAGATTTAACCATGTTCTTAAATGGTATTTTAGGAGGATTAGTTGGTATTACCGCTGGTGCCGATGTTATGACACCAGAAAGCGCCATAATTATTGGTGGTATTGCAGGAGCACTAATTGTATTTGCTGTTGCTTTTGTCGATGCTATTAAATTAGATGATCCTGTTGGAGCCATAGCAGTACACTTAATTTGTGGTATCTGGGGAACTTTAGCCGTTGGAATCTTTTCAACAAACGAAGAGCATACATTTTTAATTCAATTATTAGGTGTTGCTTGTTATGCAGGAATCTGTGTAGTATCGTCATTCATAATATTCTTTGTTTTAAAGAAAACAATGGGAATACGAGTATCAGAAAAAGAAGAATTAGAAGGTTTAGATGCCCACGAACACGGAATGGATGCCTATCCAGATTTCAGGTTAAACGAGCACTAATCTATACAACTTAAGTTTAGTTTGATTGAAAAGGATGTTTTGCGTAATGCAAAGCGTCCTTTTTTTTGTTTTGGGGCGTTACATGAAAAGGGTCGGGCTTTACTCGTTGGTTTATATTTTAAATAATAGTACTCATGAATATAAATATTTCAAAAGTCGCTCTCTGGGAGGAGCTCCAACAATTGCTCAATCCCTAACGCAAGTGTTTGCTAGTTTCTTGTTTTAGTATGGATTGTGTGTTTTGGGAGAGGTTCGTTTAACGGTTCGGTATAAGCGTCAATTACGGATTAAATATACTGAAATTTTTGATTAAGCAGAGGCTTTAGCAATAGTCTATTTCTCCATAAGCCATTTCTGAACAGCATTTTTATTTTTAATTTTACCTTTAAACTGTTTACTATATATAGTTCTGTCAAGTTTAATATCTAATGCGGTTTCTATTTCCTGAATAACTTCTTTTAAACCTCTCAAAGAGGGTTCTGTTTTTAAAGTATAATTCTTTCGTTTTTTTTCAAGTTTTATTTCATTTTTTGAAAGTGTTGGCCACCAAGCAGAAATAGTTTTATTCCAATTTTTTAGTTCAATCTCCCAACATTTTTTGTCTTGGAGTGGATAAACTGAGGTGGTTATTCTTAAACGATTTTCTTTTTCTTTATCTGTCAAATCATTACCAAATCGGAATTTTCCATCTGTAGATATTTCAAAAAACAAAGCCCAATTATTGTCGCTTGGTAATTCTAGCCCTATTTCCTTTGCCCATTTATATGATTCTATCTCATTTTGCTTAGATAAGAAGTAGTTTTCAATATCTTTAGTCAATGGTTCGTAGGCTGGATCTTTAATAAACCCCAGTATTCGCCTAAATAGAAATAAATCATTGTGTTCTGTTTTAAGAAATTGATTTCCTAAATTTATAGGGAATTTCCTTGCCTCTTCTATATTAGATAACGCCAATAAACATATGCTATACCAATAAGAAACTATATCAAACGGATATTTACTTTCTTCAGGATATTTGTAATCATCTAATACCTTTAGAACAAAGTTTACTAAAAAAGCATTAGATGAAAAAGAAATCATTCGCTCAAATTCTTTTTTGTTTGTTGGAACGTGAATATAAGATTCTAGCCGTTTTGAAAATTTCAAAATTTCCTTTTGCTCAGATTTTGAGAGATTTACTACACTTTCATTTATTTTGTTAATTAATTCACTCATTATTTGTCAAAATTATTGCTAATATTTCGCGGATATGAAATCGTTTTAATGTTTTATATCCGACGTTAAACGAAGTTGTAATTTTTTTCTGACAAAGTCAAGTGTATTTATTCCTATTGATTCAACAATTAATTAAACAAAAAAAACAGCTTTAGTATTAACTAGAACTGTCTTTTCATTTATGTTATGTGTATTCTATTTATTGGATTCCAGTTGCTTTTCTAGCGCCTCGGCTTTATCCTTATACTTCTGCATAGCCTTTTTTAGTTGACCTATTTTTTTTACCAATTCGTCATCTTGTATGGCTAGGTAAGTTGTTTTACCCTTGGTTTCTGTTATTTTCGATTTGCCGCCACAGGTTGGGCAGCTAGCTACATTACTCATATTAATTAGTTTTTAAATGATCTATAACTCCTGTTAAAAACACTGTTTTTAATGGTCTTTCGGGTTTGTTCTCATAACCTATTATTATAGAACTATGTACTACCATCTTTTCAAAATCGAAAACAATGGTTAAATAATCTTTAATACCTGTTTCGTGCCAATTAACGATATAAAGTTGGTCTCCAATTTTGCGCGAGCGGTAAGGAATATCTTTGTTGCCTCTTCCTTTTCCTGGGCCTAAAATCCACTTGTATTCGGCTTCTCCGTTGTTAAACTCCATGTGTATGGCTTTACCATCTTGATATTGGAAGTTTAAGGAATAGCCATCTAAAAGGTGTTCTGCTGTTCCAAACTCAAATGTATTTGTTTCTGTGGTTTTGCTTTGTGCAAACCCTAAGCCAAAGGTTATAAGGCTTATTAAAGTTATAAGTTTCAGTTTCATTGTTGCTGTTTTTAAAAGTTAAACTTTCCGTTATCGTTTTTTCTATCTTCCTCCGGTAAAATGGTTTCAATAGTATCCCAATGTTCTGCAATTTTCCCGTTTTCTATTCTAAACAAATCGTAGAACGATGTTGGGTTTCCTGCAAATGTGCCTTCGCTAACCGATAATACAAAATTACCTTCTCCTAAAACAATGTGGTTTTTGGTAAACACCATAGTAATACCTTGTTTTGCCATGTCTTCTAGGGCTTTTGCTAAACCAGAAACACCATCGGCAATCATGGTGTTGTGTTGTATGTAAGCGTCGCCATCAAAATAGTTTGGCATTTTATCGAACTCGCCATTAATTAAAACGGTATTAACAAAATCTTTTACCAAGGCTTTGTTTTGTTCGGTTTTATCTAAATCTGTAATTGTTACAATGCCATCTGTTTGGGTTCTTCCGCTTGGGTTTGCTGCTGCCAAATCAGAAAAGTTATCCCAATGTTCTGTAATTAGGCCATTTTCAAACTTAAAAATATCGAACCCTACTTTTGGTCCAAAAAAGTCGTATTCTGTGTGTGTAATAGCATAATCGCCATCTTGAAATGCACGCACTACATTGGCTTTAAAACCGCCTTCGGGTGCGTGTTGTAATACTTCGCCAAAACCCTTTAATCCTTCTGCTACGGCAAGATTATGTTGTGTATAATTAGTTGGGTTAATGTGTGCAATAGCCGATTGATCTCCGGTTTCTAAACTAGAAATTAACGCTACGGCTTTGTCTTTGTTTGATAATGCTGTTGTTGTTTCCATGTTATCTAAATTAGTATTGTTTTGTGAGTCGCAAGCGGTCATTATAAGAACGAGTGCAACGGTTGTGATTATTTGTTTCATTGTCTTTGTTTTTAATTATGGTACAAAGATGATGCAACTACAAGCTTTAGAAAAGATAAAAACGAGAGTTAAAATGGTTAAAGTGGAACCATTAATCTTCTTGAAGTGATTTTACAAAGGCTTTTGGGGTTAAACCTGTATTTTTTTTGAAATATTTGGTGAAATTTGTTGGGTCTTCAAAGCCCAAACTATAGGCTAATTGAGCACTGGTTATTTTAGTGTTTATTAAACTGCGTTTGGCTTGCAGTATTACAAAATCGTCAATAACGTTTTTGGCAGTTTTGTTTACCAGTTCCTTACAGATTTTATTTAGGTGTTTGTAGGTTATGGCTAATTCTTTGGCATAATACCTTGCGCTTCTGCTTTTGGTTAGGTTTTTTGCGATTAGCGAAATAAAATTTTGATAAATAGCCACTTTTGAGGTGTCTGATATATGAAAGGTTTGCTTTTGTTTTAAATTTTCGGCTTTCGATATTAAAATGGTTAAAAGCGAATTGACAATATTTTTATGATTAAAGGTGCTAGAATTTTTATACTCTGTACATAACAGGTTAAAATAGGTTGTAAACTCTGAGTTTTGAGGAATTTGAAGAATTGGCGAAAACAGCTCTGGATTAAAAAGTCTAAACACAAAATCGTCTGCTAAATTGGTAAAGCTATTTACAAAATAGGCTTCGGTAAAAATGATGCAATAGCCTTTTAAACGGTCTGAAAACTCGAAAGCATTAACTTGGTCTTTTGTTAAATAAATCAAGCTGTTTTGTTGTACCGGAAACCAGTTAAAATCTACAAAGTGTCTCCCAGAACCTTCGGTAAAAAAAATAAGGTTATAAAATTTTAGCTGATGCGGTAATTCTGGATCATGATTATGTTCGTTTTTACTCTTAGCAATGTCTTCAATAGGCACAATTTCGAAACCAAAATTATTGGTTGTTGCAGGGTTAAATGTAATTTGAGGAATATCTTTTGTCATGTTACCTACAATATGCTACGTTTAAAAAGGCATTAATACCAATGCGAGTTCTGCTTTTTTGCTGTTTTTGCTAAGCGTGGCACGAAGTTATCTTTTATTTGGGTAAAAATCAAGTGCGTCAATACATCTATTTTAAACTTAACGCCTAAACCTAGTTTGCAGCCCGCGTTAAGGATTTGTGGGCATGTTTGAGCTTCTTAACATTGGGAGGTAGCGCGTAGTGAAATATTTTTTACTGCTACTATTTTGAAAATTAAGACCTTTCTATTTTTGGGCAACATCGCTTAATATAATCGGGTCGATATTAGTTCCGTTTGAGCTATGTAGAACTGAAATATCGCCTGTACTCTCAAATATTACAGCTTGCACTTCTGAAAGCTGATGGACATTGGCTTCTCTTAATTTTGCCATTAAATCACTTATGTCCACATTGCAATTTTTTAGGTTTTCATAATATATTTCTCCATCCTTCATGAGCATTTGCGGTTTGTTTGTAAATAGATTTTTAAATAAATCTATTTTTCTTACTAAAAAGGCAAAGAGTGTTTGAAACCCAATGATACATACTAATGCCAGTGCTCCTTTAAGTATGCTCTGGTCTTTGTTTATTATAATTGATGCTAAAATAGAACCTACGGCTATTGTGGATGCAAAATCGAAGCTCGACATTTTTGCAAATGTTCTTAAACCAAAAATTCTTGTTATAACTATGGTTATTGAAAAAATTGTAAAAACTGAAATAATAACTAATAAAGCCGTGTCTAATTGCATAGGGTTTAGGTTGTAAAGTTCATATAAATGTAGCCAATAATATTTGGAATAGCTATGGGGTTTTCTGTTTTAATCTATTGAGGTGCTTATAAAGCCCTAGTGTTTTAGGTAATCTGCTAGCCAGAAGGTAAGTCAGCCTGCTTTTAATACTTGGAATTTAGGGTATAAAAATAGCCTCCGTTTTTATAACGAAGGCTTTGGTTTTAATCTATAATGTAAAGCTTTTTTAAGCTGAATTTCTACTGGCGTTAATATTACCAAATAATGATCGTGTTACGATTTTCTCGTAAATTAACTTGTCTGGATCATCGGCAGCTACACCGGCTTTTTCTAACTCTTGAAGCTTTTTAAGCGCAAACTGTTGTATGGTAAGTAATGGTAATACAATAGATTCTCTAACTTGTATAGAGGCTCTTCCCGAAGGTTCGTTTTCCATTAACTCGCTATAACCTGTAAGTTTTAATAATAGGCGTTTGGTAGTTAAATATTCCTCATGAATAATGTTCCAGAAACCTCCAAACTCTTCGTCTTTAGACATGTATTTTGTTAAATCGAAGAATGACTTGGTTAAAGACATCATACTGTTTTCTAACAATGTTCTGAAGAATTTAGAGTTGTGATATAGTTGTTCTACTTTATCGAACTCTCCATTTTCTTCGTATTTTTTAAGTGCTGTACCAACACCGTAAAAACCTGGAACGTTTTGTTTTAATTGACTCCAAGACCCTACAAAAGGAATGGCTCTTAAATCTGAAAACACCAACTTATCTGATGTGCCACGTTTTGATGGTCTACTACCAATGTTTGTTTTAGCATAGAATTTTAGAGTACTCATGCGCTCTAAATACGGTATAAACATTGGGTGACCTTTAAAGTCTTTGTAGGTTGTATAACTTGTTTCTGCTAAATCTGTCATAACCGCTCTATCGGCATCGGACATTTTATTTTTAGCGCCATCAATTCTGTTTTTAATACCAGAACTTATAAGTTGCTCTAAGTTAAATTGAGCAGAATCTAAGGTTCCGAAATTAGAACTAATAGTTTGCCCTTGAATGGTAAGTTGTACTTCTTTATCTTCAATTGTTGGTCCTAAAGATGAGTAGAACTGATGTGTTTTTCCACCACCACGTGCAGGAGGTCCACCACGACCATCGAAAAATATGGCAGTAACATCGTATTTTCTAGACATTTCGGTTAGCAACTCTTTGGCTTTGTAAATACCCCAGTTGGCCATTAAATAACCACCATCTTTTGTACCATCAGAGAAACCTAACATAATGTGTTGTTTACTTCCTCTGGCTCTAAGATGTGCCATGTATTCTGGGTTAGTATACAATTGCTCCATAACTCCAGGTGCATTTTCTAAATCTGGAATAGTTTCAAAAAGTGGAGCAACATCTACTGTTAATTGATCTTTAAAAGCAACCATTCTTAACATAGCAAATAATTGCATAACGTTAAGTGCTGTTTGGTTGTTACTAATAATGTATCGGTTTGCACCGCGCTCGCCATTACTTTTTTGAATGTCTTTAATTATGGCAATGGTTTTTAGTGTATTGCAAACCATTTCATCTTCAAAGGCATCTAAGCTCGAAACATCGTCAGTAGCTTTCGATAGGATTTGAATTTGTTCGCTTTCCGATAAATCATGATAATTAGCTGGGAAAGAAGATGTTCCTGTTGCAATTAAACTATCAATAACGGTAGTGAATACATTATGGTGAATTCTACTATCTTGTCTAATATCTAAGGATGCAAAACTGTATCCAAAAAGATGAACTCTATTAATTAGGTTGTTAAGATCGCTAACATATAATGATTGATGTTCTTGCGTAATAACGTCTCTAATACTTAGTAATTCTTTTATGAAATCTTTTGAAGACATGATATCTTCATTGTCTCCATTTTGGTTAGTACTGTAGTTGTAAAATAAAGTTTCTAAACTTATAATACGCTCCTCGACACCTCTAAAAGTTAGTTTCTTTCTTAAGTCTCTTAAGTCTTCATAATATTTTTTATGAATAGACTGTTTCAGTTTTTTAGCAACTTTTAATGTTGTATCTGGTTTTACAAATGGGTTACCATCTCTATCTCCACCTGGCCAGAAGCCAATGTTTACAATTTCGTTATGGCGTTTACCATCATCATAAATACTAGTTTGAATGTAGTTGTAAATCGATCCAAAGGTCTTGTAAAATACGTTTTCTAAATACCAAATTAAACTTTTAGCCTCATCGTAAGGTGTTGGTTTTTGGTGTTTAAAAAATGGTGTTTTTCCTAATTGTCCAAATAAGTTATTTATTTCGGACAAATCATTTTCTTTTATCGCTTTAGTTAAGTTTGTAATAATACCTAAAACCGACCCTGGGTAAAATTGTGTAGGGTGGGCAGTTAATACGATTCTTACTTTAAACTCTTCTAAATATTTTTGTAACTCCTCAAGATTACCTTCGGCAGCTGCAGTACCTTTCAAGTTTCTTAAAGTACCCACACCTTCCATGTTATTTACAATCGGGAAAGCGGCATCTTCAATAGCATCAAATAAAACGACTTGGCGTTCTATGTATTGAATAAACCTGAATAATAAGTTTATTTGACTTTCTTTATTTCGACGTGCCTGGTATTTTTCAAAAAAAGTTTCAACTATTGTGGTTGGATTATCACCTTGTTTAAATCCATTTTCGCAAGTTTCATGAAACAAAGGAAGTAAAACCCCTGTTTTAGTAACTGCATCAAAAGGCAAGGTCATGAATATACTATTGTATATCTGATATTTTGATAAAACACTTTGGTTGAATCTAGTTAATTTTGGCTCTACGGACATATTTCTTCTTTAGTAATTTTCGCTATAAAAATACTAAAGGTTTGGTGAACCACCCAGATGATTCTAAGTTTTGTCAATTATTCCCGATTCGCGATTTCTAATTATGAATAATTAAATAAAATAAGGGATTAGCCCGAATTTTTTTAATTCATACAGCCTAGTTTAGGACAAAAGAGCGATCTTAAAATTAAATTGTATGAAATTGATGTGGTTTAAAGCATGACATAAGTCATATTCCTAGATGAGTCGCTTCTATACCTTTGTTGATTAATTATAAAGTAATTATGAAAAAAACACATTCATTTCATATTCCTGTAATGGGCATTGGGTTTACAATAGATACACCATTAAAAGTAGCACAATACGGTATGGATTCTGTAATTTCTTTGGTAGATGATATTTTACTAGAGAAATTAAGAAAAATGTACAGTGATAAATTTGAGGTTTCTTATCATGAGATTACAGATAAAATTGAAGATTTCAGAGCAAAGCGAATTACAGCTTACCTTAATTTAATTAGTGATTTGGCTGAGCAAAAATTTGAATCGCTAAAAACCATGGCATCAGAGAAAAGCGATGCATTACTAGCTTACGTAAATATGCTCCCGGATACCTCTAAAGCAAAGCAAGAATTTAAGAAACTAACCTCAAATGGTTTTAATGCTTCTGAAATTAAAAAATGGGCGAGCATAAAATTACAAATGGGTAGTATTGATGTAAATATAATGACCAAGGTGGATAAGGATAATTACATTAAAAACGAAAAGCTTGAGGTTAAGTATAACGATGCGCATGCAGCTTTACGTGGTTTTGCTAATAGTAAATTAAGTTCTTCGGTAGTGCTATCGGCAGGAATGAATCCTAGATTATTTGCTTATATGGCTCAGTTTAATGATTTTTTTCCGGATAAAAACGGCCAGTTAAAAAAACGCATTATTTTAAAAGTAAGTGATTATAGATCGGCATTAATACAAGGTAAATTTTTAGCCAAAAAAGGCTTGTGGGTTTCGGAGTATAGAATTGAATCTGGCTTAAATTGTGGCGGACATGCCTTTGCAACCGATGGGTATTTGTTAGGTCCTGTTTTATCTGAATTTAAAGTAAAACGTAAGGAATTACAAGACACTATTGAAGCCGTATGGCATCAAGAATTAATAAATACTAACCGCACAATTCCCGAAAAACGAGCAACCTTTAAGGTTTCCGCGCAAGGTGGTGTAGGAACTGATGAAGAACATACTTTTTTACTTAACCATTACAATTTAGATTCTGTAGGTTGGGGAAGTCCGTTTTTACTAGTTCCAGAAGCTACGACTGTAGATAGTGAAACATTAAATAAATTAGCTAAAGCGAAAGAGGAAGACTTGTATTTAAGCGATATTTCGCCGCTTGGTGTTCCTTTTAATAATTTAAAAAACAACACTAAAGATTTAGAGAAGCAAGCTTTAATAAACAAAGGCAGACCAGGAAGTTCTTGTCCTAAAAAGTTTGTGGCCTTGAATAATGAGTTTAAGGATAAAGGTATGTGTACAGCCTCTAGAGAATATCAATTTAATAAAATTAAAAATTTAGAAAAGCAAAATTTACTACAGGCAGATCACTTAAAACAATACAACAAAATTATCGAGAAATCTTGTACATGTGTAGGTTTAGGCACTTCTGCTTTGTTGGCATATAATTTAGATACTAAGGTTGAAGGTAATGGTGTCTCTATATGTCCAGGGCCTAATATGGCGTATTATGATAAAACCATGAGCCTTGAAAATATTACTGATCATATATACGGCAGAGCGAATATGGTTTCGCGTAGCGACAGACCTAATTTGTTTATTAAAGAGTTGGATATTTATATTGATTATTTAAAGAATAAGATGGAAGATGCTAAATCGTCAATGAGTAAAAAGGAAGAGAAGTATTTAAAAACGTTTTCTGAGAATTTGAAAGCAGGTATATTATACTATCAAGATTTATTTCAAAACGTAAAACATAGTTTTGAAGATATTAGACTAACGGTTTTGAAAAATTTAGAAAATAGCGAGCTTATTCTTAACAAAATTTGCTTTGAGATAACGGAACTGCAAGTAAAATAAGTAGTGTTGTTAGGGCGTTTTGCGCTTAGGCAATTTGTAAATTCATGGACTTGTCGTCGTCGTCGTCCTTATCATTCTGCTTATTAAAATTGCAAGCATTTATGTTTTCGAAAAGTAGCGTTTTATTTATAGGCTTGGTCATGTAAGCATTCATGCCTAAATCTAAAACACGTTTTTTGGTTGCTTCCATAGCATCGGCAGTTACGGCAATAATAGGTGTGGTGTGTATGGTATTTCCTAATTCGCCACTTCTTATAATTTGAGTTGCTTCATAGCCATCCATTATTGGCATTTGTAAATCCATTAAAATAATGTCGTAAACATCCTTTTTTAAGGCTTCAATAGCTTCTTGACCGTTATTAGCAATGGCAAAAGTTATTTGAGAATTGGTGCTTAAAATCTTTTTCATTACCATTTGGTTAAGCTTGTTATCCTCTACAACCAAAATGTGTAATGGTGTTTCGTTTTGTTTGCTCGTTGCTGGAGTTGTTTTTTGTTCAATGCTATATTTTAAGTTTAAATCTATAAAGACATCGGTACCTTTATCTGGTTCGCTTTCAATGGTAATGCTGCCGTTAAATAATTCAACAATATGTTTTACAATAGTTAATCCTAAACCTATACCTCCAAATTCCCTTTTGTGGTTTAGTTTCATTTGGTTAAAACTATCAAACACTTCGTTTTTGTTTGTTTTGTCAATACCAATTCCAGTATCGGAAATTTGGAATGAAAAACGGCATATATCGTTAGGTTGTTTTAAACATTTAAGTTTGAAAAACACATCGCCTTTATCAGTAAATTTAATAGCATTGGATAGTACATTGTTTATTATTTGAACAAATCGATCTGGGTCTGCATTAATATTAGCAGGTATTTCGGAATCCATCTCAAAAGTGTAGTTTAATCCTTTTTTTAGAGCTTCAGCTTTCCAGTTGCTACTAATTTGATTTAGTTTTATGGATGGGTTAAATGTTTGAAAGTTTAACGTTAAAGCTTTGTTTTCAATTTTTTCAAAATCTATAATATCATTAACATTACTTAATAAGCTAAGTGACGCATTTTTAATTATTTGATACGGTTCTCTACTTTTTTTGTCCTTTTGAAATTCTAACTCGTTTTCCGCAACGCCCATAATAGCATTAATGGGAGTACGCAACTCATGACTCATGTTAGACATGAAATACGTTTTTAAAGCACTTATTTCTTGAGATTTTAGTAAAGCTTCTTCTCTCGATTTATCTTTCTCTAAGCGAAGTTGTTTAATTAAGTTGGTCATGGATAACGACAAGAAAATAACCTCGAATCCCGAGCCAAATTTGGCGCTATTTAAAGTGAAAAAGTTATTAGGTAACAAACTTAAATTGTTCATTACAAAACCTAACATACCTACTACAAGGAAAATAATTCCGATGGAAAAAAACGGATCTACTTTAAAACCTTTTACGCGCATGGTTGTTATAGTAGTTAATATAACAATTAAGGTAATTAAGGCCGATAAGTTGGTTAAAGGATATGCAATTTCTATTGTGCTTTTATTAATAAATAAGAATAAAAATATTAAGGCTATTAATCCGTAAAGCACATTAAAAGTTGTCATTAAACCTTTAAAAGTGTTTTTAATTCTTAAAAAGTGTTCGCAATATTTTAGAAAAAATAAATTAGAAAGTAAACCGGCTATTAATACAGAATTACTGTTTAAAAAACCAGCATCTTGTAATATATATTGGTGTATTAAACCATCTAGTGAGGCTTGCATTAAAGCAATAGAAAACACATATAGGCCATAATAGAAAAATGCCAATTCTTTTAAACTGGTGTAAAAAAACAAATAGATTATTCCTGCTAAAAACAGTAAGCCATAAAACAACCCAAGGAATAATTGTTGATTGTAATTTACCATCCAAAACGAAGATTCATCATTTAAAATGAGCGGTAAATTTATAGTTTCGCCATCACTTTTATAATTAATGTAAATGTGTTGTATGTCGTTTGGTGGTAACGTTAATTTGAATATGGTAGATCTGTGTTGTACTTGTTTTTGGCTAAAATCAATATTATCACCATTTAAAAAATGCTGCGTATTACCTTGGCTAATTTGGTATAAATTGACATGATCTGTAATAGGTCTTGCAGTTTTTAGGTAATAGGTGTTGGCTGTTGTGGAGCTGTTTTTAAGTTTAAAACGTACCCAGTAATTATCTGAAGTAAAACCAATACTATGATTGTCCGTTTCAAGTTTGCTGTATTGCAATTCTGAGTTCTCGATAATTTCAGAAATACTAAAATCCAATTTTTCAGCATTTGCAAATTCAGCATATTCATATAACTCACCTGTACTTTCTTGAATATCATAAACATCGTTTTGGGCTAATAGACCAAAACTAAAAATGTAGATAACTATAAGTAAGCGTTTCATATTTGGGGAAATATGAGTCAAACATAGTTAATATTTACGTGAATTTCTATGATTTAGACCTTAAATAGTGTATTTAATCTATAAAATGTGTAGTTCGTCGGTGTTTTTAATGAAATGGGCTGCTTTTATACAGCCCATTTGGTTTAATTACTTCCCTAACATTAGTAATTCGTTACATACAATTTCTGTGATGTAGCGTTTATTACCATCTTTATCATCATACGTTCTAGAGGTTAATTTGCCTTCAATAGCAACTTCTTTACCCTTAGTAATATACTTTTCAATAATTTGTGCAGTCTTTCCCCAGGCAACAATATTATGCCACTGTGTGTCTGTTATTTTTTCACCTTTATTGTTGGTGTAGCTTTCATTTGTAGCAATATTAAATTTAGCTAATGTTTTTCCTGATTCTAGATTGATGATTTCAGGATCGTTTCCTAAGTTGCCAATCAACTGTACTTTGTTTCTAAGTGTGCTCATAATTTTAAATTTACGTGTTAAACAGTTAATACTATCGAGTTCTTATGTTTCGACACTGCAAAGATGAATCGGTTTTAAACTTTTAATCGGTTGGTAAATGTTTGTGTTCGTTTGTAAACGTTTGTAGTCGTTTAAATTGTTTTATTAACTTGTTATACTTGAGGAGTTTGTAAATTAAAATTTTAATTTAAAATGCATATATTTATATAAATTAATTATTATGACTAAAGTTTGTTTAGAATGTAGTGAGAAATTAGTGGGCAGAAGTGATAAAAAATTCTGTAGCGATTATTGCAGAAACGCCTATAACAACACGATTAATAAGGACTCTAAAAATTTAATTAGAAATATAAATAACCGATTGCGAAAAAATTGGAGAATTTTAGAGACCTTAAACCCTAAACAAAAAACCAAAACAACAAGAACTAAATTAATTCAAAACGGATTCGATTTTAATTACTTTACCAGTATTTACACTACCAAGGCAGGCACTATTTATTACTTTGTTTACGATCAAGGGTATTTACCCTTGGATGGCGATTTTTATGCCCTTGTAAAACGGGAGTAAGGCTATGTAACATTCTTAGTTAAAGTATTACTAATACGTGTAATAATAAATCTTTTTAATTTAAAATATGAGTGCACTTTATATTGTTATTATTGCTGTTACCCTTTTTAGCATACTGGCTTATTTAATATATTACTATAGTCCTAAAACCATAATTTTAAGACGTTTAAAAAACTTGCCCAATCAACGTATAGGTAGTTTAAAAACCAAAACATACTCTAAAATTGAAGGCAAAGCATTGCAAATTGATGTGCCATTAATAGCACCATTAAGTAAACGAAAATGCGTGTTTTATAAAATGGTAATACAAAAAAAAGTGCGTTCTGGTAAAAACTCTAGATGGAAAACAATTATTAACGAAGAAAAAATTCAGGATTTTTTTATCGAGAAAACCGGAGAACGTTTGGTGGTGTTGCCAACTACAAACCCTAAAAATTATTACGATTATTTAGTAACCGATAAAACGGCAAGTTCTGGTTTGTTTAAAGAACTTACACCAGAGTTTGAGGCGGTATTGCAATCTTACAACATTAAAAGCGATACGCTATTTGGTTTTAAAAGGCAGTTGCGCTACAAAGAATCTATAGTGGAGGTTGGCGAGCGCATTGTCGTTGCGGGTTATGTAACCTGGGAAAAGTTAGATAATCCTGTAAAAGACTATAACTACTCCAATATAGCAGCAATAAGAGCCAACGGTAAGGATAAAATTTTAATTACCGATAGCCCTTCAGCGCAAAAACCCAAAGCCGGCAGGCTATAAAAATGGCCTTGGTTTACCAGAGTTAAGAAATAAAAAAATCGCCCCAAAAGGCGATTTTAATTTTATATAAAATGTTTTAAAACACGTTATTTCCAGTTTTGTCCTTTTAACTGCATAGCAGCTTTAAGTACATCTTTTTGGCTTATTTGCCCTACTAATTTACCGTTTTCTACAATTGGAAAACGACGTCTGTGTGTTTGCACAAACTTGCTTGCAGCATCAAATATATTCATGTTTCCATCAATAGTATCTACATCTTTGGTTACGTATTTTTCAATGGTTGCATCCTGCATAGGCATATTGTAATAACGGCTTTCACTAATTTGTTTAATACAATCTGTTTCAGAAATTATACCAATCAATTCATGCTTATCGTTAATTACAGGTCCACCAGAAATTCTATTAGTAATTAAAGATTGCATAACACTCTCCACGGTTTGGTCTGGAGTAAATGTTATTAAATCTTTAGTCATATAATCACTTACCGAAAAAGGAATATCATCGGTCGTATTGTTTTGTTGTCTTCTAGCCCCTTGAAAACTCTTTATTGCCATAGTTATAGATTTTAGTAACTCTAAATATAGATATTATTTTTTAGAAATCCTAAAATTGCACCACTAGAGTGTCCTTTAAAACCGTTAAAATAGAATGGCTAAACTTTTAATTTTAAGTAAAATAGCAGTTTTTAGGTAGATGTTTTTATAAAGAAGTGCAACACTAGCGTTTAAAAAAGAGCGTATAAGCAAGCTTAAATAAAACTAAGGTTTTTCAATAACACGCGAGTCAAATTCCACCTTTTTATTCATTTGAAAGTTTAAATTAGAAAACGCTATTAAAAACTCTTTAATACCAGCAATAAGTTCCGCTTTGCTTGTAGTACTAAGGCTATAAAGACTTTCAAGTTTAAGCAATTGGGTTTCCATAACTAAAATTCTAGAGTTTATAGATTCAGCTTTTAAAGCATCAGGAAGATTTTGTTTTAATTCTCTTAAAAGCAGTAAAAGCACTTTTTTATCTTCGGTAAAATAAGTTAAATCGGCTTTTTTTATGTTTGCAACAAGCGTTTCTAACTGTTTATACTCTTGCCAATCTTTAATGGCATCTTCAGTTTTAGAGTCTAAAATATAATCAATATACTTTATTTTCTTTACGTCTTGCTCTGTTATGTCGTGCGTTTTGTTTTGTTCAACGTGTTCGTTTACAGTTTCCTCTGGAGCTTTTTTACAACCAGAAAATGACAACAAAAAACATAAAAGGGCAAGAGTTTTAATACGCATTAGGCTTTATTTAAGTATTCTACAAATATAAATTAATAAACAAAATAGAAAGTAAAAACACTTAAGTAAACCTGTATTTAATTTTTGGCATTCACTTTTCTTTATTTGTATATTTGAAAACACTAAGTTAACCTTAAAAAAAAGTTTAATTACCTACTGCATCCCAAAAGCAATAAAGTAGCTATAAGTACTGTTTTAAAGTTATACAAAGTGTTCACCCTAAATCCTAATTAGTATGTTTCAAAATTTTTGGTTTAATGTAGAGTACGGTATAAACCATGTACTAGATATAAATGCCTACGATCACGTTTTATTCCTTATCGTATTAACAGTGCCGTATATGTTTAAGGACTGGAAGCGGGTATTTCTACTCGTATCCATGTTTACACTTGGCCATACGCTATCGCTTGTATTATCGGCTTATAATGTAGTACGAGTAAATGCTAGCGTTGTAGAGTTTCTTATACCCATAACTATTATGGTTGTTGCGCTATTTAACGTATTTACATCGGGTAAAGGTGCACAACGCGAAAAAGTAGGCGTACTATTTTTATCCACCCTGTTTTTTGGATTAATACACGGATTGGGCTTTGCGCGCGAATTTCAAATGCTGTTAGGCGATAGCGATAATAAGCTTGTTTTACTTCTAGAATTTGCTTTAGGTATAGAAATAGCACAAATAATAATTGTATTTCTAGTGCTCTTTTTAGGCTATATTGTGCAAACTATATTCAGGTTTTCAAAACGCGATTGGATCATGGTAATATCTGCCATTGTAGTAGGTTTGGTTATCCCAATGATTTTAAACAGCGATTTTTTAAAGTAACCCGTTCTTATTTAAAAACCCTGTAATACGATAATTTTCTTGGGCGTTACCACCAGGGTCGGGCTTTCACTACTCGCTCCCTCCTAAGGTCGGGGAGCTCAAACATGCCGTTCAATCCCTAACGCGGGTTGCTTTGTGTACTTTTGGTTTAAACTCAAATCCAGTCCTTCTTTAAATAAGTTTATTTAATTTTTACCTTAAAAAAGGTAGCGCAAAATATAGCCAACCACAGAATGTTAGATTTTAATGCTTCAACTGTCATTTGTTATTAAATTAACCAAAAACAGGTGTTTTCTAGTTAGTAAACGCCCCGCACATTATGCACCGTTTTTTATATATTTGTTAATCGTTTTAGACCTTAAAAACCTATTAATATGGCCTTTTACAATAAAATAAAGTGGATACTCGGAATTTTAATGATTTTTGTTTTAATCATTGCTACCAATTTAATTGACAAGAATAATTTTGTTCGCGTTCGAGATGCTGTGGTTACCATTTATGAAGATAGGTTAATTGCTAACGATTTAATTTTTGAAATGGCAAAGTCGGTTCACCAAAAAGAGTTAGCGGTGTTGGTATTAGACTCTACTTTTTTTAAAAGTAAAAATGCGAAGGTTAACATTAACTTAAAAGCTTTAGTGTCTAGATTCGAAGACACCAAATTAACCTTAAAAGAGGCCAACGTATTTAAAGATTTAAAAAGTAATATTGAGGGGTTGGTAGCTGCCGAAAATCAATTTTTAAATTCTAATTTCACTAATAAAGCACCAGTTATTGGACATATTGAAAATTTAAAAGCTAACCTAGACGATTTATCTAAAATCCAACTTAATGAAGGTAGCAGGCAAATGTCTATTAGTAAACGCGCGCTAGATACCGTAGAATTGTTTACCCAAATTGAGATTTACATACTAGTGTTTTTAGCTATTTTAATTCAAATTATAGTAATGTATAAACCAAAAGAAAAGGCTTAGGTCTATGCTTGTTTGTTTTAGGGAAATAGGGTAAAACGTTTTTAATTTTCTGTATTGTAAGCTTCGTAACTTTTAATTATTTGAAATTCGCCACAAGCCTTCATGTCTTTTATCAGCCCTGTTTTGTTATAATGCATTTTAAACTTTTCTGGTACAATTTTATTTATTATTTCAATGGCAGGACTTAACTCTTTATGATAATAGTTTTGTAGACTTACATGTTTAGATTTTCCATTTTTAGTAAATCGGAATGATTTAATATCTCCGTCTTCAATACAACTGTTGGAGTACATAACATTAAGGTTGTCAATATTTATGTTGGATAATTGTCGGATTTTGTTTTGTGGTAATTTGGTTGTGGAGAAGAGAACACTATCTTTTTCATTTTTCAAGTCTCCTTGAAATGTTATAGTCAGATTATTGTTTGAGAGGATATAGAGAATAGAATATGCAAGGGAATAATTGTGGTCTGTAATTGATAATTCAAATGTTTCAATAGGTTTGTTATTACACGAAACGGTAATAATTAAAACGAATATCAATTTGAATGCTTTTTTCATTTGTTTTTAAAGGTTTTGTATGCTGAGATTTTACAAAGGAAATCAGGTGAAATAAGTTTGTTTTACTCAATTCCCGTAAATAAGTCTAAGTCCACCGATTTACCTAAAAGGACATAGCCATCAACATTAGGGTGCAACCAATCATTCGAATATTTTTCCAAGAGCTTTTCTGTGTCATTCGGGTCACGTATGGCTTTGTCGAAATCGATGCAGACATCAAAATTTCCTGGTGTCCTAATCCAAGCATTTACTTCATTTCGAACAACTTCATGAGCTGCCGAATAATGGCCACTGCCTTTAAAAGGTGTTATTGTAGCACCATAAACTTTAATGTTTTTTGCATGGGCATCTTTAATGATTGTTTTGTATGCATCAACAATAGAATTTGCAGAGGCATTAGAATAAATATCGTTGGTGCCATAAAAAATAATAATATAGCGCAAACCAGATTGCGCTAATAGATCGTCCTTGTAGCGGTTAATTCCAGAATTTCTTATTAAGGAACCTCCTATGCCTAAGTTTAAAACCCCAACATTCTTGGTGCGAGTATCATTTAACAACTGTTCAGAAAAAAAATCTGTCCAGCGATTTTGTAAACCACCGTGTAATCCAAAACCATCGGTTATAGAGTTTCCAAGTACACCTACACAACTTGCAGAGTCAGGACCTAAAACGTCTATTGTGTTAATGTGAAACCAGTGCTCAGTTATTGTTGCTCCACTAAAAGAAGCTGAAGAAGAGTGGTCGCCTTTAAGAATATACGAATCGGTTCTAGATGCTACATGACTAGTAATGTCTGCTGAAGATGCTGCTTCACCATAATAAATGGTTATTGCTACACGCATACTTGGGGTTAAAGGAAATGCAATAGCATCTGAAATAACTGAAGAAAAAGGATCGATTGTTATAGACGAACTTCCATTGAATTTAAGAGGGGTAATTGTGGCCGCATTAATAGTGCTACCACCTTCTGAAACTGCAATATTTACAGCGTTCATGGTAACAGGTGTTGCGCATGTTTTGTTGTTAAGCTTAATGCGTAAAGTGTCTCCGCCAATTGATACTCTTACCACTTGGCGTAAAGTATTATTTGCTAGAAAGGGAGCGGGAGGTGTGTTTTTTGAGCCTGCCGCATAAGGCGCACAACTCCAGCTTCCAACCCATTTATCAAATTGAGTTTCGTTAGAAGTTTGACAAACGGAAACCGTATTTGTAGCAAGAATTAAAATTATGGTGAGAAAAATCTTTTTCATATTTGGTTTGTTTTTAGCTGAAAGCATATTTTTATATGCATTGCAACGCATGTCAAATCTACTAAATTTTAGTTCTTGTAAAATTCTTCGACTGTAAAGCATAAGCGGAAGATTTTGTACGGGGAATGACTGCCACGGTTACGTATAAGAATAGTGCGGTTTTGTGTGCGAGGATTTTCCGCAGGAAAATCAGAAGCTAGCAAAAGCGCACTAACCTTTGATTAAGCACTAAACTACGCATTATTTTTATATAATGTTGTGGGTAGTTTTTATTCGGTCAACTATTTCCGATGTCACTTTATTAAAATTAGAATTCACTTCATTTTTAAATTCACTATTAGCATTATTTCCGTCAATATTGTTTGCTCCCCATTTATAAATTTCAATAACAATCGGAATTAAATCAATTCCTTTTTCTGTTAACGAATACAGATATGAAGATTTATTATTCCTATCAACTTCTTTTTTTACAATATCATTTTCAAGTAGTTTATTTAATCGGTCAGCAAGAATATTTGTAGATATTTTTTCAACTGTTACTAACTCGTTAAAGTGTCTGTTGTTAAAGAAAATAAAATCTCTTAAAATTAGTAAAGTCCATTTGTCTCCAAAAATGTCAAGCGATAAGCTAATTGGACAGTCCGACCTTCTTTCAATCTGTTTCATATGCAAATATATAAAAATGCACTTGTAAAATAAAAGTACTTTCATATATTTGTACTTGTAATTCGCAAGCACTATTAATATTTTAAAATTAAATTATGTCTTACACAACAATGGTTTCGATTAATGGAACTACACAACAAGTATTCAATGCTATTTCACAACACGTCCAAAAATGGTGGGGAAATACAGATAATTCAGTTTCTTCAGTTGGTGATGAATTCACAACAAGTTTTGATAGTACTTATTGGAAGTTTAAAATCTCCGAATTTGAACCTAATAGAAAAATAGTATGGAAGTGTACTGAGGCTAAACATATTCACAATGGTTATGAAGGAATTGAAAAAGAGTGGGAAGGAACTTTTGTTGAATGGGTTTTGGAAGATAATGGTCAAAACTCAACAATTCTAAATTTCGCACATAATGGATTAGTTCCCGAGTTAAACTGTTATGAGATTTGTTTTCCTGCTTGGGAAAGATTTGTAACTCAAAGTTTAAAGAGTTTTGTTGAAACTGGAACTGGAATGCCTCATCTTTCTTAAATTACCCACAACACCTCATAAAGTTACTATTATATTCTATAAACCGTAAATAAATCTAGATATAGTAAGTTTTTATCGTTGTTATGCTGTAAATATAATTTTTATGATAAAGTATTTCAATGCTGTTTAATTTATAACTTAAGCTCATTTTAATAAATTAAATAATAAACTTTCGTAAAACTTTAACGCTATGGCATTGTAAATAAAACACATACTAACTATATTCGTTATACATACTGCGTTAAGGATAGAAGCGGCATCCTTTTTTATGTTAGTTCGAGTATTTCGAGTTTTTTTTAAAATAGAAATATATCGAGAACCATAAAAAAGATATAGCGGATAGCCTGACCTTTTACTAACCTAAAAAGTTTAATTTTATGGCGTTTTATAAAAGTAAAAGGTAACGCCCAAATAATTAAAATTAATGCCAAATAATAAACAACTTAAGTACGATAAGGCTTATTTAAGAATTGCACAAGAGTGGGGTAAATTATCGTATTGCAAGCGCAGGCAGGTTGGTGCCATAATAGTTAAAGATAGAATGATAATTTCTGATGGTTACAACGGTACACCATCGGGTTTCGAGAATTTTTGTGAGGACGATGAGGGTTACACAAAATGGTACGTTTTACATGCCGAGGCTAATGCTATTTTAAAGGTTGCGGCATCCACACAATCGGCCAAAGGTGCGACGCTTTATATAACTATGTCGCCCTGTAAGGAATGCAGTAAATTAATCCATCAGGCTGGTGTGGTAAAAGTAGTGTATCATGAGGCTTATAAGGACGATTCTGGATTGCAGTTTTTAGCAAAAGCAGGTATAGAAATAGAGCAAATAGAAGATTTAAAAGCATAATGTCGAATCAAAAAAAATATTTACCATTAATTATTGGTGTTGCTATTGCGGCAGGCATTTTTATAGGCGGAAAGTTAGATTTTAACGACTCGTCCGATAGGTTGTTTTCTACAAATAGCAAAAAAGACAAGCTAAATAGGCTTATTGATTATATTGAATACGACTATGTAGATGATATTAATACCGATAGCATAGTAGATGTTACGGTTAATGGAATTCTAGAAAATTTAGATCCGCATTCGGTATATATTCCAAAAGAGGATATGGCTCGTGTAGCCGAAGAAATGAAAGGCGATTTTGTTGGTATTGGTGTTAGTTTTTACACTTATAAAGATACCATTGCTGTTATTCGTGCTATTGAAAACGGACCAAGTGCTAAAGCGGGTATTTTAGGTGGCGACAGAATTGTTATGGCCGATGGCGACTCGTTATACGGTAAAAATATTGCCGATGGCGAAATTATTAAAAAATTAAAAGGTGCAAAAAACTCTAAGGTTAAACTTAAAGTGTACCGACGTGGCGAGCCAGAATTACTAGAGTTTACCATTAAAAGAGGCGAAATACCTATTAAAAGTGTGGATGCTGCTTATATGCTAACCGAAAAATTAGGCTATATAAAAATTAATCGTTTTGCAGAATCTACGTATAAAGAATTTAAAGCCGGTATCGAGAAATTAGAGGCTCTTGGTGCTACCGAAATTGCTTTAGATTTACGCAATAACCCTGGTGGCTTTTTGGGTATTGCCGAAAAAATTGTAGATGAGTTTCTAGAGGATGATAAGCTTATTTTGTTTACCAAGAATAAGCGTGGTGATATTGAGGAGAGTTTTGCAACCAGTAAAGGCGATTTTGAAGATGGTAAGGTGTATGTGTTAATTGATGAAAACTCTGCATCTGCTAGCGAAATTGTTGCTGGTGCACTACAAGATAACGACAAAGGTACTATTGTTGGTCGACGCTCTTACGGCAAGGGTTTAGTGCAGCGCGAAATGGATTTAGGCGATGGTAGTGCGGTGCGTTTAACCGTGTCGCGTTATTATACACCAACGGGAAGGTCTATACAAAGGCCATACGACCATGGTAATAAAGATTATTACGATGAGTATTTTGAGCGTTTAGATAGTGGCGAACTACTGGAAGCCGAAAATATTAAAGTAGACGATTCGTTAAAATTTACCACACCAAAAGGCAAGATTGTGTACGGCGGCGGTGGTATTATTCCAGATGTTTTTGTGCCTATTGATAAAAGTATGCAAAACGAAACCTTATCATTTTTACAGCGTCGAGGGTTTTTTGGCAATTTTGTTTTTGAAGAGTTAGAAAAAGACAGACACCTTTATGATAATGTGTTGAGACAAGATTTTATTGATTCGTTTGAAATTGGAGACGATTTAGTATTCGCTTTTCAAGATTACTTAAACCTACGTACCGATTCTAAAATTACCTTTGTGGCTTACCACGATGAGGTTAAACAGTATATTAAAGCTACACTTGCCGACCAACTTTTTGGGTCTGGTGCCTTCGAGGAGGTTTATAACCAACGCGATATTATGATTGATGAGGTTATAAAGTTGAGTGACGAGAATGAATAAATTCCTGCGCAGGCAGGAATCTCACAAATTATATCTTAAACCTTATCATGTTTACTATCATTCCATAGCGTTAAAATATGCGTTGCCACATGTGTATCATGTTTTTTAATATCCATATTTGCTAAATACGGACATAACCTTTATATTTGATGTATAAATTATATAGCAATGAACGTAAGTTTAACAAAAAAGCAACAAGCATATATTGCAGAACAAATTGAGTCTGGCGATTTTCAAAATGCAAGCGAATTAGTTCGTGACGCTTTACGATTACATGAAGTATATAGGCACCGAGTGATTACAGATTTAAAAGCTGAAATTGAAAAAGGATGGTCTGGGGCAACAAGTAACCGAAATGTAAAAGATATTATTGCAAGCAAGCGAAGCAATAAAGTCGGCTAAATGTTTAAAAAAATAAAAGATTACAAATTATCTGCGGAATCAGATTTTGATCTTGAAGCTATTTTTAATTATACTGAATATAATCATGGCTTTAATCAAGCAGTAAAATATCTTATGGATTTAGATATGGTTTTTGAACAATTAGTATTAAATCCAGAATTAGGACGTAAACGCAATGAATTAAAACGTGGTTTGTTTAGTATTTCGGAACAAGAACATACTATTTTCTATAGGATTATGGAAAATCATATTAGAATAGTAAGGGTGCTTCATGGAAGTAAAGATTTGCCAAAACATTTTTAACCTTAGTTTCTGTAGGCTTTTATAAGGTAATTAAACCTTATCATGCACCTTAGCATGTTTACCACCATTCCAGAGAGTTAAAATATCGGTTGCCACATGCGCACCACTTCCAGATGCTATGGCAAATTGGCTACGCCATCCAGCTAAAGTACCCGCAACATATAAATTAGGTTCAATTAAATGGTCTGCGTTTTTTAACCATATACGGTCTTTTTCTATAGCTGCTCTTGGGTGTGGTTCAATGTACTGTTCTAAACCTTCTATATTTGTTAAGCTAGTATAACCAACAGTAATAACTACAATTTTAGATGTATAGGTGCTTTTGTTAGTGGTTACCTCAAAACCATCATTTTGTTTTAATATTTTTAAAACCTTTTCATTATCAATTTGCTCAATATGTGAATACAAATCCGAAAGCTGTTTTTTACCACTTTCTAGAATAGAAGCGCCAGTGGTTCCAGGAGTTAATCCTAAAACATTATTAAACAATGCGGTTTGTAAATGCGATGTTTTTTGGTGAGTAATAATGCCAATAGTTTTATCTGAGGCATAGGCTCTTGATTGTGCAGAGCCAATAACTAAGGCACAAGATAAACCTGCTGCTCCACCACCAATTATTAAAGCATCGTACATATTATTTACCCGTTTTTACTTTTTGTTCTATACGCTTTGAAATCCTTAAAATAGCCATCATAACAATAACACATAAAGAGGCTACAATAGTTATTAATGCAACTATGCTTTCATCTTTAAAAGGCGCGTTAAAATCAATTTGAGTTACATTAAAAATAATTAAACCCAAGGCAATTATACTAAGTATTATGGTGAAAATTTTCATCTATTTAAATTTTAATATCGTTTTTATAACCTAGTGTTTTTTTTAAACAATGTCAAACAAAGCTTTAATGTTGTGTGCAAATAATTTTACTGCAATAGCTAATAAAACAACGCCAAAAACTTTCCTAATAATATTAATACCATTGGCTCCTAAAAAACGCTCAATTTTTGCCGATGTTTTAAGTACAATATAAATAATTATAACATTTAATAAAACAGCAACAATAATATTCTCTATGTAATACTCGGCTCTTAAAGATAATAAGGTAGTTAAACTACCGGGTCCTGCAATTAGCGGGAATGCTAAAGGAAAAACTGCTGTTGTCATGGATGCGTTTTCATCCTGTTTGTATAGTGTAATACCAAGAATCATTTCTAGGGCAATAAAAAATAATATAAATGCACCTGCAACTGCAAACGAGTTAACATCTATACCAATTAGGTTTAATATGCTTTTTCCTAAAAACAGAAAAATGATTAAAATGGCTCCGGCTATTAAGGAGGCTTTTTCACTTTGTATATGTCCGGCTTTTTTTCTTAAATCAATTACAATAGGAACATTCCCAATAATATCTATTACGGCAAATAGTACCATAAAAACTGTAAATATTTCTTTAAAATTAAATTGCATGACGTGTTAATTTAAATTTTTAAAAGTTTCGCAGATTTTTGCGTTTTTAAATTTCTTCAAAAGTAGATTAATATCTTAATTAAATAAACCCAAAGTTTAACTATTTTTGTCATCTACAAGATAAAAACATTTATGTTTCAATTAGGCAAAACTATTGTTTCTGAGGATATTATAGAAAAGGACTTTGTGTGTAATATATCGGCATGTAAAGGCGCGTGTTGTATTGACGGCGATGCTGGTGCACCTCTTGAAGCAGACGAAGCGAAGATACTAGACGATATTTATCCAAAGGTAAAACCGTTTTTAAGACAAGAAGGTATAGACGCTATTGAGGCGCAAGGTACTTATGTTACTACCGAGGATGGCGAACTAGAAACCCCTTTAATTAATGGTGCAGATTGTGCATACGTTATTTTTGATGAAAAAAAGGTAGCGCTTTGTGCTATAGAGGAAGCTTATAACCAAGGAGAAGTTACCTGGAAAAAACCAGTTTCATGTCATTTGTACCCAATACGCGTTCAAGAATATAGTGAGTTTTCTGCAGTCAATTATCATAAATGGCAAATTTGCGACGTAGCATGTACACTAGGTGAAGAATTACAAGTTCCTATCTATAAATTTGTAAAAGAAGCCCTCATAAGAAAGTTTGGTGAGGATTGGTATATGGAACTAGAAAAAGTTGCAAAAAACTATTAAAAACCTTGCTTAACAAGTGTAAAAATAGGCCTTGAAGCACTTGTAAATCTTTTATTTCGTTTTCTTCTGAAAGCCCAGTGAATGGGTTGTAAATTTATGATTATCAATGATTTATATTTTTTAATTTGGAAAACCAATTTTTTTTAGTTTGTTTTTAATTGTTAAAAACTTGTTGAAAAGGTTTCAAAGATTTAGTTAAATCATGTTAATGAATTTACAATCTTTGTTGTGGGTAAAAAACAAAGTATTTTTCAGTTCTAAAGGAAAATAAGTTTTGACACTTTACCCTTTTTTTTGAGGGGAACTAATAGCACATTTTATAGAAATTGCACAAGAGCGTTGGGTAAAGATGCCCAATATTCTAATGGCTGTTTAATATTTTAAATTAAATTTTTTATGGAAATCACACAGATTATAAAAAGGGATTACGAAACCAGTCCTTTTGTTTTAAATAAAATTTCGAACGCCATTGAAAAAGCAATGCTTTCTGTAGGGAATGGTAGTAAAGAAGATGCAAACACAATTTCTGTTAAAGTTTTACAAATCTTATTAGATAGAAAAGGGAAAGACCATAACTATTTACCTACTGTAGAAGAGGTGCAAGATCTTGTTGAAGAAACATTAATGACAAGTTCTTTTCCTGGTGTTGCAAAAGCCTATATCTTATATAGAGATGAGCAAGCTAGAAATAGAAAAACAAATATTTTTGAAAAACGTATAAACTTAAAACCATACGAGTATCCAGAATTAAACGAGTATGTAGATGCTATTAGACACTCGTATTGGATACATTCTGAGTTTAACTTTACAAGTGATATTCAGGATTTTAAAACGAGACTTACTGTTGTAGAGCAAAATGCTATCAAAAACACCATGCTTGCTATTTCGCAAATTGAAGTTGCAGTAAAATCTTTTTGGGGCGAGATTTACAACAAAATGCCAAAACCAGAAATAGGATCGGTAGGTGCAACATTTGCTGAAAGTGAAGTACGTCACCACGATGCTTATTCGCATTTATTAGAAATTTTAGGTCTTAATAACGAATTTAAAAACTTAAAGAAAAAGCCTGTAATAATGAGACGTGTTCATTATTTAGAAACAGCTTTAAAAAACGCAAAAAGTGAAGATAATAAAGAGTATGCAGAGTCTATTTTACTGTTCTCTCTGTTTATCGAGCATGTGTCGTTATTCTCTCAGTTTTTAATTATTATGGCTTTTAATAAGCATAAAAACATGCTTAAAGGGGTTTCAAATGTTGTTGAGGCAACTTCTAAAGAAGAGCAAATACACGGCGATTTTGGAATTGATGTTATTAGAATTATTAAAGCTGAAAACCCAACATGGTTTGATGAGGAACATAACGCTTTAGTAAAGGAACTATGTGAAGAAGCTTTTAAATCTGAAAGTAAACTTGTGGATTGGATTTTTGAAGCCGGAGAATTAGATTTCTTACCTAAAAACGTAATAAACGAATTTATAAAGAACAGATTCAATAACTCGTTAGAGAGTATTGGTATCGATAAAGTATTCGAAATAGACGAATCTTTAGTAGCACAAACCGAATGGTTTGATGACGAAATTATAGGAACTAAACACGGAGATTTCTTCGTAAAACGTTCTATCAATTATAGTAAAAGAACAAAAAGTATAACCAGCGACGACTTATTTTAAACCATGAACGAACACCTTAATCCAGATCTCGAACAAAAAGTGAATACAGAAACAGTAAAAACGTCTAACCACGACGAATTATTAAAAGCTAGAAAAGAAGCTATTAAAGAAGGCAAAGCAGAACCAGAAATAAAATGGTTAACAGAGCATAGTCGTCAATTTTTAGCATCTGGTTATCTTACTGATAATACGACTCCAGAACAACGTATTAGAGAAATTGCTGACAATGCTGAAAAAATCTTGAAAATAGATGGTTTTGCAGATAAGTTTTATGGCTATATGGCAGAGGGTTATTACTCTTTAGCATCGCCAGTTTGGTCTAACTTTGGAAAAAGACGTGGCTTACCAATTAGTTGTTTTGGTTCGCATATCTCTGATGATATGGGAGATATCCTTTATACACAATCTGAGGTTGGGATGATGTCTAAATTAGGAGGTGGTACTTCTGGTTACTTTGGAAAACTTCGTCATAGAGGTGCGCCAGTTAAAAATAATGGTGAATCGTCTGGAGCAGTACACATCATGCAATTGTTCGAGAAAATGGTGGATGTTGTTAGTCAAGGTTCTGTAAGAAGAGGTCGTTTTTCTCCTTATTTACCAATCGATCATAAAGATATTCATGAGTTTTTAGAAATAGGAACAGAAGGTAACCCAATACAAGAATTAACACATGGTGTAACAGTTGGAAACGATTGGATGCAGTCTATGATTGATGGTGATGCCGATAAAAGAGCAATTTGGGCTAAAGTGTTACAACGTAGAGGAGAAATAGGATATCCTTATATTTTCTTTAAGGATAACGCTAATAATGCAGCACCAGATTGTTATAAAGATAACGCACATGAAATTTACGCAAGTAACTTATGTTCAGAAATCATGTTGCCAACAAACGAAAGATGGTCTTTTGTATGTGTATTATCTTCAATAAATGTATTGCATTATGATAAGTGGAAAGATACCGATGCTGTTGAAACTATGGTGTATTTCTTAGATGCTGTTTTAGAAGAGTTTATTACAAAGCTAGAAGCATACAGAGATTCTGATGATCGTGATGATAGACAAACTTTCATGTTTATGGAGAAAGCGTATAACTTCTCTAAAGAAAACAGAGCATTAGGAATGGGAGCATTAGGATGGCACTCGTTACTACAATCTAAAATGGTAGGTTTTGATAGTCAAGAAGCATTTAATTTAAATAGCGAAATCTTTAAAACGATTCAAGATAAATCGGTTAAAGCTTCAGAAGAATTAGCAAAATTATTTGGAGAGCCAGAAGTATTAAAAGGATATGGCAGACGTAACGCAACATTAAATGCTGTTGCGCCAACAACATCTTCAGCATTTATTTTAGGACAAGTTTCTCAAGGTATCGAGCCAATTTGGTCTAACAGTTATGTAAAAGATATTGCGAAAATAAAAACAACTATTAAAAACCCGTATTTATTAGAGCTTTTAAAAGAAAAAGGCATGAATACTGTTGAGGTTTGGAAGAGTATTAGAGATTACGACGGTTCTGTACAACATTTAGAAGGGCTTACGGATCATGAAAAAGATGTGTTTAAAACCTATTCTGAAATTGACCAAATGACAATAATTTATCAGGCGGCAAACAGACAAAACCACATTGACCAAGGACAATCTTTAAACATTATGGTGCATCCAGATATGCCTGTTAAAGATATTAATAAGCTATATGTTAACGCATGGAAACTTGGTGTAAAGTCTTTATACTACCAACACAGTATGAATGCAGCACAAAAATTTAAGCAAAAGAAAGAATGTACTAGCTGCGAAGGGTAATTAGTAAAAACATATCTATTGAAAGTACCTTATTAAATTAAGGTGCTTTTTTTAGCGCTTAATTTGAAAAAAATAAATTAATATAAGATGCTGAAATTTAGCGTTATAAGTGTAATTTTTAAAAAATAAATAAATTTATGTAGCGTATTAGAATGCTGAAGATAAGTACAAAAAAAGGGATAATTAAAAAATTATCCCGCTTGTCAATATTTTATACAATAATTGGATTGGACCCCCTAATTTTGTAAAGAATAATATGAGATGTAAATCTCTTACTTTCTTCTTCAAAGAAACAAAAAAAGTTTCATCCTGACAAGTTAATAATCACTAGTAGATATTGTTAATCAGGAAACCTTAATATTAATAAGGGTTTTCGGAATATTTAAATTATTAACGACTCTTGTTAATAAATATACAAGAGTCAAAATTCTATTTTAAGATGAAATTAATTATTTATCGAGTGGCTCTCTTGAACAAAGCCAATGAAGAACAAGTCTTAAGCCGGTTCAATGGTGAAAATGATTTGTTTACTGTTTGTAATCATTACTATCATTCTTTAAAAAAGAATCGGTTAGATTATATAGACAGTCAGGGAAATAAAAGGGTTTTTTATATAAATTCTGAAATCGATTTTTTAATATCAGAAAGGACTCTGATAACTTATTTTGATTCTGCTTATACAGGAGATGAACCCGAAATAAGAAACGGAAAGACAAATGCCTTGAACTATAAGGTTAGCAATACAGAGTTGATTACTAAAAAGCTATTTTCTTTATTTTATATACCTGAAAATTCAAAATACGGTTATGTGATTTTTGAAAATAAGGCTAAACATGGCGTAAAAGTCATGTTCGAAAGACAGTTACAAGCATTTTTAAAAACCTCAGGTTATATAGATTATAGGGTTGTCTTAACACCTGCATTAAATTACAACTATTTGTCTAATTTTATTAATAATGGTTTGCTTAAGAAAGTACGTTTAATTGTTAATGTTCTTAAGAAGGATATTCAATTAACACTATGGAATGATGTAGATTATTTTTGCACTGATAAGGATATTAGAGAATTTAATTTTAAAAGTAGAAGTCGAAATACTATTCTTAAGGATGAACTATATAATCTTTTCTTTTCGAGGTTAAATAGCTATGATAAAATACATTTTATGAATAAATATGATGTTGATGATATATCATTTGAGATTAATAAGAAGGGAGAGACTAAAACTTTTTATATTAAGGATAGAAGTCGAATGAGATCTATTATAGATGTTTATGATTTATTAGAATATGTAGATAGTGATCCAACTTATAGTTCCATGATTGAAGTTTCGCTAAGTATGATAAAGCAAATAATTGGTTTTAATTCTCTAAATTTTGAGGAGGCAGCTTAAAAAGTGTTTTAATTGAATACCAAAAAAGCACCTCAATTGAGGTGCTTTTTTTATGTTTATATAAGTTGATGTAACTTAATCTAAAATATTATTTTCTGCTAAACCTTCGTTGTTATCAGCCATTAAAGCGAAAAACTTATCAATGTTTGGAAGAATGATAATACGTGTTCTTCTGTTTTTTGATCTGTTTTCAGACGAATCATTAGCGGCAACAGGTTGGTAACTACTTCTACCAGCTGCAATTAATTTTTCGGGAGCTACGTTGTATTTTTCTTGTAGTTTACGAACCACAGATGTCGATCTTAAA
Organism: Algibacter amylolyticus; assembly: GCF_014202225.1. Classification (GTDB taxonomy): domain Bacteria; phylum Bacteroidota; class Bacteroidia; order Flavobacteriales; family Flavobacteriaceae; genus Algibacter_B; species Algibacter_B amylolyticus. The sequence continues at coordinate 507,242 of NZ_JACHGE010000001.1, forward strand.
ACACTTAAATCCCAGTTATCGGCAATGTGTCCTGTTTTTATAGTTCTAGCGTCTGTGTGGCCTTCAACCATAACATCTAAACTAGGTTCAGAGTTTATAACATCGGCTAATTTTTGCAACACCGTATCGGCTTTAGAGCTTAATCTGTAACTTCCAGAGTTAAATAACATATTATCTGCAATAGAAATCATAACTACAGTTTCATTAATATTTACTGCAAAGTCTTCATCTTCACTCATGTTACTTTCGTTAATAGTTTTTTGAAGATTATGTGCTACAGCCAAATTCATTGAATCTTTTAGCGTTTTAGCTTGACTTAGTTTATTAGCATCAACATGTTTAAGTGTTTCGCGCATTTTAGACTTAGTAGCATTGGACATTACAACATTACCAACAACATCTAGTTTGGTGTCGTTTTCTTGCTTTAAAGTGGCTAATTTGGTATTGTAAGCATCTACACGAGATTGAATTTTATCAAACTTAGCTTCTAAGTCTTCCTTAGCTACAATAGTTTTAAGTAATTCACTTTTTATTTCGCCATTTTCTTGCTCTAGGGCTAAGTATTTCTTTTTTGAAACACAAGAAAAAGTGAGGGCAATTAATAATACAATTGAAATTTTCTTCATAATAATAAACTTTTAAGTTACTCTATTTACGTTGAAGAGTTGTTTTTAGACGTTAACGTGTAGTTTGTTTTTTTATTTGTTTGAATAGCGTAGTTGTAAGTAGTTTATAGCTAGTGTTATAGGTGGCAAAACAAAAAAAGCACACTTATTAAGTGTGCTTTAAACTATGTATTTAAATTGTTTTGGGCTTATTTATATTGGCATAAGTAAGCGGTCTGGTTTGCTACCTTTACTTGAAATTTCTGGTTGGCTTCAATTTGATATGAACTACCTGCTTTGTATGTAGACCAATCTGTTTCGCCTGGTAATTTAACCATCATTTCACCTTCTACAACAATCATTGTCTCGTGTGTTGAGGTTCCAAATTCATACTCACCAGGTTCCATAACGCCTACTGTAGAATTTCCAGTTTCAGATTTGTAACCTAAAGATTTTACTTGGCCGTCAAAATATTCGTTTGCAGAAATCATATGCTTAATTTAATTTGATTATAAAATAATTGGAATGCTAATTTAATAGAAAAGCACCTTATTATAAAGGTGCTTTTATACTAAAATTATGAAATTATTTTATTCTTCTTCAGGACTAGCAATAGTTGCCGGTTTAATAGAAGCATCATGCGAATTATGATATTCTTCTAAAAGGTTCATAGTCGCTGTTAGTAAATCTTTAGTTTCTAAAAGTACACCAAAGTATAATGTTGTATTTTTTGGACTAGATTCTTCAGTACGCGTACGCTCTACTTGTTTTTGGATTTTTTCAGAAAGTATATTTAATACCTCTTCTTTTCTATCTAAAATTCCTGCTATTTCAGCAAAAGCATTAGAATCGAACACCGCTTTGGTATCATTAAATAAACATTCTAGAGCCGCATCAACTTCTTTTAATTCTTTAATTTGATTAAATTTAAGTTTCTTGTGGTTATTGTTTACGTGTTTATAACTCACCTTAGAGATGTACTCTAAAGACTGTGTCATATCTTGTAAATACCCTAAAATATTAATGTAGAAATTACTAGCGCCAACACTAGATTCGTCTAGGTTTTTGATAAAGTAGAAAATGTTATCTCTTAATTCATCAACTTCTAACGAAAGTTTATCAATTTGTTTTTTATTCTTTTTAAGCGATAATAAATCTTGTTTAGCAAGACCGTTTATGGCGTTAGTATAAATCTTATTACCACGTTTAACAACGTTAGCAACATTATTAGCACTTTCATATATTACACCTTGTACAGAACTACTTTCTGCTTTAATTAGGCTGTCTTCTGCTTTTACTTCTTTAGATTTTTTAGTGTGCAGCATAGAACTTCTAATTAATAATATAAGGGCAGCTACAAGTAGCACTGGAAACATTACTGTTAAGTTTAAATTTAACAAGTAAGCCACTAAAGCCGCTGCTGTAAATGCGCTAAATGCAGTAAAAAACCAACCACCAATAACGTTTATAACACCTGCAACTCTATATACAGCACTTTCTGCACCCCAAGCACGATCGGCTAATGATGAACCCATGGCTACCATAAATGTAACATAAGTTGTAGATAAAGGCAGTTTGTATGATGTAGCAATAGAAATTAAAACAGCAGCAACCATTAGGTTTACAGCAGCTCTAACTAAATCGAAAGCTGGTAATTCATACGCTTTATCCTTTGGCATTTTTATAACAGGTTTTTCAAATTGTTTATCAATTTTTTCCTGAACAGATTGTGGTAATAAATATGATGATACTTGAGACATTACCATCGCTGTTCTTACAAAACCACGAGATAAAAAGTTAGGTTGAAAACGTTCTTTAGTTTCGCCTTGACTAGATAAATCTAAAGATGTTTTTACAACTCCTTTTGCTTTAGTAGAAAACCAAAGGGTTAAAACCATAATCATACCAGCCATAAATAATAACCAGTTGTTTGTTGGTACTTTTTCTGCTAAAACATCCATTGGGAATTCGTGTGCAGGAATTCCAGAAGCAGACCATTCTAAAAATGCATTATAAGCTGCAACAGGTACTCCAATAAAATTCACTAAATCGTTACCAGCAAAGGCTAATGCTAGTGCAAACGTTCCTACTATAATAATAAGTTTATATATGTTAGTTTTTGCAAAGGCTATTAAGCTATATGATAATAAAGACCAGAACGTAAAACTAACAAGAACAATAGGTAAAACGTTTGTTTCAAGAAAATGAGACATGGTGTTTCCTCCAAGAATATCGTAAGATTCTTTTGCATAAGAAGTTCCTTTTAAACCCTTCATGAAAATAAAATACGTAATGGCTGTTAAAGCAAACCCACCAAATAAAGCGCCAACCCAATGTGCTTTCTTTTCGAAGTTGTATGATAATAAAACCCTAGAAAACCATTGTACTAATGCTCCAATGGAGAATGCGACGACCACCGAGAGTAGTATACCGAATATAATTTGTGAAGCTTTTGATGTGTTTATGTAATTGATAACATCGCCAAAACTACCACCATCATGACCTATTTTAATTAACGCTATGGCAACGGCAGCACCTAACAATTCGAAAACAATAGATACTGTTGTAGATGTTGGCATACCTACCGAGTTGAAAAAATCGAGTAGGAGGATATCCGTTATCATAACCGCCATGAAAATAATCATGATCTCATCGAACATAAATTCGCTCGGGTTAAAAATACCTTTTCGTGCTACTTCCATCATACCGCTAGAAAACACAGCACCAACTGCAACACCGGCACTTGCCACTATCATTACAGTTTTAAAAGAAATAGCTTTAGAACCGATGGCGGAATTTAAAAAGTTTACCGCATCGTTACTAACACCAACAACCAAATCCGCAATTGCTAAAATGGCTAAGGCAATAATCATATATAAATAAATATTATCCATAGGGTTTATTTGTAAAATGTGTGCAAATATCATCGTTTTAAATAATTGTTATGTTACGTGAATGTTATCAATTAGAAGTGGATATCCATTTGAAGCCTGAACATTAGCTCGTTATCGCTACCATGAATATTGGTGTAACTTATATCGCTTTGTACTTTAAGTTTGTGCCCCGCTATATATTTTGAGAGGCCTAATGTATACATGTCATCAGAATTGCTATTTGAAACAGCATCCATATTAATGTCCGTATATCGGCCTGTAATTTCCCAGTTTGAAGGGAATAGATATCCCGTTACTAAGTTTAAACCGTTTCCAACTTGTACAGCATCTCCGGTCTCTGTACCATCTGTGTTTTTTGCAATGGGATTGTCTGCAGTTCTATCTACATATTCAAACATAAAGGAATAGCCTTTGTATTTAAACATACCGTCAACAAAAACGGTGTTCACATTAGTTTTATGAAAATCAGTTCCGCCATCAATAAACATATAAGACCCTCTGTTACTTCGCGTTCTAACAGCGTCATTATTGATTTCGTAACTTGCACCTACCGATAATTTAGGTTTTTGTTCTCGTTTTAAATCTGAACCTCGGTAATCGCCTTTGCTGCTAAAATTCCCGAAAGGTAAAAACTCTAATCTTCCAACATATTGGTAACCACCTAAGTTAATTCCGGTAACGTTTCTGCCTTCACCTTGAGACACTGAAAGTGTTTCGTTAATAAGGAATTTATCTGTAACATTAAAATGATGTTTTAGCATGGCTCCAATATCTCTATCAATATTAAAGCGGCTATTTAATCGAGATCTATCAACAAGTTGTAAATCGCCAGAAGATATAACACGTTCTCTGTTACCAGGAAGTTTGCCTTGACCTACCCATAATTCGAAATTTTCGTGAAAATTCCACATGATACGAGCATCCATAATATATCTAGGAGAATTGCTAGTAAAAGCTGAAGCGCCAGACATATCTCTATTCGATAAACCAAGTTCAAATTTATATTTTAATTTAGGAGAGAATGCAAAACCGTCAAATTTTAGTCTAGATCGTCTTACCAAAAAGTTTGATTCATTAGGTCCATTTTCATTCCAGGTAGAAGTACCAAGTAATTGGAACCTAAAACCTACTTTCATGGTCCAAGAGCTATCTTGACCTACAAGATTAAAAAGGCCTTTTCCGAATTTGCCAGAATTAACTTCTTGCGCATTTAAAGAAGTTAATGCAAACAGAAATACCCAAATAAGGGTAATTTTAGTTTTCATTTAGTATTAGTTTTTGTCGCTGCAAATAACTAAAACTAATGTTAACTTAATGTTTCCTAATGATTAACTTTAGAACAAAAAAAAGACTGCCTCGGCCAAAGACAGTCCATTAGAAATCATAATAATGTAGTCGACAAAAACTAATAGATTATATGAAAAACTAATTTTTTTGTCTTAAGACAATACAAATATCTAGGTTTAACATCACGTTAAGGTAACCTGTATATTAAGGAATTATTAATTTCCAATGTTAAATCTTTAATAATTGTTAACTGTTAAAACACTGTAAATGAGTTGTTTGCGAGTTTAATGTTAATTTAAGGTTAACAAGGTGTTGTGTAAATGTTAACTATTGTTTATCTTTGAGGTATAATGTTAAAACCCCCATAATTATGAAGAAGTTATTATTTGTTTTTGCCTTTTTAATTACTGTGGTATCTTTTGGACAACAAAAGAGAGACTTAAAACTTAATAAAGACACAAACTTAATTGATGTTGTTTATTATCATGACAATGGTGTTGTAAGCCAAACAGGTTCTTACACAGCAGATGGTAAACTACAAGGAGTTTGGTTAAGCTTTAACGAAGAAGGCAAAAAAACAGTTTCTGCAAATTATGATAATGGAACAAAAGTCGGCAAATGGATTTATTGGATTGACGGATCTAAAAAGGTAGTCAATTATGAAAATAATGTCGCTTCGCTATAGGTTATATAGTAAAGTGTAAAACAAAAAAAAGCATCCTATTAAGGATGCTTTTTTATTATATGTTGTTTAGCTTTTATAGGCTAGCATTTTTCCAAGTCCAAGTAGAGATGTCTACTAGCGCTCCTGTATTGTATGCATCAGTTGTTGTTGCAGCAACACCTTCGATAATTACGTTAGCTAATGGACCATCATCTTTCATGTCGATGTTAGTATCATATCCGCTTAAGTAAAGACCTGTAATGGTTGCACCAGATTGTTTTTTGAATTGTAAAGCAGTTCCACCTACAGTAGAAATAGCAGTCACATTTACAAATTTAGGGTTTCCGTTATCTTTATCACCTTCAAAAGCTGTAGAGAATCCTTCAACAGTATTTGAAATATATGTGTTTGTTACCGTTCCGTTCCATCCTTCAGTCCAATCAACAGCATCATCACTATTGTTTTCTAAGTAGATGTTAGTTACAGATACAGTACCACCAAAGAACTCAATTCCATCGTCATCTCCATTAATTACAGAGATGTTTTCTAGAGTTGTTCCTGTACCTACAGCGTATAACGAAACACCATTGTATTGAGACTCCGAGTTAATTTGAGCACCAGTTCCTTTAAGAACTAAGTATGTTACAGAACCAGAGTTATCAGCATCATTAGTTCCACCGTAAATAAATCCACCAACTTCGGCAGTTGCATCAACACCAGCGGTAGTTGTTGCATTACCACATATTGTTAAACCTCCCCAATCTCCAGGACTTGCAGATGCAGAAGAAATAACAACAGGGTTAGTAGCAGTACCTTGAATATCTATTTCGCCACCTTGTAATACAGCAATGTAAACTCCTGTTCCGCCATCTCTAGCAGTAATTTTTGTTCCAGCAGGAATTGTTAATTTTCCACCATCTTGTACAATGTAAGATGAGTTAAGAACATAAGATAGAGAAGCGTTTAAAGTAACATCGCCTGTAACAGCACCTTGAAGTAAAGTACTTTCAAAAGAAATATTTGTATCTACCCATGGAAAGTCTTGAGCGGTTGTATTTGCTACAACTGTAGTGTTAAGTGTGTAAAAATATTCTGAATTAGCTGCTTGCTCTTCTTCTGAAGCAAGGGCAACAGGAGAATAACCATCTACAAAAGTTACATTTGTTACTGCGCCACCATCTTTCATGTCTAAATCAACATCATAACCAACTAAAGAAAGACCATCAATAGTACCACCAGAAGTTTTCTTGAATTGTAATGCAGTACCACCAACTGTAGAAACAGCTGTAATGTTATTAAATTTAGGGTTTCCGTTATCTTTATCGCCTTCAAAAACTGTAGAGAAACCAGCAACTGTGTTAGAAATGTAAGCATTAGTAATGCTACCGTTCCAACCTTCAGTCCAGTCAATAGAATCATCACTATTGTTTTCTAAGTATAGGTTACTTACTTCAACAGAACCACCAAAAAACTCAACACCATCATCATCACCATTAATAACAGCAATGTTATCTACTAATGTTCCAGATCCAACAGCGTAAAAAGAAACACCATTGTATTGAGATTCTGAGTTAATTTGAGCACCAGTACCAGAAATTTGTAAATATCTAATAATACCTGAACTATCAGAATCATCAGTCCCACCGTAAATAAATCCACCAACTTCGGCAGTTGCATCAACGCCAGCAGTAGTTGTTGCTTTACCACATAATGTTAATCCGCCCCAATCGCCAGGGTTACCATCTGCAGAAGACATAATAACAGGGTTTCCAGCAGATCCGTTAATGTTTATTGTTCCTCCCATTAATGTTGCGATGTAAACATCTGTTCCACCGTTATCAGCAAGAATTTTTGTTCCAGCAGGAATGTTTAATGTTGCGCCATCGTCGATAATAAATTGTCCAGTTAAATTATAGGTAGTAGTTGAAGACAGCGTATAATCTTCAGTTAAGGTACCTTTTAAAATACCAGCATCTAGGTTCTCTATAACTGCTGTTGTACCACCAGTTATAGGTGCTGGATCGTCAGAATCACAACTCGTTAAAGTAATAGCACCAAAGGCCATTGAGATGCTAAGTAGTTTTACAAATAAATTTTTCATTTCTATTTTTAATTTTGGTTTATTATGTATGTTTATTCTGCAAATTAAGCGGATTTATGTTGCTTACTGTTTAATTAAATATTAAGCATAAGTTACCTTTAGCACCTTAAATAAGCCTTCATGTTAAGCGAGTGTTAATAGCTAATTATCACTTAAGATTAGTGTATAAATGAACAAACCTCAATACATAGTATTGAGGTTTGTTTTGAGATTTTAAACCTTTTAAGCGGTTTAGATATAGTCTTGATTATAATTAAAAATCGTATTTTAAACTTAAGTTTAATTGTGCTCCTTTTTTATAAGAAAGAACCACTTCGTCAGTTTCAACACCGGTATTAATGTTTCTTACTAATTGTGTTTGTTGAATGTCTGGGTTAAGTAAGTTTCTACCAACTAATTTAATTTGTAATTTTTCAGTTAGCATTTTACTTACAACGAAATCTAGAGTGAAAAATCCTTTCTCAATTATTTCATCATTATAAAGTACAGCACTGTTACTAAAATCTTCTGGCGATCCTAAAGCGAATACCTTATCTGAAGAGTAGTTTCCTGTTAACGTAGCATTAAACTCTTTTTCAGTTTTACTATTGTAGCTTAAAGAACTGTTTAAGATTAAATCTGAAGCACCTTGTAAATCTGATTCTGTGATGCCTTTGTATTGAAAACCTTCTAATAAATCTTGATTAAACCACATTTTAGTAATGTTGGTATTAAAATCTAAAAGACTTTCTTCGTCTTCATTTTTAAGAAGTTCAATTCTTGTTTCAAATTCGAAACCAAAAATATTAGCATTATTTCCTGTGTTCGCATATTCAAATATTCCTGAAGATCCTCTAGTTTGTGCTAAGTTAATTGGGTTTTTAATGTCTTTATAAAATGCTGTTGCAGAAATTAATTGTCCTTTTGAAGGGAAAAATTCATATTTTAAATCGACATTAAATACATCCGATTTTTCTAAATTTGGATCACCTCTAGTAACACGTCCTGTTGGCGATACATATTCAAAAGGTGCTAATTCTTTAAACTCTGGTAAAGTTTGTGTTAAACTAGAAGCAAAACGAACGGCATGCTTATCGTTTAATTCGTATTTTAAGTTTAAACTAGGGTATAATTCAGTGTATTCTTTTTTAATAGAACCAATACGGCCAACAAAGTTAGCAACATCCCAAAGTACATTAATTTCATCGCGCTCAAAACGTACACCGGCGTTACCAGAAAGTTTTTGTCCTAAATGGAAATCTAAATTAGCATAACCTGAAATAGCATTTAAATCGGCATCGTATCTATCGGCTTCTCTTTCTCTTAAAACTAAGCCGTTTTCGAAATTTTCTGTAGTAAATGTTTCAGAAAATTGATCGACAGATGGTACTTGAAAATCTCTCGCTCTAACTCCAATAAACAAAGAACTAAATACTCTGTCTTTTTGACGGAAATTTGCTCCGAAGTTTAATTTAAATGGGTGGTTATCATCTTCATCTAACGTTCCAAAAGAAATGGCGTCGTTAATATAGGCGTTGTATTCTGTATCCTCAATTTTCTGGTTAGACTTTCTTTGTTGAAAATCTCCAACGTGAGCATATTGCACGGTGTTTTCATCTAAAATATTAGCTTCATTTCTAACTCTGTTAGGTTCTTGCGCTAATACATAGTTATACCCAGCAGCCCAAGTTAATTTGTTGTTTTCTTTAATTTGGTGAGAACCTTCAATTTGGTTTACTAATAAAATAGTTTGTTTAAAGTTTTGGTCTCTAACAAAAGCACCATCTTCTTGTGGATCCTGATCAAAAACATAACCTTCAGCATTTCTACCTTGCTCGTAAACATTATCATTACTTGTGTTAACAGATAAGCTGCTAATTTTAAGTCTGTGGTTATCACTTAATTTTAATCCTAAATTAACATAACCTGTTGTATTTGTTTTAGTAGTAAACGATTCGGTATCTGTAAACTCGTTATCTAAGATATTCGATCTGTAACTTCTAAAAAGACCTTCTTGGTATTCTGAAGATTTAGAGTGAGAACCCGCAACAAATACTTTAAGTTCTTTTCCAAATACCTCAAATTTTTGGCCACCAGAAAGTGAAATTCCATAGTTACCAGTGCTTTTTTGTTTAAGTGGATCCCAACCTTGTCTTGTAACTAAATCTACAAGTGCATATTCTTTTTTATGGAAACCTAAAGTGGCATCTTCTGTAGCAACACTTCTTTTAAAACCACCATCTATACCAAATACATTAGTGTTGTAACCAGAGCTTAAACTAACAGATGCTCCTTTTTTAGAATAGCCTTTTGAAGTAATATCTACATTACCCGAAGTTTGATCTGCATAGCTAGATGTCGCGTATGTTTTGCTAATTCCAACATTTTCAATAATGTTAGTTGAAAACAAGTTAAGGTTAATGTTTTTGTTGTTTACATCATCAGAAGGTATTGGTAAACCGTTCATGGTTGTAGATAAGTATCTATCACCTAAACCTCTAATATAAATATCTCCAGAGCCTTCACTTTTAGAAACTCCTGCAATTTTAGTAGTTGCAACAGCAGCATCAGAAACACCAATTTTAGATAAACGTTCTGCTCCAATACTTTCTTTAATTACAACCGCTTTTTTCTGCTCAAATAAAAGGGCAGACTCACTTTCTCTTCGTGTTGTAGTGGTAATAACAACCTCGTCTAAAGAGGCAGCACTTGCACTCATTACCACATTAAGTTCTAATTCTTTTCCAGCAACTACAGTAACAGGTATTTCTTGAGTTTGATACCCAACAAAACTTACTATTAGTATATAGTCTTTGGCTTCTAAATTGTTTAAGGTGTAAAACCCATCAAAGTCCGATGTTGTACCTGTAGTGGTTCCTTTTACAATAACATTAGCAAATGCTAACGGTTCATTGTTGTATTCTTTATCTGTTAATTTACCTTTAATAGAGCCTGTTTGGGCATAAGAAAATACAGTTGTTAACAGCGTAAGTACTAGTAATAGTTTTTTCATTGTAATAATCTATTTTTGTCGCTGCAAAGAAACCAACGTTTTAAAAACTTAACGTTACCTACGGATTAAATAACTGTAATAAAAGTGTTAGTTAAATGTTAATTGAAACCCTATATTTCTTTTAATAGTTTACAATGAGTTAACATAAAAAAGCGTGTTAGGAAAGTAATAAACAGTTTTACTCTATTTTAAAACATTTAATTGAGGTATAAAAAAAGCAGCTTTCATTTACATGAAAGCTGCTTTATATATAATGTCTTTATTAACTAAGTAATACTAATTAGTTGTTGCTGGCCGATGCACTATTATCTGCGCTAGCCATGGTAGCCATTAAATCTTCTAAAGATAATGTGCTAGGTTCTAGTATTACCTTCACTAGTGCAGCATCTGATGCTATCGTGATTTTTGTTTCTTTAGTGTTATAACCAACAAAGCTACTTACTAAGGTGTATTCGCCATTTTCTAGGTTATCGAACTTAAAAAAGCCTTTATCATCCGATAAAACTTGAGCTCCAGTTTCCTTTAAAACCACTTTAGCAAGTATTAAAGGCTCGTTATTAGATTCAAAATCTAATAAGTTACCATGTATAGCACCTGTATCTTGACCAAAAGATAGTGCCGAAATAAAAAATAAAGTGATGTAAATTATGTGTTTCATAATGGTTATAATATCCACTGCAAAAATACACCCCTTTACAAGTTTAGTATGTTACCAAATCATTAAACGTAAATGATTAAAAGGTTACCCTAATGTTAAGTAATTTACCAACTTATTAAGTCAACAATTTATTATCTTGCCACAAGTTAATTGAATACAATATTATGAACTGGGAGCAACTTTTATCCTTAAAACGCTTTGGCGACACAAGTAAACGTATACGTAAAGAACAAGACGAAACCCGTTTGGGCTTCGAGGTAGATTACGACCGTGTTATTTTCTCATCGGAGTTTAGGAGTTTACAAGATAAAACGCAAGTTATCCCATTATCTGAAACCGATTTTGTACACACGCGCTTAACGCACAGTTTAGAGGTTAGCGTAGTGGGTCGATCGTTAGGCAGACGCGTAGGGCAAAAGTTATTAGAAAAGCATCCGCATTTACAAAGCTCACTTGGGTATCAAGCCAACGATTTTGGAGCTATAGTAGCAGCTGCAGCATTGGCTCACGATATTGGAAATCCACCTTTTGGACATTCTGGAGAAAAGGCTATTGGCGAGTTTTTTAAAACAGGCGAGGGTAAAACATTTAAATCTGAATTAACCGATAAGGAATATCAAGATTTATGCGATTTTGAGGGTAATGCTAACGGATTTAAAATCTTAACCGAAGATAGAGCAGGTCGTCTTGGTGGACTCCGCTTAAGCTACGCCACACTTGGGGCATTTATGAAATATCCAAAAGAGTCGTTACCAAAAAGGCCAACAAAACATATAGCCGATAAAAAATATGGCTTTTTCCAAAGTGAAAAAGAAGCCTTTCTAGATGTTGTAAAGGAACTCGGGTTAACTAAACGAAATGAAACCGATTTAAGCTACGCCAGACATCCATTAACCTATTTGGTAGAAGCTGCAGATGATATTTGCTACACCATTATCGATTTTGAAGATGGTATTAACCTCGGTCTCATTCAAGAAGAATTTGCCCTAGAATATCTTTCTAAAATAATTAGGCACACCATTAGGCCCGAAAACTATTATGCCCTTTCTACCAAGGAAGATCGTGTAGGTTATTTGCGTGCCCTTGCCATTGGTTCGCTTATTAACGAGGCTGTCGATATTTTTATGGCCAACGAAGATGCCATTTTAAACGGAAATTTCGATTGCGCATTGCTCGATAAAAGTAAATACGATGCACAAATAAAAGATATTATTAAAATAAGTGTTGATAATATCTATCAATCTACCGAGGTTGTCGATAAAGAAATTGCGGGTTATGGCGTAATAAACACACTATTAAAAACTTATACCAAGGCCGTAAACAACTGTTTTAATAACTCTGGTTCCAATTACGATAAGCTTATTTTAAAAGGCTTGCCAAAAAACATAAAAGTTGAGGATTCCAGTTTATACAACCGTTTATCAAGCGTATGTTATTATGTGTCTTTACTGTCCGATAGTAAAGCTATTTTAGATTACAAGAAGATAAAGGGGATTAGTTTTTAAATTTATGATTCCTAATTTTTTATAGAATTACTGGAAAAGTTTATGTGTTATTCTTATCGGCATTCGTTTAGAAATAACGTTGTAGGAGCTAAAATAGAACAGCTTTTACTATTTAAATTATGCTGGTTTTTATAAAAATAAAACTACTATAGCGTTATCTAGAAACAAGTCATGCTAAGTTAAATTAATTCGTATATTTACAATTGTAATAATACACTATCTCCCTATGGTTTATTAATTATTGAATAGCAAAGTACTAATCATTAATATAATAAATCATTATGATCAATTCTACTTTCAAACCATGTACTCTTATTTATTCTCAAATTAGTTGTTATTCTAAAGCACTATTTCTATTTATTTTTTTAAGTGCTACTTTGGTGGCCGCTCAAACACACACTTTTACTAGTTTTAATGTAGGTACGGTTACCAGCGGAACAACAGGTACATCCGTCGCATTACCAACTGCAGGCGTTACTGGAAATTATTTAATTTACGAAATATCTGCCGACTTTGCAGGAACAGGCTCAGGAACTACTGCTTGGTCAGAAGAAATTCAAATGGAATTGAATGATGGTGGTACTGTTATATTTTCAGAAGTTTCCAAGTCAACATCAGGATTTATGAGTAACGATAGCCCAACAACTTTATATTGGACCGGAATATTAAACAAGGCATATGTAGGCGGCGATAATTTAACAATACGCTTTTTCAGTTCGTTTAATGATGCGTTGGGGCCATACACCTCTAATATAACCAATGTAAATGTTAATATTACAGAAGCAAACCCTTATGCTATTGCAAGTTTCGATGTAGGTACTGTTACTAGTGGAACAGCAGGTACGTCTGTTCCGGTAACTACAACAGGAATTACAGGTAATTATTTAATTTACCAAATATCAGCTGATTTTGCGGGAACAGGAACCGGAACTACCGCTTGGTCAGAAGAAATTCAAATGGAATTGAATGATGGTGGTACTGTTATATTTTCAGAAGTTGCCAAGTCAACATCAGGATCAATGGGTAACGATAGCCCTACAACCTTGTTTTGGACCGGAATACTAAATAAAGAATATGTAGGTGGCGATAATTTAACAATACGCTTTTTCAGTTCGTTTAATGATGCGTTGGGACCTTACACATCCAATATAAGTAACGTAAACATAAATATTGCAGAGGCAAACCCTTACGCTTTTGCAAGTTTCGATGTAGGAACAGTTACAAGCGGAACAACAGGCACGTCTGTAGCAGTTGCTACCACAGGAGTTACGGGCGATTATTTATTGTATCAAATATCAGCCGATTTTGCAGGGACCGGATCAGGAACCACAGCTTGGTCAGAAGAAATTCAAATGGAATTGAATGATGGCGGTACTGTTATATTTAAAGAAGTTGCCAAATCGACATCAGGCTCAATGGGTAGCGATAGCCCTACAACCTTATACTGGACTGGATTTTTAAATAAAGAGTATTCAGGAGGCGACAATTTAACAATACGCTTTTTTAGTTCGTATAATGTTGATGGTCCATACACCTCAAACATATCCAATGTAAATGTCGTTTTAGCGAATTTAGATAATTCGACTTTAACTGTTAATGCTTTGGATAACAACAGTAAATTTAGTGTATATCCCGTACCGTTTGAAAACGAGTTGTTTATAGATTATTCTTTCGATTACCAAACCGATGTTGCAATTCAAGTATACGATCTTAAGGGCGCATTAGTAGAAAGTGTAGTAAACAAAAACTATACAAGTCAATCTCAAGCTAAAAGCAAATTAGATTTAACAGCATATAGAAACCAGATGTTTTTTGTAAAACTAATTACCAACAAGGGTGTTAGCGTAAAAAAAATCATGTCTAAATAAATTATTTTAAATATAAGTGTTTGGGCGCCTGCCGGCAGGCAGGTTACCACAAGGGTCGGGCTTTCACTACTCAATCCCGCCTTAGGGCGGGGATTTCAAACATGGCGTTCAATCCCTAACGCACATATCTACCAATATCTTGTTTTTATTACAGTTATTATGTTATACTAAAGGTTAATTAGTTTTTTACTTCCGGAAGACTAACAATAAACGCTGTTCCTTCACCTAATTTACTAACTATGCTAATAGAACCTTCAAGGTTTTCAACCAGTGTTTTTACAATAGCCAAACCTAAACCATGAGAACTCTCGCCCTCGGTTGGTCGTGCCGATAGTTTTTGAAACATTTTAAATGCCTTGTTTTTATCGGTATCAGACATACCAGGACCATAATCCTTAAAAGTAATAACTATAAAACCATTACTAGACTTTGTCAATAAATCAATATGGCTTCCTCGTTTCGAAAACTTAATAGCATTGGTCATTAAATTATCAAAAATACGACCCACCAATTTTTTGTCTGCATGAATTTTAAGAGGTGCTTTAGCGATATACTTTCTTAGCTTTTGCTCTTTTTTCTGTAGTCTGGTTATATAACTTTTTTCCCATTCTTCAATAAATTCAGAAAGGTCAAAATCTTCAGAATCCACTCTCGTTTCTGGGTGGTTTACGTTACTCATTATAAGTAAATCTGTAATTAAGCTATTTCCACTTTCAACAGATTCATTAATATAACCAATATATGTTTTTTGTTCTTCATCTAAATTTTCGTTGTCTTCCAGTAAATGGCTAAGGCCATAAATATTGTTTAAAGGCCCTCGCAAATCATGGGCTATAATTCCAATAATCCCATCCTTTTCTCTATGTAACTCCTCTAATTCTTTATTGTTTTCTAGCAGCTCTTTGGTTTGTTTCGATACTTCCTTTTGCAAGAAGGCTTCTCTTCTCTTTAATGCTGTTACGCGTAAATAAAAAATTGTAAAAATAGACCCAAAAAATAGGAGGACACTAAGTATTTTAAACCAAAGTGTTCCCCACCAAGGTGGTTTTATTTTTATAATTAGTGTTGTTGGTTCTTCATTCCAAACACCTTCATTGTTAGAGCCTTTTATTTTTAATACGTATTTTTTTGGATCTAAATTTGTAAAGGTAAGATCGTGTTTGTTGCCATATTCCACCCAATCATCATTAAATCCTTCTAATTTATACTGGTATCTATTAAGTGGCGAATTAGTATATTCTAAAGCTGCAAATTCAAAAGTTAAGTTGTTTTGGTCATACAGCAAGTCTATAGAGGTCAATTCAGGGAAACTTTTATCAAAAACTATAGTTTTATTATTAACCTTAATATCTGTAAAAACAACTTCTGGTATGTACGGATTAGTTTTTAAATCATTAGGGTTAAAAATTGTAAATCCCGTTGTTCCTCCTACCAATAAATAGCCATCCAACCCTTGTGCATGACCTCCCATATCTAGAATGTTATTTTCAGGAACTGTTATGTTTTTAAATTCCATATTACTTGGGTTTACTCTAGTTAACCCATTGGTGGTTGTTAGCCAAATATTACCATCAATACCCCGTAAAATGCCATAGATAACATCACTAGGTAGGCCTTCATTTATGCCGTAGTTTTCAAAATTTTCAGAAACCGGATTAAATATTGATAAGCCACTCCTGGTTCCAATCCATATTTTATTACTACTATCGCGGTATAAAGAACGAATTTTATTGCCAACAATGCAGTTTTCGCAACCTTCAGTATAATCCCATAATTTATAGGTATGGGTTTTGGTGTTTAGTAAAATCAATCCTCTGTTACTACCAATCCATACTTCTGTTTCAGAATGTTTTAATACACAGTTTACATATAGATTAAGTAAAGGTTTTTCTGCGATATTTTTTGGATATATTGTTTTAAACTCGTTAGTTACTGTGTTGTAGGAAAGTATGCCAGTTCCTATGGTACCAAGCCATAATATGCCATCTTCTGGCTCATAAATAGTTTCAATGTGACGTATTTTAGTTGCTAACGGATTATTGGCAAAATCCTTTGCCAATATAAATCGGTCTTGTTTTTGGTGATATTTATACAGTGCGCCGCCTTGTGTAGCTACCCACAAATCTTTATTTTTAGAACGGTAAATAGCTCGTATTTTTGGTTTTTTGGCATCGGCTTTATAATTAAAGTCTTTTATGTAATTTTTGAATAAATTAGATGCAGGGTTAAATCGACTTAGGCCATTGCTAGTCCCAATCCATACGGTACCGTTGGCATCTTGATGCATAGCCCTAACATCATTATTTATTAACGAATTACTATTGTTGCTGTCGTATTCCCAATGTTTAAAAATGAGGTTTTTTAAATTGAATTTATTCAATCCGTTTCCTCGTGTGGCTATCCAAATGTTTTTAGATTTGTCAACAAGTACATCTTGTACTAAATTATTGCCAATTTTATAATCGGAGTTTCCATCGGCTTTGTAAATAGAAACATGGTTTGTGCCTATTTTGTAGTGTATTAAACCATTACCATTTGTACATAGCCAAATCCCTCCATTATTATCATTATAAAGGCTCCATATATAAACGTTTTCTACTAAATTTTTATCGTTAATATCTTCTATAGGAATGTTTTCATAGGTTTCGGTTAGCGTATTTAATAATGCAATGCCATTATCTGTGGCTACATAAAGGGTGCCTTCATGGAAATCTAAATCATGTATAAAATCTGATGGTAATCGATGTTCTCCATTGTAATTTAAATGAGGTTTGGTAAATTCTCCGCTCTCAGGGTTAAAGTAATAAAGTCCATAAAATTCATCGCCTATCCAAAGGTTTCCCTTATGATCTTCTACGATACCTTTAATAGAATATTTACATGTTTCGCACGTATTAGGTTGCAACCAACTTTTAAAAGTCATGGTTGTAGGGTCCAATGAATTTAAACCGTTTTTTGTGGCCACCCAAAGTCTAGACTTGCTGTCTTGGTATATTTGATTTACAATGTTACTGCTTATGGACGTTGCATCGTTTGTGTTTTGCTCCAAACGTGTTATAACATCTGTAGTTGTATTGTAAAGGTTTAACCCACCACCACTGGTTCCAATCCATATATTTCCATTAGAGTCTTCTAATAAATTAGTTATCAAATTATCAGAAATGGTATTGGTGTTGTTAGCATCGTACTTGAATATTTTAAACTGATAACCGTCGTATCTATTTAATCCATTGTTGGTGCCTATCCAAATAAAGCCTTTTGAGTCTTGAATAATATTATTAGGATAATTGGATGAAAGCCCTTTCTCAATACCAATTTGCTCTAAGAATTTATTATTAGACTGAGCATTAAGGCTAGTAATTATTAGTGTGTAGAATATTATAGTAAAAAATATTCTACTTAAAAAATGTGCCATTTTATCAATCTATTTGTAATAAAAATAGTAAAATATTAATCAATTCTATGAGTAAACACCCTTTTTTAAAGTGGTTTCGTAGCTTTTAAGACTAATTTGTATATTTTATGTTATTGGTCGATTAAATAAATGTCTACATTTTAAAATATCCCGGATTTTCCATGAGTTAGTAATCCCTTATGTGAGTTTGTTATAATAAAACTGGTTATTAAGCGCTGAAGGAAATTAAATAATTTAAATAAAATAGTTGGGAAGCAATTGTTAGGAAAGTTCACTAAAAATCGACTTCAAGCTTTCAACATCCAAACCTACAGATTCCTGAAGTTCGGCTAAAGTACCCTGTTCCACAAAATCATCAGGAATCCCCAATGTTTTAATAGTATTTTTATAACCATTTTCAGAAGTAAACTCTAAAATAGCACTTCCAAATCCGCCTTTAATAGTATGGTCTTCAACGGTAACAACAGTCCCATAAGTTTTAAAAATGGTATGAAGCAAATTTTCATCTAAAGGTTTTACAAAACGCATATCGTAATGCGAAACATTTAAATCTTTTATGGCTTCGGAAACATTTTGCGCCATAGTGCCAATGCTTAAAACAGCAAGTTTGTTTCCTTTATTAAGGGTAACTCCTTTACCAATCTCAATTTTAGAAAATGGTTGTTTCCAATCTATAGTAACACCACGTCCTCTTGGGTATCGAATCGCAATAGGTTGCTTTAAACCTAATTGCGCAGTGTACATTATGTTACGTAACTCTATCTCGTTTTTTGGCGCAAATATGATGAGGTTCGGGATGCAACGTAAATAACTTAAATCGAAAACGCCGTGGTGTGTAGCACCATCTTCACCAACCAAACCAGCACGATCTAAACAAAAAATAACGGGTAGTTTTTGTATGGCTACATCGTGTATTATTTGATCGTAAGCACGTTGTAAAAACGTGGAGTAGATATTACAAAACGGTATTAAACCTTGTGTCGCCATTCCTGCGGCTAGAGTTACGGCATGTTGTTCGGCAATGCCAACATCGAAAGCGCGATCTGGAATTTGCTCCATCATGTATTTTAAGGAGCTTCCTGTGGGCATTGCAGGTGTAATACCTACAATGTTTTTATTTAGTTTTGCTAATTCTACAATGGTGTGTCCAAAAACATCTTGGTATTTTGGTGCTTGAATTTGGGTAGATTTAATAGGTAAGTCGCCAGTTTTAGCATCAAATTTTCCTGGAGCGTGGTACTTAACTTGGTCGGCTTCGGCTTGTTTTAAACCTTTACCTTTTGTAGTAATAATGTGCAAAAACTTTGGGCCTTTTACGGTTTTTAAACGTTCTAACTCTTTAATGACTTCATCTAAATTGTGGCCATCAATAGGTCCGGAATAGTCAAAATTTAAGGCTTCAAAAATATTATCTTGTTTTTGGGTGCCTTTTTTTACGTTTGTTAAATACATTTTTAATGCGCCAACACTTGGGTCTATGCCAATGGCGTTATCATTTAAAATAACTAACAAGTTAGCATTTGTAACGCCTGCATGATTTAAACCTTCAAAAGCCATTCCGCTAGCAATGGAAGCATCTCCAATTACTGCAATATGGTGTTTGTTATCGCCTTTTAATTGTGAGGCAATTGCCATTCCTAAGGCTGCAGATATTGAGGTAGAAGAATGCCCGACACCAAAAGTATCATATATGCTTTCTTCTCGTTTTGGGAATCCGCTAATGCCTCCAAGTTGGCGGTTGGTATGAAAATTGTCTCTTCGACCTGTTAAAATTTTATGTCCGTAGGCTTGGTGACCAACATCCCAAATAAGTTGGTCTGTTGGTGTGTTAAAAACATAATGCAAGGCTATGGTAAGTTCAACAACACCTAAACTAGCTCCTAAATGCCCTTCTTTTGTAGCGACAATATTAATGATGAATTCGCGTAGCTCTTTGGCAAGTTGAGTTAGGTCTTTTTGGTTTAAAAGACGGAGTTCTTTAGGGGTGTTAATTTGTTTTAATAGACTTTTTTGCACAACGCAAAAGTACAAGAATGAATTTGTATTTTTGCTATCATGATAGAACCTTTTGACGATACTTATTTTATGAAGAAAGCGCTACAGGAGGCTGAAGCTGCTTTTGAACAAGGTGAAATTCCTGTTGGTGCTGTAATTACTATTGATAATAGAGTAATTGCTCGCGGACATAACTTAACCGAAACATTAACGGATGTTACGGCTCATGCCGAAATGCAAGCCATAACTGCGGCCTCTAATTTTTTGGGTGGTAAATATCTTAATAAATGTACCTTGTATGTAACGTTAGAGCCTTGCCAAATGTGTGCGGGCGCGTTGTATTGGAGTCAGATTTCTAAAATAGTTTATGGTGCTAGAGATGAAGCTCGTGGTTGCATTAATTTAAATACCAAGTTGCATCCTAAAACTGAAATTTCTGGGGGTGTATTGGCTGAGGAGGCTTCGGCGCTTATGAAACGATTTTTTGTTGAGAAACGGAATTTGAATTAGAATATAAATTTACACCTCCCTTAAGGAAACTGTTGCCTTAAAAAAAACGAATACTTGTTATAATTATTTAGCGCATGAGTTTCCCCTCTAATAAGAGGGGATTAAGGGGTGTGTTGTTTTAGGATGCTAAATACATGTTAATTGTGCACTGTCTTTTGCTGACTAACCCGCGTTAGGGATTGAACGGTTTGTTTGAAATCCTTTTTGCTTTTCACAAAAAGATTGAGTAGTGAAAGCCCGACCCTTTTCGGGGAACGCCCAAATTTTAATACTTTTTATGCTTTTGGGTTTCGCGCATTTTATCAAGGTTTTCTTTGGTGAGCATGTAATCTTTCATGTTTTTATCTTTCCAGCTGTAGTAGGTGTACAATGGAAATACCACTAAAAATAAACCGGTTACGCCGAAACCTATTAGTTTTTCGGAATATTCGACATCTAGGGAGAACCCTAAAATGATACTTGTAAATGCGGCAATGGCTAGAATATAAATAATGTATCTCATGCTGAATGCTATTGGGTGAAGTTGATTAATTGTTGCCTGTACGCGGTTAGGAGTTTGGAGCGGGATATGTAGCCGTAATATTTGCCGTTTTTTACCACTGGCAAGTTCCATGCACCA
The DNA here is from genome assembly GCF_014202225.1 of Algibacter amylolyticus. Taxonomy (GTDB): domain Bacteria; phylum Bacteroidota; class Bacteroidia; order Flavobacteriales; family Flavobacteriaceae; genus Algibacter_B; species Algibacter_B amylolyticus. The sequence continues at coordinate 528,355 of NZ_JACHGE010000001.1, forward strand.
CTGGACTTGAATTTATCCATGATGACGTTCATGTTATCGCTTTCGTAATTTATAATGCCAGCATCGGCGTGTAATAGGCTTGCAGCGTCTACTTTGTCGTATAGTTCGGTGTCGAACATCATGTGGCGGATATCGTCTAAACGGATGACACCTAAAAATTCGTGATTGTCATTAACTACAGGGAAATGGTTTCTAGAGGATTTTGCGACTGCGTTTTTTAGTATGTCCCCTAGTTTCATTTCGGGTTTTAGGATGATAAAATTGGTTTCTACAACCTTATCGATATCTAAAACCATAAGTACATTTTTGTCTTTATCGTGAGTCATAAGCTCACCACGTTCTGCTAATTTTAAGGTATATATGGAATGAGATACGTAGTATTTTGTAATGGCAAATGAAATTGCAGAAACAATCATTAATGGTACAAAAAGCTCGTATCCTCCAGTAATTTCGGCAATAAGGAAAATAGCGGTTAGTGGCGCGTGAAGTACTCCTGCCATTAAACCCGTCATACCAATTAATGTGAAATTGGACTCGGATACGTGAAAGTCTAACCCCATATTATTGATGATTTTTGCAAACGCATTTCCTAAAACATTTCCCATTACTAAGGTTGGGATAAATACTCCACCAACGCCGCCGGCACCAAAAGTGGTGGTCATGGCAATGGCTTTAAATATACCGATGCCTAGTAGTAATGCAATAACTATCCAGATATTGGTTAAATCTAAATCGAAAGGTGTTGTGCCAATGGCTGCTAAGTGATCGCCTTTTAAAAGGTTGTTCATAATACCATAACCCTCACCATAAAGTGGTGGCACAAAATAAAGCATGGTGCCAATGGCTAAACCACCAATTATTAGTCGCACGGCTCTACTTTCAAATTGCTTAAAAAAGTTGGTTATGCCAAAAAATACTTTTGAAAAATATACGGATGCAAGACCGGTAACAACTGCTAATAGCACGTAAAATGCAATGTCGTTTATTTCAAATTTATCGGTTAATTGGAAGCGTAGTAATACATCGGTTCCTAAAAACATATAAGAAGTTACCACTGCTGAAACAGATGCTAAAAGTAAAGGTACTAGGGATGCAAATGCAATATCGAGACTGAAAATTTCTATGGCGAAAATAATGGCTGCAATGGGCGCTTTAAACATGGATGCCATAGCACCTGCGGCGGCACAACCAATAAGTAGCATGCGTGTTTTGGTGTTCATTCTAAACAAGCGTGCAGCATTAGAGCCTAACGCGGAACCTACACTTACTGCGGGACCTTGTAAACCTACCGATCCACCAAAACCAGCAGTTAATGGTGCTGTTATTAATGCAGCGTAAATATTGTATCGTGGAATGATGCCATTAAGTTTTGAAATGGCGTATAGTGTTGATGATATACCATGACCAATATGTTTTTTTAACCAAATTTGTTTTATAACATACACCAGGAACAGTCCTATCATTGGGAAAATGAAGTACAACGAGTTTTGATAATTATTAAAAAACTCTAACTTAAAAAGTAAGCGTATATAGTGCGTTAAGTTTTTAAGTGTTACCGTACCTAAACCTGCTAAGAAGCCTACGAGGATACTTAGTGCATAAATAAATTGTCGCTCTGAAATATATTTATATTTCCAGAGTAGAAATTTACGTAGTGGTTTTTTTGTTAGTGATGGCATGATATAAAACTAATAAAAAATCCTGCAAAGCGCAGGATTTAATTTTTATGATTTTAAATTAAGTTTTAAGCTTAATTCGCTTAACTGCTCATCATCAATTGGAGCAGGAGCGTCTATCATGACATCGCGACCCGAATTGTTTTTTGGGAAAGCAATAAAATCTCTAATAGTTTCTTGTCCGCCTAAAATAGCAACCAATCTATCTAAACCAAAAGCTAAACCACCGTGTGGTGGCGCGCCATACTCGAAAGCATCCATTAAAAAGCCAAATTGTGCTTTAGCGTCTTCGTCAGAGAAGCCTAAATGTTTTAGCATTATGGCTTGTGTTTGTTTATCGTGAATTCTTATAGATCCACCACCAATTTCGTTTCCGTTTAAAACTAAATCGTAAGCATTAGCTTTTACTTCTCCAGGGTTAGTTTCTAATAATTCTAATTGGCCTGGTTTAGGCGAAGTAAATGGATGGTGCATAGCGTGGTAATGACCCGTTTCTTCATCTAATTCTAATAAAGGGAAATCTATAACCCATAATGGTGCGAATACTTTGGGATCTCTTAAGCCTAAGCGCTCTGCTAATTCCATACGTAATGCACTTAATTGTGCACGCACTTTATTAGTATCTCCAGAAAGTACACAAACTAAATCGCCTTTTTTGGCTCCAGTAATTTCTGCCCATTTGGCTAAATCCTCTTGGTCGTAAAACTTGTCTACTGAAGATTTAAATGAACCATCGTCGTTACAACGCGAATAAATCATGCCTAAAGCTCCTACTTGCGGACGCTTTACCCAATCAATTAATTTATCTATTTCTTTTCTGGTATAACTGTTTCCTCCTGGAACCGCAATACCAACTACTAATTCAGCATTATTAAAAACACCAAATTCTTTATGTTGCGTTACTTCGTTTAGCTCGCCAAATTCCATCCCAAAACGAATGTCTGGTTTGTCGTTTCCGTATAAACGCATAGCATCGTCGTATAATAGTCTTGGGAATTTTTCAACATCAACACCATTTACTTCTTTCAGTAAATGTCTTGTTAAGCCTTCAAAAGCATTTAATATATCTTCTTGCTCGATAAACGCCATTTCACAATCAATTTGTGTAAATTCTGGCTGCCTGTCGGCACGTAAATCTTCGTCTCTAAAACATTTTACAATCTGGAAGTACTTATCCATGCCACCAACCATAAGCAATTGCTTGAATGTTTGTGGCGATTGCGGAAGGGCGTAAAATTGTCCTTCGTTCATTCTAGATGGTACCACAAAATCGCGCGCACCTTCTGGTGTAGATTTAATTAAATATGGCGTTTCAACTTCTATAAAACCTTCTTTTGAAAGGTAATTACGAACTTCTTGAGTTACTTTATGTCTAAATATTAAGCTGTTTTTTACAGGGTTACGACGAATATCTAAATATCGATATTTCATTCTAATATCCTCGCCACCATCGGTTTTATCTTCGATAGTAAAAGGTGGTAACAAAGATTTGTTTAAAATTGTTAATTCTGAGACTAAAATTTCGATATCACCAGTTGGGATATTTGGATTTTTAGAAGCACGCTCAATAACCTCTCCTTTAACTTGAATTACAAATTCGCGACCTAAGTTTTGAGCTTGTTCAATTAGCGTTTTCGAGGTACGTTCCTCGTCGAAAACAAGTTGTGTAATACCGTAACGATCGCGTAAATCGACCCAAACAATAAAACCTTTATCTCTAGACTTTTGTACCCAACCAGATAGGGTAACTTCTGTATTTATATTTGCTGCTGTTAATTCGCCGCAATTATGACTTCTGTACATAGTAAAATTTTGATGTGCAAATTTAATGAAATAGAGTAGAGTATTAATTTTTATATATGTTTTTTTAAGTAAATGAGGTTTTTGGAATATAAGTGTGCTATTTTTTAGATTGTGATTGATGTATTTTTCTAAGATCTTGATATTTTTTAGATTAAATAAAATAATTATTGATCGGCAATAAAACGTTAAATGTACGTTTTAATTTTATGTAGTGTGATTTATAGTTTTTTTTTTAGGTGTCTGAATGTTATGTGTTTATGTGTTTTTTTTGAATTTTTATTTACAATAAAGTTGAGGCGATTAAGTTTTTTTTATTTAGAAGTTTTTACTCAGTTAAGTCTATTATGTAAATAATGTTTTGCGTGTAAGTATTTAAATTACAATATAATATGCATATATTAGCTAGAACTAATTCAAAATAAATAATAACTATGAGTAAAATTTTACATTTAAAATGTCTGATGTTTCTATTTTTTATAGGTCTATCAGGATCGGCAATGGCCCAAGAAGTTTCAGGAACTGTTAAAGATGATTCTGGTGGCTTACCAGGTGTGTCTGTTATTGTGAAAGGTACCACAACTGGTACAACAACAGACTTTGACGGAAAATACAATGTTAATGCAAAAACGGGAGATGTTTTAGTGTTTTCGTATGTAGGTTATGAAACGCAAGAAAAAAGCGTTTCAGGTACGGTTATTAATGTGACAATGCAATCTGGAGTTGCTTTAAATGAAGTGGTTTTAATTGGATCTAGAAATCCAAGCAGGACATCTGTTGATACAGCAGTTCCTGTAGATGTTATTGATATGGCCGATTTAGTAACAGCTGGTCCGCAAGTTTCGGTAACACAAATATTAAATTATGTGGCGCCTTCATTTTCATCTAATACACAAACAGTTGCCGATGGAACAGATCATATTGATCCTGCTCAACTAAGAGGTCTTGGACCAGATCAAGTATTGGTTTTAGTAAATGGAAAAAGAAGACATACCTCATCTTTAGTAAATGTTAATGGTACGCCAGGGCGAGGTTCTGTTGGTACAGATTTAAATGCTATTCCTGCTGCATCAATTAAACGAATTGAAGTTTTACGTGATGGTGCTGCTGCGCAATATGGATCTGATGCTATTGCGGGGGTTATTAATATTGTATTAAAAGACAATGTTAACGAGCTAACGGCTGCAATTACCACGGGTGCTAATATGTCTAAAAATGGAAATGATCATGAAGGTGGAACCGATGGAGAGAAAACTCAAATCGATCTAAACTACGGTATTCCATTAGGTGAAAATGGCGGGTTCATTAATATGACGGGTTCATTAACAACACGTGAAAGAACGTCTCGTGCTCGTGCGAATAGTGGTGCGATTTTCCATGCTTATAATTCTATAGAATGGCAAGCCAATCAAGCTGGTTTTAATCTATCAGATTTACGAACTGATTTAGATGCTATTAAAGATTTTGCAGCCCAAGTAGATCATTTTGATGCCGGATTGCAAGGGCAAATTGCAGGAGCTTCAAGTATTGAAGAATTGTCAGGATACAATACAATTACTGGAGATCAGACTGCTGGAATTTTATCTGGCTTGGATGTTACGGACGCAGAATTAGCTGCAAGAGGACAAACAAGAAGTGATTATAATATGAGTGTAGGGCAATCTGCTTTAGATCAAGGTCAATTTATGGGGAACCTAGAAATCCCTTTAGGAGATGCTGAAAGTGAAGCCAAATTATATGCTTTTGGTGGTTTATCTTATCGTCATGGTGATGCTTCTGGGTTTTATAGAACGCCTGGGCATTCATCTGGTAGAGGAAATACTTTATCTTATATTAATGGATTCTTACCAGATATCGAGTCTGATATCATTGATAAATCTTTAGGTTTTGGTATTCAAGGTAAAATTAATGATTGGAATATCGATTTATCTCATACTTGGGGTTTAAATACTTTTGCATACAATATTACCAATACTACTAACTTTTACTTACAAGCTTCATCTCCAACGGAGTTTGATGCTGGATTAAACGGTTTTCAACAAAACACGGTTAATTTTGATATGTCTAAGTTTTATGATGATATTATGTCTGGCTTAAATATTGCTTTTGGTGCAGAATATCGTGTTGAAAATTACTTTATTGAAGCTGGTGAAGAGTCGTCTTATGCTAAGTATGATGTAAATGGAGAAGTGGAAACAGCAGCTGCGGCTGAAGACCCAACGTTACAAGTTACTGACTTTTTTGGTAATCAGGCAAGTGCTGGAGCTCAAGTGTTTTCAGGGTTTACACCAGAAAATGCTATTGATGCTAGAAGAAATAGTATGGCTTTGTATGTTGATGTTGAAGCAGATATTACTGAGGAGTTTTTGATGAGTGGTGCAGTGCGTTTTGAAGACTTTAGTGATTTTGGAAGTACATTAAATGGTAAATTAGCAATGCGTTATAAACTTAGCGATAATACAAACATTAGAGGTGCTTTAAGTACTGGTTTTAGAGCGCCTTCTTTACATCAGCAATTTTATAGCAAATCGAATACATTATTTAATGACCAAGGAATTGCACAAGAGGTAGGGACGTTTACTAATAGTTCTAGAGCGGCTAAACTAGTTGGAATTCCTAAATTAAAGGAGGAAACTTCATTTAATGCTAGTTTAGGATTTACTACTAAAATACCAGATGCTAATTTAACAGTAACTATAGATGGATATTTTATAGCTATAGATGACAGAATTACATATACAGGAAATTTCGGTAATCCTAATGATGGAACACCATTATCAGATATTTTTACGAACCTTGGAATTGGTCAAGCGGCATTTTTTGCCAACGCCATAGATACGGAAACAAATGGTTTAGATGTGGTTGTTTCTCATAAAGCAAATGTGGGTGAAGGAAGATTAACTAATAATTTAGCTGCCACGTACTCAAAAACTAAAAAAGTAGGCGCTACAAAAGGTAGTGATCTTTTAACTGATGCAGGTTTATTAGATAACTATTTTGATGAAGGTTCTAGAGTATATTTAGAACTTGCCGTACCTCGAGTTAAAGCGAACTTATCTCATAACTTAGAAATGGGCGATTGGAGTATCTTCTTAAGAAATGCATTTTTTGGTAGTGTTTTCGATACAGGAAACTTAACAGATGGTGGTCACCCAGAAATAGGATCTAATGTGGTTACCGATTTAACTATAGGTTATAACTTTAGTGATGAGTTAAGACTAACAGTTGGTGCAAATAACTTATTAGATGTTTATCCAGATGAATTACCAGGATATTTAACTTCCAGTAATCAATTTGTTTACTCACGTCGTGTGTCGCAGTTTGGTAACAACGGACGTTATGTATTTGGTAGGTTAACATTCGTATTAAAATAATTAAATTTTATATTAATAAGAAAAGGCATGTTAGTTTTTAATTAACATGTCTTTTTTTTTATTACACCTTGAAATGAGTCTTTTTGGGTTATTGGTAATTTTTTTATAATTCAATGTTTTTTTTGTTAATTTCATATTAATAGTTCTTTAAAACATGTAAAATGATATTATTTCGTTGTTATTTTTATTAAATAACGGTATATATACGTGTTGTTTTTTGAGTCTTTTGTCAAAAAAGTATATATTCGTATTAACTAATTCTAAACTAAAAATTATAATATGAGAAAATTATTTCATTTTAAACCGCTGGTTTTTTTAATGTTCCTAGGTATGTCTAATTTAATGTTAGGACAGAATGTTTCGGGTGTTGTTAAAGATGATACAACGCAACCCGTACCTGGGGTTTCAGTCGTTGTTAAAGGAACCACAGTTGGAACCACAACCGATTTTGATGGCAATTACGCAATAAACGCAAATAATGGAGATACACTAGTTTTTTCTTATGTAGGTTACGAAACTCAAGAAATTGAAGTGTCATCTAGTATATTAAATGTGACTTTACAATCTGGGGTAGCGCTAGATGCTGTAGTTTTAACCGGAAATAGATCAAAACCAAGAACAATATTGGATTCTGCAGTGCCTATTGATAATATAGGTCTAGAGGAAATGCGCAATACAGGCCAGCCAACAATAGATAAAATGTTGACTTACAAGGTGCCTTCTTTTAATTCTTCAACTCAAACGATATCCGATGCAACAGCGCATTTTGATCCAGCAGATTTACGTGGTTTAGGTCCAAGTAGAACCTTGGTTTTAGTAAATGGAAAACGAAAAAACCAAAGTGCTTTAGTTTATATTAATGATACACCAGGAAAAGGTGAAGTTGGTGTTGATTTAAAAAGTATTCCTGCAGCGGCTATTGAACGTATTGAGGTATTACGTGATGGTGCTTCGGCACAGTACGGATCTGATGCGATTGCTGGTGTAATTAATATGGTATTAAAAAAGAACGTAGAATATACAACGGTAAATGTAAAATCTGGAGTTACTACGGAAGGTGATGGTTTTAATTTTGGAGTGGATTTAAATACAGGATTATCAGGTGATAATGGAGGATATTTAAATGTAACCGCAGGATATTATGAACAAGAAAAAACAAATAGACCTGGAACTCCAGGAACAGATGTTTTAATTGGTGTTGAAGCAGGCGACCCAACTTGGGGATCTTGGTTAGCAGATAATCCAGATTTAGGAATGACTGTTGGTCAGCCTGAATTAAAAAAACTTGATTTGTTTTTTAATGCCGGAATTCCGTTTAAAAACGATTCGGGTGAGTTTTATACATTTGGTGGAGTAACAACTAGACAAGGTAAAAGTTTTGCTTTATACAGAGCACCATATTGGGTAGGTGACCCTCATAACTTATTACACGAAGCAGGTACCGACTATAACGGTTTTCAACCTACTTTTGAAACTGATGTTTTGGACAATAACTTAACAGCGGGTGTTAAATGGAACATGTTTAATTTCGATGTTGATTTTAGTGGGACCTACGGAAGGAATAGAATTGATTATGATGTAAATAATACTTTAAATATAGATTTAGGAGCAAACAGTCCAACCGAATTTGGAGTTGGAGGTTACACATTTAGTAACTCGTTAGCAAATTTAGATTTTTCAAGAAGTTTAGGTCAAGTTAATGTTGCTTTTGGAGCAGAAATTAAGCAAGAAAATTTTTCTGCTAGAGCAGGAGATGCCGCGTCTTATTACAATCCTACAGGAAATGGGGGAGCACAATCTTTTCCTGGTTTGCAGCCTTCAAACGCTGTTCGTGCAGATAGACATAACTACGGTGTTTATGGAGATTTAGAGTGGGAGCCATCTGATGCTTTGTTAATTGGTGGAGCAGTGCGATATGAAGATTTTAGCGATTTTGGAGATAATGTATCATGGAAAGTTAGTGGGCGTTATTCTTTAGGAGATAAAGGAGCTTTAAGAGCATCCTATAGCACAGGGTTTAGAGCACCATCTTTACATCAAATATACTTAAGTAATGTACAGACTTTAGTGTCTGGAGGGAGTATTTCAAATCAAGGAACATTTAATAATGTAGATCCTATTATTAGAGAAGATTTAGGTGTGCCTCAACTTACGGCAGAAACATCAAAAAATATTTCGGCAGGTATTACTTATAAAATTAAATCTAATTTGTCTGTTTCGGCAGATTTCTATAATGTAAAAGTGGACGATCGTGTTTTATTTACAGGAGAAATTGGTTTTGATGGAGACGACGCTTCTACAAACCCAGTGGAAACTATATTAATAGCTAATTCTATTACAAGTTTAAAATTTTTCGTAAATGCTGTAAATACGAATACTACTGGTTTAGATTTAGTGGTTAACTATACTAATATCGATTTAGGTGAAGGTAGGTTAAACGCTACTTTGGCTGCCAATTTTAACGAAACTACTATTGAAGGAGAAATTGATACACCTGCATTGTTAGAAGCAAATGGTTACAATATTTTTAATAGAAAGGAACAATCTAGAATAACTTCATCTAGACCTAAATCTAAAATTTTATTAGGTTTGGATTACAATATAAATAAATGGAATTTTATATTGAATAATACTTATTTTGGAGAGGTTAGCTGGCAACATGCTAATAATGGTTTAAATGGAGCGGATTTAGGAAATGGTCCATTGCCTTTAGATGATGCTGCTTTCGATCAAACTTTTGCTGGTAAAGTAATTACAGATTTAATTGTTGGTTATGAGTTTAGCGAAAAAATTTCAGCTAATATTTCGGTAAATAATTTACTTAATGTTTATCCAGATGAAATTGATACTAAAGGTGATTTTGTTACCGATCTTGGAGGGCGTTTTAAATACCCTTGGGAAGTAAATCAATTTGGTTTTAATGGAACCGTTTTAAATGCAAGTGTAGCCTTTAAATTTTAAGGTAGAGACTATTAAGATAATATAATGGCGAAATGCCAATAATCAAAAAGCCCCAACATAAGTTGGGGCTTTTCTTGCTATTAACTAATCCTGATGATCAAAGAACAAAAGGATTCTTTTAAAACAACCTATAGGAAAGTTGTTTTAAACTGTATTGTCAATTCCACTATAAAGCGAACGACAATTTCAAAATTAAAGTCTCGACATATATCAAGAACTTACAATATGTTTTAATTAATCTAAACGTTTGTCTAAATTAAAGTTTTCTTGTTCAATTAACTCGATTTCATCTGAAACGCGGTCTTTATATAACCACATTTTAAATTGGGTTACAAGATAAAATAAAATTGGAACAACTATCAATGTTAAAAATGTAGCTATAAATAGCCCGTAAATTACTGTCCAAGCAAGTGGGCCCCAGAAAATTACGTTATCACCACCCATATAAATATTAGCATCAAACTCACTAAATAGGGTGAAAAAGTTGATATTTAAACCTGTTGCCAGCGGAATTAATCCTAAAATAGTGGTAATTGCAGTAAGTAAAACAGGTCGTAAACGTGCTTTTCCTCCTTTAACTATCGCTTCCATTAAATCATTTTTTCCTAAATATTGGTCGGCTTCTAAATTGTAATTTAGTTTCTTTCTATCAATTAAAAGCTGCGTATAATCTAGCAGTACCACACCGTTATTTACCACAATACCGGCTAGTGATATAATTCCCATCATGGTCATCATTATAACGAAAGAGCTTCCCGTAGCCACAATACCTCCAAATACGCCAATTAAACTTAAAAATATAGCAATCATAATAATTCCGGGTTTGGAAACCGAATTAAATTGGAATATTAATATGAAGAAAATTAAACCTAAACCTGTAAAAAAGGCACCCATTAAAAAGGCCATTTGCTTGTTTTGCTCTTCTATTTGACCGGTATAATCGATACTTACATTATCTGGTTTTTGAGTAAACCCTTGCATTTCGTTTTGAATTTTAGCTACAATGGCTGCAGCATCTGTAAAACCAGGAGCTAAAGCGGAATATAGCGTAACAACTCGTTTAACATCTTTATGTTTAATAGCGCTAAAACCAGAGTTATTACTTTGTTTTGCAACAGTAGATACAGGTACTTCTTTTATTTGTCCAGAAGCCATATCTCTAAACGTTATTTTCTGGTTAAAAATAGCACTTGTATTGTATCTGTTCTCTTCATTAAAACGAACATAAATATCGTAATCTTCTCCATCTTCTTTGTAAACACCTGCTTTAGCTCCAAAAATAGAATTACGAAGTTGCTGTCCAACTTGTCCGGCGCTAACACCTAACTCACCAGCTTTTTTTCTATCAACCAAAACTTGCATTGATGGTTTCGATTTATTAACGTCAATTTTTAGTTCATCAATACCTTGTATGTTTTTAGTATTAATAAAATCGCGCATGTTTTCGGCAGTAGCAATTAATTCGCTGTAATCATCACCTTCTAACTCTACGTTAATGGGGTATCCTGCCGGTGGTCCCGCAGCATCCTTTTCAACAGAAATAGCAACTCCTGGATAAATGTCTTTTAAATCTTCTTGAACTTTTTTAAGAAGTTCTTGACTATCCGTACCTCGCCTAAATTTGTATTCGCGCATGGTGGCTGTAATTTTTCCACGATGCGGCATTTCGGCAGCAGAACCACCATCGGTTTGAGGGTTGCCAGCACCTTCACCAACTTGCGATACAGCGCTTTCGGTTAAGAAATTAAAATCACCGTCCATATAAGCTTCATCATTAATGATTTTATATACACGTTGTTCTATATCTTTTGTAATGGCATTAGTTTTTTTAATATCTGTACCTTCAGGGTATTCTATATAAACTATAATTTGATTTGGTGTGTTATCTGGAAAGAATTCTACTTTTGTACGTTGGCTTCCAACCGATGCACCAAAGCCCATAAAGGCTACTATAAGCAGTGCAAAAGTGCTAATGGTAATCGCAATAGGTTTTCTTCCGCTTAAAGCAAATCGTAATGATTTCTCGTAAATACGCTCCCATGTTGGCAATATTTTATTTTGAAACCCGTTGGACCAACTTCTTAAAAATAAGCGGTAAATCCAAAGTAAAATCACCGTTACAATCATTAAAGTTCCTAAACCACGATAAGCGCCTCCAGTAATTAAAATTAATAACCCAAGACCTCCAACAATAGCTGAAATTTTTATGATGTTTTTTAGCGGCATGTCTTTATCTTCAATGGTCATAAATTGAGATACCATAACCGAGTTAAAGAAAATGGCAACAAATAATGAAGACCCTAAAACTACTGATAAGGTTATGGGGAAATACTTCATAAACTGCCCCATTACACCTGGCCATAAACCAAGCGGTACAAAAGCTGCAACTGTTGTTAAAGTTGAAATGATAATAGGGTATGCAATTTCGCCAATACCTTTTTTTGCGGCTTCAATTCTGCTCATGCCTTCTTCGCTCATTAAACGGTACACGTTTTCTACCACAACAATACCATTATCTACAAGCATACCAAGCCCCATAATTAATCCGAAAAGAATCATGGTGTTCATGGTGTAGCCTAAAAGGTCTAATATCATTAACGACATAAACATAGACATAGGAATGGCAAACCCAACAAATAAGGCATTTTTAAATCCTAAAAAGAACATTAAAACGGTTACAACCAATATAATACCGAATATGATATTGTTTACTAAATCGTCTACCTGACCAATGGTTTTTGAAGATTGATCGTTGGCAATTGTAACGGTTAAATCTGGAGGAAAGGTGTTTGCAATAGCGTCTTTAACTATGGCTTGAATTTGTTCGGCGGCAGCAACCATGTTTTTTCCAGCTCGTTTTTTAACATCCAGCATTACTACTGGATGACCAAATTCGCGGGCGTAGGTAGTTTTGTCTTCATCCTTAAAACTAACAACAGCGACATCTTTTAAATAAATAGGGTTGTTGTTTTCTGCCTTTACTACAAAGTTTTCAAGTTCTTTGGGCTCGTCAATTTCCCCTATAATTCTTATAGTTCGGCGTTGTCCGCTAGTAATTAAATTACCCGCAGACATGGTAACATTTTCTCTACTTATAGTGTTTATAATATCGTCGAAACTTACTTGAGCTGCCATCATTTTGTAAATGTCCACGGCAACTTCTACTTCTTTTTCTTGTGCACCACGAATATCTACTTGTTTAATTTCTTGCAGACTTTCAATTTCATCTTCAAGAAATTCGCCATATTCTTTCAGCTTATCAATAGGGTAATCTCCAGAAATATTAATGTTAAGAATTGGAATTTCTTCAGACATACTTAAATCGAACACATTAGGTTCCACTTTAGCGCCATTAAATGTTGGCCAATCTTCGCCAGCAGTTTCCGAGTCTACTTCGTCTTTAATTTTCTGTTTTGCAGCGTCAACCGATATGTTTTCGTCAAATTCTACAATTACAATCGAGTAATCCTCTTGCGATGTTGAGGTAATTTCAACAACATTACTTACCGTTTTAAGTTTGTCCTCAATAGGGTCGGTAATTAGTTTTTCGATATCCTCGGCTGTGTTACCAGGATAAATGGAGCTTATATAAATTTTGGTTTCCTTAATTTCTGGGAAATTCTCTCTAGGCATGCTAAAATAAGAACCTGCGCCAAGGAACAATATAAGTGCAATTAAAACATACATGGTTGTTTTGTTATTAATTGCCCAAGAAGAAAAACCAAATTCTTTATCTACTTGCTTGTTTTTTTTATTTTTAGTCATTGATTTTGGTCTTTAATTTTAGTTTTCCTCTTCAATATCAAGAACTTTTACATCTTGACCATCTTTTACACTTCTAGCACCTTCAACAATAAGTTCTTCATTGTTCTCTATACCAGATAATACCTCAATATAATCACCTTGAGTTCTTCCGGTTTCAATAAACTCACGTTTTACTTTGGCTTTATTTTCAACTTTATTGGTAATGGTGTACACGTATTGCTGACCTTCTGCATTTTCTGATATAATACTTTGCGGTATTAGTATGGCCTTTTGGTTGGTGTAATCGTTAATTTTAAGCTTTGCTGTAAGGTTTGGTTTAATGTCTTTATCTTTATTAGCAATAGCAACTTCTACCTTAAACGTACGGTTAGAAGGGTTTATAAAGTTTCCGGCTTGACGAACTTTAGCATCTATGCTTTTTCCAAGCACAGGGAACTCTACTTTAACTTCTTTACCATTTACAATATCTGAAACATAGCGCTCTGGCACTTCTGTTTCAATGTACATATCGTCTAGGTTTACAATTCGAAATAACATAGTTTGACCCGGACCTACAACACTACCTTGATCTGTAATAACATCGTCGATAGTACCCGAAAATGGAGCGCGAACAACGGTTTTTGCGACTTGTTGTTCTAGTTGTTTTGTAGCTTCTAGCTGTCCCTCATAAGATGCTTTGGCTTGTAAAAATTGTATTTCACTACCTATATTTTGCTTCCATAAACGTTCTTGACGCTCATAAGTTGTTTTAGCTAATTCGGTTTGAATTTTTAACTGTGCTAATTGCTGGCCTAATCCGCCATCATCAATTTTAGCTAAAATTTGTCCTTTCTTAACGTTTTGTCCTTCTTTAACATAAACTTGAGTTAATACACCTGAGAATTCCGGATAGATTAGTAAGTTTTGTTTTGTGTTTACGTTACCTTGTAATTCTACAAAGTGATTAAAAACAGCCTCTTTAGCATGAAAGGTTGTTATTAAAGGAATCTTTTCTTGAGGATCTAAACTTTTAATAGATTGTTCTAATTGTTTTAGTTTTTCTGAAATTTCTTGAGCAGAAACTTCAAGTTCGCTTTTTTTAGTTCTAATAAGTTCTAAATCGTTTGTAGCAATAATGTCTTCAACAGATTTTTTTCCTTCACCTCCACAAGAGGTTAGAATAAAAGCACTTAAAAATGTTAGATATATGTATTTCATGGTTGTTACGTTTATTAAATTCACTTAATTTTGGTTGGGTTTATAGCTCTTGGTTTGTAATGGTTTCTAGCGCCACTTTGTTGTTTATAACATTTAGCATGGCTTGTAAAAATTCTTGTTGTGCGGTGTAGAGTTGCGTTTGTGCTTGTCTTAACTCGAAGCTAGATGCAATACCTTCAAAAAATTTAGTTTGATTTTTTTTCTCGATACGTTCGGCCAGATTTAAATTCTCTTTCTTAATGCTATATTCTTCAATAGCAAATTGATAATCACTTTTTGCCGATGCAATTTGTAATTTTAATTGTTGTTCGGTTTCCGTTAGGTCGTCTTCGGCTTTTTCTAAATTAATTTTAGCACGTTGTATTTTAGAATTGGATGCTCCAGAGGTAAAAATTGGAATACTTAATTTGGCTCCAAAAATACCGAAGCCATAATATTTTTGGTCGCTATCTAGAAAGGTAAACTCTGGGCTATAAGAGGCATATCCTCCTGATAAAAAAGCGCTAAGTGTTGGTAAGTTTTTGTATTTCTCTAATTTTAGCAATAGCTCCTTAGAGGTTTTATCGTTTTCGGCAATTTTATAATCTATTGTGTTTTCTATTGAAAACGGATCATTTGTAAATGCTAAATCGATGTTTTGGGCTGTTAATGTTTCTAGATTATCTGTTAGTACCGTTTCGTTTTCAATATCTAGGCCTAATGTAATATTAAGCATCTGGTAGGCTACTTTTTTTAACCTAATACTGTTGTTTAAGGTGCTGTTAATGGTAGATAATGTTATTTTTAGCTGTTCTACACTTTCTTCTTCCTCTAAACCGTTTTCATAAATTTTAGTGGTTTCGTCAAGATTTTTTTGCAATGCCAATTTGTTGCGCTCTAAAATAGTTACGCTTTCTTCGGTTAGTAAAACATTACCATAAGCGTTAACTACAGCTTTTCTAACTTCTAAATCTGTTTTGGTTTTGGCGTTTTTAGATATTTCTAAATATACTTTTGCAGATTGTAAGCCTACTATATAAGAACCATCAAAAAGTAATTGGCTTAAAGTTGCAGAACCTATTAAGCTTTGTTCTAGTCCTAAAGCTATTGCCGTATATTCACCTTGTGGACCGCCAAAAGCAGAAGCCTCAACAACTTGAAGTTGCTGTTTTATGCTGTTTTGATAATCTACTGCGGCATTAAGTTGAGGTAAACCAGCAGCTGTTGTTTCCCATTTTTGTTGCTTTGCAGCTTCAATATCTCTGCTAGCGTTTTTAGCTGTTCTATTATTTTCTAAGGCAAAAGAAATAGCTTCTTCTAACGAAAAACGCTGTTTGGTTTCTTGTGCGATAGCGGTTATAGAAACTAATAAGCTAAAAATTAATATTAGTTTGTTCTTCATTTTATGATTGATTTGATGTTATAAATTTATTTAAAGTTTTGAAGCCTTTTTCGGTAACAATGGCTCTTAAGTGGTATTCCAAATAACTTTCCATTAAGTAATCCATAGAGAACAACTCTGGTGGAAAAATAGTGCCATCTTTAATACCTGTCATGCCATTAAAATACATTCTAGATATAAATGCTATGTCAATATTAGCACGAAATAAACCCGTATCCACACCTCTTTGTAGGCTTTCGCTAACAGAGTCATGCATTTTTTCAAATTGTTTTAAATGAAGTGTTGCATATATTTGTGGATAATATTTTTTTAATTGAAATTGGGGCGACGATTTTTCGCTTTCTAAATGATGCATTACAAACATCTTTATATCGTATAATTCCTCTATTGGGTTTGCGGAGTTGCAACATATATTATCAATACCGTTACAAATTAAATCGAAAACAGAAAATGAAACAGCTTCAACTAATTTTGTTTTATTAGCAAAATGGACATAAATCGTTTTTTTCGATATACCCATTTCATGAGCAATATCATCCATCGTGACACTTTTAAACCCTAGGTTTAAAAACAAGTCGGTTGCTTTTTTTACTATTTTTTCTCTCATAATTAGGTGCAAATGTACAACAGGAAACTTTAAAAACAAATAAAGTTTCCGGAGTTTTAATGATTTTTTAACATATCCTTTTGTGTTGAAGTTTTTAATTATGATGATTTACCCTATTTTTGTTTGATGCTTTCAATAGAAAAATACCAAGAAGAGTTTATCACATATTTAGAAAACTTTTCCACCTTCAAAGAGCCTAAAAACCTTTACGATCCTATAAATTATATTTTGGGTTTAGGAGGAAAGAGGCTTCGTCCTGTTTTAACTTTAATGACTGCCGATATTTTTACTGGTAATTATAAAAGTGCCTTAAATGCTGCTTTAAGTATAGAGGTGTTTCATAACTTTTCGTTAGTTCATGATGATATTATGGATGATGCGCCTTTGCGCAGAGGCCAGAGTACGGTGCATGAAAAATGGGATATAAACACTGGGATTCTTTCTGGGGATGCTATGTTAATTATGGCATATCAATTATTTGAAAATTACGAACCTATTATTTTTCAGGCATTAGCAAAGTTGTTTAGTAAAACGGCTTTGGAAGTATGTGAAGGTCAGCAATACGATGTCGATTTTGAAATTAGAAATGATGTTACTATTCCTGAATATTTAAAAATGATAGAGTATAAAACAGCAGTTTTAGTTGGAGCAGCCATGAAAATGGGAGCTATTGTGGCCAAAGCATCTGTTGAAGATCAAAATAATATATATGAATTTGGACGTTTTCTAGGTATTGCGTTTCAATTGCAAGACGATTATTTAGATGCTTTTGGCGATCCTAAAACTTTTGGAAAGCAAGTTGGAGGTGATATTATTGAAAATAAAAAGACGTATTTGTATTTAAAAGCTTCAGAATTTTCTAATGAAAGTGATCGTAAAGAGTTAAGCCAGTTATTTGCATCTAATCCAGAGGATGTTAATACTAAAATTGAAGTTGCAAAACAGTTTTTTGTTTCAACAGGGTCTGCCGAAGCTACAAAAAACGCAATACAAGAGTACACAAAAAAGGCATTTACGGTTTTAGAATCTTTAAATATTGCTGAAGATAAAAAGCAGTTACTTAAATCCTTTGGAAATAATTTAATGAACAGAACCGTTTAATAATCAAATTTTGTTTCCTGTTAATTAGGAATCTTGTTTATGAAATTACCAGATACTTTCGAAAATTTAATTGAACAAGCCAATCAGTTAGAGTTATATAAAAAATTAATTCTGCAGTTAAATAAAGACTTCCTTTTAGCTAATATAGATTTGGATTTTCATGAAGAAATTTTACCATCAAGTTTAAAATTGATGCTTCACGAAACGGTTTATAAACTAATTCACGAAAAATTTACCGACTACTTAAGCTTGCTTTACATTATAGATGTTTCAGAAAAACAGGTAAAAGCACTAAATGGAGATGATATTTTAAAACTCTCTGAAGAGGTCTCCTTTTTAATATTAAAACGCGAATGGCAGAAAGTTTGGTTTAGAAATAATTATTAATTAAGATAATTTTGTCCTAATTGGTTTTTGGTTTATATTTGTAGTAAAATATTATTAGCCTTATGTTTTCAAAAGCTTGCGAATACGGAATAAAAGCAGCAATTTTTATAGCTACAAAATCTTATGAAGGTATACGCGTTAGCCCAAAAGAAATAGCTATGGAGATAAGTTCTCCTCAAGCCTTTACTGCAAAAATATTACAGGCATTAGTAAAACATGATGTTGTTAAATCTGTAAAAGGCGCTTACGGGGGGTTCGAGATTAACAAAGGTGATATAAGTACTATTAAATTATCGCAAATTGTAAAAGCTATTGATGGAGATACCATTTATAGTGCCTGTGGATTAGGTTTAGATAAATGTGATGAAAACCATCCATGTCCCGTACACGATAAATTTAAAGGCGTTCGCGACGAGCTTAAGTTTATGCTTGAAAATACAAATTTGGAAGAATTGGCTCTTAATATAAAATCGGGTGCTTCATTTTTAAAAGTATAGCGAAAATAAGGGCTTAAAGGACTAAAAAAATTTAAATATAAATAGGATAAATTTATCCGAAATAAAATAATGCTATGGAAACATTAAATAAAGATGCACAAAAAGAAATAGGGCAATTTGTTGCCGATGATTTTAGAACAGCAGCAGTTTTTTCAAAATATAAAATTGACTTTTGTTGTAATGGCAATAGAACAGTAGAAGAGGCTTGCGATAAAAAAGGAATTGATAGCAATATGCTAGTAGATGAACTTAATGAGGTTTTAAAATCTGGTACAAATGAAAGTATTGATTATAAATCTTGGCCATTGGATTTATTGGCTGAGTATATAGAAAAGAAGCATCATAGATATGTGGAAGAGAAGATTCCTGTTTTACGTCAGTTTTTAGATAAATTATGTCGTGTACATGGTGAGCGTCATCCAGAATTGTTTAAAATAAATGATCTGTTTACGGCTTCCGCAGGCGAATTAGCTTCACATATGAAGAAAGAAGAATTGATACTTTTTCCATTTGTTAAAAGAATGGTGAATGCTACTATTAAAAATGAAGCGATTCAATCACCTCAATTTGGCACTGTTGAAAACCCAATTGCTATGATGAAGCACGAACATGATACGGAAGGCGAACGCTATAGAGAAATAGCGGAATTGACAAATAATTACAACCCACCGGCAGACGCATGTAATACTTACAAAGTAACTTACGCCATGTTAGACGAGTTTGAAAAAGATTTGCATTTACATATTCATTTAGAGAATAACATATTGTTCCCTAAAGCCGTAAAATTAGAACAACAGTTTGTGTAGTTAAGCTTTTTTACGTTTAAAACCCCAGGGTCTTATTGTTAAGACTGTCTGGGGTTTTTTCTTCAAATTAATTAAAGTTTAAAATATTCAAAGTAAGTGTCTGTTAAACTTTTTAAATGATTGATTTTTTGTTCAAGTTTTAATCTGTTATGTTCATCTTTAATATTTGTAATTTCTTCTAACATTGGAACAAGCACCACATGAAGTTGGTCATGCGCTTCACCTTCCATATCACAGCTTTTAATGATATAACTTGTTTGTTTTGAAAGTATATCGCCTAATACAATTCCGTTTGTTGCCGTATTATTTGTTAAAATAGAATCAATACGTTTCATGCCAATATGGGTTTCTTCATTGGCAATCCACTTTTTGCTATTGTTAAGTTTTAAACCTTCTAGCTTAATGGCTTTAGGTTCGGTGTTATTGCTTTTACATGAATGAAAACTTAATATAATCATTATAAGTAGGACCGAATTTGATAGTAATCGTTTCATAATTAAAAATCTTTTTTCTTTGATTTAAATACAATGCGTAAAACAGGCATAACAACCCAAATGGTAAGCATAACAAAAGATACAAGTAACCCGAAGCTTGTTCCGAAAAATTGTTTAAAAACAGCACCAGTATAGCCTAATAACGCAGAAATATCTAATTTTAAAAGGATGAGTGTTCTCGATAAATCTATTGGGTTTAACATGGTGCCAATTAATGAGACCTTATCTAATGGATAATCTTCAAACAAAATAAGGGTCATTAAAAACAAGCCATCGTAGATTACAGCAAGAAATAGCCAAAGTAAAATAGCATAACCAAAACCTTTAATTTTATTCTCGTTGGATAGTGCAATATTAAAAGCTAAAGCAGTAAAAATTAAGGTTAAAATTGTACCTGTAATTAGTAACAGTGAAAAGTCCCAAATGGCACTACTTTCAAACAAACCATAAAACACAAATGGAATACCTAAACCTAAAATTAAACTCATAGATAAGGATAAGGCAACACCTAAATATTGCCCTAAAAATATAGAGGATCGTTTTAAAGGTTGTGCCAATAGTAGCTCTGTAAATTCTTTGGAATTGTAATAATACATGACACCAAAAATAGTTCCTATAAGCGGCACTAAAACAATAATAACGTTCATTAGGGTAATTACTGCTTTTGATAAATCGTTATTTAAAAATAACAAGACAATGCCCAGCAATAAATAGAAAGCAAAATACACGTAACTCCAGCGACTACGCATAAGGTCGTAAAAACTATATTTTAATATCTTAAGCATGGTTATCGGTTAATATAGACGCAATCGCATGTTCAAAATCTGGCTGATTAGTCTTGGTTTTTAATTTTTGAATGGTGCCTTTAAAGTAAATTTTGCCTTCGAGGATAAATACAATTTCATCTGATATTTCCTCAACAAAACTCATAATATGCGATGTTATAAGTATAGTTTTTCCTTTGGCTTTTTCGGCTTTAATTAAATCTTTTAATCTAATTAGTGATATTGGATCTAAACCTGTTGTTGGTTCGTCTAGAATAATTAACGGACTATCAAACATAAAGGTTAATACAAGATTTACTTTTTGTTTGGTACCTCCAGAAAGATTACCTAATTTTTTGTCTAAAAAGGGTTCTAATTTAAACAGCTCAATTAAACGTTCGTCCTCATTGGTTGGTTTGCGTAAATCCTTAATCATTTTAACTAATTCTTTAACACGAAGGTTACTAGGAAAGTTGGCTATTTGTGGTAAATAGTCAATTTTATGTCTGTATTCGGAATTTTTTTTAATGTTTTCATTCAGTACAGTAATGTTCCCTTTATCTGGAATTACCATCCCTAAAACCGATTTTATTAAAGTGGTTTTACCAGAGCCATTAGGACCCAATACAGCAAAAATTCCGCCTTCGCTTATCTCTAAATCAACACCACTTAGTACTTGATTCTTACCGAATTTTTTATGTAGATTTTCAATGGTTACCATGTTAATTTTTTTATTTGTGGGTTGTTGTCCAATAAATCATCTGGAGTAAAAACAGGTGATACTTTTTCAGAAAAATCAATAATATCTATAAACATACTGCGTAATAGAATAATAGTTTCTGGTGTACGGTTTACGATATAAGAAAATAGTTTTACGGGTCTATATGGCACATCTCCAATACCGTTTTTATCGAGGTCGTAGCCTGTGTAACTGCTCCAATAATTTTTGTTAAATTCATTGTCGTTAACCTTGCTGTTATAGGCGATATCAAAGGAGTTATACAAAAAGTTGTTCTCTGTAAATATGTTAGTATAACAAGCTCCTTTTACTTTAATGGCCCAACCATTGTTTTTAAATATATTGTGTTTGTAATTAATACGGTTGGTGCCTTCTACATTAATGCCAATGGTGTTGTCTTCAAATATGTTGCCTTCAATTTCAGCATCGTTAATTTCTTTTAGTAATAAACCATAGGATGCTGTTCCCCAATTTTCTTTAAAAATATTGTTAAACATTTTTATGCGTTTGGAGAACATTACAGCAACACCAGCACCATTGTTCTCGAAGGTATTGTCTTGGTATACATCGTCGTTTGAGAACATAAAGTGTAACCCGTAGCGCACGTTTAATGCACTTACATTATTTTTTATTACACAAGCATTAGAGAATTCTAAATAAATGCCATCTCTAACATGTTGGACAAAATTATGTTCAATTTCAATGTTTTTACTGTACCAAAGTTGAATGCCGTTTCCGGAATTATATTCTTCTACAGCTTCTCCAATTATTTTGTTATGGTATACTTTTCCGTCCCTTGATTTTTCAATGTAAATTCCAAAAAATAGCTTTTCTAAAACTAAATTCTGAATCAAGAAATTTTTACTGTTTTTAACACGAATTGCAGCAAAATCTTCAGTATAGCTATTACCAACGTTTATCATGAAAAGACCATCTACAGTAACATGATCTGAAATTATAGTTATAATTTCTCCTTTTAATTCACCATCAATAACAGGGTATTTTTCACCTATTATAGTTAAAGGTTTATCGACAATAACATTATGTTCTTTGTATGTACCTTTTTTTACTACAATGGTATCAAAATCTTTTGCCTGTGCAATACCATCCGTTAATGTGGAAATAGGACATGTTTTACAAACTGTAACCATTTGGGCAATAGATGGTTTGGTTATTAAAACGACCACTAATAGTGTTAGCAAATGCTTCATATTACTAGTCTTTTAATTTTGCTAGTAAGGTTTCCCAGGAGTAAAGTTCGCCTCCTTTATCGGCTTGCACATTTTTAGCATCGTTTTCGCTTTTAAAAGCGGAAAGAAAAGCACCCATAGGACTTGGAATATTTTTGCTAATTAAAAAGGTCGCTTTGGTGGCATCAATTAATGCTTCGGGTGTTGTGTAGTTGTTTGATAAATACAGTTGAATTTCAGAGGTATCAAAATCTTTAAGGAAATTAATCATACATTCTGTAGCATCAAATTTATATACTTTACCTTTTTTAGTTACAATTTCGGCAGCATGAATCTTATCTACAATAGTCATTTTGCAGAATTGACATCCGTCGCTTCCATAGTTTATAGGTTCTGGTGATACATTACAACTTAAAATTAATAGTAGTAATGCAAAAATTGAATAGTGTTTTAGTGTTTGCATGTTTTTAGTGTTTTAGTGTTTTGAAGATGGCAGCGTTACTTACTGTGTTGTCTTTTTCAGGCTTGTTTTTCGTCCTAACCCAAAAGCAACTAGTGTTAAAGACATACCAACAAACATTAAATAACCGCCTATGTGTGGTAACGACGTTACGTCGAAATTTAGTAGTTTTTGAAAACCTAATAATGGTGGTTTGTAAGACATTGGTGTGCCATCAGGATTGGTTACTTTTATAATAGCATGCGGGTCTAAGTTACTTCCGTAATCAATAAGCCAATTATTAAAATCGTACATACCCAATATACCCAATACAGACATAAGCAAGAACCAGCCTAAAAAGTACTTGTAACTTACTTTTTTAAGATAGCCTAATAGTCCTATAACAACGCCTAAAATTACCATAGCTATAATTACTTTAGGGAAAACTGAGAACTCCCACATATCTTCTGCTTTCGGAATGGTTTTCATTCCTATGTAGTGGTTTAAGCCGTCTATGTTTTGTAAATCGAACTCTTGTACGCCTTTAATACCTTCAATGTAGATATTCATTCCTAAGGGTTCAGGATATTGTGGAGCACCTAACATAATGTTCCATAAAGGGAATTTAAAAAGCCCTAGTAATAATAAGGATCCTAATATCATTATAATTCCAGCCTTTTTCATAATCTTTTAGTATTAGATAATTAATCATCTAGTGATACCAAATTGGTAATCAAGTATTTTGAAGTTTATTTGGTGTTTTTAGTGATTTAAAAAGAAAGGCGAGAGCGACATGTCAACTCTCGCCTTATGTTAGGGAAATAAACACTAAAACAAAATTTCCCTAAGTTTTATTAGTGCTTAACTATTCTCCTAAAGACCAAGCCAATTCAATGTTTGAGCTAGCAGGAGACACACGAACATAACCTTGCATTTCTTGGTGTAATGCAGAACAGAAATCTGTACAGTAGAATGGCCATACACCAACTCTTTCTGGTTTCCATGTTAATGTTTTTGTTTGTCCAGGTGCAATTAATAACTCGGCATTTCTAGCGCCAATCATTGCGAAACCATGAGGGACATCAAAATCTTGCTCTAGGTTAGTAATATGAAAGAATACGTTGTCTCCAACTTTTATACCTTCTATATTATCTGGTGAAAAGTGACTACGAATCATAGTCATATATACATGAACGTTTTTACCATCTCTAACTACTTTAGTATCGGCATCGCTTAACGCTTTGTGAGGGTGTTGATTTTCTGATAACTTAAAGATTTTACGAGAGTTGTTTTTAATAATTTCTGCTGGAATAGCTGCTGCATAATGAGGTTCTCCGTGTGTTGGGAAATCTAAAAGTAGTTCCATTTTATCACCCGAAATATCATATAATTGAGCAGAATGTTCCATTTCTGGACCTGTTGGTAAATAACGGTCTTTTGTTATTTTGTTCATAGCAAACATATATTTTCCAAAAGGTTCGGCAGAGTTTCCTCCAGGTATTGTTAAGTGGCCTACAGAGTAATATGTTGGTTTTCTGTCAATAACTTCCCAAGTTCCTAATTTCCATTTTACAACTTCAGATGAAATGAAGAATGTAGTATATGCGTTTCCTTTACCATCAAATTCAGTATGTAAAGGTCCTAATCCTGGTTGTTCAACAGAGCCCGCTAAAACATCTTCGAAATTTAATATTGGAATTCCGTAAGCTTCTCCTGCAAATTTTTCGTTTTTAATAGCGTCTAGCATTTTTGTAAATGAATGCACTGTTAAATTAGCAGACAGTTTACCGTTACCAACAATGTACTCTCCAGAAGGATCCACATCACATCCATGAGGTGATTTTGGCGTTGGGATTAAGTACACAGCTCCAGGAACATCTGATGGATTTACCACACGTACTTCTTTTTTTAATGTGGAGGTTGCTGTATGGGTATCATCGTTATATATGTTATGTGCGTAACTTGCTGGCATCATTTTACCACCACCATTATTTACATATTCTTCAATTTTTTTCCAGTTTATAGCTGCAATAAAATCTTTGTCATTTTGAGATGCATTCACTTCTAATAGCGAGTTTGCTTCTTCAGTATTATATGTTGTAAAGAAGAACCAACCATGAGATTTTCCACGTCCAGGGTGCGATAAATCGTAGTTAAAACCTGGCATTAACACTTGAAATTTAATATCCATATGCCCATGTTCAGGATCTACAGAAATAAAGGATAAAGCGCCTTTAAAGTTGCCTTTATAGTCTTTAATAGACATATCTGATTGAGGAATAGGTACCGAAAAACGAGTTCCTGCAACTACATACTCTGTGTTTTCCGTTATAAATGAAGAACTGTGGTTACCAGCGCTATTTGGAACTTCAATAATTTCTTCAGTTTCAAAAGTGGTTAAACTAATTCTGGCAATACGCGGGGTGTTGTTACCATTAATAAACACCCAACGACCATCTAATTTTCCTTTAGTTTGAGAAATGTCTGGATGATGCGAATCGTCCCAAGGCACAAAGCCAAAAGAAGTTTCTAACATGGGTTTTGTTTCTTCAGAATATCCATATCCATTTGTAGGGAATTGAGAAAACACAGGTATTTCCTTAAACATTCTTCCAGATGGTAATCCGTAAACCGTAAGGTTACCACTATAGCCACCAGAGATAAATGCGTAATGCGAATCGTGTTCTCCTGGTGCTATATATACTTTTTCTGCGTTGTTGCTAGATAGGGCTCCAGAATTACTAGATTTACCCGAATTATTACAACTTGTAAGTGCAGCAAAAAGGGCTACAATTGCAAATGTTGATTTTAGTATTTTTTTCATTGTGTAATAGTTTAATTAGTGTTTATATTATTCAGTTGGAGGTAATAAAACTTTATCTATAACGTGAACAATTCCGTTACCGGCCTTAATACTTGCTAGTATTCTTGCTCCGCCAATAATAGGTTCTCCGTCTACTACTTCTACTTTTACATAACCGTTATTAGCTTGTCCAAGTTTTTTAAATTTCTTTAAAAAGTCTTTAGAATAGTTGCCAGGAGTTACATGATACTTTAAAATATTAGCTAAAGCATCTTTGTTTTCTGGTTTTAATAAGTTCTCAACCGTACCTTCTGGCAAAGCAGAAAAAGCTTTGTTAGTTGGAGCAAAAACCATTAATGGTCCCGCATTTACTAAAGCATTTTCTAATTGAGCAGCTTGCACAGCTGCCACTAGTGTGGTGTGATCTTTAGAACCCATGGCAATACTTAAAACGGTTGTTCCTAAATCTCCTTCAATAAAAGCTTGACCAGTGCGTTCTGTAGACTGTGTTTCAAGTTGTGCTTCTGATGCTGTGGTTGAAACCTCTTTATTAGCCTCTTTACACGAGCAGAAAAGCACTGCAACTGCAAAGACCAAAAACAGGTATTTAGTTAGTTTCATTATTTTTATTTTAAGGTTCTAAAATATTCTAAAACAGCTCTTGCTTCTTCTTTAGTAAGATGTTGGTTTGCCATAGGAGCGCCATTAAATTCCATTAATAAATCTTTCGCTAATGGATCTTCTTTTACCATCTGTTCCGGGTTTAGTATCATGTTCATTACCCATTCTGGAGATCTTCTTTCTAATATACCTGTTGGTGCAGGACCGATAAACTTCTTGTCGGCTCTGTGGCATGCGGTACACATTTTTTTGTAAACATCGGCACCGTGTGTTACCATATTTTGATCAATTTCGGCAGGTAATTCTAATGAAGTTATTGGCCCAACGCCTTTATTACTTAAATCTACCCTTTTTGAGGGAGGCGTTTTTTCTGCTTTAGGGGCAGCTTTAGTTTCTGTGGTTTCTTTCTTGTCATAAGAAAAACCAGCTTTCTTTTTTTCTTCTTTTCCGCCACAGCTAATAAGAAGTACTATTAATAAGGTAGTTAAAATTTTTAGTGTTGTTTTCATTTTATTTTAATTTTAGTAGTCAAATGTATTGTGTTAAAACAACTAATTTTATGATATAAATCATATTTAGGATAAAATTGTCTTTTTTAAAAATTCACTATAGAAAGTGTGTTCAAATACCTTTAAAGATGTAGTGTTTTAGTTGTTTTAATGCTTGTGGAGTACAAGGAAATAGCCAATTAAATTAATCTGCTTTTAGATTAATTTATTGTTTGTTTTAGGGTGAAGTGTTTGGTTAAAAGAAGTTACTGTACGTGTTTTAATAAAGCTCTTTTGTAAAAGCTCTAATTAAGTACATTTAATAATAGATTGTATTTTTGGGTACTAGTTTTTTACTTAAAAATAAAACCTAACAAAAGGCGCCCAAGGGTCTGCATAAATACTTTTTTCGGTGTCGTATAAAACATCGTATCTTATACCTAATGTAACATTACCACTTCTATAACCGGCTCCTAAATACAACGCCGGAATCCAATAATTATCTGTAGGAAGGTCAATATTAGTATTGTAGCGGCGGTTAACATTAAGTTGCTCAAATTCTGCAGAAAGTTGTACTTCTCTTATTACATTATATAGCGCTACTAAACTTCCTCCTAAAATAGTAGATTTATAAGCGTTTTTTTGGTTGTTGAATGTAGCATTTAATCCTAATCCTAACGAAAAATTATTATCAAATTCATAAATAGCACTCGGGGCTACTGTAGCGCTAAAAAAGCCATCGCCAAAATTTAAACCTAAACCTCCGCCAAATCTCACGTGGTCCCAGAAATCCGATGGTGTATCTTGGGCTTTAACATTTAAAGAGCAAAATAAAAGTATGGTGAAAAGAAGAGCGATTTTTTTATTTATTAAAAGAATTGAATTCATAGCGGCGTGAAATCTTTAAAAAATTAACAAAATTTTAGGCATATTCGTTAATTGAATATTATTTGCCATAAATATAGTTAAAGAATCATCTAATTTTAGTAAAAGTTGTATTTTTGGTGAATATTTTGATTAAACTATACGTGATTACAAATAACAATGGATAAATTTTCATTTTTAAACGCAGCACATACAGCATATTTCGCTGATTTATACGAACAGTATCAACAAAGTCCAGATTCAGTCGAGCCAAGTTGGAGAGCCTTTTTTCAAGGGTACGATTTTGGTAGTGATAATTACGGATTAGAAGGTGAAATTGTTGAAGGTGTTTCTACTCAAATACCAGAACAAGTTCAAAAAGAATTTCAAGTTGTAAGATTAATTGATGGTTACAGAATGCGTGGGCATTTGTTTACAAAAACAAATCCGGTTCGTGCAAGACGTACTTATCAACCAACTTTAGAAATCGAAAATTTTGGACTTAGCGCAAACGATTTAGATACCGTTTTTAATGCCGGAGATATTTTAGGGATTGGTGTTAAAACCCTTCGTGAAATTATTATTCATTTAGAAAAAATATATTGTAGTTCCATAGGAATTGAGTATATGTACTTGCGTAATCCAGAAGTAATTGCATGGTGGCAAGAACAACTTAATAAAAATGATAATCAGCCAAATTTTTCAGCTGAAACAAAAAAATATATTCTTTCGAAATTAAACCAAGCCGTTACTTTCGAAAACTTTTTGCAAACTAAATATGTAGGCCAAAAACGTTTCTCATTGGAAGGTGGCGAATCCTTAATTCCAGCTATTAGTAACGTGCTTTTTTATGCCGTTGAAAAACATGGTGTTAAGGAGTGTGTACTTGGTATGGCACACCGTGGGCGTTTAAGTACGCTAATTAATATTTTTAGAAAACCTGTTAACGAGCTGTTTAGTGAGTTTGATGGTAAAGATTTTGAAGATGCAGATATTGATGGTGATGTAAAATACCATTTAGGTTTAACACTCGATAAAACGTATCAAAACGGTAAAAATATTAAGATGAATTTGGTGCCTAATCCATCGCATTTAGAAACCGTTGCTCCTGTTGCCGAAGGTATTACTAGAGCAAAGATTGATAGCGATTATGATGGCGACGATTCTAAAATACTTCCAATAATTGTGCATGGAGATGCTGCAATTGCAGGACAAGGTATTGCTTACGAAGTTGCTCAAATGAGTCAGTTGGCTGGTTATAAAACAGGAGGAACTTTACATATAGTTGTAAATAACCAAATTGGATTTACAACTAACTATTTAGATGCACGTTCTAGTACCTATTGTACAGATGTTGCAAAGGTTACTTTATCTCCAGTTATGCATGTAAATGCTGATGATGCCGAAGCGGTAGTTCATGCTGTTGAATTAGCGTTAGAATACAGAATGCGTTATAAAAAAGATGTGTATATCGATTTATTAGGCTATAGGAAATATGGTCATAATGAAGGTGATGAGCCTCGTTTTACACAACCAAAATTATATAAGGAAATTGCTAAACACGCAAACCCTTTTAAAATTTATGCCGATAAATTGATAGCAGAAAATACTATCGATCAGGGGTATGTAGATAATATAATTTCAGATTTTAAAGACACTCTAGAAAGTGAGTACACGAAGTCTAAAAAAGCAAAATCTTCTAAGGTTCGCGAGTTTATGCAGGAACGTTGGACGGATTTTGAGAGACAAGGTGTAGATGCCATGCTTAAACCGGAAGATACTTCGTATTCAAAAGAAAAATTAGAAAGTATCTCAAAAGTAGTTTCAACAGTACCTGAAGGTGTTAAGTTTTTACGAAAAGCAGAACGTATTCTTGCTGGTCGTGAAAAAATGGTTTTTGAAAGTGATACTTTAGATTGGGGAATGGCCGAAACTTTAGCATACGGAAGTTTACTAGAAGAAGGTTTCGATGTTCGTATATCGGGTCAAGATGTGGAACGTGGTACTTTTAGCCACCGTCATGCTATTTTACGCGATGAAATTTCAGAAGAACGTATTAATCTGTTAAATACAAATCCAGAGAGTAAAGGGGAAATGTATATTTATAATTCCTTTTTATCAGAATACGGTGTATTAGGTTTCGATTATGGATATGCCATGGCAAACCCAAATACATTAACCATTTGGGAAGCACAGTTTGGTGATTTTAGTAATGGAGCTCAAATTATATTCGATCAATATCTAGCGGCTGCCGAAGATAAATGGAAAGCTCAAAACGGTATTGTGGTTCTTTTACCTCACGGTTATGAAGGTCAAGGATCCGAGCACTCATCTGCAAGAATAGAACGTTACCTGCAATTATGTGGTGATGATAATATGATTGTAGCAGATTGTACAACACCCGCAAACATGTTCCATTTACTGCGTCGTCAAATGAAACGCAGTTACAGAAAACCATTAATCGTTTTTACTCCTAAAAGTTTATTACGTCATCCAAAAGCTGTTTCTAGTATAAAAGAATTGGCTTCTGGTAAGTTTGAAGAAGTTATAGACGATACTATTAACCCTAAAAACGTTAAAAAATTAGTGTTCTGTACGGGTAAATTCTACTACGATTTGTTAGCTGAAAGAGAAGAATTAAATAGAGAGGATGTTGCACTTGTTAGAATAGAGCAATTATTCCCGCTGCATTTAGAGAAAATCCAAAGCGTTATTGATAAATATCCTAATGTAGAAAATTATGTGTGGGCACAAGAAGAACCTAAAAACATGGGCGCATGGAGCCATATGTTACAACGTATGGATTTGGTTAAGCTAGAAGTAGCTTCTAGACCTTACAGTTCTGTACCAGCACCGGGTTCTAGTACTAGGGATAAACGTAGACAACGCCGTGTAATTGATGCGGTTTTTGGAAACTTAGTTAAAAAATAAAATTCAGATACAATTAAAATTATAAAAAATGATTTTAGAAATGAAAGTGCCTTCTCCAGGCGAATCTATTACAGAAGTAGAAATAGCAACTTGGTTAGTAGAAGATGGTGATTATGTTGAAAAGGATCAAGCTATTGCTGAAGTAGATAGCGACAAAGCAACACTTGAATTACCAGCTGAAGCTAGCGGAATTATTACGCTTAAAGCGGAAGAAGGTGATGCTGTTGAGGTTGGAGCTGTAGTTTGTTTAATTGATACAAGTGCAGAAAAACCAGCAGGAGGTGAGGCTCCAAAAGCTGAAGCTAAAGTTGAAGCACCAAAAGCTGAGGCGCCTAAAGCAGCCGAAACTAAAACTTACGCTACAGGTACTGCAAGTCCTGCCGCTAAAAAAGTTTTAGCTGAAAAAGGTATAGATGCAGCAACAATTACTGGAACAGGTAAAGCGGGACGCGTAACTAAAGAAGATGCTGTAAATGCAGTACCTTCAATGGGAACTCCAACAGGAGGTAGTCGTGGTACGTCTAGAAGTAAAATGTCTATGTTACGTCGTAAAGTGGCAGAGCGTTTAGTAGAAGTTAAAAATACAACGGCTATGTTAACTACGTTTAACGAAGTTGATATGTCGCCTATTTTTGCTTTACGTAAAGAATATAAAGAAACCTTTAAATCTAAACATGGAGTTGGATTAGGGTTTATGAGTTTCTTTACTCTAGCTGTAGTGAGAGCATTAGAAATGTATCCAGCAGTTAATTCAATGATGGATGGTAAAGAAATGTTATCATATGATTTTTGCGATATTAGTATTGCTGTTTCAGGTCCAAAAGGATTAATGGTGCCCGTAATTCGTAATGCCGAAAACTTAAGCTTTAGAGGCGTTGAGTCTGAAGTAAAACGTTTAGCGCTTAGAGCAAGAGATGGTCAAATTACTGTTGATGAAATGACAGGTGGTACATTTACTATTACAAATGGTGGTGTATTTGGAAGTATGTTATCTACTCCAATTATTAACCCTCCACAAAGTGGAATTTTAGGAATGCACAATATTGTTGAGCGCCCTGTTGCTATTGATGGTCAGGTTGTAATTCGTCCAATTATGTACGTTGCTCTATCTTACGATCATAGAATTATTGATGGTAAAGAAAGTGTAGGCTTTTTAGTTGCAGTTAAAGAGGCACTAGAAAACCCAATAGAATTATTAATGAATAACGATGTTAAAAAAGCATTAGAGTTATAGTATTAAATAAACTAAATAAAAAAAAGGTGTTACAATACTATTGTAACACCTTTTTTTTTGGTCGAATGTTTTGGGACAAATTTGACGACACTAACTAAAACAGACAATAAGATTTATTGCGACTACAATAACGGCTAAAATGCTTAACCCTATTATAATACATTTGTTAAGTGTGTTGTTTTCTTTTTCCATCTGGGAATCGAACATGTTCTTTAGGTTTTAAATTTATTTTAAAACTCTGCACCGCTACAGTGCAGAGTATCTAAAAAATTCTCTCTCAAAAGAATTAATTAATAGCACTGTAAAAGTAAAAGGAATGGCGGTGAAAAAAAATACGCACTTATACGTATTTTAAAATGAGTAGTTTAAAAAAAGTCTATAAAATGCAAAAGCTCTAGACCATTACAATCTAGAGCTTTCTTTAATTCTCCCTAAGAACTAATTAATAGCACTGTAAAGATAAGGGATATAAGTCTTACAAAAAATACGCACTTCTACGTATATTATAAAAAATCTTTATTTAAGGTTGCCCAAATGGATAATGATGTGGGCCTGTTATCTAATTTTAGTTTATGTACAACATTGCTTCGGTGTTTATCCACAGTTCTAATAGAAATAGATAGCTCGTCGGCAATATCTTGGCTTGTTTTATTTTCAGAAATAAGTTTTACTATTCTTAATTCAGATTTTGTAAGTAAATCTAAGGTTTCAGGTTTGTTTTCTAAGGTGCTAGCATTTAAATAGGAGGCTATTTCTTCGCTAAAATAAGGCTTGCCTATAACAACTTGACTAATACAAGTTTCAATTTCTTCAATAGCAAACTCCTTTAAAATATAACCGTAAACACCGCATTCTATGGCTTTATCATAAACTTCTTCCTCCTTATCAAAGGTTATTAGAATGACTTTGGTATCTAATTCATTTCTTTTGCAATCTTCAGCAATTTCTAAACCCGTTTTATATGGCATTCTAATATCTAGAATAGCAATAGTTGGTTTTAGTTTAACTATAAGGTTGTATGCAGCTTTCCCATCTTCTGCACTACCAATTATATTAAACCCTTTAGAGGTTAAAAAATCGGTTAAGCCTCTAAGCATTAACGGGTGATCATCAGCTATAACAATTGTAGTGTTCATTTAGTTTAGAGAGAGAATTGGATTGCTATTAATTTATAACTTTAAATATAGATATTTCTTTTCGTAATCTATGACTGCTTTGCCTTTTTTTAAAATATCGGCACCTATAATGCCATCTACAGGTTTCGAGTTGTGGTTTGTAAGTGCCATATTAACATGGCTAAGGTTAAATAAAACTAAAACAACCTTATTGTTATACCACTTCCCAATTTTAAGCTTGTTTTTTTTTGATGTTTTGGTCTCCATATCTATGGCACCAGCACCGGCGGCTTTAATTAACGAATCTTCGGCCTTAAGTTTAAAGGTGTCTATACCTTCAAAACCTACGCAAGAATTGGATGCTCCGGTATCTAGTATAAATAATCCTTTTTTACCATTTATTGTTGCCTTAATCTCAAAATGATTGGTTTTAGTAAAGTGTAATTTCACTTTAGTATACCCTTTTTTCTCAAGAAATTCCTTCAACAATTCCATCTTATTAGTTTTAAACAAATATAATCCTATAAAAACAATTATTTTTACATTAAATAAATTAATGACTTTGATAATTACAGACACACACACCCATTTATACAGTGAAGCTTTCGATGAGGATAGAGACGATATTATTAAGCGGGCTATAGAGCAAGGCGTTTCTAGATTTTTTATTCCTGCTATCGATTCAACCTATACAAAATCTATGCTTCAGCTTGAAAAAGATTACCCTAACCATGTATATTTAATGATGGGACTACACCCAACACATGTTAAGGACAATTTTGAGGAAGAACTTAATCATGTTGAAGAGATGCTAGCATCGCGAAAGTTTTATGCCGTTGGCGAAATAGGTATCGATTTATATTGGGATAAGTCGACTTTGGATATTCAAAAGAAAGCATTCAAACATCAAATACAACTTGCAAAAAAGTATAAACTGCCAATAGTAATTCATTGTAGAGAGGCTTTTAATGAGATTTTTGAAGTTTTAGAAAGTGAAAAGGGAGACGATTTGTTTGGGATTTTTCATTGTTTTACGGGCACACTAGAACAAGCACACCAAGCCATATCATATAATATGAAATTAGGTATTGGTGGAGTAGCTACGTTTAAAAATGGAAAAATAGATCAGTTTTTAAATGACATTCCCTTAAAACATATTGTGTTAGAAACGGATTCACCTTATTTATCACCGGTGCCTTATAGGGGAAAACGGAACGAAAGTGGATATATAGTAAAGGTTTTAGAGAAGCTATCAGATATATATAACGTATCTTTAGATGAGATAGCTCAAGTTACAACCGAAAACTCTAAAGATATTTTTAAAATTTAAGAATGATAAAATCTAAGGTAAAAATTCTTCTTATATATACAGGAGGTACAATAGGGATGGTTAAGGATTTTAAAACTGGATCTTTAAAAGCTTTCAATTTTAAAAATTTATTAGATAGAATCCCCGAATTACAATTGTTAGATTGCGATATTGATACAGTGTCTTTTAAAATCCCCATTGATTCAAGCGACATGCAACCTAAATATTGGGTTCAAATAGCCGAAATTATAGAAACCAATTATCAAGATTTTGATGGTTTTGTTATCCTTCACGGAAGCGATACCATGAGTTATTCGGCTTCAGCATTAAGTTTTATGCTCGAAAACTTAGCGAAACCAGTTGTGTTTACTGGGTCTCAGTTGCCAATAGGGGATTTAAGAACCGATGCTAAAGAGAATTTAATAACGTCTATTCAGGTGGCTTCATTACAAAGCGAAGCAAAGCCCGTAGTTAAAGAGGTGTGTTTGTATTTTGAGTATAAACTATATCGAGGTAATAGAACTACAAAATTAAATGCTGAACATTTTCAGGCATTTGTATCCTCTAATTATCCCGATTTAGCTGAATCAGGTGTGCATTTAAAAATTAATAAAGAGCATTTATTAAAACCAAATGAAGCAAAACAACTTAAGGTTAATAAAAAATTAGATGAAAATATTGCAGTTGTAAGGCTGTATCCCGGTATATCAAAAGTCGTTTTAGAAACTATTTTTAATGTTTCGGGCTTAAAAGCAGTTATTATTGAAACTTTTGGGGCTGGTAATTGTACCACAGAACCATGGTTTATTAATTTGTTAAACGACGCCATATTAAAAGGTATATATATTGTAAATGTAACACAATGTGCGGGCGGAAGTGTGCTTATGGGGCATTATGAAACAAGTAGTGCATTAAAAAAAATAGGAGTGATATCCGGAAAAGACATGACTACAGAGGCGGCCATAGCTAAATTGATGTATTTATTGAGTAAAAATATTTCGGCTAACACATTCAAAACCAAATATGAAACAGCATTACGTGGTGAGATGAGTTAAAAATAACAGTAAATATTTTATCCTTTAAAGTTTTTTTTGTTATTTGAGCCCCGTAATTAGAGATTGATTATAGAGAGGTGGCCGAGTGGCTTAAGGCGCACGCTTGGAAAGCGTGTATGCGTTAATAGCGTATCGAGGGTTCGAATCCCTTCCTCTCTGCTCATATTTTTTATTTTTAATTGCTTTTTTTTTATATCTTTAACACTTTAACTAATAAAATTAAGATCGTACAACATGAAAAGATTATTTTCTATCCTAGCCATAACTTTAATGGTGGCATTCGGAACTGCTAATGCAACTACAATTGCAAACACTAGTACAGCTGTAACTACGGTTACAACAATGACACAAGATGAGACGCCAGCTGCAGAGCTTTCGTTCCATCAAAATTTAAAGAAGCGTTTTATTGAAGGAGGTGCCGGATTTATGGGTATTGTACTTTTATGTTTAATTCTAGGTTTGGCAATTGCTATTGAAAGAATTATCTTTTTAAACCTTTCTACAACAAATACAAAAAAATTAGCTCAATCTGTTGAAGATGCTTTAGCTTCTGGAGGTATTGAAGCAGCAAAGGAAGTTTGTAGAAATACAAAAGGACCTATTGCTTCTATTTACTACCAAGGTTTAGACAGAACTGATGAAGGTATTGAAGCTGCTGAAAAAGCTGTTGTAGCTTACGGTGGAGTTCAAATGGGACAATTAGAGAAAAACGTATCTTGGATTTCTTTATTTATCGCTTTAGCACCAATGCTTGGTTTCATGGGAACGGTAATTGGTATGATTCAAGCATTCGATAAAATTGAAGCTGCAGGAGATATGCAACCATCACTTGTTGCAGGTGGTATTAAAGTAGCACTTTTAACAACTGTATTTGGTTTAGTAGTAGCTATTATACTTCAAATTTTTTACAATTATATTATTGCTAAAATTGATAGTATTGTTAACGATATGGAAGATGCTTCTATTACGTTAATGGATCTATTAATCAGACACAAAAAGTAATAATTTAAAAAAACAAAAAATGGGTTTACATAAAATTTTAAAAATAGTGGCTTTCGCCTTAGCTATTATTGGAGCAATTATTGTTCTTTTAATAATAGCTGGAGATGAGGAATCTGCTTTAGGTATGAGTGGAAACTTACTCTACGTTGCTTATGCAGTACTAGGAATAGTATTAGCATTGGTAGTAATATTTGTTATTAAAGGTTTGTTTGCTGGCGATATTAAAAAGACATTAATTACTGTTGGTGCATTTGCCGCAGTTATATTTGTGTCTTACGCAATATCTTCTGGTACAGATTTAGATTTAAAACCTTTTACAGATAAAGGTTTAGATGTAGATGAAGGAACTTCTAAAACAGTAGGAGCTGGATTGTATGCATTTTACGCATTAGCTGTTGTAGCTATCGGATCTATGTTACTAGGAGGAGTAAAAAAAATCTTAAATAAATAAGTTATGGCAAAAAGAGCAGCACCAGAAGTAAATGCAGGCTCAATGGCCGACATTGCTTTCTTATTACTTATATTTTTCTTGGTAACAACAACCATTGAAACGGATTCGGGTATTAACCGTAAACTTCCTCCGATGGAAGAGTCTGAAGAAGATGTTGTCATCAAACAAAAAAACATTTTTACCGTGTTATTAAATGGTAAAGATCAGTTACTTGTTGAAGATGAAATCATGGAACTTAAAGATTTAAGATTAGCAGCTAAAGAATTTTTAGATAATGGAGGAGATAAGTCTTGTTCTTATTGTAAAGGGGCTAAAGATCCCGCATCATCTGATAATCCTGATAAAGCCATTATTTCCTTAGCAAATAATAGAGAAACAACTTACAAAACTTACATATCTGTTCAAAACGAATTGGTTGCGGCTTATAATGAGTTGAGAGATGCAAGAGCCCAGGCTTTATATAATATGCCGTTTACACAAATGGAAGCGGATTATAAAGATGTAAATTGGCCTGGAAATAAAGAGAAGCTTAAAGAAAAGATAGACAAGATTAAAGCTGACTATCCTCAAAAGCTTTCAGAAGTACAAGAATAATTTAACATTTATAAAACATGTCTAAATTTAATAAGAAAAAAAGTGGCGAGATGCCGGCGGTTAATACAGCATCACTTCCTGATATTGTATTTATGTTATTATTCTTCTTTATGGTGGCCACAGTTATGAGGCAAAACACTCTAATGATTGAAAATAATTTACCGTTTGCCGATCAAGTTGAAAAGCTAGATAAAAAA
Organism: Algibacter amylolyticus; assembly: GCF_014202225.1. Taxonomy (GTDB): domain Bacteria; phylum Bacteroidota; class Bacteroidia; order Flavobacteriales; family Flavobacteriaceae; genus Algibacter_B; species Algibacter_B amylolyticus. The sequence goes on from NZ_JACHGE010000001.1 coordinate 566,197, forward strand.
GATTTGGTAATGTATATTTATGCAGGTAAACCAAGTGAAAACTATAAGCAATACGGAAGTTCGGCAAAAATTCAATTAAATGATAAATTTGCTGATGTTAAAGAGATTGCATCGTTTATTGCTGCCGAACGCGCTTCGAAACGTGAAGAATTAGTACCATATTTAACTACAGCTTTAAAAGTTGATAGTGATGCTAATATGGGATTAATTGGCGATATTAAACAAGAGTTACGTAAAGTTAATGCACTTAAAATAAACTATACCACTAAAAAGGGTAGTGTATTGGGTAACAATTAAATTTACATTCTTAATTTTATAAAAAAGGCGTTTTGATATATCAAAACGCCTTTTTATTTTCATTACTTTTACTACTAAATTAATAAACGTTAATGAAGTATTTTGTTGCTATTTTGCTTTTTATATGCACTGTCACCTTTAGTTTTGCTCAAGAGAGTACCGAAAAGGAGGTGGATTCGCTTTATAAGGAAGACCAGTTTTATGCCGGAGTTACTTATAACTTATTAGGCCAAATACCAGATGGTCTTAGTCAAAGTGGATTTTCGTTAGGTTTCCATTTAGGTTTTATTAAAGATATGCCTATTAATGCTAAAAGAAATGTAGCTATTGGAATAGGTTTAGGATATTCTGCGAACTCCTTTAATCAAAACTTATTAATCGCCAATGATGGTTTGGGTGGTTTTGAATACAGCATATTAGAAGATAGTGATACTTACACTAAAAATAAATTCTCTACACATTTAATAGAAATGCCTATAGAGTTTAGGTGGCGCACATCTACACCAACCGAATATAACTTCTGGCGTATTTACACAGGTTTTAAGGTGGGTTATGTGTTTAGTAATACCACCAAGCATTTAGGTGATACGGATGATTTTAAATATAACAATATTGATGATTTTAATTCCTTACAATATGGGTTTACTTTGAGTGCGGGATATAGCACTTGGAATTTTTATTTGTATTATGCTTTAAACCCTATTTTTACCAATGAAGCTAAAATTGGTGGGGAGGCTATAGATACCAACGCTATTAAAATTGGTTTAATGTTTTATATTCTTTAAATATAAATAGGCTTATGAAAAATCTGATTTTTATTGGTTTACTTATAATTTCATTATTAACAAGCTGTCAAAACAAAACTAAAGCACAAGAAGAAGTATCAGTTTCTGCTTCTGAGGAGCAAGTTGATTATGTTGAAAATCTATCAGATAGAATCCTTAAAGCTCAAAAAGCTGGTGGTTTTTATAAGTTGACTGAAAGCGAAGCAAGTATAAGAATGGTTACAGGGTTAAATGAAACACTACAAAAATCTACTTATGCTAAAATTAAAGGACTTTTGGGAGATTATAAGGATTTAGAGTTTTATTCTTTAGAGGAAATTAAAAAGGATCAAGTTATCAAATATATAGGTTTAGAGGTTATTTTGAATTGGGTTCTGATGTTGAAATACGTTCGGTTTTTGGATTCTGAAGGTAAATTAGCAGGCTTTTTTGTTAAACCTTGGAAAGATAAACTGTAAACCTAATTATAACCAATACGTAACTAAAATTAACTGCGGAATAAGGCCAATAAACGATCCAATTATTAATTCTATATAAGAATGTGCTTTTAGATGAAGTCGAGAAGTAGCAACTGCACCTGTACTTACAGCCATAAAAATTAGTGTATCGTTTAAATTAATGCTAAAATGAATGCTAAGGGCTATAAAAAACATAAATACTCCGGTAATAGCAATCATATGAATACTTGCCTTAAACTTCATTACAGCAAGTAATAAACAGGCTATATTAGATATAAGTATACCCACAAAGAAAAAGTAGAGTTCTGGAGATTGTGAAGGTGTGAGTATTTTTTTTAATACGATTATAACAACAACACTATTTAGTAGTAATGGGTATATACGTTCCTTGGTAGTTTCAAGGTTAACGGTATTTACTATACCTATTAATTTAAGTATTAAATACAGTAAAAGGGGCAATATTATTGTAAGTATAAAAAGCGCTACGAATTTTGCTTGTATAATTTCTTCAGGAAAATATCTTGGAGAGATTGAAAAATAATAAACTACCCCGAATAGCGGCATTACTAAAGGATGAAAAATATATGATATACTCTTTAGTAGTCTATCCATTATATTTTTTTACGTAAACGCGCTACAGGTATATCTAGTTGTTCTCTATATTTTGCAACCGTTCTTCTAGCAATTGGATAACCTTTATCTTTTAAAATTCCAGCTAAATTCTCATCAGTTAAGGGCTTTTTCTTGTTTTCTTCTTCAACAACCGTCTCAAGGATTTTCTTTATTTCTCTTGTAGAAACGTCTTCACCCTGATCGTTTTTCATAGATTCAGAAAAGAACTCTTTTATTAATTTAGTACCATAAGGTGTATCAACATATTTACTATTTGCTACTCTTGATACGGTAGATACATCCATATGAATTTCATCTGCAATATCTTTAAGTATCATGGGTTTTAAGTTACGTTCATCGCCAGTAAGAAAGTACTCTTTTTGGTAGTGCATAATAGCACTCATAGTTACAAATAAGGTCTGTTGGCGTTGTTTTATAGCTTCAATAAACCACTTGGCAGCATCTAACTTTTGTTTAATGAATATAACGGCATCTTTTTGAGATTTAGACTTGTCCTTAGCATCTTTATAGCCTTTAAGCATGTTGTTGTACTCTCTTGATACATGAAGCTCTGGAGCATTACGTCCGTTAAGTGTTAACTCTAATTCGCCATCCACAATTTTAATAGCAAAATCTGGAACAACGTGTTCTACAATTCTATTGTTTCCAGCGTAAGATCCTCCTGGTTTTGGGTTTAAATGCTCAATTTCATTAATGGCATCTTTTAACTGGGTTTCGGTAATATTGAATTTATTAAGTAACTTTTTGTAATGCTTTTTGGTAAACTGATCGAAGGCATTATCGATAATATTAATAGCTAATTCGGTATCTGCCGTTTTTTCTTTTCTATGTAATTGAATACTTAAGCATTCTTGTAAGTTTCTAGCGCCAACACCAGCTGGATCTAATTGATGCACAATTTTTAACACTTTCGCCACTTGCTCTTCTGTGGTGTAAACACTTTGTGTAAATGCTAAATCGTCTACAATATCACTTATTTCTCGTCTTATGTATCCGCTTTCGCCAACACTTCCTACTAAGAATTCGGCAATATCACGCTCTTCGTCAGATAGTCTATAGGTATTTAATTGGCTAACTAAATGTTGAGTAAATGATGTTCCCGCGGCATACGGCATTGTTTTTTCTTCATCGTCGCTACTGTAGTTGTTTACTTGAGTTCTGTAATCTGGAATTTCATCGTCACTCAAATATTCGTCAACATTAATGTCCTCTGCATTTATAGAGTCATTGTCCTCGTAATCGTCTGTTGTGTTATCAAAATCAGAATCTAGTTCGTCGTTACTTTCCTCTTTTCCGCCTTCTAAAGCAGGGTTTTCTTCTAATTCTTGCTTTAAACGTTGCTCAAAAGCTTGCGTAGGTAGCTGTATCAATTTCATTAACTGAATTTGCTGTGGCGACAGTTTTTGAGATAATTTAAATTGTAAAAATTGTTTAAGCATATTCTGATTTAAGGTTGTTACTCAAATATATAAAAAGGGATTAGTATACCCAAAGTATTATAAGTTTGACTTTTACAAAGATACTTTTTAAAATTCGGCATTTTGCGGGGTTCTAGGGAAAGGAATAACATCTCTAATGTTACTCATGCCTGTTGCAAACATTACCAAACGCTCAAAACCTAGTCCGAATCCAGAATGCACTGCCGTACCAAATTTACGTAAATCGAGGTACCACCAAAGTTCTTCTTCTGGAATGTTTATAGCTGCCATACGTTCTTTTAAAACATCCAAACGTTCTTCACGTTGCGCTCCTCCAACTATTTCTCCAATTCCAGGGAAAAGGATGTCCATAGCACGAACCGTTTTTCCATCGTCATTTAAACGCATGTAAAACGCTTTTATGTTTGCTGGGTAATCAAACAAAATAACAGGACATTTAAAGTGTTTTTCAACTAAAAAACGTTCATGCTCACTTTGTAAATCTGTTCCCCATTCATCAATAAGATATTTAAATTTCTTTTTCTTATTTGGTTTCGAATTTCTAAGGATATCAATAGCTTCTGTGTAGCTAACGCGTTTAAAATTGTTATCGGTAACGAAATTTAATTTTTCAATTAAAGACATTTCGCTACGTTCGGCTTGCGGTTTTGTTTTTTCTTCATCTTGAAGACGTTTATCTAAAAACTCTAAATCTTCACGATTGTTATCTAAAACATAAGTTATAACCGATTTCATAAAGTCTTCAGCTAAATCCATATTGCCTGCAAGGTCCATAAAAGCAACTTCTGGTTCAATCATCCAGAATTCTGCTAAATGGCGTGATGTATTGGAGTTTTCAGCTCTAAATGTAGGTCCAAAAGTATAGACCTTACCTAAAGACATGGCGTAAGTTTCAGCCTCTAATTGACCAGAAACCGTTAAGTTGGTTTCTTTACCAAAAAAATCTTTGGAGTAATCGATGTTACCTTCATCATTTAAAGGTGGGTTTTTGGCATCTAGGTTTGTAACTTTAAACATTTCGCCGGCACCTTCGGCATCACTTCCTGTAATAATAGGGGCGTGCATATAGTAAAATCCGTTGTCATTAAAATATTTATGAATAGCAAATGATAAGGCAGAACGTAAACGCATTACCGCACTAAAAGTATTTGTTCTAGTACGTAAATGTGCGTTTTCACGTAAAAACTCGAACGAGTGTTTTTTAGGTTGAATAGGGTAGGTTTCCGGATCGGAATCACCTAAAACAGTTAAAGCACTAACTTTTATTTCAACATTTTGGCCTTTACCTTGGCTTTCAACCAATTCACCTTTTACATGAATGGCTGCGCCAGTTGTTACTCTTTTTAATAGTGCTTCATCAAAATTTTCGAAATCAACTACACATTGTATATTGTTAATAGTGGATCCATCGTTTAAAGCTATAAAGCGATTGGCTCTAAAGGTTCTTACCCAACCTTTAATTTCTACTTCTGGGATTATTATATCTTGTGTTAGTAATTCTGAAACAGTTCTTAATTGCATATTGAAAAATTTATAATGTAAATATAAAATTTTCAAATATTATTACTGTTAGCTATTAGGCTAAATTGTAAAATATTACTGTTAAAATTTTATGCTTCAGATTCGTCCTCTTCAGGAATAATATTTATTGTAGGTTCCCTAAGCACCTCCTTATTAGCTATACTGCGCTCTAGCGACAATAACAGAGAAGGTAGTAGTAGTAAATTTGATAACATAGCAAATAGCAATGTTGCAGAAACTAAAGCACCTAGAGCTACCGTACCACCAAAACTAGAAATGGTAAATACCGAGAAACCAAAAAACAATACAATGGAAGTATAAAACATACTTACACCAGTTTCGCGTAAAGCGCCATAAACAGAAACTTTAATTTTCCAGTTATTAGCTTGAAGCTCTTGTCTGTATTTAGCCAAAAAGTGAATGGTATCATCTACCGAAATACCAAAAGCAATACTAAATACAAGTATGGTTGAAGGTTTTATTGGAACGCCTAAATAGCCCATTAAACCGGCTGTTATTAATAGGGGTAATAAATTTGGTATTAACGATACAATAATCATCCTGCCAGAACGGAACATATAAGCCATAAATATGGCAATTAATACAATGGCTAGGGTTAAGGATATTACTAAGTTTTTTACCAGGTATTTTGTGCCTTTTTGGAATAATAATGCTTTTCCGGTCATGATAACATCATAACGTTCTTTTGGGAAAACTTTATCTATTTTAGTTTGAAGGTTTTCTTCAATACGTTCCATTTTATCGGTACCAATATCTTTCATAAAGGTTGTAATACGGCCGTATTGCCCAGTACTATCTACAAAGTTTTTAAGTAAATCGACATTGGATGTTGAGTTTTTGGCATACGATAAAATAAAACTGTTTTCTTGCGAAGTTGGGAGTTGATAGTACTTTGTATTGCCATTATAATAGGCTTGCTTAGAATATTTTACTAAACCAACTACCGAGATTGGTTTTGATAACTCTGGAGTTTCGTAAATTAATTCTTCAAGTTCCTCCATGCGTTTTAAGGTAGACAGTTTCATAACACCCTTTTTGCGCTTGGTATCTATCATGATTTCCAACGGCATAATACCATTAAATTCATTCTCAAAAAACCTGATGTCATTTACAAACTCCGACTCCTGTGGCATATCTTCAATTAAACTCCCAGATGTTTTAATTTGGTAAATACCAATAATACTGACCACTAGTAATACAACAGATATTATATAAATAGCAATTCGTTTTTTTCTCACCATGAGCTCCATCCAGTCTACAAAACCACCAATCCAACGTTTATTAAGATGCTCTAAGTGACGATCTTTTGGATAAGGTAAAAAGCTATATATAATTGGGATTATTAGTAAGCACAGAATAAAAATGGCTAATATGCTTAACGAAGCAACAACACCAAACTCCTTTAAAAGTTTACTCTCGGTTAATATAAAGGTTGCAAAACCAGATGCAGTAGTAACATTGGTCATTAACGTAGCATTACCAATTTTGGTAATAACACGCTGTAACGATTTTATTTTATTACCATGCAGCTTTACTTCATGCTGGTATTTATTAATTAAGAAAATACAATTAGGAATACCAATTACAATAATTAACGGCGGAATTAAGGCTGTTAAAACCGATACTTCGTAATTTAAAAAGCCAATAATTCCTAAAGTCCACATAACACCAATGCAAACCACAATCATAGAAATTAACGTAGCCCTAAACGATCTAAAAAAGAAAAAGAAAATTAACGAAGTCACTAATAAAGCAGCTAAAATGAAAGTGCTAATTTCATCTACTATATTTTGAGAGTTTAGTGTTCTGATATACGGCATACCAGACATTCTAACATCTACGTTATATTGCTCTTCAAAACCTTTAATTTTAGGAATTAAGACATCAACTATAAAATCTTTTCTTGCAGATGTATTTACAATGGCTTTATCCATGTAAATAGCCGTACGTATGGTTTTAGTGTCTTTATTAAATAAAAAATTATCGTAAAAAGGATATTTTTCAAACAGCTCGGTTTGTAAGGTCTCAATTTGAGCTATGCTGGTTATAGAATCTTTAATAAAAGGCTCTAATAGGAATTTTTCATTTTCAGTATCTTTTATAAGCTTTTGAAGATCTTTTATAGAAATGACAGTTTCTACTGCGTCACTTTTCTTAAAATATTCCGAAAGGTTATTCCAAGCATTTAGCTTTTCAACAGTAAAAAGAGTGGTGTCTTTTACACCAAGAACAATAAGATTACCCTCTTCACCAAAAGTTTCAAGAAACTTATTGTAAGTAATGTTTACCTCATGGTGGTCTGGTAACATATTAGCTTCGCTATAGGCTAAACGCATGTTGTCCCATTTCTGAGCTAACAATACGGTAGTGATAACAATACCTATTAAAATACCAATTTTGTTACGTAAAATTAAATTTGCCGTAACGTCCCAAAAATTCTTTGTAAAAAGTTTAAACATGCCTTAGTAAAAAAGATTCGCAAAGGTAGAAAAAACAAGGGTAATACCTGTTAACAATTAAAATAAACCTATTAATTTGATACAGTTATGTCTGTATTCAAAATTAAATAGTTGCTTAGCTATTGCTATGCTTTTAATTGCCATGTATTGGGCTTATTTATAAAGAAATGTTAAATGTAAATTTAAATGCAACATTATCGTCAATACTTGGTAAATGATAAGCGCCATATCTATAAGTAAAGCTTAAACCAAAGCCAAAAAGTAATTTATTAAGCTCAAAACCAGATTCGGTATAGCCTTTTTCTAAGGAATCGAAAGTTATATTTTCATGTCTTTCTGGAAATTTCATGTCGCCAATTGCATAGCGTGTTATCAATACCAATTGCGGTTGGTAACTTTTAGAAATATTAAAAGGTTTCAAGAAATGTTTAAATTGAAAAGTAGTAAATCTATCAGAAAAGAACTCGTTAAAAAACATAGTTTCAAAACTGTTTAATCCAGCTACCGAGAAGCGTTGGAGAATTTTCTCTTTTGTAATGTTGTTAGGGTAGGCGTGGTAAAGGTGTGTTAGCGGAATTTCTCCAAAGGCTAATCCAGATACGATTGTTAATTCTGAAAAAGCATTCTTTTTATCGCCAATGTAACATAGGGTCCTAAAATCTAGTTTAGAAAAATTAAAATCGCCTCCCAAAACATTTTTTAAACTTTTGGTGTATTGAAAAGAGAATTTTGGATAGCCTTCGTGGGTAATCTGTTTTTTGTTTTCTGCAGTTTTTAAGGTGTTAAAAGGGCTCCATTGTAATGCTATTTTAGCTGAAGTAATATCGAAATTTTGATAAGAATTGCCGTTAACATTGAAACCATAGGCGTAAGTAGGATCTATTTTACTTGTAGTTAACTCTGTTTCTGCAAGCCATTTATGACTTATTTCGTGCTCTAGGGCTATAGATTTTGTAATATGTTTATGGAATAGACTGATGTTTAAAAGACGAGGTTCGAAAAATTGAAAAAAGCGTTTGTCCGTTAAAAACTTTGTGCTTCCTGTTTCCTGTAAGTCGTCTGTGTAGGCTAGATTTAACCAAGTATTTGTTTGTTCGGCAAGTCTAATGCCACCACCTAAGCTATATTTAAAACGATGGTCTCTAAAACCATAAACCGCATAAGAGTTTAATCTGTATCTTTCAGAAAATGCATTGTTCGTAACAACACCTAAACCCGTTCTTACGCCTTCGTATTGGTTGTATTTTATTAAATATCTTAAATCGGCATCAAAGTATTTTGATGGTAAATAACCGTTCCCAAGGCTTTTTAACAACTTTCTCTTGTTAAGGGAATCTTGTTTTGGCTCTACAGGTTCTTCATTAAAAGATTGCGCTTGCACTAATGTTGTGCCTATTAAGAATAAGAAAATCGAAAAATACTTAAACATTGGTTATAACGCTAAAAGCTAAATAATTTATAAAAAAAAGCGACCTAATGCCGCCTTTAAAATTGAAATGAAGTTTTTTATTAAACAGTCATTATTTCTTTTTCCTTAACATCGAAAAGCTCATCGACTTTTTTAACGTGGATATCTGTTATTTGTTGTATATCTATTTCGGCGTTCTTTTTTAAATCTTCCGATACGTCATCATTCTTCTTAACATCATTCATAGCATCTTTTCTAGCAGTTCTAATACTTACTTTAGCATCTTCAGCTTCAGATTTTGCTTGTTTAGCTAAGTCTCTACGACGCTCTTCAGTTAATGGTGGTACATTAATTATAATGGTATCGCCATTGTTCATTGGGTTAAAACCAAGGTTTGCATAAGCAATACCACGCTCAATTTCTTGAAGCATATTTTTTTCCCAAGGCTGTACAGTTATCGTTCTACCATCTGGTGTGTTTACATTTGCAACTTGACTAAGTGGTGTTTGAGAACCATAATAATCAACCATAACACTTCCTAACATGGCAGGACTAGCTTTACCTGCTCTAATGTTTAAAAACTGTTTTTTTAGATGCGCTAAGGCATTATCCATAGACTCCTTAGTACTGTCTAATATAAATTGTATTTCTTCGTTCATTGTATTAAACTTTTTTCAAATTATATAAAATGGTTCAAAAATTACGCCAAAAGCTATACGTTTACAACTGTACCTATATTTTCTCCAGAAACTACTTTAAGTAAATTTCCTTTTTTATTCATATCAAAAACAATAATAGGCAATTTGTTTTCTTGACTTAAAGTAAATGCTGTGGTATCCATAACCTTTAAACCTTTTCTTAAAACATCATCAAAAGAAATAGAGTTGAATTTTACGGCGGTATTATCCTTTTCAGGATCGGCGTTATAAATACCATCAACACGTGTGCCTTTTAAAATAACGTCGGCTTCGATTTCTATAGCTCTTAAAACGGCTGCAGAATCTGTAGTAAAATAAGGATTTCCTGTTCCACCTCCAAAAATAACTACACGACCTTTTTCTAGGTGGCGCATGGCTTTTCTTCTAATAAATGGTTCGGCAACTTCGTTAATTTTAATAGCGGTTTGCAACCTTGTAGGTATATCGGCATCTTCCAATGCGCCTTGTAATGCTAATCCATTAATAACGGTAGCTAGCATGCCCATATGGTCGCCTTGTACACGATCCATACCTTTACTTGCTCCAGCAACACCTCTAAAAATATTACCACCTCCAATAACTATGGCAACTTCAATGCCTTTATCGGTAATGGTTTTTATGTCTTGAGCATATTCTGCCAAACGATCTGGGTCTATACCGTATTGGCGCTCTCCCATTAAAGCTTCGCCAGATAATTTTAGAAGTATTCTGTTGTATTTCATCGGTTATTTATATTTCGATTTAGAACTTTGGCAAAGCTACACATTTTTTTTATTTTTTGAATTTATATAAAACGCGTTTTTTGGACGGGTTTTAAGTTTATAAGCTAAGAGAAAAACAGCCTAGGGCTGACAAGTGTTTAAGTAATATCTTAAAACCGCGCTATCCACTATATCTTTTTAAAACGTTATTGGTATGCAGGAATGACTTTGGTAACCTGTTAAATTTTAGTTCTACATAATATTAAGTGTTTATATTTTTTAAAAAGGATGCCGTTTCTATCGCTCCCGCATGTGTCTGCTAAATACAGTCATCATTCAAAAGGAATAAGTCTATTTGTTTAAATCATGGTCTTATTGTAGTATATTGCTTTCTTTTGTGATTTTATGAATAAATTTTTGAAGGTATCACTTAGTTTTTTCGGAGCCTTTATAACTTTAATTTTAGTCTCCTTATTTTGTGTTTGGATTTTTATACTAGCATTAAAGCTAGAGCATGGTCTAGATGTAATGGTGACTTGTGTTTCAACATTATTATTAAGTTTAATAATAAGTTTTATTTTTAGAAAGACTAAAATTTACAGTAGGTCGATTCTAGTGCTATCAATTATTGCTTGCTCCTTTGGGATAATTGGAGCTTTTAAAAAAAATAAATTGGTTAATGATGTTAAGCCAATTATTGAATGGACTAATACCAATCACAAACAAACACTACCTTTTTTTGTTGCAGAGACAGGACACCTATATTTAAAAACGATATTTAATTCTGAAGAAAAATATTTGCTTTTTGATACAGGAATGGATATAACAAGCTTACACGAAAAATATAATAATTCTGAAGCTATTGATAGTCTTAATGTGAAATCTTCTCAAGCAATAAAACAAGATGTAGCAATACATAAATTATATAGCCTTTCTTTTGGAGATCTTAATTTAAAAAATATAGGCTATGGAGCTATGTCAAAAGAAACCTGGAGTGATTGCGGTATCTTTCCTAATCAAGATTCTATTGCAGGTATTTTGGGTAACAATGTTATCAATAATTTTGTCTGGGATTTAGATATGGTTAATCGAGAAGTGACTATTCAAGACAAATCATTTATAGACAACTCTATTTCTAATAAAAAAATTATTCCTTTAATTAGAAGTAACATGGGCTGGAAAGTTAATATACAGCTTAACGGAAAAAAGAAGAAAGTAAAATTTGATTCTGGTAATGCTTCTATACTTAATATAACGGATGGTATTCAATTAGCTAAAACTTATACATATCCTATTACTAATGCAGGTCGCTCAAAAGGTGTATTTTCATATTTAAATTGTGAAGGTAAAGAAGTTAAAATAGATTCTAGTGATATTAAATATCAACAAAAGCGTAGCGTTTTTGTTAATTTGAAAGTAGGAGATACTGCTTATAAAGATGCTTATGTAATCGATAAATCTGCCTCTAATTTATTAGGTATTCCTTTATTTTGGGAATATGAACGAGTTGTTTTAGATTTTCTTTCTAAGAAGATATATTTGATTAATCCTGTTAATAAGATTAACGATTACCAAATTTCAACTAAGAGTAAAAATACACTAATGTCAGTCAAGGTTGAAGCTATTTCTAAAACAGGGTATTATGATGTATATAAAAAAGAAGAAATCAAATTGATTACCAAAAATAAAACGACGTTAAATGACACGATAGAGTATTATTTTAAGGGTAAAATGAGAATATATGCATCACTTAATTTAATAGAAAAGCGTATAAATATTGATAGCATTATAGGTAAAGGTTATACTTTAAACTTAAAAACGGACGAGTCTATAAATCATGAACGTTTAATATTACATAAAGAAAGCAAAGTATTAAATTTGAGTGATTTAGAAAAACACTTGTAAATTATCTTTGGTTATAATTACTTTCTAAAGTATTAAATATTTGTCATAAAAAAAAAACCACTACTCTTATTAAAGAATAGTGGTTTTTATTTTTATAGTATTGCGCTTTCGCGGAATAGTTTATCCTACAGAAGCACGTTTGAAACCTGAAATTTCAACATCTCCATAAGAAGATACGTAATCTGCAACAGTTTTCTTTTCATCTTTGATAAACTTTTGATCTAAAAGACATTGCTCTTGATCTAAAGTAGTATTATCAGAAATAAAACGCTCCATTTTTCCTGGTAAAATTCTATCCCAGATTTGTTCTGGTTTACCTTCAGCTTTTAATTCTGCTTTTGCAGCTTCTTCAGCTTCAGCAATAACTTCAGGAGTTAATTGAGCCATAGAAATATAAGAAGGTACATTTTTAAGTGTTTTACCTAAACGTCCTAATTCAATATTATCTTTTTCAATAACTGCAATTCTAGCTTCAGTTTCCGATGCTACAAATGCAGGATCAAAATCTTTGTAAGATAATGAAGATGCACCCATTGAAGCAACTTGCATTGCTACATCTTTAACTAAAACCTCAGCGTTATCAACTTTAGCAGTTAATCCAACTAAAGCAGCAATTTTGTTAATGTGAACGTAAGTACCAACATAAGCAGCTTCTAATTTCTCAAAAGCGTTGATTTCTAATTTTTCACCAACAACACCAGTTTGTTCAACTAGTTTTTCTGCAACAGTCATACCTCCAAAATCGGCAGCTAAAAACTCATCTTTAGAGCTTGTGTTTAAAGCAATATCAGCTAATTGGTTTGCTAGTGCTAAAAAGTTTTCGTTTTTACCAACAAAATCAGTTTCACATCCTAAAACAATAGCAACACCTTCAGTTTGGTCTGCATTAATTTTAGAAACAGCTGCACCTTCAGATGAATCTCTATCGGCTCTTTTTTCAGCTACTTTTTGTCCTTTTTTACGAAGCACTTCAATGGCTTTATCAAAATTACCTTCAGCTTCTACTAAAGCTTTTTTGCAATCCATCATACCTGCACCAGTTGCTTGTCTTAATTTATTAACCTCTTGGGCTGTAACTTTTACTGTAGTACTCATAGTAGTTATAATTTAAAAAAGTCGTTCAATATAATTTTCTATAAAGAAAAGAATTAAACGACTTAATTATTGTTGTATTAATGTTATTTATTCTTCTTCTTCAGCTACTGCTTTTTTAGCTGGAGCTGCTTTAGCTTTAGGAGCTTCTTTGGCTGATGCCGAAGCGTCTTTTTCTGCTTTGCGTTCTGCTAATCCACCAGATACTGCAGATGCTACATGCGTTAAGATTTTATCAATCGATTTAGAAGCATCGTCATTTGCAGGAATTACATAATCAACTTGACGTGGGTCAGAGTTGGTATCAACCATTGCAAAAATAGGAATGTTTAATTTTTGAGCTTCTTTAATCGCGATATGCTCACGCTTAATATCTACAACAAATAAAGCACCTGGTAAACGCGTCATATCTGTAATAGAACCTAAGTTTTTCTCTAACTTAGCTCTTAAACGATCAACTTGTAAACGCTCTTTTTTAGACAATGTCATGAATGTACCGTCTTTCTTCATTCTATCAATAGAAGCCATTTTTTTTACCGCTTTTCTAATAGTAACAAAGTTAGTTAACATTCCACCTGGCCATCTTTCTGTGATGTAAGGCATGTTAATTTCGCCAGCTTTTTCAGCAACAATATCTTTTGCTTGTTTTTTTGTTGCAACGAACAAAATTTTACGTCCTGAAGCTGCAATTTTTGCAAGTGCTGCTCCAGCTTCTTCAATTTTAGCCGCTGTTTTGTAAAGGTTTATAATATGGATACCGTTACGCTCCATATAAACGTAAGGTGCCATATTAGGGTCCCATTTACGTGTAAGGTGTCCAAAGTGTACACCTGCTTCAAGTAATTCTTTTACTTCTACTGCCATTTTGTAATAGTTTACGTTCTGTTGAATAGCAATGATTAAGTGGTCATTTTATAAATCGCCTTAACCATTTAGATGCTAAACTAAATCCTGCCTTTTCAGACTCGGACAACAATAACTGTTTTAATTTATTTTTATAGTTTGAAAATGATAAAAAAATCTGTAATACAGATCCTGAACCATGTCCAGGATATTAACGTTTTGAGAATTGAAACTTCTTACGAGCTTTCTTCTGACCGAATTTCTTACGTTCAACCATTCTTGGATCTCTTGTTAATAAACCTTCTGGCTTTAAGATAAGTCTGTTTTCAGCATCTATCTCACACATAACGCGTGAAAGAGCTAAACGAACAGCTTCTGCTTGTCCAGTAATACCACCTCCATATACATTAACTGTAATATCAAAGTTGGCGTCATTGTTAGTCAAAACTAAAGGTTGTTTTACTTTGTACTGTAAAGTAGCAGTAGTAAAATAATTAGCTAAGTCTTTTTTATTGATTGTAATGTTACCTTTTCCTGGGGCAACATAAGCGCGCGCAACAGCCGTTTTTCTACGGCCAATTTTGTGAATTACTTCCATGTTATTTAAATTCTTCTAGATTTATTGCTTTCGGCTTTTGAGCTGCATGTGCATGCTCTGTTCCAACAACAACTGTTAAATTGCGAAATAAAGCTGCTCCTAATTTGTTTTTAGGTAACATGCCTTTAACCGCTTTTTCTACTACTCTTGCAGGATCTTTTCCGTACAATTCTGTAGCAGTTAAACTTTTTTGACCTCCTGGGTATCCGGTGTGACGAATGTATGACTTCTCAGTCCATTTGTTTCCAGATAATGTGATTTTGTCTGCGTTAATAACAATTACGTTATCTCCACAATCAACATGAGGTGTGAAATTTGGCTTGTGTTTTCCTCTAATTAGTTTTGCAACTTTAGAAGCTAAACGACCAAGCGCTTGACCTTCAGCATCAACTAAAACCCACTCTTTATTAACAGTAGCTTTGTTTGCTGAAATCGTTTTGTAGCTTAATGTGTCCACACTATTGATTTTTTAATTATTAAACATTCCTCTTTCAAAAAGAGTTTGCAAATTTACGATTAAATATTTGATTACCAAATAGTGTGCTGTATTCTTTTTTGAAAATTAAAAGTATTGATATTTAAGGTTTTAACAGGCTTTTATAAACATGAGTAAAAAAACCGGAGTAAATTTATTTCTCTCCGCATTTTTATTATGCATTTTTAGTTCCCTTTAAAGTTGTAAAATGAAAAATTATAGCTTCTATTGTTTAGTGTTTTATTAGTGGTAGGCTTTTATATATTTAATATGGAGTGCTATGTTTACAAAGGCCTACTAAGGCATTATATATTTTTTGAAATTATTATGTTTTCTAATGATTCTGTTTTGTTAGTTTTGCGCTTTCTTATACATATAATATGATTTCAGTAGATAATTTAGCAGTAGAGTTTAGTGGGCATACCTTGTTTAGCGATGTGTCGTTTACTATTAATGAAAATGATAAAATAGCCCTAATGGGGAAAAATGGAGCTGGAAAATCTACCATGATGAAAATTATTGCAGGTGTGCAAAATGCAACTCGCGGTAATGTTAGGTGCCCTAAAGATGCCGTAATTGCTTATTTACCACAGCATTTATTAACAGAAGATGATACCACTGTTTTTGATGAAGCTTCAAAGGCTTTTAGTCATGTGTTTACTTTGCGCGACGAAATGGAAGACTTGAATAAGCAGTTAGAAATACGAACTGATTATGAGTCTGATGAATACATGAAAATTATTGAGCGTGTTTCAGATTTAGGAGAGAAATATTATGCCCTTGAAGATGTAAACTACGATGCCGAAGTAGAAAAGGCGTTAAAAGGCTTAGGGTTTAAGCAAGAAGATTTTACTAGACAAACTAACGAGTTTAGTGGTGGTTGGCGTATGCGTATCGAGTTGGTTAAAATTTTGCTTCAAAAGCCAGATTTAATATTATTAGATGAGCCTACAAACCATATAGATATAGAATCGGTTATTTGGTTAGAAGATTTTTTACTTAATAAAGCGAATGCTGTAGTGGTTATTTCGCATGATAGAGCGTTTATTGATAATATTACTAATAGGACTATCGAGGTTACTATGGGTAAGATTTACGATTACAAGGCAAATTATTCGCATTACTTACAATTGCGAGAAGAGCGTCGCGCACATCAAATTAAGGCTTTCGAAGAACAAAAGAAGTTTATTGCCGACAATCAAGCCTTTATAGATCGCTTTAAAGGAACCTTTTCTAAAACCAACCAAGTAAACTCACGAGAGCGTATGCTCGAAAAATTGGAAATTATTGAAATTGATGATATAGATACGTCTGCTTTAAAATTACGATTCCCTAAAACGCAACGTTCTGGCGATTATCCAATTATTGTAAAGGAAATATCTAAGTCTTACGATAATCATGTGGTGTTTAAAGATGCTAGTATGTCTATTTCTAGAGGTGAAAAAGTTTGTTTTGTTGGAAGAAATGGCGAAGGGAAATCTACGATGATTAAAGCTATTTTAAACGAAATAGAAGTAGAAGGCGAATGTGCTTTAGGGCATAATGTTAAGGTTGGTTATTTTGCACAAAACCAAGCCGCATTATTGGATGAAAGTTTAACTATTTTTCAAACGGTTGATGAAATTGCGCAAGGTGATGTTAGAAAGCAATTAAAAAACATTTTAGGTCGCTTTATGTTTAAAGGCGATGCTATCGATAAAAAAGTAAGTGTACTTTCTGGAGGAGAAAAAACCAGATTAGCTATGGTGAAGTTATTACTAGAGCCCGTTAACTTACTTATTTTAGATGAGCCTACTAACCATTTAGATTTAAAATCTAAAGATGTATTAAAAGAAGCCTTAACAGATTTTGATGGTACTTTGGTTTTGGTATCTCACGATCGCGATTTTCTACAAGGCCTATCCAATAAAGTATTTGAATTTAAAGACCAACGAGTAATTGAGCATTTCGAAACTATTGATGCATTTCTTGAAAGAAATAGGATAGAAAGTATAAAAGCTATGGATCTTTAGGTCTTTTAATCTTGATTAATAGCCTTTTATCTAAAAATAAATTTTAAACACACTTGGCATTTTCTTCTAAAACGGATAATATTTATATTTGAGGTATATTTATTACAAATAAGCGCGTCTAATTCTGATGTTTTTATTGTGATAGATTAAATATAGTTTTTATCGTGTGTTACCCCAATTTTAAAATGACTAACAAAACAACATGGTTTTTAGTTAAATATAGCTTTAGTTTTAAAACGAAGTTCTAATTATAAAAACTGTTTCATTAAAAGCGAACCTACGGCATTCTCATTAAAGGCCTTAACGTTAAAAAGAATTTTATCTTAAATTTTTATGTTATGAAAAAGGTATTAATTGTTATTCTCCTTAGCACTTTAACCATAAAAGCGCAAAGTAAATTGTTTCCTAATATTGGAAGTGATTTTCATTTGGAGCAAGCTGTTGTGGATAATAATTTAAACATTTCGCATCCAAAGCATATTATAACTAAAGTGTTTCTTTATAATAAAGCGACTTTCGAGCGCACAACATTCGAGAATCATTCCAATGCTATTTCAGTCGATTTAAATCAAGTAGAACCAGGGATGTATACAGCCATGGTGTATACAAATGGCGATATAATAGTATTAAGGTTAAAAGTAGTAAACGATTATTTAAAAAGAAGTATTGAGCCTACTGAAGCAGTGGCAGAAGTTGAAGAAAAAACGCTTAAGTTTTACCGCGTTGTAGCCTCTGTAAATGGTACTAGTGTAACGCGATATAATGTGTTTACTGAAGAAAGAAAAAATGAATTAATAAAAAAGAATATTTTCGATATTACTACCTATACTGGTCGCAGAAACACGCTTGTACTTTCTGCGTTATATACCGATGGTAGCGAAGAGGTTGTTTATGAAACCGAAGCTCCAAATAGTTCTAATTTGTTTAAAAAAGATAAAGATTTTGCTAAAACTAGTGATATTTAAAAAATAAACTTCGGTTTTATGCTTGATTTTAATGTTGTAAAGCGCTAGAATTTAAGTGTGTAGTGTCCTGTTTCAGGCAAAAAGCTTATCTTTATAATCAGCGTTTCTCCCCAAAAATTGATTGATTGTTTTCTAATTTAAAGCAATTAAAATGGAATATTACAGAATTAAATATTTTAAAAAAAAAGAATACATTCCGCGTTGTGTCTTACTTTTAAAAGAGTTGCGTCGGGGTTTAGACTCTAAAATTCCCGAACGCCGATTAAACGAAACCTTAATTTTTGGCTCTTGGAATATTAGAGAGTTCGATTGTAATAGCAAAAAATTCGGACCTAGAAAGGAAGATGATTTTGTTTATATAGCCGAAATTATATCCAGGTTTGATGTATTGGCAATTCAAGAAATTAATGATGATTTAGCGCCATTACAAAAAGTTATGGGTATGCTTGGAGATGAGTATGAATATATTCTTACCGATGTTGCGGCTTGGAAAAGTGGAGGAAACAACGAGAGGCTAGGATTTATTTACGATAAACGTACCGTTAAATTTAATGGTGTAGCAGGCGAATTGGTACTGCCGCAAAATATGTTAATTAGAAATAATGATGGCGTTATTGAGCGGCAATTTGCTAGAACGCCGTTTAAATGTTCTTTTCAGGCGGGTTGGTTTAAGTTTAAGGTGACTACAGTACATATTTATTATGGTAAAGACAGCGAGAAATCAAATCATTTTAAAAGACGCGTTGAGGAAATTGATAAAGTAGCTAAGTTAATTAGTGAAAATGCCGAAAAAGAAGGCACTAAAAAAGATCCTAGTACAAAATGGTTTAATCCTTATAACTACTTTATTGTTGGCGATTTTAATATTGTAAACGAAAATAATGTAACCTATGATGCGCTTGCTAAATATGGTTTCGAGACTATAAAAAACAGAAAGGGTTCAAATAAGGATCGCACCAAATTTTACGATCAAATTTCATACTATAAAACGTCTAATTTAGATTTTGATTGGAAAGATTCAAACCGATCAACAGGAAAAGATCATAATAATACAGATAGAATTTTTAATTTCTTTAATTATATCTATACCGAAGATCAGTTTCCGTTGTTTAAAACAGATATTGTAAATTATATTACACGAAATAAAGCCGCTTTTAAAGACGATATTGAAAAGTTGAAAATTAAAATTGAAGGTATTGAGGCGGAGTTGGCCTTGGACACTATCTCTAAAACACGACGTAAAACAATAGAACGTCAATTAGAAAAGGCTAAAGAAACACAAAGCTATACCAAAAATTTAGTGGCTTTAAAAACCGAAGAGCTTACAGATTTTTATTTGAATTCCCCTTGGAACACCTTTCAAGTAAGCGACCATTTGCCGTTATGGGCCGAAATTAATATTGATAAAAGCGACGAATATTTAGATAATTCCTTTTAAAATAAAAAACCCTTACTTTAACAGTAAGGGTTTTAAATTAATGTTGGCCTACTAGGGCTCGAACCTAGACTCTTTGGTACCAAAAACCAACGTGTTGCCAGTTACACCATAGGCCATTCGTGTAATGAGGGTGCAAATTTAATATAAAAAAATCTTTGCACAAGTTTTTTCTTAAAAATATTTATCAAAATTTAAATTTTTTTTAAAAGCTTTGAGTATTGGGCTTATATGTTAAGACAAACTAAATAGTTAGCGCTCATTTCATATTTATTGTTAAATTCGCCAAAGCAAATAAAAACACATACAAATGGCAGATGCAAACTATAAAAAATGGAATACCATTTTAGGTTGGGTTTCTTTTTTAATAGCGCTTATAACTTACAGTTTAACCGTTGAACCTACTGTAAGTTTTTGGGATGCTGGCGAATATATATTAACCTCGGCAAAATTACAGGTTGGTCATCCACCTGGAGCACCGTTATTTCAAATGCTTGGAGCGTTTTTCTCTATGTTTGCTTTAGAGCCTTCGCAAGTTGGTTTTATGATGAACATGATGAGTGCTATTGCTAGTGCTTTCACCATTTTATTTATGTTCTGGACCATCACCTTGCTACTTAAACATTTAGTTGCAGGTAAAAACGATATGTCTCAAAGCAAATCTATGGCTATTTTAGGTAGCGGATTGGTAGGTAGTTTAGCTTTTGCTTTTACAGATTCGTTTTGGTTTAACGCTGCCGAAACCGAAGTTTATGCCATGGCCACATTAATTATGTCGGTTTTATTCTGGTTAGGTTTGCGTTGGGAACAAGACATGGATAAACCTCGTGGTAACCGCTGGCTTATTTTAATTGCCTTTGTTATCGGACTTTCTTTCGGGGTGCATTTTATGGGATTATTAACTATTCCAGCCATTGGACTTATCTATTACTTTAAAAATTATAAAACCATAACCATTCAGAATTTTATAATTGCAAACGTCGCTTCGGTGGGTGTTTTACTGTTTGTATTTAAATTATTAGCGCCTAATATTCTTAGGATATTTAGTGCCATGGAAGTGTTTTTTGTAAACACCATTGGTTTGCCTTTTAATTCAGGCTCTATTATTGCCGGAATTGCTTTGGTGGCTATTATTTTTTATGCATTAAAATATACACGTGAAAAAAATTATGTGTACTTAAATACAGGAGTGCTTTGTTTAACCTTTGTTATTATTGGGTTTTCTACATGGTTAATGTTGCCTATTCGCGCTAATGCTAATGTGGTAATTAACGAGAACAATCCATCGAGTGCCAGAGAGTTGTTAGCCTATTATAATTTAGAGCAGTATCCAGAAACACACTTGTTTTATGGACCTCAGTTTACCGATCAATATGCGTATTTAGATGAAAACAATCCGTATGTAGATGATAAACCTAAATATGAAAAGGACGAAGAAAAAGGAAAATACGTTGTTGTAAATAACTGGAAAAACGCAAAGCAGAATTACAACTCCAAACATGCCTCTATATTACCACGTATGTGGA
This sequence comes from Algibacter amylolyticus, assembly GCF_014202225.1. Classification (GTDB taxonomy): domain Bacteria; phylum Bacteroidota; class Bacteroidia; order Flavobacteriales; family Flavobacteriaceae; genus Algibacter_B; species Algibacter_B amylolyticus. The sequence goes on from NZ_JACHGE010000001.1 coordinate 587,468, forward strand.
GTTCTGAGCATGCCGAAAATTACATGATGTTTTCTGGGTTTTTAGATTTTAATTTAAAGCCAGAATACCAAATGGAGAACGAGCTGCGTTCGGCTGTTGCAAAATTTAGAAATGATGTAGCCCAAGGTGCTATTGATTATGAAGATTATAATAATTTTTTAAAGCAGTTTAAAGAATATATTGATATTGAAAAACCATCGTTAGCGAGTAATATTGCTTACCTTTTTGAATATCAATTGGGTTATATGTACTGGCGTTATTTTATGTGGAATTTCTCTGGAAGACAAGATGATATTCAAGGGCGTTACGATAACCACGGAAACTGGATTTCGGGTATAAAACCTATTGACGAATGGCATTTAGGCATGTCTCAAGACAATTTACCTAGCGATGTTAAAAATAATAAAGCAAGAAATACCTATTACTTATTGCCTTTAATTTTAGGGCTTATTGGGTTCTTCTTTTTATTTAATAAAGACAAAAAAATATTTTGGGTTATGCTTGTGTTTTTCCTGTTTACAGGAATTGCTATTCAAGTATATACCAACGTGCGACCTTTTGAACCTAGAGAGCGTGACTACTCGGTAGTAGGATCGTTTTATGTATTTGCATTGTGGATAGGTTTTGGAGTTTATGCTATTTATGATAGCCTTAAAAAATATGTACCTAAAACATTAGCGGCGCCAATAATTACAGTAGCTTGTTTAGTTCTAGTACCTGGAATATTAGCAGCAAATAACTGGGACGACCATGACAGATCTGATAAATACACTGCCAGAGCTATGGCTAAAATGTATTTAGATTCTTGTGAAGAGAACGGAATACTGTTTACCATTGGCGATAACGATACGTTCGCACTGTGGTATGCTCAAGAAATTGAAGGTTATAGAACCGATGTGCGTGTGGTTAATACCAGTTTATTTCAAACCGACTGGTACATAGACCAAATGAAGCGTAAGGCTTACGAGAGCGACCCTATACCTTCGCAATTAACACACGATTTATATAAGTACGGTACTAATGATTATATCATTATTCAGCAGGTTATTAATGATACCTTAAATGTTAAGCAGTTTTTAGATTTTGTTGGTAGCGATAACCCAAAAACTAAATACAAGTATGTATTACAGCAGCGTGGTGTCGATTTAGCGAATGTAAGAGAGCAAGATGCCAACGCTACATATTTACCAACGCCGTATTTGCGTATTCCTGTAAATAAAGAAAACGCTTTAAAGTCTGGAATAGTAAAACCCGAAGATGCCGATAAAATTGTATCTGAAATTAATATTAAAGTTTCTGGTGGTGCACTTTATAAAAACCGTTTGTTAATGCTAGATATTGTTGCTAATAACGATTGGAAACGCCCTATTTACTTTACTGGTGGTAGTTTTGGAGACGACGATTATATTTGGATGAAAGACTACTTACAACTTGATGGTATGTGCTACAAGTTAGTACCTATAAAAACGCCTGTAGATAGAGCAAACCCGTTTGATATGGGTCGTGTAGATAGCGATTTAATGTACGAGAAAGTTAAGAATTGGGATTGGGGTAATAGCGGTAGTCCAGATATTTATCACGATGTTGAAACGCGTAAAAACTCCATTACTTACAGAGGGAATTTAGCCCGTTTATCTGAGCAATTAATTAACGAGAAAAAATTAGATAAAGCTGAAGAAATAGCAGATATAGCCATGGAAAACATGCCTGTAGAATACTTTGGTTATTACACGCTTTTAGAACCTTTTATTGGAGCGTATTATGAAGTTGGTAATAAAGAAAAGGCACAACGTTTGTTTAAAGAAGTGGCTAATAAATACCAAGAAAACTTATCGTATTACAGCAGTTTGAAAGTGGATAAACAGGAACGTTTATTTGAGGAAATTTATACCGATATACAGCGTTATAAAGGCTTGGTTGATGTGTTAATTAGATATGATATTGAATTTGCTGAAACCGAAGGCGATGTTTTTAATAATTATTTAAGGTCTTTTAATCATTTTTATGGCGAAGAAGAACCTGAAGATAGCATTAGGACTGATGTTGATATTCCTTTGGAAGGCGTTTTACCAGTAGAAAGCGATAGCTTAAATTAATTAACTTTATTTAAGCGTGGGCTTAACACCAGTAAAAACACCTGTTGTAGTTAAAAAGTTATTCCCGAATTATATTTGGGAAGTGCCTACTAACCAAAAGGTTATTTATTTAACTTTTGATGACGGACCAACGCCAGAGATTACCAATTGGACCTTAATGGCTTTAAAGCAATACAACGCTAAGGCTACCTTTTTTTGTATTGGTAACAACGTTGTAAAGCATCCTGAGATTTTTAATAATGTTTTGAATGATGGGCACGCTATTGGCAACCATACGCATAACCATGTTAAAGGTTGGAAAACAAAGGCTGTAGACTATTTAGATAATGTATATAAAGCGCAGGAAGCTATTACATCTCAAATTGCAGAAGCCAATACCGTTAACCTTTTTAGACCGCCCTACGGACAAATAACACCCAAACAGGGTAAAAAACTCATGGCTTTAGGGTATAGTATAATTATGTGGGATGTGTTGTCTTTTGATTGGGATAAAACCATTACTCCAGAAGCTTGTTTACAGAATGTGATTAGCAAAACCACTGCGGGTAGTGTTATTGTTTTTCATGATAGTGTAAAGGCTAGTAAAAATATGCAATACGCTTTACCTAAAGTATTGGCTTATTTTAGCGATAAAGGATATCGCTTTGAGGCTTTGAATACGTCTATCTTTTAAGTTGTCTTATTTACAGAGCTCACAGACGTGTGTGCTTAATATTTTGTTACCGACTTAGTTGTGTTCTGTATTTGCGTTAGGGATTGCAGCGGCATCCTTTTTTTGCTGCCGTAAATGGCAAAAAAAGATATAGCAGAAAGCCCGACCCTTTATGGGTAACGCCCAAAATATGCGGATACTACGTTTTTAAGGGTTATTTAAAATCTTGAAGTAAATTTATAAGCGTATTGGCATCTTGATCGCCACTTTGGCGCCATTTCATTTGGCCGTCTTTATAAATTATAAGCGTGGGTGAAGACTTGACACGCAAAGCTTCGGCAAGTTCTTGATTTTTATCGACATCAATTTTTATAACTTTAGCTTTATCGCCAAGTGCAGCTGCAACATCTCTTAGTACGAGATGCATAGCCTCTGTTTGTTCGTTATTTTCTGTGTAGAAATCTAGTAATACTGGAATTTCGACATCTATAAGTTCCCCAAATTTTGACATACTATGTTTTTTGTTAATCGAGTGTGCTTAATACAAACCTACGTAAATTTTTAGTATTTGCTATTTAAGCGGTACAATATTGCTTAAATAGCGATGCTTAACTATAAAAATAAGCAATTTCTTTATAAATACAAGCCTTTGTATTATGAATTTGCTGTGCCTTTTTTAAGTTCTATTACGGTTACTTCTGGCCATATACCAACGCGACCCGGATAGCCTAAATAGCCAAAGCCTCGGTTTACATTAATGTATTGCCCCATTTCTTTATAAATGCCTGCCCAATATTTGTAACGCCATTTTACAGGGCTCCACTTAATCCAGCCTGGTATTTCTATGCCAAATTGCATACCGTGTGTGTGCCCACTTAGGGTTAAATGGTAGTGGTAATCGTCTTTTATAACTTCTTCTTCCCAGTGTGATGGGTCGTGGCTTAGTAGTACTTTAAAATCGTTTGCGTGAATGTTTTGGGCTGCTTTTTTTAAATCGCCCGCTTTTTTAAAGCCGCCTTTACCCCAGTTTTCTACACCAACAATGGCAATACGTTGTCCGTTTTTTTCAATAAATCGGCTTTCGTTTAAAAGTAAATTAAAGCCCATTTCCTTTTGGATTTGCTTTAAATCGTTAAGGTTTTCTTGTTTGGCTTCGGTTGTTGGCCAATCTACATAATCGCCATAATCATGATTTCCTAATACTGAAAACACACCATCGTTTGCCTTTAGGGTGCCGAAAAGGGATTTCCAATTATGCATTTCGGAGGCTTTATTATTTACCATATCGCCAGTAAAAAAGATAATGTCTGATTGTTGCTCGTTAATAAGGTTTATGCCGTATTCTATTTTTTCTTTATTATCGAAACTGCCGGAGTGGATATCGCTAATTTGCGTTATTTTATAACCATCGAAAGCGTCTGGTAAGTCTTCAAAATGTAAGGTATAATTTAAAACTCTAAAGCGGTATTTGCCACGATACATACCGTAAAGTAAGGATGTAAATGGTATGGCAGCTAGACCAAGCGCTACTTGACTTATAAATTTTCGGCGTGATGGGAGGTAGAAGTTTTCGTTTTTAGTAACTACTTTATCATAAATACCTAAAATACCTCTAATAATATCTTCGCCCAATAAAATAGGAACCAAAACTAAGTTAAAGGATATAAATGCCAGTAGAAAACCAAAGGCATAACTTTTGGCAGGGTTTAATACACGACCCTCTGAGTAAATGGTAAACTGGATTATAAAATTGGCCGCAACAAGTAATGTTAAGGCAATATATAAATAATGAATGTACGTGTTTTTAGTGACTGTTTTTATGGCTTGAAAACCGTAAAAAGCCAAAATAACATATATAAGAATGAATATTATCCAACGTGTCATAGCGAAAATTTAAACAAAACTATCAAGTACTTAGTTGTTAAACCAATATTTAAGGTAAGATTAACATAGCGCTAAATTATGGCTTTATGCGTAATTCGATTTTGTAATTGAAAATTATCACTATTTTTAAAGAAAAAACGAGTCAAATATCTGATATTTAGACAAATCAATTTAATGAAATATAAATTATTTTTCTTTTTTCTTTTTTTTGTCTGTTCTAGCCACAGTCAGGATAGAACGTTTTATCATTATGGATTAATAGATGGTCTTTCTCAACAATCAATAATAAGTATTATTAATGACTCAAATGGCTTTTTATGGATAGGTACTCAAGATGGTTTAAACAGGTTTGATGGCAACACGTTTAAAATTTATAAACATCGTTTAAATGATTCTTTATCCATTTCTGGGAATTTTATTAATAAATTAATTGAAAACATAGATGGAACCATTTGGATTGCTACAGCCAACAATGGTGTTTGTTATTATAATCCTAAAACGGATTCTTTTGTAAATACAAAATTCAATTCTGGAAATTTTACTGCACTAGCTCATGATAAGGACGGCAATATTTATGCGACTTTATCAAATCAAGGATTTATTAAATTCAAGAAAAAAAATGACATTTATGTTGCCAATAAGGTTAGTTTAAGTAATTACGATATTACTAACGTTACTATTCAAGATTCCAAAATGTATTTGGGCACCAAAGTAGGTGAGCTTTATACGAGTAAAGTGTTGGATACATTAAATTTAGAGAAACTTAATGTTTCTATTCCTAAAAGTAGTATTGAGGAAATTGCAATTTTTAAAAACAACATTTTTTTAGGAACCTCTTTGGGGTTATTTGTTTATAACGGTCAAACAAGAAAAACAAACGCTGTTAATCTTCAGGGGAATAACAATCTGTTTAGCAAAGAATTGTTTATTGAATCGATAAAAATACATGACAATGTTTTCTATATTGGTACAGATAATGGCCTCTTCATCTGTGAGAGTTTTGATGAATCTTCATTTACATTCAATAACATAAACAGTTTTAAAGGAGATAGAGAGTATGATAATAGTATAACTTCTAATAGAGTTTACGATATTCTGTTATATAAAGATTTACTTTGGATTGGTACCAATAATTTAGATGTTCTGTCTTTAAAACCAGAAGTTTTTAAAACCATTAATACTAAATCTGAATTGGCTTTAAATAACAACTATGTGTTTTCGATTCTTAAATGGCATAACTATACATTTATTGGGACTAGAAATGGATTGCATTGTATTGATAAGCATGGAAACATATTCTTAATTACCAAAGAAAACACCAATGAGAAATTAGCTTACAATGTTATACGCGGCATGACCGTTGATGGAGAAAATAATTTATGGTTAGCTACAACCAAAGGGGTTTCGGTTTTAAATTTAGATGATTTTAATCCAGATAAACCTGAAATAATATCGATGTATTTTAATGAAAATGATCCTTTTTCCTTAAGTAATAATAAAACTAGAAGTGTTTTTAAAGACCATAATAATACCATGTGGGTTACAACTTATGGCGGAGGGTTAAATCGTTTTACAGGCAATCTAAAGGAAAAAAAATACAGTTTTGAATTGTACAAACATGATAATAGCGAAAACTCAATTAGCTCTTATAATGTGTTTAGTATTGAGCAAGATAAGGAGCGTAATTATTGGGTTACCTCTGAGGATGGACTTAATAAACTATCCTTTACAGATGATGATTACCAAAACCCAGTTTTTAAGGTTTATAGGCACGAAAAAAATAATCCTAACGGTTTAAAAAACAATACCACTTTACATACGCATATTGATAAGCAAGGTGTTATTTGGGTGGCAACACAAGGTGGTTTGCATAGGTTTGATAAGGCTAATGAAGTCTTTAAACACTATGGAGCAGCAGAAGGTTTAAGTAATGATTATGTATACAGTATCTTAGAAGATGCCGATAATTATTTGTGGTTAGCAACCAATGAAGGCTTATTTAAATTTGATAAAGCCACCGAAAAATTTGAGCATTTTACTACCAAAGATGGTTTGCAAAGCTCAGAATTTAATCTTGGTGCGCATTTTAATGATAAGGCAAATAACCTTCTGTATTTTGGTGGGGTTAACGGGTTTAACGAATTTAACCCTAAACAGGTTTCGCAACTAGATAGGTCTGGCACCTTATCTTTTACTTCATTAAAAATTAAAGATGCAGAGGTCTATCCATTAACAAACCCAAAAGTCCTGCAGCAAAGTTTTAGTAAAACCGAAAAAATAACATTGAATTTTAATGATTTCCCGTGTTATATTGCGTTTTCAGATCTAGATTTACGCCCTACAAACAGTAATCAGTTTTTGTATTCTTTAAATGATGGCGCATGGAATAATTTGGGGGATTTAAGAGAAATACAAATTCTAGATTTACCAAAAGGTAATCACAATTTAAAAATTCAAGGTCAATCTCGAAATAAAATTTGGACAGGAGCACCTTTACAGCTAAATATAAAAGTTACACCACCTTGGTACAAAAGCAATGTTGCTTATTTTGTTTATTTAACGGGGTTTTTATCCTTGATATTTTTCGTTTACAAGCTAAATTTAAAGCACCAATTAGCAGGGCAGGAAGCCAAACGATTAAAAGAATTAGATGCTTTAAAATCGCAGTTCATTACTAATATTACCCACGAATTTAGAACACCATTAACCATTATTTTAGGTTATGTAAGTAGCTTAAAAGAGAAATTTATAAATGATAGTACAGTAAGCAAACCTATTAAATCTATAGAGCGAAGTAGTAACAATTTGCTGCATTTAGTTAACGAAATGCTGGATTTAGCTAAATTAGAACAAGGCAAACTTAAACTTAATAATAGCAGTACGAATTTAGTAGCCTTTACAAGCTATATTATTACCAGTTTTTCAAGTTTAGCAGAGTCGAATCAGGTTGCTTTAAATTTTTTCTCATCTAAAGATTCTATTATAATGGATTTTGATGTTGAAAAAATGCGTCAAATAATAAGTAATCTAATAACTAATGCCATTAAGTTTTCCAAACCAAATACTACGGTCACTGTTATGTTAGATGCTATTGACGAGCATGCTATTATAAAGATAACAGACCAAGGTATTGGAATACCAAAAGATGAAATTTTATTTGTTTTCGACCGTTTTTATAGGTCATCTAAAATAACTGGTAAAATTTCTGGTACTGGAATTGGACTAGCGTTAACAAAAGAATTAGTAAACCTTATGAATGGGAGCATTTCCGTAAATTCAGAGGAAAGTATTAGTACAACCTTTACTATTCGTATTCCAATAATTCATGAAGCTTTAGTAACGACTGCCGAGTTTAATTCAGGTGTTATTAATCCAGAAAGAGTATATCAGAATAACATACAAACTAAACATTTATCTCGCGATTTTAATAGTATACTTATTGTGGAAGATAACCCGGAAATAGCCAATTATATAGCATCTATTTTGGAAAGTAAATACAGCTTACTATTTGCTATTAATGGTTATGAAGGATTTAAATTGGCAGAAAAAAACATTCCAGATATTGTAATTACAGATGTAATGATGCCCAAAATGAACGGTTATGAGTTAACCGAGCAATTGCAATCCACAAAAACAACCAATCATATTCCAGTTATAATGCTTACAGCAAAAGCGTTACAAGAAGATAAGCTTACAGGAATAAAAAGTGGAGCCGATGTTTATCTTACAAAACCGTTTCAAAAAGAAGAATTATTACTGCGTATTGAAATGCTCATTACTAAGCGAAAACAGCTGCAAGATGCATATGCGATAAAAAAGATAATTGCTTTTGATAAACCTCAATTAAAGAAAGACAAAAATATTGAATTTTTAGAAGGGGTTGTGTATCATATTCATAACCATATTGAAGATTCAGATTATAATGCTGCTAAGCTTTCGGAAGCATTAAACATGAGCGAATCGCAACTTTACAGAAAACTTAAAGCTATAACCAATAAAAGTACAGCTATTTTTATCCGTTCTGTACGATTAGAAAAGGGCATGGAACTTTTAGAATCTACAAATTTAACGGTTTCAGAAATTGCATATGCTACAGGATTCAGTAATCCTAATTGGTTTGGAAAAGCCTTTAAGGAAGAATTCAGGAAAAGTCCGTCGGAAATGAGGAATTAATGGTCTTCCATTTCTTTTTAGGGTATGTGACTAAATAGCGCCAATATTTGCACAAATATGGAACATGCGTGAAATACTACCTGATTACGACAAAATAACACCTATTACATTCGTTTCTTTTATTTAGTTTTGGATTGCTATTAATCAATTATTGTTGGGATTAAAGTGGTTCTAAACGTGAATTAGGTTTAGAATCACTTTTAACCAATTCACTTCAAAAAATTAGTCCAATGAAAACTTCAACATTAATCCTCACCCTTCTGTTTTTTAACTCAAGCTTAATTCTTGCTCAATTTATGTCTTGGCTTTTTATATATATTAATCCATTTGCAATGGTTGGTGGAGAATTATTTTTATTTTTAAGTTACCATGTATTTAAAATAATTAAAGAGGTAAGAGATGTGTTTAATGTAGATTTTAAACTTTAAAATTATTTATTATGAAAAAAACTATACTTTTTATTATTGTCGTATTAACGACTCAGATAACATTTGCTCAACCTGCAAATGAAGATTGCGCTAACGCGGAATTAATAACCGTTTCTAATACCATTTCCAATATTAATTTCGATATTAATAATGCTGTAATAAATAATGAAACCATTTGCACCGTTACAGATGATTATGCCGATGTCTGGTATCAATTTACAATGCCAGTTGATGGAAACGTTTTTGTTGATGGGGGTTTAGGTTGGAATTATTTTGCGCTTTACACATCTTGTGGTACTGCGGCCATTAATTGCGATAACGGAAAAGGGCTATTTACTGCACTGTCATCCGGAAATACTTATTTTCTGCGTATTTACCGAAAATCTGCAACTGCGGCAAATACAGGTTATCAAAGTTTTGGTATACGGGCAATTGCAGCGGCTACAAACGACGATTGTAATACTTCGGAGAATATTTCTATTTCAACAACTACATCTACAGTAAATTTTGAAATTGCTGGATCAAGTATAACAAATAGCATAGGGTGTAATGGCACTGCAGCAGAAGATTATGTAGACGTTTGGTATGATTTTACAATGCCGTTTAGCGGAAATATTTTTGTAGATGCCAAAATAATTTGGAACAATGTAGCACTTTATGATGCCTGTGGTGGCGTGCAAATTGCGTGCGGAAGTTCTAGTAATTTTTTTACTGGATTATCGGCAGGTTCAAATTATAAATTACGCGTTTTTAGGGCCGTTTCAGAGGCCAATAATAGCTATTTAAATTTTAGCATAAAGGCTTTTGAAAATGCTTTAAATGATAGTTGTAGTGCTTCTCAAAACATTACGGTTTCCGAAGCGGTTTCAACGGTAGATTTTGAAATCGGCGGATCGACAATAATAAATAATGTGGGGTGCGATGGAACTTCGGCAGCAGATTACGTAGATATTTGGTACGATTTTAATATGCCATTTAACGGTAATGTTTTTGTTGATGCCAAAATAGGCTGGAACGATATTGCGCTTTACGATGCTTGCGGTGGAGCGCAAATTGAATGCGGAAGCGGTAGTAAGTTTTTTACTGAATTATCGGGAGGTACCAATTATAAATTACGAATTTTTAGACCAGTGTCAGATGTAAATAATAGTTATTTAGATTTTACTATAAAAGGATTTGAGGAGGCGATAAATGATGAATGTAACACCTCTGAAAACATTGCTGTATCCACCGACGAAACGGAGGTTGAATTTATTATTGGTGGAGCATCAATTAATACTGAAGAGGGTTGCGAGGGAACAGCTTTAGTAGATTATGTAGATCTTTGGTACGATTTTACCATGCCTGTAAATGGTAATATTTTTGTAGATGCCGCCATAGGCTGGAACAACATTGCATTGTATGATGCTTGTGGTGGTCAACAATTGCAATGCGGTAGTGCAAACGAACTTATTTCGGGTTTAACCACAGGTACAGATTATAAATTAAGAATTTACAGAACATTATCTAATGTGAATAATGCTTATACAGGCTTTTCTATTCGAGCCTACGAAATAATTAATAATGATGATTGTGCATCTGCAGAAAGCATTACAATTACAGATACAGCTACAACAGTGCACTTTGGTATTACTGGTGCCGATAGAAATAACGAAGTAGGTTGCTCCGGAACTACCATGGAAGATTATGCTGATGTTTGGTACGAATTTACCATGCCTAGTGATGGAGATATTACTATGGATGGTGGTATAGCTTGGAATAATTTTGCGGTTTATAGTACCTGCGATGGAGTAGAGTTGGGGTGTTTTGAAGGTCAAGGAGGTGTTAGCAATTTAACTACCGGAACAACTTACAAGCTTAGAGTCTTTAGAACTTCGGCGCTTGCCAATAACGATGGGTATAAAAGCTTCACTATCCAAAGGACTTCCGTTCCATTACATGTAAAAGAATTAGAGCTTGAAAAATCAATTTCTATATATCCCAATCCAACATCTAGTATGCTATTGTTGTCGAGTACATATGCAATTAAAAATATTAAGATGTTTAACCTTTTAGGGAAGCAAGTTCTAGATAATAAAAAAGACACCCAAATTAATTTATCGACGTTTAATTCAGGTATGTATCTGTTAAAAATTAAAACAGATAAAGGTGAAAGTACTAAAAAAGTAATTAAAATATAAAGGTAACTTTTCATGATGGTTTAGGTTACCAAATAAGAGATAACCAACTATTAAACTCTCTTATTTGGTAACCTAAATCTTTGTGAGAATGGAATAGAGTCTTATATAATTTAAAACATGCTATTTCTCTTATTTTTAGAAATATAAAGCCATCTAATAAAGGTTTTTGTTGTATTTTTTTTATGAAGTTTAACACCCTCTGTCATGTATATAAATGTTACGCTATTCTAGTAAAATTTAATTCTGAGAGAACCTTCTTAATAAACATGTAGTAAGTTATTATTACACTTAGGGTAACTCACTTTAATCTCTTAAATTTAGTGGTTAGAATCAAACTGATGTTTTTTTTGAGTTAAAAGTATTTATTCTAATATTATTATTATCAATACTTCCAAAACTCTTTCGTAATTTGCGTTTAAAGTGTTTGTTTTTAGTGTTTTAAATGAGTTGTTGATTATCTTTAGTGTGGATACCTTTTTTCTTTTAAATTATAATGCACAACGGTTTCTTAATCTTTATTTCAATATCTTCATTAGTACAATTGGTACATCATTTATGAAAAAAAGCGCCATCTTATTAATTATTGTTTCTTTAATAATTCAACTTGGATATAGCCAAAATATTCGAAAAAATGACAGTTTAAAAGAATTGTTGGTTACTATTAACCCAGATTCAGTTGTTTTAAAGTCAAAAGTGTATGGAGAGTTAATTTGGAGTTATGCATCCACAAGAATTAAGCTAGATTCTGCTCGTATGTATACCGATGCATATAAGGAATTTGCTACTAAAAATAATTTTGAAAAAGGTATTGCATTAACTAATTTTTATTATGGAGTCATTAATAGATTTGAAGGAAATTATAAAGAAGGTATAGAGCATTTAGATCAATTTGTGGACTATGCTAGAAAAAATAAAGATAGCAGTCAAATCTGTAATGGTCTGTTTCAGATCTCAACCATCCAAAGTAATATGGGTAATTATTCGGAGAGTTTAGCTACTAATTATCAATTACTCAAAATATATCAATCAAAAAAAGATAAATCTAGCGTAGCAACGCATTTACAAATGATTGGTAACTTGTTAAGAAAGATCGGGAAAACTAATGAAGCAATTGCAGTTTATCATGAAGCCATTGAGATAGAAAAAGAATTGGATGATAAAATGGGGCTTGCCTTGAATTATGCAAGTCTCGGAAACACATATGGAGAACGCAAAGAATATGATCAATCAGAAAAATATTATTCCAAAGCCTTAGACTTTGCAAAAGAGAGTAATAATTTAAGTGGTATTACTTATATTAATGAAAATTTAGGAAATTTATTTTTTGAAAAAGGAGAATTTAAAAAGGCTTTACCCTATTATTTAGAAGTTTTGAATGTTAGAGAGAGCAGGCCTTCCAAAGGTGAGTTGGCGACAAGCTTATATACCGTTGGAAAAACCAATGTAAGTTTAGGGCAATATGAAAAAGCAGAAGAGTATCTCTTAAAGAGTCTTGCGATTGCCAAGGAAATTGACTCGAAACCCATTCTACTAGGAGTTTATGACCACTTGGTGAAATTAAATCATAAAAGAAACAACTTTAAAGAAGCTTTTAACTATCAAAGTGCTCATATGGTTATCATAGATTCTATTAAGGGGAAGGATAGAATTAATCAAATGTTAGAGTTAAATACCAAATACGAAACCGAAAAAAAAGATTCCGAATTAAAATTATTAAAAATTGAAGGTGAAAAAATAGCACAGCGAAATCAGCTATATCTTCTTTTAGCTTTATCGGGTTTAATTATTGCTGCATTGGTAGGTTTTTTTGGATATAAAAATCGCCAACAAACGATAAAACTAGCCAAACAAAAAAAGATTCTTGAACTAACTTTAGATGATAAAAATACGTTGTTAAAGGAAGTACATCATCGTGTAAAAAATAGTTTTCAGATTGTATCTTCTTTACTTTATTTGCAGTCTGAAAATATGGTAGATAAGGAGGCTAAAATAGCTATTAAAGAAGCGGAAAATAGAGTGCGATCTATGGTTCTTGTGCATCAAAAACTTTATAATAAAGAAGAAATAGTAGGTATAGACACCAAAGAATATATTACCGATTTGGTTAAAGATATTTTTGATAGCCATCAAATTCAAAATAAATCCATTTCTTACGAATTAGATATTGAGCCTCTAATTTTAGATGTAGAAACAACTACGCCTATGGGACTTATTTTAAATGAGCTTATTATCAATATTTTAAAGCACGCTTTTAAAGAAGTTACGGATGCAAGTAAACTTAATATTCATTTTTCTAAAGTAAAAGACGAACTTATTTTAAAAGTTATGGATAATGGAAAAGGGTTTGAAGGCGAAATAGAAAATACTTCTTTCGGTATTACATTAATGAAGGCGCTTTCAAAAAAATTAAAGGCAACTTTAAGTTACACTTCTAATTACGGCCAAGGCACCGTGGTTATTTTAAATATTAAAAAATTTCATTTAATGTCTTAAATTTTTAGGATGATTAAGCTAGTCGCTAAAAAAAGTTGCTTTTTCGCTTAAGTTTTAAAAGATATTGAATAGATTTAGAGAGGAATCCATCAATCTGATAGACGCATTTTGAAATTTATAAATATATATATAGTTGAGGATGAGCCGTTAATTGCAGCTACTATTGAAACTGCCTTATTAAAGCAAGGCTATACGGTTGTGGGTGACGCAGAGGATGTAATTACCGCACTTAAAGATATTGCAATTCTTCAGCCCGATTTAGTGCTTATTGATATACAATTGGATGGTGAAAAAGATGGGGTAGATTTAGCGATTGAGCTTGATAAGCAACAAATTCCGTATTTATATCTTACTTCACAAACCGATCTTGGAACTATCGAGCGGGTTAAGGCTACCCAACCTTTGGGTTATATTGTAAAACCATTTACTGAAAATGGTTTACGAACCAATATTGATCTAGCATGGCATAACTACGAAATTCAAAATGCCGGTTTTCTTATTCTAAAATCCGACGGTCGTACGCATAAAATTAATCAAAATAGTATTTTGTATTTAAAGGCGTTTGATAATTATTGTTATGTATATACAGCCACAAGATCTTATTTGGTGCCACACACTTTAAAATATATGTCAGAACAATTAAATGATGCTATATTTGTTCAAACCCATCGTTCGTATTGGGTTAATATCAATCATATTGATAGTATAGAGAGCAACAAGCTTTTTTTAAAAACAGAACCTATTCCTATAAGTGCTTCGCAAAAGCATTTGGTTATGAGCAAGCTAAAAGGCTCGTAATTCTGTTTACCCGCATTCACTAAAAAAAACAAGCCGTTTACTAAAAATAATCTTCAAAGCTTCAAGTTGGGGCTAATTTTATCATGCTATTAATTAGGGGTGTTTTCAAGCTTGTTAAAACATTCTACAAAAATTTAAATCATGAAAACAAAATTATTTTTTTTAGTATATCTATTTATAAGCAGCGTCTGTTTCGCTCAAACCACTTTAATTCCAGATCCAAATTTCGAACAAGCCTTAATAGATTTAGGCTATGATGAATCACCTATTAATGGATCTGTACCAACCGAGTACATCGATTTTATTAGCTCCTTAGATTTAACTGATAAAAATATCACGAATCTAACAGGTATCGAAGATTTCAATTCGCTTACAAGTTTAGAATGTAGTGGTAATCAAATAATGGACTTAGACCTTAGTAATAACAACATACTTTCGGTATTAAATTGTTCAGGTAACAATCTATCTTACCTTAATGTGAAAAATGGAAATAATACTAATTTTACCAATTTTAAGGTTTATGGCAATACCAATTTAACCTGTATTGAAGTTGATAATGTTGCGTATAGTGAAGCTAATTGGAGTTCTGGAATTGATGCACTTGTTAATTTTAGTGAAGACTGCAGTGCTGCAGCGTTAACTTACGTGCCAGACGATAATTTTGAGCAAGCATTGATAGATTCAGGTCATGATTCTGGTCCTTTGGATGATTATGTACTTACCGAAAATATTAAGAACAGAACCCATTTGAATGTAAGCGACAAGAATATTGCAGACTTAACAGGAATTGAAGATTTTATAGCTTTAACAAGTTTAACTTGTCCTCAAAACCAACTTACAAGTCTGGATTTAAGTTACAATAAATCCTTAACGCGTTTATATTGTTACTCGAATAGGATTACTAGTTTAAATATCACCCAAAATAATGACTTAACCCATATTCGGGCTCATGACAATCAATTAACAAGTGTCGATGTAAGGAATAATATCGATTTAATTGAATTTTATTGTGGTATAAACCAACTTACAAGTTTGGATGTAAGTCAGAATACAGCTTTAACTTCACTTGTTGTTTACGAAAATCAGCTTTCGAGCTTGGATGTTTCTTTTAATACAGCTTTAACCGAATTGGCATGTTATAACAACCAATTAACCGCCTTAGATGTTAAAAATGGGAACAATACAAATTTTGTATTTTTTTATGCCACAGATAACCCAAACCTAAGCTGCATTGAGGTAGACGATGCCACATATAGCACAACCAATTGGACAGATATAGATCCACAAGCCAATTTTAGTGAAGATTGTAGTGTGTTGTCATTAACCTACGTTCCAGACGATAATTTTGAACAAGCTCTTATACGTTTAGGCTTCGATTCTGGCCCCCTAGATAATTATGTTCCAACAGAAAATATCAATACCGTTACAACATTAGACGTTTCTGTAAAAAATATTACAGATTTAACCGGGATAGAAGATTTTCTTGCTTTAAAGGTACTCATTTGTGCATACAACGAACTAACAACTTTAGACCTAAGCAAGAATGCAGCATTAACTGATTTATATGCGCACAATAATCTATTAACAGAATTGGATGTTAGCCAAAATAAACTATTAACTTTTTTCTATGTTAATATTAATCAATTATCAAGTTTGAATATCAAAAATGATAATAATGACATTATAACGGAATTTGCTGCCACCAATAATCCTAACCTAACCTGTATTAATGTTGATGATAGTGCATACAGCGAAACTAATTGGACTAATATTGACCCACAAACCAGTTTTAGTGAAGATTGTAGCGCGATACAATTAACCTACATTCCAGACGATAATTTTGAACAAGCCCTTATAAACTTAGGTTATGATTCTGGTGCTTTAGATGATTATGTGCCTACTGCTAATATTAATACAGTTACAACTTTAAGTGTCCATAATAAAAACATAAGTGATCTAACCGGTATTGAAGGTTTTGTGGCTTTAGAAGAATTCAATTGTCGAAATAACCTATTAACAAGTTTAGATTTAAGTAATAATTCGGCATTAACTGAGTTAACTGCTCACAACAATCTATTAACAACTATAGACCTAACTCAAAATATAGCCTTAATTAGTATAGACCTCTATAGTAATCAATTAACAAGTTTAGATTTAGGTAATAATTTAGCTTTAACTAGTTTAAATGCACGTAATAACAACTTAGAAAGTTTAGATTTAACTCAAAATACTGGTCTAAAAAGCTTGAATGTCTCAAATAATTTATTACCAGCAATAGATTTAAACAATAATATAGAATTACTAGAACTCATTCTAAGTGTCAATCTATTAACAACATTAGATGTAAGCCAGAATCTAGCATTAATGGATTTAGAGGTAGATAATAATTTATTGACAGCAATAGAATTTGGTCAAAATATAGTTTTGCATAGATTGATTATTGATTACAATAAATTAACCAATTTAGATTTAAGCAATCAAACAGCTTTAGCTACTTTAAATGCTAATTATAATCTGCTTAATACTCTAGACTTGAGTCTAAATACAAACTTAATACAATTGGCATGTGGCTATAACCCACTTGTAAGTCTTAACGTAAAAAATGGTAACAACACAAATTTCACTTTATTTTTTGCTCCGTTTAATATTAATCTCACTTGTATTGAAGTAGACGACGCTAATTACAGCACGAACAATTGGTCAACTATTGATGAGCATGCTAGTTTTAGCGAAACGTGTTCAGCAGATCCACAAACTTACATTCCAGACGATAATTTTGAACAAGCTCTAATAGATTTAGGTTATGATTCTGGTGCTTTAGATGATTATGTACCAACGGATAACATAAATACGCTAACCACTCTGGATGTCTCAAATAAAAACATTGCAGACTTAACAGGTATAGAAGATTTTGTGGTTCTCGAAGAATTATATTGTAATAACAATCAAATTACGAGTATTAGTATTGAAAACAATAGTGCGTTAAATATTTTAAATATAAGCTTCAATACAATAAGTAATTTAGATGTATCAAATAATTTATCGTTAACCTCATTGAACTTCAGTTATAATGAAATTGCAAATGTCAATTTAACTAATAATGCATTATTAATAGACTTGTATGGCGCTGGTAATAATCTTACAAGCCTAGATTTATCTAATAATCCTTCATTAAAAAAGTTGTATTGTCCAGTAAATGAAATATCAGACTTAGATGTGTCTATAAATAGTGATTTAACCCATCTTAATGTATATTTCAACAACCTAACAAGCTTAAACGTAAAAAATAATAATAATTTAAGTTTTATAGAATTTCTGGCTACGTCTAATCAAAATTTAACCTGTATTGAAGTAGATGATGAGTTATACAGCACAACCAACTGGACAGGTATAGATGCGCAAACCCGTTTTAGCGAAGATTGCTCAGCAATTCCATTAACCTACATTCCAGACGATAATTTTGAACAAGCTCTTATAGATTTAGGCTTCGATTCTGGTCCTTTAGATAATTATGTACCAACAGAAAATATTGATGGCATAACCACACTATCAATTTCCTTTAAAGACATTAGCGATTTAACAGGTATAGAAGATTTTAAGGCGCTATCTGTTCTACAATGTTATAGTAATCAGTTGACCAGCTTAAATTTAACTAATAACACCAATCTAACCCATGTAAATATTGGAGGGAATAATTTATTATATCTGAATGTTAAAAATGGTGCAAATACTAATATCACTACCTTCATCACTTTAGAAAATGTAAATTTATTATGTATAGAAGTAGATGATGAAACATTTAGCACATTACATTGGAGTGAAACAATCGACTCGCAAACTAGTTTTAGCGAAAGCTGCCAATATTTAAGCACCAACAATTTTGAAGCCGCAGATTTTAAAATATATCCTAATCCAGCCAGCAATTTCATTAATATAGAATCTGGAAATAGGATTGAAAAAGTTAGTATTTATAATCTATTAGGGCAAGACGTTTTACATCGTCAAGAAACCAATCATATTAACATTTCTACATTGCATTCTGGCACGTATTTTGTGAAAATAAAAACCAATAAAGGCGAACAAGTAAAAAAGATAATTAAAATATAAAACGCGCTATTAATCAATTTCCTAAAAGGAGACACACCAAATTTTGGTGCTGTTTCCTTTTTTATTTTAATGTTTTTAAAGACTATACTATTTCATTTTAAAGCATAAATCCAGTATCAAAAAACGAATGTATATCATTTATTTTTATGATTAATTATCAATTATTTGAATATAAGACTTGATTTTTGATTGTAAAGGCGAAATATTCTTAGTGCTTTTATCATACAACAATGGATTGCTTCCAAATTTTAACAATAACTTTTCGTAGTTTTGAAATTCCATCAAAACATACAAAATGTCCGATAACAAACGTGTATTTTTAGTTGATGCCTTTGCATTAATTTTCCGTGGCTATTATGCCTTTATAAAAAACCCAAGAATAAACTCTAAAGGTTTAGATACCTCGGCTATTATGGGGTTTATGAATTCACTTTTAGATGTTATAAAACGTGAGCGCCCAGATCATTTAGCCGTTTGTTTTGATAAAGGCGGAAGTTCCGATAGGGTAGAAATGTTCGAGGCTTACAAGGCCAACAGAGACGAAACTCCCGAGGCTATAAAAATTGCAGTGCCTATTATACAGGATATTTTAAAGGCTATGCATATTCCTATTATGGTTAAAGAAGGTTTCGAGGCCGACGATGTTATTGGAACCCTTGCTAAACAAGCCGAAAAAGAAGGCTACCAAACCTTTATGGTAACGCCAGATAAGGATTTTGCGCAATTAGTAAGCGAAAATATTTTTATGTACCGGCCTATGTTTGGTGGTGGTTACGAAACTTGGGGCATACCAGAAGTACAGAAAAAGTTTGAAGTTACAGATCCTTTGCAGGTCATTGACTTTTTGGGCATGATGGGCGATGCCAGTGATAATATACCAGGTTTACCAGGTGTTGGCGAAAAAACAGCTAAAAAATTCTTAGCGGCTTATGGCAGTATGGAAAATCTTTTTGCTAATAGCCACGAGCTTAAAGGTAAAATGAAGGAAAAGGTAGAGGCCAACCAAGAATTAGGTTTGCTATCAAAAAAACTAGCAACTATTATGCTAGATGTTCCGGTAACATTTAATGCTAAAGATTTTGAGTTAGACCAACCCGATATCCCGAAGGTAGTCGAGATTTTTCAAGAATTAGAATTTAGACGATTAATAGATAATTTTACTAAAACATTTTCAGTTGAAGGGCAAGCTGCTACTACTACCAATACAGCTTCAGAAAAAGCAGCCCCAAAAGAAACTCCAAAAGAAGCAGAAAGTGCTGGAGCTGGCCAATTTAGTTTGTTTGGAGGCGACCCAAATTCCGCGAAAGCGCCAACCGAAACAGACACGTACACCAGAAAAACAGCCGAAACCGTATCGCATTTTTACCAAAGCGTAGCACCAGGAATGGCCACCAAGTTATTTGTTAAAAATTTAATGAACCAGACCTCGGTGTGTTTTGATACCGAAACCACGGGCTTAAACCCGCTAACGGCAGAGTTGGTTGGTATTGCATTTTCATGGGAAGTAGGCAAGGGGTTTTATGTACCGTTTCCGGAAGATAAAACCGAAGCGCAAGCCGTTATTGAGGGGTTAAGAGGCTTTTTTGAAGCTGAAAACATTCAGAAGATTGGGCAGAATTTAAAATACGATATTAAAGTGTTAGCCAAATATAATGTTGAGGTAAAAGGGCCACTGTTCGATACCATGTTAGCGCATTATTTGATTAATCCGGATATGCGACATAATATGGATGTGTTGGCAGAAACCTACCTAAACTACACGCCAATTTCTATTACCGAGTTAATTGGTAAAAAGGGAAAGAATCAATTATCCATGCGCGATGTACCCTTGGAAAAGCAAACAGAATACGCTGTTGAAGATGCCGATATAACCCTGCAACTTAAAGAGCATTTTGAAAAAGAATTGGGCGAAGCCAATACCCAGAAATTATTTGATGATATTGAAGTGCCCCTATTACGCGTACTCGCTGCCATGGAGTTAGAAGGTGTTAATTTGGATGTGGCGTTTTTAAATTCGTTGTCCGAAGCCTTAAATAACGATATAAACACGCTAGAAAGTAAAATTTACGAGGTTGCTGGTGAGGAATTTAATATTGCCTCGCCAAAGCAATTGGGTATTATTTTATTTGAAAAACTAAAACTTGTAGATAAGCCTAAAAAAACCAAAACAGGGCAGTATAAAACAGGCGAAGATATTTTATCGTATTTAGCCAAAGACCATGAGATTATCCAGAATATATTGGAGTTTCGTGGATTATCGAAACTAAAAAGCACCTATGTTGATGCCTTACCATTACAGGTAGAAGATGCTACGGGGCGTGTACATACAGATTATATGCAAACCGTTGCCGCAACAGGTCGTTTAAGTAGTAATAACCCGAATTTACAGAATATACCAATACGTACAGAGCGTGGTCGCCAAGTGCGAAAAGCGTTTATACCAAGAAGTGATGAGTACACTTTATTGGCTGCCGATTATAGCCAAATAGAACTGCGTATTATTGCCGCTTTAAGTAAAGAGGAAACCATGATTGAAGCCTTTAAAAATGGCGAAGATATTCATGCCTCTACCGCATCGAAAGTATTTGGAGTGCCTATTGGAGAGGTAACCCGCGAGCAGCGTAGCAACGCTAAAACGGTAAACTTTGGTATTATTTATGGCGTGTCTGCTTTTGGTTTAAGTAACCAAACCGATTTATCGCGAGGCGAAGCCAAAGAGCTTATCGATACCTACTACGAAACCTATCCAAAACTTAAAAAATACATGAGCGAGCAAGTCGATTTTGCACGCGACAATGGCTATGTAAAAACGGTGTTAGACAGAAGGCGTTACCTAAAAGATATAAATTCTAGAAACGCTATGGTGCGTAGTGCTGCCGAACGTAATGCGGTAAACGCACCTATACAAGGTAGTGCTGCCGATATTATTAAAATAGCCATGATTAATATTTACAATAAGCTCGAAGCTGGTAATTATAAAACCAAAATGCTATTGCAAGTACACGATGAATTGGTTTTCGATGTGTACAAACCAGAGCTAGAAACCATGAAAACCCTTATTAAAACCGAAATGGAAAATGCCTTTAAAATGGAGGTTCCGTTGGATGTTGAGGTAGATACAGGTGTAAACTGGCTAGAAGCGCATTAATAATTTAAAATTTTGAGATATTTAAAAACACTTCTTATTTGTTTGCTGTTAGCAAGTTGCTCTAACGATTTGTATAAAGCGTCTAAAACCGCCTATAAAAAACAGGCCAAAGCACTTGGTAAGGATTTGCAATATATTCAGCCAGATAGTATAGGTAATCAATTGGTTGGTGTTAAGGAATCTCAGAATTTTAGTATGCGTAAGCCTAATTTTATTGTTATCCATCATACCGATCAAGAGAGTTGCGAGCAAACGTACAGAACCTTTGCGCTTAAGCGTACCCAAGTAAGTTCGCATTACGTTATTTGCGACGATGGTAGCATTACCCAAATGCTTAACGATTTGCTTCGTGGTTGGCACGCCGGAAATTCCAGTTGGGGCAACGTAACCGATTTAAACAGCGTGTCTATTGGTATTGAGTTGGATAATGATGGCGAAGAACCATTCTCTTATGCCCAAATAAATAACCTAATGTGGTTACTAGAGCATTTAAGCGAAAAGTATAAGATACCCAAACAAAATATTATTGGTCATGCCGATGTTGCTCCAGGACGAAAAGTAGACCCAAGTGCGCTGTTTCCGTGGAAAACCTTAGCCGATAGTGGTTTTGGTATTTGGTACGACGAAACTAAGCTAAACGACCTCGTACTAGACGATAGTTTTAACCCCGTAAAAGCCTTAAAATTTATAGGCTATAATATTACTAATCTTGAAAGTGCTATTTACTCGTTTAAGCTGCATTTTAACCCAAGCGAAGTATCGAAAAAACTCACCGATAAAGACAAGAAGATATTGTACTTGTTGGAATTGGAGGTTTTGAAGGGGTGAGTTTTGGGGTGAGTAGTAATATGAATTAAAAACTTATACCGAACAATTTTGAATAACCTCAGCAATAGCTATTGCAATCTTTTCAGCCATTAATGGAGGTACAGCGTTGCCAATCATCTTATAATTATACCCCATACTTTCCGTAAATTCAAAATCATCTGGAAAAGACTGAATAAGAGCAGCTTCCTTAACGGTAATACTTCTTGCTTGATTAGCATCAGGATGAATAAACATTAAACCATCTTTATACAAATGAGCCACTATAGTCTGTGAAGGTCTATCCCATTCTAAATTTCTATATTTAGCATGTTTAGAATTTTTACCTAATAAATTATTATAAAATTGAATACGCTCTTCCATTGGGCGCTTATTCATATCTCTTATAACCCATTCTCCAAACACTTTAACATCACGTTCATTATGAAACCTAGGCTTATGGTTCTCCTCTATAGCTTCATCTAAATCAACCGGAATATGAGAATATTTCCTACCTTTTACCTTGACTATGTCATTGGTTGGCTTAAACTTTGGTAAATGACTTATAGCTTCTCTTAATGTTTTAGGTGTTTTTACTTTTTGCTTATTAATAGCAGAATAAATATTCTCTAAATTTAGATTACTACTTTTAGAAGCACGACGTATTCCAACAATAATAACTCTATTTCGCTTTTGCGGAACACCAAAATCACTAGCAGATAGCACAACGTTTTTAAGAGTTTCCGGCTTTTTTATATCATATCCGTGTTCATCAAAATACTCAAAAATTCTTTCAGTTACTTTTATATCTCCTGGTTTTGCACTCAAAATCCCGGGAACATTTTCAAACACAAAAACATCTGGTTGAAACTCTTCCACTACTTTAGTGAAACTTTCAAAAAGATAATTTCTATAATCATCCTTCATAGAGTTTTTATCTTGTGCTCTACCGGCTACAGAATACGCCTGACAAGGAGGGCCTCCAATTACAAGATCAACTTTCCTCTTTCCAACTAACCCTCTTAAACCTTTATTTATAACAAATTCATGATTGGTATCTCCAAATGTTTTAATAGCCTCTTCTCCCCAGTTTCCATTTATTAATTCATCAGTTTTTTGAATATCAAAATGCAATACTCTCTTAAAAGCATCATCATTAGAGTGATTCCATTTTTTTTCAAGTCTAGACCTAAGAGTTCTTACCATCGGAATCTCCCATTCAACATGTGCAAGAGCATCATATTTCCCGGACATTATAAAACCTTCAGACAAGCCTCCACAACCTGCAAATAAATCAATAAATGTTAGTTTTTTATTTTTCATTCTCAGTTATAAGATCTAATACATTTTTAAATTGTTCTGCAAACACACCACCTAACATGGGAGGCACTGCGTTACCTATCTGCTTTAATTGATTTCTAGTATTTCCTGTAAAAAAATACCAATCTGGAAAAGATTGAATTCTAGCAGCTTCTCTCGGTGTGATGCTTCTAGGAAATTCCCCTGGATGTACGTATGAATTTCCATCCGTTTCTAAATGAGCAATAATCGTTTTAGAAACACTTTCTGAATCTAATTTAAAATATTTATCACCAAAACCTTTTACTTTTTTATTCCCATCCTCATCAATAACAACTCCATAGGTAACTTTTGATAATGCTTTTTCATTAACCGGATCATTTAAATATTTTCCTGCTACAAGGTTTTTATAAATAAAGAGATCTCTATCATTATGATACCTTGCCTTATGGTTAAATAAAAACTTAGGGGTTTTTAATTTACCATTATACGTATTAATAGCCTTTAAATACTTTTTATTTGCTGATTGATTGATTAATTTCTTGTATGGAACATCTGAAATATTCTTACCAAAACAACTATCCCTATTTTCAAACGAAACTTCAGCCTCTTCTTTATAATTATTAGGTTTAGGATTCGCTTTAATCTGCGGTAGATCGTAAATAACCTCTTTTAATTTTAAAGGATCCTTTTTGCCTTTAATAATTTCATCAAAAATTTCTGAGGCGTTGATCTCATATTTTTCTGACAAGTCTTTTCGAACACCAATAAAGAAAATACGCTCTCTGTTTTGAGCAAGTCCAAAATCTTTCGCATTTAATATATGAGAAGAAGTATCATAACCATACTCTCCTGTATCTGTTAATGATTTTTCAATCAAATCCCTATAACCTGATGCAGAAGCTAAACCTTTTACATTTTCGATCAACACAAGTTTCGGAGATAGTTTTTCTGCAAATTTTAAGTAATACTTAAAAAGCTGATTCCTAGGGTCGTCAATAAATCCTTTTGTACGCTCCTCTAAACTAGCTTTTTTAGAACGACCTATCATGGAAAAGCCTTGACAAGGAGGTCCTCCAGCAAGAACATCTACATGTTTTATTCCGGAAAGGATATCTTTTATTGTATCATTACCTCTAACGGATGGAGCCTTTTTTCGAAGTTCAACCTCTTTATTAGTCTCTACAACCATATGCCCCTGCATATCATAAATTACATCTCCATTACCAAGGTGTTCATAGAGCTCTTTAATATCTCCAAGAATTACTCGATCTTGATCAGTATCAGGATGTGTTTTTATAAGATTCCTTTTTAAGGTGTTCAAAGCTGGTTCAGCAATGTCATTTGCCATTTCAAGGTGAAACCCCTTATTTCCAAACCCAATGGTTAGCCCTCCAGCTCCTGCAAATAAATCTATATAAGTGTATTTTTTTTTATTTTCCATAAAGTGTTCAAAAATACATGGATTCTCACTCGTTAAAAAGTGTTTTATAAAAAATTTACTAACAATTTAAATACTGATAAGAGGCGCTAATTTTATTTAATAAAAACCGCGAATTGTAGACTATCGTCCGTTGTACGATAGTCTACAATTCGCCAAATTTGATCTATGGAAGATATTAAAGTCAGATTTGGAAAAAAAGTGCGTGAATTGCGTCTTTTAAAAGAGATTTCACAGGAGAAACTAGCAGAGTTAGCGGATCTTGACAGAACATATATACCTGGTATTGAAAGCGGAAAAAGAAATGTCTCAATAACTGTTATGGAAAAACTATCAATTGCTCTAGAAGTTAATTTATCGGATTTATTAAAAAACCTATGATATTTTATCTAAAAAACGGAAAAGAAACAAATTATGACAGTAAATGAAATCCTTAATAGATTAACTCCTGAAGATATTGCCAATGCAATGACTTCATTTAAAACGGAACCATACCAAAGAAAAGGAATAAAAGGTGAATATCAATTAGTTTACGAACAAGATGTTTTTCCTGTAAGGGAACTGATCATGCGAGCAACCAATCGAGAATTAAAGGATTCAGAAAACCCAGATTCATATACAACAGTTGTCGCAAAAAATAAATTAATAGAACTTGGATTTACAAACTTTTTAGATTCTTTAAAAATGTATACATATTATTTAAAAAAAGCATCGAAACAAGATGTTGAAAAAACTACAGTAATTAATATCGAAGCAGTTACTCAATTCTTTGGAGTTTCGTTAATTAATAAAGATGACACAGCCACTGTTACAATTCATTATCTTTCTGATAACACTACAGATACAAGTGTTCAATTATTAAAAAAACAGGATCCTAGAATTTTTATTGATCGAACTCGTTTTTCCGAAGGAGATATTCTTTTATATATTTCAAAAGGTCAAAGTGTTTTTGATCTAGATGTTATAACTAATCAAGATGACAGATACCAAAGCTATTTATCATCACTAACTCATAATTATTTTCTATCTGATAACCTACCTATAAAAAACCCATCCCTTGTTGACTTGTTTGATGAAGATAATAATAAAGAATCAAAGACAAATGAACCATTAAACCAAATAATTTTCGGCCCTCCTGGAACAGGAAAAACCTACTCTACAATTACAAAAGCATTGGATATCATAGGAGTAGAATACAACAACTATGAAGAAGCACAGAAACTGTTCCAAAAGGAACTTGGTAAACGCATAGAGTTCGTGACCATGCATCAAAGCTTTTCTTATGAAGATTTTGTTCAGGGCTTAAAACCTTTAAAATCAAAAGATGGTGAGAACATTACTTTCGATTATAAAAACGGAGTCTTCAAAGAGATTTGCAAAAGAGCAAATTTAAAAAACAAAGAATACAAAAATTTCCAAACTGATAATCCTAAAGTTGATTTTGATTTAGTTTTTGAATTTGCATTTAGAGATTTAATTGAAAATGAAGAACCTGTTACTATAGAAAACGGAAGTGCTCCTTTTAAAATTTATGAGCTTAACGATAAAACGTTGTGGTTTGAAACATCCAAAGAAACAAGACATACTCGATACACATTGGCAAAAAAAACTTTAAAGGATATATATAAACAAGGTGAAAATACAATTATTACATCAGGCAATAAGGGTTATTTTGATTCGGTTCTTAGCTTTTTAAATAAAAAAGCTGCTGAATTACAAGAAAAATTACAAAAAAACCTAAAACTTGATGACAACAAAAATCTTGTAATTATCCTTGACGAAATCAATAGAGCCAATATCTCTAGAGTATTTGGAGAACTGATAGCATTGATTGAAAAAGACAAGAGAGATGGAAAATTAACAGTTACACTACCGTCAGGAGAACCTTTTACTGTACCATCAAACCTCTATATTATCGGCACCATGAATACCGCAGACAAATCTATTGCTTTGGTAGATATTGCACTTAGGAGAAGGTTCGAATTCACTCCTTTATACCCAAATCCAAAAATATTAAAACAAGTTCTTGAAGAAAAAGGCATTAAAAATATAAATCAAAGGGTAGAATTATTCGCAAACCTCAACAGAATTATTAGAGCTAAAAAATCAGTAGATTTTGAAATTGGACACTCCTACTTTATGGAAGATAGCAATCTAATAGACATTTTAAACAAACAAGTCTTACCACTACTAAATGAATATTTCATGTACGACCTTAAAAAGGTAAAAGATATTTTGTGTAAGCAACAAAAAGATAGAGAGGGTAATCTAATTCCTAATTTAAATATCGCATTGAACAAGGAAGTTTGGAGAGAAAGAGGATTATTAGAAATTGAAGCTTTAGAAACTGTTGAAGCTGTTGAAGCTGTTAAAAATTCACAAATGGCTGCTGAACCAGCTGAGAAATACACTACTAAATAATGGAGGTGTTTTTTGAATATCAAAAAAAAAAATACGCTGACTGCTTCTTAAAATCAAAAAAAGAAAGAGAACTGTTTAAATCTGTACTTAATAAATTATGGTTAGAACGAAATCAGTTCGGATTATCTTCAGTTTATTTTGATAAAAACAACAAACAATCTGAGCAACAATTTTTCACATTCTATGACGATCATATTAAAGCAGGAAAGTACATCGGAGCTATTAAATACGGAAATCACACTGTTCAGATTCTTCCAAAAACACTAGAGTCAGGAAAAAAAAATCATACAGAAACAGAGTTACTTGAAATATCAAATAAAAACTTACTTTGGTGGCTTTCTCGTTGTTCTAAAATAAATTTTCCTAAATCATTTTCTACGTGGGACACACAGATTTTTGATTTTTTAGATATACTGACACACCTGTTTGCTTCTCTTACTAGAGATGACTTAATTTTCAATAAACATCAATCATATGTGGAGAAAGAGGAATCCATCGGCACTCTGCGCGGACGTATAGATTTCTCAAGCTACGCCACAAACTACTACACAGGTAATGCACATATTTTACCATGCATTTATGATAGCTTAGAAATAGATAATCTATACAATCAGATAATTAAATTCACATCTAAACTACTATTACAACATACCGAAAATGATGAAATAAAAAAGATCCTACAGGAAATCATTTGGATTTTAGATGATGTAGAAGATACTTTTTTAACTGTAATGGATTGTGAAAGGGTAGTCGTTTCACCGTTAAATGAAAACATGAAAATAATTCTAGACTACTGCAAAATGTTTATAGGAGGAATGTCTATTAAAATAAATGAAGATGAACTAGAAATTTTCACATTCTTAATCCCTGCTGAAAAATTATTTGAAGATTTTATCTTTGGCTTTATTAAAGATGAATTCGAATACGATTCTGATATTAAAGCAATTCAAAGTCAAGGCGATCAAAATGGTCAGCAAAAACCTTTGGCTATTGAAAAAAACAATCAAGGAGAAAAAATCAGTAGTTCATTTAATCTAAAACCTGACATATACATAAGCAAGCATTCAGGTGATATTATTTTAGATTCCAAATACAAGGTAATCTACACAAAACAAGAAGCACTAGAAGAAGACAGGAAAAAGAATGGAGTATCCATCTCTGATATATATCAAATGTTAGCTTACACCGTCAAACTTAATGTTCAGACCTGCCATTTATTATATCCTGCTACTTTAATTAATCAAGACAAACTAGGAACACATTATGAAATTAAACACGACAATGGAAACGATGTTTCAAGAGTGTTTTATCATCGTTTACCAACACTAATTTTTAACGAGACAGGTAAATTAAATAACATTATTGAAACAAAAGAAAATGAACTTTTAAGCCATTTAAATAAAATTATTTATACCTCATTTACATTATGACTATTAAAAAAACATAAATACACTACTTAAGCTTTTAGTCAAAAAAAAAAACATTTGAAATCAAAAATTTATAAATACAGTTCCTTCTCAGAGTATTCAATTATCAATATCCTAAATGATGAGTTATTCATGAATCATTATTCTTATTTTAATGATCCATTCGAATGTAATTGTAAAATCACCGCCGGATTCCCTGAGATTAATTCAAACTCCCCTCGATTGAAAAAAATAATCAATGCTTGGGGGTTTGAAAACCATATGGACCCAGTCGTATTAGATAATTATGATAATTTGGTTTTGTCGCTTGAAGGTTTTGAACCTAATATTATAAAAATAATTGAAAGTGCACGAATTAGTTGTTTCAGTAAACGTGAAGACAACCTCATGATGTGGTCACATTACGCCGATGGATTGCGTGGATTTTGCTTAGAATTTGATACCAAATTCATTTTAGATAATAATGACGTAGAATTACTTGAGGTTTTATACCAAAATAACCCTTCTGAAATAGATACAGCTGAAATAGCCGTTTTACATGATCAAGTTCATTATCATGAAAACGCAATTTATGAAGCAGAAATAAAACAAAAAAATATACTTCTTAAAAAATTAGAAAATAATTCGTTAAAAGAAGATTTAAAAATTTACAACGATAGCTTAGATACCGTTTATAAGAGAAGTAATGTTATACATCAAAAAATGCTAGCAACAAAATCTATAGAATGGAGTTACGAGGAAGAATTAAGAATAATCTTACATTCAAAAAACAATAACAATCTTGGTGTATTCATGAAATACCCTAAAAAATCACTTAAGAGCATCATAATTGGACAAAAAATGCCTGTAAAGCAACAACAAACAATAATGAAAATAATTAAAGCTAAAAGAAACAAAATACTGATAAAAAAAGCTTCTGTGATTGATGGGCGATTTCATATTAAAATTACAGATATGTAGTAAAATAACGACCGCCTATAATAATGCAACAAATTATTTGATTCAATTAAACAATATTTTTGCAGTACTTAAAATATATAATTTAACAATTTAAATTACGCTTTTATAAAATTCTTGCTTTAACCTTTGTCATTAAAGACTCAAAATCAACCTCATCTAACATTGGCAACTCCATAATTGCGGCATAACCAGTAATCCACTTAGCTACTATTTTTATGTTTTTAGATTTCAGAAGCTCCTTGTTCTCCTCTTTCTCTAAAAAGCGAAGTATGTTTTTAATTACAAATTCATTGTGAGCTAAATTCCTGTCTGTTATAGCTTGTTGCACTTCTGTATTAGTACAAAGCACATCAAGCAAATGCCATTTATTTTCATCTGCACTATCAACAGTTAAAAATGCGTACCACCATAACCTTGAAACAGCATGCCTAATTAATTTACCTGCTGTCATATCACCATTTATAAACAAACGATCACTAACAGTTTTCCCTCCTTTATTAGAGCCCCATCTGTTAACTGTATAATCCCTTAAATAATTAAAGGTTACATCATACCAAACTCTCTTATCGCTCATTTGGATTTTAACATTAACATCATCATCAAAAGAAATGGCATCCCATAATAATTTTGCAGCAGCAGCATCAAACAAGGCAGCTGTACTATAGTTTTCTGCCTTTAAACTATTAATTTGATCAACTAAATCTAAATCTAAATAAACTCCCGTATTTCCTTCGGCAAATTGGTCACTTTCTGTAAATTGGTCGATTTTTAAAAGCGCATCAGACACTCTATTTTCTTTCAGAACAGTATCATATAAAGTTACGCAATAACTGCCCTTAACTGCTTTTATATTAGCTTTCATCTTCTTCGCTTATTAATTCATTTAATTTTTTACTAGACAAACTTATTGGATTTGACAAAAGATCTTGTGCTGCTTGAAAAGGGTCTAGATCATCTACTTCTGCAACACCAATTAATTCCATTAAAGGCTGACCCCAATCGTTTTCACTAACTTCAACTTCTTTACTTTTAATTTGCCATAACAAATCAACAACAATAGGAAAGACGAGGTTACCTAACAGAATCTCTTTGTATGGTGAATTATTAACACTAGTTATTAAATTAAAATCTGTACGATTTAACATAATGTAAATAACATGGTTATCAATATTCAAATAAGGCAAATTATTATCATCCTCACTATCAATCTTTAATTTCAAAAACGAACCCGCACCTCCAAACAACTCATACTTCTCATTAAATTCAACTTTAATAGCCGCCCCAACCGCTAACAAATTACCTTTAATTAGATTAAACGCATAACCAGATCGTATTTTATCGGCATTGGTATTTACATAGGCATTAATAGCTTTTTTTAAAAGCACAAAAGGCTTAAAATCAAAAGAAAAATATTCACCAATATCACTAAATGGTATAGTAATGATTAAATTTTTTGACTCAAATTCAAATAGCTCAGAATAGAAAGCCCTATTTCTAACCCGAATAGCAATACTAGCATTTCCTGCATTTACATGTGCTTGTATAGTTGGCTCGTCTAGCTCACTCTCAAACTCAAAAACATAATTATCATTTTCAATTTTAGTGTTTTTTAAAACTACTGCAAAACTACCATTTACAAAATGGTTTTCAATCCCTAAAACAGGATAAGTATAAACATCGTACTTCATGATTAACTTATTAATATTAATACATTTAACTCATCCGGATACGCTTTAATGATATTTGAACCAGGTGTCAATCTAAGTGGACCAAAAGTATTGGTGCTTTTGGTAAGTAGACTATCACCACGATTATCTTTAACGGTATTCATTAATTTAATATCTAAAGAATTACCATTTTCATCGGGTATATTAAAGGAAAGTGTTTGTAACTCTATATCAACACTTTTAATATTTTCAATATGAACATCAAAACATAAATCTTTTTCATTTCTAACTACAACATGAGGAAACTCAGAAACTGAATATTTTTTTCTCTTATTACTTGTATTGGGATTTGTCTTCTCTTGGGTTTTCTTTTTTCTTTTCTCTTTAATAGGTCGCGCTTTTTTTATGTTCCCATTTGGATCTATTCGCACTGTGCCACTTTTAACATTTACAGGTATTATATTATCTTTTTTTATTTGAGGTAATTTTCTTCCTGTTTCATTATCGGTGATTTCGGCCGATGCAGTATTTTGACCTCCTCCACTAAGTCCTATTCCTGCAGCAAATAATTCTGCAACCTGAACATCCTCCTCATCACTAGCCCCACTGCCGGCTACCGCTGTAACAACCTCTCTTATGAAATCTCTAATTTCAACGCGATATTTCTCTCCCCCTACCAAACTTTTAAAATCCCACGCGCGATGTGTAGAACCTTCTGTCTTTCGAAGGATTTCTGAACCATGAGTACTTTCACAACAAAAAACAGCTGAATAGTCATAACTAGACCATGTTCTTTTTCTTTGATCCTGAATCATCATCTTTCTACTTCTCATCATATCATAAGAGCGTGCATAACCATCTTTTTGGATGACTTTAACGCAACACTTACCTAATAAAGGTAATTCTCTTGTTTCAGAATGCCCATTCATATAGGCGTCTATATATTGCAAGGTTCTATCTTGTTTGTCGTTCTTATCGAATAAACTTATAAATTGTATTGTGTTTATAGTGTTACTATCGAGAAGCTTTCCGTTTATTTCAACTGTAATCTTATTATCTATTATTGCAGCATAAAAATTACGCATATAACTTTTAATAATCAAATCCTCCCAATCATCTGATTTTGGCTCAAAACCTACAACATAAACATCAGTTCCTTCTTCTGTTCTTTGCGCCATCCATGAAGGGATAGTTCTTTTTGCCTCCTCAAATGAATCGTAAGTTATAGTTCTATATTCTGTACCATCATCATGATCACAAAAGAAAATCTCACCTTTATACTTCTGGCCTTCTTGTTCAAAATAAATTAAATCAGTACTGCCAAAAAATGTGTGCTGTTCTTTTCCTTCGTGCTTACTATAGGAGGAATAAAATACTGTATTTATTCTAGATAAATTAAATGGCGCTGTTTTACCGTGCCCCCTACTTCCTCCTCCTTCACCACCTTCTATAGAATAACCAACAGAAGCAAAAAATCTATAAATTGGTGATGACGTATCATCCCAATCACCATAAAGACCTGTTGTATTATAATCAGAAAATTTTAAAATTGTTATTTTATCTCCACTTAACAAATCTATTCCTTTTTGAAATTTAGAACATGTTACACCGCTCTCATCATACCCTGCTTTAAGATAGTTTAAACCACATTTAAAGGAGTCTTTTAATTCCTGTGAACCAGGTATTTGATTTACATCAACTTCAAAGGATTCGATTTTTATTTTAACTGGATCTAATTGATTAATATCTTTCGGGTTGTCACTTGAATTTTGTGTTATTTCTCTAACTGTTTTATTGTAGTCTCCTTCTCCAAAGACTTCCTCTCCCCACTTGTTTGGTCCCTGTTTACGCCCCCCGGAATATGGAACTCTTTTTAATCCTATACTCATTTTTAAAATTTAAATTTATCTTGATTTTTGGACACTCCTTTTTCAAAAGCAATCTTGAGACTCTCAACCTGTTTTTTTATTACAGATATCATTTTCTTTACATCTTCATCATTATATTCATAATTATAAGGATTTGAGCATTTCTCAAGACTAGATAGCGAACTCAATACCTTATTTACTCGACCTGATGCGATCTGTTCAAATCTTTCACGTTTTGTTTTAGGCATAGAATTGTATTTATAAGCTTAAATGTAATATATTTTATTTTAAAACTACATATAATTACATATATCAACACACACGTAATTAAAACAAGCTTTAAATCAAGAAATACTATATAATAAAGTAAATCATTTCAATAAGAATAAGATTAAACTCCCAATCCAGTCAAAATAAATAGCTATCAAGTCAACCATGCATAAGGTTTATCCATAATTTGTTCTTAAAAATATAAATTATGATAATTACAAAAGTATTAGGACTTACAAGTACATTAACAAAGAGTAAAAAAGCTAAAATTGCAATTCTACTTATAGAAGTGGCTGTGTTAGCACATGCTGTAGCCACAAGAAAAGGGAAAACTCAGAAAAAATTAAAAAAGTAGAACGTTAGGCTTTAGTTTTTCCTAGCATCTAAATACTCCTTACACTTAATCGCAGGGTTTGTTTCTCGGTTAATAAAGGCATGCGTAGAACTGCTTATAATTAAAATTGCAGCAGCAACTCCTGCAGTATAAGCTACAATGGTATTGGCCTCGCTATTAGCTACATAAATAGCAATTAGAGCCCAAGCACCAACAAGTGCAAACTCGCGCATGTTTCGTTTCCAGGTTACCATTAAGTTTATTATGGTCGCAATACCTATTAATGCGATAGTCCAAAATGTTGGCGATAAACCGAAACCATCCCAATTGTATTTTACTAAAACGGCCGATACGTTTGCAATACTAGCCACGGTAATCCAGCCGCTATAAATTACAAAGGGCCACCATAAAAACAGAATAACAGAAATTGGCTCGTCTACCAATTCCATGCTGTTTTTAAGCACAATTTGTAGTAGCGAAAATAGAATGATAAAGATAAATATGGAAGATATTAAGGTGTAACCGTAAATCCAGGTTACAATCCAAGCACAATTTGCAATGCAAGAGATTAGAAACCACCAACCTGTTTTTAAAATAAAATCGTCGTTTCTAACTTTTACAAATAGACTGCGACCTTGGTAAACAATAAACCCTAACAAGAGTAAATAGATTATTCCCCAAATGGAAAACGCATAACCTGCGGGAGTAAATAAGGTGTTATAATCTTTAGAAACTTCCCCTATGGTGGTGTTATTTAATAAACCTGTGTTAGACAAATAGTTCATTACAATAACACACACAAAAGCGACACCATTAATTATTTGTAATTGTTTTTTCATTGTAATAATATAACAAAAATAAAACGATTAGAAAATACTGTGTGCATAAATTCTACGGTTTCTAAACCAATAAATTAACGACGCTTCTTCTTACTTTTAAACTTCGCTTTGTTTTTACGCTTATTAAACGGCACAGCATCATCAAAGGTATGTTTAGCATCACCAGTTGGTGTGTTTTTACGCCACTTCTCTGTTTTTTCGGGTAGTAACACTTTTAGTAAATCTTGACGCCCTAATTTGTTTAAAGTCTTTTTAATCCAGTCTTTATTTTCATCTTTATACCAAAAGAAAAAACGGTGTTGTTCGTCTTTCTCTTTTCTAGTAATAGGCGTGTTTACTTTTTTAAGCGTGTATGGATGGTAACCACTATAGTAAATAACAGTAGCCACCGTCATAGGTGTGGGTGTAAAGCCTTGTACTTGCTCTAACTGGAAACCCATATCTTTAGTTTCGGCAGCTAGGTTTGCCATATCTTCTACTTCGCAAGCCGGATGATTCGATATAAAATAAGGGATTAACTGTAGTTTTAAACCTTTAGCAATATTAATTTTATCGAAACGCTCTTTAAACTTATGGAAGTAACTAAACGATGGTTTACGCATCAGTTTTAAAACCGGATCGCTGGTATGTTCTGGTGCTACTTTAAGTCGGCCAGAAACGTGCTTGGTCATCACCTCCTCGGTATAATCATCTAACTCTTTAGGGTCGGCATTTTTATTAAACTCTGGTACCAACATATCGTGGCGAATACCCGAACCAATAAACGATTTCTTTACTTTTGGATGACTATCAACAGCCTGATATAATTCGGTTAAAGGCTTATGCGACGTATCTAAATTGCTACATATAACTGGCGAGATACAACTAGGTGCCACACACTTGTCGCAAATAGATTGCACTTTCCCTTTCATTTGGTACATGTTGGCACTTGGCCCACCAATATCAGATAAATAACCTTTAAAATCTGGCATATTAGCCACTGTATCCACTTCTTTTAAAATAGACTCTTTACTACGCGATGCAATAAATTTCCCTTGGTGTGCCGATATAGTACAGAAACTACAGCCTCCAAAACACCCACGGTGAATGTTAATGGAAAACTTTATCATTTCGAAGGCCGGAATAGGCCCGCGTTTATTATATTTTGGATGAGGTAATCGCGTATAAGGATAATCGAAAGAGGCATCAATCTCGCTTTCCGTCATGGTTGGATATGGCGGATTAATCATCAATGTTTTATCTCCAATTTTCTGAAAAATACGTCTTGCAGCCAATTTGTTCGACTCTTGCTCTATCACTTTAAAGTTAGAGGCGTATTTTTTCTTATCCTTTAAGCACACTTCATGCGACGCTATTTCAACATCTTCCCAATTACTGTTTTTTGGTATTTTTTCTCCTTCTTTTAAAAGTACTGCCGTTTGTAAAACCGTATTTATACTGCTAAAAGGCACACCTCGCTCTAACAAACGTACAACTTCACGCAAAGGTTGCTCGCCCATACCGTAAACCAACATATCGGCTTTCGAGGTTTCTAGAATAGAAGGTAATAACTTATCGCTCCAATAATCGTAATGCGTAACACGACGCAATGAAGCCTCAATACCACCAATTAAAACTGGTGTATCTGGCCATTTTTCTTTTAAAATTTTAGAATAAACTGTTGTTGCGTAATCCGGACGGAAGCCAATATCGCCATTTGGTGTATAGGCATCTTTATCGCGACGTTTTTTGTTTGCGTTGTAATTACTAATCATGGGGTCCATGCAACCACCAGTAACACCAAAAAATAATTTTGGAGCACCAAGTTTAACAAAATCCTGTAGATTATCGTTTACATTGGGCTGAGGTACAATAGCCACACGTAAACCAAAACTTTCTAGCATACGCCCAATAACTGCGGGTCCAAAGGTTGGATGATCCACATAGGCATCGCCGCTAAATAGGATAACATCTAGTGCTTCCCATCCGCGTATTTTCACCTCTTTATTTGTGGTAGGTAACCAATCAGAAAGTTGTAACTCTTGCATAGGCTGCAAAAATAAACAAAAATCGCCGCTTAAACATGATAACTCAATTATTTTGGGGGCTGCGCTTACAGTATAACCTTAAATAACAATATTTGGCAGTGTGCTTAGGTAACTATTTATAGCAATTAAATTTTAAAAGTAACCACAGGGCGTTTGGCATGATTTACCAAATCTTCACTAATACTACCATTAAAAAAATGCGAAATACCTTGTCTGCCATGGGTGCTCATACCAATTAAATCGGCACCAATAGATTCAGAAAAATTCATAATACCCTTTTCAATAGTAACATCGTTGTACGTGTTAAGGGTATAATTTTCGAAATCGGAAGACGCAACAAAGGACTTCATGCGCTCATTAGTAGTTTCCGTAGGCATAAATTTATTCGGCGTATTTACGGTTAGCAAATGTAGTTTAGCATCAAATTTTTTGGCAAATGTTATCGCTTTTTTATAAGTTTCTTTGCTTTCGTCTTTAAAATCGGAAGCAAAAACAAAGTTAGAGACGTTAAACGTTTCGTGTTCTTTTTTAACCACAAGCACGGGTATTTCAGAGGTTCTTACCACCTTTTCGGTATTACTTCCAATGAGCATTTCTCTTAATCCGCTTACACCATTAGAGCCCATAACAATTAAATCGATGTCGTACTTTTTGCAATTATGAAAAACACCCTTAAAAATCTCATTAAAATCTACCGTTTCGTGCACTATTACATCGTTTAGGTATCTTTTTCTTAAAATAGATTCAAACCTTTTGTGTGCCAATTTCATAAAAAACATAGCCTCAGGTAGTTCGCTTTGCAAGCTCGTGGTATCAACATCATGCATAGGCATTTCAATAAGATGAAGTAAATAAATTTCGGCATTATGAGTTTTTGCTAATTGAGCAGCTACTTTTAAAGCGTTTTCAGCTTGATCAGAAAAATCGGTAGGAACAAGTATTTTTTTCATATTTAAGAAGTTGTGGTGTATCTAAATTTATGAAATATTCCTTTAAAAATCAATAAAATATTATATATTTGCATCGTTGAAAGGCGGAATTAAAGATATGAGGGGACGGAAAGTCCCCTCTTTTTATACTTAAAATGTTTAAAAATACAGTTACAGAATTACTTGAGGCGGCGTTATTAGAACGTCCAGATTTGTTTTTAATAGATTTTTCTATAAACTCAGAAAATCATATTAAGATAATAGTAGACGGCGATAATGGGCTTTTAGTTGAAGACTGTATGTTTATTAGCAGAGCCATAGAAAATAATATTGATAGAGAAGAAAATGATTTTTCTTTAGAGGTTATGTCGGCCGGTGCAGCATCACCATTAACACACAAACGCCAGTATAAAAAAAATCTTAAAAGAACGCTTAGTGTAAGAACTAGTTCTGAAGAAATTGAAGGAACACTTACCGAGGCAACCGAAGATAATATCAAATTAGAGTGGAAAGTTAGAGAGCCTAAACCAGTAGGTAAGGGTAAAGTAACTGTTAAAAAGGAAATTAATATTCCTTATGAAAATATTGTAGAAGCAAAAGTTATGATTAAATTTTAATTTAAAGAGTTATGGAAAATATCGCATTAATTGAATCTTTTTCAGAATTCAAAGATGATAAGCTAATTGACAGAGTAACGTTAATGGCAATTTTAGAGGATGTATTTAGAAGTGCCTTAAAAAAGAAATTTGGGGATGATGATAATTTTGATATTATTGTAAATCCAGATAAAGGCGATTTAGAAATATGGAGAAATAGAGTTGTTGTTGCCGATGGAGAAGTTGAGGAGCCTAATCAAGAAATTACAATAACTGAAGCTCGTAAAATTGAGCCTGATTTTGAGGTTGGTGAAGATGTATCTGAAGAAGTTAAGCTTATCGATTTAGGTAGACGGGCTATTTTAGCATTACGTCAAAACTTAATTTCTAAAATCCATGAGCACGATAATACTATAATTTATAAGCAATTTAAAGATTTAGTAGGAGAAATTTATACAGCCGAAGTACACCATATTCGTCATAGAGCAGTAATTTTGTTAGATGATGAAGGTAACGAAATTGTGCTTCCAAAGGATAGACAAATACCTTCAGATTTCTTCAGAAAAGGAGATAATGTAAGAGGTGTAATTGATAGTGTAGAGCTTAAAGGCGCTAAACCAACAATTATTATGTCTAGAAGTTCACCTAAATTTTTAGAAAAATTATTTGAACAAGAAATTCCAGAAGTTTTTGATGGTTTAATTACAATCAAACATGTGGTAAGAATACCTGGAGAAAAAGCAAAAGTAGCTGTCGATTCTTATGATGATAGAATAGATCCTGTTGGAGCTTGTGTTGGTATGAAAGGTTCAAGAATTCACGGTATTGTTCGTGAGTTAGGTAACGAAAATATTGATGTTATTAACTACACCAATAACTTACCATTATTTATAACTAGAGCGTTAAGTCCAGCACGTGTAACTTCAATTAAATTAAATGAAGAAACAAAACGCGCAGAGGTTATTTTAAAGCCAGAAGAGGTAAGTAAAGCCATTGGTAGAGGTGGTCATAACATCCGTTTAGCTGGTCAATTAACGGGTTACGAAATCGACGTATTTAGAGAAGGAGCAGAGGAAGATGTTGAGTTACGTGAGTTTACAGATGAAATTGAAGGCTGGATTATTGAAGAGTTTAGTAAAGCAGGGTTAGATACTGCGAAAAGCATATTAGAACAAGATGTTAAAGATCTTGTTAAGAGAACCGACTTGGAGGAAGAAACCATCCAAGATGTTATCAGAATTCTTAAAGAAGAATTTGAAGATTAGTAAATAAAAAGTGCAGATTTGCATTTTCATTATGTCCGAAAGGGTATAATACATATATTTGAGTATTTTAAAGGCGATTTATGGCTGACACAATTAGATTAAATAAAGTATTACGCGAGCTTAACATCTCTCTAGATCGCGCTGTGGAATTTTTGGATTCTAAAGGCGTGGAAATAGAGAAGCGTCCAACTACAAAGATTTCTCAGGAGACTTATAACCTCCTTTCGGGTGAATTTGAAACAGATGCTAATAAAAAAGTTAAGTCTCAAGCAGTAAGCGAAGCAAAGCTAAAGGAAAAGGAAGATTTACGTGTTAAACGTGAAAGAGAATTAGAAGCTAAGCAAAAAGCACAAGAAGCCAGAGAAAAAGCTAGAAAAGAGGAAGTTGTTAAAGCATCTGCTGAACTTTCAGGACCTAAAACTGTTGGCAAAATAGATTTAGACCCTAAAAAGAAAGCTGCTGAAAAACCTGCTGAACCTAAAAAAGAGGTTAAAGAAGCTCCTAAAGCAGAGCCTAAAGTGGAAGCAAAAAAGGAAGAACCTGTTAAAAAGGAAACGCCTAAAGCTGAAACTAAGCCTGAATCTAATACGGAAACAAAACCTGAAGTTAAGGAAGAAACTCCAGCAAAACCGCAGCTTAAACAAGTTGTAGTTGATGGCGAGTTGGTAACTCCAGAAGAAAAGGTAGAAACGCAATATAAAAAACTTACTGGTCCTAAAATAGCGGGAGATAAAATTGATTTATCCCAGTTTAATAAGCCTAAAAAGAAGAAAGAAGAAAAGAAACCTGTTGCTAAAGCTGGAGACGCCAATAAAAGAAAACGTCGCCGTATTAGTAAAGCTGGAGCACCACAAGATAATCGTGGAGGCGCTAGACCTGGTGGAGGAGATAGTCGATTTAGAGGAAAACCTGGCACAGGCGTAGGACGCCGTAATGTTGTAAAAGAAGAACCTTCAGAAGAAGATGTTAAAAAGCAAGTGCGCGAAACACTTGAGAAACTTCAAGGTAAATCTAACAGAGGGCGTGGTGCTAAAAACAGAAGAGATAAAAGAGATAAGCATAGAGAGCAAACTGAAATCGATCAACAAATCGAAGCAGCTGAAAGTAAAATCATAAAAGTAACAGAATTTGTTACGGCTAGTGAAATGGCAACTATGATGGATGTTAGCGTTACGCAAATTATTTCAGCTTGTATGTCACTTGGTATGATGGTAACTATGAATCAGCGTTTAGATGCTGAAACATTATCTATCGTTGCCGATGAGTTTGGTTATCAAGTAGAGTTTGTAACTGCAGATATCGAGGAATCTATTGAAGAGTTTGTTGATAAACCAGAAGATTTAAAACCACGTGCACCAATTGTTACGGTAATGGGTCACGTCGATCATGGTAAAACATCACTTTTAGATTACATACGTGAAGAAAATGTAATTGCAGGAGAGTCTGGTGGAATTACACAGCATATCGGTGCTTATGGTGTAGAACTAGAAAACGGACAAAAAATAGCATTCTTAGATACACCGGGTCACGAGGCCTTTACAGCGATGCGTGCTCGTGGTGCTCAGGTAACAGATATTGCTATTGTTGTAGCTGCTGCCGATGATGATATTATGCCACAAACTAAAGAGGCTATTTCGCATGCACAAGCGGCAGGCGTACCTATAGTATTTGCTATTAACAAAATAGATTTACCAGCGGCCAACCCTGAGAAAATTAAGGAAGGTTTAGCACAAATGAATTTGTTAGTTGAAGACTGGGGTGGTAAAGTACAATCTCACGATATATCAGCTAAGATTGGTACAGGAGTAAAAGAATTATTAGAAAAAGTGTTGCTTGAAGCTGAGTTATTAGAGCTTAAAGCAAACCCAAATAAACCAGCTGTTGGTACGGTAGTAGAAGCATTCCTAGATAAAGGTCGTGGATATGTATCAACTATATTGGTACAAGCAGGAACTTTAAAAGTTGGAGATTACGTGTTAGCGGGTCAGCATAGTGGTAAAATTAAAGCCATGCATGACGAAAGAGGACATGATGTTGTTGAGGCTGGACCTTCAACTCCAGTTTCTATTTTAGGTTTAGATGGTGCACCACAAGCGGGTGATAAGTTTAATGTATTTGCAGACGAGCGTGAAGCAAAACAAATTGCTTCTAAACGTGCGCAATTACAACGTGAGCAATCTGTTAGAACACAACGTCATATCACACTAGATGAAATTGGACGTCGTATTGCATTAGGTGATTTCCAAGAGCTGAATATTATCCTTAAAGGTGATGTTGATGGTTCGGTTGAAGCCTTAACAGATTCATTCCAGAAATTATCTACTGAAGAGATTCAAGTAAATATTTTACATAAAGGAGTTGGAGCCATTACAGAAAGTGATGTGTTATTAGCTTCGGCTTCAGATGCTATTATCGTAGGATTTAATGTGAGACCAGTAGGAAACGCAAGAATGATTGCCGATAAAGAAGAAATTGATATCCGTACATATTCTATTATCTACGATGCTATTAACGATCTTAAAGATGCCATGGAAGGTATGTTATCTCCAGAGTTGAAAGAAGAAATACTTGGTACTGCAGAAATTAGAGAAATATTTAAAGTATCCAAAATTGGTACTATTGCAGGTTGTATGGTGACTAATGGTAAAATAACACGTAATGCAGGTATTCGTTTAATACGTGATGGTGTAGTTGTTTATACAGGAGAGTTAACATCATTAAAACGATTTAAAGATGATGCTAAAGAAGTAGCTAAAGGTTACGACTGTGGTATGCAAATTAAAAATTACAACGATATTAAAGAAGGCGATGTAATTGAAGCTTTCCACGAAGTAGAGGTTAAAAAGAAGTTAAAGTAATTCACTTAGTTGAAATAACTT
Organism: Algibacter amylolyticus; assembly: GCF_014202225.1. GTDB lineage: Bacteria > Bacteroidota > Bacteroidia > Flavobacteriales > Flavobacteriaceae > Algibacter_B > Algibacter_B amylolyticus. The sequence goes on from NZ_JACHGE010000001.1 coordinate 630,453, forward strand.
GATTATAAAAAAAAGAGCGACCATTTGGTCGCTCTTTTTTAGTTATAATAACTTGATTTTTATTTCTTAGGCTTAAAAATAAAAGCATGAGGAAACTTCCCTTTAATTTTCTTTAAGGCGCGATCTGCTTCCAATCGTGTTCTAAAGTTTCCTGCCCAAATTTTAAAGTTTGGTGTTTCGTATTGCATAGATGGATGCCAACTACCAAAAGCGCTTGTAAACTCATCTTGTGCGCTGTATGCACCTGCTCTGTTACCGGAATAAACTTGAATTTTGTAACGTTCAGAACTGGTTTCATCTTTATTTAATTCTTTCTTTAAATCTAATAAAACAGTGATATGTTTGTCTTGATTTATGGCAACATTACCTTGTTGAGAAAAACTATATGTTGATATTAAAACAAAACATATAAGGCTTAAAAAACTTTTTTTTAGGTTCAATGGATTCATGTGTGTATTAACTTTTTTATGTAACTTCTTTATAATCATCTACTAATAGAGGGTGTTGTGTTGTAATATTGGTAGTGCTTAATTATATTTTATACAAATGTATACGATATAAACTTAATTGCGGCTCTTTTTATTATTTAGAATCCCTCTAAATTACCAATTAACACTATGCTAACATTTCTAAAATCGACTTTTAATATTACTTTTGCGAGAGATTTTTTTAACTGCATTTTTCCATTTATAGTAATGAAAAAATCATACCAAAGTTTAGAAGTTAATTTAACCAACAATATGAGAAAGGTGATTCACCGTAAATTAAGCACAAACTTTCTTAGTTTAAGCTTAGTTTTTTTACTAGCATTTACAACGGCTCTTTCTGCTCAGGAAGGAGACCCAGCAAAAGGAAAATCATTATTTAATGCTAATTGCGCAGCATGTCATCAATTAGATAAAAAGATGACAGGACCAGCTTTACGTAACGTAGAGGCACGTTTAAGTGACGAGCAAGGTTTAGATCGTACTTGGATTCATGCTTGGATTCGTAACAGTGCAGGTGTTATAAAATCTGGCGACTCTTATGCTAAAAAAGTATACGATGAGTATGGTGGTGCGGCAATGACTGCTTTTCCACAATTGTCAGATGATGATATAAATAACATTCTTGCTTATACAGCTGAAGAAAAGAAAGCGCCTGCTCAAGCAGCTACTCCAGTTGGAGGTGCAGAAGTTGGTGGTGGAAATTCTGGTGGTATTTCAAACGAACTTATTTTAGGGGCGTTAGCTATCTTGTTTATTCTTTTAGCTGCTGGATTATATCTAGTGAATAAAACATTACGTCGTTTTGCAGGAGCGCAGGGTATCGATTTACCAGAGGCTTCTCAAAGAACGCCATTATGGAAAGCATTTGTTCAAAATCAGTTTTTAATGATTGTTGTAGCAATATTCTTTTTATTATCTAGTGCATACTTTGTTTACGGCTATTTATCTCAAATTGGGGTAGATCAAGGATATCAACCTGTACAACCAATACATTTTTCACATAAAATACATGCTGGCGATAACGGAATCGATTGTAAATACTGTCACTCTTCTGCAAGAGTTAGTAAAACATCTGGTATTCCTTCGTTAAATGTTTGTATGAACTGTCATAAATCAGTTTATGAGTATAATGGCGAAACATCTCCAGAATATTCTAAAGAATTTTATGATGGTGAGATCAAAAAATTATATGCTGCCGCAGGATGGGATGATGCTGAGCAAAAATATACAGGAGATTCTCAACCAGTAAAATGGGTTCGTATTCATAACTTACCAGACTTTGCATATTTTAATCACTCACAACACGTAACTGTTGCAGGTGTAGAATGTCAAACTTGTCATGGTCCTGTTGAAGAGATGGAAATCATGTATCAACATGCGCCATTAACTATGGGATGGTGTATTAACTGTCACAGAGAAACTAACATTGATGTAAAAGATAATGCTTACTATACTAAAATACATGATGAGTTATCTAAAAAGTATGGTGTCGATGAGTTAACTGCTGCTCAAATGGGTGGTCTAGAATGTGGTAAGTGTCACTACTAAATAAGTAGTTTTTCTTTCCGCGAAAGCGGAAAACATTAAATAAAAATTAAGAAGTAATTCAATTATATAATATGTCATCAAACAAGAAATACTGGAAAAGTGTTGAAGAGCTAAACGAAAATAGCTCTATTGTTGAGACGCTAAAACAAAACGAGTTTGTAGCAGAAATTCCTACTGATGAATTTTTAGGTGATAAAGAAACCTTAGAGGAAACATCTACAACGCGTCGCGATTTCTTAAAATATGTAGGATTTAGTACAGCTGCAGCTTCATTGGCTGCTTGTGAGGGTCCTGTAAAAAAATCTATTCCATATATAGTGCAACCAACCGAGATTATTCCTGGTGTTGCTAACTATTATGCAACTACAATTGCAAATGGTTTTGATTTTGCTAGTGTTTTAGTAAAAACGCGTGAAGGTCGTCCAATTAAAATTGAAAACAATACGATGGCAGCTACCAATGGTAGTGCTAATGCTAGAGTGAATGCTTCGGTTTTAGGATTGTATGATAGTTTAAGAGTTCAAGGCCCTAAGAAAGGAGATTCTGCCATTTCTTGGAGTGATTTCGATTCTGAAACTACCGAGAAATTAACCAACATTGCTGCGGCTAACAAAAACATTGTGTTATTAACACAAACATTTGCGAGTCCATCTACAAGTAAGTTAATTTCTGAATTCAAAGAAAAGTATGGTAATGTAAGTCACGTAGTTTACGATTCTGTTTCAGAGTCTGCTGCGTTAGATGCTTATCAAGCTAAATATGGAGAACGCGCATTAGCAAATTACGATTTCGCTAAGGCCATGACAATTGTTTCTGTTGGTGCAGATTTCTTAGGAGATTGGCAAGGTGGTGGTTTTGATTCTGGGTATTCTAAGAACAAAGCGCCAAACCACGGTAAAATGTCAAGACATATTCAGTTTGAATCTAATATGTCTCTTACTGGTGCCAATGCCGATAAACGTGTTCCATTAACGCCTACAGAGCAAAAATTAGCTTTAGCTAAATTATATAGCTATGTGGTTGGTGGATCGGTATCAGGAACGTTACCAGAAAAAGTAGAAGATGCAGTTAAAAAAGCAGCTTCTCAACTTAAAAAGGCTGGAAGCAATGGTGTTGTAGTAACAGGAATTCAAGATGTTAATGCACAAACAGTTGTTTTAGAAATAAATGAAGTTTTAGGAAGTAAGGCTTTCGATAAATCGACTCCAATTAAAACTAGACAAGGTAGCGATGCTGCTGTGGCTAAATTAGTTGGCGATATGAAAGCTGGTCGTGTAGGAGCGATTATAATGAGTGGTGTAAATCCAATTTATACCTTACCAAATGCTTCAGACTTTGCTGAAGGATTAAAGAAAGTAGAATTATCTGTTGCGTTTTCTATGAAAGTAGATGAGACGTCTTCAGAAGCACAATATATAGGAGCAGCGCCACATTATTTAGAATCTTGGGGTGATGTTGAAATCAAAAAAGGACATTATGCATTAATGCAACCAACAATTCGTCCTTTATTTGATACAAGGCAATTTCAAGAATCTTTATTAAAATGGACGGGAAACAGTGTTTCTTATCATGATTATATTAAGGATACTTGGGGTACTGGTATTTTAGGCGGTGGTTCATTTAACAAAGCATTACACGATGGTGTTTTTGTTGGAGCTATAGCTACGCAAACTGAAGAGACATCAAATGCAGAAGCTTCTGCTGAGGCGCCTTCAGGAAATGCAGCTAGAGCATTAGCATCTTCTGCAAAATCAAACGGTGGTTTAGAGTTAACCTTATATACCAAAGTTGGTATGGGTGATGGACAACAAGCCAACAACCCATGGTTACAAGAGTTTCCGGATCCTTTAACAAGAGCATCTTGGGATAACTACTTAACCGTGTCTAAAGCTGATGCTGATGCATTAGGTTTAATGAATAAACACGTTGCTAACGGTGCATTAAATGGTAGTTATGCCAATGTTACTGTAAATGGAGCGTCTTTAAAAGTACCAGTAATGATTCAACCAGGACAAGCTAAAGGTACTGTTGGATTAGCATTAGGTTACGGTAAAACATTAGGTTTAAAAGAAGAAATGCAAACAGGGGTTAACGCCTATGCATTATATCATAACTTTAATAGCGTACAAAACGTAACAGTGGAGTTAGCTGCAGGAGAGCATGAATTTGCTTCTGTACAGTTACATAACACTTTGATGGGACGTGGTGATATTATTAAAGAAACAACTTTAGAGATTTTTAATACGTCTGATAGAGATGTGTGGAATAAAGTTCCTACGGTTTCGTTAAATCATAAGGAAACTCCAGTGACTTCTCCAGAGGTTGATTTATGGGATGAATTTGATCGATCAATTGGGCATCACTTTAACTTATCAATCGATTTAAATTCTTGTACAGGATGTGGGGCTTGTGTTATTGCTTGTCATGCAGAAAACAATGTGCCTGTAGTTGGTAAAAGCGAAGTACGTCGTAGCCGTGATATGCACTGGTTACGTATTGATAGATATTATTCATCTGATGCGACATTTGAAGAAGATGATGCTAAAAAAGACGGATTCTCTGGTTTATTTGGAGATAACGGGTCTTTAGGCGGATTTGGAGAGATGGAACAAGCAGCTGAGAATCCTCAGGTGGCTTTCCAACCGGTAATGTGTCAGCATTGTAACCATGCACCTTGTGAAACAGTTTGTCCTGTGGCAGCTACTTCTCACGGTCGTCAAGGTCAAAACCATATGGCATATAACCGTTGCGTTGGTACTAGATATTGTGCAAACAACTGTCCTTACAAAGTACGTCGTTTCAACTGGTTCTTATACAATGGAAATGATGAGTTTGATTATCATATGAACGATGATTTAGGTCGTATGGTATTAAATCCAGATGTTGTTGTACGTTCTCGTGGTGTAATGGAAAAATGTTCTATGTGTATTCAAATGACACAGAAAACTATTCTTGACGCAAAACGTGACGGAAGAGAAATTAAAGATGGTGAATTCCAAACAGCATGTTCTGCAGCTTGTAGTAGTGGAGCGATGGTTTTTGGAGATATCAACGATAAAGCTTCTAAAGTTGCAAAACTAAAAGAAGATGACCGTATGTATCACTTATTAGAAAGTGTTGGTACTAAGCCTAACGTGCAGTATCATACTAAAGTGAGAAATACAACTGAAGCATAAATTTAATTAAAGAATCAATTATATAATTATGGCGTCTCATTACGAAGCACCTATTAGAAGACCTTTAGTTACAGGCGAAAAATCATACCACGACGTAACTGTGGATGTGGCCAAACCTGTTGAAGGAAAAGCAAATAAGCAATGGTGGATAGTTTTTAGTATCTCATTAGTAGCTTTCTTGTGGGGAATTGGATGTATTTTATACACAGTATCTACAGGTATTGGAACTTGGGGTTTAAACAAGACCGTTGGTTGGGCTTGGGATATTACTAACTTCGTTTGGTGGGTTGGTATTGGTCACGCAGGAACACTTATTTCTGCAGTACTTTTACTGTTCCGTCAAAAATGGAGAATGGCAATTAACCGTTCTGCAGAAGCAATGACAATCTTCTCTGTGGTACAAGCAGGTTTGTTTCCAATTATTCACATGGGTCGTCCATGGTTAGGATATTGGGTATTACCTATTCCAAACCAATTTGGTTCATTATGGGTAAACTTTAACTCGCCATTACTTTGGGATGTATTTGCAATTTCTACTTATTTATCTGTATCATTGGTATTCTGGTGGACAGGTTTATTACCAGATTTTGCTATGCTAAGAGATAGAGCTATTAGACCGTTTCAAAAGAAAATTTATGCTTTATTAAGTTTTGGTTGGTCTGGTCGTGCAAAAGATTGGCAACGTTTTGAAGAAGTATCATTGGTACTTGCAGGTTTAGCAACGCCATTAGTACTTTCTGTACACACTATTGTATCTTTTGACTTCGCAACATCGGTTATTCCTGGTTGGCATACAACAATATTCCCGCCATACTTTGTGGCTGGTGCGGTATTCTCAGGATTTGCAATGGTAAATACACTTCTTATTATTATGAGAAAAGTGTGTAACCTTGAAGATTATATTACAGTACAGCACATCGAATTAATGAACATAGTAATTATGATTACTGGTTCTATAGTAGGTGTAGCATATATTACAGAGTTATTTATAGCATGGTATTCTGGTGTTGAGTATGAACAATACGCTTTCTTAAACAGAGCAACTGGTCCTTATGCTTGGGCTTACTGGATGATGATGTCTTGTAACGTGTTCTCTCCACAGTTTATGTGGTTCAAGAAATTAAGAACTAGTATTATGTTCTCTTTCTTTATTTCAATCGTAGTAAACGTTGGTATGTGGTTTGAGCGTTTTGTAATTATTGTAACGTCGTTACATAGAGATTACTTACCGTCTTCATGGACAATGTTCTCACCAACATTTGTAGATATTGGAATTTTTATTGGAACTATAGGATTCTTCTTTGTATTATTCTTATTATATTCTAGAACATTCCCAGTTATTGCGCAAGCCGAGGTTAAAACAATTTTAAAATCATCTGGAGAGCGTTATAAAAACATTAGAGAAAGAGGCGATAGTTTAGTAGGAACAGGAGCAGATTCTAGAACATCAGGTAATGTTGTTGTAAAGCCTATGGCTGAAGTTAAAGAAACTATACCTTCTACTGATGATAATTCAGAAAAAGTAAGTAACCTTTTAGGAAGCATTGGTGCTTTTGATCCGGCTACTCAAACTGCTGATGATTTAAAGAAAGTAAATGGCATTGGTCCTAAAATGGAAGAAGTATTAAATAGCATTGGTATTTATACATTCCTTCAAGTTAGTAAAATGACAAAAAATGAATATGATTTGTTAGATAGCATTACAGGTTCTTTCCCAGGAAGAGCTGAGCGTGATGATTGGTCTGGACAAGCTAAAAAATTAATCAACTAAACATAGTCAATGGAAGCTTCAAAAGTTATTCACGCTATTTATACCGATGATGATATCTTAATGTCAGCTGTTAAAAAAGTTAAGGCACAAAGATTTCACATTGAGGAAATATATACACCTTTCCCAGTACACGGGTTAGACAAAGCTATGGGATTAGCACCAACTCGTATTGCTATTACAGCATTTATATACGGACTAATTGGTTTAACTGTAGCCGTTTTAATGATGAATTTTATTATGATTGAAGATTGGCCACAAAATATTGGTGGTAAACCAAGTTTCAGTTATATTGAAAATATGCCAGCTTTTGTACCAATTATGTTTGAGCTTACTGTATTTTTTGCAGCTCACTTAATGGTAATTACATTTTACTTACGTAGTAGAATGTGGCCTTTTAAAAACGCTGAGAATCCAGATCCAAGAACAACAGACGACCATTTTTTAATGGAAATTGCAGTAGATGGAAATGAAAAAGAACTTGAAAGTTTATTAGCAGAAACTGGAGCAGTAGAAATTAATTTAGTTGATAAAGCCCATTAATAATAGATATGAAAAGCTTAATTAAAATATTAGTATTAGCAGTAGTTTTTGTAGCTACATCTTGTAATAAGAGTACAGCGCCTAACTATCAATTCATGCCAAATATGTATGAATCTGCAGGATATGAAACCTATGGTGAAGCAGCATTTCCAAATGGAATTGAAGCGCAATTACCTGTTCAAGGTTCTATTCCTAGAGGTTATGTTCCTTTTGATATAGAGAACTCAACTGCTGGTTACGATTTAGCAAAGGCGACTTTGAATAGCCCATTAGATTCTACTCATGTAGATTTAAATAGAGGTAAAGAGTTATACGATATTTACTGTGGAATTTGTCATGGTAATAAAGGAAACGGGCAAGGTAACTTGGTTAAACGTGAAAAAATTCTTGGTATTCCAAGTTATGATGATGCAGGAAGAGCTATCAATGCAGGAAGTATTTACCACACTATTTATTATGGTAAAAATGCAATGGGTTCTTATGCTAACCAATTGAATGAAGAAGAGCGTTGGCAAGTAGTGTCGTACGTTTTAAAGTTGAAAGCAGATTTAGAAAAGTAAGATTGATAAGATTATTATAGATATGTATACATTTTCAAATAAATTAAAGACATTTTCTTTCGTTCTAATGCTTTTAGGAGCAATAGGAGTTGGTTATGGTTTTATGACATCTCATTTATCTTTTGAAGAAGTGGAGCACTTACTTGCAGAAGAATCACACCACGGAGGTGGACATGGTGAAGAAGCAGCTCATGCGGCGCCAACTCATGATGCACATGCAGTAGCAGATTCACATGATAATCACGGTGACACAGCACATGCTGAAGTGGATGAGCACAAAGAACATGTAGAACATGTGCAACACCAAATAGCAAATAGACCTTGGTCTGCATTATATGTAGCGGCATTTTTCTTTATGATGATTGCTTTAGGGGTATTAGCATTTTATGCTATTCAAATTGCATCTCAAGCGGGATGGTCTCCAGTTTTATTTAGAGTAATGGAAGGTATTACGGCTTATATGTTACCTGGTGCATTAATTGTATTGGCCATAGCAGTTGCTTCTGGTACAATCGGGCATTACAATATATTTATATGGATGGATCCTGAAGTTGTAGCTCATGATAAGCTTATTGCAGGTAAAACAGGTTGGTTAAACATAGGTGGTTTTGTAATTAGAGGTCTTATATTTATTGGTGGTTGGTATGCTTACCGTCACTTTTCTAGAAAATTCTCTATCGCTCAAGATATTGCTGAAGATAAAAGTAACTTTAAGAAGTCTTTCCGTATTTCTGCTGCATTTTTAGTATTCTTTATTTATACAGAATCTATGATGTCTTGGGATTGGATTATGAGTGTTGATCCACACTGGTTCTCAACTTTATTCGGTTGGTACGTATTTGCAAGTATGTTTGTAAGTGGTATTACTGTTATAGCTTTAATCACTATCTATTTGAAATCTAGAAACTATTTAGAGTTTGTAAATGAAAACCATTTACATGATGTTGCTAAATTTATGTTTGCATTTAGTATTTTCTGGACATACTTATGGTTCTCTCAATTTATGTTAATCTGGTATTCAAATATTCCAGAGGAGGTAACATACTTTGTAACACGTTTCCAAGATTACAAATTACCTTTCTTAGGTATGGTAGTTATGAATTTTGTATTCCCAATCCTAATGTTAATGAATGCGGATTATAAGCGTATGCCTTGGTTTGTAGTTATGGCAGGTTTAGTAATCTTATTTGGTCATTATATTGATATTTTCAATATGATTATGCCGGCTACAGTTGGCGACAGATGGTTTATTGGAATACCGGAAATAAGTTCAATTTTACTTTTCGCAGGGTTATTTATATTTGTTGTATTTAGCGCCTTAACAAAAGCACCATTACTTGTAAAAGGATATCCTTTTAGAAAAGAAAGTGAAGAATTTCATTATTAATTAGATATAAATAAAGACGAACGATACCAATGACTGCTTTATTAACAATTATAGTTTTAGTATTTATTTTAGTTGCCATTTGGCAAATGGTAAAGATTTTTGATTTAGCTCAGGCTAAAAACGAAAGTACAATTGCCGGAGTTGCAACCGATAAGGATAATACATTAAATGGGTATTTAATGATGGGCTTTTTAGCGTTCATTTATATTATTACCATTGTATGTTTTGTTAAATGGGGTGATTTACCTTTAATGTCTAATTCTGCTTCGGAACATGGACCAACTATCGATAATTTGATGGTTATATCTATGACACTTATTTTTGTGGTTCAGACTTTAACTCAATTCCTATTACACTATTTCGCATTTAAATATAAAGGTGAAAAGGGTAAAAAAGCTTTGTTTTTTGCGGATAATAATAAATTAGAGGCTATTTGGACTATAATTCCTGTAATTGTTTTAGCAGGTTTAATTATATATGGTTTAAGCACATGGATAAATATTATGGGTGTAGACGAAAGTGACGACCCATTAGTGGTTGAGCTTTATGCACAACAATTTAACTGGAAAGCTAGATATGCTGGTGCCGATAATACCTTAGGTAAGGCGAATGTTCGTTTAATTGATATTGATCGTGCTAATATTTTAGGTTTAGATGAATCTGATCCTAATGCTCAAGATGATATTATTACTACAGAGTTACATTTACCTGTTGGAAGACCAGTGTTATTTAAAATGCGTTCTCAGGATGTTTTACATTCAGCGTATATGCCGCACTTTAGAGCTCAAATGAACTGTGTTCCAGGTATGATTACTCAGTTTGGATTTACGCCAACAGTAACTACTGCTGATATGCGTCAAACACCGCAAATGGTTGAAAAAGTTCAAAATATTAACAGTATTAGAGTTGAAAATAGTAAAGAGCTTGTAGCTAAAGGTGAAGATGCTTTAGAGCGTTATGAGTTTGATTACTTATTACTTTGTAACAAAATTTGTGGTAAATCTCACTACAATATGCAAATGAAGATAATAGTTGAAACTCAAGAAGAATATGACGCTTGGATTGCAGAACAAAAGGAATTCAAGAACTCTCTAGTTAATTAATTAAAAAAGATAAACACGATATAAGATTATGTCAGCACACGCAGATAACCACGCTCACGACGACGATCACGGACATCATCATAAAGAAACGTTTGTAACTAAATATATATTTAGTCAGGACCATAAAATGATTGCTAAGCAGTACCTAGTTACAGGTACTATTATGGGAGTTATTGGGGTTTTAATGTCTATGATGTTTCGTATGCAAATTGCATGGCCAGAAGAGCCAAACGTATTGTTTGAAGCATTATTAGGTAAATGGGCTCCCGATGGAGTTATGGATGCCGATATTTATTTAGCATTGGTTACTATACATGGTACCATCATGGTATTTTTCGTATTAACGGCTGGTTTAAGTGGTACTTTTAGTAACCTATTAATTCCATTACAAATTGGTGCTCGAGATATGGCATCTGGTTTTTTAAACATGGTATCTTATTGGTTATTCTTTTTATCATGTATTATAATGGTATCTTCATTATTTGTTGAAGCAGGACCAGCAGCAGCAGGTTGGACTATTTATCCGCCATTAAGTGCTTTACCAATGGCCCAAGGTGGTTCTGGTATGGGTATGACTTTATGGTTAGTATCTATGGCTATATTTATTGCTTCTTCTTTATTGGGATCATTAAACTATGTAGTTACTGTAATTAACTTGCGTACAAAAGGGATGTCAATGACAAGATTACCTTTAACAATATGGGCCTTTTTTGTAACTGCTATTATTGGTATAGTTTCGTTTCCAGTTTTATTATCAGCAGCTTTATTGTTAATAATGGATAGAAGTTTTGGAACATCATTTTTCCTATCGGATATATTTATTCAAGGTGAAGTTTTACATTATCAAGGTGGATCGCCAGTTTTATTCGAACACTTATTTTGGTTCTTAGGTCACCCTGAGGTATATATTGTAATCTTACCTGCAATGGGTCTGGTTTCAGAAATTATGGCGTCTAACTCACGTAAACCTATTTTTGGTTACCGTGCTATGATTGCTTCAATATTAGCTATCGCCTTCCTTTCAACTATTGTTTGGGGTCACCATATGTTTATTTCGGGTATGAATCCTTTCTTAGGTTCTGTATTTACATTTACAACATTATTAATTGCTATTCCTTCTGCTGTAAAAGCATTTAACTGGATAACGACACTCTGGAAAGGTAATTTGCAAATGAATCCTGCCATGTTATTCTCAATTGGTTTTGTATCAACATTTATAACAGGTGGTTTAACAGGTATTATTTTAGGAGATAGTGCATTAGATATTAATGTGCATGATACATATTTTGTAGTGGCTCACTTCCACTTAGTAATGGGTATATCTGCTTTATACGGTATGTTTGCTGGTATTTATCATTGGTATCCTAAAATGTATGGTCGTATGCTAAATAAAAATTTAGGATACATTCACTTCTGGATTACTGCAGTATGTGCTTATGGCGTATTTTTCCCAATGCACTTTATAGGTATGGCAGGTTTACCACGTCGTTATTATACAAATAGTAATTTTCCTTTATTTGATGATTTAGCTAACGTAAATGTTATCATAACAATCTTTGCATTAGTTGGTGGAGTTGTTCAAATCATATACTTATATAATTTCTTTATCAGCATGTACTACGGTAAAAAAGCAGTACAGAATCCATGGAAATCTACTACTTTAGAGTGGACAACACCTGTAGAGCATATTCATGGTAACTGGCCAGGAGATATTCCTCATGTATATCGTTGGGCTTACGATTATAGTAAACCAGGACATGATGTAGACTTTGTTCCTCAAAATATTCCTTTAAAGGATGGTGAGGAAGAATTGCAGCACTAAGACAATAAAGCATAGTTTTTTATTTAAAAACCCACCTTTTTAAGGTGGGTTTTCTTTTGAATTGATTTTTTTTTACCAAAAAGTAAAATTTATTGTAAAAATTCGACGAAATACAAAAAAATCTGTTAAATTGCACGATATTGTAAATGCGGCATTAATCTGTTTCTTACAGTGATGTTAATATACTTATAACGATTGTATTGTTTATTTGATTTTAAATTTCAAACTATGAAAACCAAACCTACTCCAAAAATTACGCTTTCTTATGCGTTATTTTTCTTGTTGTTATTTGGGATGTCTTATTCAGGATTTTCTCAATGCCCGACAGTTGCTAACCCCGCACCACCTCCTATTTGTGATGCTGCTGGTTATTCTTTCGGTGACTTAAATGCTAACGCCTCCGATGGTGGTGATGGTATTGTATGGTACGATTCACCTAGTGGTGGAAATGCTTTTAATGTTAACGAATTAGTAGATGAAGGAATTTACTATGCCGATAACCATTCTGGTGATTGTGCTAGCAGATTACCAATTACTATAGATTTTGTTGTTAATGCTTCTGGGCAAAACTTAGATCGTGTTTATTGTAGTAACGAAAGCGCAACCTATCAAGTGTATGTGGACGACGTTTTAAATGCTAGTATTCCTGCTGGTGGATCTGTAGAGATTTATTCGGATTTTGCTTTAACCAATAGTGTTAATTATAGTGATGCGATACCAAGTAGTATGGTAAACCATTATATATTATTTGTGGATGGTAGCGGTTGTAAAAGTCAAATAGAAAGTGCTAGAATAGTTGTTAGTGGTTCTCCTAGTGAAGCTACTCCACCTCCTAGCCAACCTTTTTGTTCTGATGCTAATGCAACTGTTGCAGATTTAGACCCGGGAACTACTGGTAATTTTTATTGGTATAAAAATTTAGATGGTTCTGGAGATCCAATAGCGCCTTCGTTAGCCTCTACAGAGGTTTTGGAAAACGGAACTTATTACGTACAAGTTGATAATTTTATTTGTGTTAGTGATCCTGTAGCTGTTACAGTGGCTATTGATGACCCAGTTAATCCGGGTACATCGAGTAGCTTAGCATATTGTAATGACAGCTTACCAGTTGCAGATTTTAATTTATTTGATGAATTGGGTGGAACCAAGGACACTACAGGTTCATGGTCCGGACCACAAGCAACAGCTAATGGACATTTAGGAACCATTAATATTTCTAGCTTAACTACACCTGGCGATTATATATTTATTTATACAGTACCAAGCAATGGTGTTTGTCCTGATGGCGTTTCAGAAGTGACCATTTCGGTTTTCGAATCTTTAAGTTCTGGTAATGCTTCAGCAGCAAACCCAGCTTCATTTTGTATAGCAGATTTACCTTCAGAATTCGATTTGTTTTCATTAGTAGAAAATCATGATTTAGGTGGGCAATGGACAGCAGGTACTGCAAGTACAGATCCTGTTATTACTTCTCCTATTGATTTGTCAGGTTTAACCGCAGGAACATATAATTATACCTATACGCAAAACGTAACTCCAAACCCTTGTCCAGAAAATTCTACAACAGTACAAGTTGTTGTATTAGAGGATCCAAATGCAGGAGTTGCTTTAAACGCTGTGTTTTGTGAAAATGATTTAACGGCAAATTCACCATATAATTTATTTGATGCTTTAGATGGTTCGCAAGATAATAATAGTGGTACTTGGGCGGATTCTAATAGTAATACAATTTCAAACAGTTTAGATATTACTTCTTTAACTGTAGAAGGAAGTCCTTATTCTTTTAATTATACTATAGATAATGGTACATGTTCTGATACCGAAATTATTACAATTACTATCGAACCTGCTCCAGAATCTGGAACGGTAAATCCAGCAGCAATGTTTTGTGAAGGCACAGGATCTACAAATTTCGATTTATTTACCTTATTAGAAGGCGAAGATCAAACAGGAACTTGGAGTGATGATGATGCAACAGGAGTTGTAACAGGAAATATAATTGACTTATCAAGATTAACACCAGCAACTTATAGCTTTACCTTCGATGTAGATGCTATTGGAAGTTGTGATGACGAGTTGGTAACAGTTCAAATAACCATCAATCCATTACCAGAAACAGGAACTCCAATGCCAGCCACATTTTGTGAAAATGATTTAGTAGCAAATTCACCTTTAGATTTATTCGGACAATTAACCGGAGAAGATGCAGGTGGAACATGGACAGACGATAATAGTTCTGGCGCTTTAACGTCAAGCAATGTAGATTTAACAGCATTAGCTATTGGTAATTATAACTTTACTTATACTATAACAGATGCAAATAGCTGTGAAAACAGTTCAACGATAACAGTAATTGTAACCGATGCTCCAGAATCTGGAATTGTAAACCCAGCAGCAATGTTTTGCGAAGGCACAGGATCGGCAACTTTCGATTTATTTACTTTATTAGAAGGCGAAGACCAAACAGGAACATGGAGTGATGATAATGGCTCAGGTGTTTTAACTGGTAACGAGGTAGATTTATCTGGATTAACCCCAGAAACCTATAACTTTACCTTCGATGTTGATGCGATAGGAAGTTGTGATGATGAGTTGGTAACAGTTCAAATAACCATCAACCCATTACCAGAAACAGGAACTCCAATGCCAGCTACATTTTGTGAAAATGATTTAGTAGGAAACTCACCTTTAGATTTATTCGGACAATTAACCGGAGAAGATGCAGGTGGAACATGGACAGACGATAATAGTTCTGGCGCTTTAACTTCAAGCAATGTAGATTTAACAGCATTAGCTATTGGTAGTTATAACTTTACTTATACTATAACAGATGCAAATAGCTGTGAAAACAGTTCAACGGTAACAGTAATTGTAACTGATGCTCCAGAATCTGGAACGGTAAACCCAGCAGCAATGTTTTGTGAAGGCACAGGATCGACAACTTTCGATTTATTTACCTTATTAGAAGGCGAAGATCAAACAGGAACATGGATCGATGATGATGCCACAGGAGTTGTAACAGGAAATATAGTTGATTTATCAGGACTAACACCAGCAACATATAATTTCACATTCGATGTTGATGCCATAGGAAGTTGTAATGATGAGTTGGTAACAGTTCAAATAACAATCAACGCATTACCAAGTACAGGAACACCAATGGCGGCTACATTTTGTGAAAATGATTTAGTAGCTAATTCACCTTTAGATTTATTCGGACAATTAACCGGAGAAGATGCAGGCGGAACATGGTCAGACGATAATACTTCAGGCGCTTTAACTTCAAGCAATGTAGATTTAACAGTATTAGCTATTGGTAGTTATAACTTTACATATACGATAACAGATGCAAACAGCTGTGAAAACAGTTCAACGGTAACAGTAATTGTAACCGATGCTCCGGAATCTGGAACCGTAAATACACCGGTAGAATTTTGTATTTCAGAAATTACTTCAGGGCAAACCTATAATTTATTTGACTTATTAGAAGGCGAAGATCAAACAGGAACATGGGCAGATGATAGTGCTTCGGGCGCTTTAAGCGGGAACGAAGTAACAGTAGATGGACTTGCTGCAGGAACCTATAACTTTACTTTTGATGTTGATGCAATAGGAAGTTGTGATGATGAGTTAGTTACTGTAAGTATTATTATTAATACTATTGAAGCTCCTATGGCAGATGCTATTCAAGAATTTTGTGATAGCGCTACAGTAGCTAGTCTAGTGGCTACGGGTACAAACATTAAATGGTATGATGCAGCTACAGCGGGTAACCTTTTAGCTAATGATACTGCCTTAGTAGACGGCCAAATGTACTATGCGAGTCAAACCAATGCTACAATAGGATGTGAGTCTACAATTAGAACAGCGGTAACAGCAACCATCTATCAGTCACCAAACGCAGGCGCTGCAAATGCAACGGCAATTATATCTTGTAACGATAATACAAGTATCGACTTATTTACAGGATTAGATGGCACTCAAGATACTACAGGAACTTGGCAAAATGATGATAGTGCCGGTACTATAACTGGTAATACCTTAGATGTTACAGGTGTTTCTGCAGGTATATACAATTATACGTATTTAGTAAGCGCTTCTTCTCCTTGTGTAGATGATAGTGTAACAATAACAATTACTATTGAAGAGCCTTTAAATGCGGGTTCAAACACAAACATCCAGCAGGTTATGTGTAGTAATGAAGGAACAGTCGATTTATTTACGCTTTTAGGTGGTGCAGATACTGGCGGAACATGGTCTCCAGCATTAACAAGCGGAACAGGTGTTTTTGATCCTTTAGTTGATGTAGATGGTACTTTTGTGTACACCCTTACTAACAGTTGTGGTACGTTTACAAATCAAGTTGAAGTAGAAGTAACCTTAGCACCAAATGCGGGAGCAGACACTACACTAGACATTTGTACTAGTGCTGAAACTGTAGATTTATTTACTTTATTAGGAACAGGTGCACAAAGCGGTGGTGTATGGTCACCAGAACTAACAAGTACTACAGGTGTTTTTGATCCTGCTGTCGATACTTCTGGCACATATATTTATACCGTAACAGCGGTTTCGCCATGTTCTCCAGATGCTACAGCAGAAATTGTAGTAACAGTTACGGATACACCAGCAGTTAATGTTCTAAATCCAAATCCAGAATTCTGTATGGAAGACAATCCAACAGTTGCAGATTTATCTGCTAGTATAAGCGCAACAGGAACGGCTAATTGGTATGATGATATGGCACTTACAATGCCATTACAAGATACAGATAGCTTAGTAGATGGTGAAGATTATTATGTAACACAAACAAGCAATGGTTGTGAGTCTTTAGGTGTCGAGCAAATTAATGTAACTATTAACGACGCACCTACACCAACTTTAAAGGATTCAACTGTAGAATATTGTATAAATGACAATCCTACTATTAATACATTATCGGATAATATTACAGAATATGACAATACAGATGATAATCTAAGATGGTATGATGCAGCAACAGGCGGATCAGCAATTTCAAATAACTCATCCTTAACAAATACCACATATTATGTGGCGTTAGTAGATGCTGCAACCGGATGTGAAAGTAGCGTGCGTCTAGAAGTAACGCCAGATTTAACGGCTTGTGGTAAACTTCAAATTCCAGATGGATTTTCTCCTAATGGCGATGGCACTAACGATACTTTCGATATCGATAACTTAGCTATTCTATATCCTAATTTCGAAATAGAAATTTTTAACCGAAACGGAAACGTGGTTTATAAAGGAAATGCTAATTCACCAAGATTCGACGGTACGTCTAATCAAGGTAGAGTCGTATCAAAGGGTGATTTACCAGTAGGTGTTTATTTCTACATTTTCAACTATAACGATGGTGAAAACAAACCAGAACAAGGACGTTTATACTTAAGCAGATAATTTATACAAAAAGCAAAATTTAAGAACATGAAACATTTAAATATATATCATAGAATAGCTGCTTTGTTAAGTATAATGATACTGTCTTTTCAAGGTAACGCACAACAAGATCCTCAGTTTACACATTACATGTATAACATGAGTGTTATTAATCCTGCCTATGCTACAGCAGAAGAAGGGATTTTGAATTTAGGAGGATTGTACCGAACACAATGGGTAGGACTAGAAGGCGCTCCAAAAACAGGAAGCTTTTTCGCCCACACACCTATAAACGATAAAATAGAGATGGGAATCTCTTTTACCAACGATAATATTGGCGATGTCGTAAACGAAAATAACATTTATGCAGATGTAGCGTATGTGTTACCGGTGGGATTAGAAAGTAAATTATCATTTGGTCTAAAAGCCGGTGTAACGCTTTTTGATACTAATTTTAACGGCTTTCAATTACAGTCTGGAGGATCAAGTTCCGATGAGGCATTCGATGAAAACATTAGTAAAGCCTTTCCAAATCTAGGTATTGGAGCTTTCTTTTTTACCGATTCTTATTATTTAGGTTTATCGGCACCAAATATGCTTTCAACAAAACACTTAGAAAATGAAAATGGTATTGCAGCTACAGGTGTTCAAAATGTACACTACTTTTTAACCGGTGGATATGTTTTCGATCTTAATAAAGATTTAAAACTAAAACCAGCATTTATGGCTAGAGGCGTAAAGGGTGCTCCAATGGCTATTGATGTTACGGCTAATGTGTTAATTAACGAAAAATTAGAGGCTGGTTTAGGATATCGTTTAGGCGATGCTATGAGTGCTCTAGTAAATTTCAGAATTACACCAGAGCTTAAAGTAGGGTATGCTTACGATTATACTACGTCTAATCTAGGAGACTTTAATTCTGGATCTCACGAAATATTCATTTTGTTTGATGTTGATTTATTCGGATTTAAAAGCGGATACGATCGTTCACCAAGATTCTTCTAACATTTAATACTAGGAAAACATGAAAAAATATACATACATACTTGCAGGCCTTTTATTAGTTAGTGGACTGGCTCAAGCGCAAAAGAAAAATTTAAAGCGCGTTAATAAGCTTTTTGAAATGAGAGCTTACAAAGACGCTGCCGAAATTTATGAAACCAAAGAGCGTAATCAAACAGTACTTCAAAATTTAGCAGATAGTTATTATTACAATACAAGTTTGCAAAAGGCTGTTAAAACATACAGAGAATTATTTGTTGAATATGGCGACTCTATTGATATTGATTATCATTTTAGATTTGCACAAGCCTTAAAAGGTGTTAAGGAATACAAAGAAGCAGATAAGCACTTAAAAATGTATTATAATAAGCCTATTAATACCTTAGCCCTTATTGAGCAAACCGATAAAACAACACCGCATAACTTCAAATTGAAGCAAATTGAAAATAAAAATTCAAGTAGCGATTTTGGATTATCTTTTTATGGCGATAATAAAGTTGCATTTGCTTCTGGGCGTAACTCAGAAAACCCGAATTACACATGGAATAATTTACCTTATTTAGATATTTATAGTGCTACGTTAACCAATCAGAATGTTTTAGAAGATATTCAACCATTTTCTGAAGCTATTAATACAAGTTCGCACGAAAGTAGCCCTGTTTTTACTAAAGATGGTAAAACGATGTATTTTAATAGAACTAATACTACACGTAAAAAAACGGACGAAGAGCGTATTGCACACATTAAAATTTATAAAGCAGAATTAGTAAATGGAGAATGGACTAATGTTACCTCATTGCCATTTACATCAAACTCATATAGTACAGAGCATCCTGCTTTAAGTAAAGATGAAAAAACACTTTATTTTGCTAGTGATATGCCAGGAACTTATGGAAGTTTCGATATTTATAAAGTAGCAATTAATGATGACGGCACTTACGGAGAACCAGAAAATTTAGGAGATACTATAAATACGAAACACAGAGAGCAGTTTCCTTTTATTAGCGAGTTTAATGTACTGTATTTTTCGTCTAATGGTCATTTAGGATTTGGTGGTTTAGATGTGTTTAGAAGTAACTTAGTTAATGAAACATTCGATAAACCAGTAAACTTAGGAAGTTCTATAAATAGTAATTTAGACGACTTTGCTTATGTAATTAGAGAGAAAGATAACAAAGGTTATGTGTCTTCAAATAAATCAGGTTACGATAGAGTATTTGGATTCTCAAGAGTAGAAAATCCTTTAACAAAATATCAAGTAGAAGGGGTTGTACAAGATTTAAATAGCAAAGCTTTACTTAAAGGCGCATTGGTAACTTTATTTGATGAGTCCGATACTGTTATTCAAGATACCATTGTTGGAGATGATGCTTATTATATCTTTAAAATAGAACCAAATAAAAAGTATAAAGTTCGCGGGACGCAAAAAGCCTATATTCCTCAGGATGTTGAGTTTTCAACAGATAGTAAAGGTAAAGTGCAACACGATATTTACTTAACGTTAGAGTCTTTTGCTGATGCTGAAGAGCGTGTTAAGGAAAATGAAAAAGGCGATGTTCAAGTTAATTTAGATAAAATTTTCTTCGATTTTGATGCCGCTATAATTCGCGAAGATGCTGCTAAAACTTTACAAGTACTAGTAGATTTAATGAAGAAATATCCAAGTATGGAAGTAGAGGTTTCTGCGCATACTGATGCTCGCGGACCAGATGAGTACAATTTAAACTTATCTAAAAAACGTGCCGCTTCAACGCTAGAATATCTAGTAAGTCAGGGTATTGAAAGAAGCCGTTTAAAAAGTATTGGTTATGGCGAAATGCAACCACTTAACGCATGTGTTAAAGAAGGCATTTGCGACGATAGAGAATATGATATTAACAGGCGTTGTGAATTTACAATTTTGAAATAATTAAAATACTAACCTAAATCCTTAAAAGCCTTTCTTTCTAACATACTTAGAGTTGAAAGGTTTTTCTTTGTTTATAAACTAAATTATCGTTGAAATAATGTTTAATTACGATAATGTGTTGGTTTGTTATGAAATAACATATATATTTGATAATAATAAACCTACATGTTAATCAAAGACTACCCAACAATGAAAAAAATTACATTTTTATTACTACTAATAGTATTTCCTTTTTTAATAAATGGACAAAATTACACTGAACTAACAGCAGGAGGAACTTCTCCTTTAAGTTCGGTAGACACTAATTTTGAGATAGGAGATACTAGAACTAGTTTCTCTATTGATTATGATGCCGATGGAGATGACGATATTATATCCATTAATGCTTCTAATAA
The DNA here is from genome assembly GCF_014202225.1 of Algibacter amylolyticus. GTDB lineage: Bacteria > Bacteroidota > Bacteroidia > Flavobacteriales > Flavobacteriaceae > Algibacter_B > Algibacter_B amylolyticus. Next base: position 651,551 of record NZ_JACHGE010000001.1, read on the forward strand.
TGCTTGGCATTTATTGCGGAATGATGGAACTGGTAGTTTTACTTCTGAAACGGGTACAACAATAGGGTTATCCATAGCGAATCCCGTGAATTTTATCATAATGGATTACGATAATGATGGCGATCAAGATATCATTGATCCAGTAAAAGGCGCAGATACACAAGCCGCAATATTTAGGAACGATGGAGGTGCATTTGTTGAACTAACAGCAGGAGGAACTTCTCCTTTAAGTTCATTAGATACTAATTTTGAAGTAGGAGGTATTAGTACAAGTTTCTCTATTGACTATGATGTTGATGGAGATGAGGACATTATATCGATTAATTCAACTATGAGTGCTTGGCATTTATTAAGAAATGATGGAACTGGTAGCTTTACTGTTGAAACAGGTACAACAATAGGGTTATCAATAGCTAATACTGCTAATTTTTTCGTGATGGATTACGATAATGATGGCGACCAAGATATCATTGATCCAGTAAAAGGCACAGATACACAAGCAGCAATATTTAGAAACGATGGTGGTACATTCGTTGAATTAACGGCAGGAGGAACTTCTCCTTTAATTTCAGTAAATTCTAATTTTGAGATAGGAGATATTAGAACGAGTTTCTCTATTGATTATGATGTTGATGGAGATGAGGATATTATATCGATTAACTCTGCAAATAATGCATGGCATATATTAAGAAATGATGGAAGTGGAAGTTTTACAGTTGAAACTGAAACAACAATAGGTTTGTCAAAAAATAACCCCGAAAACTTTTTTATAATAGATTATGATAACGATGACGATCAAGATATTGTAGATACTCCAAAAGGTATAGATACCGATGCTGCTATATTTAGTAATAATAATGCTCCTCCAACGATTATGTCTAGTATGCCTGTTGATGATTCAACAGGATTTGATTCCTCAGAAAACATTGAAATTATTTTTAATGAAAGTATTAACAAAGGAACTGGAAATATAGAAATAAGAAGAGTAAATGATAATAGTGTGGTAGAAACCATAGACGTAGTAATTGCTAATGTTTCGGGGTCTGTGCTTACCATAAACCCAACTAGTAATTTAATTACAGGTGTAAATTTATATATTCATATAGCTCCGGGCGCCATAACTGATGCGGATGGAGAAATACCTGTTTCATTAAATAATAACTCTCAAACTTTAAATTTTACAGCCGAAAACACTCTAAGAGTTGATGATTCGTTATTAAACAATTCAATAAATATATATCCAAATCCTGTTAATAATAAGTTATTTGTAAACTCAACAAACATACAAATTCAAGAAGCAGTAATCTATGACGTTTTAGGGAAAGCGATAAGAAATATAGAACTAAAAGGTATTAATATGATTGATTTTTCTAGTATTAATATTGGATTATATCTGTTGAAATTGAAAACTAACCAAGGAACATTTACAGAAAGAATTATTAAGGAATAGATTGAAGAATTTAAATAAACAAAAAAAGGCCTTTTCTGTTTTGGAAAGGCCTTTTTTTATTTTAAAAAAAACTGTATATAATTTTTTTTAAGATTATTTTGTGATGCGTAAGTTTCCGAGTAAGTCATTTGTTTTGCTTATTTTTATCATATTAAATTGATAAGGGTATGGGGTATTATATAGCGGTATTAGTTTTGTTTGTGTTAGTTGGTTACATTATCCATAAAATAGCCTTCAATCGGTTTAAAAAATTAAAAGGTAGAAAACCAAATAGAAGAGAGCTTTGGAGTATCTATCACTGGGAGGGTGTTCTAGGTATAAGTGCTGTATTTGTTCTTGTCTTTGTATATATTTTAAAAGCCTCCAATGTTTTACCCCTTTAAATGTTTTAAAAATCCGATCGATTAATCGGATTATGTCACACTAAAAAAATGAACGAAAACCTAGATCCAACAGACGAAAATTTTTCACCAGAAGAATTTGATGTAGAAAAAAAATTAAGACCCTTATCATTTGATGATTTTACAGGTCAGGATCAAGTATTGGAAAACCTTCAAATATTTGTTCAAGCTGCTAATTTAAGAACAGAAGCCTTAGATCATACCTTGTTTCACGGTCCTCCAGGATTAGGAAAAACAACATTAGCACATATTTTAGCTAACGAGCTAGAAGTGGGTATAAAAGTAACCTCTGGACCTGTATTAGATAAGCCAGGAGACTTAGCAGGATTGCTTACTAATCTTGACGACCGCGATGTTTTATTTATCGATGAAATCCATAGATTAAGCCCTATAGTTGAAGAATATTTGTATTCGGCCATGGAGGATTATAAAATTGATATCATGATTGAAACAGGACCCAACGCGAGAACGGTTCAAATAAATCTAAATCCCTTTACTTTAATAGGAGCTACAACACGATCAGGGTTATTAACTGCGCCAATGCGCGCGCGTTTTGGCATTCAAAGCAGATTGCAATATTATAAAACCGATTTATTAACCACCATTGTGCAACGAAGTGCTACTATTTTAGACGTACCCATTTCAATGGAAGCTGCTATAGAAATTGCAGGTCGTAGTCGGGGTACTCCTCGTATTGCAAATGCATTATTACGTCGTGTTCGTGATTTCGCTCAAATAAAAGGTAATGGAAGAATCGATATTAAAATAGCAAAATATGCTCTAGAGGCTTTAAATGTCGACGCGCATGGTTTAGATGAAATGGATAATAAAATATTAACCACCATTATCGAAAAGTTTAAAGGCGGTCCGGTTGGTATTTCTACTATTGCAACTGCAGTAAGCGAAAGTTCAGAAACTATAGAGGAAGTTTACGAGCCGTTTTTAATACAACAAGGTTTCATTATGCGCACACCTAGAGGCAGAGAAGTAACAGAACAAGCATATAAACACCTTGGGAAAATAAAAGGACCCACTCAGGGCGGTTTGTTTTAACTATTAGTGCTGTAAAATGCTTGAAACCTAGATGAAAAGGAGGTTTTTTATAGATGAAATTTGCACTTTAACGAAATTTTAACAATACAACTATTTTATAGGTTTTTCAACTAATTTTTGTAAGGTTTTATAGGTTAAGGGTATACATTTACCTCGTAAATTGTAACCCAACTTTTTTATTATGAAAAATTTAAAGTTCTATAGTCTTATAGCAATAGTTACGTGTTTTTTTAACTCTTGTGCAACAGACCATGATGATTATATAGAAAGGCCTTCTCAGTCTATTCTAGAAGAACGCCTAGATGAATTATTTGGATCTAAAGAATCTTTAATACTTCCAGCTTCAAACGATTATTCAGGTATTCCTAGTGATGCAAAAAACAGTATTACAGAAGCAAAAGTAGCTTTGGGGAAATTTCTTTTTCATGAAACCATGTTAGGGGAAAACCCGACTAAACCGGAAGGTAAGGATACGTATTCTTGTGCTAGTTGTCATCATGCAGCAGCCGGATTCCAAAGCGGAATATTGCAAGGTATAGGAGAAGGTGGTTTTGGTTTTGGTGCGCATGGTGAAGGACGTGTAAAAGCGTCAAACTATGTTGAATCAGAAATCGATGTTCAACCTATACGAAGCCCATCAGTAATAAACAGCGCATACCAAGATGTTATGTTATGGAACGGTCAATTTGGTGGTGTGGGAACTAATGCCGGAACCGAAGCAAATTGGACAGCAGGTACTCCAAAAGAAGTTAATAATTTAGGTTTTGAGGGCGTTGAAACTCAGGCTATAGCTGGTTTGGATGTTCACCGAATGGTAATTAAAGCAGACTTTGTAGTTAATACTAAATATAAAGAATTATTTATTGCAGCCTTTCCTGATGTCCCTCAAGAAGAATGTTTTAGTAAGCTATACGCAGGTTTAGCCATTGCTGCTTACGAAAGAACAGTATTATCTAACGAGGCACCCTTCCAAAAATGGTTAAATGGTGATGAATCGGCTATGAGTACTGATGAATTAAAAGGAGCGTTGCTGTTTTTTGACAAAGGACAATGTTATAGCTGCCATTCAGGACCTGGACTTAACGGGATGGAATTTCATGCATTAGGTATGAATGATTTAGCAGGCGAAAATGTTTTGACCGTAATTGATGAGGCTACTAAAAAAGGACGTGGTGGCTTTACGGGTAATAGTAATGATAATTATAAGTTTAAAACACCTCAATTATATAATTTGTTGGATGTTGGATTTTTTGGACATGGTGGTAGTTTAAAATCGGTACGCGATGTAATAAGCTATAAAAACAATGCCGTAGCTGAAAATAATGAGGTGCCATCAAGTAATTTATCAGAGCAGTTTGTGCCTTTAAATTTAACAGAAGATGAAATTGATTTACTTACTTTATTTGTTGAAAACTCACTTTACGATCCAAATTTAAAACGTTATCAACCAGAAAGTTTACCTAGTGGAAATTGTGTTATTAATGCAGATTCTCAATCATCTATTGATATGGGCTGTATGTAATTTATATATACCATTATACTTGTAAAAACAAAAACCGAAGCTTATATGCTTCGGTTTTTTTGTTTTTTAGTGGTACATAAAAGCTGTATTTTTAAAGTAAAGAACTACTTTAGGTTTTTTAAGTGAGGTTATAGATGTCAAAATATACATATCCAAATAAAGTGCCTTTTTATAAGTTTTTGTTAAACGCAAATTCTATGGCCAAAAACCCTATTGTTTTTCATAACAAATGGTTTAATGAGGTTGGCGATACATTTGCTATAAAATCACCATTTTATGGATATGTGGTTTTAACACGCGATGTGAATTTCACAAAACATGTCCTTCAAAAACAGCATAGATCTTATCGTAAATCAAAAATTCAAACCACTTATTTATCTAAATATGTAGGCTATGGCTTGTTAACCTCAAGTGGCGATTATTGGTTAAAACAGCGCCGGTTAATTCAGCCAGCATTCCATAAAGAAAAAATTAACGATTTGGTTTCAATCATTAACAATACGATTGAAAAACAAGTTGATAAAATAGAACCAAACAGCTTAGTAGATTTATATCCCATAATGAATGAGCTAGCTTTTAAGGTTGTGGCCAAGTCATTATTTAATTTCTCAGCAGAAAAAGAGGTTTTAGAAAGATTACAATTTATAATTGAAAAACTTCAACTGTTTATTGTAAAAGAATTACGCATGCCTTATAAAAAGCTTTGGTACTATTTAAAGGGCGATATTAGTTATCACATGAAGTTGGTAAAAGAAAGTAGGCGTATTATTAATTCAATAATAGTAGATAGGCGCAAATCAAACCAATCGCATAACGATTTATTAGATATGCTTCTGCATGTGCAGTATGAAGATGGCACCACCATGAGTAATCAACAATTAATAGATGAAATTCTAATTTTGTTTGTTGCGGGGCATGAAACTACGGCAAATGCATTAACATTTACTTTAAAATTACTAGCAGAAAACAAGGAGGTGTTGCGTAAAGTGGAAGATGAAATTAATAAAACAAGTCTTAGTAGTTTATCGCCATTAGAAACCATACCGCAGTTAAATTATACTAAATGTGCTATTGAAGAAAGTTTACGATTGTATCCACCAGCGTGGATAACAGATAGGGTAAATATTGAAGATGATAGTATAGAAGATTATCACTTAAAAAAAGGAACCATGATAGGTATTTCAATCTACGAACTGCATCGTAATAAAAAATACTGGAATAATCCTGAAGCGTATACTCCTGAACGTTTTTTAGAGGAAAACAGGAAAGAAATCTTGCCGTATTATATGCCATTTGGAGCAGGACCTAGGTTGTGTATTGGCAATGGTTTTGCAATGTATGAAATGATTTTAGCGGTTAAAACCATTGTGAAAAAATTCAATATAACTTCAAATAAGGATAGTATAAAAATAAATCCGTTAATTACATTAAAGCCGGTAGATGTTAAATTAAAATTTAATTTAAAATAAAGGTGATTGATAATAAATCTAAATACACGCAACTTATAAAATCTGAAGCTAAACGTCTCGGTTTTTTGTCGTGTGGCATTAGTAAAGCGGGTTTTTTAGAAGCAGAAGCTCCTAGGTTAGAAAAGTGGCTTAACAAAAACATGAATGGGCAAATGCAATACATGGAAAACCATTTTGATAAGCGTTTAGATCCAACAAAATTGGTTGAAGATTCTAAAAGTGTAGTGTCTTTGTTATTAAATTATTACCCCTCTGAAAATCAATCGAAAAAGGCATTTAAAATATCAAAATACGCATACGGTACCGATTATCATTTTGTTATAAAAGATAAGTTGAAATCGTTATTACATTTTATTCAAGATGAAATAGGCGAAGTGCATGGTCGTGCTTTTGTTGATTCTGCTCCGGTTCTAGATAAAGCATGGGCAGCAAAATCCGGATTAGGTTGGATTGGGAAGCATAGTAATTTATTAACCCAACAAGTAGGATCGTTCTATTTTATAGCCGAATTAATTATTGATTTAGATTTAGAGTACGATTCAATTACAAGCGATCATTGCGGAACATGTACTGCTTGTATTGATGCGTGCCCTACCCAGGCTATTACCGAACCTTATGTTGTAGATGGTAGTAAGTGTATCTCATATTTTACTATAGAATTAAAAGAAAACATACCAACGGAATTTAAAGGTAAAATGGACGACTGGATGTTTGGTTGCGATGTTTGTCAAGATGTTTGTCCATGGAATCGATTTTCAAAACCGCATAACGAGCCACTTTTTAATCCGCATCCCGAATTGTTACAAATGACTAAAAAAGATTGGGAAGAAGTGACTCAAGAAACCTTTAGTAAAGTGTTTCAAAAATCGGCAGTAAAACGCACTAAATTTTCCGGCTTGAAAAGGAATATTGAATTTCTAAAGTAACTATTTATCCACGAAAAATTATTCTATTTTGAGATTTATATCGTCTTATTTTTTTAAGTTAGATTTTTAGTTTGTATTGTAAGGTGCTTTCGTTCAAAAAAGATTATCTTAAAACTATTACTTTTAATAATACGACTTTGCTAAAATGAAAACTAAGTATTTCTACATGTTTATAAGATTTATTCTATTATTACTTCTCACCTTTTCTTTTTCGTGTAATAGTACCGACACCAAAAAGCACAAAATTGGTTTTTCTCAATGTATTAGTAAGGATGATTGGAGAAAAGCTATGGATCATGAAATGGAAGTTGAAGCTTCATTATATGAGGACATTGATTTAACAATTTTTCAGGGCAATGAAGATGTAGAACTTCAAAAATCTCAAATTGAATTCATGATAGATAATGAGTTTGATGTTATTATCGTTTCCCCGTTAAGACCAGAACCATTAGTTTCTGTAATTGAAAAAGCTTATGATAAAGGTATTCCGGTTATCATTGTGGATCGAAAAATTAATTCACAAAAATTTACAGCTTTCATTGGAGCCAATAATCTCGATGTGGGGCGTAATGCTGCTAATTATATAGCTTCTTTAAATGAAAAACCATCCAGAATTCTTGAAATTAGAGGAAGTGATAATTCTTCACCTGTTATCGAGAGACATTTAGGGTTTCATGAAATTATATATAATGAACCAAATATTACGGTTGAGTATAGAATTAATGATGAAGATATTGAACAAAGGGTACCTCAAATTTTAGATTCGCTACATGTTAAACCTATTAATTTTGTGTATGCTTTTAATGATGATATTGCGTATAGAACCTGGAAAATTGCAAAATCTAAAGGCGTTGAAGAGTCTATTAAGTTTATTGGTGTAGATGGCTTAAATGGTGCAAATAATGGAATTCAATTAGTGCAAAATGGTATACTAGCTGCAACTATATTATATCCAACGGGTGGAGACGAAGCTATAAAAATAGCTATGAAGATTTTACGAAAAGAAAACGTTTCTAAAAACAACATATTAAACACCACGGTAATTGATTATAGAAATGCTGAGATTATGAAAAATCAGTATGATAAAATTAATAAGCATCAAAATGAAATAGAAGAACAACAAGAAAAAATAACACAGCAGGAAGAAACATATTCAACTCAAAAGAACATACTAAAAGTGCTTTTAGGATTGCTAATTACAAGTTTACTTTTAGCTATCTACAGTGTATATTCAGCAAATAGCATTAAAAAGAAAAAGCGAGAGTTAGAAATTCAAAATAAAAAAATAACGACGCAGCGTAATCAAATCAAGAAATTTGCCGAAGAAGTAAAGGTTAGTAACGATGCTAAAACGAATTTCTTTACAGGATTATCGCATGAATTTAAAACACCAATAACACTTATTTTATCTTCAATTGAATCTTTAAGTGAAGATAATGCCATTAAGGATAATAAACTTTTAAGGGAAGTTGGTTTAATTTACAATAACTCTAAACGATTATTAAGGTTAATAAATCAACTTCTAGATTTTAGAAAAATTGAAGACCGAAAATTTATATTAAAAGCCTCGGAAACTAATATTTATGAGTTTTCAACCGGAATTTTTAAAGATTTTGAACGTGAAGCACAAAAAAGAAATATCGAATTCTTAATTAACACCAACGATGAAAATTTAAAAATTTATATAGATAGAAATTTAATGGATAAAGTCTACTTCAATTTACTATCCAATGCCTTTAAGTTTACACCAAATAATGGTAGTGTACATATTAATATTATAAATGAAGTTGATAGCAATTTTGTGAAAATCAATTTTAAGGATAGCGGAATTGGAATACCCAAAAAAGATCTAGATAATGTTTTTCAAGCTTTCTTTCAGGCATCCAACAACAATAAAGTAAGTTCTGGTATTGGTTTGCATTTATCAAAAGAGTTTGTGGAAATGCATAAAGGCACCATAGATGTATCAAGCAAACATGGTACAGAATTTACCCTAACACTTTACAAAGGAAATGCGCATTTAAGTTCTGATGAGATTATTTACGAACCCGATTTAATAGATAATTCTGTATTAAATTTTAATGCAGATTTTGAAGAAAACGAGTTTGTTGAGGTTGGTGTAGTTCGTGATGAAGAGCATTACTCTATTCTTATCATTGAAGATAATTCAGATTTAATTAAATATTTAAGAAATAAATTGATTGGCGAATATGACGTACATGTCTCCGATGGAACTGATGGTATTGAAAAAGCTTATGAAATAGTGCCCGACATTATTATTTGCGATATTAATTTACCAGATAAAACAGGTTTTGAAATATGCGAAATTTTAAAGAAGGACTTAAGAACTTCTCATATTCCAACAATTATGCTAACTGCTTTAAATAATAAAGAATCTTATTTAAAAGGTTTGGAATCGGGCGCAGATTTATATTTAACCAAGCCGTTTAGTTTTGCTGTTCTTCAGCAATCCATAAAAACCATGATTTATAATAGGGAAAAACTTCGTTATTATTTTATAAACAACATTCACAAAATAAATACGGATAATAGTTTCGGCTCAATAGAACAGGATTTTTTATCTAAAATAAATGAAATAATAAACGAGAATTTAGATAATTCTAAATTTTCGGTTGAAAACTTAGCTACTGCTCTAAACATATCCAGAGTACAACTATACCGAAAAACCAAAGCTATTTTAGGTGTTTCAATTAGCGATTATATTCAAAATATACGCTTAGAAAAGGCAAAAACACTTTTGAAAGAAACCAAATTAACAATCTCTGAGATTGCATATGCTACTGGCTTTTCTTCTCCTAATTACTTTTCTACTAGTTTTAAGAACAAGTTTGATAATTCACCTAAAGCATACAGAGCGTCTTAAGCCTGCCTTTACTTTATATTTTCTTTAGTTATCAATTCTTGTTTTGATAAAATAAGAGGTGTTTTTTTACGAACACTATTTTTTAAGTGGTGGGTATTAGTGATATTCTTATTTTATGGAAGGTTTTTTTACTGAATTCGCATGTTAATAATGCGTAATAAGGTATCAATTTTGAAATAATGGTGTAACGATTTTAGAGATTAGTTTTTTGTAATTTAAAAAAAATAGGCTTTAACCTGTTTAAAATCAAATGATTACATTGAATTTAAGTTCGGGTGAACAATTTCAATATATATTGATACATATGTAACACATCAAAAAAGGCTTTCAGTATAACTTGCAATCACTAAAACTAACTAAACACCACCACCACATGAATAAGAAGATACTAATATGGTCTGTTACAGCTGCTTTAGCTGGTTTCCTTTTTGGATTTGATACAGTAGTTATATCGGGTGCAGAAAAGCGACTACAATTATTATGGGGTTCTTCAGATATGTTTCATGGTGTTGTAGTAATAGGTATGGCACTTTGGGGAACTGTAATTGGTGCTTTTTTTGGTGGTATTCCTACTAATAAATTAGGACGTAAAAATACTTTAGTATGGATAGGTGTTTTATATACAATATCTGCTATAGGTTCTGCCTTAGCTAACGATCCTATAACTTTTGCTGTTTTTAGATTTATAGGTGGTTTAGGTGTTGGAGCATCTACAATTGCAGCTCCAGCTTACATATCAGAAATAGCTCCAGCTAAAGACCGCGGCAAATTGGTTGGCTTATATCAATTTAATATAGTTTTTGGAATACTTGTCGCTTTCCTATCTAACTACCTGCTAAATAATATAGGAGAAAACGCTTGGAGATGGATGGTAGGTGTAGAGGCAATTCCTGCGGCTATATATACACTTTTTGTGCTAACGGTTCCTAAAAGCCCAAGATGGTTACTAACTAAATTAAGAAATGCCGAAGCAGTAAATGTTCTTAAAATTATTAATCCAGATCAAGATCCAGAAAAGTTGATGATGGAGATTAAGGATGAAATGGAAAATACCGTTCCAAATGAAAACATTTTTTTAAAGAAATATAGATTCCCATTAACCCTAGCATTTTTAATAGCCTTTTTTAATCAATTATCAGGAATTAACGCATTGCTTTATTATGCACCTAGAATATTGGCAGAGGCGGGTCTAGAGGAAAGTTCAGCCCTTTTAAGTAGTATAGGCGTAGGTGTAACCAACTTGCTATTTACACTTTTAGGTATTTATTTGATTGATAGATTAGGACGAAAACAACTTATGTATATATGTTCTTTCGGTTATATTATTTCATTGAGTTTAGTTTCAGCTGCCTTCTTTTTTGGTTGGGAAGGTAGTGCAATGCCCATATTTTTGTTCATGTTTATAGCAGCACATGCTATTGGTCAAGGAACAGTAATATGGGTATTTATTTCAGAAATTTTTCCTAATCATTTAAGAGGTTCTGGGCAATCGTTTGGTAGCTCTGTACATTGGATATTGGCTGCCATAGTGCCATCATTAGTTCCTGTTTTGTTTTCTACTATAGGAGCGGGAATGGTTTTTCTATTCTTTGCAATTATGATGGGATTCCAGTTACTATTTGTGATTTTTATGATGCCAGAAACCAAGGGAGTAAGTTTAGAAGAATTGAGCAAAAAATTAATTAAGTAAAATAAATAATATGAAAACAATAAAAAAAGCAAATCTAGTTTTAATGTTTTTGGTTTTAACATTTGTTGTTGCGTGTAAAGGTAAAGTAGATGCTAATCAGAATGTTGAGGAATTGATTGATGAAAATTATTCTGAAGAAGATTTATACCGTCCTAACTTTCATTTTACTCCAAAAAAAGCTTGGATGAATGATCCTAATGGCATGTTCTATTATAATGGATATTACCATTTATACTTTCAGTACCACCCAGATAGTAATGTATGGGGGCCAATGCATTGGGGGCACGCTATAAGTACAGATATGATTTCATGGACAGAGCAACCTATAGCTATTTATCCAGATGAATTAGGGACTATTTTCTCCGGAAGTGCTGTAGTGGATATTGGAAATACGTCAGGTTTTGGAAAAGTATCAAACGCAGCGCCTATAGTTGCTATGTACACTAATCATTTAGATAAAGGCGAAGGTAGTGTAAACCAAACGCAAAGTATTGCTTACAGTCATGATGAGGGTAAAACGTTTACTAAATATGAAAACAACCCGGTTATTGATGCTAATTTAAAAGATTTTAGAGACCCTAAAGTAACCTGGGATGCAGATAGAAATAAATGGGTCATGGTGCTTGCTGCCGATGATAAAATTATGTTTTACGACTCTAAAGATTTAAAAGAATGGAAGTTGCTTTCAGATTTTAAAAGAGAAGAAGGTTCTAAAGACGGTGTTTGGGAATGTCCAGATTTATTTAAACTACCTGTATTGGGTACAGGTGAATCTAAGTGGGTGTTAATAGTAAGTATTGGTAAAGGTGGTCCAAATGGAGGTAGCGCAACCCAATATTTTATTGGAGATTTTGACGGAACTTCATTTGTAATGGACAAGGATTTCGAAACAGCCAGAAATAAAGAAAATAACTTTTGGGTAGATTTTGGAAGAGATAATTATGCGGGTGTTACATGGTCTAATGCAAAAAGAAAAGACGGTAGCAAACTCATGTTAGGATGGATGTCTAACTGGGATTATGCTATTAAGGTTCCTACCGAAACTTGGAGAAGTGCTATGACTATTGCTAGAGAGGTAAATCTTCAAAAGGATGAAAATGGTTATAAGCTATTATTTCAACCAGTAAAAGAGCTTAACAATTACAGAAGCATCAAATATAAAAAAGAAAATATTTCTATTAGGGGAGATACTAAAATTATTGATGCTTCCACTATGGATTTAGCTAGTGCCGAGATTCAATTTAATATCTCCGATGTTATAGATAAAGGATTTACTTTCAATTTAACAAATAAACAAGGGGATACGCTGGCCTTTGGATACAACAAAGCCGATAAAAACTTTTTTGTAGATAGAACAAAATCTGGAAAAACAGGCTTCTCAGAAAATTTTGCAAAAGGCGTTTCTGTTGCTAAAAGAACATCGCTTAGTCCAGATATGTCTGGTACTATCATTTTAGATAAAACATCTATAGAGCTGTTTTTTGATAATGGCGAAACTGTAATGACAGAAATATTTTTCCCAAATAAACCATATACTAAACTAAGTATAATACCCGAAGCCCAAGAATTTATTCTTGGCAGTATTGAAATGAATAAACTAAATATTAATTAATTCTAACTAATTATGAAATTTAAACAACTATTTTTTATGCCCGTTTTCGCTTTAATGAGCTTATGGGTGCAAGCGCAGGTTACAGGTACTGTTACCTCGCTGGAAGATGGTATGCCTTTGCCAGGTGTATCAGTAATTGTAAGTGGTACAACGCAAGGTGCTGCCACAGATTTTGATGGAAACTATGTATTGGATAATGTCGATTCTAACGGGACATTAGTGTTTAGTTACGTAGGTTATAAAACTCAAGAAATTCAAATTAACGGACGTTCTGTAATTAATGTAGTACTAACAGAAGATGCAGCTTCGCTTGACGAAATTATTGTTACAGGATATGCAAGAGAAAGAAAAGTAGATGTTACTGGAGCAATTACGGTTGTAGAGCTAGGACCAACCGAAGGTGCTAGTATGAGTTCTGGTAGTGCTATTCAAGGTTTACAAGGTCGAGTGCCAGGTGTTTATATTGAAAAATCTGGAGACCCTACAGGAGCTAGTAGTAACATATTAATTCGTGGTGCTACAACATTAGGTAATAACGATCCTTTGTTTGTTATTGATGGTGTTCCAACAGTGAGACAAGATGTTTTTTCTAGTATTAACCCAAGCACAATAGAGTCTGTGCAAGTACTTAAAGATGCCTCGGCATCATCACTTTATGGTGCTCGTGCTGGTAATGGAGTAATTATCGTTACTACTAAAAATAGCGCTAGAGCTGCTGGTGGTGAAAAATTTAAAGTAAGCATAAATTCAAATATATCGGTGCTTTCTGAGAAGAAACAACGTTATGATATGCTTAACGCTCAGCAAAGGGGAGAAATACTATGGCAAGCTTCAGTAAATGATAATTCAGACCCTAATGGTGGATATGGCCAAATTTATAATTTTGACTGGAATGGCGATTTTAACAACCCAATTTTAAACGGAGTAACCGTACAGCCATTTGTAGGTGGCGATACTAGCATACCTGCTGGTGATACAGATTGGCAAAATGAAACTTATCAAACAGGTTATGTTTATAATAATGAAATATCGGTTTCTGGAGGTACAGATAACTCGTTTCACCTACTTAATGTTGGACATTTAAGAAATACAGGAATTCTAAAGTACACAGGTTACGAAAGGATTTCTGCAAAATTAAATTCTAATTTTCATTTATTTGATAATAGATTAAGACTTGGAGTTAATACACAAATGTTTACATCAGATGAAACTTTGGCGTCTACAGATATAGGTAGCGCGCCAACACCAGGTTTAGCTATTGGGTTGGCTCCAACTTTACCAGTTTATGATGCTAATGGTGGTTTTGCTGGACCTTTAGGTGCTGGATATTCTGATAGAAATAACGCCGTTTTAATACAATATTTAAATCGCTGGGACAATACTGATAGAACAACTGTCTTTGGTAATATTTGGGGTGAATTCGATATTATTGAAAATTTAACATTCAGAACAAGTTTAGGTTTAGATTTTAGCGATTATAAAAGAAAAGATATTGAACCGATAGTACGTAATGGTTCAGTTAATAGAGATAATAACAGGTTAATACTAGACACTAATAAGTTTACGAGTTTGGTTTTTACAAATACATTAAGTTATCAACTAGAACTTAATGAAAAACATAAAATAAATGTATTATTAGGAGTAGAATCTATAAAAGACACCTTTGATGAGATTTACGCTCAGGGTGATGGGTTTAACACTGAAACTGAAGATTATTTTGTGCTAAAAGAAGCAACCCAAGGAACAATTAGTAATGGGGCTTCAACAGGAAGTAGAATGCAATCTCAATTTGGTAAAATTAGTTATGGTTTCGACGATAGATACTTAGCGTCTTTTACATTGCGTCGTGATGGGTCTTCAAGATTTGGAGCAGATAACAGATATGGTGTTTTTCCTGCGGCTACTGTTGGTTGGAGAATTAGTAACGAAGAATTTTGGAAAGATAATGATATTGTGAATTCATTAAAATTTAGAGCAGGTTATGGAGAGGTAGGAAATCAAACTATTGGAGATGTGGCACGTTTTGGTTTGTTTTCATCAAAATATGGACAAAACCAACTACAAGCAACAGGAGATAATTTCTTCTTTAATACCTTTTATAATGTGGGAACCGCTTACGATTTAAATGGTGTAAACTCAGGGCAGTTACCATCAGGTTTTGCTTCTGTTCAAGCAGGAAATCCTGCTTTAAAATGGGAAACCACAAAAGAAATTAACCTTGGTTTAGATTTTACATTATTTAATAATAATGTAGTTGGATCTTTTGACTATTTCACAAGAGAAACTTCAGATATTTTAACCATACCTCCAATTGCATCGGCAATAGGTGAAGGTCAATTACGTACATTAAATGGAGCAACTACTCAAGTTAAAGGTTGGGAATTAGCTTTAGGATATTCTAAAACATTAGATAATGGTTTATCATTTACAGTAGCAACAAACTTTGGTGCTTTTAAAGATGAGATTACCGAATTACCCGCCGAAGTTGTTTCCTCTTTTCCTGGAACCGTAGAAAACTCTATTATTGGCCATTCACAGTTTTCAATTTATGGATATAAATACGATGGTATTTTTCAAAATCAAGCAGAAGTAGATGCTAGTCCTACACAAGTGCCAGCAGGAAGAGTAGGTGGACAAAAATTTAAAGATTTAAGCGGTAATGGAAGCGTAGGTGTAGAGGATAGAGATTTCCTTGGAACTACTTTGCCAGACCTAGAGTATGGTATTAGAATTGATATGGCATATAAAGATTTCGACTTGTCATTATTTGGCTCTGGGGTAGCAGGAAGAATAGGACAAGATCCTTATATTGTAACAAATAATTTTGTTCAAGGTAGAGATAATGGGGGAGTTGGAGTATTAAATGCATGGACTCCAACCAACACAAATACAGATGTTCCTGCATTAACTCTTGCAAATAACGATAATAGAATTTCTGATTATTTATTTAGAAACAACTCTTATTTCAAATTAAGAAACCTTCAATTTGGATATTCTCTTCCTGAAGAATTAGCAAATAAATTAGGAGGAATGACTAGCTGTAGAGTTTACTTCCAAGGTGAGAATTTATTTTGGATTACGCCTAGCGATTACATAGGTTCAGATCCTGAGCGTACGGATACAAATAGAATTCCAGTACCTACAACGCTTTCATTAGGACTTAATATTAACTTTTAAAATGGTAAACATGAAAAAATATATAAAAACAATATGTACAGGAATTATGGCAACAATGGTGTTGTTTGCTTGTTCCGATGATTTTTTAGAATACGAACCAGAGGGGTTTTTATCTGCTGAGGATGCAGCAACGGCCGAAAATGCAGAAGCCTTAGTGGTAGCTGCCTATGCAGGAATTGCTAACGATGATATGGTTGGGCCATTAACAAGTATGTGGGTATACGGTAGTGTACGTTCAGATGATGCATATAAAGGCGGCGGTGGTCGTGGAGATGTAGATGTTGTAGATAGATACGAGCAATATAACTTAACTATTGCTGATGACCCGTTAGATTGGATGGCTCCAAGAACCTGGACAAATTATTACGCAGCTATTTCAAGGGCAAATCTTGCTTTGAATGTAGTTAATCAGATCCCAGACGCAGATTTTGAAAATAAAACATTAAGACAAGCAGAGCTTAGATTCCTAAGAGCGCATTCTCATTTTGTTTTAAAAACATTGTTTAAAAAAGTCCCTTATATCACAGAGGGTTTAACGCAAGAAGAAATTTTACAAATTGATAACCGTTTAGATAATGATGCCTTATGGAATACTATAGCAGACGATTTCTTATTTGCATATAATAATTTACCACAATCGCAAGAGCAGGTAGGTAGAGCAGATAAAAATGCAGCAGCGGCATATTTAGCTAAACTACGTTTGTATCAGGCTTACGAGCAAAATGATACACATCAAGTTACTAATATTAACATGTCTCGTTTACAAGAGGTTGTAGATTATGCAGATGATGTTACTGGTGCTCTAGAGGCAGATTACGGTAATAATTATTTGGATGGTTTTGATAATGGTTCAGAATCTATTTGGGCAGCACAATTTTCAATAAACGATGGTACAACAGTTGGTAGAGTTAGTTTTGTAACAGGATTAAACTCACCTCACGGAACAGGTTTATACGGGTGTTGTGGTTTTCACTTAGCAAGTCATAACATGGTAAATGCATTTAAAACAGATGCTGATGGTTTACCTATGTTCGATACTTTTAATGACACAAATATTTTTGCTGTGGTTGATGCTGATGGTGAAACGCCTTTAGAAGCAGGAATTACTTTAGATCCAAGAATTGATCATACCGTTGGAATACCTGGTCGTCCTTTTAAATATCGTAATACCCTTAATGAGGCTGGAGATATGATTTACAACTTTAGTTGGGCTAGAGATCCGGGAGTATATGGGTATTTTGGAAACATGAAAGAGCAACAAGCTCCAGACTGTTCATGTTATGTTAAAGAGGGACCATTTGTAGGTACTTCTAAAAACATAGAGTTTATTAGATATGCCGATGTACTTTTATTTAAGGCAGAAGCTTTAATACAAATGAACCAAGTAGATGATGGTATTAGTATTATTAATGAAGTAAGAAGACGTGCAGCAGCAAGTACACAAAGACAAATGGATGCAGGAGCATCTGATGTTTATAACATTGGCGAGTACCCAATGGGAATGTCTAAAGAAGATGGTATTAAAGCCTTAATGTTTGAAAGACGTTTAGAGTTTGGTATGGAAGGACCAAGATTTTTCGACCTAGTACGTTGGGGAATTGCAGAGCCTGTACTTAATGCTTATTTAGATGTTGAAAAAACTAGAAAAGACTTTTTATCTAATGCTAAATTTACAGCAGGTAGAGATGAGTATTACCCTATTCCACAAAGAGAAATTGATTTCACAGGTGGTTTATACGACCAAAACCCTGGTTATTAATAAAAGTAATTAGTTTGAGTTAGTTACTACTAGTTTAAGTCATTAATTTGGTTGATTCTTTATTTAGTTAATTTTGTTTTAATCAGTTTTTGATTTTAGAGGGAGTTTTACAAAACTCCCTCTTTTTTAATTTTATAAAATAAAAAATATGTCTAAAATTGTTTGTTTTGGAGAAGTATTATGGGATGTGTTTCCTACACATAAAAAAATAGGTGGTGCACCATTAAACGTAGCTAGCAGGTTGCAATCTTTTAATCACGATGTTACTATGGTTAGTGCTATTGGAAAAGGTAAAAGTGGCGCAGAAATTATGCAATACCTTAAGGGTTGTGGTGTAAATACAAGTTGTGTACAAGTTAATCCAGAGTATAAAACAGGTAAAGTAAAAGTCATGCTTAACGCTCAAGGCTCGGCATCTTACGATATTAAATACCCAAGAGCTTGGGATAAAATAAGGCTAACCGAAGTAAATAAAAAAGCGGTTAAAAGTTCCGATGCGTTTGTTTTTGGTAGTTTAGTGGCAAGAGATGATAATTCTAGAGATACCTTATACGCACTAATTGAACTAGCTAAATATAAAATTTTCGATCTAAATTTAAGGCCGCCTTACTACACCAAAGATGTTTTGTTTCACTTAATGGATAAAGCCAATTTTATTAAATTTAATGATGATGAACTTTATGAAGTATGCGAATATATGGGTTCTAAATATAAATCATTAGAGCAGAACCTAATGTTTATTTCAGAAAAAACAAACACAAAGCATATTTGTGTTACCAAAGGATCGCACGGTGCTGTATTACTTTATAATGGGAAGTTGTTTTATAATAGTGGTTTTCTAATTAAAGTGATTGATACTGTTGGAGCAGGAGATTCTTTTTTAGGAACTTTAATTAGCCAATTATTAAATAATGTTAACCCGCAAGAAGCTGTAGATTATGCTTGTGCAGTAGGTGCTTTAGTGGCTCAAAGTGAAGGTGCTAACCCTAAATTATCTAGTTCTGAAATTGATGTGTTTATTAATCCGTATTAATTAAGGTAATCTAACTTTTAGTAGATTCTCTTTTAATTAATTCGGTTTCTAGTGTAATGATTTTTGGTTTTTTTGGCTTTTTATTTTTAATAGCATTCATTTCTTTAAAAAGTTGCTTAAAAGCCGTTTTACCCATTTTATAACCAGGTTGGTCAATCGTTGTTAACGTTGGAGATATTACCGAAGACATAAACCAATTACTAAATCCAACAATTTTAATATCCTCTGGAATTTTAACACCTAGAGCTTTAAATTCTGTCATGGCACCAATAGCAACCAAATCAGTGTTTATAAAAATGCCATCAACATCGTCATGATCCTGTAATAACTGTCTCGCGTTTTGTTTACCTTCTTCAAAACTTTTATCACCAAGTTCACAGATATAAACTAAAGTTGGGTCGTAAGGCATATTATTGTCTATTAAAGCTTGTTTGTAGCCTAAAAATCTATCAATAGAATTTTGAGGTAAAAGGGCACCTCTAAAATGTGCAATACGTTTGCAACCAATATCTATTAAATGTTGCGTAGCGGTGTAAGCAGCCTTTCTATCATCAATAATAATTTTTGAACATTTTACAAGTTTAGCAATTTTATCAAACATGACTATGGGCTTCTCTTGCGCTATAACTTCGTTTAAGTGATTAAAATCTGCGGTTCCGTTAGCAATAGAAATTATTAAACCATCTACACGCTGACTCAATAATAAATCAATTTGTTTTTTTTCTAACTCATAAGACTCATTAGATTGAAGAATGATAACTAAATAGCCTTTTTTTTCTGCTTGCGATATAATACCTTTTATAACATTCGAAAAAAAATGATGAACGATTACCGGTATAACCAAGCCTATAGTTTTAGATTCTTTGGTTCTTAGGTTAACAGCAAACGTATTTGGCTTATAGTTTAATGTTTTTGCCAATTCCCTTACTAACCCTCTTGTTTTTTTACTTACATCCGGATAGTCTTTTAAGGCTTTTGAAACTGTGGTAACAGAAATATTTAATTGTTCGGCGATGTCTTTTAAAGTTACAGGTTTCATAAGAAGGTTTTTTTAAAGCATAAATATAATAATTAAAAAACATCCCGAAAACGTTTTCGGTAAAAACGAAAACGTTTTCGATGCTAAATAATGATTTTTATATGTGTTTTGGTATAGATTTGATAAAAATTAACTAAATAAATTATCAATTAATCTAAATTAAGACAAATGAATTCAATTAAAAAAAATGGAATTTTGTTGTTATTGTTGCTGTTTTCGGTGGGTAATGCCGTGGCTCAATCAATATCAGGAAACGTAAAAGACAAAACAGGGATACCTTTACCAGGTGTTAATGTTATTGTAGATGGCACTACTAAAGGTGCTGTTACAGATTTTGATGGCAATTATGCTATTAGTAATCTGGAAAATGGTGCGTATACTTTATCTGCCACTTTTATTGGGTATGCAAAAACATCAAAAACTGTTACCATTGATGGAGGTGATCTTGTAGTCGATTTTACTATGGAGGAAGATGCACAATCTTTGGACGAAATTATTGTAACAGGAGTTGTAAACCCTAAGTCTAGGCTAGAATCTAGTGTCTCTGTTTCTACAATGGGCGCTAAGCTAATTGAGCAAGCTGCACCACGAAGTGCTGGTGAACTTTTTAGAAATGTACCAGGTATACGTGCTGAGTCTTCGGGTGGTGAAGGTAACGCTAACTTTAATGTACGTGGTGTACCAGTATCTTCTGGGGGATCAAGATATTTCCAAATTCAAGAAGATGGTTTACCATTAAACTTATTTGGTGATACTTCTTTTGGAAATGCCGATAACTTTCTAAGAATCGATTCTAACATTGGTAGAGTTGAAGCTATAAGAGGTGGTTCTGCATCTACACAAACATCAAATGGTCCAGCAGGTATCATTAATATGATTAGTAAAACAGGTGCTACAGAAGGTGGGTCTCTTGCAACAACGTTTGGTTTAGACTATCAAACAACAAGATTAGATTTTGAATATGGAACGCCATTAGGAAATGGTTTATCTTACCATATTGGTGGATTTATGAGAACTGGCGAAGGGCCAAGAGAAATAGGTTACCAAGGAAATAAAGGTGGGCAATTTAAAGCTAATCTTACTAAGAAATTTGAAAACGGCTACGTGCGTACATACGTTAAGTTTTTAAACGATAAATCTGTAATGTATATGCCAATGCCAATGCGTTTAGAGGGCGATAATTCAAACCCTACATATTCTAACTTACCAGGATTTGATATTACTTCGGATGCAACACACTCTGCTTATTTACAACAAAGTGCTGGAACATCTCCTTTTTCTGGAGAAAGACATGTAAACGATGTTAGAAATGGTAATAACCCAATTTCAAAAGCATTAGGAGCTGAGTTTTCTTTCGATTTAGGTGAAGGTTGGAAAGTAACAGGTAAAGGTAGATACTCTAATAATAGTGGAGAATGGGTTGCACCATTTACAGCAGCTGTTGGTACGGTTTCTGAAATTGAAGGAATGTTAACGGCTGATAATGATGTAGATGATCCAGATAGATTAGATGAAGATGGAAATCCAGACCCTTATACAGGTAAAGCAGGTGTGCAATCACATATAGGTGAGTTTGCTACAGCTGGAGATGTACCATCATTGGTTTATGCAAATGGAGATAGAGAAGCTTTTGCTCCGTCAAACGGATTAGCTCAAGTTATTCATATGTTTGATGTTTCAATAGAAGATTTAAGTAACTTTTTTGGAGATATTAAAATAAGCAAGAAAGTAAGTGATAATGTTGGAGTTACAGCAGGTTTATTCACAGCAACTCAAAACACTAAAATTGGATGGCAATGGAATTCTTTTCTGTCTGAAGTTAAAGGTGATGGAGAAGCAAGATTAGCAGATTTTGACGGTGTGTCTAGAAGTGGTCAATACTCTTATGGAACTCCAGTTTGGGGTAACTGTTGTCAACGTAAATACAACACAGTGCATAGTGTGAATTCTCCTTATGTAGGTGTTGATGCAGATATTAACGATAAGTTAAACTTTGATGGTAGTGTGCGTTTTGAAAATGTTCGTGTAAACGGTAATATACAAGGTGGACCAACAAGTCAAGGTAATTTTGACTATGATGGAAATGGAACGATTGAAAGTATTGAGGAGACTGTACCATTAATTATTGGTAATGCAGGTCAGCCTTTAAATGATGATTATAATTTTGTTTCTTATTCATTAGGTCTTAACTACAAGTTAAATGATGGAGCAGCAGTATTTGGTAGATATAGTTCTGGTGCTTCTGGTAGAGCTGCCGATAGAAATAATTATGGAACTAATGGTTTAGCAGATGTTCAATATGATGAGTTATCTCAACTAGAAGTTGGTTTCAAGAAAAGATTGAATAACGGTACGCTTAACTTAACTGGTTTTAGTAGTAGAACAGATGAAGGTTTAAGTAATGAGTTAAACAGATCGGTTGGAAATCCATTTAAAGCTTTAGGTTTAGAGGCAGAAACGGCTTTAGCTTTTGGCGAAAACTTTAACTTTAATGGTTCTTTTACTTGGACTAAAGCAGAAATTGATGGTGGTGCTAACAAAGGAAACACTCCAAGAAGACAAGCAGATTTAGTTTATAACTTATCTCCGGCTTACAATTTTGGAGCAGATAGAGAGCATAGCGTTGCTTTAAGTGTATTAGGTACTTCAAAATCTTACGCACAAGATGATAACGATTTAGTAATGCCTGCTTACGCTTACTTCAATTTAATTGGAAGAGCTGGTTTAACTAAAGGACTTTCTGTAGTGTTAAGTATAAACAATCTTTTTGATACTGTTGGTATTACAGAAGTTGAAGGAAATGGCGATGGTGCTTTTGGTAATGATCGTTTAGTAAGAGCTAGATCAATTAGTGGTCGTTCTTCAACATTATCTTTACAATATAAATTTTAATAAAATAGTTTAGTTTGATTTGAGTTTGTTACTAAAAGAGTTGGGGTTTGTTTTAAGTTCCAGCTCTTTTTATTTAAAGTTTAATTGCATGAATAGCTTCATAATTCAAATCAAAAACAAAAAAAATATAAACAGATGAAAGCTTTTATTTTTTCAATATTATTAATCATTACTTTAGGAGAAGATTGCTTAGCTCAAAAAACAGAACCGGGTTTAAATGGCAGCTTAACTGCTAAAGAAAATTTGAAAAAAATAATTGTGTACGGCAGTGATACTTGCCATTATTGCATCGATACTAAAGCTTACTTAAAAAGTAAAAAGATAGACTTTACATATTACGATGTAGATGTAAACCTTTTAAAACAAAGAGAAATGGTTATTAAACTTCAAAAAGCAGGCATTTCACTAGATAATTTGTCTTTACCGATAGTAGATTTATACGGTAAGCTAATTATGAATAATACCGATTTTGAAGATTTTCTTAAAAAACTAGACACCACAAAAAACTAGACACCACAAAAAAACTAAACTATTATGATAATAAAAAAACCAAAGTTAAGTTTCTGGCAAATATTAAATATGAATGTTGGGTTTTTCGGAATTCAATATAGTTTTGGTTTACAACAAAGTGCCGTAACACCAATTTACGATTTTTTAGGAGCAAGTCCAGATCAAATTCCAATTTTACATCTTGCTGGTCCAGTAACAGGGTTATTAGTACAACCTATTATTGGAGCATTAAGTGATAAAACATGGAGTCCAAAATTTGGAAGACGTAAGCCTTTTTTCTTAATAGGAGCCATATTATGTAGTTTAACGCTATTAGCATTTCCGTTTAGTAGTTCTTTATGGATGGCAGCTGGTTTATTGTGGGTTTTAGATGCTGGTAATAACACCGCTATGGAGCCCTACAGAGCGCTTATAGCAGATAAGTTGGATGATGAGCAACAACCTTTAGGTTTCCAAATGCAGAGCTTTTTTACGGGCTTAGGGCAGGTTTTAGCCAATTTATCATTGTTTATTTTTCCTTTAATTTTTATAGGTATGACAGGTTCGTTACCAACCTGGGTTTATGCATCCTTTTTCTTAGGGGCGTTTTGTTCCATTGCTTCCATTTTGTGGAGTATTAGTAAAACAAAAGAAATTCCGCCAACCGAAGAGGAATTAGCAAAACTTAAAAGTGAAAAACGAAGCGTTTTAGGGCCTTTGCTAGAAATTTTCGGAGCCATTAAAGATATGCCAAAAGTAATGTGGCAATTAGCATTGGTGTATTTGTTTCAATGGTATGCCTTGTTTTGTTATTGGCAAAATTCGTCAAAAAGTGTTGCGCTTTCAGTTTGGAACGCCACACCAGATAATAAAGAGGCGTATAGTGAGGCTGTAAGTTGGACAGGATTAGTTAACGGTTGGTACAACGTAGTTACCTTTTTAGTAGCGTTTGCCTTAGTAGGGTTTGCTAAAAAATATAGTGCCAAAAAAGTACATGCGTTCTGTTTGCTTATCGCAGCAATAGGGTTTTTAGCCTTCCCTCACATTGAAAATAAAAACTTGTTGTTTTTCGCCATTACCGGATTTGGTATTGGTTGGGCAAGTATGATGGGAATTCCATATTTAATGGTGGTTTCAGAAATACCAAAAGAACGTTATGGTGTCTATATGGGCATTATAAATATGATGATTGTAGTACCCATGATTTTACAAACACTATCATTTGGGTTTATTTTAAAGCATTTTTTAAATAATGATCCGCGTCAGGCAATCACCTTTGCAGGAGTACTTTTAATTATAAGCGCAATTTTAACACTGTTTATTAAATCCAAGAAATTTTCTGGAGATATAGCATCAGTGCCATCATCGGCGCACTAAATTTTAATATTTATTTTTTATGAAAAACATAGACATTCTATGTGTTGGCGAAGTACTTGTCGACTTTATTGGACATCAAACCGAAGTGTTAATCAACAACACAAGAGATTATCATAGGTATTTGGGAGGCTCTCCAGCAAATGTAGCAATGAATTCTGCTAGATTAGGCTTAAACTCTGTAATGGTAGCAACCGTTGGTAGAGATGGTTTTGGCGAATATATTTTTGAAAGGTTAAGTGAAATTGGAGTTGTTATCGATAATGTTAAAATGATTGATAATAAGCCTACTAGTGTAATATTTGTTTCTAGAACAGACGGTACGCCAGATTTCATCCCTTTTAGAGAGGCTGATTCTTGTATATCAGAAGATCAAATTTCTAAAGAAACACTATCAAATTCTAAAGTGTATCACACAACCTGTTTTGCATTAAGTAAAAATCCTGCGCAGTCAACTATTTTAAATAAAGCTAAAGAAGCTTTTAATTTAGGGTGTAAACTAAGTATAGATGTAAATTATGCTAAAAAACTTTGGGATAGCCAAGAGGAAGCCCTTAAAGTCATTAAAGCATATTGTAAATTTAACCCACTTGTAAAGGTTAGTGAGGATGATATGTCTAGACTTTTTGAGCAAGATTTACCTCATGAAAACATATTTGAATTTTTCCATAACGAAGGGGTCGATACAGTCTGTTTAACTTTGGGTAGTAAAGGCGTAAAATTAGCTCAAAAAGGTAAAGCAATTATAGAATTACCAGCCATAAAAATAGATGTAGTTATGGATGCTACAGGTGCAGGCGATGCTTTTTGGTCTGGCTTTTTATTTGCTCACATAAAAGAAAAACCTGTTGAAGAATGCTTGCAAATTGCATTAAAATTAGCAGCTTTAAAACTTCAAAACGTAGGGAGACTGCCCGATAACATTAATATTTTATCAGAACTTTTGTAAACTTAAAAACAATGTCGAAAGAAAATAAAATAACCAATGGTGTAATGCTTAATGCTTACCCAGATAGTATAGGTGTGAATTTAAAGGATACCATTACTATGTTGAAAATGCCAGAATTCAAGGATGTTTTCTCTTTGTTTTATGTGCTTCCAACGTTTTTTAATAGCGATTTAGATAGAGGGTTTTCGGTAATTGATTATAACATCAATAAAGATTTAGTTTCAGAAGATGATTTAGCAGATTTAGAAAAGCTAAATATTCAATTAAAGTTTGATATTGTTTTAAATCATTTATCTGTAGCCTCACCTCAGTTTAAAGATTTATTAAAGCATGGTGGAAACTCTAAATACAAAGATTTTTTTATCAATTGGAATACCTTTTGGGAAGGACAAGGTGAAATGGGAGATAATGGTGTAATTGTTCCTAAAGAAGAATTTCTCAATAAACTATTTATGAGGAAATCGGGTTTGCCAATATTAAAAGTGCCTTTTCCCGATGGTACAGAAAAACCATATTGGAATACCTTTTATCAGCAAATTACGGTTAATAAAATAGATGTCCAAGATTTACAAAGTATAGCGGGTTTAAACCAGAAGCAGGCTACTTTCATTGTAAAAAAAGTGAATGTTGCCATAGAAGCAAAGCAAGAATTGACTCAAGTAGATTTTGAAGATTGTAACCCATTTAAAAAGGAAATCATTCAAATTGTACGTCAAAAATGCACGTATTTAGGCCAAATGGATGTGAATGCTAATTCGCCTTTGGTTTGGGACTTTTATGAAGAAACCCTAAAAAAAGTAAGCGGATTTGGTGGTAAAATTTTAAGGTTAGATGCCTTTGCGTATTTACACAAAGAAATAGGGCAAACTAACTTTTTTAATAAACCCGGAACTTGGCAGCATTTAGAGGCTATCAAGAAAATAGCACAAAAGAATGATTTAATGGTGTTACCAGAAATTCATGCGGAATATGGTTTGCATTTACACGATGAGGTTGCAAACGAAGGCTATTATATTTACGATTTTTTTCTTCCAGGATTAACCATTCATACTATTGAAACAGGTAATAGTAGCGCACTAATTAAATGGGCTAACGAAATTATAGATAAAGGATATAAAACCGTAAATATGCTTGGTTGTCATGATGGTATTCCTGTTTTAGATTTAAAAGGAAAAGATGTTAATGGTGTTTACAACAAAGGTTTACTGCAAGATGAAGAAATAGAGGGTATCATGACTAAAATCATGGATCGTGGCGGACGCGTAAAAAATCTTTACGGACCATCGGGTAAAAAAATATCTTACTATCAAGTTAATGCTACGTTTTTTAGTGCATTGGGTGAAGATGAGCAGAAGCTATTATTGGCACGAGCTATTCAAATATTCATGCCAGGGATTCCTCAAATTTGGTACTTAGATATTTTTGCAGGTATAAATGATTATGAGGCTGCAGACAAAGGTGGAGATGCAGGACATAAGGAAATAAACAGAACTACTTTAACTATGCAGGACGTAGAAAACGGTCTTAAAAAACCTGTAGTACTTAATCAACTAGAGCTTCTTAAGTTAAGAAATACATCTAAAGCTTTTTCTGGAACGGTTAAAATAACTGAAACTTCTCATGAAGAAATGGATTTTAAATGGCACAATGAAAATGAATTTACGCAGTTAAAAGCAAATTTAAAAACAGGTTCGTTTAGTATTAATTATTCCGAAGGAGGCGTTGTTAAAACAATGAAATTCTAGGCTTTAATCCTTAAATGTGTTTGTAAATCATTAAAGCTTTTATGATAATAATTGAGAATTGATATTTCTTAAAAAGAAATATCAATTTTTCATTAGAATAGGTGTATGCTTTCATAGGATTATTATCTTTGTTCGTTTAGTTAATTAACCATATTATGAGCGAAGAAAGCAAACGTAGAGAAGCCCTTATATACCACGCAAAACCAACTCCTGGAAAAATTGCAGTGGTGCCAACCAAAAAATATGCAAGTCAAAGAGATTTATCTTTAGCGTATTCACCTGGTGTTGCAGAACCTTGTTTAGAAATTGAAAAAGATAAAGAAAATGCATACCGCTATACATCTAAAGGGAATTTAGTTGCTGTAATTTCTAACGGTACTGCCGTTTTAGGTTTAGGGAACATTGGTGCTTTGGCGGGGAAACCTGTTATGGAGGGAAAAGGGTTGCTTTTCAAGATTTTCGCGGATATCGATGTGTTTGATATTGAAGTTGATACTGAAAATGTTGAAGAATTCATTCAAACTGTAAAAAATATTGCGCCAACTTTTGGTGGTATTAATCTTGAAGATATTAAAGCGCCTGAAGCTTTTGAAATTGAAAGACGTTTAAAGGAAGAGCTGGATATTCCGGTAATGCATGACGACCAGCATGGTACTGCCATAATTTCGGCGGCAGCCTTATTAAATGCTGTAGAGTTATCAGAGAAAAAAATTGAAGACGTAAAAATAGTAATTAGCGGTGCTGGGGCTGCTGCTATTTCATGTTCTCGTTTATATCAAGCTTTTGGTGCCAAAGGTGAAAATATGGTAATGCTGGATAGTAAAGGCGTTATTAGAAAAGATAGAGGAAACTTATCTTCTCAAAAAGCAGAATTTGCTACCGATAGAAAAATAGATACACTAGATGAAGCTATGAAAGATGCCGATGTTTTTATCGGACTTTCTATGGCAGATATTGTTACTCCAGAGATGTTACTAAGCATGGCTAAAAACCCTATCGTTTTTGCTATGGCTAATCCAAATCCTGAAATTAAATACGATTTAGCAATTGCTACTCGTAAGGATATTATAATGGCAACAGGAAGAAGTGACCATCCTAATCAAGTAAATAATGTTTTAGGTTTCCCGTTTATATTTAGAGGAGCCTTGGATGTTCGCGCAACTGGTATTAACGAAGCCATGAAAATGGCAGCAGTAAAAGCTTTGGTTAAGTTAGCTAAAGAGCCTGTGCCAGAGCAAGTAAATATTGCCTATGGTGAAACGCGATTAACTTTTGGTAAAAATTATATTATTCCAAAACCGTTCGATCCGCGTTTAATTGCCGAAATCCCACCAGCGGTGGCAAAAGCAGCTATGGATAGTGGTATTGCAAAATACCCTATTACCGATTGGGTGAAGTATGAAGATACTTTAAGAGAACGTTTAGGTTCCGATAATAAGTTAATTAGATTATTATTAAATCGTGCGAAACTTAACCCTAAGCGTGTTGTTTTTGCCGAAGCAGACCAATTAGATGTTTTAAAAGCAGCACAAATAGTGCATGAAGATGGTGTTGCAATGCCAATTCTTTTAGGTAGAAAGGAAACTATTGAAGCCTTAATGAAAGAAATTGAATTTGACGCAGATATTCCTATTATAGATCCTAAAACAGAAGAAGAAAACGAACGTAAAAATAAATATGCTAAAGTTTATTGGGAGCAACGTAAACGCAGAGGTGTAACCTACTATTCGGCGCAACGATTAATGCGTGAGCGTAATTATTTTGCAGCTATGATGGTTAATGAAGGCGATGCAGATGCTGTTGTTTCTGGATATTCTCGTAATTACCCAACGGTTCTTAAACCTATGTTAGAGCTTATTGGTCTTATGCCAGGAGTGAGTAGAGCGGCAACTACCAATTTAATGATGACAAAAAGAGGGCCTTTATTTTTAAGTGATACCTCAATTAATATAGATCCAGATGCTAAGACATTAGCTAAAATTACTCAAATGACCGATAGAGTAATTAAAATGTTTGGCTTAAATCCAGTATTAGCTATGGTGTCTTATTCTAACTTTGGGTCGTCCATTAGTGAAAAAGCATCAAAAGTAAGAGAGGCTGTTTCTATGTTGCATAGAAATTATCCGGAGATGATTGTAGATGGTGAATTACAGGCAGATTTTGCTTTAAACGACGAGATGCTTCAGGAGCGTTTTCCGTTTTCAAAACTGGCTGGTAAAAAAGTAAATGCACTTATTTTTCCAAATCTAGATTCAGCAAATATTACTTATAAGTTACTTAAAGAATTGTACGAAGCAGATTCAATAGGTCCAATTATGATGGGTATGCGCAAGCCCGTCCATATCCTTCAATTAGGAGCAAGTGTTGATGAAATTGTAAATATGGCTGCCATTGCAGTTATTGATGCTCAGAACAAGGAAAAATGGGAAAAAGAAAACCCGGGGTTGTAGGACTAACAAGTAATTACGTTAAAAGCTAAATAGAAAATCAGCTAATTTATTGCTGGAATGTCGATTAGTAAATAGGATATAAATTAAATGTTAATAATTTTATTACATTTGGGGGTTAACGATTAACATTTTATGATAACACATATTCAAGGAAAGCTTACCGAAAAAAATCCAACACATGTTGTTATTGATTGTAATGGCGTAGGGTATATGCTAAACATATCATTGCATACCTATTCTCAACTTCCAGATGGCGAGCTTTTAAAATTATATACACATTTACAGGTTAAAGAGGACTCTCATACATTATATGGGTTTTCTTCTATTGGTGAACGCGAGGTTTTTAGATTACTAATTTCTGTAAGTGGTATTGGTTCTAGTATTGCCCGTACTATGTTATCATCATTAACTCCAAAACAATTGCGAGAAGGTATCGCTAGTGGAGATGTAGCATTAATTCAATCTGTAAAAGGTATTGGAGCTAAAACCGCGCAACGTGTTATTTTAGATTTAAAAGATAAAATCTTAAAGATTTACGATATTGACGATGTTTCTATGCCTCAAGGCAATACCAACAAAGATGAAGCGTTATCTGCTTTAGAAGTGCTTGGTTTTGTTAAAAAACAAGCAGAACGTGTTGTGGATAAAATTATGATAGGACACCCAGATGCCGATGTAGAAACTATTATAAAGCAGGCCTTAAAAAATTTATAATATATTTTGAACCAAACTAACTATAAACTTACTAAACAAACATTCCTATTAGCATTTCTGCTTTGTTATTCTTTTGTTGCTTGGTCTCAACAACCAGAACAAGACTCTGTACAAACTGGATTTAGTTTAGGGAAAATAAAAGTGCCTAATCCTAATAGTGTGGAGTCTAAATATACTTACGACCCCATAACGGATAGGTATATTTATACCGAAAAAATAGGTAGTTTTAATATTAATTATCCGGTTATACTTACGCCAAAAGAGTACTACGCGTTAGTTGCTAAAGAAAATTTACGAAGCTACTACAAAGAGAAAATTGATGCTTTTGAAGGTAAAAAGGAAGGTTCAGAAGAAACTCAGAAAAACTTACTGCCCGAATTCTATGTAAAATCAGATTTTTTCACCAGTATTTTTGGAAGTGACGTTATCGAGGTTATTCCGCAAGGATCGGTAGAAATGGATTTAGGTGTTCTTTTTTCAAAACAAGATAATCCATCGTTTTCACCACGAAATAGAAGTAATTTTACTTTCGATTTCGACCAGCGTATCAGTTTAAGTTTATTAGGTAAAGTCGGTACAAGGCTTCAGGTTAATGCTAATTACGACACACAATCTACATTTGATTTTCAGCAACTTATAAAATTAGAATACACACCAACTGAAGATGATATT
Source organism: Algibacter amylolyticus (assembly GCF_014202225.1). Classification (GTDB taxonomy): domain Bacteria; phylum Bacteroidota; class Bacteroidia; order Flavobacteriales; family Flavobacteriaceae; genus Algibacter_B; species Algibacter_B amylolyticus. The sequence continues at coordinate 682,851 of NZ_JACHGE010000001.1, forward strand.
CTTCAAAAAATTGAAGTTGGTAATGTAAGTATGCCTTTAAATAGCTCTTTAATTACAGGAGCGCAAAGTTTATTTGGTGTAAAGGCACAATTACAATTCGGAAAAACAACCGTAACAGGTGTGTTTTCCGAACAAAAATCGCAAGCCAATACCGTGGTAGCTCAAGGTGGAGGGACGCTAGAAGATTTTGAGTTTTTTATTAGAGAATACGATGAAAACAGGCACTTCTTCCTAGCACAATACTTTAGAGATACATACGATTCGGCTTTGGCAAACTACCCTTTTGTAAACAATAAAGGTTTACAAATTACAAGATTGGAAGTTTGGGTGACTAATAGAAGTAACAGAACAGAAAATGTTAGAAATATTGTAGCGCTTCAAGATATTGGAGAGAGCGATAAAACCTATTCTACATCGGTACCTATATCTGCTGCTCCAGGGGCTTTTCCAGATAATGGTAATAATGGATTTAATCCATTAACAATTACAACTGGTGGTTCAGTTTTAACCCAACAAATTAGAGATATTTCTACAGCAGATCAGGGTTTTGGGACTTTAAATAATGAAGTTGATGAAGGAGCTGATTATGCTAAACTTGAAAATGCAAGAAAATTAATTAGCGGTCAAGAATATACATTAAATACAGAGCTAGGTTACATTTCATTAAGTCAAAGACTTAGTAATGATGAGGTTTTAGCGGTGGCATATCAATACACCGTTGGTGGTAAGGTTTATCAAGTAGGTGAATTTGCTAACGATGGTTTGGAGGCTACAGAAGTGGAAACTAACGCCGATAACCAGGTGACTTCGGTAGTAAATACCGCCTTGGTTTTAAAAATGTTAAAGAGTAGTATTACCAATGTGAAGCAGCCTATTTGGGATTTAATGATGAAAAATATCTATGATACGGGTGCTTACAACTTGAGTCAAGATGATTTTACATTAAACATTTTTTATAACGAAGCTTCTCCGCTTAACTTTATTACGCCTGTTGGTGCTAGTTTCGAGTTAGATATTAACGGAAACCCTGTTACTACAAATACACCAAGTGACGATCTTATTGAAAACTCACCATTACTAAGGGTTTTCAACTTAGATAAATTAAACTTTAATAACGATCCGCAATCTCGAGGCGATGGTTTTTTCGATTTTGTATCGGGCATCACCGTTATTCCTCAAAACGGAAAAATTGTGTTTACAAGCGCTGAGCCTTTTGGAGAGTATTTATATAATGTTTTAGGTGGTGGTACTAAATATGACGATGAAGATAATGGGGGATTTAATGAGGATCAGAAAAAATACGTGTACGATGTGCTTTATAAAAGTACAAAAACAGCTGCTTTAGAGGAAGCTGAAAAAAATAAATTCAAATTAAAAGGGCGCTATAAATCTTCTGGAGGAGGCGATGGTATTCCTATAGGAGCATTTAATGTTCCAAGAGGATCTGTCCGCGTAACTGCTGGTGGGCGTGTATTAGTTGAAGGTATCGACTATACCGTAAATTATCAACTAGGTAGGGTTCAAATTTTAGATGCATCTTTAGAAGCATCAAATACACCAATTCAAGTATCAACCGAAAATAATGCCGTATTCGGGCAACAAACTAAACGTTTTACCGGAATAAATGTAGAACATAAATTCAACGAAAATTTTCTTTTAGGAGCTACATTATTAAACCTAAACGAACGACCAATAACACAGAAAGCCAATTACGGTTCAGAATCAATAAACAATACCATTTTTGGTTTAAATGGAAACTTTTCTACCAAAGTACCTTTTTTAACTCGTTTGGCTAATAAATTGCCAAATATCGATACCGATGTGGAGTCTAACTTATCCCTTCGTGGCGAGTTTGCATATTTAGCTCCAGGAGCACCAAAAGGAACAGATTTAGAAGGCGAAGCCACATCGTATATTGACGATTTTGAAGGCTCGCAAAATAGCATCGATTTAACCTCGCAACAATCTTGGTTTTTATCTAGTAGACCGCTAGATATTGATGGCGATGGCGACGACAGTGAGCTTGAAGATCAAGCAGGTATTCAGAATGGTTATAACAGAGCCTTGTTAAATTGGTATACTATCGATCCTATATTTTATAGCTCGCAAAGACCAGATGAAATTTCAGATGAAGATGTATCTAGTTTATATACAAGTCGTGTATTTATAAATGAATTATTCCCTAATCAAGACTTAGTTCAAGGGCAAAACTCAGTAATTTATACTTTAGATTTAGCTTACTATCCAGAAGAGCGTGGACCTTATAACTTCCAGACCACCAATATTAATAATGAAATGCTTACTACTCCTCAAGATTCATGGGCAGGTATTACAAGGCAATTAACCTCTACCGATTTTGAGCAACAAAATGTAGAATATATCGATTTCTGGTTACAAGATCCGTTTCAAGATAACCCATCAAATCCGGGAGGTAAATTAGTATTTAACCTAGGTAATATTTCAGAAGATATTATTAAGGATGGAAAAAAACTATATGAAAACGGCTTACCAAAAGATGGCGATATTAGTTTGTTAAACGAAACATCTTGGGGTACTGTTGTTCCTCAAAACCAATCGTTACTTTATACCTTTGATAGTACTGGTGATGAACGAACTAATCAAGATGTTGGATACGATGGTTATAATGATGCGGATGAGATAGCAAAATTTGGATCGCAATTTGGAGAGGATCCTGCAAAGGATAATTACTCGTATTTTTTAAATACTAGTGGAGATATTTTCGAGCGTTATAAAAGGTATAATGGTGTAGAAGGTAATACACCTGATACGTTTTCAGATACCGATAGAGCAGCCAATACACAACCAGATGTAGAGGATATAAATCGTGATAACACCATGAACACGATTGATAGTTATTACGAATATGAATTAGATCTTAATAGAACTAATTTACCTCAGAGTCAAGCCGATTTCGATAATATTCCTAATGGAAATCCTTTAAAGGAATTTTTAAGAGATTTTAAAGATCAACCACGTACACTTCCCAATGGCGAATCTGTTAACGTAAGATGGTATCAATTTAGAATTCCTGTAGAAGGTAGTCATGTTAAGGCTGTAGGTGGAATAAGTGATTTACGTTCGGTAAGGTTTGCTAGAATTTACCTTAAAGATTTTCAAGAAGCTACTATTTTTCGTTTTGGTACTTTAGATTTAGTTCGAAGTGATTGGAGACGTTATACCCAGTCGTTAGAATTTAATGATGATGATCCAGATGATGATAATACCGATTTCTCAGTTGGTGTAATTGGTACAATTGAAAACGAAGGAAGTTACCAAAGACCTCCAGGAATTGAGCCAGAAGAGCTGTATAATAACAACACAGTGGTTAGCCAAAACGAGCAATCTTTAGTAGTTAAGGTTTGTAATTTAGAAACTGAAGATTCAAGAGCAGTATACAAAAACATAAATCTAGACATGCGTCAATATAAACGTATGCGAATGTTTATGCATGCCGAAGATGGCGAGTCTGGTATAGGTACTTTATCAGATAAAGAATTGGTTGGTTTTATTAGAATGGGTAATGATTTAACCGAAAATTATTATCAAATAGAAATTCCCTTAGAAGTTTCAACATCCACCTTATGGCCAACATCAAATGAGATTAATTTACCTGTAGATATTTTAGGGAAAATTAAAGCCCAAGGTATTTCAGATATGACATTAAGCAACGAAGACCCTACGTTTTATGATGTGATAGATGGAGAAATTGTTCTGGTAGCAGATCCTTTTGATGGTTATGAAATTGGGCAACACCGTGTAGGAATAAAAGGAAATCCTAATTTTGGAGATATTAGAACACTTATGGTTGGTGTTAAGAATGCAACATCAAGTGACGATGTTTGTGCTGAGGTTTGGTTTAATGAGTTGCGCTTATCCGATTTGGATAACGAAGGTGGTTGGGCTGCTGTAGTAAGTATGGATACTAATATTGCAGACTTTGCTAGCATTAGTGCTACGGGAAGACAAAGCACCTCTGGTTTTGGATCTATAGAACAAGGACCAAGTCAACGTAGTTTGGAAGATGTGAAACAATATGATGTGGTTACCAATATAAATGTTGGTCAATTATTACCAAAAAAATGGGGTATACAGGTGCCATTTAATTATTCGCAAAGCGAAGAGTTAGTAACACCAAAATACGATCAATTTTATGAGGATTTAACTCTAGATTCTCGTATAGATGCTGCAGAAACCGAACAAGAAAAAGAAACCATAAGACAGCAATCTGAAGATTACACAAAACGCCAAAGTATTAACTTTATAGGCGTAAGAAAAACCAGAACTACAGATAAGAAACCGCGTTTTTACGATGTAGAAAATGTAACGTTAAACTATTCCTATAACAAAGTACAACACCGAGATTTCGAGATTGAGAACTCGGTTAGTAAAACGTTACGTGTTGGTGCTAATTATGCACACAATTTTAATCCTATTACTATTGAGCCTTTCAAGAAAAACGATTCGCTTTTTACTGGTAAATACTGGAAAATATTAAAGGAGTTTAATTTTAATTTATTACCAACAAGCTTTACAATTAATACGGATATTAATAGACAGTTTAATCGTCAAAAGTTTAGAGAAATAGATTTAACTGCAGATAGTGGTAATATTGGTATTGAAGAGTTATTCAGAAGAAATTATACATTTGATTTTCAATACGCTATCAATTATAATTTAACCAGATCGTTACAATTCAATTTTACTGCGGCTAATAATAATATTGTTAGAAATTATTTTAAAGACAATGATTTAATTGCAGGTGAACAGGACGATGAATTAGATGTTTGGGATGGTTTAATGGATATTGGAGACCCTAACAGGCAAACGCAAAATTTAGGGGTTACTTACCAATTACCACTTAATAAATTACCAATGTTTAGCTTTATTGATGCCACGTATCAATATACAGGTAGTTTTCAATGGCAAAAAGGCTCAGATTTATATGGTAGTTTAGAGGTTGATGGTGTGACTTACGATTTAGGAAACACGGTACAAAATTCAAACGTTCATAATATCAACACCTCGTTGGATATGAATCGCTTTTACAAGTATATAGGTTTGGTTAAAAAACCAATTAGACGTGTAAGAACTAGAACAACTCCAGGCGGGGCACCTCCGGGAGGCGATGCGAAAGACACTAAAAAGAAGACGTCTAGAGTTAAAAACCAAAGCCTTACCAAATTGTTAAATGCTGGTGTAGATATTTTAACAAGTGTAAAAAGAATTCAAGTTAACTACTCCGAGAATAATGGTATGTATTTACCAGGATATTTAAACACTCCAGGATTTGTAGGGACCTTAAAACCAACAGTTGGTTTTACATTTGGTAGCCAAAGCGATGTTAGGTATTTAGCTGCAAGACGTGGTTGGCTAACAACTTTCGATGAGTTTAACCAACAATTTACATCTACAAACACAAAACAATTAGATATTTCGGCAAGTTTACAACCTGTTAAAGATTTAAAAATTGATATTGTGGGTAACAGAGCGTATTACGAAAATTTTACAGAGAACTACAGAGTTGATAATGGTATATACAACCCATTAACACCAAATACCTTTGGTAACTTTAATATATCGACGGTTTTAATTAAAACAGCCTTTAGCCAAAGTGATGAATTACGATCGGATGCTTTTGATGATTTTAGAGCAAACAGATTAAAAGTAGCAGAACGACTAGCCGAAGAGTTTTATGGCACAACCACTTATGATAGAGATCCGGAAACTAACTTTCCTTTAGGTTTTGGTAAAAACAACCAGAAAGTATTGTTGCCAGCCTTTTTAGCAGCGTATTCTGGTCAAGATGCTAATAAAGTACAAACAGGAGCTTTTAGAGATATTCCAATTCCTAACTGGGATTTAAAATATACAGGATTCATGAAGTTTGGTTGGTTTAAAAAGCGTTTTAAACGTTTTTCTTTAACGCATGGTTACCGTTCGGCTTACACTATAAATCAGTTTAGCACCAATTTAAATATAGATCCAAACGGGTTAGGTAATGAGGCACCACCAACGCCAGGTGTTGCTTATGCAGATCAATCGGATGCATCAAAAGATCAATCTGGTAATTTTAAAAACGAAAGACTGTTTAGTAATATTAACTTAACAGAATTGTTTAGTCCGTTGGTTAGAATTGATATGGAAATGAATAATTCGGTTAGGGTACAAGCTGAAATTAAAAAAGATAGAATGTTGTCTTTAAGTTTTGATAACAACCTGTTAACAGAGGTACAAGGCAACGAGTACATTTTTGGTTTAGGGTATAGGATTAAAGATTTACGTATTAGATCGAAATTAGCAGGACCAAAAAAACGTATTGTTAGCGATTTAAATATGAAGGCAGATATTTCGGTAAGAGATAATAAAACCATAATTAGATATTTAGATTTAGAAAATAATCAAATTACATCGGGTCAAACTATTTGGGGCTTAAAATACTCGGCAGATTATGCCTTTAGTAAAAACCTAACTGGTATTTTTTATTTTGATTATACGTTCTCTGATTATGCTATATCTACTGCCTTCCCGCAAACTACTATTCGATCTGGGTTTACAGTACGTTATAACTTTGGGAACTAATTAAGGTATACCAAGTAACACAAAAGTCTTTTTATTTAGTATTAGTTACTATATTTAAGGTTTTCCCCGCGCTAGGGATAGTAAAGGAAAGCCCACAGCCCGACGAAGGAGGTGCGAGGACTTGTATTGGATAGCCCGACCCTAGTGGTAGCGCCCAAAAAAATAAGCTTGTTAATTACCGGTTTGAGGTTTGAAAAGTGATTGCGAATAAATACATTTGTTAAATAAATATATTAAAATTATAAAATGAATATTCCTGCTGAATTAAAATACACGAAAGACCACGAATGGGTTAAGTTAGTTGGCGACGTTGCTACCATTGGAATTACCGATTTTGCACAAAGTGAATTAGGTGATATTGTTTATGTTGAGGTTGAAACTGTTGATGAAACTTTAGAAGCCGATGAGGTTTTTGGAACTGTTGAAGCGGTTAAAACGGTATCTGATTTATTTTTACCATTAACTGGTGAGATTACTGAGTTTAATGAAGGTTTAGAGGATGAACCAGAAGTGGTAAACTCGGATCCTTATGGAGCAGGTTGGATGATAAAATTAAAATGTTCGGATTTATCGCAAGCAGAAGGATTATTATCTGCCGATGATTATAAAGCCTTAATTGGTGCTTAAAAAAGCAACTTTTATTGTAGCCTTAGTATATGCCATTGCATTAGCAGTAGTAAGCTTAATTAATTTAGATGGTCGCCTTCCAGATTTAGAAATATCTTTTGGCGATAAAATATTTCATTTTTTAGCTTACAGTCTTTTTGCTGTATTATGGTATTTTGCCTTGTATTTTACCTTTAATTTTAAAAAAAGGAAAGCTTTAATTTATGCTTTTATTTTCGCCGTTTTATTTGGCATAGTTATTGAGATTTTACAAGGAACAATGACAGCTTCAAGAGCCTTAGATGTTTACGATGCCTTAGCTAATACTTTAGGAGCCTTAATTGCGGCAACCGTATTGTGGTTTAAAAACCAATTACATATTAAAAACTCTTAAAGGCTTGCTTTTTTGATAAATAAATAGTTATTTTAGCAATCTTGATAAACGATTTAAATTATGGAACCTAAAAAAAATCCCCAAGCAAATGTTGGACGTAACAGTTCACTTTACTTCGCAATTGGATTAGCGTTAATGTTGTTCTTAACAAATTACGCAATCAATTACAAAACTTATGATAAAGTTGAAATAGATATAGGACAATTAGATCTTGAAGAAATTGAGGATGAAGAAATCCCAATTACTGAACAATTACAAACACCTCCACCACCTCCACCACCACCTGCAGCGCCAGAAGTGATCGAGATTGTTGAAGATGAAGTAGAAATTGAAGAAACAGTAATCGAATCTACAGAGGTTGATCAAGAAACAGAAATTGTTGAGGTTGAAGAAGTAGAGGTTGCAGAGATAGAGGAAGATATTGATGTACCATTTTCAGTTATTGAAAACGTACCAGTTTTTCCAGGATGTGAAAAAGGAAGCAATACTCAAAAGAGAGATTGTATGTCTAAAAAAATATCTCAGTTTGTAAATAAAAAGTTTAATACTGAGTTGGCTAGCGACTTAGGTTTATCTGGAAGACAGCGTATAAACGTTATCTTTAAAATTGATAAAACAGGTACAGTTACAGGTATTCGTGCAAGAGCACCACACCCAGGTTTAGAGAAGGAAGCAAAAAGAGTAATTGGATTGCTACCACAAATGAAACCAGGAAAACAACGTGGTAAGCCGGTAAACGTTCCATATTCGTTACCAATTATTTTCCAAGTACAAGATTAAGAAAACATAAGTTTTACTTATATATTAAAAACCTCGAAGCTAACTTCGAGGTTTTTTTGTTTTTAGAGGTATTGAAAACAGTGCGTTCTTTTAACTCATTTTAATATAAAATCCCGTTACAAAACTGTAACGGGATTTCTTTTTGGTATGCTTATTGTGACTTTAGCATAATATTAACATTTTAAATTCTAATTATTATGAGTAATCAAAAGAAAACTCACGATCTCATTCGGCAAAATGAGAAAATCGTGGAAAAATCACAAAAGCATGATGCAAATTTACAAAAAAACTCAACCCTTTATTTTCAAATTGGGTTAATTGTATGTTTGCTAATTTCCTTTGGGTTGTTGGAAATGAAATTCGAGACTACAATACCCACAGTGGTGCAGTTAATGCCTCCAGATATTCCTGAGGAAATTTCAATTAACAATATTAAAATTGAAGAATTGCTAAAACCAGAGGTAAAACCACAGCCTAAAAAGAAAGTTGTTTTTATTAATAAAATTAAAAAGGTTGACGATGATGTTACTTTAGAAGAAGCACTAGAACTCGTTACCGAAGAACAGAAACCCATAACGCCTGTAGTAGATCCTGGAGCGGTTGTGGTTGACGACAACCCAGAAAATGAGGAGCCTGTTTCTATTGTTTTTGTACAGAAAGTACCAATCTATCCGGGTTGCGAAAAATCTAAGAACAATACCGAACGTAAAAAGTGTATGTCTGATAAAATTGGAAAGCTAATTCAACGAAAATTTGATGGTGGCGATATCGCTGCGCAATACGGCTTGGAAGGAAAACAAAAAATAGATGTGCAGTTTACCATCGATAAAACTGGTAAAGTCACCAATGTTAAAACTCGAGCAGATCATGATAAATTAAAAGAGGAAGCTGCAAGGGTCATTAATTTTATACCAGAAATGATTCCTGGTAAACAGAATAATAAAAATATTGGGGTTATTTACACACTACCTATAATATTCTATGCACAATAAGTAATACCAAATTATAATTTCGTGCTTTAAAAACCGTTGTTACTTATGTAATAGCGGTTTTATTTTAATACTAATTTGTGCCTAATAGTTATTTTATAACTCCTATTTTTAGAAGTACTTATCGAGGTATAAATGGGACTAGAATCTAAAAATATAGTATCTTTCGGCAGTAATACGTTTTAATTAACCCATAATTCTTAAACATGAAGCAATTCATTGTACTAGTCCTACTTTTAGTTCAATATAATTTTTATGCTCAAGATGCTTTTTCTGTTGAAAAGCCACCAGTATTCCCTAATTGCGAAGAGGTAGCTATTTCCGACTTACAAAGCTGTTTTAATACCCAAGTATATAACGAAATTCACAACAATTTTAAGGTGCCCACAAACCTTACCGAAGCCGGTTTTAAAGGCGAAGTCGTTGTTGTTTTTGAGGTTGATACCACAGGGCAGTTTAAAATTGTATATACAGATGCTATTTACAGTGAGTTAAAGGACGAGGCAAAACGTGTTTTTTCAGAATTTCCAAAAGTACAACCTGCAACCTATAATGGTAAAAGTACCTTTAAGCAATATTCCTTACCTATAAAAATACCTTTAGTAAATCAGGCTGAAGGGGTAAATAATACTACTAGCGCTAATGTCAATGCTACCAAAGCAATTAGTCCATTAGAGTTGGCTGCTAAAAAAGAATATGATAATGTAAATAAAGAATTAAAAGATTTTGAAAACCAAGCGTTTAAAAGTCAATTAAATATTCAATTTACACATAGTGACTATGCTCGTTTTGATAGACAAATGAATATGGTTGGTACAAATAGTCATACCGCATCAAAACCATTTTTGTATGAAGAAGTATCGAAATATTTCGATTTTGAAGCCGAACAAAAAGAACTATATAAAGACACCGAAACTTGGTTGGGTAAAAAGTTTTGGAACGAACATTTAGTCCAATTACAGAGCGACGATTATTGGTTTACAGTCGATCCTATTTTAGATTTACAAGTAGGGGCAGACTCTAATTTAGACGCCGGAACTACATATAATAACACGAGAGGGTTTTTAATTCAAGGTGGGTTAGGTAAAAAATTAAATTTCTATGCTTCGGTGTTTGAAAGTCAAGGACGCTTTGCCGATTATGTAAATAGATATGCGGAAAGTTTAAAAGCCTTTGGTCCAGATCCAGCTATAATTCCTGGGCGTGGTATTGCCAAACGTTTTAAAACCGATTCTTATGATTATCCGGTGGCCGAAGCGTATTTATCTTATGCGCCTGCTAAGTTTATAAACTTGCAATTTGGGCATGGTAAAAACTTTATTGGCGACGGTTACAGATCGTTATTGCTAAGTGATGTGGCGAGTCCGCATCCGTTTTTAAAATTAAATACCAAGTTTTGGAAAATAAAATACACCAATACCTGGATGTGGTTAAAAGATGTTAGAGACGCTGTTGAAGTGGATAATGCTTTCTTAACAAAATACATTGCTAACCATTATTTAAGCTGGAATGCTAGTAAGCGTTTAAATATAGGGTTGTTTGAGTCGGTTTTATGGACAAACTCCAACGACCGTGGTTTTGATGTTAATTACCTAAATCCTATTATATTTTACAGAGCTATAGAGTTTGAAACTGGTCAAGGTGCCGGAAATGCGCTAATGGGTGCAACTGCAAAATATAAATGGAACGATGATGTAAACTTATATAGTCAGTTTATTTTAGATGAATTCTCTCTAGGCGATGTAAAAGCAGGCGAGAAAAGCTGGAAAAACAAGTTTGGTTACCAACTAGGTGTTAAATATTATAACGCGTTTAAGGTTGATAATTTATTGCTGCAGTTTGAGTATAACCGCGTGCGTCCTTATACCTATTCGCATAATACCGTAGTGTTAAACTATGCACACAATAACCAATCTATGGCGCATTTATGGGGCGCAAACTTTAGTGAGGCCGTAATAATTGGTCGTTATCGTTACAAACGTTGGTTTGGCGATGCTAAATTTATTTTTGGAACGCGCGGATTAGATTTTAATGATGGTACCGACGATTTTAGTTACGGTGGCGATATCTATAGAAATTACAACGAACGCCCTTTCGATACGGGAGTAGAAGTTGGTCAAGGTATAAAAACAACAACCTTTAACGGTAATATACAAGCAGGCTACGTGTTAAACCCGGCAACAAACCTAAAATTGTTTACCGATATAACCGTTAGGAATTTTAATCCAGAAGCGACAACTGCCACTACCTTTAAAAATAATACTGTATGGTTTAATTTTGGCCTTAGAACCGATTTGTTTAATTGGTATTTCGATAACTAACACATTCCTGTATAGGTGTGAATCTCATAACTACTATAAGTTGCAAATAAAATTAAAAACCCCAATGGAAACTATTGGGTTTTTTTGTGAAAATTTATTTATATTTATAGAATAACAGTTATAAAAAACTAATTGTAACCTGAGTTGTTGGAGGGATGTGAAATGTAAAAGTGATTTTATAGCGGGTTTGGCACAATTTAAATATCTTAAACGAAACGTTTAAACAAGTCTAAGAATCATGAATTCCAAAATAAACTCACAATGAAACTAACTCCATTATTTCTTTTCTTTTTACTTATAAGTGTAAACTCAAAGGCACAAACCATTGAAGTTGGCACATTCGCAGATCAAATTTATTTTAACGGAGAGATTTATACAATGGACGATAACCGGCCAATGGTGGAAGCTGTAGCCGTAAAAGCCGATTCAATTCTATCTGTAGGCAGTAAGGAAGGTATCATGAAGTTAAAAGGGGATAAAACCCAACTTTTTGATTTAAAGGGCAAGACTATGGTTCCTGGTTTAATAGAGGGGCATGCCCATTTGTTTAGTATTGGAAATGAATTATTGGCAGTTGACTTAGGAGGAACTAAGAGTTATGAGGAGGCCATTAAAAAAGTTGCCGAAAAAGCAAAAAGCACGCCAAAAGGAGAGTGGGTTATAGCTACTGGTTGGCATCATGATAAGTGGATTACACAACCTACATTAATCAATGGGTATCCTACAAATAAGTTATTGTCTGCTGCTGTGCCAGATCATCCTGTTATTCTTGTACATGCTTCTGGACATATTATAATTATAAACCATAAAGCGATGGATATTGCAGGGATCAACTCCAAGACTCCTCAACCAGATGGAGGCGAAATAGTTTTAGATTTAAATGGTGAACCAACCGGAATTCTTAATGAAACTGCAGGAGATTTAGTGTACAAGTATTTACCTGAACCTACAAAGGAAAATGTAAAAGAAGCAATAATTTTATCTTTAGAAGAATGCTTTAAAAATGGTATCACCGGATTTCATGATGCAGGTTCAGGTGGCTACATGGTAAACCTTTATGAAGAAATGGCCTCACAAAACCTAATTAAATTAAGGCTGTATGTTATGCTTCGCGGAACACAACCTGAACTTCTAGAATATTGTTTTAAGAAAGGTATTCAAGAGAACTTATACGACAATCAACTAACCATCCGTTCTATTAAACTAATGGCAGATGGGGCTTTAGGTTCAAGAGGTGCCTGGTTATTGGAAGAATATACGGATGCACCCGGAGAGCATGGTCATAATGTTACACCGTTAGAGGATATTAATAAAATTGTCAATAACGCCTACAAAAATGGTTTTCAAGTGGGTATACATGCCATAGGCGACAGAGCAACTCGTGAGGTTTTGGATATTTATGAGAGCACATTTAAAACTGAATCTACAAATAGTTCAAAAGACGCAAGATTTAGAATAGAACATGCCCAACATTTTGACCCAGCGGACATTCTTAGGGTTGCTGAATTGGATGTTATTCTAGCAATGCAGGCTATTCATATGTCATCGGATAGACCTTGGGCCATTGATCGTCTAGGAGAGAAACGTATTACGGAAGGTGCCTATATATGGCAGACCTTATTAAAGTCTGGGGCAAAGATTGTGAACGGAACCGATGCACCCGTAGAACCCCTTAATCCTATGGCTGGCTTTTATGCGTCAGTATCCAGAAAAACTCTAGAAGGAATGCCTGATGGTGGTTACGAGCCTCTGCAGAAAATGACACGGAATCAAGCGCTCAGATCTTATACATTGGATGCTGCCTATGCGGCATTTCAAGAAAATGACAAAGGGAGTATAGAAGTTGGGAAATGGGCAGATTTCACCATACTTGACAGAAATATTATGACAATTCCGGAAAATCAAATATTAGAAACTAAGGTCGTTATGACAATTATTGGAGGAGAAATAGTTTTTGATGATAAAAAGGCTGATTAAATAGTCTCTAATAGATTTTTCTGAAATTATATAGAATGAAAACCTAACTAAACATTCTCCTCTGCTAGCGCGAGCGTCCCGCTCGTGCCCTCATGAGCGAGTAAAATTTAGGTTTTATTGTTAAAATAAAGTTGAGGGTTAATTTATTGACGGCACAAGCAAGATGCTTGCGCTAGCTGAGGCAAAGATAAAACAAACAAAAAGGGAATGAAAATGAACGTACGGCAATGAAATCAACTTTGATATTTGCTTTTCTTTATCTATTAGTTTGGAGTTTAATACTCTTTGTGACACCGAAAGATGTTTTTTATTCTGGAGAAGGAATTATAAGATGGGTGATTTTTGGAGCAATATTTTTTTTACTTCCATATCTTTTGTACAAAGCCATCGAGAATACGGCATTAGCCAACAGAGTAAAAAAAAAGAGTAGCTTATTTGTCTGTATTTTTAGGAATACCATTTGGGCTTTTTCTGAGTTTTCAAAGTGAATGTGAATTGGAAGAGTATGGGAAAATGACTTACGGAATAATCGATGAAGCCTGGTTATTTATCAGAAAAAGTAGGACTGATGTATGGTCTGTTCGTGCAAAGTATAAGGTAGGAAATAAAACATTTTATACATCGACAAAAGAAAACTCTGAAAAAACTTTTTTTGAGGGAGACACTATTACAATAATTTATTCGGAAAAAACCCCGCAAATGAGTGAAATAGTTGAATTAAAAAAATAATTTCCAGTGCCAATATTTATATAAAACAAATAATTATTTTATTTATAACCAAACACTACTCCTTCAACCCCTTATAAAACGTACGTCTAATTTTTTCGGAAGAAATAAAGCAACAGCCATAATTAAGGTCGTCGTAGGTTTTGGTAAGCGCGCTATTTGCCGCCACTTCGTCTTCGGTTTTCCCTTGGCTAATTTCGATTTCAATGGTACTTTTTAAACTTTCCATCATATTTAAAAAGGTGCTGTATTCGGCTTTATTAGATAAGTTGCCATGCCCAGGAATAATTTTAGTCTCCTCGTCAATTAAAATAAGAGCACTTTTTACAGCGTTGATATAGCCATTAATAGATCCGCCAGAATTTAAATCGATGTAAGGATAACGTTCGTTGAAAAAGGTGTCTCCTGTATGTAGCACGTTGCTTTTTGTAAAATATAGCATAGCGTCGCCATCGGTATGTGCATTATCCACATGAAAAATAAGCACCTGCTCGCCGTTTATATATAAACTTAGTTTATCATTAAAGGTTATTACAGGCAACGATGCATCGTTTTGTTTCGGGTTATCTTTAATGCGTCTATACACATTGTCGTGTGCAATAATAGGTGTTTGTAGTTTGGCAATGTTTTCGTTTCCGCCGGTATGGTCGCCATGGTGGTGTGTATTAGCTAAATAGGCAATAGGTTTATCGCTTAGTCTTTTTATGGCCGCTAAAATTTTGGGTGTTAAGGGAGCAAATTGGCTATCGATCATTAAAACACCATCTTCGCCAATAGAAATTCCAATATTTCCACCTTGGCCTTCAAGCATATAAATGTTGTTGGTAAGTTGGTGCGTGGTAATGGTAAACTCTTTTTTTTGTGCAGAACCTACAAAGGCCATACCAAATATGGCGATGCTAATAACTGATTTTATAAATCTCATTTCTAAGCGGTTTTTTTAGATTACTAAAAATACAACTTTTTAGGTGAGTATGGTTTGTTTTAATTTACCATTAAAAACCATTGGTGAAATTGCTTTTATAGAGTATCTTTGCACTCGCAATATTAAAGCCGTCAAGGATATAGACCATTGAGCAAGTCGAAAACTACAATAGCAAAACCTTCTGTACTATCAGATTTTAAAGAAATCACGAAAATGCGATTGGCATTAAGTGTGGTGTTTTCGTCGCTTGCGGGGTATTTACTTGGTGTAGAAACGGTCGATTTTAAAACCTTAACCCTACTAGCTTTTGGTGGGTATTTTATGGTTGGTGCATCAAACGCATTTAATCAAATTATAGAAAAAGATCTAGATGCTTTAATGGATAGGACTAAAAACAGACCTATTCCTGCAGGCCACATGTCGGTAAACACCGCGTTTATAATTGCAACGCTTTTTACAATTTTAGGTATTGGTATTTTGTACACCATAAATAAGCAAACCGCTATGTTTGGTGCTATATCTATTTTTATTTATACCTGTATGTATACGCCTTTAAAAACAAAAACACCTATTGCGGTATTTGTTGGGGCTATACCGGGCGCTATTCCGTTTATGTTAGGTTGGGTAGCAGCTACTAACGATTTTGGTATAGAACCAGGAACCTTATTTGCTTTACAGTTTTTTTGGCAGTTTCCTCATTTTTGGGCTATTGGTTGGTTTTTGTACGATGATTATAAAAAAGGAGGCTTTTTTATGCTTCCAACAGGAAAACAAGATAAAGGAACCGCTGTACAATGTATTATGTACACCATATGGACCATATTAGTATCTATCGTTCCAGTGTTTGGGTTTACGGGTAGGTTACAACTATCTGTTGTAGCCATGGTATTGGTGTTACTAGCAGGCTTATGGATGCTGTATTATGCTATTGGCTTATTTAAAAAAATGACCGAAAAAGCTGCTAAACAATTAATGCTAGTAAGTGTATCTTATATTACACTGGTGCAAATTATTTATGTGGTAGATAAATTTATTAGATAAATTATGGATTTAACTCAAGGAACACGCGAAGAGAAAAATAGCAGAGCCAAAAAAATGATGCTTTGGTTTGGTATTGTGTCACTTATTATGTCGTTTGCAGGCTGGACAAGTGCTTTTGTAGTGAGTAGTTCTAGACCAGATTGGTTAAAAGATTTTGTTTTACCCAATGCATTTATAATTAGTACGGTTGTTATAATAATTAGTAGTATCACTTTTATTTTAGCTAAACGCGCTTTAAAGAGTGGTAACCATAAAGCAACTATGCTATGGTTGGTAGCAACTTTAATTTTAGGCTGTGTATTTATTTTTAACCAGTTTTCTGGTTTTAGACAAATTATAGATTTAGGGTATAATTTTACTGGACCAACCAGTAATGTAACCATGTCTTACATTTATTTAATTGCTATTGTGCATATTTTGCACGTGGTTGTAGGATTAATTTGTTTATTGGTTGTAATTTATAATCATTTTAAACAAAAGTATACTAAAGATAAAATGTTGGGACTAGAATTAGCAGGGACGTTTTGGCATTTTATAGATATTTTGTGGGTTTACCTATTTTTATTTTTATACTTTGTAAGATAATTGAGTTAAGGGTATGCCTTTAATTAGTTGTGTTTTAAAGGTTTTAACGGATAGTTGCGTTAGGGATTGAGGCTTTGTTGAAGCTCGCCGACGTAGGAGGAAGCGACTGCCGAAAGCCCGACTTTTTGTGTTCCTAATAGGTTTTTTAAACCGTAAAGCTTGTAACAAAAAGGAACGCCCAAAGTATTTTTAGTAGCGATTACTTTTAAGTGATTAATTTTTAAAGCATGATGTTTTATTAGATGAATAAAATGATTATTTTTGTCCAACTTTATAAATAACAACCATTATATATGAGTACAGCAGTAGCAGAAGGCAAAACTTGGGAAGGCGGAAACGCGCCACTTAAAGTAAGTTACGGTAAAATGATGATGTGGTTTTTCATCGTATCGGATGCCTTAACATTCTCTGGGTTTTTAGCAGCCTACGGATTTTCAAGATTTAAATTTATTGATGCATGGCCAATTGCAGATGAGGTGTTTACTCACTTCCCGTTTTTTCACGGTGTAGATGCGCCAATGTATTACGTGGCTTTTATGACGTTTATTTTAATTATATCGTCTGTAACTATGGTACTAGCGGTTGATGCTGGACACCATTTAAATAAAAGCAAAGTAACTATTTACATGTTTTTAACCATTATTTTTGGTTTAATATTCGTAGGATCTCAAGCTTGGGAATGGAACACCTTTATTAATGGCGATTATGGTGCTGTACAAACTAAAGGTGGTAACATTTTACAGTTTGGACATTATGTAGATAAAGATGGCGAGCAAGTTTTTAAACGTGTAGCTGTTAGAGATTTTGCTGTAACTGCAGCACACCAAGATAGAACTCAACACGAAAACAGAAATGGTATTTGGTTTGCTAGCGAAGGTGCTTTGCCTGCTTATACCATGGACGAGGTTATACACGGTTTACAAGCCAATAAAGATGTTTTAGTACGTACTCAAATTATTAACGAGCACGGTGAAAAAACAGTATTATCTAGAGAAGAGTCTATAAATCAAATCATGAAAAACGGTAAGTTATACGTTGAGGGTGCTAACCTTCATGTAAACGAATATGGATCGCCGCTTTTTGCAGATTTCTTTTTCTTTATTACAGGATTTCACGGGTTTCACGTATTCTCAGGTGTGTTAATTAACATTATTATTTTCTTTAATGTTGTATTAGGAACATACGAAAGACGTGGAAGCTACGAAATGGTAGAGAAAGTTGGTCTTTACTGGCACTTTGTAGATTTAGTTTGGGTATTTGTATTTACATTCTTCTACCTAGTATAATAAATAATTTTTTTCATTTCCTTTAAGAAGGAAATCTTTTAAATCAAAGAAAAAATGGCACAAGAACATAAATTAGAAATATTTAGAGGACTTTGGAAATTTAAGTCTAACACTCAAAAAATTTGGGGTGTATTATTATTCCTTTCAATAGTAACAACAGTAGAGGTTGCTTTAGGTATCATTAAGCCAGAATGGTCAATGGGACACGTATTAGGAATGAAAATATTAAACTGGATATTCATTATATTAACCATCGTAAAAGCCTATTACATTACTTGGGATTTTATGCACATGCGCGACGAAACTAGCGGATTAAGACGTGCCGTGGTTTGGACAGCAATATTTTTAATCCTTTACCTAATCTTCATCTTATTACAAGAAGGTGGTTACGTATTTGAGGTTTACGATAACGGATATATTAAGCGCGATTTTTAAGCGTAACAACACATAAAAACTAATCCTGCCAATTGGCGGGATTTTTTTTGCCATAAAAAGTTTTTGGGCGCTACCACAAGGGTCGGGCTTTTCGCTGTATCTTTTTAAAAGGTTTTGGTTAAGAGCGAGCAACATAGCAATTGGTTAGCTTTTTGTTAGCAACAGCTTTTGTTTTATAAAGTTTTAAAAAGGATGCCGCTGCAATCCCTAGCGCACACATCTGCCAAGGTTGTTGTAATACTAAGTTAAATAATAGAATATGAGCGGTTATTACCTGCGCTTTTTTTATTTTTGCAACTCAAATAAAAACAATATAAATTTAGGTTTTTAATGGATTACAAAAAGGTAAGTCGGTATGTAGTTTTAGGAATATTATTCTTTCTTCCTGTAACGTTTTTACTGTTTTTATATCCAGCTACACATAACTACACGCCATTAGATATTGTTAACGAATCGATTTTAGATATCGAAGCCTTTACTTCAGATATCGACGACCCAATTCTATTAAAAGATCATATAACCGTTCTCGGTTTTTTTGGCGATAATCCAGAACAAAGTAGCACCATAGCTTTAAATTTAAAGGAATTGGTTTACGATAAATTTAAAGGCTTTAAACGTTTTCAAGTGGTTGTGCTTATGCCAAAAGGTAGCGAGGAAGCCGTAAAAGTTTTAAAAGCCGAAATTAGTTCGTATCAAGATTTAAGATTTTGGCACTTTGTGTATGGAGAACCTGCCGATATTAAACGCGTATATTTTAGTTTAAAAACTAAAGAAAATTTATCTAACAATTTAACAAGCAACCAAGTTTTTGTAGTCGATAAAGATTTAAACCAACGCGGACGATTGGATGATAGAACAGATAGCGAATTAGAAAAAGACAAAGCCGTTTACGGTCTTTATGGATACAATTGTATTGAAGTAAGCGAAATAAAAAATAAAATGAGCGACGATTTGCGTATTCTATTTACCGAGTACAGGCAAAAACGAAAAGGCGATTTCGATCCTAGTTCTTCAAGAACTGAGGATATAAGTGTGGAAAAGAAAAAATAAGATTCTCCTATTAAGGGAATGATATATAGTTAAAAATGAAAAAAACGAATTATTCATACATAGGTATTGCGTTTACCATTCTTATTTTCGGAATAATTTTTATTCCTAGAATAGTCGATAGAATTTCTAAAGGCGATATTTCAAGGCAAGAAAGCAGAAGCGATCAACCTAAAGCGGTAGCAGAAAAAAAATCTGATTTAGTATTTATACAAAACAATGGTGTAAACCGTAAGGTGCCAGATTTTTCGTTTACAAATCAGAATGGAAAAACCATTACCAATAAGGATTTTGAAGGCAAAGTGTATGTTATAGAATTCTTTTTTACAACATGCCCAACCATTTGCCCTAGGATGAATAGTAACTTGGTTCAAATTCAAAACGAGTTTGAAGGTTTTGAAGATTTTGGAGTGGCTTCGTTTACTATTAATCCAGAACATGATACGCCCGAAGTATTAAAAACCTATGCCGAAAAGTATGGCATTACAAACCCAAATTGGCATTTATTAACGGGAAGTAAAGAGGCTATTTACGAGTTAGCAAATAAAGGTTTTTATATTTATACAGCCGAAAACCCAGATGTTCAAGGTGGTTTTGAGCACTCTGGAAATTTTGCTTTAATCGATAAAAACGGCTTTGTACGTAGCAGAGAAATGCAAGGAAATCCAATAATTTATTATAATGGTATTACCTCGGAATCTGAAAAAACAGACGAAGATGGTAAGCTAGAAGAAATAAGTGCCTTAAAAGAAGATATTAAAAAGTTGCTAAATGAGTAATACAGAAAACACCATAGACGATAAAAAGTATAATAAACTAATTGTAATACTTTCGGTAGTGATACCCGTTGCGGTAGCTGCGCTTTTTGGAATTAAAATAGATGTAGAATTGCCTGTTTTTTTACCACCAATTTACGCGAGCACTAATGCGCTAACAGCTTTAGTTTTGGTATTAGCATTTATTGCCATCCAAAAGAAAAAAATAAAACTGCACGAAAGGTTAATTAAAGTAGCCATAGGTTTGTCGGTTTTGTTTTTACTAATGTATATCGCTTATCATATGACTAGCGATTCTACACCGTTTGGTGGAGAAGGTGGTGCTAAATATTTTTATTATTTTATATTATTAACGCATATTGTACTATCCATTATTGTTATTCCGTTTGTATTAATAACCTATGTTAGAGCAATTACTAATAATATTGAGAAACATAAAAAAATAGCTAAAATCACCTTTCCTTTATGGCTTTATGTAGCTATAACAGGAGTTGTAGTTTTTATAATGATTTCCCCTTATTACGCCTAAAAAATGAAACGTAAAATTATATTTTTTCTTTTTTCACTTTTGTTTGTAATTAAAACAAATGCGCAATGTGCTATGTGTCGCGCCGTGTTAGAAAGTGAGGCAGGACAAACAACAGCCGAGGGAATAAACGATGGAATAGTGTATTTAATGGCTGTGCCTTATATACTTGTTGCAGGACTTGGTTACTTTATTTACAGGAAATACAATTCCAAAAAAAGTATTTAAAACATTTTTAAGTTTTGGTGTAACATTTCTTGTAGTGGGTAGTCTTATTTAATATGCGCTATTTAATAGTGTACTAAATCAATCCAAATATGTTAAAAATACATCAGCTTCATAAATCTTATCCTATTGGAGATTCTAGTCTACATGTTTTAAAAGGCATAGATCTTAATGTAGAAGAAGGCGAAATGGTTGCCATTATGGGCTCTTCGGGTTCGGGTAAATCTACGTTGCTTAATATTATAGGCATGCTAGACGAAGCAGACTCTGGCGAATATATTTTGGATGGTCTTCCTATTAAAAATCTAACCGAAAAAAAAGCAGCTGTTTACAGAAATAAGTTTTTGGGCTTTATTTTTCAGTCTTTCAATTTAATAAATTATAAAAATGCTGTCGAAAATGTTGCATTGCCGTTATACTATCAAGGTGTAAAGCGTAAGGAACGTCAAGAGCAAGCCATGTTTCATTTAGGTAAAGTAGGTTTAGCAGATTGGGCTAAACATTTGCCAAAAGAACTTTCTGGCGGGCAAAAACAGCGTGTTGCTATTGCTAGAGCCTTAGCTGCAAATCCTAAATTATTATTAGCCGATGAGCCAACGGGCGCTTTAGACACCAAAACTTCGCATGATATTATGGCGTTTATTCAGCAATTAAACGACGAAGGCAAAACTATTTTAATGGTAACCCACGAAGAGGATATTGCTAATATGTGTAAACGTATTGTGCGCCTTAAAGATGGTGTTATTATGGAAGATGTTAAGGTAACTCAAGATAGAGCCGAAAATTATGTTTGATTTAGACCTTTGGCGCGAAATATTTCAGAGTATTAATATGAACAGGACCAGGAGTCTTCTCTCTGGTTTTACTGTGGCGTTTGCTATCTTATTATTTACTATACTTTTCGGTATTGCTAATGGACTTGAAAATACTTTTAAAGAAGCCTTTGGTACCGATGCTAATAATTCTATTGTTATTTATCCAGGAAAAACAACAAAAGGATATAAAGGTCTTCAAGCTGGTAGGCAAATACAGTTTAAAAATGAAGATCATGAATATGTACTTGACAAATTTGGTGATAAAGTTCAATACATCACATCCAAAGTAAATAGAAACGTTATTGCTTCTTTTAAAAATGAAAAAAATAGTTATCAGCTAAGAGCAGTTCATCCAGAATATATGTTTATTGAAAACAATAAGATCAGTGAAGGGCGTTATATTAATCAAAATGATTTAAAGAATAAAACTAAAGTTGCTGTTATAGGTAGAATTGTTAACGATCAATTGTTTACAAAGGAAAGTGCTATTGGTAAATACGTTAACCTAAGTGGAATTCCTTATAAAGTTGTTGGTGTTTTTACTGATGATGAAGGAGATAATGAAGAGCGTGTTATTTATATTCCCATTACTACGGCGCAGCTTGTATATGGAAACAATGACTTTATAGACTTTATGCATTTAACTTATAATCCCGAAATGAATAGTGATCAAGCACTTTCTTTTGGCACATTAATTACTAAAAGCTTAAAGGAGCGATTTTCGGTTGCGCGAAGCGACCAAAGAGCTATTCGTGTTCGTAACATGGCACAAAGTACAAAGCAAGTTGATATGTTAACTTCGGGCTTAACTGTTATTATATTAGTAATTGGCTTTGGAACTCTAATAGCTGGTATTGTTGGTATTAGTAATATTATGATTTTTATTGTTAAGGAGCGTACCAAAGAAATTGGTATTAGAAAAGCCTTGGGAGCATCTCCAAAATCTATAATAGCTATTATACTTATCGAGTCTATAATAATAACCACAATTGCCGGATATGTAGGTTTATTAATTGGTGTTGGAGTCTTAGAATGGATCGGGCCTAGTTTAGAAAAATACTTTATAACAAGCCCTGGTGTTAGCAATAGCCTTGTTATTGGAGCGACCATTACTTTAATTTTAGCGGGAGCTATAGCAGGTTATTTACCCGCAAAAAAAGCGTCAGAAATTAAACCCATTGTTGCTTTAAGAAACGATTAATTATGTTTAGATTTTTATTCGATAGAGATACATGGCAAGAAGTAATAGACAGCTTTAGCAAAAACAAGCTAAGGTCTATTTTAACTATGGTTGGTGTATGGTGGGGAATCTTACTGCTTATTGGGTTATTAGGTTCAGCAAGAGGTCTAGAAAATTCGTTTAATCGTTTATTTGGGGATTTTGCAACAAACAGTGTATTCTTTATGGGAAACACCACTGGTATGCCATTTAAGGGGTTTCAAGAAGGAAGACGTATTCAGTTAACCATACCTCATATTAAAAAAGTAGAAGATAATATTGAAGGCATTGAATTTGTAGTACCCAGAAATATGAATCCTGTGCTTGTTACTAAAAATTTTTTATCTGGAACCTTTAATATTTTTGGTGATTACCCTTTGTTAGACAAAGTTCAAAAAAAGAAACTAATTCATGGTCGGTTCATAAACCAAAATGATATTGATGACACTAAAAAAGTTGCGGTAATCTCAGAAAGTATCTACAAGCAATTATTCGAGAAAGATGAAATAGCCGTTGGTACATACATTCAAATAAATAAAATCAATTATACCGTTATTGGTGTTTACGACCCTGGTAATGTTAATTTTGGACCAAGTGAAGATATTCATATTCCCTTTACTACATTTCAAAAGGTATACAATAAAGGTGATAAAATTGGATTTATGATGATTACAGGAAAGCCAGAATACGATATTGTCCAAATTCAAAGAGATGCCGAATTAATGCTTAAAAACCTCAATAATGTGCATCCAAAAGATAACCGTGCTTTTCGCAGTTTTAATTTAGGAAAAGAATTCGCAAAATTTACTGGATTTTTATCAGGTATGCAGTTTTTAACTTGGTTTGTAGGTATTGCTACCTTAATTGCAGGTGTTTTTGCTATTGGAAATATTTTATTAATTACTGTTAAAGAACGAACCAAAGAAATAGGCGTTAGACGCGCATTAGGCGCCACCCCTTTTGAAATAAAAAGACAAATAGTTGTAGAGGCGGTATTTTTAACCTTAGTGGCTGGTTTATTTGGAATTATTTCGGGCGGATGGGTTTTAATTGCCTTAAATTATAAGTTTGGACAAGGAGCCGAGGCTACTTTGGTAAATCCATCTGTATCGATTGGTGTAGTATTTATATCCTTAATAATATTAATTGTATTAGGGACTTTAATAGGCTTAATTCCCGCCTTTAAAGCAACCAGCATCAAACCAATAGAAGCATTAAGAGAAGAATAAAGAATTAAAAAAAAGTGAACCTTCTATAGCGTTAAACTGATTTTCTGTAGTCACTAAATATAGAATAGCAGGTAACAAAATAGAAATAATACCAACAATCAAATGAATAAAACAGTAAAAATAATTTTAATATTAGTTGCCATTATTGCACTAGTTTGGGTGTTAAAGTATTTTAAAGATGCCAATTCTAAAGACGTGGTAGATTATAAAGTAGAAGAACCTTTTTACAGTTCTATTAATACCAAGGCTGTAGCAACAGGTAAATTAAACCCAGAGGAAGAGATTGAATTAAAACCTCAAATTTCGGGTATTGTTGATAAGGTTCTTGTTGAAGAAGGCGATGTCGTTAAAAAAGGGGATCTTATTGCAACGATAAGAGTGGTACCAAACGAACAAAACTTGGTAAGCGCAAAAAGTAGAATTTCAACAGCTAAACTATCGTACGATAATGCCAAAGTGCTTTTTGAAAGAAACAAAACCTTATTTGAAAAGGGTGTGATTTCTCAGCAAGATTTTGAAAATAGCCAATTGACTTTCAATCAGGCTAAAGAGTCATTAAACCAAACGCAAAACGATTATCAAATTATAAAGCGAGGTTCTATTTCCGGAGGAAATTCAGCAAATACTAATATCATTGCTCAAATAGCAGGTACGATTCTAGAAATACCAGTTAGGGAAGGCGACCAAGTTATTGAAAGTAATAATTTTAACGCAGGTACAACTATTGCTACCATTGCCGATATGAGTCTTATGATTTTTGAAGGTAAACTAGATGAATCTGAAGTTGGAAAAGTACAAGAAGGCAAAGAAATTAAAGTGATTCTTGGCGCTATTCGTAATAAAGAATTCCCTGCAAAACTAACCTTTGTTGCTCCTAAAGGTATCGAGGAAAATGGTGCTGTACAATTTACTATTAAAGCCGATGTTACTATCGATTCAACCACAAATATTAGAGCTGGTTATAGCGCTAATGCGGAAATAGATATCGAAGCTAGAGATAGTGTTTTGGTAATTAGAGAAGCCTTATTACAATACAATAGACTTACCGAAAAACCTTTTGTGGAGATCTTAAATGGAGATAATAAGTTTGATAAAAAAGATGTGGAGTTAGGACTTTCTGATGGTATTAATGTTGAAATTACCGAAGGTGTTAGCGAAGGCGATAAAATTAAAGTATGGAATAAAGCATCAAAAGATAATGAAGATGAAGAAGAATAATATAAAACAAACCGTTATAGTTTTTGCGTTAGTATGTACTGTCTTTACTTTTGCTCAACAAAAAAAATGGACCTTACAGGAGTGTGTTAATCATGCATTAGAGAATAATATTACTATACGACAAAGTAAAAACGGATTGCTTGATAACGAACAGGACATTATTGCGTCTAAAGGTGCTTTTTTGCCATCTGTAAACGCAAATATGAATCATACCTTATCTATTGGTAGCAGAGAATTATTTCCAGGGCAGTTTGTAGATAGAACAGATAATGGAACTAGTATTGGAATAGGTGTAAATCAAACTATTTTTGATGGATTTAGGTTAACTAACCTATACAAACAATCTCAACTAAGATTAGAAACAAATCAATTAGAGCTTGAAAGAATTAAAGATGACATTTCATTAAATGTAGTTAACTCATACTTAAATGTGCTTTTTAATAAAGAACGTTTTGAAACCGCCGAAGCTCAATATCAATTTAGTGAAAAGCAACTAGAACAAGTGCAAGAGTTGGTAGATGCTGGCGTACAACCTAAAGTAAATATTTATGATGCTGAGGCTACCTTAAGTAGAGATGCTCAACAAGTTACATTAGCAGAGAATAATTACAATTTAGCCTTATTAACCTTATCACAATTATTACAAATTTCTTATGATGGATTTAATGTGCAAATTATCGATATAAATACACCTACTGAAGCATTACTGTATGAAAATATTCGTCCAATACTAAAGTTTGCTTTTGAAAACAGAAACGAAATTAAAGTAGCAGAAAAGAATATAGAAAATGCGGTATTAGGTACGGAAATTTCTAAAAGTGGTTTTTACCCAACACTTTCAGCGAGTTATGGTTATGGTTCAAATGTGTTTTTTACAAATTTAATTGATACTGAAGAGGATTTCTTTACACAGTTAAATCAGCAAAAAGGTCACCGATTTAGTTTAAGCTTAGACATCCCAATTTTTTCAAGATTTCAGAATAAAACAGCAGTGGCAAAATCTAAAATCCAAGAAGATAATAGTAAGCTTAATTTAGAACAAGCTAAGTTAAACTTAGAAGCCAATATACAGCGTGCTTTCACCGATGCTCAAGCCGCATTTAAGGCTTTTGAGGCTGCAAAAAAAACGTTAGAATCTCAAAGTTTATCTTTTAATAACTCGAAAGAACGTTTTGATATTGGTGTAATGACAGCCTTCGATTTAGAGCAAGCTAGGGTACAACTAATAAATGCAGAATCTTCATTAATTAATGCTAAGTACGATTTTGTTTTTAAAACTAAAGTTTTAGATTTTTATATGGGAAAATCGTTAACTGAATAATTCATTTTTAATACTTTTATAAAATGAAAAAGTTTGGAGCTTTAGTAATGGTTTTGTTTTGTATGACGGTTTGTGGGCAAGAAAAACAACTTTGGGCAAAATCATTTTTAAATAAAAAAGCACCAACTTTTAGTGTTGAAAAATGGCTTTCTGAAAAACCAGATTTAAAAGGTAAATTTGTATTAGTAGACTTTTGGGCAACATGGTGCGGACCATGTATAAAGGCAATACCAGAACTTAATCGATATCATTATGAATTTAAAGACGATTTAATAGTTATTGGTATTTCAGACGAATCAAAAACTAAAGTTAACAAGATGAAATCTCCGGTTATGGAATACTATAGTGCCATTGATACTAAAGAACGACTAAAAAGCAGCTATGAAGTTAAAGGGATTCCTCATTGCGTACTGATTGATCCAAATGGCATTGTACGTTGGGAAGGTTATCCTGGTCTTCAAGGTTTCGAATTGGATTCTTTTGTTATTGGAGATATCATTGAAAAATATAAATAATTTTGAGTTTAATTTTAAACCTAGAAACCGCAACGACAAATTGTTCGGTTTCCTTATCAAAAGATGGTAAAACCATTGTTTTAAAAGAAGATAATGATAAAAGCTATTCGCATGCCGAAAGGTTGCATGTCTATATCGATGCTGTTTTAAAGGAAGCCAATATCACGTCAAACGATTTAGATGCCATAGCCGTTAGCAAAGGTCCAGGTTCTTATACGGGTTTACGTATTGGAGTTTCAGCTGCTAAAGGGCTCTGTTTTGCATTAAATAAGCCTTTAATAGCTATTCCTACTCTAGATGCCTTAGCGCACCAAATTAAAATGGAAAAAGGTATAGTTGTATCTATGTTAGATGCGAGACGGATGGAAGTATACTCTGCAATTTACGATTCAGATTTTAAGCAAATTCGAGAAACACAAGCCGAAATACTTGATGAGACGTCATTTAAAAACTACTTAGAGCAAGGAAAGGTTTATTTTATTGGTAATGGTGTAGAAAAAACAAAAACGTTAATTAATCATCCTAACGCTATTTTTGTAGATGATAAACTTCCTTCTGCTAACGACATGAGCGCTTTAGCTTTCAAAAAATATAAAGAAAATAACTTTGAAGATGTCGCTTATTTCGAACCGTATTACTTAAAAGATTTTGTGGCTTTAAAGCCGAAAGCCAAATAATAAAAAAAAGACCCTTCAAATTTTAAATCTGAAGGGTCTCTTAGTTTATAAAATTAGGTGTTTTATCCTTTCTTTTGTATTTCAACTTGATGTGGGTAAGGAATTTCAATTCCAGCCGCATCAAGTGCTTCTTTTACATCCTCGGTAATACCAAAGTAAACTGCCCAATAATCATCAGTTGTACTCCATGGTCTTACAGCAAAATTAATAGAACTATCTGCTAACTCAGAAACATTAACTGATGGTGCAGGCTCTTTTAAAACTTTAGGATGCGATGTTAATACGTTCATTAACACTTCTTTTGTCTTTTTAATATCAGAATCATAACCAACTCCAAACGTTAAATCCACACGACGTGTGCCTTCAGTGGTATAATTAATAATATTTCCGTTTGATAATGAACCGTTAGGAATAATAATTTCTCTATTAGAAAGTCCAGTTAATTTAGTAGTAAAGATTTCAATTTCTTTTACAACACCAATTTCACCTTGCGCTTCAATTAAATCACCAATTTTAAATGGTTTGAAAATCATTATTAAAACGCCACCAGCAAAGTTACCTAAAGAACCTTGTAAAGCTAAACCAATAGCTAAACCAGCAGCAGCTAAAATAGCAGCAAACGATGTGGTTTCTACGCCAACAGTACCAAGTACAACAACGATTAGTATAATTTTTAAAATCCAACCTAATAGGT
The DNA here is from genome assembly GCF_014202225.1 of Algibacter amylolyticus. Classification (GTDB taxonomy): domain Bacteria; phylum Bacteroidota; class Bacteroidia; order Flavobacteriales; family Flavobacteriaceae; genus Algibacter_B; species Algibacter_B amylolyticus. The sequence goes on from NZ_JACHGE010000001.1 coordinate 711,778, forward strand.
TTAATAAAAACTTTTGAAGGCTTTCATCGTAGTTTTGTTTGGACATTAAATTTTTAGATGTTTTTAATATCTTTTTAATAACCCAAGATCCAATAATCCAAATAGCTATAGCTCCAAGAATTTTTAAGCCATAATCTAATCCTAATTGTAGCCACTTTTCTGTGTCGATGTTTTCTAAATTCATAATTTTTTAAAAGTTTAAGTAAGTGCAAAAGTAAAAACTAAACCTTAGTTTTTACGGGTTAAAATGTTTAATTAATGTTAAACAAAGCAAAAAATTAGCGCAATAATAGCCGGAACCGATTGTACATAAAATAACTTTATTTGCTTTGTAGAGTAAGACCCGTAAATGCCCGCTATAGTCACACAAATAAGTAGGAATATAGCAAGTTTTATGTCTTGGTTAATAATAGAAAACACCAATGTAGCGGCCAAAATACCATTGTATAGACCTTGGTTTGCAGCTAATACTTTGGTGTCTTGTGCAAATTGTTTCGATTTTAACCCAAAAGCTTTTATGGTTTTAGGCGTGGTCCACATAAACATTTCTAAAACTAAAAAATAGAAATGTAAAACGGCTATAAAAGCTATAAGTATAGTTGATATAAGTGTCATAGTTTAAATGAGTTTTGCTCAATCAAAGTTAGCGATTATAAGCCATAAAAAAAGCGTTCAGAATATGAACGCTTTATATATTATTTTCAATCGGGATTTATTCGACTTCAAAAGTGATTTTTAAGTTCACTCTAAAATCTGAAACTTCACCGTCTTTTACACTAGCACTTTGATCTTGAACATATACAGAACGTATGTTTTTAAGACTTTTTGATGCGTGTTTTACTGCTTTTTTTGTAGCGTCTTCCCAACTTTTTTCAGAATTTGCTAAAATTTCAATTACTTTTAATACTGCCATGATTTTATGTTTTAAGTTGTTAATAACAATTACTTCTTGTAATGTAGTGATTTTTTGACACTTAAAATATAAAAAAGTCACATGGGTTTATCCATTTATGGCTTCGACAGTTTCAATTTTCCCTGGTAACATTTCTTTAAGCATATTCTCAATACCGCTTTTTAAGGTGTAAGTTGAAGACGGACATCCACTACAAGCTCCTTGAAGCATTACACTTACGTTTTTACTTGCTGAATCGTAAGAAATAAATTGAATATTACCACCATCACTAGCAACTGCTGGTTTAACATATTCTTCTAGAATGTTTACAATTTCTTTTGAAACATCATCTAAAGATTCAAAATGGCTATCAACTTGTTTAGTGGATTTTTTTAATTTTTCTACAGCTTCTGGTAATACAACGTCTTTTCCTTTTTCGATATAATCCTTAATGAATTCACGAAGCTGGACTGTAATATCCTGCCATTCTGTAATATCATATTTTGTTATAGAAACATAATTTTCATCAAGAAATACGCTCTTTACAAACGGAAAATGAAATAACTCTGTAGCCAAAGGCGATAGTTTAGCTTCTTCGATAGATGTAAACTCAAAAAGAGCCGCAACCATTTTTTTGTTGGCTACAAATTTCATTACAGATGGGTTAGGTGTACTCTCTGCATAAACCGTTACCGCTACTTTTTTAGCGGTTGCAGATTCTTCAACAACAACGCCACCATCGTTTAGGTAGGTTTCAATTTGTTCGCTAACTTCATCTTGTACGTCATTCCATTGTACGATATCATAACGTTCTACAGCAATAAAATTTCCAGATATATATACTTTTTTTACAAAAGGTAAGTAGAATAATTGTTGTGCTAATGGTGCATTTTTAGCCTCGTCAATATTATTAAATTCAAAACTTTGATGTTTTGTAATAAATTGATTGACTTCGAATTTTACTATAGCATTATTGGATGTTTCTTGCACAGAAACCTTGAAAGTGTTCATTTTAGCTAATTTTTTACAAAAATACTAAAAGAAAACTTTAGTTATCCATATATTTGAGTTTTGTTGCCTGCAATAATAAGGCTAGAAAGGTAAAGCTTGATTTTGTCTTTTTTATGTGTAATTTTTTAATAATCAAGACGTTTGTATTAAACTAAACTTACTTCCTAATAGAGTTTATGAATTTTAGAACTATCATTTTAGTGGCAATAACAGCTGTTTTTTCAAACATAGCAACAGCTCAAGAGGGTTTGCCAATTTATACAGATTATTTAACGGATAATTATTATTTAATTCATCCATCCATGGCTGGTATTGCTAATTGCTCTAAAGTTAGATTAACAGGAAGGCAACAATGGTTTGGTCATGATGATGCACCTAAACTTACTACACTTAGTGTTAATGGCAGAATAGGGGAATCTCAATCTGCTATTGGAGGTATTGTATATGCAGATAATAACGGGTATCATTCGCAAAAAGGTGCCTATTTAACCTATGCGCATCACCTTATGTTTTCTAGAAGTGAAGCCGATTTAAACATGCTTTCTTTTGGTTTAAGTGCTGGTTTTATTCAATACCAATTAGATGAAACAACATTTTTAGATGGTACACCTATTCCAGATCCAATAATTGATGGTGTTGTGCAAAATGAAACTAATTTTAATGTGGATTTAGGATTTTCATACCACTATCTAGATTTTTACGCACATGGTACGGTAAAGAATTTATTAAATAACTCTGGTGTTAATAGCGATTTAGAAATTACAAGTAACCTTAGACGTTATTTGTTTTCGGTTGGAAATGTATTTAGTAGGTTTGGTAGCGATTGGAGCTACGAACCATCTGTAATGTTTCAATATAGAGATTTAACTAAAGAGTCTAGCATCGATTTTAATGGTAAAGTTTATAAAGAGATGGAGTATGGTAAATTATGGGGAGGTGCTTCGTACAGACAAAGTTTAGATGGTGCCGAATATTTAGACGGTAGCAGTGTAAATAGCCAAAAACTAAACCAAGTAACAGGAATTATTGGTGCAAACTATAACAATTATATGTTTGCTTACACGTATACATATCAAACCAATCCTATAGTATTTACAAGTGGTGGTTTTCATCAAATAACGTTAGGATATAACTTTGGTTGTCGCCGTAAAAAATATGCGTGTAACTGTCCAGCAGTTAACTAACACTCGTCATAAATAAATAAATAAAAATCCCGCTACTAAGCGGGATTTTTATTTTGAATTTATTTTTAAGTGTTTATTTCCAAGTATACTTTTTTCGTTTTGCTTGTTCTTTTATGGCATTAGTCATAGCATTTTCTAAGTTGTTGGTTTGTTCACTTTTTTGCTTAGATATATATACTACACGTTTAGCGTTTAAATCTGCAATTTCATTTTGAATGTGTTCTCGTTCTTTGCTTTTGGTGTTAACATAGGCCTTAATTTCAGATTTCGACTTGCCTTTTAATTCTGTAGGTAACTCATCGTCATTAATAGTTTCAATAACAACTTCTTCCTGCTCTACAGCATCCACTAAATCCCAACTTTTATTTTTATATAAATGCGAACTTTTACTTACTGTTCTCTTTACAGCATTGGCTTTACTGTAGCCACTTGCATTCATGTCTTGTTCTGCTTGTAATGCCATTTTTCTGCTGCCTTTTGCACCATAGGCCACATACGTTTTGTTTAATTTTTTATTTAAAATTAAAATAGCGTCATCGTAAGGCGATGCTATATGTACGGTTGCTTTATCTTGATTTATAGCCATATAATCACCATTTGTTAATTGCGCGCCATCTTTCCAATGGCTAGAAACACCTTGGTTGTAATTGCCACAAAAAATAGTGTTTACGGTAACATCCTTTTCATTTGCATTTGCTGTAGCATCTTTATAATTTACTTTTCCTTGTGTAAAAGGTTCGTTTCCTGCAATAAATATGAGTTTTAAATCGTCTGCGTTTTTACCCCAATTTAGTTGGTTTAATGAGGTTTGAATTACTTGTCCGCAATATTCCTCGCCACCATTTGTGGTTAACGAAAAAAGCTCTTTTGATATATCATCTAAATCGTCACTAAAGGCTAAAACCTGACGAATATAGCCTTCGTTTCCGTTAAGTCTATCATTGCCATATTCATATAAAGCAATTTCTAAATTGGGTTTGCTAGTGCCACATTTGGCATAAGATAGTTCGTTTACAATATCCCAAAGTTGAGCTTTTGCCTGGTCTATTAAACCATCCATACTATTGCTAGTATCTAATAATAAAGCCACCTTAATAAATTGTTTGTTAGGTTCTGGATGATTGGTTTTAGTTTCGTTTAGTGCTATCGTTTCTTTTTTGTTTTCTGCTTTGCAAGAAGTAGTGAATGCCGCTAAAGTTGCGCAAAGTAAAACGGTTTTAAAATACGTTTTCATGGTTTTTCGTTTTAAGATTAATGAGTATTATTAATCGCCCTATTTTGGACGTATTGATCTACAACGTAAAACTATGCCCAACATAATTCTTATAAAATGAAGAATGAGTTAAAGGGCTTTTTTAATGAGTAAACAAACCCACTAAATTCGTAAAGCCTAATTTTTAGTATTGTAAATACACGGTTTTGTTAAACACACATTTTCTTAAACCAAGTAAAGTACGTAAGTTTAGCTACTTAAAATAAAGTATGCAGTCGGTTATTAAATATATAAGTATAACATATTTTGTGTTGTGTGGCCTGTTTTTGCAAGCTCAAAACACACGCGACGGATTAAACCAAGGACCTAAGTTTACAGTACGTGGTTCGGTGGTGGAGAGTGATACCCAAAAACCTATTCGCGATGTTAATATTGAAGTAAATGGTGGTGGTTATGCGGCTACCGATATTCATGGCGAATTTAGAATTGAAGCTAGAGAAGGCGACGAGTTAACTATAAGACATAAAGATTTTGAAACCGTATTTTATGTTATTAAAAGTAGCGAGCGTATTCGGGTAGAAGTAGAGCCAAATTACGAGGAAGAATCAAAATTATCTAAGTTTAAATCTATTTCTAGAAACCAAAAAGAATTATTTACGCCGTTAATAGATTCGGCAGAAGTATATTTAAAAAAGGACGCAAAAAAAAGTATTCAATTTATTGCCGATGCGCTTTCTGAAGCTAGTTCAACAAAACAAAATAGTGAAGCCTACGAGGTTTTAGGCGATATTTATATGTATTGGAAACAATACGATTTAGCAGTTTCTAATTATAGAATTAGTTTGCAAAATAGAAGTTCAAACGAGGTTTCGTTAAAGCTGGCCAAGGCTTATAAACTCAATAAAAACTATCAAGAAAGTTTACAAGTATACAATGGTATTAATAAAAGTAGTTTAACAAATTGGCAGCTAACCAATTTATATGAAGGCTTAGGCGATGTGTACCTTTTAACCAAGTCGTACAACTTATCTGTTGGTGCTTACGAAGATGGCTTGCAAGTAGCGAAAAAGCATTTAATAACGCCTAAAATAACCGATTTAAACTCTAAGTTAGGTCAGGCTTTCAACGCCCAAGGTGAAACACAAAAAGCACAGGGCTTTTTTAATAAATCTTTAAAGTTAGCCAATAACGAAAACAAAAAACGAGCCGTCGAGGAACAAATTAAAGTAGCCGATTTTCAAAATGAAACTAATAATTATTCAGATGAAATTCAGCTAAGAAAGGACGCTCTTAATACCATTAGTGAAATTGAAAGTGAAGCCGACGATATTGATAACAAAAGCCCATTAACACCGCAAAAGCAGAACTATAAAATCGGTAACGCTTATGCATCTCAAAAAGATTATAATAGCGCCATTCCGTATTTAGAACGCAGTATTGAAGAGGCTGGTAGTAAAGCCGATTTAGTGGTTCAAAAAGATGCTACCAGAAAACTTTCAGAAGTGTACAGAGATGCAGGGCAGTTTAATAAAGCTTTGTTAGCCTATCAAGATTATGTGGAACTGGTTGATAAATTATATTCCAAGAAAGAGCAAGAAATATCGCAAGCAGCAAGGTTTAGTAAAGATATTGTAAGTAAACAAAACCGCATCTCTAGTCTGGAAAGCGACAGGCAATTATCCGAAAGTAAATATCAATTATCCATAGAGCAGGCCAAACGCCAAAAACTTATTATTTACTCCTTAATTGGTGGGTTAATCCTCTTATTAATAGGAGCCTTTTTAATGTTTAAATACATTAAGCAACAACGACTAGCAAATAATTTATTGGCGCTTAAAAGTTTGAGAAGTCAAATGAATCCGCATTTTATATTCAATGCCTTAAACTCTGTTAATAGCTTTATAGCATCAAACGATGAGCGTACAGCAAATAAATATTTAACCGATTTTTCTTTGCTAATGCGAGCCGTTTTAGAAAATAGTGAAGAAGATTTTATCCCATTAGAAAAAGAGCTAAAACTTATTGAGCTCTATACCAAACTAGAACATTTTAGGTTTAAAGATAAATTTGAATATACTATAAATGTAGATGAAAATATCGTTGTAAAAGACTTTGTAATACCGCCAATGTTACTGCAGCCGTACATAGAAAATGCCGTTTGGCACGGTTTAAGGTATAAAAAAACCAAGGGAATGCTTAATATTAGTATTGCTCAAACCAAGCCCGACGAGATTAAAATTACCATTACAGATAACGGTATAGGACGCGAAAAATCTAAGGCGTTAAAAACCGAAAATCAGCAGAAACAAAACTCAAAAGGTATGGGTAATATTAAAAAACGAGTGTCTATTTTAAACGAAATGTATAAGGATAAGGTAGATGTTTTAGTTGACGATTTTCAAGCCGAAGAGGACGCGGGAACCAAAGTAGTTGTAACCCTAAAAAAAGATTAAAAAAGAGCTCACGTTAGGAGTAATAAGCGGAAATTTTGCTTCTTACCTTCAACTTTAGGCTTTAAATATATAAATATGAAATTAACCTCCATAATAGTCGAAGACGAAGAAACCAGTAGAGAAATCCTAAAAAATTACCTTAAAAAATACTGTCCAAACGTTACTGTTTTAGGTGAAGCAGCAAATGTAGATGAGGCTTTGGTTTTAATTCGAAATCATGATTTAGATCTAGTGTTTTTAGATGTTGAAATGCCGTATGGTAACGCCTTCGATTTGTTAGATAAGGTGGGCGACATCAATTTCGAAACTATTTTTGTAACCGCCTATAACCATTATGCTATCGATGCGCTAAACGCCCATGCTAGCTACTATTTAATGAAACCCATTTCTATAGACGAGCTTATAAAAGCCGTAGATTATGTAACCGAAATAAAAACAAAGGAAGACGCACTGCAAGATCAAATTCTTGTGCCTAAAACTAATATGGTGGCAGGTAAAATTACCATTCCGCAATTAGATGGTTTCGAGATTTTAAATACAGCGGACATTCTTTATTGTAAGGCCGACGATAATTACACCGAGATTTACCTAAACAACAATAAAAAGAAAATAGTAAGCAAAACGCTTAAGTATTTTGAAGAAGCTTTAGGCAATTCAAGCTTTTCCAGAGTTCATAAATCCTATTTAGTAAACGTAAACGAGGTTGTTAAATATGTAAAAGGAAAAGGAGGAAGCGTAGTACTTAGTAACGGAAAACAAGTTATGGTTTCGGCATCTAAGAAATCAGACTTATTGTCTTATTTTAAATAAATTCCCGTAAAAGCGGGAATCTCATAAATTGAATCGAAATCTTTAATTTTACGATTAGCAAAACGAATTTCGAACGTAGCAAGAGAAACAATATACAAACAAACTAAAAGGAACTCAAAATTATAAGACTCCTTTTTTTAAAGACATTATCTATGCCAGCAATAAAAACAGTAAGAGGCAACACGCCTGTAATACCAGACAATTGTTTTATAGCCGAAAATGCTACCATAGTAGGCGAGGTTACCATGGGTAGCCAATGTAGCGTATGGTTTAGCGCCGTAGTGCGTGGCGATGTAAACTTTATAAAAATGGGTAATAAAGTAAATATCCAAGATGGTGCCGTTATACATGGTACCTATCAAAAAGCGGGTACAACCATTGGTAATAACGTGTCTGTAGGGCATAATGCTTTGGTGCATGGGTGTACCATTCACGACAATGTTTTAGTAGGTATGGGCAGTATTATTATGGATGGCTGCGTTATAGAAAGCAATAGTATAGTAGCAGCAGGCGCGGTAATTACGCAAAACACGGTTGTAGAGTCGGGGAGTATTTACGCAGGTGTACCAGCAAAAAAAGTTAAAAACGTAAGCGAAGCACATGTATTGGGCGAAATTAACCGAATTGCCGACGCTTATATAAAATACTCCAGTTGGTTTAAAGAGTGATTAGTTTAATGGCATTTGATGTGAACAATACCCGAATTGAGATGATAAAAGAAAAGTTTTTGAATTTGATGACAAAGTATTCGGATAATGAAAAGTACAATTTGGAATGTTGGAGTGAAATTGAGAAGCATTATACATCCAAATCCAGACACTATCATAATCTTGAGCATTTGGAAAATATGCTGATTGAACTGGAAAATGTTAAATCACAAATCAGGAATTTAGACACCCTTTTGTTCTCAATATATTATCATGATATTGTTTATAAAGCAACAAGAAGTGATAATGAGCACCAAAGTGCTATAGTATTTGAAAAAAGAATTAATAAAACATCATTTGATGGTATTATTGATTGTATGAATCAAATTGAAGCCACTAAAGAACATAAACACTCAACTGATAATGATACTAATATTCTCTTGGATCTAGATCTTTCGGTTTTAGGAAAAAGTACTGAAGAATATTCAAAGTATTCTAAAAACATAAGAAAGGAATATCGTGTTTATCCGGATTTCATGTATCGAAAAGGGAGGAAGAAAGCCTTAAAAAATATTATAGAATTAAACTCAATATTTAAAACTGATTATTTTATAAGTAAATATGAAAGTCAAGCTAAAGAAAATTTAAAATTCGAATTAGAACAATTAAGTTAATTATAATTTAAGCACTACTCAAAACCAAGAGTATTCTTTATTTCTTAGAGTTTTACTAACATCGCGCTTGGTACTAATTTTTGCTTCACTCAGTTTCCAACTAACATGTAATACCTAAACGATAGGCTGCAAGTTTTTGCTACTCCTTCGTCGGGCTGTGGGCTTTTATTTATGCCTTTTTAATTCATATTAATATATACATGAACATACATGTTTCTTTGCAATCCCTTACGCAAAACAAAAGGTTATTAATCAACCATATCCTCTTCAAAATACCACCATAAACTAGAGTCTATCGATTTTTTCATCTTACTAATATCGGCATCATCTTTTAAAAATACAGTAATGTTTTCTCCAACACGATTTTGCCCAATACTTTCTGTAAGTTCAATTTCTTCTATTTCATTAAAGTGCTCTAAATGTTTTTTAATTTTAGCATCTAAAGATTCATCACTTAAATAAATCTTTATAGTTGACCTACTAGGCGAGTTTCTAATTTCAGATCTAAATGGTAGCATAATTATAGAATTAAAAATTAAACAATAGATAAATTGCAAATGCAATACTTTAAAGTTAAGGATTTTATTAATACTTTTAAAATAATTTTCTTATGGCAGATAAATCGATAAATAAATTAACAGCTCAGTTAGCAAAAATAGAAGGACTTATACCTAAAAAGGAGGTAAAAAATCCTTCGGTTTCCAAAGCTAGTATTGGTTGGCAACTAGACCATGCTCTAAAAGTATTTAATGCGGTTAGCGAATGGACAGAAAACTCGAATCCTAACGAGTATCAATATAAATTTAACCTTATGCGTACTGTATTATTTCCGTTAGGTTATTTTCCTCGAGGTAAGGTTAAGGCGCCAAAATACGTTATACCTCCAGAGATTATTAATGTTGAAGATTTAAAAAGCCAAATACAAACTGCAAAATCTCATATTGAAAAACTGCAAGTATTGCCTAAAAACGCCTTTTACAAACATTTTATTTTTGGAAAGTTGCCTAAAACAAAAACCCTTCGTTTTTTATATATGCATACCAACCATCATTTAAAAATTGTAAACGATATTTTGAATAAATAAAGGTTTCAATACTTTGGTGTAGTCATGCTTTAGTTATGGCTATAATTAAAAAAGCTCTTTCTGTAAAAAGAAAGAGCTTCAACAACAATTAACTTCAAAAAAAATTAATCTAGTTCTAGTAGTGCTAAATCATGAAAAAAGAAATTCTTTTCATCGTTCATAGAAACAAATAAACCGTTAGGGAACTTATTACCTAAAGCTGCAGTTGTAACATCGCAACCATCAGTTTCGATAGTGCCTAAATTAAGTTCTTTTATAAATGCATTGGTTTTTAAATCGAAAATATTAAAACTGTGGGCTTGTTGGTTAGATACTATTAAAAAGCCTTTGTCTTTATATTTTGCTATAGCAATACCTTCAATATCATATGTGAAATATTCGCCGCCAAAACAGCTTAATTCTTCGTTGCCCATACTTGGTTCGGCATAATATTTTCGAATGCAATGGCCTTCATCAGAATAATACACAATGCCATTTTCGTTATCGACGGCTATGGCTTCAATTTCTTTTTTACCACTAAAGTTTCCAAACTTTCTTACCAAATTGGCGTGCACACCTAAGCTATCTGAAACCAATTCATATTGATATAAATATCCTGTTTTTGGTCCCGATTTTCTGCCAACAATGGCATAGACAGTTTCGGTTTTGGCCGATTTGTATAGCGCAATTCCCATGGGTGCATTGTGCTCTAGTTCTGTTGCATCGGTAAAAACTTTAAAACCACCGCCATCTAAAGGTTTCATATCTGGTATAGAAAACACACGAATTTGCTGCAGTTCTCGTTCGGTAAACGCAATAATATCGGTTTGTGTAGAATCGTTTAGTTTAAAACCGTATTCTAAGTCGACATTATTTGGACGTTGAATGTTTGTTATACTTTTTTCATGGATAAATTTTCCATCCAAATCAAAAGCATAAACCCCACCGTTAGTTTTTTTATCGGTACCAAAAACAATACTTTTTGAGGCATCTTTAGGGTTTACCCAAATTGCTGGATCGTCTGTGTCGTTTGGTGTTTTTTCTGTAATAACCGTAGGTTTAATAACTGGTAACTGTTTTTTACAAGACCCCAAAAGGGCTATTAAACTAAACGTATATAATAATTTTTTCATTTTTTATTTTTTAAATAAATCGTATTTTAAACCTATAGTAAAACGTTGACCATAGTACTCACTTTGCATGGTACGGCTACTTACACCTTGGTAAAAACGTAATGGTTGGTTAGTAATATTGTTTAAACTTGTATAAGCGCTTAAACCGTTACCAAAGGTATAGTTAGCATTAAAGTCTAAGAAAAATTGTTTGTCGTAGTAACGATCTTCAAAGGCATTACCTCCAATTTCATCAATATAAGAGTCCGAGAAGTTACTTGAAAGGCGAACGCTAAGCTTTTTATTTGCATATGCTAATGAGGCATTAAACATATTTGGAGCAGTGTTTGGTAAGCCCAAATCGTCGCGTTCGTCGCCATCTTCGTTTCTAATACCATTAGCATTAGAAGTAAGGTGCGTGTAGTTTAAATAAATACTTAAATCTTTAGCAAAACCTGGTAAGAAATCTAGTTTTCTTTGGAAAGCAAACTCGAAGCCTAAAACCGAAGCGTCATCGCCGTTTAAAGGCTGGTACACTTCGTAACCAGTAGTATCATCGCCATAAGTGTTATCGGTTGTTTCGGTTTGGTAGGTGTAAATAAAGTCGTTTATTTTTTTATAGAATACACCTCCAGATAAAATACCTACAGATTTAAAATAGTGTTCTGCCATAACATCAAAATTCATAGATGTTGTTGGGTCTAAATCTGGGTTACCAAGTACAATTTCGCTGTCTTCATTAATTATTTCTGCTCTAGGAATTAGGTCTGCGTAGTTTGGTCGCGCTAAGGTATTGGTCCATGCAAAACGAAAAACTGTATTATCGTTTAAATCATATTTAAAATGTAAGCCCGGTAAAATGTTAACGTAAGAGTTTGTTTCTTTAACGGCTTCAACAATAATGTCTTCATCAATGCCTGCATCTTCATCTTCTTCAATAAATGTTAATCTGTAACCTTCAGAATCTAAATTGGTACTTTCAATTCTAACCCCAGCTAAAACACTTAATTTATCTGTTAATTGTTGATTAGTCATTACGTAACCAGCATAAACATTTTCGTTAACATCAAAATTTCCGCTTTGGTACTCATCTACTAAATCTTCACCTTTAAATAGTGTAGCGTCTGTAAAATTTAAACTTCCAAGAAATTCTGGAGTAGCAAAAGAGCCTACTGCATATTGTTGTCCTGCTAAAAAATCTGAGTCTGAATAATTTCTAGTAGGAAGAGTTCCTAGTAAATCGAAGGCAGCATCTTCAGGAGAATATTCGGTAAAATCATTATCTCTGTTTTTGTTTTTAAAACGCCCACGAACACCAAATTTTAAAAAGCCATCGTTGCTATTAAATAAGTTTAATGGTAATTTAAAGTTTACAAATACATTTACATCGTTTTCTTCGGTGTATTGGTTTTCTTCGGTTAGTTCGTCAAACTCAAAATTATTATATGCGGCATCATCTGCGTTAACTGGAGTGTATAGCGGGTATTTTGAGTCGTTGTTATAATTTATGCTATACTCGCTTTCGTGAACTAAATAACGCTCGTTTAAGCGCTCCTCTGAGGCTTTTGCATACGAGGTCATCCAATCTACTTGTAAGTTTTTAATTAAATGGTTTCCGCCTAAACTGAAGTTTAACATACGTTGGTCTTCTAAACGCGTATTTTTGTTTCGGTTATTATCAATTCCAGCTTTTGTTTCGCGTTTTGCTTCAACTGGAAACATGGTTAAGTTTCCGTTTCCATCAACTGTAAAATCGCCTGCTTCAATATCTTCACCATCTAAAATTTCTTGTTCTAGAACAAAGCGGTTTTCGCGATCGTCTCTCCAGTTGTAAATAGATTTAAAATAGATGCTGTTGTTGTCGTTAAATTTATAATCGAAATTGGCTGAAAAACTTCTACGAATTCGTTGCACTAAATATTGTCTTATTTCGAATACGTTTGTATACGGGTTAACATCAACTTCCTCCAGGTTATCTTCGTCGCCATTGTTATATTCAAACTCGTCGGTCCATTCGGCTTCAAAATTATCGCTTCCAAAATCGTTATCGTTTATGGATGTTGATACTAGCCATCCAAATTTTCCGTTGTCGCTTCTATCTCCTAATAAAAACGATCCATTTAAAATTCGTTTTCCTGTAATAGAATTTACCCCAGAACCTGCGGTTGCAGATAACCTGAATCCTTGAGGCGATGTGCGAGTAATTAAATTTACAGAACCACCAAGCGCATCGGCATCCATATCTGGAGTAACGGCCTTGTTAACTTCTACGGTTTGAATCATATCCGATGGAATTAAGTCCATTTGTACTTCTCTATTGTCTCCTTCGGCAGAAGGAATTCGGCTTCCGTTTAAGGTAACCGAGTTTAGTTGAGGTGCTAAACCTCTAATAATAATGTTTCTTGCTTCACCTTGATCTACTTTCATGGTAATACCTGGTATACGCTTAACGGCATCTCCAATATTCGCATCTGGGAATTTGCCTATTTGATCGGTAGAAACAATGTTTGTAATGTTGGTTTTATTTTTTTGCGTATTTAATGCTCTAGCTTGACTACCAATAGAGTAGGCTGTAAGTTCAACGGCCTCTAATTCTGTATTTTCGGCAGATAAGTGGATGTTTACCGATACCGTTTTACCTGCAGTTATTGTAATGGTTTCATTATAATCAGCATAGCCTATATACTCGATTAGTAAGTTGTAGTTGCCCTCTGGAATATCTACTAAAGTAAATTTACCATCAAAATTAGAAACCGCACCTTTTTTAAGCTCTGAAATGACCACTGTTGCTCCTGGTACTGTAATACCATTACTATCTGTTATAACACCTTGTACATTTCCGCTTTGCGAAAAGACATAAGAGGTTATTAACATGGTTAAAAATGTTATAAAATGAAATTTTCTCATGGTTGTTGTTAATTAATTTTGGCTTGATGCAAAACTATATGCACAACATGGCTTTAAGCTAAAATTGATGTTAACAAACGGTAATTAGTGAGTGAATACCACCTATAAATGATAGCAACATTAACATTGGGGTAATATTGACTTGATAGTTTTTTAACCTAGGTTAAAGGTTTAAAATATAGGCTTGTAAGTCGTTTTTTGAAGTTATTGGCAGCTTCTTTCGCATTCTATAACGGGCTATACGAACACTATCGGGTGTAATGTTTAAAATTGAAGCTATAGCTTTTGAAGATAAGTTTAACCTAAGCAACATACATAAACGCATTTCGGAGGATGTTAACTCTTCATGAACTTGCTCTTTTAAGGTTGTAAAAAAATTAGGGTTTATTTGGCTGAAATAAGCCATAAGTTCCGTCCATTCATTTTCTTTTGATAAATCGGAATTAATATCTTTTATAATATTGGGGAGTTTGGTTTTTACAAAGTCTCCATTTCTGGTTTTTAAATTATTAAGTGTTCTAGAAACATCGGCTAGCAGTTTATTTTTATGCGCTAAGTTTAAACTATAGTTTGTTAAGGCCGAAATTTTAATATCGATCTCTCTTTTTAACGATGCTTCTTGGGCTGTTTTAATGTTTAGATCGGCCTGCAGTAATTTCTGTTTGTATTTTAGTAGTTTCTGCTCTTGTTTTTTGCGTTTTTTTAAATGTATTAACCAAACTACAAAAACTATAATAATAGCAATACTTATTAGTGCTATGGCTATTTGTCGTGTTTCACTAATTTTATTTTGTTTGTTAAGTATAGCAACTTGAGCTTCTTTTTCCTTTACATTATAAAGTACTTCCATGGCGCTTACCAATTGCATGTTTTGGTTTTTTAAAGCTTGCTCTTGAATTGTTTTTTGTTGATTTAAGTAGGTGTATGCTTTTTCAAAATGCTGTAACTCTGCATATGTTCTAGCTAAATCTTTTAGAGCACTTTCCTCTTGTTGTTTATTATGTTCTTGTCTTGCTAACTGCAAAGCGCGTTGGGTTAATTCTAGCGCTTGCTTATATTTTTTCTGTTTTCTATTAACATCGGATAGATTGTTAATAATATTAATTTTTAAATTAGTGGTGCTGTCTGTTTCAAAATTATAAGCTTTGGTAAAGTACTTGTATGCTAAATCAAACTGTTCTAAATCTTCATAAATACTGCCAATATTTTCGTTGGTTAGGGCTATACCTGTGCTATCGCTAAGTGTTTCAAAAATAATTAAACTTTGTTTTTGGTAGTTTAGTGCTTTATCATAATGGCCTTGCTTTTCATAAACGCTTCCAATTATAGCACTGGCACTTGCTAGTCCTTTTTGGTATGGTATTAAATTTCCAATAGAAATGCTTCTTTGTGAATACTCTAAAGCTTTATCGTACTGTTTTAAATGAAGATGAATGGAAGCAATTTTATTATTGGCATAAACATAAAGAGTATCTTTTTTTAAGTAAATATCTTGAGCTTGGTGATAGTTTCTTATGGCTTCGCTATCTAAACCTAAGTGTTTATAGAAATTAGCTAAAAAAATATAATTTCTAGCCATATTTAGTGTGTCATTTTTATGTTTTGCTAGATTTAGCTCGGTATTAATGGCATTTATTTTTGCAAGTACTTGGTTTGAATCTATGTTTTCCTGTGTGTATGAAAATTTGTAACTAGAAACACATAAAAGTAATAGCGCGAGTTGTTTTAAAAATTTCATATTTGGTATAGGTGTAAATGCTCAAAGTAAGACCTCACACTTTACCCTAACATAGTTTAAATATTAAATTTTTATTAATAAAAACAAAAGCCCTTTCTGTAAAACAGAAAGGGCTTTTAAAAATTTAAAAGAAAATTATTTCTTAAGCATCAAAAGGCTCAATAGAAACATAAGATTTGTTATCTTTTTTCTTTGTAAACTTTACAACACCATCAACATATGCATGTAAAGTATGATCTTTTCCTTGGTATACATTTTCACCTGGGTGATGTGTATTACCACGTTGTCTTAATATAATGTTTCCAGCAATGGCAGCTTGTCCACCAAAAATCTTAACGCCTAAACGTTTCGATTCTGATTCTCTACCATTCTTAGAACTACCTACTCCTTTTTTGTGAGCCATTGTCTTAAGTTTTTATATTGTTATACTTAAGTGGTTGCTGTTAAGCTTTACCACCATCTAATTCGTCTTGCCATTTTTTAAGCTCATCCCACTTACCATCGGCAGCTAATTGAGCTTGTGCTGGCCATGTATCTGTAACGTGATTTCCACGTACACCTGCAATAATCTCAGAAATTTTAGCGGCATCAGTTTTTGCCAATTCAGCAAAAGTTGAAATTCCAGCTTCAATTAAAGTTGTTGCAATTTTTGGACCAATACCTTCAACTTTTTTCAAGTCGTCAGCTTTTCCTGTTGCTTTTTTAGAAGCTTTAGGAGCAGCAGCTTTCGCTTCTACTTTTGGTTCAGCTTTTTTAGTTTCTTTTTTTGGAGCTGCTTTTTTAGCACCAGAAGACACTATTGATTCAATTACGATTTCAGTTAAAGATTGTCTGTGTCCGTTTTTTACACGGTAACCTTTACGTCTTTTCTTCTTGAATACTATTACTTTATCACCTTTAAGGTGCTTTAAGACTTTTGCACTAACTTGTGCTCCATCTATAGCTGGGGCGCCTACAGTTACATTGTCACCATCGCCTAAAAGAAGTACATTGTCGAAAGACACTGCTTTACCTTCTTCTGTTGCTAAACGGTTAACAAAAACTCTTTGGTCTTTTTCAACTTTAAATTGATGCCCTGCTATCTCTACAATTGCGTACATAGCGTAACGTTTTTATTAATTAATTTTGTTCAAAAATGAGTGCAAATATACTGCTAATTAATTAATCTACAAACGTTATCGTTAAATTTAAGTCATATTTCTGCTTTTTTTAAAAAGTTGCATAACTGTAAGTGAAGCAACTACCGTAGTAGCTAGCCCCATAACGGCAACAACAAAGGTGATCATGCCCATATCGAGGTTAAAATTACCGTTAAAATTTTTAATTAATTCCGATAAAAATGTTGGGTCTACTTCTGTGGTGTAGAATAGAAAGAATATGGTGAATGCCAAGGTTGCAATAAAACCCGTTATAACACCTGTTTTAAAGCCTTCGCCATACGAGAATTTTTCGGGGCTTTCTATTTTTGAAATGCGTATAGCTTCGTAAATACCAAAGCCAGTAATTATGGCGTTTACAAAACTAAAGGCAGGATTTGTATGTTTATCAACTAACGATAATACCAAGAAATAAGCTATCAATACGGCACTTGTAACTAAACCGAAACGAATGGGAAGCGATAAATTTTTCATATTTTAAAAGTATTGATTCTCTTAAATTTCGGCATTTTTTTTGAAATATTATAATTATTGGGTTAATTTTTAAGGAATTAGCAAGTTTTAAAGTATAATTTGTTTTATAATTACTTGTTTTTATAAAGGGCTTAAACTCAATATTTAGTAAATTTGCAGGAGTAATAATTAAATATAAAACCCAAATGAATTCAATAAAACTAATTTTAACACTTGCACTAGTTGCTATTTTTGCTAGTAGCTGTAAAAACGATAAAAGTCCTGAAGTAAAAACTGTTGAGGTTGAAAATGCGGTGGCTAAAAATTTAGATCCTAATGCCACTTATGCTAAAGCAGAATTTACTATAGATGGTATGACGTGCCAAATAGGGTGCGCTGCGACTATACAAAAGAAAATTTCTAAGATGGATGGGGTGAAATCTGCAACGGTTTCTTTTGATAAAAAATTAGCCATGGTAGAATATGATGAAGCCAAGGTAACCCCAAAATCTTTGGAAGATGCCGTAGTTAATGTTGCCGATGTTTATAAGGTAAGTAACATGAAAACGGTTAGTGATTTCTCTAAGGAAAAAGCTTGTGCTGCCGATTGTAAAAAAGCGTGTTGTGCAGATAAAGACAAAAAAACTTGCGAACCAGGTTGCGAGAAAGCGTGTTGTAAGGCAGGTTTAAAAGAAGGCGAAAAAATGGCTTGTAAGCCAGATTGTAAAGAAGCATGTTGCGTTAAAAAAGCAGCGTAATTTAATTTTTTACAAATACATAATTAAAAAAAAGGTTTCCGTGTAGGAAGCCTTTTTTATTTCCAGCTAATGGTTTCCATAATGTGTTTAATATCCTTTTGCAAATAGTTTGCTGCTGGTAAAATGGAATCGTAGTTTGGTTTAGCGTAAAAGTATAAAGAGCCTGTTAGGAAATGGTTGATACTGTCTGTTACGTAAAACTGCGCTGGCGATGCCACATTGCCTTTAACTTCAGATAGCATGCCATATACCTTACTTTGTTTATCTTCAAAGGGGTAGGCTGGAATTTCGTCTGCTTTTTTAGTATGCTCTAAGGTGAATTTTTGAGCGTCTCTTAAAAAGGCTTTAAAATTGTTTTGGTCGTTGTTAATGGCCTTGTAGGTTAAAAAAATGGTACCTTTTAATGCAGGATATTCTAAATTAATGCCATAGCTCTCGGTAGGTGATTTTAACGCTTTAGATTCCACTTTAGTTGCTAGTAAATTTTTTTCAAAAGCAAAAGGCAAATTTAAATTAGCATCCACATAATTGGCTGTTGGATAGTCTAACCTTAGTTCTGCTTTTGGTTTGGGTACATAGTCTTCATCACATGCTGTTAGCACCAAAACAAAAGATAAGAATAGACTTTTAAGTAGGTAGTAAGTTTTTGTTTTTACAATCATGAAGTTTTCAGTCTCAGTATTCAGTAATTATAGTATGGTAAATTTAACAAGTTTAATACGTTTTTTGTCCATAGCCTCAATAGTAAAAACGTAATTTTCGAAATTTATTTTACTATTTAGTTTTGGGAAACTCTTTGATATTTCTAAAACAAAGCCAGCAACGGTTTCTGCTTCACCTTTATTGGCTTCAAAAACAGTCTCATCTTCAAGTCTAATAATTCGGTAAAAATCTTTTAAAGCCGTTTTGCCTTCAAATACATAATTGTTGTCGTCTAATTTAGAGTACATTAAATCTTCATCATCAAACTCATCACTTATATCGCCTACAATTTCTTCAATAATATCTTCTAAAGAAATTAATCCAGAAGTGCCTCCGTATTCATCTACAACAACAGCTAAATGTACCTTTTTCTCTTGAAATTCAGCCATTAAGTCGTCTAGTTTTTTGTTTTCTGGCACAAAAAAAGGTTCTCTTAAAAGGGTGGTCCAATCAAACTGTTTTCTATCTAAATAAGGTAATAAATCTTTTACATAAAGTATGCCTTCTATAGTGTCTATATTCTCGCGATACACAGGGATTCTAGAATAGCCATTTTCAATAATATCTGGCATAATATCTAGGTATTTGTTCTCGATATTTAAGGCGAAAATATCAATTCTAGGACGCATAACTTGCTTAGTGTCTGTATTGCCAAAGGAAACAATACCTTGTAGAATCTTTTGTTCCTCTTTTGTGGTGTCTTCTTCGCTAGTAAGTTCTAAGGCTTGTGAAAGTTGATCGACACTTAAATTAGATTTTTGTTTCCCTAATTTATTATGAATGCCAAGTGTAACACTGCGCATTGGTAAACTTATTGGTGATAAAATAACATCTAGAACTTTAAGCGGATACGCCATAAATGTGGCAAACTTTAAATTATTTCGGCTGGCATAAATTTTAGGTAATATTTCGCCAAAAAGTAAGATTAAAAAGGTAATAACTACAACCTCTACTATAAATTTAATGGTAGGGTTAGTAATATTGCCAAACATAAAATCGCCTAAAAAGGCAAATAAAATTACAATGGCAATATTAATAAAGTTGTTTGCCACTAAAATGGTTGCTAGTAGTTTTTTAGGACGTTCTAAAAGTTGCGACAGTATTTCAATACGCTTAGATTTTTGTTCTAAACCGCTTTCAATATCGCTTCTATTTAACGAAAAAAGAGCAACTTCTGCTCCAGAAATAAGGGCAGAGCATAGTAAAAGCAGCACTAATAATGCAAATCCAAAAACAATCGAAACATCAATTGCCATAATTAGTAGTATAAAACTCGCGGGGTCAGGATCCAATTACAACTGGTTTAGTTAAACATAGTACACTCGATAAGTTATCGAGAAAATTATTAAAATGGAAGATCGTCATTATCTTCTTCTATTGGTTCGCTATTTGCTTTTGGTGCTGCCGGTGGCGCAGACTTTTGTTCGGTAGGCGCACTGCTATTGTTTTCACTATCTTTTTTGGTGGAAAGAAATGTAAAATCATTACATTGAATTTCGGTAGAATATCGATCGTTTCCTTTCTCGTCGGTCCATTTTCGGGTTTTTAACCTGCCTTCAATATAAACTTTATCGCCTTTGCTTAAGTACTTTTCGCAAATTTCGGCACCTTTATTTCTAACTACTATATTATGCCACTCGGTATTTGTTATACGCTCATTAGTTTGTTTGCTTACATAGGTTTCGCTAGTAGCAATAGGGAATCGTCCTATGCAACCACCACCTTCAAAATAATGCATTTTCACATCATCTCCTAAATTTCCAATAAGCATAACTTTATTTAACGAACCTGCCATAATTTATAGTTTAAGTACTTGCAAAATTACTGAATTGCTTTGCATTTATTTAAAATTAATAAAAAAATATGATTGTTAAAGCAAAACATCTAAAAATTGAAGCTTTCAATAAAATTACCTATTAATATAGGTACAGCAAATTCTCGTATTTTTGATGTTGATACGCCTTTAACAGGTAGCTTTTTAGTATTAATAATCCAGAATTTAGTGTACAAATGTTGGTGCGATAATTTATGTATTAAAGACTCCTTATTATATAAGGACATTTTAAACGCCGTATCTTTTAGTAAATCATGATCTAAAACTAGGTTTTTAAATGCTTTTTCGGTCAATTCATTGTCAGTTTCAACTAAAGGAAATTGGTATAAGTTTTGCCAAATGCCTTTGCCTTTACGTTTTTCTAAAATGGTTTTTTCGTCTTCAGAGATAAAAACTAGAAAATTAAAATACTTTTTTTTCGCTTTCGCGGATTTTATTTTTACCGGTAAATCGGCTATTTTATTTCTCTTTAATGCTAAACAGCTGCTATTAAAAGGGCAGGTGGTACAATTTGGATTCTTAGGTTTACATTGTGTGGCGCCAAACTCCATGATGGCTTGGTTAAAGTTGGCAGGTTGTTTTGCATCAATTAGCTCTTGAGCTAAAGTTTTAAATTCTTTTGCACCTTTTGATGAATTTATAGGTGTTTCTATATCAAAATAACGAGATAGCACTCGGTATACGTTACCATCAACAACTGCAGCAGCTTCGTTAAAGCAAATTGAAGCAATGGCGCTTGCTGTATAATCGCCTACACCTTTTAATTTCAGTAGGTCTTTATAGTTATTAGGGAATACACCTTCTAGTTCATTTGCCACATATTTTGCCGATGCATGTAAATTTCGAGCTCTAGAATAATAACCTAACCCTTGCCAAAGTTTTAAAACATCACTTTCATCTGCATTTGCTAAATCAAAAACAGACGGAAATTTGCTTACAAAAGCTTCATAATAAGGTAAACCTTGCTTAACTTGTGTTTGTTGTAAAATAATTTCTGATAGCCAAATGTAATAAGGGTTGTTGGTTTCTCTCCAAGGTAGATTGCGTTTGTGTATTGAGTACCAATGTATTAGCGTTTTTGAAAATATCATAAAATCATTTAATCGAGGAAACAAAAATAAACGTTTATAATATTAAATTTTAGTGAATTAGGTTTGAAATATTGAATATTAAATGCATATATTTGCATCCCTTTTAGAATTATTAGTAACAAAAAAATAATATATTAAAATGACGAAGGCTGATTTAGTAGCAAAAATTTCTGAGAAGTTAGGAATTGAAAAAGGAGATGTTCAAGCAACGGTTGAAACATTTATGGAAGAAGTAAAAACTTCTTTAGAAGGTGGAGACAATGTTTATTTGAGAGGTTTTGGTAGCTTTATTATTAAAACTAGAGCTGAAAAAACGGGTAGAAACATTTCTAAAAATACAACTATAAAAATACCTGCTCATAATATCCCTGCATTTAAGCCTGCAAAAGTTTTTGTTGAAGGCGTTAAAACAAATGTAGACGTTAAATAAAGTAACTAAGTGCTGAAGATGTTCAGTAATAAAACGAATTATTAATTTAAAAATACACTATTTATGCCAAGTGGTAAAAAACGTAAAAGACATAAGGTAGCGACGCACAAACGTAAGAAACGTAGACGCGCTAACCGTCACAAGAAGAAAAAATAAATCAAAAAAGTAGTTAGATTAGCTACTTTTTTTGGTTTTAAAAAACAAACAAGTTCATTGAAATGAGTTCAATAATTTTTTAACACCCTTTTTGGGTGTTGTTTGAACTCCACGGATTAAAATCCTGTGAAAAAATAATGTTTAATCCATCCCGATTTATCGGGACAAAAATTAACTAAATGGATAAAGAATTGATCATTCGATCTAGTTCTGACGATGTTGATTTTGCCTTATTAAAAGATGGAAAACTTATTGAATTACAGAAAGATGAAGATAGTAACGACTTTGCTGTTGGTGATGTGTTTATAGCCAAAATCAGAAAAGCCGTTCCTGGACTAAATGCTGCATTTGTTAATGTAGGTTATGAGAAAGATGCATTTTTGCATTATCATGATTTAGGGCCAAAACTACCTTCGCTTTTAAAATTCACAAAACGTGTAAGCACAGGTAAGCTAAAGGAATTTTCTTTAAAAAATTTCCCATTTGAAAAAGATATTGATAAAGACGGAAAAATTTCCGACGCATTAAAATCTAATCAATCGCTATTAGTACAAATTGTAAAAGAACCTATATCAACAAAAGGGCCTAGAATTAGCTCAGAGCTATCTATTGCTGGTCGATATATTGTTTTAGTACCTTTTTCTACACGCATATCTATTTCTCAAAAAATAGAAGATCGAGAAGAGAAAGATCGTTTAAAACGCTTGGTAAAGAGTATTACTCCCCAAGGTTTTGGCGTTATTGTACGTACGGTAGCACAAGGCAAAAAAGTAGCAGAGCTAGATAAAGATTTACAAAATTTGCTTAGTCGTTGGACGGCAATGTGTAAAAAGCTACACAAAGCGCATCATCCTACAAAAGTATTAGGAGAAATGAATAAAGCCTCGTCAATTTTACGAGATATATTCAATGATACCTTTACAGGAATAACTGTAGATGATGAAACGCTGTATTATCAAATTAAAGATTACGTGCAGGAAATTGCACCAGAGAAAGAATCAATAGTTAAATTGTATCAGTCAAACAACCCAATTTTCGAGAAATTCGGAATAGAAAGACAAATTAAAACCTCGTTTGGAAAAACCGTTTCCATGGCAAAAGGTGCCTATTTGGTAATAGAACATACCGAAGCCCTTCATGTTATTGATGTAAACAGCGGAAATAGATCTAACAAAGCAAACAATCAAGAGGATACTGCATTAGAGGTTAACTTAATAGCTGCTACCGAAATGGCTCGTCAATTACGCTTGCGTGATATGGGCGGAATCATTGTAGTAGATTTTATAGACATGACCAGTGCAGAAAACAGGCAAAAACTCTTCAACCATCTTCGTGATGAAATGAAAGATGATAGAGCTAAACATAAAATATTGCCCCCAAGTAAATTTGGGTTGATACAAATTACAAGACAGCGTGTTCGCCCAGAAATGAACATTAAAACTCGCGAGGAAAACCCCGATGAGATTATTAATGGCTCTGAGGTAGAAGCACCAATAGGTTTGATTGAAAAAATCAATCAAGATCTTGAAAGACTAATTAAAAAAGACTATAAAAGGTTGACATTAAACACACATCCTTTTATAGCAGCCTTTTTAACAAAAGGTATTCCATCTGTGCGAACTAAATGGTTTTTAGAGCACAAAAAATGGGTTAAAATTTTACCAAGAGATGCTTACACATACTTAGAGTACCACTTTTTCGATAAAGATGGTAATCAAATTAAATAATTTAAAAAACCCGCTACTTTTATAGTTAGCGGGTTTTTTTATACAGTTTAGCTAAACCTTTAGGCATTGCCACACGTATTTTAAAAGTAATTTTTTGAAACATATTTGGGCGTTACCACAAGGGTCGGGCTTTCCATTACAAGTCCGCGCTACGTTCCTTCGCTGTGGGCTTTTCACTGCAATCCCTAACGCGGGTTTAGTAATTATCTTAAGTAATTAGTATTTACACAGCTTATCACCATAAAATAAGGGCTTAGAGTTCAGTATTAGCGGCTATTTCGCCCATTTACTATAATTATACGATTAATCAATTTTATTGTCAGATTCCCCTCTAAAACAGGTAATTAACGATTTTAAACACCATTTAATCAAATAAATTTAATATTCTTTTAGTTCCATATTACATTTCGAGGAATTAATCCTAAACCCTCTCAAAATGAAAACTAAACTTTGTTTTTTCATTGTCCTAGCATGCAATTTTATTATTGCTCAAGGCCCTAACAATTCCATCGCTTTTAATAACTCGCCATACAATTCTACAAATACATTGCCTACATATACTGTGGCTAAACCAGTTGCAATAAGCGCTAACGGTTTTAATTTCGATTTATTAGATGCTGGTGTTAGTACGCGATATGCCGAAATTGGTTCAGGTTTCTTTAAAAATAAACTCATTATGGTATCCTCAAAAAAAATTGGAGGACTGGCTAAAATCGATCCTAATACGCATGAGGCTTTTAAAGAATTATTTTGTTTGGATATCGATAAAAACGGTTCTTTAAGTTCGCCATTATTATTCAGTAGAATTATAAACACCAATGCCAGCGAAGATCAATTAACCTTTTCTCCTGACGAAAATACCGTTTATTATACTCGAAGTAGTAAAGACAATTCACTTGAGTTTAAACTATACAAAGCTGAATTAGAAGAAGACTCTCATGGTAATTGGATTAATAACCAACTTTTAAGTGTTAACGATACTAATGTTTCTATTGAAACGCCTTTTGTAAATAACACAGGCGATAAATTATATTTTTCGGCTAATTACCCAGACGCTATTGGTGGGTTCGATTTATATGTGTCAACTATTAACGCAGATGGTACTTTAGGAACTCCTGTAAATCTAGGTAATACCGTTAATACGGTGGCCGACGAAAAGTATCCTTCTCTATCCATAGATAATAAATACTTATATTTTTCTTCTAAAGGTCACGAAAACATTGGCGGTTACGATCTTTTTGTGAGCAAGAACTCTAAAAATGAATTTCAGGTGCCAAGAAATATGGGGAATACTATAAATACGGTATACGATGAAATAGCCTATTTTTTAGCGGCTAGAAATAAAGCGTATGTATCTTCTAACAGACCAAACGGTAAAGGAGGTTACGATATTTATACGGCAATCAATAATGAAGTTGTTCAATTTATTAAAGGGGAAATTTTAGATTTAGAAACGCAAATTAAATTACCAAATACAATAGTAATATTGAAGGATGATGAAGGTAACGAAATTGACAAAACAATAACTGCAGAGGATGCTACGTTTAGCTTTAATGTATCACCATTTGAATCCTATAACATATCGACACAAAAAGATGGGTTTAAAGACACTACGGTACAGTTTTTCGCCAATAGCGGCAGTGAAACCACTTATAAAAAGGACATTGAATTACATACAACCGAACCAGTAATTGCTAAAGTAGAAAATGAAATGCGTATTGTATTAGAAAATATCTATTTTAATTTTAATAAATGGAATGTAAAGGAAGAGTCGTTTATATCATTAAATAAAGTGATAAAAGTTTTAAAGGCCAACCCAGACATGAAATTAGCGGTTAACGCACATACGGATAATAAAGGTAGAGATTCTTATAACCTAAATTTATCTAACAAACGTGCGGTATCTGCAGTTAGCTATTTAATTGAAAACGGTATTTCTAAAGATCGTTTAGTATCTAAAGGTTATGGAGAAACTAAACCACTTATTGATTGTAAAACGAGCTGCTCTGATGGTGATTTACAAGCCAACAGGCGTGTGGAGTTTGTAATTGTTGAATAAAAAATTAAGAACATAGATATAAGAATAAAGACTTGATTTCAACTAACTGACAGACAGCTGAAATTCTTATTTCTATATTCATGTAAATCTAATGTAGCATAATAGCTTTGCTCTAATTCAAATACATTTAGTCGTACAATCATGGTTTTTATTTAAAACATATTAAACCGATTAAATACATCAAAATCGATAACGTGTTGCTCAAAAAGTTTTTAGTCGAGTATTTTATCTTATAGTCTAAAAGACAAGAAACTGATATTGCTCAGCCCTTTATTAGATATATATTTACAAAAGTTTTGAAACAGACATAAACATTTTTATATAGATATCCATTATTAATTAATTTTCCTAACTAAAAAACCACGCTATTTGCGTGGTTTTTTATGTTACAAAGTTCCTATTTACGGTTTTCCCGCAATAAAAAAATGTTAAATATTGAGTTATTTGATAAAACAAGCACTTCTACTTATTAACTGCGCTGTTTTTTTTTTCTTACTTTTATTTTAGATAAAAATAAACCCCCATGAAAAAATTAATTTTAATACTAATTGTTATACCTCTAATAACTTTAAACACTACAAGTTGCAAAAACGATGATGATGTTTCAAAAGCCCCTATAGACCAACTACCCCCTAAAACTCAAACTGGTGAGAATACATTTGGATATTTAGTTAATGGAAAACCTGTTGTTGTCTCTAATACTAGAAAAATAACTGCAATTTATCAACAAAATCAACTACAATTAGGAGGGGGGGTAGAAAATGATAACATAGATATAGATATAGTAATGTTTGTTGGAGGACCTATAGAAGAAAATACGCCTTACAGTCTAGTAGAGGTTTCAAAATATACTGATTTTAATATTTTGGATAAATGTAAATATAATATAGAAGATGCTTATGAGGGATCTATTATGTTTTCAAAGATAGATAAAGTTAATTATATAATTTCAGGAGCATTTAGTTTTTCAATTGTTACTGATAACTGTGAAGATATAAAAATCACAAATGGACGTTTTGATGTAAAATACACTCCATAAATTAAATTTTAAATATGAAAAAACTACTCTTTTTTACAGTACTTTGTATGGCCTTTTTCTATGGGCATACACAAAATAACAATTATTACAACCGTATGCAGTACATATTCGGTAATATTAATAAAACAAAGGTCACTACTGGTTATTTAAAGGAATTCGGGATTCGTTTTAATGAAGTTGAAGCTCATGTTGCTACTAAATTAGTTGATGTAAATTCTAAATTTGACAATAACATAACACCAAATGCGGAAAACCCGTATTTCTAAATTAAAGAAATTACTTAATTTTAAAATAAAAATAAAACCCATGAAAAAATTAATTTTAATACTAATTATTATACCTCTAATAACTTTAAATACTACAAGTTGTATAAACGATGATGATGTTTCAAAAGATCCCATAGACCAATTACCACTTGGGACCCAAACTGGGGAGAATACATTTGGGTGTTTGATTAATGGAAAGCCATTAAGCGTTTCAAACAGTCGAGAAATTACAGCAATTTACCAAGGAGGAGTTTTACAATTGGGTGGGGGGGAAGAGAATAGTAATGAAGATATAGATATTACTATTAACTTGGAAGCTCCTTTAGATATAGATACCAGTTATGATTTGACTTCATATCCAAATTATATATCAAAATTCAGAAAAATCTTAAACAACGTAAACTGCTCGTATGAGTATCTTGATACATATGAAGGAAGCATTAAGCTGTCAAAATTTGATAGAGTTAACTACATAGTTTCAGGCACGTTTGAATTTTCAACAGTAACAGATAATTGTGAAACCATAAATATAACAGATGGTCGTTTCGATATGAAATATATTCCATAGATAACTTTTTTTAACCTTTAATCCATTCTTATTATGAAAAAACTACTCGTTTTTACAGTACTTTGTATGTCCTTTTTTTATGGTCACACACAAAACAACGACTATTATAACCGTATGCAACACGTATTCGGTAATATTGACAAAACAAAGGTCACTACTGGTTATTTAAAGGAATTCGGGATTCGTTTTAATGAAGTTGAAGCTTACAATGGTACAATAAGTACTACTAATTTGGTAGACAACACGCAATGGCAATCCCTTTACAGTTCACTTTATACCATGCGTGTAGGCAATGTAGCTTCTGGTATGCAAGCTCCCGATAGTGTATTTGATTTCTTGAAGTCTCAACAAAGTAATGCTAATACAGATGTGCTTTTAGCAACCCAATATTACACATATCAACAATACAAAACCAATGCTTACACCAATGGCGATGTTACCGTAAGCAATGATCGTATTTATGACGTAGCTGGGAAACCCTTACGATACCAAAACAGTGTTTGCTGTAACGCCATTAAAAAAGCAACTGCAAGGTAATACCTTTTCGTTTAAACTACCTAGTAATATGGTGTATACTAATTCTAGCGCATCGCTAAATCAAGTGCAAGTAGATTTTGGTAATGGATCAGGGTATCAAACCATAAATTTAAATACAACTTACCCAATTACCTATACCTCTGGAGGAGAAAAAGAACTTAAAGTAAAGTTTGTATATGCTGGAGGCACTACGCTTTACAGTCATTCTAAAATTTGGATAGATTATATTGCCCCTCAAGGTAATTATGCAGCAAGGTTTAATGGCTTTGGAGCTACTCCGGAAATTATTGCTGGAGATGCTTGGCAAGGAATTTCTGGAGCAGCCAATGTTACCATAGAACTGGCACCTGGGCATACCCAATTAACCAAGCCGTTGATTGTGGTTGAAGGTTTTGACCCAGATGGAAGGTTTAATTATTTTAGTTTTATCAACAGAGATGATCCTGGAGGTATCGAAGTGGATATAAATCCAGACCCAAGTATACTCTATAGTTTAAATGAAGCCATCGAAGATGAAGATTATGATTTGGTGTTTATAGATTTTTTAAACGCTACCGATTTTATACAGCGTAATGCTTTAGTAGTAGAAGCTGTAATTGACACCGTAAATACTAGAAAAGCCGCAGCTGGCAGTACGGAGAAAAACGTTGTAATGGGTATGAGTATGGGTGGTTTGGTAGCGCGCTATGCCTTGCGGGATATGGAAATCAAATCAGAAATTCATGATACAAAATTATATATAAGCCATGATGCACCACACCAAGGCGCTAATATACCATTAGCTTATCAAGCTTTAGTAAGGCATTTAGTAGGAGAAAACATTAGCTTACCTGTATTTTTTAGCCTTTTTGATGTTAATATTTTTGATATTACAGATATTGCTCCAGACTTGGAAGAAGGAATAGCCCTTTTACAAACCCCTGCCGCGCAACAGATGTTGCTTTACCAATTACAAGGTACAGGAGATAATGTGTCTATAAATAACAATACATTGCATAATAGTTTTATTACGGAATATAGCAACATGGGCTATCCACAACAAAATGGTATAAGAAATATTGCTATAGCTAATGGATCTGAGTGTGGTATACCAGTTGGTTTTGCAGATAATGCTACATTATTTGATGTCAATGAAACTATAGATTTACCGTATGTGATTTCCGTTTTTGCTTTAGGGACTATTAATGCATTATCGTTAAATCCTTTAAAAGTAGTATCTACATTTCTCTCTACAAATACAGATATTAAAGCCAAGTTTAATTTAAAAGCACTCCCAAACCAAGAATCCAAAAATATTTATAAAGGGAAAATTTTCATTAAAAAGAAAGTTTTAGGGTTTATAAATATTGAAGAAGATTTAATTGATGAGGAAAATATTAATTCTTCATCAACTATGTTACCATTTGATAATGTTAGTGGTGGTATTTATGACATTAATGAGCTAGTTACATTACCACCAAATTTAAACGACTATCTATTAGAAGGCCAATTTAATTTTATTCCTACTTTTAGTAGTTTAGATATTGGCAGTGGTAACCAAACTATAGGTGCTGGAGATTTAAATAAAACATACTCGCCATTATCTCCGCCCAGTGCTCCAAAAAACACGCCTTTTGATAATTTTTTTACTAATGATTTAGCTAATGAGCAACATATTCAGTTTACATTAAATAATGGTAATTGGTTATTAGAAGAGCTTAGAGATAATAATGCATTTTATTCATGCGCTTCAATAGTTTGTTCTGAAACTTTAGATTTAACTATTCTAGGAGAAAATGAAGCATGCGAATCAAATCCTGAAACGTATATTTTAGATAACTTATCGCCTAATATAACACCAAGTTGGAGCATTTCTCCTGCGGGAGGTTTTAATTTAATATCTAATAATGATGGCAGTGTCACTATTACTCCAAATGGCAGTTTCTCTGGCGAGGCAACATTAACAAGTACAATATATACTGATTGTAATGATATTATTTTAAATAAAAATATCTTAATAGGAAAGCCATCCATAAATATCGTAAGAATCTATGAGTATTGCCAAGGTAAATACCATTACATAAACTTTGAAGCCAATACTAATGATCCTGATGCTTCAATAAATTGGAGTTACTTCCCAATCTCGGGAGCGAATTTTTATCCAAATGGTAACACGCTAAATGTAGAATTACCAAAATTTTATCAATCTAATTCTTTCGAACTATTTGTTACCATAACCAATAGTTGCGGTTCTAAAGGAAGTTTTTATGATGAGCCTATTAAAAAATGTGGAACATTTACTAACCAACCACCATATAGTGCTAGAATTTCTCCTAATCCTGCAAGTTCAGAGATAAATATTCTTACTACCATAGTTTCTGAAGATGAATCGAGTAAAAAATCTAAAGATGAAATAAATTTAAATTATGAAATCTATGATGTTTATGGATATAAACTATATTCAAAACAACATAAAGGCAAATCTGTAAACATTGGAACAGAAAACCTTAAAGAAGGTTTTTATATATTAATGTTATCTGATGGAGAGGAGAAAGTCACAAAGAGTTTTATTATTAAACATTAAGCTGTTTTAAGTTACAAATCGCTTTTTTTGCGTTAGGGATTGAAACGGCATCCTTTTAAATAGAAAAAACTGCTTTTGGGCAGTTTTTTCTATTTAAAAGATATAGTGGAAAGCGCGACCTATATCCTGAACTAAATTCAGGATATAGGTAACGCCCCAATTATTAATATGTTATGATACTGCCTTCAGTTTCTTTAAAGTTGTTTTTGTTAACTTTTCTTCGGCATAAGCCTTAGTGACATTTAATTTCTTTTCGTTGCTACTTGGTAACTCAAACATAGCATCAGTTAAAATTTCTTCGCATAAAGAACGTAAACCTCTAGCTCCTAATTTATATTCGATAGCTTTACCAACTATAAACCCTAAGGCTCCATCAGAAATAGAGAATTCTATTTCATCCATTTCAAACAACTTTTTGTATTGTTTTATAATGGCATTTTTAGGCTCTGTTAAAATGGCTCTTAATGTATCGGCATCCAAAGGATCCATATATGTTAAAACCGGTAGACGACCAATAATTTCTGGAATTAACCCGAAATCTTTTAGATCTTTTGGTATAATGTATTGCAGTAAATGTTCTTGATCTACAACATCATCTGACATGGAAGCACTGTAACCAACCGCTTGCATGTTTAATCGTTTAGAGATAACACGATCAATACCATCGAAAGCACCACCAGCAATAAATAAAATATTTTCTGTATTTACTTCTATAAATTTTTGGTCTGGATGTTTACGTCCTCCTTTTGGCGGAACATTTACAACGGTTCCTTCTAAAAGTTTTAATAAGGCTTGTTGTACACCTTCACCAGATACATCGCGCGTAATTGATGGGTTATCACTTTTACGTGCAATTTTATCGATCTCGTCTATAAATACAATGCCTTTTTCGGCTTTTTCTAAGTTGTAATCTGCGGCTTGTAATAAACGTGTTAAAATACTTTCTACATCTTCACCAACATAACCAGCTTCGGTTAAAACAGTAGCATCAACAATAGCTAATGGCACGTTTAACATTTTAGCAATGGTTTTTGCCATTAAGGTTTTTCCGGTACCAGTTTGCCCAACCATAATGATATTACTTTTTTGTATTTCAATATCATCTTTTGAAGGTGGTTGTAGTAAACGTTTGTAATGATTATATACGGCAACAGACATTACTTTTTTAGTAGCGCCTTGGCCAATAATATACTCATCAAGGAAATTTTTAATTTGTTGAGGTTTACGTAATTTTAATTCTGCAGATAAATCGCTGCTATCACTTTGTTTAGACTCTTCTATTACAATACCATGTGCTTGCTCAATACATCTATCGCAGATGTGAGCATCTAAGCCTGCTATTAACAAGTTAGTTTCAGGTTTTTTACGACCGCAAAACGAACATTCTAATTCTTCCTTTGCCATTAATCTTATTATTTTTTTGGAGGGAAAGGTTCTAAATACCTCTCTAACAATTCTTTAAAATTACAAATAATTTATTTGCGAGCCAAAATTTCGTCAATCATACCGTATTCTTTGGCCTTATCAGACTTCATCCAGTAGTCTCTATCACTATCTGCATATACTTTGTCGTAATCCTGCCCCGAATGCTTACTTATAATTTTATATAGTTCTTCTTTAAGAATTAAAATCTCGCGAGCCGTAATCTCAATATCACTAGCTTGCCCTTGTGCACCACCTAATGGTTGGTGAATCATTACTCTAGAGTGTGTTAAGCCACTACGTTTACCTTTTGCACCTGCACATAATAAAACGGCTCCCATTGAAGCTGCCATTCCTGTACAAATAGTGGCTACATCTGGCTTAATAAATTGCATCGTATCATAAATACCTAAACCTGCATAAACGCTACCTCCTGGAGAATTAATGTAGATTTGAATATCCTTGTTCGCATCTGTACTTTCTAAAAACAAAAGTTGAGCTTGTACAATATTGGCTACTTGATCATTAATTCCGGTGCCAAGAAAAATAATTCTATCCATCATTAGACGCGAAAACACATCAAAAACGGCAATATTCATTTGGCGTTCTTCTATAATGTTTGGTGTTAAGTTGGTAGGGTACATGCTACTAATAATCTTATTGTAATACGTACTGCTTATCCCTTGATCTTTTATCGCGAATTTTTCAAATTCTTTAGCGTAATCCATAATCTTTTCTAAATTTTATGTGCTAAACTCTTGACTTACATGTAAGTGAGCTTATGAAAATTAAATTAAAACTTCTTTTTGAATAAAAAAGCGCTTAAACCCGCAGATTTAAGCGCTTAAATATAAGCAATTTTAATTTATTTATTTGTCGCCGTACACTTCTTTAACAAAGT
The DNA here is from genome assembly GCF_014202225.1 of Algibacter amylolyticus. GTDB lineage: Bacteria > Bacteroidota > Bacteroidia > Flavobacteriales > Flavobacteriaceae > Algibacter_B > Algibacter_B amylolyticus. Next base: position 745,145 of record NZ_JACHGE010000001.1, read on the forward strand.
TTTCGTAACTTAATTCTTTAACCTTAAGATTTGCTTTTTCTTTATAAACATTTAGTAATTTTTGACTTACTAACTGCTCTGAGATACGACGTGCCTCATCTTGATTTCCTAATACACGTGCAGCAATATCATCTAATTCTTTATCAGAAGGGTTCATTTGACCAAATTGAGCCATTTGACCTTTAATCATTTCTCTGGCATGACCTTTAATGTCTTCCATGGTTACTTGCACATTGTTAGCTTCGATTAATTTACCTTCAATTAACTGGTAACGTAAGCTTTTTTCAGACTTTTCGTATTCTTCTTTAGCTTGTTCTGCATCCATTTCTTTTTCGCCAGCAGTTTGCATCCACTTCGTTAAAAATTCTGCAGGTAAATCGAATTTTGTGTTTTCTACTAAATACTCAGTAACGTCGTTTAGTAACTTTTGATCGGCTTGTTGCACGAATTGCTTTTCAGCATCTTCTTTAATTTTTGCTTTAAGCTCGCTTACAGAGGTTACTCCATCTTTACCAAAAAGTTTATCAAATAACTCTTGATCTAAATCTGCTAACTCACGTTTGTTAATTTCAGTAATTGTAAAGTTTACTTCAATATCTAAACCGTGAACATCATCATGACCTAGTTTTAAGGCGTGCATTAAATCGTGATCATCTTCAAAAAGACCTTTAGTTTTTAATGTAATAACATCGCCAGCTTTAGCACCAATAAATTGTTTTGCAGTTGATTTGCCTTTAAATTTATCTAATGTTAGTGTTACAGTGTTGTTTATTTCTTTTTCTTCGTTTGTGTAAGCTCCAGTGATTTCGCTATCTGCTTCAACAACATCTTGAGATACTAATTTTCCGTATTGTTTTTGAATACGTTCAATTTGCTCATCAATCATTTTATCATCAGCAACAATGTTGTATTGTGTGATTGCTTTTTTGCCTTTTAATTCAACTTCAAATTCTGGTGCAAGACCCAATTCAAATTCAAATGAAAATTTATCAGCATTCCAATCAATCTCATCTTGAGTTTTTGGTAATGGTTGTCCAAGAACATCTAATTTTTCTTCAGTTAAATACTTGTTTAAAGCATCTTGTAATAGTTTGTTAACTTCGTCAACTAAAACAGCTTTACCGTATTGTTTTTTTACCATACCCATTGGCACATGTCCTTTTCTAAATCCAGGAATGTTTGCTGTTTTACGGTAATCTACCAATATTTTTTCAACCTTATCGCTATAATCTTCTTTAGCGATATCTACTTTTACTACAGCATTTAATGCATCAACGTTTTCTCTTGTAATATTCATTTTAAATGATATAAAGCCTTAAATCAGGCATTTAACAATAAAGGTTTGTTTTAAAACCTGCAATTTTTGTTACCAAAATTGGGATGCAAAAATAGTATATTTTTACATCCTAACAAAGTTTTTAATTACTTGATTTACAATAGCTGTTTAACTACTTTTTATCGGTTTGAAGTAAAGACTGTAAAATTGATTGAAGTATAGATAGTAAGATGCTAAACAGGATGGCCCACCAAATGCTATCTACAGAAAATCCATCAATAAATTCATCTGCTAAAAGTATCATTACCCCATTAATAACTAATAGAAATAATCCTAAAGTTAGTATGGTTGCAGGTAAAGTTAAAAGGACCAATAGTGGTTTAACTAAAAGGTTTAAGATAGATAGTACGACTGCTACAATAATTGCAGTTACATAACCATCTACTTGCACACCAGATAATAGGTTAGCCAAAGCAAATACAGCTACGGCATTTAGTAATAGTCTTAAAATTAAATTCATAATTGATATTTTAATTTGAATTTACAAAATTAATTACAGCTTTCGAAAAATCTTTAGGGTTTTCGGCGTGTAACCAATGTCCAGCGTTGGAGATGGTAGTAATATCAGCCTTTGGGAAATGATTTTTAATTATTGCTTCATCGCCAACACCAATATATTCAGATCGATCTCCGCGTAAAAACACAGTGTCTTTTTCAAACCTGGCGTAACTAGGTAAGGATTCGCCAACCTCGGCAACTTCTTGTTTTAAAACCTCTAAGTTAATTCGTAAAGCCAATTTTCCTTTTTCAATCCAGTATAGGTTTTTTAGTAAAAACATACGTGTTCCAACGTCGGAAACGTAACGACTTAAAGCTTTGTCTGCTTCGGTTCTAGATTTAATAGTATCGAAATTTAAAGCGCTTAAGCCTTCTAGAATAGCATCATGATGTACTGGGTAGAATCTAGGAGAAATATCGGCAACTATTAGTTTTGAAACTAGTTCTGGGTATATTGTAGAAAATAACATGGCTGTTTTGCCTCCCATAGAATGACCTAGTAAAACAATATTAGATAAATTATGTGCATCACAATACTGCTTTAAATCTTCGGCTAAAACCTCATAATTAAAAGCATCATCATGGAAACTACGACCATGATTACGTTGGTCTACTAAATGCACTTGGTAACCAAGTTCGCTAAATTGAGTTCCTAGGGTTTTCCAGTTATCGCTCATGCCTAAAAAGCCATGAAGAATAATAAATGGTTTTCCTTCTCCTAAAATGTTTGAGTGTAAAAGCATTATTTTAATTTATGTAAATACATTTGTATAACGTTCTCGATACCTAAGTATAAACTTTCAGCAATTAAAGCGTGTCCTATAGATACTTCTAATAAACCAGGAATATTTTCTTTAAAAAACTGGATGTTATCTAAAGATAAATCATGGCCTGCATTAATACCTAAACCTAAGCTATTTGCTAATTTAGAGCTTTCAATGTAGGGCGCAATATCATCTTTAATTCCTAAACTGTATTGGTGTGCAAAGGCTTCGGTGTATAATTCAATTCTATCGGTTCCGGTGGCTTTAGCGCCTTCAATTTGCTCTAAAATAGGATCTACAAAAATGGAAGTTCTTATGCCGTTGTTTTGGAATTCCTTAATAACATCAACCAGGAAATCTTTATGTTTAATGGTGTCCCAACCAGCGTTACTAGTTATAGCATCAACCGCATCTGGCACTAAAGTAACCTGTGTTGGTTTAACCTCTAAAACCAAATTCATAAAAGATTCAATAGGGTTGCCTTCAATATTATATTCTGTGTAAACCTCCGGTTTTAAATCGCGTGCATCTTGATAACGAATATGTCTTTCGTCTGGTCTTGGGTGTATGGTAACACCTTCGGCGCCAAAACGCTGTACATCTTTTGCAAATTCAACAACATTAGGCACATCGCCACCTCTAGAATTTCTTAAAGTCGCAATTTTATTAATATTAACACTTAACTTAGTCATCTAACAAATTTTAAAATAGAATGTATTTGAAATTTTTTAATTTAAGAAAACCTCAAATTAATTGTACAAAAATACAAAGTAGAACAGCCATAGATACTATTTTTTTGATTAATTTGCAGTTCTATAAAGGATTGCAACAAAATACGCTTTTCAATAAATTACAGTTAGAATTTATCAGTGTAAATCAAATACATTTTATAGTATTAATAAAATAGGAGTTACAAAATGAAACTTTCAGAGCTTATTATAAACGACATAACGCCATTAAGCAACCAGAGTGAAACAAGCGATTTAAAACAATTGTTTAATCAGCTTACGTACTCGCATATTCCGGTTAAAAACGAAAATGGTGCCTATATGGGCTGTTTTTCAGATACTGATGCGCATTGTTTTGATAGTGAAAAAGCTATTGAAACCTATTTGTATGCTTTAGAAGATTTTTATGTTAGAAGCAACACTCTTTGGTTAGATGTTTTAGAAGCCTTTGCGGTAAATTCGGCCAATATTATGCCAGTTTTAAATGAGCAAAACGAGTATTTAGGCTATTATGAACTTAACGACGTAATTAGTTTATTTAGCGAATCTCCTTTTTTCTCTGAAGCAGGAGGTATTCTAGTAGTCGAAAAAGGAATTAACGATTATTCGTTTAGCGAAATTAGCCAGATTGTAGAGTCTAACGATGGTAAACTATTAGGAGCCTTTGTTTCTAAAATGAATACCGACCTAGTTCAAGTCACTTTAAAAATAGGAAACACTGGACTAAACGAAATTATTCAAACCTTTCGTAGGTACAGCTATAATATAGTGTCTGGCCACGAAGAAGATGGTTATATTGAAACCTTAAAGGAGCGATCAGATTATTTAAACAAATATTTAAACATGTAATTTTAATTTATGAAGGTTGCCATTTTCGGAAGATATTATAATACCACAACACCAAAATCTGTTGAAACCCTATTTAATTATCTTGAAAACCAAGGTATCGAAGCTTATATCGAAACTGAATTTCATAAATTAATAGATAAGGAGTCTCATGCTATTGAGGATTATCACAAATATAAAACCTTTACAGAACTCGATCCAAGTTTCGATCTTCTGGTAAGTATAGGTGGCGATGGAACCATCTTAAGAGCGACCATGTTTGTAAAAGATATGGGTATTCCAATTATTGGAATAAATACAGGTCGTTTAGGTTTTTTGGCAACCATTCAAGTAGATGCAATCGAAAAAGCCATTCAAAATATAATCGATGGTAAATATCGCATATCCGAACGCAGTTTATTAACCGTCGAAACATCGTCGGGCAATAAAGATATCGAGGCCATGAGTTTTGCACTAAACGAAATATCGGTAAGTCGTAAAAACACCACGGCAATGATAACTATCGATACTTATTTAGACGATGAATTTTTAAATTCCTATTGGAGCGATGGTTTAATTGTATCCACACCAACAGGTTCAACAGGCTACTCGTTAAGTTGCGGCGGACCCGTAATAACACCAGGTTCAAGTAGTTTTGTGTTAACTCCAATAGCACCACATAATTTAAGTGCGCGCCCGCTTGTTATCCCAGATTCAACCGAGGTGCATTTAAGAGTTCATGGTCGCGAAAAACAACATTTAATATCTCTAGACTCTAGAATTGCAACTTTAGATAATGGAACGCTTATTAAAATTAAGAAAGCCGATTTTAAAATTAAAATGATCGATTTATTAGACGAAAGCTTTCTAGACACCCTCCGAAAAAAGCTCCTTTGGGGCGAAGATAAACGTAATAAATAAGTTTTGGGCGCCTGCCTGCCGGCAGGAAGGTCGCCACACCCTTCGACTCCGCTCAGGACAAGCGGTCGGGCTTTCCCTTACAAGTCCTCGCACCTCCTGCTTCGGGCTGTGGGCTTTTCAGTACAATCCCTAACGCAAACCTGTACGCTAATTTTGGGAGTAAAACCATAAGTCAGTTTCTATATGCAAATTAAATAACACGTTGTTTTAAAATCTAATACCAATAATCTATCAGAAAGTACTTATAGTCTTCAATATTCGTTTCAATAAAAAGCAATAATTTAAGAGATTTTCTGTTTTAAACCCATACAAATAGGCTCAAATTATAATGAGCTAATGTTATTTAATTATATTTGCAAACTTTTGAATATTTATGAGGCATTTAACCATATTGATATTAAGCATCTTATGCATCCAACTAAGCAGCGCACAAATTAACGAAATTGGTGTTTTTTTAGGAGGAAGTAATTTTATTGGAGACGTTGGTGCTACCGATTATATATCGCCAAACCAATTAGCCATTGGTGGTATGTATAGATGGAATAGAAGTAAAAGGCACTCGTATCGCGCCTCAATAATTTTTAGCGATTTAGAAGGTGTAGATACTAACTCAGACGATCCTAGGCGTATTCAGCGTGGTTACGAGTTTTCAACTAAAATTACAGAGTTGTCTTTAGGTATGGAGCTTACCTTTATAGATTTTAACTTACATTCAGGTAAAAGATTAGGAACGCCGTATCTGTTTTCTGGAATTACAATGGCCTATCATGATAATTCTTATTTTAGAAGCGGTATTCAAACTTCCGAAGATACCTCAAGCTGGGCATTTGGTATTCCAATGGCATTAGGTTTTAAAACCAATGTATTGGAAAACTTTATCTTGGGTCTGGAAGTAGGAGCACGATATACATTTTCAGACGAGTTGGATGGTAGTATGCCAGATTCTGGATCCTTAGAGCAATTTCGTTTTGGAAATATAAATAATAATGATTGGTATATGTTTACAGGAATTACACTTACCTATACATTTGGAGAAAACCCTTGCTATTGCATAGATTAAAATGGATTTAAAAAACAACGTACTAAAAGGAGCACTACCAAAACACATTGCCATAATTATGGATGGTAACGGGCGTTGGGCCAAACAAAAAGGTATGTTACGTGCTTTTGGACACGAAAATGGTACAAAATCAGTAAGACAAACCGTAGAGGCTTGTGCAGAGTTAGGTGTAGAAAACTTAACCCTTTATGCCTTTTCTACCGAAAATTGGAACAGACCAAAGCTAGAAGTACAAACTTTAATGAAGCTTTTGGTATCCTCGCTTAAAAAAGAAATTAAAACACTTCAAGATAATAATATTAAACTTACCGCAATTGGATCTCTAGAGACGTTGCCTAAAAAAGTGTTTAAAGAATTAACCGAAGTTATTGAAAGTACAAAGCAGAATACTCGAATGACTTTAACTCTTGCGCTTAGCTATGGCTCTAGAGCCGAAATCATAAACAGTGTTAAAGAAATTAGTATTAAAGTTAAAAATAATATAATTTCGGCCGAAAATATTGATGAATCAATTATAAATGAGCATCTTTACACGCGAAATTTACCAGACGTAGATTTGCTTATTAGAACAAGCGGAGAGCAACGTATAAGCAATTTTTTACTATGGCAAATCGCTTATGCCGAATTATACTTTACAAGTGTCTTATGGCCAGATTTTACGAAGCAACATTTGTATGAAGCTATTATTGAATATCAAAAAAGAGAACGACGATTTGGGAAAACAAGTGAACAACTTAGCTAAAAAATTACCTACGCATACCTATTTAAAACACTGCTTATCAATATTATTTTTTATCAGTTGCTTAAATATTTATGCCCAAAATTCAAATTTCAACGAGGGTACTAAATACACCTTAGCAGAAATAACAGTAGCAGGTAATACAACCTTTAGCGAGCAAACCATTATCACGTATTCTGGTTTAAGAAAAGGTAAAGTAATAACTATACCCGGAGAGGATATTGGTAATGCCATTAAAAAACTTTGGAACTCTAAATTATTTAGCGACATTGAAGTTTATGTTACTAAAATTGAAGGCGATGTAGCATATTTACAAATAAAACTATCCGATTTACCACAACTTAACGAGCTTAAAATTAACGGCGTTAAAAAGGGAAAGCACGAAGGTATTATTAAAGATAACAAATTAAGAAAGGGAACTAAGGTTACCGAAAATTTAATTACCACTACCAAAAATTTCCTTACTAAAAAGTATAAAAAAGACGGTTTCCTTAATACTAAGGTGCATATAAATACTATTGAAGTTCAAGATTCTATTGAAACAGCAAGAGTAAATATGGTGCTTAATATTGATAAAGGAGAAAAAGTAAAAATTAAAAAGATTACGTTTAATGGTAACGATGTACTAAGCGATAAGCAGCTTAGAAAAAGCATGAAAGGGACCAAACAAATTAAGCGTATAAGACTTTTAAAACGTTCAAAATTTATTGATTCATCGTATCAAGCAGATTTAGGTCATGTTATAGATACATACAAAGAGAATGGTTACAGAGATGCTAGAATATTAGCAGATAGTATTATTTATAATGATGATAAAACCATATCATTAGTTATCGATGTAAATGAAGGTGAGCCATATACCTTTGGTAAAATTAAATTTATTGGTAACACGGTTTATACTAACGATCAATTAAGTAGATTGTTACGTATTAGAGAAGGTGATACTTATAACGGAATTTTATTGCAAGAACGTATTGCAGATAACTCTAAGCCAGATGCGCAGGATATTACAAATCAATACCAGAACAACGGTTATTTATTTTCAAGCATCAATCCAGTTGAGGTAAGTGCAGTTGATAATATTATTGATATCGAGGTAAGAATATCTGAAGGTAAACCAGCATATTTTAACACGGTAAGTGTTGTTGGTAACGATAAAACTAACGATCACGTTATTTATAGAGAACTACGTACACGTCCAGGACAACTATATAGTAAAGCAAATGTAGTACGTACAGTTAGAGAGCTAGGGCAATTAGGTTTCTTTGATGCTCAAGAAATTTCACCAAATTTTAATAATCCTAACCCTGTTGAAGGTACTATCGATATGGAATATTCGGTTAAAGAAACCGGATCTAGCCAAATCGAACTACAAGGTGGTTATGGTGGTGGTGGTTTTATAGGTACACTTGGTTTATCCTTTAATAACTTCTCTATTAAAGATATGTTTAAAAAGGAAGCGTATAAGCCAATCCCTATGGGAGATGGTCAAAAACTAGCGTTGCGGTTACAAGCCAGTCGTTTTTATCAAACCTATAGCTTTTCATTTTCTGAGCCTTGGTTAGGAGGTAAACGACCTGTACAGTTTTCTACATCATTATCGCATACTAAGCAGTTTTTATACGATTACACAACTGGTAATGCAGATAAAAGTAAAAGTTTTAATATTACAGGTATTACGTTTGGTTTAGCAAAACGTTTACAAGTGCCAGATGATTATTTTACATTATCGCAAGCTATTAGTTACCAACGTTACGATTTAAATAACTACAACACTGGGTTATTTACATTTGGTGATGGTTTCTCAAATAACTTATCATATACCTTTGGCTTAAGTAGAAACAATACAAGTGTAGATCCTATTTTCCCAACAGGTGGTTCTAACTTCTCGTTCTCAACAAAATTCTCATTTCCGTATTCATTATTTAATGGTGTAGATTATGAGCAATTATCAGAAGATTATGATGAAGCCTTAGAGCGTCGATCTAATGCAACAAGTACAACCGATCCTAATTATATTGCAGCTAACAACGATATTACAGAAATAGATCAAAAGCGTTATAACTGGTTAGAATTTTATAAAGTTAAGTTTTCTGGAGAGTGGTATACTCAAATCACTAAAAATTTAGTTTTAAGACCAAAAATAGAGTTTGGTTTCTTAGGGGCTTATAATCAAGATAGAGGTGTTATACCATTCGAGCGTTTTTATTTAGGTGGTGATGGACTAGCAAATTACTCTTTAGATGGTAGAGAAGTTATTCAATTACGTGGATATCCAAACCAATCGTTAACACATTTAGATGAAAGTACTGGTCAAGCATCGCAAGATGGTTCTAGTATTTACAATAAATTTTCATTAGAACTACGTTATCCAATTACTTTAAAAGCATCTGCTAAAATTTATGCCTTAGGATTTTTAGAAGGTGGTGCGTCTTCCGATTCTTTTAGAGATTTTAATCCGTTTAACATCAATAGATCTGCCGGTTTAGGTATACGTATATTTATGCCAGCCTTTGGATTATTAGGTATTGATTTTGGTCACGGTTTCGACCCATTACCAGGGCAAACTGTTAAAAATGGATGGGAAACACATTTCATAATTGGACAACAGTTTTAGGTAAAAAAATACTTTGGCACGATATTTTCTAATAACACATTGATGATTTACAACAGAATTGAAATTTTTAACGTTAAAATTCGTTAATTTTGAAGATGCAATTCCAAAAGACAGAAAGATCATCTGTCATTTTAGAATTTATAACCAAAAAATTATAAAATATTAACAGATGAAAAATAACGTTCTTTATTTACTGACATTAGTTTTTATGCTAAGCTTTTATGCTAACGCCCAACGTGGTGTAAGAATAGCTTATATAGATACCGAGTATATTTTAGAGAATGTTCCTGAGTATCAAGAAGCAACTGCACAGTTAGATGATAAAGCTCAAAAATGGAAAAATGAGATTCAATCTAAATTAACAACAGTCGAGCAAAAGCGAAAAGACTTAAGCAATGAAAAAGCACTTTTAACAAAAGAGCTTGTTGATGAACGTGAAGAGGATATCACTTTTGAAGAAAATGAAATTTTAGATTATCAACAAAAACGTTTTGGTCCTAATGGCGATTTATTTATTCAAAAAAGGCAATTAATGCAGCCTATACAAGATCAAATATTTGCAGCCGTTCAAGATATGGCAGAAGGCAGAAAGTATGATTTTATTTTCGATAAATCTTCAGATGCCGTTATGTTATTCTCGGCAAAACAATTTGATGTTAGCGAGCAAGTTTTAAGAAGTATAACGCGAACTTCTAAACGTAAGCAAGCAACAACCAAAGCAGAACGTAAAGCGGCAGAAGAGGAAGAGTTAATTCCGGAAATTAACGAAGAACTTGAAGCTAGAGAAAAAGCATTAGAAGAAAAGAAAGCCGAAAGAGAAAGTGCTGTTGAAAAACGCAGAAAAGAAATTTTAGCTGCTCGAGAAGCTAAAAAGAAAGAAGCAGAAGCTAGACGCCAGAAGGTATTAGAAGACAGAGAAAATGCTAAACAAGCTAAATTAGATGCTAGAAATAGCACTTCGGGACCTCCAGGTGTACCAGGAGCAGGTAATGCAGAAGCATCGGAGGCAAGTTATAAAACAGAAGCTGCAGCTACTAAAACCAAGGCAGAACTAATTGAAGAAAACAGACAAAAAAAATTAGCAGAAAGGGAAGCTAGAAAAAAAGCCCTTGAAGAAAGAAAAAAACAAATATTAGAAGAACGCCAAAAGGCAAAAGACAGTATAAACAACAATAATTAATTTATAACACACTTAATACTATTTAAAAATGAAACAATTTAAAACTCTTTTATTAGCAATCACACTATGTTTTGCAACCGTTAGTTTTACGCAAGCACAAAGTAAAGTTGCGCATATAAACACACAAGAATTGATTGCAGCAATGCCAGCAGCTAAAACTGCACAAGCTGAAATTGAAGCTTTAGGTAAAACGTACCAAACAGATATTCAAGCATCAATTACCGAATACCAAAACACGGTAAAACAATACGAAGCTGAAGCATCTACAAAGACAGATGAAGAAAACCAAAAAAGAGGTTTAGAACTTCAAGAAAAGCAACAACGTATTCAACAATTTAGAGCAGATGCTCAAAAAGATTTAGCAACTAAAGAAGCTGAGTTATTTAAACCTATTCAAGAAGCTGCTATGAACGCTATTAACGAAGTAGCAAAAGCTAAAGGATACGAATATGTAATTGATAGAGCAACATTAATTGTAGCTAACGGAACAGATATTCTTGCTGATGTAAAGAAGCAATTAGGTATCTAATATAAAATTACTATAAAATAAATTTTAAAGCTGTCTTTTATAAAGGCAGCTTTTTTATTTTTGTTAAACTTATGAGTAAACAAGCTATTGGTATTTTTGATTCTGGGGTTGGAGGAACTTCCATTTGGAAAGAAATACACGCGCTTTTACCTCATGAGCATACTATGTATCTTGCCGATAGTATTAACGCGCCTTATGGACCAAAAGGTAAAGAGGCTATTTTAGCCTTAAGTATAAAAAATACCGAATATTTACTTAGTAAAGATTGTAAGCTAATTGTAGTAGCTTGTAATACCGCCACAACAAATGCTATAACGTATTTAAGAGCGCAATATAATGTGCCCATTATTGGTATTGAGCCAGCAATAAAACCAGCAGCTTTACAAACCCAAACGCATGCAGTTGGCATCCTAGCAACTAAAGGGACTTTAAGTAGTGCCTTATTTTCTAAAACGGCTACACTGTTTGCTAAAGATGTTACTATTGTAGAGCAAATAGGCGATGGTATTGTAGAGTTAATTGAAGCTGGTAAACTGCATACAGAAGCCATGAAATTGCTTTTAAAGGACTATTTAGAGCCTATGATTAAAGCTAATATTGACTACTTGGTTTTGGGTTGCACACATTACCCTTACTTAATGCCTATTCTTTTAGAATTATTGCCAAAACATGTTAAAATTATTGATTCTGGTGAAGCTGTAGCACGACAAACCAAGGCTGTGTTAAAAGAACATAATCTTTTAAATAATGCAAAGGCTAAATCTAAATCGCAATTTTTTACTAACGGAAATCCCGAGGTTATGAAAACGCTTTTAGGTAACGGGTTTAATGTGTCTTATCTAGATTTTTAATTGTACCCATATTATACTTTTAAACTTATAATGTGGTTTTAAGTACTGCACTCGCGTTAGGGATAATAGTGGAAAGCCCGCAGCCCGACGTAGGAGGTGCGAGGACTTGTAGCGGATAGCCCGACTTTTTGCGATCCTGCAAGGTTTACAAAAAAAACCTTGTAGGTATGAGTAAAAAGTAACGCCCAACTTCTAGCTTCAATTAATCTTATTTCAGGACTAATTAAAGCAAAAAAAAATCCCAAACACGAATGCTTGGGATTTGGAATTTTATAATTGGAATTTTTAGTATCTGTAATGTTCTGGCTTATATGGACCATCTACAGTTACACCAATATAACTCGCTTGTTCTTCGCGAAGCTCGGTAAGCTCAACGCCTATTTTTGCTAGGTGTAATTTTGCTACTTTTTCGTCTAAATGTTTTGGTAACATATATACATCGTTTCCGTAAGCATCGGCATTTTTCCAAAGTTCGATTTGCGCTAAAGTTTGGTTTGTAAATGAGTTACTCATTACAAAACTTGGGTGCCCTGTTGCACAACCTAAGTTTACTAAACGCCCTTCGGCAAGTATAATAATGTCTTTTCCAGCAATATTATATTTATCTACTTGTGGCTTAATGGTATCTTTTGTGTTGCCGTGGTTTTTGTTTAACCAAGCCATATCGATTTCGTTATCGAAGTGGCCAATGTTACATACAATAACCTTATCCTTCATGGCTTCGAAATGACGCCCTTGGATAATATCTTTATTTCCTGTAGTTGTGATAATAATATCTGAATTTGCAACAACAGTTTCTAGTTTTTTAACTTCAAAACCGTCCATTGCAGCTTGTAACGCACAAATTGGATCGATTTCGGTTACTGTTACTATAGAACCAGCACCTTTAAATGAAGCAGCTGTACCTTTACCAACATCGCCATAACCACAAACAGTTACACGTTTACCAGCTAGCATAATATCGGTTGCACGACGAATTGCATCTACTGCAGATTCTTTACATCCGTATTTGTTATCGAATTTAGATTTTGTTACAGAATCGTTTACGTTAATTGCAGGCATTGGTAATGTTCCGTTTTTTACACGCTCGTAAAGACGGTGAACACCTGTTGTAGTTTCTTCTGAAAGTCCGTTAATTCCTGCTGCTAATTCTGGGTATTTATCTAAAACCATGTTAGTTAAATCGCCACCATCATCAAGAATCATGTTTAATGGTTTTCTATCTTCTCCAAAGAAAAGTGTTTGCTCGATACACCAATCAAATTCTTCTTCGGTCATATCTTTCCATGCGTAAACTGATGTTCCTGCTGCTGCAATTGCTGCTGCTGCTTGATCTTGAGTTGAGAAAATGTTACAAGAACTCCAAGTAACTTCTGCTCCTAAAGCTTGTAAGGTTTCAATTAAAACAGCTGTTTGAATAGTCATGTGTAAGCAACCAGCAATTCGTGCTCCTTTTAATGGTTGTTCGTTTTTATACTCTTCACGAAGACTCATTAATCCTGGCATTTCAGCTTCTGCCAAATTTATTTCTTTGCGACCCCAATCTGCAAGAGATGCGTCTTTTACTTTACTAGCTACGTAAGGAATTGTTTTTGTACTCATAGTAATTTTCTTTTGTTTTTTAATGCTAAGCTTCATTGTGATTAGAACTTAAAATACTTAAATTCGCTTTTGAAAAACACATTATTAACTTAGAGTTTGCAAAGATAACTATTAACTTTTAGAATATTAAATGCCTTTATACAAAACCATTACCCCAAATTCACAAACTACTGTTAAAATCTGGAAGATTACTGAGTCTTACACAGATTTAATGGCAGCTGTTAATTTGAAAGAAATGGCGTTAAATCGTGTTTTAGGTATGAAAAGTGAGTTGCACCAACGTGGGTTTTTAAGTGTACGTTGCTTATTACAAGAATTTGGATACGCTGATGCCGATTTGTTTTATGATGAAAATGGAAAACCCCATTTAAAGGATGGTAAGCAAATTTCTATTACACACTCGTTTACTTTCTCAGCGGTTATTATAAGCGATTTAATTGTTGGTATTGATATTGAGAAGCAACGTGATAAAATTAGCGTAATTGCCCATAAGTTTATTGATTACGAAAATGATTATTTAAATGATAAGGCAGAAGGTTATGTAAAGAAATTAACCGCTATTTGGTGTGTTAAGGAATCTTTATACAAGCTTTTTTGTACGCCAGGACTTAGTTTTAAACAGCATTGTTTAGTGATTCCGTTTTCTGATGGTGATCATGAAACCGTAGCGTGGATTGATTATAATAATAGAAAATACCGATATAATATTCACTTTTTAGAGTTTGAAGGTTTTACCTGTGCTTATGCTATACAGTAGAAACAAGAAAAGAGAAATTAGAGCATAGCGCAAAGAAAATTATTAATGAATTCGTGGTAAAAAGACAAGATATATATCAAGATATAATAAAATCGGTTTCTGCAAAAGAAAAACTATTAGCCGTTTTGATTGATCCAGATAAGTTTTTAGTTGAAAACACAAGAGCTTTTATAGAGAAGGTAAACGCATCCATAGCCACTCACGTTTTTGTTGGCGGTAGTACTGTTGATGATTTTGTAACCGATACGTTGGTTGCCGAAATTAAAAAACACACAGGTTTGCCCATAGTTTTATTTCCTGGCGATATTACTCAAATTACAGGAAAAGCTGATGCTATTTTGTTTTTGTCTTTGCTTTCGGGTAGAAATCCCGAATATTTAATAGGTAAACATGTTGAAGCCGTTTCAAAATTAGATAAAACCGAATTACAGGTTATTTCTACAGGTTATATTTTAATTGAAAGTGGCAAGGAAACCGCTGTACAACGTGTTACCAAAACCAATCCTATACCCAGAAATGAAGTTCAGAAAATCATAAATACAGCCAAAGCAGGTCAATTATTAGGAATGAAACTTATATATTTGGAAGCTGGTAGTGGTGCCGAAAATGCACTTTCTGGAGAGATAATCAAATCTGTTAAAAATGAATTAAACATTCCATTAATAGTTGGAGGTGGTATTCGAAGCAAGGCACAATTGGAACAAGCTTACAAAGCAGGAGCAGATTTAGTTGTTATTGGTACCGCTTTTGAAGATGATGATTTGTTTTTTGAAGACCTGAAAATGATTAATTAATCCCACTCTATAAATAAAAAAGTAAAACTTTAAATGTTAATAATGAATGCCTTTTTTGAGTTTTTCTTTGGTCAATATTCCGATTACCAAACAACTGATGTAGTTCTTGAAATTGTAGCCGTAATTTTTGGCTTTCTTTCTGTCTGGTATTCAAAACAGAATAATATTTTAGTGTTTCCTACGGGTATGATAAGTACTGTTATTTTTGTGTATTTGCTATATAAATGGGAGTTGTTAGGCGATTTGATGATTAACGGCTATTATTTTATAATGAGTATTTATGGTTGGTACATTTGGACAAGAACGGAAAACAACACGCAAGTATCACCCATTTCAAAAATGTCCTTTAGCGAAAAAAAAATAAGTGTAATTATATTTTTAGCAACCTTATTGTTTGTTTACTTAGTTTATCAAGCCTTTGGTAAATGGACAAGTTGGGTAGCTTATGTTGATACTTTTACAACAGCTATATTTTTTGTTGGAATGTGGTTAATGGCAAGGCATAAATTAGAGAATTGGATTTTTTGGATTATTGGAGATCTTATTTCTATTCCTTTATATTTTTATAAGGGGTTTACATTTACTAGTTTTCAATATTTAGGATTTACAGTTATTGCAATTTTTGGTTATTTAGCATGGAAGAAAAATATAAACAGCAACCCGCTAACTGCATAAAAGTAGTTTTATTTGGGCCAGAATCTACGGGAAAAACGACACTATCTCGTCAGTTAGCACGGTATTATAGTTCCGTTTGGGTTCCAGAATATGCGCGTGAGTATCTTCAAAAAAAATGGAACGACCATAGGAAAACCTGTGAGTTAGAAGATTTATTGCCTATTGCCGAAGGACAAATAAGACTTGAAAATGAATTGGCTCAAAAAACAGAATCTGTTTTAATTTGCGATACCGATTTGTTGGAGACCAAAGTGTATTCCGAAGCTTTTTATTCTGAAAGTTGTGATGCTATGCTAGAGAAATATGCAGTGAAAAATTCGTACAATTTGTATTTTTTAACTTATATTGATACGCCTTGGGAAGCAGATGATTTAAGAGATAGACCTGAGGAACGCGAAGCCATGTTTAATGCTTTTCAAGATGCATTAGATAAATATAACAAACCATACGTGCTATTAAAAGGTGATATAAAAACACGTTTAGAAACAGCTATTAAACATATAGATAAACTATTAAATTCCAAAGTATAATGTTTACAGAACAAGATATTAAACAATTAAAAAGTAAAGGTATTGCTGTAAAAGATGTCGAGGCACAAATATCTAGATTAAAAAACGGAATGACTTTTTCTAATTTGGTAGCCGCGGCTAACATTGGTAAGGGTATTGAAAGTTATGACGATAATGAGGTGCAAGAGTATATCAATTTTTACGAAGCAAAACTAAGCAAGTTATCTATTGTTAAGTTTGTGCCAGCTTCGGGCGCGGCTACTCGAATGTTTAAATTTTTATTTCAATTTTTGAATAATTTTGAGGCTTCAAAATTAAGTATTAAAAAGTATGCAGAAAGAAATAACGATGCGCTAATAGTAAAATTTGTCGAAAACATAGATCGTTTTCCGTTCTATAACGAAGTTATTTCGAAAATCAAACAAACACAATCTAACTTCGAATCGTTGTCAGATGATGAACAAAAGGTCGCGTTTGTTAAAACCATGTTGGACGCTAAAGGGCTTAATTATAGTTTTTTGCCAAAAGGCTTGTTGCCATTTCATAAGTATGAAGATCAAGTAAAAACAGCTTTTGAAGAGCATTTGTTTGAATCGACTTTATATGCGGCATCCAACGGAGTGGCTAACCTTCATTTTACCGTTTCTAAAAACCATCAATTATATTTTTCTAATACATTAAATAAAATTAGAGAGCATATAGAAGGGCACACTAAAACGACATTTAATGTGTCCTTTTCTTATCAAAATGAAGCTACAGAAACCGTTGCGCTTACAAGTGAAAACGAAGTTTTTAGAAAAAAAGATGGCTCTATATTGTTTAGACCAGCAGGACACGGAGCACTTCTTGAAAATTTAAACACTCTAGATAACGATATTGTTTTTATTAAAAATATAGATAATATTGTTGTTGCCGATAGAAATATAGCGGTATCTAATTATAAAAAATTATTAGCAGGAGTTTTAGTTGAGGCCCAAGAAAAGTTGTTTGAATATTTACACAAATTAGATACTGGCGATTTAATTGATACAGATTTTAAAGTGATCGCTTTATTTTTACGATATAGATTAAATGTGCCTATTATTTCAGATTTTGAGAGGTATACAGCTCAAGAAAAAATCGAATATTTAAAAGAAAAACTAAACCGTCCAATTCGTGTTTGTGGGATGGTTAAAAACCAAGGCGAACCAGGAGGAGGACCGTTTTGGGTTAAGGATGCCAAAGGGAATACGTCGTTACAAATTGTAGAATTTGCGCAAATTAACTTCAGTAAAACAAACCAACAAGGTATTGTGTATAAAGCCACACATTTTAATCCTACAGATTTAGTTTGTGGCATTAAAAATTATAAAGGTGAAAAGTTTGATCTAACTAAGTTTGTAGACACCGAGGCTGCTTTTATAACCACAAAAACGCAGAATGGAGTAGATATTGATGCTCTAGAACTTCCTGGGTTATGGAATGGTAGTATGGCGTATTGGAATTCTATTTTTGTTGAAGTACCTCTTGAAACGTTTAATCCGGTTAAAACAGTAAACGATTTACTTAAGCCTGTACATCAAGGAATTTAATGTTTAGTGAAGAAGCCATACTAAATGAATTAACTTTTAAAGCTATTAGAAGTTCGGGTAGTGGAGGGCAACACGTAAATAAAGTGTCTTCAAAAGTGGAGCTAACTTTTAATGTGTTAGTGTCCTTAGTTTTTAATGATGGCCAAAAGGAACGTATTCTTATTAAACTTCAAAATCGACTAACAAAAGAAGGTGTTTTAATTCTGCAATGTGGCGAAAGTAGAAGTCAACATAAAAATAAAGAGCTCGTTATCCAGCGGTTTATTGCGCTTGTAAAAGATGCTTTAAAAGTTCCAAAAAAGCGAAAACCAACAAAAGTACCCAAGTCTGTAATTAAAAAGCGTCTTAAAAGTAAGCGCAAACAGTCTGAAAAAAAGAGTAATAGGCAAAAACCAGATCTCGATTAAAAAAATCTCAAATTCTTAAATCGAAATTCATTATTCTAACATATCTTTGCAGCGTTCTCAAAAAAGGGGTGCCTATTATCGGCTGAGATCATACCCATTGAACCTGGGCAGGTAATGCTGCTAAGGAAATGTAAACACAGTTTTGTGTTAACGAGTAATGTTTGGCAAGGTTGCATTTATGTAAATAAAGCCAAACACCTCACAAAATAAGTATTAATAGTAAAGAATAATGACCTCTTTTTATTCGATTATAAAGATAATCGTAATGAAAAATGTATTCAGCAGTTTGTCATTCCTAGAAAAGCAGGAATCTCGTCAAAGGAAGATTTTCACATTTTTAATACTCCTAGTTTCAATAGGAGTAAATGCACAACAAAACCAAGTTGAAAGCGATTCAACAACAACAGAAAACCTAGAAGAAGTTTTAGTAAAAGCAGTTCGTGTAGATGCCGATTCGCCAATTACGCATTCTAATGTTACTAAGGCAGAACTTGCTAAGCGAAATTTAGGGCAAGACATTCCAACGTTATTAAATTTTTTACCATCGGTGGTTACAACCAGTGATGCCGGAGCCGGAATTGGTTACTCAGGAATTAGAGTTCGTGGTACCGATGGAACCCGAGTAAATGTAACCATTAATGGAATTCCTTATAACGATCCAGAAAGTCAAGGAACCTTTTGGGTAAATTTAGGTGATTTTGCATCGTCTACAGAAAGTTTACAATTACAACGAGGTGTAGGAACTTCTACTAATGGTTCAGGTGCATTTGGTGCTAGTTTAAATTTGTTAACCGATGCTACCTCTCAAGAAGCTTCAGGGCTAATAGCTAATAGTTTCGGGAGTTACGGTACAAGAAAACATACTGTAAAATTAAGTACAGGTTTGTTAAATGATCATTTTGAAATTTCAGGACGTTTTTCAAAAATAGATTCAGATGGTTATGTGGATCGTGCCTTTACCGATTTAAAATCGTATTTCTTACAAGGTGTGTATAAGGACGGTGGTACTATAATTAAAGCCTTAACTTTTGGTAATGTTGAGCGTACATATCAAGCTTGGTACGGGTTAACGGAAGATGAATTAAAGGAAGACCGCCGCCAAAACCCATATACTTACGATAATGAAACCGATAACTACTGGCAAGACCATTACCAATTGCATTGGAATGAACGTTTTGATAATAATTGGTCTACTAATTTAGGTTTAAATTATACCAAAGGAAAAGGCTATTTTGAGCAGTATAAGGCGGAGGAATCTGCAGAAGATTTTAATAATTTAATTGAAGAAGGTTCCGATGTTATTGTTCGTAGGTGGTTAGATAATAACTTTTATGTACTAAACGCTAATGTTACATACAAGAAAAACGCACTGGAACTTATCTCTGGAATATCGTATAGCTCATATGATGGCGATCATTTTGGTGAAGTAATTTGGGGAAGCGATTTGGCAGCAGAAACAAGTATTAGAGATCATTATTACGATGGCGATGCTACAAAAAATGACTTTAGTGTGTTCTCGAAAGCTACATTTAAACTTGCCGATAAAATTACAGGTTTTGTAGATTTACAAGGGCGTTTTGTAAGCTATAAAACAAATGGATTAAATTCTGATAGAGTAGAGTTTACTACCGATGCTAATTTTAGTTTCTTTAATCCAAAATTAGGATTAACCTATAAACCATCGCAGTTTAATAATTATTATATCTCTTATGCGCGTGCAAATAGAGAACCAAATCGCGATGATTTTGAAAACGGCGTAACCGAAAACGAAACCCTTAATGATATTGAGTTAGGATGGCGTTACAACAAAGGGAAAGCAAGCGTTAATACAAACCTGTATTACATGTTTTACCAAAACCAATTGGTGTTAACGGGCGAGTTGGATGATGTTGGAAGCCCACTTAGAGCCACCAGCGGAAAAAGTTTTAGATTAGGTCTTGAGGTCGATGCTAATATTCAATTTAGTAAACAGTTTAGCACATCAACAAATATTGGCTTAAGTAGTAATAAAAATAGAGATTTTTCATCCGAAATTAATGGAGAATTAGTCGATTTAGGAAATACAAATATTTCATTCTCACCAGATTTAGTTATCGGTAATGCTTTAAATTTCTATCCTGTAGAGGGTTTACAGTTGTCATTACTTAGTAAATATGTTGGCGAGCAATACATGGGTAATATCGATGAGGCATCATCAAAATTAGATAGCTATTTTGTTAACGACTTTAATGTTAACTATCAAATTAAACCTAATAAGTTATTTAAATCTATCGTTTTATCGGTTTTGGTTAATAATATCTTTAATAAAGAATATGTTTCAAACGGATACTTTGGGTCGTATACTTACGAAGATCCAGGTATGCCAACAGGAATAGCTACAGGGTATTATGCTGGGTATTACCCGCAAGCAACCCGAAACTTTTTAGTAGGTTTAACATTAGGATTTTAAAATTATAAAATGAATTAGTATTAGTTCATAAACACATAGTAAACTTTAGGAGTGGCTAGTTTTATACTAGTTTGAGACATATCCTTTGAACCTGATTTGGCTAATACCAACGTAGGGAAAAGTTATTTTCGAAATATTAGATTCAGCCGTCGTGCTTTATTTTATTCTTCTTAGAGTTTACTTTATATAACTACAACAGCATGTATATTAAAGTAAACAATACCGCTTACGAAATACCAGAACAAACTACGGTACAACAGCTTGTGGAGCAATTAAAAATGTCC
Source organism: Algibacter amylolyticus (assembly GCF_014202225.1). Classification (GTDB taxonomy): domain Bacteria; phylum Bacteroidota; class Bacteroidia; order Flavobacteriales; family Flavobacteriaceae; genus Algibacter_B; species Algibacter_B amylolyticus. Next base: position 766,241 of record NZ_JACHGE010000001.1, read on the forward strand.
ACAAACGGCATTGCTGTGGCTATAAATCAACACGTTGTAAAAAACACCAATTGGCCTTCAACCATTATTAAAAATCAGGATGATATCCTAATTATAAAGTCTACACAAGGCGGTTAATTAAATAGTTACATCACGTATAAGTTTAACAACATAAGGTAAAAACATGAAGAAAAAAGATACTGCACCACAACAAAACGGCGTTACTAGAAACCCATTTCCTAACTCTAAAAAAATATATGTTTCAGGAACATTACATCCACAAATAAAAGTAGCCATGCGCGAAATTTATTTAAGTGATACCAAAGATTCCATAACAGGAAAATTAACCCAAAACCAACCGGTAACCGTTTACGATACTTCGGGGCCTTATACAGATTTAGAAAAGGAAATAAATATCCATAATGGTTTAGAGCGTATTCGCGAAGCATGGATTAAAGATCGTGGCGATGTGGAAACCTTAAATGAGTTTACCTCAAAATATTGTAACCAACGTTTAAACGATGCAAGTTTGGACGATTTACGATTCAATTTAAAACACAAACCTAAAAGAGCGGTAAAAGGTAAAAATGTATCCCAGTTACATTATGCAAAACAAGGTATAATTACTCCAGAAATGGAATACATTGCAATTCGAGAAAACCAACGCATAGACCAAATTACCGAAATTGCAAAACAACATAAAGGCGAAAATTTTGGAGCTTCAATTCCCGATAAAATTTCACCAGAATTTGTAAGAAGCGAAGTGGCTCGTGGTCGTGCGGTAATACCAAATAACATTAATCACCCAGAAAGCGAACCTATGATTTTGGGTCGAAATTTCTTAGTAAAAGTAAATGCTAATATTGGTAATTCTGCCACCACATCTTCCATAGAAGAAGAAGTGGAAAAGTCGGTTTGGGCATGCCGTTGGGGCGCCGATACCATTATGGATTTATCAACCGGTAAAAATATACACGAAACTAGGGAGTGGATTATACGTAACTCGCCCGTTCCAATAGGTACGGTACCTATCTATCAAGCCTTAGAAAAAGTAAATGGTGTAGCTGAGGATTTAACTTGGGAAATTTTTAGAGATACCTTAATTGAGCAAGCAGAACAAGGTGTCGATTATTTTACCATACACGCAGGTGTCTTATTGCGTTATGTACCCATGACGGCAAAACGTGTAACAGGTATTGTGTCTCGCGGCGGCTCCATTATGGCAAAATGGTGTTTAGCGCATCATAAAGAAAGCTTTTTATACACCCATTTCGAAGATATTTGCGAAATTTTAAAACAATACGATGTGGCATTTTCGTTAGGCGATGGGTTACGCCCAGGCTCCATTGCCGATGCCAACGACGAAGCCCAATTTGCAGAGCTAGAAACACTAGGCGAACTCACCAAAATTGCACGTAAGCACGATGTACAATGCTTTATCGAAGGTCCAGGACACGTACCAATGCACATGATTAAAGAAAACATGGACAAACAACTAGAGCATTGCGACGAAGCTCCATTTTACACCTTAGGTCCACTAACAACAGATATTGCTCCGGGTTACGATCATATAACCTCCGGCATTGGTGCTGCAATGATTGCTTGGTATGGTTGTGCCGTTTTGTGTTACGTTACCCCAAAAGAGCACTTAGGGCTACCCAATAAAAACGATGTTAGAGAAGGCGTTATTACCTATAAATTGGCCGCCCATGCAGCCGATTTAGCCAAAGGACATCCAGGAGCCCAACATCGCGATAATGCGCTAAGTAAGGCGCGTTTCGAGTTCCGTTGGGAAGACCAATTTAACCTTGGTTTAGACCCCGAAAAGGCACGCGAATTTCACGACGAAACCCTGCCTGCCGAAGGCGCCAAAATAGCCCATTTCTGTTCCATGTGCGGACCAAAATTCTGTTCCATGAAAATCTCTCAAGAAGTTAGAGATTTTGCCGCAGAAAACGATATTGTCGATAACGAGGTTATTGCAAAAGGTTTCAAAGAAAAATCAAAAGAATTCAAAGAAAAAGGATCGCAAGTGTATCTTTAACAAAATAATAAGGGAGTTCCCGTGCTTTTTATTAAAAGCACGGGCGGGCTTTCCGTTGCAAGTCCTCGCTCCTCCTACGTCGGGCTGTGGGCTTTACACCGCAATCCCTAACTCAGCGATACGGCATAGCACAACGCCAAACAAAAAATAAAGAAAATGATAGTCTTAATTTCACCAGAACACGATATTCCAAACGAAATCGAAATACTTAATCAGTTATTTCAACATGGTTTGCAATACTATCATCTTAGAAAACCCGAAAAAAATTACGAGCAGCATTGTACATATTTAAACCAGATAGATGCCCAATATCACAACCGGGTTGTAGTGCATTATTTTCATGAGCTTGTTAATACATATCCCTTAAAAGGCATTCATTTTCAAGAACAAAAGCGAATAGACCACATTGATAATCCTGGGCAATATTTTAAAAACCTAAGCATGTTTGGTAAAACCATAAGCTCATCCTTTCATGAAATTCAAGATCTTATCGACTGTCATTTCGAGTTCGATTACCATTTGTTAAGTCCGGTGTTTTCATCTATTTCTAAAGCAGGTTACCAGGGTCGTGGTTTTAACGTCAACCATATCGATAAATTTATTGTTGGTATGGGCGGTATCAATGCCAATACCATTTTGGAAACCTTCAAACTCGGTTTTAAAGGCGTTGGTGTTTTAGGTGGTGTTTGGAATGCAGAAAACCCAGTAAAAAGTTTCATCCAATTACAAACAGCACATAGTAATATCAAACTTTGAAAAATAGACCAAACATATTAACCATTGCAGGTTTCGATCCCACCAACGGTGCCGGATTAACCGCCGATGTTAAAACATTCGAAGCCTTAAAATGTTATGGTTTATCGGTTTGTACAGCAAATACAGTACAAGATGATAAGGCATTTATTACTTGCCATTGGATGCCAGTTTCAATTATTTTAAATCAAATAGAGGTGCTTTTCAAACGGTTTCAAATCAACTTCGTAAAAATTGGTATTGTACAAAACTGGGATGTTTTAGAAATTATCATCAACAAATTACATAGCCTAAACCCTGATGTGAAAATCATATTAGATCCTATTTTAAAATCGAGTTCTAATTTTAATTTTCATAGCAATCCTACAGAAAAACTAGATGTTATTTTATCTAAAATCTATCTGCTTACACCTAACTACAACGAAATTCAACAATTATACCCAGAGAAAACCATCAGCGAAACTATTACATATATTCAATCTAAAACCAATCTGTTTTTAAAAGGTGGGCATCATCTCGAAAAATTAGGGCAAGACACACTTCATCTTAAAAACAAAAAACATGTTGTGTTCAATGCTAAATCTAAAAATTGTACCGAAAAACATGGAAGCGGTTGTGTATTATCATCTGCTATAACAAGCTATTTAGCCTTAGAGTTTCCAATATTTAAAGCGTGTTTAAAAGGAAAACAATACACCGAAAAATTTTTAAGTTCTAATACCTCATTATTAGGCTTTCATTCTAAAAAATAACATGAAAACAACATTACACTACATATCGCAAGGCGCTACGCCACAAGACCATTTAAATAATATTCATAGTGCCTGTGCAGCGGGAGCGGAGTTGGTTCAGTTACGATTAAAAAAATGCGACTCCAAAACCATTTTAGAAACGGCAAAAAAAGCAAGAGAAATTACCAGTCATTTCCAAACGCGTTTAATTATTAACGACCACTACAAAGTGGCCGCAGAAGTTAAAGCCGATGGTGTGCATTTAGGCAAAAAGGATACTTGCCCAACGGTAGCCAGAAAAGCATTAGCCTCTTGGCAAATTATTGGTGGTACCGCAAATACCCTTCAAGATTGCCAAACGCTTATCGATAAGGGTGTGGATTATATTGGCTTAGGGCCTTTTCGTTTTACCGAAACAAAAGATAATTTAAGTCCTGTTTTAGGAGAAAAAGGGTATACCGAAATTATTTCAGCTTTAAACACCAATACGCCAATTATTGCTATTGGGGGCATTACTTTAAATGATGTGTTGGACCTCATGATTACCGGAGTTTTTGGTATTGCCGTTTCAGGCGATATTACACGCGATTTTAACAAAATAACAAAGTTTAAAGAACTAATTAACGGCGGTACAGCACCAGAACAACGCTGGAAACCGGAATAAACTAAAAATTAAAAAAAAAACTCAACCTTTTAATAAAAGTTGCTTTTATTATGAATGATAAATTACAAATAGCAGATAAAATATTTTCCTCTAGATTATTTACTGGTACCGGAAAATTTAGCTCCTCGGCATTAATGAAATCCGCTTTGTTAGCCTCCGAAAGTGAGTTAATTACTGTGGCTTTAAAACGTGTAGATGTTCAAGATAAAGACGATGATATTTTACTGCATTTAAACCACTCCCGAATTAATTTATTACCTAATACATCGGGTGTAAGAAATGCCAAAGAAGCTGTTTTTGCAGCCGAATTATCGCGCGAAGCACTAGAAACTAACTGGGTAAAATTAGAAATTCATCCAGACCCAAGATATTTATTACCAGACCCCATTGAAACGTTAAAAGCAGCCGAAGCTTTAGTTAAAAAAGGCTTTGTTGTAATGCCATACATTCATGCCGATCCTGTACTATGCAAACGGTTAGAAGAGGTAGGCGTGCAATGTGTTATGCCGCTTGGTGCACCAATTGGAAGTAATAAGGGCTTAAAAACACAAGATTTTTTAGAGATTATTATCGAACAATCAAACGTACCGGTAATAGTAGATGCTGGAATTGGGGCGCCTTCTCATGCCGCACATGCCATGGAAATTGGTGCCGATGCTGTTTTAGTAAACACAGCCATTGCAGTTTCTCAAAATCCTGTAGCTATGGCTCAGGCTTTTAAAATGGCGGTTCAAGCTGGCCGAATGGCATACCAAGCAAAACTAGCACCAGTTAAAAAACAAGCCGAAGCTAGTAGTCCGTTAACCTCATTTTTGAATTAAACTTAGGCTATGGCAACATTTGAAACACACTTTAATACTTTTAATTGGGACGATACACTTGCTAGTATTAACGCCAAAACAAAAGCCGATGTAGAAGTGGCTTTGGCTAGTAATAAACGAAATTTAGAAGATTTTAAGGCCTTAATTTCTCCTGCGGCGAAGCCGTTTTTAGAGCAAATGGCACAAATGAGTCGCGAGCTTACTAAAAAGCGTTTTGGTAACACCATTCAAATGTATGCGCCTTTATATTTAAGTAACGAATGCCAAAACATATGTACCTATTGCGGTTTTAGTCTTACTAATAAAATACCCAGGCGCACTTTAACCGATAGTGAAATTTTAAAAGAGGTTAAATTCTTGAAAAATAAAGGTTTCGATCATGTGTTGTTGGTAACTGGAGAAGCTAATAATACGGTAGGAGTCAATTATTTAAACAATGCCATAAAATTAGTAAAACCGCATTTTTCTAATATCAGTATTGAAGTTCAGCCTTTAGAGCAAAATGATTATGAATTGCTAATTGAAAATGGGTTGTATGCGGTTTTAGTTTACCAGGAAACCTATCATAAAAATGAGTACAAAAAACATCATCCAAAAGGCAAAAAATCTAATTTTGAATATCGCCTAGATACTCCAGATCGTTTGGGTAAAGCGGGTATTCATAAAATAGGTTTAGGAGCTTTATTTGGCTTAGAAGATTGGCGAGCAGATAGTTTTTTTACAGCACTCCATTTAAAATATTTACAAAAACAGTATTGGAAAACAAAGTACTCTATTTCTTTTCCAAGGCTGCGTCCACACTCCGGAGGTTTAGAGCCTAAGGTTGAAATGACCGATGCCGATTTGGTACAGCTTATTTGTGCCTATAGATTATTGGATGAAGATTTAGAGCTTTCCATGTCTACGCGAGAAAGTGAAACCTTTAGAGACCATATTGTGCAATTAGGTATAACGTCTATTAGTTCGGAATCTAAAACAAATCCCGGCGGATATGCTGTAGAACCGCAATCGCTAGAACAGTTTGAAATTTCAGATGAAAGAAGTACCGAAGCATTCACCAAAATGCTTAAAAACCAAGGTTTAGAAGTTGTTTGGAAAGATTGGCAGCATTTCAATTAGACGCATCATAAATAGATAAATATAATGTTAAGCAAAGAAGAGCAGGTGCAATATAGTCGCCATATACTTTTAAATGAAATAGGTGTTAAGGGGCAATTAAAACTTAAAGAAGCTAAGGTTTTGGTTATTGGTGCTGGCGGATTGGGTTGCCCTATATTACAATATTTAACGGCTGCCGGTGTGGGAACGCTAGGAATAATAGATGACGATGTGGTAGACCAAACCAACTTACAACGTCAAATTTTATACACACTAGATGATGTTGGTAAGCCAAAAGTTGAGGTTGCTGTAAAGCGATTAGCTAGGTTAAATCCTTTTGTTCAATTTCAGATTTTTAAGGATAAGCTTACCATAAAAAATGCCCTTTCACTTTTTAAAGCCTTCGATATTATAGTGGATGGAAGCGATAATTTTCAAACGCGTTATTTGTGCAATGATGCTGCTGTAATTACAAATAAACCATTGGTTTATGGCTCCATATTTAAGTTTGAAGGGCAAGTAAGTGTGTTTAATTTTAATGGCAGCGGAACGTATCGATGTTTGTATCCAACACCTCCAAAACCAGACACATCGCCAAATTGTTCCGATATTGGTGTAATGGGAGTTTTACCGGGTATAATAGGGAGTTTGCAAGCCAATGAGGTTATTAAAATAATTTGTGGTTTAAAAGGCGTGCTAGTTAATAAATTATTGGTTTTTGATGTATTATCTATGCGTCAGATAATTTTAAGTTTCTCTAAAACCGATGAATCAAATATCCTAATATTAGAGGAAGATTATAATTTTTTCTGTGGGATAGAATCAGTAGATCAAGATATTTTAATAGACGAATTACTTAAAAATACATCCGATTATAATCTGCTAGATGTTCGTGAAACTTCGGAACGCGAACAGTATGATATAGGTGGTTTACATATACCTTTAAGTCAGCTTCCAGAACGTTACCATGAAATAAGCACAAACAAGCCACTTGTGGTGTATTGTAAATCTGGTACGCGCAGTAAAAAGGCTATTTTGTTTTTGCGAGATGTATTGTTAAACACGATTCTAATAAATTTAAGAAACGGTTTACCTGCTAAATTTTTAATTAAAAATTAAAAGCGAATTACCATTTACTTGAACACGGTAGTTTTTTAGCGGACAGTTCAATCCGTTATTTCCAGCCAAGGTTCCGGTAACAAAATTATAGGTGTTCTCATCACCACAACCGCAAGTGCCGTTTAGTCCAGAAGGTATTACTACAGAGCAATCGGATAGCGCATGGTTTGGATCCGCTGCATCCCAAGCAAAGAAATCTGCCCCTGTACTAGCCACTATAATGCCGGCATTACCTTGGTTTTCCAGGTAAACCGAATTTCCTGCAAACGTTAATTGGCTGTATTGTGGTAAACTTAAATCTATGGTGAAGTTAACTCCAATATCTAGCAAAAAATTACAGTTTCTGTCATCTACAGAATTGCTACTGCAAGCGGTTAATGTTAACAATAATAAGGAGCAAATAAATAGTTTCATAATCAAAAGAATAGGATTGCAATTTACAATAAATTGTATTTCTACTTGTTAGTTTAACGTTTTTCCTTAGTAGGTTTTAATAGTTTTTCAATCAATGTCTAAGGTAAAGTATATTAATGTTTTCGATACATAATTAACTAAAATTTTGTACTTTTGTTTTACAATCTCGTGTAAGCGGGATTTTTTTATTTGCTGAATACTTCAAAGCATAATTTTTGAAGTTTATCAGCATCTTTTATTAAGTTAAACGATGAAGAAATGAGTAAAGTATCATACTATACACCAGAAGGGTTAAAAAAGTTAAGAGCCGAGTTAAGACAACTTAAAGATGTTGAGCGCGTAAAAGCTTCAAGAGCAATTGCAGAAGCTAGAGATAAAGGTGATTTAAGTGAAAATGCAGAATACGATGCGGCTAAAGAGGCGCAAGGTATGTTAGAAATGCGTATCTCTAAATTAGAAGATGCTTTAGCAGGAGCACGTGTAATTGATGAATCGCAATTAGATAACTCAAAAGTATTGGTGTTATCGAAAGTTAAAATAAAAAATCAAACCAACGGTATGGAAATGAATTATACCTTGGTTGCAGATGGTGAAGCAGATTTAGCTACAGGTAAAATATCTGTAAACTCACCAATAGGTAAAGGCTTGTTAGGTAAATCGGTTGGAGATGTTGCAGAAATTCAAGTGCCTAATGGCGTTATTAAATTTGATATCGTAGAAATTACTAGATAAATTATTATGGCATCTATATTCACAAAAATTATTAATGGTGAGATACCATGTTATAAAGTAGCAGAAACAGAAGACTTTTTAGCATTTTTAGATGTAAATCCTAATGCAAAAGGGCATACGCTATGTATTCCTAAAAAAGAAGTTGATAAAATTTTTGATTTGGATGAAGCCGATTATAATGGATTAATGTCTTTTTCTAGAACCGTAGCATTAGCGCTTAAAAAAGCGGTGCCATGTAAACGTATAGGTGTTTCTGTAATTGGGCTAGAGGTGCCTCATGCACATGTACATTTAATTCCTTTACAGTCTATGGAAGATGCGCGTTTTATTCAAAAGGTTAAATTATCCACTGAAGAATTTAATGCTTTAGCTGAAGCTATTAATGCTGAATTATAGTTTTAAATAGAACACTAAAGCTAGTATTAAAGCTATTAGTACAACGCTTGAAATAATAATAATCCACAACGCTTTTTTTATGTAAGTTGATGCCTTTTTTGGTGTAAAGGCCTTCTTTTGATATTCAAAAACACGTTCAATATCATCCGTCCATTGTACAGGGTAAATAACAGAATTGCAGGTGGTACAGTTTAGTTCATGACTAATATCTGTAGTTATTGATTTATAAAAATTAGATTCTTTTATTTTTTGTTTGAAAGTTAAACGCAAACCTTCTTTACTAAAACACTCCGGACAGTTGTTTGGTAGTGCTACTTGTTTAATATCAATGAGTTTTTCTGGCATATGTTTAACTATTGGCTAGCGCGTTTTAAACTTATTTGTAAGGTGCTCCCTTTATCTTTTTCAGATTGAAGGACCTTAATTTTTCCATCATGGAAATCTTCAATTATACGTTTGGCTAAAGACAAGCCTAATCCCCAACCACGTTTTTTTGTGGTAAAGCCCGGTTCGAAAATGCTATTAAAGTTCTTTTTTGCAATACCTTTTCCAGTATCAGTAACACTTACCATTACATTATTTTCTAATTGAGAAATTTCTACAGTAAGTTTTCCTCTGCCTTTCATGGCATCAATAGCGTTTTTAATTAAGTTTTCAATAGTCCAACTGTATAGTTGCTTGTTTAAATTTACGTAAATTTCGCCTTCAGGGACTATAATGTCAAAATTTACAAGTTTTGAAGATCTTGTTTTTAAGTAATCATAAGAGTCTAACGTTTCTTTTATAATATCTGCCTTTTCTAAAACAGGTAAAGAGCCAATTTTACTAAAACGCTCGGTAATGGTTTTTAACCGGTCTACATCTTTTTCCATTTCAACAATGTAATCCGGATTTACGTTTTCGGTTTTAAGGATTTCGGTCCAACCTATTAAAGAAGATAAAGGCGTACCAATTTGGTGTGCCGTTTCTTTAGCCATACCAGACCATAATTTGTTTTGCGTAGCGTTTTTGTTACTGCTGTAAAAAAAGAAAATAAGTGCTACGAACAGCACTATGATTAGTAGTAACGCCAAAGGGTAGTATTTTAATTTATTAAGCAAAGGCGAATTACCATAGTAAATGGTGCTAGAAATGCTATCTCCAATTTTTACAGGAATGGGCTCATTTTCTTCCTTAAAAGTTTCAATAAGTTTTTTTACATATTTAGAATCGGTTAGTTTAGTTTCATCAATATTGTTGGAGCTGTATAGCGAGCCATCTTCATTAATAACCAACATGGGTGTTGTTTTGTTACTGTTTAATATTTGTAACGTAAGTTCTAAACTTGTATTTATATCCGAGTTTATAATCTCATTTTGGGCAAACGACCAGTTTTCCATCTTGGTGCGTTCCTCATCTTTAAAATGCTGAAAAAATTCGTAAGTTTTCCAGAGTATAAGGGAAACAACAATAAAGGATGCTATAACAATAGCCCAACGGAATGCATTGCTATGTTTGGTGAAAATCATTTACAATAGATATTTTGTGGTAATATAATGCAAATCTGCTAATATTATTGTTCAAGTTGTTAGTAACTCTGTTTTAAGATGTTTTATTGCTTACATATGAAGCTTAAAATGCTAAATAAAGTTAGATTGTTGACAGAGACTAGGGGAATGTTGAAAACTAGATTAAATTTTCACCTTTATTTTGATTAGTTTTGTAAAAATAAAATTAACTAATGCCGTCAATAGATCCAAAAAGCTTATCAACCAGTAAATTACATGGTTATTTGTTAAGTGCTATTGCTCCAAGACCTATTGCTTTTGCGAGTACGATGGATGCCGAGGGAAACCCAAATTTGTCGCCATTTAGTTTTTTTAATGTATTTAGTGCAAACCCACCAATTTTAATTTTTTCGCCAGCAAGACGCGTAAAAAATAATACAACAAAGCATACGTTACAGAATGCTGAAATAACAAAAGAAGTTGTTATTAACGTTGTAAATTATAACATGGTGCACCAAATGTCATTAAGTAGTACAGAATACCCTGAAGGTGTTAATGAGTTTGAAAAAGCGGGTTTAACCATGCTTAAATCAGACCTTGTAAAACCGTTTAGAGTAGCCGAAGCACCAGTACAATTTGAGTGTAAGGTAAATGAAATAGTGAAATTAGGTAGCCAAGGTGGTGCAGGTAATTTGATAATATGCGAAGTTGTAAAACTTCATATTGATGATGCTGTACTAGATGAAAATGGGGCTATAGACCAAAACAAGTTAGATTTGATTGCCAGAGCAGGCGGTAGTTATTATAGCAGAGCTAAAGATGGTTTTTTTGAAATACCAAAGCCCATAGCTACATTAGGTATTGGTGTTGATGCTTTACCAGAGGGTGTTAAAAACAGTACGGTTTTAACCGGAAATGATTTAGGAATGTTAGGGAATATTGAGGCCTTACCAACCCAAGAAAGTATAACAACTTTTATTGAAGACGTGGCAGAACGATATCCTAATATAGCATCGGTAACAGCCATCGAGAAACATAAGTTAGCTAAAAACTATCTTAGTTTTGGTGATGTAGAAAGCGCAATTAAAGTACTTTTGTCTTAAACAATAAGGCAGATCATAAAGAATATTAATAAAGATTAAATTATAGATTAAATGGAAGTTCAAGGTAGAATAAAAATGGTAGGAGAAACTCAAACTTTTGGTAGTAATGGGTTTAGAAAAAGAGAAATTGTTGTAACAACTGAAGAGCAATATCCACAACATATTATGGTGGAATTTGTTCAAGATAAAACAGATTTGTTAAACAGCTATAAAGAAGGACAACAAGTTAAAATAAGCATTAATCTTCGTGGTAGAGAGTGGGTAAACCCTCAAGGTGAAACTAAATACTTTAACTCTATTCAAGGATGGAGAATTGAAGCTGCACAAGCTGAAGGTGCATCAGGAAATGTACCACCAGTACCACCAGCAGATGCTTTTGAGCCTGCAGGAGATTTAAAAGAAGAAGATCACGACGATTTACCGTTCTAAATTTTTTAATTCCTTAAAGAATTAAAAGACGGAAGGGTCATAAAAACACTAACCTCAATATTTATCTAAATGTTGAGGTTTTTTTATATTTACTACTATGCAATATCTAACTGAAAAAATATGGTTTCCAGATGTGGATAATGCATCCGCCGAAGGCATTATAGCTGTTGGAGGCGACTTATCTACCGAAAGATTACTACTCGCCTATAAATCCGGCATTTTTCCTTGGTTTGATGATAGTAACCCTATTTTGTGGTGGTCTCCAGATCCGCGTTTTGTGCTATATCCCCAAAAGCTTAAGGTTTCAAAAAGTATGAGGCAGGTGCTAAGAAACTCAGATTTTAAAGTCACCGTAAACCAAGATTTTAGAGCTGTAATTACCCAATGTGCTTTGGTAAAGCGAAACGGACAAGATGGCACTTGGGTGACTAACGATATGATTGAGGCTTATGTAAAACTTCACGAATTAGGATTTGCCAAATCGATTGAGGTATGGCAAAATAACGAGTTAGTTGGTGGGCTTTACGGAGTCGATTTAAATAATGGCGTGTTTTGTGGCGAAAGCATGTTTGCTAAAGTAAGTAACGCTAGTAAAGTGGGATTTATATCGTTTATACAGAACACTAATTATAAACTTATAGATTGCCAAGTCTACACGAATCATTTAGAAAGCCTGGGTGCAGAAGAGGTTTCTAGAGATACTTTTTTGGAGTTTTTGAAGGAGTGAAAAGGTTGTTTTTCTAAATCCTCAAAACCGCCGAAGTCAACACAAATAAATTATGTTTAGCCTTTAAATTAAAAGCTTCATAGCGGTGTTCTAATCCGGTTTGAAGTTTTAAAGCTTCTGTAATAAGCCATCCAATTTGGCTTGAAATCCTTATATCCGTTTCGGGTTTATAGGCTTTACTTAAACTTAAAAGGCCTTCAATAGCATTTGTTAAATACGCAGACCCTATTTCTAAAGTATTACCTTTTAAAGGGCTGTTTAAAGAAAATCGGTATCGTTGTCTGTAAATAGTTTTGTTACCTAAAATACGTTGTTCGGTTCTAAATCGGTGCCCGTAACTTTTACCTAATTTCTTTTTAGTGTAATTGTATTGTTGCGTAAAACGTAACTCGTCGGGTCCAGATTCAAACCAATCTCGATTTCTGTAATAAACCCCAAGGCTAAGTTTAGTATTTGTATTTAATTTAAAATGCGAAAAATGAAAGACATCAACCTGTTGCTGTTGGTAGCTGAAATTATTGGTTAGGTTTAAAAAATAGCGACTTCTAAAGGTGAAGTTATAACTGTATGTTTCTGTTGTCTTATGATTTATGGCTACTAACGATTCACCTAAAACATTAAAGTTGTTTTGAGAAAAGCCATTAAAACAGGTTAAAAGGTGTAACAGTATAATGCTATTTAGAAATGTTTTCAGCATAAAAAAACTAAACTTCTTGGTACCTGAAACAATCCACTTCGTGGTCATTTACCATTCCTGTAGCTTGCATGTGTGCATAAACTACTGTAGAACCAACAAATTTAAATCCACGTTTTTTTAAATCTTTACTAATGGTATCGCTTAAAGGGGTATTTCCTGGAGCGTCTTTATAATGATTTACTCTGTTTTTAATAGGTTTACCATCAATAAAGCCCCAAATATACTTACTAAAACTACCAAATTCTTCTTGAACCTTTATAAAGGCGTTAGCGTTACTAACGGTAGCATTAACTTTTAGTTTGTTTCTTATAATTCCGGTATCTTGAAGTAAAGCATCAATTTTAGTTTGTTGGTAATTGGCTATTTTTTTGTAGTCAAAATTATCAAAAGCGGCTCTGAAGTTTTCGCGTTTACGCAACACGGTTATCCAACTTAAACCGGCTTGAAATGTTTCTAAAATTAAAAATTCGAATAAGGTGTCATCATCATAAACGGGAACACCCCATTCATTATCATGGTAAGCTTCATATAAAGCGTCGCCTTCACACCAACCGCATCTGTGTTTTTTCATCTTGATACCACTATAATTCAATCTTCTTAAAAAGACTGTAAGGTTTAAAGTAAAAGTATGACAAAAATCACCTTATATAAAATCTGAAGACTTTAATTTTGTTGAAGGATTTTTTTAAAAACGCGTATTATGAATCAAATTATAAAGGAAAGTTTAGCTAAAAGTATTACTTATCAGGAATATAGAGCTTTGGTAAAGCAATTAGCAGAAGAAAAATCTAATACAGGATTAGAAAAAACGGAAGCTTTAGCAAATTATACAAAGCTTAACGATAGGCGCATGAAGCGTTGGGATAAAACCATTAAGGTAGCCGAAGTGGCTAAGGAAAAAATAGAAGCTTTTAATAGAAAAACAACGTGGTTAATTATTACGGAAAGTTGGTGTGGTGATGCGGCGCATGTGGTGCCTGCATTAAATAAAATAGCCGAATTAAATCCTAATATTGATGTGAAAATCGTGTTTCGTGATGAGAATTTAGAGCTTATGGATATGTTTTTAACCAACGGAGGAAGAGCGATAGCAAAACTTATTATACTTGATAATGAAACGGGCGAGGTTTTAAATACTTATGGACCTAGACCAAGTGAAGCTACAAGTTATGTAAATAGATTTAAGGCTAAACATGGTGCGCTTACCCCAGAGTTTAAAGAAGATTTACAACACTGGTATAACAAGGATAAAGGGCAAAATATAATTAGTGATGTGGTTGAAATACTTACGGCTGTAACACCTATTTACCAATAAAAAAGAAGGTAATTGTGCCTATTTGGCTCTCTTTAGCCGCATCGGGAGTAAAGCGGGAACGTTTAGCATAATCGATAGCGTGTTCCATTAAACAGGCATTGTTTGATGTAGACGAATTGTTTACATACGCATCAACCACCTTTCCGTTGGCATTAACCGTAATGTTAACTACAATTTTACCATCTACTTCGCATAAGTAAACTGGTATTGGTATGTGTATTTTTTTTCTGTTTAATAATGAATAGCGAATAGAACTTTTTGAGTTGTTTCCGTCGGATTGCTGCTTTTTTAGTAAATCATTTACTTTACTAAATTTAGATAGTTCCTCGCTGTTTAAACTAGATACTTCTGGTATTTCATATGTTTTCCTAGCGGGAGCAGATTCGTTAGATGAGGTGTTCGTTTTAGGAACATAATCCTCGGGTGGGGCTATGGTTTTGTACGCTTGAGCAAAATGCTTTGCCTTTTGGGTTTCATTAAAAGCGTCGTTAGTTTCGGCTTTGGCGTTGTTACGATTTTCCAAAGCTTCAATAGCTTTTATGTCCTCTTCAGTAGGTTCTTCTTCCGGTTCCATAAGGTAGTAACTTTCAGAGGCATATTTATCTTGTTGTTTTAAGCTTAAATTGAAAACAGAGAGTACTACAGTTCCAGAAATTAGAAGCGTAATAAGTAGGGATTTATGTTGATTATTAAGGTGCAATACGTTGTTATCAATTAGGGGGCGTATTAGTATATACGGCAAAATACGGTAAAAAGTTTTAATTAGCACAGCTTCTAAACGTTTTAGGCTGTTAAATTTAAAGGCTTTAGGATTCTTTTTTATGCTGAAAGAAGCAAGTTTTAAGAAAGATTTATTGCTTTTCGGTAGTTAAACCGGCAATAAAACCTTCAATAGAATTAGCATTTGAAACATCAAAATTTCCAATTTTTGTACGTCTTAATACCGATAAATGACCTCCAGCGTTTAAGGCTTTTCCAAAATCGTTTGCCAAGGAGCGGATGTATGTGCCCTTGCTGCAAACCACTCTAAAATTAACGTGTATAGAATCTTTGATGGATGAATCAATTTTAGTGATTTCAAATTCTGAAATGTTTACAGTTCTCGATGGAATATCTACATGCTCGCCAGCTCTAGCAAATTCGTATAAACGTTTGCCATCTTTTTTTAATGCCGAAAATACAGGAGGAAATTGTTGCGTTTCGCCAATAAATTGCTCGGTAGTTTTGTAGATTAAATCTTCAGAAATATGAACGATTGGAAAGGTTTCGTTTATCTCGCTTTCCAAATCGTAAGATGGTGTGGTGCTTCCTAAAACAATAGTTCCAGTGTATTCTTTTACTTGACCTTGAAACGTATCTATCTGCTTGGTCATTTTTCCGGTACAAATCACTAGTAAGCCAGTAGCTAATGGGTCTAAAGTACCCGCGTGTCCTACTTTTATCTTTTTTATTTTGAAAGCTTGACGGATCTCCCAACGCAATTTATTAACCACTTGAAAGGACGTCCAGTTTAAGGGTTTGTCTATAAGTAAAACTTCTCCAGAAAGATAATCGTCAAGTGTTTTCAAGTGTGTTAGATTTTAGTTTAATAGTGAATAAACAATGGCAATAATACCAACCACCACACAATAAATAGCGAAATAAGAAAGTTTGCTTTTCTTTACTAAAGCTATCATCCAAGTACAAGCAAATAAGCCCGCAACAAAGGCAGCAACAAATCCAATAGAAAGTGCCGTAAAGTTTCCAGAGTCATAGGTTAAATCGCCACTTAAAACATCTTTAGCGATTTTCCCAAAAATTAAAGGCACGACCATTAAAAATGAAAAACGAGCTGCTTTAGTTTTATCGTTTCCTAGTAAAACCGATGTAGAAATTGTGGCTCCAGAACGCGAAATTCCTGGTAGCATAGCAATAGCTTGCGAAATTCCAATAACAAATGCATTTTGGAAGCTTACTTTTTTTTCGGTGTTTTTTGCTTTATCTGCCAAAAATAAAAGGACAGCTGTAACGATTAACATGCAGCCAACTAATAAAATGTTACCTCCAAAAAGCGCTTCTAATTGTTCTTCAAAAAATAAACCAACAATAACTGCCGGAATCATGGAAATAGCAATTTTAGAAATGAATTGTAAATCGTCATTCCATTCAAATTTTAAAGCACCTTTAATAAGATCTAAAATGTCTTTTCTAAAAATAACTATGGTACTTAATGCTGTGGCAAAGTGAAGCACAACTGTAAATAATAAACTTTCTTCTGGCACCGAATTATCGCCAAGAATGGCTTTTCCTAATTCTAAATGTCCACTAGATGATACAGGTAAAAACTCTGTAAGTCCCTGAATAATCCCTAATATGATTGCGTCTATAATTTCCATGGCGCAAAAGTATTAAAATTGAGTAAGTAAAATGTATTTCGAATAAAAATATTAAACTTTAAAAGTAGAATCTCTAATTATTAGGTTTCCTTTTATTTCTATCATTTTATTGGTAAGTATATCGGTGGTACTTTCAATTTCTTCTATTAAATATTTAACAGCATTTTTACCAATTTTTTCTCCCGGTTGGTCTACGGTTGTAAGTTTAGGTTCTATTATTGTTGAGTGTGAGGAATTACTAAAACCTACCACAGCAATATCTTCAGGAATATTAATGTTGAATTTTTTTAAGGTTTGTATCACACCTATTGCTGCACTATCTGTAATGGCAAAAATTGCGTCGGGCCTCTTTTTAATACTCAATAAATGATTTGCCATACGTTTACCTTGTATTAAGGAAATATCGTCTACACTAATAATTATTTTTTCGTCAATTTCAATATCATGATCTTTTAAGGCTTTTAAATATCCAGAAAATCGTTTTTCTGAGGTATATGAGAACTCACGCTCTTTAATAATGGCAATGCGCTTTTTTCCAATATTTATTAAGTGTTCAATAGCATTATATGCTGCTTCTTCATCGTTAATTGTAATTTGAGTACATGGTATTTTATTGGATACTTTATCAAATAGAATTAATGGAACTTTATTTAGTATAGGTAGTATGTTATCTATATCTCTTGTCATTTTAGTTAACGAGGCTAGTATGCCATCTACACCAAATTGCATCATGGTGTTTAGCATTTCGGTTTGTTTTAATACATCGTTATTCGATTCAGATATAATAACACGATAGCCTTTTATGGCAGCTTCTTCTAAAATACCTCTTACCATAGTGGTTGTAAAATAATGGGTAATATTAGGTACAATAACGCCAATTATGTTAGAACGATGTTTTCTAAACCCCTTCGCAAAAATATTAGGTACATAGTTCAGGGATTGGGCAAGTTGTTTTACCTTTTTAGTAGTGGCCTCACTAATATCTGGATGATCATTTAACGCCCTAGAAACTGTAGAGGTCGATAAATCAAGTATTTGTGCTATTTTTTTTAAGGTAACTAGCTCTTTTTTCATGTTTTTTATTTCTTTTTTGTTAAAAAAGCAAATTGCAATCGTTCCCGCAATCGTTTGCGTGACAATATCATAAATAATTAGCACTTATATTGTCAAAGTGATTATAAATTTGTCTTTAAATTAACTAATTCTAAATAAAATGAAAAAAATTATTTTTACACTACTATGTATGTTTAG
This sequence comes from Algibacter amylolyticus, assembly GCF_014202225.1. Classification (GTDB taxonomy): domain Bacteria; phylum Bacteroidota; class Bacteroidia; order Flavobacteriales; family Flavobacteriaceae; genus Algibacter_B; species Algibacter_B amylolyticus. The sequence continues at coordinate 784,376 of NZ_JACHGE010000001.1, forward strand.
CATTGCTGCAACGTTTTCACAAACGGATGTTTCAGGAACTGTTAAAGACAATTTAGGTGTGCCAGTAACCGGGGCTAATGTTCTTATTATTGGAAGTACATCTGGAGCCACATCAGATTTTGATGGAAATTTTAGTTTTTCAACAAATTTAACTGGAGTTCAAAAAATTAAAATATCCTATTTAGGGTATGAGGCTCAAGAGCAAACCGTAACCCTTAACGGAACACCAATTACATTACAAATTGTATTGGTAGAGGGTGGTAACTCTTTAGATGAAGTAGTACTTACTGCTTCGGCAACTTTTAGGTCGCAAAAGGACACGCCAATGTCTATTAGCTCGCTAAAGCAGAATGAAATAACCAAGCTTTCTGCAAATAGTCAAGCTGATATTTTAAGAAGTATTCCTGGTATTACCGCTGAAGGTGGTGGTGGAGAAACAGCTTCAAATGTTTTTGTTAGAGGTTTACCATCTGGAGGGCAATATGTATTTAACCCGCTTCAATATGATGGAATGCCATTAATGAGTACGTTTGGTTTAAACTCTTCTGCGCATGATGTGTATGCAAGACCAGATATAGGTTTTAAAGGTGTTGAGTTTGTTCGTGGTGGTGCTGCTGTATTATATGGAGCAGGGTCTGTAGCTGGTATTATTAACTATACAAGTAAAACAGGAGATTCCAACGAAGAAAATATTATTAACATGGAATGGGCAGATAAAGGCCGTTTAAAAACCGACTTTTATACTGGTGGTAAATTAGGGGGCGAAGATTCTAACACATATTACGCATTTACTGGTTTTGTTAGAAAAGATGATGGGCCAATTGAAACGGGAATGCCAACAAAAGGAGTGCAGTTTAGAGCTAATATTAAAAAGAAGTTCGAAAATGGATCTTTTACAGTGCATGGACAATTTATAAATGATAATGCGCAATTTATTATGCCATTACCATTAGATGGAAACAGAAAAAGAATAAACGGTAATGATGGTGAGGCTGTGGAGCAGCTACTATCTGGCGAGTTAGCAAACACGTCGTTTTTAACTGCTGGTGGTGCTTACGAAAGTCCTATTGAAGATGGTGTTTCTACGCAAGGTGGTTATTTAATGGCAGATTTTAAATATGATTTTGCTGATGATTTAAAATTTAAATCGAAAGTAAAATATGCAAATTACAAGCACAATTTTGCATTGTATGTTGGTGGTAATGGTGCTAACAACAACCCAATTACTTTAAATGAATATGTAGAAAATGTGGCTCCCGGAAACCTAGGGTTTACAGCACAATACCAAGGCACTAGTGCAGCTATTAATGGGTCGGATTTAGTTGTAGATAATTTGCATGTGGATAGATTACGTCCTATGACAGATTATTCTGGAGAAGCGTCGTTAACTAAAACTATAGAGGTAACTAACGGAACACACAATATTACTGGAGGTGTTTATTTGGCAAGAACAGAAGCTGAAGATGTTAATTACCAATACAGAGTATTATCTGAGTTTAATAACAATCCTAAATTGGTAAACTTAAACTATGTTGATGCAGGCGGAAATGATGTTACCTTTTCTACAGGTGGATTGTATAACAGAATTGGTATGACTTCAAATAATTTTTTATCTCAAAATAAAACAGCAGTTTATTTAACAGATGAGATGGTTTTAGATAAATGGCGTTTTGATGTTGGTTTAAGAATTGAAAATACTCAAGGTACTTTTAGTAAAGGTAACATTGTAGAAAGTCAAGTTTATGATGATGCTACATTAACTCCAGAATTAGCAAACGTTAATTTTGCCGATGGTAGTTTTACAAGAGCAGATGTTAGCGCTACAGATTGGGCACTTTCTGCTGCCGGTTTATATAAATTAAACGATAAAGTGAATTTATATGCCAACTTTTCAAGAGGGTTCTTTTTTCCACAAATTAGAGGTTTTGCTCCTATAGCAACAGGCGTTACAGGAAGTAAGTACGATTCAGAAAAAATTATTCAATTTGAAGTTGGAGCCAAATTAGGAACAGAAAAATTAAAAGGATCTGTTGCAGCTTATTACGTAGGTTTAAGCGACAGGATTAAAATAGATCAAGGTTTTGTTAGCGGATCTTTAGTCGATTTAACTCGATCTGAACAAAGTACTAAAACTATAGGTCTAGAGGCCACTTTTGATTATAGTTTAGCCGATAACCTTAGTTTAAGAGGAACGGCTACTTACCAAGATCATGAGATTTCTAAAAACGTATCTACAGATTTAACTACCAATACATCTTCTACAACCAACGAAGGGAATGAATTAGCAAGACAACCTAACTTTTTAGGAAGTTTAGGAGCTTATTATGATGATGGTGCATTCGATGCTTTATTTTCTTTTAACCATACAGGAAGTAAGTTCGCGGCCGATAATAATACAGTAGAGTTGGATGCCATTACAATTGCTAGAATTGGTGCTGGTTACGAATTTGCAATGGGAGATAACGATAGTGATGATACGTTAAGGTTAGGGTTTTCTGTTTTCAACTTATTCAATGATGAAGGTGTTACGGAGGGCGATCCTAGAAATGTAAATCAAGCAGGAGACGCAGAGTTCTTCTTCGGAAGACCTATTTTACCTCGTAGATTTTTCTTAACAGCAACATTTAACTTTTAAGTAATATAATTAGTTTAGTTTGATTTGTTTACTCATCACTTATACAGCTAAGTGTAGGTGGTGAGTTTTTTTAAAAAATATATATAATGGAAGAATTAAAAAATAAGGCAATTGAAGTATTAAAAGGAAACTGGAAAGATGAGGTTGGTTTTAGTATACCTTGTGCAAACCTATATCCATTTCAATGGTTTTGGGACTCTGGTTTAATAGCTATTGGTTTTGCGCATTTTGATATGCATAAAGCTGAAGCAGAAATTGAGACTTTACTAGATGCTCAATGGGGTAATGGTTTTATACCACATATTATTTTTCATACCGAAAGTGATACGTATTTTCCAGGACCAGATTTTCATCGTTCGGATTTACACCCGCTGTCTTCAAAAAAATATAAATCTACCGGAATGACACAGCCGCCAGTTACAGGTTTTGTGTTAGAGGAATTATATAGAATTAGTACCGATAAAAAGGCAACTTTAAAGTTTCTAGAAACCGTGATTGATAAGGTGTATTTTAATCATGAATATTTTTATAAAAATAGAGATCCTCAAAATGAAGGCTTAGTATATATCTATCATAATTGGGAGTCAGGAACCGATAATTCACCTATTTGGGATGATATTTGGGAAACCATGAATCCTCCAGAATATACTTTTGAAAGACGAGATACTACACATGTTGATGCTTCCGAAAGACCATCAAAAAGAGAGTACGACCACTATTTATACATTATTGATATCGCTAAAGAACATAACTATAGCGATGAAAAAATAGCCGAATTATCGCCGTTTTTAGTTCAAGATCCATTGTTTAATGCTATGCTTATTAAATCGAATGAGAGTTTAATAAAACTGTACGAACTTATTGGAGATAATGCCGATAAAATAGCGCAGCTTAAAACCTGGCAAGAAAAGAGTATTCAATCCTTCAATAATAAGTTATTTGACGACGAAATTGGGGCTTACATTCATTACGATTTAAGAAACGAAAAACCATTAAAATATTTGTCTTCATCTTCATTTTCACCATTGTTTGCTAATATTCCAAGTAAGGAAAGGGCAGCGTCTATGGTAAATGTTATGATGGAAAAGTTTGGAGGCGAGCACCAATATTTATGTGCGTCTTTCGATCCTACAAGCGAACGTTTTAATCCTAAAAAGTACTGGAGAGGTCCCGTTTGGATAAACCTTAATTGGATGCTGTATAATGGTTTAAAACAATACGGTTTTTTAGATATTGCCAATAGAGTAAAACAGGATTCTATTGAAATTATAGAGAAAAATGGGTTTTATGAGTATTTTGATTCGCGAAAAGACATGCATAACCATGGAAAAGCAGGTTATGGCGGGAATAATTTTTCTTGGAGTGCAGCTTTAATTATTGATTTATTAAATGAATAATAATAACGTGAATAATGAGCGAGTTGGACTTTTCAAAAGATTACATTTTAGAAAATGATAAAGTAAGATTAAGTCCTCTTAAAATGGAACATGTTGAATCTTTGCTAGATATTTCAGAAGAAACCAATTTGTGGACCTATTTTCTTGAAAAAGGAAATGGTTTAAAAAATTTGACAAACTATATATCGTCCACTGTTAATAACAGAAAGCATAAAAAAGAATATCCTTTTATCGTTTTCGATAAAATTAAAAACAGATATGCTGGTACAACTCGATTTTATGACTACTCCAAAGAATTAAAAAATATTAAATTAGGCCATACTTGGTATGGCAAATCATTTAGAGGTACTGGTTTAAATAAACATACTAAGTATTTATTATTCGAATTTGCCTTTGAAAAACTAAAGGTTGAGCGTGTTGGCTTTGGAGCACATGCCGAAAATAAAGTGAGTATAGCGGCAATGAAAGGAGTAGGGTGTAAGGAGGAAGGTGTTTTAAGAAGTTTTATGCCTTCACTAAACAATACAGGAAGAGCTAACATTATTTTATTAAGCGTTTTAAAAGAAGAATGGGATAATACAATTCAATTTAAATTGAAAAACAAACTAACTAACACAGACTAAAACTTAAAGATTATGAATTGGCTAGACTATAGTATCGTCATATTTTATATTGTATTTTTCTTAGGAATGGGATTCTTTTTTAAGGATAATAAAGATTCTAAAGATTATTTTTTAGGAGGAAAAAGTATGGGTTGGTTCCCTTTAAGTTTGTCTACAATGGCAACCCAATTATCGGCAATTAGTTTTATTTCGGCCCCAGCCTTTGTCGGTTTAAAAATAGGCGGAGGCATGAAATGGTTAACTTTCGAGTTTGCTGTTCCGTTGGCCATGATTTTTATAATGATTGTGATAATACCGCCTTTATTTAGATCGGGAGTAGTAAGTATTTATGAGTTTGTCGAGAAACGCTTTAGCACATCAACACGTTTAATTTTAAGTATTGTATTTCAAATTAGTCGTGCATTAGGTACCGGTGTTATGGTGTATACCATTGCCATTATTTTACAAGCTGTTTTAAATATAGATTTTGTTTACACCATTTTAATAATAAGTGTTATTACTATAATTTATTCTTGGCAAGGCGGTATGAAAGCGGTTGTTTGGGGAGATGCTATACAGATGATTATTTTGTTCGCAGGCTTAATTATTTGCTTGTATTTTGGATGGAATCTTTTACAAGAACATGGTGGGTTAGCCGCTGGGTTTGATGCTGAAAGATTACAGGTTATCGATCATAATTTAGGTATAGGCGAAGGCAATGAATATGGCTTACTGCCCATGATTATTGGAGGCTTTTTTCTTTATGCTTCGTATTATGGCTGCGACCAAACGCAAGCACAACGTTTGCTTTCTGCAAAAGATGAAAAAACCATTAGAACTCTTTTAATGGCAAATGGACTTTTAAGATTCCCCGTGGTTTTAATATACTGCATTATGGGGTTAGTAATAGGCGGTTTAATAACATTAGCACCCGATTTCCTAGAAGATATAGCCATTACTACTCAAAAATATTTCCCGGACGAGTATGCAGCTCATGGCGTTAAAGCAGATTTAATGGTGCCTGTTTTTATACTTAAATATTTACCACATGGTTTAATAGGTATTTTAATGGTTGGTATTCTTTCTGCGGCCATGTCTTCGCTAAGTTCAACAGTTAATTCGTTATCTGCCGTAACCGTCGAGGATTTTTTTAACCGAGGAAAACTTAAGTTAAGTTCAAAAAAATACATGCTAATTTCTAAAGGTTCGGTAGTATTTTGGGGTGTGGTTTGTATTGCAGCGGCCTTTCTTTTTGGAGGAAGCAAAAGTGCTGTTATCGAAATTATTAACGCTATAGGATCTGTGTTTTACGGGCCGGTATTAGTAACCTTCTTTTTAGCATTCTTTTCAAAAAAAGTAAACCATATTGGAATGAATGCGGCAATTATTTCGGCAGTTCTTATTAACTTAATATTTTCAAAAACGATACAAGAGCTATTCCATATCGATTTAGGATTTAATATCTTTTGGATTTGGCTTAATTTTACAGGTGTAATTATAGCTTTAGTAGTGGCTTATACTGTTACTGCGCTAACTCGTAAAACTGAAGTTAAAAGCATTTCAAACTTTAATGTTGCCATTAAAAAAGAGGATTTCATGATTAAAGAGGTTTATATTCTCTTGGCGTTTTTTGTGTTCATTTTAGTGTTTAGTTATTTTCTACCTTCATTTTTAAGTTAAATTCTAAGTACATGAAAATTGTTTTAGCACCAGATAAGTTTAAAAATTCGTTAACAGGATTAGAGTTTTGTAATGCCGTTAAAGATGCTATAGAAGTTTTAAATTTAGATGTTGAAATTTTAAAGCTTCCATTAGCAGATGGAGGAGATGGCACTATTGAGGTAGTAAATTATTATCTAAAAGGATCTGTTGTAAAAGTAGAGGTGAATAATCCGTTTTTTAAGCCTGTAATGGCTACTTATTTGTATGCCGAAAGGTCTAAAACGGCATTCATTGAAATGGCTGAAGCTTCTGGTGTAAAACTTTTAAAGCCAGAACAGTTTGATTGTAAAAACGCAACCACATTAGGTACTGGCGAAATGATTCTCGATGCTATTAATAAAGGAGCAACTAACATAATTTTAGGAATTGGTGGCAGTGCTACTAATGATTGTGGTATTGGAATGGCAACGGCATTAGGCTATCGTTTTTTAGATAAAAATAATAAAGAAGTAGTGCCTATAGGTGCAAATTTATCTCAAATTGCAGATATAGATATTAGCCATGTTAATCCTAATTTATTTGATGTTAATTTTAGTATTGCTTGCGATGTAACCAATCCGTTACACGGCAAAAACGGAGCAGCATATATTTATGGCGCACAAAAAGGAGCCTCAAGTAAAGATATTGAAATGCTTGATAAAGGCTTGGAATCTTTTGCTAAACTTTTAAAGGCCGTTTTTAATGTAGACGCTCAATCTGTAAAAGGAGCAGGTGCTGCTGGTGGCATGGGAATAGCTTCAAAAGTGTTTTTAAATGGCGTTTTAGAACCGGGTATAACACTCATAAAAAACTTGGCTAATTTTGATAGTCAAATTTCAGGTGCCGACTGGATAATTACTGGAGAAGGAAAGTTAGATACGCAAACCATGTCTGGTAAGACTATTCAAGGCGTATTGTCTTCCGCGAAAGCGGAAAAAATAAAAGTGGCTGCCTTTTGCGGCGCAATAGATTTAGAGGGTAATAGTCCAGACGAATTCGGAATTCAATATGCCGATGCAATTATCAATTATGCTAAAAACCTAGATGATGCTATGAAAAACGGGTATTCTTACCTAAAAGAAATAGCTAATGTGTTTTCCGGAAAATGTTTAAAAGAATAAATTATAGATATACGTAGTATCGTAATTAATCTATTTTTTATCAGGATTTAAAAGTATCGCATAAATTTGGATACCAAAACCAATAAGAATTAATGTTGGTGCCAATCGAATACGTCTCCAACTAAAAATTTCAGGATTAAAAACGTTTGGATCATCACTACCGCCACCAGACATTAAAATAAACCCAAGTGCAATAATAGCTAAGCCAATAAACATGAATTGGTAGTTTTTCTTTCCAAATACAAAAATTGGTTTTGCTTCTTCTTTACGTTTTTTTTCTCCCATGATTAAATTCCGCAGAATAATTTAGTGCAAAGTAAAAGATTTATTTAGAAAATGCTGTTAATGATTTTCTAAATTATCGTTTTTTACTTTTTGCGTTTAATAATACAACTCGTCTGTTCTTAAATTTAAGAAACGTTGGGTTGCAAAGTGTGTGCTTATCCAAGTGATTATAATACCTAAAGCAAAAACAAAAACAAAAAGGGCTGCAACTAAAATAGGGTTGCTAAGCAGTTCGAGTTCTGCAAAGGTTTTGTCTAAATAATATAAAACAATGGCCATACCAATTAAGGCTAAAAAAGCGCCAATCATGCCTAAACGGACACTTTTCCATACAAACGGACGTCTTATAAAGCGTTTTGTTGCTCCAACCATTTGCATGGTTTTAATGGTAAAACGTTTAGAGTAAACCGCTAATCTTATAGAGCTATTAATTAATAAAACAGCAATTAAAGTAAAAATGCCACTTATAACCAACACCCAAAAACTGATTTTCTTAACGTTATCGTTCATGAGGTTAACCAAGTCGTTATCATAAGTTACTTCATCAACAAAGTTTTTGTTTGTCGCTTCCGCTGAAATTTTTTCAAGATGTTCCGACGTTACAAAATCGGCTTTTAGATGTACATCTATAGAATTTTGCAATGGGTTATAACCAACAAAGTCCATGAAATCTTCACCGTTTTCAGCTTTCATAAATTCGGCAGCTTGTTCTTTTGAAACATATTCGGTAGATTTTACATAATCTGCCATAGCCAAACTTTTTTCAAGTTGCTTGGTTTCCACTTCCTTGGCGGTGTCTTTTAAATAAATTGTAACTACAACTTGTTCCTTAAAATGGTCTGAAACTTTTTTGGCATTTAAAATAAGCATGCCTAGTAATCCTAATAAAAATAAAACCAAAGCAATACTTAATACCACTGAAAAGTAAGAAGAAATAAGTCTGCGTTTTTGGTGTTTCTCAAATGATGAACTCATAAATTAATTGGATTAACGGCGTAAAAATACTAAAAGTAATACGAAAAAGGATAATTAATTAGTGTCATTAATATTACTATAACTTCTCTTAATAATAAATGTTGTTGTTGAAAATAATTTTGTTGGCATGATTGTTGAAAATATTGCCAAACAATCTTAAAATCACAATTTATTATGAAGAAAACGATTATTTTAGGGGTAATAGCTGCTGTTACATTTTTTAAAACAACCCAAGCGCAAACTATTAGTTTTGGTGCTAAAGCAGGTTTAAATGTTTCTACGTTTAATGGAAATCGTTCCGGAGATGAAATAAATAGGAATAGTTTAATAGGGTTTCATGCAGGTTTAATTGCAGAAACTCGGATTAATGATTTTATAAACCTGCAACCCGAAATAATATATTCTAGAGGAGGTGCAGAAGAAGAAAATATAGTAAAGTTTCAACTCGATTATATCTCAATTCCGGTGATGTTTAAATTTTATGTAGCCGATAGGTTGAGTATAGATGTTGGGCCTCAATTTGGTTTTTTAGTAGGTGATAAAGCTAAGTTTGAAGATGATAATGTTCCAGAATTCGATACTGATGCCAGTACTTTTGATTTTGCCTTAAATACGGGTTTAGGAATTGATATTAGCGATAAGTGGTTTTCTCAAATACGATATAGTTACGGTGTTACAACCATTGCAGAAAACCCTGATGTTAAAAATGGCATATTTCAATTTTCCATTGGGCGTAAGTTTTAAGTGCGTAAAAAAAATAAGGTCTAAAAATTTTTAGACCTTATTTTTTTCTGGTTTACTTATTATGTAGACGCCAACAACAACCATAAAGCAACTTAGTATTTTAACTAGATTAATGTCCTGCGCATATTCATCTTGCATTAATATAAAAGCATAAATACTTACCATAGCAAAACTAATTACGGGTTGTAAATAAATATAGCTGCTGGTAACCGATGGCATAACGTGGTTTAGCGCATACAAGTTAAGTAGGTAAGTGGAGAACGTGGTAAACAGCACCACATAACCAATTACTAAATACGTGTTGGTTGTAAAGCCCGCAAAATCGGTATCCATTATGGGTTGAATGGAAAACGGAGTAACAAATAGTAATCCAAACAAAAACATCCAACAAATAACCGTTAGAGCATGGTATTTTCGCATTAAAGTTTTTGCAAGAACTAAGTAAAGTCCGTAGCAGGCAGCATTACAAAACACCAGAAAATTGCCTAGTAATGAGCTCGTGCCTTCAGCTTTATTACCATATGCAATAAGAAAAATAGCCGCAATACCCGCAATTACGGTTCCTGTAAATTTATTCTTCGTCATGCGTTCTTTCAGAATGAAAAAACTAAAAATAAAAACCAAAACAGGTGTAACCGTCATAATAATAGAGGCGTCTACCGGAGAGGTTTTATTAATGCCATGAAAGAAAAACAGCATATTGGCCGCTGCACCAAGTAAACCACAAAGGGCCAAACGTAATAAGTCTTTACGTTCTACTTTTTCTTTTACAAATATAAATTTTACTGCCCAAAACAATACCACACAGCAAGCTAAACGGACAAATACAAAAGCCGTCGGGCTAATTTTATGTGGCATAATGCCTTTGGCAATAATATAATTGAGCCCGTAAATAACATTTGCAACAAAAAGTGCAAAATGGGCCTTGTAGATGTTTGCGTTCAATTCGTCTTGTTTTAAGCGTGTAAAAGTAAAAGTATCTCGTTAAAACAGCATGTTTTTTAAAGGTTTTAACTTATGAAAATAAAAGATTTTTAAGTTGATTTATAAAACGTAAATTTGCAACTTCTTAAAACGGATGAAGATGAAATACAATTTCAATGAAATTGAAGCCAAATGGCAAAAATATTGGGCAAAAAACCAAACTTTTAAAGCGGTAAATGGTAGCGAAAAACCAAAATATTATGTTTTGGATATGTTTCCTTACCCTAGCGGTGCAGGATTGCACGTTGGGCATCCGTTAGGTTATATTGCTTCCGATATTTATGCACGCTATAAACGTCACCAAGGGTTTAATGTTTTACATCCTCAAGGGTATGATAGTTTTGGGTTGCCTGCAGAGCAATACGCTATTCAAACTGGGCAACATCCGGCTATTACAACTAAAGATAATATTGCAACCTACCGCCGCCAGTTAGATCAAATTGGATTTTCTTTCGATTGGTCTCGCGAGGTACGCACATCCGATCCTAGTTATTACAAATGGACACAATGGATTTTTATCCAATTATTTAATTCTTGGTATTGTAAACATGCTCAAAAAGCATTCGAGATTAAGGAGCTTATAACGTACTTTGAAGAAACAGGAAATGGAAATATTGATGCCGTTTGCGATGATAATGTTGAGGTTTTTACAGCAGAGGAGTGGAATGCTTACTCTTGGGAAAAGCAACAAGATATTTTATTAAAATACAGATTAACTTATTTAGCCGAAACTGAAGTTAACTGGTGTCCTGCTTTAGGAACCGTTTTGGCTAACGATGAAATTGTAAATGGCGTTTCAGAGCGTGGTGGACATGCCGTTATTCGTAAAAAAATGACACAGTGGAGTATGCGAATTTCTGCCTATGCAGAACGTTTACTTCAAGGTTTAGAAACTATTGATTGGACCGATTCTTTAAAGGAAAGCCAGCGTAACTGGATAGGGAAATCGGTTGGTGCTCAAGTAAAATTTAAGGTAGTTTCAAACGAGGTTAAAGAAGCTCCAGAATTAGAAGTTTTTACAACCAGACCCGATACTATATTTGGTGTAAGTTTTATGACACTTGCTCCAGAGCACGAATTAGTGCAACAAATTACAACACCAGAACAAAAGGAAGCTGTTAATGCATATATTTTAGCAACTGCTAAACGTAGCGAGCGCGATAGAATGGCCGATGTTAAAACCATTTCAGGCGTTTTTACAGGGGCTTATGCTATACATCCATTTACTCAAAAACTGATTCCTATTTGGATTGGCGATTACGTGTTAGCGGGTTATGGTACAGGCGCTGTAATGTCTGTTCCTTGTGGCGATGAGCGCGATTATGCCTTTGCAAAACACTTTAATATTCCAATTATTAATATTTTTGAAGGTGTTGATATCTCGGAAGAACCATTTACAGATAAACAAAAAACCGTTATAGGAAATAGTGATTTTTTAAACGGAATGAATTATAAAAAAGCAACCAAACGTGCTATTTACGAGTTGGAGCAAATTGAACAAGGCGAAGGTAAAACGAATTACCGTTTGCGCGATGCGGTGTTTAGCCGTCAGCGTTATTGGGGAGAACCTTTTCCTGTGTATTATGTTAAGGGAATGCCACAAATGATTGATGCTGCGCACTTACCTATAAAATTACCAGAAGTTGAAAAATATTTACCAACCGAAACCGGCGAGCCACCTTTAGGAAATGCTACGGTTTGGGCTTGGGATACCAATAAAAACGAAGTGGTTTCAAATGACTTGATTGATAATGAAACCATACATCCTTTAGAATTGAATACCATGCCAGGGTGGGCAGGAAGCTCATTTTACTTTAATAGATACATGGACCCGGAAAACCAAAACGACATAGCATCGAAAGAAGCTATGGACTATTGGAAAGATGTCGATTTGTATATTGGAGGAAGCGAGCATGCTACAGGACACTTGTTATATGCTCGTTTTTGGCAAAAATTCTTGTTTGATAAAGGTGTTGTTCCTGTTGATGAGTTTGCTAAAAAACTGATTAACCAAGGTATGATTTTGGGGACAAGTGCTTTTGTTTACAAAATTAATTTAGAATTTAAATTGATTTATACGATAAAACCTTTACCAGAAACAATATTACTAAACTATGCACAACCTTTTGGAAAAGTGAAAGAACAAGATGGAAGTGTTGATAGTAATTATTTGGTTTCTAAGTCAATTTATGAAAGTTACAAAGGAACTAACCCTAGTATTGATACTTTAACCTTTGTATTTGACTTTAATAAAGAATACTGGAAGAATCGTATAATGAATCAGGTTTTAGAAAATGTTGAAGATAAGCAAGTGTTGAATTTTTATGATGTTGAATTAGAGTTAAATAATTTTAATTTGAAACCAATTCATGTAAAGGTTCAATACGTAAATGCTTCTGATGAATTAGATATTGAAGGTTTAAAATCTGATAGAGAATTTGGTGAAGATTATAAAGATGCCGAATTTATTTTAGAAGATGGCGTTTACAAGGTTGGTAGAGATGTCGAAAAAATGTCTAAATCCAAATACAATGTTGTTAATCCTGATGATATTGTTTCAGATTACGGTGCTGATAGTTTACGTTTATACGAAATGTTTTTAGGCCCATTAGAGCAATACAAACCTTGGAATACGGCTGGTATTACAGGAGTTCATAATTTCCTTAAAAAACTATGGAAGTTGTATGCCGATGATAACGGACTTAAAATTACTGATGTTGCGCCAACTAAAGACAACCTAAAAACCTTACATAAAACCATTAAAAAGGTACAGGAAGATATCGAGAATTTCTCTTTTAATACTTCGGTGTCTACCTTTATGATTGCGGCTAACGAGTTAACGGCTCAAAAATGTACCTCGAAAGACATTCTAGAACCACTATTGGTTTTAATATCTCCTTATGCGCCACATATTGCCGAGGAGTTATGGAGCCAGTTAGGGAATAGTGAGTCTATTTCAACGGCACCTTTTCCGGAGTTTGATGCGAGCCATTTGGTTGAAAGCAGCAAGAATTATCCAATTTCTTTTAACGGTAAAACGCGTTTTACCATGGAATTACCACTGGATATGAGTAAGGACGATATTGAAGCTGCTGTTTTAGCAAACGAAAAAACACAAGAACAATTAGCAGGACGCACACCTAAAAAGGTTATTGTAGTTCCTGGTAAAATTGTGAATATTGTAGGGTAAGTTAAATACTAACTACTGCGCTATTTCATAGTTTTGGTTGTCGTAAAAAGGACTAAAATAGGTTGGTTTTAATTTAAAATAAGTACTACCATTAACAAATAAACCCGCATTAGGGATTGAGGTTTTGTTGAAGCTCTTTTTGTGTTGTTGCACTTATGCAACACAAAAAAGCGACTACCGAAAGCCCGACCCTTGGGTAATGCCCTAATAATTTTATTAAAAATAAGAATGAATTATACTGAAACTATTGGATTTGTAGCAGCCATTTTAACTACTGCTGCTTTTCTTCCGCAGGTATTTAAAACTTGGAAAACTAAAGATGTTACCGGTTTGTCTTTACCTATGTTATTAATGTTTTTTGCTGGTATTGTGGCTTGGTTAATTTATGGGGTTTTAAAGGATAGCCCATCTATGATTTTTGCTAACAGTATTACAGTGGTATCTGCTTTTTTACTGATGTTTTTTAAAATAAAATACTCTAAAAAATAGCTGTTTAGGTACACAATTGTAATTCCTACCAATTTGATGTAAATTATATAAAAATTAGAATTAATTGTTTTTGCATGAAAATAATTTAACGAAAAGCGTATTTTACAGATAATATTTAAAATTATTGTTTTAATTTTGCTTTAGTTTTCACACCTAAACAACTTAATTATGAAAATTGGAGTTCCTATAGAAATTAAAAACAATGAAAATAGAGTAGGCATGACACCTTCTGGTGTTTTTGAACTTACTAAGCGAAACCATAACGTTTATATTCAAAAAAACGCAGGGTTTAATAGTGGTTTTTTAGACGAAGATTATATTGAAGCCGGAGCTACAATTCTTGATACTATCGAGGAAGTATATAGTGTTGCCGATATGATTGTAAAGGTTAAGGAACCTATTGAGCCAGAATACAAGTTAATTAAAGCAGACCAGATTGTGTTTACGTATTTTCATTTTGCTAGTAGCGAGGTGTTAACTAACGCGATGATTGAAAGTAAATCTGTTTGTATTGCTTATGAAACGGTTGAGGATGCCGATGGATCGTTACCTTTGTTAATACCTATGTCTGAGGTGGCAGGTAGAATGTCTGTGCAACAAGGTGCTAAATATCTTGAAAAACCAATTATGGGTCGTGGTGTTTTATTAGGTGGAATTCCTGGTGTGCCTCCTGCAAAAGTATTGATTTTGGGTGCTGGTGTGGTTGGTGTACAAGCGGCACGTATGGCTTCTGGATTGGGTGCTAGCGTACATGTTTTAGATATTAATATGAAAGCGTTACGCCATGTAAGTGATGTGATGCCAAATAACGTTATAAGTGAGTTTTCTAGTGAGTATAATATTAGAAAACATATTGTAGATTCCGATTTAATTATTGGTGGTGTGTTAATTAAAGGGGCTAAGGCACCTAAATTAATTACTAGAGATATGCTTAAAGAAATGCGTCCAGGAACCGTTATGGTTGACGTAGCTGTAGATCAAGGAGGTTGTTTTGAAACTACAAAACCTACTACACACCAAGATCCCACTTATATTATAGATGAGGTTGTGCATTATAGTGTGGCCAATATGCCTGGAGCTGTACCTTACACATCTACAATGGGTTTAACTAACGTAACATTACCTTATGTTATTAAGTTAGCTAATGATGGTTGGGAAAAAGCTTGCGATAATAGTGCGGCTTTAGCTAAAGGATTAAACATTGTAAAAGGCGAGATTGTATATAAAGAGATTGCCGAAGCTTTTGATATGGAAATGGCTTAAGCCTTTTTTAACTATATTTTAAAACGTCTAAATACTTATTAGTTAAGGTTTAGGCGTTTTTTTGTTTTAATGCCTAGTGTTTTATTTAACTGACATTTATTCAGTTTATAAATTTGGCGTTATTTTTGTTATCTTTAATTATAATTTTAAAATAAAAACAATGATTGGATATTATATATTAATTGGTGCCATTTCTTTAATGAGTTGGTTAGTAAGTAGTCAATTAAAAAGGAAGTTTAAAAAATACTCGCAAGTACATTTAAGAAACGGTATGAGTGGTGCAGAAATTGCCGAAAAAATGTTGGCCGATCATGGTATTAGAGATGTTGAGGTTATATCTACAGCAGGACAATTAACAGACCATTATAACCCTACTAATAAAACGGTTAATTTAAGTGAGTCGGTTTATAACCAACGTAATGCGGCAGCGGCGGCTGTTGCTGCTCACGAATGCGGACATGCAGTGCAACATGCTACGGCATATAGTTATTTAACTATGAGGTCTAAATTAGTACCCGTGGTACAAATTACCTCAAGTATGTCGCAATGGGTCGTTTTTGGTGGTGTTGCTTTAATGGCTTCTAACGCTTTAGGCGGTGCCGGACAATGGGTGGCTATTACTGGTTTGGTAATGATGAGTTTTGCAACCATATTTAGTGTTATTACTTTACCTGTAGAGTACGATGCTAGTAATAGAGCATTAGCTTGGTTAAAAAATAAAAACATAGTAACTCCAGAAGAATATAAAGGGTCTGAAGATGCCTTAAAATGGGCGGCTAGAACATACTTGGTTGCTGCCATTGGTGCCATTGCTTCACTAATGTATTGGGCACTTCAAGTTTTTGGAGGGCGCGATTAAAACCATATAAAAATTACTTATTAAAAGCTCTGAATATTTTCAGGGCTTTTTTGTTTCTTTATTGCATAATAACAGGTCATGAAAAATCCATTAGAATACTATAAAACCCATTTACAGGTTTATAAAGCGCAAGTGCAACGCTTAACTAATACCATGACGCTTTTTAGCTTGTATCGATTAGCGGTGTTTGTGGGTATTGGTTTTGGGGTGTATTTCTTTTTTAACCAGTGGCAAATTGCAGTGGCAACAGCTGTTTTTGGCGTTGTTTTGTTCATTTATTTATTATCAAAGCATACCGATATTAAAAGGCAACGCGATTTTAATAAAGCTTTGGTGCAGATTAATGAAGATGAAATTAAAATTGCCTCGGGTGATTTTCACGACCGAAATGATGGTTTACAATATCAAGACCCAACACATTATTATAGTTTAGATATCGATTTGTTTGGTCGTGGTTCGTTTTTTCAATTTATAAACAGAACCACTATACAAGAAGGCACAGCGCAATTAGCAAATGCACTTAAAGCTAATAATGTAGATGGTATTAAGGCTAGACAAGAAGCTATTAATGAGCTAAATAATAAACCTAAATGGCGCCAGCATTATACAGCAACATCGAGTTTGGTTCATGTTGAAACTCCAGCAAAACAGATTATTGGGTGGTTACAAAGTCATAAATCATTTTTACCAAAAATAATGTCTGGGTTGCCACTAGTATTTAGTTTAGGAACGCTTGTTTTATTAGCGCTTACGGTATTAAATGTTATTGAAAATAAGGCAATAATTGGCTATTGGTTATTTATTGGGTTAGCTATAACAGGGCGTTACCTTAAAAAAATAAATGTATTAGCGTCTAATACCGATAAGATTAAAGATACCTTTAGGCAGTATGCTAGTTTGTTAGATTTAATTGAAAACGAATCCTTTACTTCGGAATTGTTACAACAAAAGCAGAAGCAAATTCAGTCGGATAATAAGAAAGCTTCCGAAATTTTTAAAGTGTTTTCAAAGTCCTTAGATGCTCTAGATAATAGAAACAACCTAATAGGTGCCATTTTTGGTAACGGTTATTTTTTAACCGATGTTAGAAATAGTTATAAAATAGAACAATGGATAGCGCAGTATGGCAATAAGGTTTCCGATTGGTTTGATGTGGTTTCGTTTTTCGATGCTTATAATTCTTTTGGTAATTATGTTTATAACCATCCGGAATTTGTATTTCCAGAGATTTTAGAACAAGGAGCGGTTATAAAAGCTAAAGGTTTAGGGCATCCCTTATTAAATAAAAACAAGCGTGTGGATAGCGATTTAACCATAGAAAACGAAGCGTTTTTTATAGTTACTGGGGCAAATATGGCTGGTAAAAGTACCTTTTTAAGAACCGTATCGCTACATATTGTAATGGCTAACGTTGGGTTGCCTATTTGTGCACAATCAACGCAATATTCGCCGGTAAAACTAATTACGAGCATGCGTACAACAGATTCTTTAGCCGATGATAGTTCGTATTTCTTTTCGGAATTAACACGGCTTAAATACATTGTAGATGCCATTCAAAAAGAACCTTATTTTATAATTTTAGACGAAATTTTAAAAGGTACCAATAGTACCGATAAAGCTATAGGCTCTAGAAAGTTTGTTGAAAAGTTAGTGGCATCGAACGCTACAGGAATTATAGCAACCCACGATTTAAGTCTTTGTGAAATCGAGAAGGAATTAGAGGCTGTTAAAAATTATTACTTTGACGCCGAAATAATTAACGATGAGCTTCATTTTGATTATACTTTAAAAACAGGTGTTTGCCAAAATATGAATGCATCGTTTTTATTGAAGAAAATGGAGATTGTATAATTTAGCAGTCTTCAGTCTTCAGTCTTCAGTCTTCGGTCATCGGTCATCGGTCATTTTTCATCTTCCCAATCATTTCAAGTGCATTCTCATCATCGGGTTTTAAACTTAAAACTTTATAGTAGTTTTTTAAAGCTTCATTATTGTTACCTGCCTCAAAGTGTGCTTCTCCCAAACTATCGTAAACATTGTATTTGTAAGGAAAAATTTTGGTGTTTAAATCAAATACATACAAAGCTTTTTCAAATTGGTTAGATCGCAATAACGAATAGCCATACGTATTTAATTCTCTGCTTCCTTTTACAAATTCGGCAAGTCTAGGCACTAAATTAGCTTCGTTTAGTTTTAGGCTATCTATGGGTTTAGAGTTTAATAAATAATCCATGTAGTTTGCAGTCATGTAGTTAGGTTTGTATGTGTTGTTGGTAACAATGTTTAGAATATCGCGTTCTAAAGTTTCTTTAGGGTGTTCTACAATGCGATTTATTTCTTTTCCGTTTTTATAAAAAATAAAGGTTGGTACACGGTGTATGTTTAATCCTCTCTCTTCATGGTTGGGACTTTGTTTGTAAGCTTCTTTAGTGTTATTAACAGCAATAACTTCTAGCTGATTTTCTGGGAATTTTGCCGCTTCAATAACTTTATAAAAACGCGGTACTTCTAGTTTACTATCACCACACCAACTACCTAGAAAAACTTTTATATGGTATGGTTTTAAAGCGTCTTTTAGATTTTTAGTAATAGCATTGTTAACCAAATACGCCTCATAGTTTTTTGAAAACCACGAGTTAAATGTATGGCTTGTTAGTCCGGTTTTATCGATTTTCCCTAGTAAAACCTCATTTCCCTTTGTATCTAGTTCAATATGATTTAAAGGTTGCGAAAATCCGAGTTTCAGAATCAATAAAATGATTAATGTAATACCTGTTCGTTGCATGATTTTGATTGTTTTAACCAAAAATAGAACTATAAAACTTCTATTTTTAAAAATCTGGATACATAGCCATGTCAACCATACTAATGGATGTTTTGCGTTTATAAACAGCAAAACTAACGTTGGTAACTACAAAACCGACTTTTGTACATAATGTTTGATGGTTTTGGCTTTTCTGTTTACTTTTAAAAAATGACGATTACTAAAAAACACACTTCGCAGGCTTTGGTCCATATTTTGTTTTGGATGCTCTTTGTATTTGTGTCCTTATTTCTGTTTTCAGATTATTACTGGAAAGAAAATCCGTTTTTACAATACGTCATCCTTTTAGTGGCCATTGTTTATGTAAACCACGTTTTTTTACTGCCTTTTTTTGTTAAAAAAAAGTGGTATCTGTTTTACGCTTTTGTATTTGCCGGAATTTCTTTTTCGGCCACACAATTATATTGCTATGCCTTTGCACAATGTGGCTGTAGTATACCAAAATGTTTAAGCGATTATTTATGGCAAACCCTAGTACCGCTAATATTCTTCTCTTTTGTATGGATTCTATATCGGTTTATTGATGAGCAAGAAGCAGTGGAAAACATTAAAAAAGAACATGCCGAAATGGAGCTTAAGTTTTTAAAATCACAAATAAATCCGCATGTGTTATTTAATAATTTAAATACCATTTATTCATATTCCATTGAAAAACCTAACGAAACACCCGAGCTTATTTTAATGCTTTCAGATAACCTAAAACATGTGTTGTATGAAAGCAACGAGAAAACCATTACTTTAGAAAAGGAAATCCATTTTATCGATAATTACATTAAATTTCAAACCATAAGAACCGAAGGCGTAAAGCGTATTAGTTACAATAAATCTATAGATGCTTTAAACCATCAAATAGCACCTTTGCTATTAATTACTATAATTGAAAATGCTTTTAAACACAGTACTTTAAATAGCGAAATTGTAGTAGATATTAAAGTAGAGCAAGGTGTTTTATATTTTACGTGCCAAAATAATTTTGATAAAAACAAGCTAAGTACTAACGACTTAAAAATTGGTTTACAAAATCTTGAAAAGCGTTTAGAGCTTATTTATAAAAGTAATTACCAGTTTAAAATTAGTAAAGACGAGGTGTTTAAGGTTACTTTAAAATTTAATTTAAACTAAATGTCAGTTCGAGTGATTTTTGATAAAAAGTGGTATCGAGAACCCATATAGAACCAAAATTCTTATTCTCGATACAAGTTTTACGCATTTCAATCGTAAAATTTACTCGAATTGACAGAATTTAGTAATATAAATAATGAGCTTAATTTAAACTAAAATGTCAGTTCGAGTGATTTCGATTTTTATCGAAATTGTATCGAGAACCAATCAATTACAAAACTATGAAGTGTGTTATTATTGAAGACGAAATACCAGCGCAAAACATCTTAAAAAACTTTATAGCTAAAATGCCTAGTTTGGAGTTGTTGGCGACTTTTAAAGCTGCTATTGAGGCAAACACCTATTTAAACACACAAAGCGTCGATGTTGTTTTTCTAGATATTAATTTGCCAGATATGTCTGGACTCGATTTTATAAAAACTATTCAAAACCCACCAGCAATAATCATGACAACGGCGTATTCAGAATATGCTGTTACTAGTTTTGAGTTAGATACCATTGTAGATTATTTAGTTAAACCCTTTTCGTTTGATAGATTTTTAAAAGCCGTTAATAAAGCAAAAGATAAGTTAGAGGTTGCCCAAGTAACCAACAATGTAAATGAAGAGACCATCTTTTTAAATGTCGATAAAACCCTGCATAAAATTGTAATAAGTAAAATTCTTTATATTGAATCTCAGCGAAATTATATTACTGTAGTTACAGAGACTCAACGGCTGTCTTATATTGATGCCTTAAAAAACTGGAACACAAAATTGCCTAAAAACGATTTTATTCAAGTGCATAAATCGTTTATTATTAATAGTAAGTTTATCGATAAAATTTCAGGAAACACGCTTTATATAAGCGCGAATAAAATACCAATTGGAAGAACATACAAGCAAGATCTGCTACGTGTATTAGGTGTTTAAGCTCTAGTTTTTTTTTCTTAAACAGCAAAGCTTTAGTGTATTACGTGTTAGTAAATCTACCTAAAGGGTACACGTCTTAAACACCTTGAATTTATTAACGTTATTTTAAGTAACTTTTGTAAAAGTATTGGGTCTAATTAGTACATTTAATATAAAAAAAGAAGACATAATGAAATATTTATTGATAGTACTATTTTTAGGTTTAGGGTTTGTTGTTAATGCCCAAGATGTTAATTTTAATGGGGAGCCATATGAAATTAAAAAAGATAAAATTTTTAAAGCTGGGGTCGATGTTACTGAAACCTTATCGGAAGAAGATAAAGCAGGTGTTTTAGCAGCTTTTGATAGTAAAATGGCTCAAATTAAAAACGCTGAAGAAACTAAAAAACGTGTAGAAAAGGCTGAAAAAGAGCAGGAAAAAGCGGAAAAGGAACAAAAACAAGCTGAAAAGAAGCAAAAAAAGGCAGAAAAGGAATTAAAGAAAAGCCAAAAAGCACAATCTAATTACGACAAAGCGGCTAAAAAGCATAAGGACGCACTTTCTAAATACGAAAAGCTAAAAAGTAAAGGGAAATTGTCGCCAGTTGATGAAGAAAAATGGTTAGACAAAATTGAAAAATATAAAGAAGCTTCAGCAAAAGCAAAGAAAAAACTATAAGGTGCTAATTATAAATAATCTGTTTCTGTTTTAAAATAGAATTAAAAAACGTTATTTTAAGGTTTAGATCTAATATCTATGAAAAAAGACCTTAAAATAGCGTTAATTCAAACGGATTTAGTTTGGGAAAACCCTGAACAAAACCGTGTAAACTTCACAAAGAAAATTAAAAACATTTCAGAGGATGTCGATATTATCGTACTTCCCGAAATGTTCACTTCTGGTTTTACCATGAATGCTTCGGCTGTTGCCGAAACTATGGATGGTAAAACAGTAACTTGGTTAAAAGAATTAGCCTTACAAGTAGATGCTGCCATTATTGGTAGTATGGTTATTTTAGAAGGGAATGCTTTTTATAATCGCTTGCTTTTTGTAATGCCTTCTGGCCAGGTATCGCATTATGATAAACGCCACTCGTTTACCTTAGTTGGCGAAGAAAAAGTATATACTTCGGGCATCAAAAAAGTGATTGTAGATTATAAAGGTTGGAAAATTTGCCCTTTAATTTGTTACGATTTGCGTTTTCCTGTTTGGGCGCGAAATACCGAAGATTATGATGTATTACTTTACGTTGCCAACTGGCCAAAACCTAGAGTTTCAGCATGGGATACTTTATTAAAGGCGCGCGCTATAGAAAATATGAGTTATTGTGTTGGTGTGAACAGAGTTGGAGTTGATGGTGTGAACGCTGTGTATTCTGGTCACTCGGCTGTATATGACGTGCTAGGACAGCAATTAGTAACCTGTGCTCCAAATGAAGACACTATAAAAATCGCTACACTCGAAAAAAGACATGTGGAAGCCTACAGAAACAAGTTTAAATTTTTAAACGATAAAGATCAATTTGAATTTACTTAAACGTAAGTGTTTCTTGTATACCCCAATCCGATCTAATCTCAATTTCTTGAAAATGACTTATTTTTTCTGGTTGAATCTGTTTTAGGTAGTTTCCAGTATCGTACATGCTATTGCCATTAACATCATGCACAACGCGTATAGAATACATGCCTGCCGTTAAATTTAAGAAATCTATGGGGCCTGCTTCTGTGGCGTAACGTTCTTCTTTAACTTCTCCTTTTTTATTTGTTAATTGAATAATAAGTGGGTAAGTAGCATTTACAATGGTAAATCTCACATAACCAAAGTCGGAAGCTTTTTTAGTTCTTAAACTTAAATTTAAAGTGTCCTTGTTTTTGTCGCCATAAAAATCTTCAAAGGCCTCAGGAAGAATTTTAATTTTATAATTGTTGTCTTCAGTTTTATCAAACTTAAATAAATAGGCGTTGTTTAGCGTATCAAAATCTGTTTTAAAGCTTACAGCTGTAGAGTCTTTATCTATCATGCTAATCTTCGAAACATCTATTTTTGTAAGTGGCGTGGTACCTGCTATTTTAAAATCTTCGTCGTACCCAATATTACCAGAAGGCGAGGCTCCAATAACTAAAGTGTCTTTGTCTTTTTTACTCAGTCTAACAGTAAACTCTTTTTCGTAATCGGTATTGGTCACTTTAAAAAGTAAAGAATCGGTTTCAAATTTAGGTTTGTACCAATAGTTTAACGAATCTGTAACGGGATCTTTTGTGATGCGGTATTTAAAATCCGAAGGCGCATCAGAAAGTAGGTCTATTTGCATACCATTATAATCACCTTCAAAACCAAAAGCAATTTTTTCGCCAGCAATTAAACGCGGTCTCGTCGCCTTAAAATCTAACGTTTCGTTAAAAAGGCGTAAGGTGTATAATGAATCGGTTGGCACCTCAATATAATTTTTGTGAAACGCTATTTGATCTGTTTTTTGTTGAAACTTGTTGTCGCCATTACCATCTTTTAAGGCCATTAATAAATACTTGCCAGGTTTTAAGTTATCTATAGAAAAGGTGGTAATACTATCTAAAGTATTTGTAATATATTTTGGAGCAGCTTTATAAACCACAGAGTCTCTAAAGGTAGAATCTACTTCGTATAATGCAACATTTACAAAGGTTTCTGGCTTCTTTTTTAAAGCATCAACAATGTTTCCTTTTACAGATAGCGAATCAATATAATCGCCAGTAGATAGGACATAACGGTAATATGGATACGGGTTGCCTTCGTTGTTATCGGTTATACTATTTCCAAAATTAAAAGCGTAAGTGGTATTAGGTTGTAAGGTGTCGTAAATTTTAATGGTAATATATTTACTTCCGCCACTTAAAGGTGAAACGTCTGGTGGAGTATTCATTGGTGGCGAAATAATAAGCTGTTTTTTAATGTCTTTTATTTTAATGTACTCATCAAAGTATACCTTAATTTCATCGCCCTTAAAGTTGGTTGAATAATTTTCTGGTTCAGATTTTACAATTCTAGGAGGTGTATCATCTTTTGGTCCACCTTGTGGTGTTCCACGATTAGCACAACTAATAATAACTAAGCCAATAATTAAGGCGAAAATAAAATTTGAAAGGGTCTTATTCATCAACAACTTAAATTTTTAGCAAAAGTACATGAATTCGGTTAAAAAATATAACGATAATATATTTATGCTATTGCCATAACAGCAATACTTATTTTTATGTTTTTAGCTTCGTTTAAAACCAAAATGCAAGCTTCTAGTGTGGCACCTGTGGTTATAAGGTCGTCCACAATTAAAATATGTTTGTTTTCAATTTTTTGTGGATTTTTAAGTGTAAATAGCTGATTATCGTTGGTCCAACGCGCAAAACGTTTTTTAGTAACCTGCGATTTGGTGTTGGTTACCTTTAGCAGAACATCATCCACATATTGAGCATTAAGCGCTTCCGCTATTTGTTGTCCAAATTTAGCAACTTGATTAAAACCTCTTGTTTTTAATTTGTTTTTATGTAACGGTACCGGAATAACGATATCAATATCTTGGTAAGCTTCTAGTGTTTTTAATTCGCCACCCAACCAATTTCCTAAAACAAACCCAATATGCTCATGCTTTCGGTATTTTAGGTTGTGGATAAGGCGTTGCACATGGCCTTTCTTTTCAAACCGGAATAAAGCAGTGCCATTTTCCACTTGGGCACGACCGTAAAGCACCTTTTTTACGCTATCGTTATTATCAAAATGAAAATTGGTAATGGGTAGGTCGTGTCGGCAGTCTAAACAGATGGTTTTCTCGTTATCACTTAGTAAATTATGGCATGCGTAGCATACTTTAGGGAAAAGTAAATTTACTATAGATTTAAGCATGATAAAAAATGTAGTCTTGTAAACTTAATTATTTTTAACAAAATGACGTTTGTTTTAAGCGGTTTTTTATTTTTGCACCTATGGCAAATCAAGATGATCAATTTAAGAAGGTAATTTCGCATGCAAAGGAATACGGATATGTGTTTCAAAGTAGCGAGATTTACGACGGTTTAAGTGCAGTATACGATTACGCACAAAACGGCGCAGAACTAAAGAAAAATATACGCGACTACTGGTGGAAAGCCATGGTGCAAATGAATGAAAATATTGTAGGTATTGATGCTGCAATTTTCATGCATCCAACCACATGGAAAGCTTCTGGTCACGTCGATGCGTTTAACGACCCTTTAATAGATAATAAAGATTCTAAAAAACGTTACAGAGCAGATGTTTTAATAGAAGATTATTGTGCTAAAATTGAAGCAAAAATTGAAAAGGAAGTTAAAAAAGCCGAAAAACGTTTTGGTGATGCCTTTAATAAAGAAGAATTTGTTTCAACTAACGGACGTGTAGTTGGTTACCAAGAAAAGATAAATTCAATTCTTTCTAGAATGGCAAAATCTCTAGAAAACGAAGATTTAGCCGATGTTAAAGCACTTATTGAAGAGTTAGAAATTGCCGATCCATTAACAGGAAGTAAAAACTGGACAGACGTTAAGCAGTTTAACTTAATGTTTGGAACAAAGTTAGGAGCTTCGGCAGAATCTGCAATGGATTTATACTTGCGTCCAGAAACGGCACAAGGTATTTTTGTTAACTTTTTAAATGTACAGAAGACAAGCCGACTAAAAATTCCGTTTGGAATTGCGCAAACAGGTAAAGCCTTTAGAAATGAAATTGTTGCAAGACAATTTATTTTTAGAATGCGTGAGTTTGAGCAGATGGAAATGCAGTTTTTTATAAAACCAGGTACTCAAAAAGAATGGTACGATTACTGGAAAGAGCACAGAATGAAATGGCATTTATCTCTAGGAATGGGGGCCGATAATTATCGTTTTCACGACCATGAGAAATTAGCGCATTATGCTGATGCCGCTGCCGATATAGAATTTAAATTCCCGTTTGGTTTTAAAGAATTAGAAGGGATTCATTCTAGAACCGATTTCGATTTAAAAGCACACGAAGAGCATTCTGGAAAGAAATTACAATATTTCGATCATGAAGATAATGCAAGCTATACACCATACGTTTTAGAAACATCCATTGGTTTAGACCGTATGTTTTTAGCTGTTTTTTCAAACTCTTTACAAGAAGAAGAACTAGAAAACGGAACAACTAGAACCGTTTTAAAATTACCAAGTGTTTTAGCGCCAGTAAAAGCAGCTATTTTACCATTGGTTAAAAAAGATGGTTTGCCAGAAATAGCAAAACAAATTGTTGAAGAGCTAAAGTGGGATTTTAATGTTATTTATGATGAAAAGGATGCCGTAGGACGTCGTTACAGAAGACAAGATGCCAACGGAACACCGTTTTGTATTACTGTAGATCATGACTCGAAAGAAGATGGCACAGTAACGATTCGTCATAGAGATTCTATGGAGCAAGAGCGTGTTAAAATTGAAGATTTACGTACTATTATTAAGCAAGAAGTAGATGTGCGTACTTGGTTAATGAAAATGTAAAATTCCTGTGTAAACAGGAATCTCATAAAATAAAAACCCAAGCATTGCTTGGGTTTTTTGCGTTATAAATTAATTATATTTACAGGGCAACAACTATGTATTTGCTATATCCTGATATGTTGATGGGTAGTATTAATTAAAAAACGTAACTAGATTTGAAAATTGTAGAGAACCACAAAAATGGCTATGTGATTTCAACCGATAGAAAAAAGTTGAACGTGGCATTAATTCATGATTTTTTAACTAATGAGTCGGGTTGGAGTAATGGGATACCCTATGAAAAGGTTGAAAAATCAATTAATAATTCTTTAAATTTTGGTATCTATTTTGACGACAATTTAATTGGATTTGCACGAGTAATTTCCGATTTTTCTACGATCGCCTATTTAGGGGATATTTTTATTTTGAAAGCACATCGCGGACTCGGGTTGAGTAAATGGCTTATGGAAGTTATTATGGAACACAAAGAATTACAAGGTTTAAGACGTTGGATTCTATTAACAAGCACAGCGGAATGGCTTTATGAAAAGTACGGCTTTACAAAATTGCCTCAACCTGAAATTTATATGGAGAAACACAATCCGAAGGTTTACCAAAATGAATAAAACATCGCATAGTCGCGTACTTGAAGTAAAACGGCCCTTTTTTTTACAAAAGCCTGTTGGTTATATATGCACTTGCCTATTTATTTGTTGGTCCAAAGATATTAAGGATTCGGTGCGCTGTACGCCGGTTATGGTTTGAATTTTTTCATGTAATAAACGCATTAAGTGGGCATTGTCTTTACTTAAAAGTTTAATAAATAAACTGTAATTACCAGTGGTGTAGTGGCACTCTAAAACTTCGGGTATGCGTTTTAAGGCTCTAACCACATCGTCTGTGTTGGCGGCTTTATCCAGATAAATACCAACAAAG
Organism: Algibacter amylolyticus; assembly: GCF_014202225.1. Taxonomy (GTDB): domain Bacteria; phylum Bacteroidota; class Bacteroidia; order Flavobacteriales; family Flavobacteriaceae; genus Algibacter_B; species Algibacter_B amylolyticus. Next base: position 811,868 of record NZ_JACHGE010000001.1, read on the forward strand.
GCTAAGGTTGTAAACCCTAAAACTTCTGGGTTTATTATAAATTTTGAACCAGAAATTAGTTTAGATTTTTCCAGTTTACGTAAACGTTGATGGATGGCTGCTCCAGATATACCAACGTTTCTAGCAATTTCTAAAATAGGTGTTCTGGCATCTGTGGTTAAGGCTCGAAGTATTTTTTTGTCGATGCCATCTATAGTAATTACTTTGTTTTTTTGTTTCATAAAAAGCACTTGTTTTTTAATTCCCGTTAAGGAGGGAATTTTATTTGTTTGCTGTAGTTAAGTCGTCTTTAGTATTTAAAATGCCGTCTTTTCCTTTCGAAATTAAAGCAAACGTGTTTGTGTCTGCTAATACGATATAATGGAATTCATTGCCCCATGCGTCTAGAGTGATGTTCTTTCGTAATGGATTGTTTCGAATAATATCTTCTAGTTTTTTAGGATAATAGCCATCCACTTCTTTATTTTCAATAATTAGGGCTTCAACTTTAATTAGTTTTTTAATGGTGTTTTTCGCATTAGAAAAATAGTGTTGGTAAAGTGAAAATGAAATTCCTAATAGGATTGTTATTACAATGGAATAAAATACAGCTTTAGCGTATGGATGAATCATTAATTTTTTAGGAAGATTGTGCTCCTTCTCGAATTGCCTTCTTTTCTTTTTGTCTCTCCAGAATTGGATATCAACAAAAATCTCTAAGAAAAATCCAATAAATTCTAGTATTTGTACCATTAAAATTTCACTCTAAAATATAAAAGTAAGTATTTGATATTAAATTGAAACTATAAGTTGCGTTATGGATTGCAGTGGAAAGCCCAAAGCCCGACGCAGGAGGTGAGAGGACTTGCAGCCTTTCGACTTTGCTCAAGACAGGCTTCAAGCCCGACCCTTTGCCCTGAGCATAGATGAAGGATGGGTAATCTGCCTGCCGGTAGGCAGGTGCCCAAACACTAAATATTTAAAGGGTTATAGCCTAAATAAGGAACTTCTTTTTCTTGAAACCTAATACCGTAGTTTTCGAGTTCTTTTAAAATGGGGTTATAGACTTCTTTGGTGATAGGAATTTGAACACCAGGAGTTTTTATTTTGCCATTTAAAATGGCAAGTGTGGCAATGGCAACGGGTAAGCCCACCGTTTTTGCCATAGCGGTATAGGTTTGGTCTTCGCCAAGTACAACCATATTGGCGTCTATTTGATGTTGTTTTCCGTGTAGCTCGTAACCGAATTTATGATACATAACGATCATGTCTTTGTCGGTTTTTGATAGGGTCCAGCTGTCCATTAATATTTTTTGAAGTATTTGTGCCGGAGTTGCTTTTTTGAGCTCTACGGGTTTATTAGGGTTGAAAATATCGAGTTCTATGAGTTTATCCCAAACCATATCATCTTGATCGATTTTTAGTTGGTGGCGTAGTTTTAACTCGACCGAATCTGTAGGGCTGTATGGCAGAAAGGCGTTTACAAAATCGCGATAACTCATGTTTTCGCTATCGTCTATGGTGTAGCTATCGTCGGTCATTCCAAGTGTGGCAAAAATATGCCATGCACGACTAAAACCTACACGACGCATGGTGCCACGGTATAGGGTTTTAACATGGTCTAAGCCGTAAACGCTTTGGTATTTTAGGGAGTCGCGGTTGGCATACACTTCAAAGCGTCCAAAATTGGGAATTTCTAAAAATTCTGTGCGTCTAAATAATCGGTTATACGGAATGTATTTGTAAGCGCCTTCTTGAAGGAATTTGGCGGCGCCACCTTGACCTGCAACCACAACATTTCTAGGGTTCCAAGTAAATTTGTAGTTCCATAGGTTGTTATCGCTTTCGGGAGCTACTAAACCACCTGTAAAGGACTCGAACAAAATAATTTTGCCACCTTTATCCCTAATGCGGTCTAGAACTTGCATAGCGCTCATGTGGTCTATTCCGGGATCGACTCCAATTTCGTTCATTAAAACTAGATTGTTGGCCTTGGCATCGTGATCTAGATGTTGCATTTCTGAACTTACGTAACTAGCCGTAACCATGTGTTTTTTATATGTAATGCAATCTTTAGCAACTTCAATATGAAAGCGGGCCGGAAGCATGGATATTACAATATCTGCATCTTTAATAGCTTGTGTTCTTGATGGGCTGTCAAACACATCCAACTGAATAGCTTTGGCGTTTTTATGGCTGCCAATTAAGGATTTTGCGTGGTCTAAATTTAAATCGCCTACGGTAATAAATAAATTTTCGGAAGCCGATTTATCTAGCAGATATTTTAATAAGTAAGCTGTTGATTTTCCTGAACCAATGACTAAAATCTTTCGCATATTAAGTAAATTTGTTGTGATTATAGATATGCTGTTTTGGCATTTTATTGTACCAATTTACTAATTATTAAGTGTAATTTTAAAGAATAATTAAAGGAAGATGAATAAAACAATATTGGTTACCGGTGCTATTTTGGGTGTTTTAAGTATTATTTTGGGGGCTTTTGGCGCACATGCTTTAAAGGAATTAATACCCGAAACGGCACAACAAACTTTTGAAACCGGGGTGCGTTACCAAATGTATCATGCATTGTTTTTGTTATTTATAGGTCATAGTCCTTTGATTAAGGAAAAAACAAAGCGCATTATTTTCTTTTTGGTGGTTATAGGAGTTTTGTTTTTTTCGGGTTCTATTTATGGATTGGCAACAAATTGTTTATCTGGTTTTAATTTTAAATCTATTGGTTTTATAACGCCAATTGGTGGTTTGTTATTAATTATGGCATGGTGTTTTATGTTAGGGTCTTTTTTGAATTTTTCTTCGAAAAAAGTCGGTTAATTTAAGGATACTTGAAAAAAATGTCTTTATTTTGTGTTTTAGTATAATTTAGAGTCAGGTTATGGGAAACAACAGTGAAGTTACGAAAACGATTGCGTTAGAAAAATACGGTATTAAAAACGCTAATGTAAACTATCAATTAACGCCCGAAGAATTGCATGATATTACGGTATCAAAAGGATTAGGTGTAGAGGCTGCATCTGGTGCTTTGGCAGTTAATACTGGTGAATTTACGGGGCGTTCTCCAAAAGATCGATTTATAGTTAAAGATGATGTAACTAAAGATAAGATTTGGTGGGGCGATGTCAATATTCCGTTTGAACCTCATGCTTTCGATAAATTATATAATAAGGTTGTCGATTATTTATCTGAAAAGGAACTTTTTGTTCGCGATTGTTATGCCTGTGCAGACGAAAATTATAAGTTAAAAATTCGTGTTATAAATGAATATCCTTGGAGTAATCAGTTTGCATACAACATGTTTTTACGCCCAACCGAGGCGGAGCTAGAAGATTTTAATCCAGAATGGACCATTGTTAATGCACCTGGTTTTATGGCTGTAGCCGAAGAAGATGGAACCCGACAACATAATTTTGCGATTTTAAATTTCACAAAAAAAATAGCCTTAATTGGTGGTACTGGTTATACCGGCGAAATTAAAAAAGGTATTTTTTCGGCATTAAATTTTATACTTCCTGTTTTTAAGAACACTATGCCTATGCATTGTAGTGCTAATGTGGGTAAGGATGGTGATACGGCTATCTTTTTTGGCTTATCGGGTACGGGAAAAACAACGTTATCTACAGATCCAAATAGAAGTTTAATTGGCGATGATGAGCACGGATGGACAAACGAAAACACCGTATTTAATTTTGAAGGTGGTTGTTATGCTAAGGTTATTAATTTATCTAGAGATAACGAACCTGAAATTTACGATGCCATTAAAAAAGGAGCTATTCTAGAAAATGTTATTTTAAATGATAAGGGTGATGTGGATTTTGCTGATACCTCTATAACACAAAATACACGAGTAAGTTACCCTATTCATCATATTGAAAATATACAAGTGCCTTCTATAGGTAAAAACCCAAAAAATATATTCTTTTTAACGGCTGATGCTTTTGGTGTTATTCCTCCAATTTCTAAGTTAACACCTAGTCAAGCGGCTTACCATTTTATATCGGGTTATACCGCTAAAGTAGCAGGAACAGAAGCCGGTGTTAAAGAGCCTGTGCCATCGTTTTCGGCATGTTTTGGAGCACCTTTTATGCCTTTGCATCCTGCTAAGTACGCCGAAATGTTAAGTGATAAAATGATTAAGGCTGGTGTTAATGTTTGGCTAGTAAATACGGGTTGGACTGGTGGTCCATACGGTGTTGGTACACGAATGAAATTAAAGTATACGCGCGCCATGATTAATGCCGTTTTAAATGGCGATTTAGGACTTTATAATTATGATGATTACCACATTCACTCGGTATTTGGTGTAGCGCAACCAAGAAGTTGTCCAGGTGTACCAACAAGTGTGTTAAGTCCAAGATCTACGTGGAATGATGATGAAGCCTATTATACCACAGCATTTAAACTAACCAATGCGTTTAGAGAAAACTTTAAAAAGTTTGAAGCGCATTGCACTGAAGAAATAAGACGTGGTGGCCCACAACGTTATGCGTTTTAAAAAAAAAGCCGATTTAATTAAATCGGCTTTTTTTTTATGATTTAATTATTTAAAGAATAATAATTAAAAGTAAAATTATAATAATTGCTCCGCTTGATATGTAAATACCATTACCTGAAGCTTTTATGCTTTTTTTAATTGCTCTAACTTCTTTTCTTAATTCCTTTTTTTCCAAACGGCTTAATGAAGATTTTTCAATACTTTTTATTTCATTTAAGCGGTCTAACATTATTTTAATCTCCTCCGGAATGTCTTCAGCCTTAGCAGTATTATTTATGGGTGGTGTTTCAGAAGCATAAACAGTATTAGGAACTACACATAATGATAAAACGATCACTACCAAGCAAATAATTTTTTTTCTCATAATTTATGTTTTTCAATTAGTTATTTACTAAATATACAATTTAATAAATAAATGACGAATTGAATTGATAGACCTTATTTTAGAGTAAAATATAAAAGGTGGTTTTACAAATCATTCCTTTTTCAAGCTTGATATCTTGTAAAGTTGAAGTTTTTAGCGTTTTAAACTCATATGACCTTGCAGGGTAGAACCATCGGTGTAAACGATTTGATACCAATAATCGTCTGTTGGTAATATGTTGCCATTGCTTGTGCCATCCCAACCTTTTTCTATTTCAATTATTGTTTTTAAAAGCTTGCCATAGCGATTGTAAATATGCACTTGTGCTATCCGGTTAACAGGGTTTGGTGTTATCCAATAGTCATGGACACCGTCGTTATTTGGTGTGAAAAACTTTGGAGGTGCGTGAATGCCGGCTTTTCCGGTTGTAAAAATTTCTTCAGTACATCCAATAGCTTCTCCGGCTAAATTGTATGGCTCTATAATAACGTAGATTCTTCTGTTTTCAGGTAAATCGCCAGGTATATTATAGCGTGTTATGTCTCCAACGTCAAAACGATTAAAAATATCAATATTATCGGTAAATGTTTCGACTGTTAATATGTAACCTGTGGCGTCTGCAACGGGCAGCCATTCTAAATCGGTATCAACAGGAACTTCAAAGGCTCCAGCTAAAGGTAATATTAGTTTGGTACAATTAGGAACAGGAAATACGGTTCCTGTTGTAAAACGTTCTGTTATACAACCTGTGGCATTTCCTTGATTGTTATAAGGGGTTATGGTAACAAAAATTCGTGTGTTTCCAGGGAAATCGCTAGTTGGTTCGTAGAAGTTAGTATTACCTACATCAAAAGCATTTAAAATATCAGTGCCTCCAGCTGTAGTTCCTAAACTTAATCTGTATCCTGTGGCCTCGGGTACAGTAAGCCATGTTAAGTTTGTATTAAAAAGAACATCGGTATCACCATCCATGGGAATAGAAAGTGTTGTACAATCTGGTGCTAAACCTGAACCTCCTGTAATAAAGTGTTCTTGCAAACACGTGGAATTATCACCAGATGCATCATAAGGTATTATGGTTACATAGATACTTGTGTTGGCTGGATAGTTTCCAGATAGATTGTACGTAGTGGTATTACCAACATTAAAGTTGTTTAAAAGTTCCGCTCCGCTAACCGTTGTGCCGATAGATAATTTATATCCTGTTGCATTTTGAACTTTAAGCCAAGTTAAATCGGTCGCAACAGATACGTTTACAGCATTATTTAAGGGTTGTACAAGTGTCGTGCAAGTAAGTCCTGGTGCCGTTGCTCCTGTAATAAAGTTTTCCTCAATGCAGGTGGTAGCGTCACCATCGGAGTTATAAGGCGTAATTTTAACATAAATATTAGAGCTTCCAGGTAAGTTAACCGGCAGGTTGTAAAAGGTTGAGTTGCCAACATCAAAATTATTTAGAATATCTGTTGCTCCAGGTGTTGTGCCAAGGGTAAGTTTATATCCTGTGGCATCTGGAATAAAATTCCAAGTAAAATTGGTTTCTACGGGTACATTAGTGTCCCCATTTAATGGCTGAATTAAGGTGGTGCAGCTGGGAGGAATTAAAGTAGTTGTAATTGAGGTATCATTGTAAGTTGAAACGCTATTTAATAAAACGCTACCATACATTGTTGTTGATAGGACTAAGTACAAAATAGAAATGTAGTATGTATTTAAACAATGTTTTATCATGAATTTGATTTCGACAGAATAATTGAATTGTTTTAGTATACCCAATAATACAGAATAGTTAAGGGATTGATTATAAATTAAAATTCAATTGTTATAAATTATCGTTTAGTTTCCTTGTGATAGTCTTATTTTTGATAGTTTATTGGTTTTGGTTAAGGCAAAGTTTAGAGCAAAAAAAGAGGATGATTTTTTAAAATCATCCTCTTTTTATAATGTTATAATAAAGTCTTATTTCCCTTTATTAGCTTTTTCAATATATTTTTGAAGCGCCATAGTCATTGAAGGAGTTTCAGGAGTTGGAGCAGAAATATCTACACGCAATCCTTTTTCTTCAACAGCTTTAATAGTGGTGTTTCCAAAAACAGCTATTCTAGTTTCGTTTTGTTTGAAATCTGGAAAGTTTTGAAATAAAGATTCAATTCCAGAAGGACTGAAAAACACCAACACATCATACGATACGTTAGCTAAATCAGATAAGTCACTAACTACAGTTTTGTAAAAAGTAGCTTGTTTCCAGTTAACACCTAAAGAGTCAAGTGTTTCAGGAACAGCAGGTTTTACTTTGTCTGTATTAGGTAGTAAGAATTTTTCGTCTTTGTATTTTTTAATTAAAGGCGATAATTCAGCAAAAGTACGTTTCCCAACATAAATTTTACGTTTTCTGTATACTACATACTTTTGAAGGTAGTAAGCAACAGCTTCAGACTGACAAAAGTATTTCATTGAGTCAGGAACTTTAAAACGCATTTCTTCAGCAATTCTAAAAAAATGATCTACCGCATTTCTACTTGTTAAAATAATTGCGGTGTAATCGCTTAAATCAATCTTTTGATGCCTAATTTCTTTGGCAGACACACCTTCAACATGAATAAATGGTCTAAAATCAATTTTCACACGTTGCTTTTCTTGTAAGTCAAAGTAGGGCGAGTTCTCTATTTTAGGTTCTGGTTGAGATACTAAAATGGTTTTCACTTTCATAAGCGCTAGCGTTTTTTATCTTTTAATTTGAAATAAATACCTTATACAAAATGATATAGGGTGCGATTTCGAGAGCGCAAAGATACAAAATAAAATAAAACAAGTTGTTTTTAATTAAACTTTGATGTGTTTTAAATGAACTAATTAAGCCAATAATATTAACAATTAGCATTATGGAAACAATTACGTAAATTACTGTTAATGTTGGCGTAAAGGTGTACAATAATAAGGCGTTGATTGGGAGTAATAAAAGGCCTAAATAATTTTTAAAACTTATTTTTTGAAAAATATATTGGTCAATAAGTTTATCAATTTCTAATAAACTGCCAATTAATCGCTCTAAAAGTACTTTAATAAGGATAAAAACACCAATGCTAAAAGTGAGTTTAAACATGGTATTGGCAGAAATGGTTTGGGTGTCGGTAAGTTGTTTGTAACTAATAAAACAGAATACTGAAACAGAAATAATTAAGTTGGTAAAAAGTAAAGCATCAAATTTGTCGAAAAATTTCTGATCTCTTGAGTAAATCTTTAAATACTTATCATTTCCTAGTACTAAAATAAAATCGTCAAAACGTTTAGGCGCTGTTAATTTTGCTATAGCTACAATTATTAAGCCTATAACTAACAGGACCGTGAATATTTCGTTTGAAACGAGGTGTCGAAGCATGCCATAAAATTATCATAATTTTTAATATTACTGGATATTATTAAGGAATATTTAAAATAAATAAAAATCGATTAATGTACATTTGCCAAAATAAAAAAGATTGACCAAACAAAGGATATGTCGAAAACGGTTGTAATTATTCCAACATACAATGAGATTGAAAATATAGAAGCCATTATTAGGGCGGTGTTTTCGCAATCGCCTATGTTACACATTCTTATTGTTGATGATAATTCTCCAGATTTAACGGCTTTAAAGGTTAAGGAACTTCAAAAAGAATTTAATGATAAATTGTTTTTAGAAGTTAGAAAAGAAAAATCTGGTTTAGGAACAGCTTATATTCATGGTTTTAAATGGAGTTTAGCACAAGGTTATGATTATATTTTTGAAATGGATGCCGATTTTTCGCATGATCCAAAAGATATTTTAAAACTTTATCATGCTTGCCATAATGAAGGTGCGGATTTAGTCATTGGGTCGCGTTATAAAACCGGGGTAAATGTGGTTAATTGGCCAATGAATAGAGTTCTAATGTCTTACGGCGCATCAAAATATGTGCGACTTATTACAGGCATGAAAATACATGATACCACAGCAGGATTTGTGTGTTATAAAAAGGAAGTGTTAGAAACCATAGATTTAAATACTGTAAAGTTTATAGGTTATGCCTTTCAAATAGAAATGAAATTTAAGGCCTACTTAAAAGGATTTAAAATAGTAGAAGTACCAGTTATATTTACAGATAGAACATTAGGTGAATCAAAATTACATTCAGGAATTATTTCTGAAGCTATTTTTGGGGTTATCTCAATGAAGTTGAAAAGTTTATTTAAGAAATGAGAAACGTATGCAAATGAAAACTAAACTAATTAAAAACGCTAAAATAGTAAATGAAGATACTATTTTTAATGGCGATGTATTAATTGAAGGCGACTATATTAAGCAAATTGGGGAGTTTATTAGTCCTAAATCTGCCGATGTTCAAGTTTATGATGCCGAAGGAAAATATCTTTTACCTGGGGTTATAGACGATCAGGTTCACTTTAGAGAACCAGGTTTAACCCATAAGGGTAATATTGAAACCGAATCTAGAGCTGCAATTGCAGGAGGTATTACATCTTTTATTGAAATGCCAAATACAAACCCGCAATCTACAACCATTGAAAAGTTAGAGGAGAAATTTGATATTGCAGCAAAAACATCGTCTGCAAACTATTCCTTTATGTTTGGTGGTACTAATGATAATTTAGACGAGATTTTAAAAGTAGACAAAACTAAAGTAGCTGGTTTAAAGCTGTTTTTAGGGTCGTCCACAGGAAATATGTTGGTGGATAATCCAGAAGTTTTAGAGAAAATATTCGAAAGTACCGATATGGTTATTTCTGTACACTGCGAAGATGAGGGCACAATAAAAAGTAATTTAAAGGATCATTTAGATAAGTTTGGAGACGATATTCCTATAAAGTACCATCCAATAATTAGAAGTGAGGAGGCTTGTTATATATCTTCATCTAAAGCTATTGAATTAGCGAAAAAAACAGGAGCAAGGTTACATGTGTTCCATTTATCTACCGGAAAAGAAACAAGTTTATTTACCAATAAAATTCCTTTAGCCGAAAAGAAAATTACAGCAGAGGTTTGTATCCATCACTTATGGTTTTCTGATGAAGATTACGATAAAAAAGGAACCTTAATTAAGTGGAATCCTGCGGTAAAAACTAAAAGTGATAGAGACCAATTATGGGAAGCGCTTTTAGATGACAGAATTGATGTTATTGCTACAGATCATGCGCCACATACTAAGGAAGAGAAAAATAACGTTTATACTAGTGCGCCTTCAGGTGGGCCTTTAGTGCAGCATGCTTTACCAGCCATGTTAGAAATGTTTCATAAAGAAAAAATATCTTTAGAAAAAATTGTAGAGAAAATGTGCCATAACCCTTCTATTTTATTTCAAGTGGAAAAAAGAGGGTATATTAAGGAAGGTTATTTTGCCGATTTAGTTTTGGTGGATTTAAATAATCCATGGACGGTAACACAAGATAATATTTTATATAAATGTGGATGGTCTCCTTTTGAAGGTGCGACTTTTAAATCTAGAATTACACATACATTTTTAAATGGTACCTTGGTATACCATAATGCAAAGTTTAATGATGTTAAAGCAGCAAAACGCTTAACTTTTAATAGATGATTTTAAAACGACTTTTACTTCTAGTTGGAATACTTTTTATGGCATTAGCGTGCACTAATTTAAAAGGTCCGGAAAAGCCAAAAAACTTAATCTCTAAGGAGAAAATGGTGGACATTTTAATTGACGCGAGACTCATTACTTCTGCCAATTCTAAAAACAAGCTGATCATGAGAAATAGTGGTTTGGATATGAATAATTATGTATTTGAAAAACATAATATTGATAGTTTGCAATTTGCCTTAAGTAATAGTTATTACTCTTATTATGTTGAAGAGTACGAGGATATTTATACCAAATTAACCGATAGCTTAAAAGCATTAAAAGAAGCTTTAAAGGATCAGGAGGCTAAAGAGTGGAAAGAAGAAACTAAAAAAGAAGCAGATTCTTTGCAAGTCGTTTTAAAAGAAAAAAAGAGTAATGGCGATTCTTTAGATTTGAAGAAAATTGATAAAAAGCTTTCTCAAATGCAAGAAGGCGAAGCTTTAAAGAAACAAATTCACGACATAGACGAAGAAAAATTATTAGAGGAAAGTATTCAGGAAATAGAAGGTTTAGTAGAACCTATTTCAGATAAAGATTTCCAATAACGTTAATAGTTTTATCAACAGCTTTAAATTTATAATTTAAAGCTGTTTTTATTTTAGCACTACTATAATGCGTCTCTGTGGTTAGCGATTTGGCTAAATGTTTAGTTATAAGCCTTCGTTTACCTGTTAATTTATGTTTTAGCCAATCCATTTTCCAAGCTATCTTTAAGAGGTTTTTACTCGCTTGTTTTTTAAGAGGTTTTCCGTTTACAGCCTTTGCTAAAGCATTTAAAAAGGATTTATAAGTCCAGTTTTCGGCAACCAAAATAAAGCGTTCGTTTTTAATTTCGCTATCCATTAAAGCAATCATTATATCTACGACATCATCTACGGCTACCAATCCAACAGTGCCAGAAGTATAGTACTTAAAACCTTTTTTAGCTTTTTTAAATAAATTCCCTGTGCCATAACGCCAAATGCCTGCGCCTAAAATAACACCAGGGTTTACAATTACAGCATTAAGACCTTCTTGTGTGCCTCTCCAAACTTCCATTTCGGCACCATATTTTGTAATGGCGTAAACGTTATTGTCGTCTTCAGGGTTCCAAATGGTATCTTCTGTAATCTCCGTATTATTTAAAGTATTGCCTAAAGTAGCTATAGAACTTACATAACAAAGTTTTTCAATATTGCCAGAAATACAAAGGTTTACAATATTTGCAGTGCCTTCAATATTTATTTTTCGTAAAAGTTGGTATTTATCGGGCTCAAACGATACAAATGCAGCGCAATGATACACTTTAGTAACTCCCGTAAAAGCATCCATTAACGCAGGAATATCCAAAAGGTCGGCTTCAACCCATTCTATGGTGTTAAATAAGGTATCGCTATCTCCAGAATAGCAAGAAAATACATTTTTAGTGTTAGAAATTTTTTGCTCATTTCTGTAAATAGCTCTTACTTTCTTATTATCGGAAGCAAGTTTATATAGTAAATGCGCTCCAACTAGTCCTGTTCCTCCTGTTACTAAAATCATGCAACTAAATTAAAGAATTATTCATAATCCATAAGGAATTATACTTGTATTTTTATCTTTGCATAGTTTTGTAAAAATTTAAGAATAATGATAAAGAATTTTGTTGAAGAATTAACTTGGAGAGGCATGATACAAGATAGCATGCCAGGTACCGAGGAGCATCTATTAGAGTCTATGCGTTTGGCTTATGTTGGTATTGATCCAACAGCCGATTCATTACATATAGGTCATTTGGTAGGTGTTATGGGATTAAGACATTTTCAATTATCAGGACATAAGCCTGTTGCGCTTGTTGGTGGAGCTACGGGAATGATTGGAGATCCTTCGGGGAAATCTGCCGAGCGTAATTTGCTAGATGAAAAAACATTAGAGCATAACCAAAATGCTATTAAAGAGCAATTGTCTCGATTTTTAGATTTTGATAGCGATGCCGATAATGCAGCCATCATAGTTAATAATTATGATTGGATGAAAAAGTTTTCATTTCTTGAGTTTATTAGAGATGTAGGTAAGCATATTACCGTTAATTACATGATGGCGAAAGATTCTGTTAGAAAGCGTTTGTCTTCTGAGTCTTCGGTAGGTATGAGTTTTACCGAGTTTACCTACCAATTAGTACAAGGATATGATTTCTTGCATTTATACCGAAACAAGCAATGTACTCTACAAATGGGAGGAAGTGACCAGTGGGGAAACATTACCACAGGTACAGAATTGATACGACGTGTAGATGCTGGAAAAGGTTACGCTTTAACATGGCCTTTAATTACTAAGGCAGATGGTACTAAATTTGGTAAGACCGAAGGTGGAAATATTTGGTTAGATACCAAAAGAACATCACCTTATAAATTCTACCAATATTGGTTAAATACTAGTGATATCGATGCTGAAAAGTACATTAAGATATTTACATTTCTTGAAAAAGAAGAAATATCAGCCTTAATTGAAGAGCATAAAGAAGCACCTCATTTAAGAGTGTTGCAAAAGCGTTTAGCTGAAGAAATTACTGTAATGGTTCACTCGCAAGAAGATTTAGATAATGCTATTAAAGCCAGTAGTATTTTATTTGGAAAATCGACTAGCGAAGATTTAAAGCAATTAAACGAACAAACGTTTTTAGATGTTTTTGATGGTGTACCACAAACGCAAATTGAGAAATCTGAAATAGAAAACGGATTAGATATTATTGGAGCTTTAGCTGAAAAAGGAGGGTTTTTAAAATCGAATGGCGAAGCAAGAAGAGCACTAAAAGAAAACTCTATTTCTGTAAATAAAGAAAAAGTAAAAGACGATTATAGTATTACTGCAAAAGACTTAATTAACAATAAGTTTGTATTGCTGCAGCGTGGTAAAAAGAATTACTTCGTATTACAAATTGTATAAAATCAATAAAGCCTGAGTTTTCACTCAGGCTTTATAATTAACCAACTAACTAAAAGCTAATTTTTCTTTTTCTTAGCTCTATTTTTGTCGTAATGCTTTTTAAGAACTTACACGATTAAAAAAGTATTTTTTAAATTTTATGTTTTGCCAATTTTTATCGGCTTTTTCTTTTAATATAGTTTCGTTTTCCTGTTTCCATAACTCTAAAGTATTTGTGCCCCAAGCATTGTAAAACAAATAAAGTTTATTGTCTTTAATTTGAAATGTTTTTGGGTTTATAGAGACTTTATCATTTTTTGCACCAATAGCATAGGCGCAGTAACCACCGTACTCCGGGATATACTTTTCAGGATGTTTTTTAAATGTGTTTAAATTTTCTGCGCTCGAAAACTTGTATTTGGCACCATCAAACGAGGTGGTAAAGGTTTTATCCCCTTCAACAGCTTTATTATTAAAATAAGCCACAACATCGTAACCATGGGCTATAAATCCTTTTTTTAAGTTGTAATCTATAGATTGTGCCGTTGCGGTAGTCATGCTTAATATAAGTAGAGCAATTAAACTTTTCATAAAACAGGTTTTATAATAAGTCTAAAAATTACCAATACCTTACAAATTAAAGCACCATAAGGTTGCACCCACGAATATCAGAATTATCGAAACGTCCAATAACCTCAAAGGAATTATCGCTATTTACGCGTCCTAAATCTTGAGTAGCAATAAAGGAACACGAGTTAATATTGGCTAAATCTATTATGTTTAAACCACCCGCTTTTCCAGGATTTTGAATAGTAAGTGCATCTTCGGTATCGCGAGTTAAAACGCGCATCCAAGGCGGACAATTAAATACACCGTTTCCTTTGGAGTAGGCCTGACTTAAAAGCTCGGTCATACCATATTCGCTGTGAATGTGGTTTACACCCAAACCTTTTTTTAACGTTTCATGAAGTTCGGTTCTAATGAGTTCCTTTCTACGACCTTTCATGCCACCAGTTTCCATGATAATGGTGTTTTTTAAATTAAATTGATAGGTTTCAATTAAATCTAGTAAGGCAAACGAAACACCAATAAGAATAATTTTTTTACCAGCTGCATCCAATGTAATCAAAGTGTCTTTTAATTCCGAAAGGTTATTTAAGTAAAAGCCGCTTTCGGGATGTTTAGAGGTTTTTATCATGGCATCTACCATGTATATTAACGACGATCCTTGGCGTTCTAAATACGATGGTAAAAGCCCTAAAACTACAAAGTCTTCGATGGGGCCATAAAAGTCTTGAAAGCCTTCTGTAAAGCTTTGCTGGTAAACATCTAAATTGGTAACATGGTGCTTACTGGTTTCACTTCCGGTAGTGCCCGAGCTCGTAAATGTGGTTTGTGTGGGTGCAGAATCGCTTAAAACGTCTCGCGTTTTAAAAAACTGAATGGGCAAAAAAGGGATGTCTTTAAGTGTTTTTACATCGCTAGGGTGTATGTACAATAAATCGCAAAACGATCTGTAAACTTTATTGTTATCAAACTGAAACTTGAAGATTTTAAGTGCTACATCTTCAAAGTCTGTTTGGGTTTTAATATTAAATATGGATTGTATATCTATCATGCTTTAACAAAGAAACAAAAGTACGTAATACAATTTATTAATAGGGTATTCTAATGCAAGTAGAACTGTTGAAATTTAGTTGGAATTTGCGTTAGGGATTGTAAAGGAAAGCCCACATCCTGACGAAGGAAGTGCGAGGACTTGTATTGTAAAGCCCGACCCTTTAGGGTAACGCCCAAAAAAGAACAAAAAAAAGCGCTGTTATAAACAACGCCTTGGTAATATTTTAAATTAAAGCATTACCGAATTACAAGTTTTCTGGATTCGCTAACGTTATTTTCGCTAATTTTTAAAATGTAAACGCCTTTTTGTAGGTTAATAACGTTTAACTCTTTTCCTGCCAAAATTGTGGTAAAAATCTTTTTTCCTAACACATCAAAAATTTCTATATTTTTAATTAGGCTACGTTTAGAGCTAATGTTTATGTACGGTTTTGATGCACTTACCGGGTTAGGGTAAATATTTAAACCTTCAATTTTCGAAGGCGAAGCTGCGTTTTGAGCATACTCTTGAGCCCCGACATGTTGCGAGGTAAAACACGCTAAGCTTAAAAATAAAATTAAAAAGTAAACTTTTTTCATATAATACGATTTGGTGTTATAAAAGTAATAAATTACTACAAAAGTGATGCCAAAATTGTGTTAAAGATTAACGTAATTGGTCGAAATGTTAACCCCAAGTAAGTCTATTGTTACGTAATTGTTATTTATTTTAATATTTTTATAAACTTATATTATTAGCTTTATCTTTACTTCAAGAAACAATTATTTTTATAATGAAAAACAAGGATATTAAGATTTTATTGGTTGATGATGAGCCGGATATTTTAGAAATAGTTGGTTATAATTTATCCAATGAAGGATATCAAGTTACTACTGCAGAGAATGGATTAGATGGAGTTAAGAAGGCTAAAAGTGAGCTTCCGCATTTAATTATTCTAGATGTAATGATGCCAGAAATGGATGGTATTGAGGCTTGCGAAAATATTAGGAAAATTCCGGAGCTAAAAAATTCTATAATTACGTTTTTAACGGCTAGAGGCGAAGATTACTCTCAAGTGGCTGGTTTTGATGCTGGCGCCGATGATTATATTACTAAACCCATTAAGCCAAAGGTTTTAATAAGTAAAGTTAAAGCGCTTTTAAGACGCTTTAAAGAGGCTGAGGTTGCCGATACTTTAAAGGTTGGTAGCTTGGTTATTAATAGAGACGAGTATAAAATTATATCTAAAGGTAAAGAGCTTGTTTTGCCTAGAAAAGAATTTGAATTATTATCTTTACTTGCATCCAAACCAGGAAAAGTATTTAAAAGAGACGAAATTCTTGATGCTGTTTGGGGTAACGAGGTTGTTGTAGGTGGCAGAACTATTGATGTCCATATTAGAAAACTTCGCGAAAAATTAGGCGATAAAAGCTTTAAAACAATAAAAGGCGTAGGCTATAAGTTTGTAGATTAATAATGCAGGCAAAATTTAAAAAATCATATCGATTTGCTGCTCGTACAGCATTGTTTATAACGTTATACACAACACTCTTAATGAGTGTTTTTTTGTATTTCTACTTCCAATTGCTATGGTATTTTCCAATCTTGTTTGCCCTAGCCGTGTTTTTGTTTTCTTTTTTAATTATTCAATATAGCGTAGAGCGCTTTATATATAGGCGTGTAAAAAAAATATACGACGATTTAACGCTTTTAGAATCGGCAAGTTTGGCTAAAGGTGCTATTACTACCGATATGCAAACACTTACCCAAGAAATAGATCGTTTTGCTAGAGACAAAAAGTTCGAAATTGAAGCCTTAAAAGTTAGAGAGGCTTACCGAAAAGATTTTTTAGGTAATGTATCGCATGAGTTAAAAACGCCATTGTTTACAGTACAAGGTTATATTTTAACCTTGCTTGATGGTGCCATGGACGATAAAAATATTAGAGAAAAATACCTAGAACGTGCCAGTAAAGGTATTGAGAGATTGGGCTATATTATTAAAGATTTAGACATGATTACCAAACTAGAAGTTGGCGATTTAAGTTTAAATATGGAAGTTTTTGATATTGTTGAGCTTGTAGATAACGTATTTGATATGTTAGAAATGAAAGCCCACAAGAAAAGAATAACACTAATTTTCGATAGAGATTACCCAAATACTATTATGGTAAATGCCGATAGAGAGCGTGTACAGCAAGTATTAGCCAATTTAATTGTAAACTCTATAAAATACGGCGCCGATAAAGGAACCACAGAAATTAGTATAGAAAACCTTATTAAAAACAAAGTTATTGTTCGTGTAACCGATAATGGCGAAGGTATAGCTAAAGAGCATATACCAAGATTGTTTGAGCGGTTTTACCGTGTAGATAAAAGTGGCTCTCGTAAAGAAGGCGGTTCTGGTTTAGGACTCTCTATAGTAAAGCATATTATCGAGGCGCATCACGAAAAAATATATGTGGAGAGCGAGTTTGGTGTGGGTAGCGAGTTCTCGTTTACTTTAGAAAAAGCATAGGTTTCTCAAGCGTTTAAATTAGCTATTAAATACCGAAAACAAGTCCGCGTAATCCGTATCAAAATCAAAAGCCGTTAAGCCCATATACTTCCCGTTGTTATTCAATTTATCTAATGTAAAGTTATCTTGAGAGCAGGTTGGTACCAAATGCATCTCGCTAAGTCTGTTTGCTAAATAAACCTGCTCAAACTGCCCTGGCGTAGGTATAAAAAAAGCCTTTTTATTCAGTTTAGCTAAATCCATTACCGTAGTGTAACCAGATCTAGATACTACCAAAGCACTTTCATTTATGGTCTTTTCTAATAATTTAGAGGTCATAAAATTATAAATAGTCAAGTTGCCCAAAAGCTGTATGCTTTGTTCTGGTTCCATCACACCTTTTACAAAAACCACTTTACCGTTATAGTTCTCAAATTCGGTAAGTAATTTTTCTTCAAGCAAAGTGCGTTGTGGTTCTGGGCCTGATAATAAAACCAAAATATCATTTTTAATTTCTGGGTCCATTTTTGTAAACCTACTCAGCGGTCCCAAATATTTTATTGGCACCTCAAACGCATCAACATGCCCTAATTTACCACTCAAATTTAAAGTGCCAGCAGCATCCGGAACCCAACAAACATTAAACTTTTTTATTATTTTCTGGTGCATTTTTGTGCTTAACCACGTCGTATTACCGCTCAATACATTCAGTTGGTGTGTAATAAAAACCGACGGCACATTTTTATGTCTAACCCCTAATCTATTATCCGAAATTATCCCGCAAATATCATTGTTTTCAACAATAGCCTTAATCGCTTTTTTTTCAGCATTAATAGCCTTTAAAAGTTTGGGCGAATCCTTAAGTAATTTCAGCTTAAAAAGTTTTCCGTTTTTAGAGTACATTACATTGTACGATGGTAACTCTATGGTAGGAACACTCGGGAACTCCTTCCGTAACAGCGATAAAGCCACACCATCGCTAGCAATTATAGGCGCAAAACCCGCACTCATTAAGGCGTTAATTATAGGGATGCAACGTGTGGCATGCCCAAGACCCCAATTTAAAGGCGCAACTAAAATGCGTTTTTTCATAACTAATTATTTGGGCGTGCCCCAAGGGTCGGGCTTTACGCTAAATCTTTTTTTGCCATTTATGGCAGCAAAAAAAGGATACCGCTTCAATCCCTCACGCACTTATTTGCTAAATTCAAAGATAAAGATATAATGGTTCGGGTATATTTCTATAATATTAAGAAATTCCCTTAGTATCAACCTTAACCTTTTCAATAAAATAAACAAGGCGGTAAAATGTAAAATATTTACCAAACAATAATACAGGAATTTAAAGTAGCCGTTTTTGTTCCAATAAATTCTCTACTTTTACCAAAAATTATATAATAATAAGAAATCGTTAATACACTTTGGGAAGTAAAAACAAACTTAGAAGATTTAAAGAAAACGAAACGTTTTCAAATGTCGTTCAACCCTCAAGAGAAGATTTGGTAAACTCAAATTTTAAGCACAAGGGCAACTGGAGAGCAGTAGTTTTTAAAAACGATAACCCTTTGGTTTTAGAGTTAGGTTGTGGTAAAGGCGAGTATTCTGTGGCTTTAGCAAAAAAATATCCTAATAAAAACTTTGTAGGTATCGATATAAAAGGCGCTCGTTTTTGGCGAGGTGCCAAAACAGCCATTCAAGAAAACATACCTAACGTAGCTTTTTTACGTACACAAATAGAATTAATAGACCATGCCTTTGCCGAAAACGAGGTAGACGAAATTTGGATAACCTTCCCAGATCCGCAAATAAAATATAAGCGCACCAAACACCGCATGACTAATGCTACGTTTTTGGAGCGTTACAAGCAAATTTTAAAACCAGAAGGCGAGGTTAACCTAAAAACCGATAGCGAATTTATGCATGGTTACACGCTTGGTTTATTACATGGTGCAGGACACGAGGTGCTTTATGCTAACCACAATGTGTATAAGCAAGAAGGAAGCCCAGAGGAAGTTACAAGCATTCAAACCTTTTACGAGTCGCAATATTTAGAAAAAAACAAAGCCATTACCTACATTAAATTCAAAATAAAATAAGCGTGAATATCACCTTTATATTCTTTTTAGGTTTATTTTTTGCAATGATTGGCGTTATTCCGCCAGGGTTGTTAAACATGACAGCAGCAAAAATAAGTCTAAAAGAAGGCCATGTTCGAGGTATTGTGTTTTCCGCAGGCGTATGCGTTATTGTTTTTATACAAACGTATTTAGCAAGTATTTTTGCTCGCTATTTAAGCAAGCATCACGAAGTTATAGGTATTTTACGAGCCGTTGCTTTGGTTATTTTTATATTAATAACCATTTACTTTTTATTTATAGCCAAATCGGAACCCAAGCAGCAAAAGGAACCAAAAAGACGTAGTAAACATAGTCGGTTTTTTCAAGGTATGTTTTTATCTGGTATTAATGTGTTTCCTATACCATATCAAGCCTATATGACTATTACTTTAGCTTCTTTTGGTTGGATGACCTTCGAGCAAACTAGTATTATGGCTTATGTAGTTGGGGCGGCTACAGGTACATTTGTAACCCTATATATGTATATTTTCTTTTTCGATAAAATAAAAGGAAAAACCTTCACCTCTCAAAAAAACATGAACCGTATTATTGGCGGAATTACAGGGGTTATTTCTATTGTAACCATTATTAACATGATACAAGATTTTTAAAGAATGAAACAAGAAACCCTTAATTTTTTCGATAAAGTTTATGAGGTAGCTAAGTTAATTCCTTACGGTCGTGTTACAAGTTATGGCGCTATAGCTAAGTATTTAGGTGCTGCCCGAAGTGCAAGAATGGTAGGGTATGCCATGAATGGTTCTCACGGTAAAGATGTACCGGCGCATCGTGTTGTAAATAGAAAAGGCTTGCTTACAGGTAAGCATCATTTTGATGGTACAAACCTCATGCAACAACTACTAGAAAGTGAAGGTGTTACTGTTGTAGAAAATCAAATTCAAAACTTAGAAACCGTGTATTGGGATCCTTCTAAGGAATTGTAGTGGTTTATTTCATCCTTTTTTTAAGATTAATTTCTTTCTATAGTTCATTTGATAATAGTAGGAAGCCAATTAAATCAAGTTTCTAACGATTTGGAGTTGGCTATATTTTATCATATTTTTATAAGCAGAAGGTTTTATCGGGATATTTTCGAAGGTAAATTGTACCATTAAATTCGTGTTTATCTCAATTATAAACTTTTTAAAATGTTTAAGAACCCTTTTAAAAGTTTTGAAATTCAACTGATTCCATTTTTTGTTTTATCTTATCATTGTCCTTTAGGAAAAAAAGTGAAGCTTAATTAAGCTTTTCTGTAAGTATATCTGTTTTTCGGAGACATAATTATGGTAAAAATTATGACTTTAACCTTCATAAAACAATACAAATTTCACGTTAATAATATTTATGAATATAAACGAACGCTATAAAAGTGTTAGACAACAAACTATTGATTTTTGTAGTTATTTGCAACCAGAAGATTATGCTATTCAAGTAGTTCAATTTGCGAGTCCTGTCAAGTGGCATTTGGCGCATACCACTTGGTTTTTCGAAACTTTTATCTTAAAAACAGAATTGGATGGTTATGTCGAATACGATTCAAATTTCAACTTTTTATTTAATAGTTACTATAATAATGTTGGTAGCAGAGTCCTCCAGTCTAATAGAGGTAATATGTCTCGGCCAAGTACCGATGCTATTTTTGCTTACAGAGATTATGTAGATAAACATATGTTGAATTTCTTTGAAACTAAGCTAGAGCAGAACGTATTAGATTTAGTGGTTTTAGGTCTAAATCACGAACAGCAACATCAAGAATTACTAATTACCGATGTAAAGTATATGCTTGGTAATAACGCGCTGTTTCCCGTTTTTAATAAAGATTTTAATTTAATAAAAGATGAAAACACAGCTGCCGATACTGTAAAAATATCAGCAGATGTGTACAAGATAGGACATCAGGATAATGGGTTCTGTTATGATAATGAATTAGGTGTGCATAAGGTTTATGTGCCCAATTTTGAAATTAATAACTTTTTGGTAACCAATGGAGATTACATGGCTTTTATGGAAGCAGGCGGTTACTCCGATTTTAATCTTTGGTTAGATGAAGGTTGGGCTTGGTTAAATAAGGAGCAAATTAAAGCTCCCATGTATTGGCACCAAATAGATGGAGAATGGCATGTTTATACCCTTGCCGGAATACAAAAAGTAGATAAAAATGCTGTTTTAAGTCACATTAACTTTTACGAAGCCAATGCGTATGCCGAATGGAAAGGTATGCGATTACCAACCGAGTTTGAGTGGGAAGTTGCTGCTCAAAAGTTAGATTGGGGCAAACGTTGGGAATGGACCAGTAGTGCTTATTTGCCTTACCCAAATTTTGTGAAAGAAAACGGAGCTGTTGGAGAGTACAACGGGAAGTTTATGAGTAATAAAATGGTGTTAAGAGGCGCTTCGGTGGCAACATCTCAAAACCATAGTCGAAAGACGTATCGCAATTTTTTTCACCCTTCGGAACGTTGGCAGTTTACCGGAATAAGATTAGTAAAGTAATATGACAGAAGTTTTTAAAAATGAAGTTGATAAAGGATTACAAGAGGATAACAAAACATTGCCATCAAAGTATTTTTATGATAAGATAGGTGATGCGCTTTTTGTAGAAATTATGAATCTACCGGAATATTATCTAACCCGATGTGAGTTAGATATTTTTCAGAATAAAACCCAAGAGCTTATTGAATCCTTTAGCGTTTCAACAGATTCTTATTTTGAGTTGATAGAATTAGGAGCTGGAGATGGTACAAAAACAAAAGAACTACTTAGGTCTTTAGGTGCTCAAAATTATAATTTCGATTATTTTCCTATCGATATTTCTTCCAATGCATTGAGTTTATTGGAAAAAGATTTAAAAAGCGAGCTTCCAAATTTGTCTGTACAAATTCAAGAAGGCGATTATTTTAAGGTTTTAGCGTCCTTAAAGGAGAGTAAGAAACCTAAAATAGTACTGTTTTTAGGGTCTAACATAGGGAATATGTCCGATGATATGGCGGCCGAATTTATTTATAATTTAGGATCTAACCTGCAAGCAGGAGATAAACTCTTATTGGGTGTAGATTTAATAAAGGCGAGACATGTTGTGCTTCCGGCTTATAATGATAGTCGGGGAATAACAGAAAAATTCAATCTTAATTTATTAGATAGAATTAATAACGAATTAGGTGGGAATTTTAATCTAAACCAGTTTAAACATCAGCCTGAATATGATGAGCGCGAAGGTGTTGCCAAAAGCTTTATTGTGAGCACAGTTAATCAGTCTGTCGAGATTAATGCCACCGGAAAAACCTATAATTTTACTGAAGGAGAAAAAATTCATACTGAAATATCTAGAAAATATAATGATGCGTTAATTGAGAAAATAATCGAGAAAACCGATTTTAATCTTGAAACTAAAATACTAGATAGTAAAGCTTATTTTGCAGATTATATTCTTAGAAGAGATTAAAATACGATGTTTTGAATAATAGAATTTAATAATAAAACCGATAGCTATGAGCGAGAAAAGATTTAAAGACCTGAAAGCAATTTATGTAAATTGTACATTGAAGAAATCTCCAATGGAGAGTCATACATCTAAACTCATAGAGGTTTCAAAATCTATTATGAAGAGCGAAGGTGTTTCGGTAGAAGATATTCGATTTATTGATCATGATGTTGCTACTGGTGTTTATCCAGATATGAAGGAACATGGATGGGAAAAAGATGAATGGCCATCGCTTTTTAAGAAAATATTTGATGCCGATATTCTTATTGTTGGTACACCTATTTGGCTTGGAGAAAAATCGTCTATTGCTCAGAAATTAATTGAAAGATTGTATGGTATGAGCGGGCAAACAAACGATAAAGGACAATATAGTTTTTATGGTAAAGTTGGTGGATGCATGGTAACTGGTAATGAAGATGGTGTAAAACATTGTGCTATGGGTATATTGTATTCGCTTCAGCATGTTGGGTATTCTATACCGCCACAAGCCGATTGCGGATGGATTGGAGAAGTAGGACCCGGACCAAGTTATGGCGATACAGAGTGGAAGGGCGAAAAACTAGAAAAACCAAAGGGTTTCGGCTCCGATTTCACTAATCGTAATACAACATTTATGACCTATAATTTACTACATTTAGCCTCTATGTTAAAAAAGCAAGGTGGATACCCAAGTTATGGAAACTCAAGAGAAGATTGGGATGATGGTAGAAGGTGGAATTTTGAAAATCCAGAATACCGCTAAAAATAAGGTATTGAAATCCTGTGCTTTAGAAGAAAACTAATGTTAATCCCTTTTAAAATATTCTTAATATGGATAGCGTAAAACTTGCTGTTTTAGGTCTCGGAAGTCAAACGACCACGTTTTACATTAGTGAGTTAAACAGATTATATAATGATAAATATGGAGGTTATAGTACATGTCCGTTAATTATGTGGAATGCAAATTTTGATGCTATAAATTCACTTTTACCAAATATATCAGAGGAACTAAATTCGCTAACTCAAGGTTGTATTAACGAAATAGAAAAATTAGATATATCACATATTTTAGTTCCTAATATCACTTTACACGAAAGTATAGATCAAATTGAGGTTCGGAAAACTATTTTGCATCCTGTTTATTTAACGGTTGCAAAAATTAAAATCTTAAAACTCTCAAAAGTAGTTTTAATGGCTTCAGAATACACAATGAATTCAGCATATGTACGTTCCGTTTTCAACGCAAATAAAATAGAAATAGAGATTCCTTCGGAAGAAGATCGACTTCAAATTGATACTTTTCGAAAACAAGTTTATGCTAAGAAAGAGACCGAAGAAGTTATAGTAAATTTTCATGAAATTGTTGAAAAATACACAGTTAAAACCACAGTGTTGTTGGCTTGTACAGAGTTGTCTGTTTTTAAGCCTAAAAATAATAAGCGCCTTTTAGATATGGTGGAAATTCAAATAATGGAAGCGATAAACGTTTTATAAAATACTTTAATACAATGAAAATAGCAGTTACTTCAGCAAATGGAAAATTAGGATCAACCATTGTGAAAAATTTAATTGAAAGTATCGGAAAAGATCATGTAATAGGTATTGCCCGATCACCAGAAAAAGCAAAACACCTTGGCATTGAAATACGAAAAGGCGATTATAATAGTCGTGAAGAATTTGATGCCGCATTGCAAGGTATAGATGTTGTTATGTTGCTTTCAGGAATGGATGAGCCTGATAAAAGAATTCAACAACACCGCAATGTTATAGATGCTGCCGTTAGTAATAGTGTTAAAAAAATAGTATATACTAGTATTGTTGGCGATGAAAAAAACACCGCTTTTAGCCCTGTTGTACAAAGTAATCGTAAAACAGAACAGGACGTCCAAAACTCGGGTCTTGAATACGCTATTGGTAGAAACGGTATTTATATTGAGCCCGATTTGGAATATTTAGATACTTACATTAAAGAAGGAGAGATTAGAAACTGTGCAGGCGATGGCAAATGTGCCTACACAAGTAGAGCAGAGTTGGGGTATGCCTACACTAAAATGTTGATGGAAGATAAGCACAACGGTAAAACTTATAATTTAGTGGGCGATGCTATTTCGCAAAGTGAATTGGCAGACTATATAAATCAAGTTTTTAAAACTCAACTTAGTTATAAATCGGTTTCGGTAGCAGATTATTTATCTGAAAGAAAAGCAGCGTTGGGCGATTTTCTGGGCACTGTAATTGCTGGAATTTATGAAGGCATAAAAAATGGAGCTAACAATGTGTCTTCAGATTTTGAAAAAGTTGCTGGTCGACCGCATAAATCTATCTTGGAGGTTATTAGGGTTTATAAGAATGCTAATTAAAATTAAAGTAATTTTATTGTAGGAGTACACTAAGGGTGTACGCGTTTAAGTAAAGAGCGGTGTTAGGTTCTAACACATATTGTTTGTTATTCTAAATTTATGATAAGAACTCCAATTAAAGCGAAATGCCAACGCCTAAGCTTACATTACTAAAGCCAACACTTCCAATTTTTAGGTGTTCGTAGCCTCCAATAAACTTATATTGTTTTCTGTGGTAATTTAAAAGGCCATTAAATTTATTAACGTTATTATCATTAACTAATACCTGATTAAAATTACACGCCAAACTAAACGGTTTAGCAAAAAACCATTCGGCACCTAAGCCGTATGTAAAACCTAATGCATCCACATCGCCATCAATATAAGCGGCACCTAAACCCCAATACGCATTAAAGCGTTCGGTACGTACCCGATTATATTTGGCTAAAGCTGTGTAAATAGCTAAAGCGTTTTTGCCAAAGTTTGGGCTGTTTTCCCAAAGCTGTAAATAATCTAACTCTAAACCTATGCGTTTAAAAAAACGCATATCGGCATTTAAATGATTGCCATATAATCTATTGGTTTCAAAAATATATCTAGTGGAAATAGAGGTGGTAAAAATTTCGGAGTCTTCATCCCAATTATAAGAGAAGTTGCCTTTATCAGTGTTTTTCTAGGATATTTAGTTAAATACGCATTACTTGCTTGGTGTGTGGTTTCAAAAGGACTTTCAATGGCAATACCATAAGCGGTGTAAGCAAATAGTTGTACAAATAACCCACCAACAACATCAGTTAAAAAGTTGCCATCCGAGGTGCCATTGTTGTTTGCGTAAGTAGTTTGAGTTTGGCTGTTACTACTTGTGTTTTTAGATTTTTTTAAGCTCTCTTCAGCCTCTTTAATTTTACCTTGGCTGTAACTTGATATGCTAAAAATAATAGTAATTAAAAAAAGAGTAATGTGCTTCATAATTTAAGTTCGAAAATTCAGAATTAAAATTTCACATAAATTATGCCGTTTTTGATTTTAGTGAGCGATTATAAAAATAAAAAAAACCGCCTAAAGTTTATTTAGGCGGCTTTTTAACTAGTTAGTAAATTATATTCTAGTAAATTCTAATCTTAAATTTACATCAATATCTATATCAAAACCAGATTCACTAACTTGTTCTGATACACCTGTTGTGAGTACTAAAGTGTTTTCGGTAAGCTCTTTAATAATATATTCTGGGTTAGCAGAAATCTCATCGTCTATAACAGGAGCGCTAGTGTTAAACGATCCAAAATCTCCAGAAAATGTTAAAATATTACCATCTCTACTCCAATCTGACTCAGAAGTTATATTGTTTATTGTGCTAGTTTCTGTTGAGCTTGTTCCATTAGCAGAAGAGGTTATTTCAAAATCAAGACTACTATTCTCTGTAAATGCTTTATTTGGGTTTTCAGTAAATGTAAGTATGTAGTCAATATTTATAGCTTTTCCAGTAAACGTAGTTCTTAATGGGTTTCCTTGAAAATTGGTGGATGTGCTGCCATCATTTGTGTAGCTAATTAATTCCCAATTTCCTGGCAACTCTCCAGAAGTATCTAATGTGTCGTCACTACTCTCGCAACTAAAAATTGTGGTAGAAAATAAAAATAATAGTACTACGCGTTTAAGTGTTTTGCTTAACATTTTAAAAAGTTTAATTAATTATTTAATTTGTTATATGCTATTTAATGTAAATAACACACAGTAAAGATAAAATGTTTTAGTAGTATTGAAAGGTATTTCTTGATTATTGTAAATAATGCATTACACATCTTGATTTTTTTAGATAACGTTAAAAAATTTGGTAATTTTTCAAGTAAATTTTAATAAGCTCTTCCTATTACTCAAAGATATATTATAACTAAAGTTAATAATCCTATCAATAAATCTTCTAACATTGGGTTCATCTCTTCGGGCATTATTACGTATCTTTGCACTTAGAATTATTCTGAATAAAAGAAATGAAACTAGATAAAAAAGACATACTTAAAGCACTCGAAAACATTACCGTACCTGGTGAAGGACAAAATATGGTAGAAAGCGGTGCGGTAAAAAACGTCATCACTTTTGGCGATGAGGTCATTGTTGATATTACAATACAAAACCCAAGCCTACAAGCTAAAAAGCGTACAGAGGTTGATATTCTTAAAACCATTCACGAAAAGGTTTATGAGAAAGCTAAAATTACGGTAAATGTAAAAGTTGAGGCTCCAGCCGAAAAGCCAAAAGCAAATGTTATTAAAGGAAAACCAATTCCGGGTATTCAAAATATAGTTGCCGTGGCATCTGGTAAAGGTGGTGTAGGGAAATCTACAGTTACAGCAAATTTAGCCGTTACTTTAGCTAAAATGGGCTTTAAAGTAGGTGTTTTAGATGCCGATATTTACGGGCCATCTATTCCAATAATGTTTGATGTAGCCAATGAGAAACCTTTAGCAGTTACTATTGAAGGAAAATCAAAAATGAAGCCTGTCGAAAACTATGGCGTAAAAGTATTATCCATTGGGTTTTTTACAAAACCAGATCAGGCGGTAGTATGGCGTGGGCCAATGGCTGCAAAAGCATTAAATCAAATGATTTTTGATGCACATTGGGGCGAATTAGATTTCTTGCTTCTAGACTTACCTCCAGGAACAGGCGATATTCATTTAAGTATTATGCAATCTTTACCAATTACAGGAGCAGTTGTAGTTAGTACACCGCAAAATGTAGCTTTAGCCGATGCTAAAAAGGGTGTAGCTATGTTTCAGCAAGAAAGTATAAATGTGCCAGTATTAGGAATTATAGAAAATATGGCATACTTTACACCTGCTGAATTACCTGATAATAAATATTTTATATTCGGTAAAGAAGGTGCTAAACATTTAGCCGAAGATTTAAACGTACCGTTTTTAGGTGAGTTGCCATTAGTACAAAGCATAAGAGAAGCTGGCGATGTTGGTCGTCCGGCGGCATTACAAACAGCAACGCCATTAGAGCAAGCATTCGAGAAATTAACTCAAAATGTTGTGCAGGAAGTTGTAAGACGAAATGACGATTTACCACCAACCGAAGCTATTAAAATTACAACTATGGCAGGTTGTGCAGCTGTAAAAAAATAAATTATGACCTCAGAAGAACTAAAAGAAAAAGTAGAATTCGCCCTAGAAGAAATTCGTCCGTTCCTGCAAAGTGATGGTGGCGATATCTCATTACTGTCTATCGAAGACGATAAATTAGTAAAAGTACAGTTAAAAGGGGCATGTGTAGGTTGCAGTGTAAATCAAATGACACTAAAATCGGGCGTGGAAATGACTATTAAAAAGTACGCGCCACAAATAGAGCAAGTTATTAATATTGAAGCTTAGTGTAAATAACTACAAAAGTTTCAATTAAAACATACTATCTTATAAAAAAGGAATCTTAAAATTGCAAAATTTTGACGATTCCTTATTTTTTAGCCCACAATTTAAATTAGCTAAAAAATCATTAAAAAATAAATTTGCAAGTCTTAAATTTGTGGCACGAATTATGACATGCATTTAGCATAAGTACAAAATAAAGTAATGGAAGACGTAAATATAAAAATCACAGATAGAGACGGAGTAATTCACGATATAGTTGCCCCAACCGATATGGCGATGAATCTTATGGAGGTTGTTCGTTCTTACGAGCTTGCGCCCGAAGGCACCATTGGTGTTTGCGGTGGTATGGCTATGTGCGCGTCTTGTCAATGCTATGTGTTAAGCAAAACCGAATTACCAGAAATGGGCGACGATGAAGAGGCCATGTTATCGGAAGCCTTCGATGTTAAGGATAACAGTCGTTTAGGCTGCCAAATCCAAATTACTCCAGAAATGGAAGGTTTAGAGGTAGAGTTGGCACCAGAAAGCTAAAATTTCTGCGTAAGCAGGAATCTCATTAAATTAATTTTTCAAAATAACTATTTGGGCGTTACCACAAGGGTCGGGCTTTCCGCTGTATCTTTTTTTGCCATTTATGACAGCAAAAAAAGGATGCCGCTGTAATCCCTAACGCGGGCGTATTTGCTAAAGTCAAACCTTTTAGTAAAGTCAAACATCACCACCAAACCAAAAACAGTTTCTTCAGTTCACCTGTTTTAAATTTTACCCAACATAACGTAGAAAATTGCTCGTCAAAATAATTTTTAGCACTTATTTTAAAAGCATCAAAACTTAACCAGTTTACATAAGTTTGTGGTTCAAGCAACCAATCTTTTTTATTCGGAATAAAGAACTTGCAATCCTCAAAATGTTTCAAATCATTTTGGTTCATGTAAAAGCCAACAATACAATCTGGGTTCAACGTTTTTAACGCTGTATCTTGTTTAGCAAAAGGTAAAAATAACTGCGCCTTAAAATACACTTCTTGGGTAATGTCTTTAGGGGCTAAATCAAGTTTATCTAAATATGGTTTGCAAGCATCAGTATAGAGTAAAGGAAGTTGTTTCTCTCTTAATTTTGTAAGCTTTTCAATTAAAGAGTCCTTTCTGTTCGGGCCAATAAAATGTTCAATTTCCGTATCGCCAACAGACGCGTCATACAAATAGAACTTGTAAATAACCTCCAAATGGATAGGTTTTCCATTTCGTTTTAGTAGACAATCAATTTCACCTAAAGTAGTTTTGCCGTCTTGTATTTGTATGTTTTCAGCTAAAACAGAAATATCTGGCTGTTGCTCAATTTCAAACGACACAAAGCGCTCAACATATTTTCCAAGACGTAAATTGTCGTCAATATCAACATCAATTTTATCAACTTTAGAATCTACTTCAAATTGTTGTAAATTATAAACAGCTTCACCTTGCCATAAGCATGGTGTTTTTAAAAAGCCTTCATATCTTTTTTGGAGCATTTAATTTTTTGCCGTTTTATAATCCGCCAATTTTCTTGGGCCTTCAAGCAAAACTCTAACAATTTGCAGGACGCCATCATCGTTAGTATCTATTTGCCATTTAATAAGTGATATTTTGCCGTTTTCAATTTCAATACCCGTAATGCTTCTTGGGTGCACACAACTCCCATCATTAAAAAAGGCAATGTCTCCAGGCTCCGGAAAGCGAGGTCTGTGTGTATGCCCAACAATAGTCATTACATTATTGTTTTCGATAATCCATCTTTTAGTTCTACGTTCTACCTTTATAAGTTCGGTGTAGTTTTTTGCAGGACTTGTTGGGTCTGCAATACCCATTACATTTAGTGGTTTCCAAAGTACTCGAACCATAAAACGGCTCCATTTCCAAAATAAGAAATTCCACCAATCGGCTTGGTGGCCGTGGGTTAAAAATAATTCTTGTCCAGTCATGCAATGTTTTAATATAATGCCTTCGTGGTACTTTATATCTTTAAAGAGCTCTACATCTTCTCCTACTTTTGGGTCAAAATAGGTAGAAAGGTATTTTTCAACGTATTTAGGATCTCTATACACCATATCATGGTTGCCCCATATCATGTGTAAACGCTCATTTTTATGAAATTCTTTCATAAGCATATACACGTTTTTATGAGCATTAAGTATAGATTTAAACGACAGGTTTTCCCAAAGCTCATCGCCATCGCCAATTTCACAATATTGAAAGCCTTCGGTATAATAATGCTTTAAAGCATGAAAGTAAATGTTTCGGTTGTTGGCAAAATCGTCGGCAAAACTATTATCACCTCGGTGGCAATCGCTAAATAGAATAAATTTACTATCATCATCAAAATCGATGATTTTAGCATTTTTATAAGCATTGTCTAATCTTTTCTTGGATGAAAACATGAAGTAAATGTAAACAAAATGCCTTTCTATTGAAACTGTTTTATATAGATTATTCCAATTTTAATTTCTCAATAGCAACAGGAAGTAATCGCTCTACAAACATGGAATAGGCGAGTTCCGATGGATGTAAACCATCGTTAGCCACTAAATTTGGGTTTTCCAACCCTTGTCTAGTAATATCTGTAATGTTAACATAAGTAATGTTGTTGCTGTCGCAATAATTTTTAGCAAATGTATTGTATCTGTCTAAGTCGGCAGATATGTTGGTGTTACCTCTTCCAAAAGGTGTATAAGCATAATCTGGAATTGAAACCACGATTACGTGCTCTTTATTGCCTTTAGCCTTTGCAATAGCGGTATTAACAAGCTTTGGGAATTCCGATTGATAAACGTTAAATGCTATATTTTGATACTGGTTATTTACCCCAATTAAAAGGGTTACCAAATCGAAATCTGAACTAGGGTTTTCGTTTGTTATGGCGTTTATTAAATCGGTGGTTGTCCAACCTGTTGTTGCAATTACGGATAGAACTAAGTTAGAAACAGAATCTAGGTTTTTTAGAATATCACGCTTTAAAATCTCTGGATACCTACACGTTTCGCAGACACTTTGGCCTATGGTATAACTATCGCCTAAAGCTAAATATTTTATAGTTTGTGGTCCTACGGGATTGTCTGTTTCTTCAACTTCTGAGACTTCTATAGGCGGTAAAACTTTTGGGGGTGTTTGTTCTTGCGAATTTATAGGTTCGCTAGAGCAGCTTAAACACGTGGTAATTAAAAAGGTTAGAAAATATACTTGAAGTTTCATAGTCGCTTTTTTACTAAATATACGAAACTATGTTTTACTTGGTTTTATCTCATGGTTGCTATAAATGTATTACTACTTTCTATTTAAAAGCATTTAACCCAGTTACATCCAGTCCAGTAATTAGCAAATGAATATCGTGTGTACCCTCGTAAGTTACTACGCTTTCTAGATTCATCATATGTCGCATAATAGAATATTCGCCGCTAATACCCATGCCACCAAGCATTTGTCTGGCATCGCGTGCAATTTTTAAAGCCATATCCACATTATTGCGTTTCGCCATAGATATTTGTGCTGAGGTTGCTGTACCATTTTCGCGCATAACGCCAAGTCTCCAAGCTAAGAGTTGGGCTTTGGTAATTTCGGTAATCATTTCGGCTAGCTTTTTTTGTTGCAATTGAAATTGACCAATAGGTTTGCCAAACTGCATACGCTCTTTGCTGTAGCGCAAGGCGGTGGCATAGCAATCCATAGCCGCACCAATAGCGCCCCACGCTATACCAAAACGTGCGGAATCTAGACAACCAAGCGGTGCGCCTAAACCAGATTTGTTAGGTAATACATTCTCTTTAGGTACTTTTACATTATCAAAAATAAGCTCGCCAGTAGACGATGCGCGCAACGACCATTTATTGTGTGTTTCTGGCGTTGTAAAGCCTTCCATTCCACGTTCTACAATAAGACCGTGAATACGTCCGCTTTCGTCTTTAGCCCATACCACCGCAACTTGTGCAAATGGCGCATTGCTAATCCACATTTTGGCACCATTAAGCAAATAATGGTCGCCTTTATCTTTAAAATTGGTAACCATGCCTCCAGGGTTACTGCCGTGATCTGGTTCGGTTAACCCAAAACAACCCATCCATTCGCCACTAGCTAATTTTGGTAAATATTTACTGCGTTGTGCTTCGTTACCATATTTCCATATAGGATACATAACTAACGAGGATTGTACCGATGCTGTAGAGCGAACCCCAGAATCGCCACGCTCAATTTCTTGCATAATTAAACCGTAACTAATTTGGTCTAAACCTGCACCACCATATTCCATTGGTATATAAGGCCCAAAAGCACCAATATTAGCTAAGCCTTCTATAATTTGTTTAGGGAATTCTGCCCTTTGCGCATAGTCTTCAATAATGGGCGAGACGTCGCGTTTTACCCATTCGCGGGCTGCGTCTCTAACCAACTTGTGTTCTTCGGTTAATAATTCATCTAAATTATAATAATCAGGAGCTTCGAATAAGTCTGGTTTCATTATGCTTGAGTGTTTAAATGAGAATTATTAGTAAAAGGGTTTTATTTTTATTAATAAACCAATATAATAACTCAAATTTAAAGAATCTTTCTAGATGTTGTTACATTTTTAGGTAGAAATCTTTAGTTAAATTTATATAAGCTTCGGTGTATTGGTGTCTCTCGGTTTCAATTATTAAGGACTCCATAGTGGTTTCGCTACTGCGGAACGAAAATTCTATTAAAGCACGTTTAATTTCAGAGGTAGGGTTTCCTTTTACGTGTAAAATTCTATTTGGAAATAAATTGAATTCTGAAGCTAATTGAATAAAAGTTGATGATTCTTTAAAAGGAATTACAACTGAAAATACACCAATTTCTGATAGTAATTTTGAAGTGCTTTCCAGTAAGTGATTAAACGGCATAGCATCTTGAAACCTTGCTAAATCTCTTTGGTTATTATCGGTTTTGTAATCTTCAGAATAGAAAGGCGGGTTGCATATAATAATATCGTATCGGTCTTCTTCGGTTTCTAGTTCTTCGGTAAAATCGGCTAATGAGGCATGATAGCAAAATAAGCGGTCGCCCCAAGGTGATTGCTCAAAATTGTCGACGCATTGTTCAAAGGCACTATCGTCAATTTCAATAGCATCAATAATTTCGGCATCACTACGTTGGGCAAGCATTAAAGCTAATACGCCAGTTCCGGCTCCAATATCTAAAATTGAAAACGGACGGTTTTTAAGTGAAGTCCACGCACCTAATAAAACACCATCGGTACCAATTTTCATGGCGCATTGGTCATGATTTATTTGAAATTCCTTGAAAACAAAAGGCTTTTTAGACATAATAGGTTTTAAAAAATTTAGGCAATAGTATGAAATAATGTGTTAAAGTGTTATAAATTTTATTAAACTATGTTAAATAAAATACGATTAACGGTCTATTTAGAGTTAGAAATATAAACCCTTATTTAGAACTAAATTATAATATTATGAAATACTCTGAAAAATTGTTAAAAGGATTAAACGATTTGTTGACTTTAAATTACGAGGTTGAAAAAATTTATATAGAAGCATTGAACGCCGTTACAGATACCGAATTGAAAACTTTTTTTAAAGAACGTGGGCTTGAGCGTAATGAATTTGGCAAAGATTTAATGGTAGAAATTGAAAATCTTAATACCGAAATGGAGCTTAAATTTGATGGGAAATTAGAAAACGGATTTTATGTAACATGGATGAATTTTAGACGTTTGTTTCTATTTGAAGATAAAGTTAATTTGTATTTAGAGATTTGCAAATTAAAAGAGTTGACCATAAGTAAGTATGATGATTTGTTAAATCAAAAGGAATTACCGCATTCTACCATTACAGTATTAGAGCGTCAAAAAGCACAAATTCAAAAAGCTTTAAATGCAATTATTATAGAAAAAAATCTTGTTGCATAGTATTAAGTTTCTATTTAATTGATAAAAAAAAGCAACCCATTGGGTTGCTTTTTTTGTGTGTTGTCATGTTGTTATAAATATAGGTCTATGAGTCCTTCTGGAGTTTCAACAAGGATTGTTTTGTTATCTCTATCTACTTTAATTATAAACTCATCGTTCATAGGTATTAAAATTTCTATACCATCTCTGTCAATTTCAAAAAGTGATTGCGCTGTAGAGTCGTTAATAGCTTTAATGATACCAACATCTCCAAAGTTTTTATCTGTAATAGTGAAACCAATAACCTCATGGAAGTAAAATTTATTACCCTCAAGTTTGGGTAGTAAATCTAATGGCAAGTATAAGCCGCTTTTCATAATAGAATCGGCATCTGCTTCTGTATCTACATCTTCAAATTTTATACGCAGTAATTCCGATTTATGTAATTGAGAACTTTCAATAAAAAATGGAACAAGATTATTTCTTAACTCCAAAAATATAGCGTCTAGATTTTCATAAATATCAGGTTGGTCGGTATCTAGCTTAGCTAATACTTCGCCTTTAAAACTGTACTTTTTTACAATTTTACCTAAATAAAAACAGTCTTCTTTTTTCATAGAAAGTGATTTTTTCATTTCCGTGAATGCGGAAATCTTTTCAAATTTAATTAGATCCCGTTTTACAGCGGGATTTGGTCAATCATGTATTTTGTAAACCAAAATACTACTTAACAAAAAAACTCCGATATTGCTATCGGAGTTTAAAAGTATAAAAAAATATTTTTTATTCTTCTTCGTTTGAAGCTTCTGCTTCAGCAGCAGGAGCATCTTCAGTTGCTTCTTCCTCAACAGGAGCAGGAGCAGCTGCAGCAATTCTTGCTTCGTTAACAGCTTTCTCAGCGGCAAGAGCATCAGCTTTCGCTTTAGCTTCTACATCAGATAAACCATCAGCTTTCGCTTGAATCTTAGCTTCTTTTGCTTCTACCCAAGCAGTAAATTTAGCTTCGGCTTGCTCTTCAGTTAAAGCACCTTTTCTAACACCACCAGCTAGGTGATTTTTAAGCATTGCACCTTTGTAAGACAATAAAGTCTTAGCAGTATCAGTTGGTTGTGCACCATTCTGTAACCATGTTACGGCGCCATCAACGTTTAATTCAACAGTTGCTGGGTTTGTGTTTGGATTGTAGATACCTAATTTCTCTAAGTATTTACCGTCTCTTTTTGAACGTGCATCAGCTGCTACGATCCAGTAAAAAGGTTTCCCTTTTTTACCATGTCTTTGTAATCTAATTTTTACTGGCATAATAATTAATTATTTGAGGTTCTCGACCTCTGTTATTAATGAGGGCGCAAAGATAATATAAATATTTAATTACCAGCGGTTTATTTTCGATGAATTTTAAAACAATAAACAAACGGGTTCAGGAGCTTTAAAGTCCTGAGAAAATGATAGTTTACCTGTTGCAGAGTCAATGTTAAAAACTGCAATATTGTTACTTTTTTTATTGGCTACAAGTAGAAATTTCCCTGTTGGATCTATCGTGAAATTACGAGGCCAATCGCCATGTACACTAATATTTTGAATTTTATTAATAGTTCCGGTGTTAACATCGCGTTTAAAAACGGCTATCGAGTTTTCGCCACGATTAGAGCCATATAAAAAACGTTCGTCTTTTGATAAATGAATATCCGCACATTTGTTTGGGCCTTTATAATTTTCGTCTAGAGTAGAATCGTGGTCTATCTGCTCGAAACCAGTATCTGTTTTTTTAACCGAAGTTATAGAGCCGCCATACTCGTTAATGATGTACATGAAATTGCCGTCTTTGGTTATAGAAAAATGCCTTGGTCCTGGATTGCCTTCAATTTTGATTATAGATTCAGACTCTAATTTATAGATGTCGTTATTAAGTTTGTAGTGATAGAGTCTATTTCTGCCTAAATCGGAAACGAATAAATCATCATTTCTAAATTGTGCCGAATGTGTATGAGCTGGTTTTTCGCCTGCTTCATTATGATTAAAAACTTGAGGTGCTTTTTCAATACTGCCGTTATCATTTAAAGCGTGAATTGAAACGGTACCACCACCATAATTTGAAACCACAACTTTATTACCCAACTCATTAACGTTTACATGACATGGACCTTTACCTTGGCTACTCCCAGAATTTATAAATGATAAACTGCCGTCCTCATTGCGTTTAAAAGCTGTAATAGCACTCGATTGTCCTTCGCCAACAGCATATATAACTTTTTTGTTGGGCGAATATGTTATAAATGAAGGGTTTTCTACGGCAACTGCTAATTGTCTATTGGAAAGCTCTCCTGTTTCCGTATTAAAATCAAACTTATAAATCCCTTCGCTATCACCCGATGTATAGGTGCCAACGTAAAGTGGCATGTTTTCTTCTTTACAGTTAAATAAAATTAGTGGTAGTATCAGTAAAACTAAATGTTTAGGGTTCATAATGTTAAAATTTAAGCTTCTAAATTATAATAAATTATGTTAAATCGAGTACTTTAATGTTAATGATTCTTAAATCCATCATAAACCCTGTTAAATCGCTTGACAAAAGGCCTGTTGAGATGTATATTTGAGTAAACGATGTCACTAATATGCATCGATAAATAAGATATTGAAATGGCTAATAAAATTATTTATTTGTGTTTAATACTTTAATTAACCATCAAAGGATTTATATATCCTTCGGAAACAATAAAATGAAACACATGAAATTTAAAATGAAAACGATATTATGAAGTACACAGAAGAAATTTCAAATAAATTAAATGAATTGTTAGTAAAAAATTATGATGCCGAAAAAGGGTATCTTAATGCTGCTGAAAACGTAGGAAGTCCAACTTTAAAAATATTTTTTAAACGTAGGGCTACCGAGCGCAGTGAATTTGCCAAAAACTTAAGGACAGAAATCTTAAGATATGGACAAATTCCGGAAGATTCAGGAAGTTTTAAAGGCGCTATGCACAGAAATTGGATGAGTTTAAAATCGCTATTTTCTTCAAATGATGAAGAAGCTATTTTGCAGGAAGCCATAAGAGGCGAGAAAGCAAGTCTTGAGGAATACGATGAGATTTTAAAAGATAAAACCTTACCGCCAACCATCGATTCGATGTTATTTAAACAACGAAACGAAATTCAAGCAGCAATAAATTTAGAAAAAGTTCACGAGGAGTTAGTATCATAAAATGATAGTTAGTTTGGTTAGTAAAGAGTGGAATCCATTGGGTTCCGCTTTTTTTTGTTTACAACTCTTTAAAAATTCACTTTATGGTAGTGTAAATTCTATGTATTTTTATACACTTCGTTTTTTGCTCTAAACGAATACACACATCAATAAATAAACATGTTTTTATGTATTTAATTTTCGATACCGAAACTACCGGATTACCAAAACGTTGGGATGCACCAATTACAGACACAGATAATTGGCCAAGATGTATTCAAATTGCATGGCAACTGCACGATGGTATGGGTAACTGTATTGAAAGTCAGGATTATTTGGTTAAACCAGAAGGCTTCAATATCCCTTATGATGCAGAAAAAATTCATGGTATTTCTACGGAGTTAGCACAAGAGCAAGGTGTCCCTTTAGCCGAGGTTTTAGAGAAATTTAATATCGCTTTAGCAAAAACAAAGTTTGTAGTAGGGCAAAACGTAAAGTTCGATTTAAATATTATGGGTGCCGAATTTGTTCGTGGTGCCGTTGATAATCCTTTACAAGAATTACCGGTTTTAGATACCTGTACCGAACATACAGCAAATTTATGTGAGATTCCTGGTGGGCGTTACGGAAAATTTAAACTCCCAACCTTAACAGAGTTACACGAGTTTTTATTTCAAGTACCTTTTTCTGAAGCGCACAACGCGACTGCCGATGTGGAAGCTACAACGCGTTGTTTTTTAGAGTTAATTCGTTTGGGCGAATACACCAAAGAGCAGCTAGAGGTGGAACCTGAATATTTTGAGGATTTCAAAAAGGAAAACCCCGATACTATTCAGCTTATTGGTTTAAAGCACATCAATCTTAAAAAGGAAAGTGCTAAGATTAATGCACGTTTAAAAAAGGCGCAAGAGGTTGATATTTCCTCGGAGGAAATTAATAAAAATGTTTCCGATTTAGCCGGTGTTGATTTTGTACACTTGCACAATCATTCGCAATTTTCGGTATTACAATCTACTATGGGTGTTGCCGATATTGTTGCGGCGGCGGCCAAATACAACATGCCGTCTGTAGCATTAACCGATCATGCTAACATGATGGGGGCTTTTCACTTTATAAATGCTGTAAATAAACACAATAAAGCGGCCGAAGCTAAAATTGCTGAAGCAGAAGAAAATGGCGAATCTACCGATGTAAAAACTATAAAACCAATTATTGGTTGCGAGTTTTTTGTTTGCGAAAATCACTTAGATAAATCTAGAAAAGATAACGGCTATCAAATTGTATTGTTAGCTAAAAATAAAAATGGGTACCATAACCTAGCTAAATTATCGTCGCATGCCTTTGTTAACGGGTTTTACTATTTACCAAGAATTGATAAAAAGTTAATACAGGAGTATAAAGAAGATATTATTGTACTAACGGGAAACCTTTATGGTGAGGTGCCTAGTAAGGTTTTAAATGTTGGTGAAAACCAAGCGGAAGAGGCGCTTATTTGGTGGAAAGAGGAATTTGGCGATGATTTATACGTGGAGCTTATGCGCCATAATCAAGATGATGAAGATCGTGTAAATCCAACCTTAATAAAACTTGCTAAAAAACATGATGTTAAACTTATAGCGTCCAATAATACCTATTACCAAAATCAAGAAGATGCTAATGCGCATGATATTTTATTGTGTGTAAAAGATGGTGAAAAACAGGCTACTCCAATTGGACGCGGACGTGGTTACCGCTATGGTTTGCCAAATCAGGAGTATTATTTTAAATCGCCAGATGCCATGAAGGAATTGTTTAAGGATATTCCTGAAGCGATTAGTAATGTGCAAGAAGTAGTCGATAAAATTGAAGGCTACCAACTTGCTCGTGATGTATTATTGCCAGCCTTTGATATTCCTGAAGAATTTAGGCATGAAGAAGATGCTGTTGATGGTGGAAAACGCGGGGAGAATGCTTTTTTAAGACATTTGGTTTATCAAGGTGCCAAAAAACGATACGGCGAAGAACTATCAGAAGAAGTTGTTGAGCGTTTAGATTTTGAGTTAAGCGTTATTGAAAACACTGGATATCCGGGTTATTTTTTAATTGTTGAAGATTTTATTCGCGAAGCCAGAAAAATGGATGTTTCGGTGGGGCCTGGGCGTGGTTCGGCGGCAGGATCGGTGGCCGCTTATTGTTTATGGATTACAAATATAGATCCTTTAAAGTACGATTTACTTTTTGAGCGTTTCTTGAATCCGGATCGTGTAAGTATGCCCGATATTGATATTGATTTTGATGATGAAGGTCGAAGTCGTGTTATGGATTACGTTATTGATAAATACGGTAGTAGTCAGGTAGCACAAATTATTACCTATGGTACCATGGCTGCAAAATCGTCTATTCGTGATACCGCACGTGTGTTGGATTTACCTTTGTTTGATGCCGATAGGATTGCAAAATTAATCCCGAATATGTCTAAACTAGGGAAGATTTTTGGTCTTTCTGAAAAGGAACTTGGGAAAAAATTTAGAGCCGAAGATTTAGAAAAAATCAACGAACTTTTAAATATTGCCGACGGTAGCGATTTACAAGCTGAAACTTTAAACCTTGCAAGAACACTAGAAGGCTCGGTAAGAAATACGGGAATTCATGCCTGTGGTGTTATTATTACACCCGATGATATTACCAAATTCGTACCGGTTTCTTTAGCAAAAGATTCCGATTTGTATGTTACCCAGTTTGATAACTCGGTGGTGGAAGATGCGGGATTACTTAAAATGGATTTCTTGGGGTTAAAAACGCTAACCTTAATTAAAGATACCGTTAAAATTGTAAAAGCGAAACACGATATTTTACTCGATCCGGAAACCTTTCCGTTGGACGATGAAAAAACGTATGAGCTGTTCCAAAGAGGGGAAACCGTTGGTGTGTTCCAGTATGAATCTCCTGGGATGCAGAAACACCTTCGCGATTTAAAGCCTACCGTTTTTGAAGATTTAATTGCCATGAATGCCTTGTATAGACCAGGGCCAATGGAGTATATTCCAAGTTTTGTTAGAAGAAAACATGGAGATGAGGATATAGAATACGATTTACCAGCCATGGAGGAGTACCTAAAGGAGACTTATGGTATTACGGTATATCAAGAGCAGGTAATGTTACTGTCGCAAAGTTTAGCAGATTTTACAAAAGGTGAAGCCGATGTACTCCGTAAGGCGATGGGTAAAAAGCAAATTGCGGTTCTTGATAAAATGAAACCTAAATTTATCGAGCAGGCTAGTGCCAAAGGGCACGATGCTAAAATTCTGGAGAAAGTTTGGAAAGATTGGGAAGCCTTTGCTAGTTACGCCTTTAACAAATCGCACTCCACATGTTATGCGTGGATTGCTTACCAAACGGCTTATTTAAAAGCGCATTATCCTGCCGAATATATGGCGGCGGTATTATCGAATAACATGAACGATATTAAGCAGGTTACATTTTTTATGGAAGAGTGTAAGCGTATGAAACTTGATGTTTTGGGGCCAGATGTAAACGAATCGTTTTACAAGTTTTCGGTAAATAAAGATTATGCTGTTCGTTTTGGTATGGGCGCCATAAAAGGTGTTGGACATGGTGCGGTAATGACGATTGTTGAAAACAGAGAAGAAGACGGTCCTTATAAATCAATATTTGATTTTGCGAAACGAATAGATTTAAGAGCAGCCAATAAAAGAGCTTTTGAAAACCTTGCTTTGGCAGGTGGTTTTGATGGTTTAAGTGATGTGCATCGAGCGCAGTATTTTCATGATGATGGCGATGGTATTACTTTTTTAGAAAAGGCTATAAAATTTGCTCAAAAGTATAAAGAGAACGAAAATTCGGCACAGATAGATATGTTTGGTGAGCAAAGTAATGTGCAATTTGCAGAACCCGAAGTGCCACCTTGCGAGGAATGGGGAACCATGGAGAAACTTAGTAAAGAGCGCGAGGTTGTTGGGGTTTATATTTCTGGACATCCGTTGGACGATTTTAAAACCGAAATGAAAACCTTTTGTAATGGTACCGTAGGAATGTTTAATACTTTGGAGCCTTATGTAAATAGAGAGTTGGTTTTTGGTGGTGTTGTTACCGATGTGCAACATCGTGTAAGCAAGCAGGGAAAAGGATGGGCTATGTTTACTATTGAAGATTATACCGATAGTTTTGAGTTTAGAATTTTTGGCGAGGAGTATTTAAAATTTAGACACTTTTTGTTACAAAATAGTTTTGTGTTTGTAAAAGCTTTTATTCGCGAAGGTTGGGTAAATAAGGATACGGGCAAGAGAAGTGATCCTAGATTGCAGTTTAATAGTTTCCAGTTGCTGCATGACGTGATGGAGAATTATGCCAAAAAGTTATCTATACAGCTAAATATTAAAGAGCTTGATGAGCAAAAAATAACGGCCTTAAAAGAATTAATAAACATGCACCCCGGAAATCAAGCTTTAAACTTTTTGGTGTATGATATGAGAGAAAAAATAAAGCTAAATATGTCTAGCAGACGACAAAAAGTGAAAGTTTGTCAGGAGTTGATAAGTGAATTAGAGGCTCAAGATGTGAAGTTTAAGTTGAATTAACGGGTTTTATTAATGCTTTAAATAATCTATTTTTTTTGATATTAAGTTAAAATTGTAATTTGAATTTTTGCACGCGCGCAAGGGATTGAACGGCATGTTTGAGCGCCCGACGTAGGAGGTGCGAGTAGTGAAAGCCCGACCCTTGGGATGCGCCCAATAAAATTAAATAAAGCTAGCCAATAGCGTTATAGGTAAAACAAATTGTAGGTTTGTAAGCTTTCGTTTATTTTTTGACTAAATTTGTGTTAGTAAAACGAATTAAAAACATATTAAAATATAAATATTATGGCATTAGAAATAACAGATGCGACATTTGAAGAAGAAGTATTAAAGAGTGACAAGCCAGTTTTGGTTGATTTTTGGGCTGCATGGTGTGGACCTTGTAGAATGGTTGGACCTATTATTGAGCAAATTAGCGAAGAATATGAAGGTAAAGCTGTTGTTGGTAAGGTAGATGTTGATGCTAACCAAGAGTTTGCTGCTAAATATGGTGTGCGTAACATACCTACAGTTTTAGTGTTTCAAAACGGTGAGG
Organism: Algibacter amylolyticus; assembly: GCF_014202225.1. Taxonomy (GTDB): domain Bacteria; phylum Bacteroidota; class Bacteroidia; order Flavobacteriales; family Flavobacteriaceae; genus Algibacter_B; species Algibacter_B amylolyticus. The sequence goes on from NZ_JACHGE010000001.1 coordinate 854,796, forward strand.
TTGTTGGTCGTCAAGTTGGTGTTGCTCCTAAAAAAGCATATACAGATGCCATTGAAGGTCTTTTGTAGTAGATAAATAAAAAGAAACTTAAAAAGGTTTGCCATATTGGTGAACCTTTTTTTTATTTTAGATGCAAATTAAAAAAGAATTATGAGTAAAACTATAAAAGTACAAGATGCTATTGATAGCAAATTGATTGAGGAACGCAAAGTGTTTTTGTGGGGTCAGGTGGACGATAAATCTGCTAAACATGTAATTGATAGGTTGCTTTATTTGGATGCCTTAGAGACTAAGGATATCCAGTTGTACATTAATAGCCCAGGTGGTTATGTAACATCGGGTTTTGCTATGTACGATTGCATAAAATCTTTAAATAGCGATGTGTCTACAATTTGTACAGGGTTGGCAGCTTCTATGGGATCTATTTTATTATCGGTTGGTACTAAAGGAAAACGTTTTATACAACCTCATGCGCGTGTTATGATTCATCAACCTAGTGGTGGCGCTCGTGGGCAAGCTAGTGATATTGAAATTACGGCCCAAGAAATTATAAAAACTAAAGAATTAAGTGCTAAGATTTTAGCCGATAATTGCGGACAAGATTACGATAAGGTAATTAAAGATTTTAATCGCGACCATTGGATGGGTGCAGAGGAATCTGTGGCTTACGGTATTGTTGATGGGATAGTATAGCTCCACCTAACCTCCCCACGGGGGAGGGACTTTAGCTATTGTAGCAAGAAAATTGCTGATTACACTTAAAAAAATCTGTTAATCAATCAGAATTCCTAGACGCTCTGCGATTGGGTTTCTTATAAAACTGTCATTCCCGTTAAAACGGAAATTTAAATATTACACTTTTACCACAAGAGTGTTTCTCCCTTATGGGGAGATTAAGAGGGGCTTATGAACTTACAAAACGAACTTAATAAAGCAGAAGGTTTTAGAAATCTTGAGTTACTTGCAAAACAGGTGGTTGAAGGTTTTATTTCTGGTATGCATAAAAGTCCGTTTCATGGGTTTTCGGCGGAGTTTGCAGAGCATAAAATTTATAATCAAGGTGAAAGTACGCGCCATATAGACTGGAAGTTATTTGCTAAAACAGATAAGTTGTATACTAAGCGTTATGATGATGAAACTAATTTGCGTTGTCATATTATTTTAGATAATAGTAGCTCGATGCATTACCCTAAGCTGGATACGTTTTCCATAAATAGTTTAAATAAGATTAGTTTTTCGGCGTTGGCAGCGGCCTCTTTAATGCAAATTTTAAAAAGGCAACGCGATGCTGTCGGTTTAAGTATTTATAGTGATAAATATGACTATTATGCGCCAGAAAAGGGCAGTGAACGCCACCACCAAATGCTATTAAGCCATTTAAGTGATGCGGTAGTGTCTAAACCGTTAAATAAACAAACCGAAACGTATAAGTATTTGCATGAAATTGCAGAAAAGATTCATAGACGTTCTATGGTTTTTTTATTTACCGATATGTTTCAAACCACGGAAGATGACGCGCGATTATTCGAAGCTTTAAGGCACTTAAAGTATAATAAGCATGAAGTAGTGCTTTTTCATGTGTTTGATAAGCAAAACGAGCTTAATTTCGATTTTGATAATAAACCTAAGCGTTTTATAGATGTTGAAACCGGAGCGTATATAAATTTGTATGCCGATTCTATAAAAGAAAGTTATACTAAAACGGTAAGTGCTTATTTTGAAGCTTTAAAATTAAAATGCGCACAATACAAAATAAAGTATGTTGAGGCCGATATTAATGAAAATTTTAATAACATCCTCACAACGTACATGGTAGAGCGCCAAAAATTTCGATAACCTATATTTTTAAAAAGGATAAACTATTTTTTTTAAATTTTTTTTAAAAAAAGTTTAAAAAAGGTTTGGGGAATTGAAAAAGGCGGTTATCTTTGCACTCGCAATAATGCAACGGTCTGGTAGTTCAGTTGGTTAGAATGTCGCCCTGTCACGGCGAAGGTCGCGGGTTCGAGTCCCGTCCAGACCGCAAAAATTGCAAAAAGAAAGCTCTGAGAAATTAGGGCTTTTTTTGGTAATTATAACGACGTTGTGTTGATCACGCCACAAGCGTGATGTAGTTATACCAAAGTAATTTGGTATTCCAATGGAAAGCTTTCCTTTTTTCTGTGAAGAAGATGGGGATGCTTTTTTGTTTTAGGGTGGTTTTTAAATTAAAAGATGCTTGTATTAGGCTTGACAGTTTACGTAAACGGTTTTAATTAGCTCTTCCTTTTTAAAGGGTTTAGTAATAAAATCATCGAATCCATGTGCCTTAAGCTTTATAATTAATTCTTCACTAGGCATGTTAGCCGTAAAGGCAATGATAGTTAATTCTGGATTTAGTAATTTTAATTTGCCAATGGCTTCTAAGCCGTTTAGTTCGGGCATTTCTAAATCTAAAAGAACAATATCTAGGTTGTTATGCTTTTTTGCTTGTGCTATGGCTTCAAGACCGTTGTTAGCTAAAAAGGTGTTTGCCCTATAAGTTTTTAGTAAGGTATTTGCGTATAGTAGGGTAACTTTATTATCGTCTGCTATTAAAATATTTTTTTGCAGTAAACAGTTTTTGTCGCTTAATATTAATTCGATGTTTTGTGCTGTGTTTTCTTCAGATATTTTATTGAAGTTTATTTGAAATGAAAAAATACTACCTTGATCTCCATTGTTTTCAATTTTGATGAAGGATTGCATTTTGCTTAAAATAGTTTTGGTTAAGGATAAGCCCAAACCTGTACCGCCGTAAATATCGGTTGTTTCACTTTTTATTTGTTGAAAGCTTTCAAATATTTTTGAATAATTTTCTTTTAAGATACCAATTCCGGTGTCTTCAACTTTAAACAAAATAGAGGCTTCTGTTTCTGTTTCGTTGGTAATATGTGCTTTTAATTTAACGGTTCCTTTCTCTGTATATTTAATTGCATTACTTAATAGGTTTTTTAATATTTGAGCAAGTCTTAATTCATCGAAAATTAAATTAATATTGGCAATATTATTGTCTATTTCCTTTTTAAAAGTAATCCCTTTCTTTTCAGCTAATGGCTTAAATTGATTAGATATATTATTTAAAATAAGGTTTAGGTTTTCGGGTTTTTCTAGAAGTTCGAATTTGCCAGATTCAATTTTATGAATATCTAAAACATCGTTAACCAAATTTAGCATCTGCTCGTTACAGGTATTTAAGATGGTAGCGTATTGATCGATTAATTCTTTATTAGGTTTGGCTTCGTTTTTTTGTTCGGTTATAAGCTGTGTAATACCATTAATACTCGTTATTTGAGTTCTTAATTCGTGTCCTAAACTTGTTAGTGCAACTATGCGTTTGTCTTTTTCTCTTTCGGCAATTTTTTTATCTATTAAAAACGAAGTGAAATAATTTCGACCTACATAAACTGAAAACACCATAAACATTGCTGCAGTTACTACACTAATTATAGAGTTCATAATCATTTTGGTGTAGATACCATCTGGTCCTAAATTTTGGTATATTGGATATGTGGGTGTCATTAATATAGTAATGCCAGCCATTGTGGTTACTAGTATAAATAAAATATAATTGTGCTTTGTGAAGTTTTTATTCCGTTTTATTAAAAATGGTACCGAGAGTATAATGGCAAAATAATATAGAAAATTAAAAGACAAACGGCCTTCAAAATACAAAGCAGCAGAAATACCAAGGGCTAATCCTAAAATTGAAATATAAGCGCCTAGTGCGTATTTTTTATATTTAAAGTAGATGACTATGGATAAAATAACGCTTATTATTATGAAGGTGTCAAAAAATATAGAGGCTGTAAGCTCCAAGTAGTAGTTAAACACCAAGTTAACTAAGGCTAAAACTATGGCTAAAATATGGATAGCAAACGTAAAAACATCTATATATTTTTCCTCTTTATTATGCGAGTTATTGGTATGTTTTAAAATTATTTTCATTTAGAGAGATGCTCATGTAAAATTAAAAACATGTCTTCGTTTTTAAATGGTTTTGTTAGTATGCCATCAAAATTTAGGGCACTGATTTTTTCTATTAAGTTGTCGTCTGGAATATTTGCTGTAAACGCAATGATTTTAAATTTTTCATCCAATTTTTTAATATGTTTTACCGCTGTAAACCCATTCATTCCTGGCATTTCTAAATCCATAAGTATAATGGATAAATCTGGGTGATCTTTAGCTATCTGCACAGCTTCTATGCCGTTGTACGCTTTAAGAACTTTAGCTCCATTTTTTTCTAATAACTTAGAGGCATAGAGCATGCTAATTTTATTGTCTTCAGCAATAAGTATTTTTTTTCCTTTAAGAATAGAAGTTGTTATTTGGGTATTGCTAATTTGATTTTCAGTTTCAGTTAAAGCCTGGACTTTATTCAGTTTTAAAACAAAATAAAAATCACTGCCTTCTTTTGGTGAACTAATAACGTTAATTTGAGAATTCATTTTCTCAATTATTGTTTTCGAAATGGCCAAACCTAAGCCTGTGCCACCAATGTTTAAAGAGTTTTTATCTCGAATTTGGTGAAAACTATGGAATACCTTTTTAAGATTTTCTTTAGCTATGCCAATACCAGAATCTTTAACAGAAAATAGAACGGCAGCAAAATCTATGGTTTGCAACTCTATTTTTGCAGAGAATTTCACGTAACCTTTATCGGTGTATTTAATGGCATTAGAAATTAGGTTTTGAAGTACTTGGGTAAGCCTTGATGCATCTGTATTCACATAAAAGTTTTTTAATACAGGATCGATTGAAAATTCGAAAACTAATTTTTTTTCTAAGGCTTTATTTTTAAATGGGGTTACAACTTTATTAAGTAGATTATTTAAATTTTCAGGTTTGCTATTTAGCGTGAAGTTTCCAGACTCAATTTTATGAATGTCTAAAATATCATTTACCAAGAAAAGCATTTGTTTACTGCTAAGCTCTAGGGTTTCGGTATGTTCGGAAAACGTATTAGCGTCCAACTCGTTTTTTTTATTTTGATCGAGTATTAATTGTGTTATACCATGAACGCTACTTAACTGGGTTCGTAATTCATGGCCTAAATTAGATAGGACACGAGTTTTTTTATCCATTTGAATTTCTGCATTTTTTTTAGCCTTAATTAAAGCTAAAATGACATTGGAAGACACTACTACCAAAATAAATGAAAAAATTATAAATAGGGTAAAGCTTAAAATAGAGTTTGTAAAAAGTTTATTGTTAGCATGTTCTACTGCTAAATTTCCGGTGTTGTATTGTGGCGAAAAAACAATAATTAAAATGGTAAATAGTAAAACGATTAAGGCTAGAATTATACTATTTTGCAAGTAGTTTTTATTTCTTTTATTTAAAAAAGGGATGGCGCATAGTAAAACATAACTATACATAAAATAGGATGTTGTTAGTCCTACATTATAACACAAGTAAAGGGTGGTGGCACTTGCACAGGTAATAAATATTACGCTAGATAAAAATTGTTTTTTAAAATTGAAGTATAATTGAGCTGCTATAAAGAATAAGCTAACCACAAATATAGCAACACTTTTAGGCGTTTCGTAGTGCAGAATAGCATTTAATATGTAAATTAAAAGACCTGTTAAAAGGCCAATACTGTAAGTTATAAAAGTAAGTTGGTCTGCTCTACTGAGTTCCTTATATGGTGTTCTAGTTAAAAGTAAATTAATGTTTAATGATTTGAATTTCATTTAAAATACGTGCTTCATAATGCTTCTTGCTGCTTGTGTTGTAAGAATTGTAGTTGCTTAACATGCAATTAAGTGTTTTTTAGCGATATATTCAAACATTTTAGCGATGTTTTAGATGAATTGTTTAACTATTTAATTTTTAAGTCAAAACTTTATCTTTATTATAAATTAAAAGGCACTCAACATATTTTTTTTCATGTTGGGTTGTGTTGAAATCAAAAAAAGTCTTTATGGCTAAAGCTGAATCTAGGTCTCTTTTATTTGAAGCGTTATGGTTTGACAATGCGTGTGTTATTTGTAGTTAAAAATAATGCTGGTCTTTGTTTTTTTTAAACTTGAAACCATGAATAATTATTACTACGATCGAGCATTTAACATTCAATGTCAATTTAATAAAATAAAGATGTGACTTTCTAAAAACAGTAGTGTCTAATAAATGCTATTAATCAATGAAAGAGGGTCTTTAAGAAATTAAGGCTCTTTTTTTTTATAATAGTTTCTCCTATTTAAAATTCGCGCTTGCCAAATTCACTATCTATAAATTTAGATTTGTTTTTTACCGTATTAAATGTGTAAGATAGGTTTAAAGTAATCATATCGACCTCGTAAACATAATTGGTGGTTGTGTAAAATTGATTAGGCCTAGAGGTGGTTATACGTTGTTCGTTAGTGTTAAGCATTCCCATGTCTATATTCTGCCATTGTAAGGTCGCCGATAAACGGTTGTCCATAAATGTTTTTTTGAACGTTAGATTTGGTGAGTAAAATCTTGAATCTTCGCCCATAGCGGTATTTCTATCCGATAGATAATTGAAGGTAAACTGTATCGAGGCATTATCCCAAAATGAATATGTTGAGTTTAAATTTAAAGAGTAAATAGTCGATTTGCTATCAATTTTATAAGTTCGCTCAACGCCATCTCTGTGGTTAAAATTTAGTACACCATCAATAGCATAATTATAAATGTTTGCGCCAATAATATTAGTCCAGTTTTTTGTTGGTTTAAGTGTTGCTCCAAACTCTAATCCAATAGCGTTACTTTTCCCTACGTTAGAGTATACACGGTTTATAATGCTGTCAATAACTTCTCCTGAAGCTTCGTATGCTAAAGTGTTTACACGATTTATTACGTTATCTACATGTCTAAAATAAGCTGTAGCATAAATGGAGTTACCTCCTTTTATTTTTTTTGTAATGCCAACTTCGGCTAAATCTATAAATTCTGGTAATAAGGTGTTATCGCCTTGTTCAAATACTTCAGAATGTTCACGCTCCGCAAAGCTATTCATCTTTAAAGTGGTTGTGCGTTCTACTCTTTTACTGTAAGCGGCTTTAATTTTTGTTTTATCGTTTGCCGTATATTGTAAAGAGGCAGAAGGGAATAATTTTACAAAGTCGTATTTGTAAACATTGGGTGTTGTTTCGCTTTTTAAGGCTTCGGTATACGTTCTATCCATAGACTCTAAACGTACACCAGCAACATAATCCCATCTGTCCTTTTTAGCGGTTAATTGCGCATAACCCGAATGTATTTTACGTTTTAATTCTATATCGCTAGAAAACTCTGTTACTAAATTGCCGTCGCGCTCATAAACAAACTCACCTGTATGATCTATGTTTCTGTATTGGTAGCCTGTTTCAAGAGTGCCAAAAGAAAAAGGTTTCCATTGGTAATCAAGATTAAAACGGGTACCATATAATGGATTATCGTTTGTGTTGTATTCTTGTTGGTATATAATGCTATTATCAGGATGTCCTAAGTTATCATTTTCTGTTGGTCCTCCCAAAAAGGTGTATTCATATAAAAAAGACGTTGATAATTTAGAGTCGTTGCTAAATTTGTGTGCATAGTCTAAACTACCTAAAGCAAAATCACCTTTTCTAACTCTTAAGTTGTGGTTGTAATATTCAAAAGTATATAGTCTATTATCGCTTCCAATAGGTGAAATCGCATGATTGTCGTAATACACAATATCTGCAAGACGCTCTTTTGTATGTTTTCCGGCAAATAGGCCAAATGAAAATTCATTGTTTTCGTTAGGCGTAAAATCTAAGTTTAAACGTCCGTTATAACTAATATCATCAAAACTACGTTCGCCATCCGATGGTAAAAAAGTAGTTTTATTTTCCAGTTGGTTAACAATAAACATTTCGCCTTCGCGACGTCCGGTTTTATCGTTTCGCTGGTAGCTAGCACCTAAAGAGAAGTTCCATTTATCGCTACGCTTATTTATGGTAGCATCTATTCCATAACGTTGGGCAGGAACTTTTGTGTTGTATGGTTCTATTGAAGGTAATCCACCTCGCAGGTTTACTTGGGCAAAAGTACCATTAATGGCTCCTTTTTTTGTTTTAATATTTAAAATACCTCCTTTACCTTCTGGGTCATATTTTGCTGATGGTGCTGTAATAAGTTCTATAGTTTCTAAAGCATTTGCTGGTAATTGTGCTAAAATCGCACTAGCATCGCCTTGTGTTGGTTTTCCGTTAACCAATACTGTAAACCCTTTACTGCCACGAACACTTATTTCGCCTTGGCCATCAACGGTTACCGATGGTAAATTTTTTATAACATCAACAGCATTGCCGCCTTCGCTATTTTGATAGGTTTTAGTATCGAAAACTTGACGGTCAATTTTATGCACCACGGCAGATCGTTCGGCCTTTACAAGAACTTCGTTTAATTGGCTCCCTAAAGTTAGTTTTAGAGTCCCTAGATTTATGGCTTGTCCTTTTTTGTTAACCTTTATAGTATCCGTTTTTAAGGAGGTGTATCCCATAAAAGAGGCGTTAATAGTATAGGTTCCAGTTTTTATGTTTTCTAAGTTAAAAAACCCTTCAGTATTTGTTATTACACCAGTAATTAGGTTGCCCTCAATGTTATATAGGGCAGCTGTTGCATATTCTAAAGGTTCGTTGCTTTCGGCATCGATAATTTTTCCTGTAATTTGACTATGTATTAATTGGGTTGTAAAAAAGAAAAGGATTAAAAGCGTCGAAATTCTTGTTTGCATGTGTTTAATGTAATTAATTTAGTGAAATATAGTCCGTTTTATACTTGTAATATTTGGGCAAAACTAAACTAATAATTATAATTTTAATACGGATATTTAAAAATGTATTGCGTATTATGTGGGTTGTATTTTAAAAATGAATATATTTAAAACTTATTTTTACTTGAACGGTTTACAAGTACTAATTTTGTAAATTGCTATTTTATCTTAATAAATTATATGGTTACACTAAAACAGCTGGCAAAAGAATTAAATGTATCTATATCAACAGTTTCTAAAGCTTTGAATAATAGCGAGGAAATTGGTGAAGAAACAGTAAGACGCGTTAAAGAGCTGGCCAACTTGTATAACTATAGACCCAATAAGGTTGCTTTAAGTTTAAAAAATAATAAAACTAAAACTATTGGTGTTATTATTCCTAATATACTTAATCGCTTTTTGGCCAAAGTGCTTTTTGGTATTGAAAGAGAAGCTTCCAAACATGGTTATAATATTATAACATGCATATCCAACGAATCGTTAGCCAAAGAAAAAGAGAGTTTACAATTTTTGGCTAATGGAAGTGTTGATGGTTTTATTTTATCTGTGTCGCAAGAGTCGCAAATGAATAATGAGGTAGACCATTTTAAAAACACTATTAAACAAGGCTTGCCAATTGTTATGTTTGATAGGGTGGCCCACGATGTTATGTGCGATAAAGTTATAGTTGATGATTTTGATGCCACTTATAATGCCACGAAAAGCTTAATAGAAGAAGGCAGAAAGAAAATTGTTTTTATAAGTAATATTAATGATATAAGTGTTGGTAAGTTAAGAGAACGCGGTTATAATAAGGCTATTTTAGAGACTGGGAAGTTAGAAGCCTTGGTTTTAAAAATCAAGAAGAAAGACGATACGGCTAAAAAAATCAAATCCTTTTACAAGAAAAATAAGAATATTGAAGGTGTAATAGCTGCCGATAGTTCTTCTGGAATCATTGCGCTTAATACGGCTGTTAATTTAGGATTGAAGGTACCAAAAGATATTTCTGTAATCGCTTTTGCGAGTAAATCGGACTCAAATCATACAATTCCTCGATTAACGACCATCAGGCAGCATGCAAAAGTAATAGGTACACATGCAGCCGAATTACTCATAAATCGTATGCAAAATACAGGAGTAGAAAAGGATATGAAGACAAAAATCATAAAAACAAGCTTGATTAAAAACAATTCTACGTTGTAGCTGAATACCTCTATAACGGATTTTTATGTATTTCATCGATAAAAAATCGTGCATTTCATCGAATATTTCACTTTTTTTCGAAAAAACTAGGCAAAAATATTTGTCTTAATATATTTTCGCATCCCTTAGTTGAGCGATCCGTATTTCCCTAAGTTCAATTAAGAAGAATTAATCCATGTTGACTTTTTAAGTCATTTCCCTCAGTAAATTTATTTACAGAATCGTTTTGCATTGTATGTATTCGATTTGATTTTAATAAAAATTTTCAAGAAATTTTTGTTGGAAATGCTATTTTTTTAAATAGATATAATCTTGTAACCTTAAAATTTGAATATATGAAAACCCTAAAAATTACATTAATTACAGCACTTTTTTTTACATTTTTATCTTCTTGTACTAAACAAGATTTAACAGAAGATGATTTACAAGTAATACCTGATACAGAACAACCTGTTCCTCATACTGGAGGTCAAGGTCAAGATTAAGTAATAATCTTAATATAATATAAGTCCCATATAATTTATTTTATATGGGATTTTTTATACCATAAATCTAATTGGGAAAAATCGAAAAATTATAAATACATTTGGAAATAGACTTAATGTACCATTTTTAATTGAAAAATTTAATACGATATTCTCTTTTACTATGTTGTTTTCTAGGAATGCAAGCTCAAACCGAGTTGGCTACTAAAAAAATTGATTCCTTAAAAATAACGCTATTAGAGAGTAAGGGTCGAGATTCTATTTTTACAGCAAAACAGAATTACAAAATAGGTGAGCTTTACAGGAAGTATATATTAAGTGATAGTGCATACTTATATTTCTATAAGGCCGAAAAAATATTTAGAAAATACAATTATAAATTTGAAACAGCTGCAACCCTTTTTGGTATTGCTGTTTGTCAAACTTACGATAAGGATTATACTGGTAGCGAGTCTACATCTATTGAGGCACTAACCCTATTAGAAAGTTTAAGTGAAACTAACGATGTTAAAAAATACAAAGCTTATATTAATAATAATTTAGGTATTGTTTTTAATGAACTTGGGCTTTATGAAGAGTCTATAAAATATCATAAAAGAGCCTTAGAGTTAAAACAGGATTTAGAAGGCAATTTTGAAAGAAGTATAGGGCTGTCTGAAAACAATATTGCGTTTACCTACAAAAATTTACAGCAGTATGAATTAGCCTTAAAAGGCTATCAGAAAATTTTATCGAATACTAAATTAATAAATAATTATCCAGATGTGCATGTTTTAGCCTTAGGGAATTATGCTAATACACTCTATCTTTCTAAAAATTTAAAGCAGCTTCCGGGTCTCTATTTAAAAGCCTTAAATATTTGCGATAGTGTTAATGATACTTACAATTCCATTATTATTCTTCAACATTTAGCGGAGTATTACAATGACTTTAATCAAAAAGATTCGGCTAAATATTATGCTTATAAGGCAAAAGGTATTGCCGAGGCTTACAATAATGATGATTTATTAAAGTCCCTTTTATTAATTTCAGAAATAGAAACGGGTGAATTATCTAATAAATATTTAAAAGATTATATTTCGCTAAGTGATAGTTTGGAACGTAGTGAAAGATTAAATCGCGATAAATTTGCCAGAATTAGGTACGAAACTAATAAAATAGAGCAGCAAAATATTCAAATTGCTAAGGAACGTATGTGGCTTTTTATTATATCAGTAGTCATTGTTTTAGCATCATTTTTGTTGTATTTAGTTATTGCTCAGCGAAATAAAAATATTGAATTACAGTTTAAGCAAAAACAACAAGAAGCCAATGAGGAAATTTATAACCTTATGTTATCTCAAAATGAAAGTGTAGAAGAAGCTAGAGATTTAGAAAAGAAAAGAATTTCTCAAGAGCTTCACGATGGTGTCTTGGGGCGCTTGTTTGGTACGCGTTTAAGTTTAGATAGCTTAAATATGAGTAATAGTGAAGAGGCTATTAAAACTAGAGAACAATATATTGATGAGTTAAAAATAATTGAGGATGATATTAGAAAAGTATCTCACGAATTAAATACCGATTTTGTGTCGGGTTCTGGTTTTTCAGATATTATTAAAACTCTAATTGAAACGCAAACTTTAGCCTATAATTTGGATTATGAGTTAACACATGATGATGATATTTCATGGGACTTTGTGGGTAACAAAATGAAAATTCATATCTATAGAATTATACAGGAAACACTTCATAATATTTATAAACATGCCAAAGCAAGTGTTGTTGAAATTAGCTTTAAATTAAAAAATAATGTAATTTGCTTAACGATTAAGGATAATGGATCTGGTTTTGATATTAACCGAGCAAAATCAGGTATTGGTTTAAAAAACATGAATTCTAGAATTAAAGAATTGAATGGAACTATAAACATAACATCTAAAAAAAACATGGGAACTCAAGTAGTTATTGAGGCTCCTATACTCCAAACCTAACTATGACCGAAAAAATTAAAATTTTAATGATTGATGACCATCCGATGATTATCGAAGGGTATCAAAACACATTGCAATTCACCAAAAAAAGTAATCAAGAGTTAACCATTGATATTGCAAATAATTGCGATGAAGCCGTGAAATTTATGGATAAATCTATAGAGGTAGAACGCCCTTATAACCTTTTATTTGTGGATATTAGTTTACCACCGTCTACCGATGGTTCTATGAGCTCGGGTGAAGATTTAGCCGAATATGCCAGAAAGGTGTTGCCTAATGCGAAAATTATAGTGTTAACTATGTTTAACGAGTCTTTTAGAATTCATAATATTATTAAAACTATAGATCCAGAAGGGTTTTTAATTAAAAGCGATTTAACGTCTAGAGAATTAGCTAGTGCTTTTCAAGCCGTATTATATAATCCGCCTTTTTATAGCGGTACGGTAAATAGTCATATAAGAAAAACAATTGCTACAGATATTGTAATAGATGATAAAAACCGAAAAATTTTACATTTACTCTCTCAAGGTATAAAAACTAAAAACTTGGTAACACATTTAGACATTTCTTTAAGTGCTATAGAAAAACGGAAGAAGCAACTTCGAGAAATTTTTGAAGTTCGCGACGGTCAAGATGAAACACTGCTAGATGAAGCCAGAAAAAAGGGTTTTATCTAAGAAATATGCCGTTGGAAGAAAAAAAATCAATTTTTTTTAAAAAAAATTGATTTTTTTTTGCTCTCGAAACCCTTGCTCCTGCTAGGGTTTACCCGTTGCCCGTAAAATAGTTACGGGAAACCCGTAATCTAAACACGATAGTTGTGAGTATATTTGTATATCAACACTTCAGAAAAATTAAAGAATACCCTCAATTTTTTGTTGATAATAGCAATTTACATAAACCCTGTGGAGGTGAGAGACCCACAGGGTTTCTTCTGTTTAAGCCTGAAATAAGGCATAACGGTAATCCCAAAGAACACCAATGAATAACCCAAGGTAAATTATAGCCACTACAAACTTTATAAAGGTTGAAGTTAAAAAGCCTATAAAAGATCCAAAAGCTGCTTTTGTTGCTGTTTTACCATCACTTTTATTAATAAGCTCTCCTAAAAGTGCGCCTAAAAAAGGACCAATTATAATTCCTCCAGGAATAGGAGCTATTAAGCCAACAATTAAACCAATTGTAGTGCCTATCATACCATATTTAGTACCACCAAAGCGTTTTGTGCCAATAGCAGGAATAATATAATCCAAAATCCAAATAAATACAGCTATGGCAAAGGTTATAATTAAAAAGGTTTTGTCTAGAGGAATAGCCTCGGTAAAGTAAAGTACCAAAAGTCCAATCCAACTAGTTAATGGTCCTGGTAAAATAGGTAAAAAGCTGCCAATAATACCTAAAAACATAAGTAGCGCAGCAATAATGATTAAAATAATATCCATAAAATGTTTAAGTTATATACTGTTTAGACTAAAAATCGTGCCAAATGTTACATTTTTTAACTAATAATTTAGTTTTAACTAAATTATTAGTTATATTTGTTAAACTAAGAATTTAGTTCAACAAATAAATTAGTACTAATTATGAAGCAACTTACTAAGGCAGAAGAGGATATTATGCAAATACTTTGGCAATTAAAAAAGGCCAATGTAAAAGCTATAATAGAAGAATTTCCGGAGCCTAAACCTGCATATAACACAGTATCTACAATAGTTAGAATTCTTGAGAGTAAGGGTTTTGTCGATTATGAAAAAGAAGGGAAAGGCCATGTGTATTTTCCATTGTTAGAGAAGCAAGAGTATAGTAATCAATCTATAAATAAATTGGTTGATAATTATTTTCAAGGTTCTTTTAAAAGTATGGTGTCGTTTTTTGTAAAGAAAAATGATATGAATATTAAAGACTTAGAGTCTGTGCTTAAAGAGATTAATAAAAACGAATCTTAGTTATGTTACACTACATTATACAGGTTGTTGCTTTTCAGTTGTTCTTTTTAATTATTTACGATTTGTTTTTAAAAAAGGAAACCTTTTTTAATTGGAATAGAGCGTATTTGTTAATTACAGCTATAATGCCCTTAATACTTCCGTTTATTAAGGTGTCTAGTTTTAAGAATATCCTTTCTCAAGATTACATCATTAATTTACCAGAAATTTTTATTGGTAGCGCATCGCAACACCCTGTAAATCCAATTCCTTTGGAAGGCATAATATTAAAACAACAGTCGTTTTGGAGTTGGGAACTTCTGTTTTATTTAGGCACAGGAATAGCAACATGTATTTTTATTTTTAAATTAATAAAACTACTAAAATTACTTTTTAAAAACCCTAAGTATAAATACGGTAATGTTTTTATTGTTAGTGTGTTAAAAAGCGATATGGCCTTTTCTTTTTTTAATTATATTTTTTTAGGAGCACAGCTTAACAAAACTAATAGAGACACGGTTTTAAAGCATGAAATGGTTCATGTAAAACAAAAACATACTCTAGATTTATTGTTTTTTGAGCTGCTACGCATTGCATTTTGGTTTAATCCTTTAACCTATATCTATCAAAATAGAATAATGTCCTTGCATGAATATATTGCCGATGCACAAGTAGTTAAGAATCAAAATAAAAATCAATATTATCAAAATTTATTGTCTCAAGTTTTCGATACCAAAAATATTTCATTCATCAATCCATTTTTTAAACAATCATTAATCAAAAAACGAATCATTATGTTACAAAAATCGAAATCAAAACAGGTCAAGTTATTTAAGTATGCCTTGTTAATACCTATGCTAATAGCCATGTTGGTTTATACGTCGTGTATGGAAACTAATCCCGCTACCACAATAGGTGATACCAGCAATGAGGAGATCCAGCAGAAAACACCATTAATTACTAAAGTAAAAGCCTTAAAGCATCAAATTGAAATACAAGGAGATGTAAACGAAGCAGAAGAAAGAGGGCTTAAACTGCTTTTAGATGCAGTTAAAGGCGAAGGCTTTAATCAAGCTTTGGTAAATGATATTCAAGATTACACCACTAAAGGCTCGCAAACTGATTTAACTAAAAAAATAGCTGAGGTTTTTGAGCAAATTCAAGTACAAGGTGATATCAATGAAAACGAAGACCTAGAAATAAAAAAGTTACTTGTTTTTACAAGTGATAACGGATTTGAAGATCCGTTTTTTGCCGATATTATAAAACATTTAGATGTTCCTTTTGGTATTATAGACCAAGTTCCTGTTTTTCCAGGTTGCGAAGATTTAACAGTAGAGGAGCAAAAAAAATGTATGTCGAAAAACATTGCAATGCATATTAATAAAAACTTTAATACTAAGCTAGCCGACAGTCTTAATTTAAAAGGGAAACAGCGTATTAATGTTATTTTTAAAATAAGTATTGATGGAGATGTTGTTGATGTGCGTTCTAGATCGGAACATCCCGAGCTAGAAAAAGAAGCTATACGCGTTGTTAAAACGCTACCTAGATTTAAACCAGGTGAACATAAAGGGAAGCAGGTTAATGTGCCTTATTCCTTACCTATTATTTTTCAAGTTAGCGATGTGCAAAACAAAAAAGAAGATACGGTACTACTCAATGAAGTGCCATTACATAAGGATGTAGCCATAGCACATCTAGATGAAGTGCCAAATTTTGAATCTTGTGATAATGCTTTAAGTAACGAAGAGAAAAAAGCGTGCTTAGATAAGGGCATAACAACGCATGTCTCTAAACATTTTAACACAAAATTGGCCCATAAATTAGGGTTAAATGGAAAACAACGTATTCATGTTATTTTTAAAATTGATGAACATGGTCGTGTTATAGATATTCGCTCTAGAGCAGCACATCCAGAGCTAGAGGCAGAGGCTATAAGAGTTGTAAAGTTATTACCTAAAATGATACCAGGAAAGGTTGATGGCAAACAGGTTGTAGTTCCGTATTCGCTTCCTATTATTTTTCAAGTTTAAGGATAAATAATTCGAATTTCAATTATATTTCAAGTAATACTGTTTAAAACCGAAGTTAAGGCTTCGGTTTTTCTTTTTTAGATTACAAAAAACCTAAAAAAATTGTATTTTTCGGTTTCAGATAAAATACATGAGGAAATTATTGGTTTTAATAGTCATTTTATCACTCACATCATGCGAGTATTTTAATGTGAAGAAAACATCTTCTGAAGCGATTCTTAAAGAGGAATTAGAAACGTTTAATTGGAAAGATGTTGATGAATACCCAAGTTTTTCGGTATGCGATTCGTCTAGCTCTAAGGCAGAAAGAACCTTGTGTTTTCAAACAACAATTACACAGCATATTACTAACTACTTGCAAGAGGAGCGTATTGTGGTGACTCAAGATATTAATGATACGCTAATATTGAATTTTCAGGTGTCTAATACTGGCAATTTAAGCTTGTTAGAGGCTAAAATTGATTCGCTTACTTATAATGAAATTCCTAATATAAAAGAACTATTAAACCAAAGTCTGGATGTTTTGCCTAAAATATTTCCGGCTATTAAACGCGGACAACAGGTTACTACAGAATTTAAATTGCCTATAGTTATACATGTAAATTAGGTTTTGCAACGGCTTTTTTAATTATCACTACATTTTTGTTTTAAAATGGCCTTAGCGGATTGCTGCGTTAGGGATTGAAATGGAAAGCCCACAGCCTGACGGAGGAAGTGCGAGGACTTGCAGAGGAAAGCCCGACCCTTGTGGTAACGCCCAAATTAAAACTTAATGGCTAGTTTACGCATGAGTCTTAATACTTCCATATACAGCCAAACTAAGGTTACAAGTAGGCCCCATGTGGCTAGCCACTCCTTGTATTTTGGCGATCTGTTTTTGTGGCGTTCTATATAATCGAAATCGAGTAGGAGCGAAAGGGACGCGAAAACGGCTGCTAGAATATTGAAAATTATGGCTGGCCAAGAAATGCCCCAAATAAATACTTTAATGCCAAAAAAGCCTAATATCCAGGATATTAAATAAATTATAAAAATGCTGGTTACGGCTGTAATAATAACGCTTCGTAGTTTTTTTGTTACTACAATTATGCGGGTTTGATAAAGCAATAGCATAACGATAAATGTTACCACGGTTATGCCTATGGCTTGGTATGGTAAATTTGGAAATTGTGCATGTGCGTATACCGTTGCGGCTCCTAAAAAAAAGCCTTTGGCTATGGCGTAAAGGGGAACTAAAACGTGTGCCCAATGTTGGCGTACCGAAATAACAATGCTTATTACAATGGCTGCGAGCATGCCGCCTATAGAGTACCACTTAATGGATTGACCGTTGCTGTGAAGCTTCCACATACCAATGGAAATAATAACAATTATTGCAATGGATAGCATGGATTTAATAAAAATACCACTAACCGACATGGTTTTGCCAGATGTGTTTTTGGTGCCAAAAAAGTAATTGGTAAATGCCGGATTGGAGGTTTTATTAAAGATGTTCATAGAAACTAAAGCTACTAAATTTATTTTTTAAACTGTCTGCCTTTCCATGTATAGCCAGAAAACATGGAGATACAAGCCACATAAACGCTAAAAAAGGGATAGACTAAAAACCCTAATATATAACTTTTTAAAATAGCTTTTTGCTTGTAAAACGAAGCGGTTATATACAGTAAATAAAAATCGATATTAAACTTTATAAACCCCATGTAAAACAAACTTTTAAAATTTATTACCCCTATAATGGCGAGTATTAAGCCAATAAGTATTAAGGCATTTGTAAGTAAAACAACTAAGCCTGTTAGTTTTCCAAACACATTACTATAAGCACTTGTTTTTGCAGCCCAACGCATACGTTGCGCTATTAAAAGGGTCCAGTTAGGTTGTGCATGTGTTTTTACAATGGCCTTTTCGCATTTTAGGTAATGTACTTGGTTGGGCTGTGCTTTTGCTATTTTTTCTAGCAGAAAAATATCGTCGCCACTGGCTATTTTAGTATTGCCATTAAAACCATTTACGGCGTTGAACGTAGCTTTTTTATAAGCAAAATTAGCGCCATTACACATAAACCGTTTTTTTAAACCAAAACCACCAATGCTAGCGCCCTGTAAACTTAAAATATCTAGCGTTTGGAAGAGGTTTAAAAAGGTGCTAGTAGTTGAATATGTTACTGGTGCAGCAATACAAACTGGGTTATGTTTTAGGATATACTCATTGAAACTATCTAGCCAAAATTTAGGCAGTTGGCAGTCGGCATCGGTGGTAATAATCCAAGGGTGTTTGGCTATTTTTATGGCTGAAGTAATGGCTGTTTTTTTTGGAGAATTCGATTTTTTAGCGTTGGAAATGAGTTGAAAGTGAATCTTAGAGTTTATAGGTGTTTGTGCTGAATTTAGGGTGTTTTGAATGATGGTAACCGAATTGTCGTTAGAGTCGTCATCAACAAAAATAATTTCAAAAAGATGTTTTGGGTAGTGTAATGCGAGTACAGATTGTAATAATTGGGGTAAATGTTCTGCCTCATTTCTAAACGGAATAACTATCGAGAATTTGGTTTTAGCAGGCACGTCCCCTAAAATAAACGTAGATACTTTATTAAAACCAATAATAAAACCACCTATTAAAATCAGGTAACTTAGGGTTACAAAAAGTAGTGTTAAAATCATGATTCCACGTTATTTTTAGGAAGGCTAAAACTAAGCACATAGTAACTGCCAAACAAACTTGGTATTACAAAATTTAGCAACCACATGATAGTAATTATGCATAAAACTATCAATTCGTTAACGCCAGAAAACGCAAACAAATAAACAGCAATACTGCCCTTTACTACCACATCGAATATAAATATAGATGGAATACTAGAAGCTATTAAGTACATAGAACTAATAATAATCATAGCATTTAAATAGCTGAGTTCTGTTTTAAAAATATGTAACAGTAAATAGAATTGAAACGAAAAAATAGCATAACGTAGTAGTGATAAAAGTAGGCCTACAGCTAATTTGCTTTTAGGAAATTCTAAAATAAACTGCTTTAGTTTTTTTACCGAAAAGCCTTTGATATTAAACCTACTTTTGGAAATCCCAAAACCTAATATAATAAGGCTAGACAGTACAATGATTATAAATTTACTTAGCTTAACATAGTTTATATCCGGATTGTATTGTAAAATAAACAGGCTAAAACTAATAGCACCTATTAGGGTAGTTGCACCCATTTGTAGCACATTACTAAAAAGGTTAACCATCATAACACGTTTTCTAAAATGTGCGCTGTAATACATCGCTTTTGCGCCATATTCTCCAATTCTGTTTGGTGTAAGTAAAGATGCTGTTAAAGATCCTAAACTTTGTTTTAGGGCTGTTTTAAAACTGATTGGTTTTATAAAAGTTACTAATGTTTGCCATTTTAAAATTTCGAAAAACCAGTTAAATATGCTTAAAAGAAGTAAAAAAATGATGTTTTTTAATGAAAACACCTCGTTTTTTGTTGAAAAATCGATAAATTCTGAAAAACTTAATGCCGTATTATGGGTTAGTTTATTGTAAATAAAATAAAAAGCACCAACTACAATGCTTATTTTAATAAGCACAAAAAAGAATTGTTTAGTTTTGTATGGTAACGTACGGATCATTAGCGATGCAAATTAAATTAATATTACCACATGACCTCAAGTTTTAAATTGAATACTAATTTTTGGTTGGCTATAGCATTTTTAATCTACAGCTTTTCTGGGTTTTCACAAGGCGATACAAGTACTTTTAAAGCGCAATTTGCTTTGGGTGTAAATAGTCCGTCTTCAAGTGGGTTTGTAGAGGATTTTGAAAGTAATTCGATAAATTTTCCAACCATTAATTTAGGGCTGCAATACATGTTTAAGCAACGTTTAGGCGTTAAATTAGACTTAGGCTATAATCGCTTTGCAAATGCCGATAATACACCAGAATTTAAAGTAAACTATACCAGGATTAATGCGCAAGCAGTATACGATGCCTCGGTAATTACCAGTTTTGTAGATAACTTGGGTGCTTTTGTTCATGCCGGACCTGGGTTTACTATGATAAAACCTTTAGGCGATTATGGTAATAATAAAACATCGTATTTAAATGCTATGGCAGGAATCGAGTTGCATTATGGTGTTTCTGATAAGCTGTCAATTTATGTGGATGCCTCATATGTTAAAGGTTTTTCAAAGGATTTTAGTCCTGTTACTAGCGGATTCGGATCGTTTAATGGCGATATTTTAACCCTAACTTTTGGCGCGTCTATTTCGCTAAGTGGTTGTTATTACTGTGGAGATTAATGAAAGAAAGAATAATTTTGGGTATTGACCCTGGCACAACCATTATGGGTTTTGGCATTATAAAGGTAGTGGGTAAAACCATGCATTTTGTTCAATTAAATGAATTGGATTTAAAAAAATATAGCGATCATTATTTAAAATTAAAACTCATTTTTGAGCGTACTATCGAACTTATTGATACGCATAATCCAGACGAAATAGCTATTGAAGCCCCCTTTTTTGGTAAAAACGTACAGAGTATGTTAAAATTGGGTAGAGCGCAAGGTGTTGCTATGGCTGCCGGTTTAAGTAGAGAAATTCCTATTACAGAATACTTGCCTAAAAAAATTAAAATGGCTATTACCGGAAACGGAAATGCTAGTAAAGAGCAAGTTGCCAAAATGCTTCAAAGTATGTTGGGGTTAAAAACCTTACCCAAAAATTTAGATTCAACTGATGGATTAGCGGCAGCTGTTTGTCATTTTTATAACTCTGGACGAATTGAGTTAGGTAAGAGTTATACGGGTTGGGACGCTTTTGTTAAGCAGAATAGTAAAGGTCCCCAAACCTCCAAAGGAGGAAGAAAAAACAATCCAATTGTCGATCTTCGGAAGAAGACTAAATAGCCATCGTTTCTGTAAGGGAAGTTATTTGTTTAAAAGAAAATTCAATCCTAATTTCAATACATTTTAATTGATAAAAAATAAACTTAAAGGTACGAGTACGAATTCCGCCCCTTCGGGGAGGTTAGGAGGGGCTTCGGCTTCTATATACATACACATACCCTTCTGCAAGCAAGCTTGTCACTACTGCGATTTTCATTTTTCAACCTCTTTAAAAAAGAAAGAAGAATTAATTCAGTGTTTGGTACAAGAATTAAAGCTTAGAAAAAACGAGCTAGAAAGCCAAAACATAGAAACCATTTACTTTGGAGGCGGAACACCAAGTTTATTGTCTTGCAACGAATTTGACTTTATAATAGATGCCGCTTACAAATATTATAACATTGTTGAGCATCCAGAAATCACTTTGGAAGCCAATCCAGACGATTTATCTGAAAGCGTAATACAAGAATTGGCAAAAAGTAGGATAAACCGATTAAGCATTGGTATTCAGTCGTTTTACGAAAGCGATTTAAAACTCATGAACCGTGCGCATAACGCTAAAGAGGCGCTTAAATGTTTAGAAGAAGCCACGAAACATTTCGATAATATTTCTGTTGATTTAATTTATGGTATTCCAGGATTAACCAACGCAGCCTGGATTAAAAATATAGAAACTGCATTAGCCTTTAATGTGCCACACATTTCTTGTTATGCCTTAACTGTAGAACCTAAAACAGCTCTAGAAACTTTTATTAAAAAAGGTGTTATTGCTAATGTAGACGATGATTTGGCACAAGAGCAATTTAATATCCTTGTAGATACTTTAGAAGCAGAAGGGTTTGTAAATTACGAGTTGTCTAACTTTGGTAAACCCGAGTATTTTAGTAAAAATAATTCGGCCTACTGGCTTGGTAAACCCTATTTGGGTATTGGCCCTTCGGCGCACTCCTTTAATGGTGACCAGCGTAGTTGGAATGTGTCTAACAATACAAAGTATATAAAATCTATTCAAAACAATACACTACCTAACGAAATAGAAACCCTATCTAAAACCGATAAATTCAACGAATATATTATGACGGGTTTAAGAACTGTTTGGGGCGTTTCATTAGAAAAAATTGAGAATGATTTTGGCGAAACTTATAAAAACTATTTATTAAAACAATCAGAAATTTATATTCAAGAACATTTATTGTATATTGATGGTAATAAATTATTAACCACAAAAAAAGGTAAATTTCTTAGCGATGGTATCGCCGCAAACCTTTTTAAAATAAACTTATCTTGATTGCAACGATTCAATACAACTCTAGAAAACTTCAAATCGATTTTTCAAAACCTTTGGATATTTCTATACCACTTATTTCATCAGAAAAAAATGTGAATGCATGGTATGTGGACGCGCCAAAAATTGAACCTGTACAAGATGGAGAGTGGACAGCAGCTGTAAGTGAAGGTGCCGATATTAATTTCAATAATATTCAGTTTAACCCACATGCACATGGCACACATACCGAGTGTGCTGGACATATTACAGAAAAAGTGCACTCTATAAATCAAAATTTAAAAACCTTCTTTTTTCTTGCTGAAGTTGTTACGGTGGCACCCGAAAACGATGGGGAAGATAAAATTATATCAAAAAAGCAATTGCAGTTTGCTCTAGGAAATAAAAAAAGAGATGCTATTGTAATACGAACCATACCAAATACGCGCGAGAAACACTCTAGGCAATACTCCAATACAAATTGGCCGTATCTTGAAGCTGATGCGGTAAAGTTTCTTGTAGAAAAGGGTATAAAGCACTTGCTAATAGATTTACCTAGTATTGATAAAGAAAAAGACGGTGGCGAACTTTTAGGACACCGAGAATTCTGGAATACTAAAGGGAAATTAAGATTAGATGCTACCATTACCGAGTTTATTTATGTGTCCAATAAAATAGAAGACGGAGAGTATTTTTTAAATTTGCAAATAGCGCCGTTCGAGAATGACGCTACGCCAAGTAAACCCATATTATACAAAGTTATTAGTTAAATGGAAATTTTTTTAGCCGTTATTATTGCAGTTTTGGTAACACTAGGCGTAGTTACCGTTTTAAAATCTATTAAGAAAAAACAGCTTGTTAATTCGCAATCTACTATCCTTTTAGATAAGATAAAAAAGGTGTGTAAGTTTATAACCGTTGAGGGCGATTTTGCAGAAATTTACCACTACGAAGATGTTAAAGAACGCTTTTTAAAACTCATTACAAGTCGTAAAAAAGCATTAGTAGTAATTAACGCTAAAGCCCATATTGGTTACGATTTATCAAAAATAGATTTACAGGCCGATACCGATAAAAAGAAAATAATACTAAAACATTTTCCGCAGCCAGAAATTCTATCCATAGAAACTAATTTAAATTATTATGATAAGTCTGACGGCTATTTTAATAGGTTTGAGGCAAACGATTTAACCGGATTGCACAACGAGGCCAAACTACATATAAAAGATAAAATTCCAGAAAGCGGACTCATTCAAGCAGCACAAAAAGAAGCCTTAGAAACCATTTTACTTATAGAAACCATTGTTGAAACTATTGGCTGGAAATTAGATTATTCGGCCCTAGAAATTGGAACAGAAGGGACTAAAAAGCTTAAATAAATGAATATCGAACAAATTCGAGATTACTGTTTAGCTAAAAAAGGCACCACCGAAGATTTTCCTTTTGATGCAGATACACTCGTATTTAAGGTATTAGGAAAAATGTTTGCTTTAGTAAGTTTAAAAAAATGGGAGGCCGGCGAAACCACCATAAATTTAAAGGCAGATCCGGAATATTCGGAAGAATTACGCGCCGATTATAATAGTATTCGCCCGGGGTTTCACATGAGTAAAAAACATTGGAACACCCTGTATCTTCACGAAGGAGAATTGCAACCTAAACTCATTTTAGAGTTAATAGACCATTCCTATGCCATGGTTATAAAAGGCATGACCAAAAAAATGCGCGAAACTTTGCTTGGTTAAATTCTTGATAATCAATAGTTTTTTGCATATATTTATCATCTCTCAATTACATAAGTATTTATTTTTAGCATAATCGCACTCCCAAGAATATTAAAGCGTATTTAATTTCAACAAATTATTAACTTTAATTATTACAGATTATGAAAAAAGCCAATCCATTATTCTCAACATTAATTGTTCTTACACTGTTACTCGGTCAACTTGTAGTTTCCGCGCAAGACGATACGGAAAAGGAACAAGAGTACATGACGGTAACAATGAACCATTGGAACCCCGATAAAAAAGATTTTAAATTATCCGAATGGAAAGCCTTAGAAAAAGAGTATTTCGAAAAGGTAATCATGAAAAATGAATATATCATGGGGCATTCTGTGTATATGCATAACATGAGCGAAGATAACACCGAGTTATTGGTGGTAAATAATTTTGCGTCATGGAACGATATTGGGAAGTTTGCGAAACGAAGTGCCGAGTTAGAAAAAGAAGCATGGCCAGATGAAGCCGAAAGAAAAGCATATTTCAAAAAAATAAGCTCTTATTATACTAACGAGCATTCCGATGAAATTTACGCGCCAATTTCGGGAGCCAAACACATGACTGAAAAACCAACTAAAGATATGCTGTGCTATGTTAGAAAAAGCCATTTTGCTTTTCCTGAAGATGGCTCCATGGAAGAGTTTGAAAAGTTAAGAAAAGAAGGCCATGAAAAACTTACCTTAAAAAACGAATACATAAAAGCCTATTATCCTAATGTGCATGCTTGGGGCTCAGACAAAACCGAGTTTATGGAAGCCTATTTTCTAGATTCTTTAGCCGATTTAGATAAAATGTTTGATAGAGACGATGAGCTTATGAAGGCTGCATTTCCAGATAACGAAGAAAATAAAGCAAAAATAAAAGCATGGCAAAGTTATTTTACTGGAGTTCATGGCGATTATTTATACACCTGGATACACGATATGTCAAAATAATAACTAGTACAGTTTATAAGCAAAAAAAAAGGACGCGTTAAGTGTCCTTTTTGTATTAAATAAGCGGTCGTTTTTATCTAATTATAGAGAGAATCATTATGTTGTAATCTCAAATTTGTACAAGCTGCTATTAAGCTGTATTATTGCACTACAAAATTTAAATTATGAGTTTAGAAAGAGAATTATATAAAAGAGCAGATAATAAATGCGAATTATGTGGAAACGTAGAGCATTTACAAATTCATACATTATTACCACAAAAGGACGAGGCACTAAATAAGTCTTTAGTAGCCTGTAAAACCTGTGTCGATCAAATTGAAAATCCAGACACTACCGATACTAACCACTGGCGTTGTTTAAACGATAGTATGTGGAGCGAGCACGAAGCTGTAAAAGTAGCCGCTTGGAGAATGTTGTCGCGTTTAAGAAAGGAAGGTTGGCCGCAAGACCTACTAGATATGATGTATTTAGAAGACGATGTTTTAGAGTTTGCAAAGGCAACTGGCGAGGGCGCTCCAGATCCAGAACAACTTATTCATAGAGATGTAAACGGTGTAGTATTACAACACGGCGACTCGGTAGTACTTATAAAAGATTTAAAAGTTAAAGGTTCTAGCATGGTAGCAAAACAAGGAACCGCAGTACGAAATATTCGTTTAGATCGCGAAAACGAAAAATATATAGAAGGTAAAGTAGGACCAACACTTACCGTAATAATTACAGATTTTGTAAAGAAATTGTAATATTTGGGCGTTACCTAAAGGTCGGGCTTTCCACTATATCTTTTTAAAGTGTCATGCAAGTTGTAAGTCATGGCCACCTTTTAAATTATGGATAGCCTCACCTTTTTGTTTTAAAGCTTTAAAAAGGATGCCGTTGCAATTCCTAACGCAACCATCTGCCAAGGGGCTGCCTTCAACTAGTATAAAACATTTTTACTTTAGGCGTTAACAATTACGTTGAGGTATCTGCAATAATTTTCCATTCGCCATTAATCTTTTTAAAGACTAGCATAAAAATACCATCGGCATTTCCCATATCTCGTTTAATGTGGTATTCGCCTAAAACGTAATAAGCACCTTCACTTATTTTGGTAATGTCATTAATTTTAAAACTAAGTTTTCCGGTATGCTCTTTTGTTGGGTAAGCTTTTTCATAACGGTCAAAAGTGTTTTCCCAACCATAGGTAACACCATTTTTACTATAAAACTTTAATAACTCGCTGTCCCAATAGCCTGCCATGTAACCTTCAAAATCGTGGTTAGACCATGCTATTCTTTGTTTTTTTAAAACTTTGTTTATTGCCTTAACATCATCTTCATCATTTGTTTGCGAGTAACTATTGCAGAAACATAATATACATAGCAGTACAATAAGTTTTTTCATGGGTTTAAATTTAATTTATAATTAGCGGTTTATGTATTAAGTCTACTTCAATAAATATACCAATATTTTAAAGCATTGGTAAATGTAATAAAATCTTAATTGTTGTTTAGTTTTTTTATTGAGGTGGAAATCAAGTTATTCACCGATAAAATTTACAGAAAGTTTTTTTTCATCTAAAGTAAAAAAGGGTTGGTCGAAAAAATTGTGTAAATACCTTACCTATTATGTACTTTTAAAATGTAATAAAAAATAATACTCTCCCTCAAGTTTATTTTAACCTTTAAAAATCAACAAATTATGGACTTTCAAATTTCAAATTGCAACAATTTCTTTAAAGTAAAAGGTGTGTTAAACAAACAAAGTTTAAATGTGTTTAATGCAGAGTTTAAAAACATTTTTGAGAAGGCAAATCATATCACTATTAGCATTCAGGATGTTGAAAGTATGGATAAATATGGTGTAAATGCTATTTCAAAATTACACGAAGAAGCATTAGCTAAAAACAAACGACTGTCTATAGTTGGTTTTGGCTGTAAAGAGCTTTACGATCACTTTAAATCTGAAATAGCCGCATAATCACAATATATTTTTCTGTTTTTTATAGAAGGAGTCTCCCTGCAATTGCATTAGTTCTCTCAATTTGTTGCGCTTGTAGGTATAGAGTTCCTCTTCGTTTTCAAGGTCGCTATAAATACGATCGTTAATGGCGTAATCTGTTTTTAACAAAACATCGCGTTGGTTTTTATTTTGCAACACCTGTGTTTTTAATGCGGTTTCCTCGTCCTCTAATTTTAGATCGTATGCGCCCTTAGGAGACAATAACTTTGCTATTATTGGCGATGTTTCTATGGCTAAAAAAAGCAAGAATATAAAAAACGATGGAAGCCATGGTAACTTGCCCAGGGCTTCAACGCGTGTCATTAAGCCATCAAAATTATCGATAATAGGTTGAGATGTTGCTACTTGCAAATCGTATTGGCTTTTTAGATTAGCAATGTCGTTTTCAATGGCTATTATTTTAGCTTTATTTTCTGCTTTTAATAGTTGTAATTCGGCTAATAAGACGTCGTGTTTTTCGCGTTTTTCTTTATAAACAGGGCCTTTTCCTAAAAGATTAGTGCCTGCTGTTCCTTCGGCTTCGGCAATATAGGTGTTGTAAAGCGCGTTAACTTCTGCTTCTTTGGTGCTTACCGTATTGTTTAAATTTTCTATATCGTTTTGTAGTGTTGTAATTGTGGGCAAGAATTGCTCAGCTAGTTGAGTTTTGTTAGCTAAAGTCATTTGGTTTTTCTGTTCTAGTAAAACCTGATTTATCTCTTTTTCGAAAATTTTAAGTTCTAAGGGTTTAGAAATAACAATGGCTATAATTACGGCAAGCACTATTCTGGGCGATGCCTGAATAATTTCCTTAAAAAAAGAATCTGTTTTTTTTATAGTTGAAACAATATAGCGGTCTAAATTAAAAATGAGTAATCCCCAAATAAGTCCGAAGAAAATGGAGGTGTACGGATTATCGAAAACCGTGTAAAGGGCATAACTACCGGCAATAAAAGCCATAATTGCAGTAAAGAAAACGGTGGCGCCAATACCTGCGTATTTATTTTGCTCGCCAACCGAACAGGTTTTTAAAATATCTGTGTCTGCCCCAGAGCAGATAATAAAAAATTGCTTTAACATAACTTGATTGATTTTTTGATTGATGATTGTCTATTAGAACGTTAAAGCAGTCTATTTGTTACAAAATTTGATATAAAAATGATGTTGGTAGTGTTATTTCCTAGACCTAATACTCTCAATTACAACGGTACCAATAATTAAAGCGCCTCCAATAAAGGTATTTAGTGTTGGTATTTCGTTTAGAAATAAAAAGGCTATTATAATACCAAAAATAGGTTGGGAGCTGCCAATAATACTAGCTGTACTTATGGAGAAGTGTTTAAAACAGCTAATTAATAACGAGTGGCCTATTGCTGTGGTAACTAATGCTAGTAAAATAACATAAGGGTATTGTGTGGTAATATTGGAGTTGTCTTTTATAAAAAGTACAGGGAGTAAAATTAGGGTTAAAAATAAGGTTTGGTACATCATTAAAGTCATGCCGTTGTATTTTGAAGCGGGTTTTTTAAGCATTAAATTCCGTATGGCGTAAAATAAGGCCGATAGCAAACCACAAAGAATCCCTTTTATTTGTGTGCTTTCAAAATTAAAATCGGGCGCCAATATATAAATACCTAGCAATACCATTAAGGCTAAAAGGATGTGAATAGGATTTAGTTTTGTTTTAGTAAAAAAGGGTTCTATTAAAGCGGTTATAACC
This sequence comes from Algibacter amylolyticus, assembly GCF_014202225.1. Classification (GTDB taxonomy): domain Bacteria; phylum Bacteroidota; class Bacteroidia; order Flavobacteriales; family Flavobacteriaceae; genus Algibacter_B; species Algibacter_B amylolyticus. Next base: position 883,734 of record NZ_JACHGE010000001.1, read on the forward strand.
GGAAATGTAAATAGCGATAACATACCTAAAGCTACATTAGAGAGTTTTAGGGCGTAGAAATAGGTAATCCAGTGCGCACCCAAAAAGACGGCACTAATGAGTATAGTTGTGAAATCTTTTTTAGACTGAATTTTAAGATCTACTTTTTTCAATTTGCAGAACATAAACAGAAACACGGCGCCTAAAGCACTACGCCACCAAATTATTATTTCGGTTGGCATGCTTATAAAGCGCCCCAAGGCTCCAGAGGTACTAATTAGTAAAGTGGCTAATGTTAGTAATAGTAGGTTCTGGTTATGTTGGTTTTTCATGTTGTGTTGCTAACTGCGTTAGCGATTGTAATGGCATCCTTTTTTTGCTGCCATATATGGCAAAAAAAGATATAATGGAAAGCGCGACCCTTGTGGTAACGCCCAAATTACTTTGATAACTCGGTAAAATATTTGTAAAACAAAGGTATGGTTTCTATGCCTTTTAGGTAGTTCCAGACTCCAAAATGTTCGTTTGGCGAATGGATGGCGTCGCTGTCTAGACCAAAGCCCATTAAAATGGTTTTACTTTTTAACTCTTGCTCGAAAAGGGCAACAATGGGTATGCTGCCTCCGCTACGTTGTGGTATTGGGGTTTTTCCGAAGGTGTCTTGGTAGGCTTTACTTGCAGCTTTGTAGCCTACACTATCGATTGGTGTTACGTAGCCTTGGCCGCCGTGGTGCGGAGTTACTTTTACGGTTACGCCTGGTGGGGCGATATTTTCGAAATGGGTTTTAAATAATTTTGTTATGTTTTGCCAGTCTTGGTTTGGGACTAAACGCATAGAAATTTTGGCGTAGGCTTTACTTGCAATAACGGTTTTGGCGCCTTCGCCGGTGTAACCACCCCAAATACCGTTAACGTCTAGTGTTGGGCGTATAGAATTGCGCTCGTTGGTGGTGTATCCGGCTTCGCCGTAAACCGCGTTAATATCTAAAGCTTTTTTATAAGTATCTAAATTGAATGGTGCTTTAGCCATTTCTGCACGTTCTTGTTGTGATAATTCTTCAACGTTATCGTAAAATCCAGGAATGCTTATATGATTGTTTTCGTCGTGAAGCGATGCAATCATTTTGGTTAAAATATTTATTGGATTTGCTACTGCGCCGCCATAAAGACCCGAGTGCAAATCGCGATTAGGACCTGTAACTTCTACCTCGACATAGCTTAAGCCACGTAATCCGGTGGTTATGGATGGTACATCGTTAGCAATCATTCCGGTGTCGGAAATTAAAATAACGTCGTTTTTAAGTTTTTCGGTGTTGTTTTTTACAAAGGTTGCTAGGTTAGCGCTTCCTACTTCTTCTTCGCCCTCAATCATAAATTTAACGTTGCACGGCAGCTGGTTGGTAGCCGTCATGAATTCCATAGCTTTTACATGCATGTACATTTGCCCTTTGTCATCGCAGGCACCACGAGCAAAAATAGCGCCATCGGGATGTTTATCTGTTTTTTTAATTACGGGCTCGAAAGGTGGCGAGTCCCATAAATTTATAGGATCTGGTGGTTGCACATCATAATGGCCGTAAACTAAAATAGTGGGTAGGTTTTTATCAATTATTTTTTGGGCATATACAATAGGGTAGCCCTCTGTTTTGGAAATTTCGACAGTATCGCAGCCTACTTTTTCTAGGCTATCCTTAATAGCATCGGCCGTTTTTAAAACATCTTTTTTATAAGCTTTATCTGCACTTATTGATGGAATTTTTAATAGATCGATTAATTCTGTTAAGAATCTTTCTTGGTGTTCTGCTATGTAAGATTTGATTTGATTCATTGAAAATTTTATGTGGATATAATCAAAAGTATAAAAAAGAAAGTTTTTTGGCCCTATAAAGTTTGCAATTTAAAAATGTTGTTTATATTTGCAATCCTTTTGCGGGCGTGGTGGAATTGGTAGACACGCTAGACTTAGGATCTAGTGCAGCAATGTGTGGGAGTTCGAGTCTCCCCGCCCGCACAAAAGTCGAAGATTTATCTTCGACTTTTTTCGTTTATACTAGTTGATGGTTTTCTTAAAACGGGAGGTTTTTGGGGTGCAAGTTTTATTTTAGGTTAATGTAGAGTGTAGCTAGTTCTCCAACTCCGCATATTGTACATTTACTAAGTTGCATTACTCTTTTTTCTTAGAAAGTACGCTATCATATTTTAACTTCCATTCTGGATATTTTTCTAATACTTTGCTTGGTTGATTGGTGTACCATCCGTAACCATTTCTGCGTTCTTCTCCAATTTCTGCTAAAGTGGCTTTTTTTATACCGTCTCTATCGCAGAAAAAGGGCGTGTTATTTTCTAAATCCATAAAACGTGCCCAAAGTGGTGGTGCCTTTTCATCTTGTATTATGGTCCTGCTAATCGTTTTGCCTGCTTCGTTATAAATGCGTTCTTGTTTAATGCCTTTTAGTTTTACTTTTTCAAACCAAATACAGGCGCTGTTAATAGAATTTATAATGTCTGTTGAAGGGTTTTCAATGTCCATTAGCAATAAAACAATTCCGGCCGATTCTTGACCACTTAGCGAAGGGAGTTCGTAGGCCCTTGCTTTTGTGGGTAGCATGGTGTTCTCGTCGTGTTGCGCACACCAACTTGTTAATACACCATGTTGTTTGTATTGGGTTTTAATAATACAGTCTATACCTTTTTTAAAGGCAATTTTAGACTTATTAATTATGTTCTTAGATGGTTTTATTGAAAAATAATCTGTGGTGTCTTTAATTTCTTTTAGAACATTTAAAATGTTTACCATAGAATCGTCATTATAAGTAATATGCGTATAGTATCCTTTTCTTAAGGGATAATATTGGGGCCAACCACCATTGTCGTATTGGGCTTCTAAAATGTAATTTAAACCCGCAAGAAATGCTTTTTTATATCTTTCGTCTGGCACTTGGCGGTAGATTTTTGATAAAAATAACATCTCTTGGTAAGTCGCGCCATTATCGGTTGTACATCCTTTAGTACTATTTTTAAGATTTATTAATGCCTTTTTCTCTTCAATGGAAAGTGGTTTTTGCATTTGGATGTTTTTTTGCCATCCTCCGATATTACGTTGGTAAAGCAACACGTTTTCTGCTATGTCTTTGGCTTCTTGGTTAGCGAACCATGAGCCTTCATCCATATTGGTTATTTTTCTCCAAGATTTTTCGTGTACTTGAGCTTTAACAGTTAGGGTTACAGCACAGACAAGAAATAGTGTTAGTATGTTTTTTTTAAAATAATTCATGTTAACTTGTTTTTTAATAATTGGTCATGTGTTATCGATTGCATAAATATATAGGTTTATGGATAATTTAGGCAAAAGCTTTAATAATTTATCAATAGTAGTAACGTTTAATTAGGTGGTTTTATTCTCTAGATCACTTCCTCTAAAGACGTATAACTGGTTTTATACCATTTAAATAAACTTCTAACATCGGGTATCCATCTGGTCCAATTATGTTTCTATCACTAGGGTCTTTAGGGTTTAGGCCGTTTTTAATTTCCCATTTGTCTGGCATACCATCTTTATCGGTATCAGTAGGCGCAGACGTGCTTTTTAGTTCTGGCCAGCCGCCAACGTCATTTGGTGTATCAATTATTCCGGAGTTTTTGGTTGGATCTGGTACATCCTTTTTTTGTTTATAGGTAGTACCTTCAAAAGTAGCAACACCTTTACGCACATCGTTTACAATACGGGTATCTACTGCATCCCTTTTAGGTAATGTTGCTCCCGCATTATTTAATACTAATTTATATGCTTCTTGTGCCGTGTGTTGCTTTATGGCCATGGCAGGCCAAGGTTTACCGCTTTTTAATATCTCAATGTCTGAGTTACCACCTTGAGGTTGTACACCACCATCCCAATTATTGGCAGAAACTACTGGGTTGCGTTCCATAAAATTTTCTGCTACATACCAAGTCCCGTAATCGGTGGTAACATCGCGTCGCGATGGGCTTACAATTCTGTACTGCACGTTCCCTAGTGCAGTTGCAGGTCCTGGCTTATAATAATTAGCAACCATATTAATATTGCTAAATGAAAATTCGGGATTTACTGTACCATCATTATTTTTTTGTTGGTTTTCGCCGCCATAAGCACTTTGGTAGCCCCAATTGTAAATCACGTTGTTTCTATAATCGGTATTTCCAGAACCTGATGCAAAACGTACGTTTCTGCTTGAATGATGTGCCAGTAAATTGTGATGGTACGTGCTGTAGTTAGAGCCCCAAATACCACCAAATCCATGAATACCTTTAATGTGATTAGAGTTAAATAAGCTCTCTGAAATGATACACCATTGTACAGTTACGTTTTTGCAGTGGTATATAGACATGGTTTCATCTACACTCCAACTAGCGGAAACGTGATCTAGAATTAAATTGTTTACAAACCGACTTGAAATGGCGTCGGAATCAGAGCCAGACTCATTTCCAAACCGCACCTTTATGTACCTAATAATGACGTGGTCTGCTTCGATAATTAAAGGCCATTTTCTAATACAAATACCATCACCCGGTGCAGTTTGGCCAGCGATAGTGATAAAAGGGTGCTTAATTCTTAAAGGGCTTTCTAATGTTATAGTGCCAGAAACTTTAAAAACTACTGTTCTGGGTTCCGGAGCTTCAATAGCTGCTCTTAAACTTCCTTCGCCACCATCATTTAAATTGGTAACCTCATAGACCTCACCACCACGACCGCCTTTGGCATATTTACCATAACCTTCGGCGGTTGGAAATGCCAATTGTGAAACATTGGAAATAGCGTTATTGGAGGTTGTATTTACCGGTTTATTAATTTGCTTGCTCGAAGCGCATCCTATTATTATGGACAACACCATAGTAAAAATTGTTTTTCTCATTGGTTTATATTGTTTAGTTTCTATTTGGATATTCATCCTTTAATTGGTACGCTAATAGTAGGTTCGCATGTAAATGAGGCTATGTATTTTAATTAGAAAGTATAAGCTAGTAGGTTCTATTAAGCTTCAATACCATAAATGAATCTATTGGTACAAATTTTATTTAATCTTGTTATATGTTTAATTTTCAGATTTAATAATATATAAGGAGGTTTAATTACATGTGCTATGGAATTTGCCAGCGCAGAAATAAAAAGGATCCCTTTATTACAGGATTTTTAAGGTTAAATATTTAAGTTAGTTTTTATTGAGTATTAGGGTTTTTAAAGATGATTTTTTTTTTTATAAATAGCTGGGGAAATAGAACTACCTTTTTTATAGTTTATGGATTATCTGTATTGTATACTTGCTCACAAAAAATGCTTGCAGCTATTTTAGCCATCTCAGTATGAGATTGATTTTAATACTCCATAAACGGCGCTGCTTTAATATCTAGCTTTTTGGTATGCCGTAAATAGTAGTTTTTTATCCATTAATAATAGAGTAGTATGTAATGCTTTAATAACTAAGATTTAGTAATGGTATCGATTACATTATCTATTATTAAGAGTATAAATATAATCCTAAAAAAGACAAATTGGCTAGAATTAAACCTTTTATTAACATAATATTAAGGAATTTAGTCTTTTTTTTGTTTTTTACGAGATAATTTATTAGTTTCGTGTAATCGATTACATTTTTAAATGTTTTGTTAAAGGGTGTTTTTTTTAATAATATGGTTATAATTGTTTAGTTTTTATGAGATATTTAGAAATTTCTACTCAGATTTTGAATCGGCTGGCGAGCTTTAAAATACTTTGCCTTCTTGGTGTGTTTGTTTTTTGTTTTGGGTGTAAAGGTCATATAGGTAATAATACTGCTGTTACTATCAAAAAAAAATGGACTTGGGAAACCATACAACAAATTGTTGATGGTTTTGAGGTGTCTAAATTTCAAGATAATTCTTTGAATTACGATGCAATTTCCAATAATCCTGATGCATTTAAAAAAGCTATTCAAAATTGTTTTGTAAGTGGCAGAGGAAGAGTTGATGTGTCATCCGGAAAGTTATATACGGGTCTAATAAATTTAAAAAGTAAAGTAAATTTTCATATTTTCTTTGGAAAATGTTTCGAAAATTCAATTTGTTAATGCTAAAATTAATGGATTGCTGGTAGAGAGTATAAATAACTAAAACTAATAAATAATAACTAATCTGAATTAAAAACTTAAATTATGAACATTAAACTTTTATTTAGGAAATCAATAAAATTGTGTTGCACAGTTTTTCTTTTTCTGGGCGTGCTCATGGGTAATAAAATGTATGCACAAGATAAAACAATTCCAATAAGTGGAACTATTACAGATCAATCTGGGCAGCCCATACCGGGAGTTAATATTTTGGAACAGGGTACTACAAATGGAACAGTAACAGATTTTGACGGTAAGTATGCCTTTAAAGTTGCAAGTAAAAATTCTGTGTTAGTAATTAGCTATGTTGGATTTGAAACTCAAATAATTAATGTAGAAGGAAAAAGCGTTATTGATATATCGCTTAGTGATGATTTAGCAGCGCTAGATGAGGTTGTGGTGGTAGGATATGGTTCTGTTAAGAAAAAAGATTTAACGGGAGCTGTAAATACTATAAGCGCTTCCGATGTTACAGATAGAAATGTTACTAGTCCGCTAGAAGCCATTCAAGGTAATGTGCCAGGTGTTCAAATATCATCTTCAACAGGTCGTATTGGCGATGGTTTCGATATTACTATTAGGGGATCTAATTCTCTTCTTAGTAATACAGGACCTTTGTACGTTGTAGATGGGGTGCCTACCGATGATATTTCGTTTTTAAATCCGCAAGATATCTCAAGAATGGATATTTTAAAAGATGCATCTTCGGCAGCTATTTATGGTTCTAGAGGAGCAAGCGGTGTTGTAATTATTACTACAAAAAGTGGTTCTACAGCAAAATCTGGAATGAATGTGTCTTACGATACTTCGTACGGTACAAAAGAAGTTGCCAGATTACCTAAAATGATGAGTGGCGACAAATGGTGGTATTACCATGAATCTGCATATTTAGCAACAACTAATGGAGGTAATAATGATACCACAACGCCAGAAATGTTGCAAGCATCTGTTATTGGTACTGCTAATGCTGTTTTAGCACAAAGAGTAGCAGAAAATAACACGTTTGATTGGTATGATGCTGTGTTGGAAAGTGGCCAACAAACAAATAATTATTTAAATATTTCTGGTAGAGCAGATAACGGATTAGGCTATAACCTAGGCTTAGGTTTGCAAACCGAAACGGGTAATATACCAAACGAGTCCATTGATAAATATACACTTAAGGCGGGGTTAAATCATAAATTTAATGAGAAGTTTGCAACAGGGGTAAATGTTACTATTGCTAGAACAGACGAAGAGTTAGGTAGTGATGTGGCCATGCGTGAGGCATTTAGGCTAAATCCATTCTTATCTCCTTGGGCAGTAGACGATAACGGAGACGAAATTATTGGTGAGTATTTTGAGCAACCAGGTAAATTAACAACGCCAAGCGATCCTAATAGTTTTGTAATTAATAAAACAAGTACATACAATCCGCTTTTAGAAATAGCAAATAGTTCCGATCAAATTAAAAAATGGAGAACATTAGCAAATGTGTTTTTTGAATATAAACCTTTAGAATGGTTAACTTTAAAAACAACCTACTCTGGTAATTACAATAATAATAGAAGAGGTAAGTATTGGGGTATTTTAACAAATACTGGTATTAGTAATCAAAACTTAGCGTCTTCAGAAATTGCTAATAGCCAAAACTTTAACTACACTTGGGATAATCAGTTTAATATAAATTATACCGTAAAAGAAGATCATGTTTTTAACTTTTTAGGCTTGCAAAGTATATTTTCTAACGAAACAGAAAGTTCATTCTTAAGTTCATTAAGACAGCCTTTTGAAACTGGTTTTCATAACGTAGGTTCGGGAGATTCAGGTACTTATAACTTAGGGTCTAATTACATTAAAAAGACGTTAAATTCTTATGCAGTGCGTTTAAATTATGCCTTTAAAGATAAATATTTATTAACGGTATCTAATAGGTGGGATGGTTCTTCCGTGTTATCCGAAGGTAATAAATGGGAGTCCTTTCCTTCTGTAAGTGCGGCTTGGAAAATTAATGAGGAAAGTTTCTTAAGCGATAGCAACACCATATCTAGTTTAAAATTAAGAGCAAGTTTAGGATATACAGGAAATGATAGTGTAGATGCTTACTCTACCTTAAACGGCTTAAACCAACAAAGGTATTACGATTTTAACGGTACTAATGCAAATGGTTGGTTAGCCGCAACTTTGGCTAATAGCGAATTAACTTGGGAAAAAACAAGAGAATTAAACTTTGGTTTAGATTTTGGATTGTTAAACAATAGAATTACCGGAAGTTTAGATGTGTATGATAGATTGTCTGAAGACTTAATCTATCAACAAACACTACCATACGAATCGGGTTGGGAATCGACCTTTGCAAACGTAGGCTCTGTTAGTAATAAAGGTGTTGAGGTTTTATTAAGCACTAAAAATATTAAAACCGATAACATATCTTGGGAAACCACTTTTACTTTTACTAAAAACACCAATAAATTAGAGTCTATTTATGGGCAAAGTGAAGTGAGCGATATAGGTAATAATTTACATTTAGGCGAGTCTTTAAACTCCTATTATAACTATGTGTTTGATGGTATATGGCAACCAGAGGAAGAAGCCGAAGCAGCTTCATATGGTCAAACGCCAGGGCAAGCAAAAGTTAAAGATTTAAATGGCGATGGTGAAATAAATGCTAATGACGATAGACGCATTATTGGTAACTCAGATCCAAGTTGGTCTGGAGCCATTACTTCAAACTTAAGAGTTGGTAATTTCGATTTTGCTATTTCTGCATTTACAAATCAAGGCGTACTAGCGTTTAGTGAATTTCATCAAAACTTCACAGATGTAAGAGATAGAGGGCGTCAAAAATTAGATATTGCAGATTGGTATATACCAGAAAATGGAGCAGGTGTTCCGGCGCAGTATTCAAATTCGTATCCTCAGCCACGTAACGGAGGTACATATTGGAGAAATGATAAGGTTGGTTATTATAGAGATGCTTCATTTATTAAAATTAAAAATATCACATTGGGTTATACTCTAGGAGATAACATTATCGATAAACTAAAAATGAAGAGGTGTAGAATATATGCCAATGTATTAAACCCATTTGTAATATCAGATTATGATGGTTATGATCCAGAATGGGCTGCAGCAGGTTATAATATTGCTCGTGTAAGTTCTATTACGTACCAACTAGGTTTAAGTTTAACTTTTTAAAGAAAAGCAAAATGAAAAAAATAATAATTATAGCAATTCTAGCAATAGCGTTTAGTTCTTGCTCAGGTTTTATAGAAGAAGAAAACCTCTCTAATGTAACTGCAGAGACATTTTACAATACAGAAGAAGGTTTTAATGCCCTGGTAAATGCAAATTACAATCAGTTACGTGAAATTTATGGAGACGATGCCTATGTTTTTTGTGGTGGTACAGATTTATACTCAGATGGTAGAGAGTCGGGACCAGAAGGTTTAATGCAGTATTCCCAATTAAATTCTTCTTCAGAAGGTGTAGATCAATTATATAGAAGTTGTTATAAAGCCATTCAAACAGCAAATACAGCTTTATATTATGCAAATATAACAGGGCAGACTTCTAATTTAGATCAGTTAATAGGCGAGGTTAAATATTTAAGAGCTAATGCTTATTTCTTATTGGTGCAAACCTACGGAGGTGTTGGTATTGTTACAGATTATATTACCAGTCCTCAGTTAGAATTTGAAAGAAACGAAGCTTCTGAAGTGTACGAGGTAATTATTCAAGATTTACAAGACGCGTTAACAACCGTATCAGATGGAGCATTTACAGGCCGAGTTAATAAAAGAGCGGTACAGCATTTATTTGCAAAAGTGTATTTAACAAGAGCTTATGAGGGTTATGGAGATTCAACCGATTTCGATACAGCAGCAGCCTATGCAGAGGATGCTATTGCAGGACAAGCATTAACAATTCCTTTTGCAGAATTATGGTTTCCTGGTAACGAGCTAAATGCCGAAACCATATTTTCTGTACAATTTGATGCCGCTTCTGTTAGTACAAATCCAACCGAATTAGGCCATAAGCAAGCCAATTGGTTTGGTCCTTATTTAGGAGGTTCCGAGGTTGCTGGTAGTGCAGGTTATAGAACGTATACTTTATTGCCAACAGATTTTGCTTTAGAATTGTTTACTGAAGAAGACGAAAGGTATGATGCTACATTCATGACAGAAGCATTATGGAGGTATTATGCGGATTTTGATGGAAACAATCCTACAGGAGATGTAAGGCATTTTTATGTGCCACAATGGATGACGCAGGCAGAAGTAGATGCATATGCATTATTACATCCAGAAGCAGAAATTCACGATTACGGAACTTATGGAGCTGCAGTTGTAAGTTTAGATTACCAAACTATACCAGCTAAAAAGTTTGATGATCCTACTGCGCCTTACGAAAATGATGGTCGTGTAAGCACTAGAGATATTGTTTTGTCTCGACTTGCGGAAACATATTTAATAGCAGCCGAAGCGTATTTAAATACAAACCCAGGGTTAGGTTTGCAACGATTAAATGCAGTTAGAGAAAGAGCAGGATTATCTACACCATTAACAACTTATAATATTGATGATGTATTAGATGAAAGAGGTAGAGAGTTATTTGGAGAGTATCATAGATGGTTCGATTTAAAACGTACCGGAAAATTAGTAGAAAGAGCCGTAGCGCATAATTACCTTATTGAAACAGGTAATTTTTCAGGAGCAAACGGAGAACTTAAAATTTTAAGACCAATTCCGCAATCTGCTCTAGATTTAAATCAGAATAGAGATTTTCCACAAAATCCGGCTTACCAGTAATGGCTTAATAATACTTATTAAAAAAGAAGTTTTTTCATTTATAGTTTGAGTTAGTTATATCTAGTAGTTGATTTAATTTCTTAAGTAAGCCTGATTTTTATTAATCGGGCTTATTTTTTAAACATAATATGCATTTAAAAACACTAACATATTTAATTTGTTTTTGCTTTTTTAGTAAGGCGATGTTCGCAATTCAAAATGTTAAAAAGGATACCTCTTTTACTTTAAATAGCGCCTACAATAAATACAAAAAGCAATTTCCTCTAATTAAAAAAGTAGGTTTTACTTGCTTTAGTAATGTAACAGAAAAACATGGAGTAGCTTATAAAACTATTAATGATAGTAAACTTTATTTAGATGCATTTATTCATAAAAATAAAACTAATCCGGCAGTTGTATTGGTACATGGCGGAGGCTGGAAGTCTGGAGATAAAATAAACATGCATGCCTTGGCTAAACATATTGCAAGTAAAGGGTATTCGTGTTTTGCAATAAACTATAGATTAGCCGACGAGGCTAAATACCCACAAGGTGTTTTTGATGTTAAACATGCTATTCGATTTATAAAAAGTAATGCGAAGCAGTTTCATGTAGATCGCTTTAAGGTAGCAATTTTAGGCGCTTCTTCTGGAGCACAAATAGCAACATTAGTTGGTGCTACAAATAACAATAATAAATTTGAAGAGCACTCAGCTAATAAAATATCATCAAGCGTTCATGCTATTATAAATTTAGATGGTGTTTTGGCATTTCATCATCCGGAATCAAAAGAAGGGAAAATGGCTAGTTATTGGTTAGGCGGAACTTATAATGACATTCCAGAAATTTGGGAAGAAGCTTCGGCATTAAGCCATATAAGCCAAAATACTCCTCCCATTTTATTTGTTGGTAGTCAATATAAACGATTTCATGCCGGAAGGGAAGATGTGATTCGTGTTTTAAATCAATACAATATTTATAATCAGGTTGAAATTATTTCAGATAGTCCACATACTTTTTGGTTATTTCATCCTTGGTTTGATAAAACAGTGACACACATCATAACATTTTTAAACAATACATTCAAAAATTAATAACAATGAAAACACTAAAATTAATAGTAGCATTATTTTGTGCAACTTCTATTGTAGCCTGTAAAACAGATAAAAAAGTAGTAGTCGAAGAAGATATAGTAATAGAGCAACAAGTGGTGTCTTCAACAAAAACATATGCAGAACTTTCTATCTCAGAAGGAGAAAGAGGACAGAAAGAATATACCATCGAAAATTGTGTAAACACGTTTAGTAAAGAAGAAGCAATTCCAACTAAAGTGGGTTATCAATATTGGTTTGCCGATAAAAATTTTTTAGATGGTCGCACTTTAAAAATGAGTGCTGTAGCACCAGGAAAAGCAACGCATCCTCCACACAAACACCTAGAAGACGAATTCTTTTTTGTGTTAGAGGGCACTGCAAAATTTCACCTTAACGGAAAAGAAGTTATTGTAGCAGCTAATACCAGTTTGTATTGTCCGTCGTACAGCATGCATGGTATTAGTAATGCAGGAGATACAGAATTAAAATACTTAGTAATTAAAAAATACGAAACAAAATAAATATTAATATGAAAAAAACAGCACTAGCAATACTTATGGTTACTTGCCTTTTTACAAGTTGTAAAGACCAAAAGAAAGAGGTTGTAAATGAAAATACGAAAACAGAAATAAAAATTTCGGACACCTTAAAATGGTCAGAGCGCATGGCATTATCTATAATGAAACGTTTTCCAAAAGCCAGCGATGTCGATAACCATGAAACCTTAAACTGGAATTATAAACATGGTTTATTGGCTTTGTCTTTCGAGAAATTATACCTAGAAACAGGAAACGAAAAATATTTTGAATATGAAAAAGGCTATGCAGACGATTTAATTGATAGCACAGGAACCATTTTAAATTACGATATCGAAAAGTATAACATCGATAATATTAATGCAGGAAAAACTCTTTTTTTCTTATATGAAAAAACTAAAGACGAAAAATATCTAACAGCTATTAAAACGCTTAGAAAACAATTAGAAAACCATCCAAGAACCAAATCTGGAGGCTTATGGCATAAAAAAATATATCCATACCAAATGTGGTTAGATGGTTTGTATATGGGGCAGCCTTTTTATGCAAGGTATATTGCAGAGTTTGAAGATGGTAAAAATTTTGACGATGTAGCGCATCAATTCGAGGTATGTTACAAGCAAACCTTAGATAAAAAAACAGGATTGTTATTGCACGCCTGGGACGAAAGCAAGCAAATGCAATGGGCAGATAAAACTACTGGTAAATCTCCAAACTTTTGGTCGCGTTCTTTAGGTTGGTACGTTATGGCGTTGGTAGATGTGCTAGATTATTTTCCAAGAGATCATTCTAAAAGAGGCATGTTAATTCAACAGTTAAACGATTTGTCTACCGCTTTAATGAAGGTGCAAGATGCATCTGGTATTTGGTATCAAGTGCCTAATTTTCCAGAGCGAGAAGGTAATTATTTAGAATCTTCAGGAACCGCTATGTTTGCTTATGCCTTTGCTAAAGGAGTTAAAAAAGGTTATTTGCCTTCAGATTTTAATGATGTCGCTAATAAGGCTTTCGATGGTTTAGTAAAAGAATTAGTAAAAGTAGACCAAGATGGCAAAGTGCATTTAACTCAAACCTGTAAAGGTGCTGGTTTAGGCGGAAATCCGTACAGAGACGCATCGTATGAATATTATGTAAGTGAAGCAAAAAAAGTAAACAACTTGCATGGTACTGGGCCATTTATTCTTGCTGCGTTAGAGTTAAGTAGATAATAAATAGCAATAATGCGTCTTTCAGAAAATAGTTGATTCGTGTTATTTTGGTATTAGTTGGTAGGTGCTGCATGCCTCATGCATAGATTTTTATATAAACCTTAGTAAAACGTTTTTTTTTTTTCTTCTATAAGTTAATTATAGAATAGATTGACGTTTTTACTAAGGTTTTGTTTATTGTTATCCCATTACACCAAGTAACCTGCTAATTCTTTGTCAGCTTCATTATTATAAATGATTTTATGAGTAAAGTCTTTTTACAAATAGCTTTGATGCATCTTGGTAAGCATCCTATTTATATATGTTAAGAACTAGTTATGCTAAGTTTTTGTAACTAATTTAGATTTAAAGTTTTAGAAACCTATTTTGTGTAATCCATTGCATGAGTGGTGGTTTTACTTTGAGCTCTGGTTCTTTGTTTTTTTGTAAATAATAGAAAGTGTGTGACTTATGAGTTTTGAAATAGTTAAAAAATTTGGTTTTATGTAAATTTTTTATATATTCGCGTAATCGATTACATTTTAAAAGTGTTGTTAATACATTTAATAGCAACACGCTTTATAAGAGTTTCGATGGATTTTATTAATTAATTCAATTCTTATTACGAATTAATTAGCGCAATCAAAAAGATTACAAACTAAACCAATATTAACTGCTAAACGAACTATTTATGACGAAACATTCATTATTCAATTATCTTTTTTTATTCCATAGGGAGAGAAAGAAAATAAATCTTTACGATAAAAATAAAGCCTTTGTTGCTTTACTTATAGGTGCGTTTTTGCTTTTTGCAAATAATTTACAAGCGCAAAATCAAACAATTACAGGGTTGGTAACAGATGGGAGCGAATTAGGAGGTCCACTTCCCGGTGTTACAGTTCTTGTAAAAGGTACTTCTAATGGAACTTCTACCGATTTTGATGGAGAATTTACACTTAACAATGTGGCTTCAAGTGCTACAATTGTATTTTCTTATATTGGTTACAAATCGCAAGAGGTTATTGTAAATAACCAAACGTCTATAAATATTACTTTAGAGCCTGACGTAAGTCAATTGGATGAAATCGTAATTGTAGATTACGGTTATGGTAAGGTTAAAAAATCTGACATGACAGGTTCGTCTGCTAGTATAAGTAGTAGAGAGCTTTCAACCATGCCAATTTCAAGTGCTGCCGAAGCGCTTTCTGGTAGATTGCCGGGTGTAAATGTAACCTCGTCTGATGGTGAACCAGGTGCAGAAATTCGAATTCGAATTAGAGGAGGTACTTCGCTATCTCAAGACAATAGTCCGCTTTTTGTAGTCGATGGTTTTATTGTTGGTGGAATTGATAATATACCGGTTAACGATATTGCTAGTATTGATGTTTTAAAAGATGCCGCAGCTACAGCTGTTTATGGTGCTCAAGCATCAAATGGTGTTATAGTTGTAACGACTAAAAATCCTGTGGCTGGTAAAACAACCATTTCATATAATAACTTTTTTCAATTCAATGAGTTACCTCAAGACAGGAAATATAAAGTACTAGATCCCTATGAGTTTGTTTTGGCAAATTACGAGTATCAGGCTTTACGAGGTGAAACTGCAGTAGAAGGTTTTGAGAAGTTCTTTGGGAAATATGAAGATTTAGAACTTTATAAAAATAGAAAAGCTACAGATTGGCAAGATGAACTATTTGGAGGTTCCAGACTTTCACAATATCATAACCTTTCTATAGGTGGTGGAACAGAACTAACAAAAATGAACTTAAGCATTTCTCATAATGCTGACGAAGGATTGCTTACTGGTTCTGGTTATGAAAGAACGGCTATTAACTTCAAAATAAACCAAAAAATTTCCGATCGTCTTTCATTTAACGCTCAAGCGAGAATTACAAACACCATTAAAGATGGTGC
This sequence comes from Algibacter amylolyticus, assembly GCF_014202225.1. Classification (GTDB taxonomy): domain Bacteria; phylum Bacteroidota; class Bacteroidia; order Flavobacteriales; family Flavobacteriaceae; genus Algibacter_B; species Algibacter_B amylolyticus. Next base: position 899,332 of record NZ_JACHGE010000001.1, read on the forward strand.
AGGGACATCAAGCGGGCAATTAGATATTAAAGATGCTGTGCAAACAAGACCGGTAAATGGTATTGCTGATGAATTGGATATTGATTTAACCCAAGTGAACTCCGATGACGATTTTCAACAGTTTCTATTAAGTTTAGTTAATCCTAACGAATTGGTCAAACAAGATTGGAGAAAAAGAACGGATAATGATTATGTTTTTAATGCTGCGTTAACCTGGGCTGTTACAGATGATATAACGGCAAAGACATCCTTTTCTCGTTCAAAAGGGTTTCAAGAAGATTTAAGGTTTTATGGACCATTAACTAGCGAGTCGTTTAATAATGGTGGAAGTTTACCACTTGGTCAACGCACAAATAGGGAAGACCATAGCTACCGTTGGATTAATACCATAAACTATAAAAAAGATTGGGGAGAATCTAAATTAGATGTGTTAGTTGGTCATGAGGTTTCTTCTAGCGGAGGTAAATCTAATTTTCTAAGAGCTGAAAATTTTAGATTATCAGTTACTCCAGAAGAGTTATTTGCTAACATGCAATTTGGAGATGTCGATAGAATATCTGCAGGAGAATTTACCGATTCTAATAGAAAATCTTTTTTTGGAAGATTTGATTTCCAACTACAAGACAAGTATATTTTTACCCTAACTGCTCGTGCCGACCAATCTAGTAAATTTGCTAAAGAAAACGCTTTAGGTATTTTTCCCGCACTAGCATTTGCTTGGAAATTAAAGGAAGAAGAGTTTTTGAAAGATGTCGATTTTATCAATCAACTTAAATTAAGAGTAAGTTATGGTGAAACGGGTAACGACAGAATAGGTTCGGGTTTAACACAATTCCTTTTTGAAGGCACAACAGAAAGAGGGCCAGGTTTTGGCAATGTGTTTAACGTTTTTTATGAACCTTCAAGTAGTACCTTATATAACCCAAACTTAATTTGGGAAACCACTGTAACTAGTAACTACGGTTTAGACTTTACCTTATTTAAAAAACGATTAAATGGTAGTTTTGACTATTATAAAAACGAAACTCACGATTTACTGTACACACAAGCTATTCCGCAAAATACAGGCTTCAATGATCAATATGCAAACATAGGAAGCACCGCAAACGAAGGGTTGGAACTTGGTCTTTCAGGATACATAGTAGATACTAAAGATTTTACATTGTCGGCTAACTTTAACATTGGTCATAATGTGCTTACCATAGAAAAATTAGATGGTACACAATCAAGATTTGCACAATCTAATTGGGCTAGTACCGACTTAAGAAATAGAAATGATTACATTCTAGAACTTGGCGGTAAATTAGGAAACATGTACGGCTTTGTTACAGATGGTTTTTATACTGTTGATGATTTTGAAAGTTATGACGTAGCTACCGGAACTTACATCTTAAAAGACGGTATTGCAGATGCTTCAGGTACTGTTGGTAATACCTTAAGACCTGGTACTTTAAAACTAAGAGATTTAAACAACGACGGTATCATTTCAGATGATGATGACCGAAAAATTATTGGTAATGCTTTGCCAGATTTTCAAGGTGGTTTTGGTTTTAACGTAAAGTATAAAAACTTTGATTTTGCCACGTTTTTTAACTATCAAGTAGGTAACGATGTGTATAACACAGGTAAAATACAGTTCAACCAATTCAGAAGAGTGTCTAATGGTAACTTGTTAAATACTATGAGTTTAGATAATAGATTTACATATCTAGATATTGATGGTTCTTATACAGGGACACCAGGAGGTATTGTTACCGATTTAGAGCAATTAAGAGAATTAAATCAAGGAAAAAACATTTGGTCTCATGCCAGTCATGGCGCAGCAGCTGCTGTTATTCACGATTGGGCTATTGAAGATGGTTCTTTTCTAAGGTTAAACAACGTAACTTTAGGTTATAGCTTACCTGAAAAATTAATCTCTAAAATTGGATTAAATAAATTTAGAGTATTTGCAACGGGAAGAAACTTAGCCATTTGGACTAAGTATTCAGGATTCGACCCAGAGGTTAACTCAAGCAGGAACCCGTTTACACCTGGTCTAGACAAGTCTTCTTTTCCAAGATCACGTTCTTATACATTTGGTATTAATGCAACATTTTAATTATGAAAAAGAAATTTATTAATATGAAAATCAAATATTTATTAGCTGTTGTAACAGTTATGTTAATAGCTTCGTGCGATAAGGATTTTTTAGAGCCTGAATCTATTTCAACATTCGATCTTGACTATATTTATTCAAATGTAGATGATGCTAGAAGTGGTGTAAATGCCATTTATAGATCTTTTAACGAAGATGCTTTTAGATCTAGGCTATCAAATAATATGGCTGGTTGTACCGATATTGAAATAGGCTACCATAACGATGAATTTGACAATGGTAGACGTGAAATTTGGAATTTAAATGCTCAAAGTTCTAATAACGACTTGAACATTGTTTGGATACACGCTTATAGAGCCATAAGAGATGCAAATATTGCTATTGAAGGTATTACCAATAGTGGTAATTTAGAAGCTTCAGATGTTGTAGTAAGAAATACTTTTAACCAATTGCTAGGAGAGGCTTACACTATAAGAGCATATTGGTACAGCATGCTTACCTTTTATTTTGGCGATGTACCTTACACTACAGAGGCTCCTGTTGCTGGTGCTAATTTCTTTTTCCCAAAAACAAATAGAAATGTAATTCTAGCTAGTGAAATTCAAGCCTTAATCGATGTGGAAACAAACATGAAGTGGGCAGATGAATTGTCTAATGGTGTAGAGCAAGTAAACCGGGAATATACTTTGGGTATGATTGCTCGTTTAGCCTTACAACGTGGTGGTTATTATTTAACACCAAATCTAAGCATGGTGCGTGATGCTGATTATTTAGATTACTATGAAATAGCTAAAGAATACAGCGAGAAATTAATTGATTTAAAGGACAGAGAATTACCTTCAGATTATAAACAAATATTTTTAAATCAAAACATCTTTTTATCGCCTTTAAATCAAGAAATTTTATTCGAAGTACCATTTGCTGTAGGCGGTGGAGATGTAGGTTGGAATATTGGAATTAAAGTGGACGGTGGTAATGATGCAAAGCACGAATACGGGTCTAGTAACAATTTTATGGCAATGCCTGCAACATATTACATGTCGTTTAATAGCAAAGATAAACGTAGGGATGTGACCTGCGGTCTATTTACCGTTACGGTGGAAGATACCTTGGCGCATGTTGGTGTCGATAATATTTCTCAAGGTAAGTGGAACAGACGCTTATTGCCAACGCCTCCAGGTAGACAGTCTGCCAAAGGTACGGGTATAAACTGGCCTATGATGCGATATGCCGATGTGCTATTAATGTTTGCTGAAGCAGAAAACGAATTAAATGGTCCTACAATAGAAGCGCAAAATGCGTTTAAAAGAGTGCGTCAACGCGCCTTTGATCCTGCCGATTGGAGCACAGAAGTAGATAATTATTTAGCTCAAGTATCGAGCTCTAAACAATCCTTTTTCGATGCCATTGTAGATGAGCGAGCTTGGGAGTTTGGTGGAGAAATGATTCGTAAATACGAATTGATTCGTTGGAATCTTTATTCTGAAAAAGCAAAAGAAACAGTCGAAGGCTTAAAAAAATTAGCCGACGAAGCTTTTGCAGGAACGGGAACTGGTCCAGATTACATGTACTGGAAAACAGATGAAAATGGAGAGTTTGTAGTATTAAATCCAGATACAAAATTATTAGCTGCACCAGATGATTCTTGGATAAGGGAACCGTTTCTAATTGGGTTACACGACGATACAACAACCTATTCGGAGTTTATTATAAACGATTATAATAATTATTATAATGGTCCAAAAGCTGGTGTTGCTAGGTACATTTTTCCTATTCCAGTTACTGCCATCGACAATAGTCAAGGGACATTAAGTAACGATGGCTATCAATTTTAAACAACTTATATACTTATACATATGAAAAATAAAAGTAATATTTTCAATATAAAAACGGTACTGTTTTTATGTTTGATCATTACCGTGTTTAATGCTTGCAGTAAAGATGATAATGAAACTTTTGAGAAAACACGTTTGTTTAGTCCTGTTCTTAATGCTGGATTATTAGCAGAAGGTAATTCCATTATTGTTAATATGGGGAAACTAAAAGGTGCAGTTGGTTATACAATAGAGGTAAGTAGAGATACATTTCAAACTATTGAATATACCGTTCCTGCTGATACTAATTATGTTAAACTTAATGAAAACAACCTAGGTGAAGAGTTGTTTTGGAATTCACTTTACCAAGTGAGAGCAACGGCTCATGATGCAGATCCTCAATACGACAGTAAAGTTTCAGATTTGGGAGGTGTAAGAACAGAAAGATTTCCTTCTATACTTAACGTACCAAAAACTTTCGATGTTACAGATATTGCAGCTAGAGTAAGCTGGACACCATTAGGAGATGCTATTACAGGAATGAAGGCTTTTGCTCCAGATGATTTAAGGTTAGAAACACCATTATTCCCTGAAACACCTGTTACAGAAGAAGAGTTTTTAGCAGGCGAAGCCATTTTTAACGGGTTAAGCCCCGAAACAGAGTATCAAATTGCCATTTATAGTGGAACAGAACTTAGAGGATGGGTTAACTATACGACTAAAATAGCAGATATAGATCCTACAAGCCCTGGAGTTATAGATATTAGAGATAATGAAAATCCAGATGCGGTTTCAGATGCTGTTGCAGCTGCACCAAATGGCGCAATAGTTTTAGTAAAAAGAGGCGTAACTTATAATTTCCCAAGCGATAGATTGGATAAGTCTATAACCATTAGAGCAGCTTATGGTTTTGGAGAACAAAAAGCTAAAATAGTTACATCCGGTAGTTGGGATATCGAGGCAGGCTCTACAATTGACCATATTCGATTTATCGATATGGAAGTTAGGGGTGAAGATTTTGGAGGCGATTATGTATTTAACACAAACAGAAGTGATGTTTATGTAGGAGAAATTCTGTTTGATAATTGCACCATGGGAACATTTAGAGGTCTTGTTAGAATTCGCGGAACCGTAGAAGTTGATAATTATAAAATTATGAACACTGTAGTAGATAGTATTGGAGGATACGGTTTATTCACAACAGATACAAACCCGAGCGATCCGCCAACAGCACGTGTAAATAATATAGTGTTTTCTGGCAGTACGTTTAATAAAATAGATACAGGAATTCAGTCAAGAAACAATTCACAATCCATTATTATCGAAGACTGTACGTTTGCTAACTTTATTAAAAATGGAGCAAGAATGTTTAGATACCGTGGAGGCGATGGTAACGATAATGTTATTAATGGTATTAAAATTACCAATTCAATTTTTGGTCATTCATGGGATCAAGCAGAATCGGGTACTTATGGCATGCAAGGTATTGCTCAAGGCTTAGCTAACACCAATTTCGAGTTACTTAATAATTACAGTACTACCAATTTCTCTTTTAGTGAAGGCACAGAGATTCCAGGTTTTCCAATTGGGAATTATACATCAACTCAAGAGGATTTATGGGTCGATACAGATAATAATGATTTTAACTTTAAAGATATAGGCTTTTTTGGCAAATTCAGTGCCGGAGCTCCTATGTGGCGTACTAAGTTGTAATTTAAACTAGTAAAATACAAAGTGGATATCTAATGGAGTTTATACTTTAAGGTATCCACTTTTAATTTAAACGAATAAAAAAAATGAAACTATATATTAACACATTCGTAATACTTTTTCTTTTTGCTGTTTCATGTAGTGAAAGTGCTCCAGGAGATGATAAAACAGAAGAAGAAGTTGAGGTTGTAGACCCTACTGAAGAAGAAGAGGAGCAAGAAGAGGAAGAAGAAAAACCTGTACAAGTAGATGAAGAAGCCTTTGCTTTTCCAGGAGCCGAAGGTTTTGGCATGCACACAACAGGTGGTCGTGGCGGTAAAGTACTATTTGTTACTACACTAGAGGATTATGGTCCTGGTAGTTTAAGAGAGGCTATTAATACAACAGGCGCAAGGTATATAATTTTCAAAGTATCTGGAACCATACGTCTGCTTTCCGAATTAAAAATAAAAAACGGAGATCTTACAATTGCTGGTCAAACAGCACCTGGCGATGGTATTTGCTTAAGAAATTATCCCGTTACAATAGATGCCGATAATATAATTATAAGATTTTTAAGATTCAGAATGGGTGATGAGGCAAAACAAGAAGGCGATGCTTTTGGCGGCCGTTTTCATAAAAATATAATAATAGATCATTGCTCCATGAGCTGGTCTACAGACGAAACAGTTTCCATTTATAATAATGAAAACACAACGCTTCAATGGTGTTACATAACAGAAAGCTTACGTAATTCTGTTCACGACAAAGGAGCTCACGGATATGGTGGTATTTGGGGTGGTAAAAATGCATCATTTCACCATAATCTTTTAGCGCATCATGATAGTAGAAACCCGCGTTTGGGAGAATCAGCAGGATCGTCGTTCGCACTTACAGATTTAACCGATGTTAGAAATAATGTTATTTACAATTGGAGAGGTAATAGCGCTTATGGCGGAGAAGCTATGAATGTAAATATTGTAAATTGTTATTACAAACCAGGACCTGCAACTACAAAGAAAACTAGGATAATGGCTATTGATAAAAACAAAAATGAAGGCACCGATGTTTATGATATTTGGGGTAAGTTTTATATTGATGGAAATTATGTAGAAGGTAGTACGCAAACCACAGAAGATAATTGGACATATGGCGTTTATAATCAATATCATGGTAGCTATGGTACGGTTTCAGAAGAAGATAAAGCTGCCATGCGTATGGCAGAACCACATAATATTAACAACAATGTTAATACGCACACAGCAGAAGTAGCGTATAATAAAGTACTTGCCTACGGAGGTGCGTCATATAAGCGCGATGCTGTTGATTTAAGAATTACTAATGAGGTAAAAAACACAACCTACACGTTCGATGGTTCTAATGGTAGTTCTAATGGAATTATAGATACTCAAGCCGATGTTGGTGGATGGCCAGAATTAAAATCAGAAACTGCTCCGGTAGATACTTCTGGTGATGGTATGCCAGATGCTTGGAAAGAAAGCAAAAACTTAAAAGCAGCAGATAATAATTCTAATGGACATGATTTAAGTACAGGTTACGAAAATATTGAAGTATATATTAATAGTTTGGTGGCATCCATTACCGAGGGGCAAAAATAAATTAAGATAATGATAAAAAAAGCATCTTTCTTAATCACGATTATTCTATTTGTCTGCCAATCAAGTTATGCGCAAAGTTTAGCATTTCCTACAGCCGAAGGCTTTGGTAAATATGCTACCGGTGGTCGCGGTGGTATTATTTATACAGTCACTAATTTAAATGATGATGGCGAAGGAAGTTTTAGAAAAGGCATATTAAAAAGTGGACCTCGAACAATTGTTTTTAATGTTTCTGGAACAATCGAGCTTCAAAAAAGTTTAGAAATTAATAAAGGAGATGTAACCATATTAGGGCAAACGGCTCCTGGTAAAGGTATTACCATTAAAGGATATCCTGTTTTTATAAAGGGAGATAACGTAATACTGCGTTATTTAAGGTTTAGAATGGGCGATACAAACAAAGTTGAAGGAGATGCCTTAGGCGCTAGAAACACTAATAATGTTATTATAGACCATTGTTCAATAAGTTGGGGAACCGATGAAAATGCTTCTTTTTATAACAATACAAACTTTACGCTTCAGTGGTGCATAATTTCAGAAGCATTAAATAACTCTGTACACAGCAAAGGCGCACATGGCTACGGAGGTATTTGGGGCGGTGTTAATGCATCGTTTCATCATAATTTAATTGTTAGTAATAATAGTAGAAACCCTCGGTTTAGCGGGTCTTCATCAACAAAAAATTCAGAAAACGAATTTGTCGATTTTAGAAATAATGTGATTTATAATTGGGGTACTAATAGTATTTATGGTGGAGAAAAAGGCACATATAATATCGTAAATAATTATTTTAAATCTGGGCCTGCTACAAAAGCATCAAGTGCTGGTAGAATAGTAAACCCGTATGCGCCGTATGGCAAGTTTTATATTCATGGAAATTTTGTGAACGGTTATAATAATATTACCAAAACCAATTGGGATGGTGGTGTAAAATGCGATAATCCGTTAGATACAAAGTTAAACGCCGAAATTAATATATTCAACAATATTGAAACTCAAAACGCTAACGAAGCTTACTTAAAAGTTCTTAAAGAAGCAGGAGTTAGCCATCAAAGAGATGCTGTAGATGTCAGGATTATAAACAACACAAAAGCGGGTACTGCCAATTATAAAAATGGGATTATAGATTCTCAAGATAACGTTGGGGGATGGCCACTTTTAAAAGTAGAAGAAGGACCGTTAGATTCAGATAAAGATGGAATGCCAAATGTTTGGGAGCTAGAAAACAATTTAAACCCTAATGTTAATGATTCAAATTTAAATACATTAGATAAAAAATACACAAACATTGAAGTTTACAGCCATTCGTTAAGTAATAATACTGCCGGTAACAAAAAAGTGATTAATGGTGAAAGTTACCATTTTATAGTTGATTCTAATGGAACTGGCGATTTTACAACGGTTCAAGAAGCTATAAATGCAGTACCGGATTTCAGAAAAAAGGAAACCAAAATTTTTATTAAAAACGGTGTTTATAAAGAAAAATTAGTACTTGCGGCTTCAAAAACAAATGTCACTTTTGTTGGAGAAGATAAAAGCAAAACCATATTAACCTTCAATGATTTTGCAAAAAAGCTAAATACATTTGGAGAAGAAATGGGTACTACAGGTTCTACATCGTTCTTTGTTTTTGGAAATGATTTTAAAGCAAAACATATAACTTTCCAGAATAGTGCAGGTGAAGGCAGTCAAGCCGTTGCTGTAAGAGTTGATGGCGACAGAGTAATCTTTGAAAATTGCAAATTCTTGGGCAATCAAGATACGCTTTACCTTCATGGCGCTAAAAGCAGACAATATTTCAAAGATTGTTACATAGAAGGAACGGTCGATTTTATTTTCGGGTGGTCTACAGCATTTTTTGAAAACTGTGAGATTTACTGTAAGGAAAAGGGTTATATAACCGCTGCTTCCACTAATAAAGATACTAAATATGGTTTTGTTTTTAAAGATTGTAAACTATCAGGAAGCGCTTTAAAAAACACGTTTTATCTAGGGCGTCCGTGGCGCGACTACGCAAAAACCGTGTGGATAAATTGCTATATGGATAAGCACGTAAAACTAGAAGGTTGGCACAATTGGAATAAACAACATGCAGAACAAACTACATTCTATGCCGAATATAATTCGTTAGGACCAGGAGCTTCTAAAAATAGAGTAAAATGGGCCAAACAATTAACAAAAAAAGAAAGCAAAGCATTCACACTAGAAAACGTGTTGGCAGGCTCAGACGTGTGGATACCTAAATTTTAAACGAAAGCATAATTTGGGGTAGTTTATTTAATATTTTAAATAAATTATGCTAACAAATACAACTTTTGTATTTTTATACAATCGATTACATTAAAGCAATAATCTATGAAAATCATATCACATTCTTCATTATATACATTAATTTGTTTGTCGGTAATTTTACTAGGCCTTAACTCTTGTAAAGAAAAGGAAAAAGCAGTAATCGATGTTTTTAATGAGGCAGATAAAATTATTAGTAGCATTAAGGTTTTAGAATTTCCAGATAACACATTTAATATATTAGATTTCGGAGCTATTGCAGATGGCGAAACCAATAATTCACAGGCTATTAAAAAAGCCATTGGCGCATGTAATGAATCTGGTGGTGGTAAAGTTGTAATTCCACCAGGCAAATTTTTAACGGGTGCTATTTATCTTAAAAGCAATGTGAATTTACATTTAGAAGCAGGAGCCGAAGTGTTATTTTCAACAAGCACCGAAGATTATTTACCTGTTGTACACACCTCATACGAAGGTCAGGAGTTAATGAATTATTCACCTTTAATTTACGCTTACAAGGAAAAAAATATTGCTGTAACGGGTAAAGGAACCTTTAACGGTCAAGCGAGTAAAACCAATTGGTGGCCTTGGTGCGGAGCCGAAAGATATGGGTATGTAAAGGGGGATCGCAACCAAAGAGATGAACATAATTTACCACGATTATGGGAAATGGCAGAAAGCAATATCCCTGTTTCCGAACGTGTATTTGGACCAGGACATCAACTGCGCCCATTATTTATGCAACCTTTTGAATGTGAAAACGTATTAATTGAAGGTGTAACATTTACTAATGCGCCGTTTTGGGTTATACATCCAATAAAATGTAATTATGTTAGAGTTGATGGAGTAACTGTTAATAGTCACGGACCAAATAATGATGGTTGCGATCCTGAATATTCAAAAAATGTACATATTGTTAATTGTGTTTTTAACACTGGCGATGATTGCATTGCAATTAAATCGGGCAGAAATAATGATGGAAGGCGTGTTAACATTTCTAGTGAAAATATTGTTATTGAAAATTGCGACATGATAGATGGGCATGGTGGTGTGGTAATGGGAAGTGAAATTTCTGCAGGTGTTAGAAATGTGTTTGTTAGAAACTGTAAAATGAATAGTCCGGAGCTGGATCGAGCTATAAGGATTAAAACCAATACGTTACGAGGTGGTTTTGTTGAAAATGTTTATGTTAAAGACATAGAAGTTGGTCAAGTAAAAGAAGCGGTCTTAAAGATTAATTTATTTTATGCAATTTACGGTCCACAAGAAGGTGATTTCATGCCTTCTGTTAAAAACATTCACCTAGATAATATTAATGTGAAAAACGGAGGTCAATACGGCGTTTTAATAAAGGGTAGACCACAAAGTCTTGTGAACAATGTAACCCTTACTAATGTTCATATTCAGAATGTAGAAACTCCACTATCAGTAGAGAATTCAGAGCCAATTATATTTAAAAACACAAGTATTAACGGAAAACAATATTGAAACTAATTAACAAAATAAATATTATGAGGAAAATAGCAGTCTTATCAGTTGCTCTTTTATGTTTGTTTTCTTGTAAAGACAAACAGTCTAAAACCAATACCAATACAACGGTTGGTGAAGAAATAACTGAGGTTAAAACCTATGCTGAACTGTCTATAGCACAAGGAGGAGAATGGAAAGATGGTCCGAGAGGACATAAAGAGTATAGTAATGGAACCTCTTTTAAAAACGTCAATTCGCTTCAAGTTCCACAAGAACATACCGATCATACATGGTTTTTACGCTATGAAGGTCCAGGTTGGGAAAATAGTCAAATAGGATATCGCCTATATTTAGACTGGAGAAATGCTATTGATATTTATGGGAAAAAAGTAGATTCATTAGTACTTCCTTATGTTGGGCAAGACGGGTTTGATTCGTATCATGAACCTGCAGATTGGGGTCAAGATATTTTAAAGGCAGGAAAATCTATGGGCATTGGTGGTTATGGACGAATTGTTGCCGATACCGTTGTTCATTTTCAAAGTGTAAAAAGCACCTTTGCTAAAATGGAGAATTTAAATGCAAGTTCTTCTGTAAATATAGAATATAAAGGATGGGAGTCTGGCGATGAGAGTATTGATTTAACAACAAAACTTACAATTTATCCAGAAGACAGATTTACCAAAGCAGAATTAACACCTTCAAAAGCAATTCCAGGTATTTGTACAGGCATAGTGAAACATGGTATCAAGTTGCAAAAAAAAGAAGGTTCTAAATGGGCGTACATAAGTACTTATGGTAAACAAACATTAGCTAGCCCGCCAGATAATTTAGGAATGGCGCTTTTTTATAAACTAGATGAGGTTGCCGAACAAAAAGAAGGTATTGATGATTACTTGGTTGTTTTTAAACCCGCTAATAAAACTTTAACATACTACTTTTTAGGTGCTTGGGAACAAGAAAAAAACGGCATTAAAACAGAAGAAGCTTTTATAGGCGACTTGAATAAAAAACTAGAATCTTTAGAAAAAACGAATTCAATAAACTAAAAGAATGAAAACCTCAACTAAATACATAGCACTTTTTACACTAGCATTAAGTTTAACTGTAACATCTTGTAAAAAGAATAAAGCAGAAGAAACCGCCAAAGTAGAAAAAATAGTTCCCGAAAACTTAAAATGGTCCGAGCGCATGATGCTTTCCGAAATGGAACGTTTCCCTAAACCTTCGTTATTGGATTTTAGAACATCACCTAAATGGAGTTATACTCCTGGTTTGGTGCTAAGTGCGTTCGCTAAAGTTTATGAAAAAACAAACCATAAAAAGTATTTCGATTACATTTATGCTTATGCCGATGAGCTAATAGATAGCACAGGTAGCATTGCTACATACAAACTAGAAAAGCAAAATTTAGACATGATTAAGTCTGGAGATGTTCTACTCTATTTATATCCCAAAACAAAAGAAGAACGTTTTTTAAAAGCTATGCAAACTTTAAATAGTCAAATGGAATCGCAACCAAAAACTTCCGATGGAGGTTATTGGCATAAAGAAATTTACCCACATCAAATGTGGCTAGACGGTTTGTATATGGCAGAGCCATTTCACGCACAATATGCAAGAGATTTTATTAAAGATGAAGCCGAAAAACAAAAAATCTATAATGATGTGGTGCTTCAATTCGATTTAATTCAAAAACATAGTCGCGATGAAAAATCAGGTTTACTGTATCATGGTTGGGATGAAAGTAAAGAACAAAGATGGGCAAATAAAGAAACTGGAAACTCGCAACACTTTTGGTCTAGAGGTATGGGGTGGTACGGTATGGCTATGGTAGATGTTTTAGATTTTTTACCCGAAAACCATCCAGGAAGAGCGCATATTATAAAATACCTAAATCAATTTGCTGAGGCTATTATTAAGGTTCAAGATGAATCTGGTTTATGGTGGCAAGTTTTAGACCAAGGCAATAGAGAAGGTAATTACCTAGAAGCTACCGGAACCACTATGTTTACTTACACATTTGCAAAAGGAGTTCGTAAAGGCTACTTAGATAAAAAATATTTAGAGGTTGCGGAAAAAGCGTATGCCGGCCTTTTAGAAAACTTAATAACCGTTGAAGAAAATGGCGTTGTAAACTTAAATAAATGTTGTGGCGTTGCTGGATTAGGTGGTAAGCCTTACAGAGATGGCTCTTACGAGTATTACATTAATGAAATGATTCGCTCTAACGACCCAAAAGGTACTGGTCCATTTATTTTAGCTAGTCTTGAGTTAAACAAATAACAAAAATTAAATAAACTAATATTCAATGAAACTGTATTCTTTCTTATTTACATTAATTAGCACAACTCTAATATTTGCACAAAGCACACCATATGTTTCCGATGTTTGGGTAGCAGATAATGGCGATGGTACTTATAATAACCCCATCTTATATTCCGATTATTCAGATCCTGATGTGGCCAGAGTTGGGGACGATTATTACATGACTTCATCTAGTTTTAATTCCGCTCCGGGCTTACCTATTTTACATTCTAAAGATATGGTAAACTGGAAATTAATAAACCATGCATTACTAGTGCAAGTTCCGGCAGAAGTGTTTAATGTACCGCAGCACGGAAATGGCGTTTGGGCTCCAGCAATACGTTACCACAAAGGCGAATTATACATCTATTGGGGAGATCCAGACTTTGGTATTTATATGGTAAAAACCAAAGATCCAAAAGGTAAATGGGACGAGCCTATTCTTGTTATGGAGGGTAAAGGACTTATTGATCCTTGTCCACTTTGGGATGACAATGGAGATGCTTACTTAGTGCATGCCTTTGCAGGTAGTAGAGCTGGTGTTAAAAGTTTAATAACGGTAAACAAAATGAATCCGGAGGGAACTAAAGTTATTGATAGAGGTGTTCATGTATTTGATGGACACGAGAATCATAAAACCGTTGAAGGTACAAAGTTCTATAAGCGTAATGGTTACTATTATATTTTTGCACCTGCAGGAGGTGTTCCAATTGGATGGCAGCTTATTTTACGATCTAAAAACATTTATGGTCCTTATGAGGAAAAGATTGTTTTAGAACAAGGTAGTACTGATACTAATGGTCCCCACCAAGGGGCTTGGGTAGATACTCCAGATGGCGAATCTTGGTTTTTTCATTTCCAAGATCTTGAAGCTTACGGAAGAATTATCCACTTACAACCAATGCGTTGGAAAAACGATTGGCCAGTAATGGGTAAAGATTTTGATGGAAATGGGGTAGGAGAACCCGTTAAGACGCATAAAAAACCTAACGTAGGTAAAACATATCCTATTGAAACACCGGCAGAAACAGATAATTTTGATGGTAATGATATTGGCCTGCAGTGGCAATGGAATGCCAATTCAGATGTGGTATGGCACGCCAAATTTTCGCATAAAGATTATTTAAGATTGTTTTCTATAATAGTGCCAGAAGATGCACCAAACCTTTGGATGGTGCCTAATCTTTTACTTCAAAAATTTCCAGCGCCTAGTTTTACAACGTCAACCAAAATTACATTAGTTCCAGAAGGTGCAACAAGTGGTAAAACGGCAGGATTAATAATAATGGGTATGGATTACGCAACCTTAAGTATATCGGTCGATGAGCAAGGTTATTTCATTAAACAAACCGAGGCTATTGGAGCAATTAAGGGTGTAGAAGAACAAATAAACGCGAAAGAACGTCTAAAAACCAATACGGCATACTTTAGAGTTGAAGTTTCTGCTCCAGATGCTATGTGTCAATTTAGCTATTCTGAAAATGGAAAAAACTATAAAAAAATAGGTAAACCCTTTAAAGCCAAACAAGGTAAATGGGTAGGCGCAAAAGTTGGCCTATTTAGCGTTAGCACAAAAGATGCTAAACGATATGGTTATGCCGATGTAGATTATTTTAGAATTACTAAATAAAAAGAACTATGAATAAGTTAGCGTTAATATTTTGTTTGTCTTTATGGGTTTTTTCATGCAAGCAATCTGAAATTAAGGATATTAAACAAAGTAATGATATTGATATTTATAAAGGCGTAGAGTTTGATATGCCTAAAGTAAAAACCACAAGTTTTCCTAATTATGAGGTTAGTATTACCGATTTTGGTGCACAAAGTGGTGGTCTGGTTAAAAACACCGAGGCCTTTGCTAAAGCTATAAACGATGTAAATGCAAAAGGTGGAGGTAAAGTAGTTGTTCCTAGAGGCATTTGGCTTACTGGCCCTATTACTTTTAAAAGCAATATAAATTTGCATTTAGAGGATGGCTCTTTAATTCTTTTTAGTGATAATTTTGATGATTATCCATTAGTAAAAACAAGTTTTGAAGGCTTACATACGGTAAGATGTATTTCGCCAATAAATGCTTTTGAAGTAGAAAATATTGCAATAACAGGTCGTGGTATTATTGATGGTAATGGCGATGCATGGCGTCCGGTTAAAAAAGGAAAGATGACAAGCGGACAATGGAAAAAACTTTTAAAATCTGGTGGCGCATTGTCAGAAGACGAAAAGATTTGGTTTCCGTCCAAAAGTTCAAAGAAAGGTCATGAAAGTAGTACCAATTTTAATGTGCCAGATTTAATTAGCGATGCCGAGTTAGAGTCTGTAAAAGATTTTCTAAGACCAGTAATGGTAAGTATTTCTACTAGTAAAAGAATTCTTTTAGATGGCCCTACATTTCAAAATTCTCCGGCTTGGAATATTCACCCCTTAAAAAGTGAAGATATTATAATTAGAAATCTTAGCGTAAGAAACCCATGGTATTCACAAAATGGTGATGGTTTAGATTTAGATTCATGTAAAAACGTTTTAATTTACAATAACACTTTTGATGTTGGCGACGATGCCATCTGTTTTAAATCTGGAAAAAATGAAGACGGCAGAAAGTTAGGTATGCCAACGCAAAACGTTATTGTTAAAAATAATACAGTTTACCATGCGCATGGTGGTTTTATTATTGGAAGCGAAATGTCTGGAGGTGTTAAAAATGTTCATGTTTCAAATTGCACCTTTATAGGTACAGATGTTGGTTTAAGGTTTAAAAGTACCCGTGGAAGGGGTGGTTTAGTCGAGAATATTTATATTTCTAATATTAATATGACAAATATTCCAGCTGAAGCCATTCGTTTTAATATGTTTTACGGAGGTGAATCTCCTATATTGGATGAAGGCGATAAATCTATGGAAGAAAAACGCGATGAAGTTTTAGTTGAAGTTACCGAAGAAACACCTTCTTTTAGGAATATTTACATGAAAAACATTAGAGTATCTAACTCAGAAAAAGCTGCGTTTTTTATGGGATTACCAGAAATGAGTTTAAAAAATGTATCGCTAGAAAATGCCGTTTTCGAAACTAAAAAAGGTATTGTTGCTATAGATGTAGATGGTTTAAAACTTTCTAATGTTGAGGTTATAGCATCTAATGATCATGCATTAACCATTTATAATGGAAAAAACGTAACCGTTGAGAATCTTACTTTTAATAAAAGTAAATCTGCAATTAAGGTTTTAGGTGAAAAAAGCGAAAATATTCAGTTTAATAAAGAGGATTTTTCAAACATAAATGCCCAAATATTACAAGGGCAAGGTGTTTTAAATACTGCCGTAGAAATGAAATAAACATTGAAATAATTTACGAGTTTTAGAGACGATAAAAAGTGATAGATATTCTACTTAGAAAATGCTATCACTTTTTTTATTGCCATGATTTTGGTGCTATCTTCTTTTCAAAGCTGTTGCTTTAGTTGTATGCTGAGACTCTATTTTTAGAATTGACTATTATAAATATCTAAAATTATTTCAGTAGCATGTCTAGCCGATTCTCCTGTTATTAGCGGGTCGTTACCTGTTTTAATGGCATCAATAAAATCTTTAATTACAGTTTCATGATTTGTAGTATCGTCTACTAAAGCACTAGAGGAACCTGTATGTGCGTTTTTAACGGTCTTTTGTAAAGTAGGGTTCTTTAAGCCTTCAATATCCCAATGGGTTATAATGTCATTTTCTATTATAATATAGCCTTTGCTAGAATAAATTTCCATTTTCGCAGGAAAACCCGGTTTTGTTGCCGTAGACGCCGTTATAGTTCCAATCATTCCCGAATCATGAAAACAGATAGCTGCACCATGATCTTCAACTTCAATATCATGAACAAATGTACCTAGCTTACTTACCAGTTTTAAAGGTTTTCCAAAATACCAATAGTATAAATCTATATAATGCGAGGCTTGTTGGATAAAAGGTCCGCCACCATCAATATCGTAGGTGCCACGATAGGCAGAAGAGTTATAATAATTGTCGTCGCGATAGTTTTTAACCGCCAGATCTACCGAAAATATTTGCCCTAATTGATCACTATCAATTAATTGTTTTATAATCGGATTGTCCGAACTAAATCGCCTTTGGTAGGCAACAGCAAGCTTAACATGGTTTGTTTTACAAACAGATATCATTTTATCAATAGATTCTAGAGTAATGTCTATTGGTTTTTCGCAAAGTACATGTTTACCTAATGTTGCAGCATCTATAGCACCAACGTGATGAAATTTATTTGGCGTGCACACTACAACGGCATCAAAATCTAAATCGATATCATTTAAGGTGTAAAACGAAGGAATATCACTGTAATCTGCAAGTGTTTTTAAACGCTTTGAAACAACGGCTACTACACGCGCATTATTAATGTTATTTATAGCTTTAGCATAGGTGTTAGCAATATTTCCGCTTCCAATAATTGCAAAATTAATGTCCTTTTTCATTATTTTTATTTTATCAGTTTAACCTATTTTACTCACGTTAACAAGTCTAATTAATGTTGTAACTTAAATTATTTTATAAACTCCTCCAAACTTTTAACATGGGTTTTTAAGGCATTCACTGCGAGTTTAGCTACTTTATTTGCACCTAATTTAGATAAGTGTGTATTATCATGTTTACCATTTTTATAAAAGGAATTTTCTCCGGGTTCAAAATGTAGATGTAGCTTTTTTGAGCCTTCAACACCAAAAGATTCTTCAAGTTGTTCGGTAAAATATTGAAGATCTATAAAAGGGACATGATACGCTTGGGCTACCAATCGAGTTTCTAAAGGATATTGGCCATGGGTATCTACCAAAGTGCCATGTTCATTAAAAAACCTTCTAACTATAGATGAAAACAATACTGGAGTTGCACCTTTTTCTCGGGTATCTAAAACAAACTTTATTAAATTATGACGATAAGTTGTATGTGGATTGGTGTAGCGCTTCGGGTCATTTACTTTTTGGTCGTTATGGCCAAATTGTATAAAAACGTAATCGCCTTTTTTTAATGTTTTCAAAATAGAATCCCAACGATTTTCTGTTATAAAACTTCTACTGCTTCGGCCATTTACCGCTCTGTTATCTATTTTAACTTGGCTTGTGAAAAATTGAGGTAACACTTGTCCCCAGCCATGTTCCGGATTTGTTTCTGGTTGTTTTTTATTTGACATGGTAGAGTCTCCAATTAAATAAATTGTGGTTTGCTGCGCCATACAACTGGTTGTAATAAGCATGAGCATTATTAAATTGATTTGAATCTCACTTAAAAATTTTGATACCATTTTGTATTTGATTTAAGAATGTTTTCTATTGTATATTTTTTAGCTTCACGTTTCTTTAATTGGTAAGACCAAGGAACTCTGCTTTCTGGTTTATAACCATCTCCAGTGCAATGGTATTCGGCGTAATAGGTATTGGCTTCTGCGTTTTTGTTAGACCAGTTGTGCCAGCCTTCGGGTTTTATATGTTTGCCCATATTGGTGTTTATAAATACCGTTTTAGCATGTATACGCCAAGGTCTTCCTAGATAAACATCGGTAACATTTTCTTTAGCCGTTAGCTTGCAATTTTTAAAAACGTAACCAAAATCTTGATTTTTGGGAGTTGATGCAGCGGTTATATAAGAATTAGTTTTGCTGTGTATGTCGCAATTCTGAAATAACACCGTAGCTGCTCCAAAAATAAAATCTGTACTACCAGTAATAAAACAATTTTTAAAATACTGCTTAAAGCCTTCACCCGAAGTGTACAGGGTATCTTGAAATCCTATTATCGAACAATTTTCAAAATAACACCTGTTAGCATTAACGGCTAATGCAACTGCTTGCCCAACAGGACCAGATGTGTTTCTTATAGTTAAATTTTTTGCCGTAAAATCATGCCCTTCTACTAAAACTGTAGCAGTATGAAAAGTACTATTTCTTCCTAAATCTATTTTATCGAAATAATCATTGAAAGTAATAATGGTGTGTTCCTTACTTTCTCCAATTAAAGATACTTTAGTGTTCCATGAATACACATGTACTTTTTCGTTATAAATGCCGTTTTTAACATGAATTATAACCCGTTGGTAAGGAAATGCTTTCGCGGCATTAATAGCGTCTTGAACGGAAGTAAAATCGCCACTGCCATCTTTTGTAACAATCATTATGTATTCATTTTTTGGCTTTTGTGCTTGTAAATGAATGCTAGCTGAAATGACTAAGAAAACAAAAAGATATTTTGATAATTTCATTTCTTGAAGGATTAATTCCATTTATATACACCCTATTTTATAAGTTTTTAATAGCCTTTTTATGTTGAATTATTTAACTAAAGTTTAGTAACGCTTAATCTTTACAGATTAAAATTAAATAACTGTAATCGATTACATAAATATAAAAATAAATTTTAGTAATACTAACAAATATGTAATTAAAACAAGCGAGATTAAATAAGTACGATTAATTTGAATTATGAATTGGTCTCACCTTTTGTAAGGCATATTTAAAGTAATTACATAAAAAAAATTACTATATTGATAGAAACTTTTAAATTTATGAGTTTCCCTACCGATAAAAACAACAATTTATCTAAATTTAACCATTTTTTAAACGAACTTTTTATAAAACATTCAAGTTTGTATTTACATAATTTAAGTAGCTAAAATGAGCAAAAAGACAACCATTTACGATATTGCGAAAAAACTAAATATAACAGCAGCAACAGTATCTAGAGCATTAAATGGAAACCCTAAAATAAGTGAGTCTACCCGCCAATTGGTAAATGAAACGGCTAAAGAAATGAATTATGAGCAAAACAAACTTGCTCAAGCTCTTAAAAGTGGTAAAAGTTATAATGTAGGTGTTATTGTTCCTAGAATAGATAGCAATTTTTTTGCATTAGTAATACGTGGTATTGAAGAGGTGTTATACGCTAAGGGATATCATGTAATTATTTGTCAAACTCATGATCAAAAGAAACTAGAAATTCAAAATATTAATTCGTTATTAAATGCGCAGGTAGACGGTGTTTTAATGTCTATATCTAATTCTGGGTCTGAAGAAAATGAAAATTTTGATAGATTACTTAAAAAAAATGTGCCTTTAATCTTTTTTGATAGGAAAAAGGATATTGATGGTATAAGTGCTGTTACTATTGATGATTTTAAGGCAGGATATGAAGCTGCACAGCATTTAATTAACCAAGGCTGTAAACGAATAGCACATTTATCGAATAATCGAAAAATACAAATTTTTAATAACAGATACTTAGGCTATAAACAGGCTATACTTGATAATGGTCTTGAATTTGACGAAAGCTTAGTTATTGAAACTGCAAGTAAAGTTGAAGAGGGAAGTAAGGCTACCAAAATATTATTGGATATGGAAATGCCGCCAGACGCGATATTTTCTTCTAGTGATTTTGCAGCCTTAGGTGCTATTCAAGAAATAAAGTCTCGAGGCATTAGAATACCTCAAGATATTTGTATTGTAGGGTTTGCAAATGAACCTTTTACACGTTTTATGGAACTTCCTGTAACTTCTGTAGATCAATCGCCTCTTGAAATGGGTAGAATTTCGGCTCAAGTTTTTTTAGATGAGGTAGATAAAGGCAAAAAGAAAATACCTAATAAACAAGTCGTGTTAAATCCCGAACTTATTATTAGAAAATCGTCTTTAAAATCTGAAGCATAACCTAACAGGCGAAAAAAAGCACGTAACTATTTGTTATTAATTTACTATATGCTTTTTATAAAGAAACGCCTCTTCTCCAAGGAATAAAATCGTTTTGGTTTAAAAGTTTAGCTTTTGTTTGAATTTCTCCACTGGCAACCTTAATTATAAATTCAAGCATTTCATCTGCCATCTCTTCAATTGTTTTTTCACCACGAATTACGGCGCCAGTTTCAATATCAATAATATCTGGCATGCGTTCGGCAAGCTCTGTATTTGACGATACTTTTATAATGGGAGCAATAGGGTTTCCGGTTGGTGTTCCTAAGCCTGTAGTAAATAAAACTACGTTAGCACCAGAGCCTACTAATCCTGTTGTGCTTTCAACATCATTACCTGGAGTACATAATAGGTTTAAACCAGGTTTAGTAATATACTCGCCGTAATCTAAAACGTCTTGCACAGGAGAAGTACCTCCTTTTTTAGCTGCTCCAGCCGATTTCATGGCATCGGTAATTAAGCCATCTTTAATGTTTCCTGGAGACGGATTCATATCAAATCCTGAGCCAGCATCCACAACCGATTTTTCATAAGCTTTCATTAGTTTTAAAAACTTTTTACCATCCTCGTCGTCAACACATCGGTTTACCAATTCTTGTTCTACACCACATAATTCTGGAAATTCTGCTAAAACAGCAGTTCCGTTAAGGGCAGCTAGTAAATCTGATACCGCTCCTAAAGTTGGGTTGGCAGATATTCCTGAAAATCCATCTGAACCACCACACTCTAAACCTACTCGTAATTTAGATAATGAAGCAGGTTCACGTTTCGTATTATTAGCTTGTTTTATAGCCTTAAAGGACTCTTTAACAATTACCGATAGCATCTCATCGACCGTTCCCATTTGTTGTTGTTCGTAAATAAGAACCGGTTTATTTAAGTTAGGATTGATTTTATGCAATGCCTCTTTAAAAATATTAATTTGAAGGTTTTGGCAACCTAAGCTCAATACTGTTGCTCCTGCAACGTTTGGATTATTAACATATCCTGCTAATAATTTTGCTAAACTTTCAGAATCTTGACGAATGCCTCCACAACCACCTGGATGGGTAATAAATTTTACATCAATATTATCAAACACATCTGGTGTTGTTGATGCTACTTCGGTTTCTTCCTTACCGCTAACTAAAGATCGAAGTAACATTTGATGCGGATTTACCTTTTGCTTTAAGAGTTCTTTTTCGAAAATTTCTTTTAAAATTTCAATGTTTCGATTTTCACAAAATACCAAAGGAAAAAATAACCAAACATTTTCAGTTCCTACTTGCCCATCTTCTCTATGATATCCTAAAAACGTTTTATCTTTCCATTTTTCAACATTTGGTGCTGTCCAACTAAAAGATTCGGTTCTTCCAAATACTTTTTCACTTTGATGCTTAACATTTTGAGTTGTTAAAACATCACCTTTTTCAATTACGCCATTAGCAGTCCCTACTAAAACACCATACATGATAATTCTGGCACCAGAATCAAATTTTTCTAAAGCTATTTTATGCTTAGATTTTGTGTATGATAGGACTGTAATATCTTGCCCTTCAAAAGAAATAACTTCTCCGGCACTTAAATTGACCAAAGCAACTGCAACATTGTCGGATGCATTAACTTTTATGATTTTTTTTTGCATTGTAGTAATTTGATATAGTTATACTATAATTTTTAAAATGCTTTACTGTAATTAGCAAACCCATTTTCAATACCGTTAACATCAATTTCTTTTAAAGCTAAGGCAACGGCTTCTGTTAAGTGATTTACTTTTGTTAAGTCTTTGCCCCAATATTCTTCGATACTTAATACGTTTTTGGCAATTTCGGTATAATCAGTAAGTTGCCATATTTTAGTAAAGGTTGCAACAATTTCGTCGCTATCTTGAACTGGTAGCGTTTCACCTTGCCATGTACCTTTATAAAACCGTATTAACGAAGCAAAAGCAAATGTTAAGTGCGTTGGAACTCTGTTATGTATGTTTACATAGCCCAATAAACTTGGTAATACTCTTACGGCAAATTTTGATACTGTATTTAAAGCAATGCTAGATAAATTGTGAATAATGAAAGGGTTTCTAAAACGGTCGAAAATTTCATCAGCGAAACTATTTAACTCGTCTTTATCCATTTCTAAAGTATCTATAATTTCATTAAACACAATGTGATTAATAAATGGACCCGTAAACAAATTATCGACAGATTGTTTTACTGTTTTGTTACCGTAAAGAATAGAAAAAGGAACTAAAGCGGTATGTGCACCATTTAATATGCGAACTTTTCTTGTGCGGTATGGTTGCATGTCTCCAACTATTTTAACGTCTAAATTGGTTTTGTTAAACGGTAATTTTGCTTTTAAATCGTTGCCTCCTTCAATAACCCAAAGAAAAAAAGCTTCGGCGGAAACTATTAGGTTATCTTGATACTCTATTTGTGCGTTGTAAGTTTCAATTTCGGCTTTTGGGTAGCCTGGAACAATTCGGTCAACTAAAGTACTATGAAACGAATTGCTTTCTAATAGCCAATTTTTAAAGTCTTCACCTAAATTCCAATTGGATGCGTATTTAAGAATAATTTCTTTTAAGGTTTCAGAATTATGATTAATAAGCTCACATGGAATAATGGTTAACCCCTTAGTTTTATCGCCATTAAAATGTTTAAAACGCTCGTGTAAAAGTACTGTTAACTTTGCAGGAAACGAACTTGGAGGTTGCATTGTTGCAGTGTCTGAGCTTACATAAGCGATACCAGCTTCGGTAGTATTAGAAATCATGAACTCTAATGATTCTTCCTTTGCTAAACTTATGTAATCGTTAAAATTAGAGTAGGGATCTACTGCTTTAACTATGTTAGATATGAGTTCGATTTCTTGAATTTCTTCACCTTTTTTAACACCTTTCATAAAAAGCGTGTATAAGCCATCTTGATCGTTTAGCATCCTTACTAAACCTTTTTCGATAGGTTGTACTACGGCAATTCCTGCATTAAAATCAGCTACTTTATTAAGTTCCTGAAATGCATATCCTATAAAAGCTCTTAAAAAATTACCCTCACCAAATTGTATTATTTTAATTGGTAGTTTTTCTTCTAGCCCAACATTTTTTCTATTTAATTTTTTCATTCTTGAATTGTATTTAAAAAAAAATTATTCCTTGAACCTAAACACTTTGGGTAACCACAAACTTAATTATGGAATATATGTTACTAAGAATAATGCTATTATCATCATTAAAAATAGAGGTATAAGAGGTTTTAGTTTTTAAGCTGAAAATTACTTTTACCCAATTATTGATTTATTAAAACTTAAAGTATTCTTTGGCGTTATTATAACTAATATCTGAAACCATTTTACCTATCCATTCCATATCGTTAGGTAATTCACCTCTTTTTATCTCATCTCCTAATAGATTACATAAAATACGTCTAAAATATTCGTGTCTTGGAAACGATAAGAAACTACGAGAATCTGTTAACATTCCAACAAAACAACTAATTAACCCCATATTGGAGAGCGCGTTTAATTGTTTAGTCATACCATCCTTTTGGTCTAAAAACCACCATCCGGAACCAAACTGAACTTTACCTTTTACACTACCATCATTAAAGTTACCAATCATGGTAGCCATTACTTCGTTATCGGCAGGGTTTAGGTTATATATAATGGTTTTTGTTAATTTATCTTTAGTATCTAAAGCATTTAAAAACTGTGATAATTTTTGAGCCTGTGGATAATCGCCAATAGAATCCCAACCTGTATCTGGACCTAAAATACGATGCATGCGAGCATTGTTATTTCTTAAAGCTCCTAAGTGGAATTGTTGTACCCAACCAAATTCGTGGTAAGTTTCACATAAAAAAACTAAAATGGCACTTTGAAATTTTAATGCCTCCTCATTAGTAATGTGTTGGTGTTCTCTTTTTCTTTTGAAAATGGTTTTTACTTCAGTTTCGGTAAAGTTTTCAAAATAAATTTGATCCAATCCATGATCACATAGTTTACAGCCATTAGCATTAAAAAATTCGATTCTGTTTTTTAATACAGCGCATAAATCTGAAAATGAATTAATAGACATGCCGGCAGAATCGCCCAGAGAATCTATATAATTATTGTAACCTTCATTAGAAATTAAAATAGCATTATCTGGCCTAAAAGCAGTACTTACTTTTACACTAAAATCGCTTTTGGCTAATTTTTGATGATGCTCTAAAGTGTCCGTTGGGTCTTCAGTAGTACAAACTACTTCGGTATTTGCTTTTTTAAGTAAGCCTTGGCAGCTATAGCTTTCTGAGTTTAATTTGTCTTGCGTTTGTTCCCAAATTTTTTCGGCCGATTTTTCGTTTAATAAATCGTAAATATCAAAATACCGTGCAAGTTCTAAATGCGTCCAATGGTATAATGGATTACGCATAGTATAAGGTACTGTTTTTGCCCAGTTTAAAAATTTAGCTTTATCTGAAGATTTTCCAGTAATAAATTCTTCGCTAATGCCCAATGTGCGCATTGCACGCCATTTATAGTGGTCGCCATTTATCCAAACATTTGTAATGTTATTAAAAGTTACATCATCGGCTATCTGTTGTGGAGGTAAATGGTTGTGATAATCTATTATAGGTTGGTTTTTTGAATAATTATGATATAATTCTTCAGCGTATTTATTTTCTAATAAGAAATTATCATGTATAAATTTATCACTCATCATTTAATATTTTTTTTTATTCTTCGTTTGAGGGTTTATCAAAAGTTGATAAATCTCCACCGTTAACATGTAACGGTAGTCTATTAACAAAGTCAATTTCTTTAGAGGATAAAAATTTAGCTATGCCGTATAAATCTTTGGATTCTCCCCATTTTGTAACTGATGTTTTACCAAAAGTCAATCTTTGAATGTTTTTGTATTCATAATTTGTAATTTGAATTTTCGCCAATTCCGTGGTTTCATATTATTGAAGATTATTACGGTTTGTAAATTTTATCAAGTTGTTGTTTATAATTATGAAACAATACTGTAATCGATTACACAAAAGTAAAAATAAATATCTTATATGCAATTATTCTGCTTTGTTTTTGTGAATATTTTATTATTACGTGCAAAAAATAAACACCAAAATTTCTAATTTTTGTTTGGAATTTAAATGAAGGAAGATGATAATTAATTATTGATTTACTTGGTTTTTATAGCGTGTTTCTGTTATGTTAATTTAATTGATGTTGTACTTACTCTGTTATCTAATCGGGTTACATTTTTTTGTTTTTAATAGCATCAAACAATATTATTTTTATGCTAAAAATTAACGGTTTAATTTAAGGCATTCTGTTTATGTAAATTACTTGATTTTGGTGATTTTTTTCTTTTCTATATTAGTGTGTTTTTTACATTTAAAACGCTGATAACAATAAGGTTGTGTTCTTTTTGTGGCTTAAGACTGAAGTTTTTTTAATGTAAAGGGTTAACTGTGAATTTTTTAAAAAATTAATATCCAAAAAACATGGAAAAGCATTGTAAGAAACTATAACTTTTCTTATTTTAGTTAAATATAGAATTACTTAGGTTGTGTGGTTGTAATTTAATTAAAAAAACGACCATTGTAAAAAAATAAAATGGGGCTATAAAAATCATTTAATTAAAAAAGCTTACTTGTTATTTCTATACATTTGTAGCCTTTAATTTATATACTAGGTTTTCTTAAAATTTATAATTGATCAAAAAAAAGATAGTTGTAAATATTTGAGACCATTTACTTTAGTAAATAGCTTACACAAGCTATTATTACGTAAATAATAGCATTGTATATAAGTTACCCATTATTTCTATTAATAATAATGGCTTTTTAGTAGAATTTCTTACCCAAATGAAATTGTATGAATATTTATGCTACAATACTTGTAGAGTTTTTGCTAATAGCCTCAAGTATTCTTTTCTTATTTAAACTTAGAGCCAAAATTGGTTTAGCACCTCTTTATCTTCTTTTGGGGGCTGTTCAATATTTGCAAGCCAATGCGGTAACTTCTTTTAGCATAACCATTTTTGATGGCTATGTAATGTATCCGGGGTCTATAATCTTATTTAGTGTATTGTTATTTGCGGTTTTATTAATCTATATAAAGGAAGGGGTTGCTAGCACTCGGGCTTTAATTATTGGAATTATTATTTCTAATATTATAATGGCTCTTGTATTTCAAATTACTTATGTACAGCAATACCTGGTGAGTCAAATTAATAATGCATCCATAAACTCTAGTTCTATTTTAGTTATAAATTTTAAGTATTTTTCTAAGGGCACAGCTATTATGTCTGTTGATTTTTTATTACTTATAATCCTATATCAATATTTAATTTCTAGACTGAAAAAGCTGCCTTTTTTTCTAGTTCTGTTTAGTTCATTGTTTTTAATTCTGATGTTTGATGCTATTGTGTATAACATAGCAATGCATTATGGTACCCCTTTATTTAAATCGTCATTAATATGTCATTTAATAGGTAAAGCTATTTCATCTGTAGTATTTTCACTATTGCTTTATGTGTATCTAAAATATTTTGATAATGAGAGTGGTGGAGCATCCTTTATAGCTAATCGGGAACGCGATATTTTTTCAATAATTGATTATAGAAAAAAATATAAAGATCTTGTAGTTGAAAAACAGAAAGTTGAACAAGAGTTGTCATCTCAAATCGAGGTAACGTTAAATAATATTTCCGACGGATTTATTTCTTTAGATAAGAAATGGTGTTATACATATGTAAACAAAAAAGCAGGAGAAATTTTGGGCAGAACACCTAGTAATTTATTAGGTAAACATATTTGGACAGAATTCCCAGAAGGTATAGGTCTTCCATTTTACGATGCTTATTATAAAGCAGAGGAAACCCAGCAAGCACAAATATTTCAAGGTTATTATACACCATTGGATAAGTGGTTTGAGAATAAAATTTATCCAACTTCGGAAGGCTTAACTATTTACTTTACAGACATTACAGAGCGTAAAAAATCTGAAGAATTACTAAATGAAAGTGAGCGTAACTTAGATAATATCATTAATAATATTGGAGATCCGTTATTTGTTAAAGATAATGAAAGCCGCATGGTAATGGTTAACCAAGCATTTTGTAAAATGTTTAATCTTTCTGTAGATCAGATAATAGGTAAAACACTTGCTGAAGATGTTTCTCCAGAAGAAAGAAAAAATTTTTTAAAAATAGATAGAGAGGTTCTTGAGACTGGCATTGAGAATGAAAATGAAGAAACGATTACCCTTCAAGGAAAAGAAAAACAAATAATATCTACTAAGAAAACCAGGTATATTGATGGTAATGGTAATAAATTTTTAATAGGCACCATAAGGGACATTACAGAAAACAAAAAAGCAGAAGAAAATAATAAAATGTTACTTTCTTTAATAGAAACTAGCGATGATTTTATTGGATTAGCATCTTTAGAAGGTAAGCCTATTTATTTAAATAAAAAGGGTAGACAATTAGTCGAATTAGGGGCTAAACAAGAGTTGCCAAACCATATAACAGATTTTTATCCTAAACGCTTACACGATGTTATAGTACACGATCATATTACTAGTGTTTATAAAACAGAAAATTGGAGAGGTGAGTCTGAATTTAAAACATTTAAGACAGGTAATTTAATACCTGTTGAGATGTCTGGGTTTTTAATTAATGATAGCAACTCTAAGCCAATGGCTTTGGGTATTGTAGCATCAAATATTACAGTTCGTAAAAGAGCAGAAGCAGAGTTAAATGCTCACAAAAATAATCTAGAAGAATTAGTATCCTCAAGAACTTCAGAGTTGGAAAAAGAAAAAGTTAAAGCGCAATCTGCAGATTTAATGAAATCTGCATTTTTAGCAACCATGTCTCATGAGTTACGCACGCCAATGAACTCAATTATAGGCTTTACGGGTATTTTATTAAAAGAAATTGCAGGACCACTAAACCGCGAACAAATTAAGCAGTTGCAAATGGTTAAAAATAGTGGAGATCATTTACTTAGTTTAATTAATGATGTGCTAGATATTTCTAAAATAGAAGCAGGTAAGTTAGAAGTTACTTTCGCTCCTTTCGATTACTTAAAATCCTTGCAAAGTTCCATCGATTTTGTATCGCCGCAAGCTTCTGCTAAGGCACTTAATTTGAAGACCGAAATTAGCGAAATGGAAATAACGCTTGTAAGTGATCAAGGACGGGTAGAGCAAGTATTACTTAACCTACTTTCCAACGCTATTAAGTTTTCAGAACAAGGCACTATACTTATTAAAGCAGATGTTGTAGACAATCATCTTATAACGCAGGTTATAGATCAAGGAATAGGTATAAGCGAAAAGGATATTTCAAAATTATTTATGCCTTTTGCGCAACTTAAAGATGGATTGAATAGAAACCATGAAGGTACAGGGCTAGGGTTGTCCATTTGTAAAAACTTAATTGAAAAATTAGGAGGAAGTATTAATGTGCAAAGCGAAATAGGTAAAGGCAGTAATTTTAGTTTTAAATTACCTTTAGGTAATTTAAATAAAAAATAATATAATTAAATTTAGCATATTGTAAATTATGGTTACCGTTTTAATAATAGAGGATAATAAGCAAAACATGTATATGCTGGCTTATTTGTTAGAAAGTTGTAGGTATAAAATTATTAAAGCTTATAATGGTGAAGAAGGTTTAAAGTTGGCCAATGAAAACCACCCAGATATTATTTTAATGGATATTCAGCTACCAGATATGGATGGTTACGAAATTTGTATTAGCTTAAGAAAGAGTGGTATACCCAAAAACACAACAATTATAGCTGTTTCATCTTATGTTATGGATGCAGATAAAGAAAAAGCTATAGAGGTAGGCGTAGATGCGTATATCGAAAAACCGATTAATCCAGATACTTTTATAGAGGAGATGCAGGATATTTATAAAGTAAAAAACCAAAATTAATTGGTATGAAAACTATATTAATAGTAGATGATATTTATGAGAACCTTTACTTGTTAAGAGTAATACTGGAAGAGGCAGGGTATCATGTTGTTGAAGCCAAAGATGGTAAAGAAGCGTTAGAGAAGCTACCTCAAAATAATGCGCATCTTATTATTTCGGATATTTTTATGCCGGTTATGGATGGCTATATGTTTTGTCAAGCATGTAAAAATGATGAATTATATAAAGATATCCCTTTTGTTTTTTACACCTCTACCTATACTAAAAAACCTGACGAAGATTTTGCCTTAAAACTAGGGGCCGATTATTTTTTAAGAAAACCTACAGATTCAGATAAAATACTTCAATTAGTTCATGATATTCTTTCAAAAGATACCAGTCAAGAACAACCTGTTGAAAAAGAGCAGTATACAGATCAGGAAGTTTTAAAGCTATATAGTAAACGCTTAATTAGTAAGTTAGAACAAAAAAATTCAGTTTTAGAAAAAGAAATTCTCCAGCGCGAAAAAATTGAACAAAAGTTAATTAATGAAAATGCAATACTAGATTTAATAGCAAATAACACGCCTATTAAAGAAGTTTTTAATCATATAATAAATAACTACCAATTATTACATCCAGAGTTTTCTGTAGCTATTAGTATGTTAGATGAAGATGGCATGCATTTAAACCTTATTTCGGCACCAAAAACACCTAAAGCATACAATTTAGCAATTAAGCGAATAGTTATTGGTAATAATGTAGGGTCTTGTGGTACAGCAGCATTTACTAAAAAACCAGTAATTGTTTCAGATATAAGTACAAATAAATTATGGGAAGATTATAAAGATTTAGCTCTACAGAATAATTTAAAATCGTGTTGGTCTATTCCCATAATTTCTGAAAATAAAACAGTATTAGGAACATTCGCAATTTATAGTAGCGCGGTTAAAACACCGTCTTTAGAAGATATTCGAGAATTAAACTCTGCCGTTAATTTAGCAAAAGTAGCTATTGTAAAATTCAACATCATAGAAGAGGTTAAAAAAAGAGATGCATCTTATAAATCTCTAATTAATCAAGCTAGTGATGCCATACTTACATTTTCATTTGATGGTGCTATATATGATTTTAATAAGGCAACACATAATATATTAGGATATACTAAAAGCGAATTTTCAAAATTAAAACTTCAAGATATTCTTGTTGGAGCTATAGTTGAAAACCCCGATACTTATCATCAAATACTAAATGGCGAATCTGTAACTATTGAAAAACAGTTAATAGGTAAAAAAAGAGATTTAATAGATGCCGAAATCTCTACAAAATTGCAAAACGATGGTAAAATACTTGCTGTAGCACGTAATATTACCGAGCGTAAAAAAGCCGAAATAAAACTTCAGGAAAGCGAATACAATTTAAGACAATCGCAAATTGTTGCAAACATAGGTTCTTATTCTTTAGATATTAATTCGGGTATTTGGTATAGCTCAGCGGTTTTAGATAATATTTTTGGTATAAAAAAATCATTTCTAAAAAATGTAGAAAATTGGTTAGGCTTAATTCACCCAGATGATAGAGCCGGTATGTTAAACCATTTAGAGGTTGACGTAATAAAAAATCATAAAAAATTTAATAGAGAATATAGGCTTATAAAAAACAATACTAAGGAGGAAGTTTGGGTTCATGGATTTGGAGAGTTAGTTTTTGATGACGATGGTGCACCAATGAAAATGATTGGTACCATTCAGGATATTACCGAGCGCAAAAAAGCCGAAGTAAAAATTTTAGAAAGTGAATATAATTTAAGACTATCTCAAAAAGTAGCTAATATTGGCACATATGCTTTAGATCTTAAAAGTATGACTTGGCAAAGTTCTGAGATATTGGATAGCATTCTGGGTATAAATAAATCTTACGAAAAAACTATTGAAAGCTGGAACCAACTTATTCATCCAGACGATAGAGAGAAAATACAAACTTATTTTCAAGAGCAAGTCTTAAAAGGCGAGAAATTTAATGTAGAGCATAGGTTTATAAAACAAGATAGTAAAAAAGTAATTTGGATTCATGCTAGAGGTGAGTTAATTTTTGATAGCAATGGAAAACCTATAAAAGTAATTGGTACTAATCAAGATATTACCGAGCGTAAAGAGGCAGAAGCAATGCTTTTAGAAAGTGAGTATAACTTGAGGCGCTCGCAAATAGTAGGTAATATAGGGACATTTGCTGTAGATCTGATAGACAAAACATGGAAAAGCTCTGTTGTATTAGATAAAATGTTAGGTATAAAAAAAACGTTTGTTAAAACGATTAATACTTGGGGTACTCTTATTCATCCAGATGAAAGAGAAGATGTTTTAGGTTATTTTGAAGACTGTATAAAAAACAACAAAAAATTTAACAGAGAATATCGAGTTTGTAAATTAAACAATAAAAAAGAAATTTGGACACATGGTGTAGGTGAGGTCATATTTGATAGCGATGGAAATCCTATTAAAATGATTGGTACAATGCAGGATATTACCAAACGAAAAGAGACGGAGTTAAAAATACAGGAAAGCGAAAAATCACTATTAGAAGCACAAAAAACGGCTAAAATTGGTAGTTTTAATCTCGACTTAAAAACAGAAATTACAGAAACCTCAATAGTTTTTAAAGAAATAATAGGGGTTAGCCAAAAAAGCCAAATAACCTTGGAATTTTGGAATACTAAGATATTACATCCTGAAGATAGGCTTGCGTTTATTGAAGAGATGAACAATAGTATTAAAACAGGCGAGAAATTTGATTTCGAATATCGAATAATTACTTACAACAAAAAAAGAACAAGATGGTTTCATATACTAGGTGATGCCATTTATAATGATGGCAAGCCAACAAACTTTTTTGGAACTATACAGGATATTAATGAGCGCAAAGAAGCAGAAATAAAAATAAAAGAAAGTAAAAAATCGCTATTAGAGGCTCAAAAAATCGCAAAAACAGGTAGCTTTAATTTAGATCTTATAGAACTCGTTGCCGAAACTTCAGTCACTTTTAATGAAATTTTAGAGATAAGTGTTGATAAAGATATTAGCTTTAATCTATGGAAAACAATAGTACATCCCGATGATAGGCAGTTAGTTAAGCAAACGGTTTTAGAGTGCCAAAAACGTGGTGAGAAATTCGATTTGGAGTATAGAGTGTTTACTGCCAAAAACAAGGTGTTAAGATGGATTCACGGTTTGGGTGAATTTGTTTTTGTTGATGGAATTTGCACAAGTTTTCATGGTACCATTCAAGATATAACAGAGCGAAAAGAGGCGGAAATAAAAATAAAAGAAAGTGAAAAATCGTTATTAGAAGCTCAAAAAATCGCAAAAATAGGTAGTTATACCTTAGATATAAAAACGGGAATAGCTGAAACTTCCGTAATTCTAAAAGAGATAGCAGAGTTAAATATAAATACCAAAATAGCATTAGATGATTGGAGAGCAATAACCCATACTGAAGATGTTGATATATGTGATAAGGAAATTGAAAGGAGTATAGAAACAGGACAGAAGTTTGATTTAGAGTATAGAATATTCACGAAAAAAAGTAAAGAATTAAAGTGGATTCATGGATTGGGTGAAGTCGTCTTTGAAAATGGCGAAGCATCATTTTTTTATGGAACCATTCAAGATATAACGGCTCGTAAAAAAGCAGAGTTAGAATTACAAGCGGCCAAAGCATTTTCAGATAAGCTTATTATGTCTATGCAAGAAGGTTTATTAATTGTAAATCTCGAGGGGCAAATCATATTGGTTAACGATGCGTTATGTGACATTTTTGGATATTCAGAAGAAGAACTTATTGGCTTGAATTTGCCTTACCCATTTGCAAAAACAGAAGATTTGCAATTAATGATGAAAATTAAAGACGAAGTGGCTAAAGGTGAAGCTAAGTCGTTTCATCTAGAGTTTATTAGAAAAAATGGTGAAAAATATCTAATATCATTTTTATCAGGAAATATTAAAAATGATGAAGGTGAGGTTATTGCGCTATTTGCTACCATAAAAGATGTTTCGGAAGAAGAAAAAGCAAAAAGAATACTAGAAGATGTTGCTCGGAAATCTATCCAGAAGAAAAAATTAATTATGGAACTAACGGCCCTCGTGGGGTCTAATTATTATAGTTCTTTACAAAGAATAATTTCTCTCTCTGCAGCCAGTTTAAATGTGGCACGTGTTGGTGTTTGGAAATTTAATGAAGACAAAACCGCTATTATTTGTGAAAAACTATATGTTTTAGAAACAGGTAAGTTTGAAGAAGGGTTAAACTTAACTAATAAGGATAATCAAGGCTATTTTGATGCATTAATAGGTAATAGTTTATTAAGTATTGAAGACGCCGTTAATCATGAAATAACAAAAGGATTTGCAGAAAATTATTTAAACCCTTTAGGTGTAACCTCGATATTAGATGTTTTTATTCAGGGAAACCAAGGTATGTATGGTGTTATTTGTTTCGAGCATATTGGAGAAAAAAGAAAATGGACTGCAGAAGAGGAAGAGTTTGTTACCTCTATAGCAAGTATTGTGTCCTTAATGGTTGAAAGTTCCGAGCGTAAAATAGCAGAAAAAAACCTTGTTATTGCAAATGCCGAACTTTCTGCTGCTAATAAAGAGTTAAATCATTTAAGAGAACAGTTAGAACAAGAAAATGTATATCTAAGAAACGAGTTAGCCTTAGTTTTTAACTATGAAGAAATGGTTTACGGCAGTGAGGTGTTTAGTAAAGTGTTAACCGAAGTAGAAAAAGTAGCGCCAACCAATGCATCGGTGTTGTTGTTGGGAGAATCGGGTACAGGTAAAGAGTTACTAGCTCGAGCAATTCATAATATTAGTTTACGTAATAAAAAGCCTTTAATTAAAATAAATTGTTCTGCAATTCCTAGGGAGCTTATTGAGAGTGAGTTGTTTGGGCATAAAAAAGGATCGTTTACAGGTGCCTTTAGTGATAAAACAGGGAAATTTGAATTGGCAGATGGTGGTACTTTATTTTTAGATGAAATAGGAGAGCTTCCTTTAGATATGCAACCAAAAATTTTAAGATTTTTACAAGAAGGAGAAATTGAAGTTGTTGGAGGTACGGGCTCAAAAAAATTAGATGTTAGGGTAATAGCTGCAACAAATAGAGATCTAAAAGAAGAAATTGAAAAGAAACAGTTTAGAGAAGATTTATTTTTTAGGCTTAATGTGTTCCCTATTAATGTGCCGCCTTTAAAAGATCGGTTAGATGATATACCATTGTTAGTGGAGCATTTTGTAGATAAATTTAATAAAGCTTACGAAAAACATATTAAATATATACCTAGTGATGCTATGGACGATCTTATGTCTCATAACTGGCCTGGTAATATAAGAGAGTTAGAAAATTTAGTAGAACGAGCTGTAATCTTATCAGACTCAGAAACCTTAATGCTATCGCCTGTTAATGAAACTACAGTATTAAAAGAGTTATCTAAAAACTATACAAGCCTTACTCTTGATGAAGTTCAGCGCAATCATATTTTAAAAACATTAGAAAAGTGCGATTGGAAAATTCATGGAGATGATGGCGCATCAAAACTTCTAGATATTAAACCTAGTACCTTGAGAGATAGAATGAAAAAACTAGGTATAACAAAACCTTCTAAAAAATAACGGATTACCGTGGTTCTTAATTTAGCGGTGTTTAAATAACGGTATACCGTGGTTTTTGTTTCATGTGTGATTTTTAAATTAACACGATTAATCATCTGTAAATCAGTAGGTTAAAATTAATTTATTACTCTTTTTATTGCTTTGGCATGCCAATTGTTCTTTAGTTTTCAATAGAATAACTGCTAATGGAAAATAAAAGAAAATGTAATAAGGCTAAGTTTTGGCTCGACGAGGGAATTCTCTTTTGCAAATTTGAAAGAGGAGAATGCACTAAGGAATTTAGTGAAGAGTTTTTAGAAGAATATGTAAATACAATTACATCAATTTCCGGCGGCAGTTATTTTCCTTTATTAGTCGATCTTAGAATACTTAAAGAAAAAGAAGCTTATACTGTAATTCAAGTAATAGCAAATAATCCTGAGTTAAAATCAGCTATACTATCAAAGTCCTTTGTGGTCAATTCCTGTTTTATTCAATTTGCACTCGTTGCTTTAAGAAAAATATACGACCCCATAATTCCAAACAAAATTTTTAAAAATTATAATAATGCGATTTCTTATTCGCTAGAAACTAATCATTTTTTTAATGCTCTCTCATAATGAACCCTATTAAAAAAGAAATTAAACTTAATAAAGCACGATTTTGGACAGATTCTCAAGGAATTCTCTTTTGCGAATTCAGTAACACAGAAACCTATTTAACACTAGAGCAAAATACTTTAGAAGAGTATGAAGTTGCTGTTTTAGAGTTGTTGGAAGGCAGATCTGCTCCATTTATAATTGATGTTAGAGATAATCAAGGTAATCTAAGTACATCTGCAGCTAAATTTTTTGCAAGTAGTTTGGTTTTTAAAAAGGCAAGAATTTATGAAGCATTTATTGTCAATTCATTAAACACAAAATTATTAATAAACTCATATAAAAGAATTTATGAGCCCAACACGCCATATAAAATCTTTAAAGATTTTGATGAAGCCTTGGCTCATTCTATTAAAGCTAAACAAATATTCGATGCAAGCAATTAAACATTACATGTGGCGCACAAATCCAGAGATTGCGATTTCTGAATTTATAAAAAGCAATGTAGCCGTTTCCGTTTCAGATAAATTGGGAAGAATAGTATATGCGAACGATCGTTTTTGTACCATAACCGAAAGTAAAGAAAGTGAGCTTTTAGGCGTGGTAAATAGATTGTTTGTTTCCGATATTCGAAAAGATCCTTTTTATAAAGAGTTATGGAAAACTATAGAAAACGGACAGGTATGGAAAGGGATTTTATCTAGTAAAACAAAAACAGGGAAGCAGTTTGAGTTAGAATCTACAATTGTGCCAACAAAAGATAACGAGGGCAATATTGAAAGTTTTGTGTCTATGTACTTAGATGTTTCTAATAAAGTAGAATGCCATTAATAAAAGATAATCAACACATTTAAAATAATTCATTTAAAAAAATAATTATTAAAAAAAGGTAAATTTTAAGCTTGTTTGACTTTTGGCAAAGTGCCGCAAATCTAATTTTCAACAATATTATTATAGTCTTTGATTAATATTTTAAATCAAAAACAAACATGTTATGAAACTAATGAAACAAGAAGTTTGGAGAGATAATCCAGATAGTATGTTAGAAGCATTTTTAGATAATCACACAAGTATTTCTATTATAGATATTATAGGAAGAATAGTTTATGCCAATCATAAGTTTTCTGAGTTAATTGAAATTCCTCATCATAAAATTGTAGGGGAATTAAATACAATTTTAAAATCTGGAAGACATGCTAATCCAATTTATAAGGATATATGGTCGGAGATTAAGAATGGTGGAATTTGGAAAGGAATAATAACAGATTATACAAGTTCGGGTAAATTGTATAGGTTAGATACCATGATAGTACCCGGAAGAAACGAGTCAGGAAGCATCGATAAATTTGTTGCTTTCCATTTTAACGATCAAGCAAATCATGATGCTAAATTAAAAGTTATAAGCACTGAAACGCCTAATAAAACATATTATAATTGTATTTCAAACTCAGTGCTTTCAATAAATGCCTTTGCCGAAATTATAAATTCTAACCGGGGCTTTGGGAAATTATGTGAGAAAGAAGTTTTAGGGTGTAATTTATATGGTTTTATAAACCCAATTTTTCACAATAAGGTTAAGCAAATTATTAGAAATGTTTTTGATAACGCTAAGCCAGATCAATTTCAAACTTATGGTGTTAATTCTGAAGGTGAGGATGTCGTTTTTATTTCACAAATTGGTCCTGTAATAAATACTAGAGGTATTGTGGTTTCGGCTACCATATCTACGCAAGAGTTAAAAGATTTTAGTAAACTTAGTAAAGATATTAGTCTAAACATAAATTAAAAAACTAAAACTGCATGAAACCATTAAGAAACATAGTGCTAGTAGATGATAGTGAAGTAGATTTATTTATAATTAAGCAAGTTGTTGAACAGTTTGATGAAACAATTAGGGTTGTAGATTTTAGTAGCCCGGTAACAGCTCTTGAGTATTTAAAAATCTCTTTGCATCCAAATAATCTTAATCACTTAACACGACCAAATGTTTTGATTTTAGATTATGATATGCCACAATGTAATGGTTTTGAGTTTCTTGATAGACTAAAAGAATTGGAGTTTTTAGATGTTAAGGGTTTAAAAATATATATGCTTACTTCCGCAATTAATTTAATAGATGTAAATAAGGCAAAAGCAAACTTTTATTGCTTAGATTATTTAAGTAAACCATTAACGGTTGAGGATCTTCATAATATTTCAATTGACTCTCGCCCATTTCTTAAAGAGTATGATTATCAGGAAAACGACATCAATTTAGATGTTTATAGAAGAGAGGCTTAATCACGTTTTTAATTTTTTTAAATCAATTATTCATTAGTTTTTTTAATAGCAGGAGGGTTAACAAGAAATTGTGGCTCTCTTTTTTTATTTAAAAACACCTCTTAAAACTTAAATTATATCAATAAAATCGGTGCCTTTTTATATCAATTAGTTTGTGTTTATGGTCCATGATTTAAATATTAGTTCCTAGCAAAGTTGCCATGTTTTTTATGTAAATTCACTTTTTAAAAAAAAAAGACGAAAAAGTAGTGTAATATGTGTGAATTAGATAAAAAACTTTTTATGCAAGAGGCTGTAGATGCAGCTATTTCTGGAATGGATAATAACGAAGGAGGTCCTTTTGGCTGTATCATAGTAAAAGATGGTAAAATAGTTGGTCGTGGTAATAATAAAGTAACATCAACAAACGACCCTACGGCACATGCCGAGGTTACCGCAATACGAGATGCTTGCAAAAACTTAGACACGTTTCAATTAGAAGGCTGTGAGATTTATACATCCTGCGAGCCATGTCCTATGTGTTTAGGTGCAATTTATTGGGCAAGACCAGATAAAGTATACTATGGTAGCAACCAAATAGATGCAGCAAATATAGGTTTTGATGATGCCTTTATTTATAAAGAAATCCCTTTGCCTTACGAAAAAAGAAGTATTCCTTTTAAACAACTAGGAAGAGATATCGCTATTGAAGCATTTAAGAAATGGGAAACTAAAATGGATAAAACAGAGTATTAAAAACAATAGGCTGTAGTTCAATTTTTAAAGGGGGTAATAATTAAAAACATTCAATTTGTTTAATAGAGCAACTTTAGTAAATCAATTAAAAGAAAATACAGATTGGGATGTAATTGTTATTGGTGGCGGAGCTACCGGTTTAGGTGTTGCTTTAGATAGTGTTTCGCGAGGTTTTAAAACTTTACTTCTAGAACAAGTAGATTTTGCTAAAGGAACCTCTAGCCGAAGTACAAAATTAGTACATGGAGGTGTACGCTATTTAGCCCAAGGAAATATCGATTTGGTAAAAGAAGCCCTATACGAGCGCGGATTAATGTTGAAAAATGCACCGCATTTGGTAGGCGATCAATCATTTATTATTCCTAATTATAGTTGGTGGGATAGTTTCTTTTACACCATAGGCCTTAAAGTGTACGATTTTTTATCTGGAAAATTAAGTTTTGGGAAATCATCTAGAATTTCAAAAGATGAAACAGAAACACGTTTAAAAACTCTAAAAAAGAAGCGGTTAAAAGGCGGTGTTGTTTATCACGACGGTCAGTTTGATGATTCTAGACTTGCCATAAATTTGGCGCAAACTTGTATTGAGCATGGAGCAACGGTACTTAATCATTTTAAAGTAACCAATTTACTTAAAAATGATACCGGTAAAATATGTGGTGTTCAGGCCGTAGATTCCGAAACTAAAGCCTCTTATACCTTAAATAGTCGAGCAGTAATAAATGCTACAGGTGTTTTTACAGACGATGTTTTAAAAATGGACAATGCCCAAGCTAAAGATAAAATTCGTCCTAGCCAAGGTGTGCATGTGGTTCTCGATAAATCCTATTTACCCGGAAACGATGCTATCATGATTCCTAAAACAAAGGACGGTAGGGTGTTGTTTTTAGTACCATGGCATAATAGAGTTGTTGTAGGAACTACAGATACGCTTATGGAAAGTCATAGTTTGGAACCAAAAGCGCTTAGTCAAGAAGTCGAATTTATTATAGAAACAGCAAATGCGTATTTAACTAAACCTGTGGGCAAACAAGATGTGTTAAGCATATTTGCAGGCTTGCGCCCTTTGGCTGCTCCAAAAGATAATTCAGAAAAAACTAAAGAAATTTCAAGAAGCCATAAAATTATTAAATCTAAATCTGGCTTAATTACAATAACAGGAGGTAAATGGACAACCTACCGCCGTATGGCACAGGACACTATTAATAGAGTAATTAAACTAGGTAAATTGCCAAACGCCAAGTGTATAACTAAAACCTTATTAATTCATGGTGCAGATGGTGCTTTAGATAAATCGGAACATTTGTATGTCTACGGAAGTGATAAAAAATATATTATCGCCCTTATTAAAAAATCTCCAGAATTAGGCGAGAAATTACATGAACGACTAGAGTTTACAAAGGCAGAAGTAGTTTGGGCTATAAGAAATGAAATGGCAAGAACTCTGGACGATGTTTTAGCAAGACGTGTAAGAGTATTGTTTTTAGATGCCAAAGTAGCAGTAGAAATAGCACCAGTTGTTGCCTCTATTTTAGCTACGGAGTTAGGAAGAAACGAGGCTTGGGAAAAAGAGCAAATTGCTAGTTTTACAAAAATAGCAAGTCATTATATTTTATAAGTTGATTTTTTAACAAATACGTTAATATCATAAACAAGTAACTGTTTTCTATTAGCTATTTTTCATTATTCGTATAATCAACGTAGTATTTTAGAGATGTTAACACTTGTTATTAAAAAATTTTACTATTTATTTACCCCTAACGATTTAAAGATTATATATTTGCAAAAACCGTGTGTTT
Source organism: Algibacter amylolyticus (assembly GCF_014202225.1). Classification (GTDB taxonomy): domain Bacteria; phylum Bacteroidota; class Bacteroidia; order Flavobacteriales; family Flavobacteriaceae; genus Algibacter_B; species Algibacter_B amylolyticus. The sequence continues at coordinate 940,301 of NZ_JACHGE010000001.1, forward strand.
TGATAGCTATTTAGGTATACAATCGCCCTGTTTTTTTAAGCAATTAAATATTAATCATAATTAAAAAAATGAACAAAGACATTAATTTACAAGCAGCAGATAATATAAGAGCATTATGTGTAGCTATGGTAGAAAAGGCAAATTCAGGTCATCCAGGTGGCCCAATGGGAGGGGCAGATTTTATGCATATCCTTTATTCAGAATTTTTTAATTATGATCCATCAGATATGACATGGCCATTTAGAGATCGTTTCTTTATGGATGCAGGTCATTTATCTACATTAATGTATGCACAGTACTATTTACTAGGAAATTATGCTAAAGACGATGTTGCAAACTTCCGTCAATGGGGGTCTATTACTCCGGGGCATCCAGAAGTAGATGTGGCACGAGGAATAGAAAATACATCTGGTCCATTAGGGCAAGGTCATACTATGGGTGTGGGAGCTGCTATTGCTGCTAAATTTTTAGAAGCACGTTTTGGAGATTGGTTAAACCATAAAATTTATGGATTTATTTCTGATGGAGGTATTCAAGAAGAAATATCTCAAGGTGCTGGTAGAATTGCAGGTCACTTAGGATTAAGCAACTTTATTATGTTTTTCGATTCTAACGACATTCAATTATCAACATCTACAGACGAGGTAACTAGTGAAGATACCGCGGCTAAATATGAAGCTTGGGGTTGGAAAGTCGTTACTATCGATGCTCATAATCACGATGAAATTAGAAAGGCATTAACCGATGCTAATAACGAAACCGAAAAACCAACCTTAATTATTGGAAAAACAATAATGGGTAAAGGTTGTGTAGCTGCCGATGGTACTATGTTTGAAGGATACTGTGAATTACACGGTCAGCCAATTGGAGCAACGGGTGCAGATTACGAAAAAACCTTATTAAATTTAGGGGCTAGTGTTGACAGTCCTTTTGATATATACGAGAACGTAAGTGCGTTATACAAGAATATCATTGAAGAAAAAACAGCAGAAGCAGCTAAAAAGAAAGCTGTTATAAATGCTTGGAGAAAAGATAATGAAGCTTTAGCTAATAAATTAGATTTCTTCTTATCAGGAAAACTTCCAGAATTAGATTTCGAATCTATCGAGCATAAAGCAGGTTTAGCTTCTAGAGCGGCCTCTTCAAATGTGTTAGCATATTTAGCTGAAAACGTAGAAAACATGATTGTGTCTTCTGCCGATTTATCTAACAGTGATAAAACTGATGGATTCTTAAAAAAATCGTCAGCATTACAAAAAGGCGATTTTAGCGGATCGTTTTTACAAGCGGGTGTTGCCGAATTAACTATGGCTTGTATTGCAAACGGTATTGCTTTACACGGTGGAATTATTCCTGTAGTAGCAACATTCTTTGTGTTTTCAGATTACATGAAACCAGCTATCCGTTTAAGTGGTATTCAAGAACTAGGTGTAAAATATGTTTGGACACACGATGCTTTTAGAGTAGGTGAAGATGGACCAACACACCAACCAGTAGAGCAAGAAGCTCAAATACGTTTATTAGAAAAGCTTAAAAACCATAGTGGTAAAAACAGTTTCTTAGCTATGCGTCCAGCAGATTCAGCTGAAACTAGCGTTGCTTGGAAAATGGCTTTAGAAAACACAGACTCACCATCTGGTTTAATCTTATCTAGACAAGGTATTAAAGATCTTCCTGCTAAAGGCGCATCAAGATATCAAGATGCTTTAGAGGCTCAAAAGGGTGGTTATTTGGTAAAAGAAGTTGCAAACCCAGATGTGGTTTTAGTAGCGAACGGATCAGAAGTTGCTACCTTATTTGAAGCGGCTCAAATATTAGAAGAAAAGGAAAATTTAAAGGTGAGTATAGCTTCTATAATTTCAGAAGGTGTATTCAGAAATCAATCTAAAGAATACCAAAACAGTGTTATTCCTAAAAACACACCGTTATTTGGATTAACTGCAGGATTACCTGTTAATTTAGAAGGTCTTGTGGGAGATAATGGTAAAGTATTTGGATTAACTCACTTTGGTTATTCTGCACCAGCAAAAGTTCTAGATGATAAGTTTGGTTTTACTGGAGAGAAAGTAAGCAAACAAGTATTAGACTATTTAAACGAATCAGTTTTAACAAAATAAACTAAGAGATATGAAATTTTTTATAGATACAGCAAACCTTGATGATATTGCAGAAGCACAAGCTTTTGGTGTTTTAGATGGTGTTACAACCAACCCGTCTTTAATGGCTAAAGAAGGTATTACAGGTGCCGATAATATTATAGCGCATTACAAAAAAATATGTGATATAGTTGAAGGTGATGTAAGTGCCGAAGTAATCTCAACAGATTTTGAAGGTATGGTTAAAGAAGGTGAAGCTTTAGCGGCTTTAAACCCTCAAATCGTAGTTAAATTACCATTAATTGCAGATGGAATTAAAGCTTGTAAATATTTTTCTGATAAAGGAATTAAGACTAATGTAACTTTAGTTTTTTCTGCTGGTCAAGCACTTTTAGCAGCGAAAGCAGGAGCAACTTATGTGTCTCCTTTTATTGGTAGATTAGATGATATCTCTACAGATGGTTTAAACCTTATTGCAGAAATTAGACAAATTTACGATAACTACGGTTTCGAAACTCAAATCCTAGCAGCATCTGTACGTCACACGATGCACGTTATTGATTGTGCTAAATTAGGAAGTGATGTAATGACGGGACCATTATCATCTATTAAAGGTTTATTAAAACACCCTTTAACAGATATTGGTTTAGCTAAGTTTTTAGAAGACTATAAAAAAGGAAATAGCTAGAATACTATAGCCTTTTAGCATAAAAAAAAGCTTCTCATGTTCCAGATAGGAATTGAGAAGCTTTTTTGTTTTTATTCTGTTTTTAACTATTGTTTTACAAGTTTTACAGTATGTGTTGCCCCAACAGTATTCGTTATTTTAACTAGGTAAATACTCGGTTTTAAGTTGGCTATATCAAAAGCATTACCTGCACTAAATTCGCCTCTAAAGGTTTTTACTAGTTTTCCAGTAATATCATAAATTAAAACCGCCTCCAAAGCTGTGTTTACTTGAAATGATGTAGATGCTGGATTTGGGTATATTTTAGTATTTAATGGCTGCTCATAATCCTTAGTCGATAAGGTTGAGGTTTGGTTTCCGTACACTTTAAATTCGCCAGGAGCAAGATTTACAGCGGTGGTTGAGCCATCAATTGTTGCAGTTGTAGCGGATTCATCCATCAAATCATACCAATCTCCAGAATAAGGGAAACTAGGATTTACAGTTTGGTTTGTTACCGAAAAGTTTGCTATTATAATAACGTTTTTAAGTGCTGTATCAGAGGTGTTTTCGTTTCCAGTATAAATGCTTATTCTAGGTGTTTGTGTACCAGAGGTAATATTATAATTACCTTCAAAAACGGCTTCATTAATTTTAAGTGCATTTAATCTAGACCAATCCTTATAAACTTGACTCCTATTAGTGTCATTTAACCAGTTATTGGTCCATTGTGGTTGTGGCTTAGTATCTAATTTACAATCGCCATCATTATTACCATCATAATCGGTATTAACAGCACCATTAGCGCACATCCAAATAGAATTTTCCATGCCTAGTTCGGCAAAATGCCAAACCATTTTTGGTCCTGGCACGGTAAGCGATATGGCGCCTAAAGCGGACATTCTTTTTAAAGCGATATTTAAATCTGTAACATCATGAGACGGATTTGTACTCGTGCCAAAAGCGGTCATTTCATACATAATTCTGTCCTTGTCATGGCTTTCTGGGAAACCAAGTGCACGTTTTTCAGTAAATCCATGAGCATTGTGGCCCATTCTGTCAAAATTAATATCTGTTGTTTGTCCTTGTGCTAGGTTTTTGTAAGGTGTCCACATTTCGCTCCACATCATAACGCCCTTAGGAATAGCATCTCCAATTCTGTAATTAGCCCATTGTTGCTCTTCGGAAGTGGCTCCTAAATGTTCGAATATAACATAATGAGTTTCATCTAAACTCCATGAATAGTCGGCATAATCTTTTAAAATATCAACACGGTCTTGCTGGTAACTATTTGTACAGCCTTCATCGCCAAAGGAGCACTCTTGGGTAAAACCTTTTGTTAAATCCCAACGAAACCCGTCAATGTTAAATTCTTCTATCCAATGCTTAACTACACGTTTTGTATATACGTTGGTAAACGAGTTTGAATGATCGAAATCTGAACCCACGCTATACGTATGTTTTGCCGTTTCATTAAAGTATGGGTTTTCAGAACTTGGTTCTCCCCAACCATCGCCATCAGGGTCGTTCATCCACATGCGTACCATAGGGTTTCTTCCAAAGGCATGATTTAATGCAACATCTAGTATAACGGCAATACCGTTTTGGTGACAAACATCAACAAGTTCTTTAAATTTATCTTCCGTTCCGTAAAACTTATCTAAAGCCATATGGAATGAGGTGTTGTAACCCCAACTCTCGTTGCCTTCAAATTCCATGATCGGCATAAGTTCAATAGCATTTATATTTAAGTTTTTAAAGTAATCTATTTTATCAATTAGGTCTTGAAAATTTCTATCGGCATCAAAATCGCGAATTAAAACTTCATAAATAACTAAATCTTCTTTTTTAGGTTTTTCGAAATTTGTAACCTGCCAGTTATATGGTGTTTTTCCTGTTTGTAAAACCGTGACTTCACGATCTTGACCAGCTGGATAGGTTGGTAAGTTAGGATATGTTGAAGCCGGAATATAAGGGTCGTCAAAAGGGGATAAAACTAAAGTAGAGTATGGGTCTGCCGTTTTAACTAATGTTGGAGAGTTTGCAATGGGTGTTTTATCTACTACCCAATATTGGAAGGTTTCAATTTGTCCAGGTGTTAAACCAGTTAAAGTAAGCCAGAATTTGTTGTTTCTAGAAGGGTCTCGTTTCATGGCGTAAGAAGCATCTGGTTGCCAATTATTAAAACTACCAGCAACATAAACAAAGTCTTTACCCGTAGCGTAAAGCACTAAAGTTGCTTTAGTTGGGTCGCTATTATCATAAGTAATACCATCTAAATAGGTTTGTGGCATTACACTAAACTCTGATCCAGGGTCTACAATAACAGAAAATGATTTTGTTTTTGTTACGCCGCCTACAGTAACTTCTAGAATGTAATTTCTATTGGCTGTTATATTTGTATCTGTATATGCATACGAAGCAATACCAGATTGTGTGTTAATAGTACTGCCATTTGCCTTTAGTATATAACCTGCATTGCCACCCGTATTTGAAGCCGTTATATTAAGGTTGCTTCCCGAATTTATAATGCTAGTTGTGTTGCTAGGAGCACTTAAAGATAATTGAAAGGCACCAACATTCTCTAAAATATCTTGCGATTTTTTATCGCCAGAGCCATCTTTAGCTTTAACTAAAAAGCCAATTCTTCCAATATTTGTTCTAGAAAAAAATGCGGTAGGTACAAATGAAATAGTATAAGTGTCTGCACCGCTATTATAGGTTAGTTTATGCGCTTCATTAGAGTTGTCCCAAGAGCCATTAGTAGGGCAGCCTTGTTCGTTGGCTAAATTGGTGTCTAAAGACCAAGCCCAAAGATAAAGTTCGTTTCCTGTTACGCCCCAAGTTACTTCATTAATACTGCTGCCTTGTATGGTAATGGTTATGTTATCGTCTTCCTCAAAAGGAGAAGGCGAAACAGTGTGTGTAACTGTTTGCTGTTGTGCGAAACACCAATTAATAAATAATAAAAAAATAAGTACAAGTTTCTTCATGCCATAATGTTTTATAAAAAAAGAGGTTGCAAATTTTAAGCGTGCAACCTCTTTTTAATTCAAAAAAATTTACTTCTTTTTAAAGAGTTTACCTTTTTCCGATAGAGTATTTAATACCCTCGGCATCATTAAAGTCTATGCTAATAACATAGTTTCCAGCTTCAGATGCAATGTTATTGTCGGCGTCGGTATCTAAAAGATTATCACCAGTAGCATCGCCATAACTTACATCCCAAGTATTGTTTTGACGGAATTTAATTTCACCATCTAATAACGTGATGTTTTCAGCAAACCATACACCTGGTTGAATTTCGGTTAATGAAGCATCAGGTCCAGCGCCTCCCCAATCGTTATATCCAGAACCAACAACACCATATACATTTGATTCTTCTATGGTATAAGAATTATCATTTAGGTTAATTGTAATTAAGTAATGTCCGGCAGTTGATGCTATATTATTATCAGCATCAGTATCTAAAATACCATCAGCATTGGCGTCACCAAAACTAACATCCCATGCGTTGTTCATTCTAAATTTAATTTCGCCGTCTAATAATTGAACGCCTGCTTTAAAAGTATCGGTTGTGTAATCGTAGTAGAATTTAGCATCAGGCGTTGCTCCCCAATCATTAAATCCAGAACCAACTACACCCCATGAAAATGGCTCGATAGTATAAGCGTTATCATTAGTGTCAATAGTAATTTTATAATCACCAGCTGTTACCGCAATATTATTATCGGCATCTGTATCTAAAATACCATCGTTATTAGCATCACCTAGGCTATTATCCCAAGCATTATTTTCGCGAAATTTAATTTCACCATCTAGTAAATTAACGTATGATACGATTACTCCTGGCGTTGCCGTTGTGTAAAATTTACCATCAGCAAATGCGCCCCAGTTATTATAACCAGAACCTACAACACCCCACGATGCTACTTCAAAAGCGCCTCCGCCTCCATCAGTAGTTTCTTGTAATTCAATATTTAATGTTTGTATTGCAGAAAACGATTCCAAGCTTGCGTCCGTTCCAATTGTAGCTCTCAATCTAAAATACAATTGGCTATTATTAGGAATATCTGTCGTGTTAGGGTCATTATCAATACCCTCAATTAAATTAGCTAATTTTAACATTTGACCGACTGTTACTGCCAATTCGTTTGAACTCGTGGTACCTAAATTATAAGTGTTAAAGTCGTCAGCTTCAGGGTTACCTACATAATCACTAAAGTCAGACATTGTAGCTGCCTGTAGATTGTATGTTATTTGTGTTGGAACATTAAAATTAGCATGGTTCCATGTAAAGCGTTCTGCTAAATTGCTATTAACACCAGAACTTAATATATAATTATTTAAAAATGTTGTGTTGAAAACAAAGTCTTGGGCTTCGGAAGCCGTAAATACTAAGTCGTCATCTTGATCGCAAGCATTAAAGCTTATGAAGGCTATAAATAAGAATGATAATAATTTTATATTTTTCATAATAGTTTGTGTTTAGTTTTTAATATCCTGGGTTTTGAGTTAAATTCGGGTTAGCCTGTAAAGCCGACGAAGGAATTGGGTATAAATTATAAGTTGCTGGTATAGAAGTTCCGGCTTTTACACCACCTTTCCATGGCCATAGATAAGATCCTCCTGTAAACATACCAAATCGAATTAAATCAGTACGTCTGTGTCCTTCAAGGTTTAATTCTCTTCCGCGTTCGTTAATTATAAATTGTTCTGTTAAATCGTTTTGAGTGATAAGGCTTGCATTTGATCTATCCCGAACATCATTTACATATTGCACTGCTGTTCCCATGTCTGTTCCTGTAGCTCCTCGAACAGCACATTCCGCATACATTAAGTAAGCATCAGCAAGTCTGAATAAAGGAAAATCTGTTGGAGAAAAACTAGTTTGGTTTGAAGTACCAGAAAAGCTTGTGTTTCTAAACTTTATTGATGGATAACCATCTGTCCACTCTTTATAATCTTCCATTTCATAGTTGTGGCCTTCAGTCCAAAATAATTTAGCTCTATCATCGTTTGATGTTCCTAAATCACCAAATAATCCGTACCAAGCTTTGCTTGATCTATGTCCACCCCAACCTTCAGTAGCGCCAAATTGGGCTAATGGTATTGTGGCATCGTTTAAACTACCATTTACAATATAGGTAGTATTTCCAAAACTTTGACTTACTTGAGCATCAGCAATTAAAGGGAATATAATTTCGGTTGACGAATCATTATCTGCAGAAAATATACTAACAAAATCGTTTGCTAATGAATAAGGCCCTTCAGTAATTACTTTATTAGCAAATGAGGCTGCATCAGCATATCGAGGTGTACCTGTATACACTTCAGCATTCAAATATAATTTTGCTAATAACATTCTAGCTGCTCCTTTTGTTGCTCTACCATAAGTATTAGTTACTGGTAATATAGCTTCAATTTCTAACAATTCAGATTCAACAAAGTCGAATAATTCTTGGCGTGATGCTTCTGGTAATAATTCTGATTGACCAAAGTTTTCTTCTGTAGCAATTACACCTTTTCCAAATACATCTATTAAATAATAATTAGCTAAAGCTCTAATAAAGCGTACTTCAGAAATAATTCCATCTTTGTCTTCTACATCTACATTTGGTAGTATAGAAAGTAAGTTGTTACATTGTGGAATAGTGAAAAAGATTCTGTTGTATAAGTATCTAAAGAATTTATTTTCTGGAGTCCAATCTGTAGTGGTTGTTAATTGGTCTAAACCATTATCTCCCCATCTATTTTTCATGGCATCGGCAGCAAAATCTTGTAAGTTTACAATACCTCTTAAAAAAGGTGATTCTCCAGCATTATCACTAATATCTGAACTCTCAGGCCCTTTTGCTCCCGAAAGCGAAAATGAACCATAAAGCCTAGATAATATCCCCTCAACCGCTTGAGGGTCTTGATCTAGCAATTCTTCTAATGATAATTCTATTAAAGGTTCAGTATTTAAATCATCTGTACAACCTATGTTAACAGTGAAGACTACTACTAAACCAAATAGTAATTTAAAAATTTTATTTTTCATAATTTCTTTAGTTTAAAAATCAATATTTACACCTAAATTATATATCGTTGCTCTTGGATAGAAATCATTATCAATTCCATTGAAATTCTCAGGATCTTGTCCGGAGTAATTAGTAATTAAGAATGGATTGTTAACGGCTCCATATATTTTTAATGATGCATTTTTTATAACATTAGTTAGGGTGTGCCCAATTACAATGTTTTCGCATCTTAAGAAAGACGCCCCTTCAAGAAAGTAATCTGAGTATTGCACAGGGTCTACGATGTCTGTAAACACTGTACTTGCTTCGCCTGAATAGAAGTTTAGCGTGTTGTTAAATGAATTACCATCTAAGGCTAGCGCATTTTCTATGGCGCCATGTGTTAATCGTCTAGAGTTATAAATTTCGCCGTCTAATTGACCTCTAAAACTGGCACTAAAATCCCAGTTTTTGTAGTTCATATTAAAACCAAAACCAAAAGTCCAGTTAGGTTGTATAGCTCTATAGTATCTGTCAGCTTCAGTAATTCTACCATCATCATTTAAATCTACAAAAGATCCTAGAATTGGGTCTCCAGCTGTATCATAAACTTGTTTTAACACCCAAGCAGAACCAGCTTGTTCGCCTAATGCATGTCTTAATAAAATATTTCCTGTTCCAATAGCAAGACCACCATCAGGAGCGTTAATTTGTTCAACACCTTCTAAGTCAGTTACCTCAGTAAAATTATATGATAAATTTCCATTAAAAGATAAGTTGAAAACTTCATTTTGTACAGGGTTTAAGTTTAGATTTAATTCAAAACCTTTACTTTCAGTAGATCCTACATTCTTTATAACTTGATCGCTTAGTGCTGATCCAGGAGAAACTCCAGTTAACACTAGCAAGTCTGTAGTTTCTCTTTTAAAGATATCAAAAGAACCTGAAAGAAAACTGTTTTTAAAGAAGTCGAAATCTACACCTAAATTATATGTAGTTGATTTTTCCCAAGTTAAATCAGGGTTGAACTCTTTAGCGTCGTATAAGTTTACTCCCTCAATATATTGACTATTAGCATCTCCTATTTCGAATAAAGGAATGGATGGATAAAAACCAACTTGTCCAGAAATATCTTGTTGTCCAGTTTCACCCCAACCAAATCTTAGTTTAAAATCGTTAACAAAATTCACATCTTTTAAAAAACTTTCTTCTTTTACTTTCCAAGCTAATGCTGCCGAAGGGAAGTAGCCCCAACGATTTTCTTCGGTAAAGAATGAAGATGCATCTGCTCTAAAAGAAGCAGTAAGTAAATATTTGTTAGTTAAGTTAATATTAGCACGCCCAAAAAATGATTGAAGATTCAATTCATTGAAAAAGCGGTCATTAGGATTATTAGGGTTTAAATTCCTTACTCTATCCCCTGTAACTCCATCACTATCTAAATCGTAATCAACCCCCGCTATTTTATCAGCATCATAAGCTGGATCAGATTGAAATATTTTTTTATTACCATCATTCTTAAAATTTTGATAAGAATAACCTGCTTGAACATCAAAATTATTAATAAATAAATCATCAAATTCTTTACGATATGCTAAGTAATATTCTCCAGTTACATTTGTTATATGTTGATTTTCAGCATATGATAATCCAGGTTGCAAGATGAAAGTTCCAATAGGTAAAGGCGCACTGGGATCAGCACTCGCAATTTGCGCATAACTATTTATTGCGTTATCTGAAAAGGTTTCAGTAATTTCTGCTCTTGAAGCTTCTAATCCTAAATTCACAACAGCGCGCAGTTCAGGTAAAAAATGAAATTTATAATCAAGCTCTATATTACCGAGTAAACGATTTACTTTTTCAGGTCGAGTTCTTTGAAGTAAAACACCTAATGGATTGCCTGCTCCAATTTTTGCATTTGGGTTATTAGGGTTGTCCGAAGCCTGTAATTGCTGGTAGAAACCACCAAAAATTGAGTTTGCATCATAAACTGGTTTTGTAGGATCCATGGAGATGGCTCCACCTAGAGCAGCACCATCATCTATAGAGTTTTTATCTACAACAGTTCCTTTAGCGTTAATATCTACTTTTAAGTGATCGTCAAAAAACTTTGGTGTTAATCTTAACGACGCTGTAATTCTTTCGTAATCGTTGGTTTGTACAACACCTTCGGTTTCGTTATAACCAACAGAGGCTCTAACAGGAATTTTTTTCAATAAATTTCCTCTTACACCAAAATTATAATCTTTGGTTACGGCAGTCCTGTAAATAACATCTTGCCAGTCTGTATTGTAAATAGCTCTATCTCCATTTGGAGTGCTAATAATTTGTGCTATAGGTTGGTTGGTATCTACGCTACCTACAGGAACACCTAAAGCGTCAATATTATCTGGGAAGTAGGTTTGTGCAAATTGTACAAACTCGTTACCATTCATTACAGGAACTTGATCGTTAGAACTAATGTTACTTAAAGACGTTCTGGCAGAAAAATTAAATTTAGTTTCACCCGAAGTTCCTTTTTTAGTGGTAATAATAAGTACACCATTAGAGGCACGCGAACCATAAATAGCAGTTGCCGATGCATCTTTAAGGATACTAAAACTTTCAATATCGTTAGGGTTAATTAAGCTTAACGGGTTACCAACACCGGCAACACCACCGTTATCCAATGGTACACCATCAATAACAATTAATGGCGCGTTGTTTCCGGAAAGTGACGATCCGCCTCTAATGCGAATATTAGGTGCAGCATCCGGTTGTCCGCCAGCACTTGTAATTCTTACACCAGCTGCTTTACCTTGTAGTAATTGGTCTGGAGATACAACGGCTCCTTGGTTAAAGTCTTTTGCCGAAATTACATCAACCGCACCAGTTAAGTCTTCTTTTTTCACGCTACCATAACCAATAATAACGATTTCATCTAATTGAGATGTGTCTTCGGTTAATTGTACGTCTAGAGTTGTTTGACCTGAGTAGATAACCTCCTTAGGTTGAAAACCAATATAGGAAAATACAATAACGTCTCCGTTATTCACTTCAATACGGTAGTTTCCATCAAAGTCTGTTGCGGTACCATTATTGGTTCCTTTTACAACAACATTAACTCCAGGGAGAGGAATTGAAGTAGATTGTTCTGTCACTGAGCCCGTTATTGGCGTTTGCCCAAATATATGGATGGGAGCCAAAAACAGAAAAAACAGTAAACTATTAATAGTTGTTTTCATACAAATTAGTTTAAATAATTAGTTGTTTTAGTTTGCTTATATTTTCACTTCTCAATCCAAACCTATGTAAAGAAATTGTAAAGAAATAATTATGTATTACGAAATATTTTACGAAAACGTTTTCGTGTTGACAACTTTTTAATTTTTAGATCTTAAAATAAGAATTTCATATATTTAGCGCTAGTTTAAATAATCTTCTATCTTTACAGCAACAATATTTTTATAGCTATTTTTACATTAATAAACGTGTTGGTAAAACCTTTATCTCACTACGTTTATTAAACAAAATATTTCTGCTTAAGCGGTACACTATTTTAATTATATGAAAAGAAAGATAACATTAAAGCAAATTGCAAAAGAGTTGGATGTCTCGGTTTCAACGGTTTCTAAAGCGCTTAGCAATAGCAAAGAAATTAGTGAAGATACTACTCAAAAAATCCAAGCTTTTGCTAAATTATATAATTATAAACCCAATAATATAGCGCTTAGTTTAAAGAACAGAAAAACTAAAACCATAGGTATTTTAATACCAGAAATTGTGCATCACTTTTTCTCGACAGTTATTCGAGGTATAGAGCGCGTAGCCAATCGTAGAGGTTATAATGTTATTGTAGGTTTATCAAATGAGTCGTTTACCAAAGAGATTATAAACATGGAAATGCTAGCCAATGGTAGCATTGATGGGTTTATTCTTTCCATTTCAAAAGAAACTTTACTAAAGCAAGATTATCATCATTTTAATGCCACAATAAACCAAGGCATGCCTATTGTTATGTTTGATAGGGTTGTTGATGAAGTAGATTGCGACAAGGTAATTGTCGATGATTTTAATGGCGCTGTAAAAGCAGTAAAGAAACTTATTGGAAACGGTTGCAAACACATAGCTTTAATTACCACGTTGGATTATGTAAGTGTGGGTAAATTAAGGACTCAAGGCTATTTAGAGGCCCTACAGAGTAATGGAATAGAAGCCGATTCTAATCTTATTTTAAAAATTGACGACAGCTTAGATGTTGAAAATAATTTGGACGTTTTGGAAGCAGAAATAGCGCAATTTTTTAAATCGAATCCTAATATTCATGGCGTTTTTGCGGTTAATGAGCTTTATGCAGTTTCTGCTATGAAAGTGGCTAGGAAACTCGGGCTAAAAATACCAGACGATGTTCAGGTTATTGGGTTTACCGATGGAGTTTTGTCTAAACACGCAACACCAAGCCTTACAACCGTTAGCCAACATGGGCAAAAAATAGGCGAGCAATCGGCCAATTTGTTAATTGATAGACTGGAGGCCGAAGACACACAACCCGAGCAATACTTTACAAATAACGAGCAAAAACGTGATTTTATAAAGTTAGTTATTGAGACAGAAATAATTGAAAGAGAATCTACTAAATAGTTTCGTAGAACGCTATGCCGAAATAAAATTAATTAGGAAAACCGAAATTCTTTTATATCTTTGACTCGAAATCAAAACTTATATTTTCACTTCTCACAATAAGTTTTGATAAGTAGTATCAATTAGAAATATTGATTTTTTCTATAAAAATTGATACAAAACCGCTTATCAAATAGTATTAATTTAATATACTATTTAATGGAAAAGCGCAGATTAAGTTTCTGGCAAATCTGGAACATGAGTTTTGGATTTCTAGGAATACAAATGGGGTTTGCACTCCAAAATGCCAACGCAAGTAGAATACTTCAAATTTTCGGAGCCGATGTTCACGAACTGTCATGGTTTTGGATAATTGCGCCTTTAATGGGCTTAATTGTTCAACCCATTATTGGGCATTATAGCGATAAAACTTGGGGTAGGTTTGGCCGTAGAAAGCCTTACTTTTTAGTAGGTGCCATTTTAGCTTCGGTAGGCTTAGTGCTTATGCCGCAAGCCGATATTTTTATTGCCTTTTTGCCTGCCTTATGGGTTGGAGCAGGAATGTTAATGATTATGGATGCCTCCTTTAATATTGCTATGGAGCCTTTTCGTGCATTAGTAGGCGATAATTTAAGAACCGATCAACGTACCTTAGGGTTTAGCGTGCAAACTGCACTTATTGGTTTTGGGGCGGTTATTGGCTCTTGGTTACCTTATGCCTTGACCAATTGGTTTGGGATTTCTAATGAAACCATTCAAGGTGCTGTGCCGTTTAATTTAATTCTGTCATTTATAATTGGTGCAATTATTTTAGTGGTTTCAATTTTAATTACTGTTGTTACTACTAAAGAATATTCGCCAGAGGAACTTGATAGTTTTGAAGACGAACATGCACACGCAGATGCCATAGATAATCACGAAAAAGAGAAATCGAGTTTATGGGATATTTTTGAAGACTTCAAAAAAATGCCAACAACCATGCGTCAATTAAGTTGGGTGCAGTTCTTTTCTTGGTTTGGGCTTTTTGGTATGTGGGTGTTTGCTACACCGGCTATTGCGCAGCATATTTATGGGTTGCCATTTACAGATAGTAGCAGTTCTACATATCAAAATGCTGGCGATTGGGTAGGTATTCTCTTTGGGGTTTATAATCTAGTGTCTGCATTTTACGCCTTTGCATTGCCTTATATTGCTAAACAAATTGGCCGTAAAAAAACACATTCAATATCTCTTATTATTGGAGGCTTAGCCTTATTGTCTATCTACATTATGCCAAACGAAAATTGGCTTATTGTTTCTATGATAGGCGTAGGCATTGCATGGGCAAGTATTTTAGCAATGCCTTATGCTATTTTGGCAGGATCTATTTCGCCAAAAAAAATGGGAGTTTACATGGGTATTTTTAATTTCTTCATTGTAATTCCTCAAATAATCAATGCCTTAATTGGCGGTCCACTTGTAAAATACGCGTATGGCAACCAAGCCATATTCGCTTTAATGATGAGTGGTGTTAGTTTTTTAATTGCAGCATCTTTAGTCTATAAAGTAAAAGATGTTGATGATATAATTCAATCATAAAATCATGAACAAAATAGGCGTTATTTTCGATTTAGACGGTGTAATTGTAGACACGGCAAAATATCATTTTTTAGCTTGGAAAGAGCTGGCAAATCATTTAGGGTTT
The DNA here is from genome assembly GCF_014202225.1 of Algibacter amylolyticus. Taxonomy (GTDB): domain Bacteria; phylum Bacteroidota; class Bacteroidia; order Flavobacteriales; family Flavobacteriaceae; genus Algibacter_B; species Algibacter_B amylolyticus. The sequence continues at coordinate 955,349 of NZ_JACHGE010000001.1, forward strand.
GAGTTTACAGAAGCACACAACGAACTACTAAAAGGTGTAAGTCGTGTTAGATCATTAGAAATTCTTTTGGGCATAGGTAAAGTAGAACTTTCCGATGAAAAAAAGCAAGAATTCTTAGTAAGCAAAAATGAGCATTACCTGCAGTATATCCATAAAATGGGACCAGAAGAAATTTTGCCAGGAGCAAGTAACTTACTCGATACACTGGACGATTTAGGAATACAATATGTATTAGGGTCTGCCAGTAAAAATGCACCTTTAATTTTAAAACAAGTTAATTTATTTGACAGGTTTGTGGGTATTGTTGATGGAAACAGCGTTTCTAAGGCTAAGCCCGACCCAGAAGTGTTTTTAATTGGAGCAGAAAAATTAAAGCTTAAACCAGAACAATGTGTTGTTTTTGAAGATGCCATTGCGGGCATCGATGCTGCAAATGCTGCACATATGATTTCCATTGGTGTTGGTGATAAGGAAACCCTTAGTAAAGCCGATTTTAATGTTGAAGATTTAACCGAAATAACTTCAGGTTTTATCAAATCATTAATAACAAAAATAGAGACAGTCAAATAGCGGTAATAGCACGCATTTCAAGTTGATGCTTGAGGGGCACTAGAATTCATATTAATTAAATAAAAAATAATAATCGAGAACTAGACGTATTAGTAAGCCTAGTCTAACAGCTAAGCGGCCTAAAGTCCATTCTCTATCATCTTAAAAAAATGAATCAAGATTATATAAAACCAGATAATTGGTCCATCATTGAGGAAGGTTTCGATGCAAGTCATGTAAAATCTTCAGAAAGTATTTTCAGTATTGGCAATGGTGCCATGGGACAACGTGCAAATTTTGAAGAAGCATACTCCGGCGATACCTTTCAAGGGAGTTATATTGCTGGTGTTTACTACCCAGACAAAACTCGTGTGGGTTGGTGGAAAAATGGCTATCCAGAATACTTTGCTAAGGTATTAAATGCGCCAAATTGGATTGGAATTAACGTGACAATTAATGGCGAGCCCTTAGATTTAAATACCTGTACATCTGTCGAAGATTTTAGGCGAGAACTCAATATGAAAGAGGGCTGGTTATCAAGATCGTTTAAAGCAACCTTACCCAATTCTATTCAGATAGAGGTGGAGGTAAAGCGTTTTTTAAGTTTAGAATTAGATGAAATAGGAGCTATTAATTACCTGGTAACCCCTTTAAATAGCGACGCCGAAATTATATTTCAACCGTATTTAGATTCTGGAATTACCAATGAAGATACCAATTGGGATGATAAATTTTGGGACACCACTAAGGTGAATCATGCAAATAATCAGGCTTTTATTGAAGCGAAAACCATGAAAACCCATTTCCATACTTGTACTTTTATGGAGTCGGTAGTTTTTCTTTCTGGTAAATCTGTTTTGGTTGAGCCTAGTATTACCGAGAGCTCTAACAAAGTGTCGTTTAGTTATGCACACGCAGTTAAAAAAGGAGAAACGTTTAGTATTCAAAAATTTGGAGGCTATACAGTCGATAGAAATCATGACAAATCTAATTTAGTAAATGCTGCAAAAGCCGTTTTAAAAACAGCGACAACAAAGGGGTTTAATCAATTGCTTGAAGGGCAAAAGCAAGCGTGGGCAAAAATTTGGGAAATAGCCGACATTACTATTGATGGCGATGTAAAAGCCCAACAAGGTATCCGTTTCAATATTTTTCAATTAAACCAAACGTATTTAGGTAAGGATTCCAAATTAAATATTGGGCCTAAAGGATTTACAGGCGAAAAATATGGAGGAAGCACCTATTGGGATACCGAAGCGTATTGCATCCCGTTCTACATGGCAACTAAAGATCAAAACGTTGCTAGAACACTTTTAGAGTACCGTTATAATCATTTGGATAAAGCTATCGAAAATGCTGAAAAACTAGGTTTTAATAACGGTGCAGCCTTATATCCTATGGTAACCATGAATGGCGAAGAGTGCCACAACGAATGGGAAATTACCTTTGAAGAAATTCATAGAAACGGTGCCATTGCATTTGCAATATATAATTACCACCGCTACACCGGAGATTACAGTTATATTCCAGAAAAAGGACTAGAAGTTTTAATTGGTATAGCTCGTTTTTGGCAACAGCGTGCTACGTTTTCGGCAGATAAAAACCAGTACGTTATTCTTGGTGTTACGGGACCAAATGAATATGAAAATAACGTAAATAATAATTGGTATACTAATTATTTAGCCAAATGGTGTATAGATTATACGCTAGAGCAAATTGAAAAAATTGAAACAGAATATACTTCAGATTTCTCTAGAATTTCCGAAAAAGTAAAACTATCTAAAAAAGAATTGGCCCTTTGGAAGGCAGTGGCAGATAATATGTACTTTCCGTATTCTGAAAAACATCAGGTGTATTTACAACAAGATGGGTTCTTAGATAAAGAATTGATTTCTGTTGAAAATTTATCAAAATCAGAAAGACCTATAAATCAAAAATGGAGTTGGGATAGAATCTTGCGTTCACCATACATAAAACAAGCAGATACCTTACAAGGTTTTTACTTTTTTGAAGATCAATTTTCAAATGAAACTTTAGAGCGTCATTTCGATTTTTATGAGCCATTTACAGTTCATGAAAGTTCTTTGTCGCCGTGTGTGCATAGTATTCAAGCTGCAAAATTAGATAGAATGGAACAGGCCTACACCTTCTATTTACGAACTTCAAGATTAGATTTAGACGATTATAATCACGAAGTACACGAAGGCCTTCATATTACATCTATGGCGGGAACTTGGATGAGCATTGTTGAAGGTTTTGGTGGTATGCGTGTTAAGGATAATAAGTTGTCATTTACCCCTAAAATTCCTAAACAATGGAAAGGCTACTCCTTTAAAGTGAATTTTAGAAACCATATTTTAAAGGTTCATATTACCCAAGAGCAAACCAATTTCGAAATAATTGGTGGTAACGATCTAGAAATACTTGTAAACAATAAACCCTTAATGCTAAAGGGTGATAGTTTAAAAGTTGTGAGTTAGTATAGCGTTTAAAACCAGAATCTTTGTAAAATAAAAAGCATGAAATTTCTATATATATTATTTGTAACGGCTTGGTGTTCATTTTTAAATCAGGCAGCTTATGCACAAGAGTTAAAATCTCCTAATGGCGCATTAACTATGGCGTTTTATCTAGATGATGCTGGTAGGCCAACCTACCAGTTAGCCTTTAAAGATAAAAGTGTAATAAACCCTAGTCACTTAGGTTTAGAGCTAAAAGATGATGAAAAGTCATTACTCAATGATTTTAAAGTTTTAAAAACCGAAAATGCAACTTTTAACAACACTTGGGCACCAGTTTGGGGCGAGGAAAAAGAAATTACAAATCATTATAATGAATTAACTGTTAGTCTAAAACAAAATGAAACAAATAGAATTGTGGTTATTCGTTTTAGGTTATTTAACGAGGGTTTAGGGTTTCGTTATGAGTTTCCGCAACAGGAAAACTTGGTATATTTCGTAATTAAAGAAGAAAAGTCTCAATTTGCTATGACGGGAGACCATACGGCATTTTGGATTCCAGGAGATTATGATACTCAAGAATACGATTATACCGAATCAAAATTATCAGAAATAAGTTCAAAGTTTGATAAGGCTGTAACGGGGAATGCCTCGCAAGAGCAATTTTCTAAAACAGGTGTGCAAACAGCTTTAATGATGAAAACTGCTAATGGTTTGTATATTAATTTACACGAAGCAGCACTTATCGATTATTCATGTATGCATTTAAATTTAAATGAAGAAACCATGGTTTTTGAGTCGTGGTTAACACCAGATGTAAACGGCGACAAAGGGTATATGCAAGCACCGTGTAATTCACCTTGGAGAACCATTATGGTAAGTGATGATGCGCGAGATATTTTAAATTCAAGAATCACTTTAAACTTAAATGAACCTTGTAAAATTGAAGATACCTCTTGGATAAAACCAGTAAAGTATATTGGTGTTTGGTGGGAAATGATAACCGGTAAAAGTTCTTGGGCGTATACCAATGATTTACCTGCAATTCAATTAGGAGTAACAGATTATTCTAAAGTGAAGGCAAATACAACCCATGCAGCCAATAATACTAAAGTAAAACGTTACATCGATTTTGCTTCAGAACACGGATTTGATGGTGTTTTAGTTGAAGGTTGGAACCAAGGTTGGGAAGATTGGTTTGGAAAATCTAAAGATTATGTTTTCGATTTTGTGACACCGTATCCCGATTTTGATGTTGAGGCTATTCATAATTACGCAAAATCTAAAGGTGTTAAAATGATTATGCATCATGAAACGTCTGGTTCAACCAGAAACTACGAGCGCCATTTGGATAAAGCGTATCAATTCATGAAAGACAATGGTTACGATGCGGTAAAGAGTGGGTATGTTGGTAATATTTTACCTAGAGGCGAACACCATTACAGCCAGTGGATTGTTAACCACTATCAATACGCTCTTGAAAAAGCTGCCGATTATGAGGTTATGGTAAACGCTCACGAAGCCGTAAGACCAACCGGAATAAGTAGAACATATCCTAATTTAATTGGAAACGAGTCTGCTAGAGGTACCGAGTTTCAGGCATTTGGTGGTTCAAAACCAAATCATGTTACCATACTACCATTTACAAGACTTATTGGCGGGCCAATGGATTATACACCAGGAATTTTTGAAATGGATATTAGTAAATTAAATCCTAATAACAATTCGCATGTAAACAGCACAATTGCAAACCAATTGGCGTTGTATGTTACCATGTACAGCCCATTGCAGATGGCTGCAGATTTACCTGAACATTACGAGCAGTTTATGGATGCTTTTCAGTTTATAAAAGATGTGGCAATAGATTGGGATAAAAGTGTCTATTTAGAAGCAGAACCAGGACATTATTTAACTGTAGCTAGGAAAGAAAAAGGAAGTGATAATTGGTTTGTGGGTAATGTAAATGGGGTTAATTCTAGAACCTCTAATATTAGTTTAGATTTTCTTGAAAAAGGAAAAAAATATATGGCTACTATTTATGGCGATGCTGAAAGTGCGCACTACAAAACCAATCCGCAAGCTTATTCTATTATTACAAAGAAGGTAACAAGTAAATCAAAATTATCACTTTTATCTGCGCCAGGTGGAGGTTATGCTATTAGTATTGAAGCTGTAAATTAAAATTAATAGCTATGAGACATTATTTTAAAATATATAAAAATATTAAACGTTCAATATTCCTTGGGTTGCTATCTGTATTTGCGTTAAATTTATCTTGTAAAAAAGAAGGTGATACAAAAATGGATGAGATTAGTGAAAATGTTTCAATAGTTGAGAAATTGGATATTAATCGTATAGAGCCTTTAAACTGGTGGGTAGGGTTTAAGAATTCTAAACTTCAGTTGCTAGTCCATCATCCTAATATTTCTGGTAAAACGGTTCAAGTTTCTTACCAAGGTATCTCTATAGAAAAAGTTCATAAAGCAGATAGTCCAAATTATTTATTTATAGATTTAAATATCTCAGAATCTACAAAATCGGGGAAATTCAATATCATTTTTAAAGAAGAAAATAAAGAAGATTTAATTCATACTTATGAGCTTAAATCAAGAAAAAAATCTTCAGAAGAATATATAGGTTTTAATAGTAGTGATGCTATTTATCTAATTACACCAGATAGGTTTGCTAATGGGAATCCAGAGAACGACATTGTTGAAGGACTTCATGAGAAAATAATTGATAGGAATGATGATTATGCTCGTCATGGTGGAGACATTCAAGGCATCACCAATCATTTAGATTATATTGAAGAATTAGGATTTACAGCCGTATGGCCAACTCCGTTGCTAAGCAACGATATGCCACAGGGTTCGTACCATGGTTATGCCATGACCAATTTTTACGAAATAGATCCTCGATTTGGAACTTTAGAAGAATACAAAGAATTATCAGCTAAGTTGTCTAAAAAGGGCATGAAGTTAATTATGGATCAAGTGGCAAACCATTGCGGTTTAGAGCATTGGTGGATGAAAGATTTGCCATTTAAAAATTGGATTAACCATCAACAATATTACGAATCAAATATGGGTAATTGGGATGGAGACGCTAGTATTATTACCAATCACAGACGTACAACCAACCAAGACAGGTATGCCTCTAAAGTTGATAAGGAAAACATGAACGTAGGTTGGTTTGTATCTGCTATGCCAGATTTAAATCAACGCAACGCCTTTATGGCGAAATATACCATTCAGAATAGTATTTGGTGGATAGAAACGGCAAATTTAGGCGGTATTCGTCAGGATACATATCCTTATCCGGATAAAGATTTTATGAGTCGTTGGGCTGGTGAAATTATGAATGAATATCCTAATTTTAGTATTGTTGGAGAAGAGTGGAGTTACAACCCGCTTTTGGTTGGGTATTGGCAAGATGGAGCTAATAATAGAGATGGCTACAAGTCTAATTTAAAATCGCCAATGGATTTTCCAATGCAAAATTTTATAGTTGAAGCGCTAAATGAAGATGAAGAGTGGGATAAAGGCCTAGTTAAAATGTATCAAGGTTTGGCAAACGATTTTTATTACGCAAGTCCTAAAGATCTTATGGTTTTTCCTGATAATCATGATATGAGTCGCATTTTTACCCAGCTAAAAGGTGATGTGGCTAACACTAAAATGGCACTTAGTTATTTATTAGCCTTACCAAGAATTCCGCAAATTTATTACGGTACAGAAATTTTAATGAACGATTTTGATAAACCTGGAGATCATGGGTTAATTCGATCTGATTTTCCTGGAGGATGGGAGGGCGATCAAGTTAACGCATTTACAGGAGAAGGTTTAAGTGAGCAGCAAAAGGACATGCAAATCTTTTTAAAGAAGCTTTTAAATTATAGAAAAAATAGCAAAGCCATTCACGATGGTAAAACCTTGCATTTTGCTCCAGAAAACGGGGTGTATGTATTGTTTAGAAGTGCAGATAACGAAACTGTAATTCATATTATTAATAAAAACGATAAACCAATAGAATTAGATTTAAATAGGTTTAGGGAATTGGGGTTAAAAGGAAAAGCAATTAAAAACATAATTACCGACTACCAATTTTTTTGGGGAGATAATATCACTTTAAACGGGAAAGGAAGCCTTGTTTTAACTACTAAACTGGACTAATTTAGTTGTCTCATGTCAACATGTTTAGCATCTTAAATCTGAAAAGAAATATTAAAATGAAAAAGCTTTTTTTTATAGTTTCATTGTTTCCTGTTTTCATGTCTTGTAAGGAAAATAAGAAGTATAATGATAACGCTAGTATAAAAGTAGTAAAGAAAAAACAGGTAGTTTACCAAGTTTTTACACGATTGTTTGGTAATATTAATACTACCAATAAACCTTGGGGAAGCATTGAGGAAAATGGTGTTGGTAAATTCAAAGATTTTACTGATAAAGCATTACACGAAATTAAGGATTTAGGAGTTTCTCATATTTGGTTTACAGGAGTGCCTCATCACGGTGTTATTAGAGATTATACCAAGTTCGGTATTTCAAACGACGATCCAGATGTTGTAAAAGGTCGAGCGGGTTCGCCTTATGCGGTAAAAGACTATTATAACGTAAATCCAGATTTGGTAGATAATGTTGCTAATAGATTGCAAGAATTTCAAGCACTTATAAACCGTACACACCAAGCTGGATTAAAGGTTATAATTGATATTGTGCCCAATCATGTAGCTCGCAATTATAAAAGTATTTCTAATCCAAAAGGCGTTAAAGATTTTGGTGAAGATGATGATACCGCTGTGGTATATAAAGTAAATAATAACTTCTATTATAACCCTAACGAAACGTTTAAAGTACCTGTATGGAAAAATGGATATTCGCCATTAGGTCCTGAAAAACATCTTTTAGAGGATGGTGAGTTCCCCGAAAAACCTGCAAAATGGACAGGGAATGGATCTAGGCTTTCTCAACCAGATATGAACGATTGGTACGAAACCGCAAAGGTTAATTATGGTATTTCGCCTGATGGTAAAAAGGATTTTGTTGCACTTCCCGACGGTTTTGAAAATGAAAATTATAAAACACATTTTGACTTTTGGAAAGACAAAACCGTACCTAATTCTTGGGTAAAGTTTAAAGATATTGCATTGTATTGGCTAGAAATGGGAGTTGATGGTTTTCGTTATGACATGGCAGAAATGGTGCCGGTTGAGTTTTGGAGTTACATGAATTCGAGCATTAAAATGCAAAATCCCAATGCTTTTTTATTAGCCGAAGTGTATAATCCATTGCTGTATAGAGATTATATCAAAAAAGGTAAAATGGACTATTTGTATGATAAAGTCCAATTGTACGATACCATAAAAAGCGTCATTCAAGGCCACGGAAAAACAGATAATATTCCACCTATTCTTAATGATTTAAAGGATATAGAACAGCACATGTTACATTTTCTAGAAAATCATGACGAACAACGTTTAGCAAGTCCGGATTTTGCTGGAAGCCCCGAAAAAGGAAAACCCGCTATGGTAGTTTCTGCAACATCTACCACGGCACCAACAATGATTTATTTTGGTCAGGAAGTGGGTGAAGATGGCTCAGAAAATGCAGGCTTTGGTAAGGCTACACGGACCTCAATATTCGATTATGTAGGCGTTCCGGCACATCAACGTTGGGTAAATAATAAACAATTTGATGGCGGGCAATTAACCAAAAATGAAAAAGCGTTAAGAGATTTTTATAAGCGCCTTTTAAATTTTACAATAAACAGTAGTGCTTTAGTTGGAGCGTATCAAGACATACATTTGTATAACAGAAAGCATACCGAAGGTTACCATGATAAAATGCTATCATTTGTACGTTGGAGTGATGATGAAAAGCTAATTGTTATTTCAAATTTCGATAATAAATCGGGCTATGAATTCGACCTGAAAATACCCAAAAGTGTTGTTGAAAATTGGCAGTTAGATAATAAGGCTTATCAAGCTAAAGACCAATTATACCATCAATTCACGTCTGTTTTAAACGTTGAAAATGGTAACGCTAGTCTCAAAATAAAAATTGAACCTTTGGAGTCTTTCATTTTAAAACTTAATTAAAAACATGAAGCATATAGCCATTTTATTATCGTTTTTAGTGTTTTTTAATTGTGAAAACAAAAAAGATATCCTTCCAGAACAGCCAGAAACACCATTTGTTTGGCAAGCTGCAAACATATATTTTTTATTAACAGATAGGTTTAATAATGGTGATGTTTCAAATGATATTAATTTTGAAAGAAACGCAGAAACAGGAAAGCTTCGTGGTTTTAAAGGAGGCGATATTAAGGGTGTAACTCAAAAAATAAAGGACGGGTATTTTACCAATTTAGGAATTAATGCCATTTGGATGACACCCATTGTAGAGCAAATTCATGGGGGTACAGACGAGGGTACAGGTTTAAGCTATGGTTTTCATGGCTATTGGGCCAGCGATTGGACGGCTTTAGATCCTAATTTTGGAACCAAACAGGATTTGCATCAACTAGTAGAAACCGCTCATAAACATGGCATTCGTATTTTGCTTGATGCCGTAATAAATCATACAGGGCCAGTAACCGAAAAAGATCCAATTTGGCCTTCAAATTGGGTGCGTACTCAACCACACTGCGATTATCAATCTTACCAAAACACCATTACCTGCACCTTAGTTAAAAACCTTCCAGACATTAAAACAGAAAGTGATGAAGCGGTAAAGTTACCACCACATTTGGTTACTAAATGGCAAGTCGAAGGAAGGTATGAAAGTGAGGTAGCAGAACTAGATGCCTTTTTTAAAAGAACAAACTATCCTAGAGCACCTCGGTTTTATATCATGAAATGGCTTACAGATTATATCACAGAATTTGGAATTGATGGGTATCGTGTAGATACGGTTAAACATGTAGAAGAACATGTTTGGCAAGAATTTAAGCAAGAATGCGATTTCGCTTTCGCGGAATTCAAAAAAAACAACCCAGATAAAGTGCTAGATAATAACGACTTTTATTTGTTGGGCGAGGTTTATAATTACGGAATTTCAGCAACCAAAGGGTTCGACTTTGGCGATAAGAAAGTCAATTATTTTGATAATGCTTTTAATGCACTTATTAATTTTGAAATGAAATGGAATGCAGCTCAAATGTCAACCGAGGCGCATTTTAAAAAATATTCACAGGTACTAAATTCAGAATTAAAAGGCTATAGTCTTTTAAATTATTTAAGCTCTCACGATGATGGTCAACCCTTTGATGCCGTTAGAGAAAAACCCTTTGTAACTGCTACAAGATTATTGTTGTGTCCTGGTGCATCTCAAGTTTATTATGGCGATGAATCAGCAAGGTCTCTTGTAATTAAAGATGCGGTTGGCGATGCCACATTGCGTTCTTTCATGAATTGGGACGACGTTCAAAACAACCCCAAAACACAATCCATTTTAAAACATTGGCAAAAATTGGGGCAGTTTCGGGCAAACCATCCAGCAGTAGGAGCCGGCATTCATCAAATGATAACCGAGACACCTTATGTGTTTTACAGAAGTTTTTCAAAAGGTAATTATAAAGACTTAGTTGTTGTTGGATTAAACTTACCTCATGGCGAAAAGGTAGTAGATGTATCTAAACTATTTAAAAATGGAGAGACTCTACATGACGCTTACTCTGGGGTTTCAAACACAGTTACACAAGGAAAAATCACTATAAATTCTAAATTTAATATGGTGCTCCTCGAAAAACAATAAAAAAGTGTCATTTATTAGTAACAAATAGCAAGTTAGGAAGCCTAATTAATAACGACTAAGCCTAATATTTGTAACTTTGCAATCTAAGCACTTTAACATTATGGATATTAATAACAATATCGAATCGCCTTTCAAACTCCAAGTCAGTTTTAATAAATATTTGGAGCATTATGAAGCTTTGGCAAAAAGTTCTGATGCTTTTGTTGTGGCCAAGGCAAATCATATTTTAGATGTTGCAGCACAATATCCAGAGTTAAAACAAGGGTTTAGTGATACCTCAATTTTAGACTCGCGGTCTAAAGAAATTCAGTTAATCTTACAAGATGCGTTTAGCCCTTTATTAACAAAAAACGAAATTAAAACAGCTTCGGTTCCGTTACATAATTTAATTTTTAATGCTTCAGAGCGTTTTCAAACTATTATAGAAACAGCAGGTAAAGATTTTGATCTTCAAATTAAAAACTTACCGGAAGACGATACATATATTTTAGCCTGTACCATTGTTTTAAATTTTTGTTATGGCTATAACATAAATTTTAAAAGACCTTTTTATTACGAAATTCCTGATGCCGACGGTATTCTGCATTATTACAAAATAACGTATAATGCCGATTTTTGTGAAATAACACCTAATGAGGGGGCTAAAGTAATTACCGAGGCAGATTATAATGAGTTACTTGATAATTTTGAAAATATAGCGCTTTGGAAAGAAAAATTTCCTCCAAACAGCTATACTTTTAAAGGGTTTGTAATTTCAAATATTTTTGATGTAACAGACGATCAATCCATATCTAACATAAAATCTAGTTTAATAGGCGACGAGAAACGAAAGAATGAAAGTTTTATGGAAGGTTTCCATGAAATTTTCAGATCACTTTTAAGGCTAAAAGATATTAAGGTAGGTTTTTCTATTTATAATAAAGAGGACCAAGTTTTCGAGCGTGTTTATGGTGCTGGAGTAAAAAGTTATTTGTTAGGAGATCGAGATAACGAAAAATGTACCGATGCCTTATGCAGTTGGTCTTATAACCGGTTATTACGAGAAAATAAATATTTCTCAATATCGGATGTCGATACAATGTTCGAAAAAGCGAAAGGACGCGCACCACATATTACAAGTTTACACGAGCAAGATATAAAGAGTGCTATTTTTGCTCCTATTGCCAATAAAGAGGGATTAATGGGTATTATAGAGATAGTATCAGGTAAGCCCCGAGTGTTAAACAGTGTAAACGCAAATAAATTGGCCGATGTTATGCCGTTTATTGTATCGGCTGTAGAGCGCTCAAAAAACGAAGAAGAAAATTTAATTGAAGCCATTATTCAAAAAGAATGTACTTCAATTCACTCTAGTGTGCATTGGCGATTTAAAAAAGAAGCAAAAAACTTTATAAATGCCGAATTAAAGGGAGAAGAAGCTAGTTTTAAAAAAATAGCATTCGAAAATGTGTATCCACTTTATGGTCAAATCGATATAAAAGGATCGTCGGAAGCTAGAAATACTGCAACTAGTCTAGATTTATCTCTTCAGTTAAATGCGGTTAAAAACATTTTTGTTAGAATTTCCAAAACGCAGTCATTACCCATTTACGAGCAATTTATTTATCAGATAGATGAGTATTTAAAGGGCTTGGAGACACATTTTCAGGTAGATAGCGAACAACAAATCTCCGAGTTTTTTAAACAAGATATAGACCCTTTATTAAAACATATTTACACCAATGATGACTTTAAGGAAGAGATAGATGCTTACTTTAATAGCATTGACGACAAGGTAAATGTGTTATATAAACATAGAAAAGATTACGATAAAACCATTTCTAAAATTAATAAAGAAATGGCCTCGTTATTAGATAAAAAGCAAGTAGAAGCACAACTTATGTATCCGCACTATTTTGAGCGTTTTAAAACGGATGGTGTCGAGCATAACATGTATATAGGAGAGTCTATTACTAAAGAAGATTCATTCAGCCCTATATACCTTTACAATTTGCGTTTATGGCAATTACAGGTTATGTGCGAAATGGAAAATGCATATTACCAAATGCAATCTAAATTTCCTGTGGCCTTAGATGTAGCATCAATGATTTTGGTATTTAATCAACCTTTATCCATAAGTTTTAGAATGGATGAAAAACAGTTTGATGTAGATGGCACCTATAATGCACGATACGAAATTGTAAAAAAACGAGTTGATAAGGCGTATATAAAAGGAACCACAGAGCGTGTTACCCAAAAGGGAAAAATAAGCATTGTGTATTCTCAAAAACAAGATGAAATAGAATATTTAAGATATATAAAATTTCTCCAGTCTAAGCATTATTTAGATACGGATATTGAAATAGTAGAACTTGAAGATTTGCAAGCTGTAACAGGACTAAAAGCCATTCGAGTTTGTGTGCTTTATCATAAAAATGAAGCCGATAAATCATTTTATTCCTATGATGATTTAATGAAAGAAATTAAAGCTTAGTTTTTAAAACTAAGCTTTACTAATTAAAACAGGAGTTTTAAAGTAAAACAAGCTTTTACAAAACAACTCCCGAATACTTAAATGCAATAGCAAATGCAAGGACACTTACTATAATTCCAATCATAAAAACGGTATAAGTAAGTCTAAGTATTTTGTATTTTTTATCTAAAACTAAGCCTAGAAAATATAAATCTTTTTTCATTGAAGAGTAGAGGTAATCTCGATCTTCCATCATTTCTCCCATGGCCCATTCAAAATCTTGTAAGGACATTTTATGAAAGTTCCCAAAAAACAAAAGGTTTACTTTTTTATTAGCCACATCTTCTTTTGTGAATTCGCCTCGCGTTACGTTTGGGCGTGTTGCTAAAATGGATAAAACCATAGATATAACAGTAAAAACCACAAAAATAACTGTGGGAATAATTAAGTAATGGTTGGAAATGTTATCCAGTTTAGAAACTAGATTCGACAATACCATCGATATAATAATGGCATTAACAGACAGTAAAATATTAGCCTTAGTATCGGCAATGTTACTTAAAGTAATATGGTTTTTTAGTGTTACTCTAAACATGGTTTCAATACCACGTTCTGGTAATTCAATTTTATTTTTTTTAAACTTTAATTCCTTTTTTTTCTGTGTTAGTTTTTTTTCTGCGTTTACTAATTTTTTTCTCGTAGTTATTAGTTTTGCTAGGTTTTTCCCTTTTCGTTTATCCCAAATACTAGCAGCTTCGGGTGAGTGAAAACGGTGTTTGGTGGACAGAAAATCAATGTTTTCATCTAGCCATTTAATGTCATCAAAGGTCTTGTTGAATAGTAATTCCCATTCTTTTCTAAGTAATTCAGAAATATCCATGTAGCTTTTGCTTCCAACGTGAGAGCAATCGGCATCTCTAAGTATCCCTTCTAAAACATTATTGGGTGCCACAGTCAATTTAGTAGCTAATATTAAATCGCAAATAACTTTTATGTCTTTTTCTGGGCATTTTTCACCTTCTAAAAACGCTCTAGCAATTTTAATGCTTTCGTCTTCATGGTTGGTAACGCCTTTTATGTAACCCGTATCATGTAACCAAGCAGCAATTAAAAGCAGGTTTGTATTGTCTTCATCAATATTGCAAAGTTCGGCTAGTGTTTTAGCATCCTCAACAACGCGTTGTGTATGTGTAATATTATGGTAAGTAAAAGAAGTAGCTAACTTTTCGTTTAAAAGGTTAATTACAAATTTTTCAGTCGCTTCTATCAGCATATTGGAAGATATAAATGTTTATCAAGTAAAAATACTAAACTTTAAGGGAAAGTACAGTAACGTTTTATTTAGTCGTATTATTTTTAAATACTTTTCAAATATTACAAATTGTAAGTTTTTCAATTTAGATTCGACTATCTTTACATAGAAAAAGCATATTATTTGCAATAAAAAAAAGAAAGGATCCATACTATGCTAACTTGGAAAAAAATAATTAATTTCTCTGTAAAAGGAAACCCAATTCCCGACAAACGTGTCGAAAAAACAGAGACCGAATGGCAGGCGCAATTAACTCCAGAACAATTTAGAATCACTAGATTAAAAGGTACAGAGCGTCCGCATAGTGGTGCCCTTTGTAGCATTCACGAAGCAGGTAAATACAACTGCGTGTGTTGCAATACACCATTATTCGATTCTACAATTAAATTTGAGTCTGGTACAGGATGGCCAAGTTTTACACAGCCCATCAAAGAAAACGCCATTAAGTACGAACGCGATACCGCATTTGGTATGGTGCGTGTAGAGGTTATGTGTAATACGTGCGATGCTCATTTAGGGCACGTGTTCCCAGATGGTCCAGAACCTAGCGGTTTGCGCTATTGTATAAACTCAGAATCGATGCAATTAGAAAAGGTGTCGTAGCCAACAATTTAAGCTTGATTTTGCTTTAATGCGCTTTTTACGGCTTAACCTAATTAGTTATTATGCCAGAGATTAAACTATATGGCGCTAATAGATGTCATAAAACGCAGTATTACAAAAGGTATTTAGAGGGTTTAAATTTAAACTATTCATTTTTAGATGTGGAGTTAAATAACGCTTTCGCGGAAGAATTACGAGCCCTGTATACAAACAGAAAGCTTAATTTTCCAACATTAGTTATTGGACAAAAAAAGTTAAGAAACCCATCTGATGCCGAATTAAAAAAGTGGATAAATAAGCTGTAAATCATAATAAATGAAGCTGAATATAAAAGATACATTCAATACAAAATTACCCGCAGATCCGGTTCTGGAAAATACGAGGAGGCAGGTAACTAAAGCGTGTTTTTCTTATGTAACGCCAAAACAAACTGCGGCACCAGAATTGTTGCATGCATCTCCAGAAATGCTTAAAAATTTAGGGTTGTCTGAAACCGATTCTAAAAGTGAAGCCTTTTTAAAGGTTTTTACCGGAAATAAAGTGTTGCCAAATACTAAACCTTATGCCATGTGTTATGGCGGCTATCAGTTTGGTAATTGGGCAGGACAATTAGGCGATGGTCGTGCTATAAATTTATTTGAAGTAAAACATAATAACCAAAATTGGCAAGTCCAATTAAAGGGTGCCGGTGAAACACCGTATTCTAGAACAGCCGATGGTTTAGCTGTGTTACGCTCTTCGGTTAGAGAGTATTTATGTAGTGAAGCTATGTTTCATTTAGGAGTGCCAACAACTCGAGCCTTGTCCTTGTCATTATCTGGCGATCAAGTATTACGCGACGTATTGTATAATGGTAATTCGGCCTACGAGAAAGGCGCCATTGTTTGCAGAACAGCAGAAACTTTTTTGCGTTTTGGTAGCTATCAAATTTTTGCAGCTAGACAAGATAACAAGACGCTTAAAACCTTGGTAGATTATACTATAAAACAGCATTTTTCACAGTTAGGTACACCATCAAAAGACACCTATTTAGCCTTTTTTCAAGAAGTTTCAGAGCGCACTTTAGATATGATTATCCATTGGCAACGCGTTGGTTTTGTTCATGGTGTTATGAATACCGATAATATGTCTATACTTGGTTTAACCATTGATTACGGACCATATGGCTGGTTAGAAGGTTATGATTATGGTTGGACACCCAATACTACCGATAGGCAACATAAGCGTTATCGTTTTGGCAATCAAGCTAATATTGGTTTGTGGAATTTAATTCAGCTGGCAAACGCTATTTATCCTTTAATTGATGAAGCCGAACCTTTAGAAGCTATTTTAAATCAGTACAAAATAGATTTTGAAGTGAAGCTGCTTAATATGATGCGCGCTAAATTAGGTCTGCAAACAGAAGATGAAAACGATCAAAAATTAATTTTGGAATTGGAAGATATCTTGCATCAAACAGAAACCGATATGACGATTTTCTTCAGAAATTTAAGTAATTTTAAAAAGGAAAATCCTTTGGAAGGTCTTCAAGTTATTACCGAAGCATTTTATAAGCCTGAAGCTATTGAAGGCGATTTAAAAAGCAGATGGCATAAATGGTTTGAAAGTTATGCAAAACGGTTAGGTTTAGAAACGTTTTCCGACGAAGACAGAAGTAAAAAAATGAACAGCGTTAACCCAAAATACGTTTTAAGAAATTATATGGCGCAGCTAGCTATTGATGATGCCGATAAGGGCGACTATACATTAATAGATCAATTGTTTAATATGCTAAAAGAGCCGTATAGCGAGCAGCCAGAATATCAACAATGGTTTGCTAAACGTCCGGAATGGGCACGACATAAAGTAGGCTGTTCCATGTTATCTTGTAGTTCATAATACATTAAAATAAAATAAAAAGTAATGAATAGTTATAAAAAAGCATACATAGCAGGTGGCTGTT
Organism: Algibacter amylolyticus; assembly: GCF_014202225.1. Taxonomy (GTDB): domain Bacteria; phylum Bacteroidota; class Bacteroidia; order Flavobacteriales; family Flavobacteriaceae; genus Algibacter_B; species Algibacter_B amylolyticus. The sequence continues at coordinate 972,420 of NZ_JACHGE010000001.1, forward strand.
TTTGGGGAATGGAAGATTTATTTAGAACACGCCCAGGAATAAAAGATACCGAAGTTGGATATATTGGTGGCGAAAATGATAATCCTACCTATAAATACCATCCGGGTCATGCCGAAGGTATTGAGTTAACTTACAATCCTAGCGAGACCTCTTTTAAAGCAATTTTAGATTATTTTTTCAGAATTCACAATCCTACAACTATCGACAGACAAGGAAATGATAAAGGATCTAGTTACAGGTCGGCAATCTTTTTTCAAAATGAAGAGGAAAAAAAGGAAGCCGAAGAGATGATAAGTATTGTTAATGCATCTGGTAAATGGGAAGATGATGCGGTTACAACTTTAGAGCCGTATTCAACCTTTTGGCAAGCAGAACCAGAACATCAAGATTATTTGGTTAGAATACCAAATGGTTATACCTGTCATTTTGAAAGGTTTCAGGAGTCTTTTATATAACCAATTTAGTAGGCCTGCGGCATAAATTATTAGTTTGGAAACCTTACAAAAAATAGCTTTAGGAGGCGGATGCCATTGGTGTACCGAAGCGGTGTTTCAATCGTTAATTGGTGTGTTAAAAGTAGAACAAGGTTTTGTGGCTTCTACGGGAAACAATAGTACGTTTTCCGAAGCTGTAATCGTTCATTTTAATCCGGAAATAATTCCGCTTAAAAGTTTAATTGAAATTCATTTGCATACGCACAAAAGTACCTCTAGTCACTCGATGCGAAATAAATACCGTTCGGCAGTTTATGTGTTTTCAGAAGAACAAAAAGAAGAGTCGAAACAAATTATAAAAGGGTTTCAAAGTCAATTTGAAAATCAAGTAATAACGGAGGTTTTACCTTTTGCATCGTTTAAAGCATCAAGAGCGCAAATTCAAAATTACTATTATAGTAATCCAGAAAAGCCATTTTGTGAAACCTTTATTAATCCGAAGTTAAAAGTGCTTTTAAGTAAGTTTTTAAAATACACAAATCAAGAACGATTAAAACATATAAAAAATGAGCAGTTTAAAGCTGAGTATTCAAAATAAAAAAGGGCATAAGTTACAGGCGTTTTTAGAGTTGCCTGCCAACCAAAAGCCACAGCATTATGCTATTTTTGCACATTGTTTTACCTGTAGCAGTACACTAAGTGCGGTTAGGAATATAAGTAGGTCGCTAACCAGTCATGGTTTTGGTGTATTGCGTTTCGATTTTACCGGATTAGGCAGAAGTGAAGGCGAATTTGCCGAGAGTCATTTTTCTGCAAATGTAGACGACTTATTAGCGGTTAACGCGTATTTAAAAACAAACTACCAAGCGCCAAGTCTTTTAGTTGGTCATTCTTTAGGAGGTGCAGCAGTAATAGTGGCGGCTTCAAAACTAGACAATATTAAAGCGGTAGCAACTGTTGGCGCACCAGCAACGGCTAGTCATGTTACCCATTTGTTTTCTCATGATATTGATGAGGTAAAAGAAAAGGGAGAAGTTGAGGTAAATATTGGAGGACGACCATTTAAAATTAATGAAGCCTTTGTAAACGATTTTAGTAAAATTGATTTACCCGAAATAACAAAAAACTTGCGTAAACCAATATTAATTATGCATGCACCGTTTGATAGTATTGTGGGGATTGATAATGCACATAAATTATATCATGATGCCCATCATCCAAAAAGTTTTGTGAGTTTAGATGGCGCAGATCATTTATTATCGGACTCTAAGGATAGTAGGTATGTAGGTAATATAATTGGTACCTGGGTGCAACGCTATTTTGTGCAAGAAGATAATAGTATGTTAGATACCAAAGGCGAGCAATTAGTGGCGCATTTAAACCTAGTTGAGGATAACTTTACAACTTCTATACAAACTAAAAAGCATAGTTTTATTGCCGATGAGCCCGAGCATGTTGGTGGTGACGATTTTGGACCATCGCCTTACGATTTTTTAAGTGCAGGATTAGCAGCCTGTACCGTTATGACGCTAAAAATGTATGCGCAGCGTAAAAAATGGGATTTGCAAGAAGTGTATGTGTATATTACTTATTCTAAAAAACATAGCGACGATTTAATGCTGGATCTAGATAAGCCAAAACAAATAGATCATTTACAAAAAAGATTAAAATTTGTTGGTAATTTAGACGAAAAACAAAAGGCACGTTTAAAAGAAATAGCGGCAAAATGTCCAGTTCATAAAACACTAACTAGCGAAACCGTTATTGAAACCGAAGTTATAGCGTAATGGAACACAGTTCGAAAACAAAAATAGGTTTAGGATTAGCAGCTTTAGGCAGGCCTGAGTATATTAATATTAGGCCAACAAGCTTAAACGATAAAACACAAGAAAGCTTTAAAAATAATGCTCTTTCGGTTTTAGATGAAGCGTATCATTTAGGTGTTCGTTATTTTGATACGGCACCTTCTTATGGCAAAGGCGAAGCTTTTTTAAAGGAATGGGACGCTAATAAAAAGTATCCAGATGCTATTTTAGGAACAAAATGGGGGTATACTTATGTGGCTAATTGGGAACTTGGTTACAATGGTAAGCATGAAATTAAAGAACACTCGCTAGAAAAATTAGTGGAGCAATGGCAAGTTTCGAAACACATGATGCCTAATTTAAAATACTATCAAATACATTCGGCAACGTTTGATAGTGGCGTTCTAGAAAATCAAGATGTTTTAAATAAGTTACATCAAATACAAAAGGAAACAGGATTAAAAATAGGCCTAACAACCAGTGGTGCAAACCAAAAAGAGGTTATTGAGGCGGCTTTAAAAGTTAAGATTAACGATAATTGTTTGTTTGATAGTTTTCAAGTTACTTATAATGTGTTTGAGCAGTCTACGTTTTCAGTTTTAAAAACGGTTTTAAATTTAGATAAAACGGTTATTATAAAGGAGGCTTTAGCAAATGGACGTGTTTTTAAGAATGAAGCATTTCAGCATTATACAAACGCCTATACTACTTTAGAAGCCTTATCTTTAAAGTATAACGTAGGGGTTGATGCTATTGCATTGCGTTTTGTTATGGACAATTTACAACCTACTTATGTGTTAAGTGGTGCCTCTAATAAAACGCAGCTAACACAAAATATAAAAGCTTTAGATTTTAGTTTTACTAAAGCAGAATTGCAAGAACTTCAAAGTTTAACAGGATCTTCTAACAACTATTGGGACGAACGAAGTGCACTGCTTTGGAACTAAATAAAATTATTAAATGAATTCAACTAAAATGAAATTTTCAAAAATAGCTTTACTATTTGTTATCATTACCTTTTTAAATGCGTGTGCTACATATAAAACCCAGTATAACAATTTGGATACTAGTTTTAGTTTTCCGGACAAAGAAATTGCGCATTCCTTTTATTTAATTGGCGATGGTGGTAATTCGCCAATTGGTTCTGTATCTCAAGGTGTGCAAGCCTTTAAAACCGAATTGGATAAAGCATCTAAAAACAGTACAGCTATTTTTTTAGGTGATAATATCTATCCTAAAGGGCTGCCAGACGAAAATGATAAGAGACGCGCATTTGCAGAATATCAATTAAAAGTTCAAACCGAGGCTGTTAAAGATTTTAAAGGTGAAACTATTTTTATACCTGGTAATCACGATTGGTATAGCCAAGGCCTTATAGGGTTAAAACGACAAGAAAAATATATTGAAGACGCTCTAGGAAAAAACACATTTTTACCCGAAGATGGTTGCCCTTTAGAAAAAGTTGAAATCTCTGAAGATATTGTTATGATTATTGTTGATACCGAATGGTATTTAACCAATTGGGATAAACACCCAACTATAAATGATGACTGCGAAATTAAATCGCGATTTAAGTTTTTTGAAGAGTTTGAAAACTTAGTTAAAAAAGCACGAGGTAAAACCACAATTATCGCCATGCATCACCCTATGTTTACAAATGGTCCGCATGGTGGGAAGTACGATTTTAATTCGCATTTAAAGCCTTTTCCTGTTTTAGGATCGCTTAAAAATTTAATACGAAAAACGAGCGGGTTATCTCCGGCCGATGTGCAGTATAAAAACTATAATGCCTTTAAAAAGCGTATTGTAACCCTTGCTCAAGAAAACGATAAAACCGTTTTTGTATCTGGGCACGAGCATAGTTTGCAATATTTAGTGCACGATAATTTACCTCAAATTATTAGTGGTGCAGGGTCTAAATCTACGGCAACTCGAAATGTAGTTGATGCGTTTTCTTCAAGCGATCCGGGTTATGCACGTTTTGATGTTTTTACCGATGGATCGTCAGCTGTTCGATTTTATTCAGCTAAAAGCGACGAGATTCTTTTTCAAACTAAGGTGTTTTCAGAAGATAAAAAAGAATATAATCATGATTTTAAGCCTTTTCCTAACCAAATGGTAGCATCTGTGTATTCTGAAGAGGAGGTCGCTAAAACAGGTTTTCATAAATATATTTGGGGCGATCGTTACAGGTCGTATTATGGTACAAAAGTAAAAGTACCAACTGTAAATCTAGATACTATATTTGGTGGTTTAGAGCCTTATAGAAAAGGTGGTGGGCATCAATCAAAATCATTGCAATTAATAAATAAAGAAGGCAAACGCTATGTTATGCGTGCCATAAGAAAAAGTGCCACGGTATATTTACAAGCTATGGCGTTTAAGGATCAATATATTGAAGGTCAGTTTGAAGGCACAGTTACCGAAGATTTATTATTAGATTTTTATACAGGTTCCCATCCTTACGCACCATTTGTAACAGGAGGTTTGTCGGATGCTGTTAATCTTTATCATACTAATCCTGTGTTATACTATGTGCCAAAACAAAAAGCTTTAGAGGGTTTTAATGAAGATTTTGGAGACGAATTATATATGATAGAAGAACATGTTTCCGATGGACATGGCGATATTAAAAGCTTTGGAAATGCTAATAAAATTGAGAGTACCGACGATCTAATTAAAAACTTAAGAAAGGATGAGAAATACTCAGTAGATCAAACGATGTTTTTAAGAGCGCGTTTATTCGATATGGTTATTGGCGATTGGGATAGACATGTCGATCAATGGAGATGGGCAGAGTTTGAGGAAGATGATAAAGTGGTTTATAGACCCATTCCTAGAGATAGAGATCAAGCTTTTTCTGTAATGGGCGATGGCGCTTTAATGAATGTAGCCACCAGAATTATCCCAACATTAAAGTTAATGGAAGGGTTTAATTATGATATTAGAAATGTAAAAGGCTTTAACTCTAGTCCTTTTTCTTTAGATATGATGTTGCTAAACGAAACCACACGAAAAGATTGGGAAGAGCAGGTAGCCTATTTGCAAAAAAGTTTAACGGACAATGTTTTAGATAACGCGTTTAAAGCCTTTCCTAAAGAGGTTCAAGACGAAACGGTTAATAAGATAAAAGAGGTGATAAAAGCACGACTTGAAAACCTTCCAAAATCTGCAGACGCCTATTACAATGCGTTAATTAAAATACCTTTAATACGAGGAACCGATAAAGATGATTTTTTTGAAATTGAACGCTTTCCAAACGGAAATACCAAAGTAACCGTAAGCCGTATTAAGGATGGCGAAAAGGGAATTGTAATACATGAGCAAACGTATAACAAAACGCATACAAAGGAGATTTGGCTTTATGGTTTGGATGATGATGATGTGTTTAGAGTTTCGGGTAAAGGCGATAAGCTTATTAAGTTAAGGCTAGTTGGTAATCAAAATAACGATACTTATACCATCGAAAATGGTAAAAAAGTTAAGATGTACGATTTTAAATCAAAGAAAAATCAATTTACAACCAATAAAGGAAGCAAACGTTTAGTGGATGATTATGATACTAATGTTTATAATTACACCACTGCTAAATTTAGTACCAATCAATTTACACCGGTATTAGGAGCAAATCCGGATGATGGTTTTAAACTCGGTTTTTTAAACGTGCTAACTAATTACGGGTTTGAGCGTAATCCATTTAGCTCGCAACATAGCTTTTCGGGAGCTTATTATTTTGCCACAAGTGGATTTGATTTTGTGTATAATGGCGAATTTGCCAATATTGTAGGGCAATGGAATTTAGGCTTAAATGCTAAGTTTACGAGCCCTAACTACGCCATAAATTTCTTTGGGTATGGTAATAGTACACCCAATTTAAATGTAGACGACGAGGATAATTTTAATATAGATTACAATCGTGTAAAGTTAAGTACCATAAAATTTGCGCCTAGTTTAAACTGGCGTGGAAAATTTGGAGCCCATATTAAGTTAGGTGTTAGTTACGAATCTATAGAGGTAGAAGAAACTAACAATAGGTTTATTAATGATTTTTATGTTGCAAGTGGTGAAGAAAATCAAAAGGATTTTGTTGCTGTTGATGCGACATATAGTTTCCGAAATAAAGACAGCGAAGCATTTCCTACTTCAGGTATTCAAACCCAATTACAATTAGGGTATACCACTAATGTAGAAGATTCAAAAGGGTTTACGTATTTAATTCCAGAGCTAGGATTCGATTATAAAATATCTGCTAGTGGTCAATTAGTATTGGCAACATTGGCAAAAGCCCATTTTATTTTTGGTGATAATTTCGAGTTTTATCAAGCGGCAAGTTTAGGAGCCAATAATGGACTTCGTGGTTTTAGAAACGAACGTTTTTCTGGTAAAAGATCATTTTATCAAAGTACAGATTTACGTTTAAATTTAAAAAAGTTTAAAACAGGGTTACTGCCTTTAAATATTGGTGTGTATACTGGCTTTGATTATGGTAGAGTTTGGGTAGATAACAATCTTGTTTTTAGTAATGCTTTTAACGCAAACAGATGGAATACCTCAATAGGTGGTGGTGTTTTTGCAAATGCAGCCGACGTTGTTACGTTTAACTTATCTGCTTTTAATAGCGATGATGGTTTACGTTTTGCGTTTAAAGTTGGTTTTGGTTTTTAAGCTGAAAAGCGTGTAATTTTATAATGATAATTTCGACTAAAATATCAAGAAATTGTAATTTATGAAAAGTAGTTTTAAAGATATAATAACTTCGGAAGACGTTGTTTTAGTAGATTTTTTTGGAACATGGTGTGGGCCTTGTCAAGCGCTTATGCCAATTTTAAAAGATGTTAAGGCGCAGTTAGGCGACGCTGTAAAAATAGTAAAAGTGGATATTGATAAAAATCAAGAATTGGCTACAAAGTATCAGGTGCGTAGCGTACCAACCATGATTTTGTTTAAAGACGGAGTTCCTAAATGGAGGCAATCTGGTGTGTTACAAAAAAGTGATATTGTAAATGTAATCGAGAGCCATAGCTAATTAATCTTTCAAGATTAATTTAAGCTAAAGCTATATAAGTTTCCGCCGGCACCATGAGCTTTTTCATCGGTTATTAAAAGCGTATTGTTGTCGGTAAAACAAACACCTTCCTTTTGCGAGTCGAAAGTAAAATCATAGCGCTTAACTTCTCCTGTAAAAAAATCATCTGAGGTAAAATTAGAAAAAACAATAGCCGCCTTAGGAGATAGTAACACCACCTGTTTACCATCATCACTAATATCTGCCGAAGTAATCCAACAACCAGAATCGTCACAAGAGTTAAATGAATTGATGTATTCTGCAACATGATGTCCTGGAGTTGCTGGTATTTTGTATAAATCTGTTTTTCCAAAATCACCACGAACCCTGCTCTTGGTAAACAGGTATAAGCTGTTTTTGTAGTAAAAAAACGATTCGCAATCAAAAAACATCTGTTTCTTTTTGGGCGGGAATTTATCTTGTTTTGGGTATTTAAACGATATGCGTTCTATGTCAATTTTACTATCCTTCTCTAAATCTTCGGCATTAACTTTCAATATTGTAAGATTTGTTCTTTTGTTTTGATTATTACCAAAATCTCCAATGTAAATGTTTCCTACATGATCCGATGCTAAATCTTCCCAATCGTGGTTTTTAGCATTAATTTTTAATTCTTTTTCTATATTTCCTTTTTTATTTATGCCGTAAATTCTAGCTTTGTTGCCACTATCATTTAACATCCAAATTAAATTGGTTTGTTGGGTAGTTTCGGTTCCAGAAACCTCGTTTAGGGTTTTAGGAAGATCTGTGATAATATTTAGTTTACCGGTATCACAGCTAGAAATAATCAGGAAAAATAGAATTAGAAGTTTATTCATTTTAGGTAGTCAAAATTTATAGTGGTAAATTTACACACATATTTTTGATATTATAATGTATTGATTAATTTAAAGTAAGATATGACCACAGTTAACGACTTATTAAAACTTTTAGTATTAGAAAAAATAGGCGATAACGAATTTAACGGGGTTAGCAAAACTATTGGAAGTCCTATTGTATTTGGAGGACAGGTTTTGGCTCAAGCTATAAATGCGGCAAGTCGTACTATTACAAATCAAAGAGTTTTACATTCCATGCATGCTTATTTTTTAGAGGCAGGCGATTTAGAACTCCCAATAACCTATAATGTAAGTATTGTTAGAGATGGAGGTAGTTTTTCGGTAAGACGTGTTACAGCGCATCAAAAGGAAACGACTATTTTTATTTTATCGGCATCTTTTCATAAAAAGGAAGCGGGTTACAATCATCAAATTGAATTAAAACCGAATTTAAAACAACCAGAAGAGTTGTTAAGTTGGACGGATATGTATGAAAAATATGGCGAAAATTTACCTAAAGGAATAAAATCTTTTTTGTCAATTGAGCGCCCTATTGAGTTTAAACCAACGACCTTTGTAAATCCGTTAGATAAAAAAGATTTACCACCAAATTATGATGTTTGGTTTAAATTAAAAGGAGATGTTAAAGGGCTGGATTTGGCAACAAAACAGCAAATTTTAACTTATATTTCGGATTATAATATTTTAACAGCAACATTAAACCCACATGCAAGTAAAGCGCATTGGGGTAATACAATAACAGCTAGTTTAGATCACTCCATGTGGTTTTTTAGAGAATTCGATTTTTCAGACTGGCTGCTTTATACTATGGAATCTCCTAGTGCATCGAGCGCTAGAGGATTTGCAAGAGGGAATATTTTTACCAGAGATGGTAAATTAATAGCCACAGTGGCTCAAGAAGGATTAATAAGACCTATTAAAAATGACAAGTAATATTTTAAAAATCGGACATAGAGGAGCCAAAGGGCATTTAACCGAAAACACTTTAGAATCTATTAAAAAAGGCCTTAGTTTAAAGGTTGATGGCATTGAAATAGATGTGCATCGTTGTGCTACGGGTCAGTTAGTAGTTTTTCACGATTTCACTGTAGATAGAATTACCGATGGTACGGGAGAGGTTGCTCAACATTCACTTAACGCTTTAAAAAAACTTAAAACGAAGGGGACGTATCAAATTCCATCTTTAGCAGAAGTTTTAGCTTTTGTGGATAATAAGTGCTTATTAAATATAGAGCTTAAAGGTCAAGATACCGCTAAGGAGGCAGCTAGAATTATTACATTTTATGTGGATAAAAAAGGTTGGGACTATAGTAATATTTTAGTGTCAAGTTTTCAAGAAGATTTGCTTAAAGAGGTTTACGACATAAATGATAAAATTCCTTTAGGTGTACTTACAGACAGAAATTTAAATAGAGCTGTAACTTTTGCGAAAACCATAAAAGCGGTTAGTATTCATGTCGATTACACCATGTTAACAGAAGAGATTGTAACGGAGCTAAAAGAAGAATTTAAAGTGTTTGCATTTACGGTAAATAATTTAAAGCCTTTAGAGCGTATAAAATCTTATGGTGTTGATGGTATAATTTCTGATTATCCAGATAGAATATGACGTTTAAAGACGTTATTGTAATAGGTGGTGGCGCAGCAGGTTTTTTTGCAGCCATTAATATTGCAGAACAAAATCCAAATTTAAAAGTTGCTATTTTAGAGCGAAGTAAAGAAGGTTTAGCAAAAGTTAAAGTTTCTGGTGGCGGACGCTGTAATGTAACGCATGCCGAATTTATTCCTAAAGAATTAACTCAAAACTATCCGCGAGGCGAAAAGGAACTTTTAGGGCCGTTTCATCAGTTTATGACGGGCGATACTATCGAGTGGTTTGAAAAACGTGGTGTCGAACTCAAAATAGAGGATGATGGTAGAATGTTTCCAGTATCCAATTCATCGCAAACCATAATTGACTGCTTTTTACATGAAGCCGAAAAGCATCGGGTTGAGGTATTATACAGCCATATTGTAAAAGCTATTAATCCTCAAAACCAACAATTTAAAATTGAAACCTCTCAAGGCGATTTTTTAACCAATAAGCTGTTAATAGCTACTGGTAGTAATCCTAGAATTTGGAATCTTTTAGAGCATTTAGGGCATACCATTTCGCAACCAGTACCTTCATTGTTTACGTTTAATATAAAAGATGAGCGCATACAGGATATTCCGGGTGTGGTCGCTCAAGATGTTGAGGTAAAGGTGTTAGATACTAATTTGTGGAGCGAAGGCCCTTTGTTAATTACACATTGGGGCATGAGCGCGCCTTGTATTTTAAAACTATCGGCATTTGGAGCTTTAGAATTAGCAAAACGAGATTATAAATTTCAAATAGAAATTAATTTTATAAGGCAAACGTTTAATGATTGTTTAGAGGTTTTAAAAACGCTTAAGCAGGACTTAGCAAAAAAAACGGTATTTAAGTCTACACAATTTGATATTCCTAAGCGATTGTGGCATAAGTTGGTATTAGCTTCGGGCATGGACATAGAAACCCGTTGGGCCGATTTAAATAAAGAAAAATTAGAGAACTTAGCAGGACAGCTAACCCAAGCTGTTTTTAAGGTGGATGGTAAAAGCACTTTTAAAGAAGAGTTTGTTACCGCAGGAGGTGTTAATCTTAAAGAAATTGATTTTAAAACCTTTGAAAGCAAACGTGTTAAAAACTTGTATTTTGCAGGCGAGGTTATAAATGTAGACGCTATTACTGGCGGTTTTAATTTTCAAAATGCATGGACAGGCGCTTATATTGCTGCAAAAAATATTGCGCAATAGGTGTTCTAGTTCCACTATTCTTATTAAAACAAAATAATGAATACATACATCGCGCTTTTAAGAGGTATAAACGTTAGCGGGAAGCATAAAATCCCAATGGCAGAACTAAGCGGTTTACTTTCAAAAGAAGGCTTAGTAAATGTGCAAACTTATATACAAACTGGCAATGTGTTTTTTCAATCTTCAGAAGGAGAAAAAGCAAGTTTAGAAACCACAATTCATAATGCTATTAAATCTCATTTTGGGTTTGAAGTGCCGGTTTTAGTGCTAACTCCAAAAGAATTGCAATACGTTTTTGATAGTTGCCCATTTTTAGAAGAACAGAAGGAAAAAAGTTATTTCATGTTGCTGTATAGTACGCCCGATGCAAAACTAGTAGAGGATGTTTCAAAATTATCGTTTCCAAATGAAACTTTTTATATAACCAACAAGGCCATCTATTTTTACAGTTCTGTGGGTTATGGGAAGGCTAAATGCAGTAATAATTTTTTCGAACGAAAATTAAAAATTACAGCTACAGCAAGAAATTATAAAACTATGGTAAAGTTATTATCTTTGTCAGCTGATAATTAATTTATGGTAGAAGAACATTTCATTCCAAAAAAATATACAAATTCAATTGACAACGGAAGTTTTACCTGGTCGTCACCAAGTAATATCGCGTTAGTTAAATATTGGGGAAAAAAGGAACATCAAATTCCAGAAAACCCTTCTATAAGTTTTACCCTAAACCATTGTAAAACCACAACAAAAGTTAGCTTTTCTAAAAAAGAGGATGCTAGTGGTTTTTCGTTTGATGTGTTTTTAGATAATGAGAAAAAGGACGATTTTAAACCAAAAATTGAAACTTTTTTTAAACGTATAGACGTTTGTTTACCATTTTTAAAAGATTATCATTTTAAAATAGAAACCACAAATACGTTTCCGCATAGTTCTGGTATAGCGTCTTCGGCATCGGGCATGAGCGCTTTGGCCTTGTGTTTAATGAGTATTGAAGCGGAATTAAGTTTAGATATTTCAAAAGAAGATTTTACTAAAAAAGCATCGTTTTTAGCGCGTTTAGGTTCAGGAAGCGCATGCAGAAGTTTAGAAGGCGATTTGGTTGTTTGGGGAAAGCATGATGCTATTACTGGTAGCTCAAACCTATTTGGGGTAAAATATCCTTATCAAGTCCATTCAAATTTTAAAAACTATCAAGACACTATTTTATTGGTCGATAAAGGTGAAAAGCAGGTAAGCAGTACTGTTGGTCATAATTTAATGCATGGGCACCCGTTTGCTCAAGAGCGTTTTAAACAGGCTAATAAAAACCTTTCAGATATGATTTCTATTTTAAAGGAAGGCGATCTAGATGCATTTATAGCACTTGTTGAAAGCGAAGCATTAACGCTTCATGCTATGATGATGACAAGCATGCCGTATTTTATTTTAATGAAACCCAATACCTTAGAAATTATTAATAAAATTTGGGAATATAGAAAGACTTCAGGATCAAAAGTATGTTTTACTTTAGATGCTGGAGCAAATGTACATGTATTATACCCTGAAAAGGAAGCCGAAAAAACACTTGAATTTATTCAAAATGAGTTACTTGCTTATTGCCAAGGAGGTCAGTATATTTGCGACCAAATTGGTATAGGTGCAAACCAATTATAAGAATATTGCGTATCTTTGTCAAAGTTATTGCTCTCAAATTATGAAAGGACCTCTATTTTATTCAAAAATTTTACTCTTCGGAGAGTACGGAATTATTAAGGATTCCAAAGGTTTATCTATTCCATATAGCTTCTATAATGGCGCTTTAAAGAAAGATGAAAATCCTTCTGAAACAGCTATCAAATCAAACGAAAGTTTAAAACGTTTTGCGGCTCACATACAAGGTATAGATTCTAACATTGTTCGTTTTGATAACGAGCGTTTACAAGCCGATGTAAATTCGGGTATGTATTTCGATTCTTCAATTCCGCAAGGTTACGGCGTTGGTAGTAGTGGCGCTTTAGTTGCTGCGCTTTACGACCAGTATGCATTCGATAAAATTACGGTTCTAGAAAATTTAACAAGAGAGAAACTCTTAAAGTTAAAAACCATTTTTGCTTCTATGGAATCTTTTTTCCACGGAAAATCTTCTGGTTTAGATCCTTTAAATAGCTATTTAAGCATTCCAATTCTTATCAATTCTAAAGATAATATTGAAGCTACAGGCATTCCAGCACAACAAAGTTCTGGTAAGGGCGCTGTGTTTTTAATAGACAGCGGAATAATAGGAGAAACAGCACCAATGGTAAGCTTGTTTATGGAAAGCATGAAACAAGAAGGGTTCAGGAAAATGCTTAAAAATCAGTTTATAAAACATACCGATGCTTGCGTAGAAGATTTCTTAAAAGGCGATGTAAAATCCTTGTTTTCTAACACGAAGCAATTATCAAAAGTAGTTTTAAGTCATTTTAAACCAATGATTCCAAAGCAATTTCATGAGTTATGGAAAAAAGGATTAGATACTAACGACTATTACTTAAAACTTTGTGGTTCTGGTGGTGGTGGTTATATTTTAGGTTTTACCGAAGATATCCAAAAGGCAAAATTAGCCCTGTCCGACTATAAGCTAGAAGTCGTTTATAATTTCTAAGCAATTTAAATTGTTATCCTGAAAATTGTTTCAGGAACTTTCCAATTACGTTTTAATATGCTATCCAGAAAACAGAAACATATACTCGTTAAATTTTTCAGTATGTTTTCTGTGGTTCGAGGCTACAATATTCTAATTGTTGTAATTGCCCAATATCTAACGGCCGTTTATATTTTGGCTCACGATATTCCGGTTAAGCAGGTAGTACTAGATTTAAATTTACTCGTGTTAGTATTGGCATCGGCAGCAACCATTGCTGGAGGTTACATTATTAACAGTTTTTACGACTCCGAAAAAGATTTAATAAACCGCCCCATAAAATCTAGGTTGGATAGGTTGGTAAGTCAAAACACCAAACTGTCATTTTATTTTGTACTAAATTTTATTGCGGTAATCATGGCAAGTTACGTGTCGTTTAAAGCCGTAATGTTTTTCTCAATTTACATTTTCGGAATTTGGTTTTACTCACACAAACTTAAAAAAATGCCATTTATAGGTAATTTAACCTCGGCAGTACTAACTATTACACCATTTTTCGCCATTTTTATGTATTATAAAAATTTCGAAACCGTAATTTTTGTACATGCTATTTTCCTGTTTTTAATGATTTCTATGCGCGAACTCACTAAAGATTTAGAAAACATAAAAGGCGATATAGCACAAGGTTACGTTACAATTCCGGTGGCATATGGCGAAAAAATGTCTAAAATATTACTTACCATTCTAGCAGCACTAACCTTAATACCAACCTATTTACTATTATATCGTTTCGAGGTAGGGCACATGTATTATTTCTTTTATTTAAGCTTTGTACTACTGCTTATCTTTTTATTTATGCTCTGGAAATCGAGAACCAAAATACAGTATTTAATATTGCATAATATATTGAAATTCATAATTTTAGCAGGCGTTTTTAGTATCCTGTTAATCGATGTAAGTGTTATATTAAATCGTATTTAAATTATTTGGGCGTTACCACAAGGGTCAGGCTTTTCGCTGCAAGTCCTCGCACCTCCTATCGTTGGGCTGTGGGCTATCCGCTTCAATCCTTAACGCTTAAGCAACAATTCGTTAATCAAAAATCGTTAATCGTAAATTATTAGATATATCTTTGCACAAAATAATAAGTAATGAATAAGCATAAAGGCAATAAAGATAAAGGAAAGCCATCGGGACGCGGCAGTGGAAACTCGCGCTCTACAAGTTTTGCAAGAGGAAATGCTCCTATAAAGAAAACAAACACAGCACCTAAAAAGTCGAGTAACCCAGACGAGATTAGGCTAAATAAATTTATAGCCAATTCTGGTATTTGTTCGCGTCGTGAAGCCGACGAGCATATTGCTATTGGTTTAGTAACGGTAAACGGTAAAGTAATTACCGAAATGGGGTATAAAGTAAAACTATCGGACCAGGTTCGTTACGATGGTGCAAATATAAGACCAGAAAAGAAAGCCTATGTGCTTCTTAACAAGCCAAAGGGCTTCGCTACTACTACAAGCGAAGGTAAAGGCCGTACGGTAATGGATTTAGTTGCAAACGCAACATCATCTCGTATTAAACCCATAGGACGTTTAGGACGAAACTCTAAAGGTTTATTATTGTTTACTAACGATGAGGCCGTGGCAAGTAAATTTACAAACTCTAAAAATGGTGTGCCACGTTTATTTCATATCGAATTAGATAAAAACCTAAAACTAGAAGATTTAAAAAAGATTCAAGCAGGATTTAAGGTAGAAGGAAAACTAATTGAAGTAGAGGAAATTAGTTATATAGACGGCGCATCAAAAAAAGAAATTGGTTTAAAAATCAAGAATACAGGAAACACTATAATTCGTACTATTTTCGAATATTTCCATTACGATATTATTAGTTTAGACTGTGTAACTATTGGTCATTTAACAAAAAAAGATATTCCTCGTGGTAGCTGGAAACACTTAACCGAGCAAGAATTGAACACGCTTAAAATGCTTTAATAGTTAAGGTTTAGTATCTTAAATTAAGTAGTTATAAGACATGAGTCCCTTTAGGTTTTTTTTTAACCTGAAGGGACTTTTTTCTTAAATAATAACCAAACATAAGGCAAAGTTGGTGTTTTTAATAGGATACGTTTTTTGCGTAAGGGATAGCAGTGAAAAGCCCACAGAAAACCCTATTTAAAAATAGGGTTTTTGAGGACTTGTAGCGAATAGCCCGACCTAAGCGAACCTGTAAGGCGCAGTACCAAATTTATTTTGGTATCTAAACCTTGCAGGAATGATCGTGGTAACGCCCTAGAAATGAATATTGTAGCTGCTCGATAAAAAAACATTGAAAAAAGTAAAAAAAAGTTTGGCGTATTAAAAAATAAATTACATTTGCCCTGTTTTTTAAGCACTAAAACTTAAAAAGTAGCTGAACACTTTGAAACCTGTTTCTATGTTCGGGCTTTTGAAAATTAGGAAGTCATATTCAAAAGCAGCTTACAGATTAAGCGACCGAATTTTAAAGCTCACTTCCGTTTCTCCTATACATGCTATACAGCATGAGTATGCTTTTGTGCCTACAACCCAAAAGGAATTTCGTATTTGATATTGTTAATTTTTTATTGGCTTAACGTGTAGTTAATACACCAATCACATCTTTAACATTTATTAAAACAAAACATTGAATACAAAATATATTGATTTAATCAATCAGACTTTTGATTTTCCTCAGGACGAATTTAAAGTTGATAAAGGGCAGTTGCATTTTCATGATATTGACTTAATGCAATTAACAGAACAGTATGGCGCACCGCTAAAATTCACGTATTTACCGCAAATATCTAACAATATTATGCGTGCTAAAAAGTGGTTTGCAGATGCTATAGAGAAACACGACTATAAAGGCAAATACAATTATTGCTATTGCACTAAAAGTAGCCATTTTAAGCATGTTTTAAACGAAGCTTTAAAGAATGAAATCCACATTGAAACCTCATCGGCTTTTGATATCGATATTGTTGAGCGCTTAAAGGAGGAAGGTAAAATTACCAACGATACTTTTGTTATAAGCAACGGTTTTAAGCGTGCGCAGTATGTTACTAATATTGCTCGTTTAATTAATAATGGGCATAAAAACGCTATTCCTATTATTGATAATTACGAGGAAATCGATTTACTATCACAAGAAATTGATGGTAAATTTAATGTTGGCATTCGTATCGCATCAGAAGAGGAGCCTAAATTTGAGTTTTACACTTCGCGTTTAGGAATTGGATATAAAAATATTGTGCCATTTTATAAAAGCCAGATTGCTAATAATAAAAAAGTAGAGCTTAAAATGTTACACTTTTTTATTAATACAGGAATTCGTGATAATGCGTATTACTGGAACGAACTTTTAAAATGTTTAAAGGTTTATACTAGCTTAAAAAAGATTTGTCCAACATTAGATAGTTTAAATATTGGTGGCGGTTTCCCTATAAAAAGCTCGTTAGCTTTCGATTTTGATTACGAGTATATGGTCGATGAGATTATTAATCAAATCAAATTAACTTGCGAGGAAGAAGGCGTAGATGTGCCAAATATTTTTACAGAATTTGGAAGCTTTACAGTAGGCGAAAGTGGTGGCGCTATTTACGAAGTGTTGTACCAAAAACAACAAAACGATCGCGAAAAATGGAACATGATAAACTCGTCTTTCATTACAACATTGCCAGATACTTGGGCTATTAACAAACGTTTTATATTATTAGCGGTAAACCGTTGGCAAGATAGTTACGAGCGTGTTTTACTAGGAGGTTTAACTTGCGATAGCGACGATTATTACAATAGCGAGCAGCATATGAATGCCATTTATATGCCCAAGTATAATAAGGATAAACCATTGTATATCGGGTTTTTTAACACAGGTGCTTACCAAGAAACCATAGGTGGTTTTGGCGGTTTGCAGCACTGTTTAATTCCGTCGCCAAAGCATATTTTAATTGATAGAGATGCCGATGGAAACCTTACTACACAGTTATTTGCAGAACAACAAAAAAGTGAAGACTTACTAAATATACTAGGTTATGGTATAGAGAACAAAGACACTAGAATCAAGATCGCTTCGCTTTCAGAAAATGTAACGTAACTGGGGTTCAAAAAAGTATTATTGAAAGCGTAATGCTTTGTCAACCTATAAATTATTTTACGTAAAAAATGAATTGAAACGTAGGGTTAAGCAAAAATCGTCGCAATACTAATGTTACTTGATAGATGAATTTTAATCACGAAAAAAGATTATTCCTATGAAAAAAGCAACTTTATTTTTGTGCCGAAGTGAAAGAAATTTTTAGTAAAATAATTTTCAGTTTTGATTTTTTTGCTTCGTTTTTTTATCAAGAAAAAAATGATGATTTAATTTAAAAAATATAGATTTTATACAAATCATGAATATAAATACATACGCAGGAATTCCTGAAGAATTAGCAAAATTAGAGCAAGCAAAAATTGTTTTAATTCCTGTGCCTTATGATGGTACAAGTACATGGCAAAAAGGTGCCGATAAAGGCCCAAAGGCTTTTTTAGATGCTTCGGAAAACATGGAGCTTTATGATATTGAAACCGGAACAGAAGTTTATAAACAAGGTGTGTTTTTAGCTGATGCGGTTACAGAAGATGCTTCGCCAGAGGCCATGGTTGAAGCAGTGCATCAAGCCACTAAAAAGTATATTAAAAAAAATAAATTCGTTACTATTTTTGGAGGCGAGCACTCAATTTCTATTGGTACTATTCGTGCCTTTAACGAAATGTATCCTAGTTTAACGGTATTGCATATTGATGCGCATGCCGATTTAAGGAAGGAGTACGATGGTTCTACTTGCAATCATGCTTGTGCGGTTTACGAAGCGAGCCAGAATACAAACCTTATTCAGGTAGGAATTCGCTCTATGGATATTATCGAAAAAACGGTAATGGACGAGGAGAAAACCTATTTTGCACATGATATGGCGATGGATGATGCTTGGATGGATTCGGCTATCGATCAAATGACAGAAAATGTATTTATTACTTTCGATTTAGATGCTTTCGATCCTTCAATTTTACCAAGCACAGGAACTCCAGAACCAGGTGGATTATTATGGTATGAAACCCTAGAGTTCTTAAAACAAGTTTTTGAAGAGAAAAACGTGGTAGGATTTGATATTGTTGAATTATGCCCGAATAAAAAAGAAAAATCATCAGACTTTTTAGCTGCTAAACTTTACTATAAAATGTTAAGTTATAAGTTTGTAAATGATGATGCAGAAGCCGAATACGATAACCATTACGAAAACCCAAAACAAAAAACGAATACTTTAAAATTTACTGACGATGACAACTACTAAAGGACCAATTTCTCAATTTATTGAAACGCATTATTTGCATTTTAATGCAGCTGCTTTAGTGGATGCTGCTAAGGGCTATGAAGCACAATTGGAGTCTGGTGCTAAAATGTTAGTATCGCTTGCTGGTGCCATGAGTACTGCCGAATTAGGTAAAAGTTTTGCCGAAATGATTCGTCAGGATAAAGTACATATCATTTCTTGTACAGGAGCAAACTTAGAAGAGGATATCATGAATTTGGTAGCACATTCACATTATAAACGTGTGCCAAATTATCGCGATTTAACACCTCAAGATGAGTGGGATTTGTTAGAAAAAGGATTAAACCGTGTAACCGATACCTGTATTCCAGAGCATGAAGCATTCCGTCGTTTACAAGAGCATATCTACAAAATATGGAAAGATGCCGAAGCTAATGGCGAACGCTATTTACCACATGAGTATATGTACAAAATGTTATTGTCTGGAGTGTTAGAGCAATACTACGAAATCGATTTAAAAGATTCTTGGATGTATGCCGCAGCCGAAAAGAATTTGCCAATAGTATGCCCAGGTTGGGAAGATAGTACTATGGGGAATATTTTTGCTAGCTACGTTTTAAAAGGCGATTTAAAGGCAAGCACCATGAAATCGGGTATAGAGTACATGACGTTTTTAGCAGATTGGTACACTAACAACTCATCAAAAGGTATTGGGTTTTTCCAAATTGGCGGTGGTATTGCTGGCGATTTTCCAATATGCGTTGTGCCAATGTTGTATCAAGATATGGAGCGCACAGATACACCATTTTGGAGCTATTTTTGTCAAATTTCAGATTCTACAACAAGTTATGGTTCGTATTCTGGAGCTGTACCAAACGAGAAAATTACTTGGGGTAAATTAGATATAAATACACCAAAATTTATTGTGGAGAGTGATGCTACTATTGTTGCACCTTTAATTTTTGCTTACCTTTTAGGTCAGTAATCATGGACGCAAAAAAAATAGAAAATATCGAG
This sequence comes from Algibacter amylolyticus, assembly GCF_014202225.1. Lineage (GTDB taxonomy): Bacteria > Bacteroidota > Bacteroidia > Flavobacteriales > Flavobacteriaceae > Algibacter_B > Algibacter_B amylolyticus. The sequence continues at coordinate 992,331 of NZ_JACHGE010000001.1, forward strand.
CTTAAGTATTTAACTGTTGATGATTATCAAGAGTTAAAAGAAGCCACATTAGAGTCTTATGCAGGAGTGCTAGATTCGTATTGGAAAAAAGAGCATATTATTCAATTAACCTCTATGTTCCCAGAAGGGCAAGTGGTTATAAAAATTGATGGCGATATTGCGGGTTGTGCATTGTCTCTTATTGTAGATTACGATAAGATTGATGATAACCACACCTACGCCGATATTATTGCAGGAGAATCTTTTAAAAACCACGATCCCGAAGGCGATGTGTTATATGGTATTGATGTTTTTATAAAACCAGAATATAGAGGTTTGCGTTTAGGCAGACGTTTGTACGATTACAGAAAAGAAATCTGTGAAAACCTGAATTTAAAAAGCATCATATTTGGTGGAAGAATGCCAAATTACCATAAACACAAGGAGTTTTCGCCTAAAGATTATATTGAAAAAGTAAAGCGCAAGGAAATTCATGATCCTGTTTTAAATTTTCAAATCTCTAACGATTTTCATCCGGTAAGAGTTTTAAAAGGCTATTTGGAAGGTGATACAGCATCAAACGAATATGCCGTGTTAATGGAGTGGGATAATATTTATTATACCAAACCAACACGAAAAGCGGCTTCGGTAAAAACGGTAGTGCGCTTGGGCTTAATCCAATGGCAAATGCGACCATACAAAGCCTTGGAAGATTTAATGCAGCAGGTAGAGTATTTTATTGATAGTGTAGCAGCATATCGATCTGACTTTGCAGTGTTTCCTGAGTTTTTTAATGCACCGTTAATGGCAGAGTTTAACCATTTGCACGAACCCGAAGCCATTAGAAAACTTGCAGAATTTACAGAGGTTATAGTTAATAAACTAAAGCAGCTATCTATATCGTATAACATTAATATTATTTCTGGAAGTATGCCAGAAGTTGTTGGCGATAAGCTATATAACGTAGGTTATTTGTGCAGACGAGATGGTAGTTTTGAGCGTTACGAAAAAATTCATGTTACGCCAGACGAGGCTAAGGTTTGGGGTATGCAACGAGGTAATTCATTAAAAACCTACGATACCGATTGTGGTAAAATAGGAATTTTAATTTGTTACGATTCTGAGTTTCCAGAATTATCGCGCTTACTGTCAGACGAAGGTATGGATATTTTGTTTGTACCGTTTTTAACCGATACTCAAAATGGATACTCTCGTGTGCGTTTATGTGCGCAAGCTAGAGCGATAGAAAACGAATGTTATGTGGCTATTGCAGGAAGTGTAGGGAATTTGCCAAATGTAAATAACATGGATATTCAATACGCGCAATCGGCGGTGTTTACGCCTTGCGACTTTTCATTTCCTAGTAATGGTATAAAAGCAGAAGCCACGCCAAATACAGAAATGATATTGGTTGCCGATGTAGATTTAAGCTTGCTTAGAGAGCTACATTCTTTTGGTGCCGTTAAAAATTTAAAAGACAGAAGAAAAGATTTTTACGATGTTATTCGTGTTAAATAATGATAAATAGTATATTTATAACATCTAGTAACCCCAACTTTAAGAAAAATGAAAAATAGAAATAGTAACTTAAAACGTGTTATAGTCGATTTTAAAAAATTGACACCAGAAATTTTAGCTTTGCTAGTAGAGCGTTATCCTGATGGTTATGATGACGACGATGTAATCTCTTTTAAAAATCAGCATAACGAACTTGTTGAAGCAGTCGAGGTTATTACAGAGGATACTAAGTATTTAGTGAAAGTAAGTACCAAATTATCGGTAACTATGGAGAATTATGATGAAGATGATTATGAAGATTTTGATAATAACGATCCTGAAGCTGTTCAGCCACCAGAAATAGCTGATGAAGATACAGAAGACAACGATTAAATATAACTATTATGAGAACTGCCGCTTTTAAATCTTTCAAAAACGGTTATTACAATTTTTGGTTTGAAAACGGTGAGGAGCTAGCCTTCGAAGAGGTGCACCCGCGCGTTTTAAAGCAATATGATTTACAAAATGACGAATCTTTAATTGATAAGGATTTTAGAATTACCTTTATAGAAGCTGGTGATGATGATAATCCTATTTACGTAGTTCAAAGTTTAAAACCCATTTAATACACATAGTTTATAGCATACAATGTATACCGTAGTTGCTTACCAAGTAGCTAGTGCTATCAATATAAAAACTAGTAAACACCAGTTGCCGTGGCAATTAGTGTTTCAAGATAGCGACGAACTTTATTATAAAAGTTCAGAAAACCAATTTGTTTACATTTTTCAGTATGGTATGGTTAGTTTTTTCAACATGACCGATGTTGAAATTGCTCGCGTATTACAAGAAATAAAGCCTTTTAGCACCAATTATTTTACTGAAAAGTTATCAGATTCGGTTGAGATTCTTATTCAACCCAATACACAACAAGTCCAATTTGATAGTGTTATATTACCAAGTATTGATGAAGAAATGATTCGTTTGGTATTATTAAACATTTCACAATCTGTAGCCTTAGATCGTTATTCAGAAATTACAGAAGAATTACTTATTGAAACCAATAAACACACGTTATTTCTTGAAGAAAACGGGAAGCTGGATATTTCTGGTAATAAGTTAAAGCGTTTTATAGGTAAGATTCTCAATATAAAAAATAAAATTTTAGAGAACCTATATATTTTCGATTCGCCCGAAATAACCTGGGAAAACGAACAGCTTAACAGGCTTAATCAAGATTTAAAACGCACCTTCGATTTACAGGATAGATACCGCCTAATTCACGACCGTATAGAGATTATTAAAGAGAATCTAGAACTCTTTAAAGATATTATGGATCATAAGGAAAGTAGTCGCTTAGAGTGGATAATTATTATCTTAATTGTTATTGAGGTTATAGATTTATTTATTGCAAAATTGTCAGGTTTAATCTAATCTAGATATTAGAATAAATCGTATATTAAAGTGCTGCAAGTCAGTAGTTTTATGTTTGGACTGGTTTAAGTGTTTTTACATTAATTCTAGTTAGTCCTAAAACAAAGTATTTAGTTAAATTTTAAATTGTAAAAAAAGATGAAAACAAAAAAGTTAATCGTGTTTAGTGGTTTATTATTCGTTTTTTTATCGCTGTCTAGCTTTAAAAGTGAGGCCTATTTACATGCCAATTTGGTAAGCGTTGCAGATCAAGATGGTTTACTTGTGTATGCCACATTCGATGGGAAAGAAGATTATGGTTATAACTTTATCACTAAAGATAGAGAGGGCGAAGAGAAAACATTAACCTTTCAAAAAGTAGATGATAAGGTTTTAGAAGTCTTTAATTTAGCAGACGAAAAGTTAATAGGAACAAAGTTTAAGATAACCTTTAATCGTGTTATAACGTTTTCAAAGGACGAAGATGGCATGGAGGATTCAGATGAAACCAATACCATTACAAAGTTAGAAAAGCTGTAAGTTTTCTATAGTTGTAAATGGTTTTTAGCGCCACGAAATAATTTAGGCTTCCAGAACTCTGGGAGCCTTTTTTATAAAAACTTCCCAAATAAATACGCCGTAAACCACTAGATATTCTAAGCCAATTATCCATAGGTTTTCAGATTTATCCATAGAGTTTACATTTACATAAGCCAAATAACTTAAAATAATAACAAAACTCCATACCAACGGAAATTTATACTTGGTAAATACCGATAAAATTAAAAGCATTGCAATATACCAAGGGTGCACTGTTGTAGCTGTAAAATAGTAAAACGAAAGTGCCATTAACATAGCTGTGATTAACTGTGTCATGGTTTTGTTTTTTCTTAAAAAACTTAAGGTTATAACAAAACAAACCACAAGTATAGAGGCCGCTTTGCCAATAATTGCAATTTCATTATAGCCTCTAAATAAATAGCCAATTTCTCTAGCTATATAATATAAGCTCGCATTAAACTCGAAATTACCAAACCACAAAGCAACTGTTTTACTGTAATTATTTATAAATTCTGAAGAATAAAAAGGCGCAAAAAGTAGGACTGTGGTTAGTATAACTACGGCGTAAAAAGCAATTAGTTTTGTAATACCTTTCCAGAAATTATAACGAGGAGTTGGCAACAAATCTAACTTGTTTTTACTGTCCTCTTGAGGGGCTTTTTGGGATGTTTTATTTATGTTATTCCAATCTCCAAAAACAAACCACTGATAAAATAAGGGTAAGAACATTAGCGGTATAAGTTTAGTTACCACAGAAAGCGCAAAAACAACTGCTGCAAGCACCCATTTGTTTGAGTAAAGCAAATACATACTCCAAACTAGAAAGAACACCATAACACCCTCAAAATGCAAATTACCTGTAAGTTCTATTATAATAAACGGGTTTAATATATACCAGAATATATGGTGCGCCGGAAGTTTAAGTTTTTCTAAAAGTTTAGAGCCGTAGTGTAGTGTTCCAAAATCGGCAGCAATAATAAGCAAGCGCATAACGATAACCGATCCTAAAATACTTTTACTAGCAAACAAGGCAGCAATAGTAAAACAAAGTTGGTTTATTGGCGGGTAGTTGGTAAAATGGCTGGCGTTTAAACTGCCCATACCTGCACGAAGTTCTAAAGCTTGTGCAACAGGATATTTACTTGCGCTAATAAAAGATTCTACGGTGTGTAAGTACGGGTTTATGCCTTCTAAAATCATGCGGCCATCCCAAATAAAACGGTAAAAATCTTGCGATAAATTGGGTATGGCAAGGATAAAAACCGCCCGAAACCCAAAGGCTAAATAGGTTAGCGCCTTGGTATTGTGTTTTAAATGATTAATAATATTATAGAATAAAACAAACACGCCTATGTAGAGCATGACAAGTTTTATATAATCTGTTCTCACTAAATTATATGCAAATACCCAATAAAATAGCAGGCTAGAAACCACTAAGAGTAATAGCATTTTGTTTAGTTTAATAAACGATGGGTTTAAAAGCATGGACCAAATATAATACTATTTGTTTGTAGCGTTTTGTGAAGAAAGCTTACTTGATATTGTAAAAAAAATCTGCTACCTTCGTTTAGCAATAATTTTATACTCGCGGAACATTCTCATTATTAACTAAATATATCATATGAAAAATATAATATTTGCAATCTTCATTTTTACATCTGCGTTATGTAATGCTCAAAACTACTCGTTTGTTCCAGATAGTTTACGTCTAATTTCTTATGAGGAATTAATGAAAAAGCCACCTTCTAATGTCGAATTGGTGTATTACGAAAACGGAACACAAACAACATTTAAAGAGGTTATTCCATTAGTGATGCAGAAAAAATTAGTGCCTCAAATGTTTGTTGATACGGATGGGAATTATAAGATACTTGTGGTTGTTGAGGCTGAAGAAAAAGCTGAAAATATATCTATAGCCTATGAAGGCATGCCAGAAAAGTTGAAGACATTAGGCTATTCGTTTGGTAACTCTAAAAGTGATACCATTGTGCTTATTACACAAGGCGGGCCTTTTCCTAGATTGTTTACAGATGAAGTGAAAGCTATTTTTAAAGGTAATGGAGAAATTGATGATAATAAATACTTTATTATAAATACGCATCAAGCTCAGACTATAGATCCTCAAATGATGTTAGAGGAAGAAATTTCGTTTGAACAAGCTAAAATGTTGGGAATAAAAACTTCCGAAATGTTAAATGAGCTCGTTAGTTATTTTAAATCTGAAAATAAAAAGGTCTTTATTGTAGGTATTTCGTATGGCTGTTTTGCTGGGCAAGACTATATTTCTAAGTTTGGTAATAAAGCTGATGGATATTTATTGATGGTAGGCAGGTTAGATATTGCTGAAGACGTTTGGAAGGCCTATTCTGAAGGCATTGACGCTGCTTTTGAAGAAGATGCTGTTAGAACAAAAGTGGAACAAAAAGCAGAGGAATTAATGATGATTAATTCGCATAAGATAGCTGCTGCTTATGGTTATAAAAGATATTCGGAACTGTTGAAAAATACCAACTTATCTAATCTAATTTATTATTATGCCTTGAGGGATGCCAATGTTGGTAAACTAACCGAAGATGAAATTGAATTCCTTAAAACCAAAGGTGCTAATGTTATTGCATTCGATGATGTTCATACAGCGTGGAGGAATCATTTGAAAGAAGCTTTGGAATTGCTATTAGCCAAATAATAGGTGTGTTTGCAAATATGCCCGCGTTAGGGATTGAACGGTCTGTTTGAGCTCCCCGACTTTTTAGGAGGGAGCGAGTAGTGAAAGCGCGACCCTTTTCGGGTAACGCCCAAATAATTAGAATATTGATACTGAAATTGAAACGAGACTAAATTACAAAGTTAAGATTCCCTTCTACAAAGGAATGAAAAATTAAACTTTGGATGCCAACGATTTAAAAAATACATAGCCAAAGCCTACGCATAACATAAAGTGAAATGGGAAGAGACCAAAATCGCCACCTTGGTTGCCAACTATAAAGGCGCTATACATACCAAAACCAAAATAACACATGAGTAGTCCCTCGAAAATAACGTTTACAGATATGTTTCGTTTAATGTATTTGTTGTTTTTCCAGTTGTCTTTGTACTTACTTATGTTGAATTTTGGTGTACGCACAAATTCTGATTTTTTACCCCAATGGCCTTCTAAAACAGCAATGGAGTTATGTAACGAAAAGCCCATGGCTATTGAGAAAAATACAAAAAACATACCTATGTAGCGGATAAAGTTTTTAAAGCCGCCGCCATATATGTTTTTGTACATAAACCAGTAACACACAAAAAATATTATGGTGCTCATTACAAAGAAACTCATAACGTAAAAATACGGGCGTAAATGGGCATATTCGTTTTTTATATAAAGCATTGGGATGCTTAAAACACCAACTATAAGTACGTTTAAAAACATGGTGCTGTTTAATAAATGCAGCAAACCGTGTACTTTGGTTTTAGCTGAAATGTTTTTGCTTTTTACAACACGACCAAGCATTTTTTGGAAGTTTTCGGCACCGCCTTTATTCCATCTGAATTGTTGTGAACGCGCTGCGCTAATTACTATAGGAAGTTCGGCAGGTGTTTCTACGTGTTCTAAATACTTGAATTTCCAGTTTTTAAGTTGTGCGCGGTAGCTAAGGTCTAAATCTTCGGTTAGCGTATCGCCTTCCCAATTTCCGGCATCGATAATACAGGCTTTACGCCAAAGTCCTGCGGTACCATTAAAATTTATAAAATGACCTTTACTGTTTCGGCCAACTTGCTCTAGTGTAAAGTGGGCATCGAGCGCGAAGGCTTGAATTCTTGTTAGTATAGAATAGTTGCGGTTTATGTGTCCCCAACGGGTTTGTACAACACCAACGGCTTCGTCTTTAAAATAGGGTACGGTGCGTTTTAACCAGTCTGCTTCTGGTAAAAAATCGGAATCGAAAATAGCAATAATACTGCCTTTTGCGATTTTTAAACCTTCTTTTAATGCACCGGCCTTAAAGCCTTTACGGTCTGTTCTCGTTATTTGTTTTATATCTAAGCCTTGGGCTTGAAGTTTTTGAATTTGTTTTAGAGTAGTTTCTACGGTTTCGTCTGTGGAATCGTCTAGAACTTGAATTTCTAACTTGTTTTTTGGGTAATCTATTTTTGCAATATTATCGAGCAAACGTTCCATAACATACATTTCGTTATAGACCGGAAGTTGAATGGTAATGTATGGAATTTCGTCTGGGTTTGAAAAATCGAATTTAGGTGAATTATCTTTTGCTTTCTTTGAAGACAGGTAGTTAAATAGTAGGTTGAGTTGTGCCAATGCATACATGAAAATAAGCAAAAGCGAAATGGTGTATATGACTATAATTACGGTTTCTAATATCATTATTTAAAACTATATTTAAAAATCCAACCTAAGATTTTTATGCCTGCAAATATAGCACCTTTTACCGTACCTGAAACTTTTGAGACACCTATTCTATTGCGGTAATTTACGGGTATTTCAGTGTATGTAAGTTTTTGCTTAAGTGCTTTGAGTTGCATTTCTACAGTCCATCCATAGGTTTTGTCTTCCATGTTTAGCGCTAGTAATTTATTGTATTTTATAGCTCTAAATGGTCCTAAATCTGAAAACTTAGCACCAAAAAACAACTTCATTAAATTGGTAGCTAGCCAGTTACCAAAAATTTGTGGTCCTGTCATAGACCCTTTGTCTCTTAGTTGTTTTGTGCGTGCTCCAATTACAAAATCGATATCATCATTAATAATGGGTGCTACTATTTTTGTAAGCTCTTCTGGGTAATCGCTATAATCGCCATCTAGAAAAACAACAATATCTGGTTTTATGGTTTGGTTGGCAATATGTTGCATGCCTTTTAAGCAGGCATAGCCATAACCTTTGTTAGGTTCTTTTAAAACGGTTGCACCTGCATTTTTTGCGTTGGTTTCTGTATTGTCGGTAGAGTTGTTACTCACCACAATAACCTCGCTAACGGATTTTGGAATGTCGTTAATTACGTGTGCTATAGAATCTGCTTCGTTATAAGCAGGAATAATAACTTTTATTTGGGTCATTTAAGATCGCTAAGTTTATTGTCTTTTTTAAAGGATGCAAAGGTAGTCCATTCTTTTATTTTTTTTCCTGCTTTATATTTTGACGCCGAAATAAGCTTTTCGTTTTTATACATAAGACAAAATCCGTTTTTTTGATTGTCCTTTAATTGGCATTTATGGTTTATTTTTTCGCGGGAGTCATAAAACAACCACCAATTAGTTTTTTTTCCGTTTGTAAAATGCCCTTCTTTTTCGATAGTGCCAAATTTGGTATAGAACTTCCAGTATTTAATTTCTTTGTCTTCTGAAAAGTGGCCTTCCTTTTTTAAACTACCGTTATCAAAATAGAATTTCCAAAAGGCTGTTTTTTGATTGTTTTCTAGCCAACCTTCAGCTTTAATTGTGCCGTTTTCGAAATAGGTTCGTTTGTATATTTTTTCCGCGAAAGCGTTAAAACTAATAAACACTATTATAATAATAATTACCTTTTTCATTTCTTGTTATTAGCTAATTCAAAAAGAATCGCTGAGGTTTATACAGATACACATGGCACTTTTTAGATATTATATATCTTCGTTTTATGCTGTACTCTGCGACTGATGCTGAAAACTTATTTCTTATTTACTAAATCCATTAAATCTACATCGTTTCCTAATAATATTTCAGTCGGATTAATACGGCCGTCCATACTATCATTTTCAAGTTTTAAAACACCTCTTGGGCAAACTGCAGAACAAATGCCGCAGCCAACACAACTAGATCGTACTATGTTTTCGCCTTTTTGAGCATAATGACGCACATCAATTCCCATTTCGCAACTGTTAGAGCAGTTACCACAAGAAATGCATTGACCACCATTGGTAGTAATTCTAAATTTAGAAAATAAACGCTGTTGGAATCCTAAAATAGCTGCCATTGGACATCCAAAACGACACCAAGAACGGTTACCTAAAATAGGGTAGAAGCCGGTACCAATAACACCAGAAAATATAGAACCTATATAAAGGCCATATGCCGACCTAAGTGCAGAGCCTTTTATAAAGAAAACGTGCTCTGTAGTACCTGTAAAATGCATGATTAATAATAGCGCAATAACGCTAAAAAAGCCAATAGCGCCATATTTAGCATCTTTACCTAGCTCCTTGCTTTTAAAGAACATAACACCAGCGAAAACTAAAGTTAAAAAACCAATAACTAACGAGATGAAAAGCCCACGTGTTAACCAAAAATCGTTTTTATCGTAGCCTAAATAGGTGTAAACCATGGCAACCGTCATTACTACAGAAAATACTAAAACGGTATGTATTAACCAACGTTCTAGCTTCCAAGCAGACATTTTTTTAGAAGATAATTGTCTAAAAGAATCGCCAGCAGTTTCTGCTAATCCGCCACAACCACAAACCCAAGAGCAATACCAGCGTTTACCATATTTGTAAGTTAATATAGGAGTAATAATAAAGGTTGAAAGGATACCGAAAACTATTAACGCTAAACCAATATTTCCGTTGGAAAGGAATCCGTTTACAGACCATTCATCAAAAATGTAATAGTTAAGTGGCCATACACTTTTAAGATCGTAATATGGTAAATCGTTATTCATAACGTACATGAATTCCGGAATTAAAAAGGCAAAACCTAATTGGAAAAACATTACCGATCCTGTACGTATTTGTTGGTAGCGGTTATGGCGGTATTTAAGTATAAATTTATATCCAAAGGCTAAAATAGCTATGGTGTAAAGTGTACCGTAAACAAACCATTGGCTTGCAGGTCTGCCGCTTAATAATTTACTTAGTGGGTCGAATAGGTGCACTAATCCTGTGTTTTCTGCACCATCTTTTCCTAAACCTAAATATTGAGGAAAAAAATAAAGCACTATATAAAATGTGGTAAGTACAACGCCTAAAACATAACCCCAAGCGCCATGGGAAGATATAGATTTAAACCAAACACCATCATTTTTTATGCCTTCTAACTTGGTTAAATAGGCTTCTCTGGAGTAGATTATAACACCTAAAGAAATCATGCCTAATGACAATGTTAAGAACAAACCTTCGTTTGGAAAATTAGTGTTTAACAGCGCTAATGCCATTATAAAAAGGCCGATAAAGCCAATGGCTAATGCGACTTTTTGTTTCGTTGAAATATCTAAAGCATCTGGTTTTGCTAAAGACATACTATTATTTATTTTATTACTCATGGTTAGGCTATTTGCAATTGTTTGTTGTAGGTTGAAAGTATATCGGCTTCGTAATGACTATAAAATTCGGGATCGAAATTAGCCTCAGGAAGATGATTTATAACATAATCGACATCGCGTTTTTCTGTTAGCCATGTATCAAAAGTTTCATGGCGCATTCTAATTCCAAAGGTATTAATACCTAAAAATGCTTTTGTTGTTTTATGGTAAGCTACTGTTATGCATTTGGTATCGTCCTCATGTTTCCAATGGAAATGTTTTTCATAATCTGGACAACTACGTTCACTATAAACCCAACCATAGGTTTGGTATTCTATGTCTAAAAATTTAGCAGAGTTAAACCAATGCCCAGGGTTGTATTGTATTTTGTTTCCGCAAATAGTTTGTGCTAAGGTTTCGCCCATCATACGGCCTGTGTACCAAACGGCTTCAATGCTACGACGACCATTTATACCTTCATGTTGTTCGGCGCAATCGCCAATAGCGTAAATATCTTTAATGTTGGTTTCTAAATACGGGTTTACTTTTACACCTCTTCCAACTTCAATAGTTGAATCTTTTAAAAAATTGATATTCGGCGTTACTCCGGCCGTTAAGCCTACCACATTACATTCAATTTCTTCGCCGGTTTCTTCAATGATTATAGATTTTACTTTTCCGTTTTCATCAGCCTTAATTTCTTTTAAATTAGTAGCAAGGCGTAAATCTATATGATGATTTTTTATATGTCTGTTAATCATTTGGCTTTCTCCACTCGGTAAAACGCCATTCCAGAAGCTGTCTTCTCGCACCAAAAAGGTAACCGGAATATTTCTAGAGTTTAGCATTTCGGCCAACTCAATTCCAATTAAACCACCACCAACTATTACGGCGCGTTTACAAACATCGTTATTAGGTGCATGCTTTTCAAGATTTTCTAAATCTTGCTTATGGTACATGCCCATAACACCTTCTAGATCTTGACCTGGCCAACCAAACTTATTTGGTTTACTGCCTGTGGCAATAATAAGTTTATCGTAATTTAAAGCATCACCTTCTGCAAAATGAAGTGTTTTTGCAGTAGTATCTATATTGTTAACGTATCCTTTTTTAAGTTCAATTCTGTTTTTCTCCCAGAACCAATTCTCGTAGGGTTGGGTGTGTTCAAATTTCATGTGTCCCATGTAAATATACATAAGTGCAGTTCTAGAGAAGAAATATTCGGTTTCTGCCGATACTATGGTAATCCTTTTGTCTGATAGTTTTCTAATATGTCGAGCGGCAGTTACTCCAGAAATTCCGTTTCCTATAATAACAATGTGTTCTTCCATGTTTTAGTAATTGGGTTGATTTGTTAGTATTATCTATGAGACTTTTTAGAATAAAAACTTGATGTGCTTAAATGTAAATTCAAAAGATAATGATAGTTCTGTCGAAGCTAAAGGTAATAACTTAACAGAAGGGTTTAATTTAGAACAAGTTTAAATTGTTGGTGTTTTGTAAGGATTTCAACTATCGTAAAATATTATTTTTTTTAAGCGTATTGTAATTATCTAGAAATTCCTGCGACCCAATGGCAGTTACTTTGCAAAATTCAAAATTTACAAAAATGAAAAAACAAATAATTATAGCGCTTCTGGTTTTAATGGCTTTTGAAGGTTTCTCTCAAGATTTAAATTCTTTTTTTAATAAAGCAGATGCTTTTTTTAAAGAAAATGTGGCTAACGGAAAAGTGGCATATTCAAAAATTCATGCTAACCAAAATGAACTTAATAGTATTTTAAAAATAGCCGAAGGAATAACCGTATCAAAAGCTGATGCTAATAACTTTCAAGCCTTTTGGATTAATGCCTATAACCTATCTGTAATAAAAGGCATAGTAAACAATTATCCAACAAATTCCCCATTAGATAACAAAGGTTTTTTTGACGCTACAACCTACAGTTTAGGAGGCAAACAAATTACTTTAAACGACATAGAACATAAGCTATTACGTGGTAATTTTAAAGATGCTCGTTTTCATTTTGTATTAGTTTGTGGTGCTGTTGGTTGTCCGCCTTTAATTAGTAAAGCGTATTTGCCAACTACTTTAAATGCTCAGTTGGAAGAACAGACTAAAATAGCATTAAACGGATCTTTTTTAAGAGTGAATACTAAGAAAAATCGAGTACAAGCATCTCAAATTATGGAGTGGTATAAGGAAGATTTTACAAGGAACGGTAAGCGTGAAATAGATTTTATAAACACATTCCGCACAGAAAAATTAGATAGTAAATTTAAATTGAGCTATTTCCCATATAATTGGAACCTAAACAAACAATAACAAAATAATAACTAACCCAAAACACATAAGTTTCCATTGGCGTGGAACCGAAAAACTAAAACACATCATGAAAAAAGCATTAGCAGTATTAGTACTTATCGCAATTACGTATAATGGATATTCTCAAGAAGAAGATACCTCAAAAAGAAGTAATGTACAAGAGTTTACACCTTCAAAATTACTAAGAAAAGGGCAATGGGATATTAAGTTTTTTAATAGTTTATACACACAAACGAAACAAACAGGTGCTGGAACAGGCGAATCTTTTAGTATTGATAGACAAAATTTTTTTACTAATACAACTGAAATTTATACAGGTGTAAGTAACAATTCAAGAATAAACGTAGGCTTTGTTTTTCAAGTAAGAGCAAATAATTTTGGAGGTCAAAGCGCACTTAGTGTATTCGATTTTGAGAACAACGGCATAGATTCTCGAAGCGGCTTAACAACAATAGCACCATCTATAAGAGTGCAACCGTTTGCTAGTATTCCTAATTTTTCTTTTACAAGTTCTTTGTATTTGCCTATTTTTAAAGATGAAGCGGTACCAGCATATTTAGATAAAAGAAGTACGTTTTGGGAAACTAAATTTTTCTATGATAAAACGTTTGGAGGTGGCGATTGGCAAATATTTACAGAAGCCGATTTTGGTTTTAATTTTGGCGAGAGTCAAACCGATGCAGATCCTTTAACGGAGAATCCTAATGAGCGTTTTGCAAATAATAGCATGTTTTTACCCTTAAGTGCTTTTTTAAGTTACTTTCCATCTAGCAAGTCAACTTTATTTGTTAACGCTCAACAAGCTTTTCTTATCGATTTAGGTAATAATTTTGAGCAAAATTACACGCAATTAGGGTTTGGAGGAAAATATCAATTAACAAATGTTTTAAATATTGAAGCGTCATACGGGAAATTTGTGCGTGGAAATAATTTTCAAGGTTTAGGGCAAACTTTTAGTATTGGTTTAAGAGCTTTGTTATAAGAATAATATTAAATTAGAAGTTTAATATTTTATATGAAGCCATTTAAACTCTTATTTCTTTTATCAATTTTAGCAATACAATCTTGCAAAACTCAGACCAATAAAATTAATGGTGTGAGTTTTGTGTCTTCTAGACAACCTATAGATCAAAGTCATACATATCCTGTGGTTAATTTAAATGCCAATTATGCGGCTGTAATGCCTTTTGGTTTTATTAGAGATTTAAGTTTGCCAGAAGTGAAATTTAATGGAGAAAGACAATGGTATGGCGAAAGAAAAGAAGGTGCAGCACAGTATATTACCGAATTAAATAAACAGCATATTAAAATTATGTTGAAACCTCAAATTTGGGTAGGGCATGGGCAATTTACCGGTTATATTAAAATGACTAACGAAGCCGATTGGAAAACCCTCGAGGATTCTTACTCAAAGTTTATTTTAGAATATGCCGACTTAGCGGCAAAAATGAATGTTGAAATATTTTGCATAGGGACCGAATTAGAAGGCTTTATAAGTAACAGACCAGATTATTGGTTTAAACTTATAAAAGATGTAAAAGCTATTTATAAAGGTAAATTAACCTATGCTGCAAATTGGGATGAGTTTAAACGAACACCTTTTTGGAGCGAATTAGATTTTATAGGTGTCGATGCCTATTTTCCGGTAAGCGAAAGCAAAACGCCAACCATAGCCGAATGTTTATTGGGTTGGGAAAAACATAAAGGTGATATTTTAAAAGTACATCAAGAACATAAAAAACCTATTTTGTTTACGGAATATGGTTATAGAAGTGTTGATTACACCGGAAAAGAACCTTGGGTGAGTGATAGAAGCATGACTCAAGTTAATTTTGATGCTCAAACCAACACCACACAAGCTTTATTTGACACTTTTTGGAAAGAAGATTGGTTTGCTGGCGGTTTTATTTGGAAATGGTTTCATGATCATGAAAAATCTGGAGGTGAAAGCGATTCAAGGTTTACACCGCAAAACAAGCCGGTAGAAGCCTTAATTCGTAAACACTATAAATCTTATGAGTAAATTAAAATACATTGCAATATGTCTATGGGTTTTAGTGTCTTGCGCTAGAGATAACGACGACGATATACAAACCTTAGCAACGTATATTCAAGGCCGTACAGTTGAACTAGGTGCTGTTATTGCTTGTGCGGCAAGCGATGAGGTTAATGGAGATATTCTAACCTTTTATTATGCAGAATCGGGAGCTTCTAATGTGAGGTTTTATGAAACTTTAGGTGTTGATGTCGATCCAAACGATTTTAAAAACTATACTTTAAATAACGTAGAAAGCGAACCCATATTTAATGGGCATCTAAGACGTTTTACGCAAAGTTCTGCAACAGAAAAATGGATTATAATCACTTTTGAGTTAGCCGATGAAATAAAAATATCTAACCCCATTCGCACAAAACAATTATCGAAACCTACAGTTTGGAATGATAAAGTTAATATCAGTCAAAGCACATCTGGAATGCCTGATTTTAGTTGGGTCGATAATCCAGAAGGCGATAATGCTATATATTTTTAGGTAGTTTCTGCTGCTAATGGTGATTTTCTATCCGGAACGTATACCTACGAGAATCAATTTCAATACTACAATACAAGCAATGTTGTTTTGAATGTAACCACACAAACCCCACCGAATTTAATTTTCAATGAAAATTATAATTTCACATTAATGGATGTAAGTCTAGATAATTGGGTAAATTGGGTTATTCAAAAATCGTTTGTTGCTGAATGAAAAAACAATTAGTCCTATTAATTATTCTTGGTTTTGTTTCCTTAGGCATTTATGCCCAAGAATTGTTAGTTCAAGACTTAAAGGTTCAGGGCAATAAAAGGCTAAAAACAACATTTATAAAAAGTATTTCTACAATAAAAGCAGGTGCCGCATTAGATTCTGCAGTTATAAAGCAGGATATTATTAGGTTAAAGCGGCTGCCTTCTGTGGCACACGTATATTTTCAGGTTTTTCCTGCGGAGGACAATCAGTATAACGTGTTTTATAATATTGAAGAAAATTTCACACTCATTCCATCGGCTAATATTTACACCACTAACGATGATGAATTTGCCTATAGATTAGGACTCTACGAATTTAATCTGTTAGGTAGGTCTATAGCATTTGGAGCGTTTTACCAAAAGGATATTTATAGTAGTTATGCGTTGAATTTTAGGGCTCCTTTTTTGTTTTCCAATAAAGCTGGTCTTGCTGTTAATCTTCAAGACTTAACAACCCAAGAACCGGTGTTTTTTCAAGATGAAACGGCTAATTACAAATACAGAAATAAATCCATTGAGGCTTTAGGTTTGTATCAATTTAACTTTACAAATAGGCTAGAGTTAGGTTTTAATTACTTTGTTGAAGATTATAAGTTTAAAGGCGAAAATGTAAACAACAGACCTGAGTTAAATGTAAATAAATGGCTGGTAAAGGGTATTTATGAGTATAATAATTTAGATTATTGCTACCAATATATTTCTGGTTTTAAGAGTCAGTTTAACTTCCAATATGTTACATCAACAAACGATATGTTAACCGATTTTTTTATAGGTTGGAATGATTTCTTTTTGTTTAAACGTGTAGGGGAAAAAGGAAATTGGGCCAATAGATTGCGCATGGGTTTAGCAACTAATAACGAGACGCCATTTGCGCCGTTTTCGGTAGATAATAATTTGAATGTTCGTGGTGTTGGAAATACTATAGATAGAGGTACGGGCGTGATTGTTTTAAATACAGAATACAGACAAACTCTTTTTGAAAAAGATTGGTTTGTTTTGCAAGGCAATGCTTTTGTTGATGCTGGTTCATGGCGAAACCCAGGAGGAGAGGTTAACGATTTTACTAATTCTGAAAATGTAAAAGTATACCCAGGTTTAGGGCTTCGGTTTATGCATAAAAAAATATATAACGCTATCTTTAGAATCGATTACGGTTATGGAATATCCAAAAATGCAACCAAAGGTTTTGTGTTTGGAATTGGACAATATTTTTAGAGCTTGCTAAAAACATGAATTTGTTTTCAACAAGCTCTAATAATACTTATAAAATAAAGCTGTTGTTGGTTATTCTAAAACAACAACTAAATCTTCAGAATTAACCATAAATCCTGTTTTTAAAACAATTTTCTTTACTGTAGCATCTGTAGCAGCGGTAATGGTAGTCTCCATTTTCATGGCTTCAATAATAAATAGCGGTTGGTTTTTTACCACCTTTTCACCGCGTTTTACTAAAATTGTAGATAACATACCTTGTAAAGGCGCACCTATTTGGTTGTCGTCTGTTTTATCAGCTTTTACATTTTCAACCTTATCAATCTTAATTGACGTATCTTTAATTTCTACACTTCTACCTTGTCCGTTTACTTTAAAATAAACCGTAACCATACCGTCGGCATTCGGTTTTCCAATAGAATCTAAAGTCACTAATAGTGTTTTACCTTTATCCAATTCCATGATGATTTCCTCGCCTACTTCCATGCCATAAAAGAAATTCTTCGTTGGTAAATTCATAAGGTTATCATACTTTAAATGCTTGTTAAAGGCATCTGTAAATACTTTAGGATACAATTGGTACGATAAGAAATCGGTAAAATCGATGGTTCTACTTAAATCGTGTTCAAATATTTTTTTAAACGCTTTATATTCTGCATCAATATCTAAAGGCGGAATATGTGCATTCGGTCTATCCGTATATGGTGCTTGGTCTTTTAAAATAAGCTTTTGTAACGCTTTAGGGAATCCTCCAACCGGCTGACCTAAATCGCCTTTAAAGAAATCGACTACCGATTGTGGGAACGAAATACTATCACCGCGCTCTATAACATCTTCAACGGTTAAATTATTACTTACTAAATATTGAGCCATATCTCCAACCACTTTAGAGCTTGGAGTTACCTTTACAATATCTCCAAATAGTGCATTTACTTTGCTGTACATGGCTGTAATTTCATGAAAACGATCTTCCAGTCCTAAGCCACGTGCTTGTGGTTTTAAGTTGGAATATTGTCCACCAGGAATTTCATGTTTAAAAACCTCGCCAGAACCAGATTTTAAGCCCGATTCAAAAGGATAATAATACTCTCTAACCGCTTCCCAGTAATTTGAATATTCGTTTAATGAATCGATATTAATACTACTAGCGCGATCTTGAAATTTCATCATCTCTACAACCGAATTAAAATTAGGTTGCGATGTTAATCCAGATAAACCACCAAGAGCCACATCAACCACATCTACACCAGCCTCAATAGCTTTTAAGTAGGTTGCCGATTGAATGGATGAGGTATCGTGTGTATGTAAATGAATTGGAATGTTTAACTCTGCTTTTAAAGCTGAAATAAGCTCGTAAGCGGCATAAGGTTTTAATAAACCTGCCATATCTTTTACACCTAAAATATGGGCACCTGTAGCTTCAATTTCTTTAGCGAGGTTTACGTAATATTTTAAGTTGTACTTTGTGTTTTCGGGGTTTAAAATATCGTTAGTATAGCATATAGAACCTTCGGCTAAACCATCAGTTCGTGTTCTAACATGCTCAATACAAGGGCCAAGAGATTTCATCCAGTTTAAGGAATCGAAAATTCTAAACACATCAACACCGTTTTCCCAAGATTGTTCAACAAATTCACCAATTAAATTATCGGAATATGCCTTGTATCCTACGCCGTTTGAGCCTCGAATTAGCATTTGTAATAATACAT
Source organism: Algibacter amylolyticus (assembly GCF_014202225.1). GTDB lineage: Bacteria > Bacteroidota > Bacteroidia > Flavobacteriales > Flavobacteriaceae > Algibacter_B > Algibacter_B amylolyticus. The sequence continues at coordinate 1,011,026 of NZ_JACHGE010000001.1, forward strand.
TAGGCATGGCTTTACGCAGTGCACGAAGTCTTTCCCAAGGGTTTTCTTGTAAAAAACGTAAGCAAACATCAAATGTAGCGCCTCCCCAAACTTCCATACTAAATATATCGGGATGGTTTTTTGCGTAACCTTCGGCAACTTTTAGCATATCGTAAGTACGCATTCTGGTAGCCAATAAACTTTGGTGCGCATCGCGCATGGTGGTATCGGTAAAATGAACTTTCTTTTCATTTAATAACCATTGCGAAAATTTTTCAGGGCCTAGTTTTGTTAGTAAATCCTTAGTGCCTTCAGGGTATTGGGCATCGGGATCAAATTTTGGTACTTTAGGTTTTACAAATGTTTTAGAAGGATCAACCTTTTTAACATCGGCATTTCCGTTTACAATAACATCACCTAAATAGGTAATTAATTTTGTAGCCCTATTTCTAGGTGCTTTAAAAATAAATAAATCGGGATTAGATTTTATAAAGTTTACTGTAACCTTTCCTTCTCTAAAAGTATTGTGTTTTAAAATATTATCAAGAAAAGGCATATTGGTTTTTACACCTCTAATTCTAAACTCTGCTAAAGCACGACGAATTTTTCTACTCGCACCATCAAGGGTTCTGCCATGAGCGGTAACCTTAACTAACATAGAATCGAAAAATGGCGAAATTGTAGCGCCTTGATAAATACTACCTGCATCTAGTCGAATTCCAAATCCTGATGCACTTCGGTAAGCCGAAACAGTCCCATAATCGGGTTTAAAATCGTTTTGAGGGTCTTCGGTTGTAATACGGCATTGCAGCGCAAAACCACTCATTGAAATAGAGTCTTGGTTTGCAATTTTAATTTCCTCGTCGGCCAATTTATAACCACCAGCAATATATAATTGTGTTTTTATTAAATCGATATTCGTTACAACCTCTGTAACGGTGTGCTCCACTTGCACTCTCGGGTTTACTTCAATAAAGTATATAGAATCATCGTCATCTACCAAAAACTCAACAGTACCAATATTATTATAATTTACGGCTTTACATATTTTAATAGCATAGTCGTATAAGTGTTGCTTAGTGTCTTGGCTTAGTCCAAAAGATGGCGCAAATTCAATTACTTTTTGGTAACGTCTTTGCACAGAGCAATCGCGCTCAAATAAATGCACCATATTGCCATGGCTATCTGCAACTATTTGAATTTCAATATGCTTAGGGTTTTCAACAAATTTCTCTAAAAAAACGGTATCGTCGCCAAAAGCATTTAAGGCTTCACGCTTACTTTCATTAAAAGCGCCTTTTAATTCTTCTTCCTTTCTTATAACTCGCATACCACGACCACCACCACCAGAAGCTGCTTTAAGCATAATAGGGTAGCCAATTTTTTTAGCTTCCGAAATGGCAACTTTAATATCTGATAAAGGCTCTACGTTACTTTGTATAATAGGAATGTTATTATCTACAGCGACTTGTTTAGCCGTAATTTTATCGCCTAAAGACTTTAAAACAGATACTTTAGGACCAATAAAAATTATACCATTATCCTCGCAAGCTTGAGCAAAATCTGCATTTTCCGATAGAAATCCATAACCAGGATGTATCGCATCAACATTATTGGCTAAAGCTACTTTTATAAGGGCAGCAATATTTAAATAGGGTTTTAAAGGTTCGTTATCTTCACCAATTTGGTAAGATTCGTCTGCCTTGTACCTATGTAAGGAATACCTGTCTTCAAAAGTGTATATTCCAACTGTTTTTATATTAATTTCTGTGCAAGCTCTAAAAATTCTAATCGCAATTTCGCCACGATTTGCTACAAGTACCTTTTTAATTTTCAATGTTGTCGTGTTTTTTTAGTTTGTAATAGTTGCACTAAAGATACTTAAAGTCCATGTATATATCATTGCTCTAATCATGCAAAAAGTTGTGAAATTCCATTTTTAATCTAAATTTAATGTAATAGTTAAGAGGTTTTAATGGATTCTACTAAATTTGCTAAAAAAAAAGGGTATGCGCATTTTTGCAATTGGAGATATTCATGGTGGATTAAAAGCTTTAATTCAAGTATTAAATAAAATTGAAGTTAAGGATGAAGATACTTTAATCTTTGTTGGCGATTATGTTGATGGCTGGAGCGAATCGGCACAGGTTATTCAGTTTTTAATAGAGCTTTCTCAAAAAATAAATTGCATTTTTATAAAAGGTAATCATGATGTTTGGTGTGAAGAATGGTTGCGAAGCGGTGAGGTAAATCAAACCTGGTATATTCATGGCGGAAAAGAAACTATGGATAGTTATCAGGGGTTTTCTGATGCAGATAAGAAAGCACATTTAGAGTTGTTTGAAAGCATGCCACTTTACCATTTAGATGATGAAAACAGGTTGTTTTTACATGCCGGATTTACATCGATGCATGGCGTAACTAGAGAGGTTTTTAAAAACACCTTGTATTTTGATAGAACCTTATGGGAAATGGCGTTAACCTTAGATAAAAGTATTGATAAAGACTCTAATATTTATCCAAATAGATTAAAACATTATAAAGAGATTTTTATTGGGCATACACCTACCACTAATTTTGATTGCGATGTGCCTATGAACGCTGCAAACGTATGGAATATCGATACAGGTGCTGCCTTTACCGGAAAAATAGCTGCTGTTAATGTGAATACAAAAGAAGTCTTTCAGAGTGATAACTTACCAGGATTATATCCTAATGAAAAAGGTAGAAATAAGTAAAAACTAACCAACGTTTTTCTTATAATAGCTATAAATTTCATCGGCATTGGCACCAAGCCATTTTTTTAAATAGATGTTCCAATAGAAATATTGCAGTTTCAAAACGCCGTGTTTTCGATACATTCTTGCTGACGATTTAAGTTTTTTATTTATCACTACAAATTGTTTTCTGGCGTACAATTCATTTATTAAAATATTATCCTCGTAAATACAATAGTTCTCATCAAATTGTCCAATAGCCTTAAATAACGATTTTGTTATAAATTGGCTTTGGTCGCCACCTCTGCATGCTCGCCAATTAAATTTTGTAAACCAACTAGCTAAACGCAACCACCAATGCGAGCTATCGAATTGCATCCTAAAACAGCCTGCTTCATTACCTTTTTTTACTTGATTTAAAATGTGTCGGTCGAAATTTTTAGGAGGAAACGAATCGGCATGTAAAAAGTACAGAATATCTCCCGATGCCATTTTTGCACCTAAATTCATTTGTTTTGCTCTGCCTTTTTCAGAATTTAAAAGCAGGATGGAAGTTTCTGTTTTTTCGTCGGTTATGGTTTTTTTGTCTATAACCGAGTTGTCAATATAATTAAAGGCCTTTTTGTTTGAGGTTTTCGTGAAGTTTGAGAAATCTTGAACAATACGTTTTGTATTATCTTTACTGCCACCATCAACAATAATAATTTCTCTAGTTATTGTAGCTGATGAATTTGCTAGTAAATGCTCTAGTAATTTGCCAATTTGGGCTTCTTCGTTTAAGGTTGGAATAATAATGCTTATCATGGTAATGCTTACGAAAAAATACTAGATTCAGTTTTATTCATTTAAGTCCCAATTATAATCTTTATAACTTTTTTTCGCTTTCGCGAAAATGGTAATAGCAGAATACCTGTTTAGAAAATCTATTAAACTGCCATGTTGTTTAAAATCCTTTGAAAACCACTGAAAAATCTTTGATATTTTAATGCTATTTTCTGAAATGTTATTACGAGTAGAATCACTTAAAAACGCTTTAGTTGCCACATTTAATTGATTGTTTATGGTTTGACTCGTAAAGGCTTCGTTTTGTAATTTAGGGCACGAAAAAGAAGCACATACAATAGCGAAATGAATTCTAGGATCGTCCATTTTTCTTAAAATATCATGTTCAATCTCATTAAGATTATACCATGTATTTCCTAATTTCCAGAACCGTTGGTCCCAAGGATTTTTTATGTCCTTTATGCTTTTTATTGGGTAATGACGCAGAATTAAATCGACCGTTAACGCATTGTAAGTATTAATCCAATAGGCTAATTTCTCTTCTTTTAACCAAGAGTTATCTGGTACATGGTTACCTAGTTTTGTAATGTATGTTGTAAGGGCTTTTCTGTCTGTTTTAAAACCTTTATAATTTACGTTTCCTTGAGCTGAAACATGTTTTTGTAGTAAACTATCCCAATCGTTATGATTAAGTGTGCTTGGTGCTACTTCCTGAGTTTGGTGTTCTATGTTATTTGTGCGTTCGGGTGCTTTGGTTGCAGGTGTTTCAGGGGCAGAATCAGTAGGTGTGGTTTGTTCTGTAACCACCTGCTCTGTTTTTTCTATGGGCGGAGTTTTTGCAATAGGCTGCTCGGTAATATTTTTTGTTCCAGCGCAAGAAAATAACAGCAGAACTAGTGTAATAACAAATAGATATTTCATTTAGAGTGTTTTAACCATCGGAATCAGATTCCGATTTTTTTGAGAACATGGGGTAAAGTTCTTGTTTTATAAAGTCCTTTGGGAAATGTTCGTCGCCCGGAAACCCAAGTTCAATATCCTTTCCATTGTGTGGGATATATTTTGTTTTAAATAAATAATCCCAAATACTTAAGGTTAGTCCGTAATTAACACCAAACCTAACATGATTGGGTAAGGTTTTTACATGGTGCCAGATATGCATTTTCGGGTTATTAAAAATGTATTTAAAAATGCCGTAATCCCACCCTAAATTGGCATGGTTTAAATGCCCAACGGTAATGGCAAAAAAGTAAACGATTGCCACATCGTTAGCATTGTAATTACCAATAATAGCAATAGGGATGTAAAGCAGGGATTTATAAACAACAGGTTCCATCCAATGGTACCTTAGGTGCGCAGCAAACCCCATTTCTTTAACAGAGTGGTGTACTTTATGGAAATTCCATAAAAACGGGAATCTATGTAAAAGTCTATGCGTATTCCACTGTACAAAATCTGAAACTATAAAGAATACGAGTAAACCGAGCCATTTGGGTAAATTATTGACATCGAAAAGTTGAAAGCTTTCTAGCGATAAACCTATATTTTGTAATAACGAATTAAAAAAATGAGCAACGGTGTTAGATAGTGCAATTAATATAATAAGGTTTAAAAGAAAGAAGTTGAAAAACATGTAAAAGGTATCTAACCAAAAATCTTTCCTGAATATAGATTGGTTTTTCCGCCAGGGGAAAATAATTTCCAGTAACCATACGGCAATGGATATGACAATTAGTCCATAAAAATAATTATCCCAATGGTTAAGGTCTAATAATTCGTATTTTAGGTAGTTCCAATACCCAGAATAGGATTTTTTTATGAGTTCTATATAGGTTTCCATGGGTTTGGAGTTTGAACCCTTCAGGTTTTGTAAACCTAAAGGGCCTTATTTGAATACTAATTATATTTACTAGTTCTACGGTGCGTTAGCGATTGTAGTGGCATCCTTTTTTTGCTTTTATAAGTGGCAATAAAAGATATAATGGAAAGCGCGACCCTTGCGGTAACGCCCAAATGTTATAAGCTAATTATTAATTCTTTAAAAAGTGTAACCATATTAGGTTCTGCTTTTTCGGCCATGGCTATAATTTCGGCAATATCTACGGGTGCTAGGTTATCTGGATCGCACTCGTCTGTTAACACAGAAACCGCGGCTGCTTTTAAATTTAAATGATTGGCAACTATAATTTCTGGAACCGTGCTCATACCCACAGCATCTGCACCTATAATTTTTAACATGCGATATTCGGCTCTGGTTTCCAATTGAGGTCCTACAACACTAGCGTATACGCCTTCGTGCAATGTTATATCATGTTGCGCTGCAATGGATTTGAATTTAGTATTTATAGAGGCATTGTAAGGCGCGCTCATATCCGCGAAACGCTCACCTAAAAGTTCCACGCCTTTAAAGGCAAGTGGCGAGCTGCCTTGAAGGTTTATATGGTCGTCAATAAGCATTAATTCGCCTTTTTTAAAGTTAAGGTTTATGGCGCCAGATGCATTTGAAACTAATAAGGTGTGAATACCTAGTTTTTCCATAACGCGAACAGGGTAGGTGACATCTTGTAGCGAATAGCCTTCGTAAAGGTGAAAGCGCCCTTGCATAACTATTACTTTTTTACCTCCCATAATACCGTAAATAAGTTTCCCTTTGTGAAACTCGACTGTGGCTGTTGGGAAATTTGGAATGTGGTTATAGCTTGCCTCTTTTATTATTTCGACATCGTTAATTAGTTCTCCTAAACCGGTGCCTAAGATAATGCCTATTTCGGGTTTATCGAATCCTTTATCTATTAAGTACTCTACTGTTTCTTCTATAAATTGCATCATGTTTAATTTTTTAAATAAAATGTTTAAAAACCGAAAACCTATGCATTTGCTTGGTTTTCTTAATTTGAAAGCATTTTTTTAACCTTGTAGTTGTTTGATTTTTTCTTGTAATTCTGTGTTAGTTTGATAAAATTCTGAAGCTATTAAATCTTCAAAATTATCAATGTCGTTTAAAGTATCTAAGGTAGTAAATGTTACTTGTTTTTCCTTTATTTCGTTTAACGTTTCTTGCAGTAAATGTGTTTGGCTCCACGGTTTATTATTAAAAATAAAATTGTGTGCTTTGGATAGGCCAACTAGATAATAGCCACCATCTTCTGCGGGTCCAAAAACAACGTCGTGTAGTGTTAAGGCTTCGAGTCCTTTGTTGATATGGTTTGCTGTAATGTCTGGTAAATCTGAGCCAATTAAAACAATACGATTGTAGCCATCTTGAAAGCCTTTTATAAACGCGTTTTTCATGCGTTCGCCTAAATCTGCGCCTTCTTGAACAAATTTTTGATGGGAATTCCATTGGTTTTCTACAATAGATTCGGAAAAATAAATGCGTTTATCGGCCTTTAGTTTTTGCGTCGCTTTTTCGGTTACGCCAACCAACTCTGTATATACATCGAAAGCACCTTGGTTGCCAATAGTTTTAGCAAGTCTTGTTTTTACCTTGCCTAATTTTATGTTTTTTACAAAAACAATTACTAATTCTTTATTCATAAACTTTTATGCCTTTTTTTAGCCATTTGCTCCAAACTTTATTAAAGGTATGAATGCTGTCTGTTTCCTTTTCAATGGCGTTATAAACAGGAAAGTCGTTGCTTTTCCACTCGAAAATACCACCATAAAGATTTTTTACATTAGAATATCCCGCTTTTTTAAGGCTATCTCCAATAGATTCTGATCGAATACCAACTGAGCAATACACGACTATTTCTGCGTTTTTATCTGGTATTAGTGTTTCAACTTTATGTATTTTAAAGTGATTGTACCCTACATGAATAGCATTTTTTAAATGACTGGTTTTATATTCTTTTAATTCTCTAGAATCCAATAAAACCACTTCTGTTTTAGGCATTGCTAGTTCTTGAGGTGTGATATAGGGCACGCTATTAACATTGTATTTTGCTAGTAACTTATCAATTGATTTTTGCGCAAATAATGGACTGCTACATAGTAATACTAAAAATAAAATGATGTTTTTCATGTGTTTTTTAGTCTTAAAAGATTTAATAAAATTACAGATTTATTCCGAATCCTTGCAATCCACTTTCTACGGCTGGTAAAATTTCGGTATTATCCCAAATGCCCGTTACTATGGTTCTAGCATATTCTTCAGGAAGCAAGCCGTTTTGCATTAATGTATTAGTTAATCTGTAATTATAGTTTAGTGTATGGTGTTTGTATTCTAGTTTACCAGTTGAATCGTCTAAAATAGCATACCAAACGGTTTGATTACCATCGTTTGCAGGCATGCCAATAACGCCAGGATTTAACCATAGTTTGTTATTTTGTAAATCGTTAAATGGCAATCCGCAATGGCCAGCTATAATAACATCGCTTTGGTCTAAATTAAAATTTAAAGCCTTGGTTTCCCAGGGTGTCGATTTAAAAATAAACTCGGAGGTGTTAAAATACGAGCCATGAACAACCATTACTTTTTTACCTGCGTAATTAAAGGTAAGGTGGTCTGGAAGTTGTTTTAAAAAAGCCAAAGAATTTTGTGATAGTAAGCTTTGAGCGTATGGGTACCATTGCTGTGAAAACCCGTCGCACCTGGAGCCTTTTTTAAAATCGCAGCCGCAATCTTCGGCACCTTCGCTTAATTGAATTTCTACGTTACCAGCTAAACTTCTAGGGTTCCAAATTTTAAATAATTGCACGGTTTCTTCTGGTTGGGCACAGTAACCAACAATATCTCCCGTACAAATACAGTTTTCTGGACTAATGTTTTCGGCTTCTGCCACTTGCTTTAAAGCTTCTAAGGCTTGCAAGTTGCTATAAACGCCACCAAATAGCAATGTTTTGCCAGATAGCTGTCCTAGATGTTCTATTTTTTTATCCATTTGGGTGCTAAATATAAAATGATACAACTTAAAATACCCCAAACATTTACCCATAGTAAATCGGCATATTTTCCTTTTGTGAAAATGAGTGCGTCTGGAAATAGTTTAAACACTAAAACAAATCCAAAAACTATTCCACAAATGATACTTAAATAAAAACTGATTTTTGGAACTTTAATATTCCAAAACATAAAAACGGGAGTTAAACCAATAACCATTGTTCCTGAAATTGTTGTGGCCGATAATATTTCGGCGTTTAAAAAAACAGGAAGCGTACCTAATATGGCAATGGCAACCATTGAGGCTCTGCCAAAAGTTAAATTTTTGCCTAGGTTTAAATCGACAGATAATAATTTTGAAAATGACGAAAAGGTAGAGTCTAAGGTTGATGCTGCCGAGGTTATCATAATGAAATTAATAGCTAGTAAAATAACGACGCCAAAAGCTTTTCCAACCTCTACAGCAGCTTGTCCTTTTATACCTTGTGTTTGCGCATAAATACCAATAAAGGAAAAAAGGATAATACAAATGGCACCTAATACACTAGCAAGTAGAAAACTTTTTCGGGTTACTTTTGGTGTGCTAATAAATGCTCTGTCGGTTAGAACCGGATCGTGAAACGGGTAGCTAAACGATTGAATTATGGCTGCAAAAAATAAGTTTAAACCAAGTTCAAAGCTCCATGTTCCTGAGGATATAACTTCGTGAGCTCCAAAATTATCTACTGAAAAAACAGTACTTAAAATAATAATTAATAGGACTGAAAATAATCCCATTTGAATAATGTCGGTAAAAATAGAACTGCTTAACCCGCCTTTAATAGCGTAAGCTAAAGTTAACACTGTGAATAAAATAATAGACCAGTAATAAGGTTTGCTACCTGTTTCGCCAAAGTAACTGCCTATAACCATGGTGTTACTCCAAACCTCGTTAAACAATCGTATGGCTATTAGTATAGAAAATAAGGCCATGGCGCCTTTTCCAAACTTAGTAGTTAAGAACTCGTGGATGCTTGTAAAACCACCTTTGGTGCGTAATTTATAAATTATTAAACCAGCAACTGCAAAAGATAAGTAGTAACCGGCATAGGCTACGCCACCAACAATACCATAGTCTAACCCTAGGTTTGCGGCATTGGTAATGCTTTTGGCAAAAATCCAAGAAATTATAAGACTCCCTGTTAACACGAGTGTGTTTGGAGACTTTTTAACTTTAGTTGCTCTAAAAAATTGATTCGTAGATTTTGCAAATGGCGAAATAAAAAATAGTATTAAACTCGATACGATAATTAATAGCCATTGCATTGTAATTGTTTCCATTGTTATTTTATTTATTCCACCATACGGGACTATTTATACTGTTGTTATTTGTTGCATTTGCGGCTTCATTATAATTTTCGGTATTTAACGTGGCTTCCTCTTCGGGGTATGGCATTCTTACCGGAATTAAATTGTTGTTTAAACTTGCCGCAATAGGTTTTAGAGCAGGGAATCCAGTGCGTCTGTATTCCGTCCAGCCTTCGTAACCATTAATAATATTTGCAATCCATTTTTGTGTTATTATTTGCTCTAACGGTGTTGTGTTTGGTGCATTATAAGCGGCATTGCTTGTTAAGTAGTTGGTTGGTAATGCTGTATTCCAATATTCGAAAGCTAAGGCAACACCTTTGTTGTAAAGTTGCTCTGAATTGGCTGTAATTAAATTCTTTTCTGCCGCTTCGGCTAGAGCAAAATGGACTTCCCAAGCGGTTATAAAATTCGCGTCTAAGGTTGAGGTGTCTTCTCTAAATATGCTGCCTGCCAATGAATAATCAGCTAGTGTTACAGATGTTGATGTGGCATCAATACCATTTAGTAAGCCATTAAATGCATTGGATGTGGCATTAGAAAAAGGTTTGAAAAAGGTGCTTATTCTTGGGTCTTCCAAGTTAACAAGAATGTCTTCCATAGTTTCAGAAAGCACGAAATTGTTAAAGTCGCCAATTCGTAATTGCGCTAATCTAAAACTATTTGGGTCTGAATTTGTAAAGTCGAAAACGGCATTTTGAGCGTTTGTTTTTATGTAATTGTCTGCATCAAACAGTGCTTGTAAATCTTCTGAAACATCTATTTTATTAGAAATTCTAAGCAAGCTTTTAATTTTTAGTGCATTGGCAAAGCGAATCCATGCTTGTAAATCGCCATTAAATAAAATGTCGCCTTCCAAAGCTATAACGTCATTGTATTTGGTAATAGCTAAAATACCTTGGTCTAGATTATCTAAAATGCCACCTTGGTTAAGGTATATAGATTCTTGCGAATCGTATTTTGGAGTTACTGTGCCGCTTACACCGTTAAAGGCTTCAAAATACGGAACGTCTCCATATAAATCCGTTAAGTTTTCTGTGAGGTATGCTTTTAAAATTAAAGCAGGACCTTCATATACTTTAAAAGCTTCAGAGGTTTGCGATTGCTTTAAAATAATCTCGTTATCGCGCAAGTTGGTGTAAAATATAGGCCATGGATTTCCACCAAGTTGCGGTGATTTTAAAGCATGTCTATCAAATAAATTAAAATCTAAAGCCGTGCGATGTTGTGCTAGTAAATCGCCAGCCACAAAGCCTTCATAACTCATTTCTTCACCAAAACTATAAATGACCTGTCTGAGTAACAAACTAGGTTGTACGGCTACCGGTGCATTAGGGTTTGTATTTATAGTCTCGAAGTCTTTTGTACAGCTAAATGCAGTAAAAAGTGTTAAGATTGTTAAGATGTATATATAGTTTTTCATGTTTATTCTTTAAAAATTTATACCTGCTTTAAAGCCAAAACTTCGTGATGTGGCATAACTTAAATCCTCAACACCGCTAACAAACCCATTGCCTTGTACAGCGATTTGTTCGGGATCAAAATGCGGGTTTTCGGTAATGGCAAAAAGATTGTTTCCGGTTATAGAAAAACTTAAATCGGCACCGTTTTTTAATCCTAAAAAGCCATCGTTTAATTTGAAATTATAGCCAATAGCAAACTGTCGAAGCTTTAAAAAAGAAGCATCGTACACATTGTTTTCTTCATGGTTTCTGTCGTAAAACTGGCGGTAGTAACTCTCTGCGGTTACTGCAACTGTATTTGGGAGTCCCGTAGTTTGGTTAACACCTTGTGCAATTATACCTTCTTCTGGTCTATATGCCGTTTCAGCCAACTGGCCACCAACGTTTCCTAAGGCCCGTGTTCTAGATACTATTTCGCCGCCTTGTCGCCAATCGAAAAGAAAATTTAAATGCCAGTTATTGTAGCTAAAATTATTGTTCCATCCTAAGGTGAAATCGGGGTTGTAATTCCCTATTTTCTTTAGAGTATTATCAGCAATAAACCGGCCATTATCATCAATAATAAATTCATTGTTTTCGTTTTTTAAATAACCAGTGCCATATAAATCTCCTATGTGTCCGCCTTCTTCAACTTGAAACCATACCGTTTGGTTTGCGCTATCATAAATTCGGCTAAACGCTAAGGTTAATCGTCCGTCGTTTTGAGGTAAATTAGTAATTGTCGATCTGTTACTTGCAAAATTAAAAGTGGTATGCCATTTAAAGTTTTTGTTTTGAATTGGGGTTATTCCTAATACCAATTCTACACCTTTTGTGTTTACCTCGCCACCATTTATAACTTGTTGATTGTAACCAGAAGCTATGGCAACAGGCAGCGATATAATTTGGTCTTTAGTAGTTGCGTTGTAGTAAGTGATATCAAAATTTAAGCGGTCTTTAAAAAAACGTAAATCGGCACCAAACTCGTAACTGGTAGTCTGCTCTGGTTTTAAGTTGGTGTTGGGGATAAAGTTTTGGTCGCTAAATGTGGCTTCACCATTAAAGGTGGTTTGCGAGACAAACGCTCCAGATGTTTGGTAGGCGCTCGTATCGTTTCCAACTTGTGCTATACCAGCACGTAATTTTGCAAAAGAAAACGCCTTTGATAAATTGGTGACTTTCGATATAATAAAACTAGCCGAGGCCGAAGGGTAGACAAACGAGGTGCCGCTAACCGAAAAAGGTGTTGCTAGAGCACTAGACCAATCGTTTCTGCCCGTTACGTCTAAAAATAAATAGTCTTTATAGCCTAGTTTTGCAACGCCATAAAATGAATTGATGCGTTTTTTGCTTTCAAACTGAAACACTTCTACAGGCGATGCGGCATTGTTTAAACTAAAAATACCGGGTTGTGCTAAGTTTACGGTTTGCGATTGTTTTGTTGAAGCTGTTTGGTTTAAACGATTACCACCAACAGAGAAATCTACCGAAACATTTTGAAATGTATTTTGGTAATTAATTAAAACATCGGTGTTTACTTCGCGGTATAAAACATCATGCTCTGCGTAAGCACCATTTTTAAATCGGTTACTACTATAATTTCGTTGTAGTTTTCGAGTTTCGCTGCTGTAATCCATTCCTGTTCGTAGCGATATACTTAAATGATTGGTTACATCCTGTTTTAAAGCGATGTTTCCAAATAGTCTGTCGCGATTAAAAGCATTCCTGTTTTCTAAAAGAATAAAATACGGGTTGTCAAAAAACGTATAGTTAAACGAATATTGCTGTAAGCCCTCAAGACCAGGTTGCCAATAATTTTTTAAATTATTAATATTTAAAGAACGCGGTCCCCAAGCCACTAGCGAGTAATTTACATTTTCGCTACCATAGCCATTTGATGGTCTGTTGTCGCTACTGGAGTTCACGTAATTAACAGATGTGTTTATCTCTGTTTTGCTTGAAGGTTTAAAATTAAGTTTAGCCGCAATGGTTTGTCTATCTAAATTTACACCAGGAATAATGGATTCGCTTCTTAAATCGGTGAATGACAATCTGTAATTTCCCGATTCAAAACCATTTGAAATGGCTACGTTGTTGGTTGTAGTAACTCCTGTTCTGTAAAAATCTTTTAAATTATTTGGGTTGGAGTTAAAAGGGGTTGTCGTAATAGGTAAACCGTTGTATAATGCAGTGTCTCCACCTCTTACAAAACTGCCGTCGGTAAGTTGTACAGGGCTATCAAATTGCGGAATTAAATTGCCAACATCTAATCGTGGACCCCAAGAGTAGGTAATGTTATCGCTAGTTCCTCCGCCTAAACCGTCTACATATTCAAACTGTCCAGATTGCCCTTGGCCGTATTCATTTTGAAACTCAGGAAGTTTAAAAGCAGAATCGATAGTGATGGCTGTATTTATACTAACGCTAAATCCTTTTTTAGCACTTCCGTCTTTGGTTTTTATTACTATAACACCATTTGAAGCTCTGGTGCCATAAAGTGCTGCGGCGTTTGCGCCTTTTAAAACGGTAACCGATTCGATATCGTCTGGGTTAACAGCCATGGCTCCGTTACCAAAATCTATTTCTTGAAAACCTGCTGCGGCCTCATTGGTATAATTAAAAACGGTTTCGTTGTTAATGGGAACTCCATCTACCACAAAAAGTGGATTGTTATTTGAAAATGAAGATTCGCCTCTAATAGTTATTTTTGAGGACGAACCTACACCTGTGGAGCCTTGAGTAACAGTAACTCCAGCTAATTTACCTTGAAGGTTGTCTAAGAAATTAACGGTTTTTACTTGGTTTAAGTTCTCAGAATTTATGGCTTGTACAGCATAACCTAACTCCTTAGAGTCTCGATTTAAACCTAAAGCGGTTATAACTATTTCCCCCAAGGCCGACGCATCTTCTTGTAGTGCAACATTTATTATGGTTTGGTTAATAATAGTAATAGTTTGCGTTTTGTAACCTAAGTAAGAAAATGTTAGCGCGTTGGTTTTTAAGGCTAAATCTATTTGGTAATCGCCATTTTCATTGGTGATTGTGCCATTTGTGCCGTTTTGAATATTTACAAAAGCAATGGGGGTATTGGTTGAGGCGTCGGTTACACGACCCGTAATAGTTTTTTGTGCATGACTACTGCCAATTATGGCAAGCATCATACAGCATTGTATAATGTGCTTCATTTTAAATGTTTAGGGAAAACGTAATTTGTTTTGCCTTTAAAAGTTTTTAAATTGTAAAGGAGAAATACTAAAGGTGAAGCAATACCGGTGATCCTTTATTAAACTGAAAGTGTAATATGAAGTCTTTAAACGCTAAGTTTTGATAAATAGAAAAACGATTTACAACAAATAGCGATTGAAGTAATATAGATTTTATGGTTGTTGCTATAGCTTTGAAACTATTTAAAACCATTTGGATATCTGATGCTGTATCGATATCTGTTAATACCTCTAAATAGCAAATAGCGATGCTTTTTGAAGCTGAAATTTTAGAAATACTTCTATTTAAACCCGAAGTTTGCCAAGGTAGTTTTAAGAATATATTTTTATTAAAAAATGCTTTATTAAGCCCCATTAAATAGAAACCACCATCGGTTGAAGGACCTAAAACAATAGCATTTGTTTCCAGTTTTTCAACGGTTTTTAAAAGATGCTTTGCTGTTAAATGCGGCGTGTCGTTACCTATGGTAATAACTTGATTGAAGCCTTTATTGTAAACCGATTGAATAGCGTTTGTAAATCGCTCTCCAAATGAAAATCCAACTTGTTCATGTTCTGAGTATACAAAATATGCTAAGCCTGTTTTTTTTGCAATTTTTATGGTTTGAGCGTTTAAAGTCTCGAACAACTGCTTTGACGAAAAAGATTTTGAAACAATCTCCTTTTCGGCAGAATTTGCAAAAATTAATATGGCTGTTTTGTTACTCAATACTATAATTGTTTTCTTTTAAATTATGCCACTACACCTTGGCAGCTACTACCAGCACCCGCAGTACAACCGTAGCAGTGTTGCGAAATTACAATGTTTCGTCCTTCTAATAGTTCTTCGTTATATTCTGAAATGTGTTTGGCTTTACTATTTACAGGTAAGCCTAACATTTGATTAAAATCGCAATCGAATAAATAACCATCCCAACTTATGGATAGGGTATTGGTGCACATAACGTTTTTTACTGCCGAAGGATTATAGGCTTCAACTAGTGAATACATGTAGTCTTCGTAGTTTTCTGAGGCTATTAAATAGTCTAAAAAACGTGCAATTGGTAAATTGGTAATGGCAAAAAGATTGTGGAATCTAATATCGAAATCTTCTAATAATGCTTTTTTGAAATCTTTTTCCATGGCAGCTTGGTCGCCCGGTAAAAAGGCCCCCGAAGGGTTATAAACTAAATCGAGTTTGAGTTTGCTGTCTGGCATACCATATCCAATGGCATTTAAATCTTGTAAGGCTCTTATAGATTTATCGAAAACACCATCGCCACGCTGTTTATCTGTTTTTCCGCGAGTCCAGTGTGGCATAGAACTAACTACATGTACATTGTGCTTTTTAAAAAACTCTGGTAAATCGTAATATTTTTTGTTTGCACGAATAATTGTTAGGTTGGAACGGACAATAAAATCTGTAATGCCCGCTTTGGCTGCTTCTTCTACAAACCAACGGAAATCTGGATTCATTTCTGGGGCTCCACCTGTTAAATCTAAGGTGTGTGCACCTGTGTTTTTTATAACCTCTAAACACTCACGCATGGTATCGCGAGTCATGATTTCTTTACGGTCTGGACCTGCATCGACATGACAGTGATCGCAAACTTGATTACACATGTAGCCTACATTTATTTGCAGAATTTCTAGTTTTTTCGCTTTAAGCGGAAATTGGCTAGTCTCGGAAATTTTATCTTTAAAGGTTGGTAATTCTCCGTTTTTAAATATACCGTTGGATAGAATATCCAACTGCCTGTTGCTATTTGCTAAGTCGCTTTCGCGTTTATGTAGGGATTGTGTTTTTACTTTTGTCATGTTAATTTTTACTAAATATTTTATGTTCATTTTGTCTTGATACAAAGCGAACCAAAAGATCAAGACCAAGGCGAGGAATTTTTTTCTCGATTATTATCGATAAGAAAACCGGTTTGAAAACTCCGCGTCGAACTGCGTTCTCCTGTTCTCGGAGCTTTTAAAATCTATTCTGCGCCTTGGCAATCAATTCTGTGAATTGACTGGGGTGTTGACTATCTATTATTTTTATGTCTCCAATTAATTTTTTTAAATTCTAACTATTGCAAATAAATAAATTACTGCTGGTTGATGACTGCCAAATGCGGATTAGTGCGCTAGGGATTGAACGGTTTGTTTGAGCTCCCCGACCAACGGAAGGGAGCGAGTAGTGAAAGCCCGACCCTTGTGGTAGCGCTAAAAATAATCTACCCGTCTAATTTGTTTACTTTATTCATCATTTGAACACCATGTACTAAGGTTGCTCCACTTTTTATGGCTGCGCCTACGTGTATGGCCTCCATCATTTCTTCTTTGGTAACGCCGCGTTGCAGGCCGTCTTTGGTGTAAGCGTCTATGCAATACGGACATTGCTCGGTGTGGGCTACGGCTAATGCGATTAGCGATTTTTCGCGAGCGGTAAGTGCGCCGTCTTCGAAAACTTTACCGTAATATTCGAAAAATTTGTTTCCTAATTCTTCATTCCATTCGGTTATTTTTCCAAATTTCCTAAGGTCTGCTGGGTCGTAATATGTTTTGCTCATTAAATTTTTTTGCCTAAAGATAGAAATCTAATTTATTAAGTCGGAAGATTTAGGGTAACTTAACAAAAATCGCCAAAAAATATAATTTATATTCTTTGGCGATTTTAATGATTTTGGTTTATTGAGGGGTTTACTCTTTTATTAGGCTTCGTGAAATTACTATTTTTTGAATTTCTGAAGTGCCTTCGTATATCTGTGTAATTTTAGCATCGCGCATAAGGCGTTCTACATGGTATTCTTTTACAAATCCGTTGCCTCCATGTATTTGTACGGCTTCTACGGTGTGTTCCATGGCGACTTTTGAGGCGTATAGTTTTGCCATGGCGCTAGATTTATCGTAATTAATACCTTGGTCTTTATCCCAAGCGGCTTTCATTACCATCATGCGTGCCGCTTCAATATCGGTATACATGTCGGCTAATTTAAAGGCTATGGCTTGGTGGTTGCAAATTTCGGTGCCAAAAGCTTTACGCTCTTTAGAGTATTTTAATGCTAACTCGTAGGCGCCAGAAGCAATGCCTAAGGCTTGTGCTGCTATACCAATTCGGCCTCCAGAAAGTGTTTTCATGGCGAAACGGAAACCTGAGCCGTTGGCACCAATTCTATTTTCTTTAGGCACTTTTACATCGTTAAATTGAAGGGTGTGGGTGTCGCTGCCGCGAATTCCTAACTTGTCCTCTTTCGGACCAATATCGAATCCTTTTGTACCTTTTTCTACTATAAAAGCGTTTATACCGTGGGAGCCTTTGTCTCTATCGGTTTGTGCAATAACCAAGTAAACATCGGCACGACCACCGTTTGTTATCCAATTTTTTGTGCCATTTAATATATAATGATCGCCTTTATCGATAGCGGTTGTGCGTTGCGATGTGGCGTCGCTTCCTGCTTCGGGCTCGCTTAAACAAAAGGCACCAACAAACTCGCCGGTTGCTAATTTTGTTAAGTATTTTTGTTTTTGCTCTTCGTTTCCGTAGGCTTCTAAGCCGTAACAAACTAAAGAGTTATTTACAGAAACAATTACAGACGCCGAGGCGTCTATTTTAGATAATTCTTCCATAATAAGAACATACGATATAGCGTCCATTCCGCTACCGCCGTATTTTGGATCTACCATAATACCTAGAAAGCCTAAATCGCCCATTTTTTTAACGAGTTCTTGAGGGAATTCCTGTTTGTTGTCGCGTTCTATAACTCCGGGTAGTAATTCTGTTTTTGCAAAATCGCGAGCTGCATCGCGAATCATTATATGTTCTTCTGAAAGACTAAAATCCATATTTCGTAATTAAAGTGTTGTTTTTGTAAAAATTGTTTGTAAATATAGTTTTTTTATTATGAATACTTGAAAATTATTAACTCAATTTCGGCTGATTATTCTTTTATATATTTATTTAAGATGATTATTTTTACCTTCTATGATAAAGGATGAATATAATGTAATTGGTGTGATGTCTGGTACATCATTAGATGGTATAGACTTGGTTTATGCTACTTTTAGTTATAATGATGGTTGGGATTTTAAAATTTTAAATGCTGAAACGGTAGCGTATTCATCGTATTGGTACACAGTATTGAAAGATTTAATTAGTAAGTCTTTAGACGAATTAAAAAATATTGATCTTGATTATACTGCGTATTTAGGCGTGGTTATACAAAACTTTATAACGAAACACCAAATAAGTACTATTGATGCTGTTTGCTCGCATGGACATACAGCCTTACATCAGCCAGAACATAAATTAACCTATCAAATTGGTAATCTGCCTGTTCTAGCAGATATTTTAAAAGAAACTGTAGTTTGCGATTTTAGAGTACAAGATGTAGAGCTTGGAGGTCAAGGAGCACCTTTGGTACCCATTGGAGATCAATTATTATTCTCGCAATACGATTACTGTTTAAATTTAGGTGGTTTTGCTAATATATCGATGGAGTTAGATGGTGCGCGTATTGCTTACGATGTTTGTCCGGTTAATATTGTGCTTAATAAATATGCCAAACAATTGGGTTTCGATTACGATGATGGTGGCCAAATAGCAGCTTCTGGAAGTGAATTGTTAGCCTTAGGGAACTTATTAAATGCTTTAGAATTTTACAAAGCAAAACCACCAAAGTCTTTAGGTTTAGAGTGGGTTAATAAAAATATTTTCCCGCTTTTGGATGCTGCAAAGCTAGAGGAAAAGGATGTTTTAAAAACATTTTCCAATCATATTGCACATCAAATTGCTTGGGTGTTAAAAAAAGATTCTAAAGTTTTGGTTACCGGAGGCGGTGCTTATAATGATTACATTATTTCTAAAATAAAGCTGAATAAACAAGTCGATATTATAATACCAGAACCAGAATTAGTAGAGTTTAAAGAAGCGCTTATTTTTGCATTTTTAGGCATACTAAAACTTAGAAATGAAGTGAATTGTTTAAACAGCGTTACTGGCGCTATGAAAAACCATAGTTCGGGCAAAATATTTCTTCCTTAAAAATAATACAAAATTAATCTTAAAGGATTTTTAGTTTTTTATATTTGTTATATTATTTTTTTTAATCATTTTTTTATGAATCAATTATAGCTACTCTACATACAACTTCCGGTTCTAAACAAGAAAACTGTATATATGAATATGCTAAATAAAAATAAATGAAAAAATTACTAAAAAAATACGAAAATAAATCACCAGAAATAATCTTTAATTGGAAAGATTCTGAAACCGAAGCAGAAGGCTGGGTAGTTATAAACTCACTACGCGGTGGAGCAGCAGGTGGTGGAACACGAATGCGCAAAGGCCTAGATATGAACGAGGTTTTATCTTTAGCAAAAACAATGGAAATCAAATTTACGGTTTCTGGTCCGGCTATTGGTGGCGCAAAATCGGGAATAAATTTTGATCCTAACGACCCTAGAAAAAAAGGAGTTTTAGAGCGTTGGTATGCTGTTGTTTCGCCTTTACTTAAAAGTTATTACGGTACAGGTGGCGATTTAAACGTGGACGAAATCCACGAAGTTATTCCTATTACCGAGGCAAGTGGGGTTTGGCATCCGCAAGAAGGTGTTTTTAATGGACATTTTAAACCAACTGAAGCTGATAAAATAAATAGAATAGGGCAATTGCGCCAAGGCGTTATAAAAGTTATTGAAAACCCAATGTATTCACCTAGTGTAGCTAGAAAATATACTGTTGCTGATATGATTACTGGTTTTGGTGTGGCTGTGGCAGTTAAACAATACTATAATGTTTACGGTGGATCAATAAAAGGAAAGCGAGCCGTAATTCAAGGTTTTGGTAATGTTGGAGCCGCAGCAGCATTTTATTTGTCGCAAATGGGTGCTAAAATTGTTGGAATTATAGATATTGCAGGCGGATTAATAAATGAAGAAGGTTTTACATTCGAGGAAATAAACGAATTGTTTTTAGCAAAAAAAGGAAACACTTTGGTTGCCAGTAATTTAATTCCTTTTGAGGAAATTAATAAAGAAATATGGTCGTTAAAAACCGAAATATTCGCACCTTGTGCAGCGTCAAGACTTATCACAATTCATCAAATAGACGAAATGATAGATAGTGGATTAGAAGTTATATCTTGTGGCGCAAATGTACCTTTTGCAGATAAAGAGATTTTCTTTGGACCTATTATGGAACACACCGATTATAAAGTGAGTTTAATTCCAGATTTTATTTCAAACTGTGGTATGGCAAGAGTTTTTGCCTATTTTATGGAGCGAAAAGTACAAATGACAGACGAGGCTATTTTTAACGATACATCAAACAGAATAAAAGAAGCAATACAAAAAGTTTATAATAGTAATACATCAAAAACGGAAATTAGTGCAACCGCATTTCAAATAGCACTAAATCAACTAATCTAATTAATTAACAGTAATATATGGAAGCAGCAATTATCTTAGTATTTGTTATGGGTTATTTAGCCATAACGTTAGAACATAGTATTAAAATCGACAAACTCATTCCGGCATTGGTCATGATGGCTATTTGTTGGGCATTAGTTGCTTTAGGAATCGATAGTTTTCCGCAGTGGTTCGATTCTGCAAACCATAACCTAATGGAAGGTTTTGGAAGTTTAGGTCACGATGATAAAATGCATTTAATGGAAGAAACATTATTGCATCATTTAGGTAAAACTTCAGAGATTTTAGTCTTTCTTTTAGGAGCAATGACTATTGTAGAGATTATCGATTATTTTGATGGTTTCTCAACTATTAAAGACTTCATAAAAACCAAGAAGAAAAGTAAAATACTTTGGATTTTTGCCATATTAGCCTTCATCTTATCAGCTATTATCGATAACCTTACGGCTACTATTGTATTAATTTCTATTCTACAAAAAATAGTAAAAGACAGAAGCGTTCGTATTTGGTATGCTGGATTAATTATAATCGCAGCAAATGCAGGTGGTGCTTGGTCGCCAATAGGGGATGTAACTACAACTATGCTTTGGATTGGGAAAAAAGTAACCACTGGGCATTTAATTGGTTATTTATTATTACCATCATTTTTATGTATGGCAGTACCAACATTTATCGCATCGTTTTTACCAGCGTTTAAGGGCGATTTAGATGTTGAAGAAGTTGTAGAAAAAAAGAAATCCAGATTTAGTGGCAGAATGCTATACTTAGGTTTAGGTGCTATTATTTTTGTTCCAATATTTAAAGTAATTACACATTTACCTCCTTATGTTGGTATGATGTTATCATTAGGTGTTGTAGCTATTTTTGCAGAGATTTATAGTAGTTCTAAATTTAGTTTAACCGAGTTTGATTCAGAAGAAAGTGATGCGCACGCACACCATAGCCCTGTACACCATTCATTATCTAAAATCGAATTACCAAGTATATTATTCTTCTTAGGTATTTTAATGGCTGTAGCAGCGCTAGAGTCTTTAGGTATTCTATTCAATTTTGCAGGTTCATTGCAAGATTCTATGCCTATGTTAGGTACAGAGCTACACATGGAAGGTCATACAGGCGTATCAGATTTAGTGGTTTTATTATTAGGTGTAGGTTCTGCAGTTATCGATAACGTGCCATTAGTAGCGGCAAGTTTAGGTATGTTCCATGAGCCAATAGATAATGAGTTATGGCACTTTATAGCCTACTCCGCAGGTACAGGAGGAAGTATGTTAATTATAGGTTCTGCAGCAGGTGTTGTTGCTATGGGAATGGAAAAAATTGATTTTTTCTGGTACTTAAAAAAGATAGCTTGGTTAGCATTTATTGGTTTTATAGTAGGTGCTGTAGCATTTATGTTTACTAGAACTTTATTTTAGAATAAAAAATATTTGGGCGCTACCACAAGGGTCGGGCTTAGAGCCTGTCTTGAGCTAGGTCGAAAGGTTACAAGTCCTCGCACCTCACAAAAAAAAATGAGGTGCTGTGGGCTTTTCATTGCAATCCCTAGCGCAAACCCAACAACTATTAAATAATTAGTAAAGTTTCATATTTAAAGTTTCTTTATACTTTAATAGGAATTCAAACGTTATACATTTGCAATAAATTAATATTATATGCTAAGTACATTATTACAAAATACTCAAGACGCTACAGAAGTTGTTACCGATGGCGAACCTGTTGAAAAAACACTATCAATAATAGAATTAATAAGCAGTGGTGGTCTTGCAGGACAACTTATAATAGCCATTTTATTTCTATTGCTTATAGCTGCTATTTATATTTACTTCGAACGTATTTTTGCTATAAAAGCAGCGTCTCAAGTCGATTCTAATTTCATGAATCAAATTAAGGACCACGTTAGTAACGGTAAAATAGATTCAGCACAAATGCTATGTGCGCAACAAAACACCCCAGTATCTCGATTAATTGGTAAAGGTATTACTAGAATAGGTAAACCATTAGCCGATATTAATACAGCGCTTGAAAATGCGGGTCGTTTAGAAATTTACGGTCTAGAAAAAAACGTTAGTGTTTTAGCAACTATTTCTGGTGCAGCCCCAATGATTGGGTTTCTTGGTACCGTAGTAGGAATGATATTAGCCATATTCGAATTAGCCAATGCAGGAGGAACCATTCAAATGGATGTTCTTGCAAGTGGATTGTATACTGCAATGACAACAACTGTTGCTGGTTTAATAGTAGGTATTGTGGCTTATATGGCTTACAATCATCTAGTAGTTAAAACAGACAAAGTGGTATATCAAATGGAAGCTAATTCATTAGAGTTTTTAGATCACCTAAACGAACCTACATAGTATGAACTTTAGAGGAAGAAATAAGGTTACACCAGAATTCAATATGTCGTCCATGACGGATATTGTGTTTCTATTACTTATCTTTTTTATGATTGCTTCAACTTTAGTCACCACAAATGCTATCGATATTTTATTGCCAAAAGCAAGTGGTAAAACAGAAAACAAAAAATCTGTTGCAGTGAGTATAAAAAAAGATTTAACCTATTATATAGACCAAAAACGTGTTGGCGAAAGTGTTTTAGAGAACGAGCTGTTAGCAGCTTTGTCATCTCAAGACCAACCAACAATTGTACTTAGAGCAGAGGAGTCTGTTCCTGTAAAAAACGTGGTTAAAGTAATGGATATTGCTAATAGAAATAAGTTTAAAGTTGTATTGGCAGTAAAACCATAAATAAAATAGAATGCTTAATACCAAACATGAAAAGAATTCTGCCAAATTAACCGCTTTAATAGCGATTATAATTGTGTTGTTACTTTTTGTGGTTGGTACAAAATATATGGATCCGCCAGAAGAGTACGGTGTAGCTGTTAATTTTGGTAATTCCAATACAGGTATGGGTAATGTACAGCCTTTAAAACCTGTAAAATCAGAGCCTCTAGATATTCCAGAGCCGCCACAACCCGATGTCTCTAAGGCAGAACCAGAACCTGCAGCTCCTGCAAAAACTTCCGAAGTTAAAGAAGAAGTGCTTACCCAAGAAAATGCAGAGGATATTGCTATTAAAAAGCAAAAAGAAGCTGATGCAAAGGCCAAAGCTATTGAAGATGCTAAAGCTAAGGCTGAAGCAAAAGCAAAAGCGGTTGCGGATGCCAAAGCAAAAGCTGAAGCCGATAGAATAGCAAAGGAAAAGCGCGAACAAGAGGAGAAAAAGAAAAAACTAGATGCGCTAATTGGAGGTGTTAGTAAATCTGAAGGTTCCGAAAGTGGAAGTGAAGGAAATGATAATAAACCAGGAGATAAAGGTCAATTAGATGGCGATCCTTATGCACCAAGTTACTTTGGTGGTCAAGGTACAGGAAGTGGAGGCGTAGGTTACGGATTAAATGGTAGAGGTAAAGCATCTTTTAAAAGATTGCAACAAGATTGTAATGAGTCTGGGATGGTAATAGTTAAAATTATTGTGAATCAAAGTGGTAATGTTGTATCTGCCGAACCAGGGCAAAGAGGCACAACCAATACAGCACAATGTTTATTAGAGCCAGCAAAAAAAATTGCCATGTCTCATAAATGGCCATCAGATCCTAAAGCACCAACGCGTCAAGTTGGTTTTGTTAGTGTTAATTTCAAATTAAGCCAGTAAGTACATGACATATCAAGATACACTTAATTGGATGTTTTCTCAACTTCCAATGTATCAACGCCAAGGAGTATCTGCTTATAAAGTAGATTTGTCCAACACGGTTTTGCTAATAAATCATTTAAATAATCCACACGATAAGTTTAAGTCCGTTCATGTAGCCGGAACTAACGGAAAAGGTTCTACTAGCCACATGTTAGCATCTGTTCTTCAAGAATCGGGCTATAAGGTTGGTTTGTATACCTCTCCGCATTTAAAGGATTTTAGAGAGCGTATTAAAATAAATGGTAAAGAAGTTAGCGAGGAATTTGTTGTGGATTTTATAAAACAAAATAAAGGGTTTTTCGAGGCTAATAGCTTATCTTTTTTTGAAATGACTGTTGGTATGGCATTCGATTATTTTTCGCAAGAAAATGTAGATATTGCTATTGTTGAGGTTGGTTTAGGAGGCCGATTAGATTCTACTAACGTCATAACACCTGAAGTTTCTGTAATTACAAACATAGGTTTAGATCATACACAATTTTTAGGAAATACCTTAGAAGCTATCGCTTTTGAAAAAGGTGGTATTATTAAAAAAAATGTTCCTGTGGTAATTGGCGAGACACAACAAGAAACAGAGCAGGTTTTTAAAGACTTAGCGCAAAAACAACAATCTAAAATTGTATTTGCAGATCAGGTAGAAGTTGAGGTTTTAAAATCTGATTTAATGGGAAGTTATCAAGAAAAAAATATAAAAACAGTTATTCAATCTGTAAAGGAACTTCAAAGCATCGGGTATCGAATAACAAATAAAAATTTAAAAGAAGGCTTACTTCGTGTTGTTAATAATACAGGATTACTTGGGCGTTGGCAAATTTTAAATACGAGTCCAAAGGTAGTTTGCGATACTGGTCATAATAAAGAAGGTTTAACTTATGTTATGAATCAGCTTAAAAATGAAGTTTTCAATACTCTGCATATTGTTTTTGGAGTAGTAAATGATAAAGATTTAAGTACAATTGTAGATTTATTACCAAAAAATGCAAGGTATTACTTTTGTAAACCAAATATTTCTCGCGGATTAAGTGCAAAGGTTTTAAAACAGAGAATGGCGGAGTATGGTTTGAGTGGTGAAGCTTATGGTTCTGTTAATGAAGCTTATAAGTTTGCTTTAAAAGCTGCAAAAAAAGAAGATTTTATTTTTGTTGGTGGCAGTACTTTTGTTGTTGCAGAAATAATTTAAAAATTTTTTAAAAAAAGTTTTTGCAATGTTAAAAACTAGTTTATATTTGCACACCGATAACAAAGGCATATAGCTTTTTAAAGATCGGGCGCGTAGCTCAGTTGGTTCAGAGCACTTGGTTTACACCCAAGGGGTCAGGGGTTCGAATCCCTTCGCGCCCACAACAATTAAGATTCCGATTTGATTATTCAAATCGGAATTTTTTGTTTTATAATATGTTGTGTTTTTATATGTCTATTGAAACTCATATTTTATTGCGTTACCACTTTTTTTACTTAGATTATGGTATAAAACCATAAAACTTTAATCTTCCTGTTTTTTTTATAAGGTATATCTTAATGAGGTTTCAGGTTTTTTTTTACTTTTAAGGAAATCTCTCGGTCTATGGAAACGCTAAATATTAAACATGCCTATAAGGAAATATTTAAATCTCACGATAATCCAACGTTAGAAAAGCATATTGAGAAAATAATAGAGCTAGATGTTTACTTGCCTTATAGTTCAACGTTTTTCTGTATTACCAATACGCAAAATCTGTCCTTCGAGTACATAAGTAAGAATATGAAAGCCTGTTTGGGTATAGATAATAACGATCTTAAATCATTAGGTATGCGATACTTTTGGAGCAGAATTCATCCAGACGATCTAGAAATCTGGCTTAGTGCTCTAAATGAGTTAATGAAGTTTACATTAAAAGAAATATCTATTGAAGATAGAATGAGAGCTAGTTATACATGGAATTATCGATTTAGAGACGCTAATGATAATTATGTAAATGTAATTCAGAATACCACGCCACTAGAATTCGATAGCGACAATAAGCCTATTATTGGGTTAGCGCATTATACGGTGTTGTCTCATCAAATTGAAATGCAGATTTGTGCTTCGGCCAAATTATTGAATGCTAATAACGAATATGAAACTATTTATTTTAATAATTTTTCTCAAAAATTATTATCTGACTGTATTAGTAACAGAGAACGCGATATTATAAGACTTTTAATTTTGAATTATTCGAGTAAAACGATAGGGAAAAGTCTCGGTATTACAGCAAATACAGTGGATACGCATAGAAGGAATATTTTAAGAAAATTAAATATTTCTTCAACCGGAGAACTTATAGGTATGCTTAAAATGAACAAAAACCTTATTTAAAAATTGTACTACTCAAATTGAGTATTGTGCAGTACTAATTTAATATGCATCTTTACAGTGCTATTAATTAGTTCTTAGGGAGAATTATATTAAATAAAGTGTCAGTTTGGAATTTTCAAACTGGCACTTTTACTTTATGGTAAGAATTTTAATGTGCGCTCTAACGCCATGCCTCTGGAACCTTTTATTAAAATGGTAGAGTCTTCTATAGATTTTATATTAAACCCTTCTGTAAAGGTGTTAAATGATTCAAATTGTATGGCTTTAGTAGTGTTGGTCTCAGCGAGATTAAAGTTTTCTCCAATAAATATAATTTGATCTATATCTAGCGATTGCGCTAAATTAGCAATGGTTTGATGTTCTTCAATAGCGGAGTTTCCAAGTTCAAACATATCACCAAGAATAGCTATTTTTTTACCATCTTGTTTTTCGAAATTTAATAAAGCTGCTTGCATGCTTGTTGGGTTAGCGTTATAAGCATCTAAAATTATTTTATTCGAGTCTTGGTTTATTATTTGCGAACGATTGTTTGAAGGTATATAGTTTTCAATAGCATCTTTTAAATCTAAATCTTTAACTTTAAAGAAGTGTCCTATAGTAATAGCTGCTGCTATATTATTAAAATTGTAGTCGCCAATAAGCTGGCTTTTAATTTCTAAGGTATTATATAAGCTTTTTACAAAAGGTTGTGCTTCAATAAAACTTATGGAGACATCTGTGTTTTCGGTTTTGTTTCCAAACGTATATCTATTGGTATTTTTTGTTTTTTTCTTTTGTATGGCATCACTAAGGTTAACGAAAATGGTCTTCTTGTTAGTAGTTAAATAATTATACATTTCGCTTTTACCTTCAATAACCCCTTGAATACCTCCAAAACCTTCTAAATGTGCTTTCCCGAAATTTGTAATGTAGCCATAATCAGGATGCGCTATACCGCATAAAAATTCAATTTCTTTTAAGTGATTCGCTCCCATTTCTACAATACCAATTTGAGTATCTTTAGTCATTGATAAGAGCGTAAGCGGTACACCAATGTGGTTATTTAGGTTGCCAATGGTAGCTGTTGTATTATATTTTTTAGATAATACAGCGTTAATTAATTCTTTGGTAGTTGTTTTACCGTTGCTCCCCGTTAACGCTACAATAGGTGTTTTTAAATAGTTCCTATGGAAGGCGGCTAGTTCTTGTAAAGTTTTTAAAACATCTTCTACGAGAATTGTTTTGCTAGATGTGTTGTACTGCTCTTCGTCAATTACAGCAAATTTTGCACCGCTTTTAATAGCAGCATCGGCATAACTATTACCGTTATAATTATCGCCTTTTAGAGCGAAAAATAAATCATTTGATTTTATTTTTCTTGTATCTGTGCATACGGCATTGCATTCTAAAAATAGGGTGTGTAAATCTGCTAGTTTCAAAAAAAAGTGTTTTTAATAATCTAAATAAATTTAAATAAAAAAGTCCTAACTCGCGCTAGGACTTTTCCATTATTTTATAAAACTAAAATTTAGTTTTTCTTTTTCTGTTTTCCTTTACTTTTAGATCCAACTCTAGACATTGCACATCTAAAACCAATGTAATCTGTTGCCATATCTTGTGGGAAGTAACGTCGTTGTGCTGGGTCTAGCCAGTACTCTCTGTCTTTCCATGATCCACCTTTGTAAACTCTTACTTCATCATTAATTAAAGAGGTTCTGTTGTTTCCTTTGTCGTATTCTCTAACAATATTTCCTAATGAATCTCTTGTGATAGAGTGTTTAGGTGAATTGTACATTTGTCTTGTTGTAGAAGCTTCTTGACCATCAATACCTTCATCATCATTAAAACTTTCGTAGTTTCTAGATGAGCGTCTGTCACCATCTCTAAAGTTTATTTCGTTACTTTTATCGAAGTTTGAACGTAAATATGTTTCGTTTTCATCAACAGGCACTTGTAATATTTCACCTGGCAAATTTCTAGCAATCACTTTTCCGTTTGATAGGGTATCATAAACGATATCATCAGAAGTTACAATTTTTACTGTACCGTCTTCATTTAATGCGTTTTTTGTGTAAACGTTTCCACGATAGTAGTTAAAGTCATTAAACTCATCATCTATTATAGGTCTGTAAACATCTGCAACCCATTCGGCTACATTACCAGCCATGTCGTATAAACCAAAATCATTTGGATCGTAAGATTTAACTTGGTTAGTAATATCTGCACCATCATCAGACCAACCAGCAATTCCACCGTAATCACCTTTACCTTGCTTGAAATTAGCCATTTGGTCACCACGAATTTTACGTTTTCCAGAACGTGTGTACTGTCCGTCCCATGGATATTTTTTGCGTCCACGGTATAGGTTGTAGCTTCTGATTTCACTTAAACCTAAAGCAGCATATTCCCACTCAGTTTCAGTTGGAAGTCTGTATTTTGGAGAAATGATACCTGTTTCACGAGTAGCATAAATGCCAGTTTCGTTTCCGTCAGCATCAGTTCTTGAATTTCTCTTGCTACGTCCATCACCATTTATAATTTCTTCATTACCACCGTAAGTTAATGTTGGAGCATTAATATAGGTGTCTGTACTAAAAGTTTGTTCAGAATCTACGTCTGTAATTTTAGCACCACGTTTAATGTATCCAGCTTTTTCTAAGTTGTACTCATTAACACGGTCCGAACGCCAGTTAGCAAACTCAACAGCTTGAATCCAGCTTACACCAACAACAGGGTACTCACCATATCCAGGGTGACGTAAATAGTTATCCGTCATTACTTCGTTGAATCCTAAACGGTTTCTCCAAACTAATGTATCTGGTAAAGCACCATGATAAATGGCTCTAAAATTTTCGTCAGATGGCGGGTAAACACGTTTAATCCAATCTAAGTACTCCATATACATAGCATTGGTTACCTCGGTTTCGTCCATGTAAAATGATTGCACATGTTGTTGATTAGGACTATTGTTCCAATCATGCATAACATCATCTTGAACTCGACCTTTGGTAAATGTACCACCTTCAACAAACACTAAACCTGGGGAGGTTTCTTGTTCTTTAAAGTCTGTATTGTATTGGAAACCACCGTCTCTGTCGTTGATATTCCATCCAGTAGCTCTGGAGCTATTTTTTGAACTCGAAGATTTTTTGCAACTCGTTGAAGCCACTGTTAGCGCTAAAACTAACAAAATCTTGAATGCTACTACTTTTTTCATATTCATACCTTTAAGTAAGCTAATAATAATTTTGGTGCTGCAATATAAGAATTTAACCTAATAACGCAAGCTGTTTTTTGCATTTTAACCAAAAAACCACGTATTTCGTCCTGTTTTTTGTGTATTATAACGATGATTTAATACTGCTCAATCATTGTTTTGTGTTTTATTAACGCACGATTTACTAATTTATTATTGTATTTTTGAATCAGTTTTTAAAATTGTTATTTTTTATTGATAATAACAATTGCCTAACGACGTTATTTTAGCAATGAAGAAGACTATTTTATTTTTACTGTTGACGATCTCAACAGTGGTGTTTGCACAACAAAAAAAGTATAGTATAACTTGGGGTGATACTCAAATCCTAACAATAGCTGATTTTGCTATGGAAGTACCTGCGTTTGATGCAGAGTACTTTAACTATGATTTGGATAAAGGCCTTTTGTTTAATCACCAATGGGAAACCGATGCCGTAATTAATGAAGCATCGGTAACTATTAGTAATGTAGTATACGCAACAATTTCTAAATCGGAATTAAAAGATTTAGATGCTGCTAAAATTCCTAGCGAGTTAAATTTTAGTTTAAAAAATTCTTCAGCTAGAGATAAAAAATATATCGGTTTACAATTGTCTCCAATTATAGAAGAAGATAACGGGAGATTTAAAAAGGTTACTTCCTTTCAATTAAGTTATAAGACAGGAAGTAATTTAAATAGCAAGGTTTCATCGAAATTTAGTGGTTCAAAAGCTATTTCTAATTCTGTTTTAAGTTCTGGCGATTGGTATCGATTTTATATTGATGCAACGGGAGTCTTTAAGTTGAATAAAAGGTTTTTACAATCTTTAGGTATTAACGTTAATAGTGTAGATCCTAGAACAATTAAATTATATGGACATGGTGGAGAAATGATTCCTTATGCCAATGCTGTAGATTATCCTTTTGATGTTCCGGAAAATGCTATAGAATTTGTTGGAGAAGAGGATGGGGTTATAGATGATAGTGATTATATTCTATTCTACGGACAAGGACCTGCTGGCTATGAGTATTTTAGCGAAAAGAGTCATATTAATTGTTATACCGATAAAACATACTATTATATTAATGTGAGTTCTGGTAACGGTAAGCGTATTCAAAGTTTTAATCAGCCAACTGGTAGTGTGGATATGGTGATTGAATCTTATGATGATTACCAATTTCATGAGGTAGATGATTATAACCTTATCTCATTGGGTAGACGTTGGTTTGGTGATAAATTTGATGTTGAAAGCAGTAAAGAGTTCGAATTCGATTTTACGGGTTTAGTGACCTCAGAACCTATTAGTTTAAAGGTACTTGTAGCTACGGCGTCTGGTAGTTCAAGTGAAATGAAAGTGAGTGTTAATGGGACTGCTGTATCCACCTTGGGAATTTCTGGAGTAACGTCTCCAACACTAGCAAATGGTGCTACTTATTCTGGTAGTTTAAATGTAGATTCATCTACTATTAAAGTAGGATTAGATTTTAATAATCTAGGAAACCCTAGCGTTGTGGGCTATTTAGATTATATCGCTGTAGAAGGTAAGCGCGCATTAAATTTTGATGGAAATCAGTTTCTGTTTAAAAATAAAATGGTGTCTTCTGTTTCAGGAATTGGACAATATAATATTACAAATGCGTCTAAGCTTATGGAGGTTTGGGATGTAACAGATATATACAACGTATCAAAAGCTAGTAATGATTCGGGCGAATCAACATTTAGTTTTACTTCCAACTTAGGGACTTTAAAATCTTACGTGGCTGTGCCTTCTTCTAATTATCTTGAGGCTAAAACCGATTCGCAAACTACTATAGTTAATCAGAATATTAAAGGAACTATTTTTCAAAATAGTCAAGGTGCTTTTCAGGATATAGATTATGTTATTGTAACTCCTAATAACATGTATAATCAAGCAGAGCGTTTAGCTCAGATCAATAGAAATCAATATGGGTTAAATGTTAAAGTGGTAGGTCTAGATGAGATTTATAATGAGTTTAGTTCGGGAAATCAAGATATTGGTGCTATAAGGAATATGGTTAAATATGTGTATGATAACGCCAGCACACCAGAAAATAGAATTAAATATTTATGCCTGTTCGGTGATGGCTCATATGATTATAAGGATAGGGTTTCGGGTAACACTAATATTGTGCCTTCTTGGTATTCTTACAATAGTTTTAGTTTAGCAACATCCTTTGTGTCTGATGATTTTTACGGCATGATGGACGAAAATGAAGGTGCCATGAGCTCTAACGATAAATTAGATATTGCTATTGGTAGAATTTTAGCCGATACGCCGCAACGAGGGGTAGAAATGGTAGATAAAGTTGAGTCTTATTATATAAAGGAGGCTTATGGAAGTTGGAGAAACAATTTTGTGGTCATGTCAGATGACAATGATTCTAAGCTTAACGGAACTTTACAGGCTACGACAGATGAAATTGGCGATTTGGTTTCCGATGAAAAACCGTATGTTAATGTTATTAAAATTCATTCTGATGCTTTTAAGCAAGAATCATCGGCGGGTGGGGATAGATATCCCGTTGTAACCTCCGAAATAGTAAGTGCTATGGATAATGGTGCCTTAGTTGTAAATTATTTTGGACATGGAGGAGAAGATGGCTTAGCAGAAGAGCGCATTTTTCTAAAAAACGATATAACAGATCTTCGTAATGTCTGCAAATTAAATTGTTTTGTAACGGTAACCTGCGAGTTTACGCGTTTTGATAATCCGTTAAGAGAAACTGCAGGCGAGTTTACCTTTTGGAATAAAGAAACCGGTGCTATTGGTTTAATAACCACAACACGTCAAGTTTTTGTTAATTTTGGTATTAATTTTAATAAAGAATTAGGGCAGTATCTATATTCCTACAGCGATGACGATACTTACGAGGATTACGAATATCCAACTATGGCCGAGGCATTACGATTGGCAAAAAACGATCCGGTAATTACTGGTAATAGTCAAAAAAGTTTAGTGTTTTTTATTGGTGATCCAGCCATGAAGTTGGCATTCCCGAAACCAAATATTAGGCTTACTAAAATTAACGATATGCCTATTGCAACAGCAACTGACACCCTTAAAGGATTGAGTTATGTTAAGTTAGCAGGCGAGGTTATAGATATTTCCGGTAATTTATTAACTACATACAACGGCACATTATCTACCACTATTTATGATAAAGAAGTGAATAGAAAAACCTTAGGTAACGATGGTGTTTCTGATAGTGGCGGTGTGATAATTATGGACTTTAAGACCTTAGGAGAAATTATTTTTAGAGGGCAAGCATCGGTTACTAATGGTTTATTTGAATTCGATTTTGTTGTGCCTAAAGACATTGGGATACCCGTTGGGTTTGGTAAAGTAAGTTTTTATGCAAAAAATGAAGCCTTAACCGAAGATAAAACAGGAGCAAGTGTAAATACAATAAGAATTGGTGGTTTAAATGAAGATGCGCCAGAAGATAATACCGGTCCTTTAGTTACATTATACATGAATGATGAAAATTTCGTGACAGGCGGAATTACAAACGAATCGCCTACATTATTAGCAAAATTAGAAGATGCTAACGGAATTAATACAGCCAGTGGTATAGGGCATGATATTGTTGGTGTTTTAGATGGCGATGAAACAAACCCTGTAATTTTAAACGATTATTATCAAACCGAAGTGGATGATTATACTAAAGGTACAGTAAGTTTTCCTTTTAAAGATTTAGAACCAGGTTTACATACGCTAACAGTAAAAGCTTGGGATGTTTATAATAACTCTTCTATTTCTGAAATTCAGTTTATGGTGTTCGATAAAGATCAAGGTTTAGTAATAAATAATGTGCTTAATTACCCAAATCCATTTGTAAATTATACAGAATTTTGGTTCAATCACAATAGTTCGGAACCTTTAGACGTTTCTATACAGATATTCACCGTTACCGGGAAAATTATTAGAACGCTTAACGGGCAAACTTCTGGAGGTATAAAAACAACAAGTTCGTTGTCTCGAGATATCGTTTGGGATGGAAGAGATGATTTTGGTGGTAAAATAGGTAAAGGCGTTTATATTTATAAACTAAAAGTACGTTCTAGTTTATTGAACAAAACGGTCGAAAAAATTGAAAAACTCGTCATATTATAAAAAAAATTATATTTGCTAAACTAAAAAAGATTTCATGAAGAATAGATTATTGCTATTTATAGCCTTTGCTTTTGTTTTTAAAGGTTATTCACAAGAAACAACCGTAGTTGTACCATATGAGAATTCTAGTAGTGTTATTACAACAGGAATTCCGTTTCTACTTATAGCATCAGATGCTCGTGCAGCTGGTATGGGAGATATGGGTGTTGCAACCTCTGTTGATGCTTTTTCACAACAATGGAATTCGTCAAAATACGCCTTTTCAGAAGCTAAATCTGGTGTGGGTGTAAGTTATACACCATATTTAAGTAAATTGGTTAACGACATCTTTTTAGGGAATTTCACATACTTTAATCGTCTAGACGATCGTAGTGCATTTGCAGCAAGTTTAAGATATTTTTCTCTAGGATCTATTGAGTTTGTTGACGGACCTGATGATACACCAAGAGAGCAAAAACCAAATGAGTTTTCATTAGATGCATCATACGCGTTACGTTTATCGGATCAATTTTCAATGTCGGTACTTATGCGTTATTTACGTTCAGATTTAAGAATTCAAGGCGTTGGTGGGGATATTACACCTGCAAGTACGTTTGGCGTAGATCTTTCTGGATATTACCAAAGTGAAGAAGAAGCTTATTCAGATTTTAATGGACGTTGGAGAGCAGGTTTTGCTATTCAAAATATTGGTCCAAAATTTAAATATGATGAAGGCGGCGAAGAAAATTTTCAGCCTACAAATTTACGTATAGGAACTGGGTTCGATTTTATTTTCGACGATTATAATAAAATATCTGTAACTGCAGAAATTGCTAAACTATTGGTGCCAACACCTCCGCAATTAGGAAGAGAAACCGTTTTTGAAGATGTTAATGGTAACGGTACTTATGAAGAAGATGAAGATACTTTTATTAGGGAAACAGATAACGTTATCTATAAAGGAAAATCTCAAGATGTAAACTTTTTATCAGGAATGTTTCAGTCTTTTGGAGATGCACCAGGTGGATTTAGCGAAGAGTTAAAAGAGTTTACATGGGCTTTAGGAGCAGAATATGTATATCAAGATTCATTTGCATTTAGAACAGGTTATTTTAATGAAAGTGAGGAGAAAGGAGCTAGAAAATTTTTAGCTTTAGGAGCAGGGTTTAAAGCAAATGTTGTAAATATTGATTTATCATACTTGTTCTCGGCATCAAAAGTGCAAAGTCCATTAGAAAATACATTACGTTTCTCTTTAACCTTTAACTTTGGTGCAGGGGAATATTTGGAATACTAGAATTTTTAAAAATAATTTATATTAAAAAACTATTGTCTTAATTGACAATAGTTTTTTGTTTTTGGAATTTAGTATTTGCTTTTTTAGAATTTAATTACCTCGTAGGCTTGACTAGAGGTAGTTTATTAAATACATTTGATTATGAAGGAAATAAAAATAGAGTCTAGGTTATACGTTTTTGATAGCTTACAAGAACTTCCTAAAGACGTATTGTCCCTTATGGAAAAGGCTGTTCAGGCAAGAGAAAAAGCATATGCACCATATTCCAACTTTAATGTAGGTGCCGCCATACTTTTAGATAATAACGAGATTGTATGTGGAAGTAATCAAGAAAATGCGTCATACCCTTCAGGTTTGTGTGCAGAGCGTACGGCTATTTATTATGCAGGGTCACAATTTCCCGGAGCAAAAATGGTTCGTATGGCTATTACTGCAGGATCTAAAACCAGTAAAACTACAAAGCCTATTCCGCCTTGTGGTGCGTGCAGACAAGCCATAGCCGAATATGAAATAAAACAAGACGCTCCAATAGAGATCTATTTTATGGGCGAAACCGGTGCTATTGCTAAATCAAACTCGCTTGCAAACTTGTTACCTTTAATGTTTGATAAATCAGTACTCTAACCGCTTTATATTTAAGATATTTTAGTTTTTATCAGTAAATTATAATAATTAGTGAAACTAAATTAGCTTACGATCCTATTTTTTCATTTTTTTTGTATTTTAGTCATATTGTGTTTTTGCAATACGGCACAAAGTGTTACTTTTGTGTTCCGCTAATTATATTAATAGTACTCAAAAAGTATTCAATGAAAAAAATCACAAAAGAGGTTTACCTAAAATGGTACGAAGAGATGTTATTCTGGAGAAAGTTTGAAGATAAACTTGCCGCAGTATACATTCAACAAAAAGTAAGAGGATTTCTTCATTTGTATAATGGTCAAGAAGCTGTTTTAGCTGGTGCTTTACATGCTATGGACTTGACAAAAGATAAAATGATTACCGCTTATCGTAACCACGTACAACCAATAGGTATGGGAGTTGATCCTAAACGTGTTATGGCAGAATTATTTGGAAAAGTAACTGGAACATCTCAAGGTATGGGAGGTTCTATGCATATTTTCTCTAAAGAATTTAGATTTTATGGTGGTCATGGTATTGTTGGAGGTCAAATTCCTTTGGGTGCTGGTATTGCTTTTGGAGATAAATATCATGGTGTAGACGGTGTAACAATTTGTTGCTTTGGTGATGGTGCTGCTCGTCAAGGGTCACTTCACGAAACGTTTAATTTAGCGATGTTATGGAATTTACCAGTAGTATTTGTTTGTGAAAACAACGGGTACGCTATGGGAACTTCGGTAGAAAGAACAGCAAACCATACCGAAATATGGAAATTAGGTTTAGGCTACGATATGCCTTGTGGACCTGTTGATGGAATGAATCCTATTAAAGTTGCCGAAGCTTTCGATGAAGCTATTACAAGAGCACGTAAAGGTGGCGGACCAACATTTTTAGAGTTAAAAACATACCGTTATAGAGGACACTCTATGTCCGATGCACAGCATTACAGAACGAAAGATGAAGTAAATGAATACAAGAAAATAGATCCTATTACGCAAGTTAAGGATGTTATTCTTGAAAAGAAATTTGCTACAGAGGACGATATTAAAGTAATTGATAAGCGCGTAAAAGAACGTGTTGCTGAATGTGAGAAATTCGCTGAAGAATCTCCATTCCCAGATAAGCAACAACTATACGATATGGTTTACGAGCAAGAAGATTATCCATTCATTCAACACAAAATATAAGATATGGCAATAGTTGTAAATATGCCCCGTTTAAGCGATACCATGGAAGAAGGTACCGTTGCTACTTGGTTAAAAAAAGTAGGAGATAAGATAGAAGAAGGAGATATTTTAGCTGAAATCGAAACCGATAAAGCGACCATGGAATTCGAATCTTTTAACGAAGGTACACTACTTCATATTGGTGTTCAAGAAGGTGAAACTACAAAGGTAGATGAGCTTTTAGCTATAATTGGTGACGAAGGTGAAGATATATCTGGCCTTTTAAATGGTGGTGGTAACGCTTCCGCGGAAGCAAAAGAAGAAACAGCAGAAGCTGAATCTACTCAAGAAGCTCCTGCAGAAACAGCTGCGGCTCCTGCTGCAAGTGCCGCATTACCTGAAGGTGTTATAGTAGTAACTATGCCACGATTAAGTGATACTATGGAAGAAGGAACTGTGGCAACATGGTTAAAGAAAGTGGGAGATACTGTTGAAGAAGGCGATATTTTAGCTGAAATTGAAACAGATAAAGCAACCATGGAATTTGAATCTTTCCAATCTGGTACGTTATTAGAAATAGGATTACAAGAAGGAGAATCTGCAAAAGTAGATGCTCTATTAGCAATAATAGGTCCTGCAGGAACAGATGTTTCTGGTGTGGCTTCTAGTTTTTCAGCATCGGCAGCTCCTGCAAAAGAAGCTCCAAAAGCCGAAGCTAAAAAGGAAGCTCCAAAAGCAGCGTCTACTGCAGCATCGGCTCCTAAAAAAGCAAGTGCTCCGGCACCAACACCGGTTACAGAAAATGGACGTGTGTTTGTGTCTCCATTGGCTAAGAAATTAGCAGAAGATAAAGGGATCAACTTAACTAAAGTTCAAGGTTCAGGTGAAAATGGACGTATCGTTAAACGCGATATCGAAAATTACGAACCTGCCGCCGCCGCACCAACTAGTTCTGCTGCTGTTACAAGTTTTGCTGTAGCAGGAGAAGAAAACACAGAAGAAGTTAAAAATTCTTCTATGCGTAAGGCTATTGCGAAAGCTTTAGGATCATCTAAGTTTACAGCACCGCATTTCTACTTAAATATCGAGGTCGATATGGATAATGCTATGGCTTCTCGTAAAATAATCAATGCCATTCCAGATACAAAAGTGTCATTTAATGATATGGTTGTTAAAGCTTGTGCTATGGCGTTATTAAAGCACCCACAAGTTAATACAACTTGGAGTGATAATGTAACTAAAATACACAGCCACATTCACGTAGGTGTAGCAGTAGCTGTAGATGATGGTTTGGTTGTACCTGTAATTAAGCATACCAATGCGTTAAGTTTAACACAAATTGGATCTTCGGTAAGAGATTTAGCCGGTAAAGCTAGAAACAAAAAAATTAAGCCAGATGAAATGTCTGGAAGTACATTTACGGTTTCTAACTTAGGAATGTTTGGTATTCAGAGTTTTACATCAATTATTAACCAGCCAAATTCTGCAATTTTATCTGTAGGAGCTATTGTGCAAAAGCCTGTAGTTAAAGATGGTCAAATAGTAGTTGGTAATACTATGATGCTTACCTTGGCATGCGATCACAGAACAGTAGATGGAGCTGTGGGAGCACAATTTTTACAAACATTAAAAACGTTTATTGAAAACCCTGTAACTATGATAGCATAGATATTAAGTTTTTAATTTATAATATAAGAACCTGTATCATTAGTTTGATACAGGTTTTTTTTATCTTTAAATTTTAATAAAAACACCATGAAAAAAATATTCAGTCTTTTAGTACTAGCACTTATTTTAAGTTGCGGCGGACAAAAAAAAATTATCGAAACCAATCCCGATGCTATTAAACCAGTAGCGCAAACTACAGAGGAATCTATAAGTAAATCCGTTTCAAATTCAAGTAGTTTGGTGTCTAACACTATTTCTTTAGAAACTATAAAGGCGAGTCTAGAGTATTTGGCTTCAGATGAATTGGAAGGTAGAAATACAGGCTCTAAAGGCATTGAAAAAGCAGCTGTTTTTATTGAAAATCATTTCAAAGCAAATCATATTAAACCTTATTTTGAAACCTATCGCGATAGTTTCAATATTGAAACAGTAATAGGATATAACGTGGTTGGGTATTTAGAAGGTAACGACCCAAAACTTAAAAATGAGTTTGTAATTCTTGGTGCGCATTACGATCATATTGGAACAGCAAAAGCTGTAAATGGCGATGTAATTGCCAATGGCGCTAACGATGATGCCTCTGGAACAGTTGCCGTTTTAGAATGGGCAAAACACTTTGCAAAAACCAAAAGTAATAAACGTAGTGTGCTATTCACCTTGTATGCCGCCGAAGAAATGGGGCTTAAAGGTTCAGAGCATTTAGCGAAACGCTTAAAAAAACAAAATATAGATTTATATACCATGATTAATTTCGAAATGATTGGTGTGCCAAGAGCAACAACCGAAATTATGGCCTATATGTCTGGATACGAAAAATCTAATTTAGCAAAGCAACTTAATGTTTATGGCGGTTCCGAAATGATAGGGTTCTTTCCAAAGGCAAAGGAATTTAATTTGTTTCAACGCTCGGATAACTACCCGTTTTACAACGCCTTTAAAGTGCCTGCTCACGCTATTTCTACTTTCGATTTTACCAATTTTGAATACTATCATCATGTAGATGATGAAGCCGATAAAATGGATTTTAATCACATGACAAATTTTATAAGTAAAATGGTTCCGGCCTTAGAAGGCATGATAAATGCACCAACTAAAGTAATAAAAATGAATAATGAGTAAACATATAATTATAACAGGAACAAGCCGCGGTATTGGTTTCGAGCTAGTACAACTCTTTGCAAAAGCAGGACATAAAGTTTTAGCGCTTTCGCGGAATGAGAAGCCGGTTCAAAGCTTGAAATTAGATAATGTAACTGCATTTTCGTTCAACTTGAATGATGCTAAGGCTTATAGTCATGTTGAAGATTTTATAGCCAAAGAATGGAAGCATGTAGATGTTTTAATAAATAACGCTGGTGCTTTATTAAATAAACCGTTTGCAGAAATTACTATGGATGAGTTTGAGGCTGTTTATAAAACCAATGTTTTTGGAGTAGCAGAGTTAACACGAAAAGTAATTCCGTTTATGGTTAATAATAGTCATGTTGTTACCATTAGCTCAATGGGCGGTGTACAAGGTAGTATGAAGTTTCCTGGGTTAGCGGCCTATAGTTCTAGTAAAGCTGCGGTAATTACTTTAACCGAGTTACTAGCCGAAGAGTATAAAGAATCTGGAATAGCATTTAATGTTTTGGCTTTAGGCGCTGTACAAACCGAAATGTTAGAAGAAGCCTTTCCAGGCTATCAAGCACCTACAACAGCTATAGAAATGGCGGAATATATTCTTGATTTTTCATTAACCGGGAATAAGTATTATAATGGTAAACTGTTGCAAGTTTCTAATTCTACGCCTTAATTTATGAGTAAATACAAATGTATAATTTTCGATTGCGATGGCGTTTTAATTGATAGCGAACCTATTGCTATAGGTGTTTTGGTTGAAATGGCTAATTATTTAGGTGCTAATATGGAGCTTGATGCTGCTATGATTGCATTAAAAGGGAAATCTTTTAAATACTGTACTAATTATATTTCGCAACGTATTGAAAAACCATTACCTATTCATTTTGAACAAGATTATCGTATTAATACGTTTGAAGCCTTCCGGAAAAATATTCAACCAATAAAAGGTATAAAAGCAGTTCTCGAAAACATAAACGTACCGTTCTGTGTAGCATCAAGTGGACCCGAAAATAAAATTCGGTTAAACTTAGAGCTTACGGGGCTACTTCCTTTTTTTGAAGGGCATATCTTTAGTTGTTATGCGATACAAAAATGGAAGCCAGAGCCCGATGTATTTCTATGGGCAGCAGAAACCATGGGGTTTAAACCAGAAGACTGTTTGGTGGTAGAGGATAGTTTGTCGGGAGTTAGAGCTGCTAATACAGGCGGTTTTGATGTTTTTGGTTATACAGAGCACGACTATGGTAATGCGCTAAGTAAAGAAGCTACAAAGACATTTAATAGCATGGACAAGCTTTTAAAAATGTTATAATTCGCTACTGTTAGTTAAAGGCTATTTGTTTTGCAATTGTTTGTGCGAACCATCGCAATTTGGTTTTCGTTTTGATAGTCCGCAAGTACAATCATTAAAACCAAATCCCTTTAAAATTCGCGCTTCACATTTAAGTATTCTTGAAGTTCGTGTTTTCGATTGTTTGGCACTGGTAAAATGCAAAATATAACCACGTTGTCTACCCTTAGTTAGTTCTTTAAAAGCAGTTTCAAATTCAGGCTTTTCTAAAAATTCAGATTTTAATTCTTCAGGATAGTTTAACTCATCGGTCTTATCAATTTTAACTTGTATTCCTGCTTCTTCAATGGCGATAGCTTCGTAAATATAACGTTTCAATATAGCTTCTAAAGCTATAACTTCTTTTGTGCTTGTAAACGGAATAAGCTTTGTTGATCTTGAATTAGGACCTGGTTTCTTTAGGATGCCTTCTGTGTCTTTTAGTATAGCGCCTTTAAAAAAACTTAACGAGCAAAAGGCCTTAAAACCTCCAATTATTACAATGTTTTTACCTTTAAAAGAGTAACACGGGTTTCGCCATTTAAAATCTTCAGAAAGTCCGCAACTTATTATAATTGTTCTTAAAAGTTCTAATTCCGACTTCCAAGTTTTTACATGTTCTAAATATTTGTCAACTTTCGGGTTCATATTTTAAGGTATCTTTAATTGCAAAAGATTTAAATGCACTTAACTACTAAATTATAATTTTTTCTATAAAAGTCTATGTTGCTAAGTGTTTCTTTTAAGGAATTCCATTATTTTAGCTGTAATGCAAAATGAGCTCCAAAAATATATACCTACAAATGCAGTTCTTCCAGTTTTAAATCTTTTAGAACGGGACGATTTGTTGGTTAAAATTAAAAATGAGCGTAAAACAAGGCATGGTGATTATAGAAAATTACCAAATGGCAAGCATCAAATTACAATAAATTCAAACTTAAATACCTATCGCTTTTTAATAACGCTTATTCATGAAATTGCCCATTTGGAGGCTTTTAAAGCTTATGGGACCTTTATAAAACCGCATGGTTTGGAGTGGAAACAAACATTTCAGCATTTAATGCTACCGTTTTTAAACCCAAAGATATTTCCAGATGCCTTATTGCCTTTATTGGCAAAACATTTTAAAAACCCTAAAGCATCTAGCGATACAGATGCGTCATTGGCCTTAGCTTTAAAGCAATTTGACGAACCCAATAATAAAACCTTTATTTTTGAAGTACCTTTGGGTGTAAGTTTTAAACTTTATAATGGTAAGGTTTTTAAAATGGGTGAAAAACGTGTTAAACGTTATGAGTGCATTGAAATTAAAACAGGTCGTTTATACCTTTTTAATCCAAATGCAGAAGTAGAATTAATAAATTAAAATATGAATAAAAACTATTATGCCATATTAATGGCCGGAGGAGTAGGGTCACGATTTTGGCCAGTAAGCACACAGGATTTTCCAAAGCAGTTTCATGATATGTTAGGAACGGGCGATACGCTTATTCAAAAAACATTTCATCGTTTGGCAGATTTAATTCCGAAGGAAAATATTTTTATTTTAACAAACGAGCAATATAACGATTTAGTTTTAGAGCAATTACCGGAAGTTGAGCAGCGTCAAGTGGTTTTAGAACCTGCAATGCGTAACACAGCGCCTTGTATTTTATACGCCTCGTTAAAAATTCAGAAAGAAAACCCAGATGCGGTTATGATTGTGGCACCAAGTGATCATTGGATTGAGGACGAAAAAACATTTGCGAGCAATGTGCAACAAGCCTTCGAGTATTGTTCTGAAAATGATGCATTAATGACTTTAGGAATTCAACCTACTTTTCCTAACACAGGTTACGGTTATATTGAGTTTGATAAGTCTTCCGCGAAAGCGATAAAATCGGTAAATCAATTTAGAGAAAAACCAGATTACGAAACAGCAAAAGACTTTATTTCTAAAGGTAATTTTTTATGGAATGCTGGTATTTTTATGTGGAGCGCAAAGAGTGTAGTTAAAGCATTTAAAAGTAATCAACCAGAATTGTTTGAGCTATTCGAAAAAGGCATATCGGTGTATAATACCGAATTTGAAGACGACTTTATTCGTGATAATTATCCTAAGGCAGAAAATATATCGGTGGATTATGCTATTATGGAAAAATCTACCAATGTTCATGTTATTGCGGCAGAATTTGATTGGAACGATTTAGGAACTTGGGGAAGTTTATACGACAAGTTGGATAAGGATGAAGCTAACAATGCTGTGGTAAATGCTAGGACTTTGGCCGAAGATGCTTCGGGAAATATGATAAGAACAAAAAAAGATAAAATTGTTGTTATTGATGGCTTACAAGATTATATTGTTGTGGATAAAGAAGAAGTTTTGCTTATCTTTCCTAAGTCTAAAGAACAAGATATAA
Organism: Algibacter amylolyticus; assembly: GCF_014202225.1. Lineage (GTDB taxonomy): Bacteria > Bacteroidota > Bacteroidia > Flavobacteriales > Flavobacteriaceae > Algibacter_B > Algibacter_B amylolyticus. Next base: position 1,054,762 of record NZ_JACHGE010000001.1, read on the forward strand.
AGAAAACACTCCAACAAGTAAAAGATAAATTTGGAGAGCAATACGGTTAATTATGAGTGAAGAGAGTAAGTTTAATTTCTCTGAAGAAGAGGAAAAGGCAGAAGCTTTAAAAAAGGAACAGAGCGTTGAGCAGTCTAAAGAAAATGTAAAAAAGGATGCTCAAGGTCTTTTTACCAGTATCTCAAAATTTTTAAGCGAGCTTTTAGATTTCAGAGATGACACCGACAGAGACGCTACAATTCAAGCAATAAAAGGTGATATTCCATTTAAAGGTGCTACAGCTTGGATTTTAATTTGTTCCATATTTGTAGCCTCTATTGGTTTAAACGCAAACTCTACAGCTGTGGTAATTGGTGCCATGTTAATTTCGCCATTAATGGGGCCTATTTTGGGTATTGGCTTATCTATTGCTATAAACGATATTGATACGCTTAAAAAATCGCTTATAAACTTAGTAACAATGATTGTTTTAAGTTTAATGACAGCGTTTTTGTTTTTTAAATTTTTTCCAACTGCAGATATTATGACGACCGAGCTTTTTGGTCGTACCAAACCCGATTTACGTGATGTTTTAATTGCCTTTTTTGGTGGTGCTGCCTTAATTATAGCACGGACTAAAAAAGGAACGATTGCTTCGGTCATTTTTGGTGTTGCTATTGCAACAGCATTAATGCCACCATTATGTACGGCTGGTTATGGATTAGCGCACAATTGGGACTACTTTATTGGAGCCATGTATTTGTTTACCATAAATACCATTTTTATTGCTCTAGCAACCTTTTTAGTGCTAAAAATATTAAGGTTCCCAATGTTAAGGTATGCGAATTCTAAAAAAAGAAAAAGAATTGCACAGTTGGCTTCTTTAATTGCTGTTTTGGTTATGGCACCTGCAATTTGGACCTTTGTTAACTTTATAACGCAATCTGGTTTAGAGGGCGATTATAATAATTTTATGGAAACCGAGGTTAAATCTAACCACGAGTTATGGTTGCAAAAAGGAATACCAAACTGGGAAGAAAAAACAATTACCCTTTATTTTAATGGTGAAGTTCCAGATGCTACTATAGCAGATTTGGAAAATGAAATTAAAACTTACGAAAAAATAAAAGATTACAGTTTAGTAATTCAGGGGAATAAAAATAGAAGTATCGATAAAATTTCTGATGCTTACGATAGAGCCATACGCGATTTAGACCAAAAGGATATAATTATTACTGGATTACAGAATCAAATTGAAGGTTTGCAGGTAAATATTACCAATTTAAATAAACAATTAGAGTCGAAAACAATATCTAATACCATTCCGTTTTCTAGTTTATCTCGCGATGCCAAGGTGAGGTTTAAAGATTTGGAATACTTTGGGTATTCTAATATGTTAGAGTCTAAAGATTTTATTAATATCGATACGGTTTCGGTAGTGCGTTTAAAGTGGAACACGAATTTACCAGACAGCATTCAAGTAAAAAAGGAAGAAGAATTAAAAACTTGGATAAGCACGCAATTAAACAAATCCAATATCTTAATTTTAAAATAAATCTATTTTCGTTAAATAATTTATAATGAATAAAACCTTCTTGAAAAATTAGGTTTTATTCATTTTCTTCAATGTACATTTTACGTACTTTTTTAAATAAGTTTGAAGAATAAACAAAATCGGTAACGACTTCGTTATCTGTTTTAAAAATGGTTTTGTTCGATCCTTCCCATGCTTTTAATCCATTTCTTAGGAAAACAATTTTTTCACCAATTTCCATAACCGAGTTCATGTCATGCGAATTTATTACTGTGGTAATTTGATATTCGTCTGTAATTTCTTGAATAAGGTTATCAATAACTATGGCTGTTTTTGGATCTAAACCTGAGTTAGGTTCATCACAAAATAAATACTTGGGGTTGTTAACGATAGCGCGAGCAATAGCAACACGTTTTTGCATCCCTCCGGAAGCTTCACTTGGCATTTTATTATGTGCAGTATCAAGATTAACGCGCTTTAAAACAAAGTTTACGCGGTCTTCCATTTCGCTTTTACTTTGATTAGTAAACATTTTAAGCGGAAACATGACGTTTTGTGCAATAGTCATAGAATCGAATAAGGCACTGCCTTGAAATACCATGCCTATTTCTGCACGTATATTTCTCTTTTCGTCTTCGGTTAGTTTTGCGAATACCTTACCATCATAAGCTATCGCGCCTTGTTCGTAGTCAAATAAACCTAATAGGCACTTTAAAAATACAGTTTTACCAGAACCACTTTGCCCAATAATTAAATTTGTTTTGCCTTTTTCAAAAGTTGTACTAATACCTTTTAAAACTTCAACGTCTCCAAATGACTTATGTAAATTAGTAACTTCTATCATGAGCTTAGTAACATTTGGGTTAGGAAATAGTTTAAAATAATAATAACAACACTAGTCCATACAAACGATGTCGTACTTGCTTTACCTACTTCTAACGCACCACCTTTCATATAATAGCCATGAAACGATGGGATGGTTGCCAATATAAAGGCAAAAACAATAGTTTTTATAAATGCATATATGACATGGAAAGTTTCAAAATCTGTTTGGATACCTACATTGTAATCTTCTAACGAGCTAAAGCCTCCATATACACATGCGGCCATTCCTCCTAAAATACCTAAAAACATAGCAATTGATATAATAAAAGGATATAAAAGCAAGGCTATAAATTTAGGGAAAACTAAATAGTTAAGGGAGTTAATTCCCATAACTTCTAGTGCGTCAATTTGTTCGGTAACACGCATGGTACCTATGCTTGATGTTATAAATGAACCAACTTTACCTGCCATAATTATAGACATAAATGTTGGCGCAAATTCTAATATAATAGATTGCCTCGTTGCAAAACCAACAAGGTATTTAGGTATTAATGGGCTATCAATATTTAATGCTGTTTGTATGGTTACAACACCTCCAACAAAAAAGGAAATAAAGGCAACAATGCCCAAAGAGCCAATTATTAAATCGTCTATATCTTTAAGTATTAATTGTTTCATTACCGTCCATTTGGTTGGTTTACGAAACATTTCTACTATCATTAAAAAGTAAGCACCTATGTTATGCAGATAAGTCATATACAAATTTGTAAATGCTAAAGTAAAAAAAAGTTAGTGGTATTTAACTTTAATTTAAAATAATGATGGATTAATTATGTGTATTTTTGGCTTTATAAATTTAATTCTAGAATGAAATATATTTTTTCCTTTTTGTTAGTTTTTACATTAAGCTTACCTGTGGTAGCACAAAACGATAATCCGAAATTGGTTGTTGGTATTGTTGTAGATCAAATGCGTTACGATTATTTAACTCGATTTTATAGTAAATATGGCGATGGTGGTTTTAAACGTATGATGAACGAAGGATTTAATTGTAAAAACAATCATTATAATTATGTGCCAACTTACACAGCACCAGGGCATACATCGATATATACGGGTACTACACCAAAATATCATGGAATTATAGGTAATAATTTTTACGACAGAGAGATAAAAAAAATGGTGTATTGTGCAGGTGATGAAAACGTTGATCCTATAGGCACAGAAAGTAAGGCCGGTAAAATGTCTCCACACCGTATGAAAACAACAACATTTGCTGACGAAAACAGATTGTTTACACAAATGCGAGGAAAAACAATTGGTATTTCAATAAAAGATAGAGGTGCAATTTTACCAGCTGGTCATACCGCCAATGCAGCTTATTGGTTTAACGGAAGCGATGAAGGGTACTTTATTAGTAGTTCTTTTTATATGAATAGCTTACCTAAATGGGTAAATAAATTTAACGATTCTAATATTGCTGAATCGTATTTAAAGCCATGGAATACCTTATATAATATTTCAACTTATACTGAAAGTGGTTCAGATTTAAATGATTTTGAAGGCACTTTTAAAGGCAAAGAAACAGCAACATTTCCTTATGACTTAGGTGCTTTAAAAGATAAAAATGGAAATTTTGATATTATTAAAGGAACGCCTTACGGGAATAGTATTGTCGCAGATTTTGCCATAGCTGCTATAAAAGGTGAAGCTTTAGGTGAAGATGAGATTACCGATGTTTTAACGGTAAGCTTTTCAAGTACCGATTATGTTGGTCATAAATTTGGAGTAAACTCAAAAGAGGTTGAGGATACTTATATTCGTTTAGATAAGGATTTAGAGCGATTATTCCAGGCACTAGATAAAGAGGTAGGCAAAGGTGAGTATACTGTTTTCTTAACAGCAGATCATGCAGCTATTGATGTGCCATCTTATTTACAATCTGTAAAAATTCCTGCAGGATACGTAAATAACTCCGAACGTAAAAAGCAGTTTAATGCGTTTTTAATTGATACTTACGGTACAACTGAGGTTTTAGAGAATATAAGTAACGACCAAATTTTCTTAAATAGAGAAAAAATTAAAGCCTTAAATTTAAATTTGAAGGATGTGCAAGAAGCCATAGTAAATGAGCAAATAACATACAAAAATATATACAAAGCCTATACTGCAACAAGCATGGGTTCTGTAAATTTTGTTGAAGGTATTGAAGCGCTTATGCAAAAAGGGTTTAACCAAAAAGCATCTGGCGATGTCCTGTTATTAAACGATCCGGCATATATTTCTTATAGTAAAGTGGGGTCTACACATGGTAGTGGCTTAAATTATGATACCCACGTACCTTTATTGTTTTTCGGAAAAGGAATTAAGAAAGGAGAAACTTTTAAAAAGACCGAAATAACAGATATTGCACCAACCATGTCTGCACTTATAGGAACTAGTTTTCCAAACTTTTCAATAGGACAACCTTTAGAATTTGTTTTAAATTAATGAGCAAACGTACACTATCTTCCATTGTTGTTTTGGTTATCGTTTTGGCTGTTTATGGCTATGAGTATTTTTTAGGTGAAGAAGAAAAAGCCGAAATTATTACTGAAGGTCAAACAACTAAAAGTGATACCAACGAGTATTTTTTACCAACTTCGACAACAGGACAAATAGTGCATCATAATGGTTATTCATTGTCGTATAACGAGAAACATGAACAAGCGGAATGGGTTGCATACGAATTAAAAAAAGCGCATCTATCTAATACGAATCATAAACGGCCTTATTTTGAAATTGATAAAGCTGTAAAAACAGGTGCGGCAAGCTGGAGAAACTATAAAAAATCGGGTTACGATCGCGGACATCTTTGTCCTGCTGGAGACAGACGTTATACTAAAGCGGCGCACGACGAAACTTTTTTAACGAGTAATATTAGTCCGCAAGAACATCAATTCAATGCCGGAATTTGGAATAGTTTGGAGCAAAAAGTGAGGTATTGGGCAAGTAAGTACGACGGTGTTTTTGTTGTAACCGGAGGTGTTTTAAACGGTAATATGAAGTCTATAGGCACAGAGCAGGTTTCTGTTCCAAATCAGTTTTACAAGGTGTTAATTGATACCAATTCTGGAACCACTAAAATGATTGCGTTTTTAATGCCACACGAGGCTTCTAACAAGCCTTTGTACGATTTTGTAGTGTCTGTTGATGAGGTTGAAGAATTAACAGGAATAGACTTTTTCCCTGAGTTGGAAGATTCCATAGAGAATAAACTAGAAGCTTCAAGTAGTTATAAAGGTTGGAGTTTTAAATAATATATTCCATCGAAAGAGGGAATCTTATTTTTGATTTTCTTGATGCTTTACAAGTTCAACCATATAATAAGCGCGTCCTTTAATATAGGAACAGCTATGCGTCTGGGTACTATTAGCACCATTTGGAACAACACAATTTTTATTAGCCAATTTGTTATTTATTTTAATAACCTCAGGTTCGGGCTTCTTTTTCGTTAAAAAGAATAAGCCAATACCTAAAAATAATATGAGAGCAAAAATTTTCATTTTGTTATTTGAATTTATTAAGCATGCCTTTCCATCGTAAATTTCTAATAAATACACCTTCTTGCTTGTTAACTAAGTAGGCTGTTTTTTCGTTTTTAGCTTTAAAATATCCACTCATATAATCTTTAAATAATGAAAAGCTTCCTTTTTTGTAAGCTAGTTTTAAGGCGGAAATTAATGTAATTACAAAGCCATATCGCATTTTATACATAGCCTCACCTTGCAAATACTTTGATGCTTTATTATAACTAACGCCAGTTGGCTTTAAATGTTTTACATGTAATGACTCATCAGTTAAAATTTTCCAGCCGTAATATTTAGCTAGCAACTCATCAACGGTATCCCAACCCATAGATCGTTTAAGTTTACCTATTTCGAGAAAACAATCTTGCCTGTAGGCCTTTAAAGCGCCACGAATATGGTCTCTGTTAGTTAAGTTTTCTAAAACCCATTGGTTGTTTTTTTCAATGTAACAAAATCCCGAAGCCATTCCTAATTTAGGATTGCTTTTAAAATGAATCGCTAATTTTTCCAGGTAGTTTTCAGGAAAAATTAAATCGGCGTCAAATTTACATAGTATATCGTAGGCGCTATCTAAGGTTTCGTAACCTTTATAAAATGCATTTATAATTTTGGAACCCGGTAAATGTTGATTGGACGATTTATTGTTTACTATTGAAATAAAGGAATACGTTTTAATATAATCATCAATAATTGACTGCGTAGCATCGGTAGAATTATCATTAACTACAACAATTTGCTTTGGTTTTAAAGTTTGATTAACCAAAGACTGAAGCGTAAGACCAATGGAATCGGCTTCGTTGTGAGCAGGAATGATGATGTAAAAATCCATGTTGTAAATGTCAATAATTAAACTCCAAATCGCAATTTTTATGGTAATTATGTTCTTGGAATTTAATTTTTGGCTATCGGAACTTTAAATTCTTTCGGCGTAAACTATGTAATATCTAGGTGTAAACCATCTTAAAATAGGACGGATACCAATTTTTTTAGTTGGGTTGGTCCATTTTTTTCTGTCAATAATTTTCCAACCTGCTTTTTCTAATAGCCAATCGAACTGCCAATCTTCAAACTCATGGTAATGTCTGTCTAACATATCAGTCTTGCTTCGGTAAGCCGAAGAAAACCATAGTTTTAGGGGGATGCTAGCCACTAATTTATCTGATTGAATAGATTTTAAAACTGTAAAAGGGGAGAGTAAGTGTTCGAAAATTTCGAATGCTGTTACAACATCTGCTTTCGAATTTTCAATGGTTGATGTGTCTAGATCTAAATCTTCACCTTTAGTGTTTTCAACAGAAAAACCATGTTCTTCCATGATTTTAGAAAACGGATTTACAACCCCCAAATCTAAAATAGATTGGGAGTTGTTTACATGTTTCTCTAAAAACTCAATGGTATGTTTAAAGCGTTTATTCGGAAAAGTTTTCTCGTACATAAAATTATATTATTTTTCATTTCCACCTTTCATCTTCAACAATAAAAATGCTGGCAGAAATCACAAAATAATCAATTAAAACATTACTGCTTATAAACAATAGCATTAATATTCATTCCGGCGCCTACACTCGCAAAAAGGATAATATCACCTTTGTTAATTTCTTGGTTTTCTAACTTGCCGTTTAAAATTATATCGTAAAGCGTAGGTATTGTGGCCACGCTAGAATTTCCTAATTTACCAATACTCATAGGCATTATACCTTCTGGCATTTCCATATTATAAAGTTCGTAAAAACGCTTAACAATGGCTTCGTCCATTTTTTCATTAGCCTGGTGAATCAATACTTTTTTAACCTGTGTAATATCAATTCCACTGCTATCTAAACACGATTTCATGGCAACCGGTACGTTTGTTAATGCAAATTCGTAAATTTTACGACCATACATTTTTATATAGCGACGGTGATCATTAGTGTTTTGATTATTGGTTTCTCCAAAGTAAATATAGTGTGCTTCGTCTAGAGAAAAGGTAGCTGAGTCGTGAGCAATAATTCCGCCTTCATCATTGGTGCGTTCAATGACTACAGCGCCAGCACCATCACTATAAATCATGGAATCTCTATCATGCGGATCTAAAATACGCGATAAGGTTTCGGCACCAATTACTAAACATTTATTGGCAATACCTGCTTTTATAAATGCATTAGCTTGAATAACACCTTGCACCCAACCAGGGCATCCAAAAAGTAAATCGTAACCCACACATTTAGGATTTTTAATTTGCAATAAATGCTTAACTCTAGAGGCAATACTTGGTACTGTATCACTTTGAATGCTGTCATGCCTTACATCTCCATAATTGTGTGCAACTATAATATAATCTAGTTCTTCACGATTAATTTTAGCACTTTCAATTGCTTTTTCGGCAGCAAAAGAAGCGAGGTCTGATGTGTTAAGATGATTCTTAGCGTAACGACGTTCATCTATACCAGTTATTGCTTTAAATTTTTTAACAATGACCTCATTTGGTGCCTTTATAGAACTACCATCGGTATTTAAAAATTCGTGATTATGAAAGTTTTCATTGGTTGCAATCTTGGAAGGAATATAGCTTCCTGTACCAGTTATTTTAATATTCATAAAATAGAAATTTACTATTGTGTTATGCGTGCATACTAAATTACGCGGTTCTCAGTTAATAGCTATTCAATATTGATTAAAATTACGATGTTCAACATGTTATTTTAGGCTTCGGCATAAGCCTCAATTGGTACGCAAGAACAAATTAAGTTTCTGTCTCCGTAAGCATCGTCCACACGTCTTACACTTGGCCAAAACTTATTATCTCTTACATACTCTAGTGGGAAGGCTGCTGCTTCACGAGAATAAGGGAAGTCCCAGTTGTTTGCTGTAATCATATGTAGTGTATGTGGAGCGTTTTTTAATACGTTATTTGCATCCTCTTTAGTTACGCTGTCTATTTCTTTTTTTATTGAAATCATAGCATCACAAAAGCGATCTATTTCTGCTTTGCTTTCACTTTCTGTAGGCTCAATCATTAAAGTTCCTGCTACCGGAAAAGATACTGTTGGCGCATGGAAACCATAATCCATTAATCGTTTTGCGATATCTGTAACCTCAATGCCGTTTGCTTTAAACGGACGACAATCTACAATCATTTCATGAGCTGCACGACCGCGTTCGCCTGAATATAATGTATCAAAATTACCCTGTAAGCGTTGCTTAATATAGTTAGCATTTAAAATGGCAATCTTTGTAGATTCTGTTAAGCCATGTGCACCAAGCATTTTAATGTAACCATAAGATATTAAACAGGCTAGAGCAGAGCCAAAAGGCGCTGCCGAAATAGCAGTAATAGCTTGTTTACCTCCAACTTTTACTAATGGACTTCCAGGTAAAAATGGTACCAGTTGTTTAGCAACACAAATTGGACCTACACCTGGACCACCACCACCATGCGGTATGGCAAACGTTTTGTGTAAGTTAAGGTGACAAACATCGGCACCAATATGTCCTGGGTTGGTTAAACCAACTTGAGCATTCATATTTGCACCATCCATGTATACTTGTCCGCCGTTATCATGTATTATTTTAGTAATTTCTTTAATAGCCGATTCGTAAACACCATGTGTAGATGGATAGGTTACCATTAAGGCTGAAAGATTATCTTTATGAAGTTCTGCCTTTTCACGTAAATCGTCAACATCAATATTACCTTCGGCAGTCGATTTTGTTACCACAACTTTCATGCCTGCCATAACCGCACTTGCAGGGTTTGTACCATGTGCAGACGATGGGATTAAGCATATGTTTCTGTGGTGATCGTTACGCGATTCGTGATACGCTTTTATTACCATTAAACCAGCAAATTCACCCTGTGCACCAGAGTTTGGTTGTAATGATGTTGCAGCAAAACCAGTAATTTCTGTTAACTGGTCTTCAAGTTCTTTTAAAATAGTTAAATAACCTTTGGCTTGTTTTAAAGGCGCAAAAGGATGAATATTACCCCATTTAAACCAACTTAAAGGAAGCATTTCTGAAGCCGCATTTAGTTTCATGGTGCAAGAACCTAATGAAATCATAGAGTGGTTTAATGCTAAATCTTTACGCTCTAAAGATTTTATGTAGCGCATTAATTCTGTTTCAGAATGGTGTGTGTTAAAAACAACATCGGTTAAAAAATCAGATTGTCTTTGTATTGTTTCCGAAATGTTGTTGGCTTGTTCTATTTCAGAAATTGTAATCGTTTCCTTTTTAGCAGCTTCGGCAAATATGGCAATTAAATAATTGATATCGCGAATAGAGGTTGTTTCGTTAATTGAAATCGTAACTGTTTTTGAATCTGGATAAAATAAATTAGCCTTCTTTTTTGTAGCTACCTTTTTTATTTTTTTAGCTTTTGTTTTTATTTGAAGGGTATCAAAGTAAGAGGTGTTTATTTGATTGTATCCTAACTTCTGTAGAGCACTTGCTAAAGTTGCTGTTTTATTATGAATTTTATTGGCGATAAATTTTAAGCCTTTAGGACCATGATAAACGCCATACATACTTGCCATAACCGCCAATAAAACTTGAGCGGTACAGATATTAGATGTTGCCTTATCTCGCTTAATATGCTGTTCTCTGGTTTGTAAAGCCATACGTAAAGCGCGGTTACCATTGGCATCTTTAGTAACACCAATAATACGTCCTGGTAAATCGCGTTTATAAGCTTCTTTAGTTGCAAAATAAGCGGCGTGAGGACCACCATATCCCATCGGGATTCCAAAACGTTGTGTAGTTCCAACCACAACATCTGCTCCAAATTTACCTGGAGCTTCTAGTTTTACTAAACTTAAAAAATCGGCTGCAACAGCTACTTTAATGCGAGCATCACTAGCTTTACTTATAAAAGATTTTATATCGGTAATTTGCCCGTCTTTTCCTGGGTATTGCAATATGGCTCCAAAAAATTCTTCCGAAAAATCAAAAGCTTCTTCCTTGCCTATTACAAGTTCAATTCCAATAGGATTTGCTCTAGTTTTTAATAAAGATAAGGTTTGTGGCAATATGTTTTCGGAAACAAAAAACTTATTGATACCTGCTTTTTTCTGATCGCGTTCGCGAACGGCAAAAAGTAAACTCATGGCCTCGGCAGCAGCAGTACTTTCATCTAGTAAAGAGGCGTTTGCAATTTCCATTCCCGTTAGGTCTATAACCATGGTTTGGAAATTTAATAAGGCCTCTAATCTACCTTGAGCAATTTCGGCTTGGTAAGGCGTGTATGCTGTGTACCAACCCGGATTTTCTAGAATGTTTCTTTGAATTACAGCTGGCAAAATAGTAGGGTGGTAGCCTAAACCTATATATGTTTTATATGCTTTATTTTTTTTAGATAAATCATGGATATGAAGTAAATACTCATGCTCCGTCATTGGTTCATCTAAATTTAACTCTTTTTTTAAACGAATATCGTCAGGTATAGTTTCGTAAATTAATTCATCTAACGTATCTAAACCAATAGTGTTTAACATTTGTTTTTGGTCATCTTCCCTAGGACCGATATGACGCAAAGCGAAAGCGTTTGTATTCATTAAGCAAAAATCTTTTATATATTTCGCAAAAATACATAATATTAGATGTGTTTTATAGAGCGTTTTGGAAAGTTTTTAACTATTACTAAACGTTATCAACACTTTAGTTACATTTGCTATATGCAGTTATTAAAGCAGCTTTTTAACTTTTATATAAATAGTAGTATTCACGTCGCTTTTTCGGTGGTTTCCTTAACGTGGATTACGTTTTTAACGGTTGGGTTTCCTGCAAGTCATACCGTTTTACTTTTTTTGTTTTTTGCTACTATTACAGGTTATAATTTTGTGAAGTATTTTGGGGTAGCAAAATTTCATCATAGACGTTTAACCAATTGGCTAAAATGGATACAGTTATTATCCTTTATTTGCTTTTTATTGATGTGTTATTACGCGTTAAAACTAGAAGTTAGAACGTATGTTTTTCTTTTGGCTTTAGCTGTGTTAACCGTTTTTTATGCCATTCCTGTTTTTTCAAAGCAAAAAAGTAACTTAAGAAACGTAAGTGGGATTAAGGTGTATTTAATAGCTTTAGTTTGGGCTGGAGTAACTGTTTTTGTGCCAATAATAAATGCCGATTATTCTGTTAATGCAGATGTGATAATTTTGGGTGTACAGCGTTTTTTATATGTACTAATATTAATGCTGCCGTTCGAGATACGAGATTTAAAGTATGATGCTCTTAACCTCTCTACAATACCACAAAAATTAGGTGTCAAAAAAACTAAAAACCTAGGTGTGTTACTATTGGTTGGCTTTTTCGTATTAGAATTTCTAAAAAAAGAGACTCATGGAAACACCATTTTAGCATTACTCATTATAACTATATTAACCGCAATTTTTGTGCGTTTAAGTAAAATAGACCAAAATAAATATTATTGTTCTTTTTGGGTAGAAGGATTGCCCATTTTATGGCTTCTTTTAGTATTTCTAATTAATTAGAAACTTCTTTTAAAGCCTGATTAAAATCTTCTCTCATGGCTTCTTTACATTTTTTATCTAAACACTCAACTTCTGCTTTTTTAATAGTTTTTGTAAGTTTGGCATTGTTAGAAGAATACTTTCTACAAGCTCTACAAAAAATTAAATGCAAGTTTAGCAATATCTTTTCCTTTAAGCTGGCATTTTTGTACTGTGTTTTATCACAAACATGATTTGCTTCTTCGCAAGGAATCATAAATCTTATATTACTCATAATTAAAACCAATTTTCTTTTAAGCAATCAGCCATGGCTGTTCTAGCTCTGTGGATGATAACCCATAGATTAGACGCTGTAATATTTAATTCATTACAAATAACTTCTGTTTCATAACCAAGTATGGTTTTCATTTTAAAAACTTCAGATTGTTTTGTTGGCAATTTACCCAAACAGTTGTGTATTGCGTCGCCTAATTCGTTGTTTTGTAAGGTGTCTTCTGCTGTTTTGTCAAACGGATCTGCTACACGTTCTTCTAGCCAATCACCTTCACTTTCGCTATCGTTATAATTAATTCTTACTTCGGCTTTTCCCTTGTTAGAATTAATTTTGCGGTAGTGATCTATAATTTTTCGCTTTAAAATTGAAATGAGCCAAGTACGTTCGCTAGCCTCTCCCTTAAAGTTTTTCATAGACTTTAAACCCGCCAAAAACGTGTCTTGCACCAAGTCTTGAGCCTTATCTCTATCACTTACACGCGTTATGGTGTAATTAAAGAGGTAATCGGCATATAAGTCGATCCACTTATCAGGATTAATAATTTGTTTTTGCATAGTTTTATGGTAAAAATAGACAATTTTCAGAATAGTAGGTAATCCCATTAAATATTTTATTAATTACTTGCTTATTTAGAGGGTTGAGTGTTATTGAGGGTTGTAATTTTATGTGTTTAGTTTTTAAAATTTTTATTTTGCCTCGTTAAATAAGGAAGCATGCCCCCAAAAGAAAAATATTATTTATACTTATTTCTATTTCTATTTAAATTTTCAGCTTTTTCGCAAGTTGGAATTGGAACAACCGATATAGATGCTTCAGCAATTCTAGAAGTTTATGCAAATGATAAAGGCGTTCTTTTTCCTAATGTTGCATTAATGTCTAACACAGATCAAACAACTATACCAAGTCCTGTTGATGGGGTATTGGTCTATAATACTGGCTTGGGTGCTTTAGCTTATGTTGGGTACGTGTTTTGGAATGGAAGTGAATGGCGTACTTTATTGAATAAATCTTCGGGTTCAGGTAGTATTGATTATCTTAATTGTTCAAATGTTTCGTTGGCACCTTCCAGTTATTCAAGCGGAGTTGCGTATAATGGAACAATGACTATTTCTTATTTAGGAGGAGATGGAGGTACTTTTCCTGAACAATCTATAGGCCCAATAAACGGATTAACAGCAACTTTAGCTGCCGGAAATTTTAATACCGGGGCAGGAGATTTAGTTTATAGCGTAACTGGCACGCCTACAATTACAAGCCCAAATACAACTAGTTTTAATGTAAATACAGGAGGACAAAGTTGTACAGCTATCGTGGGCGGTGAAAAACGTTTGATAAGTGATTATGCGCAAGTAAGTTTTGATGCCTATGGAAGCGGATCTAGGGGTATTTCATTAAATGGTGAGTTAGCCACAATTTTACCTGGTTCAATAAATGTAGCGAGAGTTAAAAGATTAGATGATGGTGTGTTTAGGGTAGATTTTGTAGAGCCTTTTGATGATACTGCTTATGTTGTATCTGGTTTTGGGTTTGAACCTGGTTATTATAACAATGACTCTAGGCAGCCTTATTTGTATGTGCCTAACTACACGCGTTCAACGAATGATTTAGGTGATGCCATATTAGCTGATAACGATGTTAGGCCCACTAACCCAACTAATAGTGCTTATGGTTTGGAAACCAGGCAAACGGTAGTAAAGTCTGATGGGTATACTTCGGCAGTTGCACGATATAGAACGCATTTTTATTTTATTGAAGGTTATTCACATTATCCTTTAGCGGGAGCTTCTTTAAGTATAACAAGGTAAGTTGGTTTGAAGGATTTTAATTAGAGATAAATTGAGAAGGGGGAATTGTAAATCAGTGTTAATCGCTTGCTTTAGTGGTGTTTATGAGAGAGCAAGAGGTTTTAAAATAAATATATGAAATTCAAAATATTAATAAATATGTTCCAAATCAGATTTTATATAATACTATTATTTATAATGGTATTTAATCTCTCGGCTTTTGCTCAAGTAGGAATTGGTACTGCTACTGTTGATGCGTCTGCAATGCTAGAAGTTCATGCTGACGATAAAGGCGTTCTTTTTCCAAATGTAGCTTTAGTATCAAATACAGATCAAACCACTGTAGCAAATCCTGCCGATGGTTTATTGATATATAATACAGGGCTTGCGGCCTTAAATTATGTTGGCTATTTGTTTTGGAACGGTAGTGAGTGGCGAACTTTAGCAGATCAGTCTATTGGTTCTGGAACTATTGATAACTTAAATTGTTCAAATGCATCATTAGCGCCTTCAAGATATACAAGTGGAGTTTCGTATAATGGAACAATGACTATTTCTTATTTAGGAGGCGATGGAGGTGCTTTTCCTGCGCAATCTATTGGGCCTATAAATGGATTAACAGCAACTTTGGCTCCTGGTAATTTTAATACAGGAGCAGGAGATTTAGTGTATAGTGTCTCAGGTACACCTACAGTTACTAGTCCTTACACCACCAGTTTTAATATAAATATAGGTGGGCAAAGTTGTACTGCTATTGTTGGTGGTGAAAAACGCCAGATAAGCGAATATGCGCAAGTAAGTTTTGATGCTTATGGTAGTGGCTCTAGAGGTATTTCTTTAGATGGTGAGTTGGCTACTATTTTGCCAGGTTCTATCAATATAGCGCGAGTTAAAAGGATGGATGATGGTGTGTTTAGAGTAGATTTTATTATTCCTTTTGTCGATACAGCCTACGTTGTATCTGGGTTTGGGTTCGAGCCAGGTTATTACAATAATAACAATACCCAACCTTATTTGTATGTGCCAAACTATACACGTTCCACAAATGATTTAGGCGATGCTATTCTGGGTGATACAGATGTTAGACCTACAAACCCTACCAATAGTTCTTATGGTTTAGAAACTAGACAAACAGTAGTTAAGCCAGATGGATATACGTCAGCAGTGGCACGTTATACCACTCACTTTTACTTTATAGAAGGGTATGGGCATTACCCATTAGCAGGAGCTTCTTTAAGTATTACAAGGTGAGTTTGCTAGATAAAGCTTATTTTTGATTTTAAAGATGTAACTCTCACTTATATGGTTAAGAACATACTAAATATTAGTATTTATTCTAATGACTACTACGCAAATATTAAAATCCTTTTACTATTTAACCTAATTACTTTTGTTTTTTTTAGTATTTGTACCGCGGTTTTAAATGGGTTTAAATTTGATTCATTTATATATCTGTTTTGGGTAGTAATAAGTTTTTTAGCGATTGTTAGTCATTTAAGAACCAAATTTTCTTTAAAAACCTTTAAAATCATAGCCTTTTATTTTGTTTTAGGATTGGTTATTACTACTTGTTTTTTCTCTTTAAGGTATGATAACAAAATAGATAACGGCTATTATTTTTTGGGGTTAATTACTATTTTACCTATTATTTTTGATATTAGAACTGATAAGAAAAAATTTATATTACTTGTTCTAGCCTCTGTTATTTCTGTAATTGTATTAAATACTTTTAGTTTAGGTGATAAATATTTGATACTTAGCAGCTCCACATCTATTGAGTTATTGCGGTATTATAATATTAGTTTTGCTATGCTTACCGTTATATACACTACTGTTTTTTTTGTGCAAAAAGATGTTCATTTTCAAGAGACAAAATCCAAAGTAAATAAAATTGAAAAGTCGCTTCGTGGTTTAAATAAACAATTTACGAAACAAGAAATTTCAGATTTATTATCCATAGCAAAAATGAATTCGGTTTTATTTTTGGAAAAATTTGAAATTTATTTTCCGGAATTTTTGAAAAATATTCAAAAAGGAAGTGGTTCTTTCAATACCATGGACTTGTATGTTTTAGCACTAATAAAGATTGGGTTAGATACCAAAGAAATAGCAGTTGTTTCTAATACTACCATTAAATCGGTAGAAAGTAGAAAGTACAGATTAAAGAAACGGCTTGAAATAGAATCGAATGTTAAAATAGATGATTATATAAAGACCTTGTAATAGTTGTTATACCTCCTTTTAACGGTTGTTAATTCAAATAAATCATAATAAAAGTTGTACTGAAATATACCCAGAAAATTGAAAATAGGATATGCATTAGTGTTTCAAACTTTTTGCCTTTCCAAAGTTTTTTAGAATAGACAAAAAACTGAAAAAACAGTCTGAAACTCCAGAATACACCTAAACCTAAACATATTTTTCGACCTAAACTAGTTTCTATAAGCGCTGTTGAGCTTGTTAAACAGAGTAAACCCATTAAGAAAATAGTTAATGCAATAAAAAACGTGTGTGTTGTCATCATCTGCTTATTGATTAAGCTTAATGATTTCAAATTGGTTTCCCATTTAAAATATTTATAGAAAAAGATATGAATTAGGGCTAACAGGATAAGTAAAACACCTATTAATTTTAAATGAATATACATGTTTTTTGTAATTTAAAGGTTTAAGGTTTACTGCTAAAAACAGACATAAATGGGGTGAATTTATTCTCGCTAAATGTTGAGAATCCAGCGTTTTTATATGCTTTTTTCCATGTGGTTTTTGAAAAAAAATGGGTGAACCCAATTGAGAATGCTAAGAAATTTGGAAAATCTCTTAAATGCTCAACCATAATTACTGTACCGTCGGGTTTACATACTCTGTGGCATTCTTTTAAAAACATCACTTTTTCTTTATGAGATCTTATTTCATGAGCCGCAGAAAGTAAAAAAATAGCATCAATTGAATTATCTTTTAATGGAATAAGACCAGACTTTATTTGTTGTGTGTTTGGATACACCAAACTTACTTTTCTAGCTCTTACAATAGCAGGTTCTGTATGTTGTTCGGCATGATAAAAATCAAAAACTTTTAAATTTGAAATAGGGAAATGGTTTTTAAGAATGAAGCTAGTTTCATCAAAACCAGCATTAATGTTTATAATCTGTTTTGACTTAGAATCACTAAAGTTTAATGTATTTATCCATTCAAATTTGTAATACCCTGAAAAGTCATATACATAAGCAGATACAATTAAAGGCATTAGCAAACCATAACCAAAAGCAGCAACAATTAACCAATATAAGGTAGTTGACCATTGAAACACAACATAGCTTAGTGTTATTAGTATTAAAACACTTAAACCGTAAATATAAAAATGTCTGTTAAAGCTTAATATATTTAGTACACCTTGAAACTTTTTTCTATTTATTTCCATAATTCTTTTCTTCCTTTTTTCCAGTAATAGGGTATGTTTTCAATAATAAAAGCATTGGCTAATACAGGTGTTTTTAAATTTAGTGATTCTAAAAAATTAATATGATAGTTATTGATTTTTACAGGTTTGGGTTTCCAGTTTTGCCTTACACCTTCAATAATTAAAATTTCTTTTGTTTTTTCATTATATGTAAACGTAAAGGGCAGCGGTCCTGCAAAACGTCGGGCTTCTTGCCAGGTTTTAAATGGTGAGTGTTTTGGTAATTGTAGGTCTTCATTTTCTGTGGCATCTATTTCAATTTTAAAGTCTGATTTTATAGAAATAATTTCGTTTATATTGCCTTTTAATGTCTGCGTTATATCGGTTGTTGTATAGTTGTAATGCGTAAAAAAATTACCCATTAACGCCATTTTCTTTTTGTTTGTTTCAGATTTTAAAATGAAGAGGCCTCGTAAGCGTTTGCCTTCTTTGTTAGTGTAACGCACAAATATCCTAAAGCCAATCAAAAAGAAATTATTACCCATAAATTTCGGGAATCCTTTAGGACGTAATTGTTTGGTTTGTACCATGGCTGCTGCAACAAAAGCATATGTGTTGTTATGCGTGTCTAACTCTAAACACTCAGGTAACATGTTTTGTAATTCTTCTTTAGGAACAGCGAAGGTTAATACAAGAGAACTTTTAAAGAAAGCTTCAACTGCAAAAGGATGGTTTTTAAGGAAAGCTAACATAGTTGTGTGTTTTAAAATTTGTATGGTAAACTACAGCAATAAATAATAGAGCGAATAAAGAATTGAATGTGCCCCAAAGCAATAAATCTTGCGCTAGTACAAACTCTATTAAGTTCATAATTGCAACGATACATATTTGGGTTATTGCATTTAGTTTAAGTTTGTAATGGCTTAAGATCCATATAGCCATACATACTTCGGCTACTCCGATTAAAATAGTAATAGCTCGTGAATTTGCATTACCTATAATGCGTTCTACAATTTCTTGATGACGTGGAACAAGGTTTAGAATTTTACAAAACATTCCGTTTATAACCCAAACCAAGGCTATAATAATATGTAACAAGTTATATAATTTTTGTGTTTTCATGAGTTTATTAATTGGGTTTTATAAGTCACATAAACAAAATACGACGCTATTATGGATGGAAAGATTACAAAAGCTTCAATGCCATAACTGTTAAAGAATGATATTAATAAAGCTAAAGCTGAAAAGTATATTAGCACTAATAACCAATAAATAATTAGTAATCTTTTTTCTGATTTGTGTCTAGAATTTATAAGGAAGAGACTAATAAGTGCCATAAAAGGTTGACCGATGCCAAGTGCTATCATGGATATTAAGCTATACTCTGATAGATTTTCAATAGGATAGTTGAAAACATAATTAAGAGGTAAAGCCCAAATAGATATGCATAACAAATACATGACTAGGTTTGTAAAGTGTATTATTTTCATTTTTAATATTATTAAACTTTCAGAAATTACTGAAACTTAGTTTTAAATTTTTTTATTTTATCAATTTCATTAAAGACTTAGTGATCCAAGTTTGTTCTTGATTAACAATTTTGTTCATCATAGAATCTGCTGTTTCGGCCAAATCGTGTAAAGCTTTGGTTTGTTTAATAAGTTCCTTCGTTTTTTCGGTGCCATCATCTTTTATGGACGATACCTCTTTTAAAATTTTAATTACCGGTTTAATTTCTCGTCTGCTACGTTGTTTTGCAATATGTCTTGCTAGTTCTTGAACATCTTTTTCTGTGGTAAAATACTCTTTACGCTCACCAGGAATTAACTCTTTAGTTACAATACCCCAATCCATTAATTGGCGTAAATTCATGCTTGTGTTTCCTCTAGAAATTTTTAACTCTTCCATGATTTCTTCCATGGATAGCGCTTTTGTAGAAATAAAAAGCAACGATTGAATTTGAGCCATAGCCTTGTTTATGCCCCATAATGTGCCTAAACTTCCCCATGTGCTAATAAATTTTTCTTTTGCCTCTTGATATTCCATGTCACAAAGATAATAAAACTTTTTAAACTTTCAGTAATTATTGAAAGTTTATTCTAAAAAGAAAGCTGATCGTTAAGATTCAGCTTTTCTTTTTAATAATTTATATTAATCCTGCGCGTCTTAATAACGCTTCAGGTTTTGGTTCTTGTCCTCTAAAACGCTTGTAAAGCGTCATTGGGTTTTCTGTTCCGCCTTGGCTTAATACGTTGTCTTTAAATTTTGTGGCAACTGTTTTATTGAAAATGCCTTCTTCTTTAAAATACTCAAAAGCATCTGCATCTAAAACTTCGGCCCATTTGTAGCTGTAATAGCCCGATGAATATCCACCTTGAAAAATATGAGAAAACGCGGTGCTCATACAGGTTTCTTTGGTGGCTGGGTATAAGGATGTATTTTTAAACATGTCCGTTTCAAAAGCTTTAACATCTGTTATGTTTGAAGGATCTTGACCATGCCAACTCATATCTAATAAGCCAAAACTTAATTGACGCAAGGTTTGCATACCTTCATGAAACGTAGCCGATTCTTTTATTTTTTCTACCAATTCCATTGGGATAACTTCTCCGGTTTTATAATGCGTGGCAAAAAGCTCCAGGGCTTCTTTCTCGAAACACCAGTTTTCCATAACTTGGCTTGGTAACTCTACAAAATCCCAAAATACACTCGTCCCAGAAAGGCTAGGGTAAGTGGTGTTAGCCAACATACCATGTAATGCATGTCCGAATTCGTGAAACAAAGTTGTAACCTCATTAAAAGTTAATAATGAAGGTTTGCTTTTTGTTGGTTTTGTAAAGTTGCAAACTATAGAAACGTGCGGTCTGCTATTTTCGCCATTTACAATGTATTGTGGTTTGTATGAGGTCATCCACGCGCCATTTCGCTTTCCTGGTCTTGGAAAAAAATCGGCATAAAAAATAGAAATAAACTTGCCATTAGTATCTGTAACTTTATATGTTAAAACATCGTCATGGTATTTGTCAATGGTGTCAATTTCTTCAAATTTTAAATCGAATAATTTATTAGCTATTGTAAACGCACCATTAATAACGTTTTCTAATTTAAAGTACGGTTTAAGTTTTTCGTCATCTAAACTATAAAGTTTCTGCTTTAACTTTTCAGAATAATATGAGCTATCCCATTTTTCTAAGCGATCGATATTATCGAGTTCTTTAGCAAAGTTTTCAAGGTTTTTAAATTCCTGTTGTGCTGCTGGTTTTGCTTTTTCTAATAATTCATTCGAAAAATTAAGAACTGTTTCAGGCGTTTGGGCCATACGCTCTTCTAAAACAAAATGTGCATGAGTTTTGTAACCCAATAATTTAGCACGCTCGTGCCTAAGTTTTGTGATTTGTAATACGTTATCTTGATTATCTAATGCATCGTTTTTAAACGCTTTACTACCTGCTGCTAAGGTTATTCTTTTTCTTAGTTCTCTATTATCTGCATAGGTTACAAACGGTATGTAACTCGGATAGTCTAAAGTAAATAACCAGCCTTCTTTATCTTTAGATTCTGCTAATTGCTTTGCGGCTTCTATTGTGCCTTCTGGTAGTCCAGATAAATCAGCCTCGTTTGTAATAAGCATTTCAAACTTGTTGGTTTCAGCTAAAACATTTTCACCAAATTTTAAACTTAACTGACTTAGTTTTTTATCAATGTCTCTAAGTTTGTCTTTTTTGTCTTCAGGTAAGTTGGCTCCGTTTCTAGAGAAACCTTTATATTTTTTATCTAGAAGTGTGGTTTGCTCAACCGTTAAATTTAACTCT
Organism: Algibacter amylolyticus; assembly: GCF_014202225.1. Lineage (GTDB taxonomy): Bacteria > Bacteroidota > Bacteroidia > Flavobacteriales > Flavobacteriaceae > Algibacter_B > Algibacter_B amylolyticus. The sequence goes on from NZ_JACHGE010000001.1 coordinate 1,076,387, forward strand.
GATTTAGCATCATACACAGCCTTAACTCGCTTAAATAAATCTTCATTTAAAGTAATGTCGTTACTGAATTCTGATAGTAAAGGCGATACTTCTTGAGCTATTTTTTGAATGTCTTCATTCGTTTCGGCCGAATTTAAATTAAAGAAAATACTAGAAATTCTATCCAGTTGCTCTCCAGAAAAATCGAGAGCTACAATAGTGTTCTCGAAGGTTGGACTTTCAGGATTGTTTACAATGGCATCAATTTCATTTTTAGCCATTTTTATTGCCTCTGTTATGGTTGGTAGGTAATCAGAAGTTTCAATTATTCTGAAGGGAGGCGTGTTATATTTGGTTTTAAACGGTGTAAGTAGAGTTTTTTTTATCATTTCTTTAATGAATGTGTTAAAAAAAATATTTATTATGTATGCATAGTAAATATTATATATTTTTGCACTCGATAATACGAAGAGTGACTAACTCATGAGAATTATTTGTTAATAGCTAAAAAGCCCTGAATAACTTCGGGGCTTTTTTTATTGTAAATCTTTAGCAGATTCGTTTACTTTTATTTTTAGACCTTTCTTGTAAGCAATTATTTTATCTAGTACACATTTGTCGCTAGTTCCAATAATTTGAGCAGCAAGAATTCCGGCATTTTTCGCGCCGTTTAAAGCTACTGTAGCTACAGGCACACCACCTGGCATTTGTAAAATAGAAAGTACAGAGTCCCAACCATCAATAGAGTTGCTGCTTTTTACAGGCACACCTATTACAGGTAATGGCGATAAAGAAGCAATCATACCAGGCAAGTGCGCAGCACCACCAGCACCAGCAATTACTACAGCAAAACCTCTAGTGTGTGCATGTTTACCGTAATCGAATAGTTTTTCGGGTGTACGGTGTGCCGAAACTATATCTACTTCAACTTCAATATCAAAACCATTTAAGATGTCTATGGCTTCTTGCATAACAGGAAGATCACTTTTACTTCCCATAACAACTCCTACTTTCATATAAATTACAATTTTTTAAATTTCAAAAACCTAAAGATTATTAATCAGGATTTTGTTTTTATTGATGTTTATTCGCTTATAACTTTTATACTTTTCTTTACTAATTCTGCAACCCGTCTTGCCTCATTTAAATCTTCATTTACAATAGTTACATGTCCCATTTTTCTAAATGGTCGTGTTTCTTTTTTACCGTAAATATGTGGGGTTACACCATCTAGCTTCATGATGTTTTCAATGTTTTGATAAACCACGTTACCTGTATAACCTTCTGCGCCAACTAGGTTTACCATAACTCCGCCAACTTTACTATCGGTTCTTCCTAAAGGTAAATCTAAAATAGCTCTAATATGCTGTTCAAACTGCGACGTATAACTTGCTTCTATGGTTTGGTGCCCAGAATTATGAGGTCTAGGTGCTACTTCATTAACTAAAATATCGTCGTTTTCTGTCTGAAACATTTCAACAGCCAATAAGCCAACATGATTAAATGCTTTCGACGTTTTTAAAGCTACTTCTTCGGCTTTTTTTGCAACACTATCAGGAATTCTAGCTGGACAAATTACGTACTCAACTTGATTAGCTTCTGGGTGAAATTCCATTTCAACAACCGGGTAGGTTTTTATTTCGCCCGATGCGCTTCTTGCCACAATAACAGCTAATTCGTTTTTAAAAGGAATTAGTTCTTCGGCAATACATTCGCCTTTAGGTAACCCTTCAAGGTCTTCTAATGTTCTAACCACTTTTACACCATTACCATCGTAACCAAACTGGGCAGCCTTCCAAACAAAAGGAAAGTGCAAACCGCCATTTACAATAGCATCTTCGATTTCCGATAGGTAAGCAAACCTTGTAAAATCGGATGTTGGGATGTTTTGATCGCGATAAAATAATTTTTGTTTCGCCTTATTTTGAATTTGACGTAATGTTTTTGATGCTGGATACACTTTTACACCCTCTTTCTCAAGAGTTTCTAGGGCATCAACGTTTACGTTTTCAATTTCGATAGTTAAAATATCTACTTGTTTACCAAAATTATAAACAGCATCATAATCCATTAAATCTCCTAAATGAAATTCGTTACTAGCTATCTTAGAAGGCGCTTCGTTACTAGAATCTAGAACGGCTGTGAAAATGTCAAACTTTCTAGTATTGTAAAGTAACATTTTGCCTAATTGACCACCACCAAGAATACCAAGTTTAAATTTTGAAGAAAAATAATTTGTCATGATTTTTACTGCTAATACGCTATTAAAGTTACGCAAAAATACACTTAAATCTTAAATTAGTCGAGAAATCATAAATCAAAAAAATAGGATTGCTAAATTTAACTGTAATAGGTGTGTTTTATTCTTTTTACACGTCAATTTCGCCTAAAAACTAAATGTATTAAGTATATTGATTATCTTTGCAACTTTAAAAATTATTTCCCTTGATAAAGCTACACGATAAATATTTTAAACCCTTTGTTTCTGCCAAAGAGATAGACGCTGCTTTACAACGTATGGCTAATGAAATTGCAGCAGATGTTGGCGACGAAATACCAGTGTTTGTTGGTGTTTTAAATGGCTCGTTTATGGTGGTTAGCGACTTTGTTAAAAAGTATCCTAAACCGTGCGAAGTAACATTTATAAAATTAGCATCGTACGAGGGTGTTAAATCTAGCGATGATATACAAAGGCTAATTGGTTTAACACAAGATTTAACAGGGCGAACCGTAATAATTTTAGAAGATATTATAGATACGGGAAAAACACTGGCTGAAATTCACAGAATTTTTAAAAACGAAAACGTAAAGGCATTAAAAATAGCAACCCTATTTTACAAGCCCGAAGCGTATAAAAAAGATTTTAAATTACATTATATAGGTATTGAAATTCCTAATAAATTTATAGTAGGCTACGGCTTAGATTATGATGGTTTAGGAAGAGATTTACCAGAAGTCTATCAAATTAAACAAACTCAACACATGACTAACTTAGTATTATTTGGCCCTCCAGGAGCAGGTAAAGGAACACAAGCAGAATTTTTAAAAGAGAAATATAATTTAGTACATATTTCTACAGGTGATGTATTTAGATACAACATGAAAAATGATACTGCTTTGGGTATGCTGGCTAAATCTTTTATTGAGAAAGGACAGTTGGTGCCAGACCAAGTTACTATAGATATGTTAAATGCAGAGGTAGAAAAAAATGCCGATGCAAATGGATTCATTTTTGATGGTTTTCCACGTACTAACGCTCAAGCAGAAGCTTTAGATAAGTTAATGGATAGCAAAGATTCTCAAATTAATGCAATGATAGCCTTAGAGGTTGATGATGAAGTTTTAGTAAAGCGTTTACTAGAAAGAGGGAAAACTAGCGGAAGAAAAGATGATGCCGATGAAACTGTTATTAGAAACAGAATTAAAGTGTATTACGACGAAACAGCTATTTTAAAAGATTATTACGCAGCTCAAGATAAATATTTTGGTGTTGATGGTATTGGCGGTATCGAAGAAATTACAGAACGCTTAAGTACTGTAATCAATAAATTATAAATTCCTGCATAATTAGGAATCTCATTATTAAAAACTATAACTTTTAAAATAGAAGTTATAGTTTTTGTATTTTTAATATAAACTTAAATCATTACAGAGGGTTTAAAATTAAATAGAGTGTAGCCAGTGGCTGTCGCGTATTTTGGTTTTATAGCTTCAATAAAAATAAATTACTATGACTGAGGGAAACTTTGTAGACTACGTAAAAATGTTCGTGTCTTCCGGAAACGGAGGTAAAGGCTCTGTGCATTTACATCGCGAAAAATATATTACAAAAGGTGGTCCAGATGGAGGAGATGGTGGTCGTGGAGGTCATGTTATTGTTCGTGGTAAATCAAATTTATGGACTTTATTACACCTAAAGTTTAAAAAACATAGTAGAGCAGGACATGGAGAGCACGGAAGTAGTGGTCGTAGTTTTGGATCCGATGGTGAAGATGTTTATATCGATGTACCTTTAGGAACCGTAATTCGAGATACAGAAACGAATGAAATTCTTTTCGAAATTACTTTCGATGGCGAGGAAGTTATATTAGCCCAAGGTGGTAAAGGTGGTCTGGGAAACTGGCACTTTAAATCCTCTACAAACCAAACACCACGTTACGCTCAACCAGGAATACCAATGGAAGAGAAGTACGTAACTATGGAGTTAAAGGTACTTGCCGATGTTGGTCTTGTAGGGTTTCCAAATGCTGGAAAATCAACCTTACTATCTGTAGTTACATCTGCAAAACCTAAAATTGCCGATTACGAGTTTACAACACTTAAACCCAATTTAGGTATTGTAAAATATCGCGATTTCCAAACGTTTGTTATGGCAGATATTCCTGGAATTATCGAAGGCGCAGCCGAAGGTAAAGGTCTTGGACATTATTTTTTACGCCATATAGAGCGTAATTCTATTTTGTTGTTTATGATACCTGCAGATGCCGACGATATTAGAAAACAATACGATATTCTGTTAGATGAGCTTCGTCGTTACAACCCAGAAATGCTGGATAAAGAGCGTATTATCGCCATATCAAAATGCGATATGCTAGACGATGAGTTACAAGCAGAAATGAAAATAGAACTCGATAACGAACTACCAATTCCATATATGTTTATATCTTCTGTGACCCAAAAAGGCATTACCGAACTTAAAGATGTTTTATGGAAAATGTTGAACGATTAAAATAATTTGGGCGCCTGCCTGCCGGCAGGCAGGTTACCCTAAGGGTCGGGCTTGGAGCTTGTCTTGAGTTAAGTCGAAAGGTTGCAAGTCCTCGCACTTCCGTCGTCAGGCTGTGGGCTTTCCTCTGCAATCCCTAACGCGGGCATTTTAGATAATATTCAACATTGGAATAATTTTTGATTGATTCTATAAATAAAAAAGAACCTGTTATGAAATTTCTAAAAATTGCTATTCTAGCTATCTTAATTGTGTCTTGTGCACCAATACGTGTAAATTACGATTACGATAAAACAACGAGCTTTAACAGTTATAAAACCTATCAGTTTTATGCCGATATGGAAACCGGTTTAAGCGAACTAGATACCAAACGCTTGTTAAACGCAATCGATGCAAAAATGCAATCCAAAGGCTTTAGTTTTTCTGAAACTCCAGATTTTTTTATAGATATTAAAAGTCAAGAATATCAAGAGCCACAGCGTCAAACAGTAGGTGTAGGCGTAGGTGGCGGTGGCGGAAATGTTGGTGGTGGCATTTCAATAGGCCTACCAATTGGTCAAGCCAATGTAAACCGACAAATTACTATCGATTTTGTAGACGAAAATAAAAAGCAACTCTTTTGGCAAGCCGTTAGCGAATCTAGTTTTAACCCAAAATCCACACCCGAAAAACGTGAAGCACGCTTAAATGCCATTGCAGAAAAGGTGCTTAATAGTTATCCTCCAGAAAGTAAATAGTTAATTTTTAATCAGCCTTTTACTAGCAATTAATACATTGTTAGCATAGAAGTTTGTTATGTAAATTCCGGTGCTTAAACTGCTAATATTTATCTGTTTTGTTTCAAAGTTAGAAATACGTGTCTGTTTAATTTTTTTACCTTCCATACTCATAATTTCAACCTTTAAATTTTGAACGGATGGGCTTTCAAAACCTATATTTAAAACAGTAGTTGTTGGGTTTGGGTAAAGCGATATGTTGTAATTACTAGACTCGCTTTCAATATCTTCAACACCAAGAGTGGTATAGTTTATCGTCCAGGTTACCGTATATACATGAAAACTTTCATGATTATCTACTCTTAAAAATGAAGAATTATCATGAATAATGGTTGTTAATGTGTTAGTGCCTTCAACCAAATCAGTTTCTAGTAAAGTAACATCGTCTACATTACTAGCAAAATTTTCAGTATTAAGTGTCCATTCACTTTCTAAAGTGTTTGGTTCGGGTTTAATTAAATCAAGCTCAAAATTTAAAGGAAACGTTGGGTTGTTAACCGTGTTTTCTGGTGTATAACCATCTATAGGCGAAATTAAACTATGTATTTTTTCAATAATACCTTCTTTACAAACCGAACAAAAAGGATAGCCTAAATAACGCATTTTACAAAATTGGTGTGGCCTAAACCAGGTGGCTTGGTTTCCAGAACTTCCATAGGCGTATTGTCCAACACCATTTGTGCCTATCCAGTTTTTCCATTTAACAGCTTCAGTATTTGTTTCCTGTGTCATGTTTATGGCTTCACTAGCTAAGGCGTCACCTGGATAGTATTCGTCTTTTAAATCAAAAAGGGAGTGCCCTAATTCGTGAATTACAATTTCATCGGCACTTGTACCTGCAGAGGCAACCGCATAAGCACCACCAGCACCACCATATTCAGGAGAATTTACTATAATAATTGGTTGGTCATATTCAGGCAAATGCTCTGCTAAAATACTGTAAATTGTGCTAGAACTATAGGTGTAAAGTAACCTGTGATAGCCTCCAACATCAAAAGAGGTATTAAAGTGGGTATCCACTTCTGCAACATCAAATACCGGTTCTGTTACGTCGCTAGCAGTTCCTGGATGGTCGGTACCACTTTCGGTTGATGGTACTTTAATGGCGTAAACATTAAAGTAATCGGCATATTCTTTAAACGGACTTTGGCTAAACATAGAATTTGTAAAACTAGTGGCGTTTTCAACAAATGTATTCAATTCAGAAGCCGTGTAGCCATCTCCCATAAACACTAAATTAATGCGCTTGCTTTTATCTCCAGTAAGTTTTATGGATTCTACATCAAACTCTTGAGCAGACAGCCAAAGCGTATTACAGATAAATATTAAAAAGCAGAAACAAGATTTCATACTACTTAATTTGGGTTTTAATGAGGGGTGTATTTTTAGCAAAGTTACTAATTGTTATGTATTTCGTACTATTTTGAAGCTGTAACCTAATAGAAAACTGCGCTTTATCGGTTTTTATAACTTCTGTTTTAAATTTTTTTGAGTCGTCAACAAATTCAATAGGTCTAGCTAATGGATTTTTAATAAGTTGTTGTTTTACTATTTTAGATCTTTTATTGAGCTCACTTAATATTAAATCGCCTTCAACGCCTTGATCAATAGGTAAAATGGTTTGCTTTTTTAATGAAGCCTCAACTACTTTTTTATTAATAAACTGAATGGTTCTGTTTCTATTTAAATCTTTTTCAATAGTATAATTTAAAAACAAAACTTTTGGAGAGCCATTAATTACAGTTCCATCTTTAAAAGAAGAATTACTGCTCTTACATCCAAAAAACAAACAAAGCATTACTATTAAAAGTATTGTTATTTTGTATGTTGCTTTCTGTTTCAAAAGGATTATGTCGTGGTTTTGGGTTTGCGTTCTGCAAAGTTAAGCATAAAAAAAAGAGGTTTTTAAAACCTCTTTTTTTTAAACCATCTTCAACTAAGCAAGGTTTTGTATTTGTCTTTGTAGCCGTATAGAACAGCAATATTTAATACTAATAAAACTAAAGCTCCGGGAATACTTCCTGGCGCTAAAGTAGCATGAAATAAAACTGCATTTACAGATACACTCATTAATATTAAAGCCAATAAAGCACCAAATTTGTTAAAAATTAAGGCTAAACCAGCAACAATTTCAACAAGAGCTACAAGCGTTAATGTTTTAGAGTTTACTAAGGCGCCAAAATAAGCACCTGCATCGGCAGGCATGTCGCCCATGGGCATAAAATTAAGGAATTTGTTTAATCCGAAAACCAAAACGAACAGCCCTAGAACTATTCTTAGGCCCATAAAAACTTTTGAATTCATAATGTATTATGTATTAGTTAGTAATCTGAAAGATAGTAAATTGTAAATAAAACTACCTTCAGGTTTGTCGCAACGAACAGAACTAACTAACATTCTTTTTATTTTACACTAATTCTAACACCTTCACTATGGCTGCTAAACTCTGGTGCATACATACTTTGAATGGTGGTAATGCCATTGCTCATATTACCAGCATTATTTACGCGTAAATCATATTCAAAAACATAAACACCTTTAGGTAAGTAGTCAAAAAAGAAGTTTGTTGATGCATCTTTTGTGCTTTCGTAGTAGCCCAAACCATCTTGCCATTTGTATTTTGAAATGACATTTACTGGCTCTAATCCAGAAGCGCGCATATCTTTCATGTGTAAAAACTCCATATTTCTATCGCTACGTAACTCTATGCGAACACGAACCAAGTCGCCCACTTTTAAATCGGTTTCAGAATTAATTTCTGATATTTCTTCACCAGTATCAGTATTACTTTTTAAGAATAACTTTTTGCTAAGTTTAAGTGGCGTTTCAGCCGTGGTTATTTTATCTAAATCTTCAAAATATTGCCAGTATAAACTCCCCCAAGCAATACCTTTACCTTTTTTAGAGATTTTTACTTCGCCCATTTCTGGTTTAATTTCGGCAGTATTCCAAGCTGTTTTATAGTAGCCTGTTCCTGCCTCAATTTTTACACTTTCTAATTTTGAAGGCGCTATGGCTTGTCCACCTATAACCACATCTACCATATCGGTTACGGATAACCAATCGCTTCCTTGAAGCAGTAATGCGTAAACAGCTTCGGTAGTTGCTTTTGTGGTTTTCCAACGGTTAGTTTGCTTGTTTTTAAGTAACCATATCTTTAGGTTATCAATAGTTTCGGTATCGTTTTCAATGTCGCCAAAGGCTTCAATTAACAAGGCTTGAGTTTCAATTGGTGCTTGATACCAATGCCATGAATTGGTGTTGGATTTCCAATACATACCCAATTCTTCTGAAGTAATACTGGTTTCTTTTAGCGATTTTAAAATTTTTAAAGCCGTTTTACTATCGCTATTTCTATGCGATACCAAGGCCATTAATCCCTTAGAATATAATGAACGGTTTAACCAATATTTGCCAATTTGCGTTTGGTAGTAATCGATTATAGTTTCTACTTCCTTCGATTTTTTAACGTCGCTAAAAAAGCTTCGCATGTATAAATAATGCAATTGTGTGTAACTTAAATGGTCTTTAGTTAAATCGACGTTTTTATTATATTTTTTAAGGTCTTTATACTCTTTTACAAATTCTTTATCCAAATATGAAATGGCATTTTCTATCATGTTTGAATGCGTATTTGTTTTAACATTAAGTTTGTTTAAATGCCCAAAACCAGTAATAATATGCTGTGTGATGTATCTATTCTCATAACCACCATCAAACCAAGCCCAAGCGCCAGAAGACAATTGATTGCTTTCTAGTTTTTGGATAGCCGATTGCAATTCATTATTCATTTTGTTTAAATCGAATAATAAAGCAATGCGTTTTTTCTGTTCTGTTTCCCTTTGCGCATCGCGTAACCAAGGCGTTTCTTGAATTAGAATAGATTTTAATTCTTCATTCTTTTCTAGGTTAGAAAGTAATGCATCGGTATTTTTCCATTGGTTGAAGACTTCTTGAATTCTCGGGTTTGAATTTGCAATGTGGCTTGCCAACGCATTTGCATAATATCTTGAGAATGTTTGCTCGTTGCACTCATAAGGATATTCCATTAAATAGGGTAAAGCTTGTACAGCATACCATGCCGGATTGGAAGTCATTTCTAGAGTTAACTTATGGTTTGTAAGCGATATTGAGGTATTAGACATTAACTTATCTAATGTGAAGGTTTTTGTTTGATTGCTTCTAACCCACATTGGTAAGGTTTCGGTAACCAACATACGGTTGCTTAAAACGGGTAACGCATTTTGCTCACCATCACTAAAGGTATCCGATTTTGCAATAATTTTATATTGTACAGCCTGTACACCTTCAGGAATATTTAACAACCATGATACTTGGGTGTTACCTTTGGCATCAACGGTAAATACTTTGTTGTTTTCTGAATTACCAAGATTAGAATCAATAGTTTTTCCAGAAACAGCATCGGTTAATATTAACACGGCTTGTCCAGTTAATTGGTTTTCGGTAAGATTAGCAATTTTTGTACTAATAGTAATCTTATCGCCTTCGCGTAAAAAACGAGGTGCATTAGGAATAACCATCAATTCTTTTTGGGTTACTGTACTAAATGATTGTATTGCGCTTTCTAAAGTTTTTGTATGCGCTAAAAGTTGCAATTTCCATTGGGTTAAAGCCTCGGGTGTTGTAAAGCTGAAACTTACATGGCCTTTATCATCTGTTTTTAACTGCGGAAAGAAGAAGGCTGTTTCCTGTAAGTTTTTACGAATTTGGATGTTATCGAAATTGGTTTTTTCTTCATTTAAAATAACGTCTTCATCCAATTGTTGCATTGGAGCTGCTGCTACCTCTTGTTTATTGGAGCTATATCCTATAACCACAGCATCGTCTAGTGCGCTTTCCTCTAGTTCCATCTCATTAGCCACAATTTGAACTCCCGCAACCTGACCACTTAATTTCTTGGACATACTAGCACTTCTTCGATATCTTAATGCATATTTATACCCAAAATTAAAGCCAAACCAATTCCATTGGTCAAAATGTTGTTGTGGGTAGCTATATCCTGAATTAATATTGTAAACTCTAAAATTCTCAATACCAAAACTTTGGTTTGCTCTACGATAGCTATAGGCGCTGTATATTCTGTTTTGAATCGGGTTAAAGTTCCAGTTATGTGGTTTAAATTGGTCTAAGGATGCATCGTACATACTTGCCAATATTTCAGAACTTACTTTTTCGCCATCGGGCCCTTTAATTTTAAACTGCCAAGTTTCATTGGTTCCGGGTTGTAGCTTATCTCTAAACGTTAGGGTTTCAATGGCTAAATTATTTTTAGGATAGGGCACCGAAATAGCTTGAGAACCCGATAGGAAACTATTAAAAGCAGCAAAACTGTAATGTACAACAAAACCACCTATGTCGGCTTTTGTAACAGGAACAGAAATGGTTTTTTTATTAGCATTTAGTTGTACAATTTCTGTTGTAATAATGTTTTTGTTTTTCTCGATAGAAACGGTAACCGAAATATTTTCGGCAGCCGAACCTATGGTAATATTAGCGGTGTCTCCAACGCTGTATTCTTTTTTATCTGTTGCAATGGTTAATAGCTTATTATCGGCTGGAACCTTATCGGCGGCACTAAACAAGGTGGTTTTTACTTCGTCTTTTACCAATTGTCCAAATTTATCTTTGCTTTCTAGTGTGATAATATATTCACCAGATTGCCATTTTTTAATTTTACCTAGAGCGATGGTTTTAGTGTTTTTTGTGTTAAATGGTTTTTCTAAAACTAACTCGCCTTTATCCCAATTACTAGAGTTGTGCTCATTGTTATAAGCCTCGTGTGGGAACATGTCTTTAAACACAGTTTTGGAAATTTCTTGGTAGTCTGGTGCACTCCATGGTCGCGCTCTTAAAACCGTATTTGGAGCTTGTAGTTTGTACATTTTTACAGTACCTGTAGCAGGGACAAATTCACCATTTAAGTTTTTAGTATCGATAGTAAGGTTATGAGAGTTGTTGCTTTTATCCAGTACACTATCAATGCTTAAATTAGCAAGTAAAGCATGATAACCTACGTTTACAACCGTTGTTGCACTTCTTGTTTCGCCGTTTAAATCGGTAACATCGGCAGTAATTTCATAATTAAAAACAGGTAGACTATTTTTATCTACACTTTGGTCAGGAATGGCTTTAAAAACAATTTCAAATTCACCATTGGCATTGGTTACTGTTTCGCCATGTGTGATTTCTTGAGGCTCGCTATTTATATATGGTCTGTACCAAAAGTACCAGCGTGGGTATTGCACTTTACGGTGCACACGATACACGACTTTGGCATCGGTAATGTTACTTCCGGCATAGGCTAAGGCGTTTCCTTTTACGGTAATAGCGTCGTTAATTTTAAAAGTTTCAGTTACAGGTGTAAATTTAGTTTCAAACTTTGGACGCTTGTATTCTTCAACCGAAAAACTAGCATTACTTCTTAAGTATTTATTAGATTCTGTGTTAAACTCAATGCGGTATACACCAGTTAAACCGCTGCTTGGTAAAATAAATTCACCTGCAACAGAGCCGAATTCGTTGGTTTTAAAGGTTAATGTTTTAAGTACTTCGTTGTTTACATTATATAATTTGGCATACACCATTTCATTGGCTAAAACTTCAGACTTACCATTAAAAGTTTCCATGGCAATGGCTTTAAAATATACGGTTTGCCCTGGGCGGTAAATACTGCGGTCTGTAAATAAAAAGGATTTATAAGATACTTTCTCTTCAAGCTGTTTGTAGGTTTGGTTAATATAAAAATCGCCAAAGTAAGCAACATCGTTATCGCGTTGTACTTTTAAATTAACGTTGCGGTACCAGCTGTTATCCTTGTTAATTTTAATTTCGCCTAAGTTATTTGTGGTATAGGTTTTAGTAATTACTTTATTAACTCTAGTGGAGTAAGACACCTCTACTTTAGTATTGGTAATAGGTGCTCCGTTATTTCGGTTAATAATTTGAAATATTTTATGGTCTAAAGCCTCAGTTTCAACATAAGCTATATTGGTAACTTGCAGAGTAGCAAAAGCAAAAGCATCTTCATTCTCTTCAATAAACCCAACAACTAAATATCTGCCAGCATCAAGATTAGGGATAAAAACTTCGGTAGTATGTCTTTGGTAATCGGCTTCGTTTTTTAAATTACTCTTCCAAATTTTATTGGCATACAAGTTTTTAATAAACTCACGTTGCTCATCTTGTCTATATATGTTTGAAAAGGTTTTATATTGTTTTTCCGAAACCTTATACGCATTAAACTTAATGGCGTTTAAATTTTTATAACTTAGTAGTAATCTGGCATTTTGTTCAATTGGTAAAAAGTTTTCGGTCGTAATTTGAAACGAAAATTGTTCAATTTGAGATTTCAAAATAGCACAGTTTACGGCACCTTTACTTTCAGGGAATTTTGAAATAGCCTGTTCACAAATCTCTAAAGCCTCTTTGGCTTTCCAACGCTGTTCCTCGTTAGTTTGAGGTTGGTAAGTTTGACTTTGCTGATAGTAAATAGAAGCGGTTTCAAAATGATATAAACCAGACACTTCATTATTTTTTAAACGGTCTTCTTCAATTTTAAAAGCCTTTAATAAAAGAGCTTCACTATCTTGAAAAGTAGCATGTGCCTTTACAAATTTTAAGCGTTCAATATTTACATGGGCTAAAGCTAGTGGCAATTCATCTTTTAAATGAAACCGAATTAAATCTTGGTATATTTTTAAAGCGTTAAGCTGTAAGGATGTGGTGTCTTTAGAGTCTATTTGTAAAGCAGAAAACGTTTTGGAATCGGCTAAAAAATCGACATTATCAATTTCAAATTTGTAGGCAGGTTTGGTAATTTGGGTTTCATTAGTCTTGTAAAATTCTAAGGCATTATGGCTCAAAAAATCAAACAATGTAGGTCGGTATATTTTAGAGTCTTTCTGCTCATGCAATAAAACACTATAATTTACTAAAGGTTCCTGTTGTAGCATAAGCCCGTTTGCCAAGGACGCCTTGTAGTGTAAATGGATTTCGTTAAAAAGTGTTTGTAAATCCCAAGTTCTAAAATCTGTACCATCAACTTTTTTATCCGTTTTTGTACGGTTATAAAACTGCCATCTGTATTGGTTAAAATACTGCCAATATAAATTAGCAAGTAGGTTTTCTAGAATATTTTTAACAGGGAAATTGCTAGTTGCTATTTGGCTTTTAAAATCGTTAATAATATTTAATTGAGCATCCTCCTCTAAACTTAAAGCGTACTTACTTTTAAAAATTAACGTTTTTATTAATTGCGGGTGGTTAGTGTCTTTTGTGGCTTGTTTTTCAATATCGTCAATAACTTTTAAAGCAGATTGTGGTAAACCTTCGGCCTCAAATTTGTCAATTTTAGCCCATAAATCCTTATAGTTTGGAGATTGTGCTTGAGATAAAGTTGAGAAAAGTAGGATCATAAATAGAAATAGTGAACGCTTCATGTGTATAAATTTGTCTCTAATATATATTCAAATTCCGTTCCAAAACATACTAAATGAGTTATTGGATACGTTGAGTGAGTGAAGTTAATCATTTTGTAGGTAAAACAGTCATTGTGCTTTTTACTAATCCAATAAAAGTTTAAGATTATCATAAACCTGTGCAAACAAAAACTAGAAAGCTTATTTTTGTGTTTCTATTAAAATTATTATGAGAAAATTACTGTTTCTTTTAGTGCTTCCTATGGTGTGTTTCTCTCAAGGTAAACTTGAAGAAATCTCCAATTTCATCAAGGAAAAGCAGTTTGAAAAAGCAGAATATCAACTTAAAGAGTACCTCAAATCACATCCCGATAATTTAAATGCTACCGAGCTTTTGGGCGATGCCTATGGCCATCAAAAAAAGTGGGATCAGGCCATAGTCGAATACAAAAAACTGGTAGAGCTTGAACCCAAAACAGCCAATTATCATTACAAATACGGTGGTGTTTTAGGTATGAAAGCCTTACAGAATAAGCTAAAAGCCATAGGTTTAATTGGCGATATAAAAACCGCATTTACAACGGCGGCCGAATTAGATAAAAACCACATAGAAACCCGTTGGGCCTTAGTGGAACTGTATATGCAGTTACCCGGAATTTTTGGCGGCAGCAAGAGCAAATCCTTACACTATGCCCAAGAACTAGAAAATCTATCGAAGGTAGATGGTTACTTGGCAAAAGGCTATGTTTACGAATATGATAACGAACCAGATTTAGCCGAAAAATATTATAAAATGGCCATTCAAACAGGAGGTTCGCTAACCTGTTTTAACAAGTTAACTACGCTTTACGAAAAGGAAAAACAACCCGAAAAAGCCATAAAAACCATAGAGGAAGCGCAGCAAAAACACCAGCGTAATGCCTTACATTATCAAATAGGCAAGGTGGCTGCCGAGTATAATATCGAGCTTCAAAAAGGCGAGCAATGTTTACAAACTTATATCAAGAATTATTCCGAGTCCGATGGCGTTCCAAAAGCGTGGGCGCACTACCGTTTGGCACAAATAAACGTGCATAAAAACAACAAGGAAACAGCCTTAAAACACATCGATATGGCTCTAGCGCAACTGCCAAAAATTAAACCTTTTAAGGACCAAAAACAGAAAATTTTAAATTTGTAATAATTGGGCGCTACCCCAAGGGTCGGGCTTTTCGCTACAAGTCCTCGCACCTCCTTTGTCGGGCTGTGGGCTATCCGCTGCAATCCCTAGCGCGGGCATACCTGCTAATTTAGGTTTATTAATAAAAAATCTTTGCATTTTTACGCGTTTACGGTACATTTTTTTAACACCAATCAACTAATCCATAAATAATTTGGAAATTGATTTTTCTAGTTTGATATTTGTTTCATGAACGTACATTTTATAGCCATTGGCGGAGCAGCAATGCATAATTTAGCACTTGCTTTACATAATAAAGGATATCACGTAACCGGAAGTGACGACACTATATTCGATCCGTCTAAATCAAGATTACAAGCCAAAGGCTTATTGCCCGAAACATTTGGTTGGTTTCCAGAAAAAATAACAGCCAATTTAGACGCTATAGTTTTAGGTATGCACGCAAAAGCCGATAATCCTGAGTTGCTAAAAGCTCAAGAATTAGGACTAAAAATTTACAGTTACCCAGAGTTTTTGTACGAGCAATCCAAACATAAAACCCGTGTTGTTATTGGCGGAAGTCATGGTAAAACAACCATAACATCAATGATTTTGCATGTTATGCATTATCATGATAAAGAAGTCGATTATATGGTTGGCGCACAATTAGAAGGTTTCGATGTTATGGTAAAACTTACCGAACACAACGATTTTATAGTACTAGAAGGCGACGAGTATTTAAGTTCGCCTATAGACCGCCGACCAAAATTTCATTTATACAAACCCAATATAGCCTTGTTAAGCGGTATTGCTTGGGATCATATTAATGTATTTCCTACCTACCAAAACTACGTAGAGCAGTTTAGTATTTTTGTAGATTCTATTGTAAGTGGCGGAAGCATTAATTACAACGATGAAGATCCAGAAGTAAAACGCGTTGTTGAAGCTAGCGAAAACACCATAAGAAAAATAGCCTACCAAACGCCCGATTATACCGTTAGCAACGGACAAACACTTCTGGAAACTCCCGAAGGCGAATTGCCAATAGAGGTTTTTGGTAAACACAATTTAAACAACCTTGCAGGTGCCAAATGGATTTGCCAGCACATGGGAATAGACGAGGACGATTTTTACGAAGCTATTTCTACGTTTAAAGGCGCAAGTAAACGTCTAGAAAAAATAGCAGAAAGTAAAACCAGTGTAGCCTTTAAAGATTTTGCACACTCACCAAGTAAGGTAGAAGCTACTACAAACGCGGTAAAAGAACAGTATAAAAACCGTACCGTTGTGGCCTGTTTAGAATTACATACCTACAGCAGTTTAAATGCCGAGTTTTTAAAAGAATATAAAGGCGCACTTGATGCTGCCGATGTTGCGGTGGTATTCTATTCGCCACATGCCGTAGAAATTAAAAAGCTTGAAGCAGTAACGCACCAGCAAATAGCAAATGCGTTTCAGCGCGACGATTTAATTATTTATACCAATCCAGACGATTTTAAAGACTTTTTATTCAAACAAAACTTTGATAATAAGGCGTTATTGTTAATGAGTTCTGGTAATTATGGTGGATTGGATTTTGATGCTGTTAAGGGGTTGGTTGGGTAATTAATTCCTGCGAAGGCAGGAATCTTTAATATTTTAGTTGTAACGTTTTACCAAGAAGTAATACTTATAGTTTATACACTTCAAGTAATGAAACTAAAAAGGCGTTTTTATAATTCTTCTATAAATTTTGATAAGTTATCTACAAAGCGCCTTGTCTTAGGTCTTGTTTTTGGCTTGGTTTCGGCATTAATTATTTATAGTTTCTTTTATGTTGTAAGAGAATCTTTTAGAGTAATGTCTCTTGGATATAATGATTATGGATTTTGGAGTTTCCAAGAACATCAATTCATTTTAACTAAAAAGGATAGAGGTTTTTATAATATGTTCTTTTCAGGGTTATCCCTTATTTTAGGTAATTCAATAGCAATACTTTTTATCCTTAGTAGACCTAATAAGGCCATAAAAAGATTTGATCTTAAAAGGAAAAGAGTATTGAATGATCAAATTTTTTTAAGCTTCAATTTTATTTATTGGTTTACTAAAATTGGTTTAGTTTTTGGGGTTTTTTCAATGTGTTGTATGGATTTTGAGTTTATACCATACTTTAAACCAATTGCATATCTTCTATTAGTTGTTTTGTATTTAGAAACATGGAAAAATTTAGCTCTTTTATTCAAGAGAAAAAAAATAAGAGTCTTACATTTTATTGTAATGTTTTGTTTTATGATAGGTTTGGCGCAAATAGACGTGGTTGACTACAAAGCAACAGATCAAGCTTCTCTGAAAAACAACCCGAAAATTGATTTTCCTGAATCAGATTTTTATGATAATGATGATTTTATTAGAAGGGTAGATTTAGAAATAGCACTTAAGTTAAAGTTGAGTGAAACGAATAACTTAGAAATTTATACTCCTTACCGAGAAAAAATAGAACTAGAAGAGGTTTTAAACTACATTTTAGCAGAAAAGCAATCAAAAAGAGAAGAACTGATGCCTTTTTTAAGTTTACGAGTTTTATCAGACGAAAATATAAATGTAAGCTTTATTAAAATGTTAGAAGCAGAAGCCTATTCTGCAGGAATTTATAGAGTATATTATGAGGTTTATAATAAAAATTTTTATGAAACTTATTTTGAAAGTGTTGCCTTGACAAGAAAACTAAATAAATCAATATTACAATTTAAAAACAAGACTATAAAAAAGGATACTTCAAGCCTGATTTCAACTTCATTTCGATTATTACCTCCCGAACAAGATTATGCATCCTACGATACAATTAAGGTTTCTATTCAGCAAGAATTAAGGTTTAATAATAAAGTAGTTTCAAAAGAAACTATGGTAAATGAATTTAAGTCTAATTTTGATTCTCATACATTGTTTTTGTACGAAATTAATAGCAAGACAACATATCAAGATTATATTAATGTATTATCAGCTCATAATAATGCAGTAAATAGACTTATACTACAAGAGCAAACTATTTTTAAAGAAAGTAGATATAATTACACTAAGGCGTATTACGATGAGCAGTTAAGATTAAAAAGCAAATATCCTATTAATATTATAGAAATACTTAATTAAAACACTTCTCCAAAAAGGCCTCAACACTTTCTTTGTTAGCTCTTACCAATTCCGCTTTAGCGTTATCAATATCTTCAGGCTTTTTATCTTGCGAGAGTTTAAATTTACCTTCCCACGAATCAATAGAAATTTCAAACATTTCAATATAATTAAGATAGGTATTCATGCTTTTATTATCGGGCTCTAAAACGTATTTATGGTCTGGTGCTTCAAGAAATTCGGTCATTGTAATTAACGACTGCTTTAAAGCATCTTTGCTTTCAATAGCTTTCACTTTGCCCTTTAAATGTACTTTAATGTAATTCCAGGTTGGTAATTGTTTGGTGGAATAAATACTTGGCGAGATGTAGCATTGCGGACCAGAAAAAATAATAGTAATGTCGTTATTGTTTTTTAAAAGTTCCGCTTGCGGGTTGTTAATATCAATATGGCCAATAAGTTTACCGCTTTCATTGTAAATTAAAGGCAAATGTGTAATATATGGCACATTATCTTTAACCGAAATTAAGGTGGCTAAAGGGTAGGTTTTAATCACTTCAATAAGGTGGGTAATAGTATTATCTTGATGATGTTTAGGAGGATAGCTCAATGCTTTTGTTGTTTTGTTAGACCTTAAAATAAAGGAATCTCATTATTTTTGTTAATAATTCTATTGCTTCTGAAATTTACAATATTTATCTTTAACGAATGCAAGAAAAATCATCGTCATTTTCTATAAAAAACTGGAGTCAGGACGATCAGCCACGTGAAAAGTTATTATACAAAGGAAAGGCGGCCTTAAGTGATGCCGAACTTGTAGCCATTTTGATTGGTTCTGGAAACCGACAAGAAAGTGCTGTCGATTTATGTAAACGCATCCTTGCAAGCACCGATAATAATTTAAGTGCCTTAGGAAAACTATCCATTAAACAACTTACCGAATTTAAAGGAATAGGTGAAGCCAAAGCCATAACTATAATTGCTGCTTTAGAGTTAGGACGCCGAAGAAGAGGTGAAGAAGCCTTAGAAAAAAAGAAAATTACATCTAGCTCTTCGGTTTTTGAATTGATGCAACCTGTAATTGGCGAGCTCCAGCATGAAGAGTTCTGGATAATATATTTAAACAATTCTAATAAAGTAATTCGTAAAAACCAACTTAGTAAAGGCGGTATAACAGGTACTTTAGTGGATGTGCGCTTAGTATTAAAAAACGCGTTAGAGGTAGGAGCTGTAGGCTTAATTTTAGCACACAACCATCCATCGGGCGGCTTAAAACCTAGTGAGGCCGATAAACAAATTACCAATAAGTTAAAAACAGCTGCACAAAGTTTAGATATTAAAGTTCTAGACCACCTAATTATAACAGAAAAAGCATACTTTAGTTTCGCCGATGAATCACTGCTATGAACAAAGACAGAAGACCGATGACAGCAGACCGCTTACTGAACACTGAATACTGCAAACTGAAATTATGTTATTAGTTTATACCCATAAAATATCGCCTCGACTCAAATATGTTTTTAAGCATATTTGTACACGAGTTTTAGGCATTGAAGTTAGTTTTACAACTAAAATTGAAACGTTTATTGCCCACGATAGCTTGAAAATGTCCTATACGAAACAGCAATTGGGTAACGAGTTTTATATTAAAAGTCACGATATTTTATTCGAGCAAGGGTTAAATGATATTGATATCCATATCCATACCTGGGAGCATACAAAATGCTTTTTCTACTTAGGCGAAAAAAGCAGTATTCCTTTTGATGTGTTTTCGGCTTCTTTTTATTTATTATCTAGATACGAAGAGTATTTACCGCATGTAAAAGATGAATACGGACGTTTTACAGCCACCGAAAGTTTAGCGTTTCAAGAAGGTTTTTTGCATCAACCAGTAGTCGATATTTGGGCCTATAAATTTAGAGATGCTTTAAAAAAGCAATTTCCAGATTTCGAATTTCCAACCAGGAGTTATCAAATAAAACCCGTTATAGATGTGCCCTCGGCGTATACTTATAAATTAAAGGGTATTATGAGAACATTGGGTGGCTCTCTTAAAGATTTAGCTAGGTTAAGGCTTAAAAGTTTGTACACTAGGTTTGCCGTAATTATGGGCTTTAAGCACGATCCTTTTGATACATTTAAGTACTTAATAAACCGACAAAAAAGCTCTTCGTTTTCCTTTCTTTTCTTTTTCTTGTTAGGCGATTACTCTACTTACGACAAAGGGATTAACCCAAACAAAAAACGATTTATATCGCTTATTAAACACGTTGGCGATTATTGCGACGTAGGACTAAAAATTTCCTATTTCGCTCTAGATGATGAAAGCCTTTTAAAGAAAGAAAAACTTAAAATGGAAGATATTTTAAACAGAAATTTAAAAGCATCTAGACAATCTTTTTCAAAACTTAATTTACCTGAAACTTATAGAAACCTTATTGCCTTAGAAATTAAGGAAGATTACACCATGGGTTATGTAAATCATTTAGGGTTTAGAGCCGGCTCTTGTACACCATTTTTGTTTTACGATTTAGATTACGAAGTACAAACACCTTTAAAAATTGTACCTTATCAACTTATGGATTTTACGTTGCTTAAGCAAAAATCTTTATTAGATAAAAAGAAGGTTTTAAACGAGCTTATTTATCAAATAAAACAAGTAGACGGTCAATTTGTGCCCATTTTTCATAATTATACGTTTAGCGATTATAAGCGCTGGGACGGGTTTAAAGAATTGTTTAATTTAATTTTAGATTCACCAAATGAAGCTTAAAGGAATAACAGATGTGTTTTTTGATTTAGACCATACACTTTGGGATTTTGACAAAAATTCGGCATTAACATTTGATAAAATTTTTAAAATCAATAACGTAAATATAGCTGTTAAAGATTTTTTGGAACATTACGAACCCATTAATTTAAACTATTGGAAACTGTACAGAGAAGAAAAAATACAAAAGGATACATTACGTTACGGGAGGTTAAACGACACCTTTGAGGCTGTTGGATTTAAGGTTGATACTGGTTTAATAAATAAATTGTCAGATGATTATATAACGCATTTATCAAGCTTTAATCATTTATTTGAAAACACCTTCGAGATCCTAGAATATTTAAGCTTAAATTATACGCTACATATAATAACTAATGGTTTCGATGAGGTTCAATATAAAAAAATGAGTCATTCCAAAATAAATCATTATTTTAAAACTATTACCAATTCGGAAATTGCCGGTGTAAAAAAACCTAACCCTAAAATATTTAATTATGCATTAAATTTGGCAAATACCAATGCTAGTAAAAGTGTGATGATAGGTGACAGTTATGAGGCCGATATTATGGGCGCAAAAAACATAGGAATGGATGTCGTGTTTTTTGATATCAATAATTTGGAGGTAGATAGTAAAATTAAGCAAATTGATAATTTAATACAATTAAAAAAATATCTATAATAGATTAAGTATTAGTTCGTTTTATAAAAAGCATGGAGGGAAAAATATATAAAATATATGGTTTAGTACTTAGTTTAGCGATGTGTTTCTGGTCGTGTACAGAAGAAATCGATTTAAACCAAGCTGAAGACTTAGAGCTATCGCCAGTTATTGAAAATAGTTTGCTTTTTTTTGAGGCTCCTGCAAGTGAGTTTTTCGAGGGAGGAACAGAGGTTAATGAGTCTTCTGATTTTATTGAAGTAGATATTTTTAAAAATAGTTTTAATAGAAGTCATCTTATTAAGGCAGAATTTGTATTCGAGGTTGTAAACTCTATTGACAGAAGTTATGAGCTGCAAATAGATTTTTTGGATGATTTAGATCAATTGGTACACACCTTTTCTTTTGAAGCATCGGCATCACCAGATAATTCGGAGATTTACACAAAATATACAGAGGTTTTTGAAGGTAACACCTTAAGAGCTTTAATGGTTACCGGAAAATTGAGTTTTACTATTACCATGCAACCTGGTGATGAGGTTAATGAAAATTCGCCTGGGCGAATAAATATGCAGTCTAAAAGTGTTTTTTATTTTAATATTAAAGACTAATTATGAAAGCAATTAGCCTGATATTAATACTTACAAGCGTTTTGTGTTTTAGCCAAAACAAACAGCTGTTGTATGGATTTTCAGAAATACCACAATCGCTTCTTTCTAACCCTGGAGGAAAAGTAACTAATACAGGTTATTTTGGAATTCCTTTTTTATCCCATTTTCATGTAAATGGAGGTTCGTCTGGAGCAACCGTTTACGATTTGTTTGCAGCTGATGGTGTCGACTTTAGTACAAAATTTAGGCGGGTTGTCTATGATGCCAAACCAGGTGATTTTTTTACCGCCAATCAACAACTAGAAATAGTTTCTGGTGGTTTTGCAATTGGGCCTAGTTACAATAAAAACCAATACTTAAGTTTTGGAGTGTATCAAGAATTCGATTTTATAACCTATTTCCCTAAAGACATTGCGGTTTTAGCCTTAGAAGGTAATCAAGCTAACATTGGGAGACGGTTTGATGTTAGTAGCGTTAGTGCCTCGGCTGAGGTAATTGCCGTGTGGCATGTAGGCTACAACAAAAAAGTAAATGATAAGTTTACCTACGGTGCAAGAGGTAAAATTTATTCTAGTATAATTAACGCAACCTCAAATAAAAACGAAGGTTACTTTACCACGGTTTTAGGAGGAAATAATTTTTATCAGCATATTTTTAATTTAGATACGGCGCTAAGAACTTCTGGTTATGCCTTAAATGGCGAAGACAATGCTTTTGAACCAAAAGATATTTTAACACGAACATTATTGGGAGGGAATTTAGGTCTTGGTTTCGACGTGGGGTTTACCTATAATTTAGATAATCAATGGACGTTCGATGCAAGTTTACAAGATGTTGGTTTTATTAGACACAGCAAAGAAGTAGAAAACTACGAAGTTAAAGGCGAATTGATTTTTGAAGGTGTAGATCCTATTTTTTTCGACACAAATGAAGGAGATACTGCAGATGAATTTTATAGTGAAATTGAAGACGAGTTTGAAGATTTATTTGATACCAACGAAAATAGTGATGCTTATACCACCTGGAGACCAATTAAATTTAATGCATCTTTAAATTATGCTTTTGGCAAAAAAAGATTAAAAGAGTGCAATTGTTTGGCAGGCGAACAACCTTATATGAACAGGGTAGGAGCCCAGTTATATGCTATAAAAAGACCTAAAAGCCCACAGTTAGCATTAACAGCATATTATTACCGAAGACTTTTTAATGGCTTAAGAATGAAGGCCACTTATACCTTAGATTCATATTCATTTAATAATATTGGTTTGGGAGTATCGGCCCATTTAGGAGGTGCTAATTTTTATGTGTTAGCTGATAATTTTTTACAATATCAAAATATTTACGATGCACAAAGTGTATCTTTACAATTAGGTTTTAACTATATATTTAATAATAAATGAAAATTAAATTTTTAACTTTTGCTATAACATGTCTTTTTGCAACAACTGTGTTTGCGCAGGCTAATATTAATAATTACAAATACGTTATTGTATCTAAAAAGTACGATTTTTTAAAGGAAAAGGATCAATACCAACTTAACTCCTTAACCAAATTTTTATTTGAAAAATATGGTTTTGAAGCTGTTATGGAAGGCTCTGATTATCCTGAGGAATTGAATCAAAATAGGTGTTTAGCATTATTTTCGGATGTTACAAAAGAACCAGGTATGTTTAAAACTAGGCTAGCTGTAACGTTTAAGGATTGTAATGATAAATTAGTTTATACTTCTGAAATGGGAGAGAGCAGAGAAAAAGAGTTTAAAACTGCCTATAATTTAGCGTTGCGTGATGCCTTTAAATCTATTGAAGCCTTAAATTACAAGTATGTACCAAACGAAAATTTGATTGTTAAAGCTGCACAACCCCAAGTAAAAACTGAAACTACCGAGCAAATACAGCATTTAAAAAAGGAAATAGAGTTATTAAAACAAGAAAAAGAGGCTAAAGTGGCAGCAGTAAGTGCTTCTAAAGCACCTGCTAAACCTAAAGTAGTGGCGCAAACGCCAGTTGAAGATGTTGCAGTAATACAAGGCGCATCGAACGTGTTATATGCGCAGGCTATTGATAATGGATTTCAGTTGGTTGATAGTTCGCCAAAAGTAGTATACCGTATAAAAAACACGAATTTAAAAGATGTGTATTTGGTTGAGGGTAGTAGCTCTATTGTGTATAAAAAAGGTAACGATTGGGTTATTGAGTACTATGCTGGTGCTAGTTTAGAGCAAGAAACTCTCAATATTAAATTCTAAAGTTTATTTTGAATACGCTGTTTGCGTTAGGGATTGAACGGTTTGTTTAAGCTCCCCGACCTAAGGAGGGAGCGAGTAGTGAAAGCCCGACCTTTTGCGATCCTGCAAGGGTTTTTACCTTGTAGGCATGAGTAAAAGGTAACGCCCTAAATATGTTAATAGTTGTATTTGTCTTTCCAACGTTGTTTTAAAAACTCTCTGTGTGCGTTTTCGCGAGCATTATTTCCGGGGTCGTAAAGTTTTTGGTTTTTAATTTCGTCTGGCAGAAATTCTTGTGGCGCAAAATTATTTTCGTAATTGTGTGCGTATTTATAATTGTCGCCATAACCGAGCTCTTTCATTAGTTTAGTGGGAGCGTTTCTAATTTCTATAGGCACGCTTAAATCGCCTGTTTGTTTAACCAATTGCTGCGCCATACCAATGGCCATGTACGAGGCATTACTTTTAGGCGAACATGCCAAATAAGTGGCGCACTGGCTTAAAATAATGCGGGCTTCGGGGTAGCCAATGGTAGTAACGGCCTGAAATGCGTTATTGGCAATTACAAGTGCCGTTGGGTTGGCGTTACCAATATCTTCGCTTGCCGAAATGAGTAAACGTCGTGCAATAAATTTTACATCTTCGCCACCTTCAATCATTCGAGCTAACCAATATACGGCGCCATTTGGGTCGCTACCACGGATGGATTTTATAAACGCCGAAATAATATCGTAATGCTGTTCGCCTGTTTTGTCGTAACGTACGGTGTTGTTTTGTATGTTTTCTAAAACAGCTTCGTCGGTTATAACAATATCGTTGGTGCTAAAGGAATTTACTAAAAGCTCGAAAATGTTTAGTAATTTTCTAGCATCGCCACCCGACAGCCTCAATAGGGCAGTGGTTTCCTTAAGGGTTATATTTTTTTTAGAAATATGTACATCGGTTTCGATAGCGCGTTTTAAAAGCGTTTCTAAATCGGTTTTATCGAAAGCATTTAAAATATAAACCTGACAGCGAGATAGCAGTGCCGATATAACCTCGAAACTCGGGTTCTCGGTAGTGGCACCAATTAGCGTAATCCAACCTTTTTCTACGGCCTGTAACAGCGAGTCTTGTTGTGATTTACTAAATCTATGGATCTCGTCAATAAACAAAATTGGATTTTTTGTGGTAAATAAACCACCACTTTGTTTGGCTTTATCAATAACCTCGCGAATATCTTTAACCCCAGAATTTATGGCGCTAAGCGTGTAAAATGGTCTGCCAGATTCGCTAGCAATAATGTTGGCTAAAGTTGTTTTTCCGGTTCCTGGAGGTCCCCAAAATATCATCGACGGAATTAAACCCTGTTTTATATGTTGCGATAATGCACCACCTTCGCCCACCAAATGTGCCTGACTTACGTAGTCTTTTAAGGTTTGTGGCCGCAAGCGTTCGGCTAAAGGAGCGTTGTCGTTCATAGTTACAAAATTAAAGTAAAATTTTCGTTTTATGCATTTACATGGCAATCGAAATGGTTTTCTTTTTAGTTTGGGCATGTCTTCAGTAAAAAAATCGAGGAGCGGGCTTGAGTTTATCCTGAGCGGAGTTGAAGGGTTACAAGTCCTCGCACCTACTACGTTGGGCTGTGGACTTTTTAAAGCAATCCCTCAAGTGGCGGCATAACTGCCAATTTAGCACGAAACCTAAAGTTGGATAACTATTTGCTAAATTTATGGTAATGAAAAATAAAGAACATTTTCAATTCTCTACGGGTGTAATTGCCTATCCTGTGTTTTTTGTACTTGCCATTTGGCTTGTATTTTGGTTTGAAGTCCGGTTTGGTTATAATTTTAGTAAATATGGGGTGTATCCACAAACTTTAAAAGGGTTACGAGGCGTTTTACTGAGTCCTTTTATTCATGGCGACATCAAACACATTTACCATAATACAGTGCCTTTATTTGTTTTATCTACAGCTTTGTTTTATTTCTATAGGCATATTGCTTGGAAAGTTCTTTTATGGGGTGTATTATTATCGGGTTTTCTTACTTGGTGTATTGGTAGGCCATCGTACCATATTGGTGCTAGCGGACTTATTTATGTTTTAGTAAGTTTTACTTTTTTTAAAGGTGTATTTGCTAAGCATTACCGCTTAATAGCCTTGTCGTTACTCGTTATATTTTTATACGGAAGTATGATTTGGTATACCTTACCCATCGAGCAAGGTATATCCTGGGAAGGGCATATGGCAGGTTTAATTACAGGCCTATTATTTGCTTTTATCTTCAGAAAAGAAATTGCAAAACCTAAAAAGTACATTTGGGAACAAGAACATTATAATGAAGAAGACGACCCTTTTTTACAACATTTCGATGAAAATGGAAATTTTATAGAATCCGTTGAGCCCGAAATAGAAGTAGAGGAGGAGCAACTTCATATAAATTATCACTTCAAAAAAGAAAACCCTGAAAATGATTAATGGGAAGTAGATTTAAAATCTATTACTACAATTTTGAAGAACCACTAGGATTGAAAACGGCGAGAGCTTACTTATTTAGTCGCTGTCTTACTACTTCGTATAAAAAAGCACCACAAGCTACAGACACGTTTAAAGATTCAATGTCTCCTAGTAAAGGTAGTTTCGCTTTAGAGTCTACAACTTTTAACGTAGAAGGGTTTATACCTCTGCCTTCCGATCCCATAATTATAGCACATGGCTCAACAAAGGATACATCGTATAAGGTGTCGTTGGTTTTCTCGGTAGCAGCTATAACTTTTACACCAGATGCTTGCATGTAAAAAACAGCATCTTTTATGTGGTCTACTTTACAAATAGGAATTTTAAATACAGCACCAGCACTCGTTTTTATGGTATCGCCATTAACGGGAGCACTACCATTTTTTTGAATTATAATACCGTTAACACCCGTACATTCTGCAGTTCTGATAATAGCGCCAAAATTACGCACATCACTTAGCTGGTCTAGTAAAAGAAAAAGTGGAGTTTTACCAGATTCCATAACACTCATAACTAAGGTTTCCATGTCGTGAAACTCAATAGGGGATATTTGTGCAACCGCACCTTGATGGTTGTTTTTGGTTAACCTATTCAGTTTTTCAACAGGAACATACGATTTGTTTATCGACTTTTTATTTAATAAAGATTCTAGCTCACCAAATAGCTCGCCTCTTTCTCCTTTTTGAAGAAATACTTTATCGATAGTTTCACCTGCATTTACGGCCTCTATTATGGCACGTATTCCGAATATTTGTGTTTGGTTTTCCATTGGGGTAAAGGTATAAAAAAACCAGCTTAAACAGGATAGTTTTAATTTTGATTATTTACAATTTGTCATAGAAGGGTTTTGTTCTATCGGATTGCCAGTAATTAATTCCCTGTTTTTAAAAGCAGGATAATCTTTACTATACTTAAATGCTCTAAATACGGCATTATCAAGTGGTTGGTCGCCCTGAGATAAAATACCCGTTCCGGAATCGGGATTAATATATTCCCATATTTTTTGATTTTTATCATTTATTTCAAAAAAACGTCCCATTTGTCCTTCGCAAATAAGAGTATTACCATTTGGTAAGCGTTGAGCACCAGAAATAATTTCGGAAAAGAAGTTACCAATATCGTTGTATTCCCATTCTGGTTTAATTGGATCAAATGGCTTATTGGATGTAATTATATACTGGCCTTGACTATTCTTTATTGGGTTTATTATGTTAACGCTTGAAAAATCTCCAGTAGGTCTATCTAACCCATTATTAAAAATTAAGATTTTACCACCATCATTGTATTCATTGGGTATCCAATGAGGATAATGTTGGCCGTACAATGTTCTATCATTTTCGTTACCCAACTTATAGGCCATTGGATTACCCCATCTATAGAGGATATCTCCTCCTTTGCCTTTTTTTCCACCTGTATGTGAGGTAGATTGTGCAGTTGTTGTGGAATGGTCGATAATCATAATTTCGCTTGTGCCTTGGAAGCTTATAATGATTTCATCTAGTTCTTCGTTATATTGTATAGAATTGGCATGTAGCCAATCTGCTTTGTCTCCGGATCTACCTACAAAATTTATATCCATGAGTTGAGGGTTTTCATTAATTACACCGTAGTTATCTTTAGTGATATCAAAGTCTTGTATTAAATGATCCCAAATATTCCATTCCCAAACGATATTAGCGTTGTTATTTCCAATCGGTTCTATTTCAATTATTTTTTCGGTGTATAGTAGATCAGTAGCCATCGTATCAGGATTTCTTCCTTTTTGAATAGCTTCTGTTTTTGTGATTGATTCAGCTATTAGTAATAGAATGTTTCCATTTTTTAAAGGAACGGCATCATGGTGTTGACTAAAAGTTTCTGAAGTATGCATATAACTCCATAGTAAATTATTACGCCAGTCAAATCGTTCAATTACTCCACCAATGCCCCCAATTTGAATATTTGGATTAAGTATTTCTCTAGCCCTTAATATTGATCCATCTTCTAATAGGAATACTGATTTTCCAGAATTATAATTACTTACCCATTGGTTAATTACTTCTCCGCAGTTATTTATTAAATAGGTTTTTTTCGATTTTGAAGGTGTAAATAAAGTATATCCGTCATAGACTTTGGGTTTAAATTCAATTAATCCAACTGTGTTTTGTTCTGGGATAATAACAACAGGTTCTTCAGGTTCTGGAGGCAATATTGTAATATTATTATCCTCACTACATGAGAGTAATGTTATAAATATTAAAATTATATTTAAGTAATTACTTTGTTTCATTTGAATTTAATTGATATGAAATTAAAGAATAAAGCCATCTCAATTGAGATGGCTTTATAAATATTAAAATGTAAGAACTATTTAGTGCTCATCTTCAGCAAATCCAGTTCTTTTGTAACCTTTAATAGTATATGTGGTACCGGCATCATCTGAGAATTCAGCATCAAAAGATATTCCGTCACTCATATTACCTCCTGAAGTTTCAGTGTCTCCTTTGGTAATAGTTCCATTTGTAATAGTTACATTAACATCGTAATCGTCTACACTACTTTCTAAATCAGAACCAGAAAAAGTTAAAGCAGAAACATTTACGGGTGTTTTTACTTTAAAATCCCAAATGTGATGATGATCATCCACCCAAATTTCTGATTGGTTGTTAGCAGCGGTGTTGTAGGTAGACATTAATTGGTAGTCTAGTACTAGATTATCACCTACAAAAGTTTGTACGTACCAATCTCCTGCCATCGCTTCAGTTTTAGTTCCTCCAGCATCAGCATCTTCTGTTTCATCACATGAAACAAGAGAAGACACGAAGAATAAACTAAGTATTGAAATTACTATATATTTATTTATTGTTTTCATATTTATTAATATTTATAAAATTAAGGTGTAGTTTTAACAAGTTCCACTGGGAAACCAAAATCATAATCGGTAAGGGTAGCAATCCAGTTCATTGTTCTTTGATCGGCAGAAATAGTTCCTGCGCTCATTGCTATTGGTCCAAAACCTATTACACTACCAGTTGAAGTAACTGTGTTAGAGCCAAAATCTACCATAATCACTGCATCTGCTCCATAAGCAGCTCCATAATTATTTAAACTTCTCTCATAATAACCACCTAAAAGATCTGTACAATCAAAATTGCCATCAGTTCTAGTTGATACTAGTACAGGACTTGGTACCCTTCCAGGGCCAACTCTTCTACCCATATACACTCCTGCTATAGTTCCATTGTTTTCATAAACAATAACAGTACGTGATGCAGAAGCTAAAAAACCATCTGCGTTTTCAGTAGAATATGATACTGTGTAAAATCCAGGAGTATTTACGTCTATATCACTTTCAGTGTCGAAACCAACCGCCGCTCCAGCTACTGAGGCGTTTGCTCCGGGATCATTAAATGGTTGTCCTAATTCAGAATAAACAATGGCATCACCATTAATACTAAGTTCCGGAAATACTGTTACTGTAGAAACATCTCCAGTTGAGTCTACACTACAGGACAAAAATGTTCCTGTAATAACTAAAATTACTATAATAAATTTTTTCATCTTTTTCTTTTTTTTAATTAGCATCATACCAAACTGGCTCTGTAATTTTAATTACAGTATTGGGAGCGTTAGTATTTCTTTGGCTTTCTTCTTGAGGGTATTCAAATCGTTTAGGGAATTGACCACCTGTTTTTCCTTCCACTGAATATGCAAACTGACCAGGTACATATCCTGGAGATGTTTGATCGACCGTAGATACTTTAGGATATCCAGTTCTGTTATGTTCAATAAATGATTCAAATCCGTTGCCAGGAAAAAGTGATACCCATTTTTGAGTAATAATAGCTTCAACATTCTCTTCGGTACTAGCATTTGGATATGCGTAATTACCGCTGATAAATGTTGTAGCATCCGCACCCCATTGGTCAAATGCAGCAGTAACTCCATCTTCGTATAAAGTTTGAGCGTTTGTACCTCCCATATATCTTGCACGTGCTTCTGCTTGTAAAAATAAGCTTTCTGCCTTAGAGATAAAATAGAACGGTGCGTCAGCTGATAAAATTACAACAGATGCACTTCCGCTTCCGTCGTCAAAGTCACCTTGGTTTTGAAAAGTAGTTCCGTCATAAAAACTAGCTAATCTTGGGTCGCTATTAGAATCTAAATAGCTGCCTAAAGTAGTACTTGCTCTTAGGTTTGTTGCAACATTTAATTGACGTCTATCTGTTTCATATAAAGGGTTACTTTTACTGTCTTCATCAGTAAACTGAGTGATAGCCGCATCTTCATTTAAGAATGAAGCACCAGAATTAATTAAAGATGTAATTCCGTTTTGGGCAACAGTAGGTCTAACCTCAGATTGTCTTAAGTAGATTTTAAGTAATAAAGTATTTGCAAATTGTGTCCATTTAGTCATATCTCCTCCAAAGAGAAAATCAGAAGCTCCAGGGGTGTTATCTACTGGTGAATCAGCTAAGTTTCTTCCTAATGCATTTTTTAAATCGGCTACCATATTATCATATACTAACTCAGGTGCATCAAAAGCAGGGTTTAAAATTGCTGCATTGTTTGCTTCAGTGTAAGGAATAGAACCATAAAAATCTATTAGTAAGTGAGATGCATATACTTCTAATGTTGTGGCAACTAGATAGAAATTCCAGTTTTCTTGAGCCAAGGCATTGGCTTTTACATTTCTAGCATCAGTTAAAGCATCGTACATTGAAGACCAGCTTCCATTAATGAAGTTGTCCGCAGCTCCTAATGTGTAGTCATCAATATTTTTGTATTGATTCGCTACAGCACTTTGTGTCCAAAATTGACTCCAAAATCCACCAGCTAAAGCATAATATGATCCTGCACTTGCTGCTATACCTGTTTGTGCAGCTGGCATTTGAGAGCCCATCGGTACTTGTGATGGTGCTAATAAATCTGGGTCTATATTAATATCTAAGTCCGTATCACATGCTACAAAGAATAACATGGTACTAGCAACAAAAAGGCTAGATATTTTTTTATATATATTTTTCATTTTTATTTGAGTATTTTAAGTTTTGTTAAAATGTTAATTTAATACTACCACCATAAGCTCTTTGTGATGGATTAGCAGCAAATTCTCCAAATTCACTTCTTATTCCTCTACCGTAACTTGTTGTTTCTGGATCTACATAAGTGTTATCTGCTGGTGTCCATAAAAACAGGTTTTTACCATAAATAGTAAATGTTAGGTTAGTCAAGTTTAACTGATCAATTACCTTAGACGGGAATGAGTAAGATAATGAAACGTCTCTTAGTCTGATAAACGTTTTATCGATAATATGATCTTGTTCTACAGCTGCATTTTGTTGTGTATTATAAAAAGCTGTTACATCATCAAATGCTACTGGAGTTGTGTTTTCAACATAACCACCAGATCCATCAGGAACTACCGAGTTTGGTATTATCCATGGGTTTCTGCCGTTATATGTTGTTTCGATACCATTACCAACAAAATAGTTAAGACGTTTTGTGTATGAATACATTTCACCACCTTGTTTCCAGTCCCATCCCATATTGAATGTGAAATCTTTATAAGTGAATGTGTTTTTTAATCCCATTATAAAATCTCTCTGAGAATTTCCTAGCTCAACTTCAGTACCATCATAAGTATAATATCCTGTGTCAGGATTTGCAATTATTTGCCCTTCATCATTTCTTGTAGGCGCTGGACCGTAAAATGTTCCAAGTGGTTTTCCTTCTTCGGCATAGAAATTAACTCCGTAAGCATTGTAAATAGATACTTTTCCATCGTCATTTCCAACTCTAGTTACTTCACTATCATTTTTAGTAAACGTATAGCTTAAATTCCAAGAAAAGTTGTCTGAAACAATAGGTTTAGCTGTAAGTAATAATTCTATACCTTTGTTTGTTAAGTCAACAGGGTTAGCTGTAACAGTTGAGTATCCTGTTGAACGTGCTACAGGTAGGTCAACGATTAAATCGTTAGTTTTTCTACTATATAATGAAACGTCTAAACCAAGTCTTCTGTTAAAGAATTGAGTATCAAATCCTAACTCGATTTCATCTGTAAGTTCAGGTTTTAAGTTTTGATTTTCAATTCTTCCAAAAATCTCATAAGCATTAACACCTCCAAACGGATAAGTTACGTTTCCAAAATAAGCATCGTTTGCTGATTGACCTGCTGTGGCAGATACGCTGTAAACATTTGTGTCATTACCTACTCTAGCAAAACCACCTCTTAACTTAGTAAATGTACTTCCATTGTCAATAACAATAGCAGCTAAAGATGCAGAAGGGTAGAAGTATGAGTTGTTAGCTAATGGTAAAGTAGAAGAAAAATCATTTCTAGCAGTAACTGTTAAGAAATATTTGTCTAAATAACCAAATTCAGCTTGACCATAAATACCAAATACACGTCTTACATAATCACTTTGTGCTAAAACTGGTGTAGATGCAGAGTTACTAAGTTCATAATAGTTAGGTAAATCTAAATCGTTAACCGTTACGCTTAATGACTCTCCATTTCTTTCATTAAAGTTAATTCCTCCTAAAGCATTTAAAGTTAAATCTTCAGAAATATTAGTGTTGTAGTTTAAGTTAAGGTAAGTATCAAATTCTCTGTTAGTATATTTTGATTCTTGTACAGCTCCAACTACTCCGTTTGCTCCTCCAAGGTCTTGAGGAGATCCAGGTACATATTCAATTATAGCTCCGTAACGTTTAATGCTTTCGTTGTCGATATCTGTACCTACTTGAAATTGTGCAGAAAATTTATCTGTAAAGGCATAATTAAAGTTTGCATTACCATAGAATCTATCTTTTTTGATCTCTACACTATTAGAGTTTAAAGTTACATATGGGTTAGCAGCATAAGGCGTGTAGAAGTAACTAGGTGTATTAAAAAGGTTAGTTTGGTCTTCTAAATCAATAATACTAATATCGTTTGGTATTTGAATTAACTCTTGAGTTAAAGATTTACCAAATCCAGCATCATCTCCTTGTCCAGTAGGAATAGCAGATTGCTCTTTATGTGCGTAATTTGCGCTTAGACGTACTTTAAATTTATCTGAACCAATACCAGCGTTAACACCAAAGTTGTTCTTTACGAAAGTATCACCATCTGAAGGGAAAATACCATCAACATCTACTCTAGAATAAGTAAACGCAACATCTGAGTTATCGTTACCACTACTAATAGTGATACTGTTATTAAAAGAGGTTCCTGTTTCATAAAAATCTCTAACATTATTCTCTAATGCTTCATAAGGCTTTATAAGTTGTGAATTATCAATAATTCTACTCCAAGGTCTTATTTGACCATTAAAAGGTGCTCCCCATGATCCATTTTCATTACTTGCTGCTGTAGATCCTTCTCCTGTTACACTAGAGTAAGAAGCTCCGGCCCAACCTGTACCAAATTCTTTTTGAGTATCTGTTGTTCTTGCTAGCTCTAAGAAATCTGTAGAAGAAGATATACTAACTCTCATTTTATTCTTACCTCTTTTGGTTTGAATAATAATAGCTCCATTTGCTGCTCTAGAACCATATAAGGCTGTTGCTGCAGCACCTTTTAAGAAGTTAATGCTTTCAATGTTATTAGGGTCAATATCATTTACACCAGATCCGGCATCGAAAGAACTTGTGCTCCCCACACTACTATTTGATCTATCTAGAATAGGAGAACCATCTACAACATAAAGCGGCGCATTAGATCCTGTAATTGAACTAATACCTCTAAAAATAACTTTTGTTGACGCTCCTGGTTGAGCTGGTGAAGAAATATCAACACCCGCAATTTTACCTGAAAGAGTTTCAAGTGGGTTACTAGTAGATACTTCAGTAAGATCCTTGTTAGAAACCTTTGTCGCTGAATATCCTAGGGATTTTGATTGACGTTTAATACCAAAAGCAGTTACAACTACTTCTTCTAAAGATTCTGCATCTTCTTCAAGTGTAACATTAATTTTGCTTGAAGCGCCAACAGCAACCTCTTTCGTAGTGTATCCAACAAAACTAAATACCAAAGTACCTCCTTGGTTAGCTTTTAATGAATAATTACCATCGAAATCTGATGATGTACCTGATGAAGTACCTTTTACTAAGACAGTAGCTCCAGGTAGTGGGAGCCCTGAGGCATCCGATACTGTTCCTGAAATTGTCTTTTCTTGTGCGAACGTTAGTTGCACGACAAACGCTAGTAATAGCGTTAGAATTCCACTAAACTTTGTTTTCATTTTGTAATTATTTGAATTAGTCAATGCCAAAAATCATAAATTAAAGTTAATAAAACAATAAATAATGGTTAAAATTTGGGGAAATGCTCAAATTTTTAAGGATTTAATAAATGAGAACTAGAAATTTGCGGTCAAACTGAAGTGTAATTTAGAATTAGCTAATTTAAATGGTGTATTCTCATTTTTGCCATTAGCATAGTTAAGTTTCAGTAGGCCTGACTTTGTAAGAATAGCAAACCCAAAGCCGTAACCAAACAGTTTTTCTTTGGTGCTTTGCGTTTTGTTTTCAAAATAACCGGCGTCGATAATGCTATGGATGTAAATGGAATTGTTTAATTGATATCGGTATTCAGTATTTATTAAGTTGTAAAAAGTAGCGTTCAAACTATTTTCTTCAAAACCTCTTAATGAGTTTATACCTCCAAATCTTAATAATTCATTTTCAAAATAGCTGTTTGATATTAAACTGTTTCCATTTGTTTTAATATATAAACTGTTTTTATTGTTTAAGTTTATAATTTTCATTAATTCGAATGAAATTTGTGACTGCTTTTCTTTGTTATCTTTAGTTATTCTGTTTCCGATTCCGGTTTCAAAATATATTTTGGAACTTATGGGGAATAGTAAGTTATTGTTTTGCTGTTTTACATATTGATATGCTAAGTTGTATAGCGTCGTATTATAATCGTTTATGTTTAAGCTATTATTGTTGTTGAGTGTATTGTTTGATTCTGTGGTGGTGATTCCGGCAAATATTTTAGAGCTAGAATTTATTTGGTAGTTAATCTTTACGTGTTGGTTTACAGTTGTAAACGAGGTGTCTTTTTTAAAAATTCTCAACATTAAGTTTATGCCAATTGGTGAATTGAATAGATAGGGTAGCTCGGTATTAACTTCAAATGTTTTTTGATCGTTCTCATCGCTCTTGTAACGTAGGCTGAAAGATTCTCCAAAATTTAAATTGTTATTAAGCTTAAGATTTAAATAACCATCAAACTCTAGTTTATTCGTTTCTTCGTTTGTTCCAAATCCTAAAAAGCCATCAAAATTGTTGCTTTTAGATTTTTCTAGGTATAGATAAAGTGTTGTAGAATCTTTTAAAAATAAAACTTCTGGTGCTTTTACTTCGTTTGCGAAATTCAAGTTTGTTAGTTGTTCAGTTTTTGATTTTATGTTATCTATATCAAAGTTTTGATTTTGTTTTATTTTTAAATAATGTTTTAAATAGGATTTTGGGAATTTCTCATAGCCCTGTACTTTAATATTGCTTATGGTTCGTTTAGTGGTGTTATTGCTGGTTATTAATTGCGCTTTTAAAGTTCTATTTTTTTTTATTTCAAGTTGAGATAGTTTGACTTTAGAGAACGGGAAGCCTTTTTGAGAAATCTCGGTATTTATAATGTTTAATGCTTTTTCAATATTTTGTAACTTAAGGATGAAATAGTCGTTATAAATATCGTTAGAAACTAAATTTAGTGTAGATGTATCGGTTTTTGTATTATCGTAAAATATATATAAGGAGTCAAATTTGTTTTTTAAGTGCATTGTAGAATGAAACGTACTATCGTTTATCCTTTTAATAGCGAATAATTCATTTTCAATATAGCCTAGTTTTGAAAACTTATTCTGCGCCGCTTTAGTTTCGTTTCTTATGGACTTGTAGTCTTTATGAAATTTAACGTAGCCAATGGAATCTATTATAAGTGTTTCTAATTCGTTTTCTCCTCCAATATTTAAAATTAAATTCTGACTTAAGCCTTCTAAAGAAAAAAGGATATATATAATAAGGATGAAGTAAGAAGGTTTTTGCACTTTTTTAAACGGCTTTTTTTTATGTAAATCTAACGTAAAATCTAGGTTTATAATATGGAGATTGATAATATTTTTGAAAACTCTTAAAAATTAACCGATTAGGATTTGAATTCTAAAAATTAATTTCTACATTTGCACCCCTCTTAAAAAGAGGATAATAAAATTTATATATAATATATATGCCAACAATTTCGCAATTAGTAAGAAAAGGAAGAGCCAAAATAACCAAGAAGAGTAAATCGGCTGCTTTAGATTCTTGTCCGCAAAGACGTGGTGTGTGTACTCGTGTTTACACAACAACTCCTAAAAAACCAAATTCAGCAATGAGAAAGGTAGCAAGGGTTCGTTTAACAAACGGTAACGAGGTTAACGCATACATCGGTGGTGAAGGACACAATCTACAAGAGCACTCGATAGTATTGGTTAGAGGTGGAAGGGTAAAAGATTTACCAGGAGTTAGATATCACATTGTACGTGGTGCTTTAGACACAGCAGGTGTTTCAGGTAGAACGCAACGTAGATCTAAGTATGGTGCAAAACGCCCTAAAAAGTAATTAAAACTTTAAGAAGAAGACATGAGAAAAAGAGCAGCAAAAAAGAGACCGCTTTTACCAGACCCTAAATTTAACGATCAGTTAGTAACTCGTTTCGTTAACATGATGATGTGGGATGGAAAAAAGTCTGTCGCTTTTAAGGTATTCTACGATGCAATTGATATTGTAGATTCGAAAAAAACTGACGAAGAGAAAACAGGTTTAGAAATCTGGAAAGATGCCTTATCTAACGTTATGCCTCACGTAGAAGTACGTAGTCGTCGTGTTGGTGGAGCAACATTCCAAATTCCAATGCAAATTCGTCCAGATCGTAAAGTTTCTACTGCAATGAAATGGTTAATTAGCTATTCACGTAAAAGAAACGAAAAATCAATGGCGTTACGTTTAGCCTCTGAGGTTTTAGCAGCAGC
Organism: Algibacter amylolyticus; assembly: GCF_014202225.1. Taxonomy (GTDB): domain Bacteria; phylum Bacteroidota; class Bacteroidia; order Flavobacteriales; family Flavobacteriaceae; genus Algibacter_B; species Algibacter_B amylolyticus. The sequence goes on from NZ_JACHGE010000001.1 coordinate 1,114,325, forward strand.
TAAAGAAGAAGGAGCGGCGGTTAAGAAAAGAGTTGATACTCACAAAATGGCAGAAGCAAACAAAGCATTCTCTCACTTTAGATTCTAAGACATGGCAAGAGATTTAAAATATACAAGAAACATAGGAATTGCTGCTCATATTGATGCTGGTAAAACAACAACAACAGAGCGTATTCTTTATTATACTGGAGTTTCTCACAAAATTGGAGAAGTACATGATGGTGCTGCTACAATGGACTGGATGGAGCAAGAGCAAGAAAGAGGTATTACAATTACTTCTGCTGCTACAACTTGTGAATGGAAATTCCCTATTGAAAATGGTGAACCAACAGCAGATGCTAAGGATTACCACTTTAATATTATTGACACACCAGGTCACGTTGATTTTACTGTTGAAGTAAATCGTTCATTACGTGTTCTTGATGGTTTAGTGTTTTTATTTAGTGCAGTTGATGGTGTTGAGCCTCAATCTGAAACTAACTGGAGATTAGCTGATAACTATAAAGTGCCTAGAATTGGTTTCGTTAATAAAATGGACCGTCAAGGATCAGACTTTTTAGGAGTTTGTCAACAAGTAAAAGATATGTTAAAATCTAACGCGGTGCCAATCGTTTTAAACATTGGTGACGAAGATGATTTTAGAGGTATTATAGATTTAGTAAAAAACAGAGCTATCGTATGGCATGATGAAACTCAAGGGGCAACTTTTGATGTTATTGAAATTCCAGACGATTTAAAAGAAGAGGCTCGTAAATACCGTGCTTTACTTATCGAAGAAGTAGCTGGATATGACGAGAATCTTTTAGAGAAATTCATGGAAGATGAAAATTCTATTACTGAAGACGAAGTGCATGCTGCACTTAGAGCTGCTGTAATGGATATGGCTATTATTCCTATGATTTGTGGTTCTGCTTTTAAAAATAAAGGTGTTCAGTTCTTATTAGATGCTGTATGTCGTTATTTACCTTCTCCAATGGATAAAGAAGGTATTGTTGGAACAAATCCTGATACAGATAAAGAAGAAATTCGTAAGCCATCTGTAAAAGAGCCGTTCGCAGCATTAGCATTTAAAATTGCTACCGATCCTTTTGTAGGTCGTTTAGCTTTCTTTAGAGCTTATTCAGGTCGTTTAGACGCAGGTTCTTACGTATTGAATAACCGTTCAGGTAAAAAAGAGCGTATTTCTCGTATTTACCAAATGCACGCTAACAAGCAAAACGCAATTGATTATATAGAAGCTGGAGATATTGGAGCTGCTGTTGGATTTAAATCTATCAAAACAGGAGATACACTTTCAGATGAAAAGCACCCAATTGTATTAGAGTCTATGGACTTCCCAGATCCAGTAATTGGTATTGCGGTTGAGCCAAAAACTAAGGCTGATGTAGATAAATTAGGTATGGGCTTAGCTAAATTAGCTGAAGAAGATCCTACATTTACTGTACGTTCAGACGAAGCTTCAGGACAGACTATTATTTCTGGAATGGGTGAGTTACACTTAGATGTAATTGTAGATCGTTTAAAACGTGAATTCAAAGTAGAGGTTAATCAAGGTCAACCTCAAGTTGAGTATAAGGAGGCTATTACAGCTTCTGCAGATCATAGAGAAGTTTACAAGAAACAATCTGGTGGTCGTGGTAAATTCGCAGATATTGTGTTTACTATTGAGCCAGCTGATGAAGGACAAATTGGACTTCAGTTTGAATCTGTAATTAAAGGTGGTAACGTTCCTAAAGAATTTATCCCTTCAATTGAAAAAGGATTTAAACAAGCAATGGTAAATGGACCATTAGCAGGTTTTGAGGTAGACGCTATGAAAATTACGTTAAGAGATGGATCTTACCATGATGTGGATTCTGATCAATTATCTTTCGAATTAGCTGCTAAATTAGGTTTCAAAAACGTTGCAAAAGCGGCTAAGGCTGTTATTATGGAGCCTATTATGAAACTTGAAGTTATCACTCCAGAAGAAAACATGGGTGATATTGTAGGTGATTTAAATAGAAGAAGAGGTCAAGTAAGTGACATGGGTGATAGAGCTGGTGCAAAAACGGTAAAAGCTACTGTACCATTATCAGAAATGTTTGGTTATGTAACAACATTAAGAACATTATCTTCTGGTCGTGCAACATCAACAATGGAATTTTCACACTATGCTCAAACGCCTTCTAATATATCTGAAGAAGTAATAAAAGCAGCTAAAGGAGTTGAATCGTAAATCTTAAGAAAATGAGTCAAAAAATCAGAATTAAATTAAAATCTTACGATCACAACTTAGTAGATAAGTCTGCTGATAAGATTGTAAAAACAGTAAAGAGTACTGGTGCTGTTGTAACTGGACCAATTCCATTACCAACACACAAGAAAATTTTCACTGTATTACGTTCTCCACACGTAAACAAGAAATCAAGAGAGCAATTTCAATTATCATCTTATAAGAGATTATTGGATATCTACTCTTCGTCATCAAAAACTATTGATGCGTTAATGAAGCTTGAATTACCAAGTGGTGTTGAAGTAGAGATCAAAGTTTAGTTAGATAAACTTACATGTCCTAAGCTGCGAGCGAGGGAAAAACGGTAAAAATACAATTCAAGGCTGAAACGTATTTTCAGCCTTGAATTTTAATGACAAATAGTAATAAATTAAATAAATAATTATGTCTGGGTTAATTGGAAAGAAAATCGGTATGACCAGCATCTTTGATGAAAACGGGAAAAACATTCCTTGTACAGTAATCGAAGCTGGACCATGTATCGTTACCCAAGTCAGAACTGAAGAGGTTGACGGCTATTCTGCTGTTCAATTAGGTTTCGATGACGCGACAGAAAAGAGCGCTACTAAAGCAGACTTAGGTCATGCTAAAAAAGCGGGTACTTCTGTAAAACGCAAAGTTGTTGAATTCAAAGGTTTTGATGCGGAGTACAAATTAGGAGATGCAATCACTGTTGAACATTTCACTGAAGGTGAATTTGTTGATGTAGCAGGAACATCTAAAGGTAAAGGATTTCAAGGTGTTGTAAAACGTCATGGTTTCGGTGGTGTAGGTCAAGCTACTCACGGTCAACATAACCGTTTAAGAGCGCCAGGATCTATTGGAGCTGCATCTTACCCTGCTCGTGTTTTTAAAGGCATGAAAATGGCAGGAAGAATGGGTGGAGACACAGTTAAAGTTCAAAATTTAAGAGTTTTAAAAGTAGTTGCTGAAAAGAACCTACTTGTGATTAAAGGATGTGTTCCTGGTCATAAAAACGCTTATGTAATTATTAGAAAATAATGAAAGTAGCAGTTTTAGATATAAACGGAAAAGACACAGGTAGAAAGGCAGACCTTTCTAAAGATGTGTTTGCTATTGAGCCTAATAATCATGCAGTATATTTGGATGTTAAACAATATTTAGCAAACCAACGTCAAGGAACTCATAAATCGAAAGAAAGAGCTGAGATTTCTGGATCTACTCGTAAGATTAAAAAGCAAAAAGGAACTGGTACAGCAAGAGCAGGTAGTATTAAGTCTGGTGTATTTAAAGGTGGTGGTCGTATGTTCGGTCCAAGACCTAGAAATTACAGCTTCAAACTTAATAAAAACTTAAAGCGTTTAGCGCGTAAGTCTGCCTTAAGTATCAAAGCAGGAGAGAAGTCAATTACAGTTTTAGAAGACTTTAATTTTGATAATGTAAAGACAAAAAACTTTACTGCAGTTTTAAAGGCTTTAGAGCTTGAAAACAAAAAAACACTGTTTGTGTTGGGTGGGTCAAATAATAACGTATATTTGTCATCGCGTAATTTAAAAAGCACAGAAGTTATAACTTCTTCAGAGTTAAGCACTTACAAAATACTTAATGCAGGACAAGTAGTATTGTTAGAAGGAGCTTTAGCAGGAATTGAAACAAATTTAAGTAAATAGAAACAATGAGTATCTTAATTAAACCTATAATCACAGAAAAAGCGACAGCTAATAGCGAGTTGAGAAACTGCTATACTTTCGCAGTGAAAACTAAGGCGAACAAGGTAGAAATCAAAAAAGCGGTTGAGGCTGCTTATGGTGTTTCTGTTGAAAAAGTTCGTACTATAAATGTCCGTCCAGATCGTAGTACCAAGTTTACAAAAACTGGTATTCAACATGGTAAAACAAATGCTGTTAAAAAAGCAATTGTACAACTGGCGGAAGGTGAAATGATTGATTTATACAGTAACATGTAATTAAAGACAGATGTCAGTAAGAAAATTAAAACCAATCACACCAGGACAGCGATTTAGAGTAGTAAACGGCTATGATGCTATTACTACTGATAAGCCGGAAAAGAGTTTACTCGTTCCGAACAAAAGGTCTGGTGGTAGAAACAGTGAAGGAAAAATGACTATGCGCTACATAGGTGGTGGTCATAAAAGAAAGTATCGTATTATCGATTTTAAAAGAGACAAAGCTGGTATTCCTGGTGAAGTAGCTTCAATCCAATACGATCCAAATAGAACAGCTTTTATCGCTCTATTGAATTATCAAGATGGTGAGAAAAGATACATTATTGCTCAAAATGGACTTCAGGTTGGGCAAAATGTAGTGTCAGGTAAAGAAGGTATTGCTCCAGAAATTGGAAATGCAATGCCATTAAGTGAGATTCCTTTAGGAACTATTATTTCTTGTATAGAGTTACGTCCAGGTCAAGGAGCTATTATGGCTCGTAGTGCAGGTGCTTTTGCTCAATTAATGGCAAGAGATGGTAAGTTTGCTACGGTTAAATTGCCTTCAGGTGAAACAAGATTAATTCTTGTAAACTGTATGGCTACAATAGGTGTTGTATCTAACTCAGATCACCAATTATTAGTAGGTGGTAAGGCAGGTAGAACAAGATGGTTAGGAAGAAGACCACGTACTAGACCAGTAGTAATGAATCCAGTCGATCACCCAATGGGTGGTGGTGAAGGTAAGTCTTCAGGTGGACATCCTCGTTCTAGAAACGGTATTCCAGCTAAAGGTTACAGAACCCGTTCTAAGACTAAGGCAAGTAATAAATATATTGTAGAACGTAGAAAGAAATAAGACATGGCAAGATCATTAAAAAAAGGACCTTACGTTCATTATAAGTTAGAAAAGAAAGTAGCCGTTAATGTTGAGAATAACAAAAAAACAGTAATTAAAACTTGGTCTCGTGCTAGTATGATTACTCCAGATTTTGTTGGACAAACAATAGCAGTACACAATGGCCGTCAATTTGTTCCAGTATATGTTACTGAAAACATGGTAGGTCATAAATTAGGAGAATTTTCACCAACACGTTCATTCCGTGGACATGCAGGTGCTAAAAATAAAGGTAAAAAGTAGTAAGCTATGGGAAGTCGTAAAAAACAAATGGCAGACGCTATTAAGGAAGCAAAAAAACACGTTGCTTTTGCTAAACTTAATAACTGTCCTACATCACCGAGAAAAATGCGTTTAGTAGCCGATTTAGTAAGAGGCGAAAAAGTAGAACATGCACTTAATATATTAAAATTCAACCAAAAGGAAGCTTCTGGTCGTTTAGAGAAATTGTTATTGTCTGCAATTGCAAACTGGCAAGCTAAAAACGAAGAGGCTAACATCGAAGAGGCTGAATTGATTGTTAAGGAGATTAGAGTAGATGGCGGATCTATGTTAAAGAGATTACGTCCAGCGCCTCAAGGTCGTGCACACAGAATTAGAAAACGTTCTAACCATGTAACAATAGTGGTAGGAGCTAATAATAACACACAAGCTTAATAAGAGTATGGGACAAAAGACAAATCCAATCGGAAATCGCTTAGGAATTATCAGAGGATGGGAATCTAACTGGTACGGAGGAAACGATTATGGTGATAAACTTGCCGAAGACGATAAGATTAGAAAATACGTTCACGCGCGTTTATCTAAAGCTAGTGTTAGTAGAGTAATAATCGAAAGAACTTTAAAACTTGTAACCGTTACTATCACTACTGCTAGACCTGGTATTATTATCGGAAAAGGTGGCCAAGAGGTAGACAAGTTAAAAGAAGAGCTTAAGAAAATTACTGGAAAGGAAGTTCAGATTAATATCTTTGAAATTAAAAGACCTGAACTTGATGCGTTTTTAGTAGGATCTAGCATCGCTCGTCAAATTGAAAATAGAATTTCATATAGACGTGCAATTAAGATGGCTATTGCTGCTACTATGCGTATGAATGCTGAAGGAATTAAGATCCAAATTAGTGGTCGTTTAAATGGTGCTGAAATGGCACGTTCTGAACACTACAAAGAAGGACGTATTCCTTTATCAACTTTCAGAGCCGATATTGATTATGCTTTAGTTGAGGCACACACTACTTATGGTAGATTAGGTGTTAAAGTATGGATCATGAAAGGTGAAGTATATGGTAAAAGAGAACTTTCTCCGCTTGTTGGATTATCTAAGAAGCAAGGAAAAGGTGGAGCCGGAAGAGGAGGAAACAAAGGACCTCGTCGTAGAAAGTAATTTTTTATAAATTAAAGAAAAATGTTACAGCCTAAAAGAACAAAATTTCGTAAACAACAAAAAGGACGTATGAAAGGACTCTCTGGTAGAGGTCATCAACTTTCAAACGGTACTTTTGGAATAAAAGCAATGGACGCTACGTTTATTACTGCTCGTCAAATCGAAGCAGCTCGTATTGCCGCCACTCGTTACATGAAAAGAGAAGGTCAACTTTGGATAAAAATATTTCCAGACAAGCCTATTACAAAAAAGCCTCTTGAAGTACGTATGGGTAAAGGTAAAGGTGCTGTCGAATTATGGGTAGCAGTATGCAGACCAGGTCGTGTTTTATTTGAAATTGGTGGTGTGCCATTAGACGTTGCAAAAGAAGCATTACGTTTAGCTGCACAAAAATTACCAGTAAAAACTAAGTTTTTAATCGCTCGCGATTACGAAGCATAATAATTTAAGATGATGAAACAATCAGAAATTAAAGAATTATCTGTAGCTGAGTTACAAGAGAAACTTGGTGAAACAAAAAAGAGTTATTCAGACCTAAAATTGGCTCATGCAATATCTCCTTTAGAAAATCCAATTCAATTACGTTCTATAAGAAGAACTGTAGCTAGAATTGCGACTGAATTAACTAAAAGAGAATTACAATAATTCTGCTGAAAGATGGAAACAAGAAATTTAAGAAAAGAACGTATAGGAGTTGTTACTAGTAACAAAATGCAAAAATCAATAGTTGTTGCAGAGGTTAAAAAAGTAAAACACCCTATGTATGGTAAGTTCGTGTTAAAAACAAAGAAATATGTTGCACACGACGAGACAAACGATTGTAATATTGGTGATACAGTAAAGATCATGGAAACTAGACCTTTAAGTAAATCTAAATGTTGGAGATTAGTAGAAATCCTAGAAAGAGCTAAATAATTATGTTACAGCAAGAATCAAGAATAAAAGTAGCAGACAATACTGGAGCAAAAGAGGTTTTAGTTATCCGTGTTTTAGGAGGAACTAAAAGAAGATATGCTTCTGTAGGAGACAAAATAGTTGTTTCTGTAAAGGATGCAACTCCTAATGGAAACATTAAGAAAAAAGCAGTTTCTACAGCAGTTGTTGTGCGTACCAAGAAAGAAGTAAGAAGACCAGACGGATCTTATATAAGATTTGATGATAATGCTTGTGTTTTATTAAACCCAACGGGTGAGATGAGAGGAACACGTGTATTTGGTCCTGTTGCTAGAGAGCTTCGTGATAAACAATTCATGAAGATTGTATCATTAGCACCAGAAGTGCTTTAATACATTATAAGTAAGATGACAAAGCTTAAAATAAAAACTGGAGATACTGTAAGAGTTATTGCTGGAGATCATAAAGGATCTGAAGGTAAAGTTCAAAAGGTATTAATAGAAAAGAACAAAGCGATTGTTGAGGGAGTAAACATGGTGAAGAAACATACTAAACCAAGTGCACAAAATCCTCAAGGTGGAATCGTAGAGAAAGAAGCAGCTATTCATATTTCTAACTTATCATTGTTAACTTCAAAAGGAGAAACAACGAGAGTTAGTTATAAGGTAGAAGGCGATAAAAAAGTAAGATTTTCAACAAAATCTAATGAAGTAATATAGTTATGGCATATTCACCAAGACTTAAAGAAGAGTATAAAAGCAAAATAATTGCTGCTCTTACAGACGAATTTGGGTATAAGAATGTAATGCAAGTTCCTAAACTTAGTAAGATAGTAATATCTAAAGGTGTTGGAGCTGCAGTTGCAGACAAAAAGTTAATCGACTACGCGTTAGAAGAGGTAACTACTATATCTGGACAGAAAGCAATCGCTACATTATCTAAAAAGGATGTTGCAACATTTAAATTACGTAAAGGAATGCCAATTGGTGTTAAAGTAACTTTACGTGGCGAAAAAATGTATGAATTTTTAGACCGTTTAGTAACTTCGGCACTTCCACGTGTTAGAGATTTTAACGGTATAAAAGCAACAGGATTTGATGGTAGAGGTAATTACAACTTAGGAATTACTGAACAAATTATATTCCCAGAAATTAATATTGATAAAGTTAATAAAATTTCAGGTATGGATATTACATTTGTAACTACAGCAGATACTGATAAAGAAGCAAAATCATTATTAACTGAATTAGGATTACCTTTTCAAAAAAACTAAGACATGGCTAAAGAATCAATGAAAGCCCGTGAGGTGAAAAGAGCTAAAACAGTAGCTAAGTATGCAGAGAAACGTAAGGCTTTAAAAGAAGCTGGAGATTACGAAGCATTACAAAAGTTACCTAAAAATGCATCTCCTGTACGTCAGCATAATAGATGTAAATTAACTGGAAGACCTAAAGGATACATGAGAACTTTTGGAATTTCACGTGTAACTTTCAGAGAAATGGCCAATCAAGGTCTTATTCCTGGAGTAAGAAAAGCTAGTTGGTAATATTATTTAAATAATCGGGTTTAAGGTTCGAAATGGTTCGAAAACCAAGACCACAAAATCAATTCATTATGTACTCAGATCCAATTGCGGATTATTTGACAAGAATTAGAAACGCAGTGCGTGCTAACCACAGAGTTGTGGAGATCCCTGCTTCTAATCTTAAAAAAGACATCACTAAAATATTATTCGAACAAGGATATATTTTAAGTTACAAATTTGATGATTCTTCAGTACAAGGAACTATTAAAATAGCTCTTAAGTACAACAAAGAAACAAAAGAACCAGTAATTAAAAAACTTCAAAGAATTAGTACTCCAGGTTTACGTAAGTATGCAGGAGCTAATGATTTACCACGTATCTTAAATGGTTTAGGTGTTGCTATAGTTTCAACTTCTCACGGAGTTATGACGGGTAAACAAGCCAAAAGAGATAATGTTGGTGGTGAAATTTTATGTTACGTACACTAATTTTAAATCCAGAAAGAAATGTCAAGAATAGGAAATAATCCAATAGCCATTCCAGAAGGTGTAACAGTAGACGTTAAAGATAACGTAGTAACTGTAAAAGGAAAATTAGGAGAGTTAACGCAAAATTACGATTCTATAGAAATAAAAGTAGAAGAAGGAAATGTATTAGTTACACGTTCTTCTGATACTAAAGACCAAAAAGCAAAACATGGTTTATACAGATCATTAATGCATAATATGGTCGAAGGTGTATCAAAAGGATGGACTAAAGAATTAGAATTGGTGGGTGTTGGTTACAGAGCATCAAACCAAGGACAAAAATTAGATTTAGCCTTAGGATTTTCTCACAATATCATTTTAAATGTTGCTCCAGAAGTAAAGTTGGAAACAATATCTGAAAAAGGAAAAAATCCAATTATAAAATTAACATCATTCGATAAACAACTTGTTGGTCAAGTAGCTGCGAAGATCCGCGGATTTAGAAAGCCTGAACCTTATAAAGGAAAAGGTGTTAAGTTTGTTGGTGAAGAAATAAGAAGAAAAGCAGGTAAATCAGCTTAATAATTAAGTTATGGCATTGACAAAGAACGAAAGAAGACTAAGAATAAAAAACAGAATCCGTAAGGTTGTTTCTGGTACAGAAGCTAGACCTAGATTAGCTGTTTATAGAAGTAATAAAGAAATTTATGCTCAAATAGTTGATGATGTTACTGGTAATACAATCAGTTCAGCATCTTCAAGAGATAAAGACATTAGTGCTGCGAAAGCAACCAAGTCTGAAGTAGCAAAATTAGTAGGCAAAGCAGTTGCTGAAAAAGCTATGAAAGCTGGTATAGATACTATTGCTTTTGATAGAGGTGGATATTTATACCACGGTAGAGTAAAATCATTAGCAGAAGGCGCTAGAGAAGCAGGACTTAAATTCTAAGAAATTATGTTTAAAAAATATAAAAGTGCAGAATTAGTAAAACCAGGTGGATTAGATCTTAAGGATCGTTTAGTTGGTGTACAGAGAGTTACTAAGGTAACTAAAGGTGGTAGAGCATTTGGTTTTTCAGCAATCGTTGTGGTTGGTGATGAGGCAGGTGTTGTAGGACAAGGTTTAGGAAAATCTAAAGACGTTGCTAGTGCAATTGCAAAAGCTGTTGAAGATGCTAAGAAAAACCTAGTTAGAATTCCTATTATTAAAGGAACGTTACCACATGAGCAAAAAGGTAAATACGGTGGAGCTAGAGTAAACATTATTCCTGCTGCCCCTGGTACAGGAGTTATTGCTGGTGGTGCTGTAAGAACAGTTCTTGAGGCAGTTGGTGTACATGATGTATTATCAAAATCTCAAGGATCTTCAAACCCTCATAACGTAGTAAAAGCAACTTTTGATGCTTTATTACAATTAAGAGATGCGAATGCTATTGCTAGAGATAGAGGTATTACACTTGAACAAGTTTTTAACGCTTAATAAAGACAGAGATGGCAAAAATTAAAGTAAAAAAAGTTAAAAGCGCAATCAATCGTACGCAAAGACAAAAAAGAACTTTAGAAGCTCTTGGTCTTAAAAAGATTGGTCAAGTAAAAGAGCATGAAGCTACACCAAATATTCTTGGTATGGTTGCTAAAGTTTCACATTTAGTTTCTGTTGAAGAAGCTTAAAAATATAAACTGAAAATGGATTTAAGTAATTTAAAACCTGCAGAAGGTTCAGTAAAAAACCAAGGTAAGAGAATAGGTAGAGGACAAGGTTCTGGTAAAGGTGGTACGGCAACTCGTGGTCACAAAGGAGCTAAATCTCGTTCTGGTTATTCTAAGAAACTAGGATTTGAAGGTGGTCAAATGCCACTTCAAAGACGTGTTCCTAAGTTTGGTTTTACTAACATTAACCGTATTGAGCACCAAGGTATCAATTTAGATACTTTGCAACAATTGGTTGATGATAAGAAAATTAAAGATACAGTTGATTTTGAAACATTATTCACAAACCGTTTAGTTGATAAAAATGATTTAGTAAAAATCATGGGACGTGGAGAATTAAAAGCAAAATTAAAAGTAACTGCTCATAAGTTTACTGCTTCAGCAAAAGCTGCTATTGAAGCTGCTGGAGGAGAAGCTGTAACTATATAAGACTTTTTATAAGTATGAAATTTATAGAATCAATTAAGAATGTTTGGAAAATAGAGGAACTAAGAAACAGAATCATTGTAACTTTGAGTCTGTTATTAGTTTATCGTTTTGGTGCTCAAGTAGTATTACCAGGTATCGATGCTTCTCAATTAGGAGGTTTAGCTGAAAAAACAGACGGAGGTTTGTTAGGTTTGCTTAACGCTTTTACTGGAGGTGCATTTGCTAATGCTTCGGTTTTCGCACTGGGTATTATGCCTTACATCTCTGCTTCTATTGTTGTACAGTTAATGGGGATAGCTATTCCTTATTTGCAGAAATTGCAAAAAGAGGGCGCTAGTGGTCAGAAAAAAATAAATCAAATTACGCGTTGGTTAACAATTGCTATTTGTTTATTACAAGCACCAGGGTATTTGGCAAGTTTACCAGCATTAGGAATTCCACAAAGTGCATTCTTATTAGGTACAGGTCCATTATTTTATTTCTCATCAGTTACTATTTTAGTAACAGGCTGTATATTTGCAATGTGGTTAGGTGAAAAAATAACCGATAAAGGTATTGGTAATGGTATTTCATTATTAATTATGGTTGGTATTATTGCTACTTTACCACAATCATTTTTACAAAATGCAGCTACTAGATTAGAAGGTGGTGGAAATGGTGGTTTAATGATGGTATTAATTGAGTTTGTTATCTGGTTTGTTATTATTTTAGCTTCTATTATGTTAGTAATGGGCGTTAGAAAGATCGCTGTACAATACGCAAGAAGAACTGCTACTGGTGGATACGAAAAAAGCGCAATGGCTGGTTCAAGACAATACATTCCTTTAAAGCTTAATGCTTCGGGTGTAATGCCAATTATTTTTGCACAAGCTATTATGTTTGTACCTAGTTTAATTGGAGGATCATCTTTCTTAAAAGAAACCACAGCAGGAGCATGGATGCAAACAAACTATTCTGATATGTTCGGTTTTTGGTATAACCTTACGTTTGCTTTATTAATTATAGTATTTACCTATTTTTATACGGCAATAACGGTACCTACCAATAAAATGGCAGACGATTTAAAACGTAGTGGTGGATTTATTCCAGGTATTCGTCCAGGATCTGAGACTTCTGAGTATTTAGATAAAATAATGTCTCAAATAACCTTACCAGGTTCTATATTTTTAGCTCTTATCGCTATATTCCCAGCGTTTATTGTTAAGCTTATGGGAGTTCAACAAGGATGGGCTTTATTTTTTGGAGGAACATCGTTATTAATTATGGTTGGAGTTGCAATTGACACTATGCAACAAATAAATTCTTATTTGTTAAATAGACACTATGATGGTTTGATGAAAACAGGTAAAAATAGAAAAGCAGTAGCTTAATTTATACTATGGCAAAACAAGCAGCAATAGAACAAGACGGAACAATTATAGAAGCATTATCAAATGCAATGTTTCGTGTTGAATTAGAGAACGGTCACATTGTGACGGCACATATTTCAGGTAAAATGCGTATGCATTACATTAAGTTGTTACCGGGAGATAAAGTAAAATTAGAAATGAGTCCTTATGATTTAACTAAGGCTCGAATAACTTATAGATACTAATACGATGAAAGTAAGAGCATCAATTAAAAAGAGAAGCGCAGATTGTAAAATCGTGCGTAGAAAAGGAAGACTTTACGTAATTAACAAAAAGAATCCTAGATTTAAACAAAGACAAGGGTAATTATGGCAAGAATTGCAGGTGTAGACATACCAAAAAACAAAAGAGGAGTTATCTCTTTAACTTATATCTATGGAATAGGTAGAAGTAGAGCAAAAGAAATTTTAGCTGAAGCTAAAGTTGATGAAAGTACAAAAGTTCAAGACTGGACCGATGACCAAATTTCTGGTATTCGTGATGCTGTTGGAACTTTTACTATCGAAGGTGAATTACGTTCTGAAACACAATTAAACATTAAGCGATTAATGGATATTGGATGTTACAGAGGTATTCGTCATAGATCTGGTCTTCCATTAAGAGGGCAACGTACTAAAAACAATTCTAGAACCAGAAAAGGTAGAAGAAAAACTGTTGCTAACAAGAAGAAAGCAACTAAATAATAATTAGTCTTTAGGTATTTAGACGTTGGAAGGAATCTGTTTGAAATTATAATAGTTTAGGATTCTAGCGACTATCACTAAAACTAAAAGCTAAAAATAAAATGGCAAAAACAAGCACAAAAAAACGTAAAGTTATTGTTGATGCAGTTGGAGAAGCTCACGTAACTGCTTCATTCAATAACATCATTATTTCACTTACCAACAAAAAAGGAGATGTAATTTCATGGTCTTCTGCTGGTAAAATGGGATTTAGAGGTTCTAAGAAAAACACACCTTATGCGGCTCAATTAGCTGCTGAAGATGCTGCGGGTGTAGCAACTGAAGCTGGATTGAAAAAAGTAAAGGTTTATGTTAAAGGACCAGGAAACGGTAGAGAATCTGCTATTCGTTCTATTCATAATGCAGGAATTGAAGTAACTGAAATTATTGATGTTACTCCTTTACCACATAATGGATGTCGTCCTCCTAAAAGAAGAAGAGTTTAATCTGGTTTTAAGTAACCAAAATTAAACATAGCAAATAGTGAAAAATTAATATCATCTGTATTTCAGATGGTATTAATTTTTTGTGTAAATTTGCAAACTGAAAAAATAATTAACAAGTATTAACGAGAGATCAACGATTTTCGAAGGATAAGATTAAGACCTTAATTCATAATCACTCTCAAAACAAATTTAAAATGGCAAGATATACTGGTCCTAAAACTAAAATAGCTCGTAAATTTGGCGAAGCTATTTTCGGAGATGACAAATCATTCGAAAAAAGAAATTACCCTCCTGGGCAACACGGTAACGCACGTCGTCGTGGAAAAAAATCTGAATATGCTATCCAATTAATGGAGAAGCAAAAAGCAAAATATACTTATGGTATATTAGAGCGTCAATTTAGAGGTTTATTTAAGAAGGCTAGAGCTGCACAAGGTATTACTGGTGAGGTTCTTTTACAACTTTGTGAATCTAGATTAGATAACGTGGTATTCAGAATGGGTGTAGCTCCAACTAGAAGTGGTGCAAGACAATTAGTTTCTCACAGACATATTACAGTAAATGGCGAGTTGGTAAATATTCCATCTTACCAATTAAAAGCTGGTGATGTTGTTGCAGTAAGAGAAAAATCTAAATCACTTGAAACTATTGAAAGATCTCTTTCAAATTCTAGTAACGTTTATGAGTGGATCACTTGGAATTCTGATACGAAACAAGGAACTTATGTTTCTGTTCCTGCAAGAATTCAAATTCCAGAAAACATAAACGAGCAATTCATTGTAGAATTATACTCTAAATAATAAATTAATAATATTGGTATTTGGCCAAAGGGTTTGTAAGTATTTCTTCAAACTTTTAAACCGCGCAACTAAATAACAATTAAAACGAAGAAAAAAATGGCAGTATTTAATTTTCAAAAACCAGATAAGGTAATCATGATTGATTCTACTGATTTCGAAGGTAAATTCGAATTCAGACCTTTAGAGCCTGGTTATGGTTTAACAGTAGGAAATGCATTAAGAAGAGTTTTATTATCTTCTTTAGAAGGTTTCGCTATCACATCTGTTCGTATAGAAGGTGTAGATCACGAATTTTCGGCAATTTCTGGTGTAGTTGAAGATGTAACAGAAATCATCTTAAACTTAAAGCAAGTTCGTTTTAAAAGACAAATTGAAGATATTGATAATGAATCTATTTCAATTTCAATTTCTGGTCAAGATAGAATTACAGCTGGTGATTTTCAGAAATTCATTTCAGGTTTTCAGGTTTTAAATACAGAATTAGTAATCTGTAACCTTGATCCAAAGGTGAATTTTAACATGGAAATTACTATTGAAAAAGGTAGAGGTTATGTTCCTGCAGAAGAAAATAAGAAAGCTTCAGCGCCAATAGGTACAATTTTTACAGATTCAATTTATACTCCAATAAAAAATGTTAAGTATAGTATTGAAAACTATCGTGTTGAACAAAAAACTGATTATGAAAAATTAGTTTTTGAAATCATTACTGATGGTTCAATTACGCCACAAGATGCTTTAACAGAAGGAGCTAAAACATTAATTCACCACTTTATGTTATTCTCAGATGAGCGTATCACTTTAGAGGCTGATGAGATAGCTCAAACTGAAACTTATGATGAGGAATCTCTTCATATGCGTCAGTTACTTAAAACTAAGTTAATCGATATGGATTTATCTGTACGTGCACTTAACTGTTTAAAAGCTGCAGAAGTTGATACTTTGGGAGACTTAGTATCTTTCAATAAAAATGATTTAATGAAATTCAGAAACTTCGGTAAGAAGTCTTTAACTGAGCTTGAAGAGCTTGTAAATGTTAAAGGATTAAATTTCGGAATGGATTTAAGTAAATATAAATTAGATAAAGATTAATTAATCATATTTTGCTCCTCGATTTACGAGTTTAGTAGCAAGATGATAAAACAAAGGTCATGAGACACGGAAAAAAAGTAAACCACTTAGGAAGACAAACAGCGCATAGAAAAGCTATGTTAGCTAATATGGCTTGTTCTTTAATTGAGCACAAGCGTATTAACACAACTGTAGCTAAGGCTAAAGCGTTAAAGCAGTTTGTTGAGCCAATGATTACAAAATCAAAGGTAGATACAACACATAACAGACGTATTGTTATGGCTAAGCTTAGACAAAAAGATGCTGTTGCTGAATTGTTTAGAGATGTTGCTGCTAAAATAGCAGACCGTCCAGGAGGTTATACTAGAATTATTAAACTAGGAAATCGTTTAGGTGATAACGCTGATATGGCAATGATAGAACTTGTTGATTACAACGAAATCTATAATGCTGGTAAAGAGAAAAAGAAAACAACAAGAAGAAGTAGAAGAGGTGGTTCTAAACCAGCTGCTGCTCCTGTTGAGTCTAAAGCATCTAACGAAGAAGAATAAATGTTAATAAGCATTTAATATAAAAAGGATAAACTATTTTAGTTTATCCTTTTTTTTGTGCAATTTTGCGAAACTTTTCAAAAGAATTATGAAATATCAAAAAAGACAAAAAGCCATCGTTCTTCTAGCAGATGGTACTATTTTTTACGGAAAAGCAGTTGGTAATAAACAAGGAACTTCATTTGGTGAGGTTTGTTTTAATACAGGAATGACTGGTTATCAAGAAATTTTTACAGACCCTTCTTATTACGGGCAGTTAATGGTCGCTACCAATGCTCATATTGGTAATTATGGTGTTAATGATGAAGAAGTGGAATCTGATTCAATTAAAATAGCGGGACTAATTGTTAAAAATTTTAGTTATGATTATTCAAGAGATGCTGCAGATGGCTCATTGGAATCATTCTTAGAAAAGAATAACTTATTAGCCATTTCAGATGTTGATACTCGTGCTTTAGTGAGCTATATTAGAGATCATGGTGCTATGAATGCTGTTATTTCAACGGATGTTGATAACATTGAAGGTTTAAAAAAGCAATTAGCAGAAGTTCCTAATATGGAAGGACTAGAGTTGGCTTCTAAAGTATCTACTAAAGAGCCTTATTATTATGGGGATGAGAATGCAACTTACAAAGTAGCAGCTTTAGATATCGGTATTAAAAAGAATATTCTTAGAAATATAGCTAGTAGAGATGCGTATATAAAAGTGTTTCCTTATAATGCTAAGTTTGAAGAGTTAGAAGCTTTTAATCCTGATGGTTATTTCTTATCTAATGGGCCTGGAGATCCAGAACCGTTAGTAGAAGCGCAACAAGTAGCTAAAGAAATTATAAAGAGAAATTTACCATTATTTGGTATTTGCTTAGGGCATCAGGTTATTGCTCGTGCAAATGGTATTTCTACATATAAAATGCATAATGGGCATAGAGGTATAAATCACCCTGTAAAAAACTTAATTACAGGCAAAGGTGAAATTACGTCTCAAAATCATGGTTTTGCTGTAAATAGAGAAGATGCAGAGGCAAATGCAGATTTAGAAATAACACACGTACATTTAAATGATGATACAGTGGCTGGTTTAGCTATGAAAAATAAAAATATATTTTCTGTGCAGTACCATCCTGAAGCTAGTCCAGGACCACATGATTCATCTTATCTTTTCGATCAGTTCATCGAGAATTTAAAGAAATAATATAATAAAAAAAGCCTCAAAAACAGATTTTTGTTTTTGAGGCTTTTTTTTACTAAAACGTTATAGATGTTATTTTATTAATTTATTTAAAAACATCTTAAAATAAACAGGATTAAAACGTAAATTTGGAATAATTAAAAGATTTTAAAATAAAGCAATTATGAGTATAATAATTAATGTCCACGCAAGACAAATACTAGATTCAAGAGGTAATCCAACCGTTGAAGTAGATGTAGTAACTGAAAATCATATATTAGGTAGAGCTGCTGTACCATCAGGTGCATCAACTGGAGAACATGAAGCTGTTGAGTTACGCGACGGTGGAGATACTTATATGGGTAAAGGTGTTTTAAAAGCAGTTGATAACGTTAACTCAATTATTGCAGAGGAGTTATTAGGTGTTTCAGTTTTCGAACAAAACCTTATTGATAAAATAATGATTGATTTAGATGGTACTCCAAATAAATCAAAATTAGGTGCTAACGCTATTTTAGGTGTATCTTTAGCAGTAGCTAAAGCTGCAGCAAATGAGTTAAATATGCCATTATACCGTTACGTAGGTGGTGTTTCGGCAAATACGCTTCCTGTACCAATGATGAATATCATTAATGGTGGTTCGCATAGTGATGCACCAATTGCATTTCAAGAATTTATGGTAATGCCAGTTAAGGCTAAAAATTTCACGCATGCTATGCAAATGGGAACTGAAATTTTCCATAACCTTAAAAAAGTATTACATGACAGAGGTTTAAGTACAGCTGTTGGAGATGAAGGTGGTTTTGCTCCAAACTTAGAAGGAGGAACAGAAGATGCTTTAGATACTATTGCAAAAGCTGTTGCAAATGCAGGTTACAAATTAGGTGATGATGTTAAAATTGCTTTAGATTGTGCTTCTGCTGAATTTTTTGTTGATGGTAAATACGATTACAAGAAATTTGAAGGCGATACAGGCGTTATAAGAACAAGTAAAGAACAAGCTGAGTATTTAGCTGACTTATCATCTAAATACCCTATCATTTCAATTGAAGATGGTATGGATGAAAATGACTGGGAAGGTTGGAAATATTTAACTGAATTAATTGGAGATAAAGTTCAATTAGTAGGTGATGATTTATTTGTAACTAACGTAGAGCGTTTATCAAGAGGTATAAAAGAAGGTATTGCAAATTCTATTTTAATTAAAGTAAACCAAATAGGAACTTTAACTGAAACTATTGCTGCCGTAAACATGGCACACAATGCTGGATATACTTCTGTAATGTCTCACCGTTCTGGTGAAACTGAAGATAATACTATTGCAGATTTAGCAGTAGCATTAAATACAGGTCAAATTAAAACAGGTTCTGCATCTCGTAGCGATCGTATGGCGAAATATAACCAATTACTTCGTATTGAAGAAGAATTAGGGGAAGTAGCTTATTTTCCACAAGAAAATGCATTCAAAATAAAATAAAAAGAATTTATTTTTTTTAGATGAAAAGCGATTATTTTTTAATAATCGCTTTTTTTATTCCTTGAATTTTAAAAATTCTTAAAATCACGAAATCGTTTTAGATAAATTAAAAAAATAAATAGATATTTCGTAGATTAGCGTTCCGCATAACTAAACAAAAATTATTTAGAAAAAAGATGTCAGATAAAGCTATTCTAGAAATAAACGGTGAAAAACATGAATTTCCATTAATCACTGGAACAGAAAACGAAGTTGCCATAGATATTACAAAACTTAGAGCTAGCTCGGGAGGTGTAATAACATTAGACCCAGGGTATAAGAATACCGGATCTTGCGAAAGTGCAATTACTTTTTTAAATGGTGAAAAAGGAGTTTTAAGATACCGAGGATATTCTATTGAGGAATTAGCTGAGAAAGCTGATTTTTTAGAAGTTGCATACCTTTTAATTTTTGGCGAACTTCCAACTAAAGAGCAAAACGAAAAGTTTCATGATGATATAAAGGCAGAAGCTATTGTTGATGAAGACGTTAAGAAAATTATTGATGCTTTTCCTAAATCGGCACATCCAATGGGTGTTATTTCTTCTTTAACAAGTGCTTTAACTGCATTTAACCCTTCAACTGTAGATGTTGAGTCGGAAGAAGATATGTATAACTCTGTGGTACGCCTATTAGGTAAATTTCCTGTTTTAGTTGCTTGGACATTCAGAAAAAAATCAGGATTACCATTAAATTACGGAGACAACACTATAGGGTATGTTGAAAACATCTTAAAAATGATGTTTAAAAAACCAAATGGGGAGTATGAGCAAAATAAGATTTTAGTTGATGCTTTAGATAAATTGCTAATTCTTCATGCAGATCACGAACAAAACTGTTCTACATCTACGGTAAGAATAGCTGGCTCATCTCAAGTTGGGTTGTTTGCTTCAATTTCTGCTGGTATTTCTGCACTTTGGGGACCACTTCATGGTGGTGCTAATCAAGCCGTTTTAGAAATGCTTGAAGCTATAAAGGCTGATGGTGGTGATACTAAAAAGTATATGGCAAAAGCCAAAGATAAATCAGATCCTTTCCGTTTAATGGGCTTTGGACACCGTGTTTATAAAAACTTCGATCCTCGTGCCAAAATCATTAAAGTGGCTGCAGATGGTGTTTTAGATGATTTAGGAGTTAAAGATCCTATTTTAGATATTGCAAAAGGTCTAGAAAAAGAAGCTTTAGAAGATCAGTATTTTGTAGATCGTAAATTATATCCTAATGTCGATTTTTATTCTGGTATTATTTACAGAGCTATGGGAATCCCTACAGATATGTTTACTGTAATGTTTGCCTTAGGTCGTTTACCAGGATGGATTTCACAATGGAGAGAAATGCGTTTACGTAAAGAGCCTATTGGAAGACCAAGACAGATTTATATTGGTGCAACAGAAAGAAAATTTGTTCCTATTGATGAAAGATAGGTCTTAAAATATTTTATATTATTATTAAGCTTCATGATATTTTCATGAAGCTTTTTCTTTTTAATAGGCTTTTTTTTAAGAATAGTTTAATTTGTCTTTTATTATTCTTCGGTTTAGTATAAATTTGATAATCTAAATATATATGAAGGCATGATAAAATTAAATATTCAAAATGAAACTTCAAGACTACGTGCCGTTGTTTTAGGTATTGCTAACAGTAATGGTCCAATACCTAAGGTAGAGGATTGCTATGACCCAAAAAGTATAGAGCATATATTGGCAGGTACTTATCCAACCGAAGAGGCTATGGTAAAAGAACTTGATGCTGTTGCTAAAGTTTTTGAGAAATATAATGTAAAAGTTTATAGACCTGAAGTTATTAAAGATTGCAATCAAATTTTTGCACGAGATATTGCTTTTGTAATTGATGATATTTTAATTGAAGCAAATATTCTTCCGCATAGAGAAAAAGAAGTGCAAGCTATAGATTATATATGGAAACAAGTAGCTGACAATAAACGCATTATTTTACCTGAAGAATGCCACGTAGAAGGCGGTGATGTTATGCCTTGGAACGATTATATCTTTATTGGTACCTACTCGGGTGAGGATTACCCCGAATTAATTACAGCACGTACTAACGCTGATGCCGTAATTGCCATTCAAGAATTGTTTCCAAACAAAACCGTAAAATCTTTCGAACTTAGAAAGTCTAATACCAATGCAAAGGAAAATGCCTTACATTTAGATTGCTGCTTTAATCCCTTAGGAAAAGGAAAAGCTATTATTCATAAAAATGGCTTTTTAATTGAAAGGGAGTATGAGTGGTTAGTCGAGTTTTTTGGAAAAGAAAATGTTTTCGAAATTACTAAAGATGAAATGTACCAAATGTGTAGTAATGTGTTTTCAATTTCTGAAGATGTTATTATATCAGAAAAAAACTTTACCCGACTTAATAAGTGGTTAAGAGAACAAGGATTCACTGTTGAAGAGGTTCCGTATGCTGAAATTGGTAAGCAAGAGGGACTATTAAGATGTACAACTATGCCTTTAATTAGGGATTAAATTAAAAAGAAATGCAACAAACAACTAATACTATTTTAATGATTCGGCCCGTAAATTTTAGAATGAACGAGCAAACTGCGGTTAATAATTATTACCAAGAATCGATTAAAGGTGTTTTGCCAGAAACTATTAACACAAAAGCGGTAAGGGAATTTGATGACTACGTAGAAAAGTTGAAAGCTATTGGTGTAGATGTAATTGTGGTCAATGATAATTTAGAAAACGATACGCCAGATTCTATTTTTCCGAATAATTGGGTGTCTTTTCATGAAAATGGCGATGTAGGTTTGTATCCTATGTTTGCTGTAAATAGACGCTTAGAACGTCGTGAAGATATTCTGGAGACACTAGAAGGTGAAGGATTTGAAATTAATAATATTGTAGATTATACTAGTGCAGAGGAGGAACAAGTTTATTTAGAAGGTACAGGAAGTATAATACTAGATCGTGTTAACAGAAAGGCTTATTGTGCTCTATCTCCGCGTGCGGATGAGGATTTGTTTATTGAGTTTTGTGAAGATTTCGAGTTTTCTCCGGTAGTTTTTGCGGCATACCAAACGGTTAACGGTCAGCGTAAACCTATTTATCATACAAATGTAATGATGTGCATTGGCGAAACCTTTGCTGTAATTTGCTTAAGTAGTATCGATGATAAAAAAGAACGCAAGCAGGTAGTTAAACACCTTAAAGAGGATGGTAAAACTATAATTGATATTTCTGAAAAGCAGGTAAGCCAATTTGCAGGAAATATGTTGCAAGTAAAAGCTGCCAATAATGAACCATATTTAATAATGAGTCAGTCGGCTTTTGATAGTCTTTCTGAAACTCAAGTAAAAACCTTAAAGGAACACACAAAAATATTATCTAGTTCTTTAGAGACCATTGAAACCTGTGGAGGTGGAAGTGCACGTTGCATGATGGCAGAGGTGTTTTTGCCTAAACATTAGTTTTTTTTAACGTATAATAGGTAGGTAAGTGACAGTATAAAGTATTTGCTGAAGGCTATGCGTAGTGCTTAGCTTTTGGCAATTGCACATAGAATGTACTGCCTTCTCCAACATTACTTTCTACCCATATTTTCCCTTGGTTTAATTCTACAAGTTCTTTGCAAATAGAAAGTCCTAATCCTGTACCTTTTTCGTTCGCTGTTCCGTTGGTTGTAAATGTATTACTCTTAAATAATTTAGTTTGGTCTTCTTTAGAAATACCAATACCTGTATCCGAAATACTAATTATACAACTGCCGCTACTTATATGGTTCGACACAGTAACCGTATCTCCTGCTTTAGAAAACTTAATCGCGTTTGCCAATAAGTTTTGAATAACAATTTCGAACATGCTTCTATCAGCATAAGCAAAATCTCGTAAAGAAAGGTTAATCAATTCTAT
The DNA here is from genome assembly GCF_014202225.1 of Algibacter amylolyticus. Taxonomy (GTDB): domain Bacteria; phylum Bacteroidota; class Bacteroidia; order Flavobacteriales; family Flavobacteriaceae; genus Algibacter_B; species Algibacter_B amylolyticus. Next base: position 1,137,371 of record NZ_JACHGE010000001.1, read on the forward strand.
GCCCTTTCCTTCAACACGTTGCTCAATAAGTTTTATTTTAGCCTCAAACACCTCTTGAATATCAAATAAACTTGGTTTTGGTTCCAAGGATTGCATTTGAGATTTCGACCAGTTAAGTAAATTAAAAAGTAATAATGATGCGTTATTGGCATTTTCACTTAATTCCGGTATTAAATTATCAAACTCTTTTTTTGATAGTGTACCGTCTTGTAATAAATTTATAAAACCATTTATTGAAGAAAGCGAATCTTTTAAATCATGAGATACAATCGAGAAAAGGCGGTCTTTTACGTTATTAATATTTTCTAGATGTTTGGTTTGCTCTAAAAACTCACCATTTTTCAAGTCTAAATTTATATTCCTTTCTTCTAATTCTTGTATGTATTTAACTTGGTTGTTTTGTTTTAAATAAACTACAATTAATAAGGTAGAAGCAACAGCAAGCGCTCCAATTAAGCCATAAACGATTAGTTTATATTTGCTTAAATCCTTTTCAGCTTTTAATGTAGCTTTATTTCTAGCTTCATTATATGCCAACATATTTTTTTCTTCTATTTCAAAGTCATTAGCGCTTTCTTCTTCTACCTCGGCGGAATCTTGAGCTTGCCTCAGGGAATTTGCTTTAAACTCATTTTTTATTAAACTATTGTTTAACTTGTAATACGCACTTTGCCATTTAAAGGCGCTATTAAAGCGCTTTTTAGTAGAATCTAATGCAGTCATTAACCTATAATAATTTAATAACCCTCTATTGTTATTTAGGCTTTTTGCAAGAGCACCAGCTTGTGTTAGTTGCTTTTCTGCAGTTTTTAAATTTCCTTTCTTTAAATTTATATCTCCTAAATTATTCAGCGTACATAGCAAACCATTTTGGTTTCTCATTTGGCTGTTTATTTGCAAACTTTTGGTTAGGTGTATTTGGGCACTATCCAAATCATTTAATTTTAAATACGCTCTACCAAGTTTAGGTAGTATTTCTCCTAGCACAGAGTCATTTTCCGAAACTCTATGGTCAAGTACATCTTTGTAATATTTAATAGCTTTATTGTGCCTGTTTTCAATAGCGTATAAATCTGCTAATTCGTTTTGGGAATTTAAAACAGCTTGGTCTTCTTTTAATTTTAGTTGAATTTCTAAAGCTTTTTCATAGTACTCAATAGCAGTATCTGTTAATTCAAGCCCCTTATACGCTTGCGCCAAACTGTTATAGGTAAGACTTAAATCCTTATCAAGACCTCTTTTTTCAAGTTCTTTTATCGCCGATAACGAAAATTGTAAGCCCTTTTTAAAGTGTCCTTTTTTTATTTCTAACAACCCAATACTATTGTTAACTTTTGCAACGCTTAAGGTGTCTTGCAAATAGTTAAACAATGTTTTAGACTTATTATAACCGCTTATGGCGTTTAAATAATCGTTGTTTTGGGCATAAATTAAAGATTTATAATAGGTAATTGCAGCAATTGCTTTTTTGTAATTTATTTTTGTAGATAGCTTTTCGCTTTTTAAAATATACTCTTTAGCACGTTCGTAGTCTTTTACGTCGTAAAGGGCCTTTATAAGTTTTAATGAAGTTTCAATTTTTAAGGAGTCTTTACTTTGAAAAGCTAAATCCAAAGTAAGACTATCTATATCATTAGTTTGGGCAAAACTAGTGCTTATAGATAACACAATAAAAAATGTAATTAGTCTCCTCATTATTAACATTGATTACAACGCATATAAAGCAGTAAAAATTTTCTTAAATTGAGGGAGATAAGAGTGCTTTAATTAGTTGTAATTAGGTGTATAATTAATTATTAAATTTAAATAATAGCTTTACTCGACAAAAATTGAAAAAAGCAGATGTATAATCTAATTTCTGCGTTTTACTACCAATAAATTAGACGAAATGAGCCATGAAAAATAGTGAAATTATCGACGAATAGATAAACGGTACATATTACGGATAATATTATAATTTGTCAACCAAATACTATAAAATTTAAGATATTTTCATTTGTTTTTGGTAGTCTTGTATTTGTCAATATTTGCTTTTTTAAAAGCGAAATACTTATGTTTTTGCAAAGCACAGATGCAGAGATTTTCGCAACAAAATTCTAGATTAAAATACCCTTAAAACTTGATTAAAAAATTCTATCTTTGCAGCCTTAAAAACGAGCAGAATGAGCCTTCAAGACACCTTATCAAATTATGTAAAACAAGCTGTTAACGCAGATTTTAACATCAATTTAGAAACCGTAGAATTTCAGGCAACCAGAAAAGAGTTTGCAGGAGATATTACGGTGGTTATCTTTCCAATGCTTCGCTTTATTAAAGGGAACCCGGTTCAAATAGGCGAAACTATAGGTAGTTACTTGGTTAATAATGTTACCGAGGTTAAAAGCTTTAATGTAGTAAAAGGCTTTTTAAATGTCGAAATTAGTGATGCCTATTACCTTAACTTTTTCAATGGCATTAAAAATGATAGTGCATTTGGTTTTGTGTCTCCAAAGGCCGATGAAAAAGCGGTTATGGTCGAGTATTCATCACCAAACACCAATAAACCATTGCATTTAGGTCATGTACGTAATAACCTATTAGGCTATAGCGTTGCCGAAATTTTAAAAGCTTCAGGAAAAAAAGTATACAAAACACAAATTATAAACGATAGAGGTATTCATATTTGTAAAAGTATGTTGGCTTGGGAAAAATTCGGAAGTGGAGAAACACCAGAATCTACCGGATTAAAAGGCGATAAATTAGTAGGTAACTATTACGTAAAGTTCGACCAAGAATATAAAAAGGAAATTCAAAATTTAATAGCGGCCGGAAGTACCGAGGAAGACGCCAAAAAAAATGCACCTTTATTATTAGAGGCTCAAAACATGCTTTTAAAATGGGAAGCAGGCGATAAAGATACCGTGGCACTTTGGACCAAAATGAATGGTTGGGTATACGATGGTTTTGCAGAAAGCTACAAAAATTTAGGTGTAGATTTCGATACGCTGTATTACGAAAGTAACACATACCTATTAGGAAAAGAGTTTGTTGCCGAAGGCTTAAAATCTGGCGTTTTCGTAAAAGAAGAAGACGGGTCTGTTTGGTGCGATTTAACCGAAGACGGATTAGATAAAAAAATAGTACTACGTGCCGATGGTACTGCCGTTTACATGACTCAAGATATTGGTACAGCCATACAACGTATTAAAGATTATCCAGATGTTGGCGGTATGGTTTACACGGTTGGTAACGAGCAAGATTATCACTTTCAAGTCTTATTTTTAATTCTAAAAAAATTAGGTTTCGATTGGGCTAAAAACCTATATCATTTAAGTTATGGTATGGTCGATTTACCAAGCGGAAAAATGAAAAGTAGAGAAGGTACCGTTGTAGATGCCGACGATTTAATAGACGATATGGCTGCAACAGCCGAGGAAATCTCAGAAGAACTTGGTAAACTAGATGGCTATTCAACCCAAGAAAAAAAGGAACTTTATAAAACCATTGGTTTAGGCGCCTTAAAATACTACATCTTAAAAGTAGACCCTAAAAAACGAATCCTGTTCGATCCAAAAGAATCTATCGATTTTCAAGGAAACACAGGACCATTCATCCAATACACCTACGCGCGCATTCAATCCATTTTACGCAAGGGCAATCTTAATCCAGATGTAGCAATTAACGCTACTCAAACAGCACTTCATCCAAAGGAAAAAGAACTAATCAAGCAAATACAGCTGTTCCCAGAGGTAATTCAAAACGCCGCAAACAACCACAGTCCAGCACTAATTGCAAATTACACTTACGATTTGGTTAAGGAATTCAACTCCTTTTACCAAAACGTATCTATTTTAGGCGCAGATAACGACACCGAAAAAATGCTAAGAGTACAACTATCTCAAGTCGTTGCCAACACCATTAAAAACAGTTTTAGCCTATTAGGTGTGCACGTTCCAGAGCGCATGTAAAAGCTTTAAAAGCAGTTTATAGTCTTAAAAATCTATTTGGGCGTTCCCTTTCAGGTCGGGCTTTCCGTTCCCAATCTTTTTGCTCGTGCCTCCCAAAAAGGATTTCCACTGCAATCCCTAACGCGGGTTGGTCCGCCAACTACGTTTTTTTTTGCTAATTACCCTTCAACTTGTTTAAGTAAAAGCTAAATACAAGCCTGTAAAAACAAAATATTTAGTTATTTTTGCAACTTAAATTTTAATTATAGCGCAGTCTGCATACTTGTGGCTGCCTACAGAAGACTTAAAATACTATGTTTAATAATTTAAGCGATAAATTAGATAAAGCCTTACACGTATTAAAAGGGCACGGAAGCATTACCGAAGTTAATGTAGCCGAAACTTTAAAAGAAGTAAGACGCGCCTTATTAGATGCCGATGTTAACTTTAAAATAGCTAAACAGTTTACACAAACTGTTAAAGAAAAGGCATTAGGGCAAAACGTATTAACAACGTTACAGCCAGGGCAATTAATGGTTAAAATTGTTAAGGACGAGCTAACCCAACTTATGGGTGGCGATGCCGAAGGAATAAACCTATCGGGTAAACCAAGCATTATTTTAATGTCCGGGTTACAAGGTTCTGGTAAAACAACTTTTTCTGGTAAGTTAGCTAACTACCTAAAAACTAAAAAATCTAAAAATCCATTATTAGTAGCCTGTGATGTTTACCGTCCGGCGGCAATCGATCAATTACATGTAGTAGGAGGTCAAATTGGCGTAGAGGTTTTTAGTGATAAAGGAAATAACGATCCTGTTGCTATCTCGCAAGCGGCAATTGCACATGCAAAAGCAAACGGACATAATGTGGTTATTATAGATACCGCAGGTCGTTTAGCCGTAGATGAGGCGATGATGACCGAAATATCTAACATCCATAAAGCCATAGAGCCTCAAGAAACCTTGTTTGTTGTGGATTCCATGACAGGGCAAGATGCTGTTAACACAGCAAAAGCCTTTAACGATGTTTTAAACTTCGATGGTGTTATCCTTACCAAACTAGATGGAGATACTCGAGGTGGTGCAGCCATTTCAATTAAATCTGTAGTTAATAAACCAATTAAGTTTATTGGTACAGGAGAGAAAATGGAAGCTATCGATGTATTCTACCCATCGCGTATGGCAGATCGTATCTTGGGTATGGGAGATGTTGTATCTTTAGTAGAAAGAGCACAAGAGCAATTTGACGAAGAAGAAGCTAGAAAACTTCAAAAGAAAATAGCCAAAAACCAATTCGGGTTTGATGATTTCTTAAAACAGATTCAGCAAATTAAGAAAATGGGAAACATGAAAGACCTTATGGGTATGATTCCTGGTGCTGGTAAAATGTTAAAAGATGTTGATATTGATGATGATGCTTTTAAAGGTATCGAAGCCATTATCCATTCTATGACACCAAAAGAAAGAACCAATCCAGCAGTGCTTAATGCGAGTAGAAAAAAACGTGTAGCGCAAGGGTCTGGTACTTCAGTACAAGAAGTAAATCAACTTTTAAAGCAGTTTAACCAAATGAGCAAAATGATGAAGATGATGCAAGGCGGTGGCGGTAAAAAGATGATGCAGATGATGAAGAACATGAAGTAATATTTTAGTAAAATAGAAAAGAAATAAACTTTGAGCCTTAGCGTCTTTGCGATTAAAAATATTCGTGGATTCGTGGCAAAAACGAATTAAGCATGACAATTTTAGACGGTAAAAAAGTAAGTAACGATATTAAAGACGAAATCGCAGACCATGTTCAGGCTATGGTTTCTAAGGGAGAAAAAGTACCGCACCTTGCGGCAATTCTTGTAGGATCGGATGGGGCGAGTATGACCTATGTAAATGCTAAAGTAAAAGCTTGCGAGCGTATTGGTTTTAACTCCACTCTTATTGAGTTGCCAGATTACACTTCAGAAGAAGAGTTACTAGAAAAAATTAATGACTTAAATACTAACAAAGATATTGATGGGTTTATTGTGCAATTGCCTTTACCAGATCAAATCGATGAGCAAAAAGTATTAATGGCTATCGATCCAGATAAGGATGTCGATGGGTTTCATCCAACAAATGTTGGTAGAATGGCTTTAGATTTGCCAACCTTTTTACCAGCAACACCGTATGGTATTATGGAGTTGCTAGAGCGTTATCAAATAGAAACCTCTGGTAAAAATGTAGTTGTATTAGGAAGAAGCCATATTGTTGGTCGCCCAATGAGTATTTTAATGAGCCAAAAACGTAAGGCAGGAGATGCTACCGTAACTGTAGTTCATAGTCGTTCAAAAAACTTAGAAGATATTACAAGGGAAGCCGATATTATTGTTGCTGCCATTGGTATATCGGAGTTTTTAACAGGCGATATGGTTAAGGAAGATGTTGTTATTATCGATGTTGGAATTACACGGGTGCCAGATGCAACTAAAAAGAATGGTTACCGATTAGCGGGCGATGTGCATTTTGAAAGCGTAAGTCAAAAAGCAAGTTACATTACACCTGTTCCTGGTGGTGTAGGTCCAATGACGATTGCTATGCTATTAAAGAATACCTTATTGGCTAGAGAACGACATATTAAGTAGAATAAAATATTATTTAATTAAATTGCATTATGAGTTTTATAATTTATAATGCAATTTTTTTGTTTAATAGGGTTGCTATTGGTAGTTTTCAACATATCCTACCAATAGTTTTAGCCATTTTATTCGCCATTGTTTTTATACGGTTCGCAAAACGTAGATTATGCAAATCACAGCAAAATAAAGCGCTACATATTTTAGCCAGCTTTATAAGTTTTGTAGTTGTAATGTTTCATGTGCATAAAATGAGTATTGGGGACTATAATTTTTCAACGGATTTGCCTTTGTATTTATGTAGTTTAATGGGGCTTTTAATTCCTGTGTTTTCTTATTACCGCAGCTATTTAGTGTATGAAATCCTCTTGTTTTGGGTTATTGGTGGTACATTACAAGGTGTGTTAACTCCAGATATAGCTTTGGGATATCCAAGTTTTGATTACTTCCGGTATTGGATCGTTCATTTAGGTCTTTTAGTGGTTGTTTTTTATGCCACTTTTGTGTTTAATATGCGCCCTACAATTAAGAGTGTTTTTAAATCGGTTGCAGGCTTATTGGTTTACGTGATTCTAATGGTTGCCGTAAATAAGCTATTAAATGCTAACTATTTTTATTTAAATGCAAAACCAGAATCGGCTTCAATCCTTGATTATTTTGGCGACTGGCCATGGTATATAATTGTAGTGATATTTATAATTATACCATTCTTTTTACTCATTTATATGCCCTTCTATATAGTAGAAAAAACGAAGGCTAATAAGTAACTAGAACTGGCTTATAGTTTATAAGCCAACTGGTTTAGCGCTTAAAGGGCTTTTTAGCTTTAGCAGTATTGTTTTGTTTAAATGTTTTGGTGCTTTCTTCTAAAAGTAAATTTAAGTTTTTAAACTCTTCTTTAGTTAATTCGCGATATTCTCCAACGGGCATGTCTAGTTTTATATTCATAATTCTAACACGTTTTAAGGTCTGTACGTCATAATTTAAATAATCGCACATGCGTCTAATTTGTCTATTAAGCCCTTGTGTTAAAATAATCTTGAATTTATAAGTGCTCAGTTTTTCAACTTTACATGTGTTGGTGGTTTTATTTAATTCTGCCAACGGAATACCTCCAGACATACGTTCAATAAATGTTTGGGAAATGGGTTTATCAACCGTAACAATATATTCTTTTTCGTGGTTGTTACTAGCTCGAAGAATTTTGTTCACTATATCGCCATCATCGGTTAATAGAATTAAACCTTCACTAGGTTTATCTAATCGTCCAATAGGGAAAATACGTTTTGGGTAGTTTAAATAATCAATGATGTTATCTTTTTCTACGCTGGTATCCGTTGTACAAACAATGCCCACGGGTTTGTTAAAAGCTAAATAAACAAAAGACTCTTTGGTGTTAATTATTTCTTTACCATCAACCGCAACAACATCTTCGGGTGCAATTTTAGTTCCCATTTCTGGCACCACACCATTAATGGTAACACGACCTGCTTCAATGAGTTTGTCTGCCTCTCTTCTAGAACAGTAACCAACTTCACTTAAATATTTATTTATACGTTTTAATATAACTTCTGCCATGGTTCAAAAATACAACAAAGTTAGTCGTTTAAAAAGTCTAAAATGTTTTGATATATGGGTTTAGATTTTAAACCATGCCCAAAACCTGTTGTAGCTATAAAATTAGCATTGGCATAGTTTTCTTTAAACTTTAAACCATCGTTAAACGGAATAATTCTATCCTTCTCATCATGAATAACAAGGCCCTTAGCGGAAATTTCTTTTATAAAAACCGAAGGCGTAAAATATTCAGGGAGATTGTTGTAATGTTTTAAAATGAATTGATCTATAGCTTTTATAACGCGTTTGCTATAACCCATCATGTCTGCATAACGACTTAATACACCTGTAAAGTTTGCGGGCGCGCCCAAAAGAACAAGTTTCTCTATGGATTTTAATTGATACTTATGCTGAAAAAACACGGTAGCCATACCACCAACGGAATGCCCTATAATGGTTTGTATGTTAAATTTTTTAACCACTTCATTTATGCAATCTGCATACATAATAGCGTTAAAGGTTTTTCCGCTTGAAGCACCATGTCCTGGAGCATCTAATGCTATAATGTTGTAGTTTAAAACTCTTAATTCCTCAATGAAATCTTTCCACCTAAAGGTGTTGCTTTCCCAGCCGTGTGCTAGTAGGATGGTTTCTTTATCGCCTTCCCAATGGTAGGTGTTTATTGCAATATTTTGGAATGTGATCTGTTCTTGCTTAGCATCTTTTAGGTATTCTAATTCCTTGGGCGTTATTTTTCCTTTTTTTGGTGTAGAAAATAATAATATGGCCAATTTAGCGGCATATTTTGGAGCGATAAGGCCAATAGCATTAATAAAAAAACCAATACATTTTGGGATGAATTTTTTCATTTAGCTATCTTCTCTGTTTACTAAATCTATTGAAAAAGCAGGTGTGCATATGGCAATGTATTCGCAAACTTCGGTAAAAGGGTTGGAGTATTGCACTCTAGTGTTTCTTTCAATTTTAATAGATTGTCCTGCTTCTAACACAATTTGTTCGTCTTCTATGATAAATTGTTTTTTGCCACGAATAATAATTGTAAACTCATCAAATTCGGGCGTTTGAAAAGGTTCACTCCAACCTGCTGGAGCTTTCATGTGTGCAATACTTATTTCGGAATTACCATCGGTAGTTTTTCCAAAATGCTCTTTTATTATTTTGCCATCTGTTGTAGGTACAACAAAAGGACTTGTTTGAATGGTATAGCGCTTTTTAGACATATTTTATGTTGATATTTAAAATCGAAAAATAGTAATTCGAAAGTTTTAATACATTAAGATTTAATGTTGGTCTTGTAAAGGCTTTTTCTTTATCATTCCGCCTTTTAAATCTTTTACAACACCCATGATTACAAAGGCGTTTTCGTCAATTTTATCAATTTCTGTTTGAAGTTTTGCAAGTTCCAAACGGGTAACAATAGTATAGATAATATCCTTATCGTAACTTTCTCCTTTTGTACCATAACCACCTTTTCCGGCGTAAATAGTACAAGCTCTTCTAAGATTTTGGGTTAGCATGATTCTTAATTTTTCATGATGCTCAGATATTATAGTAACACCCACATATTCTTCAACACCATCAACCACAAAATCTACGGTTTTCGCAGCCGATAAATAGGTTAAAATAGCGTAAAGTGCTATTTCCATAGATAATACATAAGCACCTACAGAGAAAATTACAATATTTATAAGCAGTAATACATCGCCTATAGTAAGTGAAAGTTTTCGTCCTAAATAAATAGCTAAAACTTCAGTGCCATCAATTACACTGCCACCTCTCATAGATAGTCCTATTCCTAAGCCTAAAAAGAAACCACCAAATACTGCAATAAGTAGCTTGTCTTCAGTTATAGTTGGGTAATCTACAAAATGCACTACAATTGCCAATAGGGCAATAGCAACAATACTCTTTAGGGCAAATTTGTTACCAATAGTTTTCGAAGCCAGAAAGATAAACGGTGAGTTTACAATAATTAACAATATGCCTAATTGAATAGAGGTTACGTTTCTAAGTAATAACGAAATACCGGTAGCACCACCATCAATAAAGTTGTTAGGAAGTAAGAAGCCTTTTAAACCAAAACCAGCCGAAAAAACACCTATAATAATAAAAACGAATTCTTTTACGGCATGAGAAATTTCTACCTCAAAGGATTTTACTAAAGGATCAATTTGTTTTTTAGTTACCGTTGCGCCAACGTGCTTTTTTTCAAGTCGTTTACGTGCAACATCAACTAGAATTTTGGATATAAGTGGATTCATTTATATTAATGGTTCCAGTTTATAAAAAAGTATTTTACTTTAGCATTATCTGGAATATGAGTAGGTTCAAATTTTAAATTCATATCAAACCTAAGGTTAGAAGGTAGTTCTTTTTTATCGATAGTAAAACTAGCGTTAATTTGATCGACTCCTACAACAATAGAATTAATTAAATTGCTAATTCTAGAAATTTTATGATTCTCTTTTATGTCTTTAAAAGTACTCAAACTAGTAATGTTGTTTTCAGTTTTAAAACGCTCATCTAGAATACGAATACTACCAATTGTTGAGGTAGAATCTAAAGCTTGTTTAGGCGTAAGCGTTAAAAGTTTTTTTCCTCCTTTTTCAAAAATTTCAATATTGTTTATGTTTCCCGTAAACTCATCCCCACTTATAAATTTAACGATAGAATCGTTGGCATAAATAGTTTTTAAGTCTTTAACTTGAGTAGAATCGGTTAGTAAGCCAACATGTTGCTTGCTAATTTCGAAAGGGTTTTGTGTTTTATTACAACTCGTTAAAAGAAAAGAGATACATAATACCGTTAAAAAAGACTTGTACATAAATAAATTAGGGTTTGGTTTTAAGGAAAAGGTTTTAGTTTTAATACTTAATATAATAGGCTATTGCTATGTTATTTTTTTAGAACTTTTGTTAAAATACCAAATACGCTTCTAATAAAAGTGGCGCTTGTTAATACTTTAACTATGGGGTTCATGGCAGTGCTTTTTCGTCTAGAAGTTGTTGTTTTCTTTTTCGATGCTGCTTTTTTAAGCGCTTCTTTTTCTTCTCTAGCTTTTTCTTTAACTTCTTCGGCCTCTGCTTTTTCAATTTTCTTATTCAGCATTTCATAGGCACTTTCTCTATCTATGGTTTCGTTGTATTTTTTTACCAACTTAGATTTTGATAGTAAGCTACTTAATTCAACATCGGTTAACACATCCATTCTGCTCATTGGAGCTCGCATCATGGTAGCTGCGAGAGGCGTAGGGCGTCCTTTTTCGTCTAGCGCAGAGACTAAGGCTTCACCTATCCCTAAAGATGTTAAAACCTCGGTAGTGTCATAATACTCAGAATCCGGATAGTTTTGCGCAGTGAGTTTAATAGCTTTTCTATCCTTGGCGGTAAAGGCTCTTAATGCATGTTGAATTTTTAAACCCAATTGCCCCAAAACAGCTTCTGGAACATCGGTTGGGTTTTGTGTAACAAAATATAAACCAACACCTTTACTACGTATTAATTTTACAATACTTTCAATTTGATTTAAAAGTGCTTTTGATGCTTCATTAAAAATTAAATGAGCTTCGTCAATAAATAAAATAAGTTCAGGTCTGTCGCTATCTCCCTGTTCTGGGAAGGTCGAATAAATTTCGGCCAGTAAACTTAACATAAAGGTTGAAAATAATTTAGGTCTATCTTGTATATCTGTTAGTCTTAAAATATTTATATAGCCACGGCCATTTTCATCAACACGCAATAAATCTTCAACTTCAAAAGAGGTTTCGCCAAAAAAACGATCGGCACCTTGTTGTTCTAACTCTATAATTTTTCGTAGTATGGCGCCAGTTGATGCTGTCGAAATCCTACCATAAGATTCTGTAAATTCTTCTTTACCTTCCTGTGTAGCGTATTGTAATATTTTTTTAAAATCTTTTAAATCTAAAAGCGGCAATTTATTATTATCGCAATACTGAAAAATTACGGCAACAATTCCCGATTGTGTTTCAGATAAATCTAAAATCCTAGATAACAATACAGGTCCAAATTCGCTAACAGTAGCTCTTAAGCGAACGCCGTCTTGTTCAGAAAGGGTTAATATTTCAACAGGAAAGGCTTTCGGTTCAAAAGGTAAACCTATTTTTTCATGGCGTTCATCAATTTTAGCATGACCAGGACTAGGTTGTGCTATACCGCTTAAATCGCCTTTAATATCCATAAGTAATACAGGAATTCCCTTGTCACTTAAGTTTTCAGCTAAAACCTGTAACGATTTTGTTTTTCCAGTTCCTGTAGCTCCGGCAATTAAACCATGGCGATTCATGGTTTTTAGAGGTATTTTTACATGTGCTCCAGTTATCGTTTCACCATCTAACATGGCGGCTCCAACAGGTATAAAATCACCTTTAGTTGTATTACCTTCTGTAATGTATTTGAAAAAAGTTTCCTTGTTGCTCATGCCTTATAATTTTGCATAAAAATACAGGAAATTAAAATAAAATAAAGTCTTGGGCTTAATTCTTTTTTAATCGTACTGTGCTATTCAAGAAAACTATCTGTGGGCTTCAAAAATAACAACAATATCTTCGGTATGGTCTGTTACATTAATGGTAAAACCATTTGTGCCAAAACTTGTAACTTCGGCTGCTGTTAAACCTAAGCTGTTTCCGTTATTGTTGCTATATCTTATTCCTATCGCTCTAGAGCTAGAAGCATATCTAGAAATATCATTAATGGAAGATCCGCTACCACCAACAAAAATAACTTGTTGTAGTATGCTGCCGCTATAGTTTGTTGCATATCCAGACATGCTCCCAAAAACGTTTTGAAAAGAGTTATTGTTGTTTGATATGCCATTATCAGCATCTACATTATAGGTTTCTACATTAGGAACGGCAGAAAATTTTATAGACGATGGCTCAAAAGGTAATCCCGTTATTATTTGTGTGCCTGTGCCGGTTATTATAAATTTTCCAATATGTACCGATGAGTCTGGGTTCAGTTTACTCCATGAAGGTACACTAGTTGAACCAGAATTAAATTCAAAGGTGTTTAGGGTGGTGTTAAATATCATTAACCCTAGAGCTGGCGTGGTAATATTATTTCTTTGAGTGGTTGTTAGTCTTGGTATAAGTAAACCTTTATCTGTAGATTCTATATCTAAAATAGATGAGTCATCAGGACTTGTTGTGCCAATACCTACTTGGGAGAAGCTGTAAAAATTGCTAAATAGCAAGATTAGAGCAAATACTATAAATTTCATGCTTGAGAGGGAGATTGAGGTTGTATTAATTAATATCCTACGAATTTAAGAAAACATTTTCAAGAAAAAAAAGTAAACAAAACAAAGCTGCTTGTCTTTAAGTCGTTTCTGTAAATATATGTACATTTGCACACTAAATTTTTTTGGGATGAATGAAGTTGTAAAGCAAATGGTGGAGAAAGGGGAGATGTTGCCCTTAATGGAAGAGTTTTATACCATACAAGGCGAAGGGTTTCATAAAGGAACCGCAGCCTATTTTGTTCGTATAGGTGGTTGCGATGTTGGATGCCATTGGTGCGATGTTAAGGAAAGTTGGAATGCTAATTTACATCCACCTACCGAAACCACTAAAATAGTAGCAGCTGCTAAATCGTATAGTAATACTATTGTGGTTACTGGTGGTGAGCCATTAACTTGGGATATGACAGCTTTAACAACCCAATTAAAAGCAGAAGGTTTACAAACGCATATCGAAACCTCTGGAGCATATAAACTAACAGGTATTTGGGATTGGATTTGTTTATCGCCTAAAAAAATGAAACTTCCAACCAAAGAAGTCTACGATCATGCCCACGAGTTAAAAATGATTATATACAATAAAGACGATTTTCGTTTTGCTGAAGAACAAGCAGCTAAGGTAAACGATGATTGTATTTTATACTTGCAACCCGAGTGGAGTAAACGCGATAAGGTTGTGCCAGAAATTGTTGATTATGTAATGAAACACCCAAAATGGAAAGTGTCCTTACAAACTCATAAATATTTAAATATTCCTTAATTTTTTAAGACTGTATTTGTGTTAAAATTTTAATGATTTAAGACAAGTAAAGTTTAAGATGTAATATATTTTTGAAGCATAAAAATATTCTATTATGGAAAAATTATTGAGAATTATTGGAGCTGCTTGGGGAGCAAAAAAAATAGGTGGCGGTAAATGTGGCTGTATAGGAACCTTTTTTGTTTTCCTAATTCTATATTGGCTTTTAGGTTACGTTTTTAAAGTATTTTAATAAAAAAAAAGTTCCGACAACTAACTTGTAGCTATCGGAACTTTTTTTATTGATACATATATTTAATTCGAAAACGGTATAGCTACTCTTGTAGTGCCCCAACCTAAGTACATATCTGCACCGGCATCATTGGTTTCAAATGTAATAGAAAAGTTTTCTAAAGCTGTGTCACCTTTACTAACAGGAGCCTTAACTCTTAACACATCATTAGTTTCCTTATACGAGTATGATCCCCAAGCATTAACATCTTTATTTAAAATAATAGTCCATTCTTTTTCTCCAGGAATAGTAAATAACGAGTACGTTCCGGTAGCAATACTTTTACCACCAATTTTCATGTCTTTATAAATAGTAATATCTGCAGATTCGTTAGCACCAGTTCTCCAAACCTCTCCGTTAGGAGCTAATTTACTTAATTCGCGGCCCTTTAAAAACGGACGGCTGTACACTACTTTTACAAAAGCAGGCGTTTTTTTGTCTACTCTGTAAAAGGCCACATCAAGCGGACTTTTATCTAATTTCGAAAATTTTTGCGCATTTACCGTTGTAGTTAATAACATAACAAATGCAAAAGCAAAGGTTGATAATAAGGTTGTTTTTTTCATAATCTGTTTTTATTTTTATTAAAAGTTTAAAATTAAACCAAAAAGGTCTTAATGTTTTTATAAAAGTCGTTAGCTAATGTTAAAGTTTACAATAAGGTAGTATTCATTTTAAAATCCTTAAGTATGACTATACAGGTTGCTTTAAAAAATGTATTTTTATAAAGAATTAAAATTTAAAATAATGAAACTTTTAAAATTTGGACGCGATTTTAAACCAGACGAAAAAGTAATTTTAAGAGATTATTTGGCCATAGAGCGCACCCGATTAGCAAACGAGCGTACCCTGTTATCCTACATAAGGTCGTCGCTATATTTACTATTAGGAAGTATTGGCTTTTTTCAATTAAAAGATTTTCCTAATTTTAAATATCTAGCCTTTTTATCTTTAGCCTTTAGCGCCATCTTTTTTATAATAGGTGTGTTTAGGTTTAGGTTGCTTAAAAAGAGTTTAAAACAATTGTACTACATGTCCGAAACCAATGAAGATAAATAACTAGGTTTCTATGCTTTTAATTAGGGCGTTACCACAAGGGTCGGGCTTTACATTACAAGTCCTCGCTCCGTGCCTCCGCTGTGGGCTTTTCATTACAATCCCTAACGCGCTTACTGTTGCGGTTTACTCATGCTTTAAAAGGCTATTTATCTGCCTTAAATAAAAAAAGCTGAATTTTATTAGGGCTTAGGTTGTTTTTGTATGAATTTACGACTTTTTGTATGTTTTATACGCATGTTGTAGCACGTTTTTTTATCACGTTCAAATCGATTGTCATTTTCTAATTCCGTAATAATTTTATTCAGTTCCTTTTCCAACATTATGATTTTTAGTTCATTGTTGGCTTTATAATTCAGGTTTTTATTTTCGCCAGTCAAATCGTAATTGTCAAACTTGTTTTCAAATTTTGACTGTCCATCATTCAAGATAAAACTCCGAAAGCAAGAATGTGAAATCGTAGAGTAAGTTTCGTCATCAATTTGAAATCTGCCAACTTTTTCCGTTAGTAATTCCTTTGAATTGTTATTTAGAAATTCGGATGGTTGAAAATCAAATATTTCTATCCTATTAAATTCACTACAATTGTCAAATTTTTGAACGTACGATTTTCCGTTTTCATTCCAGAAAATATAAATATCATTATCGGAAAAGCAATTCGCACAATCTTTTGGATTGATTGTATTTAGTCGGACTGACCCAACACAATATTTTTTCATTCCGATATATTTTACTTTTTTAGAGTCAAAATCCTGTACTATCTGTTCAAAAGTATATTCTGATTTCCCTTTCGATTCGGCATTCTTTTTCGAAGCGCAAGAACTTAAAATCAGAACAAATATTAATGTGATTACGGTTTTCATAAATGTGCTACAACGGTTTTGTATAAAAATAGTTGCGTTTTTGCGAGCGAGGATTTTCCGAAGGAAAATCAGAAGTTGCAAAAGAGCAGCGACCTTTAAAATTAGT
>NZ_JACHGE010000002.1:0-366540 GCF_014202225.1 Algibacter amylolyticus
TCCAGCCCAAAAATCGGTAAACTTTTAAATATTAATGGCGCCGGAATTCAATACCGATGGTTACTAAATAATTTGGATGTAAGCTCATACGAAGAGATGAATACTTTGGCCTCAGAGATTCCAGTTGGGTCAGACGGTGTCTGTTTGTTGCCCTTTGGTAACGGTGCAGAACGTATGCTAAACAATAAGGAAATAGGTACACGATTGGTAAATGTTAATTTAAACAACCATAACAAAGGCCATTTATGTCGCGCAGCACTCGAGGGTATTGCGTTTTCATTCTTTTACGGTATGGAAATCCTTAAGTCCGATGGTATCAAAGCAAGCGTCATTCGTGCCGGAAACGATAATTTATTCCGCTCAGAAATTTTCGCAAATACTGTAGCCACACTAATCGGGCAAGAAATAGAAATTTACAATACCACAGGAGCTATAGGAGCTGCCCGTGCAGCCAACTTACATAAAGGCGATTTTAAAGCCTTCGGAAAAGCCATTATGGATAACGATCATGTTATGACATTTATGCCATTAAAGGATAAAACACCGTATGTAAAAGCATATAAAACCTGGAAGAAAGAATTAGAGTTGGCATCAAATAATAATTAGGGCGCCTGCCTGCCGGCAGGTTACCAAAAGGGTCGGGCTTGAAGCCTGTCTTGAGCAAAGCCGAAAGGTTGCAAGTCCTCGCTTCCAAAAGGTCGCTGTGGGCTTTCCATTGCAATCCCTAACGCAAGGAGAATTAAAAATAAAAACAAACAAACGAATAAAAAATTAAACCATTAAACACATTTTCAGAATGGCAAATACAGAGTATTTTAAAGGCATAGGAAACATTAAATTCGAGGGTAAAGAATCAGACAACCCGCTAGCATTCAAATATTATAACCCAGACCAAGTTGTAGCAGGAAAAACCATGAAAGAATGGTTTAAATTCTCTATAGCATACTGGCATACCTTCTGTGGTCAAGGCTCAGATCCATTCGGACCAGGAACACAAAACTTTGCTTGGGATCAATCATCAGATCCTATTCAAGCAGCAAAAGATAAAGCCGATGCAGCATTCGAATTTATTGGTAAAATGGGCTTCGATTATTTCTGTTTCCACGATTTCGATTTAATTCAAGAAGGTGCAACTTTTGCAGAATCTGAGGCGCGTTTGGCAACCATTACCGATTATATAAAAGGTAAGCAAGCCGAAAGTGGTGTTAAGTTATTATGGGGAACAGCAAACTGTTTCTCTAACCCACGTTATATGAATGGTGCGTCTACCAATCCAGATTTCGATGTGGTGGCAAGAGCAGGAGGGCAAGTAAAATTAGCCTTAGACGCTACTATTAAATTAAACGGAGAAAACTACGTGTTCTGGGGTGGTCGCGAAGGTTACATGTCTTTATTAAATACAGATATGGGACGCGAGTTAGACCACATGGGGCAGTTCTTAACTATGGCCAGAGATTATGCAAGAGCGCAAGGTTTTAAAGGTAATTTCTTTATTGAACCTAAACCAATGGAGCCATCGAAACATCAATACGATTTCGATTCTGCAACCGCAATAGGTTTCTTAAAAGAATACGGTTTAGATAAAGATTTCAAAATCAATATTGAAGTAAATCACGCTACTTTAGCGCAACACACTTTTCAACACGAAATTGAAACCGCTGCAAAAGCTGGTATGTTAGGAAGTTTAGATGCTAACCGTGGCGATTACCAAAACGGATGGGATACCGATCAATTCCCTAATAACATTCAAGAAACAGCCGAGGCTATGTTAGTTTTTATTAAAGCTGGCGGATTGCAAGGTGGTGGTGTTAATTTTGATGCTAAAATTAGAAGAAACTCAACCGATATGGACGATGTATTCCACGCACATATTGGAGGAGCAGATACTTTTGCTAGAGCGCTTTTAATTGCTGATAGAATCATTACTTCTTCACCTTACGAGAAATTAAGAACAGAGCGTTACAGCTCATTCGATTCAGGAAAAGGAAAAGATTTCGAAAACGGAAAATTAAGCTTACAAGACTTGTACAAACTAGCTCAAGAAAACGGCGAGTTAAAACTACAAAGTGGTAAACAAGAGTTGTTCGAGAATATTATCAATCAGTATATTTAATCTGATTAATTAGTATATAAATTTTTAAGCCTCTTCAAAAACTAAATTTTGAAGAGGCTTTTTTATTACATGATATTCAGACAAAAGAGATGTTTATTGGTGATAATTTACTCTAGTTTAGTATTCTAATGCTTTGTGTTATTTTTTACGATATTAAACTCATGTCGTTCGTTATACTTTACGTTTTCCTTAATTAGTATATCAATAGGAACATAATGTTTAGGATTTGTAATGTCGTTTTTAAGTAAATATTCCGTTAAAAGTCTAATGGCTTCATATCCTTGATCAAAAGGTTTTTGAGATATTAAAAAAGAAACTGTATCATTTTGTAAGCATGCAATATTTTGCGGTGTATTATCAAATCCAATACATTCTAACTGGCTTAAATACTCTTTTTTCATACAATCAACCACAATATAAATTCTACTCGACGGAACAAAAACACCTTTAACTTCGGGGTGCTTTTCTAAATAACTATTAATTTTCTCTTTGGTTTCGTTAGAGCTATCTAAGTTTTCAATTTTTAACGTTTGGGTTGTAGAATTTATATTGTTTTTCACAAAATAATCATTAAAGCCTTTAATTCTATTGGATACCGCATTGTTTTTGGTAATGTTATATCTAGCCTGAATAATTAAAAATGCAGCGGGTTTTGGCAAGCTTAAATGCATAAGTTTACCCGCAATATAACCGGCGTTATAGGAGTCTTGTCCCACAAACCCAATATTGTTAAATCCATCAATATCAATGTTTACAAAAAGGTAGGGAATATTGAGTGCTTCTAATTGGTTTACAATCTTTTTAGTTTCTGCCGAAAAGTTAGGCACCATAATAACAGCAGTTGGTTTGGTTTCTATTAGGGCATTAAACGTGTTTAAATACGAGTCAGGGTCGTATTGATTGTAGCCGAAATTAGTCACTTGAACACCAAAGCTTTTTACATCTTCTGCACCCTTTAAAATACCTAAATAGGGAGATTGCCAGAATAAATCGAGTTCATTATGTTCAGGAATTAAAGTAGCAATAACATATTTGTTTTTCATTGCAAGTGCACTTGCAACGGGGTTTACGCTAAAATTATGATGCTCAAGTATTTTCTTTATTTTGGCTTCTGTTTTTTTAGATACACCACCTCGGTTATGCAATACTCTATCTACGGTACCTTCTGATACTTGGGCTTCTTTGGCGATATCTTTAATTGTAATCATATAAAAAATATTAATGGCTCCACTTTATTAATTATAAAACCTATGCCATACGTTTTGTAATTGGAAGCAATTTAGTTATAATATTTAATATTTTGTGTGCGCACACTATTTTTTTGCTATATTTGTGTGTGCGTACACGAAAATTGTGTAATTTTAAGTATTTCGCACTTTAATAAATATAAAATAATAATGAGTAAAGTAGTAGTTTTAACAGGTGCAGGAGGTGTTTTATGTAGTACTTTGGCCAAAGCTTTAGCTAAGGAAGGACACAAAATTGCAGTTTTAGATTTAAGAAAAGAAGCAGCAGATGAAGTTGCTAACGACATTAATAACGCTGGCGGAACTGCTATTGGGGTTGCTGCTAATGTTTTAGAAAAGGAATCCTTGGAATTGGCTAAAACAGAAGTTAATAATAAATTAGGGCCATGTGATATTTTAGTAAACGGAGCAGGAGGTAATCATCCTTTGGGGACCACTAGTAACCCGCACTTATTAGCTAAAGATCTTGAAGATACTACCGAAGGTTTTAAAACTTTTTTTGACTTAGATCCTTCTGGAATTCAATTCGTATTTAATTTGAATTTTATTGGCACACTATTACCAACTCAAATTTTTGCTAAAGATATGGTAGGCAGAAAAGGATGTAGTATTTTAAATATCTCGTCTATGAATGCCTTTACGCCATTAACAAAAATACCGGCATACAGTGGTGCTAAAGCAGCGGTTTCTAATTTTACACAATGGTTAGCTGTACATTTTAGTAAAGTGGGTATTCGTGTTAATGCATTGGCTCCTGGGTTTTTCTTAACCGACCAAAACAGAAGCTTATTAACCGAAAGTGATGGTAGTTTAACACCTCGCGGAAATCAAATTATAGACCAAACGCCTATGGGTAAGTTTGGCGAGCCAGAAGATTTAGTAGGAACAACATTATGGTTATGTGGCGAAGGTTCAGCTTTTGTTACCGGAGTTGTAGTGCCAATTGATGGCGGATTTAGTGCTTATAGCGGCGTTTAATACTTTTAATTTATTTTTATGGAACAGACATGGAGATGGTACGGACCAAATGATCCCGTATCCTTATCGGATATAAAACAGGCAGGTGCAACAGGTATTGTTTCTGCATTACATCATATTCCTAACGGCGAGATTTGGACAATTGATGACATTCAAAAAAGAAAAAACACTATTGAAAGTGTTGGATTAACATGGAGTGTTGTTGAGAGTATTCCGGTACACGAAAGCATTAAAACACGTTCTGGTAATTTTCAAAAATATATTGAAACCTATAAGCAAAGTATAGCAAATTTAGCGCAATGCGGTATTAATATTGTGTGCTATAATTTTATGCCGGTTTTAGATTGGACACGAACCGATTTAAGTTTTCAAGTAGAAGACGGATCTAAAGCATTGCGTTTTGATGTTATTGCTTTTGCTGCCTTCGAACTTTTTTTATTAAAACGTCCAGGTGCAGAACAAAGCTATACTGAAGCGCAACAAAAAGGAGCAAAGGTTTATATTGATAAGCTTTCAGAAGCGGATCAAAAACAACTTGTAAATAATATTATTGCAGGTTTACCAGGAGCCGAAGAAGGTTATACCTTAGAGCAATTTCAAACTATTTTAGATACCTATAAAGATATCGATGCTACTGCATTACGTAATAATTTAGTGTCTTTTTTAAAAGAAATTATTCCTGTAGCATCTCAAAATCAAGTCTTAATGTGTATTCATCCAGACGATCCACCATATCCTATTTTAGGATTACCACGAGTAGTAAGTACAGAGGCCGATTATGCGCATTTATTTGAAAATGTTCCAGACCGTGCCAATGGTATTACATTCTGTACAGGCTCTTTAGGTGTAAGAGCAGATAATAATCTTGTTCAAATTTTTAAACGCTTTGCAGATAGAGCACATTTCCTGCATTTAAGAAGCACAAAGCGCGATGAAGCTGGTAATTTTTACGAAGCCAATCATTTAGATGGCGATGTAGATATGTACAGCGTTGTAAAAGCAATTTTAGAAGAAGAAAAAAGACGTAAAGCAGCAGGTTATGCAGATTTTGCTATTCCTGTTAGGCCAGATCATGGTCATCAAATGCTTGACGATTTAAACAAAAAAACAAACCCA
Organism: Algibacter amylolyticus; assembly: GCF_014202225.1. Lineage (GTDB taxonomy): Bacteria > Bacteroidota > Bacteroidia > Flavobacteriales > Flavobacteriaceae > Algibacter_B > Algibacter_B amylolyticus. The sequence continues at coordinate 5,455 of NZ_JACHGE010000002.1, forward strand.
GGTTATTCCGGGATAGGTAGGCTAAGAGGATTAGCAGAACTACGAGGTTTAGAATATGGGATAAAGCAAACTATATAATAAACAAACAACAACAACTTATCATGAAAACAAGTTACGAAACGCGTTACGCGTCCAGTCCGAAAGCAGTAAAAAAGTACGACACAGAGGAGTTAAGAGAAGAGTTTTTAATTGAAAACTTAATGCAGGAAGATCAATTAGTTTTGGTTTACACACATTATGATAGATATATGGCAGGTTCTGCGGTACCTGTTGCAGGACCAATAGCTTTAGAGACTATTGATCCTTTAAAATCATCATACTTTTTAGAGAGAAGAGAAATAGGTATCATCAATGTAGGTGGCGATGGTACAGTTGAAGTTGATGGTGAAGAATTTCAATTAACTTTAAAAGATGCGTTATACATTGGTAGCGGAAAAAAAGAAGTTGTCTTTAAAAGTAATGACAAAAATAATCCAGCAAAGTTTTATTTAAACTCAGCGCCAGCACACACTAGCTTACCAACAATAAAAGTAAGTAAAGCTGATGCTAATAAAATAGAATTAGGATCGTTAGAAACAGCTAATCACCGTACAGTAAACCAAATGATTATTGGTGGAATAGTGGAAACTTGTCAGCTTCAAATGGGAATGACAGAGTTAAAAACAGGAAGTGTGTGGAACACCATGCCAGCACACGTCCACGATCGTAGAATGGAAATTTACTATTATTTAGATATCCCTCAAGATCAGGCTGTATGTCATTTTATGGGAGAGCCACAAGAAACGCGTCACATCTGGATGCAAAATCACCAAGCAGTAATTTCTCCACCATGGTCTATCCATTCAGGTTCAGGAACTTCAAATTACACATTTATTTGGGGAATGGCAGGAGAGAATTTAGATTATGGCGATATGGATGTTGCTAAAATAACAGAATTAAGATAAGCTATGAGTACATCATTATTTGATATAAAAGGAAAGAATGCTTTAGTAACCGGAAGTACCCACGGTTTGGGAATGGCTATGGCCAGAGGTTTAGGTTTAGCAGGTGCAACGGTAATTGTTAACGGTAATTCTTCACAAGAAAAAATCGATAACGCTGTTGCGGAATATAAAAAAGAAGGTATAAACGCTGTTGGTTATAAATTTAATGTAGCTAATGAAGACGAGGTTATTGCAGCAGTTGCAAAAATTGAAGCGGAAGTTGGTCAAATAGATATCTTAATTAACAATGCAGGTATTATAAAACGTACACCATTAATAGACATGGAGGTAGCCGATTTTAAGCAGGTTATCGATATCGATTTGGTAAGCCCGTTTATAGTTTCTAAGCATGTTGTAAAAGGCATGATTGCTAGAAAAGAAGGTAAGGTTATTAATATTTGCTCTATGATGAGCGAATTAGGCCGAAACAGTGTTGGTGCTTATGCCGCAGCAAAAGGTGGATTAAAAATGTTAACCCAAAATATGGCAACAGAATGGGCAAAACATAATGTGCAAGTTAATGGTATAGGTCCAGGATATTTTGCAACAAGCCAAACAGAACCAATTCGTGTAGAAGGACATCCTTTTAACGATTTTATTGTAAACAGAACACCTGCTGCAAAGTGGGGAGATCCTAACGATTTAGCTGGTGCAGCCATATTTTTGTCGGCTAAAGCTAGTGATTTTGTTAGCGGACATATTTTATACGTAGATGGTGGTATATTGGCAACAATAGGGAAACCATCAAACGAAGATTAGTAAATACTGCGCGTAATTCATGCTTTTAATTTATGTTAAAAGCAGAGTTATGCGCATTACCTTTTGCTTGTAAAACACTAAAAATTAAACAAATGAAAAACATACTATTTTCCGCTTTATTAATGGGAGCTTTTTTTACCCAAAGCTGTCAGCAGGAAGCATCAGGACACAGGGTAACTGTTAAAAATGCATTGGAAGTGTCTCGTTCAAATGAAACGGTTGAAATTAAAAAATCAGATTTAACATTAAAGGAAGGCGAAAGCTTTGAAAACTTAGCGGTTCAAGATGCAACAACTAAAGCTATTTTAGTATCTCAATTTGTAGATGAAGATCAGGACGGTAATGTCGATGTACTTTTATTTCAACCAAAATTAGAAGCTAAATCAGAAAAACAATTTAATCTAGTTTCTGCTGAAGGTAATACAGCACAAGAAGTAACAGAGTTTTGTTATTCTCGATTTGTTCCAGAAAGAACAGATGATTTTGCTTGGGAAAACAATAAAGTAGCCTTTAGAACTTATGGTCCAGTTGCCCAAAAAATGGTAGAGGACGGCACTAAAGGAGGAACTTTATCAAGTGGTATTGATGGGTGGTTAAAAAAAGTAGAATATCCAATTATTAATAAGTGGTATGCTAAAAACGATAAAGCGCCTGGTGCTTATCATTTACCGTCGCCAGAAGGTTTAGATAATTTTCATGTTGGTGTAAGTCGCGGTATTGGAGGAACAGCGGTAAAAAGCGATACAACGTATTATGTTTCTAAAAACTTTACTAATTGGAAAGTTATTACAACAGGACCAATTAGAACAAGCTTTATTTTGGATTATGCAGACTGGGACGCTAACGGAAAAATGATTTCTGAAAAGAAACACATTTCTTTAGATTACGGTAGTAACTTAACTAAATATGAAATAGAAGTTGGTGGTACAAATTCTATTTATTCAGGTTTAACCTTACATGAAAATGATGGTGTGCCAACAGAAAATGTAAACGAAGGGTGGATATCGTATTGGGAGCCACATGGCGATTCAGAGTTAGGTACAGCGGTAGTTATACCTAATGGAAACATGATGTCTTCAGAGTTTTTTGTAACAGGTTTAACAGATCAAAGTAATTTATACGCTCAAATAAAAATAAACCAAGGAAAAGCTGTTTTCTATTCGGGTTATGGATGGAAAGAAGCCAATGAGTTTACTACAAAAGAATCTTGGGAAAACTACATAAAAGATTTCACCTTAAAAATTAATAACCCTTTAGAAGTATCCGTACACTAGAAATTTGTTATGAGCCCAAAACCTTTTATTACAGAAAATTTTTTATTACAATCTGAAGTTGCTCAAGTTCTATACCATGAGTATGCTAAGGATTTACCAATAATTGATTATCATAATCATTTATCTCCAAAAGATATAGCTGAAGAATTACCTGTAAAAAACATTACCAAAGCTTGGTTACAAGGCGACCATTATAAATGGCGTGGTATGCGAGCAAATGGTATTGAGGAAAAGTATATAACGGGTTCTAATACTTCGCAAAAGGAGAAGTTTTTAAAATGGGCAGAAACAGTACCTTATACGCTAAGGAATCCATTGTTTCATTGGACGCATTTAGAGCTAAAGGCCTATTTTGGTATTAATGAGCTTTTAAGTCCTAAAACAGCCGATGTTATTTACGAAAAAGCAAATGCTATTCTAGAAAATAAAACGCCAGCCCAATTATTAGAAGATATGAAAGTTGAGGTAGTTTGTACTACAGACGACCCAACGGACGATTTAAATTACCATAAGCAAATAGCTGAAAACGATAATATTTCAGCCAAAGTATTGCCGACCTTTAGAGCAGATGCTTTGTTTTTTATTAATAAAGATAACTTTTTAAGCTATTTACAAAAGCTAGAAGCTAGTACCAATTTAAAAATAACCACATTAAATGATTTCTTAAGCGCTTTAGATACGCGAATAGAATTCTTTAATAGTCATGGCTGTCGCTTATCCGATTTTGGTGTAGGAGAAGCGCTTACTATGGTAGATTATAATGAAGCCGAAGTTTCAGAGATATTTACTAAAAAATTAAATGGAAATAACCTAAGCGAGAACGAGGTTAATAAATATCGCTCGTTTTTGTTTATTTACTTAGGTAAAAAATACCACGAATACGATTGGATACAACAATATCATTTAGGACCTATTCGAAATAATAATTCATTATTGTTAGAGCAAGTTGGACTAGATGCAGGTGTAGATTCTATTGGCGATTTTCCAATGGCCGAGTTTATGTCTAAATTATTCGATACACTAAATGCAACCAATCAATTAGCAAAAACCATTACCTATAATTTAAACCCATCGCAAAACGAAGTGTTTGCTACCATGATGGGGAACTTTCAAAATTCGGATGCACCAGGAAAAATGCAATGGGGTTCTGGTTGGTGGTTTTTAGACCAAAAGGACGGTATGGAAAAACAACTTAACACCTTATCAAACATGGGCTTATTAAGTCGTTTTGTGGGTATGTTAACCGATAGCAGAAGTTTCTTATCCTTTCCTAGACACGATTATTTTAGACGAATTTTATGTAATCTTCTTGCCGAAGATGTTAACAATGGCTTGGTGCCAAACGACATAGAATTTCTAGGAAAATTGGTTCAAGATATTTGTTATAATAACGCAGTGAACTACTTTAAATTTTAAATACTAAACTAAACTAAATTAAACTTGAAAAAACACCACCACAATTATGATGAATAGAATGTTTTATTGCCTATTACTGGTATTTCTTTTTACAGGCTGTAAAAGGAATAGCGATGTAAAAGTTATGTATCTAGCACATACCTTACCGCAATCGCACCCAGTTCACAAAGGAATCTTGGAATTTAAAAGAGCTCTTGCCGAAAAGTCCGGAGGAAAAATGGATATCAAGATTTTTCCAGATGGCCAATTAGGTTCCGAACGAGAAACGCTCGAGTTATTGCAAATTGGAAGCGTAGCCGTTACTAAAGTGAGTGCAGCGACCTTATCTAATTTTGTACCTGAATATCATATTCTAGGGATTCCTTATTTATTTAGAGATAAGCAACACCAATTTGATGTTTTAGAAGGCGAAGTAGGGAAATCTATTTTAGAAAAAGGAAGTAAATTTTGGTTACGCGGATTGTGTTATTATGATGCAGGAAGCAGAAGCTTTTATACCTCAAATAAACCTATACGTACACCCGATGATTTAAAAGGTCTTAAAATTAGAGTCATGAACAACCAAATGGCTATTAATATGGTAAATTCTTTAGGTGGTTCGCCAACGCCTATGGCTTATGGAGAACTTTATACCGCTATCCAACAGGGTGTGGTAGATGGTGCAGAAAATAATCCGCCATCGTTTGTGTCGTCAAATCATTATGAGGTAAGTAAGTATTATACCCTAGATCAGCACTCATCGGTTCCAGATGTATTATTAATTGGTACAAAATATTGGGAAAGTTTAACCGAAGAAGAAAAAATTTGGGTACAAGAAGCGGCCGATATATCGAGTCAAGCACAAAAGAAATTTTGGAGTGATTCTGTTGAAGAATCTATGGCAGTAGCTAAGGCTGCTGGGGTAGAAATTATTATTCCGGAGAAATCCTTATTTCAAGAAAAGTCTAAACCAGTTTTAGAAACTTTTCAAAAGGAGCACCCAGAAATGGATGATTTAATTAATAAAATTAAAAACCAATAATTATGAAAACAGCAGATGTTCTTTTTAATAAAGTATGTAGAATCATGGAGGTTATCCTGGTTGCTATTTTTGGATTGTTGGTTGTAGATGTTTTAGGTCAAGTGTTTTCTAGATATATTCTAAATACATCTTTTGCCTTTACAGAGGAGCTTGCAAGATTCTCGCTAATTTGGTTGTCTATTTTAGGAGCAGCCTATCTTAATGCTAAAAGACAGCATTTATCAATGGATTTTCTCTATCAGAAGTTTTCCGCAAGTGGACGAAAAAAAGCCTTGTATTTTATAGAGATTTGTGTCTTTTTATTTGCTTTAATAGTTATGGTAATAGGTGGTTTTAATTTAGTGTATACCACATTACATTTAGGGCAATTATCAGGGACATTAAGAATTCCGTTAGGCTATATTTATGCCATTTTACCAATAAGTGGTTTACTTATTATGTGGTTTTCAATTTATCACATCACACAAATTAGTGCTAACAAAATAACCGAATAGACATGAGTATAGAAGTAATAAGTATTATCGTTTTATTTGCAAGTTTTTTTACATTATTAATGTTAAAAGTACCAGTAGCTTATAGTATTGGTATTTCTACCACATTAAGTTTACTGCTTAATATTGATAAACTGCCAGGATTAACAACTATTGCACAACGAATGACCACCGGTATTGATAGTTTTGCGCTATTAGCCATACCGTTTTTTGTATTGGCAGGCGAAATTATGAAACGTGGTGGTATTGCTAACCGCCTTATCAATTTTGCTAAATCTCTAGTAGCGAGCTTACCAGGAGGTTTGGCTTATGTAAATGTATTAGCTTCCATGTTGTTTGGAGCCATTTCAGGGTCTGCAATTGCAGCAACATCTGCTATAGGTAGTATTATGACAGATAGAATGGAAGACGAAGGATATCCAAGAGAATTTAGTGCCTCGGTTAATATCACTTCGGCCACTACAGGGTTGTTAATTCCGCCTAGTAATATTTTAATTGTATATGCATTGGCTAGTGGCGGAACCGCATCAGTAGCCGCTTTATTTATTGCTGGTTATTTACCAGGTATTTTATTAGGGCTTGCCATTATGGCGTATATAGCTTTTGTGGCTATCACTAGAAAATTTGCTAAAGGTACTCGTGCTCCTATATCATTAATATGGACCTATTTTAGAAAAGCATTTTTTAGCCTTTTACTATTGGTTATTGTTGTTGGTGGTATTGTAGCTGGAGTTTTTACAGCAACCGAAGCATCTGCAATTGCAGTGTTATATGCAGCAGTGTTAGCACTTGTTTATGGCGATGTTAGTACAAAGGATTTTCCGGATATATTACTAACTAGCGCTAAAACAACTGCCGTAGTTATGTTCCTAATATGTACATCTATGGCGATGTCTTGGTTGTTTTCTTTTGAAGGTATTCCAGAACTTATAAGTGGCTTTTTGTTGGAGCAATTCAGTAATAAAATAGTTATATTTTTAGTAATAAATATCGTGTTATTAATTATTGGAACCTTTATGGATATGACGCCAGCAGTACTAATATTTACACCTATATTCTTACCTGTAGTGGTTGCTTTAGGTATGGATCCTGTACATTTTGGTATTGTATTGGTATTAAATTTATGTATTGGTTTATGTACGCCTCCTGTGGGAACTATACTCTTTGTGGGTAGTGGTGTTGCCAATGTATCGGTAACGCAAGTTGTTAAGCCTTTACTGCCCTTTTTACTTATAATGATCATCGTATTATTACTTATAACTTACATTCCGGCAATATCAATGTATTTACCAGGTTTGTTTGATCTTTAAAAACCAGTAATTTTTACTTTAAAACTATACAAAAGGGACTATAAGCAATTATAGTCCCTATTTCTTTTTAGCTTAATTTGATTAAGAAATAGTGTCTTTATTCCAATCGAATATAATTTTCAGAGATAATAGGATGTCCTAAATCATCAATTTCGGTTTGGCTAAATTCATTTTCGCTAATAGTTACATTAAAACTAAATTCAGTTTTTTCCTTTATAACTTCGTTCATCGATTTAGAGCCGTATTCTAAAATTTCGGTTAAAATACCATTCTCAATCTTATATTCTCCATAAGCAAACCAGTCAATAGTGTCGAAAATTCTAGTCCTGCTCCACATCACTTTTGTTTTCGAATACATTTTGATCTGTTTATTAGTATCCGAGGTTAAAATGGTGTCTGCTATTCCGTTTTCGCCATAATTTATAAAACTTACTAGTTTCCAAGCGCCTTCTAAACTATTATTGGTGTTAACAATTATAGAAGGTGTTTTTTCTATGTTATCAACTTTTGGTTTGTTGTTACAAGAGCATAATAGAATAATACAAATAAATAATGTGAGCTTTTTCATAATGTTAATTATTAGGAGGTTACGCTACTTAAGTTACGAAAAAAACAGATAGCAATCTTTTTTATAATGAAGTGTTATGTGGTTATAGAAACTGTTGATAACTTAACTGTAAGGTTTCAATCAAAAATTCTACTTTTGTACTACTAAAATTAATAGGAATTATGTCTGATACAATAGAAAAAGTTAAATGCTTAATTATAGGTTCTGGACCAGCAGGTTATACAGCCGCAATTTATGCTGCTAGAGCAAATATGAGCCCTGTTTTATATCAAGGTACGCAACCAGGAGGACAATTAACAACTACTAATGAGGTTGAAAACTTTCCGGGGTATCCAGAAGGTATTACTGGTCCAGAAATGATGATGCAATTACAAGCGCAAGCACAACGTTTTGAAGCTGATATTCGTGATGGATGGATAACAAAAGTAGATTTTTCTGGTGATGTGCATAAGGTGTGGGTTAATGAAGAGAAAGAAATTCATTGTGATACCGTTATTATTTCTACTGGAGCATCTGCAAAATATTTAGGGTTAGATTCTGAGCAGAAATATTTAAAATTAGGAGGAGGCGTTTCAGCTTGTGCTGTGTGTGATGGCTTCTTTTACAGAAACCAAGAAGTTGTAATTGTTGGTGCGGGAGATTCAGCTTGCGAAGAAGCACATTATTTATCTAAACTTTGTAAAAAGGTAACTATGTTAGTTCGTAGAGATGAGTTTAGAGCTTCAAAAATTATGGCTACTCGTGTTAAAAACACCGAAAATATAGAAATCTTATTTAACTCTGAAACCGATGAGGTTTTAGGTGATGGACAAGTGGTAACAGGCGTTCGTGTGGTTAATAATAAAACTAATGAAAAGCACGACATTGAAGCCACTGGATTTTTTGTCGCTATTGGTCACAAACCAAACACAGATATATTTAAAGGCTTTTTAGAATTAGATGAAACAGGATATATAATAAATACTCCAGGAACGTCTAAAACTAATATTGAAGGTGTTTTTGTATCTGGTGATGCAGCAGACCACGTGTATAGACAAGCGGTTACAGCAGCTGGTACAGGTTGTATGGCAGCTTTAGATGCAGAACGTTATTTAGCAGCTAAAGACTCTACATTCGAGGTGTCTACGTCTAGTTATAATTAACTTGTAGAATTTATAATAATATTAAGCCGGAGCATTTGCTTCGGCTTTTTTTGTTTTGTAATTATTTTAAAAAATACGTTCTTTGGTATTGTTTTAAACGGGATGTGGCGCAGTCCGGTTAGCGTACATGGCTGGGGGTCATGTGGTCGCAGGTTCAAATCCTGTCATCCCGACAATTAGTTTTTATTAGGATTAGAATACACGATATCTGCAGATTGAATAGTTTTTATTACTTCTAAACCATTATCGGTTTTTTCAAAAATCACCAAATTAGCTTTTTGTCCAACTTGTAGTAAGTTATTGGATGTGCCAAATAATATTTCTGTAGGTTTAATTGACGCCATATGCCATGCGTCTTTTAATGATGCGATGTTTTTATTAATTAATTGGTTCACACACCAAAGTAAAGATTGAGCAGAACCTGCTAGCATATAAGGATTTCCTTGCATGTGTAATTTTCCTGAAGCATCTAGTGTGATTTCGCCACCAATATGACTTTTATAGTTTCCTGTAGGAAGACCAGCGAAAGATGTTGTATCGCTAACTAAAATACTTTTATCTGGTTTTGTTTTTAGAAAAATATTCAGCAAAGCATCTGGTAAATGGAAGCCATCGGCAATAATACTAGCCCAGAGATCATCAGAAGCTAATTGTTCAAAAATATAATTATTATGGCGCGGTAACATGGCGTGCGAAGCATTTCCTAGGTGTGTAGACATTGTGGCTCCTGCTTTAATTGCGTCTTGAATTTGTTTTGGACTTGCAGCAGTATGGCCAATAGAAACAATTACTCCTGATGCAACACAATTTTTAATAAATTCGATTGATTCTGGCCATTCGGGAGATAGGGTTATTATTCGAATTTTTCCATTCGCTGCGTTTTGCCATTTTGTAAAAAGTTCCCAATTGGGTGCCTTTACAAATGCTTTGGAATGTGCGCCTCTTGGTCCATCTTCTAAAGATATAAATGGACCTTCTAAATGGATGCCGCCTATAGATTCATTTGTTTTAAATGATTCATTACAGGCGCGGGAAACAATTTTTAATAAATAGGTTGTGCTTTCATCACTATTTGTAATTATAGTTGGAAGAAAGCTTGTTATGCCTTCTTCTAAGAGATCTTCACATATTTTGTTAACGTCGGCAACTTTTAAGTCTAAACTGTTTAAATCAATACCTTTATACCCATTAACTTGAAGATCTACTAATCCTGGTGCTATGTAATAGGAATGCTCAAGGCGTTGTTCGCATTTAGATATGTTTTTAATGTAACCACCCTCAACCTCGACGGTAATGGGCTCATTTGTTCTATAATCTAAAGCTTTAAAATTCATGCTGTTAATCGTTCGGATTCTTGTTTAAACTCAAATGGAGTTCAGTTATTTTTTGAGGAATAGGTGTTTTGTTTAACCAACCAACTAGTGTAAAAATAACTAATGATGCTAATATAGGGCCTCCCATTTCTAAGGCAAGTGATTTTTGTTCTACTAGTTTTAAAATTATAAAAACTAATAAACCACCTATAATTGATGCCATTGCAGCGCTGCTACCACTTTTTTTGAATGCTGGAAGTAAGCCAAGAATCATAGGAACTGATATTGGGCCTAATAAAGCGCCGAACCAAGTTACTATTAAACCAAAAATACCACCAAAACTACTAGCGTTTAACCCCACGATAATTGTAATTGCTGTGAAACAAAAGGTACAAATTCTAGCTAATCTTAATTCTTTTTTTTGCGATAAATTTCGGGATTTAGGAAATAGATTTGGTAAAATATCTCTACATATCACAGAAGATATGGTGTTAGAGTCTGATGATGTCATGGAAAGCGTATTAGCAAACATAGATGCTAATACTAAACCAAGTAAACCAGCGGGTAAAAACTTTTTAGCCATTAATCCGTACGAAAGTGTTGGATCCGAAAGATTTTCTAAAAACATGGGTGCCACAAACATGGGGTATAATAGGATTAAAGGCCAAATAAGATATAAAATTGAAGATAATATCCCAGCTTTTTTTGCAACTTTTGCTGAAGACGATGATATAAAACGTGTGGCAAGATTCCAGGTACCGCCACTATAACTAAAGAAATTAATTAGTAGCATGGTAAACGCGAAAGTAATAGTGTAAGGGTCGTTAAAAAAGTCTGAGTTGCCTTCAGGAAGTTTATCCCAAACTGTTGCAACACTCATTAATCCATCTTCAGAATTAATGATGATTATAACAAACATGGTTATTCCAGCTAATAACTGCACAATAAACTGAGCAAAATCATTCCAAACATCTGCCCATAAACCTCCAATAGTTATGTAAATTAAGGATACAACCCCCACTAATAGAATACCAAAAGTTATTGAGGTTCCGCTAAAAACATTTAGCAAAAGGGCTATTGCAGCAAGTTTACCTCCAGTATCAAATACTTTTATAATAGAACCTACCCACGCAATTAGTTGTTGGGTTTTAAGATCGTATCGAGTTAGTAGGTATTCCGTTGGCGACTGAATATTTGCGAACTTTCTAAGTTTAGCCCATCTTGGTGCGATATAAAAAGCGGCGAGTAGGGTAGCGATAGCAACTGTAAAAGCCCACCAAACATATAATGTAAAACCGTGTGTATATGCTATGCCAGCATACGCTACAAATACGGCTCCGCTATAACCCGAAACATGATGTGAAACACCAGATAGCCACCAAGGTAATTTTCCGCCTGCGGTATAAAAATCTGCGGAATTTTTTACTCGAGAATAGGCCCATAAGCCAATTGATAATAATAGAATAAAGTAAAAAGCCAGTACTATCCAATCGAGTAATTGCATATAGTTGTTGTTTTGTTTTGGTGTGTTTTTAGAAGTTAATGCAATAAACGAATGTATCTAATTTAGAAACTCATTTATCAACCTAACGTCACAAACTTAAATAAAAATACAAATTAATGCAAACGTTTGCATAAAAACTTGTGATACGTAGAATTATTGCTATTTAATATATATATTTAACTTTGTTAATTGTGGATTGGCTTCAAGCTGGAAAATAATAACTGTCATTTAATATAAATCACCCAATTATACTAAATATAACTTAATGGTGGTGTAAAGTGTTAATTTAATGAAATACCTTTTTAAGTGTTTCAAATAAGAAATATCGAAGGTTAATCTCGATAAAAAATATGGGTAGCAAACGTTTGTTTATTTTTTTATGAAAAACAGAATTACATTAAAAGATTTAGCAAAAGATCTTAATTTATCTCCTTCAACAATTTCTCGAGCTTTGGGTAATCATCCTGCAATAAGTGATGCTACTAAAAAAAGAGTTCAGAAAAAGGCCGATGAGAAGGGGTTTACTCCTAATTCTATAGCTTCTAGTTTTAGAATGAAAAAAACGAGATCTCTTGGTGTTATTGTTCCTAGGATTGATATTCATTTTCACTCGCTTGTAATTAGCGGTATTGAAGATTTTGCATATAAAAATAATTATAACGTAACTATTTATCAATCTAAAGACGCTTTAAAAAGAGAACAAGAAATCACTAAAATATTACAAACAAGAATGGTAGATGGTATTATTAGTTGTTTAAGTATTGAAACAACTAATTGTAAACATTTTAAAAAATTCAATAAGCTTGGTGTGCCTCTTGTTTTTTATGACCGCGTTCCTACCGATTTTGATGCAAGTAAAATTGTAATTAACGATTTTGAATCGTCCTTCACAGCAACTGAGCATCTTATAAAAAGCGGCTGTAAAAGAATAGGGCATATAGCTGGAAATCAAAAAACTAATATTTTTAAAGCCCGATTGGAAGGTTATAAAGCAGCGCTAAAAAGTTATGATTTACCTGTAGATGAAACTTTAATTATGCAAACCAATAGCTTAAGTTATGACGAAGGTGTTGCATGTGCTAAAAAATATTTAAGCCTTCCAGAATTGCCCGACGGATTGTTTTGTGCTAATGATTATACGGCAGTTAGTGCCATTCAAGTTTTTAGAAAAAATGAAATAAAAATTCCACAACAGGTGGCCATTGTAGGATTTAGTAATTACCCTATATCTCGAATTATAGAGCCTAATTTAACTACGGTTAATGATCGTGCATTTCACATGGGAGAAGCCTCGGCAAAACTTTTAATACGTCAAATAGAAGATAATAATGATATTATAGATTCTGAAATAATAACTTTAAAAACAGAATTAATTATTAGAGAATCTTCGAGAATAGGGTAAACCTAGATGCCTTTGTATGCTTGCGCGTCGAAATAAAAACTACAATCTGGATGTTTTGTGAGTATTGATGCTGGACACGTTGTAGTTATTATACCAGATAAGGTGTTTTTTACGGCCTCATTTTTTTTATGACCAACAACAACACAGAATAAATGAGTTCCATTATTTAGTGTTGGTATTGTTAAGGTTATCGCTTTTTTAGGTACATCAGAAATTGTTTTAAAGCAACCATCATTTACCTGTTGCACACGACAAGCATGGTCCAATTCCACTACTTTAATGGTTTGTGGGTCATTAAAATCGGCTACCGGTGGATCATTAAATGCTATGTGTCCGTTTTCACCAATTCCTAAACAAACTATGTCTATTGGTGCAGCCGTTAATAACTGCTCGTATTGTTCAATTTCATTAGGGACATCATGGTTTGTGTTAATAGTATTAATTTCCTTTAAATCAACTTTAGAAAAAAGATTTCGTTGTAAATAAGATGAAAATAATTGCGGTGCACCAGGTTTTAAACCAATATATTCGTCCATGTTAAATGCTGTTATTTTACTCCAATCAATTAATTTTGAGCTTGATAGGTGGTTTAGCATGGCGTCTTGTGAAGGTGCGGCTGCAAATATTATTCTAATATCGTTTCTTGTTTTTTGCAAGTTTACAATACAAGTTTCTATAGCCTTTCCTGCGGCATTTCCAGTTTGTTCTTTGGTTGGAAAAACGTGTATGTTAAGGTTTAAATTTGGCATTATTACTTTGTGTTTATAAGGATATATAATTTTAATTTTTAACCAATAATACAATGGTTAGCTGTTTCTTTTTTCTAAAATATACCACAAGGGTTCTATGTTCGGTTTTTAGAATTAGAAATAACTTCATCAAAATTAATAATTTATTAGTTTTATGCAAACGTTTGCATAAATATATTTTAAATGACTTTTGTTTTGGTATTTAAATAAAGTTAAATTGAGGTCGTTATAAGAAAGGAGCAAACCATAAGAATACTAAAAATAAACGCTCTCTCTTATCGCAACAAAAAAAGCCAAAGTAATTTACTTTGGCTTTTTTTGTTGTAAGAATTAACGAAGGAAAAATTATTTAACCTTCTTTTGAAGTTTCGCCGTGTCAGCAAGCTTGTTAATAATAATTTTAGGGTTCTGATATAAATAAATAGAACTCGCTCCAGAGGCTTCAATAGTAATATCGTCTAAAACTTCTAGGTGTGCATCGCTACTTATACTACAAATGACTTCGCAGGTATTTATTGTAAAGTTTTTTCCATTAAACGCAGTATTATTATCTAATTCTGCTTTAACTGTTTTACTAGAACCTTCAATGTTTGCTGTGGCACGTTGATATAAATTTGTTGTAAAAACCGAGGTGTTTATTAAGGCATCAATCTTGCTGTTGCCGCTCATAGAAAGTAAACAGTTTTCGCTAGTTAAATTTAATTTCACTTTAGATTTATCATCCATATCAACCGAAAAAACATTCGATTCTACAGTTAATCCTGCTTTTGATGAACCTCTTGTTTTTAAAGATCCATTTTCAATATCCATTGTAGCTAGCGATAGTATTTCGGCATCATCAGTCGTTTCAATGTGTTTTAAAACATCATTATGAGTGACTTTAATGTTTAGCTGCTTTTTTGATGTTATTCTGGCTTTTTTATTAAAGGTAAGTACACTATCAACAACTTTAAAATCAATGTATTCATGTAGGTTTTCGTCTGTTTCAATTTCAACAAATGGGTTAGCATCATAAATAATTTCAACTTCAAAGTCTTCATCTAAAATAATAGTATGGAACGCTTCAATATTGGTTTGTTGTATTGTTACAATTCTATTGCCCTTAACTTTCTCGGTACTTTGCGCTTTACAAAGGGTAATAGATAGTAAGCTTAAAAAAAATATGGAAAGAAATTTTTTCATTTTTAAACGAGTTAATTGTTTTTTTTGTTTCACTCTATACTTATTAGACAATAACAGGTAAAATAAGTCACTATCAAATATAAAACAAAAACCATCTCAATCCTTTAAAAAAGACCAAGATGGTTTAAACAGTGGTTGGTTTGGTTGGTTATTTTTGTTTTACACTGCCTGCCGAACTATCACTTTTATTGACTGTTTTTGGGTTGCCATAGTAGTTTATATCGCCACCACTTGTAGCTCTAGCCGTTAATTCTTTTGATGTGTTTACGGTAATATCTGCGCCACTAGTGGCTTTTACTTCGCTAGATTCTGCCATTAAATCGGCTGCTTCAATATCGCTTCCGCTGGTAGCTTCAGCAAGTAATTTAACCGTTTTTCCAGAGAGTCTTAAATCACTGCCGCTGGTGGATTTGCAATTTAAAACCGTTGTGTTTACATCAAGCGTCATATCACTTCCACTGGTTGTTTTTAAATCTAACCGCTCAACATGTATGGTATTCGTAGAATATACATCGCTACCACTAGTAGATGTTATGCTCGATATATCTTTAAAGCTTATATGTACTTTTTTGGCTTTGGCTTTACCAATGTTTTCTTTGGTGTGAATTTTTAAAACACCATTTTCAACCTCGGTTAAAATAATGTCGTGTAAGTTAGCATCGGCTTCAACGCTTATACTTTCAATATCGCTTTGGGTTAAATAAACATCTAAGCCTTCGGTAGCCTTAATGGCGGTAAAAGATTCGGTAATACTGCGGTCTTGAGAGATAATCTCGCCGTTTCCGCGAACACCAGTGTTGTAATTCATATCGAAATTACACGAAAAAAGGGTTAAACTTAACACGGTGGCAACAATGAATTTGATTAGTGTAGTCATGACGGTTCGTTTTTTGATTGATGATTAACTGTTGTACAAATATCCTTCTAAATAGCATTAATTAGAAACTTAAATATCTGAATTGTCGATTTTTATTGATGAATTGTTAGGTAAACTAATCCCGATATTATATCGGGATTTTTGTTTTATTATTTAATCTTCTGCGTCTATTTCAACACCTTCGGCATTTATGTTTAGGTTTACTTCCTCAGATTCGGCTTTAATACCATTTTTATCTATTTTTAAATGGCCTTCGTTGGAATGAATTTCAATACCATCGTCATTAATTTTAACACTAGGTGTATTCACTTTAATTTTAATATTTTCCTCTGGGCAGTCTAAACATACAGCATCTTCATAAATAATTTTCATGTAATGATTGGTGTCATCTCTAGAAATTATATTGCCATCATACGTGCGGTAATTCAAATGTCCTTTGGCGCTATTATTAAAATATGTTACTGCGTTTTCTGGTAAATAAAGAACAACATCAACCTCTTGGTCGCTAAATTTATTATCTGGATGTGTGGTTAAGTACGAGTCCAGTAACAAGGTGTTGTTTTTAAAATCGAAATTATAATTAATGTTTTTTGCACGCTCAATAGCGCTATCATAATCTCTACCATCGGCTTTTTTTCTAATAGCTACTCTAGCTACCGAGTCTGTAGTCGATTTTACAATAATATCAATATCCGCAGAGTATAGTACCTTATCACCATTGTCGTTATAGGCTAGTTTAAAATTATCATGACGCCCATAATCCGAGTTAAAATTATCGTTGTTTACCATTTTAATAGTAAGCGTATCTTTTGCGGTAATTGGAAGCTCGGTTTTTTCGGTGTAGCTCTCCTCGTAGGCATGTTCGCTAGCTTGTCTTACACCAAAAATAATAAGCGCTATAATCGAGATAATCCACAAACCAAGTAACGAGAATTTAGCAAGGTTGCCAATGGATTTCAGGTTGTTTATTAAAATCTTTAGCCCTAAATAGAATAAGAAAAAGAAAGGAATTCCAACGGCAAAAAAGGCACATAAAGACACTAACCAAATTGGGGTTTCGCCGGTATTGGCAATCTCTACAAGGTCTAAACCAGGTATATGAATTACATCGGCAATACCAACAGAAAATAAAGCTACAATAAGCGCAATTAACGTTGCAGCACTAGCTATAATTAGCAGCACGCCAATAAATTTTGAGAACACCTTAAAGAAAAACATAATAATGTCGCCTATGGTTTCAAAAAAAGATCTGGAAGACGATTTTATAGAATTCCCCGTTTTCTTAACATCTATATTCTTAGCCGCATTCGATACCGAGTCCGATACATTTTTGGCCACATCACCAACGGTTTCGGTAACAGTTTCAAAGCCGTCTTTAATTTTTTTTTCAATGTTACTAATGTTAACAGGCTCGCCCGTCATCATTATTTTTTCGGCAGTAGTTTTAGCTTCCGGAACTAAAATCCAAAGTAAAATATAAAGTAAAATACCGGTACCAGCACCAAAAATTAAAAGGATCCATGCTAATCTAATCCATATAGCATCAACACCAAAATAATGCGATAATCCAGATGATACGCCACCTACATAAGAGTTGTCTGTATCTCTAAAAAGCTTTCTCGAAGTAGTAGATTTTGTTCTGTAACTGGCCTGTGGCTCATCCTCAAAAATCTCGTCGTCCACCAAGTAATCTTCAGGTTGTCCCATTACCGATATCACTTCATCTACCTCGGCAATTCTAATAACCTGTTTATCGTTTTGCACGCGCTCATTAAAAAGTTCGGCAATACGCGCTTCAATATCGGCTATAATTTCAGATCGCCCTTGCGAGTCCGTAAACGAACGTTTTATAGCCTCCAGATAGCGTTGTAATTTTAAGTACGCATCCTCATCTATATGAAAAAATATACCTGCTAAATTTATGTTGACTGTTTTATTCATTTCTTTGGTGTTTTTTGGCTTGTTACTATAGTTACTGCGTTGTGTAATTCACTCCAAGTGGTATCTAATTCCTTTAAAAATAATTTTCCGGTTTCGGTTAAACCGTAATACTTTCTTGGTGGTCCAGAGGTTGATTCTTCCCATCTGTAATTTAAAAGTCCTGCGTTTTTAAGTCGGGTAAGTAAAGGGTAAATGGTCCCTTCAACCACCAGCAACTTGGCATCTTTTAAGGTGCTCAAAATTTCTGCTACATAAGCATCGTCGTCTTTTAAGACCGATAGTATACAGAATTCCAAAACCCCTTTACGCATTTGTGCTTTTGTGTTTTCTATCTTCATGTTCTAAGGCGTTTTAATGTTGTGAAACTGTTCATTTTTTGATTGATTTGATTGATTGATTATTGATGAAATTTTATTTTGTCACTTCGACTAGTTGGGCGTTACCACAAGGGTCGGGCTTTCCGTTACAAGTCCTCGCACCTCCTGCGTCGGGCTGTGGGCTTTCCACTGCAATCCCTAACGCGGGTTAGTCCGCAGATTTAGCTGCTCTGTAGTATTCATGGTTTTCTTTTTAAGGTTTCAGTTTCCCCTCTAAAAAGAGGGGATTAAGGGGTGTGTTATTTTAAAAAATTAATAGTAAACGGGTATTTATACACCTCGCCATCTCTAGCTTTTAAACTAGCCACAACTATTAAGGCCAATTCAATAATAAAACCAATTACTGCTATAGCACCTAAAGCGCCACCAATGTATAGTAGAGGCGAAGGCTTACCAATAGTAATATGGAAACTCTCAAAGGCATTAAAATCTATAAAATCAATACCACTAAAAATTTTAAAAACAAAAAACGGAATGGATAACGTACCTAAAATAATAGCGTACAAAAACACACTTAACTGAAAATTAATAATCGCTTTCCCGTTTCTATCTATAAATTCCGATTTGTCCTTATTCACACTCCATAAAAGAATAGGCCCAATAAAATTCCCAAAAGGAATAAAGAACCTACTAAACGTAGATAAGTGAATAAAAGTGGCAATGTTTTTTTGATGATTGTCTAACATGATTTTTTTCGATTGATTTAAAACATATAATAGTTTCTTATGCAAATATATGTCTAAAAGAAGGTACTTTGTTACGCATAGTACTAAAAATTAACATAAAATTAACATTTAGGAATGTGAATTATTTTCATAACTTAGTAAAAAATTAAAACATATAAAATGGCGTTAACACCAAATAAATTAAATACTTACACCATGTTCAAGCTGCCATCGGCATACCTTTGTGGCGTAAGAACAAAACATATAGATACAGAAAAATGTATAGTAGGTGTTAAATTTAAATGGATAAACCAAAACCCATTTAAGTCTATGTTTTGGGCAGTACAAGGCATGGCAGCAGAGTTTTCAACCGGTGCATTAATGATTTCTAAAATTCAAGACTCTGGTAAACGCATATCTATGTTGGTAACATCAAATAAAGCCACATTTACTAAAAAAGCATTAGGTAAAATAACATTTACTTGTACAGATGGTAAGGCTGTGGACGAAGTACTAAAAAAAGCCATAGAAACCGGCGAAGGACAAGCCCTTTGGATGGAATCTGTAGGAAAAAACGAGGAAGGTATTGTTGTTTCAACATTTAATTTTGAGTGGAGTGTAAAGGTTAAAAGTTAGTTTTCAGTCTTAGTCACAGTATCAGTTTTCAGTTTGTTCACGTAAAAGTTTAGGATATTTAGTTTCATAAGGAATAGCGTGTTTTTTAGTCAATAATAACACTTTGCGGCTTCATGCGTGAAAAAAAATATTCCAACTTTAAAACTTGGAACTTTAAAAATTAACTGTTCAGTCTCCGAGAAACTCAGTGAAATAACTTTTACAACTTTTTTAGAATTTAAAATTTAGCCAATTCAAATTCAAATTTTTTTAAAAACTTTGTAACAAAACTCAAAACAAATCAACATATAAGCGAATCACAAAAAAAACTAGCAAAATGACTTCACACGAAATAGACTATCGCATCTACGGCGAAGAAATGCAATACGTAGAAATTGAACTCGATCCACAAGAAGGCGTTGTAGCCGAAGCTGGAAGTTTTATGATGATGGACGATGGCATTAAAATGGAAACCATTTTTGGTGATGGTTCGCAAAACGATACAGGGTTTTTAGGTAAAATATTAGGTGCCGGAAAACGAATTTTAACAGGAGAAAGCTTATTTATGACGGCTTTTTATAACGATCTAGTCGGTAAACGTAATGTATCCTTTGCATCACCATATCCAGGAAAAATAATCCCAATAGATTTATCGCGTTTTGGCGGCAAATTTATTTGTCAAAAAGATGCTTTTTTATGCGCAGCAAAGGGTGTAAGCGTAGGTATTGAGTTTTCTAAAAAACTAGGACGCGGACTTTTTGGAGGTGAGGGCTTTATTATGCAAAAACTAGAAGGCGATGGTATGGCATTTGTTCATGCAGGAGGAACCATGGCTATGAAAGAACTTAAAGCGGGCGAAACATTACGCGTAGATACTGGCTGCATTGTAGGTTTCGATCAAACGGTAGATTACGATATCGAGTTTATTGGTGGTATTAAAAACACGGTTTTTGGAGGCGAAGGCTTATTTTTTGCTAAACTTCAAGGTCCTGGTACCGTATATATTCAATCCCTACCTTTTAGTAGGTTGGCAGGTCGTGTGTTGGCATCGGCACCTAGAGCAGGTGGTAAGAGTAAAGGCGAAGGAAGTGTACTTGGAGGCCTTGGCGATTTACTTGATGGCGATAATAGATTCTAAATTTATAAAAAAAAAGATTTTTGTTAAAGGCTGCATCATTTGATGCAGCCTTTTTATATTTTAGCATGTAATAAAATATAGACTTTAACCCTAAGACCATTGAATTTAAAATTATTATTTAATCTATTATTTTTAGCTGTTTTTTTATTTAGTAATCCTGTTGTTTCTCAAAATGATCATAAAGGTCCAAATTTGAAATATATTGATTCGGCAAATAATATAATCGATAAAAACCCTAAAAAAGCAGCTTTATTTTTAGATTCAATTACGCTACCCTTAAACGAAAAAATTAAGGGGCATCTTGCCTGTTATTACGAGTTAAAAGTATTAATTAACGATAAAAATAACGAAACCGTAAAACGGTATCAAAATAGCATTTTGGCATTAAAATATGCCGAGCTTGAAAAAAATTATAATGTAGCAGGTTGGGCTTCATTAGAGCTTTTTTATAATTCTTATATCGTAAAAAAAGATTCTAGTGCTTATGAGTATCTAGCAAAAGCTGAAAAATTTTATAAGTTAGCTAATAATAATGATGGCATTATTGAAGTTACCCAAATGAAGGCCTTAGAAGCCTTAGGAAACAAAAAATACGCGCAGAGTAATAAGATATTATTAGATAATTTAGAACGTTATAAAAGCATAAAGGATGATGCATATTACCACATGTATGCTCAGTTTTTATTAACTACCAATTACCTTGATTTAAATAATTTAAATGCGGCGCATAAGCATTTTAATACCTTAAAAGCTTTAAAAAATAATACTACTATTCAGCCTTTATTGCACAAACGACATTTAGCTACAGTCTATGGTAGTTTGGGTGAATTTCATTTTAATAAAAAGGCAATCGATTCAACATTATTGTATTTATCCAAATCCGCAGGTGTTATAGACGGAATGAACGATAATGATAAAAGAAATTACTATAATCTTTATATTGACTATTACGATTTTAAAGAAGATTTTAAGGCTAAAAATAGCTACGTAGACTCTTTACGAATTTTAGAAAATGAGGTGTTAAACAAAACAATGAATGCGAGCCTGCTTTTGGGAGATACATTAATGCAGTCTGAAACTGAATTAGGTAAAGAACGGAAGTGGAAAAATATAAATAAGCTATGGATTATTGTGTTAATTATAGTAGTTCTTGTGGTGTCTGTTTTTTATGTTGTTAAACATAGGCGCGCTTCAAAAATGGTGGATAATTATGAGAAAAATAATGACGAGTTCACTTACTTAAAATCCAATCATGAGAAGCTGAAATTAAAAGTTCATGGTTTAGAAGAATATATAAGCGATGTTAAAAAGGAAATTAAGAGTATTTCATCTCTTGATGGAAGCGGAAATCAGCAAAATAAGGTAAAGGAATTATATAAAAATTTACATATTAATGCGCCACTTCTTTTAGATAAAAATGAGGATCATTTAAAATTGGTAAACGAACTTAATATTGATTTTTTTACAAAAATTAAGAAGGAATATCCTCAATTAGTAGATTCCGAAATTATAATATGCTATTATTTATTTGTGGGTTTTAAAAGTAAAGAAATAGCTGTGTTTTTAAAATCCACTACACGTGCTGTTGAAGGTAAGCGCTATCGTATTTCCAAAAAAATGAATCTTCAGGAAAGCGAATACACTTTGGTAGATTTTTTAAATAAAGAATTTAAAAATTTATAATTGAACATCAATCACATAGTCGAAGTGATTTTAAACGATTAAAATGGGAATGTGTAGTTGTTGTGTAGCCACTTACTGCTAGTATATTAAGAAGCTTTTGGATATTCGTTTGTTATTATAACAAATTAATATTATGAAAAGAATTTACACATTGGTATTTGTCTTATTTGCAATTACCGCTTTTTCGCAAAAGCAAGATTACAATCAGATGATTTCCGCAGGGACTTATACTGTGGAAGAAATTAGAGAAGCCGCCGAAACTTATTTTGAGAATCGAGATAAAGGTAAGGGGTCTGGTTATAAGCAATACAAGCGCTGGGAATACCAAGCCATGCGCTCAATGAAAGATAATGGCGTTTTAAAATCTCCAAAATTTTATTTTGAAGAATTGGAGCGTTATAATAAATCCATAAATCAAAAGGCTGCTAGGGCAAAAGCTGCGGTTGCAGATCCTGGTAATTGGGAACAATTGGGGCCATATTCAGAAAATGCGTCTTCAAGTGACTCTCCTGGTACGGGTAAAGTTATGGCTCTGGCTGTAGATAAAACTAATGTTAATCATATTATTGCAGCATCGGAAACTGGAGGTGTTTGGAAAAGTATAAATGCGGGTGTTTCATGGACTCCATTAACAGATAACATGTCTAACCTAAGAGTTAATTCCCTAGCAATAGATCCCACCAATTCTTCCATTTATTATTGGGGTAGTAATAATGGAATTATTTTTAAATCCACAGATGCTGGTGCAACTTGGAATGTTTTAGCAACAGTAACACCAGGTGCAGGGATCGTGAATAAAATTTTAGTAGACCCTTCAAATACAGCTAAACTTTATTGTAGTGTAGAGAACAAAGGGATTTATAAATCGACAAATTCTGGGATTTCATGGCTAGCGATAAGTTCTATTTTAACTAGTGGATATGATGTAGAGTTTAAGCCCATGGATTATAATACAGTTTATGCATCTGGCGAATATTTTTTAAGATCTACAGATGGTGGTGCTACCTTCTCATTAAATGAACCTGGAATTGATAATTGGGAATTTGAATATGCACCAGCATCGGTTAATGGAAGTAATGTGCCTTGGTATATTGCCTCACGTAATAAAGAGGCTTTTGGAATTGAAGCTGTTTTTGCTGCTACAGGTAATGGCCTTGGCCGATTTAATACAGGTACGGATAATGTGGCAGGAAATAAAACAAAGCTAGTTTCTGTTCCTTTAGATCTTTCGGTTGGAGACAATCCTGTTTTAAAGTTTCTTCATGCTGAATCAGATTATTTTGGATCTATAGATAAGCTTAAAGTGTTTTATAAATCAGATTTTTTTGATCCTTGGGTAGAATTAGCAAGTTATTCTGGAGATATACAAGGTTGGGTTTCTGAAACGATTCCTTTGCCAAATCCGTCATTCGATTATTATATTGCTTTTGAGGGTGAAACAGCAAAAGGTGGAAGTATTGTTCTTGATGATGTTTTAGTGCAAACGGATAATGGCCCAGTGTTAACAGAAGGTTTTGAAGGAGAATCATCAAATGTATTTAGAACTCTAGGGGCTAAAATGATTGCAGTATCTGAAATAGATCCTACTGTGGTTTATCTAGCAGAAGCTTCAAAACCAAGTACGCAAAGTGCTTATTTTGAGGCGATTTATAAATCTACAGATAGTGGGGAAAAATTAAAAAGAATTTCTCAAACAAAAAACTTTTTTGGTTCAGATATAGATGGGGATGGAACTAGGGGACAAGCTCCACATCATATGGATATTGCTGTTAGCCAAACAGATGCTAATGTAGTCTTTTTAGGAGGTGTTAATACTTGGCGATCATTAGATGGTGGTCTTAATTTTAGTTTAGCTTCTCATTGGGAAAGGTCGTTATCTACTAGTCGCAATGCAGGTTATACGCACGCCGATATTTGTATTATGGAGGCCGTTGGTTCTAAGGTGTATTTAGGAACAGATGGTGGTTTTTATGTGGCAAATACGCCTTCTGCTACTATGAGTCCAAGCTTTTATACCGATTTATCTAGTGGTCTGGGAATAAGACAATTTTATAGATTTGGAATTAGTCAAACAGACCCTGTTGTTATTACTGGAGGAGCTCAAGATAACGGAAGTTCTGGACGAACTGCAGCAGGAGTGTGGAGAGACTGGCTTAGTGCAGATGGAGGCGAAGGCTTTGTTGATAAAAATAATTCAAATATCTTATACGGTACGCAACAAGGGGGGATTATTCGTAAAACAACAGATGTAAACCAAGCCTCTATAGCTTATATTAGCGGTACTCCAGATGGAAGTGGGAGTTTTATTACTCCAATGGAACAAGATCCAATATTACCAAATACGTTTTACGTTGGAATTAAACATGTTTATAAAACGTCTGATGATGGAGATAATTGGACAGCAATTTCCCAGCAGTTTGGTGGTAATCTTTTCGAGCTTAAAGTTGCACCTTCCAATAATTTAATATTGTATGCATCAGGCGCAAGTACTGTTGGGTTAAATAAAACAACAACAGGAGGAGGTACCTGGGAGAAGTTAAACAGCTATAATGGTGGCTTTATTACATCCATTGCTGTTCACCCAACTAATCCTAACAAAGTGGCTGTGACCACAGAAGGCGCCGAAAAAATATATGTAACCACAGATGGAGGAACAACTTGGACATCTTATAAATTCGATTTACCAAATTTTAGCGCATTAGCTGTAGTTTGGGATAACAATGGAAACGATGGCTTATATATAGGGATGGACTATGGTGTTTATTATACAGACAATACTTTAAGCAATACTTGGGAAGTCTTTAATAATAATTTACCAAACGTAAAAATTAGTGAGTTAGAAGTTAATTATGTTGATAATAAATTATACACAGCAACATTTGGCCGTGGTGTATGGCGTACTCCTCGTTTTAATATTGTTACATTAGGACGTGAAAGTGCAGATATACAATTAAAAGAGGTTTCTCTATATCCGAATCCAGCAACGGACTCATTTAGTTTAATCTCTTCTAAAAAAGAAACAGTTAATATTAAAGTATTCAATTCATTAGGTAAATTAATGCACTATTCTAAGGATATTACTTTAGTAAATGCATTCAAAATAGATGTATCGGAATATACTGCGGGTTTATATTACGTTAGAATTAATAATAAAGAACATGTAGTTGTTAAAAAACTGGTAGTTTATAACTAGCGTTTAATATAGGTTTTTTAGAAAAGGAGGTTATTTATTAATCTCCTTTTCTAATTCAAAAAGTTTATATGGATAAAAAAGTTAAAGGGTTATTGTAACTCTAAGTTTGTTTTATTTCCGCTTTGTGTAGTTGGTGAGTAGTTGTTTTGTGTCTATCATATCAAAGGATTTGTAATATTTGTGTTAAAATTTAGGTAGAATAAAAAAATAGGGAAAATAGAACAAGTGTATGAAATAAATTACTTGTTTTTAGATCATTAAGTAAGCAAAATTTTAGTCTACGCTAGCTGAACAAATTATTTATAATAAATTTAATTAAATAAAAAAATGAAAAAAATCTACGCAATTTTATTTACTGTGCTTTTCTCTGTTTTATCATTTGGACAAAACGGTAAAAGTTGGAGTAAAAAAGGAACGAGTAAAAAGGAAACTTTTTATAATGTCCAAGCAAAATTTGACAAATACTGGGAAACTAAAACACCAGCAAAAGGACAGGGTTATAATATTTTTAAACGTTGGGAAAAAAAGGTGGCCGATAAGGTATATCCTTCAGGCGATATGTCACTTTTATCATCTAACTATTCCAATTATGTGGAGTGGTCTACTTCTAATAAAGTTTTAAATAAAAATAGTGCAAAGTCCAACGCTTCAAATTGGTCTTCTTTAAATGGTAATTCAGTAGCATCAGGTTACGATACAGGTTCTGGTAGATTATCATTTATAACTTTCGATCCATTAGACGCATCTACTTTTTATGTTGGTGCTCCAGATGGTGGCTTATGGAAAACCACAGATGGTGGTAATAATTGGACAACTAATACTGATTTTTTATCAGTAATAGGATGTTCTGGGTTGGTAATACACCCAACAACAACATCTACAATGTATTTAGCAACAGGAGACAGGGCGGATGATAGAAGAAGTATAGGTGTCCTAAAATCTACAGATGGTGGCGCATCATGGAATCCTACAGGATTAACTTGGACAGTGGCAGATAATTACAGAATTACAAAAATTGTTATGGACCCAAACACACCATCTACCATGATGGTTGCTACAGATGGTGGGGTTTTTAGAACTACCGATGGTTGGGCAACACATACATTAACAACTGGTGCAGAAGCATTTTATGATATTGAATTTAAACCAGGAACAGCCGTTGGAAACTCTAATACAGTTTATGCTGCTAGTGTGTATAATTACACTGAAGGTTATATCTATAAATCAACCGATAATGGTGCAAATTGGACCATTGCTTCAGGTATTCCAACCTCTGATGTAAGTAGAATTGAAATGGCAGTTTCAGCTAATGATGAAGATGTGGTATACGCTATAGCTGGAAACTTAGAGCGAGGTTTAAAGGGCGTTTATAAATCGACCGATAGTGGCTCTAATTTCTCATTAGTTTATGAAACAACAGCTAGTACTCCTAATATTTTACACGCTAATGATAATCCGCCGTCAGCACCAACCGAAGGTTGGAATGGCGGACAAGCAGACCATGATTTAGCAATTGCAGTGTCTCCTTTAGATGCCAATTTAGTAACCATTGGAGGAATAAACCAATGGCAATCCACTAATGGTGGTACAAGTTGGGAAAGAATTACATATTGGTTGGGTGTTAAAGATGGTTTTCCGGGGTCTCAATACCCTTCAACAGAAACCAAACCTTATATCCATGCAGATATTCAATACATTGCGTATTCTCCGCACGATGATACTACTTTATATACAACTTGCGATGGAGGAATATCAAAAGGAATTTCTAACGGGCAATCGGCATGGGAAGATATTACCAATAACATAGCTGTTGGTCAGCAAACAAATATCGCACTTTCTGCTACAGACCCAAATAAATATTTTGCAGGTTTACAAGATATAGGTTCTATTATGGCAACTAGTGCAGGTATGTGGTCTGTATTAAGTGGTGGTGATGGTGAAGATGGTTTTATAGATCGTACAGATGATAATATCATTATTTCATCTACAACAAACGGACAATTTTACCGCACAAGTTACGGCGTGGTATCGTACTTTCCTTCAACAAATGGCGAGTGGTTTAGCCCGATTCATCAAGATCCAATTGAAGCGGATTGGGTTTATTTAGGAGGAAGACCAGCACTGTATAAAAGTACAGATATGCTAACGAAACCAAATGGCGATTCGGCTCCAAATTGGACTGCCCTAGGAACGCCTGCTGCTGGTAAAAATATTTTACGTTTTGAAATTGCACCTACTAATAATCAAGTAATGTATGCGATTACAGAAAATAAACTTTCAAAATCTACAGATGCTGGAGTTAACTGGACAGATGTAACAGGCACATTACCTGTTGGGTCTGCATCACTAAAAAACTTAACCATATCAAATTCTAATTCTGATGAGGTATGGGTTGTGTTTTCTGGATATAACGCGTCTAGTAAAGTATTTAAAACTAGTAATGGCGGAACCTCATGGACAGATGTTTACTCTAGTACATTACCAAACTTACCTATAAATACAATTGTACACCTTAAAAATAGTACTCAAAATGGTGTGTTTATTGGAGCCGATATAGGAGTGTATTACATTGATGATTCTCAAAGTGCTTGGACAGAAGAAGCAACCAATTTACCTAGAAACGCAGTTCAAGATTTAGAGGTTTTTTATACATCGGCAACAAGTGCAAAGTTAAGAGCTGCTACTTACGGTAGAGGTTCATGGGAAACAAGTATAAACTTTACTACTTTAGAAGTTAATGAAAATACTATGTTAGCTTCGGAAGCTCCTAGGTTTCATCCTAATCCTGTAAAACAAGGATTTGTAAATGTGAAGTTGAACAACCCTAATTCAAAATTCGATTTCGAAATTTATAACAACATTGGTCAAAAAGTGTCTTCTGGAACAATTGATCGCAACAATACCGTTATTGACTTAAAAAATAACACAAGTGGATTCTATTTTATAAAAGTGAAAAATGAGAATAAAGTGTACAGTCAGAAAATAATAATTGAGTAGAAAACAAAGTAAATTAAGCGGTAATTCGGTTTAGTTAAATTTGATTAATAGCTTCTAACTCATTAAATGGATCCTGTGTAGTTCGCTATACAGGATTTTTTTTTGATAATAAATAAAGAAAAATATAAAGGTGAAGGCTCTAGTTTAGGTGATTAGCGTTTTTTTTTAGAAATTTGTTGATGTTCTATTTAAAGTTATTTGTGTTAATATTCCTTAAAATTATAGAACTTGATTATATTTTCACTAAATTTAAACATCAAAAAATATAAAGCCTATACTATAAACCTACTTATTATTAAAACCTAAAACCCTGTAAAAATCATGGCAAGAGCAATGCTAGATTACACAAAAACTATACTTAACAAAGTTAGTTTTGACTCGTCGTTGTTTTGCAAAGAAGTACAAAAGGCATTAAATAGATTGTTGCCTTATGAGATTGAAGAGCTTAAAATTTATATTCATTCTCTGGTATTGCAAAATCCCGATTTAAATCAATGTTTAATTTATTTAAAAGCATAATAAAAAAGCGACTCTAGAGTCGCTTTTTTGCATTAAATAGGTAGGTTTGTTGAATGGTGTATTCAACGCAAGTTCTGGGATTATAAGTTATTGCCCAATAAACTCAGTATCACTTAGTGTTTTCATGAATGAAATGAGATGGGTTTTTTCCTCTTCTGTGAGAGAAATTTTATTGCCATTATCTTTTAAAATAGGGTCTAAGTTTTCGGCATCTACAACACCGTTATCTAAATAATCTAGGAGGTCTTTTAAAGTATTAAATTGTCCAAAACTACCATAGGGCGCTGTGTATTCAATATTTCGTAATGAAGGTACACGAAAACGTAAATAATCATCTACTTCTCTAGTAACTCTCGATCGGCCACCTTCTTCGCTATCTGTATTAATAGGAAAGCCAATGTTTCTGAAGCTTTGATCTGTAAATAATTCTGTACTGTGGCAACTTATACATTTATCTTTAAAAATTTGATAACCTTGGGCTTCACTTTTGGTAAAAGTTACACCTTCTTCTCGTATAACTTTGTCGTATTTACTATTTGCAGAAATTAAAGTGTATTCAAACTGAGCAATACTGTTAAATATTCTATCGTTTGTAACAGCCTCATCACCAAAAGCTTTATTAAATAGTTCAATATACTCTTGATCGTTTTCAATTTTGCCTATAACTTCTAAAATAGAGGAATCCATTTCTTCGTGCGTTATAATAGGTACTAATGGTTGGTTTTCTAAAACTAATTTATTTCCATCCCAGTTATAAAATTGCATGAATGCCATATTTTGAATGGGTGGGGTATTACGTAACCCGACTCTACCCTCAATACCTATGGCTTTGGATAAGTTATCGGTAAATGCGTTTGCTTGAATGTGGCAACTAGCACACGCAATGGTATTATCTGCACTTAACCTTTTGTCATGAAATAACTTTTTTCCTAACACTACACCATATGTTGTTGGTGCATTAGTAGTAGCGGTAATGTTTAAATCTGGAAAACCTTCCGGAATGTTTAGCGTGATTTCCGGATTATCATAAGAAATGGGTTGGTAGTCGTCATTACTACAAGATGCAAGTACTAATAACACACACATATTTCTTATTGAATTTTTCATTTTGTAAACGCTTTTAGGGACATTAATAATAAGCTTCAGCTCGCTATATATGGCAAGCTGAAGCTATATTTATATTTAGTTTTCTACGCTAGTAATTGAAAACATACCTGTAGTATTAGTATCTCCGGTTCCACCAATATTGTCAACAAACCTCATCATTTCTGTTGCAGTATGCGCACTTGGTGTTGCGTTGTTGGTAATATTTTCTGCTGTTACTAAAGTAATAGTATGAGTATCTCCGCTTAAAAATTTATTAAGATCTGCTTTAATAACAATTTTAGGAGCGCTATTCCCTACAGTTGCCAAAGTTGGAAGGTTTAATGTAATATCTCGATATGCATCAACACCTTGAATAAAGCTTTCACCAGTAGTATCATCTGGATCTTCGTCTATCGTGCTACCAGAGTGGAAAGACAATGTTTTATTATCATTGTCATAAAAACCTTCAATTTTAGTAAAACGGTATCCTGTTCCCCATTCCCAGTGCATTTGCGTGTCGTTCTCGCCAGCTGCTGCATAAAAGTTAGGGAAACTAACTTCGTCTAGAGTATTTAATGATGTTTTTACACCTAAACCAAATTTTATTTGACTGTAATCAGCAGTAGGAATATCATTTAAAACATATTGTAAAGTTTCAGTTTTAGCTTGGTTTATTACAGTAGCACCGTTATCTAAATCGTTAACATTATATGGTATTTCGGTACCATCCTCTTTAATAAGGCGGATGTTACTTATTACATATTTTAACTCTTCAAAGTGGTGTATTTGTCCTTCGGCAGAAGTATTTGTAGTAGCCTCGGTTGAATTAGCATTACCAAGTACTATAGTTTCGTTTCCAAAGGTATTATTAAACTCTAGGGTTACATTGTTAGCTACAGGAGCATCATCATCACTACAAGAAACGATTGCTAATGTGCTAAGAGATAATAGTAGATACTTTTTAAAATTTTTCATTTCGATTTTGTTTGTTGTTATTGATTTTGTTTAAAAATTTATTTTTAAAGACGTAAAGATGTTACGTCCCATTCTAGGGATATTTCCCCAATCGGCATAGGTGCTGTAGTATTCGTTTAAAATATTTTCGGCACCTACTTGGAATACTGTTTTGTAACCATCTATGTAGAAGGTGTAATTTGCCGAAGCATTCCAGTTTGTATAGGAAGGTGTTTGATCTTCGCCATATTCTGGACTGTAATTAATTTGCTTATAATCGCCATTAAGGGACGTTGAGAATCCGAATTTTTGATATGCATAATGCAAAGACGTTTGGTAGCTTAGCGGACGAATAAACGGTAAATTATTTTTATTGTCATCTAGCCCTCGAGCATACGTAAGGGTTCCTTTCCAGTGTAAATCCTTTAAAACGGTATATTTACCATTCAATGAAAAGTTAAATAGGGTAGCATTGTCTAAAGACGTGTAGCCTTTAACACCAACCGATTGATAATTCATAGGACTTCCGGCACTTAAAATTCTTCCTATAATGTAATCTTGTATATAGAAGTAATTTGCCTTTGCCAAAATGCCACCTTTTTTAGTTTTATAACCTGCACTAGCATTAACCTCATAAGACACCTCGTTTTTTAAATCTGGATTTCCAATGTAATCATAACGGTCAAAACTGTTATAAATATAATACCCATAACCTTCAGAAACCGAAGGTGCCCTGTGGCCATATCCACCACCAACTGATAAATTAAATTGGTTGATATCTAGGTTGTAACCGGCATGTAAACTTGGTAAAAACCGTGTTTTTTCTTGCGATGCACTAGGGTGAAAAATTCGGTTAAACTCAACATATTTTGAATAGTTGTAATTAACACCTAAAGCCCCTCCAAAATTTAGTTGACTTTTTTCCGAGATATCATAAGTGTTACTCGTTGAAAGTCCTGCGTATTGTGTGGTAACCCAGGGCCAACTAAAAGCAAACATAGTACGCTCGCTGCGGTCTTGTGGGTACATACGCATTTCTGCAATAGATAAATTATCATATGCATTTAGCTGTATTTCTGAAGCAAATTTTTCTTTTTTAAGATTAATTTTAGAAACCATACCGTAGGTTGTGCTCCAACCAGGCATATCCATATGTACTAAGTTTTCTGGACGTGTGGTATCGTCCATATAATGCTCAACTGCGTTAAAATATAATTTAGTGTCCCATACTTTAACAATCCCATTTTCAAAAAACTGTTTGTATGCCACCGAGGTTATAAGGGCTCTCGATAAAGATAAATCCATTGGAAGCGCAGGGAAACCAACATCTTTCGCTTTATCGAAAATGGCATCGACTCTTAGGGCCGATAAGTCGCTCGTTTTGTACGCTAAGCCCAATGATGTATTGAATTTGTCGTACTGCGAGTGGTTAACTTCATCGTTATTTCCATCAGAATAATTTTCTGCTTTTCTATACGATATACTACCTTCGGCTACCAGTTTTTCTCCTGAATATGAAGCATTACCAAGGTTAAAGAATTGATTGTTATTAAATTCGAAACCCGTTTGGTAGGCTGCATTCCATTTTTTACTTAGGCCAAAGGATGTGCTTTTCCTTTTTAAATCGATACTTCCAGCAACAGTAGCGCCATTTAAGCCTCCTGCTTGTCCTGATTGAATATCAATTTCCGCAAGATTATTGCTTTCAACATACGATGTAACAGGATCCATTTTATCTGTACAAGCTCCAAACACATGCATACCATCAATAGTAATAATAGAACGCTCTGTACTCATATTATTGAGTAAAGGTTCCCAGGCGTAAGCACCGCGTTTTATAAAGCTAATATTATCAGACGAGGCTAAAAATTCATCAACAGAAACCGCCATTTTCATTTCGGTTTCAATTTTCTTTTTCTTAGCCGCAATAATCACAATTTCATCCAATTGTACGTCCACACTATCCTGTTGCATTTGTAAATTTTGAGCGCTCACAAATGTGCCAAACAAAAGTATTAGTACTGTAATTCCTTTCATTTTTTTAGAATAATATATCGATGTGTAATTCACCTTTTTCACCTTCAATTCCTGGTGTAAACTCTGTTGAAACTTCGGTTCCTTTTATGATGTCATCATTTTCATTTTTTAAAATAAAATTCAAGGTCCAATTGCCTGTCATGGTGTAGTTAACAACGCCGTAATATAAACCATCACTTTCTTGAGTAAGGTCTTGGTTGTTAGGCGAAGAGTGATTTCCCATAGATGGTTCTGGCATTCTTGGGTCTAATAATAACGTATGATTTTTAACCACGCTATACGAGTATTGTGATGCATCAGGAAATGTGCCAGCGTTACTAGTTGGCTTGTTGTATTTGTATATACCTGCAAGCAAATCGTTTTGTGACACGCTTGGACTTTGTGGGGCTACTAAGGCTATAAAATAGTGTTCGCCATCGTTACCTGTAAAAGCCGTCATGTTTAAATTTAAATTGTTTTGCTCCGCAATAGTAATAGCAGGATTAACAGTTGTTACTTCACCATTATCAGTAATATCAATGTATATCTCCCAATGTACTGTCGAGTCACTTTCGCTAGTAAAAACGGCATAGCCAGTATAGTAGCCTTCATTGTCATTATAAACTAAATTATAGGCATGTGGACAAGACGATTTATTGCCATTGGCATCGGTTATAATAGGTAAAAAGGTTACCTCTGAATTATCCAAACTTTCATTGGTTTGGCTATTGTTAATTTTAAGGTGAATTTCGTTGTATCCTTTATATAACGTGCCGTTTAAAGCTTCAATTCTAATGGTGTAATTCTCGCTAACTATGGCTGTTACTTCTTCATACTCTATGTATTCGGTAGTTTCGGTAACTAATTCTGCTTCGTAATCTGTTTTGTCTAGTGTACAAGAAGTAACCACAACAAAAAGTACAAATACAGTAAATTGTATAAGTTTCATTGTTTATTGATTTTTATTTAAAAATGATAGAGGTTGTGCTTAACTAAAGTATTCTGTTTAAAGAATTGTGTTTAGTTAGATTTGTACAATTAATATAATTGTACGTTTTACCGCTAAATGAAATCATTAAGGGAACGCATTAAACTATGCTTATACACCAAAAACCACCTTATTAGGTGTGCGTTTTTTGCATGTTAAGTAATTATATTCTTATTAATTTTTAAATTAATAGAATACGATAGTAGTTTACTATTCTGGATTTTTTTTGAGTCCCTTATTTTATGAAGAAACTATGTAAGAGGTGGGTGAAAAATAAAGTTCATATAGTGATATTTGTATATCGCATTATATGACACGCTTATTTTTGGATTTTGTTCTTTAAGAATAACAAAATCATAATAATTAATTGTGTTTTGAAAGAACACTATAGATTGTTCTGCCGTGATAGAATGACTGTTTTCATTCCCTGTTTCAGAATTTGAAGCTTTAGCTAATTCCTTTTTAAGGTGACATTTACCATTACAAGCTAACTCTGGTTTGTCTTGGTTTATACACAGTTCATTTTTAATATAATCGTAAAATGCAGCATATTCCAATACTGGAATTATAGGCTTGACAAGCAAGAATAAAGCGAATATAAGTGCTGCTGTTTTCACGGTGCAAAGGTCTTGCTTTTTTTTAAATTTTCCTAATATTAAAATCGTTATTGATGTTAATTAGGACGCGGTTTTTATCTTTTATTTTTTAGGTAACGGACTTATTATTTTTACATTTTGAAATGCAATAGCGCCTCTAATAATACCAGAAATAACATCTTGCAAAGCTTCTATAATCTGCATTTTTAATTCGCTTTTATGATACAGTAAACTTACTTCTCTAGCAGGTGTAGGTTCGTTAAAGTAATGTAAATTGGCTTTTTCAGTTTCATTAATATCTAAAGTATGTAGGTATGGCAATAAAGTCATTCCTAGCCCTTCGTTCGATAATTTTATAAGCGTTTCAATGCTTCCGCTTTCTAATTGAAAATTATCATCAGGTTGATTTTTAAGTACTTTACATAAGTTAATAACGCCATCTCTAAAACAATGCCCATCTTCTAGTAAAAGCATATCATCTATATCGAGATCGGTAACATCAATTTTACCATTTGTGTGCAGGCGATGTCCTTTTGGTATGTAATTTACAAATGGTTCAAAATAAAGTACTCGTTCCTTAATGTTGTCATCCTCTAAAGGTGTTGCAGCAATGGCAGCATCTAAGTGGCCATCTTTAAGTCTTGTTATAATTTCTTCGGTAGTTAGCTCTTCAATTTTAAGTTTTACCTTAGGATGTTTTTTAATAAAACTCTTTAAAAACATAGGTAATAAAGTAGGCATAACCGTTGGTATAATTCCTAATTTAAATTCGCCACCAATAAATCCTTTTTGTTGATCGACGATATCTTGTATGCGGTACGATTCGTTTACAATATTTCTAGCCTGATTTACTATTTTTTTACCAACCTCGGTAAGCTCAATAGGTTTTTTGCTTCGGTCGAAAATTAAAACATCTAACTGGTCTTCAAGCTTTTGAATTTGCATGCTTAATGTTGGTTGCGTAACAAAGCATTTTTCGGCTGCTTTAGTAAAGTTTTGGTTTTCGGCAACAGCCAAAACATAGTATAATTGGGTAATAGTCATCAGTATCAATTTAGGCTATAAAAATATAAAAAGTATCAATAAAACTTATTGAAACACGTGTTAATTATAAATTAAATTTGTTGTAAGAAAATAACAAAGATTATGACAACATTAAATAGTATTGGTTTAGATACCAACAAGACAAAAGGTTTAGCTGAAGATTTAAATAGTTTATTGGCTAATTTTCAGATTTATTATCAGAATTTAAGAGGTATTCACTGGAATATAAAAGGAAAGCGATTTTTTGATTTGCATGTTAAATTTGAGGAGTTGTACACAGATGCAAATATGAAGGTAGATGAAATTGCCGAACGTATATTAACTTTAGGTGAAACGCCGTTACATACTTTCGAAGATTATTCGGCTAAGGCAAGAGTTCCTGTTGGAAAAAATATTTCGGAAGATGAAAAAGCAGTACGTTTAATAGTTGAATCGCTTACCGAGCTTTTAAGTATTGAAAGAGCACTTTTAGAAAAAGCAGGAGATGCAAATGATGAAGGAACAAACTCAATGATGAGTGATTTTATTACTGAACAAGAAAAAACTGTTTGGATGATGAAAGCTTGGTTAAATGAAACCGTCTAAATAAATAGTTGGTTTTTACAATTTACAACTTTGATTACTAGCTATTAAAGCGATCTTATTTTAAGGTCGCTTTTTTTATTGTAAAAAGTTAAAGGGATGAAAGTAGCACTAACAGTTAATTTTTTTGATAAAGTCGTTTTTGTAACTAAAGCCTATTGGTATCCATTTTTCGTCTATAATTATGCGATTACGTTGTACCGAGTGAATGTGGCTTATGGATACTATGTACGATTTATGAACCCGAATAAAATTGGATAACCCCAATTTTTCTTCAAAATTTTTAAGGCTGTTTAAAGTTAAAATAGGTTTTTTGTTTGCTGTATGTATTTTAATATAATCCTTTAAACCTTCAACATATTTTATTTCGTTAACATTAATTTTTAAGTTTTCGTATTCCGATTTTACAAAAATATATTCCGGTTCGTTACTTGGTTTTTCAATTATGGTGGGTGTTGGTTCTACTTTTTCGGTTATTATATTTAATGCTCTTGTTGCTGCTTTTAAAAATCTATGAAAGGGTATTGGTTTTACTAAATAATCTATAGCGTTTAAGTTAAAACCTTCAACGGCATAATGTGAATAAGCGGTGGTAAAAATAAAGTGTGGCTTATACTCTAAAGATTTTATAATATCGATTCCCGAAAAATTAGGCATTTCAATATCTGTAAATATTAAATCTATTTTTTGTGTATGTAATATGTTGGTAGCCTCGAATCCGTTAGAGCATGTAGCCACTAAATTTAAAAAGGATATTTTTGAAATAAAATCTTCTAATAACTCTAAAGCGAGTGGTTCGTCATCAATAATAATACAGCTTATCATAGGTTTTTTAGTTTTAAAATCAAATTAACTTCGTAACTGTTTTGCTCACTTTTAATAGCAATGGTATGTTGGTTGGGGTAGAGGAGATTTAGTCTGTTTTTAATATTTTGCAATCCAACACCAGAGTTTTCTGTTTTTTGCTGCTGGTGCGATACAGAATTCTGCACATATAGTTTTAACAAGGCGTCCTCAATAGTGATTTTTATTAAAATATTAGTATTGCCTTTAAAATCTGTTCCGTATTTAAAAGCGTTTTCAATAAATGAAATTAATAGCAAGGGCTCGATACTAAAGTTTAAATTACCATGTATATTAATTTTTACATTGCTAGAATCTTTTAACCTAAGTAATTGAAGCGACATGTAATTCCTTATATAATCGATTTCTTTTTCTAGAGGCACTAGGTCTTTATTGGCTTCATAAATCATATAACGCATTAAATCTGCCAAAATAACAATGGCATTTGCTGTGTTTTTTGATTGTTTATGGGCTAACGAATAAATACTGTTTAGTGAGTTGAATAGAAAATGCGGATTAAGTTGTGCTTTTAAAAACGATAACTCAGAGTTTACTTTTTGCGATTCAATTTCAATACGTTCCTTTTCAGATTTAAACCATTCTAAACCTAATTTTATACTTGTACTTAGTGCGAAAATTAATAATAATAGGCCTCCAGACGGAAAAAAGCCTCTAAAATTGATAAGAAATGGCGATTGATGGTTAGGCCTTAAATTGTGATTTTCTAGTCTATGAAAATTATTGGGTGGCACAAAATTTGGTTTTGGTAAAATGGTCTCTATTATATATATATAGAACAGGCCAAAAGCAAATAGCACAATAAAAAAAAGCGTTGTTTTTTTATTTAATAATAAATGCGGTACTAGTAAACTGTAATTAAGATAAAAGGCAGATATTAAAAGACTAGATCGTATTAAGAAGTCTTTCGGGATGATACCGATTTTAAAATAAATTTGGCTGCCCATTATAACCAAAAAAATTATCCATATAAGAATATGGATAACTGTTGAAGGTATCTTTTTAAACTGACTCAATATTAAATATTTGTTCAAAACTAAGGCGCTTTATTCTTAATAAAATGCTAAGAAGTGTTATTGTTTTGATAAAAGAAATAAGGTTAAACAGGCTTTAATTTATAACACAAATTGTATGTCTAGTTTAACCTTATTATCAACATTAATCAAACCTACTATTAATCATCTTCGTTTTCTAGTTCGTCTGGTCTAAACTCCCAAACATCATCAAAATAATAATTACTACTTCTTCCCATTAATACAAATGCTTTAGTATCAAAAGAAAAAGCCGATGCATCTTTTCTAGACGAGCCTTCAAATTCAGGCACTTCTTCCCAAGTATCGGAAAGTGGTGAGTATTCCCAACAAACATTGGTAATAGAACCGCTAATACCGGTGGTTAAGTAACCTTTTCCGTTTAAAGAAAAAGCAACGCTACTTGTAAATGTTATGTACTCATCGTCGTCGTCATCCAAATCGGTTAAGCTAGTCCAGGTTGTACCATCAAAAGAGTAAAAATCGTATTCCACGCTACCATTGTGTATTCCAGTGCCTATATAGGCGATATCATCTATAACAAATACCGATGCATTTTGGCGTTTTTGACCACCAAACCCAACAACTTGTTCCCAGGAATCTGTACTAGCATCGTATTTGTAAAAATCTTTTTGCTCGCTACCATCGTAGCCTGTACCAATATAACCGTAACCGTTTACCGAGAAACCTATGGCGCCATACCTTGCAGTACCTGCAAAATCTGCCTTTTGTGTCCATTGGTTGGTATCCGGGTTGTACTCCCAAAAATCTTTTAACTCATCGGTACCATCATATCCTGTACCTATGTAACCTTTACCATCAATGGTAAAACCTACAGCTCCGCTACGCGCAGTACCGGGGAAATCGGCTTTTTGTATCCAATAATCGCCTTCAGAATTGTACTCCCAGGTATCAGATAAATAGTCGTCACCATCATAACCTGTTACTAAATAACCTTTGTCGCCTATAGTAAAGCTTGCAGCGTTTCCTCTAGAATCTCCATCAAACGATGAACTTTCTACCCAGTTTCCATACTCATCAGAATCCTCATCATCACTACTGCATCCAACAGATAAAACGGATAGGATTGCAAGACCTAAAATGCTGCTCTTTTTTATTACATTCATTATTGTTACTGTTTATATTTATAATTAATTCTTAGTTAAATACGGGGCAAATCTAGAAGCTACTTGGTTTTAAAACACCACAAAATAGACCAACATGTACTTTTTGTCTATGTTACGCCCGTTTATATCTATGACGTGTTTAATGTGTTGAATATTAATATTTTAACATA
Organism: Algibacter amylolyticus; assembly: GCF_014202225.1. Taxonomy (GTDB): domain Bacteria; phylum Bacteroidota; class Bacteroidia; order Flavobacteriales; family Flavobacteriaceae; genus Algibacter_B; species Algibacter_B amylolyticus. The sequence goes on from NZ_JACHGE010000002.1 coordinate 45,029, forward strand.
ACATTTACACTTTCGTCTATAAAAAACCTCGATTAGTCTATTATGCTGTGTTTTTAGATTGTACTACCAATAGTTTAGCTCCTTAAAAAAGGATAATGAAGTTATTTTTGATAAGTGTTTTTAGTTTATTATTTATGTTTTCTTGTAGTGAAGAGGTAAATAACTATCCGGTAGGTACCGATTTTATTGATAATGATATAAATATAGTTATAGTCGATACGTTTTCAATTAAGGCGGCTACTTATAAAATAGACTCGCTAATTACATCGGGCACTAGCCGTATGCTATTAGGACATTTAAAAGATGAATATTTAGGGAATTTAACTGCACAAACGTATTTTCAAGTTAATAATTCAGATTTTTCCATTAGTACAAACGCAGTTTACGATTCCATTGGGTTGGTTTTAAATTACGACACCTATTATTATGGTGATACGTTGCAACCGCAAACCTATAAAGTACATCGTTTATTAGAATTTTTTGAACCAGTGGAAGATGATGATTTTTATAACACCTCTAAACTTAAGTATGATGAAGAAGCTCTAGGGGAAGTAACATTTACTCCAAGGCCTAATAGCGCTACAGATTCTATTTATATTGCTTTAAACACGAATATAGGTGAAGAGATTTTCAATAAAATTAGAGATAATGAAATTAATACTACCGACGATTTTGTTCAATATTTTAATGGTTTAACAGTAATACCAGACGCTACAACCAACAGCCATGTATTAGGTTTTAATTTTAAATCCTATTCCGATTTAATCGATAATACCTCAATGCGAATTTTTTATACCGAAAATATAAGTGATAGTAGTGAGGGTAACGACCAGGTTATAGATTTCTTTATTCCAAATACAAGTATGCAATTTAATAGTATTTCGGCCAATTTAGATAACACAACTATTAGTGGTCTTTCTACAACAGGTACAACAATTTCTAGTGATGATACTAATCAATTAATATTTGCGCAAGCTGGTACCGGTATTTCGGCTAGAATTGAAATGCCTACGGTAAAAGATTTAAAATCACTCTCTAATGAAAGTGCAGCTCTAAATGCAGAACTAACTTTTAAACCTCTAAAAGGAAGTTACGATGCATCAAAGCCATTAAAGGAATCGCTTTTGGTTTATGTTGTTGATGGTCAAAACAGAATTGTTAGTCAGCTTACCGATTTAGATTCCAACGCAAGTTTAGCCGTTTTAAATCAAGCCGATAATGAGTTTGATGAAAACACCTATTACAGCATTGATATGAGTGGTTTTGTTGAAATGATATGGAATTCTGAATTCGATTTGGATTATGCTATCATGATTCAATTTGAAGACTATAATAGCGTTGTTGATGCATTAATAATTGATAACCTTAATGAAAACAACGACAATATTAAGCTAAGCGTAACTTATTTAAATTATTAAATAGCCTTTTAAATGTATAAAATAAAAACACTACTAGTATTAATAGTTGTTATACCATCATGTTTTTCTCAAAATGATACGAGTACGCCATATTCGTTATTTGGATTAGGGGTAGAAAATAAAACAGCTACAGGAGGATTAACAGGATTAGGAAACACAGGGATATCTCAAAACAATTCAGGAGAAATAAATTTAATAAACCCAGCTAGCTTAGGTAACATTCAGCAAAAAACGTTCTTATATGAGTTTGGTATAAACGGTGTATACTCTACGCTAAAAACCAATAATATAAGCGATACTACTTATGATTTTAATATGTCGCATGCCGTTATGGCGTTTCCTATTACCAAAAATGTAGGAATGAGTTTTGGGCTATTACCATATACTAAAGTGGGCTACGATATAGATTTCGAAAACCCTATTGAAGGCTCAACAGATACTTATATTTCTAGAGTAACTGGTTCTGGCGGATTAAATAAGTTTTACCTGTCTAGTGGTGTTCAGGTTTTTAATAAGCTATCCTTTGGGGTAGATTTATCTTATCTTTTTGGGTCTGTAAACCAAGAAACCAATTTGTATTACGACTCCTTTGTAAACATTACAGATGTTAATTATTATCGCGGTTTTAAACTTAAAACAGGGGTGCAGTATAACCTTATTAAAAACACTAATAAAGAAATTACATTAGGTGCTATTCTAGAATTGCCTGCTAATTTAGGAGGCGATCAGGTTAGCAACTCGTATAAAACATCGGTAGGAGGAACTAAAGTACTTATAGATGAAAATGTTGAAAGTGATTTGGAAGATTTCGAATTGCCGTTAACATTTGGTTTAGGGTTAACAACAAAGCTAAACAGCTCATTAACTACTAGCTTCGATTTTACCAAGCTGTATTGGGATAATACCAATCAGGTTCAAAATAACGAGAGTTATAATAACCAAGATATTTATGCTTTTGGTGCAGAGTATTTACCAACCGATAAAAATAAGTATTGGAGCTTGGTTAAATATAGGTTTGGTTTAAACTATAATACCGGGTTTTTAAATATCTCTAACCAAAAAATTGATAGTTACTTTGCATCTGTTGGTTTAGGTTTGCCTATGTCTAACCATTCTAAACTAAATATATCGTATTCTTATGGTAGAGAAGGATCTACAAGTAATAGTTTAGTTCAAGAAAATTTTCATAAAATAACGCTTAACTTAAGCTTTATAGGTAACTGGTTTAATAAAAGAAAGTACGATTAATAATTATGCTTTAAGTTTTAACTGTATTCAGGTATAACTTAAGTACTCTTAAAAAAAAACACACTTAAAAGTGATCTTAATGGGTCACTTTTTTTTGCTTATCGGTCTGCTTTTTCAATAGATTTATGTTATTAAATGTAACATTTTGTTTTAGTCTTTAATGGTTAGTCATTTGTAATTTAATCCCATTCTTAAACTGCGTTATTTTTTTTAATTCGATTATAGGTGTTAATTATCGGTTATAATTTATTTGGGTATGGATATTTATAAGAAAAAACCTAAATAAAAAATACTATTAAACGGTGCTGATAAGCTGTATTTGTCGCTAAATGAATACTATTTTATATCTATTGAATCATAGTTTATATGTTATACATTGAATAGATATTAGTTTTGGAAGTAAGTAACTACTAAACAAATAATATAACATTTAAAAAGAAATTTATGACTAAACTTAATCAGTTAAAACTGAAAATTTTTGCGAGTCTATTTTGGATAATGGGCTTTCTAACAATGAGTGCATCATCAAATATGTATGCTGCTTCTATTGAGCAAAACAAGACCATTACAGGTACCATTGTAAGTGCCGATGATAATATGGGGATTCCTGGTGTAAATGTATTAGTAAAAGGTACAAGCACAGGAGCGGTAACAGATTTTGATGGTAATTATTCTATTGCTGTACCATCAAATGATGCTGTTTTAGTATTCTCATATATAGGATATGTAACTAAAGAAGTTCCGGTAGGTGGCCAATCTACTATTAATGTAACATTAGAATCTGATATTGCTGCTTTAGATGAAGTAGTTGTTGTTGGATATGGTACTCAGAAAAAAGAGACTCTTACCGGTTCTGTAGAACAAGTTAAAGCTGAGGCTTTTGCCGATTTAGCTCAAGGTAGTCCAGCATTAGCGCTTCAAGGTAGAACTCCAGGTTTAACAGTTACACGTTCGTCATCTAGACCAGGAGACGAAGGTGTTAACTTCTTAATTAGGGGAGCGTCTTCTATTAATGGTATCGACCCACTTATTGTTATTGATGGTGTACCTTCGATAAATTCAGATTCTTTTAATAATATGAACCCGAATGATATTGAAAGTATAAGTGTCCTTAAAGGTGGTTCGGCATCGGTATATGGTTCTCGTGCCGCTGGTGGTGTTATTTTAGTAACTACTAAAAAAGGTCGTGGAGATGTTAAAGTTGATATAAGTTCTGTGTTCCGTATGGGAACTATTGGTATTCGTCCTCCATCGCCATCTATGTCAGAATACGGACAACTTTATTTAGCAGCAGTAGATGAGGATATTGCTTCAAGCAAACCTCCTCGTTATTTCTTTTGGAGCGACCGTGCAACTGTACAACGAATTGCTAACGGAGAAGAAGGTATTTATGACTTACCAATTAACGGAAGTGTTTATTTAGGAAACGCTCCTAGATTTGACGAAATGTTTGGTAACTCATACTCTAGCCAACATAATATTAGTGTTTCTGGTGGTACTGAAAACTCTAATTTCCGTATCTCTGCAGGTTACGATCAAAATATTGGAGGTTTACTAGTAGCTGATGATGGTGTAGATAGATATAATTTCTCTTTAAATTATAACGTTGATATTAGCGAAAGATTGAACATTAATACTAATGTAACCTATTTTGATAATATTTATTCTGGTCCTTCAGGCGGTGTAGATAGTGAAGCTATTACTTATGATGCTCCATTGTTCCCTACGTATAATCTTCTTGGACAATACTACGGTAATTTTGGTGGTAATATTGGCGGTGGAAAAAACTCCGTTGCTAATGCCATTGATGGTGGTCGTACAAATGACAAGAACCAACAATTTAAAATAGCAACAATAGCTACTTACAAAATAACTGATGAGTTAAATGTTTCTGGATCTTATGCACTTAGTAAACAACACTCAGAAGATCAGACTTATGAGTTAACCGTGCCGACTTACAACTGGTATGGCGATGTAGCGCCAGGTCAAGTTAATCCTACTTCATTTATTGAAGAAGAAACAGGAACTATTACATATAAAAACTACAAGGCTGCTTTAAACTACAGTAACGCCTTTGGAGACCATAACGTTTCTGGGCTTGTAGCAATTGAAGCTGAGAAAAACACAAGTAATGGTTTAAGAGCAAGAAGAAATGGATTTGTAGACTATGGTGTTTATGATTTAGATTTAGGTGCAACAGACCAACAAATTACTACAGAAGGTGGTGGTAATACTTGGGGCTTCTACGGATATATTGGTCGTGTAAATTACGATTATAAAAGTAAATACTTATTAGAATTACAAGGTAGACGTGATGGATCGTCAAGATTTGCTGAAGGTGCAAAATGGTCTAATTACGGAAGTGTTTCTGCCGGTTGGGTATTAAGCTCTGAAGAGTTTCTACAAGATAGCAAGATTATCTCTTTCCTAAAACTTAGAGGTGGTTATGGTGAATTAGGTAGTACATCTGGAATTGGTAATTTCGGGTACTTATCAACAGTAGGTTTTGGTAACACTGTATTTGGACAAACAGATGCTGGTCAGCAAGTAACTTCTCGTGCAAGTAGTTTATTTAGTAGCACTACAACATGGGAGCGCATTGCAACCAAAGAAATTGGTTTAGACTTTAGAATGTTTAACTCTAAACTATTTGGTTCTTTAGATTTCTTCCAAAAAGATAATAAAGGAATGCTTGTTAGAGGTATAACACCAGACATATTAGGTACTGCTACACCTTTTACTAATATTGGTACATTACAGACTAACGGATGGGAAGTTATGTTAGGTTGGAGAGATCAAATTGATGATTTCGAATATACGGTAAGTGCTAATATAAGTGATACTCGTAATGAAATTACTAAATATGTTGGAGCTCAATCTGTAGTTGCCGGATTAAATGAAGCTTCAGAATCTGAAAATATTTTAGGAAGGCCTATTAACTCGTTATATTTATATGAAACAAACGGCTATTTTGATTCTCAAGCCGAAGTAGATGCATATTACGCAAGCTTGCAGCCAGGTGGTATTTTACCGTCGCAAACATCTAACGATGCCTTACGACCAGGAGATATGAGAGTTGTTGATTCTAGTGGCGATGGCAAGTTAGATGAAGACGATTTAACTTACCAAGGCGATAACGCAGCGCACTATGTATATGGTATAAATTTTGACGTTAAGTATAAAAACTGGGATTTAAGTGCGTTTTTTCAAGGTACTTTAGAGCAGCAAGTATACAGAACTGGATTTTTTGCACAACCTTTCCAAGCGGAATGGCAAAACCAATCTAACACATGGTTAGGTAGAACTTGGACGGAAGAAAACCGTAACGCAGAATTTCCTAGATTAACTACCCAACGTGGATTATCTAAATGGAACTACCAATTTAAGGATCATATCCTTCAAAATAACCGTTACCTAAGACTTAAGTCTTTAGTTATTGGTTATAATATTAAAGGTCTAAAATTAGGAAACACACCAATAAATACGTGTCGCGTTTATTTCTCTGGAAACGATTTATTTGAATTAACCACAGTAAAAGATGGTTACGACCCTGAATTTCAGGCTAACACAAATGCAAGTGCTTATCCGTTTATGCGTACTTGGGCATTGGGCTTAAAATTATCTATTTAAGAAGAACACGAATAATTAAATTCTATACAAATGAAAAAATTAAGATATATAATATTACCGTGTATGATGGTGTTTTTAGCATCATGCGCAGAAGAATTTATAGATTTAACACCTCCAGCTGAAATTACTGATGAAGTTTATTTCACCGAAGCTGAACATTTTAAAGCAGCAACAAATAGGTTTTATCCATATTTATTAGATTGGAAAGATCAAGGTATTTATTCTGATCATGGATCGGATTTGATTGGCTATGATGAGGATAGTGAAATGCAAATTTACAGTAGAGGATTAATTCAAGCTCAAGCGAATGATGATTATTATTCTGACACTTATGAAGCTCTTAGAGATATTAATCTTTTAATTGCTAGAGCAGAAAACTATACTGGTGAAGAAAGTATCGTAGAATACGTAGCTGCCTCTAAGTTCCATAGAGCATGGCAGTATTTCTTTTTAGTACAACGATTTGGGGGTGTTCCATTAATTACAGAACCACTTACTGAAAACTCTGAAGAGCTTTATGCAGCAAGAAATAGTAGATATGAAGTCGTTGCACAAATCATAACAGATTTAGACGATGCAATTGCTGGTTTACCTAGAGAACAAGATATTGCTTCTGATGATAAAGGAAAAATTAGTAAATGGGCTGCTATGGCATTTAAAGCTGATGTTTTGTTACATGAAGCTACATGGATGAAAAACGTTGGTACAACTACAGACGGTGATGGTGTATCTGAAGGAGCAGGAAGCGAAGGCTACGATCCATCTAAAATAGAACCTTATTTACAAGAAGTTGTTACTCTAACTAAAACAGTTATGGACCAAGGCGGTTATGAACTTTGGAATTACAACGATGTTCTTGACAATTTAAGCCACAACTTCTTATTCAATTTAGAAGGTTCAGGTTCTAACCCAGCTGGTTTAGATAAAGCAACTAATAAAGAATTTATCTTTTATAGTAAATTCGATTTTACATTTAGACGAGCAGGAACTTTAGTAAGTCATGTTTACCAAGGTAGAACAAAGCCTAGTAGAAAAATGATGGACATGTTTTTAACTACGTCTGGTTTACCTATTGATAAACCATTAAGTGGATTCGCAGGGTACACTAATCCAGAAGATGAGTTTCAAAACAGAGATTTAAGAATGAGAGCGTATTTTACCAATCATAAATTCTTAGGTGTAATTCCAACTATTAATAACGATCCTGAATTAAGATTAGATGGTACCAACAAATTTGGATATTTTAATTCCAAATTTATGAGCTGGAAATGGGGAACAGATGAGGCTTATAGAGCTACCCAAACTGAGAGTTATGATATGCCACATATTCGCCTTGCAGAAGTATACTTAATGTATGCCGAAGCGTTATATGAGTTAAACGGTGCCATTACTGACGGACAACTTAATGAGTCTATCAATTTAGTGAGGGATAGAGCAGGTTTACCAGCTTTAACCAATGCTTTTGTAGCTGCAAACAACTTAGATATGCTAAACGAGATAAGAAGAGAGCGTACCATTGAATTATATGCAGAAGGAGCAACTCGATTTAACGATCTTAAACGTTGGGGTTTAGCCGAAGCTGAATTGGGTGAAACCATTTTTGGTGCGGTTATAGAAGGTACTGTATACGAGAACAATACTGATATCTATAAGCCCGAAGTTTATGGATATGGAGAAGGCGTAGCAGAAACGGGTGTTGGTGAAAGAAGAGCTGTAATTGTTCAGCCAGCATCAATCCGTAATTTTTCAAGGGATAACTATTTATTCCCTTTGCCAACATCTCAAGTTAATCTAGTTGACGAATTATTACAAAACCCAGGATATTAAGGCAATAAGTAATTAATATTTTTATTTACCAAAACAGCTATAAGTGTAAAACTTATAGCTGTTTTTTTTATATGTATTAAGTATAAATTAAACTTAGAGCATGATGTCCATTTCTAAATCTTCTGTACTAACTTTAAATTTTGCTTTGCTATATGTTGGAGGTCCAAAACTCATTGCATTATTAGATACACCATAAGATTCTTTAGGCATTCCAGTATCTTGAAAATCCATTCTTTTATTTTCGTTTTCGTCGTGTAACGCCATAATAGCATAAGTTCCTGCTTCTACATTATTAAAAGTTACTTTTACTTTACCATCAACTATTTTACTTTCTACCGTTTGAATGCCACGACCTTTCATAAAAGTGGTTTCATTATGCAGCGATAGCATAATAGTTCCGTTATTGTTTTTAATATTTTCAATAATTACGGTAATACTTTTGCCGTTTTTGGTTTCTTGAGCGTTACTAAAAGTTACTGATAATACTAATGCGATGATTAAAGTTAAAGCTTTCATAATATATGGTTTTATTTGTTTTACACTCCAAAGATCTAACATGAAATGAGGTTTTTATAATTGATGTTACCGAACTGTAATTTCTATATGATGAATTGTCATTTTCTATAAAATTGAAGACTTTATTATTGTATTAATGACCTAATTGAACTTTTTAACTGCAAAAAAAATGGTGTCTTTGTAATTGATAATTTGACTTTATTAAAATTTTCAGGTACATTCGTTTTTCATCATTATCGCCACAAAATGTGAAGCTGTTTTAGTGTTAAAACGATTTCATTTCAGCGGAAGCATTAGCATTTTTTAAACTAAGAAAAACAAGAATGAAGCAATTAACAACCATTTTAGTCCTATTTATAATTTTAATTACGTTGTCATCTTTCCGAAGTGAGAACGATAAAACATTTAGTAAATATGAAATGAAAGAGTTTTCATTTCAAGGGCATGCTGCTAAAATTGTATTTCCTAATAAAAAACACGAAGACAATCTCTGGATTTGGAGAGCAAGATTTTGGGGTACAGAACCGCAAGTAGACAAGGCATTGTTAGAAAAAGGGTTTCACTTGGTTTATGTAGATGTGGCCAACTTATTTGGAAACCAAGAAGCAGTAGACTTGTGGGATGATTTTTATGCATTTTGTGTTTCGGAGTATAACCTAAATGAAAAAACTGTTTTAGAAGGGATGAGCCGTGGCGGATTAATAGTTTATAATTGGGCTTCGCAAAACACAGATAAGGTTTTCTGTATTTATGCTGATGCTCCTGTTTGCGATATAAAAAGCTGGCCTGGAGGTATGTTTAAAGGAAAAGGCAATGCTAAAGCTTGGAAAACCTGTTTAAATGCCTATAGTTTAGATACCATTTCGGTTAGGACGTTTAAAAATATTCCAATTAATAATAGTGTACAACTTGCAAAAGCTGGTGTGCCTGTTTTGCATGTGTTTGGTGATATGGATGAAGCCGTACCTTATAAAGAAAATACAGCCTTATTAGCCGAAAAATATAAAGAAGCAGGAGGGCATATTGAATTAATTAAAAAAGAAGGCGTTGGGCATCATCCACACAGTTTAGAAGAACCTAAACCCATTGTGGATTTTATAGTGAAATATGTAGGATATAAAGAAAAATGAGAGGTGTGAGCGTATGTTATTTAAAGCTATATAGCTTTACTATAAAAAATCTTTAAATTACGTTCTGAATGGTTATACACCACTTTCAGCTATAATAACATTTTGGAATGTAGGTGCGTTTTCGGTGATTTTTCCTACGCCTTTTTTGTTGATTTTTAAAATAACATCTTTGGTTGTTGTAAATAAAAGTACAGACGAAAAATGAGTTTTAAGGTAGGGTTTTAAAAAAGTGAAAGCCTCATCTAGCGTAAGTTCACTTTCCTCATCTTCGGTCTCTCGTGATTGGTAACGTAATTTTACTAAAACTTTTAGGCTTTTATCGGAAGACAAAGGTCTAACAAATATGTTTTTTAAGTTAGGTTTACCAATGGTTTTAGCCAAGGTTAATTTGGCAAAACGACCTTCTTGGTAACTTTCTTTTACTTGTTCCCAGAATTCAATAAAGGTTTCTTGATATGGCATAAACTAAGGTTTAATAAAATATTGATTTGAAGCCTCAAAAATAGCATTAATAATTTTAACAGAACTAAGCAAATATGTCTTTAAGCCTATGTTAGAACAGTTGGTTGGCAAATGTGTGCGTTAGGGATTGAAAAGGAAAGCCCACAGCGCTCCCGATTGTTATCGGGAGAGCGAGGACTTGTATTGGAAAGCCCGACCACCTGTCCTGAGCGTAGTCGAAGGGTGTGGTAACCTGCCTGCCGGCAGGCAGGCGCCCATTAATTAAATTTTATAGTAAGCCACGCGCCTTAATTTCTAAATATTTATTAATGGTGTCTATGGTTAAATTTTCAGGTGTGGTTAAAATGGAATAAATACCATATTTTTTTAACTCGGTTACAATAAGGCGTTTTTCGAAGGCAAATTTTTCGGCAATAACCTTATCGTAAACTTGCTCGATAGTTTCGGCTTTGTTGTTTATAAGGTTATTAAGTTCGGTGTTTTTAAAAAATACAACCACTAATAAATGACTTTTTGAAATGGCTTTTAAATAGGGTAGTTGACGCTCTAAACCATCTAAAGTTTCAAAATTGGTGTACATTAAAATAAGACTACGTTGGGTAATATGGCGTTTGATGCTGGCGTATAAACGACTAAAATCGCTTTCAAAAAAATCTGTTTTAACATTATATAGCGCTTCTAGTATGAGTTGCATTTGCGAACTGCGCCTTTCGGCAACTACAACATTTTCAATACGCTTAGAGAACGACAACATACCAGCTTTATCATGCTTTTTTAAAACCACATTGCTCATTACCAAGGTCGCATTAATGGCATAATCTAGAAGACTTAAGCCGTTAAAAGGCATTTTCATAATACGGCCTTTGTCGATAATGGAATAAACGGGTTGCGATTTTTCGTCTTGAAACTGATTTACCATTAGCTGGTTTTTCTTGGCCGTAGCTTTCCAGTTAATGGTACGTAAATCGTCGCCTAAAACGTAATCTTTAATTTGCTCGAACTCCATGGAATGACCAAGTCGGCGTACTTTTTTTAAGCCATATTCTAACGAGTTTTTATTGATGTTTAAAAGCTCGAACTTTTTTAATTGTTTAAAGCTTGGGTAGGTTGGTACCATGGCACCGCTATTAAAAGTGAAGCGTTTAGCCACTAAATTTAAAACTGATGATGCATATACATTTAAATCGCCAAAATAATATTCGCCGCGTTCGGTTGGTTTTAAATGATACTCAATGCTTCTAGTTTTACGAGAAGATACAGATTCTTTAATTTTAAAATCTCTTATTTGAAATTGCTCGGGCACTTCATCTATAACTTCAAGATAAATGGTAAATGGGTAATTGTTAGTGATATCAATATGAATCTGATTTTTATCGCCATTCGAAAATTTATCAGGCAGATTTCTTATGGCATCAATTTTATGTTTACCCATGAAAACAATTAGAAAATCTATGATAAAAAGTAAGATTAAAACTAAAATAGATAGTTGCGCAACATTAAATAAAACTGGAATAAAATAACTTAATGCAAACAAAACCGCAATGGCAATGCCAGCATAGAAAAAACGCGGTTGTATGTAGAAGGGTTTGAAAAGTTTCAAATTTGTTAGTTGTTAGTTGTTAGTTGTTACGTTTGAGTAAGACTGAAAACTGCGACTGCGACTGAACACTATTAACGTGGTATCTCTACCGTTTCAATAATTTGCTTAATAATTTGTTTGCTAGAAACGCCTTCCATTTCGCGCTCTGGAGTTACAATAACTCTATGATGTAAAACAGGTACAGCTGCACGTTTAATATCCTCGGGTGTAACAAAATCTCTGCCGCTCATGGCTGCAAATGCTTTACTCGATTTTAAAATGGCTATGGATGCTCTTGGAGAAGCACCTAAATACAAAAACTGATTGCTTCGTGTGGCTACAATTAGTTGTGCAATGTATTTTAGTAAATGCGTTTCAACTAAAACTTGGGTTACTAAATTTTGATATTCTGTTATTTGCTTAGCCGTTAAAAAGGATTCTATTTTATCGGTTTTAACGCCATCTCTTAAGGCATGCTCGCGCGATAAAATTTCAATTTCCTCTTCTAAATTAGGGTAGTCAACATCTATTTTAAATAAAAATCGATCTAATTGAGCTTCGGGTAATCTGTAAGTACCTTCTTGTTCTATAGGGTTTTGTGTTGCTAAAACCATAAAGGGCGAATCTAATTTAAATTTATTGCCATCAATAGTAATTTGCTGCTCTTCCATAACCTCAAATAAGGCGGCTTGAGTTTTTGCAGGTGCTCTATTAATTTCGTCAATAAGAATCATGTTAGAGAAAATAGGACCCTTTTTAAATTCGAATTCCGAATCTTTAAGATTAAAAACCGAAGTTCCTAATATATCACTTGGCATTAAGTCTGGCGTAAATTGTATTCTGCTAAACCCAACGCTTAAAGACTTTGCTAATAATTTGGCTGTTACCGTTTTTGCAACACCAGGGACCCCTTCAATAAGCGCGTGTCCTTTGGCTAGTAGCGATGCAATAAGCATATCTACCATATCCTTTTGGCCAACTATAATTTTACCCACCTCTAGCTTTATTTTTTCAACACTTTCTTGAAGTTCCGATAAATCTAAGCGGTTTTTAAATGTTAAATCTTCATTAGTGTTCAACGCACTACTATCAATAGACGATAATGCATCTTCTGGCTGAATTGGTGTGTTTTGTGGTTCTAGTTGTTCGTTATTCTCGTCCATAATTATTTGGTGTAAAATGCTTCAATATGTCTGTTGAGCTTTATTAAATTTTCTTCAAAAAACTCATTTTTAGCTCGCATTAAATTAATATAGTTTACTAGCTTTTTAATGTCGTCCAATTTTTTTCCGGTTTTAGCAGCTAGTTTTTCGGCGAATTGCTCGTCTAAAACATCGGTGTTTAAATTTAAATCGTGACGAATTTTTTCTAAAAAGTACGTTATTTTTTTATCGATTAAATTTTTATGGTCTTTAGTGTCAAAGTATAAGTTGGATACTGTTTTAACGAATGCCACTGTTGTGTTTTGCAACGGTTTAACTATTTTAATAATACGCTGTCTGCGTTTCGCGTTAAAAATCATAAATAATATACCAAATACGATAGCCGTAAACCAAGCCCATCTAAAGGATAATTGCTCTAAAAACCAACCCAGATTCGATTCCTGCTCAACATCGCCATCGTAACCTGTTTGTATTTTGGTATACGAGTCAAAATACACATCGTTATCTTGTAAATACGACAGTGCGCCTTCAATATATTGGTAGCGGTCTTCTTTTAAAAGATGATAATTTGTAAATATTTTAGGCTCTAAATGCAAATAAATAGTGCCATCTCCAAAGGGCACCTGTAAAAAGTTAGGGTGCTTGTAATCTATTTTAGAATATCCTAACACGGAGTGATTTATAGAATCGAAATCAGAAAAATATTGGTCGCTTACATTTCTATCGAGCGTTATCTCCGGTATGTTTAAATGTTTTAATGATAAAACTGAAATACTATCGGTTTCATTGTCAATGTATTTAACACTAACCTCTAGTGTGTCATGAAGTTTTTGAGGAAAGTAATAGTCCGAAAGAAATAGGGTGTTACCGGCATCAACAAAACTTAGTAACTCATCAATAGAATCGTCTTCTAAATAATCAGAATTTCCAATAATAATATAATTTCCTTGCGCTACATGTTCGCCATAGCCATCTTCAGAATTGGCACTTAAGTAACTCGATGGTTGGTGGTAAACCGTTCTTACTTTATAATCCTTAAATAATTCAGGGAGTTCCTTATAAAGTACGCTAACACCGTAAGGTTTGTTGCTTTTTTCATCAAAAGACTCTTCCCAATCCACCACTTTGGTGCGTTTTACACCAATAACAATCGATGCTGTAATAACTAGCAACACAAGAATAAGTATAACAGGCAGTATCTTTTTCATTAATTTACCTGTTTTAAAAAGTTAGAAAAATTCCCTTTAGCCTTATTATATTTGTCTAGGTTTAGCGGGAATTCGCCATACCAAATGTAATTGTACAAATACGAGGTGTACTCAAAATCTTTACTAAAGGGTTGGTTGCTTACCTCGTTTAAATATTCGTTGTTGGTTTTATCGTCCTCAAATTTTATATGGTTTTTTAGGCTTAGTGTTTTTAAAACCAATAGGTAATAATATCGAATAGCTAGTCGGTAATCCTTATCGTTTTCAGCATTTTTAATTAAGGTGTTAATATCGGCGTTTTCAATATTTTCGGCTGTTATTTCGTTGTATGTGTTAATGGCTTTATTTCGGTTTGATGTAAATAAACCTGTACCTCCTTCGTTAAGTAAAATGTAAACTAAAAATACCACAGCAAGCGTAATGGCTATGTAAAACAACCAAGAAAGCGGCCCCAGATTTAAGCTAAAAGCATCTGTGTTATTTTGTTCTTCTCTTTTTACGTCCCCGTTTTTATAATCTTCATACTCACCAGAGCCCGTTGGTGTTTTCGAGACCACTTCATCACCTTCGTAATTATATTTGCTGCTGTTGTAACGGGATTTAAAGTCGTCATCAAAAGTTCTAATATGTTCTGGCGTTTGCGTAGGGTTTAATCCAAACGATACCTGAAAAATACAAGTTGTAAGACATAGTAAAATTAAGATATGTAGGTGTTTTGTTTTCAAATATGAGACAGACTTAAATTTGGGGTTTTAGTAATTTGTTTTTGTATTTTAAACGGATAAATTAAATAGTAATAACTAATAATACTAAGCGTAATTAAAATAATAGCAACCGATAACCAATGCGGCATAATGTTAGAGTATCGGGTAATAAATCCCTCTAAAAAACCAGCAGCAAAAGTAAAAGGAAAGGTGCTAATTAAAATTTTAATACCAGTTTTTGCACCCAGTTTAAAAGAAGTGTATCTAGAATGTGTTGCCGGAAACAAAATGCTTGCACCTAAAATTAAACCCGCTGCACACTCAATTACTATAGCAAAAATTTCCATGGCGCCATGTATCCATATACCTCGAACACTTTCCCAAAATACACCTTTATCGTAAAAGAAATATTGGAAAGAGCCTAACATAATACAGTTTTTAAACATAATATAAAGGGTGCCAATGCCTAAAAATACACCTAAAACAAAGGCGATAATACCAACTCTTAAATTGTTTATGGTTATGCCAATAAAACTGCCCCAATTACTCCCACTTTTATAAACCGCTACAGGGTCGCCGGCTTCAATATTTTCTAACGACATATTTACATAGTTGTCGCCCAAAACTGAGCGCACAAATTCCCCATCGTTAGCTGCCGATATAGCTCCAATAAAGGTAAATACAGAAAAAATAATAAAAGCGATGTAAATAAATTTTCGGTATTGGTAGCAAATTAAGGGCACCTCGGTTTTCCAAAACTCAATAATTCTATTGGTATCTGTACTTTTTGTTTTGTAAATTTTCTGGTAAGCGTTTGCCGATAGCTGATTTAAATACGCAATAACCTTACTTTTAGGGTAGTAGGTTTGTGCGTAAGCCAAATCGTTAATAACATGAATGTATTGCGAAGCCAATTCATCGGGATTATCAAAATCATTATTAACGATTGCTTTTTCAAAACTCAACCATTTTTCCTTATTTTGCTTGATAAATGCAACTTCTCTCATATATTTGATAAATTAAAATATAAAATGTCAGAGTTACAAATTAACACGACTCAAAATGTAAAAATAACGTTCAATGCCGCAGGAGCTGGCGAGCGTTTATTGGCTTTTATTATAGATATGGCTATTAAAATTGGCTATATGTTAGTTTTAAATTGGACTTTTGGAGCCTTCGATAATATGGATCAATGGTCGCAAATAGCCATAAATACAGTGCTTAGCTTCCCTGTAATGCTCTATACTTTGGTGTTAGAGTCTGTTTTACAAGGGCAAACCATTGGCAAACGCATATTAAAAATAAGAGTTGTAAAAATAGATGGATATCAAGCCTCATTTTCAGATTATGTGGTGCGTTGGTTTTTTAGAATTGTCGATGTTTATATTTTCGGACTCGGTTTTTTCGTTATGCTATTTAATAAAAAAGCCCAACGTATTGGCGATATGGCTGCCGGAACAGCGGTAATAGCATTAAAAAACAATGTAAATATTAGTCATACTATTCTCGAAAATTTAAAAGATAATTACAAGCCTACGTACCCTAACGTAATTAAATTGTCCGATAACGACGCCCGAATAATAAAAGAAACCTTTCAGGTGGCCCGAGTTGCTCGCGATTATCAAACGCTAATTAAATTACGTCAAAAAATTATAGAAGTAGTAGGTATAAAAACTGTAATCCAGAGCAACGACGTAGAGTTTATCGATGTTATTTTAAAGGATTATAATTTCTATACTCAGAGTATGTAGTTAGTAAACCACTTTTTATTTTTAAAAAAGTGTCCGAATCACACATCCCGAGCATAGTCTCCGGATCTAATATTAAGAAAACTAAATTCATTTTTAGGGCGTTACCACAAGGGTCGGGCTTTTCGGTAGTCGCTTTTTTGTGTTGCATATGTGCAACAACACAAAAAGAGCTTCAACAAAAATGCCTCAATCCCTAACGCAAACAGTAACTATAATTAATATTTTTAAGTAGAAATAAAATTTTACATCCAATACAAATAAATGTTTTACACCATAGATATTTTAGGAACAATAGCTTTTGCTATTTCGGGCGTGTTAATAGCTATTAATAAGCGTATGGACTTATTTGGTATTCTTATTATTGCCTTTGTTACGGCAGTAGGAGGTGGTACATTACGCGATTTGCTCATTGGAAATACACCCGTTGGTTGGATGAAAGACATTACATATACTTATGTTATTTTAGGGTCTTCGGTGTTTGCTATTTTGTTAAGAAGTAAGATTAATTATTTAAGAACCTCCCTGTTTTTGTTTGATACTATTGGTATTGGTTTATATACTGTTGTGGGTATAGAAAAAGGCCTTAACGCAGAGTTACACCCTATAATATGTATTGCTTTAGGTACCATGACAGCTAGTTTTGGAGGTGTAATTCGCGATATACTTTGTAATGAAATACCCGTAATTTTTAGAAAGGAAATTTATGCCACAGCCTGTATTTTGGGAGGTGTTACGTATTTTGCGTTGCGCGAATTTCCAATACAGTACAATTATGTTTTTGTTATTGCAGGAATTGTAGTTATAGTAACAAGGCTGCTAGCCGTTAAATTTAAAATAGCATTGCCTAGAATTTATTCTGATAAAGTGTGATTGTTTAGTAGTGCTTTTAGCAAAATTAATTAACAAATGTTAGGCATCTCCAATCTTTCAACTTCCGTCTTCAAACTTCCATCTCCCGTCTTCAAGCTTCTGTCTCCCGTCTTCCGTCTTCGGTCTTCACCCTTCTCACTTCCGTCTTCCCTCAATCAATAATTTCCACTTTTTTAATATAAATGTTTTGTGCTGGCCAATCGCCATCGTCGGTTTCAACGGCTGCAATTTTATCAACCACATTCATACCACGTGTAACGTGACCAAAAATAGTGTAATCGCCGTCTAAAAAGTGAGCGCCCCCTTTTTGGCATACAATAAAAAACTCGTAAGGCGAGGCTAGTTTATGTGGGTTTCTAATATCGCTACTAGGCATAGAAATAACACCACGGTCGTGTTTAAAACCACGTTTAGTGTCTGGTGGTAGTAAGTATTTTCCAATGTAGCCACGCTTTCTAGCCGTTTTAACATCGTCGCTATTTCCGCCTTGTATCATAAAATTATCTATAACTCTATAAAACTGCGTGTCGTTAAAATAGCCTTGTTTTGTTAGCCAAATAAAGTTAGAGCGATGAAACTTGGTTTCGTTGTATAACAGGATATCAATCTCTCCGAAATCTGTTGTTAGCCGTACTTTGTTTTCTTTGTGGTGTTTGTCGTATTCCAAAAAGAATTCCATAGCGCTTCTAGAGTTTAGCTTAGGGAACTCGCGTTCTGGTTCTTCATTAGAATCTTCTTCAACGACTTTTTTAATTGGTTTTTCAACCTCGGTTTTAGGTGTATTTTTCTTTTTAGTTTGTTTATCTTCACAATTCAGAAAAGCAGCAAAAAAACAGAAAAATAATACGGCGCGCATAGACTATGAGGTTTGAAGAATTTTTAAAATCAGTTTCAAAAATAAAAAATATACCGCTACCAGCCGAAGCTTCTCACTTTAAAATGGTACCACCTTTTCGGCAAGAGGTATTAAAAAAGCAAGAAAAAGCAATTAAAAAGGCTAAACAAGCGGGTGTTTTGGCATTGTTTTATCCAGATAAATTTGAAAATACTAAGTTCGTTTTAATATTAAGAAATACTTATAAAGGCGTACATTCTGCACAAATAGCATTTCCTGGTGGTAAATTAGAAAACCAAGACGCTACACTGCAGGATACTGCGTTAAGGGAAACTTTCGAGGAAGTTGGTGTGCAAACCGAAACCGTTCAAATCGTAAAAAAAATATCTCAAGTTTATATTCCTCCAAGTAATTTTTATGTGCAGCCTTTTATTGGAATTACAGAAAATACACCGCAGTTTATTAAGCAAGATGACGAAGTTGAGGCCGTTATAGAGGTCGATTTAGAACATTTTTTAGATGAGCGTTCACTAATTTTAAAAAAAGTAAAAACCTCTTATAGTGTTGAAGTAGAGGTGCCTGCATTTAAATTAAATGATTATATAGTTTGGGGAGCAACCGCAATGATGCTTAGTGAAATTAAAGACTTGCTAAAACAACTTTTGTAGTATGGTAGTTTTATTACATTTGTAATCGGAATATTATATAAATTAAGTAACTTACTAACAAAACCTGAAGCAAGATTTATGGGATTATTTAAAAAAAATCCATTCGGACATATATTGTTTTTAAAAAAATGGCTAATTAGACTTTTTGGAGCTTTAACGCATAGACGTTTTAGAGGGTTTAATGAGTTGCAAATTGAAGGGTCTGAAATCATAAAAGATTTACCAGATACTAACGTTTTGTTTATTTCTAATCACCAGACTTATTTTGCCGATGTGGTTGCTATGTTTCATGTGTTTAATGCGAGTTTAAGTGGTCGTACAGATTCAATTAAAAACTTAGGTTACATCTGGAACCCTAAATTAAATATCTATTACGTTGCGGCTAAAGAGACCATGAAAGCGGGATTATTACCTAAAATTTTGGCTTATATGGGGTCTATTAGTATTGAGCGCACATGGCGATCTGAAGGTAAGGATGTAAAGCGCCAAGTTAAAATGAGTGATATTTCTAGTATTGGTAAAGCTCTTGATGATGGTTGGGTAATTACTTTTCCGCAAGGTACAACCACGCCGTTTAAGCCAGTAAGGAAAGGTACTGCTCATATTATTAAAAAATACAAACCTATTGTAGTTCCTATAGTTATTGATGGTTTTAGAAGATCTTTTGATAAAAAAGGGTTACGAATTAAAAAGAAAAACATCCTACAATCGTTTGAAATAAAGAAGCCTTTAGACATTGACTATGAGAATGAATCTTTTGATGATATTGTGAAAAAAATAGAATACGCTATAGAACAACATCCTTCTTTTTTAAAGGTTATTTCAAAGAAAGAATTGGAAGCGCTAGATGAATTAAATAAAAAAAGAGAGTGGTAAAACATTAAATTGTTAATGTTTTTTACTTCAGGATGCCTTCATGCCCAAAGCAGCAATTAATACTCGGTTATTTAATAATCTAAAAACTTACTTTGGCTACGATAGTTTTAGGTTAAATCAGCAACATATTGTTGAGTCGGTTTTAAATAAAGAAGACTGTTTGGTTATTATGCCAACAGGAGGTGGTAAGTCCATATGTTTCCAGCTTCCGGCGCTAATGTTTAATGGGGTAACTATTGTTATTTCTCCTTTAATAGCCTTAATGAAAGATCAAGTAGATGGTTTACTAGCCAACGGTATTGCTGCATCTTTTTTTAATAGTAGTCAATCTTCAGAAGAGCAATCACAAATTATAGATCGGGTTATTAATGCCGATTTAAAATTGCTTTATGTCGCTCCAGAAAGTCTTGCAGGTCTTCAAAATATTTTAAATGAAACGTATGTAAGTTGTGTGGCTATTGATGAGGCGCACTGTATATCATCATGGGGGCATGATTTTAGACCATCATATCAGCAATTAGGTTTTTTAAAATCTACACTTCCTAATACACCATTTATAGCATTAACAGCTACTGCCGATAAGGCAACGCGAGACGATATTAAAAAACAACTTCGTATTGAACATGCGCAGCAATTTATATCATCTTTCGATAGGCAAAATATAGCTTTAGAAGTACGGGTAGCAAACGATAGAATTCCGCAAATTGTCAAGTTTATTAAAAGTAGACCTAATCAATCTGGAATTATATATTGTTTAAGTCGAAAAACAACCGAGCAATTAGCTAAAAAATTAAAAACTAATAAAATTCCTGCCGAAGCTTATCATGCAGGATTAAATTTTGATAAGCGAAGTAAAATACAAGAGTCTTTTGTTTACGATAAAACTCAAATTGTCTGTGCTACCGTAGCTTTTGGGATGGGTATTGATAAATCGAATGTGCGTTGGGTAGTGCATTATAATATGCCTAAAAACATAGAAGGTTACTATCAAGAAATAGGTCGTGGAGGTAGAGATGGGCTAAAAGCTCATGCCTTATTGTTTCATAGCTATGCCGATGTTATTCAATTGCGAAATTTTGCTAGTGGCGCTGCCAACGAAGACGTTCAGATCGCTAAGTTAGACCGTATGAAACAGTTTGCAGAATCCACAACATGCAGACGTAAAATTCTTTTAAGTTATTTTGGCGAATTATTGGCCGAAAATTGTGGGAACTGCGATGTTTGTAATAATCCACCACAGTTTTTTGATGGGACTATAATTGCTCAAAAAATCCTTTCGGCAATCTATCGTTTAAAGGAAAAAGAAGCTATGGGTATGATTATCGATGTGCTTCGTGGTTCGCAAAATGCAGCTGTAATTGAAAAAGGGTATCAAAATATTAGAACCTTCGGTATTGGTAAAGAAATTTCATGGAAACATTGGCAACATTTAATCATTCAACTTATAAATCAAGGGTTTTGCGAAATAGCATTTCATAAGCACAATGCCTTACAGTTAACTCAGTTTTCAAAAAATGTGTTATTTGATGGAGCCAAAGTAGCCTTAACAAAACCTGTTGAAATTCCAGAACTTAAAGCAACGGCCAAAAAAGGTAAGAAAACGAGAACAAAACTGGCTAAGCCTAAGTTAAGACAGAAAAAGAGTGATGATAGTTTGTTTGAACGCTTACGATTATTGCGTTATAAAATAGCTCAAGAAGAAGATATACCTGCTTATTTGGTGTTTAGTGATGCCACATTAAAAGAAATAGAGCGTGAACGTCCGTTAAGCGATGCCGATTTTTTAAATATTAGTGGAGTAGGGCAACGAAAATTAGAGGTTTACGGCGATGAGTTTATAGCAGAAATTACCCGTTTTTTAGGATCTAAAATTAAGAAGCCTAAAAAGAGAGATACCACATTGATAACTTACGATTTATACAAATTAGGGCGTTCCATTGAAGAGATTTCAACAGAGCGAAAAATTGCTACAACAACTGTTTACTCACATATAGCTAAACTTTACAGCTCAGGGAAAGCTATAAATATTTTCGATTTTGTTTCTAAAAGTGAAGTTGAAGCTGTTAAAAAGGCTAAAGATAAATTAGATAGCCCCAAAGCATTGAGGCCCTATTTTGAATACTTTAATGAAGACTTGGATTATTTTAAAATTAGACTAGCCTTAAGCGTTATTGAAAAGGTTTAGTTTTTTTATCTTATAAAAAGTTGAACATTATTCACTACGCTACCAGGTCCTGGAATACCACTTCCATAGGGGTTTATGCTACCTAAGGAGTACCACCAATTACTGCTATTTACAGACCCATCTAAATAGGTGTTTCCTAAAGATAATTCCAACCCACCCCAAAAGCTACTAGTTGAGTCAATATTTATTGCAACATAGCCTGCTACTGGCCTCGTTGATGAACCTCCACTTCTAGGGTCAAAAGTTTGACTCCAATGGTTGGTGATTCCTATTGCTGGGTAGTGCAGCCTAAATTCGTAGGGTGTATTACTTTTTATTTCATCTAGTTTACTTAAAATCGAGTATTTATTAGTGGTTATGTTTGGTGTTGCTACATTAAACTCATTAGCTTCAGCATCATTAGTCCAATAACCTCCTACTGTATTATGGTTAAATACAAGGGTCCATCCTCCACCATCATTGGTCATGTCACAATAACAATCATAAGCAAGTGTAGGACCACTTCCATCCGGATCAATAGTATATACACCATCTGTTGTAGAACCAGCGTTTAAATATTCCAAACAATTTGATAAAACAGTTGTTACAGTAATGTCAATGTTACAAGTATCATTTTTACCTGCAAAAGTAATTGTAAACGTATCTGTTTGTTCTAGAATGGGTGTTCCAGAGCCTGTTAATGTTATTTTGTTTAAGCCTATATTACTAAATGTTCCAGAGGCAGAAAAACTGTATCCGTTTACTGTATTTGTACTTATAGTATAAGTTTCTATAACATTTACAAGAACATCAATAGTTATGGTATTTGTGCTGTTTAAGTTGGTGCCGCTAGCAAAGGCGCCTGTGGCCGTTGGAGAACTACAATCTAAAGAATTTGTTGCAGCTTCTGTTAAACATCCAGACCACGACGATCCATTATAGAATTTAAAACAACTTTCATCTAAATTATAAATAAATAAACCTTCCGCAGGATTTGCTATAGCGTTAATTTGACTAGTGGTCATTCTAGGAGGTAAAAAACCTTTCGTGTCAGATTGTACATCAAGAATAGACGAAGGATCGGGATTGGCGGTTCCAATACCTACTTGACAGGAGATAGAGTGCATACTAAGTAATAGTATGCATACTAATAAAATATTTTTTTTCATACTGAGGGAGAACTGAAAAAATACTGATTATATGTTTTTACAAAGATAGGCAACTAATAATGAAATAAAATAAAGCGGTTTCCTTAATTTGTTTTTTCTAGTTAATAACTACTAACAATTCTCCTTTAAAATCGGCGTTAAAAGTTATATTTTGCACCTTGCATTTAAAAATGAACAAGTGAAACTTCTATTACAAGAACTTAACACTAAAGTTAGAGATTGTATGGAAGCTACATGTGAATAATAAAAAAAAACGATATCGACACATGAAAGTCTGTATAGCCGAAAAGCCAAGTGTTGCCCGCGAAATTGCTACTGTATTAGGAGCAAATACAAAGCGCGATGGCTATTATGAAGGTAATGGCTATGCGGTAACTTATACCTTTGGACATTTATGTACTTTAAAAGAACCTGTTGATTATAAGCCTTATTGGAAAAGTTGGGATTTAAATAATTTACCCATGCTTCCAGAAAAATTTGAAGTTAAAGTGTCTTCAAATTCTGGGATAAAAAAGCAATTTAATATTGTGAAAAGTTTATTTGACAAGGCAGAACTTGTAATTAATTGCGGGGATGCGGGTCAAGAAGGAGAACTTATTCAGCGTTGGGTAATGAGTGAGGCTAATTATAAAGGCGAAGTAAAGCGCCTTTGGATTTCGTCCTTAACTACCGAGGCTATAAAAGAAGGTTTTCAAAACTTAAAACCATCAGAGGATTACGATAATTTATACTATGCTGGTTTTTCTAGATCTATTGGCGATTGGCTATTGGGTATTAACGCCACAAGATTATACACTGTAAAACATGGCGGTTACAAGCAAGTGCTATCGGTTGGTCGTGTGCAAACACCCACGTTAGCCATGGTTGTTAATCGGTTTAAGGAAATTGA
The DNA here is from genome assembly GCF_014202225.1 of Algibacter amylolyticus. GTDB lineage: Bacteria > Bacteroidota > Bacteroidia > Flavobacteriales > Flavobacteriaceae > Algibacter_B > Algibacter_B amylolyticus. Next base: position 69,136 of record NZ_JACHGE010000002.1, read on the forward strand.
AAATTTTAAACCGCAACCCTACTGGGAATTGCAAACCTTGTATCGAGATACCTTGTTTAGCTATGAAGAAGGACGTTTTCTTAAAAAAGAAGATGGTGAAGCTTTAGCAAATAAGGTAAAAGAAAGTGATTTTGAAATCCAGTCCATTAGCAAAAAGAAAGGAAAAGAATACGCACCAAAACTGTTCGATTTAACAGGATTACAGGTGTATTGTAATACTAAATTTGGCTTTTCGGCCGATGAAACTTTAAAAATTGTACAAGCTTTGTACGAGCGTAAAGTGGTTACTTACCCTAGAGTAGATACCACATTTTTACCAAATGATGTTTATCCTAAGGTGTCTGGGATTCTTCAAAAATTAACGAATTACTCGAAGTTGACCCAACCTTTATTAGGGAAAAAAATAAAGAAAACAACGCGTGTTTTTAATGATAAAAAAGTAACCGATCACCATGCTATTATTCCAACAGGGATGCAAACCAACTTGCAATACAACCAACAGCAGGTTTACGATATTATTGTAAAACGCTTTATTGCTGTGTTTTATGATGATTGTGTAGTATCGAACACAACGGTTTTAGGACATGCAGCAAAAGTAGTATTTAAAACTACGGGAAAAGAAATTTTAGGAAAAGGGTGGCGGGTCGTTTTTGAAGATCCCGATAAAAAACAAAAGGAATCGGGAATTTTACCAACGTTTGAAAAAGGTGAAAAAGGGCCACATGAGCCCTCGTTTTTAGAAAAAGAAACCAAGCCGCCAAATCAATTTACCGAGGCCTCTTTGTTACGAGCTATGGAAACTGCTGGTAAACAGGTGGATGATGAGGAGTTACGCGATTTAATGAAAGAAAACGGTATTGGTAGACCATCTACACGTGCTAATATTATTGAAACGCTTTTTAGAAGAAAATATATAAAACGTAACAAAAAGCAGGTGTTGCCAACCGAAACAGGTATTCAATTGATTGATACGATTAAAAATGATTTGCTAAAATCTGCGGAATTAACTGGCTCTTGGGAGAAGCAATTAAAAGATATTGAAAAGGGTGAATATAGTGCTGGTGCTTTTATAAAAAATATGAAGCGTATGGTTGATGCTTTAGTTTATGAAGTGCGTAGTGAAACAAAACGCGCTAACATATCGTATGCTACAACTATAAAAAAACGAGCTGCTAAGGTTGAGGCTAAAAAAGGCGCTGGTATTACGGCTGAAAGTTGCCCGAAATGCAAACAAGGACAAATTATTAAAGGGAAATCGGCTTATGGCTGTAGTGCTTATAAATCGGGTTGTAATTTTGTAATGCCTTTTAGTTTTTTAGATAAAAAAGTATCTGAAAAACAGTTTTTAAGGTTGCTTACAAAAGGCTCGACGGTTAATTTAAAAGGTTTTAAAACGGAGAATGGGGCTGTTGAAGGCTTATTGCGTTTTGATGAAAATTTCAAGCTAAAATTTGAACCAAAGCGGGCTAAGGTGAAAGCTAAACCAGATGAGTTAGCTTGCCCTAAATGTAAAACAGGAACAGTTATAAAAGGGAAAACAGCTTATGGCTGTAGCGCTTATAAATCGGGTTGCGATTTTAAAGTTACTTTTGATACTGTTAGAGCGAAAATGAACGGACAAACACCAACTAAAGCGCTTGTGCATAGTATTTTGAATGGAAGCGTATAAAACTGAGCATAGGCATTTTATAATCTTTAAGCCTTTTGGGTATTTAAGTCAGTTTGCGAGTAACGACTCCAAACAACAATCGAAAAAATTTTTAGGACGTTTACATGTTTTTCCGGAAGGGATTATGGCTATTGGTAGGTTGGACGAAGCTTCGGAAGGTTTGTTGCTACTCACCACCAATGGTAAAATGAGTGCGCATATTAACAGCCAGAAAGTGGATAAGGAATATTACGCTCAGGTTGATGGCGATATTACCGAGGCTGCTATTGCCCAATTACAAACGGGTTTGGATATTCGGGTAGAAGGTGAGATGTATAGCACGAAGCCGTGTAAAGCCTTCAAACTAGACACAACTCCTGTATTACCTAAACGCGCTAAAAAGATACGAGATGACAGACATGGACCAACCAGTTGGGTGTCTATAACTTTAAATGAAGGGAAGTTTAGACAGGTTAGAAAAATGACTTCGGTGGTTGGTTTTCCTACGTTACGTTTGGTTAGGGTTAGAGTAGGAGGTGTTCATATAAACACTATGGATGCTGGTGAGGTTATTGAGGTTACCGAGTTTGACTTGTAAAATTTGAAGTGTAGCGGAACTGCTGAAGCTTTACGTTTATTCTAGATAAAAGCAGATTTACCCGCGTTAGGGATTGCAGTGGAAAGCCCACAGCCCGACGAAGGAGGTGGGAGGACTTGTAGCGTAAAGCCCGACCCTCGTGGTAACGCCCAAATACTCTAAGATTCTAACTTTTTTAGCTCTTTATAATTGTTGTTTAAGCGCTTTAAAAGAATACCATAAATAAGCCAATAAAATAATAGTAATACACCAATTACAACCCCTATTACCAATAAGGTTACCATAAAAATAACGGCATAAAATTTAAATACTTCGCCACTTGCCGATGCTAGTTCTAGCTTGCTTGAAAATTCGGGATTATGATTAAAGTTATAAAAAACACCTATAAATGCACCAATAAAAAGTGATGCTAGGTTAAAAATGACGTAATGTTTTACGGTTTTTCTGGTTTTTAAGATGTTCTCCATAAGGGTTTTGGAGCTATCGGTAGTTGAGATGTTTTTGTAGTTTTTATAGAATAAATAGAAAAAATAGATTAGTACCGCATAGCTTATTATAGTTATTGGGATTAAAATATGGTTAATGTTTAGCTCGTCTATTTTGTTAGAATATACACTTCCTTTAAAGGCAAATGAGATGGATAGCCAAAACCCGAATTCGAGGAGGCTGATTATAAATATCCATTTTACGATGGAGGACGATTTTTTTAAAATCATCTTGTAAATATCGTTATAGGAAAGCTTAGGGTAATTGCTATTGCCCTTTTTCCAGTCTTTTTTTAATAAATCTAATTCATCCATAATGTTACGGATTTAGTATGGCTTTAAGTTTCGTTTTAATTCTGTTCATTTTTACACGAGCATTAACGGAACTTATACCAAGTGTTTCACTAATTTCTTTATAGTCTTTGTCTTCTAAATATAAAAAGACCAATGCTTTTTCAATATCGTTTAGTTGATGTACTGCTTTGTATAGGGTTTTTAATTGCTGTTCTTCGGTATCATCATAATCTTCCGCCTTTATTTTAAATTCTACACCAGCGTAATCTTGCGTGTTTATGGTGCGCTTAGATTTTCGGTAGAGTGTAATTGCGGTATTTAATCCTACGCGATACATCCAAGTACTAAATTTGGCATCACCACGAAATTTTGGATATGCGCGCCAAAGCTGTATGGTTATTTCTTGAAATAAATCGTTATGGGCGTCATAATTATTGGTGTACAAACGGCAAACTTTGTGCACAATATTTTGATGCTTTTCTAGCAATTCTACAAAACTATGTTCTAGCTCTTTATTCAATGGTGTGGTTTAGTTACTCTATAAGTAGTTTAAAATTTAAAAATGTTACAAGTAAATGAAAATTTAATTTTAAGACTAGCGTTTTTATATAAATATTGATTTTGAAAGGCCGGCAAATTTAAGAGCAAAAAATAGCCGTTTAAAAAGTTATTTATTTTAAACGGCTTGATTTTTATGGTATTAAGTTTTTATATTCTAGTATAAGACTAGGAATAAAAATTTAATCGATGCATTTTAATTTATCTATAAAAAATTCTTTATACTCTATAAAGTTTATGTCTTTGGTGCCCTTAGTTCCTTTTAAAACGATAGATTTAATTGGCGAACTTTTTAATGCACTTTTTTGATCGTTAGTTAAAATGGCTTTAAAATGGAAGATTTCACCACATTCAATATCCCATGAATGATAAAACATCACGGTACGATTATTTTCTAGAGTTATTTTTAAACTAGAACGCTGATTAGGAAGGTACGAAGCGCAACCTAAGTCTTCGGATAAATTAAAAAACACATTTGTTTTTACACCTTGTTGGTATAATTCGGCTGTTAATTTATTAGAAATACTATATTCTTCTGTTCTTTTGGTTGTTATGTTATAGAATCTATCATAATCATTAATTTGATAGTGACACTCATTTCTATATTTCATTCTTTCTGCTAAAGCAATGACTTCGGCATCTTGTTCCTCAGGTTCAGAATTCATAGCGTTTTGAGCTAAAGCGGTACTTCGTCTTAAACCTTCAAGTTCTTGTCTTTCCTTCTCTATCATTTTAGCAATAGAATCGTTCTGTCTTCTTAATTCTATTAATTGTTGTTCCTCTTTTTCTCTTGCTTTTGCTATAGAGTTGTATTTGCTTGCTTCGTTTACTTGTTTTCTAATGGCATCGCGTTCTGCTTTAATAGCAGACTCTCTACGTTTTTTGGTCTCTAACTGTTTTTCAGTTTCGAGATCAGACGCGGCTGCTGTTTCTTTTTGTTTTTGAAGCTCCAATTGTCTTTTAGCTTCTAATTCTGCTTTCTCTTCAGCTTCTTTTTGCTTCTGAATTTCTAGCTTTCTTTTTGCTTTTAGAGCTGCTTTTTCATCCGCTTCTTTCTGCTTTTTAAGTTCCAATTGTCGTTTAGCTTCTAGTGCAGCTTTCTCTTCAGCTTCTTTTTGTTTTTGGAGTTCTAGTTGTCTTTTAGCTTCAATAGCAGCTTTTTCTTCGGCTTCTTTTTGTTTTTGGAGTTCTAGTTTTCTTTTAGCTTCAAGAGCAGCTTTTTCTTCAGCTTCTTTTTGCTTTTGGAGCTCTTGTTGTCTTTTAGCTTCAATAGCGGCTTTTTCTTCGGCTTCTTTTTGTTTTTGGAGTTCTAGTTGTCTTTTAGCTTCAAGAGCAGCTTTTTCTTCGGCTTCTTTTTGCTTTTTAAGTTCTAGTTGTCTTTTAGCCTCAAGAGCAGCTTTCTCTTCCGCTTCTTTTTGCTTTTGGAGTTCTAGTTGTCTTTTAGCTTCAAGAGCAGCTTTTTCTTCGGCTTCTTTCTGTTTTTGGAGTTCTAGTTGTCGTTTAGCTTCAAGAGCAGCCTTTTCTTCGGCTTCTTTTTGTTTTTGGAGTTCCAATTGTCTTTTAGCTTGAAGTTCAGCTTTCTCTTCCGCTTCTTTTTGTTTTTGAAGTTCTAGTTGTCGTTTAGCCTCAAGAGCGGCTTTTTCTTCAGCTTCTTTATGCTTTTTAAGTTCTAGTAGCCTTTTAGCTTCTAGTGCTTCTTTAGCAGCGGCTTCCTTTTGTCTTTGAATTTCTAATAGCTGTCGCTTAGCTTCTTCTTCAGCTCTAGCTTGTGCTTCTTTTTGTTTTAAAATTTCGTGTTGTCTCTTAGCTTCTTGAGCCGCCTTAACTATAGAGTCATTTCGTTTGTTTTCAAGGATTTTTCGTTGCTTAATTTCTTCAATTTTTGCAATAGAATCTAAACGTCTTTGTTCAATCTGTTGCAATTTCTCTTGCGCTTCTTTTACATAAGATTGCGATTTTTCTTGTCTTTGCTTTCGTTCCTGAATGGCTTTTTCACGCTGTTCTTCTTCATGATCAAAATATAAATCCATCATTTGCTCGTTAACAAATAGGTATTGGTCTTTTACAAAACCAACGAAATCTTTATATTTTACCTTATAAGTAAAGTTGCCTAAAAATGCTGTTACTACGCATTTTTGGTTTTCGTTAAACTCAGCAATAATTTCAGAACCGTTAGATTCTGATTTATAGATTTTGCCGTCTTGGGAGAATTTTGTTGAAATATTAGCTTCTTCTTGACCGAAAATCTGTACGGTGAAGCTAACAAATAATAGTAGCGATAGGTATAAATACTTAACCATAGGGAGGGTTTAGATTTGTGGGATAATTATTAATTTGATGTAAAAGTACTGCATGATTTTAGAAAAATGCAAAAATTAAGCCAAAATGCAGTTTTTAACTATTAACCTAATGCATTTTTGGTTATATACGCTCTCCAGCCTATAATTGCTAGTTGAAATTTTGTTGCTTTGGTAATATCTAATTTACTTTTAGTGTAACTTGGTAAGATAATTTTGTTAACCTTGGCTAAAACCTTGAATACTTGCTTTTTCACTTTTTTCATTATTAAGGTACAAAAATAGTAAAACTTATTCTAGACTAAGCTCTACTTTGTTTTTGGTTTAAATAATCGAAACAATATAAATTATTATATCAATTAATAGTTTGGCAAGTGTAATCATATTTTAGCGTTTTAAAAGTTAGTTAAAAGGGTTAATTATTTCAATGTTTTTTGAAGATATAGGTTTGGTGTTATGTTTACCAAGAATTTTTTGTAAAAACAATGAATTTAAATACGGATTTGTAAGTTAAATAATGCTTTTGGTTTTAATATTTGTGTGACTCCCTTTACTTGAGTTTTAATATGAAATTAAAAATGGTAGTTTTAATGATTATATGTAATAATTATAGATTGTTTTAGAAACAATTTTTATGTTTCAAGGAGTGTTTAGTTTGTAAAGTATAGATTTTATTGTGTTTCATCATTTTAAGAATAGAAAATGATTTTTAATTTATAATTTTTTCAAGGGTATTCTATTTGTTTTAAAACTAAAATTTAAGTTTTAAAAAAAAATCACTTTTAGCTTTTTACTTTCTTTTATCTTCGCAAAAAAATATTATTTATGAGTATTCTTTGGGTTATCCTTGGTTTTGTTTTGTTAGTGGTAGGGGGCGAGTTTTTGGTAAGATCTTCTGTAGCCTTATCATTTAAGTTTAACATTTCTAAAATGGTAATTGGTATGACGGTGGTTTCGTTTGCCACTTCTGCACCCGAATTATTGGTGAGTTTACAAGCAGCGCTTTCTGGGTCGCCAGCTATTGCTATAAATAATGTTGTAGGGTCCAATATAGCCAACATTGGTTTAGTATTAGGAATTACGGCTATGGTTGGAGCTATTGCAGTAGATAAGTCGTTTTACAAGCTTAATTGGCCTGTAATGATGATCTTTTCGATGGTGTTGTATTATTTTTTGAAAAATGATAATGTTTTATCTGCCATTGAAGGTGGTATTTTATTTGCGGGACTTATTGTCTTTTTAGTTTACCTTATTAAAAGTGCAAAAAAGGATGTGGTTGTAGAAGAAGTTGATGAAACTTTATCTACAGTTTCAAACTTTAAAATAGGTTTATGGTTATTAATAGGAGCAGCAGCGCTTTATTTTGGAAGTGAATGGCTTGTTTTTGGAGCAAAAGATATTGCTACGTCTGTTGGTGTTAGCGAAGCTGTAATAGGTGTGTCTTTAATAGCTATTGGTACCAGCGTGCCAGAATTAGCGGCTTCGGTTATTGCGGCGGCAAAGCAAGAGAAAGCTATTTCTTTAGGAAATTTAATTGGTTCTAATATTTTTAATATTGCATCAGTGTTGGGCTTAACGGCTATGGTAAAACCTATTCCGGTTACAGAACCACAAATATTATCGAGCGATATTTTTTGGATGCTAGGTTTTTCGGCAATATTAATACCGCTTATATTTTTACCAAAACGTTTGCAGATAAGTAGACTAAAAGGATTCTTTTTAGTGATTTGTTATGGTGTTTTTATGTTTTTGGTTTTTACACAAGGAAAGCTTTAAGCTATACAGGTTCTCTTTATAAATTTTTATGGTTTTTTAGATATTGGTCTAGTTGATTAAGATAATACACCCTGCAAAAAAAAACGACTAAACTTTCATTCTAGTAACCTCAAGTTAGCAAACAAGCCCGCGTTAGGGATTGAACGGCATGTTTGAGCTCCCTGACTTTTTAGGAAGGAGCGAGTAGTGAAAGCCCGACCCTTTTCGGGTAACGCCATACTTCTCGATACAATATTGATGAAAATATCAGAAGCACTCGAAGTGACAACAAACAAAAAGCGCTAACAAATTAATGTTAGCGCTTTTATATATTGTAATGTACAATGCTTATTTAACTGGTTTAACAGTTTTAATAATTCTTGCAGCTACTTTGTATGGATCTGCGTTTGAAGATGGACGACGATCTTCTAACCAGCCTTTATATCCTTTTTCTACAGCAATAATTGGAATACGAATTGACGCGCCTCTATCTGAAACTCCCCAAGAGAAATCGTTAATAGATGCTGTTTCGTGCTTACCAGTTAAACGTTGGTCGTTAAACTCACCGTAAACATCGATGTGTTCTTTAACTACTGGACGGAAAGCTTCACAAATTTCTGCATACTTTTCTTTAGAACCACAAGTTCTTAAGATAGAGTTAGAGAAGTTAGCGTGCATTCCAGAACCATTCCAGTCTGTATCTCCTAATGGTTTTGGATGGTACTCGATGTACATTCCACGACCTTCTGTTAAACGATCTAATAAATATCTAGCAACCCAGATTTCATCTCCGGCTTTTTTAGCGCCTTTTGCAAACAATTGGAATTCCCATTGTCCAGATGCAACTTCTTGGTTAATCCCTTCAAAGTTTAATCCAGCATCAATACATAAATCTGCATGCTCTTCAACTAAATCACGTCCGTGAGTATGTTTTCCTCCAACTGAACAGTAGTACATTCCTTGTGGAGCTGGGTAACCACCTCTTGGGAATCCTAATGGTAATTCAGTACTTGTATTCATAATAAAGTATTCTTGCTCGAATCCGAACCAGAAATCGTTATCATCATCTTCAATCGTTGCACGTGCGTTAGATATATGTGGTGTTCCATCAGCATTCATAACTTCAGTCATTACTAAATATCCATTTCTTCTTGTTGGATCTGGATAAACAGCAACTGGTTTTAAAATACAATCAGATGATCCACCTGAGGCTTGTTGTGTAGAAGACCCGTCAAAAGACCATAATCCTAATTCTTCTACTGTTCCTTGGAAGTTTTCATGTTCTTCAACCTTGGTTTTACTTCTTAAATTCTGAGTTGGGAAGTAACCATCCAACCAAAGGTATTCTAATTTAATTTTTGCCATAATGAATATTTTATAAATGAAATATTGATAATAATATCACAAATATATATTTTTATATTTTTACTTCATATTTATAGGGGGTGTTTTAGTAAATTGATGAGTTATTTTTATTTATACCCTATTAATTTCAGCTTTATTTTAAAAAAAGATGATTTTTTAATAAAAATACTGAAAAAAGCTTAAAAGTTTATTTAAGGAGTAGCGTTTTTATCTGCAAGCTGTTTATTTTTGTCTAACAAATTATTATCAAACTAATTAAATTACTACGCCAATGTCCACATTAAGATTTCACGCCATTAAAGAGTCGCTTAAAATTAAACCTATTTTGGTTGAAGAGAAGGAGCGTCGTTCGGATTTATTTGGAAAAAATGTGTTTAATGAAAACGCTATGCGTCATTACCTAACAAAGGATGCCTTTAAAGGGGTTATGAATGCAATTAAGTATGGTAAAAAGATTGATAGAAATATAGCAGACCAAGTAGCGTCGTCCATGAAGGATTGGGCCTTAACAAAAGGTGTTACGCATTACACGCATTGGTTTCAGCCATTAACAGGAACAACTGCAGAAAAGCACGATGCCTTTTTTGAAACTATTGGCGATGGCATGGCGGTAGAGAAGTTTGGTGGTTCGCAATTGGTGCAACAAGAACCCGATGCGTCAAGCTTTCCTAATGGAGGTATTAGAAACACTTTTGAGGCTAGAGGCTATACAGCTTGGGATCCAACATCGCCAGCATTTATTTATGGTACAACCCTATGTATTCCTACTATTTTTGTGGCTTATACGGGTGAAGCTTTGGATTATAAAACACCACTTTTAAGAGCTTTAAATGCGGTTGATAATGCCGCAACTGCAGTTTGTAAATATTTTGATAAAAATGTAAAAAAAGTAAGCTCATCTTTAGGTTGGGAGCAGGAGTATTTTTTAATAGATAAATTAATGGCTGCCAGCAGGCCAGATATAGCATTAACAGGTCGTACTATGCTTGGGCATTCTGCAGCAAAAGGGCAACAGTTAGATGATCATTATTTTGGGTCGATACCTACACGCGCTTTAAATTTTATGCGCGAACTGGAAACCGAGTGTATGCTTTTAGGAATCCCTGTAAAAACAAGACATAATGAAGTAGCACCAAACCAATTTGAGTTGGCTCCTATTTATGAGGAGGCTAATTTAGCTGTCGATCATAATTCTTTATTAATGGATATTATGGGGCGTATAGCTTCTCGCCATAATTTTAAAGTGCTATTACACGAAAAACCTTTTGCAGGCGTAAATGGCTCTGGGAAACATAATAACTGGTCCTTATCAACCGATACCGGTGTAAATTTATTAGCACCAGGAAAAACACCAATGAGCAACCTGCAATTTTTAGCCTTTTTTATAAATACTATAAAAGCGGTACATACGCACGAGGCTTTGTTAAGAGCAGCCATAGCATCGGCTAGTAACGATCACAGGTTAGGGGCAAACGAGGCGCCACCAGCAATAATATCGGTGTTTATTGGCGAGCAATTAACTAAAGTTTTAGAGGAGTTAGAAGGGGTTACAAAAGGTAAATTATCGCCTCAAGAAAAAACCGAATTAAAACTAAATGTAGTAGGTAAGATACCCGATGTTTTATTGGATAATACCGATAGAAACCGCACATCGCCATTCGCATTTACGGGTAACAAATTTGAGTTTAGAGCCGTAGGCTCATTAGCTAATTGCGGTAACCCAATGACGGTTTTAAACACTATAGTAGCCAAACAACTTCAGGATTTTAAAATAGAGGTGGATGCCCTTATCGATAAAAAAGATTTAAAAAAGGACGAAGCTGTTTTTAATGTTTTAAGAGAATATATTAAATCGTGTCGCCCTATTTTATTTGAAGGTAATGGTTATGGTGCCGAGTGGGAAAAGGAAGCTAAAAAACGCGGACTAAGTAATAACCGAAACACACCCGAAGCCTTAAAAGCTAGAGTATCGAAAGCATCCATTGCCTTATTTGAAGAAATGAATGTCATGAGCAAAAAAGAAACTGAAGCCCGATACGAAATCGAGGTGGAGGCTTACATTATGCACATACAAATAGAAAGTCGAGTTTTAGGCGATATTGCACGAAACCATATTGTACCAACAGCTGTAAAATATCAAAATATTTTGGTTGAAAACGTACGTGGGTTAAAGGAGATTTTCGAAGAAAAATACAATAGCGTATCCAAGGAGCAAATAAATCTTATAGAGGATATATCGAGCCATATAGAGGGCATTAACGTTAATGTAAATAAAATGATTGACGCCCGAAAAGCAGCCAATACTTTAAAAGATATAGAAAAGAAAGCAGATGCGTATTGCCATAAAGTAAAACCTTTGTTCGATGATATCCGTTACCATTGCGATAAACTAGAGTTATTGGTCGATGACGAGATTTGGCCACTAACCAAGTACCGCGAAATGCTTTTTACAAGGTAGTTTGTTGTTAATCTGAGATGTATCGAGAAGTTGGGCGTTACCCGAAAAGGGTCGGGCTTTCCACTATATCTTTTTTTAATGGTGTAGCCCAAAGTACGTGTCTATCTTTTAAATTAAAGACATAATAAAGTCTATGTTTATTAGTTTAAAAAAAGGATGCCGTTTCAATCCCTAACGCGGGTTTGTTTGCTGGTTTTTGGTTTAGTTTAATGGCTTGTGGGTATTTCGGTTTTATTAGTTTTGTTTACCTGTTGTAAGTCGTTATTTAAATCGGTTCTTATTCTTTTTAAAATAATTTTCAACGTTCGGTTTCTGTGCAATCTGTTTAAATTCAAACACTTGGTTTTTAGGTGTAATGTCTTTTGTTCTAAATTCCTTTTCACTGTTAATTACAAAACTTGAGTCAGATTTTATGGTCCCATTTAATTCGTATAAATAAGCTGAATTAAAAGAATCTTTGGTTGGTTTTTGCATTTCAATTCGGTAAAGTTGAATTTTAATTTTTTCCTTATTTATTTGAATTAAACCTTTACTTCCAATATCGTTTGGATTAAAACTACAAAGGCGTTTAGTTCTTTTTTCAATTGAATTTTGAGATTCGAGCATTAATTCAATTGTTTTATGAGCGCTATCATATGTGTTTGCATAGTTTTCCTTTTCAGCGCAATAATAACGTGAAAGGCCGTTTATGCCGCCAGCATTAACTATAAAACCGTCTTCGTAAATAAAAAATACAGATAGATGTTTTATTTTATTTATCCCCGTCTTCTTTATGTAATCGTCTATAAAAGGAGGAGCATTTTCTCCATAATCGAGGTCGAATTCCGCAAAATAATATCCGTTTAATTTTAGAGAATCATTGGTTAACGAATTGTTTTCAAAATCAATTAATTTATCTTTATGATGCGTTTTAAATATGCCACACGAATTAAATAACAGAACAATAATAAGTAGTAGTATTCGGTTTTTCAAGGCGAGCTTATAATTGACTGCAACGGTTTTTGGGTAAGATTAGTTGCATAGTTAAGCAACCAATTTAGTGAATAAAAACCAAATAGAAAACCTGAGGGGATTTAAGTAAGCAAGCTAAAACTAGCTATTATTTATTATTGTTCGTTGTTTTAGCTAGTGTTTTAATTTTTATTTCTGTTGGCGTTATTCAAAAAATATATCATAGGAATAAAAATCATCGCCATAGTTAAAGGCAAAAACCAAGTTCCTAGTCCGTCTGCATTTCCGTTTACATTTTCAATGGTTCTAAAAACTATTATTCCAAAAATTAATACAACAACTAATTTCAAAACTCTCATCATTCGAGTTGCGTTTGTGTATTGATGTAAAGCATTCTCTTTTGTTATTTCGCACGGATAATTAAATACGTGTGGATTTTTATTCAGTATTGTTAATCCAACAAACAAAATTGTCGTAATTATTGGTAATGCAAATATATTTGACTTATCACCAAATGCATCCACTTCTCCTGTGCTGTTGTAATGTGTTGGGATTATTTCAGGTAATTCAACATAGTTGGCTAAAGTCAAAGACCATAATACAAGTAAAGAAACCCATCCAAATATCTCCAGAGTCTTGTCGGTCTTTGTTAATTTTAGTTTTATTCTCGGTCTGGTATTCATGTTTTACTCTTTTCAGAAATGTTGCTTCCACATTGGCGATAATTTGTTGTTGAGTTTCCTTTATGTTTCACGTCTTGTAAATATAATTATTTTTCTTACGTAGTTAAAGTGGTTTAAAACCCGTTAATAAAACCTGTTTCATATTTTAATTAATGCCTGTTATTTTTAAAATATTACTTTACTTTTGCATCACAATACAACATTATGAGTCAAGAAGTTTCAAAACGATACGCACAACGTGGTGTTTCGGCATCAAAAGAAGATGTTCACAATGCTATTAAGAATATAGATAAAGGATTATTTCCTAAGGCATTCTGTAAAATAGTTCCAGATTATTTAACCAACGATGATGATTATTGCTTAATCATGCATGCCGATGGTGCTGGTACAAAATCGTCTTTAGCTTATATGTACTGGAAAGAAACCGGCGATGTATCCGTTTGGAAAGGTATTGCTCAAGATGCGTTAATTATGAATATTGACGATTTACTTTGCGTAGGCGCAACAGATAATATTATGTTATCGTCTACCATTGGTAGAAATAAAAATTTAATTCCTGGCGAAGTGCTTTCTGCTATTATAAACGGAACTGAAGAGCTGCTTGCCGATTTAAAATCCTTTGGTGTAACCATTCATTCTACAGGAGGCGAAACTGCCGATGTTGGCGATTTAGTGCGAACTATTATTGTAGATTCTACAGTAACGGCAAGAATGAAACGTGCCGATGTTATTGATAATGCCAATATTAAAGCTGGCGATGTTATTGTTGGTTTAGAAAGTTTTGGTCAAGCCTCTTACGAAAAAGCATATAACGGTGGTATGGGAAGTAACGGATTAACTTCTGCCCGCCACGACGTGTTTAGTAAATATTTAGCCGAAAAATACCCAGAAAGTTTTGATGCTTCGGTGCCTGAAGATTTGGTGTATTCTGGAGGTGTTAAATTAACCGATACGGTTGAAAATGCACCTATTGATGCTGGTAAACTAGTATTATCGCCAACAAGAACCTATGCCCCAATTGTAAAGAAAATATTATCAGAGTATAATAGCGATTCCATTCATGGTATGGTACATTGCTCGGGAGGAGCACAAACTAAAATTCTTCACTTTGTTGATGAGTTTCATATTGTAAAGGATAATATGTTTCCAATTCCTCCACTATTCAAATTAATACAAGAACAATCTAAAACCGATTGGAAAGAAATGTACCAAGTGTTTAATTGCGGACACCGAATGGAATTATATGTTTCACCAGAAGTAGCCGATAGTATTATCGAAATTTCAAAATCATTTAATGTAAATGCTCAAATTATTGGTAGGGTAGAAGCTTCAAAAAATAAACAGCTTACAATAAAATCGGAGTTTGGGGAGTTTAAGTATTAAAATTATCCAATTTTAGTCAATTACGGAATAGTTTTTGATGCTAAAAGAAATTTAATGCTAACCCAACAACAATGAAGTATTTATTAATTATTTTAATTACGCTCTGTTTTCAGTTTTCAAATGCACAACCAGATTCTCTTTTTATAAAAGAAAAAAAGGTTAAATATGTTGGCCCACAGTGGAAACAAGAAAATAAAGGTACAGTCGATATTAATCAAGTCTCATTTACTAATTGGAATTCTGGTGGTAGTACATCTATTTCCGGTTTGTTAGGTTTGGTGTCGTCTTTAAATTACACAGATAAATTCTTCAACTGGAAAAATAACGTTAACATTCGTTATGGTATAAATAAGCAAGAGGCAAGAGAAACTAGAAAAACCGACGATTTATTTGAGGTAAATTCTAATTTAGGATATAATCCAAACGATGGTATTTCAAACTGGTTTTACTCCGCGCGGCTTAATTTTAGAACACAGCTAACCAACGGTTTTAATTATCCCAATAAAAAAGATCCTATTTCTAGACTGCTAGCTCCAGGATATCTGTTTTTTGGAGGTGGTATGGAGTACGGTAAAAACATCGATAAGTTATCGTTTTACTTTTCGCCAATTACCTTAAAAGCTACTTTTGTTTTAGATGAAGATTTGGCAAACGCAGGATCCTTTGGTGTTACACCAGCGGTTCTTGATTCTGAAGGAAATATTATTGTTCCAGGAGATAAGGTTAGAAAGGAAGTTGGTGTTCTGGTTACCAATAGTTACGAAATGGAAATTATTGAAAACATTAACGTAAAAAACCAAGTAAGTTTATATTCCGATTACGTTAATAACTTTGGAAACGTAGATGTAGATTGGCGAATAGATTTTGATTTTAAAGTAAACTCTTTTGTTAGGGCTACTTTAGGGTCGCATATTAGATACGACGACGATGTTAAAACTCAAGTTCCAACAGAAATTGAAGGGGAGTTTGACGAGGCAGGTGCAAAAGTGCAATGGAAACAGTTTTTAGGAGTTGGTTTTGCTGTAGATTTTTAGAGTTCTATACAAAAGCGCATTGTACTAATTATTTAAAGTTTATAGTGCCTTACGCTATAAATAAAGCCGTAAAAAACTAAATATAACACTTAATTGCTACCAAGAAACTACAGGTTAAAATACCGTCTATTATATAAAGCTGCGCTACTAGTTTTAAATTAGAAACACCAACCATTTTATAGAATCCTATTCTTTTTCTCATATTTATATCGTTTATAATCCAATAGTATATAAACATTAAAAAGAGTTTAGTTAAAAGCGCAGGTATTATTTGTGGTACTATCACTGTAAGGATAATAGTAGCGAAAAAAGACCACATGGCAAGTGCTTTGTAATATATTAATATAGCTCTAAACTGCTGTAACATATAGCGCATAACGTTTGTGTAACTGAATATATTTTTCAAAGTGGTAAAGAAATTTTTAATAATGATAAATTCATAAATTATCGTATTTTTGATATCCAATTAAAAAAGGCAGATGTTAGAGAAATTACAAATAGTAAAACAGCGTTTTGATGAGGTTAGTGATTTAATTATCCAACCAGATATTATTACAGATCAAAAACGCTATGTTGAACTAAATAGAGAGTATAAAGACTTACGTTTACTAATGGATAAGCGCGAGTTATATATAGAACTTACCAATAATTTGGCTGAGGCAGAAGAAATAATTTCTGATGGCAGTGATGCAGAAATGGTGGAAATGGCCAAAATGCAGTATGATGAAGCTAAAGAAAGCATTGCTAAATTAGAGGAAGAGATAAAAGTACTTTTAATCCCTAAAGATCCAACAGATTCTAAAAATGCGGTTGTAGAGTTACGTGCAGGAACCGGTGGGGATGAAGCGAGTATTTTTGCAGGCGATCTTTTTAGAATGTATACTAAATACTGTGAGAGTAAAGGCTGGAAAGTCGATACGGTAGATTTTAGTGAAGGAACCAATGGTGGTTTTAAAGAAATTCAGTTTGAAGTTACAGGTAATGATGTTTACGGTACTTTAAAGTTTGAAGCCGGTGTACATCGTGTGCAACGTGTACCTCAAACCGAAACTCAAGGTCGTGTGCATACAAGTGCAGCAACGGTAATGGTGTTTCCGGAAGCCGAAGAGTTTGATGTGGAAATAAACCCTAAAGATGTAAGAATCGATTTTTTCTGTTCTTCTGGTCCTGGAGGTCAGTCTGTAAATACGACGTATTCAGCGGTGCGTTTAACGCATATACCAACAGGTTTAGTGGCACAATGTCAAGATCAAAAATCGCAGCATAAAAATAAAGAAAAAGCATTTAAAGTATTACGTTCTCGTTTATACGATTTAGAACTTGCTAAGAAATTAGAAGAAGATGCTGCCTTACGCGGTACCATGGTAACTAGTGGTGATAGAAGTGCTAAAATTAGAACGTATAATTATTCACAAGGCCGTGTTACAGATCACAGAATAGGATTAACACTTTACGACTTGTCTAATATCGTAAATGGCGATATTCAAAAAATTATAGATGAATTGCAATTAGCTGATAATACTGAGAAGTTGAAGGCTGGAAGTGATCAAATTTAAAAAATAACTAAGTGACAACAAGCCAATTAGTTCAGCAAATCAAAAAAAAGAAATCCTTTCTATGTATTGGATTGGATGTAGATTTAAATAAAATACCAAAGCATCTTTTAAGGGAGGATGATCCCATTTTTGCTTTTAATAAAGCTATTATTGATGCTACACATCATTTATGTGTGGCTTATAAACCTAATACGGCCTTTTACGAGGCCTACGGTATTAAGGGTTGGCAAGCTTTAGAGAAAACAATTAATTATATAAACGAAAATCATCCAGAAATATTTACAATTGCAGATGCCAAACGAGGCGATATTGGGAATACGAGTACCATGTATGCTAAAGCGTTTTTTGAGGATTTAGCGTTCGATTCTGTTACTGTCGCACCATATATGGGTAAAGATTCGGTAGAACCGTTTTTAGCATTCAACGATAAACATACCATTATGTTGGCCTTAACTTCCAACGAAGGTGCATTCGATTTTCAAACTAAACAAATTGATGGTAAAGAAGTGTATAAGCATGTTTTAGAAACTTCTAAATCATGGAAAAATGCAGAGAACTTAATGTATGTGGTAGGCGCTACAAAGGCAGAATACTTAGCCGATATAAGAAATATTATTCCAGATAGTTTTCTTTTAGTTCCTGGTGTTGGCGCTCAAGGCGGAAATTTGCAAGACGTGTGTAAATACGGAATGAACGATAATGTTGGATTGCTAATTAATTCATCAAGAGGTATTATTTACGCTTCAAATAATGAAGATTTTGCTCAAATGTCGGCCCATAAAGCTGAAGCACTACAAAAAGAAATGGCTTTGATTTTAGAATAGTTAAACCTACTTCTATATTTTATTTTGAATTCCAGTGGCTTTGCGATAAAAAAACGGAAATTATTTTAAGTAATTAATTTTAATCTTTATCATTCCTGTGGCGTCAGGAATCCACCTATGGAACTTGTAGATCAAATCAACAGAACTATTTATTTTAAAGACACGCCTAAGCGCATTATATCTTTAGTGCCAAGTCAAACAGAATTACTTTGCGATTTAGGTCTAGAACCCTTTTTAGTGGGCGTTACTAAATTTTGTGTGCATCCGCATCATATTAAAACTAATGTTGCTGTGGTTGGTGGCACTAAGCAAATTCAAATAGAAAAAATTAAGGCACTTAAGCCAGATATTATTCTTTGTAATAAGGAAGAAAATACTAAGGCTATTGTGGAAGCCTGCCAATTAATTTGTAACGTTCATGTATCGGATATTTTTAATGTTGAAGATAGCGTAGCGCTTATTCAGCAATACGGTTCTATATTTAATAAAAAGGAAGAAGCACTTTCAATATCCAATAAAATTGAAAGAGAAATGGAAAGTTTCAACGTGTTTATTCAAAATAAGCCCGTTTTAAAAACGGTTTATTTTATTTGGAAAAACCCGTGGATGGTTGCAGCAAATAATACGTTTATAGCTTATTTACTTAAGATAAATCATTTTGAAAATGTTTTCGCATCAAAAATACGATACCCAGAAATTGATATTTTAGATCCTGCATCAAATGAAAACGTAGACCTTGTTTTACTTTCATCTGAACCTTTTCCGTTTAAAGAAACGCATAAAAAGGAGTTGCAAGAAAATTATCCTAACGCCAAAATTGTTTTAGTTGATGGCGAAATGTTTTCTTGGTACGGTTCTAGACTTACAAAAGCGTTTACTTATTTTAAATCGCTCCGTTTAAGTCTTCAGAATACTGTACTTTAGTAGTATCATCTACAAAATTAGCTATTCTTCTTTCTATTTCTTTTAAGCTTATGGCTTTACTGAGGTTTGGTTTTATTTTACCAACTCTACAAAATTGTGTGTTCATATACGTTCTTTTGTATAAAGTACGTGTAAATGAAGCTTTTAGACGTTATCGATACGTTAAAAAATCATTAAAATAACGGCGAAAAAAAACCGAATAACGTGTATTCGGTTTTTAATTCATTTTTTTGGGTAAAAACTTAATCTTGTAAAGCAAATACTTTACGTAATAAGTCTGTAGTTCTAGATGATGCTTTTGTTCTAATATCCTTTTCTTCAACAGCAATCATAGTAAAAACACCTTTTAAAGCTTCTCCTGTTACATAATCCGTTAAGTCAGGATTTACATTGTTTGTAAATGGAATGCTATTGTATTTGTTAATTAAATTAGACCAAATCTCGTCGGCACCAACTTTA
Organism: Algibacter amylolyticus; assembly: GCF_014202225.1. Taxonomy (GTDB): domain Bacteria; phylum Bacteroidota; class Bacteroidia; order Flavobacteriales; family Flavobacteriaceae; genus Algibacter_B; species Algibacter_B amylolyticus. The sequence goes on from NZ_JACHGE010000002.1 coordinate 88,408, forward strand.
CTAAAAGAGTTTTTAATTACTGGGTTAAATTTAGCGTAAAGCGCATCTTGAGTTTTCGATGTTAAAAACTGCGTTGCGGCATCATTATCTCCTAATAAAATATTTTTTGCATCATCAAACGTTATGCTTTTTACAGCATCAACAAAAATTGGAGTAGATTCTTTTACAGCATCTTCAGCAGCTCTATTTAATACTTTTAAACCTTCATCTGCTAAATTGCTTAATCCTATATCGCGTAACGCTTTATCTACTTTGGCTAATTCTTCTGGTAATAAAATTTTAACTAGATCGTTTTTAAAAAAACCATCAGTTTGAGTAAGTTTTGTAACCTGTTTATCAATTCCTAAATCTAATGCTTGTCTTAAACCAGATGCTATTTCAGTATTTGCAATAGTACCACTTTGTGGTAATTGGTTAACAACTTGTTGTAATTCTGCACAAGCAGTGAAATTAAGTACTAAAATAATAGCTAATATTTTACGAATCATGGTTTTGGGTTTTATATTTTGGCAAATATATATTTTAGTTTTTAAAGTATATTTATAAAATACTATTTTAGCATAATATTTGCAATGTTTATATTGTTATAGCATTAAGTCGCCTTTAAAAATGAAATTTAATAAAATCACGCTCAGTTTTTTATTTTTATTATGTGCCAAAATTAGTTTTGGACAAATAAATATTTCTGAACAAATTCAGCCTTCCTCATTAGCTAAACAAGATGCTAATGCTTTGTATTTTGTCGATTTTTGGGCAACATGGTGCGGACCATGTATTCATGTTTCTAAGTATTTAGAATCCTTGCAAGAGCAATACCCAAATAATTTTTATGTGGTGTCCTTAACTAAGGAAAGTCCAGATATAGTAGATCGTTTTATGAAAAAGCATAAAATGAATTTAGCAGTAGCTATTGATTATGAAGGTGAAACTTTCAAAAAAAATAATGTTCGTAGTTTACCTTATGGTATTCTTTATAATGCCTATGGTGACGAACTTTGGAAAGGACATCCGGCCGATTTAAAAGGCTATCAAATTGGTGGTTTTTTAAATAAGAACAAAAAAACAATTCCAGTGTCGGAAATGATTAAGCTACATGAATATGAGAAATTTGTTGTTGTAGAAGAGGAGATTCAAGAAGATGAACTTATTATTACCAATTTAAATTTTGTTGAAGATAATAGCGAATTAAGAACAAGTGAACATAAATCTTATTTAGAACTTAAAGGTGATCTAAAAGCTATACTTGCTTATACTTTAAATAGCCATAGAAATCAAATTGAAATTCCAGATGAGTTAAACAAATCTTACGAAATACGATTTAAACTTGATTCTCGTGCTTATTTTGAGCAAACTAAAATGCTTTTAAAGAAGTTGAAATTAAAGAAAACGGATGCCGAATTAGAAGGAGAAGTTATTGTGTTCGATATTAAAGATCCTCGTTTTTGGGGAGATAATGAAATTGATTGGGGACCAGATACACCTAAATTTTTAATAGGAGATTCCGAAATTAAAGCTGATGGTGTTAGTTTAGAAGAAGTGAAGTACAAACTTATTAATCTGTTAGATACGCCTATAGTATTGCGTCATGATAATATTGATGTAAAACTTGTGCATGATTGGGATATACACTACAAATATTTCGATTTAATGGTGTCTGGAATGTGGGATAGTTATGGTATTGATGTGGCCAAGAAAAACATTAAGTATCCTAAGTATGTTATAACTAAAAGAGGTTTCTTTTAGTAGCTATCCTTTCCTCTACGTTTTGCTAATTTATTCTTTTGTATACCTGCTCTAAGTGTATATGTTCTCGTGTTTTTCTGCCCTACTAGATTGTTATTATTATTCAATATGTTAAGCTTATGTGTGCCTATTGAAAGGTCGTGCGTAAATGTAAAAGCTGTTGTTTTAATAGCTTAATTACAGAATGTCCTATTACTAAATAATTATTATGTTTTGTTCTGAAGGTGTTACTAGTGCTATAATCATTGTATTAGTTAGTTAGTTAGTTAGTTAGTTAGTTAGTTAGTTAGTTAGTTAGTTAGTTAGTTAGTTAGTTAGCGGTGATAATGTTTTGCTTTCTTCTTTCTACAATCTAAAGTTCTTAATTGACTTACAGTAAATTATTCATTTCTAATTTTCCAGCGTATTCTTTACACCTTAATCGTGTTGCTTTTTTATTTTATAGCGAGATAGGGGAGAAGTAGAATACTTAAGTTATAGACATAAAAAAAGCCTATGAAATTATTTCACAGGCTTTATATATTTTAAAAATATCTTTATTGGATATCCTATAGAAAAACTTGAATTAGTTATTGATAACTCTAAATTCAGTTCTTCTGTTTCTTTGGTGTTGATCAGCAGAACAGTCAACTCCGTTAGAACAACGGTTAACTAATCTAGATTCTCCAAATCCTCTTGCAGTTAAACGACTTCTTGAGATACCTTTAGATACTAAGTAGTTTACAACAGAATTAGCACGTTGTTGTGATAAAGACATGTTGAAATCATCATTACCTCTAGAATCTGTATGAGACATAATCTCAACATTTACTGGCTTACTGTTTAATAAAGCTAATAAGTTATCATCAATGATTTTTTGAGATGCTTGAGTGATACGTGCACTACCAGTTTCGTAAAAGATTGGTAAAGCGTTAGCTTCAAATAATCCACAATCAACTTCTTCCCAAGTAGTAATTCCACCTTTTTTAGCTAATACAGTTCTTGTTACTGTTTGAGTTTTAGCAGGAATAGTGTTAGATCTTGTAGTAGCAGAAGTTGCTAAAACTTGACGTTTGATAGTTGCATATTGAGCAGGAATATCAATTTGATCCATACGAGCTGGAGTCTTAACTACTTGCTTAGTATAAGTACCAGGTACTTCACTTACTGGAGTGTTTGATACAGTAGCATCTTTAGCTAAAGTAGTGAAAGATACATCTCTGTATTGTGCTGGGTAACCAACAAAACAAGCTACCATACAATCTTCTTTGTTTGGAGAATCACAAGCAGTTTCTTTGTACTCCCATCCTGAAGTTGCAGGGTAAGTTTCAAAAGTTCTTGAGTTAGTTCCAAAAGTTGCTGGAATGATGCTTAAATCGCTTCTTCCTTCTTTTTTAGTATAAGGAACTTCTACTGTTTCGTATACTGCAGGGATGTACACTAATTTTTTAGAAGCTTCTTTAATAAGAACACGATCTTCTACAGTTTTGTATGTAGCAGGTACAATTTCTAAAGTTGTGTAAGATGGGTAAACTTCGATAGTTTCTTGAACATCTTTGAATTCGTCCTTAGTAATACACTTTACATAACATTTTCCCGGTTCTGGGCTAGTTGGTAAGTTTTGAGCTTGAGCAAAACCTAAGCCTAATAAAAAAGTTAGGCATAAAAATAAATTTGTTTTCATAAAAATTAAAATTTAGTTAATGGGTTAATTAATCCACATATGTAAGACACATATATTATTAATAAGTCACAAAATTAGTGAATAAAAATTTGGTTAACCAAAAAATACGAAATTTCTTTAACAAAAATTTAAGAAAAAACAACAGTCTTATTATTGAAAACCATGACTTTACGGTCTGCGTGTAGCTTCACAGCGTTTGCTAGCACAATTTTTTCTAAATCGCGACCTTTAGAAATTAAATCGGAAATAGCATGGGCATGAGTTACTCTTGTTACATCTTGTTCTATTATAGGACCCGCATCCAATTCTTCTGTAACATAATGACTTGTAGCTCCTATAATTTTCACACCTCTTTTATAAGCAGAATGGTAAGGCTTAGCGCCTACAAAGGCAGGTAAGAAGGAATGATGAATATTAATAATTTTGTTTGGATACTTATTTATAAGTTTTCCGGAAACAATTTGCATGTATCTCGCTAACACTATAAAGTCTATGTTATGAGCTTCTAATAGTTTTAACTGTTGTTCTTCGGCTTCAGCTTTGGTAGCTTTGGTTACTGGGATATGGTGAAAAGGAATTTTAAAATTATCCGCAATCGTTTTTAAATCTAAATGATTACTTATTATAAAAGGTATCTCTAAATTAAGTTCGCCAGAATTATAACGCCCTAGTAAATCATATAAACAATGATCGTATTTAGAAATGAATAAGGCCATTTTTGGTTTTTTTTCAGAGGAGTAAATTCTCCATTTCATTTCAAAGGTATCGGCTAACTCACTTTTAAAAACACCTTTAAAAGCATTAGTAGAAAAAGATTCCGAAGCAAACTCACTTTCCAAACGCATAAAGAATATATTTTGCTCTCTATCAACATGTTGATCAATATATACAATATTACCGCCTTCTTTTGCTATAAAATTGGTAACCGAAGCAATAATATTAGGTCTGTCCTTACAATGTATTAATATGGTAATCTTATTCATAAATAGTTTTTATTGGCAATAAATTTAGTTTAAAAAAGATACAAGCTATAGTAGAGAATTAAAATTTATATTATTTATTGTAAACGGTTGAATTTTTTGAATATTTCGTAAATTGCAGGACTATTATTCTATAATCTTTACGAATGAACCAACAAACTATATATAAGCCAAAACATAAAGTTAGAATTGTTACCGCCGCATCACTTTTTGATGGTCATGATGCTTCTATAAACATTATGCGTCGTATTATTCAGGCTACTGGAGTTGAGGTGATTCATTTAGGACATGATAGAAGTGTAGAAGAGGTTGTAAATACCGCCATTCAAGAGGATGTAAATGCCATTTGCCTTACTTCCTATCAAGGTGGACACAATGAGTACTTTAAATATATGTACGACCTACTAAAAGAAAAGGGTGCACAACATATCAAGATTTTTGGCGGTGGCGGTGGCGTTATTTTGCCTTCAGAAATTAAAGCGTTAATGGAATATGGTATTTCACGAATTTATTCACCAGACGATGGTCGTGAAATGGGATTGCAAGGCATGATTAACGATTTGGTTGAGCGTTCTGATTTTGCTATTGGCGACAAAGTAAATGTTGATTTAAACTATTTAAAAAATAAAGATTCAAAGGATATTGCACGTATTATTTCTTCTGCTGAAAATTTTCCTGAAGTAGCAAAAGATATTTTAGATACTATTCATGCTATAAATAAAACATCAAAAACACCTGTATTAGGAATTACAGGAACTGGTGGTGCTGGTAAATCGAGTTTGGTAGATGAGTTGGTAAGACGGTTTTTAATAGATTTCCCTAATAAAACAGTGGGAATTATCTCGGTCGATCCTTCTAAAAGAAAAACAGGAGGTGCTTTATTGGGAGATAGAATTAGAATGAACTCCATTAACAATAATAGAGTGTATATGCGAAGTTTGGCTACACGTCAATCTAATTTAGCACTATCTAAACATGTTAATGAAGCTGTTGAAGTTTTAAAAGCTGCCGAATACGATTTAATTATTCTTGAAACTTCTGGTATTGGACAATCGGATACAGAAATTATTGAACATTCTGATGTGTCCTTATATGTAATGACTCCAGAATTTGGTGCTGCTACACAATTAGAAAAAATTGACATGCTTGATTTTGCCGATTTGGTAGCCATAAATAAATTTGATAAAAGAGGCTCGCTTGATGCCTTACGCGATGTGAAGAAACAATACATGCGTAACAATAATCTTTGGGATGTGCATCAAGATGATTTACCTGTTTTTGGAACCATAGCATCTCAATTTAACGACCCAGGAATGAATACGCTTTACAAAGCGGTTATGGATAAATTGGTTGAAAAAGCAGATGCCGATTTAAAATCGACATTCACCATTTCAAACGAAATGAGCGAAAAGATTTTTGTTATTCCTCCATCACGAACGCGTTATTTATCTGAAATAGCCGAAAGTAATAGAGCTTACGATAAAAAAGCAGATACGCAAGTTGAAGTGGCTCAAAAATTATACGGTATTTATAAAACCTTAGAATCCGTCCTTAATATAAGTATCACTGCAACAAAGCAAACGCTACTTGATAAACACGGCTTGAATAGTGAAGTCATTCTAAAACAAATTAAAGCGGATAATAAGGTGTTTGTAAAGCTTCTTATTGCTGAATTTGATAGAGTTAAGCTAGATTTAGATCCTTATAACTGGGAGGTAATAACGGGTTGGGACGAGAAAGTAAATAAATATAAAAATCCAATTTATACATTTAAGGTAAGAGATAAAGAAATAAAAATTGAAACGCATACCGAATCCTTATCGCACACAGCAATACCTAAAGTGGCGTTGCCAAAATACCAAGCTTGGGGCGATATTTTAAGATGGTGTTTACAAGAAAATGTTCCAGGAGAATTTCCATATACTTCAGGATTATATCCTTTTAAAAGAACGGGCGAAGATCCTGCTAGAATGTTTGCTGGCGAAGGCGGTCCAGAGCGTACAAATAAGCGTTTTCATTATGTAAGCGCGGGTCTGCCAGCTAAACGTCTATCTACTGCTTTTGATAGTGTTACACTATATGGAAACGACCCCGATTACCGTCCAGATATTTACGGAAAAATAGGAAATGCCGGTGTATCTATTTGTTGTTTAGACGATGCTAAAAAGTTGTATTCTGGATTCGATTTAGCTGATGTTATGACATCGGTAAGTATGACCATTAACGGGCCTGCTCCCATGTTACTTGGTTTTTTTATGAATGCAGCCATAGATCAACAATGCGAAAAATATATTATTGAAAACGACTTAGAGCAAGAAATTGAAGCTAAAATTGCTAAGATTTATAACGGCAAAGAGCGACCTAAATACAATGGTAATTTACCAGAAGGGAATAATGGTTTAGGATTAATGCTTTTAGGTGTTACCGGAGACCAGGTATTGCCAGAAGCTATTTATTCCGAAATAAAAAAGAACACCATTGCTCAAGTTAGAGGAACCGTTCAAGCCGATATTTTAAAGGAAGACCAAGCACAAAACACCTGTATTTTTTCAACGGAATTTGCGCTCCGTTTAATGGGCGATGTCCAAGAATATTTTATTGAAAATAATGTGCGTAATTTTTATAGCGTTTCTATTTCTGGTTATCATATAGCTGAAGCAGGAGCGAACCCAATAACTCAAATAGCATTAACGTTATCCAATGGTTTCACTTACGTAGAATATTATTTAAGCAGAGGCATGGATATTAATAAGTTTGGTCCTAATCTGTCCTTCTTTTTCTCAAATGGAATCGATCCAGAATATGCGGTTATTGGGCGTGTAGCTAGAAAAATTTGGGCAAAAGCCATGAAGCACAAATATGGGGCTAATGCTAGAGCGCAAATGCTTAAATATCACATTCAAACTTCAGGAAGAAGTTTACATGCTCAAGAAATTGATTTTAACGATATTCGTACCACACTTCAGGCGTTATACGCTATCTACGACAACTGTAATTCATTGCACACCAATGCCTACGATGAAGCGATAACAACGCCAACCGAAGAGTCTGTGCGTCGTGCTATGGCTATTCAACTTATAATAAATAAAGAATTAGGATTAGCAAAAAACGAAAATCCAATACAAGGATCGTTTATAATTGAAGAATTAACCGATTTAGTTGAAGAAGCTGTGTTGTTGGAGTTCGATAGAATTACCGAACGTGGTGGGGTTTTAGGCGCTATGGAAACCATGTATCAGCGCTCAAAAATTCAAGAAGAAAGTTTGTATTATGAAACCTTAAAACATAATGGCAAGTTTCCAATTATAGGTGTAAATACCTTTTTAAGTAGTAAAGGGTCGCCAACGGTTTTACCTGCGGAAGTTATAAGAGCTACCGAAGAAGAGAAAGAGTTTCAAATACAAACCCTTAACAACCTTCATAAAGCAAATGATTCTGAAGCATTATTGAAAGATTTACAACATAAAGCCATTAATAACGAAAATATTTTTGAAGCCTTAATGGAAGTTTGTAAGGTGTGTTCTTTAGGGCAAATTACTTCAGCATTATTTGAAGTAGGCGGGCAGTACCGCAGAAATATGTAAGCAGAGAACCACTTTTTGCCCTAGCAAAAAGTGTGTGAATCGCTTATCCCGAGTTTATAACGTTATCTATTTAAATAAACGGCTTACGCAACCTTTTCGAAAAGTATTCATCTATAAAGTAAAGGTTAAATTCATATAGAATGAAAAAATATTTATGTATCGTTTTACTCGTTGTAATTTCTAGTTGCTCATCAGATGATAGTGAGCCAAAAGATGAAACTGGACTCGTTGGTAAATGGAAACTTATTGAGCAATATGCAGATCCTGGAGATGGTAGTGGAACATTTCAGCCCGTTTCTAGCAACCGTGTCATCGAATTTCTTAGTGATGGTACAGTAACAGTTAATGGTGTGTTATGTTACATGTCGAATGACGTAGGAGATGAAGAAACAGGGACTTATAATCTCATTACAGATTCTGATGCACAAAATGATGGTGAAATAATTCCGAATACTTGTAATTCAAAATCAGCAAGAGTATATTTTGATTTACCTACTAGTGGAAATTTAATTCTTTGGTATCCTTGTATAGAGGGCTGTGGGCAAAAATTCAGTAAAATTTAAAGCTTAATTATAAAGTCTGAATTCATCCATTTTAATACTTGCTATGAGCTCAATACTTCAGTTTTAAAAAAAAACTTCAATTATTTTGCATCTTTTTTAGAATGAACTCGTCTATTATATGAACCTATAAATTAGATATCATGAAAAATAAAGATTGTACTTGCAACTGCGAAGGCTGCTCTAAAGGAAATTGTAAAAATTGTACTTGCGAGAATTGTACTTGTGCAAATTGCAACTGTTAAGTAAGACTTAAATCCAGTAATAACAACGCTAATTTTAGTAACTTTATACTACAATTAGCGTTGTTTTTAATAATTAGTTATGAATACTCAAGATATTTGGACCTTACATGCAAACGATATTAAGTACTTTATTTTAAGTAAAGTAAAGGATACTACTATTGCAGATGATTTGGTGCAGGAAACCTTTATAAAAGTACATACTAAGCTCAATACTTTAAAAGACGACAATAAAATGAAGTCTTGGTTATTTTCTATAGCCAGACATACGGTTTTAGATTATTTTAAAAGTAAAAAGTTGGTTTACGAAACCACCGATGAAGATTTTATTTTTGAAGAACAAAAACTAGAACACTCCGAGGCCGATTGCTTACGTGGTATTATTAAAAGTTTACCTAAAAAGTACAGAGATCCATTATTTTTAAGCGATGTAAAAGGATTTAAGCAACAGGAGGTTGCAGAGCAACTGCAATTGCCACTACCTACTGTAAAATCTCAAATACAACGTGGCAGAAAACTAATAGCTCAAGGCTTTGTGGATTGTTGTGATTTTGTAATTAACGATGATGGCTTTTTAGTAGGCGAAGTTAAAGACAAAGCCGATTGTAAAATGTGTCATTAAGTAAGTCTAGAATATAATTACAAAGTGAGTATCCAATTACTTTGTAGCTTTTTAAATTTTTTCAATTCGCTTCTAAGAATCGGTAAAAAATCTTTTCCGTTACTGTTAGAACGTTCTAATCTATAAGAGTTTTTGTAAAGTTTATTGGTTAACCTTTTAAGAGTAGCAAGATGTCTATGCTTCCTATCTGAGTAACGCTCCCTTTCAGCATTCAAAATTTCAGGAACTAATGAAACGGACTGTTGTACAATATCTCCAGAAAAATAAATATCATTATCTTCTGAACCATCTGGTTTTAAATTAGATAGGTCGTGATTGAGATACGTGGATATGTTTTGAGATAGGGCGAAAATCTCAAGTGCTTTTTGATAAACCGGTAAATCCGATAGATTTGGTGGGGTATTGTGTAACATAATCTTTTTCTAATAGCAATTGTACCAAAATTACTCACAAGAAATGACATTTGACTTTACAATTTAAAGTAAAACCGTATATTTGCTTTAAATTTTAATTTATTTGTGTTAATTTTCCTTTAAATGAAAGTAGACTCGATTAACAGTAAGATTCTAAGCTGTTTACAGCTAAATGCAAGACTCTCCAATGCCGAAATTGGTAGGCAAGTTGGCATTAGTTCGCCTGCTGTTTCCGAACGGATAAAAAAAATGGAAGATCTTGGAATTATTGAAGATTATAAGGCCATTATTTCGCCTTACGAAATGGGATATCAATTTAAAGCTATTATTACATTGCGTGCCTTTATGGGGAAATTAAAGCCTTTTTTAGATAAGGTTAAAACCTACGATGAGGTTATAAATTGCTATCGCATAACTGGAGATGAAAACATTGTTATGGAAGTGGTTTTAAAAAATCAAAAGCATTTAGAATCTTTTATAGACCAACTTATTACTTACGGCGAATCTAAAACCCAAATTGTATTGTCTAGAGTGGTTAAACAGAAAGGTATCATTCCTATAAAATAGTGGTTTGTTATAAACGCCAAGGCGGATTGTTTCTGTTTTTCCTAGCAACATATAAATTCGAGATTTCAACTACAATAAGTTTCAACCTTAAAGTTTAATAGAATTCTACTGCTTTTTCTAAATCTAAAGAAGGTATTGTAATCTAATTTAGGTTCATTTTTTATTGATTTAAAGTCTTTTCAATATGCGTTGCTATTTGTTTCGCATGAATACGGCTATTTTCAATAAACCATTTATGGGTTTCCATTCCTCCGCAAATTACACCAGCTAAATACACACCCTGAATATTGCTTTCCATGGTTTCTGGGTTATATTCCGGTCGTTTTTTATCATCGTTACTAAGTGAAACTCCTAACTGATTTAAGAGCTCGAAATTTGGTTTGTAGCCTGTTAGCGCCACTACATAATCATTTTGAATCGTTTTTAAACCTTCAGGCGATTTAAACGTTAATTCATGGGCTTTAATTTCGGTGATTTCAGAATTAAAATACGCCTTTATACTGCCTTCTTCAATACGGTTTATAATATCTGGTCTTACCCAATATTTTACACGTTGCCCAATAGCATTGCCACGAACTATCATGGTTACATAACCGCCTTTTCTGTAAATTTCTAATGCCGCATCTACCGATGAGTTACTGGCACCAACCACCACACTATGTTGCATAGCGTAAGGGTGCGCTTCTTTGTAATAGTGTGTTACTTTTGGTAAGTCTTCACCCGGCACATCTAATAGATTGGGTATATCGTAAAAGCCAGTAGCCAAAATAATATGCTTTGTGTAGTAATTGGCTTTATTGGTGTTTACTGTAAAATGTGTTCCTGTTTTTTTTAGGGTTTCAACGGTTTCAAACAAGTTAATATTTACTTGGTTTGAGGTTGCTACGCGCCTGTAATACTCCAAAGCTTCATCTCGGTTTGGCTTCGGGTTATTACTTATAAACGGAATATCGTCAATCTCTAATTTCTCAGAAGTCGAGAAAAACGTCATGTTTTTAGGATAATTAAAAAGTGAGTTGGTAAGTGCGCCTTTTTCAATAATAACATAATTCCAGTTTCTTTTTTTACACTCTAAGGCACAAGCAATTCCAATCGGGCCACCACCTATAATTATAACATCTTTCATTTTAATAATTTTACTTTTAAATTTAAATGACTTTTTAAAATTAGTAATAATATAACACAAAAAGTACCAATAGCTGTAATCATATACCAGGTGTTATCAAATCCCCAATCGTTAACCATTTGCATACCGGCTTTATGACCAAAAATATGCGCCATAGAAAACGCTATGGAATACAATGCCATATACTCGCCTTGGTTCCCTTTTTTAGCCCGTTCCATAGCAAAGGCATTAGAGAACGGAAAGGCAATCATTTCGCCAATAGTCATTAAAAACATACCAATAATTAATATACCAGACCATGTTGTGCTGTTTAAAATAATAAAGCTCGATGCGGTTAATAAAGCACCAAATATCATGAGGTCTGTTTTAGAAAACTTACTGTTTTCCAACCATTTTATAAGCGGCATTTCTAACAAGAAAATTAAAAAGCCATTAGCACCTAATAGCAAGCCAATATCTAGTTTAGATAGCATATGCACTTCTCTGTAATAAATAGGCATGGTAGAATAATATTGTAAAAATATAACACCAAATAAAAACATGGCAACTAAAAAAATAACGAATGCTTTGTCTCTATACGCCGAATCAGGATTAGTCACTACCACATTATCTAACACCGTAATTTTTTTAGGGTTTAAAACTTTAAAAAGCACAACTGTAGCAAGTATACATGTAATGCCGTCTACCCAAAATAAACCACTATAACCTAAGGTTGTTATAATAATACCGCCAACTGCAGGTCCTGCCGAAAACCCCAAGTTTATGGCTAACCTAATAAGGGTTACACTTCGTGTTTTATTTTCGGGTTTACTGTAAGCACTTAATGCCACAAACATAGCCGGACGAAACATATCGGCGACCAACATAACCAAAAATATACCCAAACAAAAGGCATAAAAAGTGGTTAAAAACTGTAAGGCTATAAATAGAATGCCAGTACCAATTAAACTTCTAACCATTACTTTATAATAGCCAATAGTATCGGTAAGTTTGCCACCTAACCATGAGCCCGCCACAGAACCTAATCCAAAACACATCATTATAGAACCTACATGGGTTAACGAAAACTCTAAATCTTCGGTTAAATACAACGACAAGAAAGGAATTACCATAGTTCCAGCCCTGTTTATAAGCGTAATTAATGCGAGCCACCAAACTTCTTCCGAGAGGCCTCTAAACGTTTCAATGTAATTGTGTAATAATTTTTTCATGAGTTCTAGATGTACTTTTTCTAAATATTTAAATGGATTTATGTTTGGTTTAAAAATAAAAAGTCCGACTGCGAAGTCGGACTTTTTAATATTGTAATATCTTATATAAACATCAACACAATATATAACTAGCCCAACAACCTGTCTTTAAACAAGAAGTCCATTGCTTTGTATAAATAGTGACGTTATTACGCATTTTAATTTCTCTTATACTTCAAATCTAGGTAAAATAATTTTAACTTGCATTTTATAATCGTAAATTTTTAAAAATGAAACGAATACGTTTAGTTCTCCTGTTAAGTATTCTACTGGTATCTTGTGGTAGTAGTTTTCAAAGCTTTTATAATAATCATAAGGCCGATATGGGAGCAACATCCTTTCAAGTACCAAATTTTATGAAGGCAGTTTTAAGTAACATATCGCCCGAGGTAAAAAATGCCATTGGTAATATTTCAGATTTTAAATACATAAAGTTCCAAAACACAAACGCACTAAAACGCAACACGCTAATCGATGAAATGAATGCTGTAACAAATAGTGGCTATACCGATATATTTAGGCAAAACGAAGTCGATAATACCCGAATTATTTCTGTGGTAGAATTAGGCGCTGTAGTAACCCACGCTATTATTTTTAATAGCACTGCCACCGAAACTACGGCTTATTATTTACAGGGCAATTTCGATCCCGAAAAAATTAAGTCATTTTCAGATCCCGAAACCTTTAACACCTTTTCAACCGATTTATTACAATCCTATAACACAAATCTAAACCCAACATTAAACCCCATAAACTAATGCTTAAATCCATAGGAAGTAACCAAGCCGCAAGCCTAAAATTATTTGGGCGTTACCACAAGGGGCGGGCTTTACGCTACAAGTCCTCGCACCTCCTACGTCGGGCTGTGGGCTTTCTGCTGCAATCCCTAACGCGGGTATTTCAGCCAGTTAAAAGTAAAGGCCAATGGTTGGCATTACTAGCTCTATTTGTAGTTTGCACAAGTTGCGCTCAAGATAAACGCCCAATACAAGGCGAAACCGAATTTCAAAAAGAATTGAATGCAGAGTATAAGGATGCCAGTAAATCACCCTTAAAAGACAAGGATAGAAAAAACTTTAAAGGCTTAGATTTTTTTAAGTTCGATTCTACCTATGTGGTAACCGCCAATTTTAAAAGAACACCAAACGAAAAAACTTTTAAAATGAAAACCACAACAGACCACCGACCAATTTATGTAAAATACGGCGAGTTAAGTTTTAGTTTAAAAGGAGAAGCATTTAAATTAAATATATACCAAAATCAAGGACTCATTGAAACAGAAGGCTTCGAAGACTATTTGTTTTTACCTTTTTTAGATGAAACTAACGGGCTAGAAAGTTACGGTGGCGGCCGTTATCTAGATGCCAGAATACCAAAAGGCAATACCATGCAAATCGATTTTAATAAGGCTTACAATCCATATTGTGCTTATAACGATAAGTATTCTTGCCCTATAGTGCCAAGAAAAAATTATTTAAAAACTAGAGTAGAAGCAGGGGTTAAGGCGTTTAATAAGGGTTAATTATCTTATGAGTTTTGGATGGTTCGTTTAACGGGCTTGTACAAGATTTAGTTGTGTGTTTAGGCTATAAATTTAGTAAATAATTCCCGAGCAAAGAAAGTCCGTGAGGACTTTCGTAAATGTGCTCTAACCAAGCAATTAATTTTGTACGTTGTTGTAGTTTGTATTTTTATAATTTGAAATCATTTTTCTTTAATTCTTTTTCTAACTCAAATGATATTTCAAAAACAGGTTTTTCTTTAGATTCTTGTCTTAAGATTTTATAAACATCCTTAATTGATGTAATTAGAGTGATATAATCGTTATAAGTCATTTTATCTTTAAATCGAATAAATAGAATATCATAATTTGAAATTATATCAAATATTTTTTGTGAATCGTTAATTCTAACTTTAATGTTATTAATTTTAATTCTATTTTTATTAATAAATCTAATATTTGCATATTTGATTTTTTTAATCAATTCTTTAGCCTTATCCAAATTAAGGCTGTATAGTTCTTCATTGATTTGAAGTTCTATAGGGTTTTTAATTGTCACTATTTCAAAAAAGTCTGATTCGCTGTTACTTTCGGGCTCTTTTTCTTTAATTTCAAAATATTTTAAAGAACTATGATTTCTCCAATTAATTCCTTTTGTTACATCCTCAATATGATTTGTTCTATAATATAAATGAAGTCTCGCACTACTCATTTGAGTCTTTATAGAATCAATAATCTCAAAATCTGTAGATTTATCTGCTAAAAGATGAACTTGAATAAATCTTTGATTTTGAATTGGAAATTCATTTTTAGTTTCAAATAGTGTCATTCCTAAATCTGAAATTCTAGTCTTCTCTTTTTCTAAATAGACATCTCCATTTTTATAGACATATATGTTTGAAATAGGAGTTAAAGATTTAAAGTTTAGTTCATAATCTGAAATCGGTAAATTTAAATTTGATTGTGAATAAGAAATCTGAAATATCAATAAAATCAGTAGAAGTTTTTTCATAATTATTTTTTTCTTAAATATAAACTACAATGTTTTATATCCGACGTTAAACGAAGTTATTCGAAATTTTTTACAAAGTCAAGTGTTTATTTAACCAAATACATCCCTGCAAATACCGCCAAAAAGCCAATAACAAAACTAGCAATAGTATACACAGCAAAACTTGTAAAATCTCCAGATTTTAAAAACACATGGTTTTCGTAAGCAAAGGAAGAAAAGGTTGTAAAGCCACCGCAAAAGCCTGTGGCTAGCAATAGCGTATGGCTTTGAGATAGGGCATTGTTTTTTGCCGCTAATCCTAAAAAAATACCAATTAATAAGCTTCCTAAAATATTGGCAGCAAAAGTGCCATAAGGAATTCCTGTTTCGGGGTTGTTTAGGTATTTTCCAATAATGTAACGTAAACTACTACCAAAACCACCACCTAAAAAAACCAATAAAATGTTTTTCATATGTTATTTTATTGGGATATAAATTTCTGTAATCCAATCGGCCGGATTAGGAAATTCACCAGGATCGTTGGCGTAAATTTCAAAAGGTTTTAAATCTGACTGTTCAAGGTTTTTAGCAGCCAAATACTCCATTGCAGATGTCCAAGCTTCTGGTAAGTTGGTGTAGTTGCCTTTTAATGTTGTTTTTAAAACTGTTGTTTTAGGTATGTAGCCACATAATACCTCGCTAGTGTCGTTTACAATAACACGGTCTCTTACAGGTATAGCGTTACTCATTATTACACTACCGTTTTCGGTATTCATTTCATTATAAATGGTAAACGGCATGCCATTGGCAACAATATGGTTTTGAGACATAAACTTCATAATTTCGCCAAATTGTTTACCTATTACTCGACTTATGTTTGTTTTGTTTGCCGATGTGGTTTTATACAAGTAAAAGCCGCCACCATACTCGGTTATATCATCAATATTAATGGTGTAAACCTTCATGCTTTCTTGTACAATGCTATCTAGTTTTTCTAAACTACGCTCGTAATGCGGTGCAATTTGTTTTTCCATACCGCCCGTAAAAGTTGCGAAGGCTTTAAACCCAAAAGGTAAATCTTTGCCGGTTATAGTCCAAGTTACATCGGTAGATCCATTTTCATTCGATTTAAATAACCACGAAATATCCGATGCAGGAAAATCTGCAAATTGCATTTCTTGTTGTATCGATTGGTTTGGTAAGGTTTCTGTAGTTTTCATGGTTCCAATACCATCTTTGTCTTCCCAAGAGTAAGCGCCATTAACACCTTTAGTGTTTTCGGCAAGTGTAATGGTCATTTCTGGATCTGCTTCTGCCCAAGACGACCAAGCTTCCCAATTTTTAAAATCTATAACGTTATTATAAATTACTGCTGCAGGAGCATTAATAGTTCTTGTTCGTGAAACCTCAAAATTATTAGGCTGCACAGCAATATAAATGGCTAAACCAATTATAGCAATTAGTAGTAAAAATAAAATGTATTTAGCAGCCTTCATATTAATTATTTGAGAGATTTTAATAATCAAATATAATGATTTTTACTACTTAAAAGAATTTTAAGAAAAATCACTAAATAAAGCCGATGGATAGATTGCCGATTTAAGGTTTTACTTCGTTTAATAATTGATGTAACTATGGCTAAAATAAATAGATGAAGCCAAAAAAAACACCTTGTTTAAATTAGTGTTTACGGTATTTATTAACACTAAAAAAATAGAATTATATTTAAAAATAAGTAAAGAATAAAGTTTTAAAAAGATATTTATAACGTTTACGAATGTATGCTTAAAATACATCGCAAAAACATAAAAAAGTCATCGATAAAAAAGGGTAATTAAGGCTCCGTTTTTTTATTTACACTAAAAACTAATAGGATGACGTTAAAAACAATTAGAGCACTAATAATTAATATAATATTCATTTTAGTATGGTTTAGTAATTACTAGATGCTAATAACTTTAAAAGGTTGCGTGTAAAAAATACATTTTTTTTATAATCGGTTTTATTGCTGTCATATTATAGGTTATTGCAACTCTAACTAAGTTTAATTTCGAAATAACAAATCCCCATTAAAGGGGATTTTAAATATTTATAATGTTTTAGTTTATTGGTATATAGGAATTTTTAAACCTAAATAAACATCTGTGGTTTTTGTAGTGTCGGAAAGTAGATTAGATAGTATTGATCCAGAACCAACCATTAATGGTCCTAATCTTATGCCACCACCCCAAGCAAAATCTCCATATTGCCTAAAGCTTACTGGTGAATAGATGCTAAACCACTTGGTTTCTAAACGAGGCGCTATGGTTACAGAATTAATAATGTTATTACCACTTGCGGTGTTTTTCTTTACTAACGATAAATTAGTTTGTAAGCTTACAAAAAGTTTATTCTTTATGTTATAATCTGCTAAAAAGTGAAACGCCGTAGGTAGGTTTATTTTTTGAGCAATAGTTTCTTCGGTGCTTGTGTAATTATCATCTAAAAAATCTTCAGTATCCTCATCGTAATCTGATGCATCTGCTGTAGCATTTAAATCATAAGTGGTTACAACACTTTCTTTGTAATTTATAGACCCTATATCGGTTATTGAAGCTCCAATTTTCAATTTATATTTATTATGCTTTTTTGTTAAAGAATCTAAATCGGTTCTTGGTCTAAACTCATAAGTAAAACCTATATCGGCTCCAAAACCAGATGTTAAATTGTTAAATTCAATATCGTCATTATCAAAGTCTTGACTTATACCATATTGTAGAGATCCTGTTGTAGTAAGGGTTTCGTTAGTAGCGTTGTAATTACCCGTAAAGCTAGGACTGTTTATAAATACGCCTCCTGCACCTTGCAGGTATTTTAAAGTTACACCACCTTTTAGGAAGTTTTGTTCTTTATCCATAAGTACGCGACCATATACTAAGCCTACTTCGGCCCAAGCATGTATGGTTCCTGTTAGGTTTTGGGAGTCAAAAATAAAATCTTCATCGGTATCAAAATTATCGGCTAAGTTTTCATAAAGTTCTCCGCTAATATTATTAATATTAAAAAAGGCACGAACTCTGCTTACCATACCAATACTGCTTTTTGGAGTAAGGTTAAACATAAACGAAGGGCCTAATATATCGGCATTTAAAAAGAAATTGTTAGCATTAGATGGAAACTTTTCAGCATCAGCTTCAAAATCGAAACCGCCATCAGATTTTATTACATCGCCTACATTTATTCCGAAGTAGTCACTTCCGCCAAAAACACTTGCAGAAAACAAGTTTACATCGGTTTTAACTCTAGAGTCTACTACATTGGATGGGTTTGAAATTAATCCGTGTACACCTGAATAATTGTCTACGGAATGCCCAACATAACTTTGGGCTTTAACTAGGTTTGGAATAGTTAAAATTAATAATACTAAAAGATTTAAATTTAGTTTTTTCATTTTTAATTGGTTTGGTTAATTATAGCTTTCAAACATACAATAAATATTAAAATAGAAAACCGCTACATGAGGGATTTTGTTTAAGAATATTTTAATGTACTGAATAATAGTGTGTTTGTGTTTTTTAATAGAGCGTGGCAATAATAAAATCGTTTTGAATTTCACTTTAGTTATTTCGGTAAGCTAAAAGAATTTAAGGTAAATAGAGTGAATTTAATATTAAGTTTATGTTTCGAAAAAATTGAAAATGTTTAGAAAGTAAAAGTTGTTTCATAATTAAGATTATTAAGTTTAGCATACACAAAAAAATAGGAGGCGAAACCACCTATGCTAAAAAATAATCTAAGGGAGATTTTTAATTTAAAACAAAATGTTTTTCAACTAATAATATAATCGATGAATAGTATTTAAACAGGTAGAAAAGGTCTATTTAAAGAAAAACTTTATAGCCGAAATCATTAATATAAAACCAATGAAGGCAACTAAAATCCAAATACTACCGCTATAAAAACGCTTATGTAGTTTAAAGTCCTTTCGGTAAGTGTAGGCAATAACAATAGCGAACACTATGAAGAAAATAATTCCGAAAATGATTTGACCTTTACTAAACATATAGTTACTTTTATGCAAATTTATAGAATATTCGTGAGATTCCCTCCTTATAACTATTTGTATTTGTGGGAATGAATAAACAAATATTTCCACGTATTGTAAAAGACAAAAAAAAGTATTTATGAAAAATAAAATCGAGGATGTAAAAGCATTTCATACCGCTTTTAAAATAGGGCACAGAGAAACTCCAAAGGCCGATTTAGGGACAGACAAAAACACCTTACGTTTCAACTTAATGAAAGAAGAAAATGAGGAGTACTTTGAAGCCGCAAATAACAACGATTTAGTTGAGGTAGCAGATGCTTTAGGCGATATGCTTTACATTTTATGTGGTACTATAATAGAACACGGCATGCAATATAAAATTGAAGAAGTTTTTGAGGAAATACAGCGCAGTAACATGAGTAAATTAGGAGAAAATGGCGAGCCTATTTATCGAGAAGACGGCAAAGTCTTAAAGGGGCCTAATTATTTTAAACCAAATATAAAATCTATTTTAGATAAGTAAATTTATAACTTAATTATAAATACATATGAACTCGTTAATGATTATAAATATATTTTAAATGAAAAAAATTGTTGTTGTTTTAATTATTGTATTCGGTTTTATTATCAGCAGTTGCAGTAATAAAAGAGATGGTGTAGCAAAAGTGTTAGTGTTTTCAAAAACTTCGGGTTACAAACACAAATCAATTCCAGCAGGAATAGCGGCTATTAAAAAACTTGGCTCAGAGGTTGGTTTTGATGTAGATACTACAAAAAACGCCAATTTATTTACCGACGATAATCTAAAAAACTATAGTACCGTAATATTTTTAAGTACTACAGGAAATGTTTTAGACAATAAACAAGAAGCAGCTTTCGAGCGATACATTCAAGCAGGTGGAGGTTACGTTGGTATTCATGCAGCAACCGATACGGAATACGATTGGGGTTGGTATACAAAATTAGCGGGTGCTCAATTTTTAAGTCATCCACGAGGCACTCCAGAAGCCGATTTTATTGTAAAAGATAAAAATTTTATAGCAAACAAGCATTTAAAAGATACTATATGGCATAGAACCGATGAATTGTATAACTACAAAAACATGAATCCAGATGTTAATGTGTTATTAACGCTGGATGAGTCGTCTTATAAAGGTGGAGAAAATGGCGATTTTCATCCTATTGCTTGGTATCATGAGTATGATGGAGGACGCGCATTTTACACTGGTGGAGGGCATACTGCTGAAAGTTTTGAAGAACCAGATTTCTTAAAGCATATTTTAGGAGGTATTCAATATGCAATCGGAAAAAATGAAAACTTAGATTATAGCAAATCTACGACTCAAATTCCTCCAGATGCCGATCGTTTTTCGAAAGTAACATTAAAAGAAGGTGATTTTTTTGAACCTACAGAAATGACGGTTCTGCCAAATAGCGATGTACTTGTTGCAGAACGTAGAGGTAAAATTAAATTATATAAGGAAGCCACAAAAGAATTAATAGATGTAGCTAATTTAGATGTGTACGATAGAACATTACACACACCTAAAGTAAACGCAGAAGAAGGTGTTTTGGGTTTGCAGAAAGACCCTAATTACGCTACCAATAATTGGATTTACGTGTATTATAGCCCAACAGGTGATGCATGGGTAAACCGCTTATCTCGATTTAAGTTTAAGGATGATGTATTTGATATGGCATCAGAGCAAGTTATTTTAGACGTCAATTCAGATAGAGAAATTTGTTGCCATACAGGAGGTTCTATTGCATTTGATGCTAATGGATTACTATATCTTTCAACCGGAGATAATACAACACCTTTTAACGAGAAAAATGTAGAATACGTAAGTAGTGGCTATGCGCCATTAAACGATATACCAGGGCATGAGCAATATGATGCCAGACGTTCATCAGGAAACACAAACGATTTAAGAGGTAAGATTTTAAGAATTAAAGTGAATGAAGATGGTAGCTACAGCATTCCAGAAGGCAATTTGTTTGCTGAAGGCACTGAAAAAACAAAGCCAGAAATTTATACCATGGGACACCGTAATCCATACCGTATTTCCATAGATCCTAAAAAAGGCTATTTATATTGGGGCGAAGTAGGTCCAGACTCTAGAAAAGACGATTTTAAAAATCGTGGACCAAAAGGTTACGATGAGTTTGGGCAAGCACAAAAAGCAGGTAATTTTGGATGGCCGCTGTTTATAGCCAATAATATCCCGTATGTAGATTATGATTATGAAACAGGAGAAAGTGGTGTTACCTTTAATCCTAGTAAACCCGTAAACGATTCAAGAAACAATACAGGACTTAAAATATTACCAGAAGCAATGCCTGCTTTTGTGTATTATCCATATGCTAAGTCTGGAGATTTTCCGCAATTAGGTACTGGAGGCCGAAATGCTATGGCTGGACCAACCTATTATTCAGATTTGTTTCCTAACGGTGGCGGATTACCAAAATACTACGATGGTAAGGTTATTGTATACGATTGGGTACGTGGTTGGATGATGGCTATAACCAATTTTGAAGATGGTAGTTTTAATAAAATGGAACCTTTTGCTCCAAATGTAGAAATTAATTCTGCTATGGACATGGAACTTGGTCCAGATGGAAGACTATATATTTTAGAGTATGGTAGTGGATGGTACAGCCATAACTTAAACTCGTCTTTAGGCTATATTTCCTTTAATGCGGGTAATAGACCGCCAGTAATTGAAACTGTAACAGTAAATAAAAATTCTGGAACCGTACCTTTAACCGTTACAGCTAAAGCCAAAGCTATAGATCGCGATGGCGATAGTATGACTTATTTGTGGGATTTAGGTAATGGGGAAACCAAAGAAACCACAGAGGCTGAAATAACTTATACTTACAACAATATTGGTGAGTACAACGTTGCTTTAGATGTTAAGGATGATAAAGGCGGCATAACGCATACCAATTTATCTTCAATAGTTGCAGGAAATTCAACACCAGTAGTTAATGTCGATTTGTTGGATGGAAACACATCAACCTTTACTTCGGGGAAACCTATAAAGTATAAAGTAACAGTAACCGATCCCGATGGCAATACAGATGTTAATCCTGATAATATTTTTGTGTCGGTTGATTATTTAGAAGGCTTGGACGAAGCTAATGTAGCACTTGGACATCAACAAGTTTCTGCCGAAATTACAGGTAAAGCCTTAACTCAAGCTATGGATTGCAAAGCCTGCCACAAAGAAAAAGAAGCATCAATAGGGCCAAGTTACTTAGCCGTAGCACAAAAATATAAACACCAGAAAAAAATTATTCCGTATTTGCAAAATAAAATTGTGAATGGTGGCGGTGGCGTTTGGGGCGAAGTTATGATGCCTATACATCCAAGTATTTCTAGCGATGAAACAAGACAAATAGCAACTTATATTATGTCGTTGGTAAAAAATAGTGGTGATAAAAAATCATTACCTCAAGAAGGAAGTATAACACCAAGCACTTCAAAAGACGATAATGTATTGGTGCTTAAAGCAAGTTATACAGATAATGGTTTAAACGGAGTAAGACCATTAATTGGAGCGGCATCGGTAAGACTTAACAGAGAGAAGTAAGCTAGCTTTTAAAATCTATTATTCAGAATTAAAAAATTAAAAAAGCCTCTAAAATATTATTTTTAGAGGCTTTTTCTTTGAGTTATTGTTTTAGATTAAACTTGATAACGCCATCCAAAAATATCTTCGGCTTTATTAGTTTGTATATCTGTAATACGTTTTTTCAAGAAACTAGCGTAAGTTTCATCAAGCTTTGGTAATTCGTAATCTGCATCCTTATAACCAAATCCGGCTATTGGCGAAATTACAGCAGCAGTACCAGCTCCAAACATTTCTTTTAACGATCCGTTTTTGGCAGCTTCAACCACTTCGCTAACCGTTATTTTTCTAACTTCAACGTTTATACCTTCCTTTTTAGCAAGTTCAATAATACTTTTACGCGTAATACCATCAAGAATTCTATCGCTTGTAGGTCCTGTAATTAAAGTATCGTTAATACGAATAAAAATATTCATTGCACCAGCCTCTTCAATATACTCGTGTGTATTATCGTCGGTCCAAATTACCTGTTGGTAACCTTTATCAATAGCCAATTGCGTTGGGTAAAACTGACCAGCATAGTTACCACCAGCCTTAGCAAAACCAACTCCACCATTAGCAGAGCGCGAGTATTTTTCTTCAATTAAAACACGAACTTCACCAGCAAAATAAGCCCCAGAAGGCGCAGTACAAATAATAAATTTATACTCATCGGCAGGCGATGCATGAAAACCATTACCAGAAGCAAATACAAATGGTCTTATGTATAACGAGCTTCCATCTTTTTTAGGAATCCATTCTTGGTCAACCTCCAAAAGTGCCTTTAAACCATCCATAAAATAGTTTTCAGGTAATTCAGGAATTGCCAAACGTTTAGCCGAAATATTCAAACGCTTAAAATTATCTAATGGTCTAAATAACCAGACATTTTCATCCACATCTTTATAAGCCTTCATGCCTTCAAAAATAGACTGCCCATAATGAAAAATTTTAGCCGATGGATCCAACACAATAGGTTGGTAAGGCAGCACTTTTGGCGCTTGCCATTTTCCGTCTTTAAAATTGCATTCTAACATATGGTCAGAAAAAACACTTCCAAACTTTAAGTTGTCAAAATCTACCTCGTTAATTTTCGAAGTTTTCGTCTTTATAATCTCGATGTCGTTGATTATAGAATTCATATTCCAAGTTATTTGTTAATACAAATTTAAAGAAAAACGTTTTTAAAAAAGCGGTATATTTACACAAATCCAATAAAATCGAAATATTTGTTCTATGAAGTCAATTTCTTTAGTAATAATATGCGTTTTAATGTTAATTTCTTGCAATAATAAAACTAAGGAAGAGGTTAAAAACACAGCAAAACAAGAAAAAGTAGAATATGCATCATTCGGAGAAGTCATAATTCCTAACGATGCTATTGCGGCAACTTCTATGGCTGCACATTATAAAACCATGAAAAGTGGCGATAGTATTAACTCTAAAATTATAGCAACGGTTAACGATGTTTGTCAAGCCAAAGGCTGTTGGATGCGTTTAAATTTAGACGACCAAAACGAGGTCATGGTAAAATTTAAAGACTACGGTTTTTTTGTACCCAAAGACATTAAGGGTAAGCAAGTTATAATAAACGGAAAGGCATTTGTAACCGAGGTTTCTGTCGATGAGCAAAGGCATTACGCCGAAGACGCTGGAAAATCACCTCAAGATATAGCTGCAATAACCACTCCGAAACGTACATATTCTTTCGAGGCGGATGGCGTTTTAGTGGCGAAATAATCTAATAATATTTTGGGCGTTACCACAAGGGTCGCGCTTTTCATTACAAGTCCTCGCGCCTCCTACGTCGGGCTGTGGGCTTTTCATTCCAATCCCTAACGCAACCTTTTGCTAAAACCTATGCTCAACCTGTCAGTTCTATTTATTTGCTATCATTGGGTCATGCAAACATCAAAATAGAAGCGAGTATTAAAAAATATAATTATAATATCAATACTATAACCCCATGAAACGCGAAATAATAATAACAGGCGATGGCTCGACCACCATACAAATTCCAGAATGGAACGAGCAATACCATTCCATACATGGCGCTATACAAGAGGCTAATCATGTATTTATAAAACATGGGTTACAGCATTACAATACATTATATTGCAGTAAAGAAGCAGATTCAGAATCTAAAAATATAGGCATTCTAGAAATTGGATTTGGTACTGGTCTTAATGCTTTTATTACCCTAATAGAAGCGCAAAAACTAGGCTTACATATAAATTATACGGGTGTGGAAGCTTACCCAGTTTCTCCTCAGGAAATCGATGCACTTAATTATACCAATTCATTACAAACCGAAAACAGCGATATACTTTTCAATAAGCTTCATAGCACCACTTGGGAAGAAGCTCATAAAATACACGATGACTTTACATTAACTAAGCGGCAGCAATTTTTTTCGAAAATAAAGGATGTTGAGGAATATAATATCATTTATTTTGATGCCTTTGGAGCACGTGTTCAACCCCAGTTATGGACAGAAGATATTTTCGAAATCATGTTTAAAGCCTTAAAGCCAAAAGGTGTTTTGGTAACGTATTCGGCTAAGGGTAGCGTTCGTAGAGCTATGCAAGCTGTAGGGTTTAAGGTAGAAAGACTACCCGGACCTCCAGGAAAACGCGAAATGTTAAGAGCTAGTAAGTAGTCTTCAGTAAACAATACTCAGTGGGCTGGCGATAATAAAGTGTTTTTGGGGTTTTATTCTTTATTCTACTTTTCTTTTGTGGCTCAGTGCTGTAACGAGATGTTTTTATAGCTTTTAGTCTTCCGTCTTCCGTCTTCCGTCTTCCGTCTTCCGTCTTCCGTCTTCCGTCTTCCGTCTTCCGTCTTCCGTCTTCAATCTTCCAACTCCCATCTTCGTCCCTTAAATGTGTTAAACCTTATATAAAACATTAGTACATTGATTATGCATTTTGTAACTTTAATAAAAAAAGAAAAATGCGTGTTTTAATAACAGGAGCTACAGGTTTAGTTGGTGGTGAAATAGTTAAACTTTGCCACGAAAAGGAGATAAAAGTCAACTATTTAACAACTAGTAAATCTAAAATTGTCCAAAAAGAAAATTATAAAGGGTTCTATTGGAATCCTAAAACAAAAGAGATCGACTCAAGTTGCTTTGATGGTGTCGATGCTATAATAAACTTAGCAGGAGCAACGATTTCTAAACGGTGGACGTCCAGCTACAAAAAAGTAATTCTTTCTAGTAGAACAGAGACTATAACTTTATTAATAAGTACATTAAAATCTATAAAACATACTGTTAAACATGTGGTTTCGGCGAGTGCTATTGGTATTTATCCCGATTCGCTAACAAAGTATTACGATCAATCTTCGAGCGAAATTAGCACATCCTTTTTAGGGCAAGTCGTGTCGGTTTGGGAACAAGCTATCGATGGCTTTGAAGCGCTAAATATTCCCGTTTCTAAAATCAGGATTGGCCTTGTGTTATCAAACAAAGGTGGTGCGCTTAAGGAAATGGTTAAACCTATAAAATTAGGCGTAGGTTCTGCATTTGGTTCGGGTAAGCAATGGCAGTCATGGATTCATATTCAAGATTTAGCAAACCTGTTTTTATATGTTTTAGAACATAAGTTATCTGGTGTTTATAATGGTGTTGCTCCAAACCCGGTTTCTAATACCGAGTTAACAAAAACGGCTGCCAATGTTTTATCTAGACCTTTATTTATGCCTAACATTCCAAAAGGTATAATGAAGTTGGTTTTAGGAGAAATGCACATTTTATTGTTTGAAAGTCAGCGGGTAAGTTCTAAAAATATAGTAAATAGGGGATTTTCTTTTAAGTACAATTATTTAGAACCAGCTTTACAAGATTTACTTTAAGCTTCAGTAGTAATTATTCTTTTAATTCATTTTAAAAACATACAACGCAAGAGTAAAGAAGTTTGTTTTTGGTACGCTATGCTTTCCGCGAAAGCGATATGTTAAGCATTTCTAAAACTTATATTCCTTTGGTAAGAACTTTTAACTAACTTTCCTATCTTTGCACATCTTAAAATTTAGAACAATGCAAGACGGATTATACGCAAAATTTAATACTACAAAAGGAGAAATTCTTGTAAACTTAGAGTATACAAAAACACCAGGAACAGTTGGTCATTTTGTTGCTTTAGCAGAAGGAAACTTAGAAAACTCGGTTAAACCTCAAGGAACACCATATTATGATGGTTTAAAGTTTCATAGAGTTATTCCAGATTTTATGATTCAAGGTGGATGTCCACAAGGGTCTGGAGCAGGAAATCCAGGTTATAAGTTTGACGATGAGTTTCATCCAGATTTAAAACACGACGGACCAGGAGTATTGTCTATGGCTAATGCAGGACCAGGAACTAACGGAAGTCAGTTTTTTATAACGCACGTTGAAACTGCTTGGTTAGATGGTAAACACACAGTTTTTGGTAAAGTTGTTACGGGACAAGATGTTGTTGATGCTATTGCTCAAGGCGATAAAATTGATAGTTTAGAAATTGTAAGAGTAGGAGCAGATGCCGAAGCTTTTAATCCTGTTGAAGCTTTTAGAACTTTTGAAGGCTCTAGAGAAAAAAGAGAAGCAGCCGTTAAAGCCGCTGCCGAAGCAGAATTAAACAAGTTAGCTGCTGGTTTTGATAAAACTGAAAGTGGTTTACGTTACCAAATTCTTCAAAAAGGAGATGGTGTAAAGGCAGAAAAAGGACAAACGGTTTCTGTGCATTATAAAGGTCAATTATCTGACGGAACTGTTTTTGATTCGTCTTACAAACGTAACTCTCCAATAGATTTTCCATTAGGAGTTGGTCAAGTAATTCCGGGATGGGATGAAGGTATTGGATTATTAAAAGTTGGCGATAAAGCACGTTTTGTGATTCCTAGCCATTTAGCTTACGGAAGTGCAGGAGCTGGAGGCGTTATTCCACCAGATGCTACTTTAATTTTTGATGTTGAGTTAATGGGCGTAAGCTAAAATATAACTTAAGTATTATACAGGTTATCGAAAAAGCATCTTATATAAGATGCTTTTTCTTTATTTTAGTTAATAATGAAACTTTGTGTCATTAAAAAAACTTATTTTACTGCTAAATTATAAGTAACATGATGGTAAGTATAAAGGAAACCGAATTTTATTCTGAAGTGCTTAAAGAATTTAATTATTCTTTTGCAGACGTCTTTGTATTTAAAAATTGTGTGGTTTCGGAGGTAAAGGAAGATGTGGATTTTGGTTGGGATGAACATGCTGAAATAATAGTTAAAGATGTATTTTCTGCTACGGGCAGTAGAGGCGACGATTTAGTGTTTATATCTAATAGAATAAATTCGTACTCGGTTCAAGCTATGGATTGGTTAAAGTTTTTTAAACAAAGCTATAATTTAAAAGCCTATTGTGTGGTGTCTCAAAACAGATCTGGAATTTTAAATACCATGATTGAGAAACTATTTTTCCCTAAAAAAATTAAGCATTTTAATTCCATTCACGACGCTCTAAACTTTGTTGAAAAGAGACTTGCCGAAGTTTCTTAGCAATTAATTATATTTGTTTCTATGACAGAACAAGAATTGCAAAAGCTTAAATATCCTATAGGGCAGTTTGATTGCCCAACAAACATTTCAAAACAACATATTGAGAGTTGGATTTCTATTTTAGAACATTTTCCTAACCGTTTAGAAAATCTTGTAAAACAGTTATCGGAGCAACAACTAGATACCCAATACAGACCAGAAGGTTGGACTATTAGGCAAGTTGTTCATCATTTATCAGACAGTCATCACCATAGTTACACGCGTTTTAAATGGGCATTAACAGAAGATAAACCTGTTATTAAAGCTTATTTTGAAGAGCGTTGGGCAGAACTTATCGATTCTAAATTGGCTCCAATAGATATGTCCTTACAGCATTTAAGAGCTATACATTTTAAGTTGGTGTATTTATTAAAAACATTTTCTGAAACCGATTTAAATACATGTTTTATTCATCCTGAAACTAATAAGGAAGTTTTATTAAGTTATAATATTGGTGCTTATGCGTGGCATAGTAACCATCATTACGCACATATTGAAAATGTAATGAAACGAAAAGGTTGGTTATAAATGGTTAGAGCTTTTCATATAAATGATGCGCCACAATTACTAGATATTTATAACTATTATGTGTTAAATACCACGGCAACATTCGATCTTGAAGCCTTGTCTTTAGATGCATTCACAGATAAATTAGAAACTATAAGTGCTGAATATCCTATAATAGTTTTTGAGGAAGATAAGACCATTATAGGTTATGCTTATGGTAGTAAGTTTAGGCCTAAACCCGCATACCATTATGTTGTAGAGTCTACGGTTTACGTAAAACATAATGCTCATGGTAAAAAAGTAGGTACAACACTTTATGCTGAATTATTGAAGCTTTTAAAAGAAGCCAAGTTCCATACCGTTCTTGGTGTTTTAACTATTCCTAATGCCGCTAGTATAAAACTACATGAGAAGTTTGGTTTTAAAAAGGTTGCGCATTTAGAAGAAGTAGGTTTTAAATTTGGCGAATGGCAACATATAGGTATTTGGCAATTAAAGTTTGAGAAATCTTACTAAAAGTTTCATTTTTTGGATACGAAATTTGCTTTATCTTTTCCATTTAATACTACAACCAATACTCGGTTTTTGTAATTGGGTGTTTTCATTATTCTCTGCTAAACAATCTAAAGCATGGCGTAAATGGTTACCCGTAACTTTAATGTTATTTCCTGGTCTAGAATCGTCCAACTGACCTCTATAAGTTAATTTTAATTGAGCATTAAACACATAGAAATCTGGCGTGCAAGCAGCATCATAAGCTTTTGCAATTTGTTGAGTTTCATCGTATAAATAAGGAAATGGATAATTTTCTTTTTTAGCGTGAATCGTCATTTTATCTGGAGCGTCTTGCGGGTAGTTAACAGCATCATTACTAGAAATGGCTATAAACTCTATGCCTTTTTCCGCGTAAGCGTTTGCTGTAGCAACAATTTCAGAATTTACATGAATAACAAAAGGGCAATGGTTGCATATAAACATAATAACAGTTCCGGTTTCGCCTTTTAACTCACTTAAGTTTAAAACAGAACCAGAAACGGTATCGAAAAGAGAAAAATCTGGAGCTTCGGTATGTAAAGGAAGCATATTTGAAGGTGTATCGGACATATTAAAGATTTGTTCAAAGTTCGTTAAAATTTGTATTTTTAAAAAATGGAAAACACAATTACTTTTGATGACTTTACTAAAGTCGATATGCGCGTAGGAACCATTATTGAAGTTAACGATTTTCCGGAGGCCAGACAACCAGCATATCAACTTAGCATTGATTTTGGAGATTTAGGCGTTAAAAAATCTTCGGCCCAAATAACAACACTTTATAAAAAGTCCGATTTGCTGAATAAACAAATTATAGCAGTGGTTAATTTTCCTAAAAAACAAATTGCAAAATTTATGAGTGAATGTTTGGTAGTTGGCGCTGTTAAAGATAAAGATGTAGTACTTTTAAATCCTGCAGTTAAGGTTAAAAACGGTACTCCTGTAAATTAAAATATGCAAGAATTAGATAAGGTTCAAATTAATTTTGACAGTAACGGGCTATGGGTGCTTAATATCGCCCTTGCAGTGGTTATGTTTGGTGTGGCATTAGGTATTACTGTAACTGATTTTAAAATTCTGTTAAAACAACCTAAGTTATTGTTTGTAGGTATCTTGTCTCAGTTTATTTTACTACCTATGGCTACTTTTTTGTTGGTAAAAATCTTAGAGCCGCAGCCAAGTATTGCCTTAGGTATGTTTATGGTAGCCGCGTGTCCTGGTGGTAATATTTCCAATTTTATAACGCAATTAGCCAAGGGTAATGTGGCGTTATCCATTAGTCTTTCGGCGTTTGCAACGCTTTTGGCGGTGGTTATGACGCCTTTTAATTTTCATTTTTATAGTAAGTTATACCAACCTACAGCACAAGTATTAAACACGGTAGAACTTAACTCGTGGGAGTTGGTGAAACTGGTGCTTTTAATTTTAGGATTGCCTTTAGTTCTGGGTATGTGGTTTAGAATGAAACAAGTGGCCTTGGCTATAAAATTATCAAAATTACTTAAACCTTTATCCATAGTCGTGTTTGTGGCTATTGTTATTATTGCGTTTTCAAAGAATTTGGATGTTTTTAACACTTATATCCATCATGTGTTATTTATAGGGATTGGACACAATATTTTGGCTTTAGCACTTGGTTTTCTTGTAGCGAGAGCTTTTAAATTATCTTTTCAAAATCAAAAAACCTTGGCTATTGAAACCGGCATACAAAACTCTGGTTTGGGCTTGTTATTAATTTTTACATTTTTTAATGGACTAGGAGGAATGGCTATTTTAGCAGCTTTTTGGGGTATATGGCATATTATTTCTGGTTTGCTGTTAGCGTTCTTTTGGTCAAGATTTAAAACAGTTGAGGTTTGAAATTAATGTGGCTATATTTTATTCGCGCTTATGTAGGCGCAGGACTGTTTTTCTATTTTAAAAGCATAAAGGTTTATGATATTGAAAACGTTGTAAAAAACAAACCTGTTTTATTATTAAGCAATCACCAAAATGCCTTATTAGATGCTTTGATAATTGCCGTTAAAAGCGGAAGGTTTTCGTATTTTTTAACAAGAGCAGGGGTTTTTAATAAACCTTTTGTTGCAAAACTTTTAAAGAGCTTTCAAATGCTACCTGTTTATAGAGTTAGAGATGGCTGGGGGAAATTATCCAATAACGAAGCTATTTTTGAAGCCTGCTCTAAGCTTTTAAATAATGGTGCTAGTGTGGTTATTTTTCCTGAAGGTAATCATAGCTTAAAAAGAATGGTAAGACCCTTAAGTAAAGGTTTTACAAGAATTGTTTTTGAAACTTTAGAAACTTATCCTACAACCAACTTGCAACTTGTACCTGTAGGATTAAATTATGCTGAAGCAACAAGTTTTCCGGATAGTGCATCTATTTATTTTGGTAAACCTATTGCAGCAAAACCATACTATTTAGATGATAGAAACGCGGCCATAGTTAAGTTAAAGGCTAAAATACAAGCTGAAATTGGACAATTAACAACAGATATTCCTAAAGCTAATTACGAGGTTACAATAGAGGTTTTGAAGCGTTTGGAGGTTGATTTTTTAAATCCTAAAGCGGTAAATACTTGTGTAGCATCGAACCTTCAAAATTGTGTTGCTAGAAAGGTAGTTAGTTCTAGCGTTTTGAAACCGCTGTTTTTAGTGTTACTTAAATGTGCTTATGTTTTACCTTTTTTAATATGGCGGTATATGGTAAAACCCAAAATAAAAGACATAGAGTTTATAGCAACATTTAGGTTTGCTATGGTTATTATATTGGCACCCTTATGGCTAATTAGCTTATTTGTAATACTGTTGCTAACCTTAGGTTGGCACGTAGCGGTGGCTTATGTTTTAATTAGTTTATGTATTGCATTACTTGCCGTTAAACTATAAAAAAACCACAACGTTAAGTTGTGGTTTTTTAGTTCTTTTTTAATGATAATTAAATATCATCAAAATCTATATCGGTAAAACTACCAGTGTGTTCTGTTTTAATATCGGCTTCGGTAACTCTAGAGCCGTCGTCCTCAAAATCCTTTTTGAAATCTTTTTGGTGACGCTCGCTAATTACTTCGTCTCCTTTTTCGTTAATGATATAATCGGTCATTTCTGCTAATATATCTTTAAACTCTGCGAAGTCTTCTTTATAAATATATATTTTATGTTTTTTGTAATGAAACGATCCGTCGTCGTTGGTGAATTTTTTACTTTCTGTAATCGTTAAGTAGTAATCTTCTGCTTTAGTTGCTCTTACATCAAAAAAGTAAGTTCGTCGTCCTGCGCGTAATACTTTTGAAAAAATTTCCTCTTTCTCCATCATACCGTTATTCATAATTTATTTTATAATTATAGTATCAAAAATCTAAAAAAAATCGATATAAACCAATAAATAATGAATTTTCTTTTTCGATTGTTAAAATTCTTTGCGTTTAATTTAATAATCGAGAGGTAGCGATATTTCTTATTTTTGCCGCTTTTTGTATTGTTTTGAAAAATGACCTCTATGTAAACGGAATTCTATATCCTTATGTTTTAAATAATTAAGGCATATTGTTGCCTGTTTCGCTAAGTTGTTTTAGGTATAAATGTTTGTAGTAACCATCCACATCAATTAAGGAATCGTGTGTGCCCTGTTGCACCACTTTCCCTTCGTCTAAAACAATAATTTTATCTGCATTTTTAGCCGATGAAACTCTATGACTTACAATAACCGCTGTTTTTCCTTTAGAGATCTTGCTGAGGTTTTTTAGTATCTTTTCTTCGGTTTCTGTATCTACAGCAGATAAGCAATCGTCTAACAACAATATTTTTGGAGATTTAATAAAGGCACGTGCAATAGAAACACGTTGCTTTTGGCCGCCAGAAAGCGTAATACCACGTTCGCCTAAAACGGTGTCGTATCCTTTATTAAATTTAACTATGTTTTTATGTACCTGCGCGTTTTTAGCAGCTTCAATAACATCGTTATCTGTGGCATCTTGCTTACCAAATTTAATATTGGTTTTTATAGAGTCGGAAAACAAAAAGGCGTCTTGCGGTACACAACCAATACTATCTCGTAAATCGTTTAAGTTAAGTTGGTCAATTTGGGTGTTATTGATGGTTATAGAACCCGAATCGATATCGTAAAGACGACCAATTAAATCGAGAATTGTAGATTTTCCTGAGCCTGTTTTTCCTAATATAGCTAGAGTTTCACCTTCTTTAATATTAAAGCTAACCTCTTTTAAGGCTTGTATATTTGTATCGCCATAGGTGAATGACACCTTGTTAAAAACAATATCGCCCGTAATTTCGGTATGTTGGGTAACTGTATTTTTTATTTCGGGCTCAATTTTTAAAAACTCATTAATACGTTTTTGCGAAGCCTCGGCTTGTTGCACAATGGAAGTTACCCATCCTACAGTTGCTACAGGCCATGTAAGCATATTTACGTAAATAATAAACTCTGCAATGGTACCTATGCTTTCTATTTCGCCATCAATATATTGCATACCACCTATGTAAATAACAAGTAAGTTACTGGTGCCAATTAGCAATATCATGGTAGGGAAAAACCAAGCTTGTACTTTGGCTAAACTAATTTGTTTCTCTTTGCTTTGTTTGGCAAGTTCTTTAAAGTTAACCGAAGTTTGAGGCTCTATACCATAAGCTTTTATTACAGAAATACCGCTAAAAGATTCTTGTGTGAATGTGGATAGTTTGGATAAATACTCCTGTACAATGGTACTTCGCTTATGGATTTCTTTACTAAGCTTGTAAATTATTATAGATAGTATAGGTAACGGAACAACGGTGTATAAGGTTAATTTTGGCGATGCATTTACCATATAAATAATAACAATAACAAAAAGTGCTAGCGTATTTATACTATACATTAGGGCAGGACCTGCGTACATTCTAACACGCGATACATCTTCTGTAATGCGGTTCATTAAATCGCCAGTACGGTTGCTTTTATAAAAGTTTAAAGATAGCTTTTGGTAATGGGCATAAATTTCGTTTTTTAAATCGTACTCAATATAACGCGACACATTTATAATGGTTTGCCTCATAAAAAAAGTAAGAAGGGCAGCTATAATTGCGGCTCCTATAATGTAGAGGATCGCTTCGAGTAAATCTGACCGAAAAACGGTTTCGTCTATCGATTTATCGAAGTATTTTTCGATGGCTATAAATATTTTTTTTACGTAACGTGGTGTGTACAATAAAAATAAACGCGCTATAATGGTTATAATAGAACCAATTATAAGGTGCGTTCTGTATTTATAAAAGTATTTATTTAAGTGTTGTAATTCTTTCATTTACCTAATTAGCAATAGGAGTGCAAATATAACTTATTAATAGGGAATATGATTGTTTATAAGGATTTCAAAGTGTTAAATATCTTTTAAAAAAAAGGGAGATGATTGCTATTTAAAGACTACCAACAGCAAGTAAACCCGCGTAAGGGATAGTATTGAAAAGCCCACAGCCCGACGTAGGAGGTGCGAGGACCTGCAAAGGATAGCCCGACCCTTTATGGGTAACGCCCAAATAACTTTAAATTTTATTGTTTTGTACTAAAATATAGTATTACTTTTGCGCCTCTAAAACTAATAAAAAATAGTTTGTATTTTTTAATTAAAAGTTCTTTGTAATGATGCTAAATAGAAGACATATACGTGTAAAAGTTATGCAAACCATGTATGCCTTTAAGGGAAGCGAGAGTGATGATTTTTCTAAAGATCAGAAATTCTTACTTTTTAGTATTGATAATATGTACAACTTGTATTTATTATTGGTATCGCTATTAATTGAAGTACAGAAACGTGCGGAAAGTGATTTAAAAAAGAAACAAAATAAGCATCTTGCCACTAAGGAAGATAAAGACCCAAACCGAAAGTTTGTTAATAATAGAGTCCTTAATTTATTAAGAGAAAACTTGCCCTTAGCCGACCAATTGAAAGCCCATAATATTAACAACTGGGATTTAGATGGCGAATATGTAGATCTTATTTTTAAGGATATTTTGGCTAGCGATTTATATAAAGCGTATATGCAAACGCGAGTGTCAGATTTTAAGGAAGACAAAAACTTTATTGTTGATGTTTTTAAGGATATAATTGCACCCAACGAGAAACTTTATGATTATATGGAGGATAAAAATCTAACTTGGTTGGATGATCTTCCTACGGTTAATACCACTATTTTAAAGTTGCTTAGAAAGGTTAAAGAAACATCGGCAGAGAACCATTTTACTCCAAAATTATATAAGGATATTGAGGACAAACAATTTGCTATTGATTTGTTTAAGAAAACCCTTTTAAAAAGTACAGCCATAAATAAGGAAATAGATCAGAAAACAAAAAACTGGGATACAGACCGTATTGCAACTGTAGATTTTGTGTTATTGCAAATGGCTATTTGTGAGCTTAATAACTTCCCGTCTATACCAGTTAAAGTAACTATTAATGAGTATTTAGAAATATCTAAAGAATACTCGACACCAAAAAGTAGCATTTTTATAAATGGTATTTTAGATAAGTTGGTAAAAGAGTATGAAGCTAGTGGTGAATTGAATAAAATTGGTCGAGGACTGATGTAATGCGATTTGAAATTACAAATATTTGTTAAGAAGAATACAAAACTTTTTAATCCTTTAAATAATTGCTATTTTTGCACATCTTAAATTTTAAAACAAACCTATAATGAAAAAAATAATATTTGGTCTTGGTGCCTTGTGTTTAGTTGCATTTACTTCTTGTAAAGATAATGCTGCTCAAAAAATTGATGAAGCTAATGTTGCTGTTGCAGCAGAAAGAGATGCTGTTGCATCTAAATTTCCTGTATTAGCTTTTGATAAAACTGAGCATGATTTTGGCGAAATTGAAGCTAAAACAGCTGTTGAAACTACTTTTAACTACACTAATAAAGGTGATGCACCTTTAGTTATTACAGATATTAAGAGTTCTTGTGGATGTACTGTACCTCAAGATTGGAGTAGAGAGCCTTTATTACCTGGAGATTCTGGTAAGTTTTCTGTGAAATTTAACGGTAGTGGATCAAACAAAATAACTAAAACTATAACAGTTACTGCTAACACGGAAAAAGGTTCTGAACTTGTAAAAATTACAGCGTTTGTAAAACCAGATCCTAATAAAGCAGTACCAGCTAAAAGCTAAATAAACTATATAATGGGAGAAGGAATTGGGCAATTTTTGCCATTCATTTTAATGTTCGTTGTTGTGTATTTCTTTATGATTGCACCACAAATGAAACGAGCAAAAAAAGAAAAGAAATTTGCAGCCGAATTAAAACGCGGCGATAAAGTAATTACTAAAAGTGGTTTACACGGTAAAATTGCCGAGTTAAATGATAAAGATAACAGTTGTGTTATTGAAACCATGGCCGGAAAATTAAAGTTTGATAGATCTGCCATTTCTATGGAAATGAGTTCTAAACTTAATGCGCCTGTAACGGTTAAGTAATTTTACTTTTTATATTTTTATAAAGAAAGCTTCCTTTTAAGGAGGCTTTTTTTATGCTTATAATTGAAGGGAACTAACTGTTTTGTCATTATTTTATTTTGTTTTATTTCGAATTTTAGTAGGGTAAAACACTTATGGGTTGTCTTATAAATGAATTGTGTATTAATTTATAATTTATTTATCATGGATTTACTTTTAACCTGCGTAGTAATTTTAAGCTTAACTAATATTTTGTTAATTGCCTTTAAGCAAAAAACAATCATAATACATTTGGTAACTTTTTTAAAGAAAAAAACAACCAACGTTGGCTTTAAAAGTAACCTTGTTATAATAAATAGAACGAATAGTCAGACTAATACTATACTTAACTTTGTGAGTAGCTCCAGAACCGACTCTAATAACTTTGAAGCAAAGCGCATGCGCGATTTGGCTTTAGAGCAGGAGCAATTAAGTAATAAACTTAAAATGTTAGAATACTTATCGGTTTTTGAGCTGTATTTAAACCAGCATAAGGCCAATAATTATAAAATGTGCGAAATAAATGAGTTTAGAGCCCTAAAACTATCCACGCAAAAAAGCATTTTAGAATCTACCAAGAAGGTATCTTATTTAAGTGTGGCATAGCGCTACAACACTTAAATTTTAGCAATTTTTGTACTTATCGTGCAAGCCCTTATTATTTAAAATCATGGGTTTTATTTTTTCTAATCGGGTTTGCTTAGTGGCCTCTCGTTTTGCAGTATCTATATACGCGCAGTACTCGCGCTGTTTGCCTGGTGTTAGGGTATTAAAAGCATCGTTTAGTGCAGGATTAGCGTTTAATTCTGTTTTGAGTTCTAATGGGATGGTAATATCTTTTTTAGTAGTTCTGGTAGCTTTTAATTCTTTTCCTAACTTTTGGTTTTCTATGGCTTCTTTTACATAAGCCAAAACTTTGTTTTTGTCAATAGCCTTTATACTATCAAAACGCATTTGCCTTAGCGCTTTGGTTTTGTTCTCTTGGGCGTTAACTAATAAGTTGTGTGTGTCTTTCAAAAAAACACCATTAAAAAACCAAATACCGAAATGGTTTTTAAAAGCGCTTAAGCCTAAAACATTCTTGCCATTAACCATATAAGTGGGCGCATTCCATTTTATGGCTTCGTCAACCTCGGTAGTTAATATAAGCGTTCTTAATAGCGTTAATGCCTCACTAAAATTACTGTGTTCCTCTATGTACTCTTCAACCGAATAAATTTTTTTCATAACCTCATTCAATTTTTATTTGATATTTACTTAAAAGTCCTTCTATAGTCTTTAACGAAAATTTAGCACCTTTTAAACGGTTGTTTTCCGGGTCTATTTTAAAATTCTCGGAGGTTTTAAAGTTCGTGTTTTCTAAATTCGTGTTAAAAAAAGTTACGTTTATTAAATTACATTCATCAAAAACAGCATTACTTAAATTACATTCTGTAAAATCGACACCCTCTAATTTAGAGTCTTTAAATAGTGTTTTTTTAAGATTCATTTTATAAAAAGAGGCATGGTTTAGTTGGCATTGCTCCACTTTAATGGTAAAAGCAAAATCACTACATTTTTCAAAATCTAAACCAAGTAGCTTACATCCTTTAAAATACACATCTTGAAAACTAGTATCGAAAATATTAGCAGAGCTTAAATTACAATCATGAAACTCGCACTCTATAAACCGTGTGTGCGATAAATTGGCATTTAAAAAAACACAGTTTATAAAGGTGCATAATTCGTAATCGCCTTTTTCAAATTCATTTTCGGTAAAGGTTTTATTTTTAAAAGTTTGCTCGTCTATAAAATTATGCTGCATTATTGTATTGGTTTACTGTAAATATAATTAATCTGCTATAAAAGACTATTAGCTTAACATTTTTAAGCTCAAGTAAAAAGACTTTAAAATATAAGTTTGGGCGTTACCACAAGGGTCGCGCTTTCACTACTCGCTCCTCCTTAGGTCGGGAGCTCAAACAGGCCGTTCAATCGCTAACGCAGGTGTTTGCTATCACTTTTGCTTTGGTTAAAGGGATGGCTTGTTTGCGGTTTTATGTTATAATATTAAAAGAGATTCTTAGCTTAATTTTCTTTTTAAAACCTTAGCTGCTCTTGTATAACCACTACTACCGCCATCAACAAAATGGATGTGTTTAGCATTTCTATTTTGTACATAACACGACATAATGCTTCGGTTACTAACATGAATGCCATAAACAATGTGCTTGTTTTTTTCTAAACCATCAAGAAAGGTGGTTAGCAATTTTCTTTGTTTAGATGTTCCAGAAATTACCATATTTATTCGCCCATCTATAACAAGAATATCCGATAGTTGCGTTAGCTCTTTTAAATACTTTCTACCGGTTTTATTGGGTAAGTAATAAAAGTTGCCAATAAGTCCAGTAAGCCAAACCTTTAAAAAGTTTCTAACTCCAAACTTTTTATTGCTTGCCTTTAGTTCGGTCTTTATTTTTTTATAATTAAAATTCAGTTTTAATTTTGGTACAGAAATGGGATTTCTGTTTTTTAAAGGGCCATAAAGTTCATCTGTTTTTTCTAATATGCTTTTAAAAATAGGAGCTTGGTCGGGTTCGTTTGTAGCACTAATTAACAACGACACCACTTCGTTGGAGTTTTCTGGTGGCGGAATTTTATTCCAGCGACATTCCATACCATCTAAATCTAATACGTCTGTTTGCTTGTTTAAATTATCAACTACAGCGTCTTTAGATTTTATAAGGTTTTCGGCAAAATGTAAACCGTTGCCTAGTACAACAGGAATAGTAAGTAATCTGTTAATGCTTGCCTTGGTTATTTTTAATTCCTGATTGTTTTGGTAAACTTGAGATATAGGAACATGCCCAACTCTTAAATAAATATCAAATTCTTTTTTAATGTTTTCTTGGTGCAAAATTAAAGCCTCCATAATGTCATGTAGTAAAACAGTAGGGATTAATAATGTTGCACCATCGCCACCAAAGAAAAAAGGAATATCTATGGATTGTTTTTTTGCAATGTTTAATGCGGCAACAATACTACCGGTTGCTATTAGGTTTACTAGTTCCGATAGGCCTTTTTGAACCGACACCGTGGAGCCTTTTATATCGGTAATAACAATAGACCAATTATTAGGAATTTGTTTAAAAAGCTCTGGTTTTGAAAGTAATTTTGTTACAGGTTCTTTATAATTTGTAAGATTGGTATAAAAAAAAGTATCTTCCATATTAGCCTTATTTCAAAACCATTTTAATTTGTAAATTAATTTGACGTCATGAGTTTTTCAAAATAATTAATTTTCGGTTTTTGTTTCATTAACGCTGCAACGAAGTACGGCATTTTTTATAACAAACTAAATATTAAGTGGAAACTTAATTTAATGCAGCTTTATAAGTATCTAAACAACGTTCTCTGGCAAATTTATGCTCCACAATTGGTTTTGGGTAGGCTAATTCTTGAAAATCTGGTACCCATTGTTTTATGTAATTAAGGTCTTTATCAAACTTTTGAATTTGGGTTGTTGGATTAAATATCCTAAAATATGGCGAAGCATCAACACCGCTGCCAGCAACCCATTGCCAATTACCAACGTTACTTGCCATGTCGTAGTCGTGCAGTTTTTCGGCAAAATAAGCTTCGCCCCAGCGCCAATCTATAAGTAAGTGTTTGCAAAGAAAACTACCAACTAGCATTCTTACTCTATTATGCATAAAACCGGTTTGGTTAAGTTGGCGCATACCAGCATCAACAAGAGGATAGCCTGTTTTACCTTCGCACCACGCTTTAAATTCGGTTTCGTTGTTGCGCCATTCAATACGATCATATTTGGGTTTAAAACTATCTGTTTTAGTATGTGGAAAGTGCCAAAGGATTTGCGTAAAAAATTCACGCCAAATCAGTTCTTGCCAAAATATTTCGTTTTTTTCTGCTATGGCTTTCTTTACCATTTTCCTAACACTTACTGTTCCGAAACGTAAATGCGGACCAAGTCTAGACGTGCTGTCTTGGGCAGGAAAATTACGCGTGTTTTCGTACTCTTGAATAAGTGTTGGTGTTACCGTATATGGTGCTATGTCCTGACTGGATTTTTTAAAACCAATATCCGATAAACTTAGGTTTGGTAACCTAGAGTGTTTTATCAAATTATCCAGATATGATTTTGTATAATAAATTTCTAAATCTTTAGGGTTGAACGTCTGTTTCCAGAGCTTCATGTATGGTGTGTAAACCATGTAAGGATCGCCATCTTTTTTAACAATCTCATCTTTTTCAAAAATAACTTGATCTTTAAAGGTTTTAAATGCAATGTTATGTTTGGCTAAAAATGTTTCTATTTGTTCATCACGCTCTTTGGCATATGGCTCATAATCGTGGTTAGTATAAACAGTTTCAATACTGTATTCTTCAGCTAAATCTTTATAAATATCTATGGGTTTGCCATGATATATTGCTACACTACTGTTATGATCGTCTTGCAAAGTAGAGCGCATGTCTTGCAACGTGTCATGTATAAAGGTTACTCTAGCATCATCTTCCGGTAGTTTATCCAGGATTTCTGAATCGAAAATAAAAATTGGTAGTACAGGGTTATTAGATTTTAGGGCTTCAAAAAAGCCCACATTGTCATCCAATCTTAAATCGCGCCTAAACCAGAAAATATTTACTTTTTTACTCATTAAATGTTTTAATTTTTATGTTTTTTGCTGCAACGGGTTATTTTGTTTTAAAGACTTTATTGCGGTGCCGTTACAATTAAAATGCTATTTTAACTAGGGGTTCTCGGTTACCTAGTATTTTCCAAATAATTCTTCCAGTTTTGTTGTTCTGTAACTAAAAATCTCTTCTAATTTCGGTTTAACTAAAATTGGGTGCACCAATTGCCCAAGTAATCCAAAGGG
Organism: Algibacter amylolyticus; assembly: GCF_014202225.1. Lineage (GTDB taxonomy): Bacteria > Bacteroidota > Bacteroidia > Flavobacteriales > Flavobacteriaceae > Algibacter_B > Algibacter_B amylolyticus. Next base: position 130,260 of record NZ_JACHGE010000002.1, read on the forward strand.
TACTTTATAATCTATAATGTCTTCCATTTCTACACCACCATCAATTTCTTTAATAAAATGTTTATGGTGCCATAGTGCATAGGGACCAAAACGTTGCTCGTCAACAAAATAATGCTTGTCTACGCTGTGTGTAATTTCGGTTACCCATTTTGTTTTTATGCCTAAAACAGGTGTAACAATGTATTGTATTATTTGGCCAGCAAACATGGGTCTATCGGCTCCAGTTAAGATATGAAATCCCATATAATCTGGTGTTATAGTTTTTAAATTTTTTGGGTTGGATAAAAACTCCCAAGCTGTATCAATACTTATTGGTAGGTTTTGTTTTTTATGTAGTCTGTATATTTTCATTTCTTAATTATTTAATAATATATAGCCATTTAGAGATGTGGCAATACAAATCCAAATTAAATAGGGGATTATTAAAAGTGTTTTAGCACCTAAATCTTTTTTGTAAATTATAGTGAAGCTGATAATAACTAAAGTAAGCGCTATTATGGTAATAAAGCCAACCAACACAAAATGTTGTGCGAAAAAAATATAGTTCCATATAATATTTAAGACGAGCTGAATAGCGAAAAGCGCAAGTGTATTTACATGCGGGAATTGTTTATATAAATAGGCCATATAAACCGAAAAACAGATCATTATGGTTGTCCAAGCTACACCAAAAACCCAGCCTGGTGGTGTCCAAGGTGCTTGGTTTAAATTTGTATACCAATCGGATTTTGGTCCATTGCCCATTAACCAACTGCCTATTGCTAGTGCACCAAAATTAATAATTAAGTATATTATAAAATATTTAAGCAGCTTCATTTTTGAGCAGGTTTATTTGTTTAGCAATTTCCTGAGCTTCAGCATATTTATCATCACTAGCAGACCTGTTTATTGATGATAATGAGTGCCACTCTTTCATCAGCTTTTTAAATTTGTCTTCTAATTTCTCCTTTTTTGATTTCTTTTTGAATAATCCGAACATAGTTTTTATTTTAAGTGTTTAGTAATTTTAGAGCTTAATGGGTTTATGGTTGGTAAAAAATAGTCTATTAAATCGCCATTTGGACCTACTAAATATTTTTGGAAATTCCATTTCACCGACGAGCTATTAACACCATTATTAATCACTTTAGTTAACCAACCATATAGCGGGTGTTTGTTTTTTCCTTTTACCTTAATTTTTTCTGTTATTAAAAAAGAAACCCCATAATTAGTTTCGCAAAAAGACTTTATTTCTTCTTCACTGTTAGGTTCTTGGTTTCCAAATTGATTACAAGGAACACCAATTATTTCCAGTTGGTCTTTGTATTTGTTATATAGGGTCTGTAAATCTTTATACTGGGGAGTAAAACCACACTTAGAGGCAACATTTACAAATAAAATATGTTTATCCTTAAAATGTAATAAGTTGATTGGTTTTGAATTTATGGCATTAATTTTAATATCATAAATGGAATCAATCTTCATTTTTGTGGGTTTAGCTTTAATACAAAATGTCGCTAAAAATGCTTTGAGCGTATTCATAAGTTATATTTTAAAACTAACAATACCACAGTCCATTTGAAATATTTGACCAGAAATAGAAGCACAACTATCTGATAAAAGAAACACTGCCATTTCTGCCACTTCTTCTGGATTTAAAAACTTTTTAAGAGGATGACGTTCTGTGATATTTTCAATCATCTTGTCGTTTCGTAAAAGTTTAGAGGCTAGTTCCGTATTAGTTACTGTTGGTGCAATGGCGTTAATACGAATGGTTGGTGCTAACTCTGCGCCTAAGGATTTAACTAAACCCTCAACACCCGATTTAGCAACTGCTATACTCGCGTGATAGGGCATACCTAATTTTGCCGCAACTGTGCTAAAAAGTACGATAGAAGGTTGGTTGCCATTTTTTAAAATGGGAAGATACTTTTGAATAACTTTTACAGCACCAAGTACATTGATTTCAAAATCGCTTTTAAAATCATCAATACTTAATCTTGAAATAGGTTTTAAATTGATGCTACCAGGACAATACACAAGTCCGTCGGCTTGTTCAATATTGGGTAATTCATCATTTATTACATCGCACGAATGGTGAGTTAAGTGGTTGTGCGATATTTCGGGAGTACTTCTGCTAATGTTTATAACACGGCAGGATATTAATAGTTTATCTATTAAAGCTTTTCCAATGCCCTTGCTTCCACCAATTACAATTATTGTTTTCATGGTTTTCAGGGCATTTTATTTGCTATGGCCTGCCCTTTAGCCTTTTTTCAATTTTTTGTTTTATAACAGTCAATCGCTTCATTAGGTCCATTATTTCAGGATCTTTTTTCTCCTTATAAATGTCGTTTAATCCTAATATTAAGCTTTTTACTTCTCTAGATGATTCGATGCGCTCACTTGTAGTTTTAAAAGTGTGTCTTCGTTGCTCAAATTCTAAAGCTTTATCAATAATCTCCATAATTCTTTTTTAATCTTTAATCTTTTCTAATTGGTAGTATTGGATTACCAATTTTGCCAATATAGTAAATTATGGTAGATTAACTATTTTTATATAGAATTATTAGAAAAATTTTAATACTTATTTGCAAATTATATATGAAATCTTTACTTTTTATAAAAGTTTACCTTTAAGTCGGCGTTCAATCTTTCTTTTTATTACGGTTAAACGTTTCATGATATCCATAATTTTATCGTCTTTTTTTACCTTATAAATTTCATTTAAATCTAAAATTAAGGCTTTCGCTTCTCTAGAAAGTTTTACACGATCGCTGGTAGATAAAGATCTCATTTTTCGTTGTTCAAATTCTATTGCTCTGTCTATTAATTCCATGTTTTTAGCTGTTTATATGGTTTTGAAATTCTGTGATTTTTTCGGGGGTATTAAATGTTCCGCCATAAAAAGCGGTTACCGTAGATGATGTATCATCTTTTATGCCTCTAGACGACACGCACAAATGTTTTGCTGAAATAATTACGGCCACATTGTTAGTCTCTAGAATGGTTTTTAATTCGTTTGCAATTTGATTTGTTAAACGTTCTTGTACTTGCGGACGTTTAGCATAATATTGTACGATTCTATTTAGTTTTGATAAGCCAATAACCTTTCCTGATGAGATGTAAGCAACATGCGCTTTTCCAATAATAGGTACAAAATGATGCTCGCAATTGGAATAAAATGTAATATCTCGTTCCACTAGCATTTGATTGTATTGATATTTGTTATCAAATAATGCTATTTTAGGTTTATTTTCCGGATTTAAACCAGAAAAAATTTCGTCAATGTACATTTTGGCAACTCTTTGTGGTGTGCCTTTTAGGGAATCATCAGTTAAATCTAAGCCCATAACATCCATAATTTCTTCAAATAAAATGGAAATGCGTTCTTTTTTTTCGGAATCAGAAAGTTTAAAGGCATCTCGCTTCATGGGGGTTTCTAACCTAGTAAATAAGTGGTCGTCTCCAATGTCTTTTAAAGTAAAACCATTTAAGTTATTACCATTTTTTGTTATTATTAGCTTTTCTGCTTCCATAAGTTCTTTTTTATGTGCTGTTTTGAGGTGATTAAATCAAACAAAGCACTATTTAACGTTTTGAAATTTTATTATTCGAAATTTGTTTTTGTCTACTGCATTTAAAACGTCCTTTTTCAAAGACTCTTAATTTTTCATGTTTGGTTTGTCTACCTTGAACACGTTTTCGCCAAAGTTTGAAACTCTTTGGTTTCATTTCTTTGCGCATGAGCTTTATTACTTCTTGTTCAGATATATTGAATTGATATTTTATGGCTTCGAAGGTTGTGCGGTCTTCCCACGCCATTTCAATTATTCTATCTATGTCTTGAATTTCTAAACTCATTGGTTTAAAAAATTATGTTGTTCATCAAAATTTATTTTTTCATCAAGCATTTTCGTGAAAAATTGTTTGTTCTCTTTAAACATTTTATTGTTTTTAAAATGAATGAATTTTCCTTGGGCATGAATACTAATGCCGTTGGTTCGGTAAATAACTAACTGATAGTAGGGAATAGACCATGTGAAATTTTTAAGTCCTTGATTAATATAAATTAGAATTCCTTGTTTACGTAGCTCTATATTGGCGTAATTGATATCTGAAACAGCGTTCATATACACTTTTAAATTTGGACTAACATCCTCAATAACCATACGTTTAGAACCGATACCGTTCATTCTAAGAGACTCTAAAAAAGAGAATGGTTTACCAACCAAATCATTCAAGATTTCTTTCTGTTTTTTGTTATAACGTGTAGAATTGAGTATCATTTTATATTCTTATTCTTTCAAATGTACAAAATGTTTATCTTTTTAACAAAAAGATTAAACAAAAGTATTCGTAATGCTATAAGAATTATTTGCCGATAGCGTGTAACTATCTGTTATGTAGTGTTTTGTGTTTTATTTTGATTTCTTTAAAGTGTGCTTTTTTAGTATGCGTTCACTTTCATTAAGCACTTTTTTGTTTTTTCGAAGATTCCAAAGGACGTCTGATGCTTTTTTTCGTGTAGAATCTAGCTCAACAATAGGGTAGGGATAATCTACTCCAAGTTTAAAATTTAAAAACTGTTCTTCAAGAGGTGTCATTAAGTAGGGTTGGTGGGCAAATGGAGTTTCAATATTTTTTAGTTCTGGCAACCATTTTTTTATAAAACGAGCATCAGGATCATGTTCTAAACTATTTTTAATGGGGTTGTAAATGCGTAACATATTAATACCTGTTTCTCCGGCTTGCATTTGTAATTGTGGAAAATGTATACCTGGTTCAAAATCAAGAAACATTTGCGATAAATGCGTGGTAGCTTCTTGCCAAGGTTGCCATAAATTATGAGTTAAAAAAGAAACCACTAGGGCTCGCATTCTAAAATTTAAATAACCAGTTTCGTTTAAACAACGCATGCATGCATCAATTATGGGATAGCCTGTTGTACCAGTTTTCCAAGCTTTTAAATAGTCTTTAGAAATACTTTTTTTAAGTTTATGAAACCCTTTATTTATACTAGCTTCTTCCATGGTATGTTCCATTTCAAATTTTTGTATAAAATGAGATTGCCATCGTAAACGAGACATAAAGGCTTCCAGGGCTTTTTTATGTTTTGATGTTTTTTTAAGATGAAATGCTTGAGCGTACACTTCTCTAATGGATAAATTACCCCAAGCTATATAGGGAGATATACGGCTACAACTCGACCTAGATAATTCTGGTTTCGAAATGTGCTGCATATAATTCGGGTAGCGTTCTTTAAAAAAAGAGTTTAGGTACTTTAAACCCATGGTGCGTCCGCCTTTCTGGAATATGGCGTTGCTTGGTGTGGTTAAATCAGGGATTTTAAAATGAGCTTCAATGGCTTCAATTTCGGGTATGCTTAATAATTGATTGGTATTAGGAGCGAAGTTTAATGGCGTAATTTCAAAATACGAATTGCATAACGCCATCCAATTGTCTCGATTTTTTAGACCTCGCTGTACGCCGTTATTAATGTTTTCCACCCAAGTAATAAGATTATTTTTGCAGAAACGTTCAAAATTCTTATCACGCTCATAAGTTACTAAAATGCCTGTTTCTTGATGCGAAAAAACCTTAGTGATGCGGTATTTTGAAAGTAACTGATTAAAAACAGCAATAATGTTAGATTGTGCAATAAATACTTTGGAGTTGTAAGGCTTAAGGTTGTGGTTAATATCTACTAACGATTCTTTTATAAAGTTCCAGTGGCGTTCACTGTAGTGCGGATCGTTAAGTAATAAAGGCTCAAAACTATATAAAATTAAAACCTGTTTGCCTGTAGCAAGGGCATTATAAATAGCTTCGTTATCCTGTAAACGCAAATCGCGTTTTAGCCAAACAACATGTAATTCGGGTTTAGTATTCATCTTGATGGGCTATTATATGTTGGGCTCTTTCTTTTAATTTGGCTAAGTCTGGAGCTTTCATTTTATCTAAAACGCTGTACATCATTTTCATTCTAAAATTATTTTGTAACTCTGGTCTTTTAGAATCTAGAAAATTCCAGTATAAACTATTAAAAGGGCAGGCGTTGTATTCTGTTTTTTTGCTTTTATTATAATGGCAATTATCGCAATAATTACTCATTTTACTAATGTAAGACGCAGAAGATACATAGGGTTTTGTTGCTATTTTACCACCATCGGAAAATTGGCTCATGCCTCTCGTATTGGTAATTTGAACCCATTCCACAGCATCCACATAAATACCTAAGTACCATTTATCCACCTCGTCGGGATGTGTTTCTGTTAACAGTGCATAATTACCAGTAATCATTAAACGCTGTATGTGGTGGGCATAACCATTATCTAGCGAGTTTGTAATGGCTTGTTTTAGGCAATTCATTTTGGTGTTTCCTGTCCAGAAGAAATCGGGTAACTTATTTTTGTTATTTAGTTGGTTTTCATTTTTAAAACCTGGCATTAAAGCCCAATACATACCACGCATGTATTCTCGCCACCCAATAACTTGTCTTATAAAACCTTCTACCTGAGAAATACTAATATCTTCACCATGTTTGCGGTAGTAATTAAGTACCGTTTTTACCACATCTTTAGCCGAAATGAGTTTTACATTCATGGCAAAAGATAAACGTGAATGGAAAAGGTAGACTTCATCGGTATGCATGGCATCTTGATAATCTCCAAAATGAATTAAAAGTGCTTCGCAGAAATACTTTAGTTGCTCTAAAGCTTGTTTTCTAGTAATTGGGTAGGAAAAGGTTTTGGTATCAAACTTTCCAATGGTTTTTATTTTAGATTGTTCAATGTCAAGTATAACAGCATCCACATTATTTTTAAATAACTTGTAGGTAGGTATATCAACATCGCCTTTCCATCTGTTTCTATTACTTTTATCGTAGTTCCATTTACCGCCTTCGGGTTGTCCCGCATGCATTAAAATATCATGTTTTTTACGCATATCGCGATAAAAATTTTCCATGAGGTATTGCTTTTTACCCTTAAAAAAGGTTTTTAAATCATTGCGATTGGTGTAAAAATGTTCGGTAGAGGAGACGCTATGTTGTATATCGATAGTTTTGCAGAACTCTATTAATTGTTGGTGTAAGCGGTATTCGTCTGGTTCTAGATATTCAAAGGTTTCTATGTTGTGTTTTTCTAGGACCTTTAAAAGGTTATCGGTTAAACTTTGGGTATTTTCCGAATTGTTTATTTTGTAATAAACAACGTGGTGCCCTTTATCTTTTAAGTCTTCTGAAAATTGACGCATCGCCCCGAAAAAACCAATAACTTTTTGAATATGATGGGTAACATAATCTGTTTCTTGGCGCATTTCAAATAAGCAATACACAACATTATCGTTAGGTTCTTTAAACCACGAGTGTTTTATGTTGAGTTGATCGCCTAGTATAAGTCTTAGAATTTTCATTTAAAAAAGAGTTTCTTGTAACCAAAGGTTTTGAAATTTTCCGTTGGCATCGTAACGTTCGGCTTGGAGTTGTACATTAAATTTTCGGTCTCTAGGATCGTTGCCTACACCCGATACATACATCCAATTGCCATAGTTACTGTGCACATCGTAATCTAGTAGCATAGATTCAAAATATGCAGCACCAATTCTCCAATCTAACATGAGTTCTTTTGAAAAATATGATGCCACATTCTGCCTACCTCTATTGCTCATCCATCCTGTTTTTTTTAATTCTATCATGTTTGCATTAACAAATGGAGATGCCGTTGTTCCATTTATCCAATGGTTTATGTTTGTCTTATTAGTATTCCAATGGTAGTTTTTGTTAAGAATGCCGCCAATTTTAAAAATACTACTGTTATGTTTTAGTGAAACATATTTAAAATAATCGCGCCAAATCAATTCGAAAATAAGCCAATATGTAGAATCATTTTTAAAATGTTCTGTTTCAAACTTTTTAACCTCCCAATAAATTGTTCTGGGAGAAAGGCTACCATTTGCTAACCAAGGCGAAAATTTTGAACTAAAATCTGTACCAATTAAGCCGTTTCTTGTTTTCTTATAAAAGCCTAATTTTTTTGTTTCGAAAAAGTAATGGTTTAAACGCTTTAAGGCGGCAGTTTCTCCACCTTTAAAAGGAAAAGCGCTATTTCTGTTTTTTTCGAAATTTTCAAAACCAAGGTCGGTAAGTTTTGATATTTTAGTTTCGTTGTTTTTTTGTAGATTTTCCTTAGCATGTATATAAGACGTAGAAGGTCTTACACGACTTTCTTTTTCAACTTTTTTTCTGAAGTTTGTAAACACTTGCGGTATATTTTCAAGGTTTAAATTGATATCCTCCGGATGAAATAAAAATTGATTAAACAGCTCGTGCCATATCACCTTATTAGGAATTAAATCTTTTACTTTTTTAATACTATGCTTCTCCTCACTGGTCCATTCCTTTTGAAGGTAAATGTTTTTAATATTATATTCTGAAACCAGTTTTGAAATTGCTTGTTCTGGTTTATTGTGAAACACTAAAAGCTCAATGTTTAAAGATTTAAGATTTTCCTTTAAATTAGAAACACTTTCAATTAAGAATTGAGCACGGAATTTTTCGGTTTTTTTAAAACCAAATGTATCTGTATTAAAAAGATCTGGGTTAAAACAAAAAACGGCTATAACAGCGTTGTTATTTTCTATTGCGCTATTTAAAACGATATTATCATGTACACGCAGGTCGTTTTTAAACCATACTAATCCTGTGTTTTGTTGCGTCTGCATTTTTCACTACAATATTTAACGTTACTCCAATTCTTTTCCCATTTTTTACGCCAAGTAAAAGGCCTTTGGCATACTACACACGTTTTTTGAGGTAAGTCGCCCTTTTTACGCTTCAACATTAACGAGTTTGTTAATCATGCCACTAAAGATAAATCCATGAAAAGGCAATACACTATACCAGTAGAGCCTGCCCCAAAGTCCGCGCGGTCTAAAGGTTGCAGTTTGTTTTAGTAAGCCCTCTTCAATTTTAAATTCTAGCCATGCTTCACCGGGTAAACGCATTTCGGCATAAAGCAGTAGTTTTTGTTGTTTTTTATCGGCAAAAATAACGCGCCAAAAATCTAGAGCATCGCCAGCATCTAATTCTGTTGGGCTTGTACGGCCTCGTCTTAATCCAATGCCACCAAATAATTTGTCTATATAGCCGCGTAATCGCCATAAAATGGTGCCGTAATACCAACCCGTTTTTCCTCCAATAGCCCAAATTTTGTTTACGGTTTTTTCAGCATCTTGCACTTGTCGTTCTTTATAATCGGTAAAACAGCCGTATTTAGGTACGTTTACATATTTGTGCAATTGGTTTCTTAATCTGCCACTACTTACCATCGAGTCTTTCCAGCTAGAAACTATACTGTTTTGTTCTATTTTTTCGAAAGCTAAAGCCACTGCTTCCTTATAGGTAAGTGGTGTAACCCCAAGCATTTTATTGATATTACTTGGTTTTCCTATAATTTGAACACCCATACTATCCACTAAGGAAGAGGCCAGTTTGTACGATGTGGATGTTACAAAATAAAGCCAATACGACGATAATTTTGGTGTCATTACTGGTACGGTAAGTATGTATCGCTTAAGTTCTCTTACCTCGGCAAACTGCAGTAACATTTCTTTATAGGTAATAACTTCTGGTCCAAAAACATCGTAACTATTATTAAATAGTTTTTCGTTTCCTGCAGCTTTAGATAAAAAGGCTAGAACATCTCTTACCGCCAGAGGTTGTGTTTTAGTATTTAGCCATTTGGGAGCAATCATAAAGGGGAGTTTTTCAACCAAATCTCTTATGATTTCAAACGATGAACTTCCAGATCCAACAATAATGCCCGCCTTAAAAATGGTAAGCGCATAGGTTTTAGACTCTAATAGGCTTTCAACATTTTTTCTAGACTGCAAATGTTTCGATAATTCTTTCTCGTTAGTTATACCGCTTAAGTAAATTACTTGTTTAACCTCGGTGGTTTCAATGTAGTTTTTAAAGTTTGTAGCACAACGGGCTTCAAGCGATTCAAAATCTTTTGACGAGTTGGACATGGAGTGGATTAAATAGTAAGCCACATCAATTTTAATAGGAATGTTTTCTAAAGTTTCAGGTTTTAAAAAATCGCCTTCAATAACATAAATATTTTCGTCTTCGGCATAACTTTTATCGGCTCTAAGTCGGTCTCTAACAACACATACCACTTTATGCCCTTCATTTAGTAAAAAGGGTATAAGTCGTTTGCCAATATAGCCTGTGGCTCCAGTTACAAGAATATTCATGTGTTAGTATAAAGTTTAGCACTGTTAAAAATTTAGTGGTAATCAGCTTTTTGCATTCAGTACTTTTGGGCGCTGATACCCATAGCGCTTATTTGTGTTGGGAATGCCATAAGCGTCTAATCCATTTATTGTAGCGACTTCGGCTTTAGCAAGGTTAATAAAACCATCGTCTTCTAGAAAAGTGTCATCCACATACAATCCAACTATCTTTCCTATTACTAATATAGTTTTATTAGCCTGTATACCATATTCTTCTACGTATTCCATGGCTAATTGTATAGGCGAATTTTTTACAAATGGTGCAAAAAAATCGGCTTTGTACTCTGGCGTTAATTCGGTAACATCAAACTCCGAAATGTCTTTAGCATATTTGGCAGATGTATGGTGCGCATCTTTGGTTATGCTATTATGAATATGGTTTATAGTAAAACAACCTGTTTCCTTTATGTTTTCATAGGTGTTTCTAATTACTGTGGTTGGTCTTAAAAAAAAACCTAACATAGCTGGACTCGAACCAATATGAGTAACCGAACTAAAAACGGCTAAGTTTTCGTTGCCTTCTTTAGATTTTGTTCCTAAAAGATTGGCAGATTTATATCCAGAACAACTATTTATTAAGTTGATTTTATATAAATGCTCTAAGTTTTTAATATGGGTTTCGTTAAAGTACGCCATTATAAGTTTAAATAATTATTTATTTTAATGTTTTGTGCTTTTAAATCGAACATGAGGTTATAAAGTCCAAAAAAGGTTCTGTTTATGTATATAAAATGTTTGGAACCACGATTACCATTCATCTTTTTTAAATCGGTGCTTTTAGAGTAGCGTTCCCCTAATTCGGCAATTTTCCCAAAGAAAGTAGCATCCGAAAAATCAAAGGTATCTTGGTGGAATGGTTGGGTAAATAGACTTAACATATCATGAAACATTTCTGTAAAAAAGGCTATTTCTTCTTTACTATCGTCTTCTCTAAGTATTTCTAGTTCGTATAATTTTGAAACAAAATAGTCTTTATTGTTAATGTTTTCTGCCTTTGCTAATTCGAAATAAGGTGTATAAAATTCCATAGGTATGGTTTTCATACACCCAAAATCGAGCGCTATTAATTCACCTTCTTTATTTACTAAAAAGTTTCCAGGATGTGGATCTGCATGTACTTTTTTCAAATTATGGATTTGAAACATGTAAAAGTCCCATAGTGCCTGACCTATTTTATTTGATTTTTCTTGATTCGTATTACTGGCATTAAATTCTGAAAGATGCTCACCTTTCATATAATCCATAGTTATAATACGTTCAGAGGAGTAAGCCTCATAATAATTAGGAAACAAAAGGTTTGGAATATGCGCACAATTTTTAGCAATTTCCTTGCTTTGTTGCATCTCTAAAACATAATTGGTTTCCTCTGTTAATTTGTTTTCAACTTCTTTAAAATATTTATCGGAGTCTTTTCCTTTTATATTAAACATGCTCATAGCTATTGGTTTTACCATAGCTAAATCTGAAGCAATACTTTCCGCAACTCCTGGATATTGGATTTTCACAGCAAGTTTTTTCCCATTCTTTGTTGCAATGTGCACCTGACCGATGCTTGCAGCGTTTACAGAAGTTGCGTTGAAAGTATCAAATAAGTCATTTGGATGTTTTCCAAAATATTTTTTAAATGTTTTTATTACTAGGGGCGGCGATAATGGCGGTACCGAAAATTGTGCTAGCGAGAATTTTTCCACATAAGCCTGTGGTAAAATGCTTTTCTCCATACTTAACATTTGCGCTACTTTAAGTGCACTGCCTTTTAATTGCTTTAAGCCGTCGTAAATATCGGTAGCATTACTTTTATCTAGGCGCGCCTTCGCATCTTCGGGGGTGTTAACTATTTTATCGCCGTAATATTTTAAGTAATTTACGCCTACTTTGGCGCCTGTAGCTACTAGTTTAGTCGCCCTTTGTATTTTCGATGTTGGTATATTGTCTATAGTTTTCATGGGCTATTAATTCATTTGAAATTTTTCTTTAAATAAAAACTTACCTAAGTCTATAACACTTTTTAAAGGCGCAACGTCAATCACATCAAAAGTGGTGTTTACAGATTTCTCAATATATATGTCTGTTTTTTCAAAAGAGGCCGATGTGTCTTCCAACCAAAACTTCATGGTTAGTATAAGTTGTAACCAAGCCGATTCTTTTAGTGCTCTGTCTTGAATTTTTTCCACCTGTTCCTGTTTAATATCTAACATTTGTATGCCCAATTCGCAAATAAATTGCGTAAAATGTGCTTTTAAACCCGTAAGCATTTTTAAACCTTTAAAGTCGGTTTTATACTTGTCCAACACATGTTTAACATAACTTCTGTTGGCCGTTAAATTCTCGAAAAAAGTGTAATAGAAACTTAATAGCTTGTTTCTGGCATCAAAAATTTTGTAATCTTCACTTTTATCTAAAACGGCTATTGTATTTGTAAAAAAAACTTCAAAAATACCTTTCTCTACAGCCTCAAAAGATGCAAAGTGCTCGTAAAATTTAGCTTCTTCAAAATTATTCATTTTGGAAAAGGCAAATACTGTTTTAGGATTCTCGTCATGTTCCAACACGTAATCCATGTAATAAGTGATAATATCGTTTTTCGAAACTGTTTTTTTCTTTGCCATGATTTCTATTATTTACATCAAAAATACAAAATGTTTAACAAATATCATTAAAAGTTAAACAAAAATTGCAATAGCAGTATAGTTTAAATCTATTGTGTTAATTTTTAAGGGGTTATAAAGAGGTCTTGTACGATTTTTATTTTAAGCTTTTGTTAACAGTTAGCCATGTAATTATCATTAATTTTATGCAGTATTAAACCAAATATAAAGAACTGAGAAAATGAAAAAATTACTATTATTATTCATGTCGTGTGCCACCTTTTATGGTGTTAACGCACAAATTGCAACGCCACAACCTAGTCCTTTCTCTAAGTTAGAGCAAAAAGTAGGAGTTACAGATGTTACTATCGAGTATTCAAGACCAGGTGTTAAGGATCGTACTATTTTTGGCGATTTAGTACCTTACGGTAAAATTTGGAGAACAGGAGCTAATGCGAGAACAAAAATTACGTTTAGTACAGATGCTGTAATAGACGGCCAAACCTTAAAAGCAGGTTCTTATTCTATTTTTACTATACCAAATGCCGATGCTTGGGATGTTATTTTTTATAACGACGGCGAAACATCTGGAACACCAAAAGATTTAGATGGTAAGTACGTAGCAGCAAAAACAAGTGTAGAGGCTCACGAAATTCCTTTTAATGTAGAATCCTTTACAATAGATATAAACAACCTAAGTAGCACAGGTGCTAGATTAGAGTTTATTTGGGAAAAAACATGGGTAGGATTAGATTTTACAGTACCTACAGATGCGCAAGTTACTGCAAGTATAGATGGTGCCATGAATGGACCTAGTCTAGAAGTTTACTACGCTTCTGCAACCTATTACCTAGAAAACGACAAGGATATCAATAAAGCCAAAGTTTGGATAGATAAAGCCATCGAAATGACAAAAGATAACCCACGTTTTTGGTACCTAAGAAAACAAGCCTTAATACACGCTAAGGCAGGAAGCACAAAAACGGCTATTGCAGCGGCAAAAGCGTCGTTAGACTTAGCTAAAAAAGCAGATAACGCAGCTTATGTAAAAATGAACACCGAGTCTTTAAAAGCTTGGGGTGGTATGTAAGCCATAACCTATATCAATAAAAAAACGCAATCTATTAAGGTTGCGTTTTTTTTTGTTCATTATTTGGGCGCTACCACGAGGGTCGGGCGTTCGGCAGTCGCTTTTTTGTGTTGCATATGTGCAACAACACAAAAAGAGCTTCAACAAATGCCTCAATCCCTAGCGCACCTATCAGCTAGAGTTCTTTTACAATTAATACTCTAGGTTTATTTTTGTTCTAACCGCATCTAAGGTTTTAATAAGCTGCTCGCTAAAGGCAAAAGTCATCACATCACTTTCTGTTTTTCCTGCTCTAAGTAACTCATTAAAATGTATGGTTTCGTAGTTGTAACCAATTGTTTTGTAATTAAAATCTATAGTTTCTGGTTTGCCACCTTTAGGAATTAACGTTACCGTAGTTGGCATATGGAACATGGTATTTATTTTAATAGTTCCATTTTCACAATAAAAAATAGCTTCTGTAGGAGTATTTTCAAGTAAGGTACTTTTTAGCAGCGCTTTAGTATCATCATAATCAAAAAGCATGGTGCACGATGAGTCTGCTCCATTTTCAAAATAAGTAGCCTGCGCGTTTATAGTTTTAGGTATTCCTAAAGTCGATAAAGCAGCAAAAATAGGGTAGATGCCAATATCTAACAAACTACCACCGCCTAAGGACTTATTAAATAATCTTGTAGAATCATCAAAGTCTCTATGAAAACCAAAATCGGCTTCAAGTTTAACTAAGTTACCAAAAACTTTATCCTCTAATGCTTTTAAAACATATTGATAATGCGGTAAAAAGTACGTCCAAAGTGCTTCCATAAGTAGCACATTTTCCGCTTTAGCTTTAGCTATCATTTCGGCAACTTCATCGGCATTCATAGCAAAAGGCTTCTCGCATAAAACCGCTATACCGTGTTGTAAGCATAATGACGTGTTTTCCTTGTGTAAAGCGTGTGGTGTTGCAATATAAATGGCATCGATGTTTTTATCCTCAACCATAGCTTCATAACTACCAAAAGCCTTAGTTGCATTATATTTTGCAGCAAATGCATCTGCTTTATCTTGGTTTCTAGACGCTACGGCATATAGTTTAGCACCTTCAATAGTTAATAAATCTGTTGCGAATTTATTGGCAATACTTCCTAAGCCAATAATACCCCAATTAATAGTTTTAAGCATTTATTTTAGTTTTTGGTGTTATAAATTGAATTATGCAGGCAATAGCCATTACTATCATACAGCCAATAAAGTTTAACCATAAAAAAGGTAGGTTTATATACTCGTATAAATCTAATAGATACAAGGCAATAACTAATACTTGAGTAATTAAAGCGCCAATAAAAACGGCATTTCCCTTAACAAATTTAAAGAAAAACGCCAACAAGAAAATACCCAAAACATTGCCGTAAAATATGGAACCGATAATATTTACCAACTGAATTAAATTTTCGGCAAGATTAGCAATACAGGCAACACCAATGGCAATAACACCCCAAAGGAATGTAAACCAACGCGATGCTTTTACTTTTTCTTCTTCGGTTTTTTCTCCGGTATTTCTAATGTATAAATCTATAGTTGTAGTACTTCCTAAAGCATTAAGCTCACTTGCTGTACTAGACATGGCAGCACTTAAAATTACGGCTAATAATAAACCAATTAAACCACGCGGTAAATTGTTTAAAATAAAATGTATAAATACATAATCCTTATCGTTGCTTTCTACCTTAATATCTTGGCTATCGGAAACTTTATCAATTAAATCTCGAGCTTCTTTTCGTAATTCATCATTGGCAGCATTTGCGGCAGCAATATATTTTACGGTTTCAGGATTGTCAGAAGCGGTGTAGGCTTCAATAATTTTCTGTTTATCTCTAAATATTTGTTTTTGTTCTGCTTGCAATGCTTTAAAATCATCGGCATATTCAGAATTTAACACCAACTCGGTAGCGGTAGGATTAAAGTTTACAGGTGCTTCATTAAACTGATAAAACACAAAAACCATAACACCAACTAACAGAATAAAGAACTGCATAGGTATCTTTAAAAGGCCGTTAAAAACCAAACCAAGCTGCATTTCTTTAACCGATTTACCCGAAAGGTAACGTTGCACCTGGCTTTGGTCGGTTCCAAAATAAGAAAGCATTAAAAACGTACCGCCTATAATACCACTCCAAAATGTGTAGCGATTATTTAAGTTAAAGGAGAAATCTAAAACTTCCATTTTTCCGCTGGCTCCGGCAATATCTAAGGCTTTACTAAATGTGATATCTTCAGGTAATTTATCTACAATTAATAAAAAGGCGATAAGCATACCAATAAAAATAACTACCATTTGGTGTTTTTGCGTTACGTTTACGGCTCTTGTACCACCAGAAACGGTGTAGATAATAACCAAACATCCTATAACGATGTTTAGCGTTAATAAATCCCATCCTAGTACCACCGATAATATTATGGCAGGTGCAAAAATGGTAATACCAGCAGCTAATCCGCGTTGTATTAAAAATAAAATAGCCGCTAAAGTTCTGGTTTTTAAATCGAATCTGTTTTCTAAAAACTCGTAGGCGGTATATACTTTTAGGCGGTGATACAAGGGTATAAACACCATGCAAATAACAATCATGGCAATAGGTAAGCCAAAGTAAAATTGAACGAACCCCATGCCATCATTAAAGGCTTGCCCTGGCGTAGATAAAAATGTTATCGCACTGGCTTGTGTAGCCATAACCGATAGACCAATAGTCCACCATTTGGATGTGTTTCCACCTCTTAAATAATCTTTTACATTTTTGCTGCCTCGTGTTTGCCACGTACCATAACTTACAATAGCAATTAGGGTTATGCCAAGTACCAACCAGTCAATCCAATTTAATGTCTGCATCGTTTAAAAGGATTTAGTAATGAGGTAAAATATTATAAAATATATGGCATTAGCCACCAAAACTAAGGTGTAAAGCGAATGCCATTTTTGTTTAGGTGCGTCTTCGTTCATGATTAATCATTCAGTTTTACTGGCTGTGGTATATCTTCTTTTCCTAAGGAAAGTATGTTTGCAAATAGGCGATAAGCACCCGAAACACCCGCAGGAAACTCTCTAAAAAAGCTTAAACCTGTATACGTGTAATAGCCTTTACCATGTTTTGCCACAAGTAAACTACCATGTTTTGCAGATTCTCCTTTATCGTGCATGGATAGGATAGGCGTAAACGCTTTATCCCAACTATCAGGAAAATACAAACCGCGTTCTTGAGTCCATCCTTCAAAATCCTTTGGTGTGATTTTATTAGGAAAATTTAAAACCTCATGGTCCGGATTTAAAAATTTAACTTTGGCGTTTTCGTCGGTTACTCTATCGCGCGATAATGTTAAATTATAGGGCCCTATAGCGTCTACTTTTACACGGTGGCTGGTATTGTATTGTACCACCATGTTGCCGCCATTGGCAACAAAATCGAATAACAATTGCTGTTTAAAATTTAAATCTTCAACCGTGTTATAAGCTCTAATGCCAACAACAACAGCATCAAAATTACTTAATGTTTCAGGAGTAATATCCTCAGGCGATATAATCCTAACGTTATAACCAATCTGCTCTAAACTTTCAGGAACCACATCACCAGCACCTTGAATATACGCAATATTATTACCTCGTTTTTTTATATCTAATCGCACAATTTTACTTTCGCTAGGCAGCAATACCGTTTGGAAAGGGATATGCTCGTAATCTATATCAATAAGCTCTTTGGTATAACTTTTATCACCAACATGAACAATAGGACCAATAAAGCCTTCACTCTGTTCTTTAGGCGGGATTACTGTAAACGTAAGTAATTGTTCTTCACCTTTATGAGCTATAGATACCTTTTGCTTTTTTGGTAAAATACTCCAACCGTTAGGATGGCAAACTTCAACATCGCCTTCAAGATTATCTCTTCCAGCCTTAACAACTACGGTGATGTCTCGTTGTTGGTCATTATCCAAAATAATTACCTTCTCTGTAATTTTTGCCGAAACTTCAGGGATAATTTCAAACGGACGATACAATTCACCTTTATCGGGTTTTGCGAAGCGTTGTATAACAGGTTTTGTAAAGGTTATTGGTGTATTGTTAATTAATAGATTAAAATCGATATTATAAACTCGTGGCGTTTCTGGTTTTCCAATAAGTGATTTATCGTCCACTTTATACATGCCTAAAGATCCTTTTTCGTTTAGCCAATAAGGCGTAGTAGGTTCTGCGTTATTGGAGACTTTTAAAACCTCACTAAAATCATATTTTACATTGTTTTTAAGCGTAATACCTTTAGCTATGTTTAAATCGCTGGCATTGTTTAGGCTTTCTAAAACTATGGGTAAGTCGCTTCTGTTAAGTACTTCAATATTTAGTTTTATGGTTTCGTTTTGGGTTGCCCAATTCGTTTCGGCCGATGCTTCTAAATACAATCCAGCGCACATTTCAATAATAGCCTTAAGCTCCTTAGTTTTTTGAGTTTTCCAATGTTTGTTATCTATGTTTTGAAGTAATTTGTATGCTTCAACTAACCCAGGAATATGTACCGCTGGATTTTTAAAGTTAAAGTTAGCTTCAATAGTATTTAAAATATCACCTATAGCGCCTCCACCTTTTACGCGGTTCCAAGTGGTATCAATACCTTCAAAAATATTATTCGAGCCATTTAAAGGTTCTCCTTTTAAAAAGTCGATGTACTCAATGTCCGAGCCACGTTGTGATAAACGACCAAAACCTTGACATAAATGTTGGCTACGAGCCAAATCTGCCAATTCGTTATTACTTAAACCTTTTGTAGGGTAGTAGGTACCAATATCGAAGGTTAGCATGTTGCTTTTATCAACCTTATCAAAAGCTTCTTGACCGCCATATCGCCACGAACTTGTGTTGTAAAATAAACGCTTTGGTTGCCAAAGTTCCGTTTGGTTTAATTGAGATGTGTAGGCCTTATCATTGTTAGCTAAATCGAATGCCTCGATACTTAGAATAGCCGAAGTTGTATGATGTCCGTGTGTTTTACCGGCTCTTTTTTCATCGAATCTATTAATTATAATATCGGGTTTAAATTGGCGTATGGCCAAAACAACATCGCTTAATACTTGGTCTTTATCCCAAATATCTAGAGTTTCATTTGGGTGCTTAGAATAGCCAAAATCGTTGGCTCTAGTAAACAGCTGTTCGCCACCATCTACACGTCTTGCAGCCAATAATTCTTGAGTTCTAATAACGCCTAAAAGTTCTCTTATTTCGGGGCCAATTAGGTTTTGCCCGCCATCGCCACGTGTTAACGATAAGTATGCCGTTCTTGCCTTTACTTGGTTAGACATGTATGCAATTAAACGCGTGTTTTCGTCGTCTGGATGTGCTGCTACATATAAAACAGAACCTAAAAAGTTTAGCTTTTGTAGGGATTCATAAATCTCTGATGATGATGGTGCTTTGGGCTTCTGTGCTTGAGTAAATGATACTGCCAAAAGGCATACCAATAATCTAAGTAATTGTTTCTGCATGGTTTATTATTAGCTGAACCCCAAATATAAAAAACATAACAGCGATAGGGTTGGTTTTAGTTTTTATTTAACGCTTGTTAACATTAGTGTTTTGTCTTATACAAGTGTTAAATCGGCTCCACTTACTATATCTTTTTAAAATCCATAACCATAGCATTAAACTATGCGATTTACAGAGGTTAAGCTTTTAATTTGCTATTACTTGAATATTAGAGGTGTAATGGTGTTTTATAAGGTATCTTTGGTGTAAAATTATTTGTTTGTACATATTAATTCATGTTTTCGCAATACTTCCGTGAAAAGCAAAGACTTAACACATGAGTCCGAATTTATATTTCAAACCCTAGTGGCCAACTTAATGCCTGATTGCTAGATAATACTTATTTAATAGTAATCTTTCGCACTGCTTATGTCATTACTTCGCATGGCGTGTCAATCTAAAAATCATGGCTTTTAAAAAACGTCTTGGGCTTATACTAAATCAATTTATTTTCAACAAAGGTTTGTGCATTTCCATTAAGGCAACTTCCAATTATCACACAACATAAATTAAAGAGGATTTAAAGTAGCTAGTACTGGATTCCAGTTTTGGGCGTGCCCCTTTGGGTCGGGCTTTACATTACAATTCCTCGCACTTCCTTCCAGTCAGGCTGTGGGATTTTCATTGCAATCCCTCACGCACTAAATAGAAACTATCATGTTAGATATTACAATAAACAAACCAACACCTTTTATTTTTAAGCAACCCTTAAAAGTGTTTAATGGCAGTACCGATGTTAAGCAGGCCATAAAAACCTTAGAAGCCGGTAAACCCTTATTAATTACAGCCTTTTATAGCAATGGTTTGCTGCTTCTTAAAGCACTCGATGTTCATTTAAAAAGCACATGGCCACATACTACTTTTAAAGAGCAACGCGCATATAGATCTGCGTATCATAAGCTTTCAAATCTTATATTAATAGAGGTTACAGACCATCAATTAACTGTAAAAAAAGCACCAGCTATTGGGTGGTTAAAAGCGCTGTATCCAGAAACTAGTAGTTTTATATTAACATTTGTTCAAATACAAGGTCTAAATAGTTCCTGGCAATGGTATAGCAAAGGAGTGGTAATTCCGGTTTTACGGAATAAAATCCATCCGTATTACGGTGCTTATTTCCCCACACGTTTTGATCATTTAATACTATTCGATAGATGGTTAACACGCTATAAAGGCCCTAAAAAATCGGCTATCGATGTAGGAGTGGGTAGTGGCGTGTTATCTTTTCAAATACTTAAACATGGTTTTCAAAACGTTTTTGCCACCGATACTAATCCTAATGCTATTATAGGTTTAACTGAATCTATAAAAGATACCAAACTCTCTAGAAAAATAGAGTTGGAGTACGCATCGCTATTTGGTAAATGGGATAAGCAAACCGAATTAATTGTATTTAATCCACCTTGGTTACCAACATCAAAGGATATACAAAATATTGATGAAGCCATGTATTATAACGCAACCTTGTTTCCTGAGTTTTTCGAACAAGCCAAAAAGCGCTTGTTGCCAAATGGTAAATTGGTAATACTATTTTCAAACCTAGCGCAAATAGCAGAATTAACAACAGAGCATCCTATTGAAAAAGAATTGGCCGAAGGGGGAAGATTTCAACTAAGTAATTGTTATAAAAAATCAGTAAAATTGGCTTCAAAAAACACGAAACGTCAGCAAAATTGGCGTGCTCTAGAAATGGTAGAACTTTGGGAGCTTACAGGTAATTAAGATTTAAAAAAAAAACAAAAACCAGTGTGAATGCTGGTTTTTGTTTTTTTTAAACACTTTAAATTTGTTTAAAGTTTATGTGTTCGGTTTTGGGTTTTTTATTTTCTGGTTCCGCAGGAATAATAGGTCTGGATTGCTGATTAAAAAATAATTGCTGAATAGAATCCATGCGGCGCATCATGTGTTCAATTTGTTGATTATGATTCATGAAACCATCATGAAAAAAGTTTTCTGAATGAAACTGTTTCGAGTCAGAATCACGACCAAAAAAATCATTAAAAAACGAATCATTAAAAAAGCTATGACTATTAAAATGCTTCTGAAATTCCATTTTTAAACTATCGTTTACTTTTCCGTTACTAGAATAACTGTAGGAGTAAATGGAATCGTAGCGCGTTAAATTACCATTTTCATCATATTCTTTATTAACCGTAATATTTTCGTCTGGTTTTAGGGCTAGAGGCTCGCTTTGTTGTTTGTCTTGTCCTGAACAATTAAAAAACAACAAACAAAACAAAGGGATTAAATTCAATGTTTTCATAGGTATATATTTTAAAATTAAACAATAACTAACGATTATTATTTTTCAAAAAATGTGCCGAAATAATTCATCGAAATATATGCTTGTTTTTCAATGTCAAATTGACAGCGCTCTAAAACAAGGGCATGTAGATGTCTGCAAGTATTTTAAGCCTATCGAAAATATTACCATAAGTTAAATTTAAGCTTTATGTTTTTTTATTAAACTGTTTGTATAAAAAAACCACCTTGTTTTCACAAGATGGCTTTTAAATATTATTAAAAATATACTTTAATTAACGGATAGTAAAGTGATGTCATAAATAAGGACAGAACCTCCTTCAATTCCTGCGGCTCCTGTATTTCCGTAAGTTAAATGTGCTGGAATATAGAGTGTGCCGCTTCCGCCTTCATTAAAATAGGTTATACCTTCAGCTAGTCCTGAAAGTATTGAGTTTAACTGTACGTCTGTAGCTGTTGTGCTTTCAAAAAACACTTCTCCATCTGTAAAATAGCCTTTAATCGTAAATGTTACATTATCTGTTAATGTAGGTTGCTCTCCATCTCCAGGTTCATCAATCGTGAAAAATAAACCGGTACCAGATTGTTGCGCTGTTAACTCGTTTTCTATTAAATAATTTTGAATTTCTGCTTCATTTTCCGTTTTGTAATTAACATAAATAAGTTCGATATCGAAAATAATTACAGAACCAGCAGGAATACTTCCGTTAGCGCTACTTCCATAGGCTAAATGTGCTGGGATAATAAGAGTACCACTTCCGCCTTCTTTAAAATAAGTTATACCTTCACTAAAACCAGGTATTAAACTGTTTAAAAAAGTAAAGGAAACGCCTTCTTCAGGGCTTTCATCAAACACAGTACCGTCTGTTAAATAGCCCTTGTATGCTACTTTAACTCTATCGGTTGTTAATGGGGTAACACCAGTTCCTGGGTTATCTATTATGTAATATAAGCCACTGTTACTAGATTGTACAGTTAAATTATTAGTGGCAATATATGCCTGAATTTCTTGTTCGTTTTCGCTAGTGTAGTCTTTTGGGGCATCGTCAGAACTACAAGCTGTAAATAAAATTACAGCAAGTACCATACATAGTTTTTTCATCATATTAAATTTTTTGGTAAATATATAAGCAATAGCCTTATTTATTAAGGTTTTTAACGTTTCTTTTAAAGATTTTGTGCTATTTAAAACGTTACCTAGATAACTTTTGTTCGTTATTCAAAATAAGCTTAACGGCCTGCTTGTACTTAAACGGGTTGGTCGCTTTTTTTATTGCCTTGTACGTTTTTTGAGGGTTGGAACACGATTGCGAAAAGAACTCCCAAAACCCTAGCATTTTCATTTTTATAGGTGTTGGTCCCGAAAGGTATTCGTCGTACTGCTGGTAAATAGTATTATGGAATTCTTCAAAAATGTCCCAGCGGTTTTCAGGATATTCTGTGGTGTCATTTTTTATCATTTGTGGTAAAAACGGGTCGGCAATTAAGCCACGACCAATCATAAAATGATCTAAGCTAGGAAAACGATTTTGCATCGCTTTAAAACTGGCCACACTTGTAATATCGCCGTTGTAATACAGCTTATGTTTCGTACTGCTTATACAACGCTCAAAAGCATCAAGATCTACAGGACCTTTATAAAGTTGTTTGCCTATTCTGGCATGAATGGCAATGTTTTTTAGTGGATATTGATCTAAAATAGGGAAGACCTCTAATATTTCTTCAGCATGTTCATAACCCATTCGCATTTTCATCGATACCAAAATATCCGTTTCCTTATGGGCACGTTCTAAAATAGTATTTATTTTTTCAGGATTACAAATTAACCCAGAACCCATTCCAGATTTAGCAACCATAGGGTATGGGCAACCCAAATTCCAATTTAACTCTTTGTAACCTAAACTTTGCACATATTTGGCAACAAACAAAAAATCTTCGGCATCGTTAGTTATAATTTGCGGTATAACCTCTAATGTTGTATTGTTTTCTAGCAATAAATCGTTTTGATAAGACGATTTTATTTTAAACTTTCCGTTAAGCCTTATGTAAGGCGAATAAAAGGTGTCTATACCTCCAAAATAATGATGAAACGCATTACGGAATCTAAAATCTGTAAACCCTTGTAATGGAGAAGAAAGTAATGTAAAAGCCATTTATAATTTATGTGGCGCAAAGATAGGTATAACTTTGTTTTATTTGGGCGTTTTAACACGCTTTCACTACTCGCTCCCTCCAAAAAAGTCGGGGAGCTCAAACAGGCCGTTCAATCGTTAACGCACCTATCAACTAAGTTTTGTAATGCACCCAAAATATAGTTTATTTAGTTTTTTAACCAACCCGCAATACTTTGTCTTTCTCGGGTGTGCGAAGCATGAACTTCGTGTTCCATTTCATCACTTCTAAAAAATACCATTCGGCCTCCTAAAGGCGAAATATTTATTTGGTTTCCATATTTTGGATATAACGAGAGTAGTCCGCCATCAGTATCTTTCCAGTCGTTATTAAGATATAACACGATTGAAAATTTGCGACCCTTTTCATTCTTAAATTGGTCGATATGCCGTTTGTAAAAACTATCCTTTTCGTAGCTCGAATAATGACTTTCATAACGTTTAATAGCAGTAAAGCAAGTTTTATTTAAGTACTTAATAAAATGCTCAACCTTTTGTAAATAAACCAGTTCAAAAGGATTTAAACTTTGCGCTTCAATCCAGTTAATTTTATCACCTCTAATTAGTTTGTTTTCATGAAAATCAGTTTTATTTCCAATTCCAGAAAAGGTCATATTTCCGGCATCACTAAAAAACTGAATATTTGCTTTTAGGCCATTTACAGTTTGTGGTAGAATAAAATTATCGCAGCAGCCATAATTGTTTTTTATAAGCCCATTAATAAGGCCTTCAAATTGGTTGTTCTCGAAAACATCTGCGTTTGCCATAGGTTTAATTTTTAATTTTACCTAGGTGTAACTGTACAGACAGGAGTAATCAAAGAACGTTGTTTTTATTGTCTTATCAAGCTTAAATTTTATAAATAAATAAAGAAGCCACTCCGTTTTTACAAAGTGGCTTTTCTTAATTCCGCGAAAGCGAAAAGAGTATTTATTTAATTAGTCTTTTTGAGAAGTTTTTGGTTTCTAATAGCTTGTGAATTTTAAACGATAAACAATTCGTTAAAGTCTATCTTATTTTTTAACAAGTCTTCGCATGGCTACCCATTGTTTAAGCATAGCCTTAGCATCTTGAGCAGGATATCCTAAAACGGTTTCGCCAGCTTTAACGTTATTCATAACACCAGAACCGGCACCAACTGTTGCACCAGATTCTATTGTGGTATGGTCTTTTATAGAAGCAGAACCACCAATAATAACGCCATCGCCTAAAGTTACAGAACCCGCAAGACCACTATGGCCAGCCATAATACACGAGCGTCCCATAACGCTATTGTGCGCTATTTGTACTAGGTTATCAATTTTACAGCCATCTCCAATAATGGTGCTGCTAAATTTAGCTCTATCAACACATGAGTTTGCTCCAATTTCAACATGATGACCAATAATTACATTTCCTATTTGTGGTATTTTGGTAAGACCTCTACCATCATCACTTGGGCGATATCCAAAACCATCGGCACCTATACTTACATTGGTATGAAAAATACAATGATTACCAATAACACAACGTTCTCTTATAACCGTTCCAGACCATACGGTGGTTTGATCGCCTATAGTAGTTTCATCAAAAACGCAAACGTTAGGGTAAAGTGTTACCCCAGATCCTAAAACTACATTTTTGCCTACATAGCAATTGGCTCCAATTTTACAGCCATTTCCAATTGTAGCGGTATCATGAACTACGGCGGTAGGATGAATGTCGGTTTCAAACTCTGGTGCTGGCGGATTAAATAATTCTAAAACTCTAGCCATCGCCAAATCGGCATTTTTAACTTTTATAATAGCACGATTGTCTCCAGGTTCTAGCGTTAAGTTATCATTTAACAACACAGCAGAAGCTTTAGAATCATTCCATAATTTTAAGTATTTACTACTACCAATGAATGTAATGTGATGTTTTTTAGCATGGTTTAATTGCTCTGGGCCTTCAATACGTTGCGTGGTGTTTCCTATTAATTCACCTTTTAACAAGTCATTAATTTCCTCAATCGTGTAAGTTTGCATGTAATTTTAGTTGGTTAGTGTGCTTGTAAAGCTAATGGAAAAAAACTAAAATTATAGTGTTTTAGTCTTCAATCCTGTTTTCATCGAAAGCCGATGGCAATAATTTTGGAATAAACTTTACAACTAAAGGCAACAATAAAGCGCCACCTGGTAACAAAAATATAGCTAAACTAGGTATAGACTTAAATATATCTAGGAGTTGCTCTTGTACTTTTTTCTGTTCCTCTTTATTTAAATCTCTAATAGTAGATTGTGTTAGCAAAACCATAAGCTCCTTGCTATCCTTTAACTCTTGGTACAAGCGTTTACTATTTCTAGTAATTAGTTTGTTAACCATTTTACTAGAGTTATTGTAAAAACTTTGTACGACGTTTTTCGAGCTTAAAAGCGCAATATTATCCTTATTTATGGTGTAGAATTTATTAACAGCCTTTATAGAGTAATGTATTTTAGAGAGTCCTAGATTAAGGTCGTTACCTAGTTTTTCTAGAAAATGCTGTTCTTCTACGTCAATCATTTGGTCGCTCCAGGTCGCCATACATGCTAAGTCTAAAACGTAATGTTTTTCAAGGTTTGTGTTAATATTGCTAACCGCCTTATTGTAGTCTATATATGGGTTTTCCTGATAACGTAACGAAGCATCAAATAATTTTATTAAACTATCGTCATATTTGTTTTTGGTTTCTTTAGAATTTAAAACATTTAAAGAAATAGAAGTAATGGAAGCTTCCATGTCTTTTAAATAATCTTTAGATATTCTGTGTTGCTCCAAATAGGTTTTATACGCTAATACATCTACAAACAAAAGTGCATTAATAATAAAGTAGTTAAAGTTTTTGGTTAGTACATTGGCATCAATTTGAATGCGCCTGTGTATTATTTTTTCAAGCTGATCACTAGACTTTTTACCACTTAATAAATCGCTAAAAAAGGAGGTTTTAATTTCATCAATATCTGTATAAAACCCAATAACGCTGTCTATAAAAGAGATTTCTGAATTTGAATTGGCATGAATGTAATATAAGGAGAGGCATAAATTGGTTTTACAAAGCTCTTCTTCTGTTAGGTTTTTATCTATAATTACCTGACTTACAACTTCTAGATTGCTACCATAAATAAATCCGCACAGCCTTAAAGACTCATAAAAGGATGCCTCGTCAAATTTTAAAAAGAGATTGTTGCTTTCTATCTCTTTCATCAACTTTTTAATCCAACCTGCAGATGATGGGTTCATAATTCAATTTTCAAATAGATTGTAAAAGTAAACTTTTAACTGAATATCTGCACGGTTTTTTCTTTAACATAACTTTAACAAAACCGCTATTTCTTTTTTTTCGTAGGTATGGCAGAGAGTGAAATTAATAATAACAAAAAATCTCAAAAACATGAAAAATTTAAAACGAGTATTAGGAATTGGAGTAGTAGCGGTAGCTAGTTGCTTTGTAATTGCGGCCGATCATATTGACGCGCCAGAAGTATCTGGAGGGAATAGTGATATTACCGATTTTTATGCCTTTCAAGCTGAAAATGAAGATAATTTAGTTTTGGTAGCTAACATTCAAGGATTAATAAGTCCTGCAAACACAGCTGCTGCATCATTTAGTGAAAATGTAATGGTTGAGTTTAACATTGATACCAACCAAGATAATGTTGAAGATTTAGTTATTCAAGCCATTCCTAGAGATGGTAAAATGTATTTCTTTGGTCCTGTTGCGCCTTCTCAAACTGGCTTAAATAGTATTATTGAAACGACTTCTACAGCTGGTGGAAGTGTAGCAATTTCAAGCTACGGAGGTGCGGCAGTAACTGCTAGTAATGGTGGTATGTCCTTTTTTGCAGGTCCTAGAGACGATCCATTCTTTATGGATTTTGCACGATTCACTCAAATTTTAACACCTGGTGATGATGATGGCGATGGCGAGGAAGAAACTGCTTTTTTACCTGCAGGTTCTGCATCTGATACGTTTGCCGGAACTAACGTAATGTCTATTGTTGTTGAGGTACCTAAATCTATGATTGGTGGTTCTGGGAAAATTAACACATGGGTAGAGTCTAAAAGAAAATAATAAAACAAAATAACCTTATTAAAATATCAAATTATGAAAAATATAAAAATATTAACCTTAGCGTTAACTGTATCGTTAATAGCATTTAACTGCTCTAACGACGATGATAATAATATGAGTATGGAGGAGCCTGTTTTAGATTTCTCTGGAACCTACTCACAAGAAGACCAAATGGGTAGACCAGCCGTAAATACGGTATTTAATGCGAGTGCAGATAAAGATGCATTTAACGTTACTACACCAACAGCTCAAAGTGCAGCATTTCAAAGTAAATTTGAAGCTAATTTATTAGCCTTAAGTCCTGCTTATGCCGATGGCGGAATGAATGCCCTTGGACAAGATGCCGCAGCATTTACTGGTTTATTAGCTACCGATGTTTTAAACGTATCGTTAGATGGAACAACTACATTTTATGATGGCGAACCAGCAAATACACTTTCTGGACGTGCTTTAGCTGACGATGTTATTACTGTTGAGTTATTATTAATTTTTGGAGGTGAAGATTTCACTGAAAACCCTGGCTTATCTAACGATAATGTTAGCGAAAATGATAAAACCTTTTTGACCTCATTTCCTTACCTAGCATCTCCTCACTAGGATATATTACTTCTAGAACATGGTGGTAATTACCATGTTCTAGATTTTTTACCTACACAAAAAACACAAACACAAACACTCATTAATATGAAAACTACAAATCAATTAACATTTATTTTTTTGTTACTGCTTATGGTAAGTTGTAACGAAAACACAAAAAAAATAACAAATACTAAGGATTATGTTGGGTATTTAGAAGCATCAGATAAAGAGGTGTTGCAATTAGTAAAAGAGGATTTTAATTTCTGGGAAAAAAAGCTAGAAAAAGAACCAAATCAATTTCCCTACTTGGCTAAGGCTGCAGCATCTCAATCTGTGATTTTTAATAAAACAGGAAATATTGACGCTTTAATTAAAGCAGAAACATTTTTAGTTAAGGCAAATCAAGCAACAAATTATAATAACGCTGGTTATTTAAGAGCCTTGTCAAGAAACTATATCTCTCAGCATCGTTTTAAAGAAGCTTTACTTTTACTTATCAAGGCCGAAGATAACGGAGAAGGTTTAAAAGGAACGCAAAAAATGCTTTTCGATGTGCATTTAGAATTAGGTAATTATGATGCTGCGAAAACATACTTAGATGGAATTAAGAAAAAAAATGATTTCGATTATTTAATAAGACTTTCAAAATGGTCCGACCATCGTGGTAATTTGGATGCTGCCATAAAATATATGGAACAAGCCAAAACTATTGCAGAAAGTACAAATTTGGCATCTACAAAACAATGGGTGTATACCAATTTAGCTGATTATTATGGGCACGCAGGACGTATTGAAGCTTCTTACAACCATTATTTAAAAGCTTTAGAGTTAGATCCTAACGATGCGTATGCTAAAAAGGGAATTGCTTGGATTGTTTATTCTTATGAAAAAAATCCTGACGAAGCACTTCGTATTTTAAATGAAGTTACGAAAACTTATAACGCTCCAGATTATCATTTACTAAAGGCAGAAATTGCAGAATATAATGGTAATAATGACTTAAAAGAAGAGCAATTAAAGTTATATGCTAATGCCGTTGAAAATTCGTTTTATGGCGATATGTATAATAAGTACAACGCTTTGTTATATGCTGAAAGCGAAAAAGATACAGCAAAAGCTTTAGAGATTGCTTATGTTGAAATTAAAAATAGACCTACGCCACAATCGTATGATTTGTTAGCATGGACACTCTATAATCATGGAGAGGTAAAAGAAGCGATGGAAATTTTAGAACAACATGTAATTGGTAAAACCTCTGAACCCGATGTGCTATTTCATATAGCTAAAATTTATAAAGCTAATAGAGAAATAGAAAAGGCTAATGCATTAAAAAAAGAGCTTTTAGAAAGCGTTTTTGAACTTGGTCCTATTATGGAAAACGAAATAAAAAATATATAAATTTAGTTTGATTTGTTATGTGTATGATAATTTTTGTGAAAACTTAATTATCATAAAGAGACCTTAATGATGTGTTTAATCTAAGGTTTTTTGTTAGGTGAAAGTGTCTAGTTACTTAGTTGTAATTAGGCACTTTCTTTTTTAATTAATAAAAAGGGCCTCGAGCTTTTTTGCGAAATCATCCATTTTTACTCCCGATTTATTGGTTAAAACTGAGATGACAATCTGTTCTTTTGGGTATATTAATAAAACGGTAGACGCGCCAACACCACCACCAGTATGGTAATATTTTGGAGTGTTGTTTGTCGTGCATTCAGAGGAAAACCCAATACCATACCCCGTAATTTTACCCGATTTTAGTTTTTGAGAAGTTGTCATTTCTAGCAAAGCTTCGGCAGATACTGTTTTAGGCGAAATAATTTCTTCTCCAAATTTTATTAAATCTTCTGAAGTAGATAAAAAACCACCACCAGCAACCTTGTACTCATTAGCGACAGGAGTAGAAAGTACCCTTTTTTTTCGGTAGAAATTAGTTTTATTGGGTAGGTTTATTTCTGAATCTTCCACCAAAGTATTTGTCATCCCTAAAGGATTAAAAACCGTTTGTTTTACTAATTCATTAAAATCGGTTTGGGATGCTTTTTGCATAATTTCACTAAGTAAAACAAAGCCAAATGTATTGTATGAAAATTGTGTTGAAGGTTCAAATAAAAGTGAGTCGTTTTTAAAGATATTTACACCTTCGGTAATGGATGTTTTTTTATTCCATAGAAACTCATTGCCCTTGTAATGCCTAATTCCTGCAAGGTGTCCGCCTAATTCTTTAATGTTAAAATCGTAAGCTTTTTTAGGATAATTGGGCAAGTAACTGTAAATGCTTTTGTTTAAATCAATTTGTTTCTTATCCACTAAATGTGCCAGTGCTAGGGCCGTAATAGATTTAGATATACTGGCAATTCTAAACAATGTTTTATTAGGGTCTACTTTTACTTTAGGTTTTCTATTGGCATACCCAAAACCTTCAGACCAAATAAGTTTACCATGTTGAGATACCGATATAGACATTCCAGGAATGCCTTGTTGGCGCATAAATTGTTTAGCACGTTTTTTAGCAGTTTTTATTCTGTAGTCAGATGTAGTGTCATGTTCTGCTGAATTAAATCCTACAGAAGTAAAAAAGAAAAATATTGAGGCTAATATGTTTTTCAAGGGTATAGTAAATAGTTTTTTCTCGTTTTATTAAAACGTTGTAATCCTTCTTTCCAAGTGGCTTTAATTGCTTTTTCAGACATTCCAGATTCAATTTGCTGCTGTAACGTTTTTGTGCCTGCCAATTTTGTAAAAAAGCTATTAAAAAACTCAGCTTTATTATTGGTATTCTTGTAAGAATCAATAAGCCAATTTAGTTTTAAAGTATTTATAGTCTCAGCTTTAGTTAAATCCTTACCATAACATGTTTTGTTTTGGTGTTTTGGGTACTTAGAACCTTCGTTGGGTTGAGGTTTAAATTGAAAACGATATACATCAGGATTTAAAAACGGACTTCCAAATATTTGAAATTGGGTTTCTGTCCCTCGGCCTGCGCTTACATTGGTACCTTCAAAAAAGCAAATACTAGGGTATAGGTTAATGGCTTGGTCGTTTGGTAAATTTGGACTTGGTTTTATTGGTAAGCTATATTTTAGTTTGTGGTTGTAATGTTTCATGGCAATAACCTTTAAGTCGCATTGTATGCCATTAGCTAGCCATTTTTCGCCATTAATCATTGTGGCATATTCTCCAATAGTCATACCATGAACCACAGGAATAGGGTGCATGCCAACAAAACTAGTGTGCTCCATTTCTAAAATAGGACCATCAATATAATTACCATTTGGGTTGGGCCTATCAAAAACAATTACAGGAATTCCGGCTTCTGCGCAAGCTTCCATAACGTAATGTAAGGACGAAATGTAAGTGTAAAAACGAGCACCAACATCTTGTATATCAAAAATAACAACATCCAAATTTTCTAGTTGTGCTTCCGATGGTTTTTTGTTTTTTCCGTAAAGCGATACAATAGGTAAATTAGTTTTAGTATCTATCCCATCCTTAACAACCTCGCCGGCATCAGCCTTTCCTCTAAAACCATGTTCTGGAGCAAACACTTTTTTAATATCCACATGTAGGGCAAGAAGCGAATCTACTACGTGTGTATATGTTATAGCATCCAATGGCTGAGTTGCACTTTTAGTAAAAAACACAGAGGTTTGGTTGGCCACAATACCAATTCGCTTTCCTTTTAATAACGGCAGGTAAACGTTGGTTTGGTTTACTCCAAGAACTATAGACGTGTCTTTTTCTACTTTTGTAATTTCGTCTTCTTGATTATTAATTTTAACCTGAGATATTGAAATATCGCTCTTGGATTTGCTTCCACAAGAAATCATTACTAAAACTAGCCCAATAATTATTGGGAAAACTGTATTTTTGAAATCACTAAACCTCATTTTTATCTTTTGAATTACGAGTTCTTTATAGCAAAACGCATTATTGGTAGTAAAGCGTATAAAAGTAGCATATCGGCGCCAATAATAAAAATTGGAATCGCTGCAATTGCTATTGGTATGGTTGTAATGATGGTTACCGTAGCAATAAGTATAGGGTTGCAACAAAAAATACGCGATAAAGTTATTGCGTTTAATGGCCATGTAACCATTACAAATTACGATTCCAATAACTCCCAAGAAAGCGTATTTCCTATTACAATAAATCAAGATTTTTATCCAGATTTTAAAGCAGTACAAGGCATTAAGCATGTACAAGGTGTAGCAACAAAATTTGGTGTAATACGCACCGAAACCGATTTTGAAGGGTTGTACTTAAAAGGCGTTGGTGCCGATTATAATTGGGATTATTTTAAAGAATTTTTAGTAGAAGGCGGATTACCAGATTACACGCAAAAACGAAATGAAAATGTTTTAATATCGCAATATCTAGCCAATAGAATGCATTTTAAAGCCGGTGACACCTTTCAAATGTTTTTTGCAAAGGACGATCTCGAAAAATTACCAAACATAATAACATACACCATATCTGGTATTTTTAATTCTGGGTTTCAAGATTTGGACGCTCAATATATTATTGGCGATATACGCCACTTACAACGTATAAATAGATGGGAAAGCGATCAAATTGGCAATTTTGAGGTATTTATAGATAATTACGATGCCTTAGAAGAAAAAGGCGCCGAAATACATCAAAACATTTCCTCCTTACTAGATTCGCAAACCATTACAGATCGTTATTATTCTATTTTCGAGTGGATTAAAATTTTCGATAAAAACACCTACGGCATAATAGGCATAATGGTACTTATTGCCGGTTTTAACATGGTAACGGCCTTACTTGTTTTAATACTAGAGCGCACCAGAATGATAGGCGTTTTAAAAACCTTAGGTAGCAGTAATTGGAGCATTCGTAAACTCTTCCTTTATAATGCATCTTACCTCATTTTATTAGGTGTATTTTGGGGTAATATTTTAGGTTTAGGCATTTTGTTTACGCAAAAATATTTTAGCCTTTTTCCGTTAGATCCAAGTGTGTATTACGTATCCGAAGCACCAGTATATATCAATTTAGGCTATATTCTAGCACTAAACATAGGTACATTAGTGCTGTGCTTACTCATGCTACTGGTTCCGTCTTATCTAATTACAAAAATATCGCCAGTAAAAGCCATTCGTTTTAGTTAAACAGTAATTTGGGCGCTACCACAAGGGTCGGGCTTTTACTACTCGCTCCTTCCTAAAAAGTCAGGGAGCTCAAACATACCGTTCAATCCCTAGCGCGGGCATACTTGCACATGTTCGTGTTTTACTTTAAAGAGATGTTGCCTATCTCTAAATTAAAGGCTTCAGCTTTTTTGTTACCTATTAAAAAGGCAATCATTTCAATTTGGTTACCTTCAAAATTTGGTAGCTCAAGTTTTTTACCTCTAAAGTTAGCGTACATTTCTTTAAAAGGGATTTCTATAGTTTCCCAGCCATTTGTGGTTTTAAATGGATAAATGTAAGCATGTTTGTCGCTCTCAAAAGTCTTTACTCTAAACTGGTATGTCTTGCCATCGCCTTTTAAAGTGATTCGAAATTTAGAATAAGATGCTGTTTTTAAAGTGTCAATAGGGTATTTAACCATCGAGAAACCACCGTTATTTTCTAAAGATACTTCGCCGTAAAACAAGCCATTGCCATTAGCGTTTATTTTAAACGCACCTTCAGATTTTCCACCCATTACATTATCATCCACCGTTTTCCAGTTGGAACTATCACTTTCTGCAGTAAAATTAATTAAGGTCATGGTTTTATGGTGTTATATTTAGTTTAGGCTTTGTATAAATATATAAATGTTTATTAGCGTTTTGCTAAGGGGTTTTAATTTTATTATCGCATAAAAAAATGCACTACTATATTAATTGGTAGCGCATTTTTAATATTTAAAACTATTTAATACTGCTTGTTTACTTTGTTAGCTGGCACTCACTACACCCAAAGTATATAATTGGTCCATAGTAGGCGATGCACTACCACCTGCAGGCTCTAGAGTAATACCAAAGGCCTCACTTTTGTTAGCATTTTTAATTTCGAAAATTTTATTGGCATCAGCTGTAAAACTATCAATAGTTCCTAAACTCGTAGGTGTTAACGGTGTTAATGTTAAAGACCAAACTTGATAAACTTTCCCTTCTGGTGGGTCTGGTAAACCCTGAGCATCTAAAAATATACGCTCGGAATCTTTATCCCAATATACCTTAGCAAAAGTATTAGCAAAATTCCCTTGTCCTGCTAATGGTACTTTTGTAATATTTTCATCGCGTAACACACTAATTAATACATTAGCGTCTTCTAAGCTGTTTTTAGAATTAGCTATTTGGGTTTCTAATAAAGATTGTTGTGTTTCTGCTATTTGAATATCAGATTGTAATTGTTTGTTCTGGTTTACTGTCCATAATAATCCAGCAGCCAAAAGAATAGAAGCTGCCCAACCTGTATAAGTAATCCAGTTGTATTTAGGTTTAGCAATAGAGATTACTTTGGTATCCTTATCACTACCAAAACCTAATGTTTGCTTAATACGTTGTAAAATATGGTCGCTATCGCGTTGCGATGTCGAAGCGGTTAATTTAACAATGGCTGCTTCAATTTCTAAAACTTCTTGCAAAACCTCTGGGTGTTTTTGCATAAGCTCATAAACCTCCTCATTTTCTTTTTCAGAAAGGGTTCCGGCTACGTATAGCTCTAGTATTCCAGATTCTATGTATGCTTTTATATCCATTTTAGTTTAATACCATGTTTCTCAATTCCTGAATGCAATTTCTATTTCTTGTTTTAATAGTACCAATTGGCATATCAAGAGCTTCAGACGCTTCACTTTGTGTGTAACCTTTAAAGTAAAGTAGTTCAATTACCGCTTTACATTTTTCGGCTAGTTTACCAACAAATTTTTTAATGCCGATAGCATCCGTTTTATCATCAAGGTTTTCATTGCCTTCAATTATATCTACGAAAAAATCTGAGTTGAGGTTTTGTTTTGAGTTTTTAAAGGCTTTAGACCGCGTTTTATCTATGGCTGCGTTTCTAGCAATATTTAAAATCCATGTAAAAAATCTACCTTTTTTTGACGAATAGCTATCTGCTTTATGCCATGCTTTTATAAAAACATCTTGCATAACTTCTTGAGCAATATCATGGTCTCTTACAATATTGTAAATAACACCATGCATGCTATCGCTGTACATATTGTACAGTTTCTCGAATGCTTTTTCGTCTTTTTGTTTAAATTTTTCTACCAGCTGGTCTAATTCCATATAAGTTTTTTAGTGATTAAAATAATACTAATACTATATATGGTTTAGTTTTCGCGAAGGTAAGTTTCAACTTCAATGGCTACATCTTCCCAAGTTTTACTTACACCATCTGCTCCTTTATGTAAATCAAAACATACTTTATTTAAAGAGGCTAAAGCATCTAATGCATTCCAGTCTTTAAGATTCATGGTTCCTGTTAAGGTTACACGTCTTTCGTCAGTAATTTTAACATATAATGGTAAATTATTTGTTTCTCCATTCATGGTAATAGAAGCTACATAAGCATTATTAGCATATTTAATAGTACCTTTTAAAAATTCGGTATCTAACATAGCACCAAAAAATGAATTTATAATTTTACCATCGCGGGTGTTTGTAGCATCGTTTGTAAAAACGCTACTAACAGGTATAGAAAAGCTTAAATTATTTAATGCCTCTTGTGGTGTAGCTCCAGATTTATTTTCGAAATCTAGAAGTTTAAATTTTCCACCAACAGGTAGTTTGTCTGTTGTTTTGTAGGCCGTCCATTTTACGGTTGTACCTTCTGGTTTAACTACGTATTCCTCTGTTGTTTCAGCTTCCGTTTGCGTTTCTTTTTTTTCGTTTTTACATGATACTATACTTAGGGCTAAGGCAATAAATAGGATGCTTATTTTTTTCATTTTCATGTTTTTTTATTAACCCGAAAGTTAAGTCAATAATAATTCAATTGCAAGATTTAGTATGATATATGTCATTTTATAACTTAAGCTGTTCCTATACTTTTGAAGTATAAACGTTAGGTATGTTAAAATCATTAGTAAATAAGTATAATATTGCGGGTCCTCGTTATACGAGTTATCCAACGGTTCCGTATTGGAACCAAGAAACATTTTTATTAAAAAAATGGAAATCGTCATTAGTTCAATCTTTTAAAGAAAGCAATTCTGATGAAGGTATAAGCTTGTACATTCATTTACCATTTTGCGAAAGTTTATGTACGTTTTGCGGCTGTAATAAGCGCATTACCAAACAGCATAGTGTAGAGTCTCCATATATAAATGCAGTTTTAAAAGAATGGCATTTGTATTTAGAATTGTTTGACGAAAAACCTATTATAAAAGAGTTGCATTTAGGTGGCGGGACACCAACATTTTTTAGTCCAGAAAACTTAAAACGGCTTATTACGGGTATTTTAAACACGTCAAAATTAGCACCGCAACATGAGTTTAGTTTTGAAGGTCACCCTAATAACACCACTCGCGAGCATTTACAAGCGCTTTACGATGTGGGATTTAGACGCGTAAGTTACGGTGTGCAAGATTATAACCCAACGGTACAAAAGGCGATTCATAGAATTCAACCTTTTGAAAACGTAAAGAAAGCCACCGAATTGGCCAGAGAAATTGGATACACATCTGTCGGGCATGATATTATTTTTGGATTGCCTTTTCAAACCTTACAACACGTTGAGGAAACCATTTTAAAAACTAAAGCTTTGCTTCCAGACCGACTAGCTTTTTACAGCTATGCACATGTACCTTGGATTAAAGGAAACGGACAACGAGGCTTTGATGATGCCGATTTACCAAGTGCTGATTTAAAACGCAAGCAGTACGAACTAGGAAAGAAATTACTAGCCGAAGTTGGCTATAAGGAAATAGGAATGGACCATTTTGCGTTAACTACGGATTCCTTATATACATCCATGATTAATGGTGATTTACATCGTAATTTCATGGGATATACCGCCTCAAAAACACAAGCAATGATTGGGTTGGGTGTATCCTCGATAAGTGATAGCTGGTATGGTTTTTCTCAAAATGTAAAAGGAGTAGAAAGCTATTATAACCTGCTAAAAGATAATATTATTCCGGTTTATAGAGGGCATATTTTAAATGACGAAGATTTAGTAATTAGAAAACATATTTTAAATTTAATGTGCCAGTTTGAAACCTCATGGACAGACGAAAAACTTTATTTTAATGACTTACCGGACACTTTAATTAAACTAAAGGAAATGGAAAAAGATGGCTTACTAAATATATATTCTAATAAAATAGAAGTCACCCAAAAAGGACAACCGTTTGTTAGAAATATATGTATGGCTTTTGATGTGCTACTGCAACGTAAAAAGCCAGATACACAACTATTTTCTATGACTGTTTAATACCAAGTCATTTTAAAATCAAGTATTAAAACATTCAATTTTAACTGTTTTTGCTTTATAGCAAGAACCTAAAACTTAAAGACCATGAAAAAAATAATTATACCAATAGATTTCTCAGAACATTCAGAATATGCATTAAAAACGGCAGCTAAACTAGCCAAAAAACATGATGCGGAATTATTGGCCCTTCATATGCTAGAAATGTCCGATATTATGTTATCGACTACCGATGGTATTCAAAACCAGAAAACCATGTTTTTTCTGCAATTAGCAGAGCAAAAATTTAAAAAATTTTTAAGTAAAGACTATCTAAACGATGTAAAAGTAACGCCTATAATAAAGCATTTTAAAGTGTTTAGTGAGGTAAACGACGTGGCTAAAAAATATGATGCCGATATAATTGTAATGGGCTCTCATGGTGCAAATGGCTTTACCGAGTATTTTGTGGGTTCCAATACGGAGCGTGTTGTGCGCAACTCGAACATACCGGTTTTAGTGGTTAAAAACGATATGTTGGATGTCGATTTTGACGTGGTTGCCTTTGCCTGCGATTTTAGCGAAGAGTCTATAAAATCGTATTTAAGCGCCCAAGAAATGTTTAGTAAACAAGGTGCAAAACTATATTTAATACATGTTAATTTACCTAACGAAAGGTTTAAAAGTAGTTTAGAAATCGAGAAAAAAGTCGTTAATTTCTTTACCAAAGCCGAGGGTAATTTAGATAAAATGGAAGATGTCTTTTACGTATCTGATTATACCATAGAAAACGGCGTTTTAAATTGCGCAAATAAAATTGGAGCCGATTTAATATTAGTACCAACACATGGCCGAAAAGGTTTAGCGCACTTTTTTCAAGGCAGTATTGGCGAAGATGTAGTAAACCACGCCACGTTACCAGTTATGACTTTTAAGATTTAAGCCAATAAAAAAAAGCCTCCCTTTTTTGCTAAGGGAGGATTTTTATTTACATACACCATTATAGGCGGTATAATAGTAAATTCAACTCTAATAAAATTATTGAATAATACCAGCACAACTAACGCGTGCGCCAGCAGCTCCAGAAGGTTGCGATGTTAAGTCATCTTCACCAGCGTGAACTATCACAGCTTTTCCTAGAATATCTTTAGTAGCATCGCCACAGCCAATACACCACTCGTCTGTAGAAAAAGAAATGGTACCGTTTCCGTTATCATCGGCAGTAAAATTGCCAATATCACCTTTATGGTAACCCTTTGCGTCTCCCCATTTACCATGTGGTTGCGATGTTGGATTCCAATGTCCACCGGCCGATTTGCCATCGGTAGAAGAGCAATCGGCAGATTCATGAATATGTATAGCATGTTTACCAGCGGTTAAACCACTTATAATAGCCGTCATGCTTACGCTACCATCAGTTTCTTTAAAAACGACATTGCCGGAAACATTGCTATCGCTTTTAGCGCTTAATGCAATTTTAACCTTTTTAGGTGCAACGTTTGCCGTTTCAGTTTCAATAGTTTCTACAGATTTCACTTCTGTTTTTTCATTTTTACAAGATGTAAAACTTATAATTATAGCAATACAGATTAAGCTTAATTTTTTCATTTTTTTCAAGTTTTTTTATTTATTCTAAAGTTAACACTTCTATAAATAAATTGCAAGGATTAGCAGGGTTCAATTGTTCTAAAAAGCATGTCATTAAACTCCGTTCAACACAAAAAAAAGCAACACAATTGTTTCAATAAAAATTAGTTAACCTCTACTTCAGAAAGGGCTAAAACATTAAATAAAGTCGCCTTAGTTTTAAAGAAACTATTTTCAAGATCAATAGCTTTTAGTTTGGCATCAATAAGTTTTGATTCTCGCGAGTTTACTAAAAACAGAGAGCTTTCACCTAAAAAGAACTTACGCTCTTCGGCTGTTAGCATTACAGAATAATCATTTACAATAGTATTGGTATAATCATTTTGGATTAGGTAAGACTCTAATTCTAGATTTATAGCATTAATTTTATTTTTAAGACTTACTTGTGTATTTTTAATATCGAACGTCGTGTTTTGCAGCTTTATTTTTGCCAATTTTAAGTCGCTTCGTTCTTTTCTTAAAAACAAAGGAATACTAATATTCACTCCACTTTTATAGGCCGATGTACTAAACGATCGTGCCACCTCGGGAGTTTCGGATAAGAAATTATACTGCAAATCTATTTGCGGTAAAAGGTTGTTTAACTTCAGTCGTTTTTCAATTTCTAAACTTTGAAATTTATAATCTAAAGATTGCAGTTTTGGGTGATTGTTTATATCGTAGCTTTCAACATCCAATCCGGAGGTGTTCAAGGTTAAATCGATAGTTGCAACCGTATGAATGTCTGGTATAATTTGATCTTTAATTTCAACTGGTGTATTATCATTAAGCCATAAATAATTAGAAAGTTCTAGAGAAGCCTTTATAAATTTAATTCTAGATTTTTCTAAGTTAAGTTTGCGGTTGTTTAACGCTATTCTAGCTTCTAGAGTATCAATGGCGGGTTTATCGCCAACTTCAAAACTTTTTTTAATACCATTAAAACGTATTTCGGCATTGGCTAAAAAATCTTGGTAAACCCGTTTTTCATTATAGGTTTTTAACCAGTTAAAATAGCTTAATGTTGCATTATACAAAATGTCGTTAACCAATAATTGTCTATCGGCTTGGGCTTGTTTTACATATAGTTTGGACTGTCTTAACATGGCCATACGACTATTTGTAAGCAACCCTTTAGCAACAGGAATAGAAACACCTGCACTGTATAATCCATCGTCGGGGACGTAATATTCTGGGTTTAAATAGTCGCCAGTGTTTTCTTCATAGTTTCCTTTTAATTCTATGCCAAACCAAGTTGGTATTTTAAACGATGCATTTAGTTTATCGTAATACTCTGTGGCTTTAAATTTTTTTCTAGCATAATCTACTTCAAACTTAGGGTCGAAAGCACCTCTGGCTTTCATAAGTTTAGCTTCACTTTCGTTTAGGGTTAAATTGGCCTGCTTAACAATAGGATGAAACGATTTAACATAACCCAAATATTCTGATAGTGCCATAACCGATGTGCTATCTTGTGCAGAAACCACGCAGCTAAAACCTAAAAGAATACTATATATAAATGCTTTCATTATTTATCTTTTTTTAACACGGTTTTACTGTCTTCGGGTTGGTAATAGTTAGGAGGGAAGCTGTTAATTTGGCGCCATAACTCGAACCAGATTGGTACATCTTCAAGTAGGGCAATGGTTTTTGCGCCAGAGCCAACACGTATGGCTTCAGGCCAATTATACTCTGTATTATCTGGAGCCAGTAACACACGGTATTTCCCGTTACTACTTATAAAGCGTTCTATAGCCACCACTTTTGCGCCGTAAGTACCGTAAGATACATTAGGCCATCCGCTAAATACAATCGCTGGCCAGCCATCAAACTGTACACGTACTTTTTCGCCAATGTGTAGTAATGGCAAGTCTATTGGACGCACAAAAGTTTCTACAGCTAAATCGTATTGCGATGGCATAATACCAACGAGTTGTTCTCCTTCTTTAAATGTAACCCCAATACCGCCTGTTAGTACTTTGTTTATAAAGCCATCTTGGGGTGCGGTTACATACAATAAGCTATTTCGCTTTTTGTAATTACTATAGGCGTTTTCAAGTTTTTTAACTTGAGCTTCTGTATCGAACCCGCTAGATTGCGCAGTATACATATCGCTTTGCGCTTTCGATATTTTATCGGTAAACACAGCGTTGGTTCTAGATAGCTCTAGTTGTGCGTTTATAACTTCGTTTTTACTGGCTAAATATTTGTTTTCTTGAGAAATGAATTTAGCTTGAGTTTCTTGAAGTTTTAAGCGCTTTTCTTCTACATCTTTTACTGCTTTTAAGCCTTCTTCTTGCAATGTTTGAATACGATTAAACTGTGTTTCGGCAATTTTTAAATTGGTTTTGGCAGCCTCCAAATCTATACTATCGCTTTTTACTTTTAATCGCGATTGTAACAGTTTATTGCGCGTTTGTTCTAGCTTTAATTTTTGTTCGTTTCTTAAGGCAGAAATTTGACGGTTTAAGGCATCTACCTTACCACTATAAGCGGTTACAGACGATGATTTTGCTTGAATTTGATCGTTAGTACGCTCCATAAGTCTATCGTCGAAATAGTCGCTTTTTACTTCGGATATTCTTAAGATTGTATCGCCTTTTTTTACTTCGTCGCCTTCTTGCACATACCATTCCTCAATACGTCCTGGTATTTGCGATTGAATATGTTGTGGGCGTTGGTTAGGTTTTAAAGTTGTTACTGTACCTTGACTGGTAATGTTTTGGGTCCAAGGTAAAAACAGTACAATTAATAAAATAATTGCTGCGGCTAATAAAAACCGGTTAAAGTATTTGTAATACTTAATATTCATTATTTTTTTACCAGACTTAAAGTCTGCCAAATCAATTTTTTTATTCAATTGGTTATTGGATATATTGAGCATAACCTAGTCTTTTTTAGATTTTATTTTACCTTTACTTAATGTGATAATTTCGGTGCATTTATCGGTCCATACCGAACTAAAACTAACCACAATTAGTGCCCATGGTCGGTCTGGGTGCGATAAATAATCTACAATAGCTTTAGTTTCTTTTCTATTAAATCGATCTAAGGCATCTTCTAGAATGAGTATTTTAGGGTTCTTTAAAATAGCTCGTGCTAAGACTAATTTTTTAGATATGGAGTACGACATTTGCCTACCATCTGGATATAGCACGGTATTTAAACCTTCTGGTTGCGATTTAATAAAGGATTTTAAACCTACAATATTTAGAATCTCATAAATTTTCTCGTCTGAAATGGTTTTGTTAGAGAAGGTAAGGTTCTCTCTAATGGTGCCTTCAAACGGGGTTTCGTCAGATAAGGATAAGCCTAATTGCGAACGGTAGAAATTTAAGTGAATACTTTTAATAGACATATCGTTAACGTAAACATGACCGCTTGTAGCTTCAATGACACCGGCAATTAAACGGAGTAAAGTCGATTTTCCAGAACCACTTTCTCCTTTAATTAAAATTCTACTTTTAGAATTTATGGTTAACGAGATATTTTTTAATATGTGAGCATCTCTGTTATCTACCTCAAAGCCAACATTGTCTAATTCAACTTGCAAACCTCTGTTAAATTGTGGGGTCTCGCCTTCTTGACTTTCTAAATCTTTATCAACTATTTGACCAATTTTTTCTAAGGATGTAAGGGTGTCGTAAAACGCCTCTAAGCCTATAATTAGTTTTTCTACTGAAGCGATTACCAATAAAATAATAATTT
The DNA here is from genome assembly GCF_014202225.1 of Algibacter amylolyticus. Lineage (GTDB taxonomy): Bacteria > Bacteroidota > Bacteroidia > Flavobacteriales > Flavobacteriaceae > Algibacter_B > Algibacter_B amylolyticus. The sequence goes on from NZ_JACHGE010000002.1 coordinate 173,547, forward strand.
CGGCGGCTACAAATTGCCCAATATTCATTTCTTGGTTTAAAACTAAAGCACCTCCAATAAGTAGTAAACTAGCGGTTACAATTACTTTAAAACTTATCATTTGGATAAATTGAAGCATTAAAACTTTAAAGTGACTCTCTCGCGCTTTTAGGTAATTGTTCACCAAATCGTCATTTTTATTAATACCCAAGCTTGTGCTACCTGATAGTTTAAAGCTAATAACCGAACGGGCAATTTCTTGAATCCAATGGGCTACTTTGTATTTGTTTTTAGACTCGTATAAACTGGTGGATAAGCCTTTTCGTGCTGTGAATTTAAAAACCACAAAAATAAGTACTAGCAATAAAAGTCCAAATACTATAAAAAACGGATGGTAAAACGATAGTAGAATTAAAGCAAATACAATTTGTAAAACCGCTGCTGGAACATCGATTAAAATTTTAGATAAACCCTTTTGAATGGTTAAGGTATCGAAAAATCGATTTGCTAATTCTGGCGGGTAATAATCGCGTAATTCGGCCATTTTAATTTTTGGAAATCGATACGCTAACTCAAACGATGATCGCGTAAATATACGTTGCTGTATGGTTTCTATAATTCTTAGTTGCATAAGTTGTAAGGCGCCAGAAAAGGCAACGCCTAGGGTTACTATAATAACTAAAACCACCCACGATGTAGATATTTGAGCGCCTTGTAGTAGGTTAATAATAGCTTGAATACCAAGAGGAAGTGATAAGGCTACAACTCCGGCAAAAATGGCATAGTAAAAAATTTGAAGAATATCTCTTTTTTCTAATTGTAGCATGCCTATTAAACGTTGCCACGGCGTCATTTGTTTGTGTTTCATATTTAAGACTTGAGCGTGTTAAGTACTAGGTTTTTTATAAAGGACGTTGGGGTAATACTAGCATTACAATCTGTAATGGTTTTAAAATGGTCTTTTAAAAAGTGCTGATGCAAACCACTTTCTAGAATTGTGCTACCTAGGCTAGACGCGAATTTATAATCGGGGTTTATTGCAATTATCATATCGCGTAAGCGGTGTACAATGCGTTTGTAAATAATAAAAAAACCTTCTTTGTTTTCTTGGTCTACCTCTTTAGTTAAAAACGATTTAGAGTTTTCGTTAACTATAATCTTATTTAAAATGGTTTCGTTTATATGCGAGAATTTCGAATCTACTTTTATGCTTCGGGTTACAATTTCGATTGCTTTTTCTAGTTTTTCTGATGGGTTTAAACTGTGGGTTTCGAACACCAATTGGTATTCTATCCATGCCCAATACCAAGACGATAAATAAAGTAATAGGTTATGCTTGCTCTCAAAGTATCTGTAAATAGAACTTTCATTAGAGCCTATTAATTGTCCTAATTTTTTAAAGGTGAAACTATCAAAACCAATGTCGTCTATTAAAAGGATACTATGCTCTATAATGCGTTTTCCTAAGGTAGAAGATTCTGGGTCTTTTACATAGATTTTTTCGGGTACAGAAATTTTTAAATTTGACAGTAATGAATCCATAATTAATAAATTTAAATGCAAATATAATAGTATTGCTATTATATTTGAAAACAAAACTATTGTTTTTCTTTATGCGGGATTGAAAAATACTATTATAGGAAAGTTAGCAATCCGTAGTCAAGCTCCTTTAGATATAAGCAGAATGTATGTATTGATAACTTACTTTGGCGGATAAGTGGGTTAGGGATTGCAGTGGAAAACCCACAGCGAGGTACGAAGCGAGGACTTGAAGCGTAAAGCCCGACCCGAGGTACGAGGGTAACCCCAAAATTAAACTAAAAAATTAATGACAATCGATACCGTTAGTAATCATATTGTAAACCGGAGCAGGAGAGAGGAAGGGAATTCCAAGACCTAAACCCCGAATTATAAATAGTGCACCTATTATAACTACAAAAACTGGTATTATGTTTTGTATGCGTTGTCTTGCTTTACCTTTTAAAAAGTGGCTAAAGTAAATTGCAGTGGTCATTAAAGGGACGGTACCAAGGCCAAAAACACTCATGTATAAACTACCGTTTAAGGCATTACCGCCAGCAATGGCTGCAAATACCGCCATGTAAACTAAACCACAAGGGAGAAAGCCATTTAAAAAACCAATGGTTAAAAAGGTGTCCATTGTTTTTTTCTTTAAAGCAGAACCTAAAGCAGATTTTACTTTAGATATTAGGTTGTAAATAGGTTTAGAAAAGTTGTATTTGTTAAATGCTTTTTGCGGTATTAGTACTACTAAAATCATTAAAACCCCTATAATAATAGAGAGTTGTTGTTGGAAACCAAATATAAAAAGCCCTTTGCCAATTAGCCCGAAAATTAAACCTATTAGGCTGTAGGCTAGTAATCTGCCAAAATGGTAAATGGTAATTTGCGATACTTTTTTTAACTCGTTTGTGCGATCTACTGGCAACATAAAAGCTATGGGGCCGCACATACCTACGCAGTGAAAACTTCCTAATAGCCCTAATATAAACGCCGAAAGTAGCATACTAATAATTTATAGATTCTTTAAAAAGATAAGATTTTCCGTTATATTGCCAATCTATTTTAATGTTCCAACGACCATCTACCAAACGATTGTCAGGTATGAGCAAATTTGAATTAGACAAAGAGATAGCAGTCTCAAAGTCTAGTTGTTTGTTAGATGGTCTATATAGGAACAATTTTCCTTTAATATTTTTGTAATCGAAGGTATCGGGAAATTGTATTACCAAGCCCTCGTTTGTTTTCTTATAACTAATATTTTCGTTTAAAGTTTTAGCGGTTTCTAGTTTATTTATATCGTCTTGAAATTGTAATTCTTCGGCGTAATAATCTTCGCTAACCAAATCATGGTTGTATTTGCTATTTACACTCATGTTTATAACAAAGTACATTATAAACGAAATAAAGGCTATAAAAGCAATAACAATTCCGGTTCCCCAATTAATTTTCATAATTTTCTTTTTTAGTAATTTGTTTTTTGTTGCTGGTTATTTGTCTCTAATTAACCATTAACTATTTAAAACTCCGTGGGCCTAAAAAGTTAGCCGTAGTGGTTTCAATTAACTTATCGCCTTTGTAAACGCCAATTTTTATTTTATTTCTATCGCCAGATAATGCCGAATTATTAATTTCAATAAACAAGGTGCCTTCTGCCATACCTTGACTTGGTACAATAAAATCGTTACCAGTAGATACTAATTTTAATTCGCCTTTATGCGACATGAGTTTAAAGCTCACATCTTCAATGTCTTTAGATGTTTTATTTACTAATTTATAGGTGAAAACGTTACTTATAATGTTGTTCTCTTTATGCTCATATAGTTGCCCAGGAAGTCTTAAAACATTAGCTTCCACATCGTTTCTTAAAAATAACATACCAACCAATAGACCAGTTAAAATAGCTAAAACCGCTATATAACCTTTAATTCTAGGTGTTAATTTAAAAGGTGTTTTGTTTTCTATGTTTTCTTCACTAGCATAACGAATTAAACCTTTTGGTAAATTAATGCTTTCCATAATATGGTCGCACTCATCAATACAAGCTGTACAGTTTACACATTCTAATTGTGTACCGTTTCTAATATCAATGCCAGTAGGGCAAACGTGTACACATTGCATACAATCTATACAATCGCCATGACCTAAAGCGTCTCGGTCTTCATTTTTTCTAAACTTTTTTCTACCATTTTCAGCTTCACCGCGTTTATGATCGTAAGCAACAACTATCGATTTTGTATCTAAAAGTGCACCTTGTAACCTTCCGTAAGGACAAGCTATAATACAAACCTGTTCTCTAAACCAAGCAAATACAAAGTAGAATACCGCTGTAAAAATTAGTAACGATATTAAGGTGCTTATGTTATTAAGAGGACCTTCAGAAATGTATTGAATTAATTTATCGCTACTAATTAAATAAGCCAGAAAAACGTTAGCAATAATAAAGGAGATTAAAACAAATATGACTGTTTTTAGTCCTTTTTTTCTAATCTTTTCGGCATCCCATTTTTGTTTGTCTAGTTTACGTTGTTTGTTTCTGTCGCCTTCAATCCAGTATTCTATTCGTCTAAAAACCATTTCCATAAAAATGGTTTGCGGGCAAATCCACCCGCAAAAAATACGTCCGAATGCTACCGTAAAAAGGGCTATAAAAATAACACCAATTAACATGGATATTACAAACAAATGAAAATCTTGTGGCCAGAAAGGAAACCCGAAAATATTAAAACGGCGTTCCAAAACATTAAACATTAAAAACTGATTTCCATTTATTTTTACAAATGGCGCAAGTAGTAAAAATGCTAGTAAAATATAACTTACATATTTTCTATACTCGTAAAATTTACCACTTGGTTTTTTAGGAAATACCCAAGCGCGTTTACCTTCTTCGGTAATTGTACCAATCGAGTCTCTAAAGGTTTCGTTTTCTGGAGTTTCCATGTTTTTTTATTATGCTACAAGATTATAAAAGGTTGCAGGTATTGTTTATTAAATCTATTATTCTACAGTAATAATATTTTCTGTTTTAGTTTCCATAGCCTCTGTAGGTACTTCGCTTGCAGGAGCATTTTCATCTACCCAAATATCGCCTTCGGCAGGTTTAGGATTTGCTGGTATAGTGCCTTGCAATGTTAATACGTAACTTGCCACTTGTGCCATTTGTGCAGGTTTTAATTGTGCTTTCCACGCAATCATACCTTTACCAGAACGTCCACCTTCAGATATGGTTTTAAAAACATTTTTAATACCACCACCTAATAACCAATGATCGTCTGTTAGGTTTGGTCCAATACCACCTCCACCATCTGCCATGTGACAAGCAACACAATTACTTTGGAAAATGGCTTGTCCAGCTTTTACATCGGCAGCATCAGTTAACACGGTTACCGTATTAAAATCTACTAAATCTTTAGCTGTTTTTTTATACGCTTCTAAAGCAATTCTAGCGTCGGCTAATTCTGTTTCTAATTCGTCTATTTGTGTATAGCCATCAAATACGTGGAATCTCAATAAATAAACGGCAGCAAAAATTATAGAAATGTAAAAAGAATACACCCACCATGGTGGTAAGTTATTATCTAGCTCTTTAATACCATCGTAATTATGATCTAGGATAATTTCCGTTTCTTCTTCTATTGGTTTCTGACCAAGAAGTTTTTGGTACGTCTCTTTTAACCAAGTAAATTTAATGGTATTTTCTTTTTCTGCTAAAAAACGAGCTTTACCAGCTTCATCTAATTTATGAAGCATCACATTTTCTAAAGCACCAATAATAGCTTCGATAGCAATTAATATTAATAATACTAAAAGCAGAAAGAGTAAAACTGCTGGATACTCAACAAATGCTGGCTTGTCTCCTGAATCTATAAAGAATTCTACGGCTCCAAAAATAATAAAGAATGCTACTGGAACACGAATCCAGGATGGAACTAATTGTCTCATAATATATCGTCGTTTTGGTTGTCTAATGGCATGTTACTTACCTTGTCTATATAATCTTTTTTAGCGGTTATTACCCACCAAAATAGAACTACAAAAAAGGTGAAAAAGATAATTAAAGAAATCACTGGGTAAATCTCGATTCCTGCAATACTATCCATATGGTTTTTTACAAATTTCAACATGACTTTTAAAATTTTAGTTGATTAATTTTGTGCTGTTTCTCCTTTAATATCTGTTCCTAAGCGTTGTAAATACGCTATAAGAGCTACAATTTCTCGGTTTTTCATTTCTATAAATGGTTCACCGTTATCCGAAGCGTATTTTTTATCCGCTTCATATGTTTTTGTAAAATCAGGATCGGCATGAAGGTTCTCTTCAATTTTAGCACCTTGCTCTAACATACTTTGTTGTGCATTGGCTATTTCGTCATCTGTATAAGGAACACCAAGAGTAACCATAGCTTCCATTTTTTTCTCGGTCATCGATTTATCTAACTCACTGCTAGAACCTGTAATTAACCAAGGGTAACGTGGCATTATAGAACCCGATGATGTACTTTGCGGATCGTACATATGGTTAAAGTGCCAGTTATCTGAGTACTTACCACCAATTCTGTGTAAATCTGGTCCAGTACGTTTACTACCCCAAAGGAATGGATGGTCGTAAACAAACTCGCCGGCTTTACTGTACTCGCCGTAACGTTCTACCTCACTTCTAAATGGGCGAATCATTTGCGAATGGCAACCTACACAGCCTTCACGGATATAAATATCTCGACCTTCTAACTCTAAAGGAGAATATGGTTTTACACTTGCTATAGTTGGTATATTAGATTTTACAACAATAGTCGGTACAATTTGTACAAGACCACCAATTAAAATAGCTATAGTAGCGCCTATAGTTAATTGTATTGGTTTACGCTCAATCCACGTGTGCCAACCTTCATTTGCAGTACGTTTTTTAGATACGCGCTCTAAGGCTGCAGCTTCAGCTAATTCGTCTTCAACTTTGCTTCCTTTTTTAATAGTAGCAATAACGTTAAATACTAAAATTAGCATACCGGTTAAGTATAAGGTACCACCAATAGCACGCATCCAATACATTGGCATAATTTCGGTTACGGTTTCTAAAAAGTTACCATATGTTAAAGTACCATCTGGATTAAATTGTTTCCACATACTAGCTTGTGTAAATCCGGCAACATACATAGGTAAAGCATACATAATAATACCTAAAGTACCTATCCAAAAGTGTAAGTTAGCAAGTGCTAAAGAGTGTAGTTTGGTTTTAAATAATCTTGGTACTAAATAGTAAATCATACCAAAGGTTAAAAACCCATTCCAAGCTAAGGCACCAACGTGCACGTGTGCAATAATCCAATCGGTAAAGTGCGCAATAGCGTTTACATTTTTAAGCGAAAGCATTGGCCCCTCAAACGTTGCCATACCGTAACCTGTAATTGCTACAACCATAAATTTTAAAACGGGATCTGTACGTACTTTATCCCAAGCACCACGTAGGGTTAATAATCCGTTTATCATACCACCCCACGATGGCATTAATAACATTATAGAGAAGGCAACACCTAAATTTTGTGCCCATTCTGGTAAAGCTGTGTATAATAAGTGATGTGGTCCTGCCCAGATATAAATAAATATTAACGACCAGAAATGCACAATAGATAATCTATAAGAATACACAGGTCTGTTAGCTGCCTTAGGAACAAAGTAATACATAAGTCCTAAAAACGGCGTCGTTAAAAAGAAGGCTACCGCATTGTGTCCGTACCACCATTGTACTAAAGCATCTTGAACCCCAGCGTAAACCGAGTAACTTTTCATGGCGCTAACAGGAAGCTCCAAACTATTAAAGATATGAAGTACAGCAACAGTTACAAACGTAGCAATGTAAAACCAAATGGCCACATATAAATGGCGCTGTCTTCTTTTAAGCATGGTACCTATTAAATTCCATCCAAAAATTACCCAAACTAAAGCAATAGCAATATCAAAAGGCCATTCTAGTTCGGCATATTCTTTAGAGCTTGTATACCCTAAAGGAAGTGTAATAGCGGCTCCTACAATAATAAGTTGCCAACCCCAAAAATTTAATTTACTTAAAAGGTCGCTAAACATTCTGGCCTTTAGTAAACGCTGTGTGGAGTAATACACACCTGCAAAAATAGCGTTACCAACAAAGGCAAAAATAACAGCATTGGTGTGTAGCGGTCTTAATCTGCCAAAACTTAACCACGAAATACCATCTGTTAAGTTTGGGAAAAGAAACATAAACGCCAATAGCAATCCTACAAGCATACCCACAACGCCCCAAAGCATGGTGGCGTAAATGAAGTTTTTAACGATTTTATTATCGTAATGAAATTGTTGCATTTTCATAATTATAATTATTAATCTTTTTTGGTTAGTATTGTTTTTTCTGTTTTGTTTTTAATTAATTCGTCTTCAAATAACATGCGTACAGAGGGCGTGTAACTATCGTCAAATTGTCCTTTTTTAACAGCAATTATAAAGGCTATAAAAAAACATATGGCCACTACAATGCTTACCGCAAGTAAAATATATATAACACTCATACCTATTAGAAGTTATGGTTCAAAAGTACTTTTATACTGTTTTTTAAAAGATGATATTTATCATGTTTCATCATTTTATTTGGGCGTTACCTCAAAAAAGAGGTCGGGCTTTCCGTTACAAGTCCTCGCACCTCCTGCGTCGGGCTGTGGGCTTTCCTCTTCAATCCCTAACGCAAAAAGCCGCACTTAGCCCCATAGGGGAGGAAATTGATACGTTCTTACTCATGTAAATCGTTTTTAGACTTTGCGTGTTCCTCTCCTATGGGGAGGCTAGGTGGGGCAACTATATTGGTGCAAATCGTTGTAAAAACCACAATGCTTATAGAACTTAAAGGCATTAATATGGCTGCAATTACAGGTGCTAATTGACCAGTAACAGCAAAATATAATCCAATGATATTATAAATAAATGAAAATACAAAGCTCCATTTAATAATTTTTATAGCCGATTTAGAGGCCTTAATAAAATGATATAATTTATTAAACTTAGTAGCGTCTAAAATAGCATCACATGCAGGCGAAAACACATTAACATTCTCCGAAATGGCAATGCCAACATTACTTTGTGCCAAAGCACCCGCATCATTCAATCCATCTCCAATCATTAATACCTTAGCACCAGAATTTTGGTGGTGTTTTATGTATTCTAATTTATCATCAGGCTTTTGGTTAAAAAGCAGTTTTGTTTTGGCTGGTAAAAGCTTAGTTAAATTCTCCTTTTCTCCGGCATTATCGCCCGATAAAATAACCAGGTCGAAATCCTTTTTTAAAGTTTTAAATAACTTCGATAGGCCTTTTCTGTATTTGTTATAAAACGTAAATTTCCCTTTGTATTGGTTGTTCGTGCTAATATGTACAGCGGTATTTAAAGTTGCCGTTTCAAGAGCGTGTCCCACATAAGATGCAGATCCTATTTTTATGTAATTTTGCTTATGTTTTGCAGAAATTCCTTGGCCAATATGCTCTTCATAATCATCAACAGGTACAATGTTGTTTTCTTCTAAAATGGCATACAACGACCGGCTTAATGGATGGTTAGAGTTCCGTAAAGTACTTTTTAATAAAGATTCTTCGGTACCAGAAAGTTCAAAACCATCATATTCAATTGTAGTTTGCTTATTAGCCGTAATGGTTCCTGTTTTATCAAAAATAATGGTATCGATAGCTGCTAATTGTTCAATTACCGAAGCGTTTTTAGCATAGAACTTTTGCTTTCCAAAAATACGTAGCATATTGCCAAAAGTAAACGGTGCTGCCAAAGCAATGGCACAAGGACAAGCAATAATAAGTACCGCTGTAAACACATTTAGTGCTTTTGTGGAGTCGTTAAATAACCAAAATCCTGTGGCAAGAAATGCTATAGATAATATGGCAATGGTAAACTTTTTGCTAATAGCGTTGGTTAAGTTTGTAAAACTATCTTCCTTGTTTTTGTTAAAAACATCATTACTCCATAATTGGGTTAAATAACTTTGCTCTACAGTTTTTAAAACGTCTACCTCAATGCTACCGTTTAGTTGTTTTCCTCCTGCAAAAAGCTTGTCGCCCGATTGTTTGGATACCGTTTCAGATTCGCCAGTAACAAAACTATAATCAATTTTTGCTTTTCCTTTAATTAAAATACAATCTACAGGTATTAGCTCTTCATTTCTAATTAAAAGGCGGTCGCTTTTTTTAATATCATAAACTTGAATGGATGTCTCCGAATTATCAGAAGAAATCTTAGTGATTCCAATCGGGAAATATGATTTGTAATCCCTTTCAAAAGACAAAAAGTTATAGGTTTTCTGTTGAAAAAATTTACCGAGTAATAAAAAGAAAACAAGGCCAGCTAAACTATCAAAAAAACCGGTACCTATATCTAAAACTATTTCGGCAGTACTTCTTAAAAATAAAACCGTAACACCTAAGGCTATGGGTACATCAATATTTAAAATTTTAGATTTTAAACCTTTGTAGGCAGAAATAAAATAATCTTGAGCACAATAAAAAACAACGGGAAGCGAAAATGAAAACATGAGCCATCTAAATAATGGCTTGTATTGTTCCAACCAATATTCTGTAGATTCAAAATACTCCGGAAACGACAAAAACATAATATTACCAAAAGCAAATCCAGCAACGCCAAGTTTATAAATAAGCGATCGGTCTACATTTTTCTTACCAACACTATAGTCGTCTAAACTTATAAAAGGTTCGTAGCCAATACTGCTTAAAAGTTTTACTAAAGCCTTAATGCTAAAGTTGTTGGTATGGTAGTTTACACGTACGGTTTTCTTTCCAAAATTTACAATAGATGAGCTTATGGAAGGATGAAGTTTGTTTAAGTTTTCGAGTACCCAAATGCAAGAGCTACAATGAATATGCGGAATGTATAGTGTAACTATTTGAGTGTTCTCGTCGTTAAATTCTAATAAATTTTCAACAATTTTAGCATTGTCTAGAAAATTATATTTACCCTCAATTTCTTTTGGGGTAGCACCTGGAGCATTTTGTAAATCGTAGTAGCACGTTAAATCGTTTACCGAGAATATCTCGTACACCGTTTTACAGCCGTTACAACAAAACGATTTATTATCATATATAATTTCTGAAGTTGTAGAATCTAATCCACAATGGTAACATGTTTTATGCTCCATAATATTTGCTCATTTATACCTATGGCAAAGGTTACTATTAAGCAAAAAATAAAATATGATATTAGTCATGATTTATTTATTTTTACAGAACTTTCAAAATTATAAAAGAGGTATGAGTAAGTGCGAACAGTGTATTATTAAGCAATTTAATTCTTTAAAATCGTTAACCAAAGAAGAGTTGGTTCGTATTTCTTCTTGTAAAACCTCTAAAGTTATAAAAAAAGGAGAAGTTATTTTTGAAGAAGGCGATACCTTAAATGGTGTTTATTGTGTTAAGGATGGAGTTTGTAAACTATCTAAACTTAGCGAAAATGGTAAAGATCAAATTGTAAAAATGGTTGTTAAAGGGCAATTATTAGGGCAACGTTCTTTAATTAGCGACGAGAGCTCAAATTTGCAAGCTGTTGCCTTAAACGATATGGAAGTTTGTTTTATACCCAAAAGTGAAATTATTGCAGACCTTCAAAAAAATCCTAAATTCTCGTTTGATGTGTTACAAGATATGGCTAACGATTTAAAGGAAGCCGACGATATTATTGTAAATATGGCTCAAAAGTCTGTAAAACAACGTTTGGCCGAAGCCTTAATTTATATAAATGATAGTTTTGGAGTAAATCCAGATGGTACTTTAAGTGTGCTTTTATCGCGCGAGGATTATGCAAGTATAGTTGGTACAGCCACAGAGTCTGCAATTCGCGTGCTTTCTCAATTCAAAAAGGAAGGTTTAATTACTACCGTTGGTAAATTTATTAAGATTGAAGATCTTAATGGTTTAAGACGGGTAGAATAACTGTTCTACTTAATTCTTGTTAAAGTATATATAAAACTAAATTTAGTTTTTAATGTCCTCTAAAAATATAGTATTTTTATAGGGCTATGAAAAACAATATAAATTACAGAAAAGGTTTCGTGTTTAAAAAATATGAAGCGCCTTTCCAATCGCCGTTCGATAAACTTTTTGAAATTTTCAAAGAGTTAATTACACATACTTCTGGCGATTTTGATGAAGCTATCGATTGGCTTCGCGAATTGGATAAAGAATATAAGCTTACCACACCAGAGTATACAATCGACGATTTTATTGAAGATTTAAAACTAAAAGGCTATTTACGTGAAGAAATTGATCCTGATGGAAATGGAGCGTTGGCTATAACTGCCAAAACAGAACGCGCCATTAGGCAACAAGCTTTAGATCATATTTTCGGTAAAATTAAACGCAGCGGACAAGGAAATCATAAAAGTAAAGGACAAGGTATTGGTGATGAGCATACAGGCGATTTTAGAAATTATCAGTTTGGTGATGCTTTAGATAAAGTATCTATGACCGAAAGTTTAAAAAATGCCCAAATTAATCATGGTATTGGCGATTTTACATTATCTGAAGACGATTTGGTTGTAGAAGAAACGCTTCATAAATCGCAAATGAGTACCGTGTTAATGATCGATATTAGCCATAGTATGATTCTTTACGGCGAAGATAGAATTACACCAGCTAAAAAAGTAGCTATGGCTTTGGCCGAATTAATAACCACAAGATACCCGAAAGATACCTTAGAAATTTTAGTTTTCGGTAACGATGCGTGGCAAATAGAAATAAAAGATTTACCTTATTTAAAAGTAGGGCCTTATCATACTAATACAGTCGCTGGTTTGCAATTAGCAATGGATTTGTTACGTAGAAAACGAAATACAAACAAGCAAATTTTTATGATTACCGATGGTAAACCTAGTTGTTTAAGGTTGCCAGACGGACAATATTATAAAAACAGTAATGGTTTAGATTCTCATATAGTAAACAAGTGCTACATGATGGCACAACAGGCTAGAAAACTGCACATTCCTATTACAACATTTATGATAGCACAAGATAGTTACTTAATGCAATTTGTAAGGGAGTTTACCTATGCCAACCAAGGGAAAGCATTTTATACAGGGCTTAAAGGATTAGGAGAAATGATTTTTGAAGATTACGAAACGAATAGGAAAAAGAGAATTAAGGGGTAAAAAAGATAAAGGAATAAAGAATTTAGATAAAAGAGCTAAAAGAAGAATTTAAAGTCTTTTTTCTCTGGTTTTAAAAATATAATATGAAAACAGAAAATATTAAAACACTAGGCGAATTAAAAGCAACGGGTTATCAATCAAAATCTATAAAAGATGAATTAAGAGATAATCTAATTACTAAAATAAAGAATAAAGAAACTACGTTTGAAGGTGTTCATGGTTACGAAAATACGGTAATTCCAGAGTTGGAACGTGCTATTTTATCTAGGCACAATATTAACTTGTTAGGTTTAAGAGGTCAGGCAAAAACTCGTTTAGCTCGTTTAATGCTAAATTTATTAGATGAATATATTCCTGTTGTAGCAGGTTCCGAGATAAATGACGATCCTTTAAAACCTATTTCTCGATATGCCGTTGAATTAATTAAGGACAAAGGTGATGACACCCCAATAACATGGTTACACCGTAGTGAGCGTTTTGCCGAAAAATTGGCAACCCCAGATGTAACTGTAGCCGATATTATTGGAGATGTAGATCCTATTAAAGCTGCCAATTTAAAGCTAAGTTATGCCGATGATCGTGTTATTCATTACGGTATGATTCCTAGAGCAAATCGATGCATCTTTGTTATTAATGAATTGCCAGATTTACAGGCTAGAATTCAAGTAGCGCTTTTTAATATTTTACAAGAAGGCGATATTCAAATTAGAGGTTTTAAGTTGAGGTTACCTTTAGATATGCAATTTTTATTTACTGCAAATCCAGAAGATTATACGAATAGAGGAAGTATTGTAACACCTTTAAAAGATAGAATTGGTTCTCAAATTCTAACACATTATCCAGAGGATATTGAAACTGCAAGACGCATTACCCTACAAGAAGCAAAAATAGTAGAAGGTCAAAATAAAACAGTTAAAGTTCCAGATTTAGCAAGAGATTTACTTGAGCAAATTGTGTTTGAAGCTAGAGAGAGCGAGTTTATCGATGCCAAAAGTGGTGTAAGTGCACGATTAAGTATAACCGCTTTAGAAAACTTATTGAGTACAGCAGAAAGGCGCGCTTTAATAAATGGAGATGATACTACAACATTAAGACTATCCGATTTTGTGGGTATAATTCCTGCTATTACAGGAAAAGTAGAGTTGGTTTACGAAGGCGAGCAGGAGGGAGCAGCTTCGGTAGCATATAATTTAATAGGAGAAGCTGTAAAAAGTTTGTTTGAAGATCTTTTCCCTAAAATTGGAAAGCTTCAAAAACAAGAAGAAGAAAGCCCGTATGATGATATTGTATCTTGGTTTTTTAATTTAAAAGAAGGCTTTGAGTTGTTAGACGAATTACGTGATAAAGAGTATGAGGCTTTATTAAATGGTATTTCTCCTTTAGATGATCTTATTGCCGAATTTCAACCAAACATAGCAAAAGAAGATGCTTACTTTGTTAAAGAGTTTGTGCTTTGGGCATTGGTGGAATATAAATTATTAAGTAAACATAGATTTACCGAAGGCATTCAATTTAAAGATCCTTATGGTAGTTTTATAAGTGGTATTTAATCACTAAAGACATATACTAAAATTTTAAAGTGCTGTAATAGAACTATTGTTTTCTATTACAGCATTTTAGTTTTAAGCTCATTATCATATACTCAAAATGATTTAGTCTATTTTTCATAATTCTTAAAGTAAGGCTTGCTAATTAACACAATTAGAATATTGTCTAAAATCAGCCGGTTTTTCTTGTTTTTACGGCAAAAATCTATTAATTTCTACCAAAATGAAGTAAAAAACATTAAAAAAGTAGAATTTTTAGATTTTTAATATGAGCAAAAACAAAGACATAAATAAGCCGGAAATTAACTTTCTTTCTTTCGATATTGATAATACATTAATAGACTTTCACACTCATAAAAGTAATTTTCGAAAAACCTGGAAAAAGTATAAACCTAAAGATGTTGTTCTTACCTACAATACAGGACGATTAATTGATGATGTACTTAATTTAATTGATAAAGGCGTTCTTCCAGAACCGGATTATATAATTTCTGGTGTTGGTACACACATTTATAATTATAAGGACAAATGCATCGTAAAAGAATTTAATAATGTACTTGATGATGGTTGGGATTTAAAAGCTGTTGAAGATTTAATTCAAAACATAGACCATCCTATTAGTGATCAACCAACAAAATTTCAGCATGCTTATAAAAGAAGTTATTTTTTCCATAACGCTAGTCCAGAACTTATTACAAGTGTAGAAAAAGATTTTGAAAATGCGAACATGAGTATTAATGTCGTGTATTCTGGGGATAAGTTTTTAGATATTCTTCCAAAATTTGCTAACAAAGGTAATGCCTTGCAATGGTTAACAAAAAAGTTAGATATAAAACCAGAGTCCGTTATAGTAGCTGGAGATAGTGGTAACGATTCGGCTATGTTCGATTTACCAGACGTTAAAGGTATTGTAGTTGCAAATGCACACGAAGAGTTATATCAATACACAAAACACAGACAGGTTTATCATACCGAAAAAGAAAAGAGTGATGGTATTATTGAAGGTTTAGTTTATTATGGCATTTTACCTAGTGCAGCAATTAAAGACATTAATATTGATCATAAAGATGATTTCTTTATAAAACAAGAATCAGAAAGTTTAGCCGCCGAGGATGCCGATGAGAAAGTAGCTTTAATTCGCGAAGGTTATGAAAAAGCTGTTTTGGCCTTAAAAAAGAATATTACACCACTTGGCTTTTCGGCCTGTTCTATAAAAGATAATGTGGCTCATGGTACCGACGAGAATTATTATAGCGTTTGGGCTAGAGATGGAGCCATTACTGTAATTGGAGCATTACCTTTAATTCATAAAGATGAAGAGATTCACAAATGTGCAAGACAAACACTTTTAACTTTGTTTGAGCATATTTCTCGTAATGGCCAAATACCTTCAAATGTGCGTATTAAAGATAATATTCCAGATTATTCTGGTGTAGGTGGTATTTGTTCCATTGATAGTGGTATTTGGGTGGTTATTGCTTTTTACGAATATGTAAACGAAACTAAAGATATTGAGTTTTTAAGAACACATATATCAGATATAAAAGAAACAATGCGTTGGTTAGGAGCGCATGATAGTAATAATGATGCTTTATTAGAAATTCCTGAAGCCGGAGATTGGACTGATTTATTCGGTAGAAGTTATAACATTCTTTACGACGAAATTCTATGGTATCGTGCTAATGTTTGTTTTGGTCGAATGATGGAAATGTTAGGTGATCATGAAGAAGCTGGAGAGCATATTAGATGGTCGCAAGTTATTAAAAAAGAAATATTACAAAACTTTTGGCCGTCTACAAAGCAACAACTATTTCAATCGGTTTCTTTTGCCGAAAAGCAATTTACATTAGGAGATACCTCTTATTTAATCGCTCAAACAACACCTTTCGATTTTAGCTGGCGTTGCGACACTTTAGGAAATATTTTGGCCTTTTTACATGGTACAATCGATGCTGAAAAAGCACATCAAACCTTTAAATTTATGTGGGGTGTTGGGGTTAACGATCCTTTTCCTGTAGCTAATGTATATCCTGTAGTAAGCCCAGGCGATCCAGATTGGAGACCATATTACACCGTTAATTTATTAAACCTACCAAACCATTATCATAATGGCGGTATTTGGCCATTTGTGGGTGGTTTTTGGGTAAAGTTTGTAAACAAGTTAGGTTTTAGAGATATAGCTATTGCGGAGTTACATAAACTCGCTTTAATAAATAAAGAAGGTATTAACGTGGAATGGGAGTTTACCGAATGGGCACATGGAACCACCGGAAAACCTATGGGGAAAGCTTACCAAGCATGGTCTGCAGCGCAATATATCTCTGCTTGTCATGATTTAAAAATAATTTAATAATTAATATAATAACTAAAGCAAAACACTATGAAATCGATATTGATGATCTCTTTACACGGCTATGTTGGAGCAAATGCAGAATTAGGAAAACCAGATACAGGCGGACAAGTAGTATATGTTTTAGAACTTGCTGAACGTTTTAGCAGACTAGGAAAAAGAGTCGATTTAGTAACTCGACAGTTTGAAGATCAACCCGAATACGATCATGTAGATGAAAACTACAGCGTATGGCGTATTCCTTTTGGAGGTAAAAAATTTATTAGAAAAGAGGACATGCACGATCATCTTAAAAAGTTTGTAACCAATACTTTGGCAGCTATTAAAAAGGAACGTAAAAAATATGATGTCGTGTATTCGCATTACTGGGATGCAGGTTGGGCAGGACAAAAAATAGCTGAAGAATTGGGTATTTCGCATGTGCATACTCCGCACTCACTTGGTTGGTGGAAACAACATAGTATGGGTAGCGATATGGAAGAAAAAGAAATGGAAAAGACATACCGTTTTAAAGAGCGTATAAGAAAAGAGTATTTCGTGTATCAAATGTGTAATTATGTTATTGCTACAACCCTTCCTCAGGTCGATTTATTGACTAAACAATATGATGTGTTGCCTAAAAACTGCGGCATGATTCCTCCTGGAATTGATGAGAATCGCTTTTTTCCAGTACCATCTAAAGAAAACGATAGAATACGAGCCAAGTACGATATTCAACCTACAGATATTTTGGCATTAGGTAGAATGGCACATAATAAAGGTTACGATTTGCTGTTTCATGCACTACCAACGGTGTTCGAGTTATGTCCAGAAGCGCGTTTAGTAGCAGCTATTGGTGGCGATCAATCCGATCAAGATAATCAAGGTATTGAAAAACTCAAAAAGTTAGCAGAAGAGTTAGGTATTGCCGATAAAATATCATGGAAAAACTACATTGCCGACGAAGATTTAGCAAACGTTTATAGATCGGCTAATATTTTTGTTATGCCTTCTAGATACGAGCCTTTTGGAATGGTTGCTATTGAAGCCATGGCATGCGGAACGCCAAGTATAATAACTGTTCATGGTGGATTATGCGATTTAATAGATTTTGGGAAACAAGGATTATTCGCAGATCCGCATCGCCCTAAAGAATTTGGTGCTATGATGGCTATGCCGCTTTTATATCCTAAATTAAGAAATGAATTATCGGTTGAAGGCGCGCGTTTTGCACGTCGTAATTTTGGTTGGACAGGAATTGCAAAGCGTATGCTAGAGGTGTTTAGAAGCTCTATTAATCAACGTACCATGGAATCTAATGTTTATTAATTATATTTAGTTTATGTCGAACATAGTCTGTTTTGGAGAAATTCTATGGGATGTATTTCCTAATCATAAGAAAATTGGAGGCGCACCTTTAAATGTTGCACTTAGAGCAAAATCATTTGATAACCATGTGGCTATGATTAGCGCTATTGGAAATGATCATCTTGGTAAAGAATTACTAAGGTATTTAAAGGAAAATGGCATTAATACGGATGGTATACAAGTACTGGATGATTATAAAACCGGAGAGGTTAAAGTTGTTTTAGATGAAAAAGGTTCTGCATCCTATACCATTGAGTATCCAAGTGCTTATGATAAAATAGAATTGAAAGATAGCTTAATTGATACGGTAAAAGCTTCAGGTGCTGTAGTTTTTGGAAGTTTAATTACACGCGATGATACTTCTAAAGAAACACTGTATAAGCTTTTGGAGTATGCGAATTATAAAATTTTCGATCTTAATTTAAGACCGCCACACTTTTCAGAAGAGACCTTAATTTATTTGATGGAAAAAGCAGATTTTATAAAATTTAATGATGATGAACTTTATGAAGTGAGTGCGTTTTTAGGTTCAAAATATAATAGCTTAGTACAAAACATACATTTCATTGCAAAAACAACAAATACTAAACGGATTTGTGTTACTAAAGGCGCACATGGCGCCGTTTTGTTATATGATGGTTTACTTTACTATAATAGTGGTTATCGCATTAAAGTAGTGGATACCGTTGGGGCGGGCGATTCTTTTTTGGGTACATTAGTTAGCCAATTACTTAACAAAATTAATCCTCAAGAAGCCATAGATTATGCTTGTTCTGTAGGAGCCTTAGTAGCACAGAGTGAAGGTGCTAATCCTAAAATTTCAAAACCTATGATTGATGCATTTTTAAATCTTTAAAATATTATCGTGTATCTCGACTTTTAATATTATTAGCGCATAACTTTATTATTTGAGCTATGCGCTTTTTTTTAGTCTCTTCGCGTTTGGCTTGATTTAACCAATACAAATAACTTTTTCTGAAAGAAGGGGCAAAGTTTTTAAAGTTTTCATAAGCACTAGGATTTTCATTAAATGCATCTTTTAAAATCTGCGGAATAATGCCTTTTTCAACAGCATCTAAAGCCGTCCAACTCCCATTTTGCTTTCCAATTTTAATAATTTCACGGCCAGCTTCATGCAGCAAACTATTTGCGGTAAGCTCGTTTACGTATGTTTTATTTAAAGCGCTCCAAACGCTTTTAGGGTTCCTTTTACAGAAGTATTGCCTGCGTTTTCCATTACCCAAACTCTTAACGGTAGAATCTATCCAACCAAAACACAAAGCCACTTTTACGGCTTCTTCCCAGCGCATTGAAGGTTCATTGTTTTCAACTTTATAAAAGATGAGGTAAACACCATTAGAGCAATCATGGTTTTTATGAAGCCATTTGCGCCATTCGGTATGTGTTTTAAAATAGAGTTCTGGTGTTTCCAAAAGGATTATATCTTTTTGGTTTCAACATAAAAATCAATATCCACTTCTATATTTTCTATTTTAGAATCTAAGGTTAAAGTATTCCATTCAGCTTTAGGCGAAATCCATTGGTCTTCATCATTAATTTTAATTTGAATAGGCATTTCGAAACCTTCAACGCAATTAGTCCATCGGTATTTTAAAACTTTCTTATTTATTGAATATTCTAAAACCGGAATTTTTGTGGTTCTTAAATATTGATTAAAAAAAGCAGATAAATCTATAGTTGTTTCATACGATAAAAAGTTTTCTATCTGTTGTGTTGTTACCGTTTGATGATAAAATTTCACATTCATTTTATGCAAAATTTTTCTCCAAACGTCATCATCTTTAACAAGTTGTCTTAGTGTATGCAGCATATTTGCTCCTTTGTAATACATGTCGCCAGAGCCTTCATTATTAACATTATATTGCCCAATCAAAGGGCTGTCATTTTGAATATTAGCTCGGGTGCCAATAACATATTCTGCTCCGGCCTCTTTTCCAAAATGATAATCTAAATACAAGCTTTCGGAATATGCGGTAAAACTTTCATGTATCCACATATCGGCTATGTCTTTATTGGTAATATTATTTGCAAACCACTCATGCCCGGATTCATGTATAATTATAAAGTCGAACTTTAAACCCCAACCTGTACCAGATAAATCGTTACCCAAATAGCCGTTTTGGTAGCCATTACCATAGGTTACCGAACTTTGGTGCTCCATGCCTAAATACGGTGCTTCAACAAGCTTAAAACTATCTCTATAAAATGGGTATTGACCAAACCAATGCTCAAATGCTTTAAGCATCATAGGTACTTGTTTAAATTGTTCTTTAGCTTTTTCTAGGTTGTAGCTAAGCACATAATAATCAAGGTCTAAATTTCCGCCTTGACCATCATAAACTTCAGAAAAGTTAGCGTAATCGCCAATATTAATATTTACGCCGTAATTATTTATTGGACTTTTTACTTCCCAATGGAATGTTTTAGTGTCCCCAATACGTTCTACTAGTATTAGCCTTCCATTCGATACATTGGTTAAATGGCTAGGTACGTTTACACTTATTTTCATGCCTTCGACTTCATCATACATGTGGTCTTTACAAGGCCACCAAACACTTGCGCCTAGTCCTTGGCATGACGAGGCAATAAAATCCTTACCGTTTTTATCTTTTTTCCAAGAAATCCCGCCATCCCATGGGGCATTTACAGCTTCCCTTGGATGACCTTCATAATAGACCTCGACCGAGTTAATGTCATCGATGTTTTGATTTTCAACTAATGAAATAAAATGCGCATTACCTTCATGGCGTACTTTTAATTCTTTACCATTTTGAATGGCCTTTAAAAGTTTCATTGGCGATTGTAAATCTATTTGCATTATAGAATCGCTTTTTAATACTTTATAAGTAATGGTGTTTTTACCCGATATAAATTTGTTTTCAGGATCAACTTTTATATCCAAATGATAATAGGTTAAATCCCACCATGCACGTTCTGGAGTAATTGAACCTCTTATGGTGTCTTGTTTTGTAAAATTTGTGTTTTCTGAAAGTAATCCTTGAGCATTTAAATATAATAAAGGTGAAAGTACAAAGGCAATTAGTATAAAGTAGGTGTTTTTCATCAATTTTTGGTTTTTTGGCAATTTAAATAAAAAGGTTATTAAGTGTTTGTTAATTTTTCTATTTGGTATAATTGAATTTTACCGTTTCAATAGATCCATCTTTTTGGTGAATGTCTACATAAACATTCATTTCGTTAGTGTTTACTTTTTCAAAAGTCATGCCATCAAATACAACTTTAGAAGCAGTGATTTTTTGTAATGGAAAATCTATGGTTTCATCTTTAGTTTCCCAACCTTTTAAATCATGATTAAAATGTTTTAGCTGAAGTATTAACGAGTTTTCAATTTCTCTGATTATTTCAATTTCATAGAATGAAACACTACCATCGTTAATTAATTTGAAGGTAGCCATCATAGAACCACCCGATGGTTCGCTCCATATTTCTTCGGTAATACCGCCAAAAGCTTCGCCTTTCCAATGTCCTGCAATCCACGCAATATTTTCTAGTTTGGGTTCTAGGATTTTATCTGCTTGTGCAAGAATAGTAGACGAGAAGAAGCATAAACAAACAATAAAAATTGATTTCATTTTTTTTGATTTTCAACTAAATTAATAAAAAAACGCCTCGAAATAAATTTCGAAGCGTTTTTTAAAAATTGAGTTAGTCACTCTATAGTTACTATGGTTAGAAACAGTATTTGTTTTCTGCTTTAACTTTTTCTGCTATCTCGATACGTAAATCTACAATATCCGGGTAGTTTGCGTATTTAGTAAATCGCTTAAGACCCATTAACATCATACGTTGTTCGTCGCCTTCAGCAAAAGAAATAATACTTTCTTTTCCTTTTTCTTCAACGATATCTACGGCATGATATAAATATAATTTAGCCATTGCAATTTGAGCAGATTGCTCTTTTTCGCTAGTACGTTTAACATTTTTCTCTGTTCTTAAAATTGCAGATTCTGCCATGTAGATTTCAATTAAAATATCGGCAGCCGCAATTAATAACTGTTGGTGATCTTCTAGTTTTGGACCATATTTTTGAACCGCTCCACCAGCAACCATTAAGAAGGTCTTTTTAAGCTTCTTAATCATTTCTTTTTCTTCCGAAAATAATTCAGAATAATCTGGAGTATCAAAAGATGGTATGCCCATTAGTTCTTCTTGAACGGCTTGCGCAGGACCTAATAAATCAACATGTCCTTTCATAGCCTTTTTAACTAACATACCAACAGCTAACATTCTGTTAATCTCATTAGTTCCTTCATATATACGTGCAATACGAGCATCTCTCCAAGCAGATTCCATTGGAGTTTCTTCAGAGAATCCCATTCCACCAAAAATTTGAATACCTTCATCTGCAGCGTTTTGTACATCTTCAGATACCGCAACTTTTAAAATAGAACACTCAATAGCATATTCCTCTACACCTTTAAGCTCTGCTTCTTGGTGTGAGTTTCCAGCAGCTTCGCGAAGAGCAATTCTATCTTCAATGTTTTTAGCAGCTCTATACGTTGCAGATTCACCTGCATAGGCACTAGCAGCCATTTCAGCTAACTTTACTTTAATGGCTCCAAAATCTGCAATGGGTGTTTTAAATTGTTTACGTTCTTTAGCATAATTTACAGCTGTAGATAAAATTCGTCTTTGCGAATCTAAACAAGCCGCAGCTAATTTAATACGACCAACGTTAAGGGCATTCATTGCAATTTTAAAACCTTCACCACGACCTGCTAACATATTTTCGGCAGGTACAACCGTATCGTTAAAAAATACTTGACGTGTAGAAGACGCACGAATACCTAATTTGTGTTCTTCTTCACCTAAAACAATACCGTTTGGGTTTGCACCATCGTATTCAACAATAAAACCTGTAATGTTTTTATCACCTTCAATACGAGCAAAAACAATCATCAAACTACAGAAACCTGCATTTGAGATCCACATTTTTTGTCCGTTAATTTTATAAGATTTTCCATCTGCAGAAAGTTCGGCAGTTGTTTTACCAGAGTTTGCATCAGATCCAGCTCCAGGCTCTGTTAAACAGTAAGCTCCAAACCACTCACCAGAAGCTAATTTCGGCACGTATTTTTGTTTCTGTTCTTCTGTTCCGTATAAGGTAATTGGCATAGTACCAATTCCTGTATGCGCACCAAAAGCAGTACTAAAAGAACCTGTACCAGAAGAAATATAATCGCATGTTAATACGGTAGAAACGAAGCCCATTCCCATACCACCATAAGCTTCAGGAACAGCAACACTTAAAAAGCCCATATCTCCAGCTTTACGCATAACGTCTTCTGTTAATGCATAATCTTTAGCTTCGAAACGTGCTTTATGAGGAATGATTTCACGATCATTAAATTCCATTACGGATTCCTTCATCATTGTTTGCTCTTCTGAAAAGTCTTCAGGCGTAAACACATCTTCACAATTTGTTTCTTTTACTAAGAATTGACCACCTCTTAAGATGTCTTTTTCATTTGCTTCCATTTTATATTTTTGTATTTAGTTCTTTATTAGTTTAAAAATTCGAATATCCCGCAAGCCCCTTGACCTGTTCCAACACACATGGTAACTGCTCCATATTTACCTTTCATGTCTTGCTTACGCATTTCGTCAAAAAGTTGCACAGATAATTTAGCACCAGTACATCCTAGTGGATGCCCCAATGCAATAGCCCCACCATTTACGTTAATAATATCTGGGTTAAGGTTTAACTCTCTAATTACTGCTAACGATTGAGACGCAAAGGCTTCATTCAATTCAATAAGAGCTAAATCGTCTTGTTTTAATCCTGCTTGTTTTAATGCTTTAGGAATAGCCTTTACTGGTCCGATACCCATAATACGAGGCTCAACACCTGCAGCAGCATAGTTTACCATTCTTGCAATTGGCTGTAGGCCCAGTTCTTTAACCATGTCTTCACTCATAACCATTACAAAAGCAGCCCCATCACTCATTTGCGATGAGTTACCCGCTGTAACACTTCCTCCAGCAGCAAATACAGCTCTTAGTTTTGCTAAGGCTTCTTTACTAGTTCCTGCACGAGGCCCTTCATCTTTAGTTACGGTATACGTTTTTGTTGCTTTCTTTCCGTTTGCATCAATGTAAGTTTGCTCTACTTCAATAGGTACTATTTGATCTTGAAAACGATTTTCAGCTTGTGCTCTTAATGCTTTCATGTGTGAATTGAATGCAAATTCATCTTGGTCTTCACGAGATACATTAAATTGTTTTGCAACAGCTTCGGCAGTATTACCCATGCCCCAATAATAATCTTCATGACCTGCTTTTACAATCGCATCATAATTCAATTCAGGTTTAAAACCCGTCATTGGAACACTACTCATGCTTTCTGCACCACCGGCTATAATACAATCGGCCATTCCAGCTTGAATTTTCGCTGTAGCCATACCAATTGTTTCAACTCCTGAAGAACAAAAGCGGTTTACGGTTACACCAGGAACATCTATGACTTCTAATCCCATTAAAGAGATTAAACGTGCCATATTTAAACCTTGTGCGCCTTCTGGCATAGCGTTACCAACAATAACATCGTCGATACGCTTTGGGTCTAAACCTGGCAATTCTTTCATCATATATTTGATGGTTTCTGCTGCCAATTCATCTGTTCTTTTAAAACGGAACACGCCTTTTGGTGCTTTACCAACTGCTGTTCTATATGCTTTTACTATATATGCGGTCTTCATAGTTCTAATGTTTAATTTTTGAAAGAGACTAAAGAAAATAGATAAGAGAAAAAAGACTTTCAAAATCGGTCTTTAAATGCTGTAGTCTTGGATCTTTATTCTTTTCTCTTTATTCTTTTTTCTAGTTACGTAACGGTTTACCTTTGGTTAACATGTGCTGAATACGCTCTAAAGTTTTACGCTCTGTACATAAACTTAAGAAGGCTTCACGCTCTAAATCCAATAAATATTGCTCGCTAACTAAAGTTGGCTCAGATAAATCTCCACCAGCCATAACGTAAGCTAATTTATTAGCAATTTTCATGTCGTGTTCAGAAATGTAATTGGAGTCTTTCATAGAATCTGTTCCTACTAAAAACATACCTAAAGCTTGTTTACCAAGTACTTTTACATCTTTACGTTTTACAGGTTGTGTATAACCAGTATTAGCCATTAACATAGCATGTTGCTTTGCAACAGCAATTTGTCTGTCTTTATTAACAACCACAACATCTTTTCCTTTTTGTAATACGCCCAAATCAAAAGCCTCGTAAGCCGAAGTTGATACTTTAGCCATACCAATAGTTAAAAAGTACTCTTGAAGTGTGTTTAATTGCACATCTCCTTTTTTAAACGTATCTGATGCTCTTAAGGCCATTTCTTTAGAACCTCCACCACCAGGGATCACACCAACACCAAACTCTACAAGTCCCATGTAAGTTTCTGCTGCTGCAACTACTTTATCGGCGTGTAATGATAATTCACAACCACCACCTAAAGCCATACCGTGAGGTGCAGAAATAGTTGGGATTGAAGAATAACGCATACGCATCATACTATCTTGGAAATATTTAATAGCCATATTAAGCTCATCATACTCTTGCTCTGCAGCCATCATGAAAATCATTCCTATGTTGGCACCAACAGAGAAGTTTGCAGCTTGATTACCAACTACTAAACCAGCAAAATCTTTTTCGGCTAAATCAATAGCCTTGTTTAATCCAGCAAGAACATCGCCACCAATGGTATTCATTTTAGATTGGAACTCGCAGTTTAATATGCCATCTCCTAAATCTTCAATAACAACACCAGAATTTTTAAATACTTCGTTAGATTTTCTAATATTATCTAAAATAATGAAACTGTCTTGTCCTGGAATTTTTTCTTGTGATTTCTTAGGAATATCGTAAGCATAACTCGCACCTTCTTTTACGGTGTAAAAAGAAGAATTTCCAGAAGCTAACATTTCGTTTACCCAAGCAGCAGGTTCTAAACCTTCAGCTTTCATAATTTCAATTCCTTTTTCAACGCCTATGGCATCCCAAATTTGGAAAGGACCATGTTCCCATCCAAACCCCGCTTTCATAGCATCATCAATTTTATATAAATCGTCTGTTATTTCAGGAATTCTATTTGAAACATAAGCAAATAAGGCAGCGAAGCTTTTTCTGTAGAATTCACCCGCTTTATCTTTTCCTTTTACTAATACCTTAAATCGGTCAACAACTTTATCAATCGTTTTCGTAAGTTCTAAAGTTGCGAATTTTGCACGTTTAGCAGAACGATATTCTAGTGTGTTTAAGTCAAGTGATAAAATTTCTTTTTTCCCATCTGGAGATACTTGTTTTTTGTAAAAACCTTGACCTGTTTTACTTCCTAACCATTTGTTTTCCATCATTGTTTTGATGAAATCTGGTAGTTTAAACAGCTCTAATCGTTCGTCGTTAGGGCAGTTTTCAGCAATACCATTTGCAACATGAACTAAGGTATCTAATCCAACAACATCTACCGTACGGAAAGTTGCCGATTTTGGACGACCAATTACTGGTCCAGATAATTTATCTACTTCCTCGATGGTTAAATCTAAATCCTTAACAGCATGGAATAAACTCTGAATGCTGAAAATACCAATTCGGTTACCAATAAAAGCAGGTGTATCTTTAGCAACTACCGATGTTTTACCAAGAAATTGCTCGCCATAACCATTCAAAAAGTCTAATACAGAAGCATCTGTTTTTGGTCCAGGAATGATTTCAAATAATTTTAAGTAACGCGCCGGGTTAAAGAAGTGTGTTCCGCAGAAATGTTTCTGGAAATCTTCACTACGACCTTCGCTCATAAACTTTATAGGAATACCAGAGGTGTTAGACGTAATTAACGTTCCTGGTTTACGATATTTTTCTAAGTTTTCGAACACCATTTTCTTGATGTCTAGTCTTTCGACTACAACTTCCATAATCCAATCTACATCGGCTACTTTAGCAATATCGTCTTCTAAATTACCGGTGGTAATTCTACTAGCGAAATCTTGATGATAAATTGGAGATGGTTTGGATTTTAAGGATGCTGTAAGCGCATCATTAACCAATCTATTTCTAACTACCTTATCTTCTAAAGTTAAGCCTTTAGCTTTTTCTTTGTCGTTAAGTTCTCTTGGAACAATATCTAATAAAAGTACTTCTACACCAATATTAGCGAAATGACATGCAATGCCACTTCCCATAATTCCTGAGCCAATAATGGCTATTTTTTTAATTCGTCGTTTGCTCATTGTTTTTTTAACTATCAGATTGATTGTATATTTTTTTGTTACAAACCATGTCGTTAATAACATCGGCTACTTCATAAAAATGTTTTAGCTTTTCTGGCGAAACATTGTTTTTTATAGCTTCGTTAAATATTAACACTTTTTCTTTTGAAGATTCTCTTTTTTCTACACCAAAATCGGTAAGAGAAATAATAACACCGCGACCATCTTTAGGATTGGGTTTTCTTGTTATTAACCCCTTTTTTTCCATGGTTTTTAAAGTTCTAGATAAACTAGTTGCTTCCATTCCCATTTTAGGACCTAATGCAGTTGAAGGTGTTCCTTTTTCAGGATCTATACTTAATAAAGTAAAGCCTGTTGCCATAGTGCTTTCAAACTTTAAAGCTTCTTCATTGTACATTTTCTGAACCGATAACCAAGTGGTTCTTAGGATGTAATCTATGGTTTTGTCTTTCATATATTTAAATGATATGTTCAAATATATAAAATTTTATTATGCATGCATAATAAAATTGATAAAAAATAGTAATTTAATTAAATACGATTGAAGAAAAATTATTTTTAAATTATACTAAGGTCTGTAAATCTTTTCAACTAATGAGGTATACATGCTTTTGATGACATCTCGTTTCATTTTCATGGTAGGTGTAAGGTGACCATCATCAATAGACCAAACATCTGGTGTTAACTCAAAGCGTTTAATTTGCTCCCATTTACCAAATTTTTGGTTACAGTTATTAACTTCTTCTTGAATTCTATCTTGCACAATTTTAGAATTAGCAATGGAGCTATTCGTTTTTTCGATAGTAAGATGTTTATGATCGATCCAGTCTTTTATAAAATCGAAATTTGGTTGAATTAATGCAGCAGGCATTTTTTCCCCTTCACCAATTACCATAATTTGTTCTATAAAACGCGATTGTTTTAAGTCGTTTTCTAATAAGGTTGGTATAATGTATTTACCACCAGATGTTTTGAACATTTCTTTTTTACGCCCCGTTATTTTAACAAAACCATCGGTATCAACTTCTCCTTTATCGCCTGTATGGAAATAATCTCCCGTCATTACACTTGCAGTTTTTTCTGGGTCTTTGTAGTAACCCATCATAACATTTGGTCCTTTAATTAAAATTTCTCCATCTTCAGCAATTTTTACTTCTACACCATCAATAGGCATTCCCACGCAGCCTACTTTAAACATTTTATCTTCGTAGCGCCCTACTGATACTACAGGAGAGGTTTCCGTAAGTCCGTAGCCTTCCATGACTTGCATACCGGCAGCCGAAAAAATTCTGGTTAATCGAGGTTGCAATGCTGCACTACCAGAGACCATAGTGTGCAGTTCTCCTCCAAGAGCTTCTCTCCATTTGCTAAAAATTAATTTATTAGCAATTTTTAATTTAAATTCGTACCAAGCACCGTTTTTGCCATAAGGCTCCCAAATTTCACCTAAACCTACAGCCCAATAAAATAATGCTTTTTTAATACCGGTTAATTCTTCGGCTTTAGCCATAATTTTGTCGTACACTTTTTCAAGTAGTCTTGGTACAACGCTCATCATATTAGGTTTAATCTCTTTAGCATTATCTCCAATTTTATCTATGGCTTCGGCATAATAAATAGAAGTGCCTGTATATTGATATACGTAAATAAGGACGCGCTCAAAAACATGACAAATAGGTAAAAAGCTTAAGATTTTATTTTTTTTACCATCTCTAAAGGGAACTCTAGGGCTACTAGCTAATGCATTGCTAGTTATGTTCCAATGCGAAAGCATTACGCCTTTTGGTTTTCCTGTAGTACCCGATGTGTATATAATGGTTGCTAAATCTGTCGATTTTACTTCGTCTTTTCTAGCTTCAACTTCATTTTGGTTTGATGTGTCTTTTCCTAATTCTAATAATTCAGAATAATGCTTACAGCCTTCAATTTGATCAAAAGAATAGACTTCTTTTAATTGTGTATTTGCTTTAACCTTGTTCACTTTTTCAAGTACTTCAGCATCAGATACAAAGCAGTATATAGATTCGCTATGATTTAAGACATATTCATAATCTTCGGCACAAATAGTTGGGTAAATAGGAATGTTTTGAGCACCAATTTGTAAAGAAGCAATATCAATAATATTCCATTCAGTTCTATTGGTTGTAGAAATTATAGCAATTTTATCATCCTTTTTAATACCAAGTTTTAATAAAGCTCTACTCATAGCATTTGCTTTATCTACATATTCTTGGGTTGACGTTTTAACCCATTCGCCATTATACTTCGTTACTAAAGCGGCATCGTTAGGATTGTTTTCCAACTGGTAATATGGGAAATCAAAAAGTCTAGTTATTTCTGTCATTTGTACTTGTTAATTTAGGAGGATTGCAAAGTATGAAATAAAATGAGAATTTCAAATAATATAAAAAAAAGAGGGTCTTTTTGAATATTACGTTTAAATTTCAACTGATTTTTAAAAAATTAATATTTTTAAAGTTAACATTAGTTTTGGGAACTTATATTAATACAGCGATATAATGTTTTATTTCATGTGGTGTTTTGTTTTTAAATGCTTTTTATTTTACTTTAAATACATAAGTAAATATGTTTTATTTGGGGATTAGTTTAAGTTCAGTTTTTTTAATTTTTAGAAGAAGCTGATATTAAAGATTCGATATGATTTGAGTCGTATTTTTTAATGAAACCTAACGCTTTTGCTTTATTCAAATAGTCGTAAGCCAGAGTTAAGTTTTTTAAATCGTAATAAATTATTCCAAGATTTCTGTAAGCATAAGAATTTGATTTATTCAAACGTATTACTTCATTTAATATTTTAATGGCAGCTTCATTATCTCCTAATTTATGAAAAATTAAACCACGTTGTGTTCTTAAATCATTTTCCAATTCTGGATGACTATACTTTAATAAACTCTCTTCATTTGTTAGTGCAATGTCGTTATGATACTTTGCCTTTTTAAAATCTTTATGCTCTATGTAATATTCTGATAAACTTCTGTTTGCGAATGAATGTGTAGGTTTTAATGTAATTACTTTGTGCAAATATAATTTAGCGCGATTGTATGATTTTGTCGATAGTAAATGCGCACTTAAGTTGTACATTATTCGAGTGTTATCCGGGTCTTCCTTTAATGCTTTTTCTAGAAATAGCAGAGCTTTTTCGTCCATTTCAAGATAAGAATATATATTGCCTTTTCGCTCGTATATGCTAGCTAGGATGCTTTTTGGTGTTTTAATCTTTTTACGGAGCGCGTAATTATTTACTAAAGTTTCAATTTTGTTAAGATCGCTTAGTGCAAGCGTGTAATTGCCCAATTTTTTTCTAATACTCTCTAGTTTAAGGCGATACTTTAGGTTGTTTTGCGAGGTTTTAAATTGTGATAACACCTCTTTAAGGCTCTCGTGTAACTCTTTTGTTTGTATTTCGGTTTTAGCACTAAATTCTATTCTGGGGTCTTCACGGTTTATAAATAATCCCTTATTGAAAGTCCAAATGGTGAGTATCTCTCCATTTTTGTTGTGTTTATAAGATTTACCATGATATTTTCCTTTTAAAAAGTAAAAGGATTCATTTAACTCCCCGGTTTTATAATAGCTTTTTAAGCTATCAATTTTGCCTTTGGAATTATACCATTCAATTTGAGATGCAGTGCCGTCTCGATAAGCATGTGTGATTTCTTTTTCTGAACTATGCGTAATTGGTTTATTATTAGCAATTACGTTTTCTATTTGATAAAATCCAGAGGCAAAAATGTATAAAAAGAATATAAAAAAATATTTCACTAAACAATTTAAGATTTGATTAGTGAAATATACTTATTTATTTTCAATCCAAAGCCTTGCATTAACAAAAGCTTCTAACCAAGGAGTTACCTCGTCTTTTCTACCTTCTGGATAATTGGCCCAGTTCCATTGGAATGTTGAGCGCTCAATATGTGGCATGGTTACTAAATGTCTACCAGTTTTATCAGAAAGCATTGCTGTGTTAAAGTCTGAACCATTGGGGTTATTAGGGTAACCTTCGTAACCGTATTTAGCAACGATATTATATTGGTCTTCTGTGTAGGGTAAGTTAAATTTTCCTTCGCCATGCGAAATCCAAACTCCTAAAGTAGTTCCTGCAAGCGTTGATAGCATTACAGAGTTATTCTCTTGTATTTTAACTGAAGTAAACGAGCTTTCATGTTTATGAGAATCGTTATGAACCATTTTTCCGTGAACCTCGTGTTCTGGATTAATTTCTTCTAACTCCATAAATAGTTGGCAGCCATTACAAATCCCTACCGATAGGGTGTCTTCTCTTTTAAAGAAGTTTTTAATAGCTTTATTAGCTTTTTCGTTATATTTAATGGCGCCTGCCCATCCTTTTGCAGATCCTAAAACATCTGAGTTAGAAAACCCACCAACGGCACCTAAAAACTGAATATCCTCTAGGGTTTCGCGACCAGAAATTAAATCGGTCATGTGAACATCTTTTACATCAAAACCAGCTAAATACATGGCATTTGCCATTTCGCGTTCTGAGTTAGACCCTTTTTCACGAAGAATAGCTGCTTTTGGTCGCTTGCCTTTTAAAACAGGTAGTTTCCCTGTAAATTGTTTAGGGAATGTATATTCAAGGGGTTGTTTTTTATAATTATCATAACGATCTTGAGCTAAACCGTTAGCGGTTTGTTTCTGGTCTAATAAGAAAGACGTTTTGTACCAAACATCTCTGTTATGAGTGATATCGAAACTGAAATTATCGTCGTTATTTTTAATGGTTAACGTACCAGAATTATTTACATGTCCTAGGTTGAAAAACTCAATGTTGTTATCTGTAAGTATACTTTCAATTGAAGTATCGGCTTGAAAAACAAGTCCGGAGTTTTCAGCAAATAACACTTTTATAGAATCTTCTTCATTTAATTTAGAAAGGTCTAAATCTGCTCCTAAATTAACATCAGCAAAACAAAGTTCTAATAACGTAGTAATTAATCCACCAGAAGCAACATCGTGTCCTGCTGCAATTTTATCGCTAACAATTAAAGATTGCACTGTGTTAAATACAGTTTTAACATAAGCTGCATCTTTTACATTTGGCGCATCGTTACCAATGGTATTTAGGACTTGGTTAAATGAACTACCACCTAATTTAAAATCGTCTTGAGAAATATTTATATAATACACATTTCCGCCGTTTTCTTTAAAAACAGGCTCGACAACTTTGGTGATATCATTACAGTTAGCTCCAGCCGAAATAATAACAGTACCGGGAGAAATAACATCGCCATCAGGATATTTTTGCTTCATAGAAAGCGAATCCTTTCCCGTTGGAACGTTAATTCCTAGATCTATAGAAAACTCTGAAACAGCTTTTACCGCTTCGTATAAACGAGCATCTTCACCTTCGTTTTTACAAGGCCACATCCAGTTAGCCGATAATGAAACCGCATTTAAGCCGTCTTTTAACGGTGCCCAAACTAAGTTGGTTAAGGCTTCGGTAATTGAGTTTCTACTTCCTGCAACCGGATTAATTAATCCTGAAATAGGCGAGTGCCCAATTGAAGTTGCAACACCTTCTTTACCTTTAAAATCTAGAGCCATAACCCCTACGTTATTTAAAGGAATTTGTAAAGGACCAACACATTGTTGTTTGGCAACTTTACCACCAACACAACGGTCTACTTTATTTGTTAACCAATCTTTACAAGCTACCGCTTCGAGCTGTAATACTTGCTCTAGATAGATTTGTAAATTTTTAGTTTTGTATCGTGGGTTTTTATATTTTCTAGAAACCGTTTTATCGGTCATAATGGTTTTGGGAGAGCTTCCAAACATATCTTCCATAGCTAAATCCATAGGTTTGTTGCCTTTGGTTTTAGATTGAAATGTAAAACGGTTATCGCCTGTAACATCACCAACGGTGTACATTGGAGAACGTTCACGTTCTGCTATTTTGTTTAATGTTTCTATATGTTTTTCAGCAATCACTAAGCCCATACGTTCTTGTGATTCATTACCTATAATTTCCTTATCTGATAGGGTAGGGTCGCCAACAGGCAAAGCATCTAAATCTATTTTTCCACCGGTATCTTCAACTAATTCCGATAGGCAATTTAAATGGCCACCAGCACCATGATCGTGAATAGAAACAATAAAGTTTTCATCGCTTTCTACCATACCACGAACGGCATTACCAGCTCGTTTTTGCATTTCTGGGTTAGAACGTTGTACCGCGTTTAGCTCGATGCCAGATGCAAAAGCACCAGTATCTGCCGATGATACGGCTGCACCACCCATTCCAATTCTATAATTTTCGCCACCAAGAATAACGATTTTATCGCCTTCTTTAGGTGTGTCTTTTAAGGCTTGTTCTGCTTTACCGTAACCAATACCACCGGCTTGCATTATCACTTTGTCGAAACCTAAGCGTCTTGCAGGAGCATCACTTGAAGAGGTGTTTTCGTTATGCTCAAAAGTTAAAACAGATCCCGTAATTAATGGTTGTCCAAATTTGTTTCCAAAATCTGAAGCACCATTTGAAGCTTTTATTAAAATATCCATTGGAGTTTGGTATAACCATTTTCTGGCTTCAAACTTTTGTTCCCAAGGTCTGTTTTCTTCAAGTCTAGAATACGATGTCATGTAAACCGCTGTTCCTGCCAAAGGTAAAGAGCCTTTACCACCAGCAA
Source organism: Algibacter amylolyticus (assembly GCF_014202225.1). Taxonomy (GTDB): domain Bacteria; phylum Bacteroidota; class Bacteroidia; order Flavobacteriales; family Flavobacteriaceae; genus Algibacter_B; species Algibacter_B amylolyticus. Next base: position 207,413 of record NZ_JACHGE010000002.1, read on the forward strand.
GTCTATCTCTAATTTCTCCACCAGCACCAGTTGCAGCACCATTAAAAGGCTCAACCGTTGTAGGGAAGTTATGCGTTTCTGCTTTAAGTGAAATAACAGAATCGAAGGGTTTTGTAGTATAGTAATCTGGAACATCGGCACGTTTAGGTGCAAATTGCTCCACTTTAGGGCCTTTTACAAAAGCCACATTATCTTTATACGCCGATACAATATCATTGGGGTGAGCTTCTGAGGTTTGTCTAATCATTTTAAAAAGAGACACTGGCTTTTCTTCGCCATCAATTACAAACGTTCCGTTGAAAATTTTATGACGACAATGCTCAGAATTCACCTGTGAAAACCCAAATACTTCAGAGTCTGTTAACGGACGTCCAATTTTCTTTGCAACCCCTTCTAAATATTCTACTTCTTCATCACTAAGTGATAAGCCTTCTTGTTGGTTATAAGCGGCAATATCTGCAATGTCAAGTATCGGTTCTGGTTTTATATCTATGGTGAAAGATTCTTGGTTTAATCCATTAAATTTCTCAGAAATCATTGGGTCAAAATCAGAAAAATCAAGATCTGAAGCTTGAAACTCTTCAATTCTAATAATATCCGATATTCCCATGTTTTGGGTTATCTCAACCGCATTTGTACTCCAAGGTGTTATCATGGCAGCGCGTGGGCCAACAAAAAAAGCATCTAAGGATGCTTGTTCTATTTTTGGCTGGTTGCCAAATAGCCATTCCAATTTAGAAATGGTTTCTGTTGATAATTCTTTTGTTGTTTGAACAGCAAATACTTTACTGGTTATGTTTCCAAAGAAATGAATCATTATATATTGATTTGTATGTGTTTAAAGAAAGCGCAAATTTAGGTCTTTTAAATAGAATATTTACAAAAAAAGTAATTACAATATGAAGAGTTATCCACGCTTTATTAAACAAAAATAAGACGACTCAATTCGAGTCGCCTTTTTTGCAAAGTTTGGTGTTAAAAGTTTATTGTTTTATAAACTAAAGTTTAATCTAGCAAATACATAAGTACCGTCAGAGCCCATTTGAACAGAATCTGCAAGACCTCCTTGGTCTGTCCATCCATCAAATTGCGGTGATGGGTATGTGTTAAATAAATTGTTAGCCCCTAAGCTAAATTTTAATTTATCAGATATTTCATATCCTAAACTAAGATCTACTACTAACGCAGCTTCATAAATATCTGTTGCAACAGGGAAAAGCGCATCGGCTTCTGCTTGCGTTGTAGCCGGAGAATCTACCCATTGGAAATCTTGAAGGGTTACTTCGCTAAATTGAGTTAACGTTGCAGATGCATTAAATTTGTTACAAGAGTACCCTAAGTTTAAGCCAAATTTATAATCTGGAGCTGCTGCTTTAAGATAGGCTTGAGAAAACGGACCAAAAAATGTAAACTCATTTAAATCGCCATTATTAATGCTTTTAATTTTTAAGTCGTTAAAATTACCTATTAGGGCTGTTTTAATCTTTCCGTTATCTCCCACATTAAAATCGTAACCTAAAACAATGTCAAGCCCATTTGTTTTTGTGTCTACACCGTTTGCGAAAAACTGGGCAGCATCTACATTTAGAGGGCCTAAAATAGCTTGGTCTGTAAAGTTATCGGTTAAAATAATACGATCGTCAACATTAATAGAGTAAGCATCAATAGTTGCAGAAAAACCTCCGTTTTTATAAGTGAACCCTATACTTGTGTTAAATGCTTTTTCTTCACTTAATTGTCCTATACCAAAGGCTTTTGTAACTGTACTATTATTAGCAGATAATAAAGAAGGAACAGAGGTTCCTGCTACAATATTTGTGAATTTTAAATTATAGTACAGTTGTGCAAGTGATGGTGCTCTAAATCCTGTAGAGATAGAACCTCTAAGGGAAAAATAATCATTAAGTTTTAATCGAGTTGCTAGTTTTCCATTAAAGGTGTTTCCAAAATCGCTGTAGTTTTCAAATCGAACTGCTCCTGCAACCATAAAAGCTTCGCTTACATTAAGCTCGGTGTCGAAATAAATTCCGTAATTCGTTCTGCTTCTATCTACGGCGTTATCTGGACTGTATCCTGGAAAACCTTGAGAGCCTCCAGGTAATTCGTCTCCATTACCATCCGTAGCTACTGTCTGAACCGCAGGATTTGTAATAATTACACCATTATCATCATAAAGGCCATACGATGCTTCTTCGCCAGAAAAAATACCAAAATTCTCTGTTCTATATTCAAAACCAAAAGCTAAGCTTAAGCCTGAGGCTACATCATCTAAATATTTATTAAAATCAATACCTGTTGTGTTTTGAGAAAGATAGTGTCCACCGGCATCAAAATCTGTTGGTGACGAATCTTGCATAGAGGCATTATTACTATCCTTTATGTAGTAGTGAAAATTATTTTTTCCAAAGGTGTTATTAAAATCTAAGTTCCAACCATTTTCCATTTCGTGCCTTACACCAACCGATACAGAAACATCGGTAATGTTCGATGTAATTCTAGGGGTAAATCCATTAGGGTATAAACTTGGTACGGCTCTATTATCGCCATCATCAAAACTATCACGAGAAAACGCATAAGCATCGGTATCTCTATAGTTTCTACCACCAAAGGCATAAATTTCTGTGTTATCGTTAATAGGTAAAGATGAGTTAGCCATAAAGTTAAAACCATCAACACCAGCACTACCATAACCTTTTCTCCAAGAAAAGCCTGGTCTTAGTGTATTTTGTCTTGATAAAAATTCAGTAGTAAAATTTATATATCCACCTGCATCATTTAAAGGTACACCGTAATTCGCATCAATTTTTACTGTGGTTCCATCCCAACTTCTGTCTTCGCCATCTAATCTATTTTTGCCTTCAACGTTATAAAGTGTTTCTCCGGTAGCTTCTTCCCAACCATCTCCAATTGCTGTACTATATGCGCCGTAAGTGATTCCGCCAGTAAAACCGTCTGTATTATCTTTTAAAACAATATTAATTACACCTGCAATAGCATCAGATCCGTATTGTGCTGATGCGCCATCTCTTAAAACCTCAATGCGTTTAATAGCATTGGCAGGAATAGCGTTTAAATCTGTACCAGAATTACCACGACCTCTAGTACCAAATACGTTTACTAAACTCGATTGGTGTCTTCGTTTTCCATTAATTAAAACTAAAGTTTGATCGGGCCCTAAGCCACGTAATGATGCAGGTACAATATGATCGGCTCCATCGGAACCCGATTGCTTACTCGCATTAAACGAGGGTGCAGCGTATTGTAATATTTCGTTAACTTCAACCTTACCGGTTGTTGTTGCAATTTCCGAAACATTTACAACATCTACAGGTACCGCAGTATCGGTAGCTGTTCTTTTAGGGCTACGAGATCCAACTAAAATAACTTCGTCTAAGCTAACGCCTTCTTCTAAGGTGACATTTATTATGGATTGGTTCTTTACAGAAATAACGTTGGTATTGTATCCAACATAGCTAAACGTTAAAGTATTAGCCGATTTAAGCGTTATTTTATAGTTTCCATCGAAATCTGAAGTTGTTCCGTTGGTTGTTCCTGTTTCCGTAATGTTAACTCCTGGTAGTGGAATGCCGGAAGCATCTTTAACCGTACCGCTTACCTGTTTTTGGGCAAATGTTACCGAAGTACAAAATAGAAATAGATAAAAATAAATTGCTTTCATATTTAATAATTTTAAGTTAGTAGCTACTAATATAATTAAAACCTTATTGGATGTTTATGTTTTGTTTATAATTTTTAGTGATTTTTCAATAAAACACGAAAATCACTTAATAATAACCAGTGTTATTCCGTTAGATAAAATTATAAATTACTACTAATTAACTATATATTTGCATTTGCAAAATAAGTTGTCCGGTTACAGAGGCAATTCATTTTAAAAAAAATAAGTTGTAAAAGGGTTTTCGATATTTCGGAAATAAAAAATATATTTTAGATGAAAGCAGGTATTGTAGGATTACCAAACGTAGGGAAGTCAACCTTATTTAATTGTTTATCAAATGCAAAAGCACAAAGTGCAAACTTTCCGTTTTGTACTATCGAGCCTAATATTGGAGTGGTTAATGTACCAGATCCACGTTTAGAGAAGCTGGAATCTTTGGTTAATCCAGAGCGCGTATTACCTGCTACAGTAGAGATTGTAGATATTGCTGGTTTGGTTAAAGGCGCTAGTAAAGGGGAAGGTTTAGGTAATCAGTTTTTAGCAAATATTCGCGAAACAGATGCTATTCTTCATGTTTTGCGTTGTTTTGATAATGATAATATTGTACATGTCGATGGAAATGTAAATCCTATTAGAGATAAGGAAACTATCGATATGGAGTTACAACTTAAAGATTTAGAAACTGCCGAAAAGAAGCTAGATAAAGTTAAGCGTGCAGCTAAAACAGGAAATAAAGAGGCTCAAAAAGAAGAGGCTGTTTTATTAAAAATAAAGGAAAATCTGGAAGCAGGAATATCGGTAAGAGCTTTAGAGTTTTCTGAGGAAGATTATGAAGAATACGTTAAACCGTCTCAATTTATTACAGATAAACCAGTAATGTATGTTTGTAATGTAGATGAAGGCGCAGCGGTTTCTGGAAACGATTACGTAGAGCAGGTAAAGGAAGCTGTTAAGGATGAAAATGCAGAAGTTTTAGTTTTAGCCGTTGGAACAGAGGCAGATATAAATGAATTGGATGATTATGAAGAACGCCAAATGTTTCTTCAAGATATAGGTTTGGATGAACCTGGAGCGGCCAAATTAATTCGTTCGGCATATAAATTACTAAACCAACAAACGTATTTTACAGCAGGTGTAAAAGAGGTAAGAGCTTGGACTGTAGCGGTTGGAGCAACGGGGCCACAGGCAGCTGGTGTTATCCATACCGATTTTGAAAAAGGATTTATACGTGCCGAGGTTATTGCTTATGAAGATTATGTTGCCTATGGGAGCGAAGCTAAAGTAAAAGAGGCAGGAAAAATGCGTGTTGAAGGTAAAAATTACATTGTAAAGGATGGCGATATTATGCATTTCTTATTCAATGTATAAACGTTAATTTGGTACTATGTGACTTTTGGTATACTTTTGGGTCCAATGTATTGGATGCCCCAAGCTATCCATAAACCTATATTTTAGAACCTATGACGTTAATTAAAGTTGAAACGCAAATTAATGCAGATATAAAAACCTGTTTTGATTTGGCTAGAGATGTCGACTTTTACCAACAATCTTTAAAACATTCAAAGGAAATTGCAATTTCAGGAAAAACTACTGGTTTAGTAGATTTAGATGATATTGTAATTTGGGAAACTAGTCATCTTGGTTACGTTCAGCACCTTACATTAAAAATTGTAGATTTTCAATCGCCAAAAATATTTGTTGACGAGCTCGTTAATGGAAGTTTTAAGGCTTATAGACATGAGCATATTTTTGAAGAGGAGAACGATAAAACCATCATGATAGATAAGTTTTACTACGAACTCCCTTATGGTGTTTTTGGTAAGTTTTTAGATTGGATTTATGTAAAAGGATATATGACCAAGCTATTAAAAACTAGAAATCTAATACTTCGTGCTAAAGCAGAAAAGGTAATAGTCACATAAGTAATAGTTTTTTAAATTATTTTAAAACCTTTTGTTTTTATGCTTTAAACAAAAGCTTTTTTCTATATTTCCTATTCACTGTTGGGCATCGTAATTCTATCTTTAGGGTTAGTGTTGTTAAAAAACGCCAACTTACTTTCGTTTCATGCAAACATCAAAACAATTTTGGTACGGAATAGGTTTAGGGGTTTTAGGAATTGTATTGTTTTCCTCCAAAGCTGTTATGGTAAAATTGGCCTATAACTATAAGGTCGATTCTATTAGTATATTGCTTTTACGTATGCTGTTTTCCTTTCCTTTTTACTTAGTAATTGCCTACTGGCATAGAAACCAAAAAGTAAAAGCTAATCCCAATCAAAAAGATTATTTATGGTTGGTGTTTTTCGGTTTTGTTGGGTATTATTTAGCGAGCTATTTCGATTTTGTTGGGCTTACATATATCAAGGCGAGTTTAGAGCGTATTATATTGTTTTTGTATCCAACCATAGTCTTGTTGTTAAATAAGTTGTTTTTAAAACAACCTATTTCTAAAATTCAAGGTCTTGCCATTGGGTTAACGTATTTAGGGATTGTTATTGCATTTTCAAACGAAGTTTCAATTACAGGAATAGATACCTATTTAGGAGGTTTCTATATTTTGTTAAGCGCCATTACGTATGCCTCATATTTAGTTGGAAGCGGATGGTTAATTCCTAAATTTGGTGTTATTAAATTTACGGCTTATGCTATGCTTGTTTCCTGTGTTTGCGTGTTTATTCATTACGGTTTTATTAGGGAGTTAAATCTTTTAGGTTTTTCATGGCAAGTATATGTTTTAGGGGCTTTAATAGCGGTTTTTGCAACTGTAATTCCATCGTTTTTAGTGTCCGCATCTATAAAAATGATTAGTTCATCAAATTTTGCAATTGTAGCAGGTGTAGGGCCTATTTCTACTATAATTTTAGCAGGTGTTTTTTTAAACGAAGTGCTAACTTGGGTTCAGTTATTTGGAGCTTTGGTGGTTATAATTGGTATTTTGTTAGTGTCCTTAAATAAAACATCAAATACTTAAAGTTCGTTCTTAACAACAATAATTATTTATTGTTAATTAATTTGTAGTCTTCCTGTTTTATTTTTTAAATGGTTGTACTATATTAGCACACCTCACCAATTTTTCTAATTTAGAGCATGGCAGAAGAAACCAAATATACCGAAGACAATATTCGTTCACTAGACTGGAAAGAGCATATTCGTATGCGTCCAGGAATGTATATTGGAAAATTAGGTGATGGCTCTTCTCCAGATGATGGTATTTATATTTTACTTAAAGAGGTTCTAGATAACTCTATTGATGAGTTTGTAATGGGCGCTGGTAAAACCATTGAAATTTCAATACAAGGAAGTAAAGTTATTGTTCGCGATTACGGTCGTGGTATTCCGTTGGGTAAAGTTGTCGATGTGGTTTCGAAAATGAATACGGGAGGAAAGTACGATTCCAAAGCCTTTAAAAAGTCGGTTGGTTTAAATGGGGTTGGTACAAAAGCTGTAAATGCATTATCATCCTATTTTAGAGTAGAATCTTCTAGAGATGGTAAAAGTGCATCTGCAGATTTTGAACAAGGAAATCTTATAGAAAAAGAGCTATTAGAAGAAACAAGTAGAAGAAAGGGAACTAAAGTTTCTTTTATTCCTGATGAAATCATCTTTAAAAAATATAAGTATCGTAGTGAGTATGTTGTAAAAATGCTCAAAAACTATGTGTATTTAAATCCTGGATTAACCATTGTTTTTAATGGTGAAAAATATTTTAGTGAAAACGGCTTAAAAGATTTATTAGCTGAAAAAATAGCAGATACAGATTTACTATACCCAATTATTCATTTACGCGGTGATGATATTGAAGTCGCTTTAACGCATAGTAAAACGCAATATAGCGAGGAATATAATAGTTTTGTTAACGGACAAAACACAACACAAGGGGGAACGCACCTTACAGCATTTAGAGAGGCCTTAGTAAAAACCATTCGTGAGTTTTACGGTAAGACTTATGATGCTTCAGATATTCGTAAATCTGTTGTAAGTGCCATAGCTATAAAAGTTATGGAACCTGTTTTTGAAAGTCAGACTAAAACCAAGTTAGGTTCTACAGACATGGGTGGCGATTTGCCAACGGTAAGAACCTATATAAATGATTTTTTAAAAACCAAGCTAGATAATTATTTACATAAAAACACTGATACTGCCGAGAAAATTCAACGTAAAATTCTGCAGGCAGAACGCGAGCGTAAGGAATTATCTGGTATAAGAAAGTTAGCAAAAGACAGAGCAAAAAAAGCAAGTTTACATAATAAAAAATTACGCGATTGTCGTGTGCATTTTGGGGATACTAAAAACGCACGTAATTTAGAATCTACGCTATTTATTACCGAGGGAGATTCGGCATCTGGTAGTATAACAAAATCTCGTGATGTAAATACACAAGCGGTTTTTAGTTTAAAAGGAAAGCCATTAAACTGTTACGGGCTAACTAAAAAAATAGTTTACGAAAACGAAGAGTTTAATCTTTTACAAGCAGCCTTAAATATAGAGGAATCGCTTGAGGATTTAAGATATAACAATGTGGTAATCGCAACCGATGCCGATGTAGATGGTATGCACATTCGTTTATTATTAATTACGTTTTTCTTACAGTTTTTCCCCGAAGTAATTAAAGAAGGGCACTTGTATATTTTACAAACCCCTTTATTTAGGGTTAGAAATAAAAAGGAAACCATTTATTGTTATTCTGAAGAAGAACGACGAGATGCTATTGAGAAGTTAAAACCAAAACCAGAAATAACACGTTTTAAAGGTTTAGGTGAAATATCGCCAGATGAGTTTAAGCATTTTATAGGTGAAGATATTCGATTAGATCCTATTATGTTAGATGATAATATGTCTATCGAAGATTTGTTATCATTTTATATGGGTAAAAATACACCAACACGTCAAGAATTTATTATTGATAATTTAAAGGTGGAACTAGATATTATAGAAGATTAATATTTCTGAGAAGTCAGGAATCTCTATATTAAAAAGGAAAAAATATAGTATGTATTTAAGCTTAGTAAATAATTAAATAAATATTTAAAACTAGAGGTGAAAAATGAAACTTTGGTAAGTTTACTAATGATAAAGAAACTAACTAAGTTTTATATATTGGAATTCTAGATAATATTAAATAAAGAAAAAAAGAACATAAATTAAAAAGATTTCTGCCTGTGCAGGAATAAGTAGTATGACAGAAGACCAAAACGACGATTTAACTAACGATAAAAATGAGCCTCAAGAAACCATTACCAGAGTCACTGGTATGTATAAAGATTGGTTTTTAGATTATGCCTCGTATGTTATATTGGAGCGTGCAGTACCAGCAATAGAAGATGGGTTTAAACCCGTACAACGCCGTATCATGCATTCCATGAAAGATCTTGATGATGGACGCTACAATAAAGTAGCTAACATTGTTGGTCATACCATGCAATATCACCCACATGGCGATGCAAGTATTGCAGATGCTATGGTACAAATTGGTCAGAAAGATTTATTAATTGATACCCAAGGAAACTGGGGTAATATCTTAACTGGAGACCGCGCTGCAGCCTCTCGTTATATAGAAGCTAGAATTTCTAAGTTTGGCTTAGATGTTGTTTTTAATCCTAAAATAACCGAATGGCAAGCCAGTTACGATGGTCGTCGTAAAGAGCCCGTAAATTTGCCAGTTATGTTTCCATTACTTTTAGCGCAAGGTGGCGAAGGTATTGCGGTAGGACTTTCAACAAAAATATTACCACACAATTTTATAGAACTTATTGATGCTTCAATAAAGCATTTACAAGGAAAGCGTTTTACTTTATTACCAGATTTCCCTACAGCAGGAATAGCCGATTTTTCTAATTATAACGATGGTTTAAGAGGAGGTAAAGTGCGTGTGCGATCTAAAATTTCGCAATTAGATAAAAATACTTTAGTTATTACCGAGTTGCCTTTTGGAACCACAACAAGTTCGCTTATTGATTCTATTCTAAAAGCGAATGAAAAAGGCAAAATTAAAGTTAAAAAGATTGAAGATAATACGGCTGCCGAAGTTGAGATTTTAGTGCATCTACCTTCCGGATTATCACCAGATAAAACTATTGACGCCCTTTATGCATTTACAAGTTGCGAGTCGTCTATTTCGCCATTAGGTTGTGTTATTGAAGATAATAAACCATTATTTGTTGGTGTTACAGAAATGTTACGTCGCTCAACAGATAATACCGTTCAGCTTTTAAAACAAGAGCTTGAAATAAGGTTAGGTGAGTTTGAAGAACAATGGCATTTCGCGTCTTTAGAACGTATTTTTATTGAAAATAGAATTTATCGTGATATTGAGGAAGAAGAAACTTGGGATGGTGTTATTTCGGCTATCGATAATGGTCTGAAGCCACATATAAAACATTTAAAACGTGCCGTAACTATCGAAGATATAGCACGTTTAACAGAAATTCGAATAAAACGTATTTCTAAATTTGATATTGATAAAGCGCAACAGAAAATTGATGCTTTAGAGGATCAAATCGCTGAGGTAAAACATCATTTAGCGCATTTAATTGATTATGCTATTGCGTACTTTACTAGACTTAAAAAAGAGTATGGCGAAGGGCGCGAGCGTAAAACAGAAATTAGAACTTTTGATGATGTTGATGCTACAAAAGTAATTATTAGAAACACGAAGCTTTATGTAAATAGGGAAGAAGGTTTTATAGGAACGTCTTTAAGACGCGACGAATATGTTGGCGATTGTAGTGATATAGATGATATTATTGTTTTTACCAAAGCCGGTAAAATGATGGTTACTAAAGTCGATACAAAAACATTTATTGGTAAGGATATTATTCATGTTGCTATCTTTAAAAAGAAAGATAAACGTACCATATATAATATGATTTATAAGGATGGTGCCAAAGGCCCATCATATATAAAACGATTTGCTGTTACAAGCGTAACACGCGATAGGGAATACGATTTAACCAATGGAAACAAAGGTTCCGTTTGTTTATATTTTTCAGCAAACCCAAATGGCGAGGCGGAAGTGGTGTCTATCAACCTAAGACAAGCAGGTAGTATTAAGAAGTTGAAATGGGATCTAGATTTTTCAGATATACTTATTAAAGGACGTGCTTCAAAAGGAAATGTAGTTACCAAATATCCTATTAAACGTGTTGAGTTAAAGGAAAAAGGCGTTTCAACATTGAAACCAAGAAAAATTTGGTTTGATGATACCGTTCAACGCTTAAATGTAGATGGTAGAGGCGAACTGATAGGGGAATTTAGAGGTGAAGATAAATTATTAATTATCAACCAATCTGGTGTAATTAAAACCGTTACTCCAGAGGTTACTATGCATTTTGATGACGATATGATTGTCATGGAAAAATGGGAGCCTAAAAAACCAATATCTGCTATTTATTTTAATGGTGAAAAAGAACTTTATTACGTTAAACGTTTTTTAATAGAGCAAGAAGGTAAAGAAGAGTCTTTTATTTCTGAGCATCCTAATTCGCAACTAGAAATAGTATCTACAGATTGGAAACCTATGGCAGAAATTGTATTTGCTAAAGAGCGTGGTAAGGAGCGTAAAGAAAACTTAGAAATTAATCTTGAAGAGTTTATAGATATTAAGGGACTTACAGCTCAAGGTAATCAATTAACAAAAGATAAGGTGAATCAAATTAATATTTTAGATCCATTACCTTACGAGTCCAATGAAGCGGTTCACGCAGATGACTTAGAAGTTGTAGATGAACAAGAAATGTCTAAATCGAACGGAAGTAATCAAGATCAAGACAGAGCGGCAGATAAACCAAACTCTAGTGAGGATGAGGATGAGGATAAGGATAAGGATGGCGAAGGACAAACTACTTTGTTCTAAATAAAAGTGTTTAAACTTCGCTAAAATCGACTTATTACGTTCGTTTTAGCTGTTTTTGTATTTTTCTAATAGCCGATTCAATTGATTTTTCTGGTTCTATAATGTTGTATGATCCCCAAAATTCGGGATCTGAGAAACCTGAGGTTTTATCACTCAAAATAGTGTTTGGGCGTATTAATGTAGTTCGTGTCTTGGCTAGTTTAGTGTTATAAATTTCCCAATCTGTCACTGCCATTTCACTATTTAAAGTATAGACACTATTAAATAGTTTGCCTTTCCAGTTTACCTTAAAGGTTAAAGCTATATTACTGTATGCATAATGCCATTTGCCGTTTGTTGTTCTGTAATTTACACGATATGTGGCTTGCGTTGGGTAAACATCAACTTTTTTCGGTTTTTTCCTAACAAACATATTACTAGACAACTCTCTGTTTGAAATATTTAGGCTGTAAACCGCATTGGTTAACGCTAGGGTTTCAGCGTCGATATATAATTTACCGTAGTATAATGGAATGCTTATATTTTGGTTTTGCTTAAAATTTATAACAAAAATGTCTCTTCCATTTATAATTGTAGAATTATCAAAGCTAAAGGCATACATGGGTATATCATTGGTTGTAAAAATGAATTCCGGGTATTTAATAATATCGGTATATAGATTACTAAACGGACCACCTTGTAGTTTTAAAGCTAAAGTGTCTAGCTTAGAATAATCGGTGTTTTTTCTAGCTTTTATTAACTCAATATGGTCGTTCTTAATATTGTTATACGGTTGTTTATGAATTTTAACAACCGCTTCAGATAAGGATGCGTTTTTTCTACGTTTTTTAATGGTTTCCCTGTAAAAGGCCGTCATAACAGTGTTTTTGTTATTATATAGACTGCTTTTCTTTTTTAGCGTTTCTATGACTACATCTCGGGGATTTTTAGTAGTTGTGGTAATATTAATGGTGTTTAATGTGGTAAGGGCAGGAGTTAATTTAATTTTGGTATTAAACTTAATGTCGCTAACCTTTAATTCTCTTTTTTCATAACCTAAATGAGAAATAGATACGGTTTCTTTTAAAAGTGTAGTTGGTATTTTTAAAAGAAATTCACCGTCATTATTAGTAACCGTACTTATGTTGGAGTTGGTTATAATAATGTCGGTGAAAGTTAATGGTGTATTGCTATCGGCATCAACTATTTTTCCTTTTAATTCTTCAAATGTATCCGGATTTTGAGCTATAATGCCTGTGCTGCTAAAGAATAATAGAACAGTTATATAGACAATCGTATAATATGTTATGTTTTTCATGACTATATTTTGTGTTTAATTCATCTATTAAAATACAAAATATATCTGTAATTATCTAAAAATCAATCGATTTGTTTTATTCATAGGCATTGTTTGCACAGTTGTCGGTTAATGTTTTCATAAATGCAATAATAGATTTTACTTCTTTTTCAGATAGGTCTAAATGATCAAAAGGCAAAGTTTGGTGTGCAAGGTCAAATCCTAGTCCGCCTCCGCCGCCTTGGTTGTAAAACTCCATAACTTCTTCTAAAGTATTAAAAACGCCATTATGCATATAAGGCGCAGTAAGGGCTATGTTACGTATGGTTGGGGTTTTAAACATGCCTAAATGAATATCTTCTTTAAACCTCCAATAAAAGCCTAAATCGTCATCAAGCTTTTCGTTTTTATTAGTTTCTGGAACTCCAATAACCTCACGTTCTGTTTCCGTGAAAAAAGGAGGTACATTACCGTTTGTTAAAGGCATAAAGTGACAAGTAGCACATAATGCTTTTCCCATAAATAAATTGTAGCCTTGTTTTTCTTCTTCTGTATAAGTGTTTTTCTCACCTCTAATGTTTTGGTCGAATTTAGAATTTAAACCATTTAAGGTTGATATGTATGATGATATAGCTTTAATAACCGTTTTATTGCTTTTAGGAATTGAGCCGTAGGCATCTTCAAATAACTTACTATATGTAGAGTCTTTAAGAATAGCATCCGAAAATTCATGAACATTGGTATTAAACTCTTTATTGTTTTTAAAAACCATTGAAATTTGATCTAATAAGCTATTAGCTCTACCGTCCCAAAAGAAACTTTTTTGAAATGCCGAATTTATTAAAGTAGGTGTATTGCGTTGCAAGGGTTTACCTTGGTTATCTAAATTTAACGCCATACCATCGGCATAACCTTTACTAGGTATGTGGCAAGTTACACAAGCCATATTACCATTTGCAGATAGTTTAGGGTCTAAAAAAAGTTTTTTACCTAAAGCAATTTGTTTTTCGGTTGGGTTACGGTTGGTTGTTGGAGTAAAATAGTTAAGGTTAAATGTGTTATCCTCAAAAAAAGTAGGTGCATCAAAATTAAAAGGCGTTGTAGTAATTGGTTCCCAAATATTACTTGTTTTCCGAATTTCAACCCAATTTCTAGTTATAGGATTCATAAAATCTCTTGTAAACGTAAACCTATCAAAGGTGTTAAAATCGGTATTATTTTCAATGTAAGTTATTGCTTTAGCTATATGGTCTTGAAATTGAGCATCTAAATTAGCGTCTTTCGCTTTTATAATGGGCTGTATGGTGTATTTATAAACAGTATGTAATGCCTTTAATGAAATTTTACTCTCGTTTATTCCTAAATGACTTACCGGAGTGTCGAAACCAGAAATACCTAAACTCACTATCCTAAACAATTGCTGGTGTGTAGCAATAAAAAAGCGTTGTGCATTTAATTCGCGTTTGGCAATTCCTTTTTTTAGCACATGTAACATTCCTGTGGTAACATATACTTCTGCTTTAAATTCATCGGCCGATGTTGCTTTGTCGTAAATACTTTCCTCTATTTTTTGAAAACCAACAGGATTAAGTATTTTGCCATTATCCTCTTTATATACGGGAAGTGCAGGTCCGTTTGCTCTATGGCCAACTTCTGGATTTAGGTAAGACGCGTAGGGTTCTGCTTTTTTAAAAGCGGCTCTTGCTAATGTAAAATAGTGTTTCGATTTTTGTCCGTGTATGCCTTCGGCTTTTAAGCTGTCAAGATATGCAATTGATGTATTGATTTGCTCTAAGTAATAATTTTGTGCCGCCGACCAATTAGGTAGCGGAACAGTTTCTTCTTTTGCTTTGTTGCAAGAATGAAGAATGGTTATTAATGTTAGAATGCTTAAAAGTTTAATGGTGGAAGTCATGTTTTGAATAAAATTATAAATACAAAGAATCTCCATTACTAAATGGAGATTCTTTTTTATTAAATAAAAATGTAATGTTATCTAGGTAAGCCTTGTAATAATACAATTTGACCACCTTGGTTATGAGGTAAAGCAGAAGTAACAAACTCGTCGCTTTCCCAGTAGTGTGGCTGTAAGTTTAATAAAAACGTATCTGGCACACCTACTTTGTCTGAGATGTCTACTAAAGCACCAAATTCTCCTGAAAAACCTGAACTTCCTGAAGGGTCAAGATTGTTCTCAATTACCAATTCTAAAAGTACTTTTGATCCATTACCAGATAAATCTGTTTGATAAATTTGAGCTGCATGACCTCTACTAAAAGAGTTAGGGTCTTCTTGAATATAAACAAAGTTTTCTGTTACACAGATGTTGTCTGGACTTTGCAGGGCATCAAGGTTTCCGTCCATGTTGTTAGTATCCGTATTTCCACTTACAATTTGAGTTAGTTTTCCTTCTAATGGGTTGTTAGCATCTAATTCTAATTTGTAAACAGTGCCCCAATCGTTGTAAGTTCCTCTTCCAGGGCCTCTTCCTGTTACTGCAAAAAACACATTTAATGCATTGGCATCGCTACCTTTTTGGTAATCTACATCTTCAACACGCATAAATTGTGAGGCGTAAACTGCTGTACAAGCATCTTCCATTTCGTTTTTGGTCATGGCAGCACCATTAACGATTTCAACAAATTCAACGTCGTAAGTTTTTTGGAAATCAAGGCTACCTTCGTTATAAACTTTATCTGCGTCTACAGTAACTGCACCACCTGCACCATCAGAAACTTGCTTGAATCTTAAAACGTAAATTTTTCCGTTTTCTAAATCGGCATCACCATTTTCAGATAAATACATAGTAACTTGACCTTCAGATCCGCTAGAATCGTCATCTCCACCAATAATAACTGTTTTACCAGCATAGGTGTTTTTTGGTAATGGCACAGCGTTTTCCCATGAAAATTCACCTAAAGCATCTAATCCAAAATCGGCAGTAGGAGTAGGTGTTTCAATCCAAGGGTCAATACCTTTAACATCGTAAGCAATGCTTTCAGAAGCCGATAAAAAGATGTCTTTATCTCCACCATGTATCTCTTTTTCCCACATGGTACCAGAACACTGTCTTGCAAAATCTGCAACACCAGCATTTAATAACCAATCTCCTTTAATTGGGTTTAAGTTTTCATCAAAACGGATTCGAGAAACACTATAATCATCTTCCGCGTTAACTACATATATATACTCATTTCCATCTTTAAGAAATCCAGCGCCATCTTGTGCACCTATTAATCTAAAACCGTTAGAAAGTACATCGGTAGAGCTAATTAAAGAAAATGCATTTACGGTGCTAAAATCTGAACCTATGGATACTAAAGGCGCTAAGGTAGATTTGTTTTCAAACATAGTAATTGCTGGTGTAAAATCTTCACCATCGGCTCCATCTTCACCGTCGGCTCCGTCTTCGCCATCTATACCATCAATGCCGTTTTTACCGTCTTCTGGTTCGCAACTTAAAAGTGTTGTACTTGTTGAAAGAACTACTAAAAATGCTAATAGTAGTCTTAAAAAATTCTTCATAATCTTGATTGTTTTATTTGGTTAATTATATGTAGCCAAAACTATTATTACAAGGTCGTAATGGTGTTAAGCTAGCCTTGTCCTTTTATTAATTTAGGGTTATAATAAAGTTATCTAGGTTAAAATAGTATTAAGTAGAGTTGCTAATTTGTTGGAGTATGTTACCCTAATATTACCTTGTTGTAAATATGTAAAAACTCTTAACTTATTTTTTAGATTTCTAAAAATAGAATAGCCGTATATTTACATGATTTTAATGTAAAGCATGAGACAAGATTATATAGCATTTAATAAAACAGGATACTTTTCGTCGTTAATATGCGATTATTTAGATGAAAAAGCAGAATTAGAATCTTTTTACAATCGTTTTCCTAAACTCGAAAATTTTAAAGCTCAAATACAAGATAAAACGGCGTCTTTTCCAATGGAAAACAGAAAAATGCTCGTTTCTGTTTTAAAAAATCAATATAAAAGTTTAGATGCTTCAGCTGAAACTAATAGCCATATAGAGCTTTTAAATACCGCTAATACATTTACTATAACAACAGGGCATCAACTTAATTTATTTACGGGACCACTATATTTCCTGTACAAGATTGTTTCCACTATAAATTTGGCTAAAACGCTTAAGGCGGCATATCCTAATCAAGATTTTGTTCCTATTTATTGGATGGCGACCGAAGATCATGACTTTGATGAAATTAATTTTTTCAATTTTAAAGGGAAGAAATTTCAATGGAACAAAGCCATTAGTGGTGCTGTTGGAGAACTTTCAACCGAAGGTTTAGATGCTATTCTTAATATATTTTCGAAAGATTTAGGGCAAACCACAAATGCACAACATATAAAAACCTTTTTTGAAAACGCCTATTTAAAGCATGATAATCTTGCTGATGCAACACGATTTTTGGCAAATGAATTGTTTAAAGATTACGGGTTAGTAATAGTAGATGCTAATGATGCCGCATTAAAAAAGTTATTTATACCGTATGTTGAAACCGAATTGTTTAACCAAACGTCTTTTAACAAAGTTACAGAAACAAATAATAGGTTAGTAGCAGTATCAGACGCTTATAAAATACAAGTAAACCCAAGAGAAATAAATTTATTTTATTTAGAAAAGGGCATAAGAGAGCGTATTGTTTTTGAAGATGATGTATACAAAGTACTAAACACCACAATTATGTTTAGTAAAAATGCCATACAAAAAGAGCTTTTGGAGCATCCAGAAAAATTTTCGCCTAATGTTATAATGCGTCCTTTATACCAAGAGGTGATTTTACCAAACTTATGCTATATTGGTGGTGGCGGAGAGTTGGCCTATTGGATGCAGTTAAAAGATTATTTTGATGCCGTTAAGGTGCCTTTCCCGATGTTACTTTTAAGAAACTCGGTACTAATAAGAACAGAAAAGCAAGTAGAAAAGCTTGAGAAGTTAAATATTACAACCGAAAATTTATTTTTAAAGCGAGCGTCTTTAATTAATAAAAAAGTAAGAGATATTTCGAATATCGATATAGATTTTTCGCCTCAAAAAACACATTTAGAAGATCAGTTTAAAGCGCTATATGAATTAGCAGAACAAACCGATAAATCTTTTTTAGGCGCTGTAAAAGCGCAAGAGTTGAAACAGTTAAAAGGTCTTGATAATCTAGAAAAGCGCTTGTTGAAAGCACAAAAAAGAAAACTGTCTGATGAGGTAGCACGCATGACAGCCATAAAAAACGAATTATTTCCTAACGAAAGTTTGCAAGAACGAAACGCCAATTTTTCGGAGTTTTATTTAGAGTATGGCGAGCAACTAATTCCTAATCTAATTGAAAACTTAGAGCCTTTAAAAGGTGAGTTTTTAATTTTAAACTTGTAAAAGCATGCATAAAATAGATATTGAATTAGTAGAAATGACTATGGATGTCATGAAGTACACCATTGATAGGATTTCTTCTACTAATCCTAAAATAGGCAAGCCCAAAAAGGCAGAAGAGTTAAAGGCGTTGGTGGGCGAAACGATTACTAAAGACGGTATTGGAGGAGAAGTTGCGTTTAAAAAGTGGCGAAAGCATTTAATGAAAGCTAATGTGCCGGTAGATCATCCGCGAAATTTGGCATTTGTGCCTGCAGCTCCAACACGGGCAGCTATTATGTTCGATTTGGTAACTTCTGCATCCAGCATTCATGGTGCCTATTGGATGGAAGGCGCTGGCGGTATTTTTTGCGAAAACGAAGCCATGAAATGGATTGTATCCTTAACAGGTTTACCAGAAGGAGCTTTTGGAGTGTTTACAAGCGGCGGAACAGCGGCTAATTTATCGGCAATTGTTACTGCTCGCGAACATTGGAGAGAGCACGACGCATTTAAAAGAGAAAAAGGTTTAATTATAACGTCAATTGGAGCACATTCTTCTATAAAAGCTATGGCTAAGGTAGCCGATGTGGATATTCTTTTAGTAGATACTGAAGATGTTATGTATGGCTCAGATTTACAAAAAACGATTGATGGTTTAACCGAGCAGCAACGCACGCGGTTATTTGCTGTAGTAGGAACAGGAGGCACAACTAATGCTGGTATTATTGACGATTTAGATGGTATTGCCAAAATATGCGAAAACGAAAACATTTGGTTTCATGTGGATGCTGCTTATGGTGGTGGTGCTTTGGCTGCCGATTCTGTAAGGCATTTGTTTAATGGTATTGAGCGTGCCGATAGTATAACCATAGATCCGCATAAATGGATGTTTTCTCCTTACGATTGTGGTGCTATTATTTATAAGGACCCAGAATTAGCTAAAAATGCGCACTCGCAACAGGGGTCTTATCTAGATATTTTTAAAGATGAAGGGGCGCATGGGTTTAACCCAACCGATTATCAAATACAATTAACTCGTCGTGTTAGAGGATTACCTTTATGGTTTTCGTTAGCCACACATGGCACGGATAGGTATAAAGAAGCTATAGAACGTGGTATAGAATTAGCACAAATTGCAGGCAGGTTAATTGAAGAAAACCCGAATGTAGAATTGGTAAGAGCACCTAGTTTGTCTTGTGTCTTATATAGAAGGATAGGATGGAAGCCTGAAGATTATACACATTGGACCTATGAAAATCATAAATCTGGTTTTGCCTTAGTTACACCTACCAAGTGGAAAAATGGCGATACTTTTGAAACCGTTTCGCGTTTTTGTTTTATAAACCCAGATACTACAGAAGACGATATAAAAGCTATTTTAGATTCGATGGTTTAATTAAAAATGTTATAAAAAGAAACTGTTGAAAAGTAGCCTTAAAAAAACTTGAATAGATATTTATAATTATAAAATCATTACTATTTTTGCGCATGCAACATGACAAGGTATTAATATTAGACTTCGGATCGCAATACACACAACTTATTGCTCGTCGAGTTAGAGAACTCAACATTTACTCCGAAATACATCCATTTAACAAAATTCCAACCAACATAGAAGATTACAAAGCTGTAATTCTTTCTGGTAGCCCAAACTCTGTACGCGGTGAAGATGCATTGCATCCAGACCTGTCGGAAATAAGAGGTAAAAAACCAATGCTTGCCGTATGTTATGGTGCGCAATATTTGGCTCATTTTTCGGGAGGCGAAGTAGCACCATCAAATACTAGAGAATATGGTCGTGCAAACCTATCCTTTGTTCAAAAAGGTGAAGCATTTTTATCTAATATATCTGAAGGTTCTCAAGTTTGGATGAGCCATAGCGATACGATTAAGGCTTTACCAAAGGGCGGTGTGTTATTGGCTAGTACTAGCGATGTAGAAAATGCGGCTTATAAAATTCAAGGCGAAACTACTTTTGCTATACAGTTTCACCCAGAAGTATATCACTCTACCGATGGGAAACAGTTACTTGAAAACTTTTTAGTAACTATTGCAGGTATTAATCAAGATTGGACGCCAGATTCTTTTGTAGAAGAAACAGTAGCCGCTATTCAAGATAAAGTAGGAGGCGATAAAGTGGTTTTAGGACTTTCTGGAGGTGTAGATTCTACAGTAGCAGCGGTACTTTTAAATAAAGCTATTGGTAAAAACTTATACTGCATTTTTGTAAACAATGGTTTACTTCGTAAAAATGAGTTTGAAAGTGTTTTAAAACAATACGAAGGTATGGGCCTTAATGTAAAAGGTGTCGATGCTTCTAATCGATTTTTAGATGCCTTAGCCGGAATTGAAGATCCAGAGAAAAAGCGTAAAGCTATTGGGAACTCTTTTATTGAAGTTTTTGATGACGAGGCTAATAAATTAGAAGATGTTAAGTGGTTAGCGCAAGGTACTATTTATCCAGATGTTATTGAAAGTGTTTCGGCAACTGGAGGACCATCGGCAACTATAAAGAGTCACCATAATGTTGGTGGTTTACCGGATTTTATGAAACTTAAAATTGTAGAACCTTTGCGTGCTATCTTTAAAGATGAAGTAAGACGTGTTGGCGCTACTTTAGGCATTGATCCAGAATTATTGGGTCGTCATCCGTTTCCTGGTCCTGGTTTAGGAATTCGTATTTTAGGTGATATTACTGCCGAAAAAGTACGTATGCTTCAAGAAGTTGATGCTATTTTTATAAACGGCCTTAAAGAATGGGGCTTATACGATAAGGTTTGGCAAGCAGGAGCAATGTTATTACCAGTAAACAGTGTAGGTGTAATGGGCGATGAGCGTACTTACGAAAAATGTGTCGCCTTAAGAGCTGTTGAAAGTACGGATGGTATGACTGCCGATTGGGTAAACTTACCTTACGAGTTTTTACAAAAAACATCGAACGATATAATAAATAAGGTTAAAGGCGTTAATAGAGTAGTTTACGATATTAGTAGTAAACCACCTGCAACTATTGAATGGGAGTAATTTAGTAAGCAGTTTACGGTAGCGTTAGAACTAAACCTGAAAACTGCGAACTGAAGACCGTTCTGCGTTAGGGATTGCAGCGGATAGCCAACAGCCCGACGAAGGAGGAGGTGCGAGGACTTGTAGCCTTTCGACTGTGCTCAAGACAGGCTCCTAGCTCGACCCTTTTGGGTAACGCCCAAATAATTTTTGGCATGTTATGTGCTAGTGTTAAGAAAAATAGTTTTGCTTTAGTCCTTTAATAGGGTTGGCACGTATATAATTTTATAGTCGGGGTTTTTATATTTATTAGCAGATTACAATAACATGAATAGATTTTTATTAGTACTTTTTTTAGTTTTAGCATTTGGTTTTACAACTGTACAAGCTCAAAATTTTAGTACGCACCAGGTTAAAAACGGAGAAACAGTTGAAGGGATTGCAAAGCGATATTTTGTTACTACTTCTGATATTTATAAGTTGAATCCTGATGCTAAAAAGGCATTAAAACCAAATACGGTTTTAATAATTCCTATATCCAAGGCTAATAGACCAAAAGTGACTGTAGATAAGCAGTTAATTGGTTTTACAGAGCATAAAACGAAGCGAAAAGAAACGCTTTATAGTTTGGCTAAAAAGTACAAAATATCTGAGGATGATATTAAAAAGCATAACAAGTTCTTGTATGCAAACCCTTTAAAGAAAGGTGATAAACTTCAAATTCCACAGTTTAAAATAACAGAAACGGTTGAGGAAGTTGCTACAACTAAAACCTACACCGTAAAGCCAAAAGAAGGGAAGTGGCGCATTGCCTATAAGTTTGGTGTTACTGTTGATGAGTTGGAAACGTTAAACCCAAATATGCCTGCAGTTTTAAATGAAGGAGCTGTTATTAATGTGCCAAATCTAGAAGCTAAGGAGCAAAAGCAATTTGACGACAAGTATAGTTATTACAAGGTTTTACCTAAAGAAGGTTTTTATCGTTTAAAATTAAAATTAGGTTTAGAGCAAGGCGATATTGAAGCGTTAAACCCAGGATTAAAGGAAACGGGTTTAAAGTCTGGAATGATTTTAAAAATACCACATACAACAAATGTTGCTACAGCAAATAGTAACGAATTGGGTGGTGCGATGCAGGAAGGGGAAGCTCGTGATTTATCTAGAAGTATATCTAATTTGGATACCAAGCATATTGCTGTTATGTTACCTTTTAGAATGCACCGAGTTGATTTTGACTCGGTAAGTGATATAAAAAGTAGTCTAAAAAGAGATCCTTATTTAGACGTGTCTTTAGATTTTCATTCGGGCGTTTTAATGGCTTTAGATTCTTTAAAAACTTTAGGTGTATCTTTAAAAGTAGATGTTTACGATACACGTTATGAGGTTAGCGAAGTATCTAGAATTTTAAGAGAAAATAATTTTGAAAATGTCGATGCCGTTATTGGGCCATTAACACCTGCGAGCTTTAATAAGGTTGCTTTAGAGTTAAAACCTTATAATGTTCCTGTAATTTCGCCAATTGGTACAAACTTAAAATTGCACGACAATGTGTTTCAATCTAGACCATCTAACGACTTATTAAAAGATAAGGTGGTTAATTTTGTTAAGTCTGACTCTACGGCTAGTAATATCATTATTATTGCCGATACTAAAAATATTACTATCGCCAATAGCTTAAAACGAGAGTTTAATGCTGCAAAAATCGTGTATTCTAGAAAGAATAAAGATGGTAAAGATGAGTTTTTTGTAACTAAAGAGGATATTGAGGGAGCGCTAAAACCGGGTAAAAACATGGTGTTTTTAGAAACACAAAATGAAGGTTATGCATCCAATGTAACGAGTGTATTAGCGTCGTTAAATAATAAAGTTAATCCTGAAAAAGTAGATGCTAAAGCAACCGAGATTGTTTTATTAACAACCAATATTAATTCGGCTTTTGAAGGCGATCAAATTAATAACTCACATTTATCGAGCTTACAGTTTCATTTTGCAGCAGCATCAAAGGAATACAGTGAAAATGACAATAATTCTTTCGTTAAAGCATACGAGAAACAATATAATATAACGCCAAATAAAAGGGCTGTTAAAGGGTTTGATTTAACTATGGATGTGGTGTTGCGTTTGGTTTCGTCTACCGATTTATATGCTTCGGTAATTAGTGCACCATTAACGGAATATGTTGAGAATAAATTTGCCTATAAAAAGAAAATTTTTGGAGGGTATTATAACGATTCTGTTTACCTAGTAAAGTACGACGATTTAACTATTGTTGAGGTTAAATAATAATACTTAAGGCTATACGTTTTATTCTTGTGAGCAAAGTTTTTCTAATTTTTATATGTCTTTTTTGTGTTCAAGATAACGAGCCGTTTTTGGTTTGGAGTGGTGCAAACAAACTGTCCTGGAACGATTTTAAGGGCGCACCTAAAATGGACGAGGCAGCAGTAGCTAATACCGCTTCTGGAATTACATTTAGATATTCGGTTACTAAAACGGATAAAGATGAGGTGGTTGGTTTTACTACCGAGGTATTTGCTCATTTTTACCCCGAAAAATCTTGGTATAAAAAAGAGCGAGCTACTACACATATTTTAGGTCACGAACAAACTCATTTTAATATAACAGAGTTATTTGCAAGAAAGTTTAGATATAGAATTAGTAAGCTGAACATTTCCAATTCTATTAAACAGGAACTTAAAATACTTTATAAAACGATTAATGCAGAACTAGCTGTGATGCAAAAAAAGTACGACAGCGAAACGGATTTTTCAAGAAATAAAGAAGCGCAAGCAACATGGGATGTTTTTATGAGATCCGAACTTGAAAAGTTTTCGAAATACGCATTAAATTAAAAACCAATTACATTTAAATTAACAAACTAAACCTATGCTGCCAGATAAACAATTTTTAATAGACTTGGCGCATACTAAAATGCCGTTTGGTAAATACAAAGACCGTTACTTAATAGACTTGCCAGAATATTATGTGGTTTGGTACCATAGTAAAGGGTTTCCAAAAGGAAAATTAGGTACTATGCTAGAACAGGTTTACGAATTAAAATTAAATGGTTTGGAAGAGTTAATTTGGAATATTAGAAAGCAATATCCTAAAAGGTAATTTATTTTTTATCGCTATAAACTTCTCCTCGGTGGGGTTTTAAGGCATCTCTTATAGGCTTCATTTGGTCTTCGTTTACAATCAAAAAAGCAAGGGTATGAAGCTCACTTAATGTTTCAACACCCGTAATGGTAATGTTCAACTTTTCTAATTGAATATATTCTTTTAAATGAATTTCGTGGTGTTCTGCTATTTTACTGGCATCTGGACCGCGAAAGTCCCAAATAAGTTTAAGTTTACGCATGTGTATTAGTTGCTGTTTTTGGGTTCAAATATAAAGCTATTAGAAACAAATATAATCTCTTGTTTTAAAGTTTAATAGTTATACTAATTAGTTTTTTTAATCGTTAGCAAAACAACTTGTATAATAGGTTTATATTATTATTTTTGTAAGCGTTGAAAATAAAATATCACGCTATATATTAGGCGTCTAAACTAAGAGGCTGTAATACTATAACTAATATTAGCGTTATGCTACGCAATCGATGAACACTTTAAAATTTAATCTGATGACATTAAGATATTTATTTACTCTGTTTTTAACTTTAGCAGCGTTAAACGTAAAGGGACAAACTGCAGAAGACGACGTGCTTTTTACCGTAGATGGCGCTCCCGTATATGCTTCGGAATTTTTAAGAGTTTACAATAAAAATTTAGATTTGGTTCAAGATGAATCGCAAAAAGATGTTGATGCTTATTTAACGCTTTTTACAAACTATAAGTTAAAGCTAAAAGAAGCCAAAAGTTTAGAGTTGGACAAGAAACCAACCTATTTAAGAGAATTATCTAGCTATAAAAAGCAATTAGCAAAAAACTATATAACAGACTCTAAGGTTACGGATGCTTTGGTTGAAGAGGCTTACGATAGAACGTTAAACGAGGTTAACGCTAACCATATTTTAGTTAAACTTAATGAAAATGCTTCACCTCAAGATTCGCTTATCGCTTTTAATAAAATAACTAAATTAAGAGAACGAGCTTTAAAAGAAGGTTTTGAAAAAGTGAGAGCAGAAGTACATAACGGACAAACCGTTTATGGCGAGAAGCTTGGTTATTTTGGTGGTTTTAAAATGGTTTATAAATTTGAAAATGCTGCATTTAATACAAATGTTGGTGATATTTCTCAACCGTTTAGAACGCGTTTTGGCTATCATATACTTCATGTTTTAGATAAACGAGAATCTAGAGGAGAGCGCACTGTTGCTCATATTATGGTAGTAGAAAATAAAAATGATTCTTTAGCAGAAAATCCAGAAGTTAGAATTCAAGATATCTATAAAAAACTAAATCAAGGTGAGGCTTTTGATGCATTGGCGAAACAGTTTTCAGACGATAAAAATTCAGCATCAAAAGGTGGTATGCTTAAAGCTTTTTCAAGTGGACAATTAAGAGCTAAGGAATTTGAAGATGTGGCGTTCGGATTAAAAAATATAGGCGATGTATCGAAACCTTTTAAAACAGATTTTGGATGGCATATTGTAAAATTACATGAAATTTCGCGAGTACCAAGTCTTAAAACTATTAAGCCGGAATTAGTAGAGAAAGTAAAACGCGATAGCAGATCTAAGCTTATTGATAAAGCACTTACCGATAAACTAAGAGCTAAGTATTCAATTAGCGATACGCCACCAAATTTAAACTATTTCATTTCTATTTTAAATGATGATTATTTTAAGAAAACTTGGAAGCTTCCATCGGATTTTGCAGGTAATCAACCTTTAGTTGCGATTGGAGACAAAAAATTAACGTATAACGATTTTGGTGTGTATTTAACTAACACGCAGCGTAACACTTCGGTTAAAGAAGCTTTTAAGAGATTAGTATCAAATAAATACGAAGCCTTTTTAAATGAAAACTTAATCGATTATCAAGAAACGCATTTAGAAGAGGATAATGAAGATTATGCAAATATTGTGGCAGAATATAGAGATGGGTTATTGTTATTCGATTTAATGGAAACAACCATTTGGAATGCTTCAAAAACAGATTCTACAGGTATTCGAAATTATTACGATAGCCATAAGACTGATTATATGCAGGAAGAGCGTATAGATGCGATTGTGGCAACATCACCTAAACAAAAAACATTAAAAAAAGTATCGAAACTACTTAATGAAAATATGCCAATAGATCGTATTAAATCATTAGTGAACAGTAATGATAATGTCGATGTTATTTTTACTTCAGATGTTATGGATGCTAGCCATCAAACCCTTCCTAAGAAATTCAACTTCAAAAAAGGAGTATCTAAAATTTATAAGCATAACGATGCTTTTGTGGTAGTCAAGGTTAAAGAAATATTTCCAAAAGCACAAAAAACGTTCGATGTAGCTAAAGGCGCTGTAACTAGCGATTATCAAAATTATAAAGAAGAAAATTGGCTTAAAGCCTTAAAGGCTAAATATAAAATTGATGTTAATCAAGACGTTTTACAAGCGGTAAAAACTAAACTTAATAAATAAGCGTGCGTAAAAAAATATTTATTCTGTTAGTTTTAGTGTCGGTTTGCTCATGCGAGTTTTTAAAAACATCCGATGAAGGCAGCCCAATAGCACGCGTAAATGAAAACTACTTGTATTTAGATGATATTGAAGATTTAGTCTCCGAAGATGCCTCGCAAGAGGATAGCACCTTAATAGTGCAAAATTTTATTAAGCGTTGGGCTACACAACAATTACTTGTTGATGGTGCAAAACTAAATTTAGGAGAAGATAAACAAGTCGCCTTTGACAGGTTGGTACAACAATACAAAAACGATTTGTATAGTAAAGCCTACATACAGGCGCTGGTGGAACGCAGTGTAGATAGAAAAGTGTCGTTTGAAGAGGCTGAGATTTACTACAATAATAACAAGGAGGTTTTTAAATTAAATGAAGAGCTTATTAAGTTCCGTTACATCCATGTAAATGAAAACATCATTGATTTTGATAATATTAAAAAGAAACTGAAACGCTATAATAGCGAAGATAGAAAGGCACTAGATTCTATTTCCATTCAGTTTAAATCCTATTCGCTTAACGACTCCATTTGGATTAAATTGAGTCAAGTTATTAAGAAAATTCCAGCTGTAAATTCTGAAAATAGAAATCAACTGTTAAAAAAATCTAATTTTGTACAACTCAAAGATTCATTAGGAGTATATTTGATGCAAATTAATGATGTTTTGGTTAGAAACGATACGGCACCATTGGAATATGTTAAGCCAACTATCGACCAAATAGTTATTAACAAGCGTAAGCTTGAGTTTATAAGAGAATTAGAAAAAGATATCACCAAAGATGCGATTAAAAACAAACAATTTGAAATATACAATTAACCTTAAATACGTATTTTCTTTATGCGTAGCCTTAGTAACAGCAAATGCTGTAAATGCTCAAGAGATTATTGAAGATGAAGTTAAAGAGGTAGTTACTAAAAAAGTAGATTCTGTTGATACATCAAATGCTAGAAAGGTAGATGGTGTAGCAGCCGTGGTTGGTGATTTTATAGTTTTAGAGTCGGATATTCAAAAAGAAAAAGATCAAATAACAGCAAGTGGAGGATCTATTGAAGGGGTAGAAGATTGCGAATTATTTGGTTTAATGTTAGAAAGAAAACTATATGCACATCATGCTATTCAAGATAGTATTCCTGTTTCTGATGCCGAAGTAAGAAAAAATGTAGATTATCAAATCCAACAGTTTTTACAACAAACAAATGGCTCTATGGAGCGTCTTTTAGAATTTTATAAGAAGGACGACGAGAAAACATTTAGAGATGAAATGTTTGAAATCAACAAATCAAACTTATTAGCACAAAGAATGCAAGCGCGTATTGTTGAAGAAATTGAAATTACTCCAGAGGAAGTAAGAGATTTTTTTAATAAAATTCCTGAAGATCAAAGACCAACGTTTGGAACAGAACTTAAAGTAGCGCAAATTGTTGCAGAACCTAAAGTTTCAGAAGAAGAACGCGAACGTGTTATTAACCGTTTAAAGCAATTTAAAGCAGATATTATAGAGCGTGGTGCAAGTTTCCGTTCTAAAGCTGTATTGTATTCTCAAGATCCAGGGTCGGCGAGTAAAGGAGGTAAATACACACTTAACAAGAAGCAACCAAGAATGGTTAAAGAGTTTAGACAAGTAGCCTTTGCTTTGCAAGAAGGAGAAGTGTCAGAGCCTTTTAAAACAGATTTTGGATATCATATTATAACTTTAGAGAAAATTAGAGGTCAAGAGTACGATGTGGCTCATATTTTATTAACGCCTAAAGTATCTAGTGAGGCTGTTACAGAAGCTAAAGAGCGCTTAGAAAAAGTAAGAGAGCGTATCGTAGCTGGCGATATTACGTTTGCTGATGCCGCAAGAGAAATAAGTGACGAGAAAGAAACTCGAGGTGATGGAGGTCAATTAATTAACCCAACAACACAAGATTATAATTTTGAGTTAACCAGAATGGATCCAGAATTATACGCTCAAATTCAAAACTTAAAAGACAACGAAGTTAGTTTAGTTTTAAGAGAAGAAGATAGAACAGGAGGACAGAAGTTTAAACTTTTAATGGTTACAGATAGAATCGATGAGCACACTGCAGATTACGCTCGCGATTATCTAAAAATTAAAGATTTAGCTTTAGAAGAAAAGAAAATTAGAGCTATTGAAAAATGGCAAGATGAAAAAATACTTGATACTTACGTTAAAATAAGTAAAGAGCATAGATCTTGTGAATTTTCTGGTAACTGGTTAAAAAAATAAAAAAGTATGTCGGACGTTGCTGCTATTGAAGAATTTGTAAAAAAGTTTAAAGCTTTAAAAACTGAAATTTCCAAAGTTATTATTGGACAGGACGAAGTTGTTACCCAAATACTTATTTCAATTTTTTCTGGCGGACATTCACTATTAATTGGTGTTCCTGGTTTAGCAAAAACATTAATGGTTAATACTATTGCGCAGGCCTTAGGATTAGATTTTAAACGTATTCAGTTTACACCAGATTTAATGCCTAGTGATATTTTAGGCAGTGAAATTTTAGATGAAGACCGCCATTTTAAATTTATAAAAGGGCCTATTTTCGCAAATATTATTTTAGCCGACGAAATTAATAGAACACCACCTAAAACTCAAGCAGCTTTATTAGAGGCTATGCAAGAACGCTCGGTTACAGTGGCTGGTCATCGTTATAATTTAGATTTACCATATTTTGTTTTAGCAACACAAAACCCAATAGAGCAGGAAGGAACATATCCGTTACCCGAAGCGCAGTTGGACCGTTTTATGTTTGCTATTAATTTAGATTATCCAACATACCAAGAAGAAGTACAGGTTGTAAAAGCAACAACGTCTGATGTTAAGGTAAAAGTAAACGCTTTGTTTACGGCTAAAGAAATAGTTGAATTTCAAAGTCTAATTCGTCGTATTCCTATAGCCGATAATGTTATTGAGTATGCCGTTTCAATGGTTGGTAAAACAAGACCAAATAGCGATGCAGCACCAGAGCTTATAAAAAACTATGTCGATTGGGGTGCAGGACCAAGAGCCTCTCAAAACTTAGTATTAGCAGCAAAAACACATGCTGCTATACAAGGTAAGTTTTCACCAGATATCGAAAATATACAAGCGGTTTCGCAAAGTATCTTACGTCATAGAATTATTAAAAATTATAAGGCCGAGGCCGAAGGTGTTTCAGAAGAGCAAATTATTAAAAGTTTATTTTAATAGCTTTACATTGAATAAACTTCGATGTATATAAACCTTAAAAATAGAATCTTCGGATTAGATGTGCTTAGAGCAATAGCCATTCTATTGGTGTTGTTTTCTCATTCTACGTTATTACTTTTTCCTAATCAACAACATATTATAATAACCGTCATTCAATTTTTTGGTACAGTTGGAGTCGATTTATTTTTTGTTTTAAGTGGTTTTTTAATAGGAACTATACTTTTAAAACAATTACAAAAGGGAGAAACAAAATTTAAAGATTTTGGTTATTTCTGGGTTAGACGTTGGTTTAGAACCTTACCAAATTATTTTTTAATCTTACTTATAAACATAGCCTTATTATGGGCTTTAAAAGGAGAAGTTATAAATGGTATAGCCGGCTATTTTGGGTTTATTCAAAATTTCAACAGTCCACATCCCGATTTTTTTACCGAAGCATGGAGCTTATCTATTGAAGAGTATGCCTATATAATAGGACCATTAATAATGTTTGGCTTAGTATATTGCTTCAAGAAAACGAGTTATAATACGCTGTTTTTAATAACCATTTTTTCTGTAATATTTGGGGTTACTTGTTTTAGGTTTAATTTTCATGTTAATAACAGTATTGAGTCTATGCACGATTGGAGTCAGCATATTCGCAAGGTTGTTATTTACAGAATCGATAGCATCTATTATGGTTTTTTGGTGGCTTTTTTAATCTATAATTTTAATATGTTAATTGTAAAGTATAAAAATTTGCTTTTCGGTTTAGGTCTTGTTCTTTTTTTAGGCATACATGTTTTAATTTTTAGTTTTGGTGTACAGCCAGAAAACGCAACACTCTTTTTTAATATTTTCTACCTACCATTATTGTCCATAAGTTTATTATTATTGTTTCCTTTTTTTCTAGAGTGGAAGCCTAAAAGGTTTTTTAACTCACAAATCACTTCCATTAGTATATGGTCTTATGGGTTATACTTGGTTAATTACTCTATAGTGTTACTCACAATTCAGCATTTTGTAGATATTAACTCGCAATCAAGTATTGTAAAATTAATAATTCTGGTCGCCTATTGGCTTATTTCATTTTTACTGGCTTATTTATTATATAAGTTTTTTGAAAATCCTATAACTAATTTAAGAGATTCAAGATATATTAAACGGTTTATTTACGATTAGCTTGAAAAATTGTTAGTTTATTTAGTGAAATGATAAAAAATAGACAATCAAATAAATAAATAATACTACTATAATAAATAACTATAATTACTTGTTGTATTCCATAGTTTCTTTTTAAAACTTTGCTTTAAATTCTTTAAGTTTGCAAGGACTAAAAAAACAACTCTAAAATAATATTACATGGCATGGAATGTAAGTATTCATGTCATTTTAACATTGAAAACAAATTCTTTTATGAACACGTATAACGACTATCTTAAGCAGATCGAAGAGCGAAAAGGCCAGGGGCTTCATCCACAACCTATTGATGGAGCGGAATTATTGAGTGAAATTATTGCTCAAATTAAAGATGTACATAATGAGTATAGAGAAGATTCTCTTAACTTTTTTATTTATAACGTATTGCCTGGTACTACGAGTGCTGCTAGTGTAAAAGCTAAGTTTTTAAAAGAAATTATTTTAGGAGAGTCTATAGTTGCTGAAATCACTCCTGCTTTTGCTTTCGAGCAATTGTCTCACATGAAAGGTGGACCTTCTATAGAAGTTTTATTAGCTTTAGCTTTAGGAGAAGATGTTGCTATTGCTGCAGAGGCTGCTAAAGTATTAAAAACACAAGTGTTTTTATACGAGGCAGATATGGAACTTTTAGAGGATGCTTACAAAGCAGGAAACCCAATTGCTAAAGAATTATTAGAAAGCTACTCGCAAGCAGAATTCTTTACCAAGTTACCGGATGTTGAGGAAGAAATTGAAGTGGTAACTTATATAGCAGGTGTTGGTGATATCTCTACAGATTTATTATCTCCAGGTGCTGATGCACACTCAAGATCAGATCGTGAATTACACGGTCAGTGTATGTTTGAGCATAACAAAGACATGCAAAACGAATTGTTAGCTTTAAAAGAGCAACACCCAGATAAACGTGTGATGTTAATCGCCGAAAAAGGTACTATGGGAGTTGGATCTTCAAGAATGTCTGGTGTAAATAACGTAGCGTTATGGACTGGTGTTCCTTTTAGCCCTTACGTGCCATTTATCAATTTTGCTCCTGTAATTGCTGGAACAAATGGTATTGCACCAATTTTCTTAACAACTGTTGGAGTAACTGGTGGTATTGGTATCGATTTAAAAAACTGGGTACAACAAAAGGATGCAGACGGTAATACTGTTGTAGATGCTGATGGAGAACCAGTTTTAGAAGAAGTTTATTCTGTAGCTACAGGTACGGTATTAACCATTAATACAAAAACAAAAAAATTATATAACGGAGATAAAGAGTTAAAAGATATTTCTGCTGCATTAACACCACCAAAAATGGAGTTTATCAAAGCAGGAGGTTCTTACGCTGTTGTTTTCGGTAAAAAATTACAAACTTTAGCTTGTAAAATATTAGGAATAGATATTCCTCAAGTTTACGCACCTTCTAAAGAAGTATCTGTTGAAGGACAAGGTTTAACAGCTGTTGAAAAAATATTCAACAAAAATGCTGTTGGAAATACTCCAGGTAAAACATTACATGCAGGTTCTAATGTGCGTGTTGAAGTAAACATTGTAGGGTCTCAAGATACTACAGGTTTAATGACATCTCAAGAATTAGAGATGATGGCAGCGACTATCATTTCTCCAATTGTAGATGCGGGTTACCAATCGGGTTGTCATACAGCTTCTGTTTGGGATGATAGATCTAAGGCTAACATTCCTAGATTAATGAGTTTTATGAACGATTTTGGTTTAATTACAGCACGTGACCCTAAAGGACAATATCACGCTATGACCGATGTAATTCATAAAGTATTAAATGACATTACTGTAGATGATTGGGATATTATTATTGGTGGAGATTCTCATACACGTATGTCTAAAGGTGTAGCTTTTGGAGCCGATTCAGGAACTGTTGCCTTAGCATTAGCTACAGGTGAGGCTACTATGCCAATTCCAGAATCTGTAAAGGTTACTTTTAAAGGTGAAATGAGAAGCTTCATGGATTTCCGTGATGTGGTACACGCTACACAACAACAAATGTTAAAGCAGTTTGGTGGAGAAAACGTATTCCAAGGAAGAATCATAGAGGTTCATATTGGTACGCTTACTGCCGATCAAGCCTTTACATTTACAGATTGGACTGCAGAGATGAAAGCTAAGGCTTCTATTTGTATTTCAGAAGAAGAAACATTGATTGAATCATTAGAAATTTCAAAAGGTCGTATCCAAATCATGATTGATAAGGGTATGGATAATGACAATAAAGTACTTCAAGGTTTAGTTGATAAAGCAAATGCTAGAATACAGGAATTAAAGACAGGTATTAAACCAGCTTTAAAACCAGATGCTGATGCAAACTATTATGCTGATGTTGTTATTGATTTAGACGAAATTGCTGAACCAATGATTGCCGATCCAGATGTAAATAATGATGATGTATCTAAACGTTATACACATGATACTATTCGTCCATTATCTTTCTACGGAGGAACTAAACAAGTAGATTTAGGATTTATTGGATCTTGTATGATTCATAAAGGAGATATGCAGATTTTAGCTCAAATGCTTAAAAACATTGAAGCACAACATGGTAAAGTTGAATTTAAAGCACCTTTAGTAGTGGCACCTCCAACATATAATATTGTTGATGAGTTAAAAGCTGAAGGCGATTGGGAAATTTTAGTTAAGTATTCAGGATTTGAATTTGACGATAGCGCACCAAAAGGGTTAGCACGTACTAAATACGAAAACATGTTGTATTTAGAGCGTCCAGGTTGTAATCTTTGTATGGGTAACCAAGAAAAAGCAGAACCAGGAGATACGGTAATGGCAACATCTACGCGTTTATTCCAAGGTCGTGTTGTAAAAGATACTGGCGAGAAAAAAGGTGAATCTTTATTATCATCTACACCTGTTGTAGTATTATCTACAATTTTGGGTAGAACACCAACTATGGCAGAGTATGAAGCCGCTGTTGATGGTATTGTTTTAACTAAGTTTAAACCTTCTACAAAGCAATTAGTAAGCTAATTTATAGGTTATATAGTAATATTTATAAATCCCGAGTCTGTCTAGATTCGGGATTTTGTTTTCAATACAATTAGTTATCTTGCTCACTTTAAAACTTAATACATAATTATGTTAGGCATTTTATTAATCTACTTTATAGGAAAGCGATTTTACGACTTAGCAGAGGAATACAACCAAAACAAATGGCTTTACGCTATTTTAGGTGTGGTTTTATATTATGTATCCAGTTTTGTTTTCGGAATGCTTATAGCCTTGTTGGATATATATGTGTTCGATTGGGGAATTGATTGGGATAATAATTTTGGAGCTAATTTTATTGGCTTACCAGCAGCATTATTGGCATTATGGGGCTTTTACATGTTTTTAGAAAGTAAATGGAAAAAATCGGTAGTAGTTGTTAAAGATGAAATTGATGATATTGGTAAAAATATAGAGGATATCTAATCTTTACTAACATACCGTAAATCCAACATGTTTATAGGGTTAATACCTAAACCTTTTACATTTTTTCTAGTAAAACGAACAACTTCATCGTAAAATAATGGTACCATTAGCGCCTTATCCATGGCTAAGGAATCCATTTTGGTATACAAATGTTTCCGTTTTTCAATATCGGTTATGGTAAAGGCTTTGTTGTAAAGACTATCAAACATGTCGTTTTTATAATGAAAGTAATTAGAGCCACCAGGAGCAAAGTTTTTGCTGTAAAAAATAGATAAGTAGTTTTCGGCATCTAAATAATCGGCAATCCAAGAACTTCTAAACATATCTACTTTTCCGTTAGATCGGGCAGATCTTAAGGTTGCTTCTGGCAACACATCAACATTAATTTGTAAGCCTGTTTTTTCAAGTTCACGTTGTATAAATTCACAAAAACTTAAATAATTACTTGTGGTATTTAAAGTGATTTCCGGGTTACTAATACCACTTTCAGCTTTAAATTGTTCAACGAGTTGCTTTGCTAGTTGTGGTTTATAGCTAAAACCTATAGACGTGTCATGTCCTGGTAAACCTTTAGGAATAAAGCCACCATTTGCAGGGTTTCCAATACCATTACGTAAATACAGCATCATTTTTTTTCTGTCAAAACCATAATTAATGGCTTTTCTAATAAGCTCCGACTGTATTTCTGGCGATTTAGAATCTAAATAAAACCCAAGATATTCAGAGTTTAAATATGGCCCTCGAATCATATCAACGCTTTGGTTGTATTTGGCTCTGAGTTTGCCATCGGCCGTTAACAGTTCATCCTTGTAGGACGCATCTAAACCGGATAAATAATCAATATTACCTTGAGCAAATTGTAAAAATTCACTTTGCTTATCGGGCAAAAAGGTAAGTGCCACAGCTTCTAAATATGGAAGTTTATTACCTACGCTGTCTGTTTCAAAATAATTTTCATTCTTTCTAAAAACAAGTTTTATGTTTTCTTCCCAACGTTTAAATTTAAAAGGTCCTGTTCCTATAGGGTTAGCACGAAAATCGGTACCGTAATGTTCTACAATTTCTTGAGGTAAAACAGAGCAATACTTCATGGCTAAAAGCCCTATAAAAGCGGGGAAAGGTTGTTTTAAGTTAATTTGGAAAATAGTATCGTTAATAGCTTTAAAGTCATCAACCTTGTTTAAAACCCAACTGCCAGGAGCAGCAATTTTTTCGTCTCTTAATCGGTTTAAGCTATAAGTAAAATCTTTAGCAACAACGGTTCTAGTAGAGTCTTTACCAAATAATTCGTGTTTATGGAAGTAAACATCGTTTCGTAAATTAAAAGTATAAATTAAACCATCTTGAGATACGTTCCAACTTTTAGCAATAGATGGTAAAAGATTTAAGTTGTTATCCAGCTGTAGTAAGCCATTATATAGTTGATTAGACACCGAATTATCTTGAAGTGTTCTCGAAAATGCGGGGTCTAAAGTGTTAATATTAGCATATTCATTATAACGAAATACGAGATGATCATTTTTTTTAGAAGCATCATTATGGCATGAAAAAAGAAAAAACATGATACAACTAACTGATAAGTAGTTGATTATTTGTGTTTTAATAGTTTTTTTCATGTAAGTTATAAATTGTAAATTTGCAATCTTTTAATGGTAAAGATAAATTTTAAATTACCTTGAAACAAGTTCGGATTAACAAATTATAATGAATAAAAAAGTCGCATTTTATACTTTAGGTTGCAAACTAAATTTTTCAGAAACCTCTACCATTGCTAGAAATTTTAACAATGAAGGGTTTGATAGGGTCGATTTTGCTGAAAAAGCAGATATTTATGTTATAAACACATGCTCTGTAACAGAAAATGCCGATAAGCGCTTTAAAACGATTGTAAAGCAAGCTCAAAAAGCTAATCCAGATGCTTTTGTGGCAGCTGTAGGGTGTTATGCCCAATTAAAACCACAGGAATTAGCCGATGTTAATGGTGTGGATTTAGTACTTGGAGCAACCGAAAAATTTAAGATTACTGATTATATTAACGACCTCTCTAAAAACGATTTTGGCGAAGTGCATTCTTGCGAGATTGAAGAAGCCGATTTTTACGTAGGTAGTTACTCCATAGGCGACAGAACACGAGCATTTTTAAAGGTTCAAGATGGTTGCGATTATAAATGTACTTACTGTACTATTCCTTTGGCACGTGGTATTTCACGAAGTGATACTATGGCAAATGTTTTAGAAAATGCTAGAGAAATATCGGCTAAAAACATAAAAGAAATTGTTTTAACAGGTGTTAATATTGGCGATTATGGTAAAGGTGAGTTTGGTAATAAAAAACACGAGCATACTTTTTTAGATTTAGTAACCGAGTTAGATAAGGTAGAAGGTATCGAGCGTTTACGTATTTCTTCCATTGAACCCAATTTACTTAAAAATGACACTATAGATTTGGTTTCGAAATCTAGAGCTTTTGTACCTCATTTTCATATTCCGTTGCAATCTGGTAGTAACGACATTCTTAAAAAAATGAAACGCCGTTACATGCGTGAGTTATATGTGGATCGTGTTGCTAAAATAAAAGAGGTTATGCCCCATGCTTGTATTGGAGTAGATGTTATTGTTGGTTTTCCGGGAGAAACAGACGAGCATTTTTTAGAAACCTATAATTTTTTAACAGATTTAGATATTTCGTATTTGCATGTTTTTACCTATTCGGAACGCGATAATACCGAGGCAGCTACTATGGATAATGTCGTGCCAAATAATGTTAGAAGTAAACGTAGTAAGATGCTACGTGGTTTATCGGTTAAAAAGCGTCGTGCCTTTTACGAGAGTCAATTAAAGTCTACACGTACTGTATTATTTGAAAGTGAAAATAAAGCAGGTTATATTCATGGGTTTACCGAAAACTATGTAAAAGTTAAAACACCATGGAATCCAAAATTAGTAAATACATTGCATCAAGTAGAATTAACCGAAATAGATGATGATGGTCTTGTACGATTAAAGTTTGTGGAGACTTTAATAAAAGCTAATTAACTAATTTATCGAGTTTTTAAGTTGTTCACCTCTCTTTGTTGCTTTTTATCGATTTAATTGTCTTAGATTTTGTCATGATATTACATTTGGTTCATTCTAAAAAACTCTTAATGAAACGTGCCTTAAAATCTGTAGTAATTGTACTATTATTACTTGTTGTTACATCTTGTACTAAGGATACAAATGGAGCAGAAAATAATTTGCGTGGTATTTGGGAACAGGTGAAGGTACTTGATGGTCAAACTAATACATTTCAGTTGGTTTTTGGAAAGAAAAACACCGGTTTTGAAATTAATAAAGTTGAGTTTGGTACTGGAGAAATAACATCTTCGGCATCGCCATTTTCATGGAAAATAGAAAATGATACTATTGAGGTTAATGGAACAAGTAAAGATACTTATCAATTTAATGTGGATAATGAATTGGTTTTAGATACCGCTGAGGACGTGGTATTGAGTAAAATTTCTAATGATTATTCCAAATATTACGGAAAAGAATAAAAAAAAGCTAAAGTAAAACTTTAGCTTTTTTTTATTTTGTACTTTCATTTAAATTCTTACGCCTACAGGAAGCATACGTTTGTATTTTCTGTTGCTTCTTACAAATTTTGCAATTTCTGGGCAAGTAGGCATAACACTTAAGTTACGCGATCCTATTTCCTCAAAAACAAGCGATAAAAATTCCTTTTTAAAATCTTCATCTTTAATGTTTTCTGGGATAATTAGTTTGGTTAAAAATATTTTTCTTTCTTGTAATGAGTATTCAATTATTGCTAAATCATTGTCTACTTTAATTTCAAATTGACGTAGAAAATCGTTGTCAATTAATTCTGCAGCTTCAACCATGTTAATTTTGTTTTAATTCTTAGGAAAGTTAAAATAGTGAGTACTATTTCAATAACTTTGTGCAAAAGTACGAAAAATTTTTGACAGAATAAAGTTAATTAACGCTTAATGCCTTATGTCTCAAGAGTTAATACATGTTTACCTCATGCCAGGAATGGCAGCAAGCCCCAAAATATTTGAATATATTAAATTGCCCGAAAATCAATTTGAAATTCATTTACTAGAATGGCTAATTCCAATTGATAATGAATCTATAACCGACTATGCGCGTCGTTTATGTACTAACATAAAACATGAAAACGTGGTGTTATTAGGCGTTTCCTTTGGCGGTGTAATAGTTCAAGAAATGAGTAAGTTTGTTTCGGTTAAAAAACTCATTATTGTATCTAGTGTTAAGTCCATGCATGAATTACCTAAAAAGATGCTTCTTGCAAAAGCAACTAAAGCATATGCTTTAGTGCCTACGCAGTTGGCTAGTAAACTAGATGTTTTTGAGAAGTACGCTTTTGGCGATACTATTACTAAAAGAATTGAGCTTTATAAGAAATATTTATCCGTTAATGATAATAAGTATTTAAGTTGGGCTATTAAGGAAATGGTATGTTGGAATCAAGAAACATGTCATCCAGATATTATTCACATTCATGGTGATAATGATTCTGTCTTTCCCATTAAAAATATTAAAAATTGCATTGTTATTAAAAACGGCACTCATATTGCAATCATAAATAAATATAGATGGTTTAACGAAAATTTACCTAAACTAATTATAGGTAGCTAAACTATTTTTGTAATTTTATAAAAAACTTATTAAAATGAAGATTATACAGAAAGCATTGGCGTTTGTAGGACTATTAAGTTTATGTGGCTTATTTATTTTTGCGTTACAAGACGCGCCAACAGACGAGAATTTTGAAACTAAACTAATTAACGATTATAATGTTTATGCCTTACAGGTGCCAGATAATTTAAATTTTGCAGGAGAACCTATGCCGCTTGAAAATCCAGATATTTTAGAACGTATGGATAGAGAGTTGTTAGTTAATACGTATTGGCAATCAAACGGGTTACTAATGTTTAAACGAGCTAAAAAATACTTCCCAATTATAGAGCCTATTCTAGCTAAACATGGTGTGCCAGACGATTTTAAATATTTAGCTGTTATAGAAAGTGGTTTAACAAACGCGGTCTCTCCAGCAGGAGCAAGAGGTGTATGGCAAATTATGCCAGCAACAGGAAGAGAAAATGGTTTGGAAGTTAATAAAAATGTCGATGAACGTTATAATTTAGAGAAAGCTACCGAAGTGGCTTGTAAGTATCTTATTAGGGCTAAGGAGCAATTAGGTTCATGGACACTAGCTGCGGCTGCTTACAACGCAGGAAATGCGGGTGTGTCTAGACGTTTACGCGAGCAAGATGTAACTGGATATTATGATTTGCTTTTAGGCGAAGAAACAGGGCGTTATTTATTCAGAATTGTAGCGTTAAAAGAAATCTTATCGAATCCTAAAAACTATGGATTTAACTTTAGAGAAAAAGATTTGTACACCAATGTACCAACTTATAAAATAGAAGTGGATACTGCGGTAACAGATTTTACCAAGTTTGCACAACGTTTTGGTATTAATTATAAAGTTTTAAAACTTCATAACCCTTGGTTACGCGAGCCGCATCTTAATAATAAATCAAGAAAACAATACTATCTAGAAATTCCTAAGGAAGGCTATTATAACTAAAATGTTATGTCTAGCTTTCTAAATAGTGATCTGTGGACTGTTCTTTTAATTATCAATTATGTAGTTGCTATTACGGCAGTTATAACTGTGATTCTTAAAAACTTAAATCCCACTAAAACGCTATCTTATATTATTGTTTTAGTGTTTTTTCCTTTTCTTGGCATTCTAATTTATTACCTTTTTGGACAAGAATATCGAAAAAATAAAATTTTTAACAGGAAACAAGTTCTTAACCAGTCTACCGTAAAAACGATACATGAGGAGTTAGAGTTAGATGGTAAGTCTATTAGAAAAGTTGATGATTATCTTAATAACAAAGTTAAATTAGTAAAGCTTCTTTACAATAATAAGAATTCACCTTTAACTCTATGTAACGAGTTAAAACTTTTTAAAA
This sequence comes from Algibacter amylolyticus, assembly GCF_014202225.1. Classification (GTDB taxonomy): domain Bacteria; phylum Bacteroidota; class Bacteroidia; order Flavobacteriales; family Flavobacteriaceae; genus Algibacter_B; species Algibacter_B amylolyticus. The sequence continues at coordinate 248,037 of NZ_JACHGE010000002.1, forward strand.
ATGGGGATGAAAAATTTAAAGATTTACTTGAAGATTTAAAACAGGCAAAACATCATATTCATTTAGAATACTATATTGTTGAAGATGGTAAAATAGGTACCCAACTTTTAGATATTATTTGTAAAAAAGCTAATGAAGGCGTTCAGGTAAGGTTAACTTATGATGATGTTGGAAGCAAGCTCTCAAATAAAATGAAACGGCAGTTAAAAGCGAGTGGAGTAGAGCATTACCCTTTTATGCCTGTTGTTTTTTCTAAATTCACAGGAAAGATGAATTATAGAAATCATCGTAAAATAGCCGTTATTGATGGTAAGACGGCTTATGTTGGAGGTATTAATGTTGCCGATGAATATGTTAACGAGTATAACGATAATTTTTGGAGAGATACCCATTTAAGGCTTGTTGGAGAAGCGGTAAAATCATTGCAAGTCAATTTTTTTACCACATGGCATTTTGTGTCTAATACAAATCTTAAAATAGATAAATCCTATTTTCCAGAGGTAACTTGTAAAAATAATGTAGCGGTTCAAATAGCGGCTAGTGGGCCAGATACAGATTGGGCAAATATTATGGAAGCCATTTTTACGGCCATAACAACTGCCGAAGATTATGTGTATATAACAACGCCTTACTTTGTGCCAAACGATCAAATTATCACAGCGTTACAAGTGGCATCTAAAAGTGGAGTAGATATAAAACTTATAATCCCTAAAAAATCCGATTCGTGGGTTGTTAAGCATGCCACCAATTCTTATTTAGAGCGTTTATTCGATGCCGATATTGAAGTGTACCGTTATACTAAAGGCTTTATTCATGCAAAAACTATCGTGGTTGACGATATTTTTTCAACGGTAGGAACCTCCAATATGGACTACAGGAGCTTTAATATTAATTTTGAAGTCAATGCCTTTATATATGATATTGAAACGAGTAAAGTATTAAAACAGCATTTTTTAGATGATCTTGAGGTATGCCAAAAAGTGGATCCAGCCCAATGGTCAGAACGCTCTAAATTCGAAAAAGTAAAAGAATCGTATTGCAGGCTGTGGTCGCCTTTAATTTAATTTTGAGTTTATCTACCTCTTCTTTTTTGAGATCTTACTGAAGCGCCTCCACCATAATGTTGAGTAGGACCAGCGGCTTGCTTCATGTTTTGTTTCATCATTTTAATTTGCTCAGTAAGCATGCCTTGTTTGTCCAGCTTCTGTGCTTCAGATAATAATTTTTGAGCCTCTTGTTTTCTGCGTTTAGAAAAAGCAATACCTGCTAAATTTAATTTAGCCATGGCAATATCATGATCCATAGATAAACCTAATGAAAGCGATTTTTTAAAGTATTTCTCGGCTTCATTCATATTATCTTGAGAAACCATTATACCATGTAAATAATTAAAGTAACCTTGTTGCTTTGTTACTAATGCAGCTTCAGGATTTTTAATTTTGTTTAGCCATTTTTTAGCACCTTCAAAATCTTGTTTTCTTAATCTTAAAAAGGCAAGTAAAATAAACTCATTTTTAAAATATAGAAATATAAATATTAGCGATAAAAATATAAGGGCAATACCGTTTCCAATTTCACCTTCTGTAAATTGATAAATAGCAAAAGCAATGATTCCTGCAGCAATGATTAGTTTTATAATTTTATTGTACATAATTTTATATTTATAATAGAAAAAAGCGGTTTTTAATTATTAAAATAAACAGCTTTGAGGTTTTAAGAGTGCAAAGAAACTAAATTTTTATTAAAATATGCATATAGATAATTGACAAAGTATAGGGTTACCCCAAATAAATAAAGGTCTAGCATGTGTTTTTGCGTTCTTAAAAATTTTTATGAAATTTTTTTAAAAATGATTTGCAAAGTAATAAAGGCTTTGTATATTTGCCCTCGGTTTTAACACAGCCATTCATACATAAAATACTATACAGATTTAAAAAAATAAGTTATGCCAAAAAGAACGTTTCAGCCGTCAAAAAGAAAAAGAAGAAACAAACATGGTTTCAGAGAAAGAATGGCTTCTGCTAATGGTAGAAAGGTATTAGCTCGTAGAAGAGCTAAGGGAAGAAAAAAATTATCTGTTTCAACTGAAACTAGACATAAAAAATAATGATTAACAATTGTTGATAATTAAAAGGTATTACTTAACGGTAATGCCTTTTTTTATATCTACTGATTACTATTTTTGCAACACATTAAAGTACAACATAATAACGAGTAAAAATGCCGAAAAATCCTAAACTAAAATCGATATTAATTATTGGCTCAGGTCCTATTGTAATTGGTCAAGCATGTGAATTTGATTATTCTGGAACTCAAGCTTTACGTTCGCTTAGAGAAGATGGAATTGAAACCATTCTAATCAATTCTAATCCTGCAACAATCATGACCGATCCAGCTATGGCCGATCATGTTTACCTGCTGCCTTTAAATACAAAATCGATTATTCAAATCTTAAAAGAACATCCACAAATTGATGCCGTTTTACCAACAATGGGTGGTCAAACTGCTTTAAATTTATGTATTGAAGCTGATGAAAAAGGCATTTGGAAAGATTTTGATGTAGAAATTATTGGTGTTAATATTGATGCAATTAATATTACTGAAGATAGAGAGAAGTTTAGAGAGTTAATGCTTAAAATAGGCATTCCAATGGCTCCTCAAGCAACAGCAACTTCTTATTTAAAAGGTAAAGAAATTGCACAAGAGTTTGGTTTCCCTTTAATTATTAGAGCCTCGTTTACTTTAGGTGGAGCAGGAGCATCTTTTGTTTATAAAGAAGAAGATTTTGATGAATTATTAACTCGCGGATTAGAGATTTCTCCCATTCACGAAGTAATGATTGATAAGGCTTTAATAGGCTGGAAAGAATATGAATTAGAGTTACTTAGAGATTCAAATGATAATGTTGTAATTATTTGTTCTATCGAGAATATGGATCCAATAGGTATTCATACAGGAGATTCTATAACTGTAGCTCCAGCAATGACTTTAAGCGATAAAACGTATCAAAAAATGCGTGATATGGCTATCCACATGATGCGTAATATTGGTGATTTTGCAGGTGGTTGTAACGTGCAATTTGCAGTAAGTCCAGATGAAAAAGAGGATATTATTGCTATTGAAATTAACCCACGTGTATCACGTTCTTCTGCATTAGCAAGTAAAGCAACAGGTTATCCTATTGCAAAAATTGCTGCTAAATTAGCTTTAGGATATCACTTAGATGAATTGAATAACCAAATTACAAAATCGACTTCAGCTTTATTTGAGCCTACTTTAGATTATGTAATTGTAAAAATACCACGTTGGAACTTCGATAAATTTGAAGGATCAGACCGTACCTTAGGGCTTCAAATGAAATCTGTAGGTGAAGTTATGGGTATTGGACGTTCATTTCAAGAAGCGTTGCACAAGGCTACACAATCGCTTGAAATTAAGCGTAATGGTTTAGGTGCAGATGCTAAAGAGAATAAAAATTATGATGAAATTATAGAAAAACTGACCTATGCTTCATGGGATAGAGTTTTTATAATTTATGATGCTATTAGAATGGGAATCCCATTAAGTAGAATCCACGAGATTACTAAAATCGATATGTGGTTCTTAAAGCAATACGAAGACTTACATTTCTTAAATAACGAAATTTCAACCTTTACTATTGATACTATACAAAAGGATTTACTATTAGAAGCAAAACAAAAAGGCTATGGCGACAGACAAATAGCACACATGTTAGGCTGTTTAGAGAGTCAAGTATATAGTAAGAGAGAAGAGTTAGGAGTAAATAGAGTTTATAAATTAGTTGATACTTGTGCTGCCGAATTTCAAGCAAAAACACCATACTACTATTCTACTTTCGAGAGTGATATGGAAACTGCCGATGGTAACCGTTATGCAGATAACGAGAGTGTAGTATCAGACAAGAAAAAAGTGATTGTTTTAGGTTCTGGTCCAAATAGAATTGGTCAAGGAATTGAGTTCGATTACTGTTGTGTGCACGGTGTACTAGCCGCTGCAGAATGTGGTTACGAAACCATCATGATTAACTGTAATCCAGAAACGGTTTCAACCGATTTTGATACAGCCGATAAACTATACTTCGAGCCTGTATTCTGGGAACACATCTACGATATTATTAAGCACGAAAAACCAGAAGGTGTTATCGTTCAGCTTGGTGGGCAAACAGCCTTAAAACTAGCCGAAAAACTAACAAAATATGGTATTAAAATACTAGGAACTAGCTTCGAATCTTTAGATTTAGCTGAAGATAGAGGACATTTCTCAAGATTATTAAAAGAAAACAACATTCCTTACCCAGAGTTTGATATTGCTACAACAGCCGATGAAGCTGCAGCAATTGCCGATGTTTTAGATTTCCCAATATTAGTGCGTCCTTCTTATGTATTAGGAGGTCAAGGGATGAAAATTGTAATAAACAAAGAAGAGCTTGAAAAACACGTAGTCGATTTATTAAGCAGAATGCCAGGGAATCAATTACTATTAGATCATTATTTAGATGGAGCTATTGAGGCAGAAGCCGATGCCATTTGCGATGGTGAAAATGTGTACATTATAGGTATCATGGAACACATCGAGCCATGTGGTGTCCACTCCGGAGACAGTAACTCATTATTACCTCCATTTAACTTAGGCGACTTAGTTATGCAACAAATTGTAGACCACACTAAAAAAATCGCATTAGCGCTTAATACAGTAGGTTTAATAAACATTCAGTTTGCAATAAAAGATGATACTGTTTACATTATTGAAGCGAATCCTAGAGCATCAAGAACGGTTCCTTTTATAGCCAAAGCATACGGAGAGCCTTATGTAAATTATGCAACAAAAGTAATGTTAGGAGAGAAGAAGGTAACAGATTTCGATTTCAAACCAAAGTTAAATGGTTATGCTATTAAACAACCAGTATTCTCGTTTAATAAATTCCATAATGTAAATAAGAAACTAGGACCAGAAATGAAAAGTACTGGAGAAAGCATCTTATTTATAGACAGCTTAAAAGATGATGCCTTTTACGATTTATACTCAAGACGTAAAATGTATTTAAGTAAATAAACAGATTATATTATAAATTTAAAAATCCCGTTTTATACGGGATTTTTTTTGTTTTGGGCGTTACCACAAGGGTCGGGCTTTCCGCTATATCTTTTTTTTAAGGCATTTTTAGGATTAGGCATTGTGGCAATCTATAAGCCTAAAGTATATAAAAAGGTTTTGATAATTGTTAAAAAAAAGGATGCCGCTTCAATCCCTAACGCAACTATCCGCTAAAGTTTATCAAAACACTAAGGGTTTATGTATGCTTTTAAAAATTATGGAATACAACAACTAAGACTCAAAAAGCTCGATAGTTGCATTTTGTGTTTTAATTAAGTCCAAATGCTCTTCCATTTTAAACTCAGATGAATTAAACCTAGAAGACCGTGTTCTTGTTTGTTCCTGTCTAGCAATACTTCTGGCAAAACGCCTAATACTTTGTTTACTATCTAAAATTAAACCAGGCACCTTAACGTTTTTACCGTTTTCATCTTTGGCAACCATAGTAAAATAAGATGAGTTACAATGCTTAATTTCCCCGGTTTGAATGTTTTGAGATTCCACACGAAGTCCAATAACCATCGAGGTTCTACCTGTATAATTTACAGATGCTTTAAGGGTAACTAATTCGCCAACCTCAATAGGGTTTAAAAAATCAACCTTGTTTACCGATGCTGTAACACAATAATGTCTAGAGTGCTTTGAGGCGCATGCAAATGCAATTTGATCCATTAAATTTAAAATATGCCCACCATGAATTTTACCACTAAAATTAGAGTGCGCCGGTAACATAAGTTCTGTAATTGATACTTGAGAATCTTTAGCGTGTTTAAACATATTATGTGTTGGTTTTAGTTTTTTTCTTCTTCTACTTGTGTAATAAAATATTTGGTATCGCCTAGCCAAAATAAAGTTTTGTAACGCTCAAAATAATGGAGTTTTACAAATTTACCTTGATACTTAGTTAGGTCTTCAATAACTTCTTTTTGGTTGTCTTCCACCGAAAAAATAAATATTTGCGATTCCGATACGCCTTGGCTTATTTCGCCTTCCCAGGTTTTAAAAAGCATACCTCTGCTACTAAACTTAACGAGTTTCCCTGCGCGTACACCTTCACTATAGTGTACAAAGTATATAAAGCTGAAATAACCAGCAATTATTAAAAGGAAGACTATAAATGTTTTAAAAAGAAATTTCATAAAATAAGTTTAAATATCGTCGTCGTCTTGCGCACGTTTAATTATAGCTTCTGGAAGTGCTTTTTTAGCTTTTGCACCCATTTTCTTAAGTTTTTCAACACTGGTAATTAAGTTACCTCTGCCTTCAAACAACTTGTTCATAGCAGAATTATAGTCCACCTTAGATGCATCAATTTTTTTACCAACACCTATTAAATCTTTCATTAAGCCTTCAAACTTATCATATAAATTTCCAGCTTGTTTGGCTATTTCAATGGCGTTACGTTGTTGTTTTTCATTATTCCACATGCTATCAATAGTTCGCAATGTAGCCAATAACGTAGAAGGTGTTACAATAACAATATTCTTTTCAAAAGCCTTGTTGTAAATAGAGTTATCTTCATTTACAACAACTGCAAAAGCAGGTTCTATAGGTATAAATAACAACACAAAATCTGGCGATTCTATATCGTATAAATCTTGGTAATTTTTTTCCGAAAGCTGGTCCACATGCCTTCTAATAGAATTTACATGCGCTTTTAAATGCATTGGTTTGTCATCATCATCTGCATTTACCAAACGTTCGTAATCTGTTAAAGATACTTTACTATCAATAATCATCTTTTTCCCGTCAGGAAGATTTAAAACCACATCTGGCAATACACGCGTGCCATCTTCGCGAGTAAAATTTTGCTGTACAAAATACTCTCTATCTTTCTCTAAACCAGATTTTTCTAAAACGCGTTCTAAAACGAGTTCACCCCAATTTCCTTGCATTTTACTATCGCCTTTTAGGGCTCTGGTAAGGTTTGTGGCCTCTTTAGTCATTTGCTGGTTTAAATCTTTTAGGCCTAACAACTGCTCCTTTAAAGCCGAATGCATACTAATGCTTTCCTTTTGTGTTAAATCTACCTTTTCTTCAAAATTTTTAATTTTTTCTTGAAGCGGATTTAAAATGTTTTTAATGTTTTCTTTATTCTGAAGTGTAAATTTTTCCGATTTTTCATCCAGTATTTTGGTAGCTAAAAGTTCAAAATCTTTACGAAGTTGTTCTTGGCGTAACTCTAATTCTTTATCGCGTTTTAAGTTTAATTCTTGAAGATTTTCAAATTCTGAATTTTTCCTAGCCAATTCCGTGTTTAAAAAATCCTTTTCACGTCTAATATCTTCGCGCTCCGATTCTGTTTTAGATATAACTTGACGCAGTTCTTCAATTTGATTTGAAAAATGTTGGTTTTGTTTTTCGTTTTCGGTTTGATGATGTGCTTTTAAATCATCAATTTGTAGTTGCAGGTTTGTATTACGTTCTTCAAGAGTACTTTGTTCGCTTTTACTTTTAAGTTTTGTAAAAAGCATGCCTAAATAACCACCTATTGCAGCGGAAATTAGTATTGCGATAATGAGAATAAGACTGTCGTTCATTAAGAGGATTGAAATTTCCTCAAAGATAGGTATTTTGCTATTCAAAGGGAAGTGAAGAACCTAGATTAAAGAAGATTCTTCACTGATTATAGTTTTTATTAAAATATAGGTTTTAATATTCTTAGCGAATTTAAGGTCTGGCTTCTAAAATTAGGTTAAAAGGTGTTTCAGTAGCCCTCTTAAACCTAGAAAAACCACCCGCAGTAATGGTTTGTTTTAAGCGTTTTTCGCCAGATTGTGCGCCTAAGGCTTTACCAACTTCTTGATTTAAAGAACATGGCACACAAAGTAGCGTTGAAAAGGCATAAAAAGCGCGCCCTACTGGATTTAAGTTTTCTTGTAATGAATCGTTTGCAAAAGGCTCTACAACCATGAGAGTGCCATCTGGTTTTAAAGCTTTTTTCACATAATTACAGGCTCCAACAGGATCTCCCATATCATGTAAGCAATCAAAAAAGGTTATAAAGTCATAGTCTTTTCCAGGAAAATCTTTTGCCTTTGCAACGGCGAATGATGTATTAGTAACACCTGCATTCTTAGCCCTTTCTTTTGCTTGTTCTATAGATTTTTCATGATAATCATAACCAACAAAAGTGGAGTTTGGAAACGCTTTAGCCATAATGATAGTAGATGCAGCATGACCACAGCCAATATCTGCGACTTTTGCTCCTTGTTTTAATTTTTCAACCACACCATCTAAAGAAGGTAACCAGTTATCAATTAAATTTCCTTCATAGGATGGACTGAAAAACTTTTCGGTACCACAAAACAAACAGGTATTATGGTCTCCCCATGAAACACCATCGCCAGTTTTAAATGCTTTTTCAAGTTTTGGTTCATCAAAATATAAGGACGAAATGGCATAAAATGCACCGGTCATAAATACAGGACTTTTGGCATTTCCAAATACCATGGTTTGTTCCGGAGACATGGAAAAGGTATTGGTGTTCTCATCGTAATTAATATAACCAGAAGCAGCTTGTGCAGAAGCCCATTCTCGAATATATCTCTCGGCAGTATTTGTAGCATCTGCTAATTGTTGTGAAGACATTGCTCCAGACTCTGAAAGTGTTTTGTACAGGCCTAGTTTATCTCCAATAGTGACTAAAGGGCCATTGGCAGCGGCACCCATTTCGGTAACTACTTTGCCTAGGAGGTCGTTTAATTTTGTTTCATTTAATTCCATAATTATAAATTTAGATTGTTAATAATCTGTACCTAGCTATTAATTAGGGAATGTTTTTAGTGCATATATATCTTAATTTATACGTCCTTTATCTTTTGTGCCATTATAAATACCACGTATTTGGCTGTTTTGTCTATTAATATAAAGTTAGGAGTATGAATAAAATCTTGTAAACCTCTGTCTCCTTGTTTTACAAAGGCTAAATAGCTTTTTCGAGCTAAATTATAAATGTGTTTTTAATGCCTGTGGTAACGTTCCGTTTTTTATCTATCACATCTTTTTTTTGTAGCATAGGTTTTTAAAACAGAAATATTCTCAATTTCAGGTGTTACCGAAATCAATTGATGCAAGTGCCGGGTTTTGTTTTGTGGTTTTGTTTTTACAACTAGAAACAATAGGGCATATACAAGTAGCCCATAAAAGAGATATTGATTTTAAATTTTTCATTTGAGTATGTTTTAATTAAATACTAAAACAATTCAATAAGGAGATGCGCTAAGTTTTTGATTTTCAATTGTATAAATATAATTAAATTTAATGATAAAAACTATTTGTTGATTCTAAAACTTCCTGTTTTTTCATCGAATGCTATTAAATCTTTAGGGAATAAATGATTAAAAGTACCTTTAGAAATTAAGTTACAAGGTGTATTTGAAACCACGTCATTTTCAGTCATTACAATTAAATTATCACATAACTGAATAGCCAAATCTATTTCGTGCGACGAAAACAGAATGGTTTTATTGGTGTCCTTAGCTAGCCTCTGAAGCAACTTTAAAATGTACGCTTTATGATACATGTCTAGATGTGTTGTTGGCTCATCTAGAATAATTAAGTCTGTATCTTGAGCCAAAGCACGTGCAATCATAACTTTTTGTAATTGGCCATCGCTAAGCTCAAAACATTTTTTATGTTTTAATTCTGTAATATTAGTTTGTTTTAGAGCGTTATTTATAGCTATGGTATCTTGTTTTGATATAGTACCTATCCAATTGGTATACGGTTGTCTGCCTAAAGCGACCAAATCAAAAACAGAGAGGTTTTTGGATGTAATTTGTTCCGTCAGCACTAAGCTCATCACTTTAGCTAATTCTAATGGTGCATAATCGTGTACGTTTTTATCGTTAATTTCAATAGTGCCTTCTAAGGGATTTTGAACTTGTGTTAAGGTTCGTAATAATGTCGATTTTCCAATACCATTTGCACCAATTAAGCCAACAAGTTCCCCTCTTTTTAATTCGATATTTATATTTGAAGCAATACACGCTTGCTTCTTTTTGGAAATATATCCTATCGATAAATCGCTGGTTTTTAAAATGATATGTTGGTTTTTTTCTATCACAAATTCATGAGTTTTCTCTATTCTTTATTCTCTATTTTCAGTAATAAGTAATCAATCTCCCGTCTTCAGACTTCATTCTCCTGACTTCCGTCTCCCGTCACACACACACACACACATCAAAACACCATTTTTCGTTTACTTACCAATAACCAAATTATTACCGGTGCACCAATTAAAGCTGTTATCGCATTAATAGGTAAAGTTAAATCGCTATACGGTAATTGTGCAATACTATCGCAAATTAGCATAACAATAGCACCAAATAAAAACACAGCGGGTAAAAGAATTTTATGATTAGATGTATTAAATACTTGTCTTGTAAGATGCGGAATTGCTAAACCTATAAAGGCAATTGGTCCTGTAAATGCTGTTATGGTTCCTGCTAATAGGCTAGTGGCTATAATAATGATTAATCGGCTTTTTTTAATATTTAAACCTAAGCTTTTAGCGTAGTTTTCGCCTAAAAGTAAGGTGTTTAAGGTTTTTATGGATAGTATGGCCAATATTAAACCAATGCTGTAAATTATAAATAGAATGCTAAGATCTGTCCATGATAAATTACCCAAGCTTCCAAAACCCCAAAACACGTATTGCTGTAATTGTTCGGCAGATCCAAAATAGGACAGTACGCTAACTATAGCTGCGGTGATACTTGCAAACATGAGGCCTATTATTAAAATAGCCATAGTATCTCTAACTTTTATGGAAACCATTAATACCGCCAATAGTACAAGAAAACTGCCTAAACTAGCTGCAATTACAATACCCCATTTGGATACAAATAAGGCGCTAAACACACCTCCAAAAACACTGGAGCCTAATATTACCAATGCTACGCCCAAACTGGCACCAGAGCTAATACCTAGAACAAAAGGTCCTGCTAAAGGATTTCTAAATAAGGTTTGCATTAAAAGCCCGGAAATGCCCAAGCCAGAACCCACAATTATTGCTGTTAAAGCCTTTGGTAATCTGTAATTTTGAATAATATGTTGCCAGGTTTCATGTTCTGTAGTGCTGCCTATTAAACTGTTAAAAATAGCTTTAAAAGGAATGGCAACAGACCCGAAACTGATATTCAAGAAAAAGCAAACCACTAAAATAGCTGTTAATATAATAAAGGGTAATTTATATGTTTTTTTATCTGTCAACTAGTCTAAACGTTTAAAAAAGAAGGGTTTGTAATGTGCTAATAATTCCGGATGGCAAATTTTAATTAGGTCTTTTAAAACTAGGTCTGGTCGCGTCATGCCTAATTCATAATACAACACACCTCCAGAAGCTCCTGTTGTGTTTGTAAAACTATAGATATTTTTAGATTTAAAAGCATCGAACAAGGTATGGTTGTTATTTCCGTTTTCTAAAGCTTCTAGGCTAGAATAATTTGAAGGACTTAGCCAAATATCAGCACTTTTAGCTTTCACAAAAACCGATTCAAAATTCAATTTTAAACTACCAACGCCATTGGCATCTTGCCATAAATAGTTAACATTAGCGTCTTTAAACAGTTGGGCTTCGGTACTTGTGCCATTTGGTAAGTACCAAATATCGCTATGCATGGCGCCGCTTAAAACTGTTGGCCTATCTTTTACGTTTTTTGCCAGTTGTTTAGATTCTAAATAATCTTTTTCTATGCTATTAAATATGGAATCAGCTTTGTGTTCTTTATTGTAAAGGGCACCAAAAAACTTTATCCATTCGGCTTTAGCTAGGGGAGAACGTTCTACCCAATCGCCATTAAAAATTACTGGTATTCCTGCTTTTTTTATGGTTTCTAAAGAGCGGTTGTTGCCATCTATTCCAAAACCGACAACTAAGTCGGGGTTTAATTCCAAAAGGATTTCGGTGTTTAAACCTTCATTTTTTCCTAATTCTCTTATGTTTCCGTTGTTTATTTGTGCTCTTATTTTTTCAGATGAAATATAATCGGTTCCAGGAAATCCTATTAAAGTTTGTTCAACATCTAAAAGCTCTAAAGCCGGAATATGTGTAGTAGATGTTACCACTATTCTCTGAATAGGATTAATAATAATACCATCATATTCACCCGTCATAAAGCTAGTTTTGGCAGCATTCTCTTTACTTATTAAAACATATTTAAATGTTTTGTCGGCATTAGGCCACGGTTTTTCAATGGTTATAACTTTATAGTTTTTGTGAATTTTAATAGAAAAGCCTTCAGCATATTTTACAAGTAATTCTTGGCTTGTTTCAAGTTCTTCAATGTGTTGCTTTGGTTCATTTTTACAATTGAAGCAAATAGCAAGTAGTAATAATAAAAATAGTTTAGACTTCATACACTCATGTAACATTAGTAACGCCCTATGTTTTATTTGATAATTAATTTTGTGAAAAATATTAAACCTATGCGAAACGGGTCAAATTTAACAATATATATAGTAGCTGTAGTTATTATAGTTCATTTTCTTGCAGGCTTTATTTATCTACTCTATAAAATGAATAAGAAAAAGTAAAGTTTTATCTGTTTACTTTATATAAATGCTTTACTTTTGCAGAGAATTTTGGTTTGACCTAGTCACCAAGAATAAGTTTCGATGATTCCAAAAAGATCCCGAAATAAGTTCGGAACGACTTAGCCAATTAAAAGGGAATCTGGTGCAATTTTATAATTAATTCCAGAACTGTTCCCGCAACTGTAAGTTTATGCTGAACATGGTTCAGTACCTCGTTAAGAGGGTGTTGTGCACTACAACCACTGGCGTTTCGCTGGGAAGGAAAAGCAACATTAGATAAGTCAGGAGACCTGCCATTTTCATCATCTAAAATAACTCTCGGGTAAAGAGTTTTAAAGATTTATGAAAAATATATACATTTTACTACCATTTGTAATTGGCTTTTCTACTGTGGCAAAAGCTCAGGTTGATGCTGTGCAAAAGTTAGACGAAGTTGTAATTAGCGATACTAAGCTATTAGACTACGCCAATGGGATAAAAATAGAAATTCTTTCAGATTCCATTATCAATAATAATGCGACTTCCTTAACAGGATTATTAGCTTTTAATTCCAATCTTTATTTTAAAGAAAACGGTTTTGGTATGGTATCGTCGCCTTCATTTAGAGGCACCAATGCATCCCAAACAGCAGTAGTTTGGAATGGCATAAATATAAATTCGCAACTTAATGGTCAAACAGATTTTAATACTATTAATACCTCTAATTACAGTTCCATAGCTATTAGAAGTGGAGGCGGAAGTGTACAGTACGGTAGCGGTTCTATTGGAGGGAGCATTCATTTAAATAATAATTTAAGTTTTAACGAGCATTTTGAAACGGCTTTAAGAACAGGATTTGGAAGTTTTAATTCTAAAAACTTAGGCTTTAATACGGCTTTTGGTACTAAATTATATTCCGGTAATGTTGCTGTAACATATGTAGATTCCGATAACGATTATAAATACTTAGGTACAGACCAAATAAATGAAAATGGTGCGTTTAATAATCTCAATTTAAACGCCAATTTGGGATTTTATGTCTCTAATAAAGATATTATAAAGCTATACCATCAAAGTTATTTTGGAAATCGAAATTTTTCTGGAACGCTAGTTGGTCCTTCCAGAAGTAAATACGAAGACGAAAATTTTAGAACCATGTTAGAGTGGTCTCGAACTTCAGGGCAATTTAGCTCGAAAGTAAAAGCAGTGCATTTACACGAATTGTTTAAATATTTTGAAAACAAAGACAAAGCTAATTTTAGTTTAGGTAGTGTAAACACCCTTTTGGTTAATCATAATTTTAATGTGCGTTTTAGCGATAAAATACAGTTTAAAACCATTTTAGAATATTCGAATACCAAAGGAAAAGGAGATAGTTTTAAGGAACCGGTAAGAAACGCATTTTCTACAACAGCGTTACTTAATCACAAACTCAGTAACGTAATTCGTTATGGCATTAACCTTAGACAAGATTTTATAACGGGAGGTGAGAGACCATTTGTATTTTCTGTTGATGCTGGTTTTGATTTATTTGAACATTATCAAATTCAAATAAACGGTTCTAAAAACTACCGTATTCCTACATTTAACGATTTGTATTGGCAACCAGGAGGTAATTTAGATTTGGTTCCAGAATCGTCTTACCAAATAGATTTAGGGCAAAATTTTAGTTACCCTCATTTAAATGTAAAGCTAAATGGCTATTACATTAATACCAAAGACATGATTCAGTGGGTGCCTAATAATACAGATATATGGTCGCCAGTAAATATTGGTGAGGTTGCAAGCTATGGTGCAGAAGTAGAGGTAAAATCGCATTACTCTATTAATAAACATCAACTTCATTTTTCGGGTCATTACTCGTATACTGTTTCAGAAGATTTAGAAACGAATAAGCAGCTTATTTATGTGCCTTTTCATAAAGGTAATTTAAATGTGGCTTATGGTTATAAACGCTTTTCAATGTTTTATCAACATCTTTTTAATGGCGAAGTTTCTATTATAGGAAACTCATTATCGAGTTATGATTTTGGTAACATTGGGGTAAGTTATGTGTTTAATCAGAATAAAAAAGTGAATTATACCATAGATTTTAAACTTAACAATCTATACAATACCTATTACGAAAATGTGGCCTTAAGGCCCATGCCAAATAGAAACTTTCAAATACAAACAACAATTAAATTTTAAAAATGAAAATCAACAAATTACTAGTATTAGCCTTATTAACAAGTATTTTTATTACCTCTTGTAGTGAAGATAGCGATGATAATCCAGTGGTGCCAAAAGGCGATTATGAAAATGGATTAATAGTTTCTCACGAAGGTAATTTTGGGCAAGGAAATGCCTCTGTATCTTTTGTGTCAGATGATTTTTTAACAGTCGAAAATAATGTTTTTAGTAACGTAAATGGCGCACCATTAGGAGATACGGCACAAAGCATAACTTTTAGTGATGACTTAGCGTATATTGTTTTAAATGTTTCTAATAAAATTGAAGTTGTAAACCGTTATACATTCGAGTCTGTTGCTACAATTAATTCGGGATTAGTTAATCCACGATATATGACGATTTCCAACGGAAAAGGGTATGTTACAAATTGGGGAGACGGCGGTGATTCTACTGATGATTTTGTGGCTGTTATAGATTTAGCAACAAATACCGTTTCTAATACCATTCATGTAGGTGAAGGGCCTGAATATATTTTAGAAAAAGGGTATATGTTATACGTCTCACATAAAGGAGGTTGGGGTGTAAACAATATTATTTCTGTAATTGACACAACAGACAATAATGTTGGAACTTTAGAAGTTAACGACGCTCCGGGAGCAATGGCCTTCGATTCCAATGGGAACTTAGTTGTTTTATGTAGTGGTGCTAATCAGTATTGGTTAACTCCAGCGGTAGAAACTTTGGCTTCAATTACTCGTATAAGTACAAACAATTCGGCTATTTTGGATGTCATGGAGTTTGCCAGTGGAGAGCACCCAAGTATAATGACTCATGACGATGATGAATTGTTTTATATTTTAAATGGTGAAGTATACGAATTAGAGGATAGTAGTGATGCGTTACCAACCACGGCTATTTTGGATGTATCATCAACTAGCGCCTATGGAATTTCTGTGGAAGATGATACGTTATACGTAGCCAACTCTAATTTTACAGAAGAAAGCGATTTACTTATTTACGATTTAGATAGCGCATCTCTTATGGAAACCATTGAGTTATCAATTGGAGCTGCTAAAATTTATTTTAATTAAAACCAATTAATTATAAAGAAAATTTAACCACTAAAGTTATGCTATGGCTATGATTTTAAGGGGTTAATATTAGAAAGTAAATAACAACATATAAGAACAGTTGCATTTTTGTGACTGTTTTTTTTACACCAAATTTTAAAAATTATGAATAAAAACACCCTCAATTTAGTACTTTTTTTACTGTTTAATTTATCTGTAATCGCACAATCTTACGCCCCAAAAGCAGGAGCAGAAGGCACCACAGCTATTCATCGCGATTCTGAAAATTTTATAGCTTGGGCAACAGGAGTTACCGTAGTTCGCGGACCTCAAAATATTACAAACCCTACTGGAGATATGGCTAATGTTGGCGTGCCAGAAAATGCCGAGGGTAAATCTAATGGGCAAATTGTAAGTCTTGGCGATGGTGGTTCGGCAATTTTAACCTTCGAGAATGCCATAAGTAATACCTCTGGTTTTGATTTTGCTGTTTTTGAAAATAGCTTTAGCGATACGTTTTTGGAATTGGCTTTTGTTGAGGTGAGTTCAGATGGTGTAAACTATTTTAGATTTCCTTCGCATAGCCAAACGCAAACCGATACGCAGGTTGGAGGTTTTGGTAGCGTAGACCCTACGTATATTAATAATTTAGCTGGAAAATATAGAGCGAGTTATGGCACGCCTTTTAATTTGGATGATATTCAAGATCATGTTTTGTTAAATAAAAACGCAATTACTCATATTAAAATTATTGATGTAATTGGAACTATCGATCCTGCTTACGCCACTTACGATAGCTACGGAAATATAGTAAACGATCCTTATGCAACGCCGTTTGGGTCGTCGGGTTTCGATTTGGATGCTGTTGGGGTTCTTAACGCTGCAACCTTAAGCGTGAAAACTACTAATAAAAATGTACTGGCACTATACCCTAATCCGGCTTCAAGTCATTTTTCTGTACCCCAATCGGGAACCGTATCTATATACTCGGTTTCTGGACGTTTAGTACACAAGCAAATTGTTAGTAATGCTGCAGTTTTGGTGGATATAAACCAGTTAATGCCGGGTGTTTATCTAGTGAAATTATCGAATAAAACGGGTGTGTATACCCAAAGATTAATAAAGAAATAACTTTACCTATTTTATGTTATTTGAAGGAAGGCTGCCTATTTTGGGCAGTCTTTTTTATGTTGTCATTTATCTATAAGATGATAAAACTTAACAAAATTACTGGTTTTGAAATTTAGAAAAGTGTTTTACCAACCTGCGAGGTCTCCAAGACCTTGTAGGTTTACTTTTTTTTGTATTCTATATCTACAAGGTTTTTAGAAACTTGCAATACCTATAACCTAAAACAAGTATTATAATTTAATTGAAGGACAACTAATTAATTCTAAAAAATAAACTTTATTATGAAAGTTTTATCTTTAACCCCGACTTACAATACCCATAATTACAAGTAATGAAACTAATTGAATACTTAACAGGTCAAGGTGGCATGATGCTTCTAGGCTTAATTGCTATAACCGTGTTTGTTATAAGAAAATATAAAGAGAAACGCTATTTTAAAGATGTTGAAAGGCGTATAAATAATAGAAATAAAAGCCAAGGTTCTAAATAAAACCTTTTTTTATTTAGGGGATTAAATCGCAGTACCAAACACCATAATTATCTGCGGAACACACCGAGTCATCATTAGTTTTTGGTGCGTTATATTTTCGGAATACTTTTTCGCCAATAGTGAATGTAACGGGGTTTTTAAAAATAGGCCCATCAAAACAAAAGGTATGAAACTCGCCGTTTTCTCCGCAAGGGTCTACACCTTCGGGTAGGTTTTCTATAAAGTTTTTATCTATTACGGTTCCAACAAAATCTTCATTAAAATATTTTGAATTGGCACAAACTACAATGGTTTTAAAACCTAAATCTAAAAAGTCGTTTAATAGTGCTTTGGTGTCCTTTTTCCAAAGCGGAAATACAGCAGTAAAGCCTTGTTTTTCCAATTGTTGTTCTCTATAGGTTCTTAAGTCTTCTAGAAATATATCGCCAAAAGCGGTATGCGTAAAGCCTTCTTTTTTTAGTCTTGAAGTAGTTTCAAGCATCTTTTGTTCGTAAACGGCCATACTTGGCATTTCCGGTAATTCAATTAAACTTGCAGGAATGCCAATAGCTTTGGTTTGCGCAATAAGTAATTCCTTTCTTAAACCGTGCATAGAAACCCGATTATAATGGCTATTTACGGTTGTAATTAACTCGTTTACAGTAAAACGATTGTCTTGTAATAGGTAATGCAGCGCTAAAGCAGAATCTTTACCAGAGCTCCAGTTGAAGTAGGTTTTTAGTGTTTTCAATAAAATAGGTTTTAGTCGATAATCATGCCACCTTCAAGTGGGTTTAATTCATTACTCTCCATTAATAATTTAAAGGATTGAGCAGATTTCGATTTAATGGCTTGAAATTTAGCCATTGAGTCTTCGATATCTGCAAGAGCAAGTGCTAGCATAGGTTCATTTACATCGCCTAAAACGCCATAATTAAGTGGGTTTTCGTCGTACTCAAAACCTATTGAAGGCGGTAAACCATCACCCGGAACGGTTTCATTATTTTTATTAACGCCATTGGCTATTAAAGGTTGCATAGCGTAGGTGTGACTTGGGTTTGCACCTTGTCTGCCAAAATCTGGAGAATCGTACAGTGTTCTTGAGGCCTGTGTTTTACCAACCGTATTGCTTCCTATTTTAACCACATTTTCTAAATAAGGTTCTAAACCATTTATTAATCCTTCGCTTGCCGAGGCAGAACTACCTGTGGCTAATACGTATATTTTGTTTAAACCTAAACTGTTTATTGTAGTACCATCGTCTAACTTACTAGCAAAATTAAAATCGGTATTATTGTTTTGTAAAGTACTATTGTATATTAATTTTTCGAAAACTTCGCCAGTGTATTGACCGGTAATCATACTAGCTAAATATGCCGTTGTACTTACCGAACCGCCTGGGTTGTAGCGTAAATCGACCACTAAATGTTGCACGTTATTAGATTTGAAATCTGCAAAAACCGTATTTAATTCATTTTCTGAACCAGATGTAAATCCATTGTACATTAGGTAACCCACATTTTCGCCACCTACATTTATAATTTGAGTGTCGTAAATAGGATCTTCGGTATATTGAACTTTTCCAACGGGTATATCTTCATTTAATGGGTCTATGCTATCGTCGGTAGTTTCTGCAGTATTTTTATCATTATAAAACCCTAGGTTAAGCGTATAGGAGTCTTGACCAAGTAGCGTTCTTAAATTATTGTTAGTAAGTCTTTGGCCATCTATGGCATAAAATATATCGCCACGTTTTAAACCCGCATTATCCGCAGGACTATTAGGCAGTACTAAGCGTATAACTCCAAAACCTTCCGTTGCACTATTTGGTGCTGCAAATAAGGCATATTCCATACCATTTGTTATGGTGTTACCTTGAAATTGTTGCTCTAAGGCAAGGTAATCGTCTACAATCCAACTAAACCGATCTACAGTGTCTGGTTGGTATAAAAAGCTATTAAATAAATTGAATGGCGAATCGAAACTGTTTAAAAATGCTCTGTATTCGGCATTATTTGAAAATCGGTTATCTGCCAAATTAGGGATGTTGTCTTTATATAAATAAAAAATATTCATGCCGCTATATACAAAATCGTTTATATCGTTGTCTGTAGCAGCAATATCATCGTTATCTTCAAAGCAATTGGTAAAAAGAAGGGCTGCAAATATTAGTATTAGTGCATTTAACTTATTCATATTTTACAATTTTATATAGGTAGTCGGTAAAACTTTAAAAATACTTACATTATTGCTTAATACCGAATGAATTTTAAAAATCATTACTAATAAAGTTGAATTATAGTTTAGGTAAAGGAAATGTAAACGTATTTAGTCGGTTATTTTTAAGAGTATTAGGTATACAGCCTATTCTTGTTTAAAAATATAGATATTAGTTGGCGGTTTTGCTGTAATTTGGCGGATACACTCGCGTAAGGGATTGAGCAATTGTTGGAGCTCCTCTTTGAGAGCGACTTGTGAAAGCCCGACCCGACAGGGTTACGCCCAAATTTTAAAATTATTTTTAATTGCTGTGTAACAAAACAAATACTGTGTCGTCGTAATAGAAATAGCCGTAACCAAGCTGTTTTATTTAAACCAAACCAAAATGACTCAAAAGGAGTTTTTAAATATTGTAATGCCTTTTAAGGATAAAGTATTTCGATTAGCGAAACGCTTGTTAATATCCACAGAAGAGGCCGAAGATGCCACGCAAGAGGTGTTGTTGAAATTGTGGAATAATAAGGTGAAAATTGCCGAGTATAAAAATGTTGAGGCTTTTTCTATGACGATGACCAAGAATTACTGTTTTGATAAATTAAAATCGAAACAAGCACAAAATTTAAAACTAGTGCATAGTAATTATGAAGAGAAAAATACGCCTTTACAAAAGCAAGTAGAATTAAATGATAGTGTGAATTGGGTAGGGAAAATTATAGCCGATTTACCAGAACAACAAAAAATGATAATCCAATTACGAGATATTGAGGATTATGATTTGGATGAGATTGCAAAAATGCTGGATATGAATAATACAGCAGTACGTGTAGCCTTATCGAGAGCAAGAAAAACAATAAGAGAAAAATTAACAAATACACACAGTTATGGTGTTAAATAATATAGAAAAATTACTAGAAAAGTACGAAAACGGTGAGTCATCGCTTAAAGAAGAGCAGCAGTTAAAAAACTATTTTTCGCAAGAAACTGTAGCGCCACATTTAGAAGTGTACAAGCCTATGTTCGCATATTTTTTGGTAAACAAGCAAGAGCAATTTACTAAAGACGTTCCATTAAAAACAACACGTAAATATAATTACAAATGGATTTCTGTCGCAGCAGTAGCAGTGCTTATGCTAGGGTTTTATTTTGGTACTACATTAGGTCAAGGTGATTTAGGTACGTATGAAGATCCCGAATTAGCGTTTAATGAGTTTTCGAAATCTATGGAAATGATTTCGTCTAAATTTAATAAAGGCGCAGCAACGGTTAGCTATCTTAATGAGGTGAGTAAAGGAACTTCGACACTAGGATACCTTAACGAGGTTGAAAACACAACAAGTATAATTTTTAAAACGTATTAAAGAAATGATCACAAATAAATTAAAAACAAGAACAATGAGAAATAAATTAATAGTATTCGTAATGGCCCTGATGTTAGTACCCTTAACAGGTATGGCACAGAAAGATATTTTTGAAAAATATAGTGACAACTCCGATGTTACTTATGTATCGATAAAACCTAAAATGTTTCAAATGATAGCCAAAATGGGTATTAATATTGACGATGCCGAGGCTAGAGCCTATATGGATATGGTGCAAAGTATAACTAGCTTTAAAACTATTGTTACCGATAATAAATCTATTGCAGCCGATATTTCTAAATGGGTTACATCGCGCTCTGGTGGCTTAGAGGAATTAATGGAAGTTAAAGATGATGGCAGCGAGGTTAAGTTTTACGTAAAAGAAGGTAAAGATGTAGACCATGTAAAAGAGCTATTAATTTTTGTAAACGGCATTGATAGTAAAATGGAAGATAAAATTGAAATTAACGGTAAGGAACGTAAAATTGAAACTGTAGTGGTATCGCTTACTGGAGATATTGATCTTAATCAAATCTCGAAACTTACCGATAAAATGAATATTCCAGGTGGACAACATCTTGAAAAAAATAAATAAACCATCAATTAATCAATCATGAAACGAACAATCAAACTTTTAGCAATCGCATTAATTACCGCAGTTAGTTTTACTAGCTGTGGTAATGATGTGAGTTTGCAACGCTATTTTGTAGACCACCAAGAGACTAAAAACTTTATTTCGCAAGATTTTCCTTTATCTATGATAGAGATTGATAAATCTAATTTTACCGAAGCGCAAGAAGAGGCTTATAACTCTGTAGATAAATTAAATTTTTTAGGATACAAATCCGATAGTACAGATCTAGAAACATTTAATACCGAAGTAGCAAAAGTAAAAGCTATTTTAAGTAATAGTAAGTATAATGACCTTATGGAGTTTAGCGATAGGGGTAATAAAATAGCAGTTAAATATTTAGGAGATGATGAGGATACCGACGAGTTTATTGTTTTTGGTAGCCATACAGAAATGGGTTTTGGTATTGTTAGAGTATTAGGAGACGATATGAATCCTGAAAAAATGATAACTTTAATGGAGACCATGAAACAAGCAGACCTAGATAAGGCGCAATTAGATAATATTATGAATTTCTTTAAATAGATTATTAATTTTAAAACATTATAGTAACAAAAAAGCTTCCAATTTAGGAAGCTTTTTTTTGTTATATACTATAGTGGTATTCTATTTTATTCTTGATTGTTCTGTTTTCGCTTTTTAGTAAGTATACTTAAAACAATAGTAAAAAAGATAATAGTAAGTACCGTTAAAACAACAAAATTGTCAAGGGTTTTAAGAACCCCAAACACAAAAATACCAGCAATCATAAGTCCTGTTAGTATTAAAGCTTGTTTGTCGTTTATCATAGTTTAAATATTAAATACCTGTGTAATTACTAGGTGTAATTTGTTTTAATTCGTCTTTAATTGCATTAGAGACTTCTAAGGTATCAATAAAATTTGATATAGAATCTTGGTTTATTTTAGAGTTGGTTCTCGTTAAGCCTTTTAAAGCTTCGTAAGGGTTAGGATAACCTTCGCGACGCAAAATAGTTTGAATAGCCTCGGCTACTACCGCCCAATTATTTTCTAAATCCTCAGCAAATTTACCTTCGTTTAAAAGTAATTTGTTTAAACCTTTTAAAGTCGATTTAAAACCAATTAACGTATGTCCAAAAGGAACACCAACGTTTCTTAAAACCGTACTATCTGTTAAATCACGTTGTAATCTAGATACAGGTAATTTAGCCGAAAGGTGCTCGAAAATAGCGTTTGCAATTCCTAAGTTTCCTTCAGAGTTTTCAAAATCTATAGGGTTTACTTTGTGTGGCATTGCAGAGCTTCCAACCTCACCAGCTTTAATTTTTTGTTTAAAATAATCCATCGATACGTAGGTCCAAATATCTCTATCTAAATCTAAAACAATGGTATTAATACGTTTTAAAGTATCAAACAAAGCAGCCATATGGTCGTAATGCTCAATTTGAGTGGTAGGAAACGAGTGTTGTAAACCTAATTTTTCTTGTACAAACTGTCCTCCAAAAGCTTTCCAATCAATGTTTGGGTAAGCCACATGGTGCGCATTAAAATTACCCGTTGCACCACCAAATTTGGCGGCACTTGGTATATCGTTTAATAAGTTAAATTGCTCTTCTAAACGCACTACAAAAACTTCAATTTCCTTTCCTAAACGGGTAGGAGATGCCGGTTGCCCATGCGTTCTAGCCAACATTGGTATGTTTGCCCAGTCTTTAGATAAGTCTTTTAGTTTTTCTAAAATTATTAAATATTCAGGCACATAAACATTATTCATTGCCTCCTTAATACTTAAAGGAATAGCCGTATTGTTAATGTCTTGCGATGTTAAACCAAAGTGGATAAATTCCTTAAATTCAGATAATCCTAAAGCATCAAATTTCTCTTTTATAAAATATTCAACAGCTTTTACATCATGGTTAGTAACGCTTTCAATTTTCTTTATAGCCAAGGCATCTTCCGATGAGAAATCATTATAAATCGCTCTTAAACTCTCAAAAACACCAGTATCAACAGCTTTAAGTTGAGGTAACGGAATTTCGCAAAGCGCAATAAAGTATTCAATTTCTACCAAAACACGGTACTTTATTAAGGCTTCTTCAGAGAAATATGGCGCTAATTCACTTACTTTACTTCTGTATCGACCATCAATTGGCGAGATGGCGTTTAATGCTGATAATGACATAATTTTTGTTTGGTTTTAAGAAGTTGCAAAGATAGAAAAGAAAGTTAGAAGTACGAAGTTACAAACGCTAAGATTAAAGCAAATTCATAGTAATCTCGGTTCTGCTAACTAAATATTTGGGCGTGCCCCAAGGGTCGGGCTTTCCGCTAAATCTTTTTTTGCCATTTATGGCAGCAAAAAAAGGATACCCCTTCAATCCCTCACGCGGGTTTATCTGCTAAAGCTATACTATAACTCAAGCAAATGGACGTTTCGGTTACTTTTGTTTACGTTTAATCTTTTTCAAAATATGGCGTGCTCTAGCTTTATAGGCCGCACTTTGTTTCGAGAAATCGTCCTGCAAAATACGTACAAGTTCGGGGTGTACCCAATCTTTAGTAATACCAAACATATAAAGAGTGGTCATACCATAAGCTTTAGGGGCTACCTTAACATCGTTAATCATATAATCAAAACAGGTTTCTATAATACGTTCTATATGGGATTGGGTTAAATTTGTTTTAATAAGATTGTCCGTTTTTGCGGTATAAGCCGTAGCCAAAAATTCGCAAATTTTAGCTACAGGTCGTACTGCCGATTCTATTTTTACCTTGTGCATATTCTCCGTAAAAACATCTAAATACGGCACAATGGTTTCAATATTATGGTTGCACATAAACTCGAAAACCCAAGCAGCACGAGGCGAAATTTTATCATCAACTCTAAAAAGGATATCCAATAGCCTAGGAATCAATTCCGGATTATCTTGCATTAAGTTTGCGTAAAATAAGCGCTTTTCCCGCGAGTGGTTTACGTAATTTAATTCCTTATAAAGTTGCTCTGTAGTCAAAAGGTTTTCTTATTTTTAAATTCTAAAATTAGGCAAAATGAAAATAACAAAAAAAATACTCATTCTACTTTTAATTGTATTTGTAATAGCTCAGTTTTTTGGGCCGGAGAAAAATCAAGGTGATTTAGCGTCTATTGATGCTTTTATGGCAGAAACCAATCCGCCAGAAGATGTAGCAATTATTCTAAAAGATGCCTGTATCGATTGCCATAGCAATGTTACCAAATATCCTTGGTACAATAATATAACACCTGTAAATTATTGGTTAAACCACCATGTTGAAGATGGTAAAAAGCATTTTAACATGTCTAATTGGGAAGGGAATTCCATAAAACGAAAAGATCATAAGTTCGAAGAACTTATAGAAATGGTTGAAGAAGGCGAGATGCCTTTAAACTCTTATACTTGGACGCATAGCGAAGCTAAACTCAGCGAAGCTCAAATAAAATCGGTTATTGATTGGGCAAAATTAGTTCGCGTAAAATATGGTTTAGCTCCTAAGCCGGAGTAAGCCCCAAACTATCCTTCCCCAAAGAGAAGTGAAAGCAGGATTAATAATAGCTCAAATTACACGCATTATAACAATGAATTCCAAATACCAAGGAGATATGGTTCTGCGTTGGAATTTGGTTTTTTAGATTTTGAGATTTGGAAATTTTTATGAAGAAAAATTTACTTATTATAGGCTACGTATGGCCAGAACCTAAAAGTTCTGCGGCAGGAAGCAGAATGATGCAACTTATTGATGTTTTTCAGTCGGAAAACTATATCATAACCTTTGCAAGCCCTTGTGCCAAAAGTGACAATGCTTTTAACTTAAACAGTATTGGCGTTACACAAGTTTCCATTGCTTTAAATAACACTTCTTTCGATGATTTTATAAAAGACTTAAACCCAAATGTTGTGCTTTTCGATAGGTTTATGATGGAAGAGCAATTTGGTTGGCGCGTTACCGAACACTGCCCGAATGCCTTAAAAATTTTAGATACCGAAGATTTACACTGCCTACGTAAAGGCAGACACCAAGCTTATAAGGATAATAAACCGTTTAATAAAACCTACTTATTTAGCGATACTGCAAAGCGCGAAATAGCAAGTATATATCGTTGCGACATAACCTTAATTATTTCGCAAGCCGAAATGGACATTCTAAAAAATGATTTTAAAATGGACGAGGCATTGTTACTGTATTTACCTTTTATGCTAGAACAAGTTTCTAATCATGATATAAATGCCTTTCCTAAGTTTGAAGCTAGAGCACACTTTATAAGCATTGGTAATTTTTTGCATGAGCCTAATTACAATGCTGTGCTTTATTTAAAAGAGACTATTTGGCCATTAATACGAAAAGAATTACCGCAAGCCGAATTACATATTTATGGTGCTTATGTATCTCAAAAAGTGACCCAGCTAAATAATAAAAAGCAAGGTTTTATAATTAAAGGTTTTGCTCCCGATGTTAACACGGTTATGGAAAACGCCAAAGTATGTTTAGCGCCAATTAGGTTTGGAGCGGGTTTAAAAGGAAAAATAGTAGATGCTATGCAAAAGGGTACGCCTATGGTAACCACTACCGTTGGGGCAGAAGGAATGTTTGGCGATTTTGAACCTAACGGCTTTATAGAAGACGATGCTAATTGCTTTGCAAATAAGGCCATTCAATTGTACAACAACGAATGGTTTTGGACAGAGAAGCAGACCAATGGATTTTCTGTAATAAACAATCGATTCAATGCGCAAAAACATAAAATCATGTTTGTATCGCGAATTGAATCGATTATTAATAATTTAGATATACATCGTCAACATAATTTTATGGGGCAAATGCTACATCATCATAGCATGCAAAGCACCAAATTTATGAGCCGATGGATTGAAGAGAAGAATAAAGCCTAAGCAGTTACCTCACTCTTTTTAATTTTTCTGTAAGTAAAGGAGTTAAAAATGTTTCGTTTACCAAAACGTGTTTGCTTATCCGATTGCGAAAATTTAATGTACAACGCTTTGTTTACACCAAAAAACTCGTAAGTATTGCCATCTAAAAAAGTAACTTCTAAAAGTAACCCTTTATGTTGCCAATCCATTATTGGTGTAGAAATAGTCGTATTAAAGTCTTCTAAATTAGCAGCTTTAGTTTCTGGAGCGATACTAACTAAAAAGTGATAACCATCAATAATTTGTCGGCTTTTTAATTCGGCCTCAACAGCTTTAGGATCACCTGCTTGAAATTTGTCTGGGTGCCATTCCTTAACTAAATTTCTATATTTAGATTTAAGAAATTTTAAACTCATGTCTTGTTCTACTTCAAACAATTTCTTGTATTCGTTAATGCGCTTCATCTGTTACTTCGGTATTTTTTTAAATAGTGCGCGAAGATAGTCTTTATAGTTTACAGTTAGCCTAATTTATTTTACACAATATAAAAAAAATAACGACTATAACTTATAAGCAACCAGTGTGTTACAGTTTAGCATTTAATACGTTCCACTTTAAATTCTTGGTGAATTGGGTAAACTGCTGGTCCAAATTGATTAAATACGGCAACATCGGCAGCATCCAAACCATAACCAATAGCTACATAACCACCTTTAGGACCATTTTGAGTAGCATCAAAAGTATACCAACGACCACCAACATAAGCTTCGAACCAAGCGTGCATATCCATGGGTTTTAATTCGTGTAAATACCCAACTACCATACGCGCCGGAATACTTAAACTTCTGCATAACGCGATTCCTAAATGTGCCAAATCTCTGCAAACACCGCATTTTTTGTTGTAAACCTCTGTTGCCGAAATAGGGTAGGCAGTACTGCCAGGAATAAAACTAATGGTATTCCGCAACCAATCTTCAATAGCGGCAACTTGATTAAACCCCGGTAAGTAGTTTGCGGTAATGCTTGTTGCTAAATCGTTAAAACGGTCGGATTCGCAATATCTACTAGGTAATAAATAGCAAAGTAAATCGTTAGGTAAATTTTGTATTTCAACAAAAGGGGCTCCAAAATCTAAATCTAAAACTTCCGAGGTTTCTACATCGGCAGTGGTGTATATTGAAAGTTGTCCGGCTGGTGCTAGTATGCGTTGGCACAGATTTCCGTAATCGTCTGTAAATTCCGTAATGGGTGTATTTGGCGTTATTTTAAATTCATCGCGCTCAATCCATTGTTGTGCGCCACTACGCGGACGTAACATTAAAATAAATGGGGTTGGAATTTCTATATCGAAAACCAAATTACAACTTACTCGTAACCACATAATTAAAATGTTTTAAATACTGATTTTGTGCCTTAATTGGAAGTATTCCAAATGTAGTGGATTTAAGTTTTAAAGCTGGTGGTTATTATGTATTAAAAGGACGAAAAACTATTATACTAGCAAAAATGCCTGTTTAAAATGATTATTGTGCGGTATTTAGTAGTTCTATCATTTTGCGTACACCAACCGTAGCTGTGTTTTTAATGACAGTTAAATTGCTATGGCTCGTTATACTCGGTTTTGGATCTATAAAATACGTTGGTGTGTTTTTTGGAACATAATGCATTAAGCCTGCAGCAGGATACACTTGCATAGATGTACCAATAATAACTAAAATATCGGCTGTTTCACATAAGCTAACGGCTTTTTCAATCATTGGTACATCTTCGCCAAACCAAACGATGTGTGGTCGCAGTTGGTGTCCGTTTTCGCAAACATCGCCTAAAACCAAATCTGTTTTCCATTCTCGAATTGCTTTGGGGTTTTTAGTGCTTCTTACTTTTAGTAATTCGCCATGCAAATGAATCACATTTGTACTTCCAGCACGTTCGTGCAAATCGTCTACATTTTGAGTTACAATGGTTACTTTATAATCCTGCTCTAAATTAGCCAAATCTATATGTGCTTGGTTGGGTGTTACTTCAAGCAATTGGCGACGACGTTGGTTATAAAAATCTAAAACCAATTCTGGGTTGGCTGCAAAACCTTCGGGAGTTGCTACTTCCATTACCTCGTGTCCTTCCCATAAACCATCGGCATCTCTAAAGGTTTTTATGCCACTTTCGGCACTCATACCCGCGCCTGTAAGTACTATTATATGTTTCATTGTTTGTGCCTTTTAGTAATTCTTGTATTTAATGGAACAGAATCAAAGATACTAAGTATTCATTTTTATTAATGATAGAAAGTTTATTAGTTTTGTGATATGACTGACCTAAAACTCCTAGAACACTTAGAAACGTATTTAACCGAACACCGTAAAAATCGTTTTCACGACGTTTTACAAGAACGCACTAAACATTTTACTGTAGCCACCGAAGATGTGTACCAACTGCATAACACGAGTGCAGTAATGCGAACTTGTGATGTATTTGGAATACAGGAGTTAAATATTGTTGAAGAAGTAAACAGCAAGAGCATTGACCGAGAAATTGCTATGGGTGCTCAAAAATGGGTAGATTTAAATCGATACGGTAGCGTTAAGCATTGTATTAAGGATTTAAAACTAAATGGCTACCAAATTGTGGCTACTACACCACATACGGACGATTGCGAACTCTATGATTTTGATGTAACTAAAAAGTCTTGTTTTTTCTTTGGACGGGAAACCGAAGGCTTATCGAAAGAGGTTTTGGATGAAGCCGATTGTTATTTAAAAATTCCTATGGTTGGCTTTACCGAGAGTTTAAATATTTCGGTTTCGGCTGCTATTATTTTACAACATGTAACAAGTAAGCTCAAAAAAACCGCTATTAATTGGCAACTTACCGAACAAGAAATTTTTGAAAAACGTTTAGATTGGTGTAAAAAAACAATTAAAAGCCATGACGAGATTGTAGAGCGGTTTTACGAATTGAAAAAATAGTTATCTTTATAGGAATCAACTTTTTAAAAGCGGAAATCATGAAAAAAAATATGGTAGGCTGGTTTGAAATTCCTGTGACTGATATGGATCGAGCTAAGGCGTTTTACGAAAATGTATTTCAAGTAAAAATAGATATTCAGGATTATGGCGAAATGGTAATGGGATGGTTTCCTTTTACCGAAGGAACCGAAGGCGCTGCAGGTACTTTAGTTAAGCAAGACTCTTATACGCCAAGTCATGAAGGTACATTGGTTTATTTTATGAGTGATGATGTGCAAATTGAATTGGATAGAGTAGGAGGTGCTGGCGGTAAAATACTGCAAGCTAAAACCGAGATTTCTCCGGAACATGGTAATATGGCTATTTTTGAAGACTCGGAAGGTAATAGAGTAGCTTTACATTCGATGGTTTAACACTGCCTTAACAGGTTTGCCCGCGTTAGGGATTGAAAAGGAAAGCCCACAGCCCGACGTAGGAGGTGCGAGGACTTGTATTGAAAAGCCCGACCGCCTGTCCTGAGCAAAGCCGAAGGGTGTGGTAACCTGCCTGCCGGCAGGCAAGTGCCCAAATAATTAAGTTAAATTTTTCTGCTACGACCGCGGCTTAGCAGCTTATACTCTTCGTAACACTCGCTTATGGCGTCTAGTATTTGTAGATCGTTAGCCGTTTGTATAAAGCCTTTAGAGTAGTTACACTGACTAACAATTTCGTCTAGATCGACACGCTCTACTTGTAGTAAAACGGTTAGCATTTCGCGATCGAAACGAGAGGCCAAAAGGTTCCTGATTTCGTCGTCTTGCTTCATTTTTTTAAGCTTACGCAGTTCTGTTTCTTTTTTACCAAACATACGGTGTAAAAAATCGGCAGGGTTAAATATAGACCCAATAACCTTGGTTAGTCCAGACTTTTTGCTGGCCTCGTAACCAGAGCCTTGTAGCCCAGAAATACTGTAGCGATAATTGGTGTTAATGTCTGGTACTTGCTTAATATCGACTTCTAAATAACCGGTAAGGCTTAGTTGGTTTACAACCACTTCTTCTAGCGCTAAAGCCAATTCGGTAAGTGCTATTTTAGAGCTTCCAAACTTTATCCAGTCGTTAGTTACACGCACTTTTATAGATTTAAAACCTAAATAGGATAGGTGTAGGGTGTCGTTAGCTTTTGCAGTAATTGCAAATTCACCTTCCTTATTTGTAGTGGTACCAATAACTTGGTTTAGGTTAACAATATTAACGCTTTCTAGAACAGAATCGTCGGCCGAATTAATAATTACACCTGACACTTTCCCTTGCTCTTGTGCTATACCAATAGCAGAAGTTATAAGAAAGGTAAAAAGTAAGATATAATTTTTCATAGGCCTAAATTGCTTACCAAAAGTAATAAACAAAACGGCAATAAATTGCCGTTTCGTTTTATTTTGACTTAAAATTAACAAAAAAGTTTAATTCCTAATTTTCTAGGATTAACAAATTTATGGTAAGCTTGACACTTAGCATCAAGCGTTTTTTAAATTATCGTCTAGAACGTCTTGGTCTTGAACTTCCGAATTCGCTAGAGTCTGAGCGACGTGGTTTTGAATCTCCACCTTCACTTCTGCGTCTATCACTTCGGCTTCCAGAAGAAGCGCCTTTTCTGTCGTCACGTCTTCCGCCACCACGTCTGTCGTCTCTTCGTTTTCCACCGTCGCGTCTTCCGCCACCGCGTCTGTCGCCGCCTCTTCCGCCACCGCGGTTTTCAGAAACTTCAACATTTACAAAACGTCCTTCGTGTTTAAAGTCGGTAAAATGTGCTAATACTTTCTCTTTAGCTTCATTTTCTGTATTAAAGAAAGAAAAAGATTCTTTAGTTTCCACTTTAAAAACATCGTCTCTACCTAGTCCTAATTGCTCTTTTAAGAAATCTTTTAAAGACATCCAATCGAAACCATCTTTAGAACCTACGTTAATAAAGTAACGTGTAGAGTCGTTTTTACCACCTCTAAAATCGCGTCCGCCATCACGTCCACTATCAAAAGAGCCTTCGGCAATATTTAAGTTTTTAGATTTGTTGTAGTAATTATAGAAACGTGTAAACTCTACAGAGAAGAATTTTTTAATTAATTCATCTTTATCCGTATCAGCGAACAATTCGTTAATACTTGTTAAGTGCTTATCTATTTCGTGGTTAATTTCGGTATTGTGAATTTTATTTGCAAGCGACATTAATTGTACTTCGCAAATATCGGCGCCATCAGGAATATCCTTTTTATCGAACTTTTGGTTTATAATACGCTCGATACTTTTAATTTTACGAACCTCACTTTTAGAAACTATTACCATTGAAACTCCAGTTTTTCCGGCACGACCTGTTCTACCAGAACGGTGTGTGTAGGTTTCAATTTCGTCTGGTAATTGGTAGTTAATTACGTGTGTAATATCATCTACATCAATACCACGTGCAGCAACATCGGTTGCCACAAGCATTTGTATTTGTTTGTTTCTAAACGATTTCATTACCAAATCTCTTTGGTTCTGGCTTAAATCGCCATGTAAAGCACCAGCGCTATAACCATCTTCAATTAAGTTTTCGGCTACTTTTTGAGTATCACGTTTTGTTCTACAAAAAATTACCGAAAATATATCTGGATTGGCATCACTTAAGCGTTTTAAAGCTTGGTAACGGTCTCTGGCGTTTACTAAATAGTACTCGTGCGATACATTACTTGTACTTTCATTTTTCTTACCAACAGTAATTTCCTGTGGGTTATTCATGAATTTTTTTGCAATTGTTGCTACCTCGCGAGGCATAGTTGCAGAAAATAACCATGTGTTTTTATCTTCTGGAGTGTGCGATAAAATATCTGTAATATCTTCCTTAAACCCCATGTTTAACATCTCGTCTGCCTCATCTAAAACCGAATATTGGATTTTAGAAATATCGACCAAACGACGGTTAATCATATCTTTCATTCTACCAGGCGTAGCCACAATAATTTGTGCGCCACGTTTAATATCTCTTGCTTGGTCCGTAATACTAGAACCACCGTAAACGGCAACTACATTAAGGCCTTTACAATATTTACCATACAATTTCATTTCGTTGGTAATTTGTAAACAAAGCTCTCTAGTTGGCGATAAAATTAAACCCTGCGTAGTGCGGCTAGAAACATCAATTTTTTCTAACATAGGGAAACCAAAGGCAGCCGTTTTACCTGTTCCGGTTTGGGCTAGTGCCACTAAATCGGTTTCAGATTCTAA
Source organism: Algibacter amylolyticus (assembly GCF_014202225.1). Taxonomy (GTDB): domain Bacteria; phylum Bacteroidota; class Bacteroidia; order Flavobacteriales; family Flavobacteriaceae; genus Algibacter_B; species Algibacter_B amylolyticus. Next base: position 280,769 of record NZ_JACHGE010000002.1, read on the forward strand.
TAAAATTGGGATTGCTTTTTCTTGTACTTCACTAGGTTTTTCGAATCCTAAATCGGTAATTGCTTGTAATAGGTCGTCATTAAGACCTAAATCTTTGAATGTGCTCATTTTGTTATGTATGCGATTTGTTATGTGGTGTTACATAAAGAAGCGAATCGACATACTTAACTTAAACTTCCAGTAACACATCCTCACTCTGAGGAATAAAAACTCGTCTTGAGTTTCAGTCGGCAAAGATACACTATTATTTTTGATTGACGATAAACCATTTTAATTTACCAATTTTAGGCTAGAAATTAAATTCTTTTTGGGCGTTTTAACACGCTTTCACTACTCAATCTTTTTGCGAAGCAACCCAGCGTTGGCCTAGTGTTCTCGTTATAATTAAGGTTGTGGGTTATATTAAACAATCAGCATTAAAATTTCGCAAAAAGGATTTCAAACAGGCCGTTCAATCGTTAACGCACATGGAGGTATAAAACAACAAAACGGAAAGTACGAGCATTTTAGTAACGTTTTTTTAAAGTATTTTTTGAATGTCTAGAAATGCTTTTATTAAAGTCATTTAAACATAAAAGCGGTTTGAATTAAAACTCAAACCGCCATTACTAATGCACGTTCTTAAAAGGGAATTTTTTTTATGCTATCCAACAATAAAACTACGCTCGCTAAAGGCAGGAATATTTGGGCTGCCATCGTAAAAATAAGTGATGTCTTCATCCTGTTCTACTAAACCTAAACTATACAAAACAGGAAGAAAATGATCTGGTGTTGGCGATGCCAAATGGCCTAAGCTATGGCTAGTTTTATAGTGTATTAAATTTTTAAAATTTCTATGGTCAATTTGTTGCTTTAACCAATAGTCGTATTCGGCTTCCCATCCATAAATCTTCGTATCACCAGTTTGCAATTTCTTCATGGCAAGCGGAAGGTTATGTATAAGGGCGCCGCTTCCAATAATTAGCACGCCTTTTTTGCGTAAACCTTGTAATTGCTTCCCTAAATTATAATGCTGTTGTGGTGTTGCCGTGTAATCTAAACTTAATTGAAACACAGGAACATCGGCCTTAGGAAACAAATGCATTAACATGGGCCACGCGCCATGATCTAAACCCCAATCTTGGGTGTCGGTTATTTCCGGAATTATTTTATTTAATTCTTTTGCTAATTCCGGTGCACCGTGGGCGTTGTATTTTGGATCATAATAATGCTCTGGAAATCCATAATAATCATAAATCTGTTTTTGTATAAGCGAGCTATTTACAAAAGTTCCTTTGGTTTCCCAATGCGCAGAAATTACAACAACGGCTTTTATATCATGTTTAGCCCTAAGTGTTTTGCCCAAATTAGATAAAGTGGCCCAAAACGGACATTCATTTGTGCTAAGCGGAATATCCAAAGGGCTACCGTGAGAGGTAAATAAAACGGGCGTTTTCTTACTTTGGGTTTTTAAAGTATCTGTATAGTGTTTAAAGCCACTTAATGTACTCATAGCTAAAAAATATAAATTATTGTCGTTGTAAATTGTTCGCGTTTCACATAGTAATTGTTGGTAAACGATTTTTATTTAGCTTGTATAGGCGCTTTTTTGCTTCTTCCCCAAGCAATAAACAAAAATATAGCCATTAAAACTGCATTTACACCTATTGCCGAAAACTCACCTCTTACGGCATGAAAAATAGCGGCAAAAACCATAACAACAGCTAAACCTAAGGCTGCCCAAGTAGTTAAAAATGGTTTAAAACGGAATGCCGATGGTATTATTAAACCTATGCCACCCAATAATTCACTTATACCAATAAATCGCACTAAGCCTTCTGGTACCGTAGTAACCCAAGGTAACGATTCTGTTAAGGCTTCAATTGGTTGAAAAGCTTTCATTGTTCCTGCCATAATAAACATTAACGCTAGTAGCACTTGTGCAATCCAAAGTATGATGTGTACTGTTTTGTTTCTTTTTTGAATTTCCATTATTTTTTTAAGATTTTAATTATAATGGCAAAATTCAGGTAACAGGTCCTTTTAAAAAATAAGATATCTTAAGAAATGGTGTTTTTTTATTTTTTTGCAATTTTCCTTCTAATATCGCTTAAATATTCTGGCGTAACACCAATATAAGCTGCAATAGATTTAAGAGAAAGTCTGTTAACTAAAGACGGATAGGTTTCAATAAAATCGGTGTATCGTTGTTCGGAAGTGGCGCTTAATAAACCAATTATACGTTTGTTTGAGGCTATTAAGTTATTGCGAAACTTAATAGCCATTTCGACTATTATATCCTTGTCTAAATTATCAATATCTTCAAAATCAGAATTACTTAAAAACAAAACTTCCGACTCTTCAATGGCTTCTATAAAAACCATAGAAGGGACTTTATTGGCTATACTATCTAAATCTGAAACCATCCACTTTTCTGGAGCGAACTGCATAATCCGCTCTTTTCCTGTGCTATCTATTACATAACTTTTTAGGCAACCTCTTTTTACAAAATAGCCATATTTAGCTATTTCACCTTGACTAAGCAGAATGTCTCCTTTGGATAGGATTTTAGATTTTGTGGATTTGAAGTGCTTCATGTTAATTGGTTCAGTGGTTTTAATTATCCATGGATGGTCAAATATACGGATAGTATAGTTTTGTGTACGAGGATTTTTGTGGGGGCAGTTAGTATACAAAACAACTAATACTGGTTTAGCTGAAACTAGCAATTTTTTATATACGGCTTAAGTGTGCGGTTATTTTTTTCTTTTTCGTTATTGTGTCGTACAGAAAGTCTTTCGTGATTATCAATTCCGTATTATCATATTTACTATTATCATAAGTAGATTCCGATGCTTTTTTTATCGTGTCATTTATTTTTAAATATAGTATTTCAGATTTTATTTTTTCGTTACTATCAAAAGTAGAAATTGTAATTCTAAATGGCTCTTTCGATTCATAAGTTGATTCAATCATTTTTCCATTTAGGTATTTCATTTTTCGTTTTTGCAAAGTGTCGTTGTCAAATATTAAATATCCTAGTATGGATTCTCCATTTTTATTATATTCTGTATAATTCAGAGAATTAATAGAATCTGTTTTAGATGTTATAAATAAACTTTCTTTTTTTCCATCACTATCATATTTGTAGTCATAATTCATAGAGATTGTGTCATTTGGACTTTCAGAAGCTATACTTATCATTTGTGCGTTTACAATTACGTTGTCTTTATTAACAAAGGTTTGAAAGATTGATTTATATTCTTCATTTATTTTAGTTTCTTGATAAAATAAATCTTCATCGTTCCTAAAATAACTGTGTTGTATTGGCTGTCCATCTACTTTAGGTAAATATTCTTTTAATGTGTAAAGGGTTTTTTCATTATCATCTGTTTTAGTTTTGACAATTGAAATTGTATCAATAATGTTTTCATTATCATCGATTGAAACTTCAAATGTCGTTTTTCTAAAATTCAATTTGTCGATTTTCTTAATGAGAGATTTGTTATCAGTCAAAAGGTCAGATTGACAAGATTGAATTATGATTATTAGTAATAAAAGTAGTAGACTTTTTCTCAAAGTTTGTTGGTTTGGGTTAATTGCACACAACTCGTTACATAACATCTTTTATTACTCATACCCCGCAACTAAGTCAGGATGTAGTATGCTTTGTGTTATAAGTGCCTCGTAAATATAATTAATTTTCTTACACCAATAAAGCCGTTTTTTCAACTGGTTTAAATAAACTTTAAAGTTTCATAAAGATATTTGTGATGAGGTTTTTATAAACCTTAAAAGGGAGTTTATAACCACTTTTTGCGTTTAAAATAAATAAGCATGCCTATAAACAGAACAATCATAACACCCCAAAGAATAAAATAGGAATATTTATATTGTAATTCTGGAATGTATTCAAAGTTCATTCCATAGATACCTGCAATAAAGGTTAGCGGTATAAATATAGACGCCATAATGGTAAGTACCTTCATGACTTCGTTCATTTTATTGCTAATGGTTGTCATGTACATATCCATTAAACTCCAAATCATTTCGCGGTATATGTCTATGTTTTCTGAAACCTGAATTAAATGGTCGTAAACATCTCTAAAATAGGTTATTGTTTTTTGATTAATAAGTGGGCTGTCGGTTTTTTCAATACGATTTATAATTTCGCGAAGCGGAAAAATGGCACGACGAACTCTAAGGATTTCCCGTTTAAGATTTTGAATATCTTGACTTACATCATCCTTTACATGACCTGAAAATATTTGTGTTTCAAAATCTTCTATTTTATTACCAAGTACTTCTATAACACTAAAATAATGATCGACAACCGCATCCATAAGGACGTACAACAAATAATCGGCAGGCATACTGCGCACACGTCCTTTGGCTTGGGTGATGCGTTCGCGAACTTCGTCGAAAACATCGCCTTCGGCTTCCTGAAAAGTTAATACGTAGTCTTTACCCAGTATAAAACTAACTTGTTCTGATACAATTTTTTCGTCCTTATCGTAATACAGCATTTTTAATACTAGAAAAATATAATCGTCGTAGTCGTCTATTTTTGGTCGCTGTGAGATGTTTACAATGTCTTCAAGCACCAATGGGTGCAGTTCGTAATGCTCGCCAATTTGCTCTATGGCATTTACGTGGTTTAAGCCATTAATATTTATCCAAGTAATGGTGCCTTCTTCGTAAGAAAAGCATTCTTCAACGTTTTGAAGCTCTTTTACTTCGCATTTGGTTTTATTATAATCGAAAGCCTCAATAAATAATTTTTGATCTGCTTTTTCACCTGTGTAAATAATACTTCCAGGAACTTGTCCAACTTTTTTCTTGGATATTTGTGTTCTAATTTTTTTAGCCACTTTTTTCATAATCCTATAAAGATATTAAATTCTACCATTTCTTATTTGGGGTTGTAGTTTTAAATAAAAAATGGTTTTACACGGCACTTGAGCCTTCATGGTCTATTGAAAAATCATCAATAGCATCTTTTTCAATAAGGGTTACTCCTTTTTGTAACATGAGGTTGTTTGGGTAGGTCACTAAATCGCCATTTTCGATTCGAAGATGTAGTTGAAACGCTCTAATATCTTCTATAATAGCTGTGATTGGGAAATCTTTGTCGTGTATTTCTATTTTATCTCCCACTTTATAAGGAAAGTTAAAAAACATAATAATACCTGAAGTGATATTACTTAATATAGACCAAATAGCAAAAAGACCGATGCCAATTACGGCAAATACAGAAGAAAAAATTACTGCTAAATCATGAAATTCTGTGCCAAAAACTAAAGCTTCAATAAGAACTGCAATTAAAAAAAGTGTAACCGTTATGTATCGTCTAATAAGTCGTATTCTAGCTTCGTTTATTCCGTTTTTCTTGGCAACTTTAGTAACTGTTACGTGTGTAATATATCTAACTAATAAAAGCGAAACCAGGACAATGCCTGTTATTACAAATTCTTTTTGATAGGTTTCAAAAAACATAGTTTTTAAGTTAAAATTCTGTGCAAATATACGTCCGAAATAAAAAAATAGATTCAGTAAATTTTAAAATAAATTAAAATAATTAATAGAAATCTAATCCAATTTTAAAGTGGTTCTTAACGCTTCGTCTTTTATGCTTTTCTTGTTCCAGTAAGCCGATTTAATAGTGTTTAGTTTCGTAGCTTTAGTAGTTAAGGTCTTAGCGTTTTCACCATAACCACTTTTTTGCGTTTCTTCCCAACTTAAAATATCAAAAGGAAAATCTGGATTAAAGGTTATAGCTAGGGTTCTATTTAATTCTGGGTAAGTAATAGTATAGCTATTTGCTGTTAATGTCGCTTTGGCAACAAAAGGTTTTACCTGGGTATGGTATAATTTTGAATATTCGAACGACGGAATAATCTGTAAATCGCCAACGGGTAAGGATTTAGGATTAACACGCAGTTTTGTCCACAGTTCGTTTTCTAAAATGGCTTTGTTAGTTTTAAAGTTTTGGTCTGCTTCGCCATCAAAATAGGAGTGCGACGTAATTTCAAAACCAGAACGGTTGTTAAGTTGCATGTATACATGTCCGCACCATTCTTGCATAGAAATAGAAACCTTTGTAGCATGGGCATTATTTGCAACCGGGTAAAAGGTACTTTGCATTATAGAATACGGGTAAATTCCGGTAACAAAGTTTTTAGTGCTATTTAGTTTTAGCACAGGAATATTATTCGGGTTGGTGTTATCTGCTTTTACTTGGGTATCCGGAAGAAAATCTTCGGTAACAAAAACTAAAACGGCTGTTCCTTGGCGTAACTCGCCATAGCGTGCTTGTTCCAATTTATATGATGAAATTTCGGCTTCGCCAGCATACCAATAATCTTTAAATTCTTGAGATAATTTAGTGGCCTCTTGCTTAGGAGTATGAGCAACAGCCTCCTTACTTGGTTGCGCCACCTGGTTGTTTTTAGGCGTATTGTTTTTACAGCTTGATAAAACGAAAAAGCATAATGTAACTAAAACTAAAACTTTAACTTTTAAAATGGTTTTAAATGTTTTTAGGTTTTTCATAATAGTAAATTTACAATGCTAAGTCGTTTCTGCAATGGCATTTAACGTTTTGTAAACAAGATGCACAGGTAAACCCATAACATTAAAATACGAGCCTTCAATTTTTGTAACACCAATTTGTCCTATCCATTCTTGTATACCGTAAGCACCAGCTTTATCGAATGGTTGGTAGTTTTTTATGTAATAATTAATCTCATCATCACTTAATTCTTTAAAGGTAACTTTAGTAATACTATATAGTGTTTTTGTGTAGTTTGTCGTGGTAAAACAAACCGATGTTATAACCTCGTGCGTAGCATTGTTTAACGATTTTAGTATGTTAAAAGCTTCTTGGCTATCGCGAGGTTTTCCAAGGGCTGTATTGTTGTGCCAAACAATAGTATCGCTGGTTATTAAAATATCTTTTGGTTGTAAGTTGTCTTTAAAGGCTAATGCTTTTAATTGTGCTAAGTAATTGCTTATTTCAAAATGTATTAATCTTGGCGGATATTCTTCTTTTACAGGTTTCAACTGGATTTCAAAATCGAGACCTAAATTTTTAAAAAACTCTTGACGCCTAGGCGATCCAGAGGCTAAAATTAGTCTATGATGTTTTAATTTTTCTTTCAACATATTTTTATTGTTTATAGTCGCGGTTTGTCTCAGTGTCAGTCACAGTCACAGTCTCAGTTTTCAGGGCGTCGTATTGATCTTTTTGCAACAAAGGTTGGTTGGTTTAAACGTACTTAGTAAATCCTAATTTTATAATTAATAGCCACTCACTAAGCCTAAATAACTAGCTTAAGGTAAACAAATAAAGTAATAAAGACAACACCCCTAAAAGCATAATAATTTTATACATTTGGCTAATATGATACATGTCCTTTTTAGTTTTAGCACTAAAGGTTTTAATAGATGTGTATAGTAACGGTCCCACAATACATAGTAAAAAATAGCCAACAGCAATAGGTTGTTTGTACAAATCGGAAACCACATAAAAAATAACAGCTATTAAAGGGAGAAAACTTAGTCCTGTTAAAACGTTTTTAGCTCGTGCTCTGCCAATAGCAATGGGCAAGGTGTTTAGCCCTGCTTTGTAGTCGCCATCAATATCCTCAATATCTTTGGCTATTTCGCGTAATAAATTTATTGAAAACGCAAAAATAGCGTAGTCTAAAATCACTTTAAAAAAAACGGTTTGTAGGTTTTGGTTGGAGGCGGTCATTGCTGGGATTAGTTCAAAAATCCCTACAATAATAATACTCAACGCTACCAAAAAGGAAATAACAATATTGCCAAACAGAGGTGTGCCTTTCAAATACGTAGCATACACATAAAGCAATATAGAAATAAGTACGAATATGGTAAAAAACGGAGCACGACCTACAACATGCGATAAATAAAAGCCAATACCAACACCAATTATATTAAAAATTATAAATAGGGTATAGGCTGTTTTTTCAGCAATGTGCTTGGTAATAATAACGCGGTTTGGTTTGTTAACCAAATCGGTTTCCACATCGTAAATATCGTTAATAATATTTCCTGCAGCGGCAATACAAGTTGTTGCTATAATTAAAAGAGTAATACCAAAACCATCTAAAGCGGTTTCAACACCAAATGGTTCCAAAAACGCATATTTAATGAGGAGTTGCACCAAGGCAATCATCAATAAATTTTTCCAGCGTATAAGGTTTAAAACATTCAAAAATTAAAGGTTTGATGCGAGTTTATCAAAAAAGAATTTCACGAAAAAGAAAATAGGAATAGCAAGAATAATAAATAGCGCTATGGTTTTTTTAGTTCTAATTTTTTCTTGTTTTCTTATGCGTGTTTTTATGGCTTCTTTTTCGGCTTTAGTAAGTTTTTTATGAAGAAAATGAACGTTGTGATGTAAAAACGTTTCATTATCCAGCTTTTCCTTTAAGCTAGAAAACGCTTTTGTGGTATTTTGGTTAAAAACACTTTGGTTGTTGCCAAAACCAATGTAACCAAAACCAGTGCTATGTCTTCTTCGTTGTCTTGCCAAAATTGTAACTAATCATATTTAGCATTAAAATTACCATTCCATTTACTTTGTACTTTAAGCACTTGTTCAATAACATCTCTAACAGCTCCTTTACCACCTTTTTTATGAGAAATGTATTTAGAAATGCCTTTAATTTCTGGCACAGCGTCCTGCGGGCAACACGGTAAACCAATAAGTTCCATTACAGGGTAATCCGGAATATCATCACCCATATACAACACGTTTTCAGCCTTAATATTCTTTTTACTAAAATAGTCATTAAGCTGTTCAATTTTATTGTGGGCGCCTAAATAAATATCGGTAATACCTAAGCCACTCAACCTAATACGCACACCTTCGTTAGATCCTCCCGAGATAATACACACATTAAACCCTTGGTCTATAGCCGTTTTTAAGGCAAAACCATCTTTAATGTTCATGGTTCTTAGCAATTCGCCGGTAGAGGTTACGGTAACCGTTCCGTCGGTAAGTACGCCATCAACATCAAAAATAAATGTACTAATGTGTTCTAAATATTCCTTATAACTTTTTTCTTCCATGAGTGCGTTTTATAGAGTCGGTAAGCAATTCGTAAACTGCTTTATGGTGCTCGTTATCTAATTGTTTTAAATGCTTTTTTATAGTCTTTTTATCGTTGCGTTTAGCAGGACCTGTTTGCGCTTTAAACGGCGACATATCCTCAATTTTATTTGCCGTTTCCTTAATTAACGGTTTTAGCAAATCAAATTCGGCACCTTCGCTTTCGGTAATTTCATGCCCAATGCGGTACAGTTGGTTTGTAAAATTATTTACAAAAACAGCCGCTAAATGTAGTACACGCCTTTGGTCGCTATTTATTCGCTTTGTAGGGCTGCCCAAACTTACAGCTACCTTTTTAAGTAGCGGATAGCTTTTTTTATCAATCGTTTCAATGCAAATTGGCACATTGGCAAAATCTAATTTAGCTGCCTTACTAAAACTCTGTAATGGGTATAAAACACCGCGTTTTAGTTTCATATCCAAATCGTAAACACTAACGCTCCCCGAAGTATGAACCACCAATTTATCCTTAAAAGGCAAACTGCTAGAAAGCTCAGAAATAGCATCGTCACTAACCGCAATAATGTATAAATCGGCGTCCTTTAAAGCCTCTAAATTATCGGTAACATCAATCAAATGGCTATACTGTTGTATACTAGACGCATTCCGGTTATACCATTGCACAACAGAAACATCGTTGGTTTTTTCAAACCCCTTAAATAAATGTGTGGCTACATTGCCAGCACCTAAAATTACTACTGAAATCATGTTGCAAAAGTACTAATGAATTCTCAAAAACAGACAACCAAATTATTTATTTTTGGGCGCATCCCAAAAGGGTCGGGCTATCCAATACAAGTCCTCGCACCTCCTACGTCGGGCTGTGGGCTTTCCTTTACTATCCCTTGCGCGCTTGTTTGCCAGAGTAGTTTATAGTTTCAAAGGCTTTTTCATGTTAATAAATCCATCTAACATTTTAAAGCTTTATCAACTCTACCTAAAAAAATAGCTTAATTTTACCATACTATGAAAACCGATATACAAACCCGAGAAGACGTCGCTTTATTAGTTACTTCATTTTATAAAAAAGTGAGAGCGCATAATGTTTTAGGTCCCTTTTTTAACGACGTTATAAAGGATTGGGACGCCCATTTAGAAAGACTAACCACCTTTTGGGAAACCAGCCTGTTCATGACACGTAAGCTCGAGCATAAATACCATGGCGATCCACTACAAGCTCATGTAAAAGTAGATAAAGACAATAACAATAGTATTACCGAATTACACTTTGGGCTATGGTTAAACATATGGTTCGAAACCTTAGAAGAACTCTTTGAAGGCGAAGTTACCGAAAACGCCAAACGTCGTGCGCGCAAAATGGGATCTTTTTTATATTTAAAAATTTTCGAAGCAAGATCAAAGTAGGTTAAGGCTATTAACCAGTCTCGATATTCATTAAGTTAATTCTATAGCTTTTACACTTCAAAAAAAATAAGATTAAGTTGTAAGAGCGTTTTATTGCTTTTTCATTAGCTTTAATAAAGAGTATCTCTGTAAAATTTTAGTGGTTTTTAGCCCAATATCTAACTTCTTCTGTTATTGTCAATTCCTCAAACTTTTAGAAGAATTTAACACTTCCAAATAAACATTAATCCGTAAATTTGCACAACCTTAAAAAAGGGCTCTGATTATGCAAAAAAAGCTAGCCAATATTTTATTTTCTACAAAACTTACTGCTGTTTTATTTATTGCTTTTGCTGTTGCCATGGCAACCGGAACAATTTTAGATGCAGGACAAGAAACATCTCCAACACCATATACTAGAAACTTAATTTATAATGCCTGGTGGTTCGAAGCTATTATGGTGTTTTTTATTATCAATTTTATTGGTAATGTTTTTAGATTCAGACTTTACAAAAAAGAAAAATGGGCAACGTTTATTTTGCATTTATCGTTCATTTTTATTCTATTAGGCGCATTTATTACCCGTTATGCTAGTTTTGAAGGGATGATGGCCATTAGAGAAGGCGCAACCGAAAACACGTTTCTTTCGCAAAAAACATATGTTACCACATACATAGATGGCGATTATAAAATTAACGGTGTGCCACAACGTTTGCCAATTGAGAGTGAGGTCGATTTTTCAGGACGCTTAGAAAACGATTTTAAAATAGCTACACAATACGGAGAGCAACCTGTAACTATCGAGTTAGAAAAGTTTATAGTAAGTGCCGAAGAAGACGTTATTCCAGATGAAAATGGTGAAGCATATTTAAAAATTGTTGAAGCAGGTGGTAACGGTGCGCATAATCACTTTTTAAAAGTAGGCGAGCAAGCTAGTATCCATAATGTTATTTTTACTTTAAACAATCCGGCTAAAGGCGCTATTAATATAAACTATAGCGATAGTGGTTTAACCATAGAATCGCCTTTTGAAGGTTCTTACATGACCATGGCCACAAGAGCAGAAGGCCTTTTGGTAAAAGATAGTTTACAACCTTTAGTTTTAAGATCGCTTTATAAAATTGGCGATATGCAAATGGTGTTTCCAAAACCTGTTGTTAAAGGCGTTTTTGATGTGGTTCAAAAAGCACAATTTCTTAAAAACGACGAAGATGGTTTGGTTTTAAAAGTGACTACTAATGGCGAAACAAAACGTGTTGGCTTATTAGGAGGAAAAGGCACTAACAGTAGCTTTAAACAAATACAAGTTGGTGGTTTAGATTTTGCTTTTAAATATGGTTCTAAAGTTTTAGACCTACCATTCTCTATAAAATTAAATGATTTTGAAGCGGAACGTTATCCAGGTACAGAACGTGGTTATTCGGCATATTCAAGCGAAGTAACGGTTATAGATGATAGAAGCGAAAATTATGATTATAAAATATTTATGAATAATATTTTGGATCATGATGGCTATCGATTTTTTCAATCGGGATTTGATCCAGACGAAAAAGGAACAATCCTTTCTGTAAATCATGATTATTGGGGTTCTTTTATTACCTATTTAGGGTATTATATGTTATATTTTGGGTTAATGGCTATTTTGTTTTCTAAGCATTCTCGTTTTGGAGAAATTAAGCGCCAGTTAGAAAAAGTAAAAGCAAAAAAGGAAAAACTGCTTACCATTTTGGTGTTGTGTTTTAGCTTAAATGCAATGGCGCAAACACATGAGCATCATGAAGGCGATGGTCATGACCATTCGCAACCAACAAAAGCACAAATAGATTCTATTCTTAAAGCTAATATTGCGCCTAAAGCGCACGCCGATAAATTTGGTCATTTAGTGATTCAGGATTTAAGCGGACGTATGATGCCTGTTAATACGTATGCATCGGAAATGCTTAGAAAATTAAGCAAACATGATACTTATGGCGATTTTGATGCTAACCAAGTATTTTTGTCTATACAAGAAAGCCCTATGCTTTGGTATAATGTGCCTATTATTTATTTAAAACCTAAAAAGGGTGATTCTATTAGGCGTCTTTTGGGGGCTAATAAAGATGTTAGTTATGTGCCTTTGGCAGATTTCTTTTCGGATAGAGGAGAATATAAATTAGCACCGTTTTTAGATGAAGCTTATAAGGCACAAGTACCTAATGGTTTTCAAAAGGAATTTAAAGAAACCGACCAACGTGTTAATTTATTGTACAACACCATAGAGGGGATGTCTTTAAAGATTTTTCCTATTCCTAATGATGATAACAACAAATGGATTTCGAACTTCGATTACAAAAAGGATACTTCTGTAATTAAAGATTCCTTGTATTCTAACTTTGTAAACAATGGGTTTAGAGCCTATTTATATACTTTAAACCAAGCAAAACGTACTGGCGATTTTACCGAAGCTAATAAACTATTGGAAGCCTTTAGTAAAACACAACACCGTTATGGTGGCGATGTTATGCTTAGTGATGATAAGGTCTATACCGAGGTGCTTTACAACAAGTACGACATTTTTAAGAAGCTTTTTAGTTGGTATATGTATGCGGGTAGTTTGTTGTTCGTCTTGTTGATTGTACAAATATTTAACGATAAAAGGAAGTTTGTAAATGTTGCAGTTTCTGTTTTAAAATTCGTAATAATAGGCTTATTTATATTACACACAGCAGGTTTAATAACACGTTGGTATATTTCTGGACATGCACCTTGGAGTGATGCTTACGAGTCTATGATTTATGTAGCTTGGTCTACCATGTTGTTTGGGTTAATCACAGGTATTAGTAAAATTCATAAAAAAGATTCTAATCAAGAATCAACAACATTTGCATCAAAAGTAGCTGGGTTTTTTAAAATGAAATCTTCTAATCTTACCATTGCAGCATCGGCTTTTGTTACCGCAATGATTTTAATGATTGCACACTGGAACTGGATGGATCCTGCTATTGCAAACCTACAGCCTGTTTTAAATAGCTATTGGTTAATGATACATGTTGCGGTAATTGTGGCAAGTTATGGTCCGTTTACTTTAGGTATGATTTTAGGTGTGGTTTCGTTAATACTTATGATTTTTACCAATAAGGCTAACAAGGCCAAAATGGATTTAAATATTAAGGAGTTAACCATTATAAACGAAATGGCCTTAACGGTTGGTTTAGTAATGCTTACCATTGGAAACTTTTTAGGTGGTATGTGGGCTAACGAAAGTTGGGGACGTTATTGGGGCTGGGACCCGAAAGAAACTTGGGCGCTTATTAGTATTATGATTTATGCTTTTGTAATACACATGCGTTTAGTTCCGGGACTACGCGGACGTTGGTTTTTTAACCTGATGTCTATTGTGGCCTTTGCTAGTATTTTAATGACGTATTTTGGTGTGAATTTCTACTTAGCTGGTTTACATAGTTACGCTAGTGGCGACCAAATTGTAAGTGTTAAGTTTATTAGTATTGCTTGTGGTATTGTGGCTGTATTAGGATTTTTTGCCTACCGTGGCTATGCTAAGTATTATAAGAAGTAATACACTTATTTTTCTATAGGTTTTTATTTTAAATAGGTTAGTTATCTGCAGATGGTTGACTGCCTATGGCAAATTGTAACCCGCGTTAGGGATTGCAGTGTAAAGCCCACAGCCCGACGCAGGAGGTGCGAGGACTTGTAGCGTAAAGCCCGACCCTTGAGGTAACGCCCTAATTTATTTTTCTATTAAAGTTAAAACGTACTCGTAGCTTATTCCGAAGGCTATAGCTAAACCGAAACTTAAGAGTGTACCTATTAATATGTACTCAGTGAGTTTGCGGTCTTTGGCTTTTGATAAATCGCCGAAACGGAATACGGATTTGGCGGCTATTAAAAAACCTACACCTTCCCAGTGGTTTGTTATGATAAACATGAATACAAATAGGCGTTCTAGAATACCTATATAGGCGCCGGCATCGGCTAGAGAGGCTTCTTTATTGTATTCTGATAAATCCCATTTTGAAATTATGGTTTTCATGATAATGGACGATACTTTAGTGATGCACAGTAAACTGGTTATAAATAATAGGATTTTTGGTGTAAATAGACTGTCGATTTGGATGGGGTAGGGTTCGTAAATTTTTATTACGAGTGCTAGTACTATAAGGTGTGCTAATTGATCCAGCCCAAACAGTAAGCGGTGGTTTGTTTTTGTTTTAAGGTGAAGTTTTATTATATCGATTATATAATGCGAAATAGGTATAATTAATAAGGCTAGCCAATATTTAAAATTGAACTGAAGCACAACGAGTAACGCTAATAAATGCACTACTATATGCCAGTATAAATATTTGGATTTATGTTTGTGGGTTTCTTTGTGTTGTACCCATTTATAGGGCTGAAACAGGAAATCGCCAATTACGTGTGCAAGTATAAATTTTATGGCTAATGCTAACATAGACTTTGTATTTGGGTGGTGTAGTAGTGTAATAGTTTTGAAATTTCGTCGTAACCAGCGCGTTTTAAGCCTTGGCTAATATTGCCTTGAGTTTTGTTTAAAATTTGGGCTATTTGGTTTTGGTTAAGGTTGGGGTTTTCTAAAGTTGTTTTTATTAGTGTTGCTGAGGTGCTAGACCAATTGTTTATAGTTAATTGTGCCAACTCTAACATAATATTTATGGCAGCATCAAAGGGTTGGAATGGCGATTTAATGGCTAGTGTTGTTTTTTTTAACTGCTCGAAACACTCGCCAGAGTTTACAAAGGCAGTTCCGTTAGATTCGGTTATGTTTGGAGAATTATAGGTTTTATCGCCTATGCCAATAGCAAGCCTAACATCTATATTATCAAATTGTTTTATAGTGGCTTTAATTAGTATACAGGCGTGTAGGGCTTGTTCGGGTTTTATTTCTAATTGAAAACTATCGCCTCTGTAAATATCCCAATGTAATGGGGTTGTACCGAAACTACTTAAAATAGTTTTAAGTGCTTGTAGCCATTTTTTAGGATCGCTTTTTTTAGAGTTTATTATATCGCCTGTTATTATGCTGGTCATAAAATTTGTAACATATTATACTCAAATGTATTACTTATTATTTGAAATTGCAAAATTATTATCTTTAAAGCTAATAATTGTTAATATTAGCTAATTAGTTAATATTTTAAATTATTAGCTTTTTTGATTATATATTAAGATTTTAGTAACACCCATAATAGTCTAAAATCACCATTTTAATAAGGTTATTAGCTTTAAGCATTTAGAGTATTTTTTATATTAAAAGGAGTAATAAAGAAAAGTACAATCTAATATCTTTGTCTCAGAACATTAAAAAAATATATATGAAGTTATTTAAAGAATTTAAGGAGTTTGCTGTTAAAGGTAATATGATGGACATGGCTATAGGTATAATAATTGGAGCGTCTTTTAATAAGGTAATAGATGTGATGGTTAAAAAAGTATTTTTACCGCCATTATCTTTATTAACCGATGGTGTTAATATGGCTAACAAACGTTTTATCTTGCGAGATGCTGTAACCGATGCTAGTGGTACTATTGTAACCGAAGAGGTTGCTATTGGTTATGGCGCATTAAGCGAAGCGTTTTTGGACTTTTTAATTATAGGTTTTACTGTTTTTATTGTGGTTAAATTTATGAATAGGCTTAAAAACAAATCGCATGATGCCAAAGATAAAACTGTAGTGACACCAAAGGATATTGAGTTGTTATCGAACCTTAACGAGTTAATGCAAGAACAAAATGCTTTATTAAAGCAAAATAATAGTGCCAATTAATAACCTTTAGAGTTTTTATAGGCTCTAAAAAACACGATGTAATATCATGGTAAAAACAGGACGAGAAAAGAATACGAAAAACAAAGCGAAGCATTCTAAATTAATGGCTCAGAAAAAAAATAAAAAGAAAACTGAAGCGCAATTAAGGAAAGAAAAGCTTAAAAACATCATTAAAAAGATGAAAGAAAATTCGGGTGATAAAGAATAAAAGCTATTTTTGACGCTTAAAATTAACTAATCACCCAAAATTATGAACAAACTTATTACAGCTTTTTTGTGTTTTTTTGTTATTCAAATTAATGCACAAGAAGAGACAGAAACAACAGCCTTTGAAGCCGAAAGTTACCCGAAAACCTTAGACAGTATTAATAATAGCTTTACCTACCAATATGGCGAAGTTATACTAAATGATGGTTTGGCTATATTAAATGTACCAAAAGGTTTTAAATTTTTAGATGGCCAACAAAGCAAGCGTGTATTAACCGATTTATGGGGAAACCCACCTAGCGAACCACTTGGGTTGCTGTTTCCGGAAGCTATGACACCCATGCACGATGAGTTTACTTATGCCGTAGAAATTGAGTATTCTGATGAAGGTTATATTGAAGATGAAGATGCCGAAGATTTAGATTATGACGATTTGCTGGAAGAAATGCAGGAAGATATTAAGGTTGATAATCCGCAACGTACAGCACAAGGATATCCAACAATGGAATTAGTAGGTTGGGCATCGCCACCTTATTATGATCAAGACAATAAAAAATTACATTGGGCAAAAGAATTAAAGTTTGAAGATTACGATGTTAATACGCTTAATTATAATATTCGTATTCTTGGTAGAAATGGTTTTTTAAACTTAAATGCTATTGGAGATATTGATATGTTAGATGCCTTTAATGCCGATAGAGATAATATTTTGCATAGTGTAGAGTTTACCGCAGGAAATAGATATAGCGATTTTAACCCAGATATTGATAAAGTTGCTGCTTATGGTATTGGAGGGTTAATAGCAGGTAAAATTTTAGCCAAAGCAGGATTTTTTGCTGTAATATTAAAATTCTGGAAATTTATAGCTATTGGAGCCGTAGCCTTATTTAGCGGTTTTAGAAAGAAATTATTTGGTGCAGGGAAAGAAGATGCCTAAAGCCAATTTAGTAATACATATAAAAAAAGAAGCACCATGGTGCTTCTTTTTTTAGTAAAATACATTTGATATTTTGTTATAACGAATATCCTTAAAATCTTTAATAACCATATCGGCCTTAGAGTAGTCTTGGTTTTTAGAGTGGAAACTATCAAACCCAACACAATAAATACCTGCTGCTTTGGCGGCTGTAATTCCGTTTGTAGAGTCTTCTATAACCATACACTCTTCTTTATTAAAACCAGAAGCTGCTGCTGCTTTTATAAAAATTTCGGGATGTGGTTTAGATTGTTTTAAATCCCCACCACTTAATTTATCGATAAAATACTGGTTTAAATCAAAACGATCAAAAATTTGATTAATACTGGTCATAGCTGCAGACGATGCTAAAACCAAAGTCAGTCCGTTTTTATGGTAATCCTTAATTAAATCTAAAACGCCATCAATAAGGCCTAAATCAGAATTACTATAAAAAAAGTGCTTATAATACTTGCGTTTTAAAGCAACTAAAGTTTCTGGGTCCTGCTCTAAATTAAAGTGGTCGCATAACCGTTTACAAATATTAATTGTAGATTGTCCTGTGAATGATTCGTAAAGTTCTGTTGAAACATTAATGCCAACTTCATTAAACATATCATGATAGGCTTTGTTGTGCATGGGTTCGCTATCAATAATAACTCCGTCCATATCAAAAATAACAGCTTTAAGCATAGAAAATTTTTTCACGAAGATATTAGATTGTAATTTAAATGCCTAATGACCAAGAAAGAAGTGTTAAATACACCTTTGTTTTTTGAAAACTGGTGTTTTGACGTAAAAAAATGTATTATGTCGAAAAAAAATACTAAATTGCCTTCCGTAAATGACAGAAAACATCTATAAACTATTATCTATTTTTATAATTAAATGAGTGACCAAAAAAAAATAAAAATTCTATTTATTGATGATGATAAGGCTACTAATTTTTTAAATAAACATTTAGCTAAAGGACGTGAAAACATAGAGTCTATTTATTTGAAACACAGTGGTTTTGAAGCTATGGAGTTTCTTGAGGGTTGCTGTACTGAAACCGAAAATATTCCGAATTTAATTTTTTTAGATATTAACATGCCAGCTATGAATGGTTGGGAGTTTTTAGAAGAGTTTTATACCCTAGATGAAAATTTAGTAAATCAAATTAAGGTGATCATTCTTTCCTCATCTGACGATCCAGGAGATTTAAAAAGATTTGAAAATAATGGTAAACTACTAGATTTTTTAAGAAAACCATTAAATGTAAAAGCGTTAGATTCTGTCCTACAAAAAATTTAAAGTTTATTTAGAATGTTATATATATATGGGCAAAATACTTCTAGTAGACGATGATAGGGCAACTAATTTTTACAATCAAATTATTTTAAAAAGAAATAAGGTCGATCATGATATTAAAGTTATGGAAAATGGCTTGAAGGCCATAGAGTATATCCGAAACAATAGTCAGCCAGATTTTATTTTTTTGGATATTAATATGCCTGTCATGGATGGTTTTCAGTTTTTAGAGGCATACGAAAGTTGGCTAGAAGGTGAAACAAATAACACTAAAATCTATGTCATGATGAGCGTCGTTTTATCCGATGAAAAGCTTAAAAAATTAGCGCATTATAATTATGTTAGAGTAATAAATAGCAAAGTGTTAACAAAAACAGAGATTAATAAAATTTTAAAAAACTAGAAGTCAAAAAAGCTTTTATAAATAATTCCCCAATTATCGATTTAATGAAAGTTGTAATTAAAATTTTTACAAGTTTAATAGCGCTATTTTTAAATAAAATACCTCATTTTAATTTGAAAATTTCAAAATTAAATGCTTCAATTTTATTTGTGGTGTTTAGCACTTTTGTTTCTTTCGCTCAAGACACTAAATCTTCAGAAGATATACCTATTGAAGATCAACGTTCCTTTATGATTTTAAACTTATCGGAGCAGGTAAGATGGCCAAATTTAGATAATATTGAAACTTTTAAAATTGGTGTTCTTGGAACCGAGTCTATTTATAATAATCTTAATAAAGTTGCAGAGAACAAACGCCTTTTTGATAAGCTTATTGATGTAAAAAGGGTTATGGGTATTGGAGAAATTCAAAACTTTAATGTTATCTACGTTAATACAGCATACGAGTATTTATTAAAAGATATTCTTGAGGCCACAATTGGTAATAAAATTTTAATTATTACTGAGGGCTATCCAACCAATTCTTCCATGATTAATATGGTTCAAGTAGGTGAAACTTACAGTTACGATATTAATAGAATGTATTTTAGAGAGGCTAATCTTAAAATGGTTTCTACCTTGGCTAGTTATGCTGTGACTTCTACAGAGCTTAAAGAGAAACTTTATAAAAAAGCAGAACAAAAATTGTATGTGGTTAGTAGGGAAAACGATCAGCAAAAAGAAATTATTAAAGAGCAGATTAAAACCATTGGAAGCCATATAGATAGTTTAAATAAGAAGGAAGAAGCACTTGCCGAAAAGGATAATTCTATAAACTCTTTATTTCTTGAGGGCGAATTAAAGAATAAGAAATTAGAGGAAATTATAACGATTGAACGCGAAAATGAACGCAAGATTAATGAGCAGATAGCGCGGTTAAACTTTCAGAAAAACAAAATAGATTCTATAAATACTCGAATTCAATATCAACAAAAAATATTGAACGATCAAAGTAGCGACATTCAAGAAAAAACAGCCATTTTACAGGAAAAGAATATTATAATTGATACACAAAGAAAGCAAAATATTGTACTATCAATCCTGTCTACTTTACTGCTTATATTAAGTATGTCTTTATTGGTGGCTTACATTAAAAATAAGAAATTAAATATTCGTTTAAATGCACAGCATATTGAGATAAATGAGCAGTCTAGACAATTATCTTTAAAAAATAAAGAATTAGAGCAATTTGCCTATATAACAAGTCATGATTTACAAGAGCCTTTAAATACTATATCTAGCTTTATAGATATTATTAATGAGGAATATGAAAGTAAATTTGATGAGGATGGCGTGCAGATGCTTGGGTTTATTAAAGAGGGTAGTGTAAGAATGAAAAAGTTAATTGACGAACTTTTACAATATTCCAGATTGGGACGCTCTAAAGAGTATGAAGATGTTAACTGTATGCCGCTTTTAGATGTGTTAACACACGACCTTCAAAACACCATTAAAAACTCTAATGCCGAGATTAATTATGCTGCTTTACCGACTGTAAAAGGTAATGAGGTGGAATTAAGATTGTTGTTTCAAAACTTGATAACTAATGGTATAAAGTTTAGAAATCCAGGTGCCAAACCTATTATAGACATAACATGTAACGAGATTCATGAAACAGATAGCGTTTTAATGAAAGATCAAAAATACTGGGTATTTTCTGTTACCGATAATGGTATTGGTATAGCTAAGGAATATCAAGATCGTGTGTTTGATATTTTCCAACGTTTGCACTCCCGTTTAGAGTACGAGGGCTCTGGTATTGGTTTAGCACATTGTAAAAAAATTGTTGAAGCTCATTCAGGTAAAATATGGTTTACATCAGAAAAAGGTGAAGGAACCACGTTTAGTTTTTCAATTCCTAAGGAATCGTAGAATTACGGTTTATTTCCAATTAATTAAAAGTATGGCGGTGTAGTATGTTATTCATAACTTTGTGCGGCATCAAATAGTATGCGTAAACCCTTTTTTTAAAACTACAGCTATCAAGAATTCAGCCCAAATACACCCAAATAACAAACATAAGTCAGGATACAATTTAGATGCTTTAAGTGAATCATTTCCGGGGTTAGCACCTTTTGTTTTTACAAATAAACATGAAACAAAAACTATAGATTTCTCAAATCCTAAAGCAGTAAAAGCACTTAATACGGCTTTACTTTATAAGCATTATAATATAGTATTTTGGGACTTTCCAGAAACTAATTTATGTCCGCCAATTCCTGGGCGAGCAGATTATATTCATCATATTTCCGATGTATTAAAATCATCAAATATTACGGGGAATATTAAAGTTTTGGATATTGGAACAGGAGCGAGTTGTATTTATCCACTTATAGGACAAGCCGAATACAATTGGAGTTTTGTAGCTTCAGATATCGATAAAGGAGCTTTAAAACATGCTCAAAATATTATTGCTAAAAATAAGCTTGACGATGCTATAGAACTGAGGTATCAAAGTGATGCCTCTCAAATATTTCAAGGTGTTTTAAAAGATACGGATAAGTTTTCAGTATCAATTTGTAACCCGCCGTTTTATAAATCGGAAGCCGAAGCATTAGAGGCTAATGCTAGAAAACTTAAAGGCTTAAATATGGATGCATTAAAACCGGTAAGAAACTTTTCGGGAACTCAAAACGAGTTGTGGTATAAAGGTGGCGAAAAAGCTTTTTTACATACGTATTTATATGAAAGTTCTTTGTTTAAAGACCATTGCGAATGGTTTACGACTTTAGTTTCTAAAAAGGATTTAGTAAAAGGCATGTACGCCTCGTTAAAAAAATTAGGCGCTACAAGTATTAAAACCATAAATATGGGACAAGGCAATAAAATATCCCGCATAGTAGCGTGGACTTTTAAATAAGCTTGTGAAGTAATCTTACTGCATACTATGTTTTAATCCGATTTAGCTTATTGTTTTTTCTTTCTATGGTCTGTTTTAATATATAGTCCAGCTTGAAGTCTATGCAGGTTTAAACCGTTTATTTTTCTGTTTAAATAGCCTAATTGTACATTGCAAGATTTTGAGATGTTAATTCCTAATGCGGTGTATAGCCTGTTTTCTGTAAGAATATCACTTTCAAGGGTGGCTAAAAACTCATTATTCAGCCTAATAAATAAACTTTTATTTAAAGTTAATTTAGTTCCTAATCTGTATCGAAATCGGTGAGATGTACTTTTAAAATCATATTTATGAAAAAACCGCTGTTCTACTCTAAATCGATGATCGAAAGGAAGGTTTGACACTTTATGCTTAAAAGTTACCTGTTCAAATATTCTATTCTCGTAAGTATGTGGTTTATCGGTATAAAAACCACCATCAATATCTCCATATCCATACGCTAACGATGTGGTAAGGTTTGCAGATACCTTATAATTTATACCACCATAAAGTAGAATGAAATTAAAATTTTCTGCTAATTCGAACATCCAAACTTGCGAGAGTGTACTTATACTTAACTTATCGGATACACGATGTGTGCCTGCATAAGTAAACCATGAACCTGTTTTTTCTTCTTGGTTAGATTGTGAGTAACCATTACAAACAGAAATACTTAATAGTATCACAATTAGTAAATACTTCATAATATATGCTTTTATAACAACTAGAATTTGAAATAGGATAAAAAATAAAAGGAGCTCAAAATGAAGGAGCTCCTTTTACAACTAAATAAGAACCTATTAAAAGTGTTCGTTTAAGTGATGGTGTTCATCAATTAGCGGTCCACCTTCAATAATTTGATCTGATGCGTGTTGAGCAAATTTCTCAAAGTTTAAGTGGAATGAGTGTGCTAAATGAATAGCTTTCCCAACATAGGCTCCCTTTTGCAACCAAGTGTTCATAGGGTCTAAAATTTCAGAAGGAACACCAGGACAATATTTAGGCATGTATAAACCGAAAATAAAGTTTTGTTCGTAATCTACATTGTCTAATTCACCATTAAGAATAGCAGTAATCATTGCTCTGGTATATTTTAATTTTATACGAGATCCAACACCGTAAGGTCCTGCGCTCCATCCTGTATTAATTAGCCAAACGTTTACTCCAGCTTCAGTCATTTTTTTACTAAGCATTTCGCCGTAAACTGTTGGGTGTAATGGCATAAAAGGTTCGCCAAAACATGCAGAGAATGATGGTACAGGCTCGGTAATTCCAGCTTCTGTTCCAGCTACTTTAGCAGTATATCCAGAGATAAAATGATAAGCAGCTTGTCCCGGAGTTAATTTAGATACTGGAGGTAAAACACCAAAAGCATCACAAGTTAAAAAGAAAATATTCTTTGGGTTGTTAGCATAAAGCGTTTCTTGAATATTATCAATATGATGAATAGGGTAGCTTACACGTGTATTTTGAGTAATGCTACTATCAAGATAATCTGGTTCTCCATTGTCTTTAAAAACCACGTTTTCAAGAATAGCTCCAGGTTTAACCGCTCTAAATATATCTGGTTCTTTTTCTTCAGATAAGTCTATTACTTTGGCGTAGCAACCACCTTCAAAATTAAAAATATTATTGTCTGCTGTCCAACCGTGTTCGTCATCTCCAATTAACTTACGCTCTGGATCAGCCGATAAAGTTGTTTTTCCTGTTCCTGATAATCCGAAGAAAATTGCAGTATCTCCAAACTTACCTACATTAGCAGAACAGTGCATTGGTAATACATTACGTTCTGTTGGTAAAATTAAATTTAATGCAGAGAAAATACCTTTTTTCATTTCTCCTGTATAAGCAGATCCTCCAATTAATGCTATTTTTTGGGTAAAGTTTAGTATTGAAAAATTACCTTGACGAATACCAAAATCTTTTGGGTTTGGACATACATATCCAGGAGCACAAAGAATTAGCCAATCCTCTTTAAAATTCTCCAGCTCTTTTTCGCTAGGCCTCAAAAACATATTGTATACAAACATGTTAGACCACGGTAATTCGGTTACAGTTCTAATATTAGTTCTGTATTCTGGGTCTGCACATACATAACCATCTCTAGCATAAATTTCTTTTCCAGAAAGGTATTTAGTGACTTCGTCTTTTAATTTATTAAAGTTTTCAGTAGAAACAGGTTTGTTTGTTTTACCCCACCATACTTTATCTGCTGTATAATCATCCTTTACAATAAAACGATCTTGAGGTGAACGTCCTGTAAATTTTCCAGTATTTACTGCTAGGGTGCCATTAGCTGTTTCTTTCCCCATACCTTTATCAACTGTGATTTTTTGTAATTCCTCTGGTGATAAATTCCAGTTAACCGTCACATCTTTTAGTCCATATTGCTCTAAGCTTGGATTTTTTGTTACTGTTGTTTCCATTTTTATTGATTTTAAAGGTTCCTATTAATTATTATTTAAAATGGCCATATAATTGGCACTAGTATTAAAGTGATTATGAAAAAAATGAATAGCAATGGTGCTCCCACTTTTAAATAGTTCATGAATTTGTATCCGCCTGCCGTCATTACCATAGCATTAGTGGTTGTTCCTATAGGCGTTAAAAAGGCTGTTGATGCGCTTATAGCTACAACAATCATAAAGGGTTCTGGTGATAGGTTTAATGAGCTTGCTGCTAGTATGGCTATTGGTGCCATTAATACTGCAGTTGCAGAGTTGTTTATAACCTGACTAAACGTTGTAGTTAGTAAAAACACACCGCCTAATAAAAGTATAGGGTGTATAGCGCCTAAATACTCTACAAGTCCGCTTGCTATTAATTGAGCTGTTCCTGTTTTTTGAAGCGCAATACCCATAGGTATCATAGCTGCAATCATAACTACACTAGTCCAACTAATGCCTTTATAGGCTTTAGAAATAGGTACACAACCCGTTAGCAATACTATACCAGCAGATAGTAGTGCTGCTATAGATCCTGGTACGATTTTAAAAACCATGAATATTATCATGAGAATTAAAGCACCTAAGGCAATAAATGATTTGTAGTTAAGGTTTTCTACGTTTTTAGCCATGCCTTCTGGACTTCCAATAATGACTAAGTTTTCATGTTGTTTTTTTAAGTCTTCAATATGTTCCCAAGTACCTCTAATTAAAAAGGCATCGCCAGATTTTACCGTAATCTCTTTGTCTAAAATGGGTTGTCTATTTCTAGAAATAGCTAATAATTGCAGATTAAAACGATTAAAATAAGTGCTTAAATTATATTTTCGACCCACTAACATAGAGTTCGGGTTTACAATAACTTCGGTCATACCAACCTCCTGATTAATTAAGTTGTTTTTAAGCTCGTCTGTAATCGGCTCAAGAGGTAAAAGTCCTAATCTAAACGTAATCATTAATCGGTTTATATCTTCGGTTTCTCCTTTTACAGTTATAATATCATGATACAGAAATTCTGTATTAGTATCTGGAAATTCTATAAACTGTGGTACTTTTTTTAATACACTAGGGTGTCTTCTTTTTATTCTAATAATAGAAATGTTAAAGTTTTTTTCAAGATCCCAAGTATCTATTTTAGTGTTTAGTAAAGGTGATATTGACCTTACACGTAATCTGTAGTATCCATTATGTACTTTATAAGCTTCAATCCAATTATGAAGTGTAGACTCGATATTTACAGGTTTATTATTGGTTTTGTTTTCCGGTAATAGTTTAAAGCCTATATATCTAAAATAGAGTAAGGCTACAATAAGTAATGGTAAACCTATAAGAGCGAATTCAAAAAATGAAAACCCATCAAAACCAGCTTCAACTAAAGCATTACTAGCTATAATATTTGGAGGTGTTCCTGTTAAAGTTAGTAAACCACCTGTATTAGATCCAAAGGCTACAGGCATTAGCATTTTAGAAGGTAAAGTACCGATGCTCCAAGCAGATGATATGGTAAGTGGCATTAAGGTAGCAACTGTACCCGTATTACTAACAAAACCAGATAAAACACCTGCGCCAAGTGTAATGATTACTAATAGCTTTGGTACACTTTTTCCTGCCCATTCTACAAACTTTTTACCTGCTAAAGCCGTCCAGCCTGTTTGTGCAATACCTTCTCCTATTATAAACAAGGCAGCAATCATGATAACAGTAGGATTACTAAAACCACTTAAGGTTTCTTTAGTATCTAATATTCCTGTTAAGAATAAACTTAACATAGAAATTAATGCAACAATATCTGGTGTAAACTTTCCCCAAACAAAGAGACCAATAGTAATAATTAAAATGGTTAGCATTAAATAGATCATATCTTGTAATTCTTTATTAGCTTTGACTGCTATAGGGTTCGTAATAATTATAGAGTAAAATTACTGTGATTATCCTGTAAGAATTATGACGAATGTCATGCTTTAGGTAAAGGCGTTATTTTTAAGTATTTGGTATATTTATAATCAAATGATTAAAGAAAATGTTAACGAATACGTTTTCGTTATGCAGAGTTTTGCGATATTCTATGTTTTAGATGAATTAAATGATTTATAGAATCCGTAAATGGGATTAAAAAAAATTAATTGATACATTAAAGATTCATATTAATAATTCGATATTTAGAAGAATGATTATATGGATACTATAGGTGAAAATTAAAAAACAATAAATATATACACATGAAATTAGATGTTTTAGCCTTTGGAGCTCATCCTGATGATGTAGAACTAGGTTGTGGAGCTACATTAGCAAAAGAAGTTAGTAAAGGTAAAAAAGTAGGCATTATAGATTTAACTAGAGGCGAGTTAGGTACGCGAGGTACTGCAGAAACTAGAGATGATGAAGCTTTTCATGCTGCAAAAATATTAGGCGTTAGCATGCGTACTAACTTAGAATTTGCGGATGGTTTTTTTGTTAATGATAAACAACACCAATTGGCTATTATTAAAATGATAAGAAAATATAGACCAGAACTTATATTATGTAATGCTGTTGATGATAGGCATATAGACCATGGTAAAGGCAGTAAATTAGTAAGTGATGCTTGTTTTTTAAGTGGTTTAATTAAAATTGAAACTAAAGATGATGGCGTAATACAAAAACCATGGCGACCAAAGCAAGTATATCATTATATACAATGGAAACATATAGAACCTGATGTAGCTGTTGATGTTACAGGGTATATAGATAAAAAAATGGATGCTGTACTGGCATATAAAACTCAGTTTTTTGATGCGAATAGTAAAGAACCACAAACACCTATATCGAGTAAGAACTTTACAGATAGCATAATTTATAGGTCTAGAGATTTAGGGCGATTAATAGGAGTAGAGCATGCCGAAGGATTTACGGTAGAGCGTTATGCAGCCGTTGATAGTTTGTTCGATTTAAAGTAGTTAGAATTCTAGAGCAAATTATTTTCATTTTTAACTAAAAATTTTAAAAAAAGTCTTTGTTATAAAGAATGAAATCAATTACATTTGCACACGCATTACAGAAATGTACTTGCAAGGAGGGTTTTAACTCGATAGTTAGGGCAATCCTTTTTGAAAAACTTTTTTAAAGTTTGATAAAAAACACATGGTGGTTGTAGCTCAGTTGGTTAGAGCATTGGTTTGTGGTACCAAGGGTCGCCGGTTCGAATCCGGTCTTCCACCCAAAAAGTAAAAGCCTTTCAAGAAATTGAAAGGCTTTTTTTGTGGAATTAATTTAACTATTAGTCAAGCTTAATGCGTTCTTCCCTATTAGCTAGCTCCCAAGCCGTATGGAAAATAAGTTTAGCACGGGTTTCTAAAAACTCATAGTTTATTTTATCTGGTGTGTCCGATGGTTTGTGGTAATCGGCGTGTGTACCATTAAAGTAAAAAATTACTGGAATGTTGTTTTTTGCAAAGTTGTAATGGTCCGATCGGTAATAGAATCGATTAGGATCATTATCATCATTATATGTATAATCGAATTCTAAATTGAAATATTTCTTATTAACGTCTTCAGATATAGTATGTAACTCCTTACTTAATTTATCAGCACCAATAAGGTATAAGTAGTTTTCTCCTCTAGCTTCATGCTTTGGGTCCACACGACCTATCATGTCTATATTTAAATTCGCTACTGTGTTTTTTAAAGGGAAAATAGGGTCTTCATCAGAGTAGTAACGCGATCCGTAAAGTCCAATTTCTTCGCCTGTAACATGTAAAAATACAACGGTACGTTTTGGGCCATTACCTTCTTTTTCGGCGGCTTTAAAAGCTTCAGCAATTTCTAAAATGGCTACGGTTCCAGATCCATCATCATCTGCGCCATTATTAATATCGCCATTTCCAGATATACCAATATGATCTAAATGTGCCGAAATAATAATAACTTCATCTGGCTTTTCGCTTCCTTTTATATAAGCAATCACATTTTCAGAATCTTTAACGTTATTGCCAAAATAACTTCCCGGAATTTCTTGAAAATAATCGTCCTCTGCAATTGGGGAAAGAATGTTATTAGATTGGTAATTACTTTTTATAAACTCAATGGCTTTTTTCTGTCC
This sequence comes from Algibacter amylolyticus, assembly GCF_014202225.1. Taxonomy (GTDB): domain Bacteria; phylum Bacteroidota; class Bacteroidia; order Flavobacteriales; family Flavobacteriaceae; genus Algibacter_B; species Algibacter_B amylolyticus. The sequence goes on from NZ_JACHGE010000002.1 coordinate 309,310, forward strand.
TGGTTCTCCTGTTTTTCTACCTTCAAAATCATCAGAAGCATAGGTGTAAAGCATCGTTTTAAGCTCGCTAGCAGTTATTGTGTTCGCGTAGGTTTCAGGCGTAGTTTCTTTTTCTGTTTTGTTTTTATTTTGCGATGAGCTACAAGAGGCTATTTGTAGGCTAGCACAAATTAAAAGGGCTAATGTTTTCATGTTAAATCATTTTTTATATTACGATATTACAAAATTGTATTTATAGACATGCAGGTTTTCAGTCTATTTTAACAATTCATTTTCGGCATCAATAGCAAGTCTGTGGTCTTGATTAGCGATTTGCCATGCGGTAGCAAATATAAGTTTGGTTCGTTTTTCTAGTAACTGATAATTAATTTTATCTGGTGTATCTGTTTCTTTATGGTAGTCGGCATGTTCGCCATTAAAATAAAAAATAACAGGTATGTCGTGTAATGCAAAATTATAATGATCGGATCTGGAGTAGTAATTATTGGTATCGTTTAATGCATTATACCTATAATCTAAGTCTATATTAAAAAAGGTGTTATTTGTTTCCTCAGAAATAAAATGAAGTTCCTGACTCAACCTATCGTCACCTATTAAGTATATATAGTCTTTATTGTTTTTATGTAAGTCGTCAACACGACCAATCATATCTATATTTAAGTTGGCTATTGTATTTTCAAGAGGGAAAACAGGGTGGTTGGTATAATATTCAGAGCCTCTTTTTCCTATTTCTTCTGCTGTTAAGTGCAGAAATAAAATACTGCGTTTAGGGCCGTAACCATCTAACTTTGCCAAGTTAAAGGCTTGCGCCATTTCTAGGAGAGCCACAGTTCCAGAGCCATCATCATCGGCACCAGAATTTATTTTACCATTTTCATTAACACCTAAATGGTCTAAATGAGCAGAAATAATAATAATATCTTCAGGGTTTTCTGTGCCTTCAATATAGGCAAGCACGTTTTCGGAACTTTTATATTGGTTTGAAAAGAAGCTTTCTGGGATGGTTTGGTAGTAATTAGTGCTTCCTAAAGGCGATTTTATTTGCTCGTCTATGTAGTATGATTTTAAATAATTGGCTGCTAGTTTTTGTCCGGGTTCGCCAACTTTTCTGCCCTCAAAATCATCGGAAGTAAATTTATATAAATGCGTTTTAAGCTCGTTTTGAGTAATGCTATTGGCGTATTGCATTACTATAGTGCTGTCCGATAAAACAATAGCGTCCTTAAGGTTTTGTAATTTCACAATGTATTTGGGCGTAGAGCACGTGCCAACCATTGTAAATAAAGAGAGTATTCCAATAAATTTCATGTATAATAAGTCATTATTAATTACATGTAACTACACAATCAAATTATTTCGTTAGGGGCGGGGAATTAATAGCTTGTTAGTTTCATAAAAACTAACGCAAATATATATATATTTTGGGATGAAATTACTTACTACTCAAACGAAATGTCTTCTAATTCAGATTCATCTATTTCAATATCCAAATCCTCTAATTCTTCTAAAGATTCTTCTTCAAGTTTAACTTCCTTAGCTTCAATGGCTTCGGTGTCCGCAATTTCAGTAGTTGTAAAAACGGCTTTGTACGTTGTAAGTGCCAGAGCAACAATAGTTAATAGAAATGTAAATTTAATTATTTTTTTTACTTGACCTTCTTTTTTAGATAAGTAAAAGGCAATTATTCCAAATATTAAAGCTGCTATTGCAGGAAATATAGCTAGGTTAGAAATAGGTAAAACAGAAAAAATAACTGCGAATATCGACGCTATTAATGCTAAAATTGTAAATGCTTTTTTCATTTTTATATGTTTAGTTTTTTAAGCCAGAAGCAGATTTAAGTTTTAACTCGCCTGTGCCAACAGGAATTTTAAATTGCACATAAACAGGAATCTTGTTTTCATCGGCAGATAGCCATATGGTTCCATTTACCTTAGAGTTTGTAGCAGAACCCATAGAAAGCTTGTAGCAAGCCTTTTTACCTAAAGCGGTAGATATGGTTTCTTTTCCTAAATAAGTCACTTTGGCCTTTACCTCTTCACGATCAAATAAAATAGTAAATATTTTACTCGTTCCAGAACTTAGGTTTGTTAAATCGAATGTTCTTATGGTATATAATGTCGAGATAATATCTTTTGTGTCTGCACCAATAGAAACTGTTTTTTTCTGTACCCAATTGTTTTTCTTGGTTTGTACCGTTTTAACTGTATTGGTTTTATGGCTAAAGGTGTATTTCATGTTTTTAAAATAGCTACCTTCATTAATTTCGCGGTTATGTAAGTATGGTGTTAGGGTTTTTGGGCTTACATAAGTTTCGTATAAATCTCTAATTTTAAAGAAACTGTCCCATTTACTATAAGTAAAAGCTCTACATTTTAAACGTAAAAGTGTGGCTTTCGATGTTTTAACGGTGCTGGTTTCCATGGTGACTTCGGCCAAATCGGTTAAAACTCCAGACATGTTGTAAGATGCTGTGTAGGCTAGTTTTTCATTGCTTCCAATAGCGCTATTCTGTGCATTTATTGTTATCGAAACAAAAAATAATACCAATAAAGAGATACGAATCATAAAATATAGTTTTGGTTATAACGAGCTATTTATCATTTATTGTGCCGAAAATACAATGCTAATAATTATTATGCTAATTTATTATTTTTTTATGGTTACCGTTTACTGATTTTTGTCATAGTTTTTAAGGGAGAAATACAATAATTTTAGGTATAAATCTTTGCGCCATGAAACATATATTATTACCCACAGATTTTTCTAAAAACTCTATAAATGCTATTCATTACGCTTTAAAGTTGTTTAAAAATGAAGACTGTCAATTTTATATTTTAAACATTCAGAAGGCATCATCCTTTATTTCAGATAATATGATGGCAGTAAATTCATCTACAACTATTTATAAAACCTTAATAGATGCTGCTAAAAAATCTATATCTAATATTTTAACCACTATTAAAAAAAGTTATAATAACCAAAGGCATGAATTTCACTCTATAGTCGATTACGATAATTTTATAGACTCTATAAACCAGGTAAGCCAGAAGCATAGTATCGATTTAATTGTAATGGGCACTAAAGGAGCTTCAGGGCTAGAAAAAGTGCTTTTTGGTAGTAATACGGTACGTGTAATGCAACGTTGTTTGGTTCCTGTGTTGGCTATTCCCAATGGTTATAGCTATAATGGGATAGATCGTTTGGCATTTATAACCACAAATTCAAAACAGTTTAAAACTGGCGAGTTAGATATTTTAACCCAATTTGTAAACCAAAATAACGCTGCTTTGGATGTGCTTCATCTTTCCGATGAAAATAATTTACTGTATCGTGCTCAAGATAATACAGATTTCTTTTCAAGCCATTTTAACAATTTAAAACACCACTACCTAAATACAACAAGTAGTAAGCTGTTTAAAGATGTTAGCGCATTTATTAAAGAAGACTATATAGATATTCTTGCTATAGTTAATAAAAAACACTCCTTTTTAGAACGTTTATTTACCACCCATACCGTGGAGAGGCTCGCCTTTAAAATAGATATTCCCCTTTTAGTTCTGCAACATAAAGACTAAGTATGTTTATAAATAGGCTGTTTTCTGTTTTATGCATTCATGCTGTAACAATTTTTGGTTTTCTTCGTCATATAAGTATCAATCAATAATTAATCATCATGAAACAAGACAATCAACTTTTAGTCATTACACATTTAAGTCAGTTAATAACCTTAATAACCGGTTTTGGTAGTTTACTATTACCATTAGTGCTGTGGCTTACTCAAAAAGACAAAGTGTATCACATGGATACCCATGGCAAAAACATCCTAAACTTTCAATTAAGTTTAATAGTTTGGTGCATAATCTGCGTACCGTTAATTTTATTATTTGGTTTAGGTCTGGTAGGCTTTGCAGTTTTAGGTATTGTATCTATAATTTTCCCAATAGTTAATGCAGTAAGAGCAAGTAGAGGCGAAGCAGCACACTATCCATTAACATTTACTTTTATCTCTTAATTTTATTAGTTAGTATTTTGAACGAGATAAGTAAAACGCTCACTTTTTAGTGGGCGTTTTTTAGTTTAATAATTATTTTGGCGCCAGCCTGCCGGTAGGCAGGTTACCCCGAAATGGGGTCAGGCTTTCACTACTCGCTCCTCCTTTGTCGGGAGCTCAAACATGCCGTTCAATCCTTAACGCGGGTGTGTTTGCTAGGGTTTGGGGTTGTTTTGATTGTTAATACTTTTTCAATTATTTTTTAATTAAGATTACTTTGTTTCTAGGCCTTTATATACAATGTGTTAATTTTTAAGGAAGTTTTTAATTGATGGATCGTTTGCTTTCATTTAAGCTTCTTATTGTAAAATTTAATTATTGAATATATCTGATAGCATATAATTGAAATCAAAATTAAAATAAGATTTACGTCTTCTTGCCAGATAAAATTACCCGATATTAATATCGCTATTAAAACGGCTATTAAAACTAAATTTTCTTGTTTATAGAGCCAAAGAAACTTTGATCTAAAAAGCCATAATTCCTTAGTTAAACTATGTTTTTTAAACTCTTTAATTGCTCTACTGGGAAGAATGAAATCTATGATTCCTAAATTTTCAGGATAAAGAAAAATACAAGGTATATCATTTTCTTGATACACTCTTTTTTTCTCGCGATATCGATCTTTTTCTTTTTCGGAAACAAACCATTTACCTAAAAACTCCACATAAAGGCCGTAATAGGGCAGATAAAAATCTGCTACCCTATGTGATTTTGAATCATTATTTAGTTTTAAAATAGGTACTTCTGCCCTGTATCTTATCCCCTCGGATTCAAAATATTCTTGTAAAAACAATTCACCTTCTGAGGGTTCATTTTTTTCTAGTTTTATTACCTTCCTATTATTTTGATATTCATTATTACAAGAGTAACATCTCTTATAGTTAACTTTTACTTCTTTTCTACAATCAATGCAATCTGCCATAAATATTAATTAAGTTAACTGTTTTCTACTATTTGTATTTCCTCATCAGTTAAGCCATACAACTCATAAACCATTTGGTCTATCTCTTTATCGGTTTGGTTAATTTGGGTTTGTAAGGCTTGTGCTTTTTGTTTGTTGTCTTCAAAGAGGTCTAGCCACTCAAACTCATCTTTTTTGGTTAAAGTTGGAATTTCTTCTAAGCCTTCTTTAATGCGTAGTTTGTTATTGGCTTTTATGGCTTTGTTAAGCTCTTTTATAAACTCGCCAAACTCTAACTCGTGCCAGTTTTGGATTTTTTTGGATAGTTTTTCTAGTTGGAATTTTTGTGTGAGGTAGTTTTGGAATTTTGTTATTATTAATTGAAAATTATCATTAAGTTTTAAATTTTTATCTGCTCCTATTCTCAATGCATCATTTTTAACAATCTCTGAAATTTTAATTGGAATTTTCTCTATATATGGCCTTCTAAAATCATAGTAACCTCCTTGTAATGTTGAAGATATATTCTTTAAAAAGAAAAATATTAAACTAGAATTTAAAAGTCCTAATAATTCTGTATTTCCTGAACTAATAAAAAAGTTATTATCAGATAGAGAAAACTCTCCTTCAGAATCAATAAAGAAATTTGATTGATTATTAATTCTTGGATATATTATTTTAGGCTCTGTTAATAGATGAGAATTTTTACTTCCATACCTGCTTAAACACCACCAATTAAAACGACCTTCTTTAACTTCTGGTCTTTTTTCTAATCTTGATTTATTTTCTAAAAGATATTCTTTAATATTTTGATTCGATTCTAAATTATAATCCCAAGGAATAAATAACAGGTAAGTATTTTGAAAATCGACGGTGTTTCTTTTCACTTCTTTACCCATTAAAATTTTAATAATATTCTTTGATTCACCCAATCTGTCTTTTGCTTCTTGATTTATTATGAACACTTCATTACAACCAGTTGAAACACCTCTAAAAATTTTATCATTTACAAATTCTTTCAAGCTCACAGAATTATTTGTAATTTTTATTAATACATCATTAACTTTCTCATTAATAAAAATCCAATTATCATCATTAATAGAAGATTTATTTACTTTATATTTTTTTAACTCTAAAGAATTAATTGGATCACTTGTACAATCTCTTTTATTAATTTCAGAATACAAAAAAGTTTTGGCTTTATAATTTGGGTTTTTATTTAAAACATAAATAATTGGATAGGTTGTGGCATCAGCAAAAACAGGATAATCGTCAAAATCTAATAGCAATTCTAAGTTTGCGTCTTCTTTCATTACTTTTCTTATGTTTTTACCATAAGTTGCTTTTAGAAATTTATTAGGTAGAATAAAAGAAAACAATCCTTTTTCGTTCATTAATTTGATTCCTTTTTCAATAAAATAGGTGTATAAATCTGCTACACTATTATAGCATTTATAATTTTTTTCTAAATATGGTTTTATCTCTTTAAATAATTCTTGCCTTACATACGGCGGATTTCCAATAACCACATCAAAACCACCTTTGTGTTCGGTTTTAAAGGCTTCTTCTTCAGTACAGGTTAAAGTATCTATTATGTTTTGTACATCGCTGTTGTGTTCTGGTAACTCGTGTTTAGCTCTGTTGGTTTGTATGTATTTTATGGTGTTGTATAATTGCTGGGTTGTTGTAACTTCTTTTGGTGCACTGTATTTTTGTTGCCATAAGGGTTTGTTTTTTGTCTCTTTATCTTGCGCAAGGGGCTTAAGCCCCTTGTATTGCTCCTTGTAATTCCCCTTGTAATTCCCCTTGTAATTCCCCTTGTAATTCTCCTTGTAAAACTTGTTGCACTCAAAGGACGTGCGCCCTTTTATTTTTTGCATTATTGCTGGTATTTCCTCTAGGTCGCATGCCAGTAATAAATGAATATGGTCTGCACAAATATTATAGGCTAGTACCTTTAAATCGTCTTCTTTTACAATGCTGGCAATGGTTTTACTTATTAAAAAATCGTCTTCTGGTGTAAAGTAAATAACATTTGGGTACGGGTTTGTACCCATATCTCTGCGCTCGCGTACTTTATATTTTTCCATTCTTTTAGAGGTTCTACTATCATGAATGGCTGTTGTTATGTGGTATATTTTTTTATCTGTTTTTTTAAATACTTTAGGAAATTGCTCTTGCCAGTTAAAGGCTTTATCGCCTGCAATAGCTTTACTATCTATTAAAGAGTTTCCGCATTTAATATTGCTGCTTAAATCGTTTAATTTTCGGCGTGGTTGTGCCGTACGTAACCAAAGGGATAGTTTTGCGATTTCTACAGACTCCTCGTTTAAATCGACGCCGTAAATATTATTCTCTAAAATGGTGTTTTCTATATCTGGAAACTGAAAACCGCCACCTAATACCTTGGTTTTAAGCTCGTCTATATAGGTGTGCTCTTTTATTAAAAAATCTAAAGCTTGATTAAGAAATGCACCAGAGCCACAAGCAGGGTCGCAAATGGTGAGTTGTAATAGCCAATTTCTGTAATCGTCTAGAATATTAACTAATTTTTTAATGGTGGCTTCGGGTCTGTTTTTACCCTTAATTTTTCGGCCTTTAAAATACTCTTCTTCTTTAAAACCGAGTTGGGTTTTCTTTTCGTCGCATAGTTTACCAATAGTGTTTTCTACTATGTATTTGGTAATGTATTTTGGTGTGTAGAATACACCGTCTTTTTTACGTTTGGATTTTTGCTTATCGAAATCGGCACCTTCAATTTCGGCATTTACACTTTCAATTTCATTTAGTGAGTTTTCAAAAATATGCCCTAAAATGTTAACATCTACTTGACTTTCAAAATCGTAGGCGGCTAATTTACTGGTGTGGGTAAATAGTAGTTGGCTATCAATTTCCAAACTATCTAGTGTTTTGTCTTCTTTAAATAAACCACCGTTGTATGCATATATTTCGGCACGTTTAGCGGTGCCTGCACGTCCTTGGTCTAGGAAGTTAAAATATTGTTTAAAGAGTGTGTAGAGTGGTCTGTCGTCGCCAAAATCGACATCGTCATGCCATTTGTCTAATATTTGTTGGGTGCTGTTTGGAGGAAGCAAACCTCTATCTTCGGCGAAGAAAATAAATAGGTAACGGTCTATTAGTTTTTGCGATTTTTTAAATAAGGTGAGCTTAACGTTTTTTTCGAGCTTTAGCTGTTCTGCTTTTTCTTCTTCAGATAATTCGTCAAGAGATTGCATTGTTTCTGCTCGTAATGATGCTTGGTTTTTTAAGTTTTTAGCATTGCGTTTTACTAAATCGCGATATAACTCGCGCTTAAAAAGTGAGTAGTCTTTATAAAATTGTTTTGTTATCTGTTCTTCTTCAACTACCGAGGCTTCTTTTATTTTTAAGGGTACATTATTAATAATGTTATCCTTTTGTAAGCATAAGTATAATAATGCAAAGCGTTCTGGCGAGAGTTCGAATAGATTAAATTCTTCAAACTCTGTGGCATCGTTTATATAGAATCTTAGTTTTTCGAAATTTGAGGTTACTACATAAACACAGCCTTTTTGATTGGCTTTATAATCGAATGCTTGTTTGCGTATGCTCTCTAAATCTTTGGTGTTGGTGCCTTTTAGTTCTATTACTGCAATGGCAACATCGTTATTTAAGATGGCACCATCTGCTTTACGTGCGTTGTTTTGGTTTTTATATTCGGCTACTAAATTAAAATTAGCATTGGGTTTTAAGGTGTAGTCTAAAATGTTTACAAATAACTCGGTTAAAAATATGCCTTGATACTCTTCTTCTTTAGAGCTACGTATATTGTCTTGAATGGTTGGATTAAGGAAATACTTAGTGTATTTTTTATAAGCTTTATCGACTAGGTCTTTGTCTTGTAAAGTGATGTGCTGTTTTAATACAGATGACTGATATAATGGCATAAAGGTAGTTGACGTTATTTATGAACTTATAAAAATAGAAATCTTTTTGTAGGAATTAGTAATATTTAAAAGTTAATTTATAAAACTTGCCAAGTTAGAATAACTACTACATAGTTTTGTGACTGACTTTAGCGGATTTGCCCGCGTTAGGGATTGAAACGGCATCCTTTTTTAAGAGTTATATAGACTAATTTTTACTTTAAACATGCATTTAACTGATAACCACGTCCTTTGTTCTTGCTATGCCACTTAAAAAAGATATAGTGGAAAGCCCGACCTTTAGGTAACGCCCAAATTATTCAGTTTGCAGTGGCGATTTTGCGCGACAAAAAAAGCAGCAACCTAATTAAGATTGCTGCTTTGTATTATGAGATTCCTGCGTTTGCTAGCATTTAGCTATTTAGCATAACTGGCATAACTAGCATGGTAATGTGTTCACCTTCATCCAATCCATCGACAGGTGTTAAAATACCTGCGCGATTTGGCATACTCATTTCTAGTTGTACATTATCTGCATTTAGGTTGTTTAACATCTCGGTTAAAAAACGCGAGTTAAAACCAATTTGCATATCGTCGCCTTGGTAATCGCAAGTTAAACGCTCTTCTGCTTTGTTGCTGTAATCAATATCTTCGGCAGATATATTTAATTCTGCTCCAGCAATTTTTAAACGTATTTGGTGTGTGGTTTTGTTAGAGAATATACTAACACGACGCACAGAGTTTAAAAATTGGTTTCTGTCTATTACTAACTTATTTGGATTTTCTTTTGGGATTACCGCTTCGTAATTTGGATACTTTCCATCAATTAGACGACAAATTAACTCGGAGTTTTCAAAAGTGAATTTGGCATTACTCTCGTTGTATTCTATAGTTACATCATCCTCGCTAGCCGCTAAAATTCCTTTTAAAAGATTTAAAGGTTTTTTAGGCATAATGAATTCTGCTACTTGGTTGGCTTTAATATCGCCACGTGTGTATTTTACTAATTTATGCGCATCGGTAGCTACAAAGGTTAAACCCTCGGTTGAAAACTGAAAAAATACACCACTCATTACCGGGCGTAAATCGTCGTTTCCAGCAGCAAAAATAGTTTTGCTAATGGCGGTTGCCAAAACATCGCCCGTTATTACGGTTTTACTTGGGTCTTCTAGCGCTACGGCTTTTGGAAATTCGTTTCCATCGGCATAAGCTAAAGCATATTTACCGTGGTTAGAGCTAATTTCAACAGTGTTATTATCTTCTACAACAAAAGTTAAGGGTTGCTCTGGAAACGTTTTTAAAGTATCTAATAATAAACGCGCAGGAATAGCCACACTGCCTTTACTGTCGCTTTCAACCTCTAAAGTAGAAGCCATAGTGGTTTCTAAATCGCTTGCCGAAACAGTTAATTGGTTACTATCTAATTCAAATAAAAAATTATCTAAAATAGGTAAGGTATTCGAGCTATTAATAACGCCACCTAAAACTTGTAATTGTTTTAATAAATAAGTACTTGATACTATAAATTTCATGTGTTGGAATATATTTTTTTAAAAGATCGCATGTTGCATTTATTTGAAAGGTTGAAACTAAAACGCTAAAACCCTTATAAATGCTTCATTTAAAAGCTTAGTTTTTATTGTAATTATACTACTTACAAATATATTCCAAACAGTCTATATTTGGAAACAAACTTATTAACATTTAAGAAGCGTATCTTTTCTTTCTTAGGTAGTTAAAGACAAAACCAAACACGCCTAGTAAAAGTAATGGTAGCAAGATGTTTATAAGTTGCCACTTGGTTTTTTGATCCGTTATTTTTTGCTGATTTAAAAAGGCAATGGCGATTTCTTTAGTACGAATGTTTATAAGTCCGTTATCGTCCAATAAATAATTAACCGCATTTAGTAAAAATTCTTTGTTGCCATAGGTTTGTCCGGTCCATCTATCGAAACCTAATTCTAGCGGTTTATTTTGCGCCATATCATTTTTAATAACATCGCCATCGGCAATAACTATCATTTTTGTAGGTTGACTTATAGTCTTGTCTTGGGTAAGCTTAAAAGGCTTTACGCGGTTGCTGTAAACCGAGTTAAATTCCCCTTCCAACAACACAGCAAGGGTTTGGTTCCCTTTGTTGAATGCCTTGGGGTCTTGCTCTTTAGTTACCAACTCTAAACTCACTTCTCTTGGCGTGCCTTCTAGTTTGGTTAATGGTGCCGTTTCTAAAAGTATGGTCTTTTTAATGCTATTTTTTAAGGTGTCTATTTGGTTTGCAAAATCAAAACGGACTAAATTTAAATTATTTACAATAGGATGATTACTACTTGAGCCTGCCAATGGCGAATAAGGCCATTTAAGATGCTGAAATTGCGATTGGCTGCCTTGGCCCATAGCCAATGTAATAGGCGCAGAGTATAACGTGCTAACCATATACGGGTTAATACGAACGCCATATTTAAAAAAGAAATCGGTTAAATTTAAATCTCTAGAAATAGCATAATTAGTACCTGTTGCATTGTAAAGGCTATCTTTTTCCATGGCTACAGCATCAACTAGCCATAAACTTTTGCCGCCATTCATGGTGTATTGGTCTAACACAAGTTTTTCCGCTTCGGTAAACGCTTCGGTTGGTTTTGCAGATATTATTAAATCGAACGCATTAATAGCTTTTAACGTGTTTTGCGGGTTCGATGCTACACTATCTAAGGTAAAAGGTGCTATGTAATAATACGCGCCAAGTTTTTTTACAAAATCGGCAATGTATTTATCTTCTAATTGCTGGTTGCCTTTTAAAATAGCAATTTTTCGGCGTTTAGGTTTGGTAAGTTTGCTAAAGCCATCGGCAAAGGCGTATTCTAAATGCTGTACCGAGTTAGTAACTAATTCTTGCTGAGTAGCTCCAATTTTATTTTTAACCAACGGGATGGTTACCGTTTGCCCATTATAACTTGCTAATGCCCATGGAAAAATAACAGCTTGCGACGATTTTCCGCTTTCCTGAACACTAAGTTGCATAGGTGTTAAGCCACGTTGTGTTAGTTGTTGCATGTTGCGCTCTCGTGTGCTTTCATCTTCTAAAGGATTTATAAAGTTAAACACGATGTTTTTATTGGTAGCAGTAAACTCTTCTAATAGTTGTTTGGTTTCGTTTTGAAGACGTCTAAATTCCGAAGGAAAATCTTCGCCTTCTAAAAATACATCAATTACTATTGGTGAGTTAACGTCTTTAATAATATCTAAGGCCGATGCACTAAGCGTATAGCGTTTATCGGTGGTTAAATCGAAACGCTTATAAAACATATTGCTAATAACGTTTACCGCAATTAAAGCAATACAAAGTATTAATATGTGTTTTAAATTCTTATTCAAACTTTTTTTCTAATTGATACGGACGTATAGATTCTACAGTATTATTAACAAAATTAAGCTCTAAACATTCTTGTTGGTTATTAAAAGCCCCGGGTTTAAACCCTAAATTATAGTTCCATTTATTTTCGGAATTTGCCTTTAATGTGGTATCCCAACCTAACCATTCTGGTTTTCCTAAAAGCGTAGTAATTTCACTTTTTTGTTTTCCTATTAAAAGACTATCATTTATAATTTGAGTCGCCATTTCATAACGTAATTCTGGTTGGTCTTCCCAAGCTTCGGCATTAAAATGTTTCTCATGGTGGTAGCTACTAAAAATATTCAACATTGGGTAAAACAAGTAAAAGTAAACTACGGGAGCTAACACTAAACTAACTATAAATGTGAGATATTTACGCTTGTCTATGGTGTTTACAAATAGCCAAACAGCAATAAACACAAGCACCATAAAAATTACAAAAAGAGGCGTTACTATCATTTACTTTGCTTTGTTAATATTAAGTTTTGTAATGGCTAAAAATAAAAACGTAATACTTAAAAAGTAAACAATATCTCGGGTATCTAAAACACCACGGCTCATACTTTTATAATGCGAGCTCATGCCTAATTGTTCTATAAAATTACTAGAAGTAAATTCGGCAAAGCCTTCAAAACCAATATAAAATATAAAACAGATAAATACAGCAGTTATAAAAGCCACAATTTGATTGTCTGATAAGGTAGATGCAAAAACGCCAATAGCTGTATAAGCTGCCACTAAAAATAGTAAGCCAAAGTAGGAGCCTAAGGTGCTTCCTAAATCTAAATTACCAACAGGGTTTCCTAATTGATACACCGTGTAAACATAGAGTAATGTTGGTAAAAGCGCTATTAAAATTAAAATAAGCGCTCCAAAATATTTACCTAAAACGATATTAAAATGCGAAATAGGTTTAGTGAGTAAAAGCTCTAAAGTACCTTGTTTTTTTTCATCGGAAAAACTGCGCATGGTTACTGCTGGAATTAAGAAAATTAATATCCAAGGAGCCAATAAAAAGAAGGATGATAAATCGGCAAAACCATAATCTAAAACATTAAATTCTCCTTTAAATAGCCAAAGGAATAATCCATTTAAAACAAGAAAAATGGCTATAACTAAATACCCTATTGGCGATGCAAAAAACGAGTTTATTTCTTTTTTAAGTATAGCTAGCATTTGTTGTTTTGGTTACTGGTTACTGGTTACTGGTTACTGGTTATTTGTTACTGGTTGTTGGTTATTTGTTTTTTGTAATTGGGTTTTTTAATTTTTAACTATTAACTATTAACTATTAACTATTAACTATTAACTATTAACTATTAACTATTAACTATTTCAAACTTTCCATTTTATCCACACTCCAAGCTTCTGGTCTGATGCTAAATAGAGGTTTTATCTTGCTCCAAATGGAGTTGAATAACTCAGATTTTCTATAATTTTCCAAAGCAGCTTCAGATTCCCAATAGCTGTATGTAAAAAATATGCTTGGGTCCTTTTTATCTCTATATAATTCTAAATTGGTACAGCCTTTAAACTCTCTTATATTGGTTTTAGTAGCCTCGAAATTTTCAAGAAAAACCTCTACATTTTGTTTGTAAAATCCCATTTTCACTATTCTAACCAACATAACTTTAGTTTTAATTTAATAATCGGCCGCTTTAATATTAACCGGAATTTCTGAGCCTTTAGGAATAACGGGTTTAGGTTCAAACCTAATACTTACAGCATCCATAACACCCAAACCTAAAAGGGTAGAGGCACTACCAACGGTAGCACTATTACTTTTATAAACTGCAATTTCTAAAAAATCGCCGGAGTTAAAAACAACAAGTTTGCGTCCTTCATCATTTCTTTTGTTCTCTGCAATTTCAAAATTTACAATATCACTGTATTTTTTATGTATTTTTTTAAACGTGTAATGGCGTGCCGAAATTTCAAATTCGCGTCCTTTTTGTATGGTTTCAAAAAAACTTCGTTTAATATTTGTTACCACGTTGCCATAATTATCTATATAAATAACACTACCAATAATTTGGGTCTTGTCTTCATTTATATAAGGCGTTATATTTTTAATAGGCTTAATTTCTGTAATAGGTTTGCCAATAACCTCCAAGGTACCACCACGAGCAATATGGCAAGCAACTTTTACAAATACATCTAAAACAGGAAAACTACTTTGTATTTTATCGTGTATGTTAATTTCAACTATTTTTTCGGGTGCAATTTCAGAGCAAATCATACTCATTATACCATTATTGGCACAAATAAAATAGTGGTCGTCTAATTTTAAGGCTATATGCTTATTGTCTGGGTTAATTTCAGAATCAATACCAATAATATGTATGGTGCCTTTTGGGAAACTATTATACGCATTTTGAATAATGTAAGCCGCCTCAGGAATATTAAATGGCGACACAGAATGCGAGATATCAACAATCCTAACATCGGGCAGCTCACTATAGATAGCGCCTTTTGTAGCGCCACTAAAGTAATCTTTTTCACCAAAATCAGTTGTTAATGTTATAATTGCCATGGGCAAAATTGTTGATATGTTTTTAATGTATCCTTACTCAAAATTATGTATTTTTGAGTTATACTTGTATGTGATACAAACCTACATAAATTTTCGTTTTAGTTTTTGTTTTTTAAATTAAAATTGTAGGTTCATAAAGTCATATTTCAGGAAAATAAGAAATACTTAATAAATCTAATAAATCTAATAAATCATTTCATCTAAGTAAACACTTAAAAAAATGTTTTTACTCAACTTATAATAAACAAACGCTTTTGAACGAAATTATTATTGAACTCGAAGAAATATCTCCAAAAGAGTTTTTTGGAGCACAAAACGCAAATATAGTACTACTTAAAAAGTACTTTCCTAAATTAAAAATTGTAGCCCGCGGAAACAAAATAAAGGCCTTTGGAGATGAAGAGTTGTTAGATGAGTTCGATAGGCGAATCTCAATGCTTCTTAAGCATTTTGGTAAATATAATAAGTTAGACGAAAACACCATAGAGCGTGTTTTAACAAGCCAAAGTAGCGACGATTATACAACCTCTAACCAAAGTGGAGAAACCATTGTACATGGCGTAGGCGGTAAAATTATAAAAGCGCAAACGGCCAACCAACGTAAAATGGTCGAGCTTATGCGCAAAAACGATATGGTTTTTGCCATTGGTCCAGCAGGAACAGGTAAAACCTATACAGGTGTGGCATTGGCGGTACAAGCGCTTAAAAATAAGGAAGTTAAGCGTATTATATTAACACGTCCGGCAGTCGAGGCAGGCGAAAACCTTGGGTTTTTACCAGGCGATTTAAAAGAAAAGCTAGATCCTTACATGCAACCCCTTTACGACGCTTTACGCGACATGATTGCGCCCGAAAAATTAGCACATTATATCGAGAATGGTACCATACAAATAGCGCCATTAGCCTTTATGCGTGGTCGAACTCTGGACAATGCTTTTGTGATTCTAGACGAAGGACAAAACACCACACATGCCCAAATGAAAATGTTTTTAACACGTATGGGTAAGCACGCTAAATTCCTGTTAACCGGCGATCCGGGTCAAATCGATTTACCGCGTCGTACCATTTCTGGTCTAAAAGAAGCCTTATTAATTTTAAAAAATGTAGAAGGTGTAGGCATGATTTTCCTAGACGACAAAGACGTTATTCGTCATAAACTCGTTAAAAAAGTAATTGCTGCCTATAAAGAAATCGAAAACCGAGATTAATTTTTTTTAGAAGCTATTTCCCGCTTTCCACTATATCTTTTTGCTTTTAATGGCAAAAAGGATGCCGTTGCAATCGGGGCTAGGGCATTTTAGTTATTAACATTATCTATTATTCACTAGTGTATTTTAGCATGGTTTTGGGTGTTTTTTTTATACATGCTTAAAATAGGTGTTTTTTCTTACTTATCTATTTAATAAAATTTAACAGTTTTAACAGCGGCTTAAAAGATTTGTGCTTAGGTTTTTACCGTGTTTTTAGGTGTAAAATCTTACAAAACGTTTGTAAAACTTTAGGAATCTTTTATGAAAACATTATAAGTCTTACGTCTTCCCTTTTTCTTTATTTGTGTCATAAACTTAAAAAAATATAATATGAAAAAGTTATTTTTAATTGCAGGATTATTAGTTTTTGGTTCAACCTATGCACAAGATGAAGATATCGATATTACATCAGATAACTCTTGGTTAAAAGCAGGAATAACGGCAGGAGTTCCTGTTGGAGATGCAGGTGATGCATCCTCATTTAACCTTGGTCTAGATTTAAGAGGACAGTATTTAGTTAACCCTAATTTAGGAATTGGTTTAGCTTCTGGATATAACCATTATTTTGGTAAAGATGAAGTTGAAGATTTTGGAGTTATTCCAGCAGCAGGATTTGTTCGCTATTATTTTACACCTAATGGGCTGTTTTTAGGCTCGGATTTAGGATATGGTTTTTTAACTAATAGCGCTGATAATGATGGCGGATTATACGTAAACCCACACATTGGTTACCATAACCGAGATTGGAATATTTACGCTTTTTACCAAAACACGTTTGCAGAAAACGATATTGATGTGCAAAACGTAGGTATAGGCCTTACCTATAACATTAGGTTTAAATAAATAAGAATTTAATACATTATAAAGCATTAAAAGGGAGAAATATTTATTTCTCCCTTTTTTATTTTCAGTTGTTTAGCATTGTTAAACAAATTACATTTGCAAAACAACTAGCACACTATTTTTTTATGAATACCATAATAGATACCAATTTCAAATTTCCAGGTCAAAAAAGCCTTTACAAAGGAAAAGTAAGAGCCGTATATAACATAAATGACGAAGAACTAGTCATGGTAGCCACCGATAGACTTTCGGCCTTCGATGTTGTTATGCCAAAAGGAATACCTTACAAAGGGCAAATACTTAACCAAATAGCAACCAAAATGATGGCAGCTACCCAGGATTTAGTTCCAAATTGGTTAACCGCAACACCAGACCCTAATGTGGCTGTTGGTCATTTATGCGAGCCTTTTAAAGTAGAAATGGTAATACGTGGGTACATGTCTGGGCATGCAGCACGCGAGTATAAAGCGGGTAAACGTATGCTTTGTGGTGTTCCTATGCCAGAAGGGATGAAGGAAAACGATGCATTTCCAGAGCCTATTATAACACCTGCTACAAAAGCAGAAATGGGCGATCATGACGAAGATATTTCACGAGAAGATATTATAGCAAAAGGTATAGTCTCAGAAGCAGATTATCTTGTACTTGAAGATTATACACGTAAATTATTTAAGCGTGGAACAGAAATTGCAGCTTCAAGAGGATTAATTTTAGTAGATACCAAGTACGAATTTGGAAAAACTAAAGATGGACAAATTGTGTTAATCGACGAGATTCATACACCAGACTCTTCACGCTATTTTTATGCCGATGGGTATCAAGAGCGTCAAGATAAAGGAGAAGCTCAAAAGCAACTATCAAAAGAGTTTGTACGCCAATGGTTAATTGCTAATAACTTTCAAGGCTTAGAAGGGCAAACTGTACCTTTTATGAGCGATGAGTACATTCAAAGTGTTTCAGATCGCTATATCGAACTTTACGAAAATATTACAGGCGAAACCTTTGTAAAAGCAGATGTTTCTAATATCCAAGATAGAATAGAAGCTAATGTTTTAGGGTATTTAGCTAAATAAATATATATTTAAATCATACAAAAAACGACCTTGTTTAGTTACAAGGTCGTTTTTTTATATGAAAATAATAGTGATATAAACTTATTCTTATCCTTAGTTTATGCGTATTCTTTTTTAAAATACTTTTTACGAAACCAAAAGGACACCCTAACTAATAAAATAAGGGCGGGTACTTCTACTAATGGACCAATAACACCTGCAAAAGCTTGTCCAGAATTTAAACCAAAAACAGCAATAGCAACTGCAATAGCTAATTCAAAATTATTTCCAGCTGCTGTAAAAGCAACGGCAGCCGTTTTAGTATAATCTGCTCCCATAGCTTTAGTAAAGAAAAAGCCTATAATAAACATTAAACTAAAATATATAAGTAGAGGCACAGCAATTATTAAAACATCCATTGGGATTTCAACAATTAATTCGCCTTTTAACGAAAACATTACCACAATAGTAAATAACAAGGCTATTAAGGTTAATGGCGAAATAGTAGGAATAAAAGTGTTTGTATACCAATGTTCGCCTTTAAGTTTTACCAAAATTAATCGGCTTAAAATGCCCATCACGAATGGGATTCCTAAATAAATAGCAACACTTTCAGCAATAGTTACTATCGAAATATCAACTATAGCACCTTCAAAACCAAAATAGGGCGGAAGTACAGTAATAAAAATCCAAGCATAAAAGCTATATGCAAATACTTGAAAAATACTGTTTAAGGCCACTAAACCAGCGCCGTATTCACTGCTGCCTTCAGCAAGATCATTCCACACTAAAACCATTGCAATACAACGTGCTAATCCTATTAAAATAAGACCCACCATGTACTCTGGGTAATCCTGTAAAAATGTTATGGCAAGGAAAAACATAAGTACCGGACCAATAACCCAGTTCAGTATAAGTGAAATGGATAGTATTTTGGTGTTTTTAAATACTTTGGGTAATAGTGAATAATCCACTTTTGCAAGTGGCGGATACATCATTAAAATTAGCCCAATAGCAATGGGAATATTTGTAGTACCGCTACTAAAGGAATTTATAAGGTCTGGAAATGTAGGGACAAAATACCCAATACCAACACCTATGGCCATAGCCACAAAAATCCACAACGTTAGGTTTCTATCAAGAAAACTTAATTTTTTTTGAGCCATGTTTTTATAAATTTACTTGCGAAAAAACATAAAACAATTCAGTTGCAATTTGCAAACTGCGCTCGTTGTATTTTTCTGCTTGTTGGGGTGTGTTGTCAAAAGCTTTAGGATCTTCAAAAGTAATAGGGATTCTTTTTTCTGCACCAGCTATAAAAGGGCACCCGCCATCTGCTTGAGAACAGGTCATAATGGCTGCAAATTCAGATTTAGGGTTAAAATCATCATCTAATGTTTTAGAAAATCCAATTATGGGGTGTGCATTATCTGCATATTTAATGCTGTACACTGGGTTTTTACCTTCAGAAAGCGTTTTAATTGTAAACCCCGAGTTTTCTAAGGTTTTAGCTGCCATTGGGAAAAGTGCTGTAGCTTCTGTTCCTCCCGAATAACAAAACACATTTTTGATATTAAAATAGTGCGCCATGGTTTGTGCCCAAATTTGCGATAAATGACTTCGACGCGAGTTGTGTGTGCAAATAAAATTGATTCTAATTGCTTCTTTATTACTTACTTTTAACTGGATAAAATCAATTAGTGGTTGTAAAACTGTTTTACGCTCTGCCGAAATAGTTTCTGGTTTTAAACCTTTTATTAAATTATCTATTTCTGTAAATAAGGTGGATTGTGTCGTTGTCATTTGGTATAACGTTATAGTTTAAATTTTGATTTAGCAGCAGTTTCCATCTGGCGTGCAACATGGTTCATCGTTTAAATCTGAAAATTTTAATTTTGGTTTTTCAGCTGGAATTCCACATTTATCCTTGGCTAAGCAATCTGTTTGTTTAGAGGTTAACAGGAAGTTTTTTCCATTAAATTCTAATCCAAATTTCCCGATGGTTTCGGCTTGATATTCAACTTCAATATCTAAATCTTCAATACCTAATACTTTTTCAGAAAGCTCAATAATATTTAAAAGTTTTTCTGGATGTAATCTATGGTCATAGTCATTAGCATTCCATAGTTGAAAGTTTACAACGTCTTCCTTTCTTTCGGTACCACCACAATCTATAAAGTGTTTTGTTATTTTACCAACTTCGGTTACATGAAAGTGGTTTGGTACTAATTCGCCGTTTGGTAATTGAAAACCTATAGTTTCCAAGCCTCCTAATACTGATTTTACTTCTGATAGTTTCATAACTGTATTTGTTTATTGCAATTATACGATTAATGTTTGAAAATTTTTTTAGCAACATTCTGTTTTAGATACATCTTGATCTAAAAACTGAAGCATTACCCTTTTCATTTTAGCCCAATTATCGGTATCAATACAGTAGCAAACGCTAGTGCCTTCAACACTTCCTTTTATTAAGCCTAAATGTTTAAGTTCTTTTAAATGTTGCGATATTGTAGGTTGTGCTAAACCTATTTCGTTTACCAAATCGCCACAAACGCAAGCATTTATTTTAAATAAATGTTGTAATATAGACACTCTAGCAGGATGCCCAAAGACTTTTGCAAATAGAGCAATTTTGTTTTGCTCGTCGGTAAACATTTCTGTTTTAGCTAATCCCATGTGTTTAATTATTTATTCATTGCAATATTACGATTAAGTATTTTGTTTTCAAAATTTATTAGACAAATTTTACAGAAAAAGAAGCTAGGTTGTTTTGTTAATCTTCTTTGGTTTTACCTTATGCTTCCAATACAAAATATAAATGGTGCCTAAAACGGAAGGTAGTATCCAAGCTACTAAATTTTTAAAACCCATTCCAGCAACAAAAAAGGCAGTAATTGAGGCTATTAATGCACCATTCATTTTTCCTAGGTGTAAAATTAGCCATGAAGTTTTAGGCTTTTTAGCTTTTTTGTAAAATATAAAATCTTTTACTGAAAACAACAGTCCAAAACAACCAAAAACAAGTAGAATAATACCATTATAATTGTTGTTTATAAGTGCGTAAACGCCAAAAACAATCATGATAATTGAGAGCAGGAGCATAACACCAGAAATAGTGTGATCAACCCAATTGGCATTGGTTTTAGTTTTAAATGTTAAAGCCCGTTGTCCCGATAAAACAAGATAAATAGTAAATACGCCAATTAAGAATAACAATATATTTTCATGGTTGGGCATCCAAGATATAGGAATGGAAATAAGTGAACTTGTTAGCATGCCAATAGAGAAAAGTTTCCCCATAGTTTTATGTAGTTTTCCTCCCTTTTTTACAATAATACTTCCTATTCCTGTTATTAATCCTAATCCCCCAAAGAAGGCATGAATATAAATTAATAGTTTTATTGTTTCTTCCATTATAATTTGATTACGGTTAGCACTTCAAATTAAAGATAATGGTTTTAGTTTTGGAAGTTTAAAAAGCTCAAATGTGTTTTTAAAAGGATGAGTTGGGGTAATTGGTGGTCTATTTAACCTTTGAGTTATAAAACTTCAATTAATTCTAAAGGATGGTCTATTATTAATTTAGCACCATTAGCAATCAATTCTTCTTTTTTTCTAAAGCCCCAAGATACCCCAACGGCATACATATTGGCATTGTTTGCGGTTTGTATATCAACATCAGAATCGCCAACAAAAATAATATCCTCTGGTTTTATGCCTAAGTTTTTACTTATTTCAAGAGCTTTAATTGGGTTTGGCTTTTTATGAGCCTCGGTAGTTAATCCATCAACAGACTCAAAATAGCTCGGTAATAACGCTAAAGCTACTTTTTTGGTGAGTGTATCCTCTTTATTTGATAAAATAGAAAGCTTTAATTTACGAGCCTTTAGGGCCTCAAGTAATGCTGTAATACCATCATAAGGTTTTGTTTTGTTGATGCAATTATTAGTGTATATATCCATCATGGCAGTAAAACCTATTTCTGTTTGTTGCGCATTACAACTGGTATTAGGTAATGCCCTAGTAACGAGACTTTTTATACCGCTGCCTACAAAATTATTATAATCTTGATAACTATGGGTTGGATAGTTAGCGCTTTTTAGAACTGAATTCATAGCATCTGCAATGTCTTCAATGGAATTTACTAGTGTGCCGTCTAAATCGAAAATAACTGCCTTATAGCTCATGTTTTTTCTTGTTTAATAATTAAACTTAACAACACGCCCATTTAATGGTTGTTCGTTTCGGTAATTGTTAATTGGCATGTTACTTTTAAGTTTTAAGACTTCTTCAACAGACAATATAATAGGGTCTTTAAAAACAATCCAATTAACACTTTCTGTGCACGGAGGTGTCGTTAAAGAACCGTTATATGTGTAGTACTTTTTATCCTCTAAAAATAAATTTGATAAATCAATTTCCTGGTGAATATCTTTAAAAGCACCTTCTTTTATGGGTAAAAAACTTTCAAAGAATTCAAATAATTGGCTTTCATTTCCTTCTTCGCCTAAAATACCTAACACAGTAATTTCTCCAGCTTTACTAACATGTACCAGGTGCATTTCAATAGGGTATATAATACCGTTTATTTTATGTTCTGACGGTTCATGAAAATGGATTTGTTTTAAAAAGAAGGTCTCATTTTTATAATTTATAGAGTCGCCAGGTTCAAAATCAAATTGGATGGAGTGCCCATTGTTTTTAACTTCACTTATTAAAGTGCTAGGTGTATATTGAATTTTTAGCTCATGATTCTTTTTTATAGAATCAACATCTCTATGTATAATGTTTATTGGGGACTGCGATGGTCCGTCGCAATCGGAATTTTTTTCAATTTCTATCCAATGTTCAGGAGAGGTTTCTCCAGCATAACTCCAATGATGTTCGTTTGCTGCACTATGATCTGTTTTTTTTGAGTCTTTACATGATAGTATAGTTATTAGGACTATATAAAAAAACAGACTAAATTTGATTTTCATAACTTTAAATTAGGTTGATTTTTATTGATCAAAATTAATTAATTCAGGTATTTTAAAACCTTACTTTTATCATGTTTTAATCTTTTTAGGGAACTTGGTTAGCTAATTAGTTTATCTCATTAAATTTATACTATTATCGTTGTCCTGAAAATTGCATAGCCTCGCCTTTTCCAAAGCCATAGCTAACACCAAAGGTTACAAAACGCCCACGTTGTCTGCTATTAAATAAATAGAAGTCCGATTGCGAGGTGGTTGTTTTGTTTATTCTAGACGCAAAAGCATCACGAATACTTAGGTTTAAAATAACTTTACCTTTAAGTATCTTTTTTCTTAAACCAAGATCTGCAAAAAGGTTATCTGCAATTTCGCTTTGCACGGTTTTAAATTTGGATTGATAATCGCCAGAGACCTCTAAATCGAAATCTGCTGGAAGTTTAAACTTAGTAGTTAAACTAGCGGACCATTGGTTGCCTTTAAAATCGAAATCTGTTGCTTCAAAAACACCTTTTCTACTAAAATAATTAATATTAAAATCGCCATTAAATGAAAACCAATTTGTTGGTGCGTATTTTCCGTTAGCTTCAAAACCTGTGGTTGTATTGGTACCTACATTTTCAGGGGTGGATATACTAACATTGTTTTCAAAAGTTGAAATACGTTCTACCACATCAACCGTATATCTGTTATACAAACTAAAATTTAAGGAGGCCTTACCTAGTTTGTTTATACTTGTAATTTCGTAAGAATCGGTGAATTCTGGTTGTAAATCTGGGTTACCAGTAAATATGCTAAAATTGTTTCTAATATTACTAAAAGGGTTTAGTTCTCTTAATCCTGGTCTTCTTATACGTTTAGAGTATCCTGCTTGTATTGAAAAATCGTCACTTATTTTATAGGAGGTATGTATACTAGGAAATAAATTGGTGTAGTCGTTTCCATTACTTTCGTTGGTGGTTTGTAACAAAGTACTAAGGTTAGTATGCTCTAACCTAAAACCAAGTTTAAGTCCCCAAACATCGCCTTCGTAAGCTGCGGTGGTGTAAAGGCCTAAAACATTTTGATCAAAATCAAATACATTGGTTAAGTCGGGATTGTTTACGTAAGTACCATCTTGTAAATCGCTAACAGCAAAATCGTTAGATACACTATTTATTACATATTGCGATCCTGTTTCTAAAGTGAATTTTTCTAAAAATGGATGCGTGTAATCTAGTTTAAAAGTATAATCTGCCAAGGTGTAGTCGGTACGCGTTTTTTGTTTAAAATCTTCATTATCGCCTAGAGTAAACGTGTTTTCAAAATCTGAAAATTGATCTTTTCTAAAAGAATTTCCTAAAGCACTAAAAAGTAAACTTTGGTCGGCATGCCGTTTAAAGCTCTTTTTGTATTGTAGTTCGTAACGCAGTTTTGGATTGTCAGCTTCGGTTAACTCATTTCGTAACCAGCTGTCGGTTATGGTGTTGGTCTCGTCTGTTTGATTGTAGTTGGTTTTAGAATCTTGATCTTCAATCTCGTAAGCATACGATCCGGAAAGCGTTATAATGTTATAATCGTTAATATGGTAGTCGGTTCCAATTAATATATTTCCGAACTTTTCATTAAAATCGCCATCGCCAGTGCTACTTACGGTTATGTCATTTACTAAATCTCGGTTAATAGATTCTGTTTTATTAGGATAGGTACGAATACCAAACCCGAATTGGCTAAAAAGATTAAATTTTTCTGTACGTTTATTCACGCTTAAGCCAAAACTATTGCTGTTAGGAACACCAAAGTTTAAAGTTGCCGACCCATTAATACCTCGTTTTTCAGATTTTTTAATAATGATGTTAATGATTCCAGATGTGCCTTCGGCATCATATTTAGCTGAAGGATTGGTTATAACTTCAATTTTTTCAATCATATCGGCAGTGATACTTCCTAAGGCATTACCATCTGCACTAGCTAAAACTGAAGGTTTACCATTAATTAGAATTTGAACACCTTGACTGCCTCGTAAACTAATTTCGCCTTCTATATTTACATTAACCGATGGTAGGTTGTTTAAAACTTCAAGTGAACTAGCACCTGTTGAACTTAAATCTGCGCCAACATTAAAAACGCGCTTATCCAGCTTAAATTCGGTCGAGGATTTTTCAGCACGAATTACAACTTCATCTAATGCTTGATTATCTTCCGATAAGGTTATTATTTTTAAATTTATTGTATTTTTTACAATGTCGAATTGCTTAATGGTTTTCGATTCATAACCCATAAAACTCACTTCTATATAAAAGTTGGTTTCGTTAGTTTTTAAAGAAAATGTGCCATCTTCAGCTGTTATCGTTCCTGTTAAAGGTGTTTTTGAATTAGTGTCTATAACCGAGATGGTGGCATATTCTATAGGCAAATTAGCATTGCTTTCTAAAACTTTTCCAGTAATTATAACTTGAGCTGAAGCTAAGTTTAAACTAAAAAGGGTGAATAAAACGAATGTAATATTTTTCAGCATAATTGGATGGTAATTCAGAATTGTAATACAAATATAAAATTTAACTATAAGAACGCCTGCTTTTATAATTTAAACAAATTATTTTTCTTGACTGCATCCGGATAATTAGTATCAATTAATTTTATTTCGATTAAATTATCAATATCTAAAATCTCAATTTCAGCTATGTTTTCGTTATTATTCATCCAAATATCTGCTTTTTTTTCAATAGATACTTGTTTCCCGTTTTTATAAGTAAGTTTCAAAAACACTGGCAATGGTAAGCCACCAAAGTTTTGAATATACACCTTTGAGTTTTCAAACTTGACTATACCTAAATCACCATACCCATTTTCAAATACCCATTTGTTCCAAAACCAATTTAAATTAGTATTGCTCACATCATTGAAGGTAAACATGAAATCATAGGGTGTTGGGTGTTTTCCTTTCCAACGCTCAATGTATGTTTTTAAACAACTTTTAAAGATTTCTTCTCCTAGTAAATGCTCCAAAGTAAAGTACATGAATGCCGGCTTTCGATAGGATAATTGACTATGAGCAGAGCTAAATGTTAATAAATATGAGGGTGTTATAAGTGGAACATCCCAAATATTTCCTGCATTAGCATTATAACTATTTAAATTTCTATTGAGTTCGGCATCTTCCTTTGGTGTGTTTTTATAATACTCTTGTATAAATTTTATGGTGAAAAAGGTAGCCCAACCTTCTTCCATCCACGAGTATTTTACTTCATTAATGCCCATAAGAAATGGAAAATATGAATGTGCCAATTCATGAAAAGTAACATCTGTATTTTCAAAGTCTTTATCGCTAACCCCATTATTTGCCATCATAGGGAACTCCATCCCGTTAAAACCTGGTACACCAATAAAGGTTGTAAATTGTGGATATGGATACATCTCTTTAGGATAAACCATACTTAAATATTCGAACGATTTTTTTTGCGCATTGATTAAATAGCTTATAGCATCCGCCTTTGAGGGATCAAACACTAAATTTGATGCTATTTTATTATTTTCAATGGTTACCGTATTGCCAATCCACCTAAAGGTATTACTCACACCAAATGCAAAATCGGGTACATATTCTGCTTTGAAATGCCACTCGTTTTTTGTGCCCTTAGCTGAATTAATTGGAGTGCCTCCAGTTAGAATGGTAATTGGTTCTTCTGTTGTTTTGGCTGTGTTGTAGCGTTGCAACACCTCAGGCGTAAAAACGGCTTCTGGATTTTGTAAAATACCTGTAGCCCAAATAGTATAAGTATCAGGAACTTCAATAGTTACATTGAAATCGGAGAAATCATTATTGGTTTCTTGGCTACCCATAAATTCCATCATATCCCATCCGTCTATGTCGTCGTATCTCGCTATTTGCGGATACCAATAGCCTACAAAAGCGCTTGAACTATCGTATGCTCCAATTCGATCCACATGTATTGGAGGCATTTCAGTTGTCCAATCCATAGATATAAGGGCTTTACTTTTAGGAAGTATCCCATTTTCTAGATGTACAATTATATAAGTCCCTAAAACCGTAATTTGACTACTTTTATTAACGTTGAAAGCGGTATTGTTAATTTTTAAATTGGTTATTTGAACACCATCAGTAAGATCTTCAATAGGAACTAAATTGGCTCTAGGTACTCCTTTTTTGTAGTGATTAGGATATAATTTAATATAAATAGCCGTTAAGGTATCTGGGCTATTATTAGTGTATTCAATAACCTCGCTGCCTTTTATTTTCCATGTCTCAGGTTCTATAGCTGCTTTTATTGCATAAGAGCTAAAGTTTTGCCAATAATGATTACCTGGTTTGCCATCTGCACTTCTAGTGTTTGATTTATATGCCTTTTGAAATTCAATAGGTATGTATAAATTTTTTTGTGAATAAAGATTTAGAGAAATAAATACGATTAAAAGAAGTTGATATTTTTTCATTTTAAAAAGGTAGTTTTAATTTATAGGTTTTTCTCTTCGAATCAATGGGATTGGTCAATTTAGCTTTTAAAATTTTAAATGAAAATTATTGATTTTTATTCTTTTTCGGCTTACTTGTATTAGCCAAAGGATTAAAATCCAAACATAAATCTACCCAATACGCCAAATCATCGTCGGTATAAAAACCTTCAGGGGTTACAAAAATATAACCTTTCATGGACCTTCCTGTAAAATCCATGGGTAAGCATTCTGGCTTTTTTAATTCTTTTTCGTATACATCTAAACCAATGCGTGCCATCAATAAACTATCTCCAAAATTTTTATCAATATGAATACCGCATAGCATTTTATTATCTACCTTAAAACATAGGCCACCCATCATTTTAAGCTCAGTAAAATAAGTGTGTTTGTCTTTTAAGTGTTGTCTGATTCTATCTGCTAAAAATTCATCGTATGCCATGGTAATATATTTTTAGTTTATTATATATTTTCCGAATTAAATTATAAACAAACGTATTTGTTTTACCGTAATGAAATGACATAAAACATACCACTACCATAAATAATATAGCACCAAAAATGGCTGTTTCGGGTTCTAAAGATTTGTTTAGAAATCGTTTTAAACCATATCCAGTGTAACTACCATATAGTAGTACGAAATGGATAACATAAATAGATAAGGTTTTCTCTCCTATACGCGCAATAATAGATTGTTTTAAGTATTTTTCGAAGGCATAAAAAACACCAAATAATATAAGGACATTACCAAGTCTTGTAAACAAGTAGTTGTAGTCGGCACTCATTTTAAAAAGCGGGATGGACGTTACAAGGCTTAGTTTTGTAAGAAATAAGGATGAAAAGTAAATAAGAAAAACGCCTGTTACAAAAAAGGAGATTACCGTACTTATTTTAAATTTTTCGCGGTGTACATGCCTAAAAAATACTGTAGAAATAAAGGCGCCAAATGCCGAATACCCAAACCATGGTAAAATTGTAAATATAGAGCCGTTGGTTTTTGTTATATAGTTAGCAAAAACTTTAGGAACGTTGTCTAAAATGATATCTCTATAAAGTGGCTCGGTTACAAAACAAATGCACCCAATAGCAAAAAGTACTATGGAATATAAATAGCTGTATTTTTTAAAAACGCTATGCAGTGCAACCAAAAGAATTAAAGACAATCCTATACATTGCAAAACATCAATAACAAGAATATAGGAATTGAAATAACCATTAATCCAATTAAAAATATTAATTCTTAAACTATAGCCAATAACAAGCAGAAGTAACCCTCTAAATAATCCTTTTTTTATTCTAGCTTTATCATTTCCTTTGGCATACGACCGCAGTAATAAGTACGCGAACACCAATCCAGATATAGTGAAAAAAGTAGGCGCTGTTATACCTCTAAAATATGACCAAATATTATAAATGGCATTGGATTCGTCCCTATAAGCAGGAGCCAACAAAGTATCTATAAAATGACCTTGAAGCATCATTAATATAGCAAATGCTCTAACAGCATCAATAAAGTATAAGCGGTTGGTTTGCGCCATAAATGGGTTTACTGTTATAAATATACTTTTAAATATTTGAAATGAAAGTTTGTAAAGTTATATATTTATAAAATCATAAAAATAATTATGGAACAACTCATAAAAACATTTTCTGATTACGCTTGGGGGTTGCCTTTAGTTATATTACTTATTGGCGGTGGTTTGTATCTTTTAGTACTATCTAGATTTTTACCTTTTAGGTATTTTGGGCATGCTATTCAAGTGTTAAGAGGTAAGTACGACGACCCAAATGATCCTGGAGAAATTTCACATTTTAAAGCCTTAACAACAGCATTATCTTCTACGATTGGTATGGGGAATATTGCTGGTGTTGCTGTAGCTATTTCTGTGGGTGGTCCAGGAGCCATGTTTTGGATGTGGGTAAGTGCTATTGTGGGCATGTCTACTAAATTTTTTACATCATCGTTGGCTATTATGTATCGCGGTAAAGATAGTGCTGGCGAGTTACAAGGCGGACCTATGTATTTTATTCAAGAAGGTTTAGGTAAATCTTGGAAACCTTTAGCGGTTATGTTTAGCCTTTTCGGAATGATTGGCGCGTTACCCGTAGTGAACGTTAATCAATTAACTCAGGCCATAAACGATATTATTTTAATACCAAATGGAGTAGAAGTAGGACTAAAATCGAATCTTATTGTAGCAGCTATACTTGTTGGTTTAACCTCAGTAATTATTCTTGGCGGTTTAAAACGTATTAGTAATGCAGCGTCTAAAATGGTGCCTTCCATGGTACTACTTTATTTTGTTCTCGTGCTTTATATATTAATTTCAAATTATAGCGTCGTTCCTAAATATTTCATATTGATGTTTACAGATGCTTTTTCTGCCGATTTTTATAAAGGAGATGCTTTTATGGGCGGTGTTTTGGGTGCTTTAATATTGTTAGGAATTCGTCGTGGTGCGTTTTCAAACGAAGCAGGTATAGGTACAGCGCCCATGGCTCATGGAGCAGCAAAAACCGACGAGCCTATTCGCGAGGGTTTAGTAGCTATGTTAGGACCAGCAATAGATACTTTAATAGTCTGTACCTTAACCGCATTGGCTATTTTAGTTACTGGTGTTTGGGAAACAACTTCAAATAACGGGGTAAGTTTAACAGCTTCAGCATTTAATCATGTAATGCCGGTTTATGGAAAATATTTGCTAATGGTTTGTGTATTGATATTTAGTATCTCTTCATTATTTTCTTACGCTTATTATGGTAGTAAATGTTTAGGCTTTTTAATTGGAGCAGATAAAAAGCATTACTACAATTATATGTATATATTAAGTATAATTATTGCTGCAACCACCCCTTTTAGTGTGATGCTAAACTTAATTGATGGTGTTTTCGCCCTTATGGCAATACCAACTATGTTAGCTACAATAACCTTAGCGCCTAAGGTAATAGTAGAAGCAAAAAAATATTTTAAAACCTTGTAAACAGTATTGCTATAAGCCTATTTGGGTTATAGTTTATACGGTTTGCCCAATAATTACTAGAGCTTTTCTATACCGATTTATAAATTTGATTATTAACTAAACCAAAATAATATGACAGAAAAAGACAACGCAAAAGCCTATTGGAAAGAAAACATCCGGTACGTTTTAATACTATTAGCCATATGGTTTTTAGTATCCTTCGCAGCAGGAATTCTATTTAAAGACGAATTAAACACCATCAGGATTGGCGGTTTTAAACTCGGTTTCTGGTTTGCACAACAAGGTTCTATGTATGTTTTTGTTGTTTTAATATTTGTATACGTTCGTCTAATGAATAAACTAGATAAAAAATACGGATATGATGCATAGTTTATTAGTTGAAGGATTCGGAGTCCAAAATTGGACGTATGTTTTAGTAGGAATTACATTTACCATATATATAGGTATTGCAATTTGGGCTCGCGCAGGATCGACAAAAGAGTTTTATGTTGCAGGTGGAGGCGTTTCCCCATTAGCAAATGGTATGGCAACTGCGGCCGATTGGATGAGTGCGGCCTCGTTCATTTCCATGGCAGGAATTATTTCATTCGATGGGTACGACGGAGCCGTTTACCTTATGGGTTGGACCGGTGGATATGTGCTGTTGGCTCTATTATTAGCACCATATTTAAGGAAATTTGGCAAATTCACAGTACCCGATTTTATTGGCGACCGTTACTATTCAAACACCGCCCGTTTAGTAGGCGTAATTTGTGCATTAATTGTATCATTTACTTATGTTGCAGGACAAATGCGAGGTGTAGGTCTAGTATTCTCTCGTTTTTTAGAAGTCGATATCAATACAGGAGTTATAATAGGAATGATTATCGTATTGTTTTATGCCGTTTTAGGTGGTATGAAAGGCATCACATACACACAAGTAGCACAATATTGCGTGCTTATTTTCGCATTTATGGTACCAGCCATTTTTATCTCTATTCAAATGACGGGCAATCCCATACCACAATTAGGTTTTGGGAGTCAGTTAGCCGATGGTTCAGGAACTTATTTATTAGATAAATTAGATGGTTTAAGCACAGATTTAGGCTTTAACGAATATACCGAAGGCTCAAAATCTACCATAGATATTTTTGCGATAACCTTAGCATTAATGGTTGGTACAGCAGGATTACCGCACGTAATTGTACGTTTCTTTACCGTTAAAAAAGTAAAAGACGCCCGTAAATCGGCAGGTTTAGCATTATTACTCATCGTTATTTTATACACCGCAGCACCAGCTGTATCTGTATTTGCAAGAACCAACATGATAGAAACCGTTTCAAATCAACCTTACGCCAATATGCCAGAATGGTTTAAAAAATGGGAAACAACAGGTTTAATCGTCTTTAACGACAAAAATAACGACGGCTTAATTAATTATGTAGCCGACGAAGCTAAAAATGAATTAGTTGTCGATAAAGATATCATGGTACTCGCCAATCCAGAAATAGCCCAATTACCAGACTGGGTAATTGCTTTGGTTGCTGCAGGAGCATTAGCAGCAGCATTATCAACAGCGGCAGGATTATTATTAGTTATTTCAGCATCAGTTTCTCACGATTTAATCAAGAAAATGATCAATCCAAACATCTCAGAAAAAGGCGAATTAATCGCAGCACGTTTAGCAGCAGTAGTAGCGGTTTGCGTAGCAGGATATTTCGGAATTAATCCACCAGGATTCGTAGCAGCCACCGTAGCATTAGCATTCGGGTTGGCGGCAGCATCCTTTTTTCCGGCTATTATATTGGGTATATTTTATAAAAAAATGAATAAAGAAGGCGCTATTGCCGGTATGGTAGTTGGTATTTTATCCATGCTTTTCTACATGACTAAATTTAAGTTTGGCTGGTTTGGCGGCGGTACAAAAGCCGATTGGTGGTTCGGCATCTCGCCCGAAGGTTTCGGAACAGTCGCTATGATTATCAATTTTATCGTGTCCGTAGTTATCATGAAATTCACACCAGAACCTCCACTAGACGTTCAAGAAATTGTAGAAAACATCAGAATACCAAGCGGAGCAGGAGAGGCTACACATTAATATAAAAATAATTTGGGCGTTACCCAAGGGTCGGGCTTTCCATTACAAGTCCTCGTTTTTGAGCTAAGGCGCAAAAAACTGTGGGCTTTCCACTGCAATCCCTAACGCGGGTTAGTTTGCTATGGTAAGTTTCTTAACAATATTTTATAATAATCCGCCTTAACAAAACAGTCCTAATCTCCATTAATTTATTAATTTAGAAGACACATATTTTTCATCAAATATCTAAACTAAAATTCATGAGTAATTATCACATAAAACATTTAGAAGAGTATTATCAAGTTTATAGAAAATCTGTACGAAACCCAGAAGGTTTTTGGGAGGAAATAGCAGAAGAACATTTTCTATGGCGAAAAAAATGGGATAATGTATTAAGTTGGGATTTTTCCAAGCCAGAAGTAAAATGGTTTGAAGGCGCTCAATTAAATATTACAGAAAACTGTATAGATAGGCATTTGGCCACTAGAGGCGAAAAAACAGCTATTTTATTTGAACCTAACGATCCAAAGGAAGCAGCGCAACATATAACTTATAACGAATTACATAAACGTGTCAATAAATTTGCTAATGTTTTAAAAGCGCAAGGCATCAATAAAGGCGATCGTGTGTGTATTTATTTACCAATGATTCCCGAATTAGCCGTATCCGTTTTAGCATGTGCTAGAATTGGCGCTATACACTCGGTAGTTTTTGCAGGGTTTTCATCTACAGCATTATCAACTCGTATAAATGATAGCGATTGTAAAATGGTATTAACCAGCGATGGGTCGTATCGAGGTGCAAAAACAATCGATTTAAAAGGTATAGTAGACGAAGCTTTAGAGAGCTGCCCAGGAGTTAAAAACGTTTTAGTTGCAAAACGAATTAACTCAGATATAAATATGGTTTCTGGTCGCGACCAATGGTTGCAACCCCTTTTAGATAATGCATCAGAGCATTGCGAAGCAGAAATTATGAATGCCGAAGATCCTTTATTTATTTTATACACATCAGGATCAACAGGTAAACCAAAAGGTATGGTGCATACCACCGCCGGATATATGGTTTACACCGCATATACCTTTAAAAACGTATTTCAATACCGCGAAAACGATGTGTATTGGTGTACTGCCGATATTGGTTGGATTACCGGACACAGTTATATTGTATATGGCCCGCTAGTAAATGGAGCCACTTCAGTAATGTTTGAAGGCGTGCCAAGTTATCCTGATTTTGGTCGTTTTTGGGATATTATTCAAAAGCATAAAGTCAATCAGTTTTACACCGCACCAACAGCAATTCGCGCCTTAGCAAAACAAGGGGCAGAGTTAGTTGAGAAATACGATTTATCATCTCTTAAAGTTTTAGGTTCGGTGGGCGAACCAATAAATGAAGAAGCATGGCATTGGTATAACGATAATGTTGGTAAAAGAAATAGCCCTATTGTAGATACTTGGTGGCAAACCGAAACAGGAGGTATTATGATTTCTCCAATTCCGTATTCAACACCTACTAAACCAACTTATGCTACGTTACCGTTTATAGGTATTCAGCCAGCTTTAATGGATGAAAACGGCGATGAACTTAAAGGCAATCAAGTAGATGGTCGATTATGTATTAAGTTCCCTTGGCCATCCATGGCTAGAACCATTTGGGGAAATCATCAACGTTATAAAGAGACCTATTTTTCAGCCTATGAAAACAAGTATTTTACTGGCGATGGTGCACTTCGCGATGAAGTAGGATATTACAGAATTACGGGTAGAGTAGATGATGTTATTATTGTTTCAGGACATAATTTAGGCACTGCACCAATTGAAGATGCCGTAAACGAGCATCCAGCCGTAGCAGAATCTGCCATTGTTGGCTTTCCGCACGATGTTAAAGGAAGTGCTTTATACGGTTATGTAACCTTAAAAGATACAGGAGAAAGTAGAAATCACGATAACCTAAGAAAAGAAATAAATCAAATTATAACAGAGAGTATTGGTCCAATAGCTAAACTAGATAAAATTCAATTTACTAGTGGGTTGCCAAAGACCCGATCTGGTAAAATTATGAGACGTATTTTACGTAAAATTGCACAGAAAGATACCGGTAATTTGGGAGATACTAGTACATTATTAAATCCAGAAGTTGTTCAGGAAATTATGGATAATGTGCTTTAATTTCTATAAATAAAACTATGCTAAACTTGGTTTTCATCTTAACATGAAAATCAAGTTTAGTTTTATTAAAAGTCAATATTCAAGTCTATTTACCCAATAAATAGCCCCATTTTAAATTTTTGCGCTTATCCAAACGCGATAAGATTTTCAAAAACACAATTGCTGTTATAAGGGCATCACCATTTGCCGTGTGTCTATCTACTTTAGGTACATTTAATTCTTCACACAAATCATCCAAAAAGTAATGTTTTTTTAAGCTTTCTTGATATATTTTGTGTTTCGATTTGTTAAATAATACGCCGGTATCAATAAATTTATTTTTTAATTTTCCTAAGCCATGTCTAGAGAGCATTTCATTCATCATGGTTTTATCAAAATTCGCATGGTGTGCTACTAAAATGGCATTTTTTATATAATCTAAAAACACTTTTATGGCCTCTAGTTCCGTTATTTTCTCAAAATCACTAGACTTCATTATTTCATGTATTTTAACCGTGTCTGGATTAAAAATGTCTTGTTCTAAATATAATTCAAGACTTTGATTTACCGGAATTGTTTTATTTACAAAAGCAACAGCGCCAATGGATAGTATTCTGTCTTTTTTCCTGTCGAATCCAGTAGTTTCCGTATCAAAAGCAACAAAACGTGTTTCGCCAATTGGTGTTTTCTTCTCGTTTTTAAAATGATTAAGATAAGCCAACCAAAAATCTGGATAATCTTTTTTACGCTTTTTAAACCAACTAATCATATAAAGTTTTTTAAATCAAATCTATTTATTAAAACTTCTTGAATTTCGTGTATAGGCTTAAAGCATCGTCTTAGTTTTAATTTTTCCTCTTTAGTTAAAGTTTTAAGGTTTATAAATTTTCCGGAATTACCATTTAATAATCCTTGTTTGGTTTTAAATTTAGAAAGCGCCTTAAAAGCATAGGAGCAAGATTCGTATAACTCTGAGTTTTCAGGTTCTAGTTCTGCTAACTTTTCAAAACGCTCGTAGGTGTTATTAACACCTTTTATTTGCTTGTTTAAAATGAGTAGTCTAGCCGCATCAACTAAAGGCATAATGGCTCTGCTTTTTATGTTGAAAAGCTCCTTTTGATCACCGTTTTGCTCGATTAAAAATTGTTTAAAAAAACCAAGTGGCGATGGACTTTTTACAGCATCTCTACCTAGAAATTTATAAAACAGCGAGGCCTCATTTAAGGTTTTAAAGATGGTGTCTGTAACCTTATCTGTGAGATTGCTATTACCATAAACAGCATTGAAATCAAAAAAGACAGACGATAGTAAAATGGCCTTTTCATCTGGATTTAAAATCCAAGTTTGAAATTGGTCTTGCCATTCTGAAAGCGATTTGCACCACTCTGGGTTACTAGCCATCATATCGGCTTCGCAATACTCAAAACCTACTTTATTAAGTGTTTTATTAACGAGCTTTGAAAGTTCTAAAAA
This sequence comes from Algibacter amylolyticus, assembly GCF_014202225.1. GTDB lineage: Bacteria > Bacteroidota > Bacteroidia > Flavobacteriales > Flavobacteriaceae > Algibacter_B > Algibacter_B amylolyticus. The sequence goes on from NZ_JACHGE010000002.1 coordinate 345,327, forward strand.
ATAATCTTTAGTTTCAGAATAGCCTTTTTTAGAAACATTTTCAAAAATCAAGGCATTGTCTTGGTCGGTAAATAGTAATTGTTCACGCCTACCTTGACTTCCTAAGGCTAACCATGTAAAAGAAACTGGTGGAGCTGTAGGCATTTTTAAAACAGCCAATTCAATGGCTCTTACAGTTACCGCATCATTAATTTGAGAAATCAATTTAATAATATGTGATAAGGGAATGTTTTGATCTAAATAGCTTTTTAATAAACCATTGGCTTTATGTCTAGCAGCACGAAGTTTTTTAGTCCGTTTGGCTCTTTTTATATCCTTTAAAATTACAGTAGGGTTGTTACCCAAAGTGGTTAAAACATCGTGGTGCGTTAATACACCTATTAATTTAGAGTTTACAGTGCCATCTTTGGTAATACATAAATGCCCAATACTATTTTTTATCATTTGTAATTGACCGTCGGCTACTGTTAAGTCTTTTTTTGCTGTAATTACAGGAGAACTCATTATTTGAGTTACTTTAGTTTCAATAGGAAAAAGACCTGTTGCAATTTTATTTTTTATATCGCTATTGGTAATAATACCAACAGGCTTTTTATTAGAATCAATAACAATTATACAACCTATTTTATGCGTACACATTTTTTTTGCTGCACTTTTTAAGGTGGACGATGTACTGCAAGTAATGGGCGCCTTCGTGTAATTTGCGGTTTGAAAACTTACAACATCCTGAGAGTTGCTGGGAATATAATCTACAAAAATTTTGCCTGCTTGTTCAGAGGTGTAAGGTGTGTAATCATTTGAAGCAAAAGCGGTAATTAAATACTTTTGAATGTTAACACTTTTATCCGTTACCGTCTGAAAAATAGAAATTGGAATGGCGTAAATTATAGATTCTTCGTTTGCAGTGGCGTTAAGGTGGTACGGCGTTTTTGCAATTAAAGCTCTTAAGCCAAATAAATCCCCTGTATCATGAATGTTTGTAATTTCATTTACATCGCCGTTTTTATAGTACAAGCTTACGGCTCCGTCTCTAACTACATAAAAGCAATCGTGGTTAATATCTCCATTTTTAAAAATAGTATCTCCTTTTTCCAAATAGATAATGCTAACCTGTTCTGCTATTAGCAATAGGCTAGCTGTATTAATCAAATTAAATGGCGGATAGCGTTTTAAAAATTCACCAACCCGTTCTGCAATTGAGTTTTTCATAAAACTAATTCTAAATTAGTTTGAAATCTAGAAGCAATTCACCTTCAATAGAAGCTTGCAAATGGTCCCCTACAAAATTTTGTCCAGCACCACTTGCCGGTGTTCCTGTAAAAATTAAATCGCCAGGTTCTAAAGTCATGTATTTTGAAACAAACGCTATGATTTCAGCAAAATTATAAATCATATCACTCGTGTTTCCTGCCTGTACTTCCTTTCCGTTAATCATTAAGCTAAAGTTAATGTCGTTAATATCAGAAAAATTGGAAATCGATTTAAAACCATTAACAGGAGATGCCCCATCAAAACCTTTAGCTAATGCCCATGGGCCCTTGTTGGTTCTAGTTGCATTTAGAACATCTTTGGCCGTATAATCAATGCCAATTCCTATCTCGCTTATATAAGATGCCGCATCACTTTCTGCAATATCTTTACCAGATTTTCCAATTTTAGCAACTAATTCTACTTCATAATTTAGTTGGTTAGTAATTTTAGGAAAAGGAATGTTTTTATTGTCTGTAACTAAAGTGCTTTCAGCCTTTAAAAAAATAACTTGATCGCCTGTTTTAAGGGCAGCAATTTCACTCTTATCGTTTACGTAGTTTTTACCAATGCCAATTATTTTCATTGTTTAGTTGTTTTATAATTTTATTGTAAATGTAATAATTAGTCTATTATAATTAATATAAAGTTCATTTTACCATGCAAATAGCCTTGTTACGATATGTTTTGTGAAACTAAAATGATTTAAGTGATTTAAAATGAATAAAATAAGGTAGATATTAGTTTCTAAAACGTAGCTTTATAAAAAAATAATAATATTATGGCGAAATCTAAAGATGCAAAAAAGAATGTTAAAAAAGAAGCAGTTTTAACGGCTAAAGAAAAAAAAGCAGCTAAACTTGCAAAAAAGTCAAGTAGAACATAGTTAATTATGCTAATTATAAAGTATTAAAAAGCCACTCATTTCGAGTGGTTTTTTAATTTTAAGATCTTTTATATTATCAATCTTTAATGCGTAATTTTGTAATCTATATTATTTTAAAATAGTTATGCAACACCTTAAAGAATCTTCAAAAAATCAAGATAAATCCAAACCAAAAGTAACCATGGCGCAAGCCTTTAAAACGATTATTTGGCCAAGGCGAAAGTTGGTTTTTATAGGTTTAGTTTTAATTGTAATACGAAGTTTAGCTGGTTTGATATTGCCTTGGCAAAGTAAAGTGCTACTTGATGAAGTTGTGCCAAGTAAAGATGTGTCTCAAATTTATACCTTAATAGGAATTGTTTTAGCTGCCATAACCGTTCAAGCTACAACATCGTTCGCATTAACAAGAATATTAAGTGTACAAGCCCAATATTTAATAAGCGAACTTCGTGCTCAAGTTCAGAAAAAAGTATTGTCGTTGCCCATTAGTTTTTTCGATAATACAAAGTCTGGTGCTTTGGTATCACGTATTATGAGCGATGTTGAAGGTGTTCGTAATTTAATAGGAACTGGTTTGGTACAATTAGTTGGTGGTTCGTTTACGGCTATAATTTCATTAATTATTTTAATTAAATTAAACCCTTGGATGACACTTTTTGTGTTTGTTCCGCTGTCTATTTTTGGTTTTATTGCCCTAAAGGCTTTTAAATATATTCGTCCAATTTTTAGAAAGCGTGGTAAAATAAATGCCGAAGTAAAAGGTAGACTTACCGAAACTTTGGCGGGAGTACGCGTTATAAAAGCATTTAATGCCGAAGAGCAAGAAAATATTGTATTTGAAAAAGGTGTAGATAAATTATATCAAAATGTGAAAAAGAGTTTAACGGCTACGGCTTTTATGACGAGTTCTTCAACCTTTTTAATAGGTGTGGCTACCACAGGAATTATGGGTATTGGTGGTTATTATATGATTTTAGGAGAAATGACTACAGGTGAATTTTTATTCTTCACTTTAATACTTGGTTTTATGATTGCACCTATTGTCCAAATGAGTAATATAGGAAGTCAGTTAACAGAGGCTTTAGCAGGTTTAGATAGAACGGAAGAGCTAATGAATATGACTGCTGAAGAAGATAATGTAAACAGAACCATCCAGCTAGAAGCTTTAAAAGGCGATGTTGAGTTTAACGATGTGTCTTTTGCTTATGAAGAAGATAAAGAAGTACTTCATAATATTAGTTTTAAGGCTCCTGCAGGTTCCGTTACGGCTTTGGTAGGGAGTTCAGGTTCAGGGAAATCTACTATTGCAGGATTGTCGGCTACATTTTTAAATCCAAATTCGGGGCAAGTCACGATTGATAATCAGGATTTATCGAAGGTAAAACTGAATAGCTACCGTAAATATTTAGGTGTGGTATTGCAAGATGAATTTCTATTTGAAGGTACAATTAGGCAAAATATTATGTTTCCTAGGCCAAGTGCTACCGAAGAAGAATTACAAAATGCAGTAAAAGCAGCTTACGTAAATGAATTTACAGATCGATTTGATGATGGATTAGAAACTTTAATAGGAGAACGAGGCGTTAAACTTTCTGGAGGACAGCGTCAACGTTTAGCCATAGCAAGAGCAATTTTAGCAAACCCTAAGATTGTTATTTTAGATGAAGCGACTTCAAATTTAGATACTGAAAGTGAAGCTTTAATTCAGAAAAGTTTAAATGAATTGGTTAAAGATAGAACTACAATTGTTATTGCGCACCGCTTAAGCACTATTAGAAAAGCAGACCAAATTTTAGTTATCGAAGCCGGTCGTATTGTTGAAAGAGGAACGCATGACGAATTGATAAAACTTAATGGCAGGTATTTCGATTTGTATACCTATCAAGCAAAAATTTAAAACAGATGAAAGTAACAGATTTAACAGCTAACGAGTATAATCCATTTTATGAAACTTATATAGCGAAAGTTTCAAATGATATCACCTTGCTAGAAGGCTTTATTGAGGCAAAAACTCAGGTTGAGAATTTTTTCAAATCTATTCCTCTGGATAAATTGGAGTATCGTTATGCCAAAGATAAATGGAGTATTAAAGAGGTTTTTCAGCACATAATAGATAACGAACGTGTTTTTATGTATCGTTGTTTCAGAATAGCAAGACATGATAAAACTCCGTTGGCAGGCTACGAGCAGAACGATTACATTTTACCATCTGGAGCCAATAAAAAATCGATGGCAAGTTTAATTGAGGAATATCAAGTGGTGCGTCAAAACTTTATAGTGCTTCTTAAAAGTTTAAGCTCACAAGATTTAGAGGTAATTGGTACGGGGAGTGGAAGTCCCATGTCTGCTAGAGCTGCGGCCTTCATAACGCTAGGTCATGAAATCCATCATATTAATATTATAAAGGAACGTTATCTTTAAAAGCGCTTAGGAGTTAACAAGTTTCAATTTGCTTTTAATCATAAGAAAAACGGTTAATGAAAGCAATCCGAAAACCGAAAACCCAATAAATAAAGGCAGCACCGAAGTCTCTACAAAGCTACCTATATAATTGGCTATGGGTACAGCTAAAACGGTAGACAAAAAACCATTAATAGCAGCACCAATACCTGCAATATGCCCTAAAGGTTGCATGGCTAAAGCTCTTAAATTTCCAAAAAGGAAACCTACAGCAAAAAACTGCATGGCAAAAAAGCTTAATAAAATATAAATACTAGGATTAATTCCAGACCAAAATAAAATAACGTACAACACCGAAATTAAGGTGTACGCTATACACGCATAATAGGCAAGTCTAGTCATACCATATTTTACAACTAACTGACTATTTAAAAACGTAGAAACACCAATAGAAATGGCTAAACTTGCAAAAATATAAGGAAACATTTCAGCTAGGTTGTATTGCTCTTGAAATATTTGCTGAGACGTGCTTAAATACACCATAAACGACCCAGTAATAAACCCCGAAATTAATGTAAAAGCAATGGCTTCTTTATTTTTAAAAAACTCCTTTGTTCCGTTAATGTATAAGTTTGATGAAAACTTGATACGCTTCTCTTTAGCAAGGGTTTCTGGTTGCCTTATCCAAAACCAAATGACTATAAGTAGGCCGAATATCAAATTAAAATAAAAGATAGATTCCCAATTAAAAAAGTGAATTAAAAGTTGACCTAAAGTTGGTGCTATTACAGGAACTAAAAGGAAAAACATAACAATTATCGAGATTATTTTTGCCATATAATCCCCTTGAAATTCGTCTCGAACCATAGAAATACTTATGGTTCGTGCCGTAGAAAGTCCGAAACCTTGAAGCGTTCTTCCAATTATCATCCATTCAAAATCTTTAGTGGAAACACAAATAAAACTCGCAATAAAAAATATTACGAAACCAACATAAACCAGAGGTTTTCTTCCAAAACTATCCGATAAGGGCCCTAAAATTAATTGACCAAAACCTATTCCCAAAAATATCATGGTAATTAGCAGTTGGTTGTCTTCTGGATTGGTAACGCCTAAAGCAGCTCCAATTTGCGGTATTGCGGGCAACAATGCATCTATGGCTAGAGCTACAATGGACATCAATGATGCCATTAACGCAACAAATTCAAACTTGAAATTTTGGGGTTTATTCATTTTGCAAAAATAGTAGAATTTTAACCTTTTAATAGTCTAAACACTTCTATTAATACAATATTAACATTGTTAAAAAAGAGATGTTTTTTTGATTTAAACAGGTTTTCAGAAATGTTATTTTTTCAAACGGTTTTAGGAGGAGTTAATTAGCACTATATTTGCACTTCTATTTTATTTATGCCTTATATGTCCTTTAAAAAACTTATTCAACCTTTAAAAGAAGCCTTAGAAACTAAGGGTTTTAATAGTCCTTTACCTTTTCAAAAATCTATTTTACCCAAAATTAAAGGAGGGGCAAGCTTGTTTTGCATTGCACCACTAGGCTCAGGAAAAACAACAAGTATCGTGCTAAGTGTTATTCAGAAATTAAAAGGAGAAGCGTTTGAAGATGCACCTAGAGCTTTAATTTTTGTAAAAGACAAACAAGCAGCTTTAAATTTAGAATTAGAATTTAATGGATATTTAAGAGGAACAGATTTAAGGGTTTATTGTGCTTACGATCAAAAAAATATTGACGATCAGCGTAACGAAATTTATGATGGTGTAGATATTGTTATTGCAACTCCTAAACGTTTAAATAAACTGTATTATCTAAACGGAATAAACTTGAATAAAATACAAATGTTTATTGTTGAAGATGCCGAATTTTTGTTTCAAAACAACAATTTAGGGGAAATAGCCCGAACACCAGAAAGTATTGGTAAATGTCAATACTTAGTGTTTTCAACTAAATTTGATACACGATTCGAGCGTTGGCAAGATTCATTTATGTATAACGCACAAGTTATTACTTCTAAATAAAATTTCAATGAAGCAAAAAAATAAGATACATGGTCTTATGGCTGTGTTTATGCTCTGTTCTTTTTTAGGGTTTACCCAAATTAAAAAAGAGCAAGTAATGTTAGGATTTACATACGGTACAGGATCTCAAAATAAATATCCTTTTAATGCCGACGATTATACCCATGAGGTCGATTTTTACAAAATTCAGATTAATTACAGGTTTAAAGACAAGAAAAAATGGGCTTTCGAAATTAATTTAGAACCTAGTTTTAATGTTGTAGAACACCAACTTTTAAACCGTTATTATATTAAGCCTTCTGATGCTGAAAATTATGAGGAATTAACCGAATTATATACCCAAAAAAGAACCATAAAAGAATATGTTTTAAACTGCGGTATTATAGCTAGATATAAAATATTTAGTGGTGTAAGTACATATGCTATTGGTAGTTTAGGACCCATGGTAGCCGATAAAGCGACCGAACGCTTAGCAAAAGGTTTTGCATTTTCTGATATTTTTGGTTTAGGGATGTCTTACGATATTGATAAGTTAAGATTTGATTTTAGATACTCGGTTAGGCATACATCAAACCTAGAAATGAAACAGCCAAATGGCGGACACAATACGACCAATTCTGAAGTGTCTATTTTGTATAATTTTTAAGATTATTTTTGTAATATTTTACCGATTTATTACAATTTGTGTATTTTTACATATCTTTTTTTATATTTATATAAAACTGTAGTTATATACATGCTAAAAACTAGTCTCTCTCTCAAATTATTAAGCATTAGCCTTATTGTTTTTGCGAACACTTTATTTAGTTATGGTCAGTCAGAAAAAGGGTTTTATCGTTTAGTTGATTCTGCAGACGTTTATCTTGATGATAATACAGAAAAAGCACTTAGCTTTCTCGAAGATATCCCTAAACCTGTAGAAAATTATATTCCTGGTAGAGTGGCCGAATATTATTCATTAAAGGCGATTATTCATGACGATTTTAATGAGTTTGCAGAGTACTATCAATGCGTTAATTTGGCTATTAAATTTGGAGAAATAGAGAAGGAGTACTGCATTGCTGGCGAGGTTTGTGTGAGTATGTTTTCTAACTTGTATTTTATGGATAAGTATTCTATGGCTTATCCTTACTTGGATAAAGCACGAGATTTTTACAAAAATTGCGATAAGGAGTATGGTATATTTGAGGTTGAACAGGTAGAGGCTTATGCAAAGTATCTTGATGGGGAACATGAGGAAAGTAATCGCTTTTTACTAGATAAATTAGATACATATAAAGCAGTTAGCGAGGATCCCTACTACCAGATGTTTGCCTTGTACATGATTACTTCAAATTATATTTGGATGGAGGATTTCAATCACGCTCACAAATATTTCAAGAAATTTAAAGCGCTAGAAGGAAAACCAAAGGTTATTAAGCTAAATTACTTTGCTTTTGAAGGCGCTATAAATAGTAGTTTTGCTGATAATTTTTTCAAGGATAAGCAATTAGATTCCACGCGTTTTTATTTAGAGGAAACATCCAAAGTGACAGATTATTTAGCCGTAGATGTTTTAAAGGATTACTACAGGCTTTATTCAGAATTTTATAAACATCTAGGAGAAGTTGAGATCTCTAAAGTTTATACCGATTCCTTGCTTTCCTTTCAAAGCCATTTATATAAAAAAACTATTGAGGGGAGTATAGAAATAAATGATTCCTTTTTATTAGAAGATTCGGATGTAGTAGAAAAGGGAGATTCAAATGAAATAGTAAGCAGTGTTTTAGGCGGAGTCTCTGTAGCTGTATTACTAGCTTTTAGTATTTTTTGCTTTGTAATTTACAAAAAGCAGAAAAAGAAATTGCTTGTTAATAATTTAGATGCCAATAATAATTTATCTTATTTAAAGTCTAATAATGATCAGCTTACCACAAAGGTTTATGGATTAGAAACTTATATTAAAAATTTAAAACAAGAGATAAAACAAATTTCGATTTCTGAAGGTGTAGAGTTTCAAAAAGATAAAATAAAAGAATTATATAGAAATTTGCATATTAACTCTTCCACTTTATTAGATAAAACAGGTAACCATTTGGAATTGGTTAATGAATTCAACATTGAGTTTTTTAAAAAAATTGAAACCGACTATCCACAGCTTAAAAAAACGGAAACAATAATTTGTTATTATTTACTAATGGGTTTTTCTAATAAAGAGATTGCTGTTTTTTTAAATACAACAATTAGATCTGTTGAAAGTAGACGTTATAGAATTTCTAAAAAAATAGAATTTAATAATGAGGAAGAAACTTTACTTGAGTTTCTGGAGCGGACATTTTCTGATACATTAAGTGTAAATACTACAAATTAAGTGTTTTTACTTGTTTTTTGTGAAAATGAGTAATAATTGAGTAGTTATTTATTGCTCCATTTTATAGAAATTTAAGATATTTGGATTGCTATTATTAATTCAATTTCTTGTTTAATTGTTAATTAAAGATTTAGTTTGAAATACTGGGTTGGTTGTGTTTCAAAATAGTTTTAATTATCAGACAAGAATAAAAATTGAGGTTTATTAAGATTTTAATTGTAGATCTTAATATTGAAGTGAAACAAAGGAGCCTAATTTATTAGGCTTCTTTTTTTATAAAGGAATATTACCATGCTTACGTTTAGGCATCTCAACTTTTTTATCTTCTAGCATAGCAAAAGTTTTTAATAGTTTACGTCTTGTATTTTTTGGCAGTATAATTTCATCAATAAAACCACGTTGCGCTGCTTTATAAGGATTAGCAAATGTTTCGGCATACTCAGCTTCTTTTTCGGCTAATTTTTCTTCAGGACTCTCTGCTTCTGCGATTTCTTTTCTAAAAATAATTTCACTTGCACCTTTTGCACCCATTACAGCAATTTCTGCTCCAGGCCATGCGTAGTTATAATCTGCACCACTGTGTTTAGAGTTCATAACATCGTAAGCACCACCATAAGCTTTTCTGGTAATAACGGTTACTCTTGGCACTGTTGCTTCGCTAAGCGCATATAAAAGCTTTGCGCCATGGATTATGATGCCATTCCATTCTTGGTCTGTTCCTGGTAAAAATCCTGGAACATCAACTAAAACGAGTAATGGTATATTAAAACAATCGCAAGTACGTGTAAAACGAGCCGCTTTTCTTGAGCTATTAACACCTAAAACGCCTGCGTAGGCCATAGGTTGATTAGCGATAATACCAATACTACGACCGCCTAATCGTGCAAGCCCAACAATAATACTTTCGGCGTAATTTTTATGAATTTCGTAAAATGAATCTTCATCTATTATACCCGTAATTACCGCTCTCATATCATAAGGCTTGGTAGAGCTTTCTGGTACTATATCCGATAAAACATCTCGAATTTCATCCTCTAGTTTAAAATCTAGCTTATTAGCAGTTTCTGTGTTGTTTTGCGGTAAATAACTTAGTAACTGTTTTACATCTTCAAGACAGGCAATATCATTTTCTGAAGTTTTATGTGCTACTCCAGATTTTGTAGCGTGCGTTTCAGCACCACCAAGCTCTTCGCTGGTAACTTCTTCATTTGTAACGGTTTTAACAACATTTGGTCCGGTTACAAACATATAGCTTGTGTTTTCTACCATAATGGTAAAATCGGTCATTGCTGGTGAGTAAACTGCTCCGCCAGCACAAGGTCCCATAACTGCCGATATTTGCGGAATCACACCCGATGCTTGTACGTTTCTATAAAATATATCGGCATAACCACCAAGCGATCGCACACCTTCTTGAATACGTGCGCCTCCAGAATCGTTAAGTCCTATAATTGGTACTCCCACCTTTACGGCCATATCCATTATTTTACATATTTTTTCGGCATGAGTTTCAGAAAGAGAACCGCCAAATACCGTAAAATCTTGAGCATAAGTATAAACCAATCTACCATTTATAGTACCGTAACCAGTAATTACACCATCGCCATAATAAATTTGGTCTTGCATGCCAAATTCGGTGGTTCTATGTGTTACTAAAGCACCAATTTCTTCAAACGAACCTTCGTCTAATAAATAATTAATACGTTCTCTAGCCGTTAGTTTTTTATTAGCGTGCTGTTTATCTATGCGCTTTTGTCCACCTCCTAATTCTGAGAGTGCTTTATGTTTATTGAGGTTGTCTATTTTGTCTTGTCTCGAATCCATATTTTTTTAGCAAAGGCGCAAAGGCGCAAAGTTAAATGGTTTTTATGTTTTTGCTTACCGCTTACTTTATAGGTAGGCGTAATAACTTCTGATCTTCAATATATTGTTTAACAGCTATTAAAGCTGCTATTTTCGCTTCATTTTCTGTTTCAGCTTTTAAAGCTTCAGGTGAATAGTAGTTCTTTACAAAATGGGTGTCGAAATTTCCAGAACGAAAGGCCTCATGTTCACATACATATTTACCAAAGGGTAGGGTGGTTTCTATACCTTTAACGTGATAATTTTCAATGGCTTTAATCATAAGCTGAATGGCCTCTTCCCGGGTTTTAGCAAAGGTGATTAATTTAGAAAGCATTGGATCATAGTAAATAGGGATATCCATACCTTCTTCAAAACCGTTATCTACACGAATACCTTCGCCTTCAGGTATTTTATAAATATCCAAATGCCCAACGCTAGGTAAAAAATCATTAAGAGGATTTTCAGCATAAACACGCAATTCCAAGGCGTGTCCATTAATTTTTAAGTCGTTTTGTTCTATTTGAAGCGCTTCTCCACGAGCTACTTTAATTTGTAGTTCTACCAAATCGACACCAGTAATTAACTCGGTAACTGGATGTTCTACTTGCAAACGTGTATTCATTTCTAAAAAGTAGAAATTATGGTGGGAGTCCAATAAGAATTCTACTGTTCCAGCACCTAAATAATCGCAAGCTTTAGCAACCTTTATAGCTGCTTCCCCCATTTTATCTCGTAATTGAGGCGTTAAAATACAAGAAGGTGCTTCTTCTACTACTTTTTGATGGCGACGCTGTATACTGCACTCTCGCTCAAAAAAATGTAAAACGTTACCGTGGCTATCTGCCATAACTTGAATTTCGATATGCCTTGGCGAACTAACATATTTTTCAATAAACACAGAGCCATCTCCAAAGGCAGAAGTGGCTTCACTTATGGCACGTTTCATTTGCGATTCTAATTCGCTTTCTTTTTCAACGACGCGCATACCTTTTCCGCCACCACCAGCAGATGCTTTTATTAATATAGGAAAACCAATAGTTTTTGCAATGTCTTTGGCTTTGTTTACATCGGTAATTGCTTTATCAATACCCGGAACCATAGGAATATTATATGCCTTTACTGCATCTTTTGCAGCAAGTTTACTTCCCATTATTTTAATGGCTTTCGATTTTGGACCAATAAAAATGATGTTATTAGTTTCGCACAATTCAGCGAAAGCGGCATTTTCACTCAAAAAACCATATCCAGGATGTATAGCATCGACATCTAATTGTTTGGCTACTTCAATAATTTTATCCCCTTTTAAATACGATTGATTAGAAGGCGGTTGGCCAATACAAACAGCCTCATCGGCAAATTTTACATGGGGTGCATTACGGTCGGCAGTAGAAAATACAGCAACCGTTTTTATACCCATTTTCTGAGCCGTTTTCATTACTCTTATGGCTATTTCACCACGGTTTGCAACTAGTATTTTTTTCATTAATAAATATTTTTTGTCATTCCCTCGGGGGAAGAAAATCTTATTTTTTTATCACAAATAATAAATTATAAGAACTTTATATATGCATTCTAAAATCCTTGTAATCGCGATGTTTTTTAATTTTCGAATTCAATTAAAAGTTGATTTTTTTCAACAGCATCACCATTTTTAACAGAAATAGATTTTATAATCCCCAATCTAGGTGAGCTAATACTATTTTCCATTTTCATAGCTTCAAGTATAAATAGGGTGTCATTTTCTTTAACTTCTTGTCCAGCTTCAACATGCAGTTCTAATATTAAACCAGGCATAGGAGCTTTAATAAAATCTATTTGTTTTGCTGTTTTAGCAGAAAGCCCCATATCTTTTATTAATATATCCAACTTATTAGAAATGCTAACCTTATAACTATGATTTCTTATGCTTACTTGGTAGGTTTTATTACTAAAATCGGCTTCTGTTATTTCTGCTTTAACAGATTTATTATTTTGTAAAATATGATAGCTGTTTTCTGAAGTTTGATGCACGTCTAGGTTAGAAAGTTCATCTTTAGTAATATTGAAATCAATTGTGTTGTTAACTTTTACTTTATAACTTTTATCCATGCGTTTGTAATAAGAACTGATATTAATTCTAGTAAATATAAGTATAAAATAGAAAATATTTAAGTAAGAAAAAGTCTTTGGTTTTTGGAATCTGTTTTAATTTTCTTAAAAAAAAGAAAGTAAAACAATCTAAATTTCAACTTAAACCGTAACTATTAAATAACTACAATAGGTGTTTCCATGAAAAAAATTACGCTTTTACTACTTTTTTTTACTGTATTTCAAGGCTTTTCTCAAAATTTAGGACAAGGTTATATAGCCAATGATTTGGTGCAACACCCCATGCAAGAGTTGGACAAACCAGACTATTTGGAAGCTGTAACCGATCCGTCTTTTACTAGCACTCAAATACGACGCATTACTCAAGCCACTGCAGGGAATTACGTAAAACCTATGTATAGCACTATACAGGCTTGGAATGCCGATGAGAGTTTATTAATTGTTTACGGAGGTGGTGTACATCAACTTTTAAACGGTACCGATTATACATTTATTAGAAATTTATCCGATGTATTTCCCGATGATATTGAAACCATTTTCTGGTCGTTTACAGACCCTAATGTGTTCTTTTATATGGATGGGAATAATGACGATTTAATTAGCTATAACGTGCAAACACAAGTAAAGACGATACTTGTAAATATTAGAACGTTAAGTGGTTGTCCTCCTGCAAATGGATTAACAGGCGGTAATGATATACAAATGATGTCGTGGGATAATGATGTGTTTGCGTTTAGATGTGGCAATGATGCTGCTTATTATTACAGGATTTCTACCCAAAGTTTAACGCAATTTAATATTGCAAATATTGAATATACAGCGCCAATGCCGTTTCCTAGTGGCAACTTATTTTTTCATAAAGGTGCGGTTTACGACGGTAGTGGCCAATTTGTTAGAAATTTAAACGTTAATGGTATTCAGCATTCATGCTTAGGTAAATTAGGCAATGGAGATGATGCTTATTACAATGTTAATTTTGAAGAAGGAAGATATGGCGGTTGCCAAGGTACTTTAGTGGCGCACAATGCCACAACTGGTAATTGTTTTGCTGTAACTAGTTATACCGATTATGATTACCCTAAGTCGGGAACTCACATTTCGGCATTGGCACATAAAAATTTAGAAGATGGGTGGGTTGCAGTTTCTTGTTTAGGTTTTGAGCGTGATGGCGTTAAACTTTTAGATCAAGAACTATTTGTAGCTAAGGTTAACGAAACGGATGCCGATGTTTATAGAGTAGCGCATCATAGAAGTGATGAATCTCCTTTTAGCTATGCAGGAGAACCTCATGTAACTATTAGTCCAACAGGAACACGATTATTATTTGCAAGCGATTGGAGTGGCGCTGTTGATGGCGACTCGGTAGACACCTATGTTGCAGAATTAGCTAGTTATACGTTATCTAGTACTAGCATTTCAGTGGAAAATGAAAACATGAGTGTATATCCAAATCCAGCAGGTAATACATTGCATTTAGCATCATCTTTAAATCAAGATATAGACTTTTGCATTAAGGATGTTTCTGGTAAAGTTGTTTATAAAAACCGTTTCTTAAACGAAGAAGAAGTGGATATTAGTTTTATTGCAAACGGCTTATATTTCGCAACGTTTACTACCGGAAATACTATTAAAACGATAAAATTTATTAAAAAGTAAGGCTGTTTAAATTTTGAACTGAGATCTGTTTTGATGCGTTTTAATAGCTTTTCTAGATAGCATTATACCAATAAATAAAGACAAAAAAGCACCAACCCAAATACCGGGAACAAAGTCTATAAACAAGAAAAAATCGTAAGCGCCATGAAATAGTATGGCCGAAAATAATCCAATTAAGTTTAACGCCACTTTGTTGTTCGAAAATTTAGCTTTACCCATATAATAGCCCATAATAATGCCAAAAGTAGCATGAGCTGGAACAGCAGTAAAAGCTCGGGCTAGGGCAGTAGGGAAGCCTCCATTTGCAACATAAAAAATGTTTTCGGTGGCAGCAAAACCCATCGATACCATTACGGCGTAAACAATACCATCAAAAGGTTCGTTAAACGCTTTTTTAGATTGTGCAAAATATCTAATAATTATGTATTTGCTAAACTCTTCAATTAAGCCAACAACAAAAAATGCTTTTATAAATTGCTCAAATATGCTTGTTTTGTTGGTTAGCGGTAAAACTATGTCGAAAACATAATACAAAATAGAAGTGATAATAATGCTAACAACGGCACCAAGCAGAAAATTATAAAGGAGTAGTCGTCTAGGTTCCTTTTCATATTTATCTTTAAAATAAATGTAAAGTATAATTATAAAAACAGGAGCAATGGCTACAAGTAATAAACTCATTTTATTTGTTTAGTTATAGCTTTTAAAACAAGATCGTAATAGGCTTTATTGGAAGGTACAAAATGGTTATTGTTATGACCTATGGTTGCAATAAGAGTTTTAAACGCTTCAAAAGATACTAATTTTAAAGCTTCAACCTCTTCTTCTTGTTTTACTAATTTTTCCAGTGGCACATTTAATTCCGCAATAAACGTATTATGAAATTCATTATCAATAATACCATTATCATAAGACTGGAAACATTCAAAAACACCAATTTTGTGTAGTGCTTTTTCAGAAATAGATAGCCCAATTTCTTCTTCAACCTCTCTAATGGCTCCAGATTCTATAGTTTCGCCAGCATCAATATGTCCTGCTACAGAAACATCCCAGAGTAAGGGACAAATGTTTTTTTTAGCAGAACGCTGGGAAAGTAGTATTTTACAGTCTTTGGTGTAAAACCAAATATGTGCCGTATTGTGATAATACCCTTTAGCATGGATAACCGATTTTAACTCGGTTTTCCCTGTGGGTTTTCTATGGGCATCAACAATATCTAAATATTCGTCCATTCTAAATTTTGTCTATTTATAATTTTTAAAAAAAAGCATAACAAATATTTTAATAAGGCCAATTTTGTTGCTTCCATAGGTTATATGTTTCATCAATTTTTTTCATTTCAATAGTATCTAAAGCTTTTGTGTTTCCAGAAAATTGATTTTGCATTTGCATATACATTTTTTTTAATTTTTCGGCATGTATTACATTGATTATTGGGTTAGGAGGTGACAAAGAAGTAATCCATTCTAATTCTTCTAAAATATTATTAATGGCTAATTGACATATATGAACTCCTTTTTCTTCTAACCCAGCTTTAAAGTATAATTTACCCAGTGCAAATGCATATTGTTTATAAGCAACGCTCTTGTCTGGGAATAAAGAAAAGCATGTATCAAGAACCTTAATAGCTTCTTTTGTTTTATTTTCTTCTAAAAGTGCTTGAGCCAAAAAATAATAGCTAGGTCTTAATATAGTTTGAGCATAAGATTTGTTTTCAGAATTTAAATGTATAGTTTCATCATTGAATCCTTTAAATGTTGCTTTTTCTAATAAATAAGGAAGCATCATTTTGGTATTCACTATTTTAGGGTTTAAAGAATTATTTGTTCTTTTTAAAGGAGCTAAATATTCAACTAGCCCATTTTTAACAAGGTAGTTGTCTAACCCTAAATAATGATTTTTATTTCCATTAAAAGCAAAGCATATAGGCCTGTTATTAAAATTATTGTTGATAACATTAAATAAAACCAAATCATTAATACTATAGAAATCTTTCTTGTAATCCCAAGTTATTGATTTTGTTTTGGACGCATTAAATTCATCAGGATTTAGCGCAATGAAATTATCTGTAGGAATTGAAAATTTAGTGGCAGGGATATAGTGTTTCTTTTTTCCATTCCAGTTAATGCGTGTAGTGCTGTCATGTAAAAACTGAAATAAAATGTCTAGTTTAACCGCATTGTCGGTTTCTTTTTTTAAAGGAATCAGTATGTCGGAGCCATTTATATAAAGCTTTTTATTTAAGTTGAAGGTGATGGGTTTGGAATCGTGTATTTTTTGTTTTAAGTTTTCAATATAGGTGTTTATATTTAATTGGTCGTAATTAAGAACCCTAACGTCTGTTCTGTAGTTTTCAACATCCTGCAAATACCAAAGCGGAAATGTCATGTTATCACCATTAGTAATGAGTATGGCTTGTTTAGGGCAGGCGTCTAGGTATGCTTTTCCAAGATCATAAGAAAACGTATCCCGACTACGTTGATGGTTATCCCACCCTTTAGCTAAAAGTTGCAACGGAGCTGCAATAAAAACGATTGTAAAAGCAATAAAAATACTTGTTTTATTTGAGACTATTAATTTTAAATAATTAAATATTAAATTAATAGAAAGACCCACCCAAAGCGAAAAAATAACAAAAGAACCAATAAATATGTAATCGCGTTCTCTTATTAAAATACTTGAAGGTACAGGGTTAACGTATAAGGTAACTCCTATTCCAAATGTTAAAAAGGTAAAAAAAGTGGTGGCTAGATATAGTTTGTTCTTACGGATAGAAACTAATCCTAAAACACCAAATATTAAAGGTAAAAAATAATAACCGTCATTGCTTTTATCGTTTTTATATCGCTCCGGTATTGAAGATATATCTCCAATTCTTGATTTATCTAGACTGTTTATTCCGCTTATCCAATTGCCATGTTTAATATGACCCAAACCATGAGAGCTGTTTTGTTTGCCAACAAAATTCCAAAATAAGTAACGAAGGTTTAGCCACTTGACTTGATATTCTATAAAAAAATTAAAATTTTCTGTGTATGTTGGTTTGTAGATGGTTTTGTTACTACCATTTACTTCATAGTCAATAGGAGTTCCTTTAATAGGAGTCCAAGCTTTATAGCTGCTTTCATTTTTATAATCAAATAGTCTAGGGAAAAACATGGAAAATTCTTTGGAGTAATTCGGGTGTTTATAAACGCCATTGTCAACAACCATGTATTTATTCATGCTATTGTCAAAGGTTAAAGTCGGTTTGCCGTCTATAAAAGGCGTGTTGTTGTCTATAGGCGCATTATACGTTGGGCCTTTAATAAACGGAATGTTATTGATACCAAACTGTTCGCCTTTTATATATTGCAGTAAACGGTTACTGTTGTTAATATTATTAGCTAATGTGGAACTGGCACTGGCTCTTTGTAAAGGCATGAAGTAACAACTCAATCCTATCAAAAAAAAGATAATAGCGAGCGTAGCGGTATGTAATGTGGTTTTTTGTTTTTTATAAGTTGTCCAAAGCGTTATTGAGAATAAAATAATTAAAAAAGCAAGAGCAGCTACAATGCCTGTGTTCATTGGAAAGCTTAACGAATTTACAAACCAAACATCCAATGAATGAGCCATTTTTATAAGACCCTGAATAATTAATAAGTAGATGACAACAAATAGAAAGCAACCAACAACTAAAGATAAAATAGTGTTCTTTAGTGTCAGCCCATATTTTTTATAAGTGAATAAAATAGTTAAAGGGATAACTAATGTGATGGTTATTAAGTGTACGCTGGATGCTAACCCCAAAAGAAATCCAAATAATAATAAAAGTTGAGTGTCTTTTTTCTTGTTGTTGCCATTTGCCCATTTTAGCATGGTGTAAAACATGCCCATCATTAAAGCAAAAGATAAAGTATAGACCTCTGTTTCGGTAGAAGCTGTCCAAAAACTATCGGAAAAAGCTAGGGTTAAAGCACTGGTTATTCCTGTTAAATAGGGTAGATAAGCGTTATGTGACTTTGTTTTTTTGTCCTGTATACTAGATGTTATGTAATACGTTGTGTTGAATACTATACAAACGGTTAAAGCTCCAAAAAAAGCAGAAATGAGATTTGAAATAAAAGCAATATGCATTGAAGGGAAAAATTGAAAAACGACACTACAAAACATAGTATATAGAGGAGAACCTGGAGGATGGGATGCTTGTAAATTATAGCTGCTTGTTATAAATTCAGAACTGTCCCAAAAAGAAATGGTTCTTGGTGCGCTAATACCATAAACAACAAAAACAACTGTAAAAAGAATTAAATTGACAATTCTTTTGATATTTAACATATTTAAGAGTGGTAAATTTTTAGCAATATAAAAGAAAAATAAATGTATCCTTTTAAGTATTTAAAAAAGAATTATATAAACATTATTTATTTTTCTAATGACGCTTATTTATCGATTAAATGCATTATTTACCGGTATAATTAACTTTTTTATGTAAAAAAGCCTACTTTAATCACTTTTAAACTATATATTTGAAACTTCAATTAGCCAATGTAAATCATGTTTTTGGTTTTTATTTTAATCAAAACAACCCAATTACCAATTCTTAATGCTTTTATTAAAGCATATTATATTAGTTATAAAATATGTCGTCATTTTAATTATGAAGTAGAAAAATCAAAGAACTATTAACCAAATCAATTATATTATGATTAAAAATTACTTTTTTATTTATTTAGCTGTCTTTCTGTTTTCATATACAGGAATTCAGGCACAAACACTTAATGAAACCTCAGGAACAGGTTCTGGAGTAAGTATTACAACTGGTGATTACAATACTATGTATGGGGATAGTACGGGGTCTTCTTTATCATCAGGTATTCATAATACTTTTTTTGGTTTTGGAGCTGGTAGAGATAATACAACCTCAGAGAGTACATTTATAGGATATTATGCTGGACACAAAAATACTACTGGATTTGACAATACATTTGTAGGTCATGAATCAGGAAGTTTAAACACTACAGGAGGTGATAATACGTTTTTTGGAACGGAATCTGGAGAGAATAATACTACTGGATATGACAATACATTTATGGGAGAAGAATCTGGAACAAAAAATACCACTGGTTTTGAAAATGTATTTATAGGTGAAGATGCAGGTTATGATAACACAACGGGTTATAGAAACACCTTTGTTGGTAATGAAGCTGGTTATCAGAGTGAAACTGGTTATAGAAATACTGGTATAGGAAATGAGTCTTTATTTGATGTAGATGAAGGTCATCATAATACAGCCCTTGGGGATTCCTCAGGAACAGATGTCGGAGAAGGTATTTATAATACCTTTATTGGGGCTGCTTCAGGTGTGGCTACAGAATATGCTGATTACAATACTTTTGTTGGCGCCATGTCAGGGTGGGATAATAATAGAACAAATAATACAACGAATGCAAACCACAACACCTATTTAGGGTATTATTGTGGTTTTACAAATAGAGAAGGCCAATACAATGTAGGAATGGGGTCTTTAGCAAACTTTGATAATAATAACCGTTCTAATGATATTTTTATTGGATATGATGCTACGCCTAGCAATAATGATGTATTAATGATTGGGAACAGAGGGTTTAATGATGGACAATACTCAATTTCTCTTGGTCATGATCATGATGTTAGAGGTAATAATACTACTTTGATAGGTAATTTAGGTAGTGGGAGTGCCAATGCGGATTATTCTGTGGGTATCGGAGATCAAGTTGATATTGAAGAAAATGATGTGGTTGGAATTGGTCGTTCTGTAGATATAGATAACCAAGAAGCTGTTGCTATTGGATCCATGACAATTGCTCAAGCTGACGGTACCATTGTACTGGGATATGGTGCAACATCTACAGATCCAGGAACATTATTACCTACAAACAATATAGCCATAGGACATTCGGCAAATGTACAAGGCAATAATTCTGTAGCTATTGGTAATGCAGCAACTGCAGTAAATGACAATACTATGGTTTTAGGAGGTGCTACAAACCCTTTAAGTGTAGGTATTGGTACAAATACTCCTAATGCTAATGCATCATTAGATTTAACAGGAATAACTAAAGGATTATTGTTAAATAGATTAACAACGGAAGAAAAAACAACATTAGGATCAAGTTTAGGAACATCTGAAGCTGGTTTGTTGGTTTATGACACAGATATTAAAGCACCTTATTCTTGGGATGGCACTCAATGGATAGCATCTGAAGCTGATACCGACGCGCAAGATTTAGAATTAGATTCTGAAACTAATGTGTTAAGTTTAACAAATGATGCCACTACTATCGATTTATCAGATTATTTAGATAATACTGATGAGCAAGATTTATCAATAGCTTCAGATGTGTTGAGCATTTCAGGAGGAGCTAACACTATCGATTTATCAAGTTACTTAGATAATACAGATGAACAAGACTTATCAATAGCTTCAGATGTGTTGAGCATTTCAGGCGGAACAACAACTATCGATTTATCAAGTTACTTAGATAATACAGATGAACAAGATTTATCAATAGCTTCAGATGTGTTGAGCATTTCAGGAGGAGCTACCACTATCGATTTATCAAGTTACTTAGATAATACAGATGAACAAGATTTATCAATAGCTTCAGATGTGTTGAGTATTTCAGGCGGAGCTACCACTATCGATTTATCAAGTTACTTAGATAATACTGATGAGCAAGATT
>NZ_JACHGE010000002.1:366635-689774 GCF_014202225.1 Algibacter amylolyticus
AGATTATCAATAGCTTCAGATGTGTTGAGTATTTCAGGCGGAGCTACCACTATCGATTTATCAAGTTACTTAGATAATACTGATGAGCAAGATTTATCTATAGCTTCAGATTTGTTGAGTATTTCAGGAGGAGCTACCACTATCGATTTATCAAGTTACTTAGATAATACTGATGAGCAAGATTTATCAATAGCCTCAGATGTGTTGAGCATTTCAGGTGGAACAACAACTATCGATTTATCAAGTTACTTAGATAATACTGATGAGCAAGATTTATCAATAGCCTCAGATGTGTTGAGTCTTTCAGGCGGAGCTACCACTATCGATTTATCAAGTTACTTAGATAATACTGATGAGCAAGATTTATCAATAGCTTCAGATGTGTTGAGCATTTCAGGCGGAACAACAACTATCGATTTATCAAGTTACTTAGATAATACTGATGAGCAAGATTTATCAATAGCTTCAGATGTGTTGAGCATTTCAGGAGGAGCTACCACTATCGATTTATCAAGTTACTTAGATAATACCGATGCTCAAGATTTATCATTATCTGGATCAACTTTAAATATTAGTGGAGGAACAGGAGTAGATCTATCTTCATTACAAGATGGAGCAGGTACAGATGACCAAAATCTAACCGCAGCAACGCTTTCAGGTACTACACTTACAGTAGCTATCGAGGGAGGTACTTCAGTAAATGTGGATTTGTCTCCAATACTATCTACTTTGCAAGCAGAAAACACATCGCAACAAGCACAAATAGACGATTTATTAAGTAGAGTAATGGCTATAGAATCTTGTGCTTGTGGAGGATCGTTGAGTACTTCTGAATCGGGAAAAGCAAGCAATGAAAAAATTATCTTGTATCAAAATATACCAAATCCATTTTCAGAAAGTTCTTCAATAAGATATTTCATACCTAATAGTGTCTTAGGAAGCGCATCTATGGTATTCGTTTCTACAGCTGGACAAATTATATCAACTATCGATCTAAATGAAAGGGGGGAACAAGAACTAAATATCAATACTAGAGATTTATCTGCTGGTATGTATTATTATACGCTTTATGTTGCTGGTACTAAAATAGACACTAAGAAAATGATTATTGAGAATTAATTAATCAGTTTTCGATTGCAATAAAAATCGCATCCTTTTGGATGCGATTTTTATGTTTTTAATAAATACATTTAAAAATTGAATACGGCTTAAGTTCTTGAAAATAAATGATATAGATGGTTTTAATTCCGATTTTCCTGTAGGATGTCCTTGGGCATCAACATATCTAAATATTCGTCCATAAACCTAAAAAAAGCCTCGGTTAAGAGGCTTAAATTTTATTTGAAATAGCTAAACGTTTCGCCGTCTTCTATTTTTAGTAATGTTTCGTAAATTAATTTAATAACGTTTTCAACATCATCTCTATGCACCATTTCTACGGTAGTATGCATGTAGCGTAATGGTAACGAAATTAATGCCGAAGCAACACCACCATTGCTGTAAGCAAAAGCATCGGTATCGGTTCCTGTAGCACGCGATAAAGCCGAACGTTGAAAAGGAATTTTCTTAGCCTCAGCCGTATCTGTAATTAAATCTCTTAATTTTTGTTGTACTGCCGGAGCATAAGCCACAACAGGACCTTTGCCAATTTCTAGCAATCCAGCCGTTTTAGGCTCAATCATTGGCGTAGTAGTATCGTGAGTAACATCGGTAACAATGGCCACATCTGGTTTAATAGTATGTGTAATCATTTCTGCGCCACGTAAACCTATTTCTTCTTGAACCGAATTGGTAATGTAAAGACCAAAAGGTAACGTTTTTTTGTTTTCTTTAAGTAAACGCGCCACTTCCGCAATCATAAAACCACCCATACGGTTATCTAATGCACGACAAACAAATTTATCACCATTTAAAATATGAAACTCATCCGGATACGTAATTACACAACCCACATGAACTCCCATTTTTTCAACCTCGTCTTTGTCCTTTGCACCAACATCAATAGTAATATTATCGGGCTTAGGAGACTGTTCTTTAGCCTTATTACGCGTATGTATTGCAGGCCACCCAAAAACACCTTTTACAATGCCATTTTTAGTATGGATATTAACTATTTTACTCGGTGCAATTTGGTGATCGCTACCGCCATTTCTAATCACGTAAATTAATCCGTTATCCGATATATAATTAACATACCACGAAATCTCATCGGCATGCCCTTCAATAACTACTTTATATTTTGCCTTTGGGTTTATAACTCCAACTGCAGTACCATAAGTATCTGTAATAAATTCATCTACATAAGGTTTTAAATAATCCATCCACAGCTTTTGTCCGTCCCACTCATATCCTGTTGGTGCTGCGTTATTTAAATATTTTTCTAAAAAGTCCATAGACTTTTTGTTCAATATGCTCTTCTTTGCCATTTATATAAATTTTGTACTAAAATAATAATATATTATCTATAATTGTTTCTTAATTTAAAGTTTTTGGGCGTTACCCATAAAGGGTCGGGCTTTACAATACAAGTCCTCGCACTTTCTTCGTCAGGCTGTGGGCTTTCCTTTGCAATCCCTAACGCAAGCTTAGGCTAATTAGTAACACAGCATAAGTTTTAATGTTATACTATTTGGTAATAACTTTTTTATAAATAGTATTACCAATATTTAAATAATATAGCCCTTTAGGTAGGCTATTAATATTAATTTTTTCGTTGTTAGAAATAGATCCTTGTTTTACTGCTTTCCCTAAAGTATCATATAAGCTATAACTAAGCGTTTCCGAAATTCCAGAGATTTGTATAAAGTTATTAGATGGATTAGGAAAAATACGAATAGATGAGTTTTTAACTTCAGTATTAACCGA
Organism: Algibacter amylolyticus; assembly: GCF_014202225.1. Classification (GTDB taxonomy): domain Bacteria; phylum Bacteroidota; class Bacteroidia; order Flavobacteriales; family Flavobacteriaceae; genus Algibacter_B; species Algibacter_B amylolyticus. The sequence continues at coordinate 369,501 of NZ_JACHGE010000002.1, forward strand.
AAGCGTGCTACAAGTAGTAGTTCCTTGAATTTCTGTGTAAGTTGGGTTATACCCATTATTGAAAACGTTATATTCAGCTTCCGATATTTGCCCCGGATCTGTATCTCCAATTAAAGAGCCAATGGCACAGTATTCTTCAAGTTCAATATTAGTATTTATATTTAAGTTTCTAGCAACGGACGTAAGATTATCCAAACCGTTTAATGAGGTAAGTGCATCATTTTGAAAAATTTGAACATCTTCGCCTATGGTGGTTAAATTAGTTAAACCATTAAAAGAAACAAGGGCATGATTATCCCAAACCCAAAAACTTGTTGCTACGGTAGTAAGTGAATTTAAGCTATTAAAAGCAGTAAGAGATTGATTGTTTCTAACTCTAAAAAATCGGCCAACAGTAGTAAGTGCATCTACGCCACTTAAAGTAAGAAGAGAGTCGTTTCTATACACATAAAAATAATCGCCAACAGTAGTAAGCGCATCTAATCCGTTTAAAGATGTAAGACTATCGTTGTTGTCTATAAAAAAATTACCTCCAACCGTTGTTAAATTATCTAAACCGCTTAAAGAAGTTAGTGCAGCGTTACTTTGTATAAATACTTCACCACCAATGGTATTAATGCTAGTTAAAGTATTTAGGTTAGTAATATCATTTGGTGTGGCTTCAGTAACTACTAAACTTCCTGTTATATTTGATTGCGTAATAGAAAAGGCATCAACTTCAGCTTGACTAGTTAGTATAATACTTCCAGCATAAACGGTAGCCGTAGATGTAATACTGCAATCGGTCATATTTTGTATTTCTGTATAAGTGGGGTTGTAACCATTTCCAATTAAAACATATTCTTCTGCCGAAATTTGTCCTGTTCCATCTCCAAATAAACCTGAAATAGTACAAAGGTTAGTTAGGCTATAATTTCTATCAAGATCTAATTCGCCACCTACCGATGTTAGAGCATCCAAACCACTTAATGTGGTAAGCGCTGTATTTCTAGAAATGTTCAAATTGATACCTATCGATATAAGATTATCTAAACCACTTAAAGAGGTAATTGTGGTATTAGAATCTACCTGTAAAATTTGGCCAACAGAAACAAGTGCTTCCAATCCGTTTAAGGACGTAAGCTGCTTATTTCCAAAAATTCTTAAAGTACCACCCACCTGTGTAAGTGTACTTAACCCATTAAGATTTACAATTTCTCCATCTAAAGTTTCATCAATAAAAAGGTTGCCGGTTACTTCAGTATAAGTAAAGGCATCAATTTCTGCTTGCGTGGTTAGTGTAAGATTGCCTGTGTAAGTGTTTTGGGCGAATCCTAAATAGGTAAATAATAAGAATAAAATAGTAGTGTTTAGTTTTATCATTGGTAAAATGATTAGTTTTTAAATAGTATTTAGTTAAGATTAAGCGAAGCGTTTTGGCTTAAACCAAAATTTAAGTTGTTTTAAAATAGATTTGTTTTTTTAGAACTATGGAGAGTTAGTCATTTTTATCAAAATACTCTTGGTTAGATACCGAGGCATCACTAATTCTTAAACTTGCTGTTTTAAACCATACCTCGGCATAATTACCATCCGCATATTGTTTTTCAAGATCGCCTTCATGAGTTTCGGCTCCAGAACACCAGTTTTTGTTTATTTCTGGCGATTTACCATTGGTTTGGTTGTAACAGCCTAATTTAAAAAATAAACCTTCGCCTGTGTATGCTTCTTGGCGTTCCACACCATCTTGCCCCAGAGGAACAAATAATTTTTGGGTTTGTTCAGGTATGTCGGCAGTTGCGGTGTATTCAGATTCTATTAAGTTTTTTGTAAATGTTTTTGTGTCGTGCCCTTTGCTCGAGAAGGTTAGTGTCATAATACCGTTTACGACTTCTATTTCATAACTAAATTCTTCACCTAAAGCAATACCATCTTTTGGTTCTTCTGGATACGTATTAACCTCAGTTCCAACAACAGAAAAATCGTTACCCCAAACAGCCGAAGAATAATCCCATCGTCCAGAATTATCATCGCCAGCGGTATTAATTTCATAATGCCAAAATACCGATCCTTTTGTATGGCCTGGGAATTTTTTGTAAAATATTTTAAGCGGTTCGTTTTCGTGTTTATCGGCACTATGAATTTGTCCAACTACCACAGCATGTGTAGCTGCTACACGCGCATCACCAGTAGTAGAAACATTCATAACCTTAAGCGTTGCCGTTAATTTATCGTTAGCTGTTTTAGGATAAAACTTTTTTACCTGTGCTAATTCTGTTCTAATATTGTTCGATGTCCCGTGGGTATCGCCAGCATTAGGAGCCTTAAAAACTACCCAATTATTTTCGCCATCATTTTCAGTATAGAAAAAATCTTTATGCTCAAAATTTATTGCTTTTCCAACGTTAGAGCCATCACCTAAAATCAATTTCCAATCGTTAAAAAAAGGAATAACTTCGCTGGCATAAATAGTTTTTTCTGTTTCTACTGTTTCAGTTTTTTTAGCACCGTTGTTACAGCTACTTAATATTAAGAATGTACTAAAAACTAACCATGTGGATAGAGGTGCTATAAATTTTTTATTCATTTTTGTTATAGATATTACGTTAGTTAAAATGTTGTTTTATTGAAGTCTGTCGATGTTAACAAAGTTATCGTTTTTTTCTCTTGGACAGCCAAGTATCTTGATTATTTCAATTTTCAACGGTCTCAATTATCATAAAATGAGTATTTTTGGCATAATAAAAGTCCCATTGTTTATTGCATGAAATACTTAAAATACATACTTATATTTTTCCCAGTCTTACTCTTCGCCCAAATAGAAGAAATTAAGCAGGATTCTGTGTCTGAAAAGTACCTAATTATTAAAGGTGATTCGGTACCCAGAACATCTATAGATTTAGATGAAGTCATGCTATTACATAGATTGGAGTTTAATAGTAAAAAGGACAGAATTAGATATTTAATTCTACGCCGTAAAACCATTAAAGTATATCCGTATGCTAAAATGGCTGCCGAACGATTAGATTCTATGAACTCGCGCATGCTGACGCTCACTAAAAACCGAGATAAAAAACGTTACACCAAGCGCGTACAAAAGTATATTGAAGGTGAGTTTTCTGAAGAATTAAAAAAAATGACCCGTACCGAAGGGCAGATTTTGGTAAAGCTCATTCACAGGCAAACCGGTGTAACGGCTTTCGAGCTTGTTAAAGAACTGCGTAACGGTTGGCGAGCCTTTTGGTATAATACAACAGCAAGTATGTTCGATATTTCTTTAAAACGTGAGTACGACCCAGAAAACGAAAAAGAAGATTATTTAATTGAAGATATTTTACAACGAAATTTTCAAAGCGGACGCTTGGAACAACAAAAATCGGCAATCGAATTTGATTTTTACGATTTAACCAATAAATGGGTGCATCAAAAAACTCCTGAATAAATGCGTATTCAATCGCCATTCGAAGAGAAACTAAACAGTATAACCCATGCTTTGGGTGCCTTATTTGGAGTTGTTGCCTTGGTATTACTTTTAACACACAATACCAATAAAACAGATTGGAGTTTGTTTAGTGTTATACTTTACGGCCTTTCTATTGTTATTTTGTTTTTAGCCTCTACATTTTATCATGCTGTAAAACAGGAGCGCTATAAACACTATTTTAGGATTGCAGATCATATTAGTATTTATTTCTTAATAGCCGGAACATACACACCGGTATGTTTAATTTCGTTAGATGAATCCTTAGGTTGGATTCTTTTTTTTATAGTTTGGGGTATTGCAGCTTTTGGCGTTATTTTAAAGTTGTTTTTTACAGGAAGGTTCGAGCTTTTCTCCACTTTATTGTATTTAGTAATGGGTTGGCTAATTGTTTTCGATTTTTCAAACCTCGCTAACCAAATAGGAGAACAAGGCATTTTTTGGTTGTTTGCAGGCGGTATGGCTTATACCGTTGGTATTGTGTTTTACGCCATTGATAAAATACCGTACAATCATGTTATTTGGCACTTGTTTGTTTTGGCAGGAGCCGTTTTTCACTTTTTAATGATTTTTAATTATGTTATTTGATAGAATAAAAATTGAAATAGCTAACACCACCAAAGATTACCACCAAATTGAAAAATTAGCAGATGTTATTTGGCGCGAGCATTATATTCCTATTGTTGGTAAGCCACAAATAGATTACATGCTAGAAAAATTTCAATCGGTAAAACCTATTACAGAGCAAGTTGAAAATGGCTATACATATTATATTTTAAAATTCGAAGGCGTTTCCGTTGGCTATATCTCCATAAAGAAGGAAACCGATGCTTTATTTTTAAGTAAAATTTATGTACTGAGTACTTATAGAGGAAAAAAAATAGGGAAGACGGCCATGGCTTTTGTTGAGGATAAAGCTAAACAGTACGAGCTTAATAAAATAAGATTAACTGTAAATATTCATAATACAAATTCAATTAAAGCCTATGAAAAACTAGGGTTTAAAAATATCGGGCCTATTGTTGCCGATATTGGAAATGGTTTTATTATGGACGATTATGAGATGGTTAAACAAATACCTGCGTAGGCAGGAATCTCATCAATACACCTAGAATTAAGTTTTTAAGTAAGTATTGTAAAAGCGTTTTCCATGTATCAGATTCCTGCGTTGGCAGGAATATTATCCCTCAATAACCTCTTTATATTCCTCGAAAAAAGCCTCAAACAAGCTCATGTGTGTATTAAAAAACACCATAACATCTTGCCAGGAGTTTTTGTTATGTATCGATACTTTTTGCTCTAAAGGCACGTAAATTCTAGAAATCTCTTTTTTGTTTTCTAAAAAATATTCTTCGTCGTAAATAGCTTCAGGAAGATAATCGTCTAATAAAATCGATTTTAAAGCCACTAGTTTTTCCCAATATTTAATGCGGTGTTCTAAATCGTCCTCAAGATCTAGAGCTACTAAAGCCGTTCTATTATCAAAATGAAATTTAAAACTAAAGCCTTTTAGTTTGGTATCGTACAATACCCATTTCCGTGGAAACGATTTTCCAAAGCTGGTCCAAAATTCTTCTCTTAAACGTCTTGATTCTTCTTTGCTAAACATTAAAAACACTGTTTTTTTTCATTCAATTACAATCTTGAATGCTTCCGTCATCCGTTACCCACCTTCCGTCTTTTTTAAATCATATAAGCCACCGCTACACCTAATATAATCGAAATAAACTTCGAGAAATTAAACTTATGTCCGTCGCCACTTTCAAACAAAATGGTAGTCGAAATATGGAAAAATATACCAATAACTACAGCGTTTATCATGTGTGCGTAATCGGCAAGAAACGTCGAGTTATGCGAAATCCAAGTACCTAAAGGTGTCATAAAAGCAAAAGCCACTAAAAAGCCACCAATTTGTAATTTCGTGTAGTTGGATTGTAATAAAAACATGGTAATTAAAGTCGCAATAGGTATTTTATGCACTAGAACGCCATAAACCATATCATTATGGTCGTGTATAGAAAAGCCTTCTAAAAAGCTATGTATACACAAACTAATAAATAATAGCCAAGGGAAAATAGTTTTGTTTTTATGGATATGTACATGCCCATGTTCGGCACCTTTCGAGAATAATTCCAATACAATTTGCAGCATAATACCGCACATTATAAAAAGTCCAGTAAGTTTTGTGTCTAAATGGTTGTACACTTCCGGAAGCAATTCAAAAAGCGTTAACGCTAATAAAAAAGCACCACTAAAAGAAAGTAATAGCTTGGTGTTCCACGATTTTTGCTTTTTGGTTATAAGCGCTAAAATAAAACCTAAAACTACCGCCAATAAAGGTAAAAGAAACTTATCCATTCAAAAAAAATACTATTCAAATTTAAAACTCAATCTAAAATAATCCGTAACAGTCAAAATAATTTGGTGTCACATACGGTTTGACTTATTTAAAAATCATCACTAAGCGTTCCGATGTTTTAGGGCTAAATTTTCTCAATTTATAGTCACCAAAAACCTCCAATAAATACACGCCAGCCTGTTCAAAAAGCAATTCAAAATCCGCTAAAGTAAACCCACGAACGCGCTCCTGGAAATTATAAAACTTATCATCGGCCGTAAAAGTAATATCTTTTATAATATATCCATCTTCAACAAAGCGTTTTAAATGAAAATCGATGCCATCAACAGTTTTAATTTCCTCGGGCACCAAATTGTCAATAACAAACTCACTATTCATAAAATCAATTACCCCAAAACCAAATTCATTTAACTCCTCTTTAATAGATTTTATGGTTTTTAAATTATCGGCATCATCCTCAAAATAGCCAAAACTAGTAAACAAATTAAAAACCGCATCAAACTCCTTATGGTATGGTTTACACATGTTGTGCACATCAAATTTAAGGCGGTGGTTTTCAAACTGTTTAGCAAATTTAATGCTGTTTTCGCTTAAATCTACACCTGTAACATCATACCCAATTTTATTAAGGTATAAGGCGTGTCTGCCTTTTCCACAAGCCAAATCAAGTATAGTGCCGCCCTCCGGAATATTCAAATAATCCGTTAAAGTTTCCATAAAAGCTTGCGCCTCTGTGTCGTCCCTGTCCTTGTATAAAATGTGGTAATATGGCGTGTCAAACCAAGAAGAAAACCAAGTCGTTGTGTTATTAGTCATAGTGTTGTTTGGGGGTTACCACGCCCAAAAGCGCGGTCAGGCTTTTCGTTACAAGTCCTCGCACCAAAAAAGGTGCTGTGGGCTTTCCACTTCAATCCTTAACCCGGATTTATCAATAAACGTTATGTTTGCCGCAAAATTACGTTATTTTTGCAATGTAATACCTAATGTAATTGGGTTTTTAGGTAATTTAGCGACATTTATTTTTGTTTATAACAAGGCAGAATTTTTAAGCATAGCCTGAGTTACGGTTTAAAAATTTAAACAAGTTAAAAGCAAAAAGAAAAAGCAGAAAATTTAAAATTTAAGTTGCTTTACGTATAAAGACGAAAAAAATGGGAGAAAATTTCAATATGGTTGCCAAAACCTTATTTGGCTTTGAAGATTTATTGGCCAACGAGCTTACACAATTAGGTGCAATGCATGTAAAAAAGGGCGTGCGTAACGTTGCTTTTTCTGGCGATAAAGGCTTCATGTACAAATGTAACCTAGCATTGCGTACAGCAGTTAAAATATTAAAACCCATACATTCGTTTAATGTAAATAGCGAGCAAGATTTATACGATAAAATTTATGCAATGGATTGGACCCAATATCTAAAACCTACAGGGTCTTTAGCTATCGATGCTACCATTCATTCCGATTTATTTACGCACTCGCTTTATATAGCACAAAAAACAAAAGATGCCATTGTAGATAAATTTAGAGAAACCGATGGTCAACGCCCAAACGTAGATCTTAAATTTCCAGATGTAAAAATTAATGTACATATCGATAGGCGTCGTTGTACAATCTCGTTAGATTCATCGGGAGATTCTCTGCACAAACGTGGTTACAAAACAGCAACCAATATTGCACCAATAAACGAAGTATTGGCAGCAGGTTTAATTATGTTATCCGGTTGGGATGGTCAATCCGATTTTATGGACCCTATGTGTGGTTCCGGAACCATGCTCGTTGAAGCCGCTATGATAGCCTGTAACATTCCGCCAAACCTTATGCGAAAAGAATTTGCTTTCGAGCGCTGGCCAGATTGGGATGTCGAGCTTTTCGAGAAAATTGAAGAATCCTTGCTAGGTAAAACTCGCGATTTCCATCATAAAATAACAGGGTATGATAAAGCTCCAAGTGCGGTTTCAAAAGCTATAGATAATGTAAAAAACGCCCAGTTAGAAGATTTTATCGAGGTACGCCACGAAGATTTCTTTAAAACACAAAAAGCGGGCGAAAACAAACTACATATGGTGTTTAACCCTCCTTACGGCGAGCGTTTAAATATCGATATGGAAGAGTTTTATGCCAACATTGGCGATACGTTAAAACAAAATTATCCAGGTACCGATGCTTGGTTTATAACCTCGAACCTCGATGCTTTAAAGTTTGTAGGTTTGCGTCCATCTAGAAAAATACAGCTTTATAATGCCAAACTAGAATCGCGCTTAGTAAAGTACGTTATGTACGAGGGCAGTAAAAAAGGTAAATACATGAACAAGGACTAAATTCCTGCGAAAGCAGGAATCTGTTAATATTTTAGCTTACTCAATTCGCTACTGGTAATTACTAGCAGTAGTGTACAATCATTTCTTGACTTTAGTCAATTAAAAGGAAAAAGAGAAAATCTAAGTTTGTAGACATAATTTATAACACTTCAAACCTATGATTTTCAAAGTTAAAATAGCAGTATTTTTTATATTGACAGGCATTTTCGCTTTTGGTCAAAATACCGCACAAACAGAAAACGCTGTTGCGTATAAACATTCTATTGGATCGTCTTTTTTTATGTTAGGAAATTTTCTTTCTGACTCTCCCGAATATTACTTACTAACCTACGGAAACAGACTCACCAAAAAAGATCGGGTTTTTGTTGAGTTTAATACTTGGAAATATTCTGAACCTTTAGGAACCTATGGCGATTCAGAAGAACTATATCCAGGTTTTGTACGAGCTACCGGAATAGGAGTAGGGTATCAACGTTTTCATTGGAAAGGCGTGTTTACAACAATTCAAGCCACTTCCTTTAAAAAACAATATCATGATATAAATGACAATAAAACTCAAAAAGGTTTTCAATTGTATCTTCAATTAATTGCAGGTTATCGTTTTGAGTTTTTTAAAAATCGTTTCTATTTAGAACCTGCTTATGCTCTTAAATATTGGCCAATTGATACAAATTACCCTGATGATTTTGCAGTAATAGAATCTGGAAAGCCCAACTATATATTTGAGCCTAGTTTAAATTTTGGATTTAAATTTTAATCACCAATTAAAATCCTTTTGCGTATTCTGCTTAGCGTTTCTGGTTTAATACCAAGGTAACTAGCTATTTGATATTGAGGTACTCTTTGCATTAAGTCTGGTCTGTTTTTTAGTAAGTTTAAGTAGCGTTCTTTAGGAGAAGCATTTTTGAATTTTGAAAATGCTTCTTGATTTTCACCCAACATCTTTTCCATTTCTACGCGACAGATTTCAGCAAAATGGGGAAATTTTTTATATAACGCATTTTCCTTTTCTGGGTTCATAATGGCTACCGTGGTATCTTCAGTACACGAAAAGTAATACTTAGAAGGTTTTTTGTTAGCCATACTATCAAAATTTGCAGCCGATTGAAGTTCGGTATAAAATTCAGAAGTTACCTCTTCACCATCTACAATGGAATATTCCCTAATACAACCTTTTATAACAACAAATGCATCTTTAGCAATTTGTCCTTCTTTAAGCAGAGTCGTTTCTTTTTTTAAAGTCTTAATAGGAAAGGCTTTTTTTATTTCTTGCTTTTCTTCAATACTTAAGTCAAGAAAATTTGACATCATGTCCACTAATGTATTTTCCATTACTATTTTTTCTATTTCAAATGTTTAAATCCCTGATTAAACAGGGGTTTTGTCTACTTAAAATAAAGATACTTAATTATTTTAAAACGTTAATGATTCTTACTTAGCATAAGCACCCGAAGAATACGTTAACTCATAACTATGTGTGTAGATTTCAAAAACAATCCCAAAAGGGTCTTCAACATAACACATTTTAAAAGGTTTGTCTTCTGGGTAGTATTCCCTAATAGGCATAAGTTGTTTACCACCGTAAGCTATAATTTTTTCAATGAGGTCCTCAATATTTGGGTCTTGTATGCAAAAATGGAAAAGCCCAGTGTTAAATGGATTAAATTCCGGAGCCTCTTTTACACCATGCGGAAACGAAAATAACTCAACTCCAATACCATCGGAAGTTGCTAAATGGGCAATTTCAAACTCGGTCCACTCGTCACCAAAAACATCAATACACATTTGGCCAATGGCGGTTTCTTTTTCTTTTTTAATTTTTGAAGGCTCCATAATAACATACCAACCCATAACTTCCGAATAGAATTTTACAGCTTCGTTTATATTAGGTACAGTAAGTCCAATATGAGAAAAGGACTTAGGATAATCTTTATTTGTTGTCATAATACATAATTTAGATTGCAAAAATATTCTATATTTGTTTAATTGGCAATAACTTACCCAAATGTAATATACATAACTAAAAGAGTTAATTGCTGATTTATAGATAATTAAATGTGTGAATTTTGAAAAAAGAAATTAATTGTCCTTTAAATTACACCATGAATTTAATAGGTACAAAATGGAAACCATTGGTTTTATTCCATTTACTAGAAGGTGGTTTACGTTCGGGCATATTACAAAAAAAGATACCTGGCATTTCTAATAAAATGTTTACCCAAACCTTACGGCAATTGGAAAAAGACGGCCTAATTAACCGAAAAGTATTTCCGGTTGTTCCGCCTAAAGTGGAGTATAGTTTAACGGAAAGAGGAACATCTTTAGAGCCTATTTTAAGAAGCTTAGATGCTTGGGGAATGGAAGATTGTAAACGCTAATTAATCAGCTGTAATATTAAGAAAACTAGTTATGTCTTTTAAACACACATTTAAAGCCGAGGTAAATTGGCAAATTGGCGACAATGAAACCACAGCCAACCCAAGAGGTTTTAGTAGAAACCACGAGGTAACTATTGCTAATAAAAACACACCTTTAGAAGTTTCGGCCGCTAAACCCTTTCGTGGGGACGACACGCGTTATAACCCCGAAGATTTATTGTTATCTGCCTTAGCATCGTGCCACATGATGTCTTATTTATATGTGTGTTCGCAAAATAACATTGAGGTTGTAAGTTTTACCGATACTGCCGAGGCTATTTTAGATGTTGAGCCATCGGGTAGTGGGCATTTTAGTAAAGTAACTTTAAAACCCGTGGTAACCATTAAGGATGATTCGCAAGTTGAACTCGCTAAAGCGTTGCATGACAAAGCTAATAGCTTATGTTTTATTGCAAACTCTTGTAATTTTCCAATTAAACACTATGTGGAGATTTTAGTAACTAAGGACTAAGATAATTTGGTATAAAAGTCTTATTGCTTTTTTGTTCTGGTAATAAAAACAATTATAAGAGATATTATAAATAAAATTGTTTTACCTACCAAAGCACCATAACCAAATTCACTCAGTTTGGATAGACCTAAAGATAGAATTTGAATAATATTATATAAGAATACTAACGATGCTATAATAGCTATATAGTGAATTGCTTTTTTCATAAAAATAAAAAATGAGCGGCATGAATCCCGCTCATTTTCGTTTAAATATTAATTAATATTTTACTGTAGTAGTTGTTGGTGTATAAAGACCAAAAGTAATTGCATTTACTAAACCGTTTACAAAAGAATGTCTTGTGAAAATAGTATAATCTTCAGAACCATTTGCCATTTCCTTAGTGTCTGAAACTCCAACTGGAGCTAATCCACCAATTAAGTAATGATTCCATTTAGTAACTTCCGTATTACCTTTTGCTCCTGCGCCAACAACGCTGGTATACGAGTAACAAGAAGTTAAAAGAATTGATGCTGTAAAAGCAATTGTAAATAATCTCATTGTTTTTTTAATCATTTTTGTTTGATTTTTAAAATTAAATAATTTGTTAAATTGTTTACTCTTAGTTGTTTATTATTAAAACAATTAATAGCAAATTAAGAAGCTAATTTAACTTAAACATGTAAGAAAAAGCAAATGAAATAAGGGAAGATTTAATAATATTTGTTAAAAGAAACTAACCATCTTATCAACAAAGTATTAGAGCTAAAAAAAACTTATTGGCCTTCTTAAAAAGTGAAATTCTATAAACTAAAAAGTAGTTTAACTGACACCACATTTATTTCTGGCTAACGTTTTTCAAATCGGGAGTAATTTAGGTTTGCAAAACTAACAGTAGCATAATCGTTAGTTAAACCTTTCGTGGGGACGATACGCGTTATAACCCCGAAGATTTATTGTTATCGGCCTTAGCATCGTGCCACATGATGTCTTATTTATATGTGTGTTCGCAAAATAACATTGAGGTTGTAAGTTTTACCGATACTGCCGAGGCTATTTTAGATGTTGAGCCATCGGGTAGTGGGCATTTTAGTAAAGTAACTTTAAAACCCGTGGTAACCATTAAGGATGATTCGCAAGTGGAACTCGCTAAAGCGTTGCATGACAAAGCTAATAGCTTATGTTTTATTGCAAACTCTTGTAATTTTCCAATTACGCATCAAGCGCAAATAATACTTAAGTAGATGCTTTTTAAGGTCTGTCTCTTGGTGGTGGCGGTCTAGAGTCTTTTTCTGGCTTTGTAAATTCAGTAGTTTTAGATTGTTTTACTTTTTTAAATAGCGGAATTCTATACGCTAAAAAGTAACTGTAACTCGTTCCAATTCTACTACTATCATAGGTTTTGCCAAACCCTGGAATGTACACGTTTTCAAAATTATCAGGAACCGTTTCGGTAACTAAAGCTTTTAATTGTAAATTTAAACCAATGTAAAAGTTGTTAAACAATTCGGCTTTCATTCCTAAAATAATTTCTGCCCAAATAGCGGTTAAACCTTTAAATTCTTGATTCTCTTCGGATGTATATTGTGGTGCCCAATATTGATCGATACTGTAAACTGTAAATTTATTTAAATCGTGACTAAAAGTACTTGCGCCCACACGAAAACCAGTGTAGATCATGTTATCCATGTCTAGCCAGTTTTCATACATATTAAAATCTACACCACCTTTTATATAGCTTCCGGTGGTTGTAACATCTAAATAATCGTTTAAGGTGTTTTTTTCTTCAAAACCTAATTCGGCAGCTAGATACATTTTTTCTTTTAAGCGATAATCGGCCATAATTTCAAAACCACTGTAATCATCATCAAAAAAAGAACGTGCCAATTTACCTATGTCACCACCTAAACGCAGTCCGTATTTTAGCTTTATTTTAGTTGAATCGTTTGCAGTACTAACAATGCTATCGTTTTGTGAATGTCCAGACACACAAAATAACAAAAGGCATATTAGTGTACTAATGCGAAATATTAAAGTGTGTTGTTGTTTCATCTTCTACAGATTGATTATCGGTTAAAGGTTGTCTAGAAATCATCCAGTTATCGTCGTCCTCAACTATGGTTAGGGTTACGTTTTTAAAAATAGTTTTGTAGCCGCAGGCACGCGATACGTATACTTCTTCTCGGCTGTAGTTTATAATGATTTTATCATAATTACCGTCAATAAAATCATCTGTATCATCATCGGGTGTATCATTATCATTTACCTCGGCATCACTAACAAGTATGTATTCGGTGGTGTTGTCTGTTGTTTTAAGCGGCAAAATAACATTATCGGTATTTGTAAATACATAATCTTCTAAATACTCATCTAAAAATTCGTCGTTCTCAACACCAATAACGACTAAGTCAGAAACATTTAAAAAGATATCAGAATCCGTAGCATCTATAAAATCTATAATTAATCGCGGTGTTGTTGGTGTGGAGTCCGGACAAATATCATCGCGTTCGCAACTGTAATTTCCAACGATAATTAGAATTATAAAAAGTAGGCTTATTTTTTTCATCAAAATTTATCTTCTTTCCAAAAGTACAACATTTTCCACGTGAAAAGTTTGTGGAAACATATCTACAGCTTGGGTTTTAATCACTTTGTATTGGGCATCCATTAAAGCTAAATCTCTAGCTTGTGTAGCGCTATTACAACTTACATAAACCACACGTTTTGGTGCAATGTTTAATATTTGTTGTACCACATCTTTATGCATGCCATCTCTTGGCGGATCTGTAATTATAACATCTGGTTGTCCGTGGGTTTCAATAAACTGGGTATTAAAAACCTGTTTCATATCGCCAACAAAGAACTCAACGTTATTTATGTTATTTAATTGTGCATTTTCTTTTGCTGCAGTTATAGCATCGGGTACAGATTCTACACCAACAACCTTACTAGCTTGTTTAGCAACAAATTGAGCAATGGTTCCGGTACCTGTATATAAATCGTAAACCAATTCATTTCCTGTTAAACCTGCAAAATCTCTTGTAATTTTATATAGTTCGAATGCTTGGTTAGAGTTGGTTTGGTAGAACGATTTGGCGTTAATTTTAAACTTTAAGCCTTCCATTTCTTCAAAAATATGATCGTTACCTTTGTAGCAAATCACTTCTTGATCGTAAATAGTATCGTTAGCTTTTCCGTTAATTACATATTGTAAAGAGGTAATCTGCGGAAAGGTTTCTGCTAAAAAGTCCAAGATTAATTCGCGCTTAGCTTTATCTTCCTTAAAAAACTGAATCATAACCATAATATCACCTGTGGTAGAGGTTCTAATCATCATGGTTCTTAATAATCCGGTTTGGTTTCTTGTGTTAAAGAATTCCAAATCATTTTCAATAGCAAATGTTTTAACAGCGTTTCTTATAGAGTTTGAGGGGTCCGCTTGTAAATGACATTTTTTAACATCTAAAATTTTATCCCACATTCCTGGAATATGAAAACCTAGAGCGTTTCTATCTCCTAAATCTTCATCCGACTGAATTTCCTCTAGTGTTAACCAACGGCTATCGCTAAACGAAAACTCCATTTTATTTCTGTAAAAATACTGTTCTGCCGAACCTAAAATAGGTGTAATCTCCGGCAACTCAATATGTCCAATACGTGTTAAGTTATTAGTAACTTCTTTTTGTTTGTAAAACAACTGATGCTCGTAGGCCATATTTTGCCATTTACAACCACCACAAGTTCCAAAATGTGAACATTCTGGTTTGGTTCTTTTATCTGAAAGTTTATGAAACACCGTGGCTTTACCTTCGTAATAGGCTTTACGTTTTTTAAACGTTTGCACATCTACCACATCGCCAGGAACGGCGTTAGGAAGAAAAATTACTTTTCCGTCTGGTGCTTTTGCTATTGTTTTTCCTTTAGCGCCAGCATCAATAACTTCTACGCTTTCAAAAACTTGTTTTCTTTGTTTACTTCTTCTTGACATGCTGCAAAAATAATAATAGCCAGTAATAAAAACGGATTTATTTAGATTAACTTTAAAGGAAATAATAATTCTTTTAAAATAAAATGAACCTTTTTAGTTTTTTAAGCTCGTTAGTGTATTGATATACTATAAGCTATTTGCGTTAGGGATTGAAATGAATAGCCCACAGCCTGACGCAGGAAGTGCGAGGACTTGTAATGTAAAGCCCGACCCTTGTGGTAACGCACAAATTAAGGGCAAAAGAAAAGCTGCATTAGTTGGGATACCAAGCAGCTTACCATTTTTAATAGAGGTTAAGTATTTATATATTTTTAAACGTAATACGTGTTTTATATTGTTTTAACTATTTCTAGTTACTTATAAGACACATAAACATTTGAAACGTCACATATTTTTGTTTTTTTTTAATTAATTTCGCTATTCCTAGGGATGATTTCTCTCCCACGCTGAATTTTCGAGACTTTTCGAAAGGATAAAGGTGCAGAAGGAATTGCATATTTTTAATATTTAAATTTTTTTAAAATGGCAATTTTAGACCAATTAACTTCGCAACAAGCGATAGATTTAGAAAACAAGTATGGTGCACACAACTACCATCCGTTACCTGTAGTATTAAACAGGGGAGAAGGTGTGTATGTTTGGGATGTAGAAGGCAAGAAGTATTACGATTTTTTATCGGCATACTCTGCGGTAAATCAAGGGCATTCTCACCCCAAAATAGTAAATGCTATGGTGAAGCAAGCGCAAACCTTAGCTTTAACATCTAGAGCATTTCATAATGATATGCTTGGTAAATACGAAAAATTTGCTTGCGAGTTTTTTGGATTTGATAAGCTTTTACCTATGAATACAGGAGCTGAAGCTGTGGAGACGGCTTTAAAACTTTGTAGAAAATGGGCTTACGAGGTAAAAGGGATTGATGAAAATAAAGCCGAAATTATTGTTTGCGAAAATAATTTTCATGGGCGTACAACGACTATAATTTCGTTTTCTAACGATCCTGTGGCACGTAAAAATTTTGGTCCTTACACCAATGGTTTTATTAAAATTGAATATAATAATATTGAAGCTTTAGAGGCTACTTTAAAAGCCAATAGTAATGTGGCAGGTTTTTTAGTAGAACCGATACAGGGTGAAGCAGGTGTATATGTGCCTAACGATGATTACTTAACAAAGGCAAAAGCACTTTGCGAAAAATATAATGTTTTGTTTATTGCTGATGAAGTGCAAACTGGTATTGCTAGAACGGGGCGTTTATTAGCTACTTGTGGTAACTGTAGTTGTGAAACTAAAAATTGTGATAAATCACCAGATGTAAAACCCGATGTTTTAATTCTTGGAAAAGCCATTAGTGGTGGTGTATATCCAGTGTCCGCAGTTTTGGCTAATAATAATGTAATGGATGTAATTAAACCAGGGAACCACGGCAGTACTTTTGGAGGAAATCCGGTAGCTGCAGCAGTAGCTATGGCAGCATTAGAGGTTGTTAGAGATGAGAATCTTGCAGAAAACGCGTATAAGCTTGGTGATTTATTTAGAAGTGAATTAAATGATTACATAAAAACCAGTAATATTGTTAATTTAGTGCGTGGTAAAGGCTTGCTAAATGCCATTCTTATTAATGATGATGAGGAGAGTGATACCGCATGGAATATTTGCTTAGCGCTACGTGATAATGGTTTACTTGCAAAACCAACACATGGTAATATTATTCGTTTTGCGCCACCTTTAGTTATGACGGAAGCTCAGCTATTGGATTGCGTTAGTATTATAAAGAAAACGTTAAAACAATTTGAAAATTAATTAAATATATATGGAACAAAAATCGGCTTTTGAAAGCTTTGAATTGGAAGTAAGTGAAGATATTAGAGGGTATTTAAACGAAACTGCTAAATGGACTTATTTTTTGTCAATTCTTGGTTTTATTGGAATTGGATTTATGGTTCTAGGTGGCATTGGTGTGAGTCTTTACACGGGTATGAATCAATTAGGAGGTGCCGATGCTTATGGATTAGGATACTCTGCTGGTGTTGGAATAGTTTATATTATTTTAGCACTCGTTTATTTATTTCCGGTTTTGTATTTGTTTAAATTTTCGAACAAAATGAAGCAAGCTTTAAAATTGAAAAATAATGAAGCTTTTAAAATGGCATTTTTAAATTTAAAATCGCATTATAAGTATATGGGCATTTTTACGATTGTTATTTTTTCGCTTTATATTTTAGTGATTATAGGAGTAGCAACCGGAGCGGCATTGTTCTAGTTAAATATGTAAACATTAAGGCATAAAAAAAGCGACCATTTGGTCGCTTTTTTTATTTGTAATTTTATGCTTAATTATTGGTTTTGATATTGATCCATCATTTCTTGAGATTGTCTCATGATTTCATCCCATCCGACTGTAGATATTAAATAGACATAATAAACAAAGTATAAAATATTGATTATCAATATTACTAAAGCTACTGTTTTTGCCGTATTCATAGCTTTTACGCTTGCCATGTCAAAATTTTCAGGGTTAAGTTTTGCCGCTTTTAATTTGCTTGCTGCAATAAAAAAGGCAATACCTGCTAAAATAAATCCTAAACCGCCCATACAGCAGCATAAAAGTCCTAAAATTGCTAATACGTAAACAAGTGTTGGATTGAGTTTTTGTTGTTCCATGTGTAATTTTTAATTAGTTATTTTAATAATGTAACTTATTATAATTGTTACTACAGTTAAAATAGCTAGAGTTCCAATTATTTTATTCGAATGTTTAAATTTAAAGAAAATATTTATTCCAATGAATAAAAATAAAGTAATTAAACTATAAATAGCAGGGTACATTTGAAAAGCGTCAAGAAATTCACCTCTAAATAACAGAGCCATTGCACGTTGCATACCACAACCCATACAATCTACTCCAAAGAGTTTTTTATTTATGCACGGCAACATGTATTCTTCCATAAATTATAAATATAATATGGCTAAATTACTAAAAGTGATTTAAGAAAACGTGTTGGCTTATTTTAATTTTTATTGTTTACTATAATTTTTTTGTTAAAAATCTTATTGTCTTTTAAATCGATTTTAGCTACATAAACACCATCGCTAATTGCTTTAGTTGAATAGCTAAGTTTAGCAGAGTTAGATGAAATAACATGTTGCATAACTTGTTTTCCAGCAACATCATACAGGGTAAAAGACTTGATGTCTAAACTGTTTGGATTTATAATACTTATTTCAGAAATGGTGTTGTTTTGAAATACTTTAAAACTATCAAGAGTATTTTCTGTGGTACTTAAACTCGTGTCGGTTTTAGTAAATGTAACTTCAAAACGATTGTTATATACACCTTTGTCTAAAGTAACATTAAACTTGTTGTTTATAATATCGGTATACGTATCTGTTTCATTGTCATAAATGTAGACATTTACACCATTAGGCATATCTTTTAATTCGTGGATAGTAATGTCTATAACGGTATTACTCGTTGCAGTTTTTATGCCTAAAGGTAATCTTGTGTTTTCGTTATATTTAATCGATTTAAGTACTAACTCTTTTTCACTTGAAAATAGATAAACATCATCTGCTAAATCATTTATATTTTGTGCATCAAAAAACTTATTGAAAACTTCGTTATTTGGTGTGCCTTCTCTAAAAGCTATAACATTTTCCTTATAGAAAGTTTTGTTAATATGTGAATGCAGTTTTATTTCTGGAATTATGGTAGGGTTTTCAAAAATAGATTTATAATCTACACCATTATGGGACATTACAACTACATTGGAAACGCTTTTATTTTTTTTATTTGAACTTTTAGCAAATATAGCGCCATTACCAGTAGGAGTAGAGTCTTCAGGTAAAAAGAGTCTCATGCCATTTGTAAACGTTGCGTCGCCTCCAGAACTTGCTCCTGCACTTGCTTGTGCAGCGCTTTGAATAACAAAGCCTTGTCCAATTGCGGCATAGCGTCTAGAAAAATTTGCATCATAATCAGTAGAAACTCCAGAAGTAGACCCATTGGTACTTCCGTCTGCATCATTATAATTTTCGAAAGTTGCAACTGTATAACTTCCATTGTCATAAAGATCATTTGGGTCACCTGGAGAATAGACCCCATATCCACCTTCATATGCTGCTAAATAATGAGAATTTTTTACTTTTTGTTCCCAAAAGAAAATTTCACCACTTAATACATTTCTATTGTTGGTTCCTGTTGCAACAGAATTTCCAAAACTATCAGTTAATCCAAAGCCATCAGTTAAAAATAATTTTAAATCTAATGCAGAAGGGTAAGGGTTTCCTGTTAAAGTTACAACAGTGTTTGGTGTTCCAGATGGCTGGTCATCAGTACCATCAAAAACACAACTTACTGTAATTGTACCATTGTTTGGTCTACCTCTAAAATCTAACATATTATTAGGGTTAGGGCTTCCTTTTAATGAAAAACCATAACCTGTTTCGGCATCTCCTGTGTTTAAAATTTGTTTCCAATTCCAGTAACCTTCGCCATCGCGTATGGTGTACATCCAATGGCTAGATAATGCAGTTGCTGTCCCCTCGTAAGCCGGAATAAAACCATAAGGCGTTGAAGTTACATTTTCTATATCTGTTTCATCGGCTGGGTCGTATATTGTAGAGCCATTAAAAGGAACATTTGTTTTAATTGTACCATCAACAGGAGCTCCTACTGGCGAACAGAAATAGTTGTATTCATAAACACCCGTAGTTTGATTCTGATAAATCGATAATGCTCCAGCATCAGAGTTCTTAATGTCATTGTTTTGAACAAGCTGTGCATCCCCTCTAAAATACAGGTTAGATGTTGGAGTTTCTAGTCTTATATCGTTATTTACAAACACTACAATATCCTTAGCATATAAAAAGCTATTGTCGTCTACATATAAATCTGGATCTTGGCTAAATATAAAATTAGCAGCAAGGAGTAGTAGTAAAGTAAATTTATAGGTCATAATTAAATGGGGTTAATTAAGCTGTAAAGATAGTATTTTTATATTATTGTATATATAGGTCTCTCTTTTTAACGCTGTTGTGTTGTTTTTAGGCAATAAAATAGTGCTTCGTAATTTGATAGGATTGTTATTTTTAATGTAATTTCGTGGTTAAAATACTATTGAATGAAATATTTAAATTATGTTTTCATTATTGTTGGTGCCTTTGTAGCCATGTATGCTAAAGTTGATGCCAATCAAAATCAATACATATTAATTGGTGGTATTGTTTTGTTAATGATAGGCATTTACAGAGTTTCAAAAACAATACCAAGCAGAAATAATGATGATATAAATAATTCTGAAGAAGACTAACTATGAGATTTAAGGTAGGTAATTTTGTTTTGGTTTTAGATGAAGATTTATCTGGTGTTATTACACATATAAAAGGAAACACCATTTCTATTGAAACTGAAGATGGTTTTTTATTAGATTTTGAAACCCATGAATTGGTTATAAAGGATAAAAAAGAATCTATAGCTAATCAGATTTTTTCAAATTCGAATATTGCAACGGTTGTTTCAGAAAAAGAAATACCTAAACGAAAAAATCAACCTAAGGTAAAAGCAAAGGAAAGGTTTCAGCCCACAATGGAAGTGGATTTGCACATTCATCAATTGGTAAAATCTTATCGCGGTATGTCTAATCACGATATGCTAACTCTTCAATTAGATACAGCAAAACATAAACTAGAGTATGCTATTAAAAACCGTATCCAAAAAGTGGTTTTTATACACGGTGTGGGCGAGGGTGTTTTAAAAATGGAGCTCGAATATTTATTTGGCCGCTATAACAACGTTAAGTATTACGATGCCAATTATCAAAAATATGGTTTAGGAGCAACCGAGGTTTATATATACCAAAATGTGGCTAATTAATTAAGGAAAATCTGGAGTTACTGTTCTAGTGTCTGTTGTATTGCCATCATCTAAGGCACCAAAATCAAAAACATCTAAAGAGATTAATTCTAAATCAAAATTTGATATTTGTAACGTTACCAAGTATTCTTGACTAATAGTATGCTCTCTGTAAGCAGTCGCTGGAACAGAAGTATCTATGTCTTTATTCAAGTAATCGGCTATTTCGCTTGTGGAAAAATCGTTTGCTGGATTTTGATCTTGACTATCATTTTCTTCATCTCTTGTATCAACACCATCGCCATCATCATCGGTATCTAGATAATCAGGAGTTCCATCGCCGTCGGTGTCTTGTGCATCACTTAAATCTTCATCGCCATCTGGGTCTGGATTTTCATTTTTAGTTAAAATATTATCGCCATCATCATCGGCATCAATATAGTTTGGTATGCCATCGCCATCGGTGTCATCATCTTCATAATCCCCATTACCATTCAAGTCTTCTAATTCGGCAGGAATTCCATCATTATCATCTTCCGTTAAAACCGTTTTTAAATAGGCGCTTCCGCTAGTACTTTCTATATCTTGAGTTATATTTACTGCAGAGCTTGGTATGACCTCACAAAATAAATCGCTTGGTAACGATGTGTTACTATAAGTTCTGTAATTAAAAGGGTTTGTGGTACTTATGGTATATGTTTTTTCAAATACACCTGTTTCATCTACATCTAGAATATTTGCAATACTAACATTGGTTAATTTTAAAGATAAAGATTCAGACGGATCATCTTTAGTTTTGTAAAAAACCAAATCGTCGCCACCTTCACATACTTGAAAAGTGTCATCAAAATCTAATTCAACTGTTATAATATCTCCATCATCACAACCATTAAAGGTTAGTAAGCTTGAAGCGAATAAAACAAAAAATAACTTACGCATTGTTTCTAGGTTTTAGGCAAAAATAATAGAATTGATATTCATAACGTAGTAATCCTAAATAAAGTTCAAAGCAATCTGTAAATTTTGTTATTTTGTCGTTTGTATTTTGTTAGGTAAAGCGATGGGGAATTAGAATATACTTGTGTTTTAGCTAATTTACTATTAAAAAATAGCTTACTTTTTTTATCCTAGAATGTAATCTTTAAAAGCTATGATTGCTAATCGTTTTATTTCAAGTATTTTTGAACTTTAATTTACAGCCTTATGAAGTCAGTATATTTTGATAATGCAGCCACTACACCTTTGCGTGAAGAAGTTATTCATGCTATTTCGGAAGTTATGAGAACTAATTTTGGTAATCCATCATCTTCTCATAGTTTTGGTAGGTCTTCAAAGGCATTAGTTGAAAAATCAAGAAAAGCCATTGCACAGAGTTTAAATGTCTCGGCAGGCGAAATTATATTTACTTCTGGTGGAACCGAAGCCGATAATTTGGTTTTAAATAGTGCAGTAAAAGATTTGAGTGTAACACACATTATTACCACAAAAATTGAACACCATGCTGTTTTACATACCATTCAAAAATTACAAAAGGAGTACAGTATAACTATTAGTTATGTGGATATTAAACCAAGTGGCCAGATAGATTACAGTCATTTAGAGCGTTTATTACAAAAAAACGCTAAAGCCTTAGTGAGTTTAATGCACATTAATAACGAGATTGGTTCTGTTTTGGATATTAAGCAAGTTGCCAATATGTGTAAATTGAATAACGCCTTATTTCATTCGGATGCTGTGCAATCTATTGGACATTATAACATGGACTTACAAGAGATTAAGGTCGATTTTGTAGCAGCTGCAGCGCATAAATTCCACGGCCCTAAAGGTGTTGGTTTTGCATTTATTAGAAAAAATTCTGGGTTATTAAAGCCTTTAATTGTTGGAGGTGAGCAGGAGCGCGGACTTCGTGCAGGAACAGAGAGTGTACATAATATTGTTGGGATGGAAAAAGCATTACTAATGGCCAATGATAATTTAGAAAAAGAAGCACAATATATAAAAGAATTAAAGAGCTACTTTATTGATACGATGAAAGCAGCAATTCCTAATGTGACTTTTAACGGAAGTTCTAATGATTTTGATAAAAGTACTTACACTTTAGTAAATGTGTGTTTGCCAATTGATCCTAAAAAGGCAGCTATGTTGTTGTTTCAATTAGATTTAAAAGGAATTGCTTGCTCTAAAGGAAGTGCTTGCCAAAGCGGAAGTTCCCAAAAATCGCATGTATTATCTGAAATTTTAAGTAATGAGGATTTAGAAAAGCCTTCTATCCGTTTCTCTTTCAGCATTTTTAATACTAAAGAAGAAGTGGACTATGTTGTTAATGTTTTAAAAGCGTTCGCTCAATAAAACCTGTGTATTTTTTCATACAAAATCTGTTAAAATTCATTTTTATTGGATAAAAAGCTCTTAGTGTAGTTCTTTTTGTATATTTTTGCATTGTAAGTCTCTCACGCTTTAACCAACATGAATCGTTATGAGATTTTATCCCCTTATCTTTATTTTTATTACCATCCAAACAATAGCTTCTGCGCAAGTTGGTATTGGAACGACAGCCCCACATGAATCTTCTGCTTTAGATATAACTTCAGATTCTCAAGGATTTCTAGCCCCAAGAATGATAACTGCAGATCGAATCGCTATAAGTGATCCGGCCGAAGGACTTTTGGTTTTTGATACTGAAGAAGATGCTTTTTTCTATTTTGATAGTTCTGTCTGGGTAAAACTAGAGGGCTCCGTTACCAGAGATAATTACAAATTAGTTAAATCTGAGGCAGACTTAGCAGATGAACTTGCAGCAGGAGGCGGCTTAGAATATTTTTTAGATGAAAATTTTCTTTATGAAATAAATGGAACCATTACTTTAACTGCTCCTATAAACTTAAATGGGGCATACGTAATAGGGGAAGATACTAATGAAGATATTTTGTTAAAAGCGGGAGGAACACTATTTCAAGGTGTTTCAGGAGGATCTATTAGAGGGCTAACCATATCAGTTACTGGAGGCTCAGTATTTGATATAACTGGAAGCTTTGCCGAAACGCTTATTGTAAGGGATTGTGTTATAGCAAATTCGGCGTCAGTTGGTACGTTGTCATCATTTAATCTTATTTTTTTTAGTATCGTTCAGTTTGTAAATAATGCGGATGGAATAACGTATACTGATATTAATGAAGTTTTAATAAATTCAAGTGGATGGGATAGTAGTAATGGAGGTGTTTATGAAACGTTTACAGGAGATTTTGATGTGATATCTAGACAAGGCGGTTTTAGTGAAGTTACTACTGCTATAGCAGGAATGGATGTTTCAGCTGTAACCTCTGTAACGGGAGGAGCATCTATACGTAATGTTTCGTTTTTAGGCGGAGGTAACTATATAAACGGAACGTCTCCATATACAGGATATGATTTTACTAATGATTGGGATGTTAATACCCCGGGAATTGCAGTAGAAACCGATGGCGTAGCATCTGGTAACTTTTACTATAATGGTAATTTAACAACAGGTTTTACCCAAAGTATAACTAATGGTACTGCTGTAGAGATAGAAGGTGACGGTACTTTTGAAGCTAATAGTTTGTTTAGGTTTATTGTAGACTTGGGTGATAATAACAGGTTGTACTATGATGGATTAAAGTCTAGAGAGTTCCAAATAAATGCATCGTTATCTATACGTGTAACTGGTGCGGTTGGTAATTTTTATGCTTTTGTTGTTGCAAAAAATGGGGCTGTAATTACAGAGTCGAATTCTATTGTGTATATTGATAGTGATACTCAAATTCAAAATGTTTCTATAAATGCGAATGTCGATTTGGCTAATGGCGATTATATTGAAGTGTTTACTCAAAGATTAACCGGTTCTGGAACAGATAGCCTTATCGTGTTTTCAGAAAATTTAAGTATTAAATAATTAATTAAAACTTCATAGTCGTTCTTACATTAAAAACCCGTGGTGTTAAGTAATTAGGAATAGCAATTTGCGATTTACTACTTACATCTCTAACCCAAGTGTTGGTTATAGAGTTTTGAACATCAAAAAGATTGAATATTTCGAAACCAAATGATAAGTCTTTAAATGGTTTTTTCCAGCCTTGATCAAAACGCTTGTTAGCATCAACCAATACATATTGAAGACCAAAATCTGCACGTTTGTACGATGGTAATCTGCTTTGATATAAATACGGGTCTGCATAACTAGGCGAACCACCTGGTAACCCCGTATTAAACACCATATTTAAATACATTTTTAAGTTTGGCATATTAGGCACATAATCTTGAAATAGAGCAGCGAATTTTAAACGCTGATCTGTTGGTCTTGCAATGTAACCTCTGTCATCAATGTTTTCTTCGGTTTTTAAATACCCAAAACTAAGCCACGATTCTGTGCCAGGGACAAATTCACCATTTAAGCGCAAGTCTAAACCATATGCGTAGGCTTTAGCGTTATTATTGGCAGCATAACGAATACGTACATTTTCTAGGGTATACGGATTAACATTACTAAGGTTTTTATAATAGGCTTCGGAGGTTAATTTAAAAGGGCGATCCCACATTTTAAAGCTGTAATCGTTTCCTAAAACTAAGTGAAAAGATTTTTGCGCCTTCACATCTGGTTGCACAACCCCATTAACATCCCTAAGTTCTCGATAAAATGGTGGTTGGTAGTATAAACCTCCTGCTACTCTAAATAGCATGTCTTTTTCCCAATCTGGTTTTATGGCAAATTGTGCACGCGGACTAAAAACCACTTGATTTGATGTTGAAATACCATCGCCACTAACAGACCAGTTATGAGCACGAATACCGGCGTTATACCAAACATCGCTACTTCCTAAAGTGCTACGTTTACTCCATTGGCCATAGGCTTGTATTCGGTTTATTTGAGTGTTGTTTGTTGCTCTTACATTTTGAAAAGGAACTAACGGACCTGTAAAAGGTGCGTAAGGTTGCTCGTTAGTAGTTGTTTTTGGAGGTCTTAATGAAAATCCTGCAGAGTCTATAGTTTCCCATTCTACCAAACGGTCTCTTATATCTTCATTGGTGTATTTTACAGACCATTCAAAACGATTATCATTTACTTTAAAATCTCCTTTATGTTCAATAGTCGTTATTAGAGCATCTAAGTCGTTTCTGCCATGGTTTAATTGGCTACCAATACCCTGGCTAAACTCAACTTCACCTAAATTTTCATCACCAATATTACTATTTACATCGCCTAAACGATATTGCGCTAAAATGTCAAAGTACTCTTCCTCGGTAGTATGGTAGGTAGACGCTATTAATTTTAACGTTAAATCGTCATTTACAAAGTAAGACCCTTTAAAAGCACCAAAAAGGGTTTGGTACCTGTCTTTTTCTTGCCCATCATAAAACACTAATAATGCTACAGGTTCGCTTAAGGTTCCGAAGTTAGTTTGGCGCGTTTGCGGTTCAAAGTCATATTTATTTATAGATGCACTACCTAAAAAACTTAAATGAAATTTATTCGAAAATTTATAAGTGAAATATCCTTGTGCATCTGCAAAAGTGGGTTTGAAATTGGTTTCGGTTTCTTTTGCATTTACAAGCAAACTGTTATCGCGGTAACGCACTCCAACGATACTCGTGAATTTTGAATTTTTACTTATGTTTTCAACTGAAAGACCGCCACCTAAAAGACTTAAATCCGCGTTAACTTCAAATTGATATGGGTTTTTATAGGTAATATCTAATACCGAAGATAACTTATCGCCATACTTCGCTTGAAAACCACCAGCAGAAAAATCTACATTCTGTACCAAATTTGTGTTTACAAAACTAAGTCCTTCTTGTTGTCCTGAACGTACTAAAAACGGACGATATACTTCAATACCATTTACATAAACTAAGTTTTCATCATAATTTCCACCACGAACAGAATATTGTGTACTAAGTTCGTTGTTATTACTAACTCCTGGTAAGGTTAGCAATAAATTTTCCACACCAGCATTCGCCCCAGGAATTTTTCTAATAACGTCTGGCTTTATAGTTATTATGCCTTCAACTTCTTTACGTCTATTACTATTTACAATAACGGTTGCTATTTGCTCAATAGTTGTACTCATTACGGGGTTAAACTCTAAGTTTTCACCATTTTTTAAATTGAAAGTACTTCTAATCTTTTTATGCGAAATATGAGTAAAGGCTACGGTAACATCTTTACTTGCAGGAATTGTTAAGGTATAAAAACCATTGGCATTTGTTTGCGCACCAGAAGTGTCAGTTTTTATATTAACATTTTCAATGGGCTGATTTTTTTCATCTAAAATAACACCTCGAAGCGTTGCGCTTTGGGCAAAACTAAATGTTATGGTTAAAAAAAATAGGGTAGTGGTTAGTAGTTGTTTTGCCTTCAAGTGTGTAAAATTTATTTTCTATAAAAGAACGTTTCAAAAGTAGAATTATTTCCAACATTATCAGTAACAATTACTTTTAAATTGTTTTTGGTGTCTGTAATTATGCTATCATTAAAATCGTAAGTTAGCATATTCTTCTTGTATTCATACTCCATTAAAATCCATTTCCCGTTTATAGATGCTCTAAAATTAGATATCCCGGAGCCTTCATCTGTAATTTTAATTTTTAAATAACGATACTTACTTAACCACTGTTTGTCTTTAAAATTTACAGCCGAAATTTTAGGACTTATTGTGTCCATGGTTAAAGCAAATGTGCCTAGTTTTTTTGTGCTTGCCGTAAGTAAATCGCCTTTTCTTTTTGTTGACGTGTAGGCTGGATAATTTTTGTATCCTATTAATTTGGCTATATAGAGTTTGTTTTTGTCTTCGTTTGTAAACCTACTTACATCGTAGGTAATATTAAAATTCTTTTTAGTAGGCTTAATGTCTTTGTGAAGTTTAAGTGTGTCATTTTTCACTTCAAAATCTAAAAAGAAATCTTCGTAAAAAGTGTCTTTATAAAAATCGACTGTTACATTACCTGCTTTTAAGTTTGTAGCTTGGTTAGCCTTAATGTAGTATGGTGTAATACGTTTTTCTTTAGGCTTAGTAATGCTTTGTTTGCTGCCTTTAATATGTACAGTTATCCAAGATTCATTGTTTTTAAAATCGGCTACTCTTATTTTATATACTGAATAGGTGCTGTCTTCTACTTTAATAACACCATCATTTAACACCGATTTATATAGACTTAGCGGATTGTTTTTCTTGAATAATTTTTGAATCCGTTGCTTTTCGGTTGTAAAATGTTCATAGTCTATTAACTGATTAATATGTTTGGTTTCATCAAAAGAGAAGCGTCCAAAGTCTATTTCAAAATTTCTATTTCCATTTATAAAGGTTTGAATGTTATATACACCATTAGAGTTTGCTGCCAAATCTTGCCTGTCTATAGTGTTTACCGCAAAACCAATATTACCAAAGGCTTCAATGTTTTCGGTAGTGTAATCACCATTTTTAAGCGCTGTTAATCGTAATTTTTGTTTGGTATTCGATTTATTTATAAACGAATGGTCATCTAAAGGATAAGCGTAAATGGATTTCACCGTTGGATAGGTGGTGTCTTTTATATCCATCCCAAAAAGCATTGGGTTAATTGGGCGTTCTTCTTTATCTCTAATTTCGAAATGTAAATGTGGACCGCCAGAACTTCCTGTGTTTCCGCTGTAAGCAACTAGGCTGTCCTTTAAAAGTGGTAAATCTTCGGCTTTGGGGAATAATTCAATTTCATAAGATTCTTGCTCGTACTGTTGCTTTTTGATGAAGGCTTCAATATCTGGCGAGAATTTTTGAAGATGCGCATACACCGAGGTATAACCATTTGGATGGGTTATGTATAAGGCTTTTCCGTAACCATAATGCGATACTTTTATTCTGCTAACAAAACCATCGGCTACGGCCTTAACTTTTAAGCCCACGCGTTGCTGGGTTTTTATATCGACACCCGAGTGAAAATGATTAGAACGTAATTCGGCAAACGTGCCAGCCAAAACTAATGGGATTTCTAGTGGTGAACTAAAATAATCTTGTGGGTAATTGTTTTGAGCATTACTGAATAATGAAAAAACTAAAATGAGGGACAGTATAATTCGCATATATGAGTATTATGGCTAAAATATTAATTTGATATGAAAGTGCAAAAAATAATACAATAATCAAGCCATGTGTTTTTTGATACCATGATAAATAATGAAACTGAAATTTTATGACAAAACAATTGTAATTTATGGCTAAGAATGTTAACTTTGTAAGGTAAGTATTGAAATTTGTAAATGAGTAATATTGAAGATATTGTAGATTCTTTAGAAAACAAGATTAGTAAAGTATTACACAAACTTGAGCTTTTAAAACGTGCTAATTTGAAATTAAATGAAGAATTAGAGATTTCAAAGCAAGAAAATTTAACACAACAAAAGCATATTGCTAGTTGGGAAGAAAAGTACGAAGCTCTTAAAATGGCAAATACAATACTTGGTAGTGACGAAAATAAAAGAGAAACTAAGCTTAAAATAAACGCATTAATTAGAGATATTGATCATTGTATTGCTCAACTCGCTGATTAAAGTTAATTACATTCAATGTCCGAAAAGCTTAAAATAAAGCTGTCTATAGCTAACCGAGTATATCCTTTAACGATTGATGCAAGTCAAGAGGAAGGATTGCGTAAAGCGGCTAAGAACATTGAAGTGATGATAAAACAATTTGAGCAAAGTTATTCTGTTCGAGATAAACAAGATGTTTTGGCCATGTGTGCCTTACAATTTGCATCTCAAGTAGAGCAGAAGTCTATAGATAAAGCAACTGTAAGTGAGCATGTAGAAGAAAAACTAAATGCTTTAAACGATTTATTACAATCGCATATATAGTCTCTAATACGTTCTTTAAAATAAACTAAAAGTTACTGCCTACATTGGTTATTTTTTTTGATAAACTCAACGTTAATTCTTTAAAAAGGGTGAGTTTAAGTTGTAAAAGCAAGCTGCTAGTACCAAATTTATTTTTGGTTACTCGAGCAGATCCTTGATCAGCTTGTTAGCCCTAAACTTGTTTTTAAGGAGTTTATACAAAACTTTATACTGGTGTAGGCTTTTTTATATACCAATTTGACTGAAATGATTAAATAGTCAAAAGGGCATTTTATATTATAATCAACTAAATTAACGATGGATAACTCAATTATATTTGCAGTAGGTGGTGTTATATTAGGGCTAATAATTGGCTTTGTAATAGCAAAAACACTAGAAAAAAATAATGCTTCAAAACTTGTAAAAGAAGCGAAAAAAAATGCGGCTTTAATACTTAAAGAAGCAAACAGCGAAGGTGAAAGCCTTAAAAAAGATAAAATTCTTCAGGCTAAAGAAAAATTTATCGAACTAAAATCTGAGCATGAAAAGGTCATTTTAGCACGCGATAAAAAAATGGCTGAATCTGAAAAAAGAACACGCGATAAAGAGTCGCAAGTGTCTAGCGAATTAGCTAAAAGTAAAAAGCATAACGAAAGTCTTGAAAGTAAAATTAATGACTACAACCACAGACTTGATGTTTTAGATAAAAAGCAGGAAGAGGTAGATAGGTTACATAAAAGCCAAGTACAGCAATTAGAGGTTATATCAAGCCTTTCTGCAGAAGAAGCTAAAGAGCAATTAGTAGAATCTTTAAAAGGTGAAGCTAAAAATGATGCTATGGCTTTTATACAAAGTTCTTTAGAAGAAGCTAAACTTACAGCAGAACAAGATGCTAAGAAAATTATAATAAACACCATACAGCGTATTGGAACAGAAGAAGCGGTAGATAACTGTGTGTCTGTTTTTAATATTGAATCTGATGATGTTAAAGGACGTATTATTGGTCGAGAAGGTCGTAATATTAGAGCTATTGAAGCAGCAACAGGTGTTGAGATTATTGTAGATGATACTCCTGAAGCAATCATTTTATCATGTTTTGATTCTGTACGAAGAGAAGTAGCACGTTTATCATTACACAAATTAGTTACCGATGGTAGAATTCACCCTGCTAGAATTGAAGAGATTGTTAAGAAAACTCAAAAGCAAATCGAGCAGGAAATTATAGAAGTTGGTAAGCGTACTGTTATAGACTTAGGTATTCATAATTTAAATCCTGAGTTAATTAAAATGGTTGGAAGAATGAAATACCGTTCGTCTTACGGCCAAAACTTGTTGCAACACTCGCGTGAAGTGGCTAAGCTTTGTGGCGTAATGGCAGCAGAATTAGGTTTAAACCCTAAAATGGCTAAAAGAGCAGGTTTATTACATGATATAGGAAAAGTGCCAGATGCCGAAGCAGATATGGAAACTCCACACGCTATTTTAGGTATGCAATGGGCTGAGAAGTTTGGTGAAAAACCAGATGTTTGTAATGCTATTGGAGCACACCACGACGAAATAGAAATGAAATCGTTATTAGCACCTATTGTACAAGTTTGTGATGCTATTTCGGGAGCAAGACCAGGGGCAAGACGTCAAGTTTTAGATAGTTATATACAGCGTTTAAAAGATTTAGAAGATATTGCTTTTGGATTTAATGGTGTTAAAAAAGCTTACGCAATTCAAGCGGGTAGAGAACTACGTGTTATTGTTGAAAGCGAAAAAGTAGACGATCAAAAAGCGGCAGATTTATCATTTAGTATTTCTCAAAAAGTACAAACTGATATGACGTATCCAGGTCAAGTTAAAGTAACTGTCATTAGAGAAACAAGAGCAGTTAATATTGCTAAGTAAAAAGAAAATTAAGATTATTTAATATATAAAAAAGTCCAGTTTTAAACTGGACTTTTTTTGTTTGGTATAGTTACCGTAAACGTAGTGCCTACATTAAGAGTGCTTTCAACATTTATTTTGCCGCCATAAGTCTCTATTTGGTTTTTTATCAAGTATAAACCAACACCTTCCGAATCTTTATTGTTATGAAATGTTTTGTACAAGCCAAAAATAGAATCGCCATATTTTTCTAAATCAATTCCAATACCATTATCAGAAACAATAACTTGGAGTTTTTCGTCTTTAATAATCGTGCTAACTGTAGCTACGGGATCTCTATCTGGATGTTTGTATTTTATAGCATTAGTAAGTAGGTTCTGTATAATGCTCTCTAAGTATATCGCATTATAATAAATAAATAGCTTAGGGTTTATATTGTTGTTAATAGTAGCCTTATTTTCTGTAATAACAAGGTTTAACATGTTTAGTATTTTATCTGTCTCTTCGGCTAAATAGAGTTTTTTAAATGCCGTAGGTTTATGGTTTTGTATCGATACAATTTCATGCAAGTTACTAATGGTTTTAGTAAGCGAAGCAGATAAGCTTTTAAGATATTGTAATAGGTCTTCTTTTTCCTTTTCAGACTTAGATTCTTCATGAAATTTTAATAAACTCTCAAAATTACTAGCATGTTGTTTTAAATTATGAGTAACTATATGCGCAAAGTTTTTAAGTCTATTATTTTGTTTACTAACAAGGTTTAACGTGTTCGATATTTTAATTTCATTTTCAATAAGGTTGGTAATATCTATATGTGTACCTAGAAAACGAATAGGTGTACCGTTATCATCCCATTTTATAATTTTGCCTTTGTCTAATATCCATTTGTAAGTACCGTCTTTACATTTTACGCGGTGTTCATTAATGTAAATAGGTTTTAGGCCTTCTAAATGGTCTTGGTAGTCTTTATAATATTTCTCTCTGTCGTCGGGGTGAACGCGTTTGTTCCAATCATTAACATTGGATCCAAAGGTAGTGTCATTCTCAAAACCAATAATTCTTTTAGAAGATTCAGAGAAGTATACTTTATTAATGGTGGCGTCAAACTCCCAAACACCAATATTGGTAATGTCTACCGCTAATTCCCATTTTGAATTTTCTTGTCCAACATTATTAAGGGGAATATCAGTTTTATCCAACTTCAATAATCCTCTAACTTTGTTAAATATTGGCATATATAAAAGTTGTTATTATGTTAGTTTAATAAGATTTAGGGGATTGGTTTTTATAAATTTACAAATAATTAGCTGGAAATAAAAGAAATAGATGTAGTAGAGTTCTCTTTTTTTTTACTTTTTATTAGTTTCTAGGGTGGTATTTCTCAACCACCTCGCTTAAATGACTTTTATCTAAATGCACATAGATTTCAGTGGTAGTAATGCTTTCGTGTCCTAGCATAAGCTGAATAGAGCGTAAATCGGCATTATTTTGTAATAGATGTGTGGCAAAAGAATGTCTAAAAGTATGTGGCGAAATATTTTTTTCTAACCCAATTTTCACCGCTAATTGTTTAATTATGGTAAAAATCATAGCGCGCGTTAACTGTTTACCTCGTCTGTTTAAAAATAAGGTATCCTCGTGCCCCGGTTTAATGTTTAAATGAACCCGAATACTAGTCCTATAAATATTTATATATTTTTTGGTAACATCTATAATAGGGACAAAACGCTGCTTGTCTCCTTTACCGGTAACTTTTATAAAGCCTTCATCAAAAAATAGGTCTGATATTTTTAGGTTTATTAACTCGCTTACGCGCAACCCGCAACCATATAAGGTTTCTAACATGGCTCTATTACGTTCGCCTTCAGGCTTACTTAAATCAATAGCTTTTATTATTGTATCTATTTCGGCTTCCGATAGGGTGTCTGGTAGTTTCCTTCCTATTTTGGGAGATTCAATTAATTCTAACGGATTGTCCTTTCGGTAATCTTCAAATACTAAATAATTAAAAAAACTGCGCAGGCCAGATATTATTCTAGATTGCGATCTAGCATTAACAATTTTAGCAATCTCATAAATAAATTGTTGAATAAGCTCTGAGGTAATGTTAACAGGCGTATGGTTTATGTTATTAGCTTCAACAAAATTTATAAGCTTCGTGACGTCCAAGGCATAATTATCGATAGAATTTTGCGATAACCCGCGTTCTATCTTTAAATATAGTTGGTAATCGTTTAAAGCGTGTTTCCATTTCATAGTTGTAAAAGTAACTATTTATAGGTGCAATGTGTAGTTTTTTTATGCAATACGGTTAAATTATTAGCTAGAATTGTTAATAAGTTGAATCTTAAAACATTTAATTACAGTGTTTTACGAAATATTGTTGACAAAATTGTTAATAACATTGGTGTATTTGTAGTATTTTTCAAAAATTTAGCTTTAATTTGCTGTAATCAAACTAAAAACATTTTAAATTATGAAAAAATTATTTTTATGCGCTGCTATTGCAGTATTCGGATTAACAAGCGTTAGTGCTCAAAACTTTGGTTTAAAAGCAGGGGCTGATTTTGCTTCTATGAAGTTTAAAGCTGAAGGAGCAAGTGTTTCCACTTCAGAAACTGGCTTTTATATTGGAGCTTTTGCTGATATTGATGTTTCAGAATCATTTGTGTTTCAACCTAGTGTTATGTATGTTTCTATTGATGAATTAGATCAAATCGCTATTCCTCTTATGGCTAAAATTCCTGTTTCGGAGGAGTTTAGTGTTTTAGCTGGTCCTAGTTTAGGGATTTTGCTTGATACAGGAGAAGGTGTAAAGTCGTTAAATTTTGGTGTTGAAGCTGGAGCTGCATACGACATTTCTGAGCAGTTTTTTGTTGAAGCTAGATATAGTTTAGGTTTAGCTAACTTAATTGAAGATGCTCCAAGTGGGTATTCTTCTAAATTAAGTGGTTTTTTCGTTGGCGTAGGTTATAAGCTATAAATTTAAGTATTTAATAAAAAAAAGGGAAGTTAATAGCTTCCCTTTTTTTTTATGCAGTAAACTGAAATAAAAGCACTTAAAAGATAAAATAAATAGTACTTGGTTTTTAGTAAAAATATCCTTAAAAGCGCTTATTTAATCGATGAAATGCATTATATTTTAACATTTTATAGACTTCTACTACAGTTCTAAAAATTAGATTTGCCACCGAAATTATTCAAACAATCAAACTTAAACAATTATGAAAAAATTATTAATTATTGCTGCGGTTGCAGTATTCGGATTATCAAATGTAAATGCTCAAGATGATGCAAAAGCTTATGGATTTAATGAAGGTGATGTCTTTTTAGAAGGTAACATCGGATTTAGTAGTACTAATGACAAAAACTTTGATGAAAAAACAAACAGTTTTACAATTGCTCCTAAAGTTGGTTTCTTTTTAAATGAAGATTTAGCTATTGGAGGTCAATTAACTTTTAATTCATTTAAAGAAGAAGTTTCAGGAACTGATACTGTTGATAACTCTACATTTGGTGCTGGAGTGTTTGCTCGTTACTACTTTTTAGATTTAGGACAACGTTTTAAAACGTTTACTGAGTTTGGTATTGCTTATGCTACTAGTGATAATAAAATTAGCGACTTTAAAGTTAACGCTATTGGTGCTAGTTTAGACTTAGGTATTAACTATTTTGTAACAGAAAAAATTGCTTTAACTTTTGGTTTAAGAAACGTATTAGGTTTCACATCTACAAAGGCTGATGTTGATGGAGCTAAAGCAGAATCTAATTTTAACTTAGGATTTGGAGATGTTGCTAACCCTTTTAGTGGTAATGCTTCTTTTGGTTTATTATACAAATTATAATAAACATACCAAAATAATAGAAAAAAAAACCGAAGTTAATAGCTTCGGTTTTTTTATGCTCATTTTTTAAATATCTTTACTACATGAAAAAACTAATCATAATAAACGGTCCTAATTTAAATCTATTAGGAAAGAGAGAACCTAATATTTACGGAAGTTTGTCTTTTACAGAGTTTTTAGAAGAAGTGAAAGGTAAATACCCGGACGTCTCTATTGATTATTTTCAATCGAATATAGAGGGCGAATTAATAGATAAATTGCATGAAGTCGGTTTTAATTTTGATGGTATTATTTTAAACGCAGCGGCTTATACACATACTTCTATTGGTATTGGCGATGCTATTAAAGCTATTGAAACGCCCGTTGTAGAAGTGCATATTTCAAATACGTTTAATCGCGAGGAGTTTAGGCATCAATCTTTTATTTCTCCTAATGCTAAGGGCGTTATTCTTGGCTTTGGCTTACAAAGTTACGAGTTGGCTATTCAGAGCTTTTAGAATAAGGATGTAATTAGCTTCCTTGAAAGGTGAAAAGCACTAAATAAAAACCATGTAAAAAATGCGATTCAGTTTTGAATCGCATTTTTTATTATAAAATTTTTAAGATAAATTTAAATAATATAGTTTAGGTTTGTGTAGTATTAAATTTACAATTCTGTGCTGTGAGAGGAAACTTAATTATTTTATGGATAATCTGTCCTTGTTTTTGCAATGTTAATGGGCAAGAAAGTGATACTAAAAAGGAAGCGTCGTTTAACATTAGTAATGAGGTTAATATTAATAACGAAGTCTTACCCTTCGCTACCTACTTTTCAGAATATAATATAAGTAAAAACTGGATTTTAAGAGCTGAAAACGTGCAAACTAACTTTGGTGGTTTTAGTACAAATTATATGGTAAAAGATTTTCCTTTACTGGTAAAATATAGCATTAGTAATAAGTTTCATGTTTTGTTTGGGCCAACATTAAATTTATTACTCGTAAACGGAACGGTAGAAGAGGTAAGCCCATCCGGAACCTTAGGTGTACAATACGAGTTTAACGAATCGTTTTTAATGGATGCGAGGTTTAATTATAACTTAGAAAGTGAGAATTCTTTTAAAACCAGTATGCCAACTACTAATTCGATTTTAAAGTTGGGTGCTAAATATAAATTCTAAAAAAAATGCGATTCAGTTTTGAATCGCATTTTTTATATCGTTTAAACGTTTATAGTCTTATAAATGTATTACTTCGTCATAAGCAGCTGCAACAGCTTCCATTACCGCTTCACTCATTGTAGGGTGAGGGTGAATAGCTTTTAATACCTCGTGACCTGTAGTTTCAAGTTTACGTCCTAAAACAGCTTCAGCAATCATATCGGTAACTCCAGCACCAATCATGTGGCAACCTAACCATTCGCCATATTTGGCATCAAAAATAACTTTTACAAAGCCTTCTTTATTTCCACCAGCACTGGCTTTACCAGAAGCAGAGAACGGGAATTTACCAACTTTAATATCTAAACCTTTATCCTTTGCTTGCTTTTCAGTTAATCCAACCGATGCAATTTCAGGAGAACAATATGTACAACCTGGTATGTTTCCGTAGTCTATAGCTTCAACATGCATTCCTGCAAGTTTTTCTACACATAGTATCCCTTCCGCGGAAGCGACATGAGCTAAAGCTTGACCAGGAGTAACATCTCCAATAGCATAATAACCAGGAATGTTAGTTTGGTAAAAATCGTTAACAATAATTTTATCCCTATCAACAACAATGCCTACATCTTCTAAACCAATGTTTTCAATATTAGATTTAATACCAACGGCACTTAAAATAATATCTGCTTCAAGTACTTCTTCACCCTTACTTGTTTTTACTGTTGCTTTAACACCTTTTCCAGAAGTATCAACCGATGTTACTTCGGCCGATGTCATAACTTTAATTCCAGATTTTGTGAAAGAACGCTCTAATTGCTTAGATACATCATCATCCTCAACAGGAACAATTTTTGGTAAATACTCTACTATAGTAACTTCTGTACCAATAGAGTTATAAAAATATGCAAATTCAACACCAATAGCACCAGATCCAACCACAATCATTTTCTTTGGTTGTTTCTTTAAGGTCATGGCTTGTCTGTATCCAATTACCTTTTTGCCATCTTGTGGTAAACTTGGTAACTCACGAGAACGTGCACCAGTTGCAATTATAATATTGTTAGCGCTATATTCGGTACCATCAACTTCAACCTTTTTACCAGGTTTTAGTGTTCCGTAACCTTCTATAACATCAATTTTATTCTTCTTCATTAAAAACTGAACACCTTTGCTCATACCATCTGCAACCCCACGGCTACGTTTTACAACAGCATCAAAATCATGTTCTGCATCTTTTACTTTTAAACCATAGTCCTCAGCATGCTTTAGGTATTCAAAAACCTGAGCCGATTTTAATAAAGCTTTTGTTGGAATACAACCCCAGTTTAAGCATACGCCACCAAGATTTTCTTTTTCAACAATAGCGGTTTTAAAACCTAATTGTGATGCTCTAATAGCTGTTACATAACCACCAGGACCACTTCCAAGAACAATAATATCGTATTTACTCATTTGTTAAAAAGTTTAGAATGCGAATTTACGAAATCGATTTTTAAAAAAGAATAGAGAACTTATTAAATCCAAAAAAAAATATTAAGTAATATCCATTATGTAATTGTTGTTTTGTAACCTTATAATAAGGAATAGAATCTGTACTTGTTTTATTACCTTTGCGCTGCAAGTTTTTATTTATGAACATACCTAGAACGAGTTTTCCTCGCATTGTAATTATTGGCGGTGGTTTTGCAGGCGTTGCCTTAGCAAAAAAATTATCTAAACAAGAAGTGCAAGTTGTACTTTTAGATAAAAATAACTATCACACCTTTCAGCCTTTACTTTACCAAGTATCTACAGGTGGTTTAGAGCCAGACTCTATTGCTTACCCTATTCGTAAAATTTTAAAAGACTTTCCAAATTTTTATTTTCGATTAGCAGATGTCGAGGAGATAGATACTCAAAAAAACAAGGTAAAAACCAATATAGGTAACTTAAAATTCGATTATTTAGTAGTGGCTTCGGGATCTACAACAAACTTTTTTGGCAATACCGAAGTCGAAAGACACAGTATGGCCATGAAAACCATACCGCAGTCTTTAGATTTAAGAAGTTTAATTCTCGAAAATTTTGAAGATGCTCTTTTAACCTCAGATTTAAACGAGCGTAACGCTTTAATGAATTTTGTAATTGTAGGTGGCGGACCAACAGGCGTAGAGCTTGCCGGTGCATTGGCCGAAATAAAAAAAGGCATCTTGCCAAAAGATTATCCAGATTTAGATACGCGTTTGGCTCAAATTCATATCGTGCAATCTAGCAATTGCATATTAAAAGGTATGAGCGCGCAAGCCTCGGCAAAGGCAGAAGATTTTCTAGAAAAACTAGGCGTTAACGTATGGAAAAACGTTAGAGTAACCAATTACGATGGCAAAACGGTTACCACAAATACCGATTTAACCTTCGAAACCGCCACTCTAGTTTGGGCGGCAGGCGTAAAAGGAGCCACCATAAAAGGTCTAGATGCGCAAGATCTTGTTAGCCGTGGCAACAGGCTTTTGGTAAACGAGTTTAACCAAGTAAAAGGCTATAACCACATATTTGCTATTGGCGATATTGCCTGCTTGGTAAGTGATGAGTTTCCGCATGGTTTCCCAATGATGGCACAACCTGCCATACAACAAGGCGACCAATTAGGCGATAATATTTTAAAACTTATTGAAAACCAACATATGGAGCCCTTTAGCTATACCGACAAAGGTGCTATGGCAACAATTGGACGAAATAAAGCCGTAGTCGATTTAAAACGATGGAAATTTCAAGGCGTATTTGCTTGGTATGTTTGGATGTTTGTACACCTGTTTTTCCTAATAGGTTTCAGAAACCGAATGGTGGTGTTTGTAAATTGGGTGTATAATTATGTTCGTTTCGACAGGGAAGCCCGATTAATAATTCGTCCCTTTAAAAACAAACATAAAGTATAATAACCTTTGGGCGATTTCAGAAGAAAAATCGGGTCAGGCTTTACTCATCGGTTTATATTTTTAATATATTAAATCGTGAATATAAATATTTCAGCAGTCGCTTTTTTGTGTTGCATACGTGCAACAACACAAAAAGAACTTCAACAAATGCCTCAATCCTTATCGCGGGGCATACTTACTAAATAATGGTTTTAAGATTTAGTTTTTCACGCCTTTTATAGATTAGTTTTATTATAAGAAATAAGACCTACAAGGTTTTAAAAACCTCGCAGGTCAGGTAAACTTCTTAAATAATGCTAAGACTCCAGATCTTCACAAGAAAAAATACTTGCCTCTTTATTTTTATGACTTAAAGCTTATCACCACAACGAAACAAACTGCATACCGCGGCTGTATACTGTCAACTTGCTTAAAGATCATCAGTAAAATGTCTGCGCTCCTTCTCATTATTAAACTTGGCCTTATTATACGTGGCAGAATTACCTTTTGGAATAGATAACGATTTCCATTCCTTTCCTTTTAATAGTTTGCCTAAAAAAACAATTTGTCCTACGTGGTAAGCATAATGGGCTAGTTGCCTGTTTATGGCCTCTGTAACCGTGTGTCCGCCGTTTCTAATGTAAATAATATGTTCTAAATCTTCGGGTTTTAAAGCTCTAATAGCATTAAATAAACAAAACCATCCGCTTTCCCAAGTAGCTATTACAGCTTCTTCCGAAGTGAAGTCACTAACAAATTCATCATCCCTGTTTCGCCAGCTTTTCTCGCCATCTTCAGTTAAAAAATTGCTCCATCTGCTTCGCATATTGCCAGCTATGTGTTTAACAAGTATAGCAATACTATTGGCATCTTCATCACTTTGCCAAAGCATGTCATCAAAACTTAGCTGTTTAAACGTTTTATCGCCTAAGCTTTTGTAATACTCAAACTGTTTATTTACGCTTTCTAAATAACTTTCCATGTAATAAAGGTAAAGCGTCAATTTTTAAATAGCAAGCTTTTAATGCACTTCAATAATTTTTTGAAATTTGGATAGCAATTTATTTCCTTTTAGTTATTAGGAATAAACTTTAGCGACACGCCATTTATACAATGACGCATACCTGTGGTGCGCTTTGGTCCATCATTAAAAACATGTCCTAAATGACCGCCACATGTGGCACAATGCTCTTCGGTTCTGGCATAACCCAAATCGTAATCTGTAGAAAAACTAACATTGCCTTTTATTTCTCTATCAAAACTTGGCCAACCTGTACCAGAATCAAATTTATGAGCACTCTTAAATAAAGGTGTATCGCAACCTTTACAAACATAAATACCCTCTGCTTCGTTTTTGTTTAACGGACTTGAAAAAGCACGTTCTGTTCCTGCTTGTCTTAAAACATGAAATTCTTTAGCGCTTAATTGCGCTTTCCACTCAGCTTCTGTTTTATTTATTTTATAAGTCTCTTCCTTGGTATTTGTTTTTTTTTGCGCCGTAGAGTTGCAATTAAAAAATAAAACTAAGGCAAAAGCAATTATTAACTTGTTCATATATTCAATTTTTTTATAATGTTTAAGTCGAAATAATTTTCAAAACATAACAAAAGTACCATTAGGTTTTTTTAATATGTGACAAAAATATAATTTAAGTGTCCAATTAAAATAACAATGCATTTTTTATGTATTTTTAAGACTTGAAATTAAACCATCGAATTATGAAAATGAAATACACCCTTTGCTTAATAGCCATATCGGCTCTAGTATTTTCTTGTGCTACGAACCCCTTTACAGGAAAGAAAACGATGGCTTTAGTACCTAACTCTCAGTTGTTTCCAACAGCTTTTGCTCAATATGGTCAATTTTTGAATGAAAACAAAGTAATTACTGGAACTAAAGATTCCGAAATGATTACAAGAGTAGGGCAACGTATAGCAGTTGCTGCCGAACGTTGGTTGAATGCTAATGGAAATGAAGGGTATTTAAATGATTATAAATGGGAGTATAATTTAGTAGACGATGCTACTGTAAATGCATGGTGTATGCCAGGTGGTAAAATTGTATTTTATACTGGAATATTACCAATAGCAGAAAATGAAGCTGGTGTTGCAGCTATTATGGGGCATGAGGTAGCTCACGCTTTAGCTAACCACGGACAGCAACGTATGAGTGCTGGATATTTACAACAAGGTATTGCTGTTGCAGGAAATATTGCTATTAAAGATGAGAATGCAAGAAATGCTTTTAACCAATATTATGGTATTGGATCGCAATTAGGTGTTATGTTACCTTTTAGTAGAAGTCATGAAACTGAATCTGATCAAATCGGAATTTATTTAATGGCTATTGCGGGTTATAATCCAGATGAAGCTGCCGAATTATGGAAACGTATGAAAGCTAACAGTGGTGGTCAAGCTCCTGCTGAGTTTATGAGTACGCACCCATCAAACGATACAAGAATTGCTAACCTTACTAAATGGGCGCCAAGTGCAAAAGCCGAGGCTAAGAAATTTGGCGTTACTACATTTAGAAATTAGTATTAACGATATAAATAAAATATTTGCTTATTTTCGAAGCTGCTCATAAAAGGGCAGCTTTTTTATTATGGTATTTTTAGAGAAAGGAAGTAAAAAGTTATTAAATGCATGGGCCTTTTACGATTGGGCAAATTCTGTGTATACATTAACCATTGCTTCGTCTATATTTCCTATTTTTTACTCGGCATTGTTTCTTAAAAGTACTTCGGAAGTTAAAACGGTATTGGCTTTTGGTTTCGAGTTTAAAAGTACAGCGCTAATAACTTTTGTTACGGCATTTACTTTTTTGGTTGTTGCTTTTACTTCGCCAATTCTATCTGGTATTGCTGATTACGTAGGAAATAAAAAGAATTTTTTGAAATTTTTCTGTTATGTTGGTAGTATTGGTTGCATTGGTTTATACTGGTTTGATATTACTCCAGATAAGATTCATTTAAGTTTACTGTTTTATTTTATGGGGTTAATAGGATATTGGGGAAGCTTAGTGTTTTATAATTCGTATTTGCCAGATATAGCATTTCCGGAGCAACAAGATAGTATTAGTGCTAAAGGATTTTCGTTGGGGTATTTGGGTAGTGTTTTGTTATTGGTTTTAAATTTAGCCATGGTTATGTATCCATCTACTTTTTTTATTACCGATAAAATTTCAGAAAATGGCGAAATAATTGAATCTGCAGCCCAAGTAGGTATGCGTTATTCATTTGTGCTTGTAGGCTTATGGTGGATTGGTTTTAGTCAATATAGTTTTTACTGGTTGCCAAAAGGAACTTCTAACGGACATAAAGTCACTAGGGCTATTATATTTAATGGCTTTAAAGAATTGCGTTTAGTGTGGAAAGATTTAAACGAAAATTTAAGATTAAAACGCTATTTGCATGCCTTTTTTGTGTTTAGTATGGCTGTACAAACCATTATGTTGGTAGCTGTTTATTTTGGAGAAGAAGAAATTTTATGGGGAGATGGTGATGCTAAAACATTTGGATTAATAGGTAGTATTTTAATTATACAGCTTGTTGCCATTTTAGGGGCGTTTTTAACTTCTCTTGCTTCATCAAAATTCGGGAATATTAAAACGCTAATTGTAGTTAATATTACATGGATGGGATTGTGTTTTTATGCTTATACCATGCATACGCCAACGGAGTTTTATATTGCTGCTGGCTTGGTAGGTTTAGTAATGGGCGGGATACAAGCTTTGGCCCGTTCAACCTATTCTAAGTTTTTGCCAGAAACGGAAGATACCACTTCATATTTTAGTTTTTATGATGTTGCTGAAA
The DNA here is from genome assembly GCF_014202225.1 of Algibacter amylolyticus. Classification (GTDB taxonomy): domain Bacteria; phylum Bacteroidota; class Bacteroidia; order Flavobacteriales; family Flavobacteriaceae; genus Algibacter_B; species Algibacter_B amylolyticus. The sequence goes on from NZ_JACHGE010000002.1 coordinate 412,732, forward strand.
AAATAGGGATTGTGATAGGTATGGTGATTTTTGCATTTATAGATCAGATAACTGGAAGCATGCGAAACGGAATTTTGTTTCTATTCGTTTTCTTTTTAGCTGGCATTATTTTACTTTTTAGAGTGCCTAATGAGCGTTTTAAATAAATGTTTTAAAATGAAAACCCAAGAAGTAAAAAACAAATTTAAAATTATTGATTTGCCAAAGCTTATAGTTAAGGCAAGTAAATCCTGGTTTAATAGTGATCCTTTTGAGAGAAGTGCTGTGGTAGCATATTACGCCATTTTATCTTTACCCGCATTAATGGTAATTATAGTAAATCTAGTAGGTGCTATTTGGGGTAAAGAGATAGTTCAAGGAGAATTGTTGGCTCAAATTTCTAAAGCATTGGGAACTCAGACTGCAGAATCGATAAGACTTATGATGGTTGATAGAGGAGAAGCCTCAACATCTATTTTTACTACATTAATTGGCGTTGGAACTTTAATTTATGGTTCTACGGGAGTGTTTTTTCAAATCCAGAATGTTTTAGACAAAATATGGAAAGCGAAACCAAGATTTAAAAATGGATTAATCGAGACTGTTTTTGGCAGGATTAAAAGCTTTGGGTTTATTCTTGTTATTGGCTTTTTGCTTTTAATTAGTTTTGTACTAACGTCTGCTTTAAGCGCTTTTGGTGAAAATTTAAAACATTATATACCAATAGATTTTGTTGACTATGTTTATTATTTAGATGTGATTCTTTCCTTGTTAATGATCTATGTGCTTTTTGCAACTATGTTTAAAATACTGCCAAATGCCAGAATACCATGGCGTGCTGTTCGTATTGGTGCTGCTCTTACGTCTGTGTTGTTCGTTTTAGGGAAATATCTTTTAGCACTATATTTTAGCGAAATGGAACCTGGATCTACTTATGGTGCTGCGGGAGCAATTATTTTGATTATGTTATGGGTGTCGTATTCTAGTTTAATTTTGTTTTACGGGGCTCATTTTACTAAAATTTATTCTGAGCATTATTTACACGAGGAACCCGAGCAAATTATTCCGTAATATAAAAATGGGTTCACTTAATAATAGGCTGTGTGTCTTCTCGCTGCATTCATAAAAATGTAAGATTTAAATATTTACTAATTTTACTTGTAATTATAAGGCATAAAAAAAGCCCGAATGTAACATTCGGGCTTTTAAATTTAATGTGCTTTTAAAATTATGATTCGGCTGGTTTTTCAGCTTTTTCAATTGATATTACAAGTTCATCAGAATCGTTGTTTAAATCAATCTTAATATTATCGCCATCTTGTAGATTTGATGCTACAATTTCTTCAGCTAAAGCATCTTCAACATATTTTTGAATCGCTCTTTTTAAAGGACGTGCTCCATATTGTTTATCGAAACCTTTTTCTGCTATATAGTCTTTTGCAGTTTCGGTAATTGTTAAAATGTAACCTAAACCTTTAATTCTATTTAATAGTTTCTCTAATTCAATATCGATGATTTTGTTAATGTCTTCTTTTTCTAAAGCATTAAAAACTACAACATCGTCTATTCTATTTAAGAATTCTGGTGCAAACGATTTTTTTAGCGCATTTTCAATAACGCTTTTTGCATTAGCATCTTCTTGAGCTTTTTGAGACGCTGTACCAAAACCAATTCCGGTACCAAAGTCTTTCAATTTACGAGCACCAATGTTAGACGTCATGATGATGATAGTATTTCTAAAATCAATTTTTCTGCCTAAACTATCTGTTAAATAGCCATCGTCAAGCACTTGAAGCAACATGTTAAATACATCTGGGTGTGCTTTTTCTATTTCATCTAAAAGAATAACCGCGTAAGGCTTTCTTCTAACTTTCTCCGTTAATTGTCCGCCTTCTTCATAGCCTACATATCCTGGAGGTGCTCCAATTAATCTAGAAATAGCGAATTTTTCCATGTATTCACTCATGTCAATTCTAACTAGAGAATCTTCACTATCAAATAATTCGCGAGATAGTACTTTTGCTAATTGGGTTTTTCCAACGCCTGTTTGCCCTAAAAATATAAACGAACCAATGGGCTTGTTAGGGTCTTTAAGTCCAGCTCTGTTACGTTGAATAGCCTTAACGACCTTAGCAACCGCATCATCTTGACCAATTACTTTTCCTTTTATAAGGTTAGGTAGTTCTGCTAATTTGTTAATTTCGGTTTGCGCAATTCTGTTAACAGGCACTCCGGTCATCATAGAAACTACATCGGCTACATTGTCTTCTGTAACAACTTCTCTATGCTGTTTGGTGTCTTCTTCCCATTTTTCTTGAGCTATTGCTAAATCTTTTTCAATGCGTTTTTCATCATCTCTAAGTTTTGCCGCCTCTTCGTATTTTTGCTTTCTAACAACAGCATTTTTTAATTCCTTGATATCTTCAAGTTGTTTTTCAAACTCAATAATTTGCTTAGGAACTTCAATGTTTGTTATGTGTACGCGCGACCCCGCTTCATCTAAAGCATCAATAGCTTTGTCTGGTAAAAAGCGTTCGGTCATGTATCTATTGGTTAATTTTACACAAGCTTCAATAGCTTCAGGTGTATAATCAACATTATGATGTTCTTCGTATTTGCCTTTTATGTTATTAAGAATCTCGATAGTTTCTTCAACCGTAGTTGGTTCTACAATAACCTTTTGAAAACGACGCTCTAAAGCACCATCTTTCTCGATATATTGTCTGTACTCATCTAAGGTTGTAGCACCAATACATTGTATTTCGCCTCTTGCTAAAGCTGGCTTAAACATGTTTGAAGCATCTAAACTCCCAGTGGCTCCTCCAGCACCAACAATGGTGTGTATTTCGTCAATAAACAAAATAACATCATCATTTTTTTCAAGCTCGTTCATTACGGCTTTCATGCGCTCTTCAAACTGTCCTCTGTATTTTGTTCCAGCAACTAAACTTGCCAAATCTAGAGTTACAACACGTTTATTAAATAATATACGCGATACTTTACGCTTAACAATTCTAAGTGCTAAACCTTCTGCTATGGCAGATTTACCAACTCCCGGTTCACCAATTAAAAGTGGGTTATTTTTCTTTCTTCTACTTAAAACTTGAGACACACGTTGTATTTCCTTTTCTCTACCTACAACAGGGTCAAGTTTGCCTTCTTCAGCCATCGCTGTTAAATCCCGTCCAAAATTATCTAAAACAGGAGTTTTTGACTTTTTATTCGTCTTACCTGTTGGAGCATTAAAAATGTTATCCTTTGTAGATTCTTCTTCTGGTGCATTGTCGTCATCTTGAAATTCAGACTTAGGCTCTATATAGTCGTTGTCGTTTGTAATCATAAGTTTAAATTGTTCTTTAACATTATCGTAATCTACTTTTAGCTTATTTAAAAGCTTGGTAGTGGGGTCGTTCTCGTTTCTTAAAATACAAAGTAATAAATGCGCCGTATTAATAGAGGTGCTTTGAAATAATTTGGCTTCTAAAAACGTGGTTTTTAGCGCTCGTTCTGCTTGTCTAGTGAGATGTAAGTTCTTTTTTTGATTAGAAGCTATTATGATATTAGGGTTCGCAGGACTTAATATTTCAACTTTTCGTCTTAAATGATTTAAATCTATATCTAAAGCATTTAAAATATTTATTGCTTTGCCGTCGCCATCGCGCAAAAGACCAAGCATAAGGTGTTCGGTGCCAATAAAATCATGACCTAAACGCAATGCTTCTTCTTTGCTGTACGCAATTACATTTTTTACTCTTGGGGAAAAATTATCATCCATAAATCGTGTCCTTTCTGCTTTAAAAATAGTAAAACATTTTAACTAAAGTCAAAAACTATACCTAAAAATGTGTTAATACTAAAAACATTTAGGTTTTAACAAGATTTTAAGTCTTAAAATTATGTTATGCCAAAGCAGAAAAAAACAATAATATCCTGTGCTTTGGATTAAGCTTTAGCACTAAAAAATGGAAAAAGAATAAGTGAAAAAGCCGAAAAACTAAATGTTTTGAGTACTTAGCGCTAATTGACGAAAAAAACTTTATTAAATCAAAATTTTAACGCTCATACTTATTAACGAATTAAGTCGTGTAAATTGTTAATAAATTACATGAAAAAGGAGGGCTCATAGTCGTACTGTGACTGTTGGAATTCTTATATTAGCGTGTTAAGAAATTTACATAAAACTAAATTAATTTATATATGGCAGAAGGAGAAAAATTGATCCCTATTAATATTGAGGATGAGATGAAATCGGCTTACATTGATTATTCAATGTCAGTCATTGTGTCACGTGCTTTACCAGATGTAAGAGATGGTTTAAAACCGGTTCATAGACGTGTACTTTACGGTATGCACGAACTGGGAGTTAGAGCTAATACAGCACATAAAAAGTCCGCAAGAATAGTTGGAGAAGTTTTAGGTAAGTATCACCCACACGGTGATACATCAGTATACGATGCTATGGTGCGTATGGCTCAAGAATGGAGTTTGCGTTATATGCTTGTAGATGGTCAAGGTAACTTTGGGTCAATTGATGGTGATAGTCCCGCAGCAATGCGTTATACAGAAGCGCGTATGCGTAAAATTTCTGAGGACATGTTGGCAGATATTGATAAGGAAACTGTAGATCATAAATTAAATTTTGATGATACGTTACAGGAACCAACAGTTTTACCAACTCGTATTCCAGGATTATTGGTTAACGGAGCTTCTGGTATTGCAGTAGGTATGGCTACAAATATGCCACCTCACAATTTAACCGAAGTTGTTAATGGTACAATAGCATACATTGAAAATAATGATATTGAAATTGATGAGCTAATTACACACATAAAAGCGCCAGATTTTCCAACAGGAGGAACAATTTATGGCTACGATGGTGTAAAGGAAGCTTTTCATACAGGTAGAGGTCGTATTGTAATGCGTGCTAAAACCAATATTGAAGAGGTAAACGGTCGTGAATGTATTATTGTTGACGAGATTCCATACCAAGTGAATAAGGCGGATATGATTAAGAAAACTGCCGACTTAGTTAACGATAAAAAGCTAGAAGGTATTTCGCTTATTCGAGATGAATCTGATAGAAACGGAATGCGAATTGTTTACGTTTTAAAACGTGATGCTATCCCGAATATCGTATTGAATAAGTTATTCAAATATACAGCGTTACAGTCCTCATTTAGTGTTAATAACATAGCATTAGTTAACGGGCGTCCGCAGATGTTAAACTTAAAAGAATTAATTCATTATTTTGTTGAACACAGACATGAGGTAGTAGTAAGACGTACTACTTATGAATTGCGTAAAGCAGAGGAGAGAGCTCATATCTTAGAGGGTTTAATTATTGCTTCAGATAATATTGATGAAGTTATTAAAATAATTAGAGCATCATCGAATGCAGATGAAGCAAGAGCTAACTTAATTGAACGTTTTAAACTCTCTGAAATTCAAGCTAAAGCAATTGTAGAGATGAGATTGCGTCAGCTTACTGGTTTAGAGCAAGATAAGTTGCGTGGAGAGTACGAAGAAATTATGAAGACTATTATCGATCTTAAGGATATCTTAGAGAAAAAAGATCGTAGAATGAACATCATAAAAGAAGAGTTAGAAGTAGTAAGAGAAAAGTATGGTGATGAGCGTCGTTCTGTAATTGAATACGCTGGTGGAGATTTAAGTATTGAAGATATGATTCCTAACGAAAAAGTGGTAATCACTATTTCTCATGCAGGTTATATTAAACGTACATCTTTAACAGAATACAAAACTCAAAATAGAGGTGGTGTAGGGCAAAAAGCATCTACCACAAGAAATGAAGATTTCCTAGAGCATTTATTTGTTGGTACAAATCACCAATACATGTTATTCTTTACTCAAAAAGGAAAATGTTTCTGGATGCGGGTTTACGAAATACCAGAAGGTAGTAAAACATCTAAAGGTAGAGCTATTCAAAACCTTATAAATATTGAGCAAGACGATAAGGTAATGGCATTTATTTGTACTCAAGATTTAAAAGATGAAGAGTATATTAACAGTCATTACGTCATTATGGCGACTAAAAAAGGTCAAGTTAAAAAGACCTCATTAGAGCAGTATTCTCGTCCTAGAACAAACGGAATTAACGCCATTACTATTAAAGATGACGATGTTTTATTAGAAGCTAAATTAACTACAGGCGAAAGTCAAGTTATGTTAGCTTTAAAATCTGGTAAAGCTATTCGTTTCGAAGAGGCTAAAACTCGACCTATGGGACGTGGTGCTTCAGGAGTAAGAGGTATTCGTTTACAAGATGAAAAAACAGACGAAGTTATTGGTATGATTGCTGTCGATGATATGGAGAGTAACGTACTTGTTGTATCAGAGAACGGTTATGGTAAGCGTTCTAGCTTAGAGGACTACAGAATTACCAATCGTGGTGGAAAAGGTGTGAAAACCATTTCTATTACAGAAAAAACAGGTAACTTAGTGTCTATTAAAAATGTGACAGACGACGATGATTTAATGATTATCAATAAATCTGGTATAGCTATTAGAATGGCTGTAAAAGATTTAAGAGTTATGGGACGTGCTACTCAAGGTGTTAAATTAATTAACCTTAAAGGTAAAGACTCAATAGCCGCTGTTGCAAAAGTGATGCATGATGAAGATGAAGTGGAATTAGACGAGGATGGAAATGTAATAATCGCTGAAGATAGCGAAAACATTGATGCTTCTGATGATGGCACAACTCTTGATACTGATATAGAAGATAATAACACTGAATCTTAAATTTAATATTATTTAAAATGAAAAAACAATTAATCATCGCTTTAGCATTTTCAATAAGTGCATTTACATTTGCACAGAAAAAAGAATTGAAACTTGCAGAGAAAGCTATTAAAAGTAACAATTTCGCTGAAGCTAAAGCAGCTATTACTCAAGCTGAAGGCTTATTGTCTGGTATGGACGATAAGTTGAAAGCTAAGTTATACTTCTTAAAAGGGCAAGCTCTGTACGCTAACGGAAAAGGAAGCATTAATGATATTAGTGCGGCTCTTGAAAATTTAGAGAAGGTAGAAGGGGCTTATGGCTCTGAAATTAAAGAGATGAAGCAAACCATTTCTAACAACTTAATTACTACTGGTAATAAAGCTTATGAAGGTCAGGATTATTCTAAGGCTTCAAAGTATTTTGAAAAAGCATATAGAGTAAAAACTCAAGATACTATGTTTCTTTACTATGCGGCGGCAACTGCTGTAAACGAACAGGAATACGATAGAGCTTTAAGTCTTTATGAAGAGCTAAAAGATTTGGGATACACCGGAGTTTCAAAAGAATATTTTGCAACAAATAAGGAGACTGGTGAAGAAGAAATCTTAACCAAAGAAACTCGAGATTTATACGTAAAAACGGGAACTTATATCAAGCCAGGTGAGCGCACAACGGAATCGAAAAAACCTGAGATTGTTAAAAATATAGCGCTTATTTATATTTCTAATGGCGATAATGAAAAAGCGCTTACAGCAATTAAAGACGCTAGAGCTGAAAATCCAGACAATGTAGATTTAATTATTAACGAAGCTAATATTTATTTACAGTTAAAGGATGAAGATAAATTTAAAGATCTTATTGAACAAGCTTTAGTTAAGCAACCAGATAACGCATCATTACATTATAATGTTGGTGTTGTTAATATGAATAAAGGTGATTCAGAAGCTGCTAAAAAATCTTTTGAGAAAGTATTAAGTTTAGAGCCTAGTTATTCTGATGCTGCATTAAACCTTTCAAATTATTATATTGAAAAAGGAAACGTGGTAATTGAAGCTATGGGGAAACTTGGTATGAGTAAAGCTGATGACGCTAAATACGAAAAATTTAAGGTTGAAAAGAATCAGTTGTTTCAAAACGGAGCTGATATTCTACTTGATTTTATAAGTAAGAATCCGGATACTAAATCTGATATTTATACGCAGTTAAAAAACATTTATTTAGCTTTAGGTGAAACAGCCAAAGCAAATGAAATGAGCAATAAAATTGCAGCAATGTCTGGTCAATAAGGCAATCTGTTTTCATAAATTTATATAAGAAAGCCGCTATTTAGCGGCTTTTTTTATATTATCTTTTTTATAACGCGGAGTTTATGTGTGTGCATTTTTTTGTCAACATTATAAATACCAGAATGGTCTAAGCGGTCAATTCTAACTTTACCGTGGGCATGTATAATGTAGTTGTCCTCCATGATAATACCAACGTGCGTTATTATACCTTCGTTGTTATCAAAAAAGGCTAAATCACCTGGTTCGCTTTCTTCTATAAAACTTAAAGCTTCTCCTTGAGTTGCTTGTTGCGAGGCATCACGCAATAATTTATAACCATTAAGCTTGTAAACCATTTGTGTAAATCCAGAGCAATCAATACCAAAAGGTGTTTTTCCACCCCACAAATACGGCGCATTTAAATAAGTAAATGCCGTTTGGATAATATTAGATTTTTCCAGTTTTCTATTAATGGAGTTGCCTTCGTAATTATGATTTACTAAGGATAGTCCGTTTAAACTAGAGCCAATGGTTATAGGGAATAGCTGATTGTTTTTATCTTCAATAAACTCAACTAAATCGGTTGATAATATTGGGTTTTGGTTATGTAGGTCTTTATATTGTTCTTCAGTAATTTCGGCATACTGTTTATTGTCCACCCAACCTTCATATTTATCAAAAGCTAGTCTAATTTTAGTCCATTGCTTACGTTGTTCTAAAATTTTAAAAAAGTCGCCATATATAACTTGCGAAATTAATTCACTAGCATCTGCTGGTTCATTTCGAAGCGGAACAATGCTTAAATTACAAATACCGTATTGCATTAAAAAAATAGTGTTATAAAATATCTAAAAAGAAAAATAGCTCTGTGGTCCATTGGGGTAAATACTGTTTTAGCCGGTTGTAACTTTATCTGTTAAGGACGTTCAATAATTACAGCAGAAGCACCACCACCACCATTACAAATAGCTGCAGCACCAATTTTCGCGTTATTTTGTTCTAAAACATTCAATAGAGTAATTAAAATTCTAACTCCAGAACATCCAAGTGGATGGCCTAATGAAACCGCACCACCATTAACATTTACATTTTTATCTGTAAGGCCTAATATTTTAATATTAGCTAAACCTACAACAGAAAAAGCTTCGTTAAATTCAAAAAAGTCAACATCATTTAAAGAAATTCCTGCTTTGCTTAAAGCTTTAGGTAACGCCTTAGATGGCGCTGTTGTAAACCATTCTGGTTCGTGAGCAGCATCAGCATAACTTTTTATGGTTGCTAAAATTTTTAGTCCTAATTCTTGTGCTTTTTCCTTACTCATTAAAACCATGGAGCCTGCACCATCATTTATCGTCGAAGCGTTTGCAGCAGTTACTGTACCATCCTTAGAAAAAGCCGGTCGTAATTGCGGAATTTTATCCATTCTTACGTTGCTGTATTCTTCATCTTTAACTACTATTATAGGTTCTCCACGACGTTGAGGCACTTCAACAGGTACTATTTCATTATTAAATTTACCGTTATCCCAAGCCGCTGCCGACCTGTTATAGGATTGTATAGCGTACGCATCTTGATCTTCTCTAGAAAACTCATATTTGGTGGCACATGCATCGGCACAAACACCCATTGCATTTTGATCGTAAACATCAACTAATCCATCTTTCTGCATACCATCTACCAAGGTAGTCGGTCCAAATTTTGTCGCGTTTCTAGCGTATAAATAGTGTGGTATTAGACTCATGTTTTCCATACCGCCAGCAACCACAATATTTGCGTCACCTAATGCTATAGCTTGTGCGGCCTGCATTACGGTTTTCATACCCGAAGCACATACTTTGTTTATTGTTGTACAAGGCACTGTATTTGGAATGCCAGCAAAAATAGCAGCTTGTCTTGCTGGAGCTTGACCGGTTCCAGCCTGCACCACGTTACCCATTAGAACTTCGTCAACTAGTTCTGGACTTAAATTTATTTTTTCTAAAGCGCCTTTAATAGCAATGGCTCCTAACTTAGGAGCTGGTATAGTTGATAAAGCACCCATAAAACTTCCAATAGGAGTTCTTGCTGCAGAAACAATTACGACTTCTTTATTCATCAATTTAAGGTTTTAGTGTAGTACTTGCGAAAATAACGATTTTTTAGTAGAAATTTGAAAGATTAGAATAGAACTAATCACCTTGCTTTTTGTTTCTCTTAAAAGCAGTCGTTTAATCTCATGTTTTTAGCGTTTTTTAAAGTTTATATTTAGGTAAAATTTAAAAAGTTTAACTAACTGGATATATTGGTTAAGGAGTAAAAAAATGTTAATAGGACTTGCGTGTAAAACCCATTATAAGGCAATAAATTTATTACATTTGATTTTTAGACGAATTTAATGATATCTAGCGGAATAATTTAGGGCAGCTATTTATCTAGTTGATGCTAAATTGCGCACCATTCATTTAGAAGGATTGAATACAAATACATGAAAGACTTAATAAATAAACTATATAAAAATCATGCTTTAATATATAAAGTCTTGTTGTTTATATGCACCACATTTTTAATTGTTTATTTGTTTCCTAAAAGCGGGAAGTTTAAATATAGTTTTGAAAAAGGCAAACCTTGGCAATCTGAAAGTTTACAAGCACCGTTTGATTTTGCAATTAAAAAAACAGATGCTGAAATTGCTTCAGAAAAAAAGAGTATTACAGAGCATGCAACGCTGTATTTCGATTTAGATAATACTGTACAGAAAAAGGTTAATGATTCTTATAACGAGCAGTTTGCAGTTTCATTTCCCGATTCTTTATCTAGGAGTATTTCAATTAAATTGTTTGATGCAGGTAAGCAAGTGGTTTCAGAATTGTATGCTTATGGCGTTTTAAGTGAAAACTACGATTTTGATAAGGATAGATCCATTGTTATATTGGATGGAAGAGAAAAAAAACAAGATGGTTTCTATTCTAATCTTGTCAAGCAAAACGACGTAACCCGTGTTATAGAAAGCGTATTAGCAAAAAGTAATTTGTCTAGTTTTAAAACTCAGTTTTTAGCGTTTTGTTTCGATTTAATTGAACCTAATATTACCTATAATAAATCTTTTACGGATAAGGCTATTAATGATGAATTAAGCCGAATATCACATACAAGAGGAAGTGTTGCCAAAGAAACTTTAATTGTCTCTAAGGGTGAAGTTATTGAAGGCGATAAATATCAAATTTTAAAATCTTTACAGTCAGAATACGAATCTCAGGTTTGGAACGAATCTAATTACAATTGGGTTTTGTTCGCTTATACGCTACTTGTGGCTTTAGCGCTATTAATGTTACTTCTTTTTTTAAGAAAATATAGAATAGCCGTTTTTGAGAATAACACCAAAGTGACCTTTATATTTTTTAATATATTATTGATGGTTTTTATTACCACTTTGGTGGTTAAATACGATTCTAAATATATTTATATTGTTCCAATATGTATTTTACCATTAGTGTTTAAAGCCTTTTTTGATGCGCGCCTTGGTTTATTTGCACATGTATTAACAGTGCTTTTATTAGGGTTCATTGTGCCCAATAGTTACGAGTATTTGTTTTTGCAAATTATAGCAGGAATTGTAACTATTTTAACGGTATCCGAGCTTTATAAACGGGCTAATTTGTTTATTTCGGTAGGGCAGATAACACTTATTTATATTATAGCTTATTTTGCTTTTTTTGTAATTCACGAAGGAAGTGTTGAAACCTTAAAGTGGGAAACATTTATATGGTTTATTTTATGTGGATTAGCGACCTTGTTTGTGCAGCCTTTAATATATGCTTATGAAAAGCTTTTTGGGTTAGTTTCAGATGTGTCACTTCTAGAACTTTCTGATACCAATAGTAAATTACTAAAAGAGCTTTCAAATAAAGCACCAGGCACATTTCATCACTCATTAAACGTAGCAAATTTAGCAGAATCGTCGGCTAATGAAATTGGAGCAAATGCGATGTTAGTTAGGGTAGGAGCACTGTATCATGATATTGGTAAAATGAAAAACCCTACGTATTACACCGAAAATCAATCCACAGGTATCAATCCGCACGATGAGTTATCCTCCAAAGAAAGTGCTAAAATAATTACCGATCATGTTATTGATGGTATAGAAATCGCGAGAAAAAATAATTTACCAGATAGAGTTATTGATTTTATAAGAACGCATCATGGTACTAGTGTTGTATATTACTTTTATATGCAAGAAAAAAAGGATTATCCAGATATGGAAATCGATAAATTAGATTTTAGCTATCCCGGACCTAAACCATTTAGTAAAGAAACGGCTATATTAATGATGTGCGATAGTATTGAAGCGGCATCTAAAAGCTTGAAGGAGCCAACCTCAACCAAAATTGAAGCCTTTGTAGAAAAAATTATAAATAAACAGATTGAAGAAGGTCAATTTTTAAATGCGAACATAACTTTTAAAGAAATTCAATCGATAAAAAAAGTGCTAAAGCACAAGCTTGCAAACATTTATCATTTAAGAATTGAATATCCTGAATAAAAAGTAAAAAAAACTTGAAAAATGTTTGCGTTCTTTAAGATAAAAACTAAATTTGCATCCGCATTTAAAAACAAATGCGTAGTTCATTTAATAAATTACTGGAGAGGTGCCTGAGTGGCCGAAAGGAACGGTTTGCTAAATCGTCGTACCCCAAAAGGGTACCCGGGGTTCGAATCCCCGTCTCTCCGCAAGTTTCTTCATTGAAATTTAGATAACCAATTCGGGGTGTAGCGTAGCCCGGTTATCGCGCCGCGTTTGGGACGCGGAGGTCGCAGGTTCGAATCCTGCCACCCCGACTAACCTAGAGATAGGTATTATTTAAAACACCGTTAATCCATGATTAACGGTGTTTTTTGTTTTATATGGTTTAGTTTGGTGTCATTTAAAATTAAATAAAAGGTGCGCAATTAGGTGTACACTTTTCTCAGCTAATAGGTGCACTTCAATAAATAATTTGACTTTTATTTTTATCCCACAATAGTGTAATTATAGCTATAAGTTATGCACATCAAAAGCTTATATTAAATTATAAGGTAATGCATTAATATTTAATAAAAGGTATTTAAAACTGAAGTAAGAAGAGTTTCTATTTTTTGAAATAATCATTAAAATAAGTTAACTGATACTTTATAGCATTAGACCAGTAATTCCAATCATGACCTCCTGGACGTTCAATATAATCGTGGGCTATATTTCTTTCCAATAATTTTTTGTGTAAGTTTTTATTTACTTGGTAAAAGAAATCATTAGTACCGCAATCGAAAATTATTTTTAAGTTGCCATCTAGTAAATACACTAAGTTTATTATCGTGTTTTCTTCCCAAGCATCTTTATTTTTAGGGTATGTTCCTAAACGTTTAGAAATATCCCAATTATTAGGAAAAGGCCTAATGTCTACACCACCACTCATACTGCCTGTTGCTCCCCAAATATCTTGATGTTTAAAGGCAAGATATAATGCACCATGTCCTCCCATACTTAGTCCCGTTATAGCACGTCCTTTTTTTTCTGTAATTGTTTTGTATTTGCTATCAATGGCTTCAATTAGCTCCTTAGAGATGTAAGTTTCGTATTGCATCTTTGTATCTATAGGGCTATCAAAATACCAACTAGTAATTCCTCCATCAGGGCATACTATAATTATGTCGAATTTTTTGGCATATTCTTGTAATGCAGGTACATGTTTTAACCATTCTGTATAGTTTCCATTAGCGCCATGAAGTAGGTATAATACAGGCTTTTTGTAACCCGAAGAATTATCTGGAGTAATAATTAAGTTCGGAATGTTTTTCTGCATGGTTTTACTATAAACCAAAAGAGTATCAATTTGTGAGTTTACAGAACTTATACATAATATCCCAATTAGGAGGCCAATTAGTTTTTTTTTGAAGTGGTACATAACACAGTTTTTATTTAAAAATGATAGGGTTAATCGTTTTGAAAAACTATTTAATAGTGGTATTAAATGTTTTAGTAGAGTCGTGTTTTAAAAATTTTATAATAAATTGATTTTATGTGAAAAATTATGAAGACTTTCTCTATTTCTTTAAAATAACTGTAAATATAACACATATTAATTTTCGTTTAGATGTTCTCTCAAATAAATCTGTATATTTACGATTATTAAACTAAAAACTAAATAGATAAAAATTTTAAATTATGGGAATAATATCGTTTGTTGGCTTTACTTTACTTGTTGCAATTATTGCGTGGTGGTCCACTAGAAAAACCAATGAGAATACCTCCGATGGCTATTTTTTAGGGGGAAGAAGTTTAACAGGTCCAGTAATTGCCGGTTCGTTGTTGCTTACAAATTTATCTACCGAACAAATTGTAGGTATGAATGGTGTATCATTTAGAGATGGACTTCCTATAATGGCTTATGAAGTTATAGCAGCTATTGCTATGGTTTTTACTGCCTTTGTTTTATTACCAAAGTACCTTACAGTAGGTATAGCAACCATTCCGCAATTTCTTGAAAAGCGTTATGGTAAAACAACAAAAACTATTGTTTCTTTATTGTTCTTATTGGGTTATGCTATTTCAATGTTACCAACAGTTTTGTATTCTGGGGCATTGGCTATTAATAGTATGTTTGATATTCCTGAAATGTTAGGAATGGAGCCTGTTGCTGCACTTTGGGTAACTGTTTGGTCTATTGGAATTATAGGTAGTATTTATGCTATTTTTGGTGGGCTAAAAGCCGTTGCCGTTTCAGATTCAATTAACGCTGTTGGTTTAATTATTGGAGGATCATTAATTCCCGTTTTTGGTTTAATGTATATTGGTGATGGAAATATGTTTGACGGATTAAATATTCTAACAACTAGTTTACCTGAAAAGTTTGATATTATAGGTGGTCCAGATTCTGATGTGCCGTTTTGGACATTATTTACTGGTATGATAATAGTAAATTTTTATTACTGGGGAACAAATCAAGCTATTATTCAAAGAGCGTTAGGTGCTAAAAATTTAAAGGAAGGACAAAAAGGACTTTTATTAGCTGCATTTATTAAAATATTAGGACCTATTATTGTGGTATTACCTGGTATTATAGCATTTTATATTTTTAATGGCGATATTCCTAATGCAGATGAGGCCTACCCAATGCTTGTTAAAAAAGTACTGCCAGCAGCCTTTATTGGTTTCTTTGCAGCTGTATTGTTTGGTGCTATTTTAAGTTCATTTAATAGTGCGCTAAATAGCTCTGTTACCTTGTTTGGTCTAGATTTTTATAAAGAATATATTAATAAGGATGCCTCAGAAATGAAGGTTGTGAAAGCAGGAAAAACTTTCGGTGTTGTATTAGCCGTTTTTTCTATGGCTATTGCACCCATGTTATATGGTGTTCAGGGTGGTGTTTTTACCTATTTACAGCAACTAAATGGAACACATAGTGTGCCTATTTTAGCTATAATTATTGTTGGAATATTTTCAAAACGCGTGACTGGTAAATCGGCTAATATTGCCATTTTATTTAGTGCAATAACCTATTTAATTATATTATATGTTATTAAGCCGGATATTCACTTCTTACACCTTATGGGGCTTCTTTTCGTGTTAACAATTGCTCTTATGTTTATTATTAGTCATTTTAAACCAAGAGAAACAGCATTTGAGGAAGAGTATACTAAACAAGTGGATATTACGCCATGGAAATACTTAAAGCCTGTTGGTTATACAGTGTGTACTCTAGTAATATTACTTTACGTGTACCTATCCTAAAAAAAGAGATTTTTTGATATTATTAATAAAGGTGCTACTTAATTTAAAAGTAACACCTTTTTTTTAGAAAAACGAAGTAAGTGTTCTGGTAACAGGATATCTAAGAAAGGTTAAAATTTGTTTTTTCTGTTTGTATTTTGATTTTTGTAGTGTTTTAAACCAGTATTTAATTCAAGTTCGTACAACGTACCTATAACTAAGTTTTCAATGCCAATTAAGTCTTCGTAATTTAAAACAAAACTAACTTGAGGGGCTGGAGTTTCCAAAAGCATGAGCTGTTCTTGATTGTTGCTATTACAAGTAGTAATTAGTTTATTTATAGAGGTTTCAATATGTTGTAAAAAAGTGAGTAATTCTAAGGCTGTAAAATGCAATGCAGTATTATTAAAAACTAAATTTATTTTTTTGTAATCCTCTACGGCACAGCGCTTCCACCAAAAAACTAAACCAAAATCATTTCTATATATTACTGTAATATCGTCCATGTTTAATTTAAAATTAGCGTATAATCGATATCTTTTGTTGTTAAGTTCTTAGTAAAAACATGGTTTGAAGTAGTGGAAAAAAGGTGTTTTAGTTCTAAAATTTCTTGGCTATTAAACATTAAAACTAGATTGTGCTGCATGGATGGAATAGGGATTTTACGTTTTACTCTAGCCGATGCATATTTAATTTGCCAGTATTCAATTTCTAGATCTAGTATATAAGATTTAAATTGTTTAAACTCTTTTTTGTTAAGCTCCAGGTATATATTATTAAATTCTAAATGATAAATTTCACATTGGCAACACAGGTATAATTCGCCGCTTTTTACTTTAGAAAGTACTTTTATTTTGGTACACATGGTCTTAAATTTTAGTAGCAGTCTGTTTTTATTAAATTCATGTTTAACGGGGCATTAAGCTTGTTTTTGGATATGTTTTCTAGGGTTTTTAAAACACCATTTTGCATAGCTACAGAACCGCAAATCATTATAGTTCCTTTGTTTTTTAAAACTCTAGATAGTAACTCTTCTTTTTCCATTAATGCATTTTGAACATATTTTTTCTGACTTTCGCCTTGCGAGAAACTTAAATAAACACCAGATAATCTTTTATTATAAAAGGCATCGTCAATATGTTTGGAGTACATCTTGTATGACTCATTTGTGCGTCCGCCCCAAAACAGGTAGTTTTTAGAATGTTTTAGGTTATCATCGCTAATCATTCCTAAAAAAGGAGCAATTCCGGTACCGTTGGAAATCATAATTACTTCTTTTGCCGATTTTGGAAAATGAAAGTCTTTATTCTGTTCTATAGCAGCAGGTAACATATCGTTTAGTTTTAAATCGTTTAAATAGTTTGAGCATATTCCAAACTCATGTTTTTTAATACTTAAAAGAATGTTTTTTCCAATTTTGCCAATAGAGTATTGCCTAGGTACTTCGTTTTCTTTGGGTATAATAGAGAGTAAATCGCCAGACCGAAAAGCTCTTTTCTTAATGGGTTGTAATTCTAGTAAAAATGAATTATCGCTATTTATGGTCGTGCGTTTTACTACTTTAAAAGAGCTTAGTTTTTTTTTGTTATGATTTGTTGGAGGCTCATTAACATTGAGTGTTAGATTTTTTGTTTTACCCCAGGAATCTATCCAGTTTTTAAACTCGGTAAACGATTGATTGTTAATTTTATGAAGCGCCATACAAGGCATGTATTTTTGGTGTTGTTGTAACATAGAATCTACCAAAATGGCATATTTGCAAAAGCCTTTATAGGCCAACGAGCCAAACCCAACAACTGCATATTTTAAGTTGTTTTGTTGCGGAGTAGTTTGTACGAGTTTTTCAAAATACTTGGCATTAACAGGAGGATCGCCTTCGCCGTAAGTGGAGGTAAGGACAACAAGGTGAGTTGCTTTTTTATAAGTAGTATATTGGTTTAATTCTGAGATGTAAACCGATTTTCCTTCGGCAATTAAAGCGTTTAGTAATAATTTAGCAAAGCCAAAAGTACTGCCTGTTTCCGAGCCAACAAGTATAATGTATTCGGCAGCATCTTTATTAAACTTATTTTTAATGTTTACAGCATTACGTTTTCGGTTTAAGGTCATAGAAAACCCAGAGAAAACAAAAAACAATATACTAATACTTGTTAATAGTAAAACAAAAGACCATATAATGGAGCCTTCTCCCGTATGTAAAAATAAACTCCAACTCGTAGCAAGAGTTATAAAACCATCCGATTTCTCACTTACTATTTTTCCGTTATACTGGTTTACATAGACTTCTTTATCATGTAATTTTAAAATAAAGTAATCTTCAATATCATTAGAAAAAGGAAACTCAATACGTTTTATATCACCTAAGGTTAAGCTGTTAAAAATATTCGAATCCGTAATTTTAGATGGGGTAGAAGTTGTAGTTTTTGTTTTAACGTGTTTGTGTTTTGTTTCGGGTAATAACGAAAACCTTTCCAAGGACAAAAACACGCCCGTAATGGTAATTATAATTATTGGTATTAAGGTGTATTTACCTAGTATTACATGGTAGTATTGGTTAAAATCTTCTTTAATAGTTTTGGCAAAAAAAGCTTTAATACTACCTTGACGTTTTATTATTAAAATAATACCTGTAACCGCCATTAAAAACAGCAAAAAGGATACAATGCCAACAATGGCACGCCCTGTAGATTTTAAAAATAGAGATCTGTGTAAATTTGTTGCAAAACTAAATATGGGGGCTTTTTCAATAATATCTCCCGTTTTTTTTGCGGTAAACGGATCGATATAAAAGGTTTCGCTTTCGCCTTGTTTTGTAACTACCGAAGCGGAAATAAAATCATTTTTATCAATGTCCAAATAGATAACCTCATCGTATTCCGTTTTTAGACTTTCTAATGTTTTAGAAATACTAAGGGATTGAGCATCTTTTACAGCATAAGGTTTTAGCTGATTCGATATGGGTTCGAAAGCCAAAATAGTACCAGTTAAAGCGGCAAGAATTATAAATAAGGAAGAAGAAATAGCCAAAATAAGATGGCTAAGTCTCCATATAGAAATGGTCATTGGTGCAAAATTTGTAGCGCATTTAACGAGGTTTCATTAAAACGTTTTATTTGATTGTTGCTATAAGATTTATAATGTCTTGTCTTAACTGCGTTTGGATAAGACAAGACATTCAAGTGTTTATTTGTTACTTTTGTGGCATCATTCGAACGTATCGGATGTACCCTTTGCCTTCATGTTTTAGCTTTATGTTTTCGGTAGTTAAAGGAAACTCTACATCTTTAATATAATATTCTTTGTCTTCAACAGCGGTTTCAAAACGAAGGCTATAACCAGCATCAATTTTATCCTGGTCTATTTCAATAACATTAATGGCACGCTCGCCACCACCAATAGTAGCGCCAGTAATGGCATCAATATCCGTTTTTGTTTTTCCGAAAAAACGCCACCATTCTGCTATATCGTGGTACCATTCATCATCATCACCTTGTACATAAAGTGTTTGTTCATAGCCCCCTTCCGGATTTATAAGCGAGATAACAACATAAGCGCCTTCACCCGAATAATTAATCATTTGCACCATACATTTAAAGGTGTTTGGCTTAGGAGAAAAGGCAAATAAAGTCACTACTAAAATGGCAAGAAACGCCATATATTTGGTCTGTTTTAATAAGGTTGTCATACTAAATTATTTTAAAAAATTAATATCTATGGCGTTGGCTTTAAGAAGCTCGTTTTCTTGTGCTAAATCGTAAACAGATTCTTCAAATTCTGTTAAAGCACTTTTATTAGCACCTTTAGCAATTAGATATTTTAAAATTGAATCGTCTTTAGATTTCATGGCTGCAATATGTAGTACAGATAGCCCTTCGTTATTGGCCGCATTGATATCAATTTTTGTTGGCTCTAAAAATTTAAGTAGCTCTAAATCTAATTTTTCAATGGCAATTTGGTATAGCGTATTATTACCTGCTTGAGTTGCTGTAAAATCTACATTTTTGGCTTGTAGTAGTTTTGCTTTTTCATAAAAATCGACCTTATTACGCGGTCTGTAAGCGTTTACTAAATAATATGCTAAATTATTACCATTATGATCTACAAGGTTAGCATTTGCGTTTTGTTCAAGTAAATAAGCTACTACTTCTGGTTTATTACGTTCTACGGCAAGCGTTAAAGCAGATTGCCCATCTTTGTTAACTAAATTTATATTTTTAGTTAGGTTATGCAAATGTTTTACAACCTCTAAACTATTAGCCTGAGCAGCTTTAATAAATGGAGTATTACCGTCTTTATCGGTAGCATTAGGATCTAATCCTTTGCTAATAAAATAGTCAATTACGGCGGTCTCTTTAGTGCTTCCAGCTACATTTAAAAGCGGGTTTACACCATTGGTTGTTGTTATGTTTGGATTAATACCTAGGCTTTCTAAATAGTTGTAAACTTCAATACCGTTAGAGTGTCCGCGACCACCTTGACTGGCAAAAATAAAAGCGTTACCACCGTCTTTATTTATAGTATTGTACTCAATACCTTTAGCTACAAGCTGCTTTAGCATAGCAATGTTACCAGTTTTTGCGGTGTAATTAAATACCCCATTACCATAGTTATCTTTACTCTTTAAGCTAATACCTTTAGTTTCAAAGTAATCTACAATCTCAAAATCTGATAATTTAGGAATTAATAATAAAAGGGCATTAGCGCCATCTTTACTAGTTTCGGTTTTTACATTGGCACCGTGTGCTATAAGCGCATCATAAATTTTTGTATCCGTAACGCCCGCTGCTGCTGTGAAAATTAATGGAGAACTTCCTTTATCATCAATAATATCAACACGCGCACCAGATTCTAATAAGTGGTTTACTAACTCTAAATTGCCAGAGTAAGCCGCCCAAAAAATATAGGTTCTGCCATCGTGCGTTAATTTATTAGGGTTGTTTTCTTTAAAACTTAATAGGTATTTTACAATGTCTAAATCTGCCTTTGCAAAAATACTATTGGTAACAGCATCAAAACCAGAGGATGTAAGTTGGGTTGGACTGTGTCCAGCTTTAACGGTTTGTTTAACTGTTTCTAAATTTGGCTTTTTAGCCCAAAATTTTCTATCTCTTAATAGGTTGCTGTCTTGTGCTATGGCATTTAGACTACAAACTAAAAGCAATACAATTTTCACTAATTTATTCATGGTTTAAAATATAAATGGTTTAATCTTTTATTTAGACTTAATAAAAATAATCTGTTATTTTTTGACAAATTTAATCAAGAATCATTCTAAATAAAAAAATTATCACTTTTATTTTTACTTTTTTTTAAGCATGATACTTTTTGCTAAAACAGAGGAGAGGTATCAAAAGGTTTCTATATGAATTAATTTTTTAGAAGTTGCTATAATTTTTTGCAACTCGAAATTTGTAAATAATTTAGGGGTATACTTCCTAACGAAAATTATATAAAAACGCAATGAGTTTATGGCTAGTAAGCAGCTAAATCGTTAATAAAAGTGCTAATTGAGTCATATGTTATAATAGATGAGATATAATTTATACAAAAAAGATAACCGACTTTATATATTTACTCTTTAAAGTTTTTTTTAATACGCTTTAATATCTGTCAGATAGCTAACAATGAATTTAAAAACGACAGACGAAGCTAAAATTGAAGAATGCTATTTGTTAAAAGCTATAAAATATAGTATTACAAAATAAACGGTTTATTATTTTATGAAAAACAAACTGATACTTGCTTTTGTATTCACCTTAGTTCTTTTAGGACTGCTCTTAATACCTTTTAATGGCGATTCAGAAAATACATTTATCTTTTTTCTAGGTCGGTTTCACCCCATAATTTTACACCTACCTATTGGTGCTTTAGTTGTTTTGTTTGTGCTAGAAATTATTAATGCAAAACGACCGGAATTACATTTACATTCAGCGTGTAATATTTTGCTATGGTTTTCGGTAGTTAGTGTTCTGCTAACTGTGGTTTTAGGTTTTTTTCTGGCTTCAAGCGGACATTATAATGAAGATTTATTAAACACCCACCAATGGTTAGGATGGTTCACTGCAATAATTTGTGTGTGGCTTTTGGTTTTACGTAATAAAAAATCTGCCGAAGCTTCAAACAAAGTCAGTAAAGCCTATAAGCTATTTCTTTTAGTAAATGTGGTTTTATTGTCTTTTGCTGGGCATTATGGAGGTTCGTTAACCCATGGAGAAGCATATTTAACTAAGTATATGCCGTCTAAAATGAAAGCGGTTCTGGGCGTTTCAAATCAAGATTCTTACCTAGCAATGAATCCAAATGATTCTACATCAGAGGCTGCTTTGTATTTTAAAAATAATATTAAACCTGTAATGCAAAAACATTGTTACGATTGTCATGGCCCTGAAAAAGAAAAGGGCGGTGTACGTTTAGATGTTTTGAATTGGGATATGATAAACGGACCAGATGCCGAAGGTTGGCATTCCGCTTTAGATATGATTAATTCTGGAGAAATGCCTCCAAAGGAAGAGCCTCAATTAAGTGATCAAGAACGACGTGATGTTGTAGATTGGATGACAACTAACTTAGAAAAAGCGGCTGCTGCAAAACAAGCTAGTAATAAAGGTGTGATGCGCAGATTAACCAAAAGGCAATACACCAATAGTTTAAACGAGTTACTTGGTGTTAACGTTAACTTTGGCGATGTTTTACCAGACGATGGTAAATCTAAAATGGGATTTAGTAACAATGGTAGTGTACTACAAACATCTGCGTTACATATTGATTACTATCAAAAAATAGCCCGAGAGGCATTGGATAAGGCTATTGTATTTAGAGATAAGCCAGAATCTAAAAAATATAAAGTTACTATAGGTGCTAATACAGGCGATGGTAAAACGGGTGCGCAGTATGGTGGTTACCAAACGGCAGCCATTAATAATAAGGATTTTACTATCGATGTTTTAGACGAAAACGGTAGGCCTCTTTCTAGCGCTTCTATGACTCAAAAAGATTCCCTTTTAGCTTTAAAAAACAAAATAGGTATTGGCATGCGCGGTTCGGCAAGTAACAGGTATAGCGTAGAAAAGGAGGGTATGTTACTATATTCTGCATTACCAGCTAAAGAAGTGGCGCCTAAGTCGTGGCAAGGGCCTTCACCAAATTTAAAATTATTGGTTAAAGAAGATTTTCCAAGAACTGGAGACTTTGTTTTTAGAGTCCAAGCATCAAAAGGTTATCTATCTACTTCGGTTGAGCGTCTTATCGATTTAAGAAAAAAAGTACCTGCACGAACAACACCTAAAGCTATTAAAGTAGTCGCTAAGGATATTAAAAATCCTAAAGGCTTTGTTTTAAAAGACAAACGCTGGTTAATGCCAGATAACGTTGCAAATAATGTAAAAACTAAGTTTGTGTATAAGGTGCCAAAATCGGGAATCTATCAGGTAGATTTGGTGCATCCTTATAGCTCTGAAGATGCTATGCCATCGTACCAAATTAGTCTTTTTGGAGGTAGTAAAGAAGGGCGCGTAAGTGAGCGCTTGTACATGGATAAAAGCTTAGAAACCGCAGATCAAGTAGTTACTCCAGTTACTTTAGCGTATTTATCTAAAGGAACACATAAAGGATATATTGGTGGTAAATTTTTTGTTGGCTTTAGCCATATTGTACTAACACCACTAGCAGAAAACGATCCTTTACCGCAAATATTAGAGCAAGAAGCTAAATTAAATAGTCAGCAATATGCCGGTGTTAATCCATCCATTCAGGTGTTTTCGGGCACACGAACAGACGATGGTATGGATTATAAAACCTTTGATGAATGTGTGGAAGTTAACGTCCCGTTTGGGGAATTAAAAACCTACGAGTTTAAAGGACGATTAGAAAATTTACCCATTCCTTTAGCAGGAAATCAAGTAAGTGGAGACCTTGCAAACATGTTAACCGTAGGACTTTGGAATAATCATTTGGTTAAAGAAAATAGTCTTACAGGTCCGCCTTTGCTTATTAAATCGGTTGAGTTTGAAGCACCTTACCATCCCGTTTGGCCTCCAAATAGCCATACCGAAATCTTTTTCGATTCGTCTAATAAATCAGATAAAGAAGTCTATACAAAAGAAGTTTTAAATCGTTTTATGACTAAAGCTTTTAGAAGATCTGTTACCGCAGAAGAACTAAATAGGTATGTCGATTTTTGGAACAGTATAAAACATGATTTCGACCGTTATGAAGACGGCGTTAAAGAGGTTTTGGTGGCCGTTTTATGTTCGCCTAATTTTATTTACTTGTTTGAGCCTGAAGATTCTAATTCACCAGACAACAAAAAGTCTGAAGATGAATTTTTCCTAGCCTCGCAATTGGCTTATTTTTTATGGAATTCGCCTCCCGATGAAACCTTAACGGCCTTGGCTGCCGAAGGCGATTTACATGATGAATTACCCGAGCAAATTGAACGTATGGTAAACGACTCTAAAATAGCGCGAATGATTCATTCTTTTACTTACGAATGGTTGCGATTAGATAGACATAAAACCATGGATACCGATGTAAATGAATATAAAGATTACACTAGGTTTGTTAAAGAAGACATGGCCAATGAAACCTACGAGTTTATTAGTTATGTACTTAAAAATAACATGAGTATTCTCAATTTTATAGACTCAGATTTTGCTATGCTGAATCAAAATTTAGCAGAGTTTTATGGGGTTGAAGGGGTTAAAGGTCATCAGTTTCGTCCTGTGGAGTTACCTAAGGATTTAAACAGAGGCGGTTTGCTTTCTCAAGGGGCGTTTTTAAATGGCCATTCCGATGGTGTTCAGGCGCATCCTATTAAGCGTGCCGTTTGGTTAAAAGAAAAAATATTGGGCGATACGCCACCGCCACCGCCGCCAAATGTGCCAGAGCTGGATACAGACACTCCGGGGTTTGAAGACATGACCTTAAAAGAACAACTGTTTTTACACCGTAATAAAGCAGCGTGTTTGGATTGCCATAAAAAAATAGATCCTTATGGTGTTGTTTTTGAAAATTACGATGCCGTTGGTAGGTATCAATTAACATCAAAAGGTAAACCTATCGATACAAAATCTCAACTACCAGATGGCACCGAAGTTGAAGGCGTGCAAGGAATAAAGGATTATATCATTAGAATGAAAAAGGAAGAGTTTACAAAATCCTTAGTCGAGCATCTTTACGCATACGCCTTAGGACGCGATGTAAGTTTTGCCGATCAAAAAGAAATAAATAAAATAGTTGAAAACGTTATAGAAGACGATTTCCGTTTTCAAACTGTAATAGAACAAATCGTTTTAAGTTCTTCATTTTACAAAAAAGAACGGAATTGGTTTAATAAAATATTTGGATCATGAGTAAAAAACCTTGGCATTTAGATCGTCGTACGTTTATTAAAGGATTAGGAGTAGCATGTATGCTGCCTTACTTTGAAAGTATGGCCATGAGTGGAGTTTCTAAGTTTCTAGAACCTGTAAAACCTAAACGACTGTGTTTTTTATACTTTCCTAATGGTGTGGGCTTGCCACCTAAAGAAAGTGCATTTCATAAAAGTTGGAACTGGTTTCCAGAGGGCGAAGGTTCAAATTATAAACTAACTAATTCCTTATCACCTTTACAAGCCTACAGAAACGATATCTCGATTATGGGAGGGTTAAGTCATCCATACAGTCGTAAAGTATTAGGTCATATTGCTGGCGATACGTGGTTAACAGGAGGCGATTTACGTGGGGAGTACAAAAATAGTATTTCGGTCGATCAGGTTGCAGCCGAAAAACTTAGTAGATATACACGTTTTCCATCATTATCATTATCTACCGATGGTGGCGTAGGTTACAAATCAAGAGTCTCAACTTTGTCTTTTAATTCATCAGGGCGACCAATTCCTTCCGAGCATCGTCAACGCGAAATTTTTGAACGTTATTTTTCTCCAAACGGAGGAGGTTCTACAAACGAAAGAAGAAAGAGTATTCATCAAGGAAAGAAAATAGTAGACTTGGTTTTAGAAGATAGTAAAAGTCTTCAAAAACGTTTAGGAGCAAATGATACCATGAAATTGGATGAGTATTTAACGTCTTTAAATCAAGTTGAAGAACAGGTTAAGCGAAACGAAAAATGGTTGAATGTACCTATGAAAGCATTTGATGCCAGTTTAATTAATATGGATGTCGATCCTACTGATGCACCACAAGATTATGTGCGTTCCATGATTGATTTAATGGTACTTGGTTTTCAAACGGATGCTACTCGGGTTATGACCTATATGATGGCACGAGAAGACGGCATGGGATTTGGCGATAATTTCCCCAAAATAGCCTTAAAACTAAAAGGGCATCACAGTATTTCGCATGATAAAACAAAAGGACATTGGGAAGATTGGGGGCGTTTAGACCAGTGGTACGCAAAGCAGTTTGC
Organism: Algibacter amylolyticus; assembly: GCF_014202225.1. Taxonomy (GTDB): domain Bacteria; phylum Bacteroidota; class Bacteroidia; order Flavobacteriales; family Flavobacteriaceae; genus Algibacter_B; species Algibacter_B amylolyticus. The sequence continues at coordinate 438,850 of NZ_JACHGE010000002.1, forward strand.
ATATTTTATTGATAAAATGAAAAACACAAAAGATGAGAACGGTTCCCTTTTAGATAATACCTTAATTCTTTACGGTAGTGCTTGTAGTTCAACCCATAATGCTAGAAATTGTCCATTGGTTTTGGCTGGTGGTTCAAATTTAGGAGTAAATCATGGTAGCTACACAAAATTTAATGAAAAGGAAGTACCCATGTCTAATCTATTTGTAAGCATGTTGAATAAAATAGATGTGCCTACCGAGAAATTTTCAGATAGTACCGGAACATTACCTTCAATTCTATAAAAATTACAATTAAAACCAACTAAATGACCAACAAGACTAAGATTCCTATAGTTAGCAAAGATTTATTATTTCCTTTTATAATTATAACAACATTATTTGCTTTATGGGGTATTGCTAACGATTTAACTAATCCTATGGTATCGGCATTTAAAAAAGTAATGCCCGAATTGTCCAATATTCAAGCATCATTAGTGCAATTTGCTTTTTATTTTGGCTATTTTTTTATGGCTTTACCGGCAGCTCTATTTATTAGAAAGTTCAGTTATAAATCAGGAATTTTATTGGGTTTGTCGCTTTATGCCATTGGTGCATTTTTGTTTTATCCAGCAGCTAAATATGAGGAGTATAATTACTTTTTAGTTTCCTTATGGGTAATAACCTGTGGTTTGGCTTTCTTGGAAACTACCGCAAACCCTTTAGTATTAGCGTTAGGCGATAAACGGACAGCTACACAACGTTTAAATTTAGCGCAAGCATTTAACCCTGTGGGATCACTAACAGGAATGATTATAGCATAAGTATTTGTGCTAGGTGCGCTACGTTCAGACGATTACACAGCAGAAGCTTATACAGCTTTATCATCAACCGAATTAGCTGCCGTACGAGAAAACGATTTAGGCGTAATTAGTATTCCTTATTTAAGTTTAGGTATTTTGGTGCTAATCATTATGGCGGTTATATTTTTTACTAAAATACCAAAAACGCCTGTAGAAGATAAAATGAGTTTGTCGGATTCATTTTCAAAATTATTTCAAAACAAAAGCTACGTAATGGGTGTTTTGGCACAAGCGGCTTGTGTAGGTTCTCAAATTATGTGTTGGACCTATATTTTTCAGTACGTCGATAATTTAAACGATAGCACGGGTTGGAACCTTACAGCAACGAATTACAATGTAGCGGCTATGATTTTGTTTTTATCTGGACGATGGATTGGTACCGCTTTAATGAAAAAGGTAAACCCGCCAAAAGTTTTAGGGATTTTTGGAATGGGAGGCGCCATAGCTAGCATTGGAGCCATAGTGTTACCGGGCATGATGGGCTTATTATCTTTAGTGTCAATTTCAATATTTATGTCCATTATGTTTCCTACTATTTATGGTATAGCCTTAAAAGATATGGGCGATGAGGCTAAAATAGGTTCTGCGGGATTAGTAATGGCTATTGTTGGAGGCGCGTTTATGCCTATTGCCCAAGCTGCAATTTTAGATTTAGGTGGCGACGGATTTAACGATTTAAATCTACTAGGATACATACCAGAAGTTAATATGTCTTTTATTTTACCGGCCTTATGTTTGGCTTTTGTAGGGTATTATGGTTTTAGTTCTTTAAAACGAATGAAAGCTCAAGAAACCAATTGAATTTAATACGGGTTAAAGTTAATTTTTATGGTATCAATTTTTAATGTAATTAAGTATAGAACCCAAATTTTAGGGGTAATTGCTACTGTTTTATTTCTTTTATCATGTAAAAAACAGGATAATAAAAAAGTTACTCAAAGTAAAGAACGCTTACCCAATATCATTTATATTCTAGCAGACGATTTAGGATATGGCGATTTAAGTTGCTACGGTCAGGAAAAATTTAATACACCAAACATAGATAAATTGGCTTCTAAAGGTTTATTGTTTACTCAGCATTATGCAGGAAGTACCGTATGCGCACCTTCGCGTTCAGCATTGTTAACGGGTTTGCATACAGGGCATACGCCAATTAGAGGGAATAAAGAAGTTAAGCCAGAAGGGCAGCATCCTATTCCAGATGATACTTTTACTTTGGCCGAAGCTTTAAAAAAAGGAGGATATGTAACGGGTGCATTTGGTAAATGGGGCTTAGGTTATCCGGGTTCCGAAGGCGATCCTTTAAATCAAGGTTTCGATGTGTTTTTTGGTTTTAATTGTCAGCGATTAGGGCATCATTATTATCCGTATCATTTATGGTCTAATAAGGATTCTATTGTTTTAAAGGGAAATGTAGGGCATAAAAAGGAAGTTTATGCACCAACCTTAATTCATAAGCAATCTTTAGAGTTTCTAGAAAGAAATAAGGACACCACATTTTTTATGTACGTACCTACAATTATTCCTCATGCCGAATTAGTGGCGCCCGATTCTATAATGGCTAAATATAAAAGCAAGTATTTACCCGAAAAGCACTTTAAAGGAACAGATGGTGGAGCAGTTTATAGACAAGGTAGTTACGAATCTCAACCAGATGCGCATGCTGCATTTGTGGCCATGATTGAGGTTATGGATAATCAGGTGGGCGAAATAATAGATAAGCTTAAAACTTTAGGTATTGAAGAAAATACTCTTGTTATTTTTACTTCAGATAATGGACCACATACCGAGGGTGGTGCAGATCCTAAATACTTTAATAGTAATGGACCACTTAAAGGAACCAAAAGAGATTTGTACGAAGGTGGTATTCGCGTACCTATGATAGCCAAATGGCCAGGTAAAATTAAAGCAGGAAGAAAAACAGATTTAGTCTCGGCGTTTTGGGATGTGTTTCCAACATTTTCTGAAATAGCAGAATTACCCATACCAAATAATTTAGATGGTATTTCATTTCTTCCAACTTTATTAAACAATCCTGAGCGACAAAAGCATCATGAGTATTTATATTGGGAGTTTCATGAAAAAGGGGGTAGGCAAGCCGTTAGAAAAGGGGATTGGAAAGCTGTAAAGTATAATGTTTTAAAGCATCAAAATGCACCAATTCAGCTTTATAATCTTTCAGAGGATATTGGAGAAGAACATAATGTGGCTAAGAAATACCCAGAGGTTGTTAAAGACATGGAGGGTATTTTAAAAGAGGCTAGAACCCAGTCGGATGTATATGAATTCGACCAAGTTTCTTTTTAAATATGAAAAAATGGATTAATTCATATAGTGTAATTTATCATTCTGAAATAAATTAAAGCATATGAATTATTGGTCTTATTCCCCATGTTTTTGATTGAAAAATCCGTATCATTAGATGATAAATCATATATTTTTAAAAAAATTATAACTAAACATTTCTAATACTTTATTATGAAAAAAAGACAGTCGGTAAAACTAATTTTATTAGTGGCTATTCTAGGAATTCTAGGATGTGATAATACAAAAAAAGATACCACGCCATGGGTAAGCTTGTTTGATGGTGAAACATTAAGTGGTTGGTCGGTTATAGGAGGAAAGGCCACCTATAAAGTTCAAGATGGCGCTATAGTAGGAACTACAGTTAAAAATACGCCAAATACCTTTTTAAGGTCAGATAAACTTTATGGCGATTTTATTTTAGAGTTGGAATATAAGGTAGATTCTTCAATGAATTCCGGTATTCAAATAAGGTCAAATAGTTTTCCTTATTACAAAAATGGAAGAGTACATGGCTATCAAATAGAAATAGATCCATCGGATCGCGCTTGGAGTGCAGGTATTTATGATGAAGCTCGCAGAGGTTGGCTAAACCCGTTAACCAATAATCCTATTGCTCAAAAAGCGTTTAAACAAAACGAATGGAATCACTATCGTATTGAAGCTATTGGCGATACCCTTAAAACGTGGATAAATGGCGTAGAAGCTTCGCATTTAATAGATGATAAAACGGCAAAAGGATTTATTGGTTTGCAGGTGCATAGTATTCATAATACTCAAAAAGAAGGCACAGAAATTATTTGGAAAAACATTAATATTCTTACCGAGAATTTAGATAAATACTCAAAAAACACATCTTTAAAGCCCGTTGTAACTAAAAACGCCTTAACCATTGATGAACAAAAAAATGGATGGAAATTACTTTGGGATGGTAAAACAACAACAGGATGGAAAGGCGCTAAATTAAATGAGTTTCCTAAAGAAGGTTGGGTTATTGAAAATGGCGAATTAACCGTTTTATCTTCTGGAGGAGCCGAATCTAGAGCAGGTGGCGATATTGTAACCCAAGAGTTGTTTGGCGATTTTGAATTTAAAGTAGATTTTAAAATAACACCTGGTGCCAATAGCGGGATTAAATATTATGTAGATACCGAAATTAATAAAGGTCCAGGATCTTCAATAGGATTAGAATTTCAAATTTTAGACGATGACCTTCATCCAGACGCTAAGTTAGGGAATCATGAAGGTAGCAGAACGGTTGGTTCATTATACGATTTAATACAAGCCGATCCTAACAAACACATGAACCCGATTGGCGAATGGAATACAGCACATATCAAATCAAAAAACAATCATGTAGAACATTGGTTAAATGGTATGAAGGTTTTAGAATACGAACGAAAAAGTGAAGATTATTTAAAACTTGTATCGGAAAGTAAGTATGTAAAATGGCCAAAATTTGGTGAGTTAGATAAAGGACAAATCTTATTGCAAGATCATGGTGATAGAGTGTCTTTTAAAAACATTAAAGTAAAATCGTTATAAACTAAAACCATATGAGCAGTAGAAGAAATTTTATAAAAAAAGCCGCAGCAGGAACAGCTGGAATTGCATTAGGAAGCACAGCAAACGCCATGTCTGCAAAAAGTTACTCAAAAATCTTAGGGGCTAACGATCGTATTCATGTGGCAATTCAAGGTCTTGGGCGTCGATACCAAGCCTATTTAGGCGCCATTGCAGCAAAAGATAGTAATGTGGAATTGGTGTACTTATGCGATGTCATGAAAAGCCAAAGAGATAAGGCAGCCCAAGTGGTGTTAAAGGGTTTAAATATTAAACCAACGCTAGAAAACGATATTCGAAACGTAATAAACGATAAAAAGGTAGATGCTATTTTCATGGCTACACCAGATCATTGGCATGCACCCGGAGCATGTATGGCAATGCAAGCAGGTAAACATGTTTATTTAGAAAAACCATGCAGCCATAACCCGAAAGAAGGAGAGTTGTTGGTAGCCTATCAACAAAAATATAACAGAATGGTGCAAATGGGTAACCAGCAGCGTTCTTCTTTGCAATCGCAAGAAATTATAAAGGATATCCATAATGGTATTATTGGCGATGTTTATGAAGCCACGGCCTTTTATACTAATAGTCGAGGCGCAGTGCCACACCAAACTAAAACAGCACCGCCAGAAGGTTTAGATTGGGATCTTTTTCAAGGTCCAGCACCTCGAAGAGCGTATACCGATAATACATGGGATTACAATTGGCATTGGTACGGTTGGGATTATGGAACAGCCGAAATGGGTAATAATGCAACCCACGAATTAGATATTGCACGTTGGGCTTTAGATGTTATATATCCAGAGCGTGTTCATGTTAATTCGGGCAAATTTCATTATAAAGATGATGGTTGGGATATGTACGATACCATGGAAGCTACTTTCGAGTTTTCTGGCAATAGAAGCATTAAATGGGATGGACAAAGTAGAAATGGTTATAGAAAATTTGGAGCCGGCAGAGGTACTATTATTTACGGATCGAAAGGCTGTGTCTTTATAGATCGTGATGGTTATAAATTATACGATCAAAAGAATAAAGTTTTAAAAGAAAACATTGTTAAAGGTATTGAGTCTGGAAATTCCCTTGGTGGCGGTGGTCAACTTTCAACAAACCATACATTAAACTTTTTTGAAGCCATAAGAGGAAAGGCGCCCTTAACGTCTCCAATAGAACAAGGCGTTATCAGCCAGATGCTTACGCACTATGCAAATATTGCTTCAAGAATTGATGATGCTTTCGAGGTAGACGAAACGACCGGACGTATTTTTAATAGAGAAGCCATGAAGCTATGGTCTAGAACTTACGAACCAGGTTGGGAAATTAAGCCTGTGTAATTTTAAAACAATAGTTTAAGGTCGCTTGGTATTAATATTTAGAGGTATTTACTACCAAATTGTAACCTCCTTAGTTTTGCTATAACCTGATAGTATACGCGGTTTATAAGGCTTTTTAAGCGGTAAAAGTCATTTTACAACCTTATTGCGGTCAATTTTCGCGTCATAAGTAATCTTTTATTTATCTTACTTTGTTTAATTAGAAAACAAGGTTTAAGAGCCAGTTTTTTCAATTTAAACCAAACATTAAACTAATAAAAGATAATTAAATTATGAATGATATGTTTTTTAACATAAGCAATAAAGTAGCCATAGTTACCGGTGGAGGCGGCGTTTTAGGTGGCAGTATTTCCAAACATTTAGTAAAAGCAGGCTGTAAAGTAGTTGTATTAGATATACGCGAGGAAAACGTAAATACACGCGTAGCCGAATTGAAAGCATTAGGAGGAGAAGCTATTGGGTTTGTGTCTAACGTGTTGGATGTAGAAGAGATGAAAAGCACTAGAAAAAAAATTCTTGATGCTTGGGGAAGTATAGATATTTTAATTAACGCAGCAGGCGGTAATTTACCAGGAGCAACTCTTACCGAAGAGCAAACCGTATTTGATATGAAGATTGAAGATTTTGAAAAAGTAACCAACCTAAATTTAAATGGTACCGTGTATCCGTGTTTAGTTTTTGGCGAAGCTATGGCAAATAACGGTAAAGGGAGTATTATAAATGTGTCGTCAATGGCTACGCTGAGTGCTATAACTCGAGTTCCAGGGTATTCGGTTGCAAAAAGCGGTATCGATATTTTTACAAAATGGCTTGCCATGGAATTAGGAACTAAATTTGGCGAAAAAGTGCGTGTAAATGCAATCTCTCCAGGATTTTTTATTGGCGATCAAAACAGAAAAGTTTTAATTAATGACGATGGCTCTTACACCGAAAGAAGTAAAAAAGTATTGGCTAGAACCCCAATGAAACGTTTTGGCGATATAAATGAATTAAACGGAATGGTTCACTTTTTATGTTCTGATGCGGCTAGTTTTATAACCGGAACCATTATTCCTATCGATGGTGGTTTTAGTTCGTTTAGTGGTGTTTAAAACTAATTAACATGGAACTAAAAAAAACATTAAGGTGGTTTGGTGAAAAAGACCCCATAAGTTTAGCCCAAATTGCGCAAACGGGCGCTAAAGGTGTGGTTACTGCATTACACCATATTCCTAATGGAGAGGTTTGGACGGTAGAGGAAATATTAAAAACAAAAACCAATATAGAGTCTTACGGACTAACGTGGGATGTTGTGGAAAGTTTACCTGTAAGTGAAGCTATAAAAAAAGGAAAACCAACGCGCGATGCCATTATAAAAAACTATAAAGAAAGCGTAAAGAATCTTGGTAAATGCGGGATAACGACTATTTGCTATAATTTTATGCCTGTATTAGATTGGGCACGAACAAGCTTAAGTTATACCTTGCCAAATGGCACAGAAGCTATGTATTATCAAGCCGATTTGTTTGCAGCCTTTGATATTTATATTTTAAACAGACCACAAGCTTTAAAGGATTATACCGAAGCCCAAATAGCAGGTGCCGAAGCTATTTACAAAACCTTGAGTAAAAAAGAAATTCAAGACATTGCCTATAATATTATTGTTGTTACACAAGCTTTTATTGATGGTGCCGTTGGCGAAGATGAAAAAGAACCTGTTAAACTATTTTTAGCGTTATTAGCGGAGTATGATGGTATTGATAAAGCAAAATTACGAGAACACTTTGCGTATTTTTTAAATGAAGTGATACCAACCGCCGAGGAATACGGTGTAAATTTAGCAGTTCATCCAGATGATCCTCCATTTCCGTTGTTAGGATTACCTCGTATTATGAGTATTCCTGAAGATTTTGAGTGGCTAACTAAAGCGTGCCCATCGTTAAATAACGGGATTACCTTTTGCACAGGATCCTTAGGTGCTCGTAAAGACAATAACCTCCCTTCAATATTTGAAAAATTTGCAGATCGAGTGCATTTTTTACACCTTAGAAGCACAAAAATATTGGATAATGGAGACTTTTATGAAACTGAGCACTTAGATGAAAGTGTAAATCTAGCTGCTGTTATGAAAGAGATAATACAAGAGCAAATACGAAGAAAAGCAAGTGGAAGGCAAGATTACAACATACCTATTAGGCCAGATCATGGGCATAAAATGTTAGATGATTTTAATAGAAAGTCTAACCCAGGTTACCCGCTAATAGGAAGGTTAAAAGGACTTGCAGAATTAGCAGGACTAGAAACAGGAATGCGATATTTAATGGGTAACGATTAAAAGATAGTATAAACTTAAACTAGTTTGTTTATATAAAAAATGCGCACTAATCAATGCGCATTTTTTGTTTTATTAAGTTTTTACTTTTTATATTTTGAAGGCACGGTACCAAACTGCTTTTTAAATAATTGTCTAAAATATTTCGGACTGTTGTAACCTACCTCAAACGCAGCTTCAGAAATAGTGAAATCTTCGTTTTTTATAAGCGAAGCGGCCTTTTTTAGCTTTACCATGGTAATGTATTCATTAATGTTTTTACCGGTTATGGCTTTAATTTTTCTAAAAAGCGGGGTTCTACTCATACCCATTTCATTGGTAATATCCTTTACATTGGCTTTCCCAGATTTTATACTATTTAAAATGATAGTTTCTAGTTTTCTTAAAAACTCTTTTTCTTTATCTAGTAATTTCGATTGATCTTTAGAAATAGACTGTAACGGTTCTTCTTGTTCTAAAAAGTACTTTCTTAACGATTTACGACTATCAATTAAATTTTTCACCCTAGCCAAAAGAATTTGACTGTTAAATGGTTTTATAATATAATCGTCGGCACCAGTTTCATAACCTTCTTTAATGCTTTCTTCGTTACTTTTAGCCGATAATAGTATTATTGGTATATGGGTAGTCGTGGTTTCGTTTTTTAACACTTCACAAAGGTCTATACCGCTTTTTTTAGGCATCATAATATCAGAAATAATTAAATCTGGAACATATTTTAATGCTTTTTCAATGCCTTCTTGTCCGTTCTCAGCATAAATGATATCATATGTTTTTTCTAATACACCTTCTAAATATTGAAGAATATCTGGGTTATCATCAATTACTAATACAACGAGTTTGTCCTCGTCTATAGTAACATTAATTTTCTTTTTTTCATCTGTAATTTTTTCCGAAAGTGGTGCCCATGCGTTTACTGGAGACATTTCTACTTCTTCTAGTGGTGCATTTATATGCTCGTCTATAGGTTTATTAATAAACACTGTCTCATCTCTTGGTATTTCTAAAGTGAAGGTAGACCCAGAACCAAGACTGCTTTCTACTTTTAATTGGCCTTTGTGTAATTCGGCAAAGTTTTTAGATAGTGCTAATCCTATTCCCGAGCCTTTTTTTCTTGGTAAAGATTTAGACTGGTAGTACCATTCGAAAATATGACTGAAATCTTCCGGATGAATACCAGAACCATCGTCTTTAACTATAATCTTAAAATTATTTTCATCGTAATTTAAAGCCACATTTATATTTCCTTTTGCTGCTGAGTGCTTTATGGCATTAGATAGTAAATTGTTTACTATAATTTGAACTTTTTCTAAATCGAACCAAGCTATAAAATCTTCGTCTGGTATAGTATGTGTAAGATTGATATCTTTTTTTTGAGCCATTAACACATAGTTATCTACCAATTGTTTTAGTATTGGCGGTAAATTATACTTGTTTACAACAAGGTCGCTTAGGCCTATTTCCGATTTTCGGAACTCTAATAATTTATTAATAGATTGAAACAGATATGTAGCATTTTTTTTTATTAAGCGCATACGGTCCAAATGCTTTTTGTTGTTAAGCTCTTGTAGCATATCGTCAACAGGACCTAATATTAAAGTTAAAGGTGTTCTTAACTCATGCGAGAAACTTGTAAAAAAACGAATTCTTTCTTTATTAAAATCTTGTTCTAATTGGCGTTGTTTTTTCTCAAAAAGTAAAGAGTTTTTTAGTTTTAAATGGTTGGTGTAGTACTTTAATGCTAGATAAATAGCGGCAATACTAAACAACAGGTATAGAATATATGCAGGAATGGTTTTCCAAAAAGGTGGTGTAATAGTAACTAATAACTGATTGTAAACTTCTTTTCCAGAACCTAATTTAGCTTTAACTTTTAGAGTGTAATCACCTGGCGGAATATTACTTAAGTTGGCGGTACCATTACTATTGTTTTCTATCCAATGGTTATGGTAGCCTTCTAGAATGTAGGAGTAGTTAATGTTATTGGCAATGGGGTATTTTAAAACCGTAAAATTTATAGAGAATAGACTTTGGTTGTGTGGTAATGTAATACTGTTTTGGTAAGAAATTGATTCTTTTAAAATAGCGCTAGTACTATTAGGATCGACTATAACCTTTTTATTAAGTACATGTATGTTTTCAAACACAATAGAGTAGGTGGTAGGCGTGTTATTTTCAAGTTTTTTTGGATTAAACATATTAAAACCCTTGTTACCTCCAAAGTATAAGTCGTTGTTGTAACTTTTTATAGCAGCTCCAACATTAAATTCGCTACGTTGTATGTTGTTAAAGGTATTAAGGTTTTCAATAGCATCTGTATGAGTATTGTAATGACTAATACCGTTAAAGGTTCCTATCCATACGCTATTGTCATTTTCAAATACCATACTACTTACGGTATTATTACTAAGCCCGTCGTATTCTGTAAAGTTTACCGCCATGTGTGTGTCTGGATTTATCCTTACTAAACCACCAAAACGCGTTCCACATAGCATATCGCCATTATTTAAACGAAGAAAGCAAAAAACAACATCGCTTGTCATGCCTTCGGTATTTTTCATGTTGTATGCTACAGTACTGTCGTTTTTAGGATTGTATTTTAAAACACCATCGCCGTAAGTAGCAAGCCATAAAAATCCTTTTTCATCGCAGGTTATATCTCTAATATCTATTTTTCCTAAACTAGAAATGTAATTAAAAGCATCTTGGGCCTCATTATATTTAAATAAGCCACCACGGTTTGTACCTACCCAAATCTGGCCACTTCCATCTTCGTATATTTTTCTAACATCGTTACCATCTTCTATATTACCTTCTAAATAATGTTTGTAATTGCCCGTTAATGGGTTTCTTTTATTTAAACCGCCTCCGTAGGTACCAACCCAAAGTCTGTTTTTCGAGTCGTCTAGTAAAGCAATTATATAATCGTTACTAAGGCTTTGTTTGTTATTAGGCTCATGTTTAAAGTTAGAAAATTTACCTGTATTTGGATTATACAAGTTAAGGCCTGCACCATCTGTACCAATCCAAATTTTGCCATCGCTTTTTTGCGCAAAGGCTCCAATTCGGTCGTGAGCTAAACCATCGGGGTTATCAATGTTTTTTTGAAAGCGCTTTATAGGCTCGCCGTTAGGATTAACAAAATTTAAACCGGTACTTGTTCCTAACCACATGTTACCTTCTCTATCTTTTTTAATAGAGGTTATGGTTCTGTTATAAACGCTAGAACCATCGCTTTTTGGTAGAAACCATTTTATGGAAAGTTTTTGTTGCGATATAAAGGACGGTATATCTAATAAATTTAGGCCGCCGTTACGTGTGCCAATCCACATTTTGTTGTCGTTGTCTTCTTCAAAAGAAAGGACATTTTCATCACTTAATCCGCGACCGTAATTTAAAGAAGATTTTAAACTTAAAGTATCACCTTTAGGCGTTATAACTTGTAAACCGTCGGCACCACCTATCCATAAGTTTCCATTGTTATCATTATAAAGTGTATGGATATCTACTGAAGAAATGGTACTGTTTTTTCCGCTAGGTACTCGAGTAATTTTTTTTGTTTTGTAGCTGTATTTATTTAGCCCAAAATTGCTTGTACCAATCCATAAAATGGAATCGCCTTGTACCAAGATTTTTGAAATATAATTTGATGAAATAGAATGTGGATTATTGGGCTCATGACTAACGGTTGTTAATTTTCCGTTTTTATCTATTATCCTTAATCCCCATTCTTTATTGGAAGATCCTATAATAAGCTCTCTATTGGGACCAATAGCAAAGGAACTAATAGGTTCTACCAACTTTTTGTTATTTACTTTAAAAGCTTCAAAGGTTTCGTGCTTGGTGCTGTAAGTGTTTAAGCCTTCATCAGAAGAAATTAATATATTACCCTTAAGATCTATTTCTATTTGAGAGATATGATTATTATTTAAACTACTTTCTGGGTTTTTGTAGTCTTTTTTAAATTTGGAAAATCGAGTACCATCATAGCGGTTTACCCCTTCTATAGTACCTACCCACATAAAACCTAAAGAATCTTGTTCTATATTGTTTACCACATTATGCGATAGGCCACTTTCAACATCCAATAAATGAAAGGTTAAAATTTCTTCGGTAGCATTAGTTTTTATTTTTGAATCTTGAGCGAATAATGGAATTAAGCAAAGAAAAAAAGAAACCAAGTTTAAAACTAAATGTCGAATATTTCCATTTATATTTCTCTTAAATAAGATTCTATTCATAGTAAAAGGGAATAATTTTGTTATCAAACTTAATGTTTTTTAAATAAGAACCAAAGGAAAGTAGATATATAAAGCGATATTTTTAAGTTACGTGAGAAAAATTACAAAAACCCTGTAGTGTGTTGTTATTATTGGGTTTTGGTTTCTTAAAAGAGTCATTTTAAGGGCGTTTTTTAACCGATTTACACCGCGTTAAGTTGTAATGTAAGTGTTAGTTTTACACTTGTAATGTCATGTTGTTGTGCTATTTTTGGTTCACCACTTTATTAGTACTTAATCTTTTTTTACTAATATTAAACCAATTGCTTTGTAACGGCAGAATTACAAAAACCTAATTAAACTAACTAATAATTAAACTTATGAAAAAATTATTGAAATGCTTTTCTCTGTCTAATAAAAAAAGCGTTCTAATTGCGATCTTTTTTGGACTGGGCATTTTTACTGCAATGGGCCAGAATATTACAGTTTCTGGTAAAGTAACCGATGCTAATGGACAATCCATACCAGGAGCTACTATAATAGTAAAAGGGACAGCAACCGGAGCAGTAACAGATTTTGATGGTGTTTACAATATACAAGCCAATGGTTCTAGCACCATTGTAGTATCGTATATTGGTTTTGAGACCCTCGAAATCCCAGTAAACAACCAAAAAACCATAAATATTCAATTAAAAGAAGATATTTCTTTACTAGATGAAGTGGTGGTTGTTGGATATGGTACACAAAAGAAAAGCGATGTAACGGGTTCTGTTTCTAGTGCAAATCTTGAGGCTTTTAAAGATTCTCCAAACACAAATGCGGTTCAAGCCTTACAAGGTACTGTTCCTGGATTAAATATTGGACAAGTAAATAGTGCAGGTTCCACTCCATCTATAAGTATTCGTGGACAAGTTTCTATTTCTGGGAATCAAGATGTTTTAATTATTCTTGATGGTATTCAATACAATGGATCTTTATCGTCCATTAATCCAGATGATATTAAATCTGTCGATGTCTTAAAAGATGCGAGTTCTACTGCTGTTTATGGAGCACAAGCTGCTAACGGTGTTATTTTAATTACCACCAAAAGCGGTAAAAGAAATCAAACGCCTAAAATTTCATTTTCAAGTTCATATACTACTCAAACACCATCAGAGGATTTAAGACCTATGAATAGAAATGAATATATAGATCATATTAGGCGTATTAATTATCAAGATGCCTATTTAGCTCCAGATTATACTACTTTAGATCCTAATTATGATATAACTACAGGTTTAATTGATCAGATAATATCTGATGGAAATTTAGTTGATACAGATTTTGATTGGTGGGGAGAAGGAACCAAGCAAGGTAATATAAAAGAAAACCGAGTAAGTGCCACAGGAGGCTCAGAGAAGGTAAGTTATTTATTATCTCTTGGGTTAACCGAACAAGAGGGCTATATAATTAATGATAAATTTAAACGTAAAAGTATACGTATAAATGTAGATACCGATGTTAAAGATTGGTGGACTGTAGGGGTTCAATCTTTTGGTTCGTTTGTTAATAAGGATGGAGATGAACCTTCACTATATAGTTTAGCTATTGCACCTCCATTGTTAGAACCTTACGATGAAGAAGGAAATCTTATAGCTAACCCTACAGGTACACTGGATTCAAATCCGTTTTTAACTTATGATGTACAGGATTACGAGCGCCATGATTACTTATTCGCTAATGTGTTTTCTGAAATTAAATTCCCTTTCCTACCAGGGTTATCTTATCGTGTAAATTTTGGTAACAATTACAGAATCTCTAAAACTTATGGTTCTAGTAAATACTCTGCTAGTAACACAGGTGACGCAGGGAAAAATGTAAACTTTTATAAAGATTATACCTTAGATAATATACTTACTTATAAGAGAACTTTTGGTAAACATAATCTTACGGCAACTTACTTGTATGGTGCTATGGAGCGCGAAGGAGAAGGGACTTCTGCTTATGCGAAAGACTTTGACCGATTAGGATTAGGATACAATAATTTAGGAATAGGAGGTATACAGGAAACGGGATCATCGGCTTTTAAAGATCAACTAAACTATCAAATGTTTAGAGTTAATTATAAGTTTGATGAAAAGTATATACTAACAGGAACAATTCGTAAAGATGGGTACTCAGGTTTTGCCGAAAATAATAAAACCGCATATTTCCCAACAGGAGCATTTGCATGGGTAATTTCTAACGAAGGATTTTTAAGTAACTCTAATGTAGTAAACAACTTAAAATTAAGAGCAGGTTATGGAATAAATGGAAATCAGACAGGTCGATATACATCTTTAGCTAATTTAAAAACCGTAGACTCTTATGTGTTTGGCGATGGTGGTAGTACGGCTTTTGGTCAGGAAGTTACTTCTTTAGCAAATGCAGATTTAAAATGGGAAAAAACCAAAGGATTAAATGTTGGTCTTGATTTTGGTTTATTTAGTAATAGGTTAAAAGGTAGTGTTGATGTCTATAAAAACACTACAGACGATCTTTTGTTTAGAGTTGCTATACCATACTTAACAGGTTTTGATGGTATCAATACCAACGTTGGTAAAATGGAAAATAAAGGTATTGAAATTGCCTTAGTAGGCGATATTGTTAAAAATGATAGTTTTAAATGGACATCTACTATTTCATTTTCTAAAAATGAAAACAAAATTTTAGAGCTAACAGGCGAAGATGAAGATGAGGATGGTATAGAGGATGACTTAATATCTAGTGGGCTATTTATAGGAGAGTCTATTAATGCAATATACGACTATGAAATTGATGGTATCTATCAACTTGGAGAAGAAAATATTCCGGATGGATATGGCCCGGGTACCCATAGAATTGTAGATCAAGATGGTGTTGATGGTATTACACCTGCAGGCGACAGAAAAATAATAGGAACAACAGACCCTGCTTTTAGAGCCAGTTTATTAAATTCTTTTAGCTATAAACAATTTACACTAAATGTGTTTTTAAACACCATTCAAGGAGGTAAAAATAAATATTTAGGGGCTAACACTAATGCGCTTTATAGAGACAGTAATACCATTATGCGTAACTACATTAGCGGAATAGATTTCTGGACACCAACTAACCCAGATGGCGTAAATCCGGTATCGTATTTTAGACCTGCCGTTGGAGGTACAAGATATGTGGATAGAAGCTTTGTACGTTTACAAGATGTAAATCTTAGTTATAAATTTAGTAAATCTATAGTTGAAAAATTAGCACTTTCAGATTTAAGTATTTATGTAAGCGGAAAAAACTTAGCAACTTGGACAAAATGGGATGGCTGGGATCCAGAAACAGGTCAGGCTATGAATTCAGGAGGAAGACCGGTATTAAAAGGATATTCTTTAGGTGTTAATTTATCTTTCTAAAAAAAAAACTAAAATGAAAAAAATAATAATATTTACAGCAATAATTTCACTTTTTTGGTCGTGTAATGAAGATTTTTTACAAGAAGAATCATTAGACCAACTAACATCAGAAAGTGCCTTCATAACTTACGAAGACTTTAATGCGTCTGTTAGTAACTTATACTATCTAGTAAGAAGACAATATTTTAATAGAGATGAAAATCGTCCTTTCGATTTCTTATATGGAACAGATATTGTTTACGATGGCGAAAATAATGGATCTCAAAGACATAGTAGAATGGAAGCCGCTTACGACCCTTCTGGACAAATAGCAACAGTTCATTGGAATCTATTGTATAAAACCATTTCTGAAGCAAACACAGTTATTAATAGAGTTGGGAGCTCTAACTTGACAGATGAACAAGCCATTGATATTTTATCTCAAGCTAGATTTTTTAGAGCCTTTTCTTATCGCTCATTGGTTTATTTGTATGGAGATGTACCTTTAATAACTGAAGAAATAACGGCTCCTAAAGTAGATTTTACGCGCCAACCAAAATCACAAGTTTTAGACCAAATTATTGAAGATTTTGATTATGCTTCAAAAAATTTACCAAAAATAGCAGAGGCACAAGATGGTAAACTAAATAATTTAGTTGCTTATCATTATTTAGCAGAAACTTATATATCGACAGGAAAAAATACCGAAGCTATTACAGCAGCATCAGTAGTTATTAATGATCCTGCTACAGATTTAATGAAAAGAGGTACACGTTTTGGCTCACGTGCAAACGAACCTGGAAATATTTATTGGGATTTATTTAGAACAAATAATCAAAATAGGACTTCTGGAAATACTGAAGGTCTGTGGGTTATTCAATTTGAGTTGGATGTTCTAGGTGGTGGCTTACAATCTGGAAGTAAGGGCGGTTCTTATATGTTAGAAAGACATCATGGGCCATTAATTAGAGATGTAAGACTTATCGATCCGGCAGACAATAGAAGAAGGCCACCGTTTAATTGGCCTGTAGGTGATTATTCAGGAGGAAGAGGTATAGGTTGGATGATTTCTACAACATATTTTAGTAATACAATTTGGGGTGGCGATAGCAGCAATCCAGATTTTGTAAACGATATTAGAAACTCTAACGAAAATTTTGTTCGAGAATATGTAGCCAACAGAGCACCTTTTGAAGCTGAAATCGTATCTACTGAAAATCCTCAAGAAGGATATACAGTTCCTAGTAGAGCAATTTACGCATACCAAACTAAGGCAACTACGCCTTTTAATCATCCAGATGGCTTGTATAACAATAGTGATACATTTTCGCTATCGGCGGCAGCAGGTGGTACTTATACCGATCAATATATGCTAAGATTGGCAGAAACATACTTATTAAGAGCGGAAGCTTATTTAGCAGATTCTAACCCTGGTTTAGCTGCTCAAGATATAAATGTAATTAGAGATCGCGCAAATGCATCACCAGTTTCGCCAGGAGATGTAACAATAGATTATATTTTAGATGAACGCATGCGCGAATTAGGACTAGAAGAAAAAAGAAGGTTAACCTTAATGCGTCTTGGTTTACTATACGATCGTGTGTCTCGATTTAATCCTTATTATGTAGAGCAAGGCATGAAAGAAACTTATAATCTTTGGCCAATTCCAGCTAATGAGATTGAAAGAAATCGTGGAGCTGTATTAAAACAAAACCCAGGCTATCCTGGAGCTGAATAAAACTCAAAAATGCCGTTGTTAATGCATAACAGGCTTAACAACGGCTTTTTTTTAAAATTACTAAACTAGACTAAACCACTTTTTTTAAATGAAAACTAAACCGCTATATCTTTTACTTTTGTTAATGGTGTTAGGCTTTAATGCTGTATATGCACAATTAAACGTAGTCAATGTAAATAATAATCAATCAAGTAGTTTTTCTATAGTAAACAGCAATTCGAGTGCTACTATTTATTATGATGCTTCCGATTTTGAAGTTGTACGTATTGCATCAAAATTATTATCTAAAGATATAGAGCGCGTAACAGGTAAATTACCCATAGTTACAACCAACACACCAAAAGCTAAAAATGCCATTATAATTGGTACACTTGGCCAAAGTAAATTAATAGATAAGTTAGTAAAAACAGGAAAAGTAAATGCTACAAATTTATCAGGTACTTGGGAACAATACGCTTACCAAACCATTAAAAATCCATTACCAGGTATAGATAAAGCTTTGGTTATTATGGGTAGTGATAGACGAGGTACTGCTTATGGTGTTTTCACACTATCTAAAACCATAGGTGTTTCGCCGTGGTATTATTGGGCAGATGTGCCTACAGTAAAAAGTAAAGAACTTCATATTGCCGATATTAATTTTACATCTAAAGCACCTTCTGTAAAATATAGAGGTGTATTTATAAACGATGAAGATTGGGGATTAAAACCTTGGGCTTCAAAGTTAATGGATCCACAAATAAATGATATTGGTCCAAACACATACGAGAAAGTTTGCGAGTTACTTCTTCGCTTAAAAGCAAACATGCTAGCTCCTGCTATGCACGAGGTTACGGGTGCCTTTTTTAAATACCCAGAAAATAAAGTAGTTGCAGATAAATTTGCAATCATGATGACCAGTAGTCATGCAGAACCATTACTGTACAACAACACTACAGAATGGAATAAAAAAATTAACGGCGCATGGGATTATGTTCGTAATAAAGATGGTGTTTTAGCCGCTTTAGATAGTCGTGTAAAAGAAGCCGCACCATACGAAAATATTTATACCGTAGGTATACGTGGTATCCACGATACAGGGATGAAAGATGTTCCAGAAGGCTATACAAAAGCTAATGTTTTAGAGCAGGTTATCGATGCCGAAAGAGATATATTAACCAAGTATATTAAAAAGGAAAGCGATGAAATTCCTCAAATATTTGTGCCGTATAAAGAAGTTTTAGACATCTATAAAAGTGGTATGAAATTGGCTGAAGATATTACTATAGTTTGGCCAGATGATAATTTTGGATATATTAAAAAACTAAGTAATAAGGATGAAGCTAAGCGTAAAGGTGGCGCTGGTGTTTATTATCATATTTCTTATTTAGGTGAACCTAACGATTACTTGTGGTTAAACACTACGCCTCCAGCTTTAATGTATGAGGAAATGTTTAAAGCCTACCAAAATGGAGCAGACCGTTATTGGTTGCTAAATGTTGGTGATATTAAACCAGGCGAATTAGGTATGCAGTTTTTCTTGGACCTTGCTTGGGATATAAACTCGGTTACTTACAATAGCATTCCAGATTATAACAGCACCTTTTTAGCCTCTATTTTTGGAGCTGAATACCAAGCCGATTTTAAAGATATTTATAACAGTTATTTCCGTTTAGGGTTCGAGCGTAAACCAGAATATATGGGTTGGGATTGGAGATGGAACAGTTTGGATGCTAAAGAGCGCATTTCGGATACCGAGTTTTCTTTAGCTAATTACAACGAAGCAGAAAATCGTTATAACGAATACGAAAGAATTGCTAAGAAGGCAGAAAACCTGCATAAAGCATTGCCAGAAGCATATAAATCTACTTTTTACCAGTTGGTGTATTATCCAGTAGTTGGTGCGGCTCTAGAAAATCAAAAAATGCTTGCAGCGCAAAAAAACCGTTGGTACGCTCAACAGGGCAGAGCGGCTACAAATAATTTGGTTGAAGCGGTTAAAAATTTAGACCAGCGTTTAACAGATATTACCGCACATTATAATGGTTTAGAAAACGGAAAATGGACGGGTATTATGACGGCTCCAGGAAGGTTACCAGAAATACAATTACCACCAACCGAAACAATAGAGGTTCCTAAACAAGCTAAAATGGGCATTTTTATTCCTAGTGGCGCATCTGCAACCCAAGTAAATGTATTACCTAGGTTTAGCAAATTCACCAAACAATCGCATAGTATTGAGGTTTATAATAAAGGTGAAAACGCTTTAAAATGGGAAGCAAAGGCTATGAATTCTTGGATTCTTTTAAATAAGAAAAAAGGAAAAACTAACACACAAGAAACCATTCAAGTTAGCATAGATTGGGATAAAGCGCCTAAGGGTGACAATGTAACTGGCGAAATTCTAGTTTCTGCCGGAGATTATAATGAGAACATTCACCTATCCATTCATAACCCAGATTTAACAGCCCAAGCATTAGATGTTCTTTACGTTGAGGATAATGGTGTGGTGTCTATAGATCCATCACAATTCTCTAGAAAAATCGAAAAACATGGCATGAATGTGCAGGTTATCGAAGAACTTGGTTATTCAGGTAACAGTGTTCAACTTGGTACTATTGTAGATAAAGGCTGGAGAAATGCAAGTGTAGAATACGATTTTTATTCAGAAAACGCCGGTTACGTTACCGTACATACTTATGCTTTACCTGTTTTTGGAAAAGATGAGAAAAATGGAACTGCTTATGGCGTGCAAATCGATAATAGTATGGTGAATTGGGAAACCACAGCATCAGAGGAATACTCCTTTAACTGGAAAGAAAACGTTATTAGAAACGCATCAATTAATACAAGTAAAATATTAGTCTCTAAACCGGGCAAACATACTTTAAAGCTTATTTCTGGTAATCCGGGAATGGTAATACAAAAGGTTGTTATCGATTTTGGCGGACTAAAATCGTCCTACAAAGGTCCAAAACCAACATTACTAAAATAGAATTCAGAAAAAATTAAAATAGTGATTAGTTGTTTGTTTTAGTTTAATGCGGGCAAAAAAGAAGTAACATTTTCTTTTTTGTCCCATTATTTAAATTTCTAATACTGTTTAGCTCTTAAAGGATTATAACCTATAAATTAAAATTAATGAAATTAAAATATTTACTGTTACCTCTAGTTCTTATTTATGCATGTTCTACAAATCATAAATATGAAGGTGTTGCTTTTACAGAAAAAGCCACGCAAGATTGGGAAAATCCCGAAGTTTTCAATATTAATAAAGAAGCGCCTAGAGCCTCATTTATCCCTTTTGAAACTGTTGAACAGGTAATGGAAGACAATGCTTCCAATTCAAAATTTTATACATCATTAAACGGTGTATGGAAGTTTAATTTAAGTAACTCGCCTTCAGAAAGACCGTTTTATTTCTTTAAACAAGATTATGATATTTCCGATTGGAAAGATATCACCGTTCCAGGTAACTGGGAAATGCAAGGTTTCGATATTCCTATTTATACCAATGTAAAGTATCCTCACGAAAAAACACCACCTAAAATTCAGTCGCATTATAATCCTGTTGGCTCGTATCGTAAAACGTTTAATATTTCTAAAGCGGCCTTAAATAAAGAGGTAATTCTACATTTTGGTGCCGTTAGTTCTGCCATGTATGTTTGGGTTAATGGTCAAAAAGTAGGGTATAGCGAGGGCAGTAAAACACCTGCCGAATTTAATATTACCAAATATCTTGTTGAAGGTGAAAACCAATTGGCTGTCGAGGTTTATAGATGGTCGGATGCTAGTTATATTGAAGATCAGGATTTTTGGAGATTAAGCGGAATGACTAGAAATGTTTATTTACTAACCAGAGAACAGATTCATTTTAAAGATTTTTGGTCTAAAGCAAGTCTAGAAAACAATTATCAAGATGGAAAATATAACCTTGAGGTTAAAGTTTCTGAAGCGGCACAAACTATTAAGGGGTCTGTACAATTTCAATTATTTGATGCCGATGGTAAAGCGGTTTTAAATGAAGAAAAATCGATTAATAGCCAAACTATTCAATTTGAAAAACACATTAAAAATGTAAAATCATGGAATGCCGAAAACCCTTATTTATATCATTTGGTATTATCATTAAAGAATAATGAAAATACTGTAGTTGAACGTATAGGAACGCAAGTTGGTTTTAGAAACGTTGAACAAAAAAACGGACAGTTACTAGTAAATGGTAAAGCTATTTTGGTTAAAGGTGTTAATCTGCATGAGCATCATGAAAAAACGGGGCATTATGTAGATGAAGAAACCATGCTTAAAGATATTAAAACCATGAAAAGTTTTAATATAAACGCCGTTAGAACATCGCATTACCCACAACCGGAGGCCTTTTACAAACTATTTAATGTTTATGGTATGTATGTGGTTAATGAGGCCAATATTGAATCTCATGGTTTAGGTGCTACAAATCAGGCACCATTTGATAAAAGTAAACACGTGGCGTATTTACCAGAATGGGAAGCGGCCCACATGGATCGTGTTAAAAATATGGTGGAACGCGATAAAAATATTCCGTCGGTAATTATTTGGTCCTTAGGAAACGAATGCGGAAACGGTAAGGTTTTTTATGATGCTTACGATTGGATAAAACAAAGGGATACCACTCGTTTAGTACAATTTGAACAAGCAGGCGAAAATAGAAATACAGATATTGTTTGCCCAATGTATCCGGGTATTAACAGCCTAATTAGGTATGCCGAAAACAATACTGATCGCCCTTATATTATGTGCGAGTATGCGCATGCCATGGGGAATAGCGTTGGGAATTTGCAGGATTATTGGGATGTTATAGAAAAATATCCTGTGTTGCAAGGTGGTTTTATTTGGGATTGGGTAGACCAAGGATTACTAAAAACAACCGACGATGGAACAGAGTATTGGGCGTATGGAGGCGATTTCGGACCAGAAGATGTACCTTCAGATGGTAACTTTTGTTTAAATGGATTAGTAAATCCAGACCGCGAGCCAAAACCTCATTTATGGGAAGTTAAAAAGGTGTATCAAAACCTTAAGTTTAAAAAAGTTTCAGATAAGTACGAAATTCAAAATAACTTCGATTTTACGAATTTAAGTGATTTCAATTTCAAGTATAAATTCGAATTAGATGGCGAAATACTTTTCGAAAACACAATAAGTTCTGTACCTGCGTTGCCTTCAGAAAAAGCTATTTTACCTATAAAAACACCAACAGATTTCGATAAAACCAAAGAACTTATACTAACTATTTCGGCTTTAACAAAAGACACAAAAGGTGTTTTAGAAAAAGGCCATGAAGTAGCGTGGGAGCAATTTGTTTTACATACACCTAAGCCTAATTTTACTGTAAAAGAAGCCTCAAAACTTAATATTGAAGTAAGCGAAACGGCTATTAAAGTTAATAACGATAATGTTAGTGCTATGTTTAATAAGGCGTCTGGGATTTTAGTCGATTTAAGTTTTAAAGACGGTAAAAACATCATTAAAAATCAGCAAGGTTTTACGCCTAATTTTTGGCGAGCTCCAATCGATAACGATTTTGGTAATAACCTCGATAAGAAAAGTAGAGTTTGGAGACACGTTACTAAAAACAGAACACTGTCTAGTATAACCGAGCATGTTAAAAATGGAAATGCTATAGTTACCGTAAAATATAATTTGCAAAATAAAGCCGATGAAATTATAGCCAAGTTCGAAATAAACTACACTATAAAAAGAGATGGTTCTATTTTAATGAATAACAAATTTGAAAAGGTAAAGAAGGATTTACCAGACTTACCACGAATAGGCTTAAGTATTCAGCTTTTAAAAGAATTTAATAATGTGTCTTGGTACGGTAGAGGGCCTTACGAAAGCTATTTAGATAGAAAAACAGGCGCAAAAATAGGTGTGTATTCTGGCTTAGTTAAAGATTTTAATTGGGCATACATCCGTCCGCAAGAAAACGGCAATAAAAGTGATGTAAGATGGATGAGTCTAAAAAACAGTGGTAATAAGGGAATTAAAATTTATGGATTCCCAACAATTGATTTTAGCGCACACCATGCCATTATGGAAGATTTTGAATCTTTAGAGCGTACCGATGGTAGACAGCGAGATGGCGATATTGTAACTAACCGCCATACCATAGATGTGCAAGAAAGAGATTTAACCGCTTTAAATATAGATTACAAACAAATGGGTGTTGGTGGCGATACCAGTTGGGGAGCGCAAACACACCAAGAATATAAGTTGCTTAGTGACACTTATGAATATACTTTTTTAATTGTACCCACTTTTTAAATGATGAATAAAATGAATAAAAATAAAGTTGCATTCCTAATATTAGGATCAATCTTTTTGTTGGGATTAACCGTTATTGGTTGTAAGCAAAAAAAAGAAGATTTAGCGGTAAAAGCTGAGATTGTTAAAATAGAAAACCCAGTAATTAAAGGGCATTTTGCCGATCCTTCATTAATTAAAAATGATGGTAAATATTACGTTTATGCCACCATCGACCCTTGGGGAGGCGATGAACTGGCTGTTTTTGAATCTGAAGATTTTATAAACTGGGAACGCAAAAAAATTAATTGGCCAACTCTAGAGGCTTGTCAAACAGAATTGTCTACTAGCAGTAGAGTTTGGGCTCCTGGAGTTATAAAAGCCAATAATAAATTTTACATGTATGTTTCTGTAGGAAGCGAAATTTGGGTTGGCGTTAGCGAGAATCCTTTAGGGCCTTGGAAAAATGCCAAAGCAGACAATTCGCCATTAATTAAAGGCGATATGTTTCCTGAGTATCATATGATTGATGCCGAAGCTTTTATCGACGACGATGGTACAGCGTATTTATATTGGGGTTCCGGCTTAAACTGGAAGAACGGTCACTGTTTTATTGTGCCTTTAAATAGCGATATGGTTTCTTTTGATGAAAAAAATATTAAAGATATTACACCACCACATTATTTTGAAGCGCCTTTTATGCTGAAGAAAAACAATAAGTATTTCTTAATGTATTCTGAAGGGAAATGTATTGACGAAACGTATATGGTACGTTACTCCGTTGGCGATACACCTTACGGACCATGGACCGAAGGCGAAAATAGCCCGGTGTTATCCACATCAAAAGACGCTACAACTTTAGGACCAGGGCACCATACTGTGTTTACCGAAAATAATCAAGATTACATTTTATACCACCGCATTAAAGATAACGATGATACCCTGTTAAGAGAAATTGCTATAGATAGTTTAAACTTTGATAGTAAGGGAAATAAGCTAACAGTAATTCCTCAGGAAGGGGTTACTAGTTTTAGTAAAAAGTAAGAAGCTTAGTCATAACTTTTAAATCGGATTTTTATTAAAAGTAACAGCGTTGCTTTATTAAATGTAGTTGTATTTACCAAAAATGAAAAAATCACATGCACATACAAAGCCAATAACCATATTCTGGTGCATATTTGCATGTTTTATTTTAAGGGGTTTAGAATGTAGAAGTCAAACTACTAATGCCAACACTGTTTTAAAAATTGAATTAAATACAAACAAAACGTATCAAACCATTCAAAACTTTGGTGCTTCTGATGCTTGGTCAACGCAATTTGTGGGTAAGCACTGGCCCGAAGAAAAAAAGGAACACATCGCTAAACTTTTGTTTGGTACAACAAAAAAAGCAGATGGAAGTCCAGAAGGTATTGGTTTAACCGCGTGGCGCTTTAATATTGGAGCAGGAAGTGCGGAACAAGGCGATACTAGCAAGATTAAAGATGAGTGGCGTAGAGCAGAATCTTTTTTGCTAGAAAATGGTGGTTATAATTGGGATAAACAATCAGGGCAATTATGGTTTTTAAATGCGGCCAAAAAGCATGGTGTTAAAACGTTTATAGGTTTTGTAAATAGTCCACCAGTACATCTAACTAAAAATGGAAAAGCTTGGTCTGCAGATGGTGTTTCATCAAACTTGGCGAATACAAACTATAAATCCTATGCTAACTTTTTGGTAGAAGTTGTTAAAGGTGTTTCTAATAAAACGGGAGTAACTTTTAATTATATAAGCCCATTTAATGAGCCACAATGGGAATGGAAATGTTGTAACCAAGAAGGTAGTCCATGGAATAATAGTGAGTTGTACCGTGCTACACTAGAAATAGACAAGGCTTTTATAAATAATAATATTTCATCAAAAATAGAGCTTACCGAAGCTGGTAAAATTAATGCCTTATACACCGACGGTGAAAATGCCAATAGAGGTAATCAAATAGACTATTTTTTCAATAAAGACTCGAAAGGTTATGTTGGAGATTTAAAATCAATGGCTCAAAAAATAGCAGGGCATAGTTATTTTTCTACCTATAATTTAGATAACGCCGTTAAAAGCAGAACGCTATTAAATCAAAATAGAATCAATACAAATCCACATCTAGAATATTGGATGACGGAGTATTGCATACTAGAAAACAACAAACAAATTAAAGGCAACGGTCGCGATTTAGGAATGGATGCAGCGCTTTATATGGCACGGGTAATTCATTCAGACCTAGTAATAGCAAATGCTTCGGCATGGCATTGGTGGTTGGCAATAAGTCCGTATAATTATAAAGATGGCTTAATATATATCGATAAAAATAAATATGGAGGTTCGTATTACGAGTCTAAAATGCTTTGGGCTTTAGGTAATTATTCAAGATTTATTTCTCCTAAAATGAAACGTATTGAAGTTTCTCGTTTGGGTAAATCATCTAAAAAAGAAGATCTTAAAGGTATTTTGGAATCCGCTTATATCTCAGGAAATGAGATTGTAGTTGTACTTGTAAATCCGCATGAAAATAACAAAACTATAGCACTTTCTGGTGTGCCAAAAGACTTTAATGTTATGGAACTTTATGTGACATCTGGTGATGAGGGTTTCAACTTAAAAAAAACGGTATCGATACACCCAAAGCAAGATTTTGTGTTACCAAAAAAAGCTATTACAACCTGTGTTATTAGCCGAAATAATAAAATGAATTAAATAAAATGAATCAAAAACGTATAGCTCTTACAAGTGTGTTTTTAGTGTCTATGTTTTTAGTAGGCTGCAAAAAGAAGTCCAAGGAAGACATGGCGATTAATTTTAGCAAAATAGAAGTTGTTTCTATGATTAATAAAGTAAACCAAAATTGGCAAAAAACGCATCCCGAACAAGATCGTGCGTTTTGGAATCCCGCGGCTTACCACACCGGTAATATAGAGGCTTATAAGGTAACTGGTAATCAAGAGTTTTTAGATTATTCTATAGCTTGGGCCGAAAAAAATGAATATCAAGGTGCTAAATCTACTAATAAAGAAGCGTGGAAATATAGATATGGGGAAAGTGATGACTATGTGCTTTTTGGCGATTGGCAAATTTGTTTTCAAACATATATAGATATCTACAATTTAGAAGGGCAAAAGGATCCAAAAAAAATAAAACGCGCTATCGAAGTTATGGAATACCAAATGAGTACTCCTGCAAACGATTATTGGTGGTGGGCCGATGGACTTTATATGGTAATGCCAGTAATGACTAAACTTTACAACGTAACCGGAAATTCCTTGTATTTAGAAAAGCTAAACACATATTTAAGTTATGCAAATAGCATTATGTACGATGACACTGCGAAATTATATTTCCGCGATGCAAAGTATGTGTATCCAAAACACAAAAGTGCTAATGGTAAAAAGGATTTTTGGGCACGTGGCAACGGATGGGTTTTTGCTGGTTTAGCAAAAGTTATACAAGATTTACCTGCCAATAGTAAATATCGCGACGATTATATAAAGCGTTTTCAGGCTATGGCTGAATCTTTAAAAGCATCGCAACAACCAGAAGGATATTGGACACGTAGTATTCTCGATCCAGCGCATGCTCCAGGACCAGAAACTAGCGGAACAGCCTTTTTTACATATGCTTATTTATGGGGCATTAACAACGGTATTTTAAACGAGAACCTATATGTGCCTGTTGTTAAAAAAAGTTGGGAATATTTAAGTAAAACAGCCCTTCAGGCTAACGGAACAGTAGGTTATGTGCAGCCTATTGGTGAACGGGCGATTCCTGGGCAAGTGGTAGATGTTAATTCTACAGCAGATTTTGGAGTGGGGGCTTTTTTATTAGCGGCTTCAGAACTGTATAGATATATTGAAAGTAACGAGTAATAATAGAAAAATCTGTATTGAATTATAAAATATCAAAGTATTAAAACATGAAAAACCAAACTAAAAAAGTGATTACCTACGTATCACTAATCTTAACCATGGCCTGCTTTACATCTTGTAAAAGTGCGGGAAGTTCAAGCGAGTATAAATCTTACCTATTCACTTATTTTACAGGTAATGGTCCTGGGGAAGAAGCAATTAGGTATGCCTTAAGTTCAGATGGGTATAATTATTACGCGCTTAACAATAACGAACCCATTGTAGACTCCAAAGTTATAAGTACCTCAGGAGGCGTTAGAGACCCTCATATTTTACGTTGCGAAGATGGCAAAACGTTTTATATGGTAGTTACAGATTTATACGTTACCGAGCAAGGATGGAGAAATTATGCTATGATATTAATGAAATCTACAGATTTAATTAATTGGACCTCTACCGTAATAAATATACCAGAAACTTTCCCTGAAGAATTTGGCGATATCCATCGTGTTTGGGCACCTCAAACCATTTATGATAAAGAAACTAAGCAATACATGGTGTACTGGTCTATGCAAACGGGTAACAACCCAGATATTATTTACTATGCCTATGCAAACGAAGATTTTACAGGCTTAAAAACAACACCAAAACAGCTGTACTTTAGTCCTTCAAATGCCGCTTGTATTGATGGTGATATTATTTTTAAAGATGGACAATACCATTTGTTTTTTAAGAATGAAGACGAATCTAAAAAAGGCATTATGCAAGCCGTTTCAGATAACCTAACTAGTGGTTACAAAGAATTAGAAGGGTTTATGAATGTTACCAAAAAACCTGTTGAAGGTTCTAGCGTTTTTAAATTGATAGATTCTGATGCCTTTATTTTAATGTATGATATGTATAGTTCTGGTAAATATCAATTTACAAAAAGTACAGATTTAAAAAGTTTCTCTGTGGTAGATGATGCCATTTCAATGAATTTTCATCCGCGTCATGGTACGGTCCTTCCTATAACCGAAAAAGAAGAAAAAGCCCTTTTAAACAAGTGGGGTAAAATAGGTAAAAGTGCATTTGTGTCTTACAATACAGAGCATGTTAAAAAAAACAATGTGGTTATCGATGATGAAAATCTTAGTGTTTTCCTTCCGCTAAAACTAAATGCTAATGTTAAAAGTTTAGATCCTAAATTTGAATTAACACCAGGTATTAGCGTAACTCCCGAAGGTTCGCAAGATTTCTCTGCTGGTCCTTTATCGTATACATTTTCAACAGGTAATCGCACTAAAACGTATAAGGTTTCAGCTGAAAAAAATAACAATCCTGTTCTAGATGGTTTTTATGCCGATCCAGAAATTATCTATTCACATAAAACAAAAAAGTATTATTTATACCCAACAAGCGATGGCTTTACGGGGTGGTCTGGTACGTACTTTAAAACATTTTCTTCCCCAGATTTGGTAAACTGGACCGATGAAGGCGTTATTTTAGATTTAGAAAAAGATGTAGATTGGGCCAATAGAAACGCATGGGCACCGGCAGCTATCGAAAAGAAGATAAATGGCGAGTATAAGTACTTTTATTATTTTACCGCGGCTCAAAAAATAGGCGTTGCTGTTTCCGATACTCCAACAGGTCCTTTTAAAGATTCTGGACAACCTTTAATAGCAGAACGACCAAAAGGTGTAAAGGGCGGTCAAGAAATTGATCCAGATGTATTTACAGATCCAGTTTCGGGTAAAAGTTATTTGTACTGGGGTAATAGCTATATGGCTGGTGTAGAGCTTAATCCGGATATGGTTTCGGTTAAAAAAAACACTCTAGTTATATTTAACCCAGGCCGTACGTTTAGAGAAGGAACCGAAGTGTTTTACCGCAATGGTAAATACTACTTTATGTGGTCTGAGGACGATACAAGAAGTCCAAATTACAGAGTGCGTTACGCTACTTCAAATAGTCCTTTAGGGCCATTAAATATTCCAGAAAACAATATTGTTTTAGAAAAACGACCAGAAGATGGCCTTTATGGAACAGGGCATAATAGCGTAATACAAACACCAGATACAGATATTTGGCATATTGTTTATCATCGTTTTAATCGTCCTAACGGCATTAATATGGGTGATGCGGCAGGCTTTAATCGCGAAGTATGTATTGATAAATTAACCTTTAATCCCGATGGCAGTATTATTCCGGTTAAACCAACATTAACAGGAATTAGTACGATTGAAAAATAACTATGTAGCCTAATACTTGTTAGGTTTTAGACACTTTTCATATTAAAAAAACACTACCACAACTAAACTAAAAAAGTACATTAATATTATGATAAAAATCCGCTTTCTAACAGGACTTTTTTTGCTATTCGCAATGGGAGTTCATAAGGTCAACGCACAAATAAGTACAAGTAGTCATATAGAAGTTCAACCCGATGCCGATAGAAATTTGCTTTATAGCGTAAGTGCTCCGGGCGATTCTAATTCCATGGTTTGGGGATTAGATACAGCTTGGGCAAGTTTAGAAAACATGAAACGCGGTATTGCTTTTATGGGTGCAGATAACGTTGATGTGGTTCGTGTCTCTTATTTTACAGACAAACCTTTGGTTAATGGCGAGCTTCATCCGGATATTAAAGCGCTTATAGATAAGCGTCTGGGATATATAGATTTGTTTGGCAGACCCATGCAACTTACCATGAATAGTGTGCGTTTGTCTGTAGATTCTAGTTTTGGAACGCAAGGCAATTATAACCCCGTTACTTGGGCGGCAAACATAGCGGCAACAATAACATATTATGAAGAAGCGGGACATGAAGTTATTTCGGTTTCACCTTGTAATGAATGCGATTTAGGAAACTCATACGGTAATGGTGATAAACAATTTAGTGCCGATTTAAATACAGAATTACGCAAATTACCAGAGCTTGATGGTGTTCGTATTTCGTCTAGTACTTTAAATGCAGATCAAGCATTGCCTTGGTATACCTTTTTAAAACCAACATTAGATGAAGGTAATACGCACCAATTAGCAGGGACTTTTAATAGTTATGCCACCTTTTTTCAAACGGTAAGAACTGATGGTTTATATGCCAGTAACGATGAGTTGCATAACGTTATTGAGTCCATGGTTGGGTTGGAGTACGGCGCACAAATGGGAATTTGGTGGGGAACACCAGAGTTTGCAGGTGGGCAGTTTGTAAAAGCTTCAGATGGCGATAGGTTAGGGTATGCAGAACACCGTCCTAATTGGACAGCCGCGTCGGTTTATAGAACTCCCGATGGTAAAGTTGAGGCTTTTCTTGGTGCATCAGAAAGGCAAGCAACGGCTACATCTTACAAATTTATATCTACAGATAGAGCGGTTTATTATGATGGTTATGGTCCGCAAAGAGAATTTTTTATAGAAGTTCCAGGTGGTACCGGGTATCATCAAAATCAACCTAATGCCGAACGTGTTATTAATATTCAATGGGGCGCTGATATACAACCAGCCATTAGCGGTATGTATAAATTGGTAAATAGAGAAAGCGGAAAGGTGATACAAACTGCTAATGGTTCTGCCAATAATGGAGCGAATTTAGAAGTTGCTACAGATAGCGATCAGGGTTATCAGCAATGGGAAATGAGTGCGGTTCCTGCCAATGTTGGTGGCGATTTTAGTTATTATAAAATTGGATTAGGAAGCAGTACTAACAAAAAAATGGCTGTTGATGCTTCTAACCTTGAAAATAATGGTAATGTTATTTCTTATGAAGATAGCAGCAGTTTAAATAGACAATGGTTTATTGAATATGTTGAAGATGGCTGGTTTTATATTGGCAGTCGTATTAGTGGGAAATTCTTAGATGCCGCAGCAACTTCCGAAAATGCAAATGTTCGCCAATGGGAGAAAAAAACCGGCGTGAATGGTTATAGTCAGCAATGGCGATTTATTCCTATAGACGCACCGGTAGAGTTTAATGCCCCGGCAGCTCCAGCTAATTTAGTGGCTACTGCACAAGAAGAATCTATTTTATTAAACTGGAATACAAACCCTGAAAATGATGTTACTGGTTACACTGTTTTTAGAGCAGAAGCATCAGGAGGACCATACAGTACTATTGCTAGAAATGTATTAGCAACCTCGTTTGTAGATAATACAATTACAACAGGTTCTACCTATTTCTATCAAATTAAAGCGATTGATAAATCGTTAAATCAATCAGAGTATTCCAACCAAGTTTCTGCAATAGCTACAGGAAACGATGCGCTTGTTGCACACTTTGAGTTTGAGGATACTATTACCGATAAGTCCGCTAATTTAAATCACGCTTCATATACCGGAGCAGTGACTTACAGCGCTGGCGAGGTAGGATCAAAATCAGTAACTTTAAATGGCTCAGACACATATTTACAATTACCAGCAGAAATTGCAAACCAAAGCGAAATTACTGTGGCTACTTGGTTAAATTGGGGTGGTGGTAATGTTTGGCAACGTATTTTCGATTTTGGTAATAATCAAAATGAATTTATGTACATGTCTCCATATTCTGGAACAGGATATTTACGCTTTGGTATTAATAATGGTAATGGTTTGCAAACATTAGATGCTACTGAAGCCTTACCAGAAAATGAGTGGGTTCATGTGGCTGTAACCTTAGGGGAAACAGTATCTAGACTTTATGTTAATGGGGCTTTAATTGATGAATCAAGCAGTATAACAGCAAGACCAATAGACTTTAAACCACTGTTTAATTATATAGGCAAAAGTCAGTTTAGTAGTAATCCTTTATTAAATGGAAGTATCGACGATTTTAGAATTTATAATTACGCCTTAACTCCAGAAGCTATTGCTAATTTGTACAACAAAATATTATCGGTAGAAGCTTGCAAAAATAATTGTATTGAAGGGCTTTCTGTTTGGCCTATGCCAGCAAACGATGTTTTAAATTTCAGCTTTGCTAAAACCGATAACCAAATAACAACGGCTAAATTTTATGATATGAATGGCAGATTGTTATTAAACCAAAGCATTGAAAATACTAAAGGTGCCACTGTTAATATTTCGCAATTACCAACAGGAATGTATATGCTTAAGTTGAAGCGGGGAGACCGAGTTACCATAAAAAAACTAGTTATAAAACACTAAAGTATTTTTTAATTAACTAAAAAGGTTATCGGGTATAGATAGCCTTTTTGCGTACATGTATTTAATCTTTAACTAAGTTTAATAAAGCTTAAATATTTTAAGTATATCTTGTATTTCAAACAAAAAATAAATCTATAAACTTTAATATCGATGAGCTATAAAATAAAATATGCGTTTCTCATTTTCACAATTTCTGTGGTAAGTTTCAACACGAGTTATGCGCAAAAAGAATCGCCTGAAGAGGTGCGGGAGTTTTTAGTTTCTTCATTAATAAAAATTGGAGATCCGGTTTTAACAGCGTTAAGTAAAAATGAATTAAAAGTAAAAATGCCTGTTGAAAAATCTCCTGGCGCTTGGGACGACCGCAAACACGTTACCTACCTAGAGGCATTTGGAAGGTTGCTTTCTGGTATGGCACCATGGTTAGAATTAGGACCAGATACTACCAAAGAAGGTAAGTTAAGAGCTAAATATATTAAAATGGCTCAGGTTTGTGTTGCAAATGCTACCAATCCAGAATCGCCAGATTTTATGAATTTTAATAACGATAAACAGCCTTTAGTGGATGCTGCTTTTTTAGCACAAGCTTTAATTAGAGCACCAAAACAACTGTGGGAACCTTTAGATGAAAAAACAAAGGAAAATGTTTTAACAGCTTTTAAATCTACACGCGTTATAAAACCATATTATAGTAATTGGTTGCTTTTTTCTGGAATGATTGAAGCTGCTTTATTAAAGTTTGATGCGGGTGCAGACATGATGCGTTTAGATTACCCTTTAAATAAACATAAAGAATGGTATCTAGGAGATGGTATGTATGGTGATGGTCCAGACTTCCATTGGGATTACTACAATAGTTTTGTAATTCAGCCAATGATTTTGGATATTTTAAACGTAGTTATTGAAAAAGATAAACACTACAAAAGAGATTTTGATACGGCATTAAATCGAGCAAAACGCTATGCAGCTATACAAGAACGGTTAATTTCTCCCGATGGTACCTATCCGCCAATAGGGCGCTCTTTAGCTTATCGTTTTGGTGCGTTTCAATTATTATCGCAAGTCGCACTTTGGAATCAACTACCTAAAAACGTAGCACCAGCCCAAGTACGTTCAGCTTTTTATACCATGATTCATAATCAAATAAATGCACCTGGTACCTTCGATAAAAAGGGTTGGTTGCAAATTGGTTTGTATGGACATCAACCTAATATTGGAGAAGGTTATATTTCTACAGGGAGCTTGTATTTATGTTCCGAAGCTTTTTTAGTACTCGGTTTACCTGCTAACGATGTATTTTGGACAGATGCTTATAAACCATGGACACAAAAGAAAATATGGTCTGGTGAAAACATACCCATCGATCATGCTATAAAAAATTAATTACTTAAAAAAGCACCTCCAAAGAGGTGCTTTTTTTATGGTTGTAATAAAAAATTAAGTTTACAAGACAAGTTTTGTCTCGTTCCTTGCTATTACTAGATCTAGCCTAATCAATAAATTTCCTTTTAAGTTGTTTTCAACCCGTTTTTTAACTGATTTACACCCCATTATTATAACGCAATGGTGGTTACTTTACAAAACCAACTAAATGTTTTTTTATATAAGCAGGTGTTTTACACCACATAAAAAGCACATGTTTTTAGTATTTGTAAAACTATTTAGTTGTCCTAAAAAATTAAGTCTAACTAATTTAAAACTAAAAATCATGAAAAAAATTACATTAACTATTTATTTATTAGCGCTAAGTTTTGCAGCTGTTAATGCTCAAACCACAGAACCATTTCTTGTAGAAGCTGAGTCTGGTACATTAGGAAGCGATTATGCTACAGGAACCGATGGATCTATTACTTATGTGTACCCAACAACAGATTTAGCTGCAAGTGGAAGCCCTGGAAACGACACTAAAGTGATTACTTATAGCTTAACTTTTCCTGAAGCAGATACTTATGATTTATACGTAAAACTTAACGTTGGTGCCGCTGGTAATAACGACGATAGTTTTTTTACCCCTAGAGCCGTTGGAAGTAATGTTGTAGATGATGGTAGTTATTGGGTAAACATTAATCAACTAGACGTGACGGGACACACTTTATCTACAGATATTGTTACTGGAGATAATGTAGGCGGGCAAATTCTTGAAGAATGGAAATGGGTAAATGTATCTAATTATCATGCTACAGGTACAGATTGGAACTACTCTGTAAATCCTGGAGCACTAACTGTTACGTTTCAAATAGGAGCAAGAGAAAATGGATTATTAATAGACAAATTAGTTTTTGGAAAAACAAGTTCTAGTTATACCGTAGCTGAATTAGAAGCAGCCACGACGTTAAGTGCAAAAAAACATAACACTTTAAACTCTGTAACATTATATCCAAACCCTTCAAAAGGAGCATTTAATATAAAATCCAACGAGCAATCTGTGTCTTATAAAATTTACAGCATATTAGGAGCCAAAATAGAAGAAGGTGTGTTTGGTTTAGGATTAAGTAGCTATGGCGAAAATTTAAAATCCGGAACTTACATTTTAGATTTACAAGCCAATGGAAAAAGAAGTGTTTCTAAAATTGTGAAACTATAGAGTAACCTCATTAAAAACCATGTAAACTTAAATCTTTACATGGTTTTTAATGTTATATACATGAATACTAAATTACTAGAGGTCTTAACCAAGCCTCACATATTTAATTGTAGAAAGTAAAAAATATTGGTTTTTAACTACAAGCCTTATTTACAAACAAACAACAATACCCCAAATTTTTATAACAGTTACTAAAACCTACTTCCTAGTAATGGAATTAAAAATTAAACTAACTAAATTAAACTTTAAATAATGTATAAACTAATAAGATTCTTTAGTGTTGTTCTGTTTTTAGCAACAACTCAAGGGTATTCGCAAGAGCCTAATTTAGAACAAAAAAGCAACTTACCAACAACACTTCATACAACACAAAACTTTAATGGTTCTGGTGTCGTAGATATCATAAGTCTTCCGGTAGATATGTATGAAAACATGTCTATAGAAATAAAAGCAACTATTAATACCGCCGATGGTAGAGGATTAGATTTCGATCTTAGAAAAAAGGATTTTACAGGTTTTAGAACCTCATTAAGTACAGATAAATTTCAGTGGACAGCGCCTTTATCGAGTGCCTATATGATGAATTTTTCTTCAACCGAAGAACAAACCATTCGTTACGCAGTAGAAGGAAATACTGTTCATATATATCAAAACGGGAGCTATATTGAATCTAAAAGTTTAGAGGTTATTTATGATATAGTTGATGGTGTTGAAAATACAAATCCAGACCTTTCCAATATGACCGAGGGGCCAAATGTTCTGGAAAATGCATTTGGAGATCTAACCACACAAACCCCTTTACAAGCTGGATGGGATAATAATGGCGCTGGTAATGTACCATGGAATACGCCAAATAGTAGTTCTGGTGTTCGATTTACAAATACCTTAAATAGTAATTTGTCTTACAATGGCGAAACTTACACAGAAACAAATCATTTTATGATGATGCGTTGGGAAAGTGGTGTAAGTAATACTTCCTCTTATTATTACCCAGTAACATTGGAAGCTAACACAACTTATAATCTTAGTTCGTTATATACCTATTGGGGAAACGGTACTTCTGGTACATTTAAAATAAGCGCTAGCCAGGAAACTACAGGAAACAATATCATTAACCAATTTGTAACAACTATTGGTAATGGCAACCAACGAAAATTAGCCGATAGCAATTTAGCATTTACTACAACCGAAGCAGGAACCTACTATTTGTTATTTGAAAACGATGGCCAAGGTATTTGGTTAGTGGGCGATTTATCGCTTAAGAAATTTGGAGCAGAACCTCGAATCATTATAGGAAAAAACTATCCAGAAGGTGCCGTTAACATGCAAGTAGCTTCGGTAACATTTGATGCTTCTGGTTCTTACGCGCCAGTATCTTCTGGCGATTATCCTAAAACACCTGTAAGTATTACGGATGAAGACTATAGCATTACGCGTTTTATTAATGCAGAAGTTACGGTGTCTGGAAAGTCTGAAGTACATATAACAGGCACAGACCCACTTAGAAACAGTACTGTAGATTTAACATCAGATGATTCGTGGTTATATATTGAAAGAATTAAACCTTCTAAATTTTTAAATGAAGAACTTAGTTGGTTTGATGCTGTTACCATAAACGGACAACCTTTTGATGATACCAAAGATAGAATAGCCATTTACGCTTCGGGTTGTGTTATTATTCCAAACGGTAAGGTTGCTATGCAAGAAGCACTTACCATTTACACCGAAGAGAATTTTGGTGGCGATGCTATGCCTCTTGAAGTTGAGACTTACCATAACGATTTAGGTGCTTTTAATAACAATGTAAAATCTTTTAAACTTAAAAAAGGGTTTGCAGTTACATTGGCTAATAATGCTAATGGTACGGGTTACAGTAAAATGTTTATCGCTAGCGATGACGATATGGAAGTATCTATGTTGCCAGAAGGATTTATTGCAACAGCAACAGATCAAAGTAGTTTTGTGTCCTTTATTAGAGTTTTTAAATGGCAATGGAACTCCAAAAAAGGACTTTCAAATAAATTAGCTGGCGATGCCAATTACCAAGCAAGTCCAACAATAACCTACAATTGGTCGGCAGGAGGCGACACAGAAAGTGTCGATGCTACCTTCGTACCAATGCGACATAATTTAGGATGGGATTCTTTTACAAAAATCAACTCATCAACAAATGTATCTCATGTTTTAGGGTATAATGAACCTGCAAGACCAGATCAAGCAAACATGTCGGTGGCTTCTGCTATCAACCAATGGCCAGAAATTTTTAAATCGGGCTTAAGAATTGGTTCACCTGCACCTGCAGCAATTGGTAGTTCGTGGCTTAATGAGTTTATAAAAATTTGCGACGAACTTAATTATCGAGTAGATTTTATTGCTTTTCATGCCTATCAAGATCAACCAACAAGTTGGTGGGGATGGAATATTTCTTCAGCATCTCTTGGAGGAAGACCAGTATGGATTACAGAATGGAATAATGGTGCAAACTGGACCAATGGGGCAGATGCGTCTAAATGGCCAGATGTTAGCGGACCTAGATTTTACCCTAATGGCGATCCTATTTTAGATGAAAACGGTGTTCAAAAAACAGGCTCATTACCACTTACACCTGCTAATGCCGAAAGAAATAAAGTGAAGCTAGAGCAAATATTAAATTACTTTGAAACCAACGATTTAGTAGAACATCACTTTTTATACCAATGGGTTAACGATGCTAGAACTTTAGAGCTAGGTGGACAAATTACACCTGCGGGCGAAATGTTTGGCGAATTTAATTCTGGTACAGGTTTTAAAAAGTCTAACGAATATAATCATCTATGGAAAATTGCGCCGCCTTGGTTAAATCAGGACTTTTCAGAAGATTATAGCCAAAGTTTTATTTCGTGGTACGACCATAATGGCGAAACGGGTAAAAATTATATTCTAGAAAGAAAAACAGATACCGATGCCGTATTTGTACCTATTGCAACTTTAGTAAAAGGTGAGGATTATGAAGCCGGAGAAACCGTTAAATTTTACGACAATCTTACGTTTAATTCAGCAAAATATAGAGTAAGAGCAACGAGTTATAAGGATACGCAATCCATATACTCTAGAGAAGTAGAAGTAACTATCGATCAGCCAGCAGAAGCACCTGTTTTAACAGGTAGTGCCGTGTCTGGAACTATTATTCAATTAGATTGGAATAATGCAGCCAATGCTAAAAGATATACTTTAAAACGCGCTAATACTGTAGATGGCACCTTTGAAATCATAGCAGAAAACTTAGATGCCTTAACGTATAGAGATGAGAATTTAACAGCAACTACAACGTATTATTATAAAGTTGTTGGTGTAAATAGTTCTGGCGAAGGGGAATACTCAAATGTTGTGGATGTTACAACATTAGGTATAAATGCTCCTAATGAGATAGAAAACTTGTATATATCTTCTGGAGATGCTGCTAGTATTATAACATGGAATTTTGTTTTTGATACGTATTATAATATATCTAAATCATCAAATCCAGAAGGACCATTTACAACTATCGCTACCGAGTTTGATGGTGTACGTTATGTTGATGATGTAGATGTTGTAAATGGCAATACATACTATTACAAAGTCCAACCTGTAAATGCCGAAGGTGATGGGCCAGAATCTAATGTGCTTGTAGCTAAACCAGAAATGGGGCAGCATGCAAAATTCAGGTTTAACGAAAATACAGGATTAATAGCTTATGATGAATGGGGTGGATTTCATGGCGAATTAAAAAACAACGCCATGTGGTCTGCCGGTAATGATGGTAGTGCGGTAACACTATCAGAAACCGATGAATCGTATGTGCAATTGGGTGATAATGTGGTGTATGGACTTCAAGATTTTTCTATTGTATCATGGTTTAAAACACCTGCAGTAACCAATAATTATTTACGTCTTTTCGATTTTGGGTCGGCCGGCGATAAGTACATGCTACTTATTCCAAAGGCTAATGAAACAGAGTCTAGATTTATAATATCTCCATTGGAAGGTAACCGATATAATATTTATATGCCTTGCGATTTTCCGGTAGATGAATGGGTACATGTTGCTCTAACTTTAGAAGGAACAACGCTTAAATATTTTATTAATGGCGAATTAGTTTTTACAGATAATAACTGTAATCTAACACCATCGGATGTTGGTGAAACCCATCAAAATTACTTAGGAAAGTCTCAACAATCTCAAGATAAATACACCAACCAGAGTTACGATGAATTTAGAATTTATAACTACGCATTAAGCGATACAGGTATAGCCGAACTTTATAATAATACTGGTCTTTCGGCAGAATCAATAGACCCGATGGGTAACGATGGTCTACAAGTATATCCAAATCCAATAGGTACCGGTGAAGATTTTAATATGAAATGGAGTAATAACAAAATTCAAATTAATAATGCAACCATATCTATTTACAACATTTTGGGCGAACGTGTTCAATCGGATAAAATGGATATTACCAATCAAATTAAACTTACGGCTCCAAAAACAAGTGGTATTTATTTTATAGATATCAGAGCTAAAAATTATACAACAAGAGCAAAAATTGTTGTGAAATAGAGCACTTAAAATACAATGTGCTAAGTAAAATAAAACAGTAATAAGATAAAATTTTTTAAAATGAATAATTATGTAATTGGTTTAGATTATGGGTCAGATTCGGTTAGGGCTGTATTAATAGATACAGCCACTGGAGCGGAGTTAAAATCGCATGTTCATTATTACCAAAGATGGTTAAATAGCGAATTTTGTAATGCCTCTATCAACCAATTTCGGCAACATCCTCTAGATCATATCGAAGGTTTAGAAAGCACCATTAAGTCGGTAGTACAAGATGTAAATCCAAACGATGTAAAAGGGATTTGTATTGACACCACAGGGTCGTCTCCCATTCCTGTAACTAAAGAAGGAACGCCTTTGGCTCTTGTAGAAGGTTTTGAAGACAATCCAAATGCGATGATGGTTTTATGGAAAGACCACACAGCTATTAACGAGGCTAATGAAATTAATGAATTAGCAGCAAATTGGGGTGGTGAAGATTTTACAAAGTATGAAGGTGGTATTTATTCTTCCGAGTGGTTTTGGGCAAAAATATTGCACATTGCTAGAACAGATAAGGCCGTTAAAGATGCCGCATATACTTGGATGGAACATTGCGACTTAATGACTTACTTGTTAATAGAAAATAAAAATCTAGAAACATTTAAAAGAAGCAGATGCGCAGCGGGACATAAAGCCATGTGGCACGAGAGCTGGAATGGATTGCCACCAGAGGAGTTTTTAAATCAACTAGATCCATATTTAGGCGACTTAAGAAAAAATCTATATAACGAAACCTATACATCAGATACTGTTGCAGGTTGTTTAAGTGAAACTTGGTCAAAACGCTTAGGTTTAACCACTAACACCGTAATTTCTGTTGGTACATTCGATGCTCATTCTGGAGCTATTGGCGCCAAAATAGATAAGAACACGTTGGTAAGAGTTATGGGAACGTCTACCTGCGATGTTATGGTTTCTCCAAGCGAAATTATCGGGAATAATACGGTTAAAGGTATTTGCGGACAAGTAGATGGTTCTGTAATACCTGGACTTATTGGCTTAGAGGCAGGACAATCTGCTTTTGGCGATTTATTAGCTTGGTTTAAAGATGTGTTGTATTGGCCCATTGATAATTTGGTACTAACATCCAATATTATTTCAGAAGAACAAAAACTGAAGTTAAAGGAAGAAATGGATGCCAATTTCATTAAAAAATTGAGTGATCAAGCTGAGGGCATACCGTTGTCAGAAAGCATTCCAACAGCATTAGATTGGATTAACGGGCGCAGAACTCCAGACGCTAATCAAGAATTAAAAGCAGCCATGTCTAATCTTTCTTTAGGAACAAAGGCGCCTCATATTTTTAAGGCCTTAGTAAATGCCATATGTTTTGGATCTAAAAAAATAGTTGAGCGTTTTGAAGAAGAAGGTGTTAAAATTGAAAGTGTAATAGGCATTGGTGGCGTTGCTAGAAAATCGCCATTTATTATGCAAACATTGGCTAATGTGTTGAATAAACCTATTAAAGTAGCGCAGTCGGACCAAGCACCAGCTTTGGGAGCAGCCATTTATGCGGCAGTTGCTGCGGGTATTTATCCAGATGTTATTGAGGCCAGTAAAATAATGGGAAGCGATTTTGAAGCCGAGTATTTTCCGGAAGTAGATAACGTTGAAGATTATAAAAAACTTATGGCATCATATTCAGAGTTATGTGTTTTTGTTGAAGGATTAAAAAAAGAAGCGTATGAGCTCTGTGTATAACGATTTAAAACAAGAATGTTACGAAGCCAATATGCAATTAAATGCCTTGAATTTGGTGGTGTATACCTTTGGAAATGTGAGTGCTGTAGATAGAGAACACGGTGTTTTTGCAATAAAACCTAGTGGTGTGGCTTACGAAGTATTAAAACCTGATGATATCGTTATTGTAGACTTTAATAATCAAATTATTGAGGGCAACATGCATCCTTCTTCCGATACTAAAACGCATGCTTATTTATATAAACATTGGGATACCATTGGTGGCATAGCGCATACACACGCTACATATTCTGTGGCATGGGCACAAGCACAATTAGATATTCCAATTTTTGGAACTACACATGCCGATCATTTAACATCAGATATTCCATGTGCAGCACCTATGCACGATAGTTTAATTCAAGGGAATTACGAGCATAATACAGGAGTACAAATTTTAGATTGTTTTAAAGACCGCGGTTTATCGCATACCGAGGTAGAAATGATACTAATTGGCAATCACGGTCCTTTTGCATGGGGTAAAAATGCAGATAAGGCAGTGTACAACAGCAAAGTTTTAGAAGTAGTTGCAGAAATGGCTTATTTAACCAAACAAATAAACCCTAATGCAGCACGATTAAAGGATTCATTAATTAAAAAACATTACGAGCGTAAACATGGAGCAAATTCCTATT
The DNA here is from genome assembly GCF_014202225.1 of Algibacter amylolyticus. Classification (GTDB taxonomy): domain Bacteria; phylum Bacteroidota; class Bacteroidia; order Flavobacteriales; family Flavobacteriaceae; genus Algibacter_B; species Algibacter_B amylolyticus. Next base: position 481,377 of record NZ_JACHGE010000002.1, read on the forward strand.
ACGGTCAATAATTTTAAAAAATAGTATTTAAAATGATAGATATTTCAAAAAAGGAAATCTGGTTTATTACAGGGAGTCAGCATTTATATGGAGAAGAAACCTTAAAGCAAGTCGCATTAAATTCGCAAGACATTGTAAAAGGATTAAATGCATCTTCTCATATTCCTGTAAAAATTGTGTTTAAACCAACCGTTAAAACACCAAATGAAATTACAAACATTTGTGTTGCCGCCAACCAATCAAAGGAATGTATTGGTTTAATATTATGGATGCATACCTTTTCGCCTGCAAAAATGTGGATTAAAGGTTTAAGTATTATCAATAAGCCTATATGCCATTTGCATACACAGTTTAATGCCGAAATTCCTTGGCGTACTATCGATATGGATTTTATGAATTTAAACCAATCGGCACATGGCGATAGAGAGTTTGGGTTTATAATGTCTAGAATGCGTAAAAAACGTAAAGTGGTTGTTGGCCATTGGCAAGCAGAACCGGTTCAGAAAAAATTAGGAATTTGGTCGCGTGTTGTATTGGGTTGGGATGAGTTACAAAATCTTAAAGTAGCAAGAATTGGCGATAATATGCGAGAAGTAGCCGTTACGGAAGGCGATAAGGTAGAAGCGCAAATGCGATTTGGATTTTCTGTAAATGGTTTCGATTCTTCAGATGTAGTTAAGCATATTGAAAACGTTACAGACAAACAATTAAATGATTTATTAGCGGTTTATGAAGATTCTTATACCTTAACACCATCGTTATTGAGTGGTGGAAATCAAAGACAATCTTTAATAGATGCCGCAAAAATAGAACTAGGTTTAAGAGCTTTTTTAGATGAAGGTGGCTTTAAAGCGTTTACCGATACTTTCGAAAATTTAGGAGATTTAAAGCAACTTCCGGGTATTGCAACGCAAAGATTAATGGCCGATGGTTACGGGTTTGGAGGCGAAGGCGACTGGAAAACAGCGGCTATGTTAAGAGCTTTAAAAGTGATGAATTACGGACTAGAAGCTGGCACCTCTTTTATGGAAGATTATACCTATCACTTTACGCCAGATAAATCTTATGTTTTAGGATCTCACATGTTAGAAATTTGTCCGTCTATAGCCAGCGATAAACCTACATGCGAAGTCCATCCTTTAGGAATTGGAGGTAAAGACGATCCTGTTCGATTAGTTTTCGATGCTCCAGAAGGCAACGCTATTAATGTATCTTTAGTAGATATGGGAAACAGGTTCAGACTTATTGTAAACGAGGTAGAAGCGGTAAAACCTATGGGAGAGCTGCCTAATCTTCCTGTTGCTAGGGTATTGTGGGATGCAAAACCAAATTTAGAAGTAGCTGCAACTGCTTGGATTTTGGCGGGAGGTGCACATCATACGGTTTACAGTCAAGGAATTACTTCAGAATATATGGAAGATTTTGCCGATATTGCTGGTATAGAACTACTCGTTATAGATAATACTACTACAGTGAGAGATTTTAAAGATAAAATTAACGCAAACGAAGCCTATTACAATACGTTTCAGCATCGTTTTTAAAACATTAATTAACCCTAAAAGCATAAAGAATGAAAGTAATAAAACATAGCCTGTATTTTATATTAGTGTTTAGTTTTTTTATGGTAAATGTTCAATGTAAGAACAATGAGAAAACCAAGGAAAATGTAGATTCTGAACCAGTAATTGAAAAGTTAGTAGAGGTTTCTAAAGAAGATTTTGGTGTAACGGCTGATGGTATTTCGGTTGATAAATTCATCTTGAAAAACAAGAAAGGTATGGAAATTAGTATCATTACCTATGGTGGTATTATTACATCATGGACTGCTCCAGATGCTAGTGGTAACTATCAAGATATTGTTTTAGGGTTTGATACTTTAGAAGCTTACGAGAAAGAGACACCGTTTTTTGGAGCTTTAATTGGACGTTTTGGTAACAGAATTGCCAAAGGTGAATTTTCTTTAGATGGAACAAAATATACTCTAGCAACTAATGATGGCGAAAACCATTTACACGGTGGCGACAAAGGGTTCGATAAAGTAGTTTGGACAGCCAAAGAGATGCAAACAGATAGTACAGCTTCTATAATACTTAATTATTTAAGTAAAGATATGGAAGAAGGTTATCCAGGAAATTTAGAAACTACAGTAACTTATACACTTAACAATAATAACGAATTACAGGTCAGCTATAAAGCAACAACCGATAAAAAGACTATTGTAAATCTTACACAGCACTCTTATTTTAATTTATCGGGAGATTTTTCTAAAACCATTTTAGAGCATGAAATTTCTATAAATGCAGATAAATTTATTCCTGTAAATGAAACCTTAATACCAACAGGAGAGTTAAGGTATGTTGCAAATACACCTTTCGATTTTAGAGAAGCCAAAACCATAGGTATGGATATTAACGCTAAAAATGATCAATTGAAAAAAGGGTTAGGCTATGACCATTGTTGGGTACTAAACAATCAAAATTCGGGAATAAGATTAGCAGCAATTGCTCACGATGTTAAAAGTGGGAGAGTACTTGAGGTTTTTACAGACGAACCAGGAATACAACTATACTCTGGTAATTTTTTAGATGGTACTTTGCCAAGTAAACAAGGCGGTACTTATGCGCATAGAACTGGGTTTTGTTTAGAAACTCAGCATTATCCAGATGCACCTAACCAAAAAAGTTTCCCTTCTGTGGTGTTAAGCCCAGGCCAAACTTATACGAGTAATACATCGTTTAAATTTTCTGTAAAAACAGAATAGACTAGATAAATAGATTTTGATATAGCAGATAGTTTAAAGGCTTCTTATAAATGTTTATAAGAAGCCTTTTTTATTAGTTATTGATTAGCAATGCTAGCCAGCATGATGTTTGATTTTTTTTAAATACTTTAAGAATATATTTAATAAAACCACTCAAGTTATCTTGAGTGGTTTTCTGTTTTTAAAATGGTATCTCTGTTTAGGAAACCTCGATCTATTTATAAATTATTTAATTTATAATAAATTTAAAATTGAGTTTTTCCTCTGAATTATGAAGAATCAATATATACATACCTGCATTTAGATTAATATCGATATCCTTCATTTTGCTGCTTAAATCAACATTTTTTTCTTGATATATTTGTTTTCCTGTACTGTCATAAATATCGAGAGTACAATTATCTATAATCATACTTGTATGAACAGTAAATTTTCCATTATTCGGAATAGGAGCAATAAAGCTTTTTCTTTCATCGTTTTGATTGTCTTCAACATCTAAGGATTCATTTTTCACAATGACTTCTTTAGAAGCCGTTAAATCACAATTAAGTGGAGTTTTATATCTAAGTATTAATGATTGTAAGTTTAATTTATTCCATTTTACGGTTACCTTGTTACCTTCTTTAGATACAATTTCTCCGTTTATTATTATCCAATCGTACTTATTCATGTTAGCATCGGCTGTGTATTCATATAAACCGTCTATGTTAGGGTTTTCTTCACCAATAATAGTTACTGCGTAAGTAGCAGAACTTCCTAGTTCTTTAGTTTCTGTTATAAAACCATTTAATCCACTTATTTGTTTGGTTATTTTAGTTTTATCAATTTCTAAAGTAATAGAGCCATCATTATCGTTTTGTATGTTTTCTATAACAAAGGCTTTATCAGTTATTTTTCTTATAGTGACGTCATTTTTCGGAATTTCGACACCCGAAGATTTTAATGTAATGGCATCAATAGTAAACGAGCTCTCATTAATTTCATCTGAAAAAGTTACATCAACATAATTAAAATCTGAACAGTCATTACTTACATCATCTACAGGTTGAATATCAGTAATTATATCGGTAAAATCTATATAGGCCGATAAAACCTCAGCATTACTTCTGTTACCTAAATCATCGTATGCAACTACCTTAAACCTTTTAGCCCCAACATAATCACTTACAGGAACGCCGTATTCACCGCTAGTTTCGGTAAGTTGTTTATTTATTAAAACTTCACTTGTTCCTAAAAGCTCATAAACTTCAACAGTTATATTATCTATTAAGGTTTCATAAATTAATTGAACATCGCTACCAGATGTAATGTTATCTGTACTAGAAATACCTCTGTCTGGTGTTAGTTTTAAGTTTGCAAAAGCGTTTAAAGCATCTAATCTTACCGTCCAGGAAGTTTCTGCAATACCTTCCCCAAAATTATCATTTTCATCTATAAAAGTAGATTGGTCAATTATTACACGATAGGTTCCATTGTCGGCGGTAAAACTTCCTAAGCCGTAAATGGTATAATGTAAATCATCTGTTTTTTGAATGATTATAGGAATGTCTAAATCTTGCCCGTTTTTAGTAAACTGAAAAGCAGAAGGTTCCAACTCTGAAATAATTGCCCTATTTAATTCTATTTCTAATTGGGTAATATTTTGTGTGTTTGTGGCACCTTGACTAGCTGTTTGTATTTCTATAACTTCTGGTAAGTTAGTATCTACCATCCAATTAAAGGTTTGTACTGCTAGCCCAGAAACACCATCTGTTGCTTTAATATTTGTAACATCTATAGCTATTGTATAGTCGCCATTATCTTCATTTAATGGATTAATTCCAGAAATGGTATAGTTGTAATCGTCAACTTTTAGAATGGTAAGTCCACTAACAGGTGTATCATTAATCGTAATTTTATCTTCGGTAAATTCTTCTGTGCGAATAGGTTTGTTGAAAATAATATCGATACTATTTAATGGGTTTTTCTTTAATTGATCGGACTCGAATTTGAGAATTCCTAACTCATTAACAAACTGTAACCAATCTAATTTTTTACCGTTTCTGCCATCATTTCCTGCTAAGTCTTTTATTCCTATGGTGTTTACCGTCAATTCATAAAATCCAGATTGTGCAGTAAGAGCTTCAATATTTATTGAAAATGTAGTGGCATCAATTTTACCAATCAAGACATTATCTGTTGGCACCGAAGCACCTTGATGAATGACTTCGACATCCTCGAATGTAAACGTGTTAAAATCAATTTCTTTATTAAATTCTACTGTAATAAAATCTACCGATGTTGTATTGTATTCCTCTGGAGGATCAATAAATGCTATAACTTGAGGGATATCTCCATCTATTGGTGTAAAGTACAAGGTGTAGGTTTCTATATTTGAAATCTTATCTAATACATGTAATTTGTTTTCATATTTAGGATTTAAACCGTCCTTGAGGGTTACATGGGTTTGCCAAAAGTTCTGTAATGGAATTTCAAAACTATCACTATCTCTAACCACTCGTGCTAAGGTGTAATTTTTAGCGGCAGGGTTTAAAATGTTACCATAGTTCCATCCTGTTGTACTTGGGTTTATTCTTATTTTAGAAGTTAAAGTTGCCGGAGTAACAGCTTCTGTAATTTCTATAGCGTCGACTTCTGATACATCTTCGGAAGTTCCATCTGATAAATAAATCATATCAGGTGTATCATAAACATCAGATACATCATTAACCAGGAAATCTGAAATATCATCACTATCGGTGCCATAGGATTTAACACTTCTAACCAACTCATGTATAAATGCCCCTTTGATTAAACTTAAATTTGCATTTCCAAAACTACTTTTATGATTTACTTTAACATCGAATTCAACAAAATGACCAATTAAGGAACTTGTAAAAAACCATTGTCCTACAGCCGATGTTTTGGGTTGAATGTCTCCAAAGTCAACATTTAATAATCCGAGTTGCGTTGGCTCGTTATTAAAGTTAGAACCTATCATATTAAAATCTATTAATAGCCCTTTTTCATTTTCCACAATTTCTGGTTGCATAGATTCTACATTTACATTTGTAGCTAATCCATAACCATCGTTTGTAATCATTAGTGATAATTCTGCTGGAATAGAAGGCTCTACAATATCTTTAGTAAGTGCATCGTCACCTAAAATATCACGTTGCATAAAATAATGAAGTATTAAATCTGGACTAGGATTAACCTCTAAGGTTACCGGATTAAGTGCTATGCTTACTGTTTCGCCAACTTCTGGATCGAAATAAGAGAGTATTCCGCCAAATGCATAAGATTTCACTACTTGTGGAGCAGCTTCTTTAGTTGGAATAAATGTAACTAAACCTTGTCCGTTTGAATCGGAGTCTACAATGCCCTCACCATTCAAGAATGCTTCTTTGTTAATTTGAAATAAATGCGATTTGTTTTCGCCAAATTCATCTTTAACAACTAATTCTAAATTAATTTCAGTGATTGCCTTTGCGCTAGAATTGTTTATTTTTAAAGTACCTTCAAAAGCTTCACGCGTCATTGTTAACCTTTGAGGAAACTCTATAGTTACCGATGCACAAACGCTTGCTGCGTCTTTACTTTTTTCTTCAACAAACTCTTCTATAGACTCTATGTCAGAATTATACATGTCTGCTACAGAAACAAAACCTCTTGTAAATGCATGAGTTAATAAATCTGTTTTAATTTTCTTATACTCCTCAATTTGTACTTTATCTATAATATCTGGATATGAGGTGTTTGGTGATAAAATATCTAAATCCCAAGCCTCGATAGTAGTATTCCATCGGGTAACAAAGCTATCAATATAAGCTGTGGTTACTGTTGTTTCTGCCATGGCATTTTTAAGAGTAATTACGTCTTCTGGAGTTAATACAGTTTCCGAATCCATGGCATTGCCGGTAATGCTTAAGAAAAGGGACAAATTATCATTGTCTCCCTCTAAGTCGGGATTTTGAAAATATTCTGATAACATGTTAAGGTGTGCAGTTTCGGCCTCTGTAATTTTCTCAAAGTCTTCAAAAATATAGTCGAAATTCCCTCCAATTTCATCTAAAGCTGATTTACTATATTGTGTTTTTGAAGATCCACTGCTACCGCCACCGGAAGGAAAACAATCTTTTAATGTTATTATAGACCATATACAGCCAAAAGGAGAACTTACACAGCCAGCAGCCCCTAATCCCAAATCTGTAAGACTTGTTGATGTTAAAAGACCAAATGCACAACTAAGGGCAGAAGTATATGGATTACAACTTAATACTGTTGATGTAATACTTTTTGTGCAAGGATCGCAAAAATCTGGAAATGATGTTAATGTGCTTGTGCCTGAACCCGGTGAATAACCATAACCGGATCCTGAACCACCTCCAACACCTCCTGGGCCGCAACCCGAGCAACCACCGGTAATTATTGGTCCTGCACCACCCGTTGATGCGCATGTGTTAACATAGGCTGTGTATGAAAATAATTCTTTTTCTGTATCGCAAATATAAACAGCCCTTAAAGTTACAGGAACATTACAACTGCCACCACCGGCTTGTGCTGCCTCACTTTTATTTGATCCAGCAGTTTTACCGCCATCGCTTGTGTTTTTAACTAAAACAGGTATGGTTACTGCAGATTTTGCATTTAATTCATCTAATGAGGTGATAAGGGGTTGAATGGAATACCCATCTGCTTCTCCCGTATTAATACTAACTTTTCTAGCAGCAATTAAACCGTGATTAGTTACTGTTATATAAGTCATTCTAGATTCTCCTGGGTTTAAATCTAATTTAGGATTATCTATTTCCATTACAACAACAGGCAAGGGCACATTAGTTTCAAAATCTACTTGTAAGGTAATGTCATATTCATCTAAGATTTCTATGCGTTCTACATCCCAAGAATAGGTAACGGCTTGGTAAGGTAAAAACGCTGTAACTTTTGTGTCTTTACCAGGATCTACCAATATATTGTTTTGGTAAGGATTATGTTTTTCTGCCGAAATATTTACAACATACCAACCTTCATTAATATTAGGAACTTCAAATAAACCTAATTCATTGGTAAGTCCTTCGGCAATTACAACTCCCGTAAACGGATGTTTAACAATTACTTTAGCATCTTTTAAATGTGGTGCGCTTGCTGTATTATACGTGTATTCATCGGTAGCATCAACAATTAGATTTCCCGTAGATTCTGATACCGTTTCTAACCTAAAAGGAATGGAAATTGATTTTCCCTTTTGTTGTTTTACAACAAAGTTTCCATTAATAGGTACATTAACCTGTTCTTTTACTGTAGGTTTAAATTCTAAAATGATTTTAACCTCTTCGTTAGGTTTAATTCTTTCAATTACTTTTTGAGAATTTAATCTTAACCATCCTAATTCTGGTAATAATATTTCTACATTTTCGGCGTCTATTGCTCCTACATTTTTAATTGCAACTTCATAAAGTCTTGCTTGATCCTTAACCATAGTTGTATTAATAGAAATAGGAGTTGCCAGTAATTTAGCCTCTTGATCTTTGCTGTAATAATAACCTTGCTCGGTATATGTAGCACCTTCGTTTGATTGGATTACTATTTTAAATTCGGTATATTTTAATTCTAAACTCGCTACTGTAGATACTAGAGTGTAGGGAAAGTTTATTGTTTCTCCTGGTTCTATATCCATGGGGGTTTGTTCTATAGAAAACTCAGCATCAGCAGGAAGCTGAATGGAAACACCCGTTAATTTTGTATTGGTTTTGTTTTTAAGAATAAACTCTTTGCCTAAAGGCTCGTTAACAACTGTTTCCCATTTAATGTATTGTGGTTTATTAATCATATCTAAACCCAATAACTCAAAACTTTCTTGAGGAATAACATCTTCTCCAGGGAAGCTTGCAGCTACGGTGTAAGAACCGTTTTCGTTTTCGAAGGGAACATATTCAAAAACAAAAGTTCCATTAGCATCAGTTTTTACTGTATAATCTTTTACAAAATCTGCATTTTTTATTTTTAAAGCAATATCTGCATTTGGCACATTTTCATCTGATGCATTTTTAGCAACTCCAGTAACTTCAACAATTTCGTTAGTTTCATATACCTCTTTATCTAGCGTTAAATCTACAGAATAGGATGGAAGGAGTTTTATTTGTATTTGGTTCTCATTATTTTCATAATCTAATTCATTTATAGAATAATCAGCGTTTACTTTAACTGTAAGGTAGTAATCTCCAGAAAAATTTGGAAGCTGAATATTTTCAATATATTCAAAATTTTCGTCTACCGCAATAACCTTATTTATTATGGAAGACACAAAAGGTTTTGTACTACCAATATTAGGTGTTTTAGATAAATAATAATCGATTTTACTTTTTGTTGGATAATCAATATTTCCTTGATTTTTTATAAAGCTAGTTACATCTATTTTCGTTCCTGCTTCTACACTTATGTTCGTTGATATTTCTGAAATAGAAGCATCGGGTTTATTTTGATTTGAAATTAGTATCCAGCCAAATCCAGAACTATAGCCCGCGGCATCCACTTGAATTCTGGCGGTTTCATCGCCATCTTGATTTGGATCTATAATTGTATTGAAGGTAACCTCAACCTCTTTTTGGTTGGCAGGAATTGTAACTGTATCTGGCAGCTCGATAATGTTTCCTAAATCGCTAGATAGGTTTACAATTACTGTGTTTTGAAGAATGTTTGGGTCTTCAGTGTTTCTTGAAATAACAAGCGTGTTATTATCTGCACCTGCTTTAATTGTTGACGGCGTTATTTTTATATTTAATGCTAGCCCATCATTATCTAAAATTGTAATATTTCCATTTACAGAGGCGCTTGGTTCTGTATCATCAACACATGAGCAACTATCAAACTTAATTTTTGAAGTTATGATAACTGTGCGCTCACCTTCAACCTCGGAATTATTTACAGCTCCAATATTGAATATTTTCTCAGATTCTCCTATTTGAAATGTAATTTCGGAGGGTAATATTAATTGATTAGCGGTATTTGCGCTAATTTTTACTGTAACAGGTTTATCTAATTGATCTGTTCTTTTTAAGGTTGCATAAGAAGCTTTGATGCCATCGCCTTCAGAAATTTGAGCAGGGTTTATGCTGATAGTGAAATCGGGAAGGTTTATAGCTCCTAATTTAATTTCCTTAACAGCAGTAGTATAACCATCTGCCTTTGCAATAATATTAGCTGTTTCTGCTTTTTCTATGATTTGAGAATCTAATATTGTGCCATTAAAGGTTATTGTTGTAGAATTGGCTAATAATGTAACTTGGCTAGGTAATTGTAATCTTTGTGGCAAATCTGTAGACAGTGTAATAGTTCTATCTTCATCTACAGAAAAATTAGCATTTAAAGTAAAGGGTATGTTACTGCCTATTGCAGATTCAAATACCTCTGGATATTCTAAGCTAAGTACAACATCTTCATCATCTAGCAATGTTAAACTAACACTTTCATCGCTATAAGCAGCGCTTTGGGCGATAATATTAACGGTTCTGTCGCCTTCGTAAGTTTCATTATCAATCGTGTTTACATAAAGAAATTTTGATGATTCATTTTCACCAATTGTAACCGTACTAGGCAAATTGAAAGCACCTACAGCATCAGAAGAAACTGTAAAATCTTCGGCTATACTTGTATCACCACTTCTTACAAGTTTAAGTCTTAATACATCATCTGAGTTTTCAAAAACTTCATTTTTAGATAGTGTAAAAATTAATCTTTTTAATAAATTTTGGGTGTCATTTGAAATGGCTGTATTATTTTCTTTAGTATTTGCAGGTTCTCTAACTTCGGCATTTGTAATTAGAGTAATTTCAATTTTTACTTCGCCATCAAAACCAATAATTCTAGGGATAATAACGTCTATATCTCGTGTTATAGTTTCATTCTCTGTAAGCGGATTGGAATAATTTGCATTTCCGATAATATATTTTTTTCCATTGGTTTGAGATACTATTGCTATTTGTTCTCTCCAACCTCCAATTGCAGCAGATAAGCCAATGTTTTCAACTTCCCAACTAATGCTGTATGGCGCATTAGGTAAAATATCATTTTGCAGTACGGATATTGCTCCAACTTGTAAATCTGGATTTTCACCTTCAATAATGGTTAATTCTCCGTTTTGGTGGTTGCTTCCTATATCGACTCCTGCACTAGAACTTACTATGGTTTCTGTGAATGTCATATCATATGTGTCACCAGTATTATAGGTTAATGGTATTTCTATAGGAATTTCAATAAGGCTACCTGTTTGTCCTGTAAAATTAGCATTGCTTCCAGAGAAACATAAAAACAAATATTCGCCATTACCCATCCTTTTTGGGTAAATAAGGTGGTCTGTATTTCTACCAGTAAAACTTACCTCTTTTTCTTTAACTATTAAGTTGTTTGGGACTTTTATTTTAAATTGAAAACCCGAAATACTTTCAGTGTTATTTAGTGCAATTACTATTTTTGTATCATCTCCAGAAGCAGCCTCCAAGTCTTCTATAATTAGGCTGTTTTGTCCGTATGCTGTTGTAATAAATGACAACAGTAATAATGTGAATTTTATAGCTCTCATAATTTTTTAATATTAATTATCTTTTATTATCATTTTACCTTTTAATGTAGCGTTATAACCCTTAGTGTTTATTAAATAGAAATAAATTCCAGATGGCAATTTTTTACGTTTAAACAGGTATTGGTTATTTCCTTTTAATAGAGTTTTTATAACTATTTCTTCTACTTTTCTGCCGCGTACATCGTAAATTGATAAGGTTGTGTTTGCTCTATTGTTATCTAAATAGAAATCGATTGTAGTTTCATCTTTAAAAGGGTTTGGGAAATTGTATGTGTGAGATGTTTTTCCGATATCAAATTCATTAGTGCTTAGTGCGTTTTCTAAAATTTCTGAAGGAATCTCATTGGCATCTATACCTGCTAAAAGAACGGATTGAACAGAAGCGCTCGTGTTGGCCAATTTAGCTAGTGCTATTTTTCCATTTAAACTCGAACTAAAAGAGTAGGCAATAAGATTAACACTATTGTTTTTATTAGCCATGTTTACTGAAAAACCAAGCGGAGAAATTAATTCTTCTATTGTTTCTTTAGTGGTGTCATTAATTAAAATTTCGAAACTAGTAACATCATGTCCATTAGTGTCTAAGTATAAAAATCCGTTTTCTATACTAATTTTTGAAGTCGTGGCACTATGTGTTTTTTCTTTGGCTAAGGCACTTTTGGTGGTGACTTCCTTCTCTTGATTTTGTATAATATTAACTTGCCCAATAACATCTAGAATATTGATGCTATTACTACTGTTCACATCGGCTGCATTAAAATTAAAATAAGGAACATAGTTATTAATTATATGATTAATTGAAGTTTGTATATCCAAAACATTCAATTGACTATCTAGATTGGAATCTCCAGATTCATATTGTAAATAATAATTTATGATACTGTTTTTAGCATCACCAGAAATTTGCCTTAGTTCTACTTTTTGATTATTGGGTACTTTCCAGGTCTTAATTAAATCTATTAATTTAATACCAGTTTCTGAAAGATTAATGGTTCTTGAGAAACTCCCAATTCGTAAATTATAGGTTTGATTATTAAAACTGCTTTTAGAATGTTCGTAGGTATTAATACTAAAATCTTTTATAGTGGTCTCGCTATTTAGGTTAATATCTCCAGCTTCAATAGTTTGTCTATCGTACACAAAATCTATGGTTGCTGGTAAAGCGGTATCAATGCTAGTTAATTTGTTTGATGATAAGTTTAATGTGTTTAAAAAAGGCAAATCACCAAATATATTAGGAACACTGTTTGATACATTGTTTGCACTTAAGTTTATAGCTACAATATGCCCATCGTAAGTGCTTACACCATACCATTTGTTAGTGTGTAGGTTATTGGTTGAAATATCCCAACTATTAGTCCAATCATCGCCATCTAAACTGTTGTATAAACTAACTAATGCAAGATATTCTTGTTCAACAACAGGAATATTGGATTTGTCTTCAATACCTTCATAATTAAACTCTGTATTTCTAAACGTACCTGTAGTTTGACGAATTGAAATTTTAGCATTGGAAGGAATTTCGCCAATTCTTACATCTTCGAATATAATTTCACCAACATCATTGGTAATAGTAGAGGTGTGGGTAACATCGTTAACTAGTAAAACAAACGTGTTTTTGGCATCGAAATTATTGTTTTCTAAATCGTATTTTGCAACGTTTCCTAGTTCGACGGTTAGTTCACTACCTTCTAAATTTAATACCGTATTAAAATTAATAACTTGGTTTCGTAAATCTATATAGGTGTTAGTAAAATCGTAGTACAGTTTCTTTTCAACATTATCGAAACCATTACTAGAAATATCTAAATGCTCTAGGGCTACAAAATCTGATAATACAGATGGAACCGTACCGGTAAAATTATTATTACCAATGGCAAATTTTTTCAAGTATTGTAAATCAGAAATAGTATTAGGTATATTGCCAGATAACGCGTTAGAACTTAAGTCCAATGTTTCTAAATCTGTTAATAAACTAATATTTGTAGGTATACTACCTTGTAAATCGTTATTATTTAAAGCTAGTATTTGTAACTTACTCAAGCCCGTAATATCCGCAGGAATAACCCCAGATAGATTATTATTAAATAAATTAATAGAAACCACGTGCCCTCCTTTTATACTAACACCAAACCAACTGGTTGTATTTACATTATTTACACTAATATCCCATGAGTTTGTCCAGGAATCGCCGTTTGTTGCGTTGTATAATGTTTTTAAAATTTCAAATTCTTCATCTACAAGAGGTAAACCAAAACTTAAAGTGTTATAGTAAATATTGGAGTATTGCGCTGCACCTGTAGTTTGATAGATTCTAATGTTATCAGTTACTTCTAAGTTTAGTAAATTGATATTAGAAAATATTAATTTCCCATCGCTTGAAAAGCTAGTTTTTTGATACACATTATTTACAAATAGTTGAAATTCGTTGCTGGCATTAGTATTTACTTCTCCTGTATTGAAATCAATTATTAACGCGGTTGGCAGATCAATATTAATCTCGTTAGATTCAATTTCTATATTTTCAATATTAATGGTCTGGTATCGAAGATTAAGAGTGGTTAATTGTAAATTAGAAAAATTAACTTCCGAATTCTCTAAAGAATTATAACTTAAATCCAATACTTCTAGGTTCGTTAAGCTATCTAGTTCTGCCGGTATTGAGGTTATGTCATTATCCCTAATGGATAGGGATTTTAAATTAGTTAATTGACTCCATGAAGCGGGTAGTGGACCAGAAATATTGCAATATCTTAGATTTAATTCTTCTAAACTTTCTAGACCAGAGAGGTTATTGAGATCTGTAGAACTAAAATCATGAGTATAATAGCTTGAGGTTGTAGTCGAACTTAAATCAAGTTTCCTAAGAAATTTTAAATTACTGAATGAGGCAGGTATTGCACCTACTATTCTATTGTTTGGTAAGCTTATTTCAACAATATGTCCATCTTCAATTGCTAAACCATACCATGCTCCTAAGTTTAGGTTGTTTATACTAACATCCCATTGGTTTATCCAATTGCTATCGCCTTGTGTGGCATTGTAAAAATCTACTAGTGCTTGATATTCTTCATCTGGAATTTCTTCCAAATCTAAAGTAGTGTTGGTAAAGTTGATAGTTGTGCCATATGAAGTTCCATTTTGTTGGAAAATGGACACTTGTTGCTCTGGAGTTAAAGAGCTTAGGTACTCTTTTGGAATTATAAGACTTCCGTCTGCCTCCATACCAAGATTTGTTGCTACATTACTATTGTTTATTCTTAAATAAAAACTGTTTAATTCCGAAAAATCATTATTAGCCCTATTGTAGCGGGTAATATCGGGTAGGTTGGTTAATACCACATCATCTCCACTATACACAAACTCATCTCTGGTTATGGTTTGATAATATATACTTAAATTAACGCTAGGAGTTAAAAAAGCCTCGATATCAGTAATCTGATTATAATAAACATTCAATGTGGTTAGATTAGTAAGATCTTCTAATTCTTGTGGTAAGATGGTAATTTCGTTATTTCTTAAATTAATAGTTTTTAAGCTTGTTAAATTGCCTATAGAGGTCGAGATAGCTGTTATGTTATTATAGGAGAAATCAACCTCTTCTAATGCTGTTAAGTTATCTATCTCGCTAAAAATAGTTCCTGAAAGCGCATTGTTATTTAATGTTAACGATTTTAAATTGGTAAGTTGCGACCATGAAGATGGTAGGCTTCCGGATATATTGCAATACCTCATATTAAGTTCTTCTAGGCTTTCCAATCCCGATAGATTATCAAGATTGGTAGAACTGAAATCGTGGGCATAATAAGAAGAAGAAGTAGAACTTAGGTTAAGCGTTCTTAGAAACTTTAAATTACTAAAAGTAGCTGGAATGGCACCTATAATTCTATTGTTTGGTAAGTTTATTTCAACAATATGTCCATCTTCAATAGCTAAACCATACCATGCTCCTAAGTTTAGGTTATTAACGCTTACATCCCAGGTGTTTATCCAAGAGCTATCGCCTTGGGTAGCGTTATAAAAATCAACAAGTGCTTGATATTCGTCATCAGGAATTGCAGGTAAATCTAACGTGGTAGTGGTAAAGTTGATAGTTGTGCCATATGAAGTTCCATTTTGTTGGAAAATGGACACTTGTTGCTCTGGAGTTAAAGAGCTTAGGTACTCTTTTGGAATTATAAGACTTCCGTCTGCCTCCATACCAAGATTTGTTGCTACATTACTATTGTTTATTCTTAAATAAAAACTGTTTAATTCCGAAAAATCATTATTAGCCCTATTGTAGCGGGTAATATCGGGCAAGTTGGTTAATACCACATTATCTCCACTGTACACAAACTCATCTACGGTTATGGTTTGATAATATATACTTAAATTAACGCTAGGAGTTAAAAAAGCCTCGGTATCCGTAATCTGATTATAATAAACATTCAATGTGGTTAGATTAGTAAGGTCTTCTAATTCTTGTGGTAAGATGGTAATTTCGTTATTTCTTAAATTAATAGTTTTTAAGCTTGTTAAATTCGCTATGGAGGTGGGAATACCTGTTAAATTATTATATGAAAAATCGATTTCTTCCATGTCTGTTAAATTACCTATCTCGCTAAAAATAGTTCCTGAAAGCGCATTATTATTTAATGTTAACGATTTTAAATTGGTAAGTTGCGACCATGAAGATGGTAGGCTTCCAGATATATTGCAATACCTCAAATTCAGTTCTTCTAGGCTTTCCAATCCCGATAGATTATCAAGATTGGTGGAACTGAAATCGTGGGCATAATAAGACGAAGTAGTAGTAGAACTTAGGTTAAGCGTTCTTAGAAACTTTAAATTATTAAAAGTAGCTGGAATGGCACCTATAATTCTATTGTTTGGTAAGTTTATTTCAACAATATGTCCATCTTCAATAGCTAAACCATACCATGCACCTAAATTTAGGTTATTAACGCTCACGTCCCATGTGGTTATCCAAGAGCTATCTCCTTGGGTCGCATTATAAAAATCGACTAATGCTTGATATTCATCATCAGGAATTGCTGG
This sequence comes from Algibacter amylolyticus, assembly GCF_014202225.1. Classification (GTDB taxonomy): domain Bacteria; phylum Bacteroidota; class Bacteroidia; order Flavobacteriales; family Flavobacteriaceae; genus Algibacter_B; species Algibacter_B amylolyticus. The sequence goes on from NZ_JACHGE010000002.1 coordinate 497,738, forward strand.
TAAATCTACAGTGGTAGTTGTAAAGTTAATATAAGTGCCTCCTGCTGATCCGGACTGCTGGTATAACCTTACCTGTTTTTCAGAAGTTAAAGTATTTAATAAAGATTTTGATAGCACAATGCTGCCATCAGCTTCCATTTTAATGTTTGTAGCCACATTGCTTCCATCTATTTGTAAATAAAAATTATTTAATGCAGAGAAATCGTTGCTAGTTCTGTTGTAACGCGTAATATCAGGTAAATTAGTTAAAATCACATCTACGCCATTGTAAACAATTTCGTCCAATATTACTGTTTGGGAATTTATACCTAAATAAATATTGGTATTTAAAAATCCTTCTATATCGTTAATCATATTATACTCTAAATATACATGAGTTAAATTAGTAAGGTCTTCCAATTCTTGTGGTAAGATGGTAATCTCATTATATCTTAAATTGATAGTTTTTAAGTTTGTTAAATTGCTTATTGATGCTGGAATAGCTGATAAATTATTATTAGAAAAATCTATAGATTCCAATGCTGTTAAATTACCTATCTCGTTAAAAATAGTATCTGCAAGTTCGTTATTGCTTACTATTAAGGATTTTAACTCTGTTAATTGACTCCACGACGTAGGAAGGCTACCTGAAATACTGCAATACCTAAGGTTTAAATCTTGTAAACTTTCTAATCCAGAAAGGTTTTCAAGATTTGATGAACTCAAATCATGGCTATAAGAACTTGAGGTTGTGGTTGCACTTAAATCAAGTTTTCTAAGAAATTTTAGATTGCTGAATGAAGCAGGTATAGCACCTCTAACTTTATTGTTTGGTAAACTAATTTCAACAATATGTTCATTTTCTACAACAACTCCATACCATGTTGTAGTATGTAAATTATTACTACTAATATCCCATTTGGTTCGCCAATCGTCTCCTCCCATTAAATTGTAGAAATCTACTAAAGCTTGATATTCTACGGTTGGTACAGGGGCATTTTGTGCAAATAAAGGAGTCGAAAATACTAAAAGAATAATTTTTAGTAAAAAGTACTTTTTCTTCATTTTTTTTAATTTTAGTTGTTAGATAATTTTTAATGTTTTCCAATTCTATAGATTTTAAGATACATGATAACCTATTACTAGATGTTCTCTTGATTTATTATTGGCATTCGAAATACTAAAAAGGAATAGAGTATACCAATATGAGAGGGACCGGAAAAAAATATTTTAGAATTTGTAGAGAAATGATAATTCTTAGAATAAATTTTTTTACCACATACATTATTTGAGAGTATCAGAATAATTATTGGAACAATTAATATGAAGTAATTTGTTATCATGAGTAGCAACTTATATCAATTAATCTATTGCCAATTTTTTGGCAAAAGTTAATTATCAACCTATTAGTAAATTGCTATTAATAATATGGAGGAACACTAATTTAAAAGATTTTTGAATTAATCTGATTTATTTCCGATTAAAGTCAATATTATCAGTTTATAAGCAGTAGGTGTTTGTTTTTTTTAATCTTAAATATTGTGACTAATATTTCGTTATAAGCGGATAATTAAATTAATTTCGAATAATGGCAAATGAAGTATAAGGTTTAGGTATCTAATTGTTATTTCTTGCTATACGGTGTAGCTTTTTATTAAAATTTAAGCACCTAATCAGGCAATTTTCATGTGGCATTATTTCATTTTATAAGATACCTAATAAAATGTAAAAAGCCCATAAACATAAAGTTTATGGGCTTTTGTGGAATTTAAGCAATTCCTTGATGAGAATGAGGAACTATCCAAACCAATTTTTTTACAGCATTCAAAGTGCTTTACCTTATATGATAGTTTTTAACGTACCCGTCTAGATAATTTAAACCATTTATTTTTAATTGTAGAGATAAGATGGTTTTTAGCTAGTGAATTGGTGGTTAAAAAGTTATGTGTCAAGGTTAATATTTGTTTTATTAATATTATGGTAGCATGATAATTTCCCTTGTAGTAAGTAAAACTAAGCTCAAATTAATCTAATCTTCACTCACACCTTTAGCAGTATGTTTTTTCATTCTCCATGTTTTAAAACCTCTAATATATTGGTAATCGGAGTTTTTGTATTCATGAGTTAAACCCCAACGTAATATTTCGGTAGGTTCTTTTTCGTTATCAGTAGTTCTATCTAAACCTATAGCATGTGGAGCTCCTTTTACTACACCTTTAATATCGAAGTTAATACCATCTGGAGACCATTGTACCGTGTTTTTCTCTGGGCCATCTGTAGTAATTAATGCTGCTATACCGCCATTATAAGGCCAAACACAAATTTCGTGTCCGCTATTTGAAATCGGGTTGTATGGAGATTTCACGTAAGGTCCTTTAGGATTATCAGCAATGGCAACACCATGTCTAATTTGTCTGCCTCCAAAAGTAATAGCTTCCCCCATTTGTTCACCTTTATAGTACAAGTAGAACTTCCCTTTGTATGGAATAATGCAAGGATCGTGTACTTTATGACTATCAAAATCCCCTTTCTTTTCTACGGCAAATCGGTCTTGTTTTTCTCCTTTCCAAATGCCATTATCAGCAGGACTTAAAATAGGCTCTTCACTCTTAGTCCAAGGACCATTTGGTGATTTAGACCAAGCTAAACCTACTTGATTTTTAACACGAACACTATATGGGTTTTTAACCGTTTGGTAGCATAAGTAGTAGGTGTCTTCGTGTTTCATGATTTCTACGGTAAATACCGAGCGATCATCATAAGCGCCAGCTTCTCCTCGAGCTACCGCTAAGCCTTCTTCTTTCCATGTAATTCCATCTTCTGAAGTTGCATACCAAATATCACAACGATCCCAAGGGAACACTTTATCTTTAACTACATCGCCGCCAAATCCTTGAGAAGGACCAGTACTTCTACTGTACCAAACATAGTATTTTCCATCTTCTTTAATTAATGCGCTAGGGTCTCTTCTTACAACACCTTCTTCATAAGCTAAATCGCCTTTTAAATCGAAAACTTGATATTCAAAAAACCATTCATTTCCTAAATCTGTTGGCCATTTAAGAGCTCTTTTTGAAGCAGCACTTAAATATTCTTTATTGGTGATGCCTAAAAAATCTTGTTGTTCGTCAGAAATTAAAGTCTCAGTTTCTGTAACATCTTGTTTTTTTTCTACGTTATTGCATGAGGTTAAATTCATTGCCATAGCAATAGTTAATGTGTATATTATTTTTTTCATTTTCTAATGATTTAATTTTTTTATTTATGAAATTCCATTTCCGTATGCCACAATCACAATACCGACTACCATGCATACTAATCCAAAATATAAAAAGCTTTTTGCTTTTCCTGAAGCCTTTATCCATTCTTTAGTAATAATACCACTCAAAATAGCTGTAACTACACAAGATGTATTAAAGATAGCATAACCAACAGTATTTCCACTTTCTCCTAACTTAAAGGCGGCAAATGCAAATAAAGCTGAAGCCGCATAATGAAAAACGGCCATGATTAAAATAAGCATAAAGTTTTTGCTAAATGCAGGTGTTTTAAATTCTCCCCATGCTTTTTTCTGAGATAACTGCCACAAGAAATAAGCCGTCATTACAATACCTCCACTAATAAAAATAGGAAACATAACGGCAACAGCAGTAATCCATTCTGCATTACCAGCCGCTTGACAAGCCTCATGTAAATACGGGCGACCCGCAGCATTGGCATAACTAAAACCAGTGGCTAATAAACCTCCAATAATAGCAATTAAGATACCTGTAAGCATAGAGCCTTTTTTCTCCTTTTTTTCAGAAGAATTAGCCTCGTCTTTTTCACGTAGTAAACCTGCTTTTCCATTAGCAAAAACACCAACTAAAACAACAGCTAAACCTATTAGAATAGTGGTTAGTACGTTTGTTGCAGGTAAACCTTCTTCAATGTAAGGTAATAGAGAACCTACAAGAATAATGGTGCCTATAAATAAAGAAAACCCTAAAGATAACCCAATGTGATTAATGGCTTTACTCCACATCATAACACCAATTCCCCATAGAAAACTTGTTAGACCCATTTTAACCCAAATATCGGTGGGCATGTTTCCAAAAATATCACCGAAACCATTAATTAAAGTTATTGAAGCGATAATTGGCACGACAAACATGGTTAGTAAAAAAAATAAACTCCAAGTATTTTCATACTTAAAATCTTTGGTAAATTTTTCTGGGAGTGCGTACAATCCCAACATTAATCCTGCGAAAATCGCTAATAAAACGCCTTCAATCATAATTGGTTTTTTTAGTTATTAATTTAGTTCTGTTATTGTAATTACCATCCAAATTTAAAGATGGTAGTACTTTTAAATTCTTCACCCGCTTTTGTTATTGATTTTGGTGAGTTTTCAATGTTTGGCCCATTTTGATATCGATGAGTTTCACAACAAAAACCGCGGTATTTTCCATATTGTTCACCATTTTCTCTTTTAATAGCGTCCGATGTGTATTTTCCAGTATATAATAACATACAAGGTTCTGTTGATGATACTGTTAATGTTCTTCCAGATTCATCCGATGTAATTTGAGCTACTTCTTGAAGTTTAAAATCAGGATTATCAAATACATAAAAATGCTCAAATCCATCACCCATTGCAGTGTGTACATCTCCAATGCTTTTTCCTTTAGATAAATCATCAATCTTACCTTCTATATTTTCAATTGCTCCCGTTGCCGCACCTGTATCGTCCATTTTGTGCCTTTTAGTTGTATTTATTTTAGCATTATGGTTTTCTACATTTGAAGAAAAAGCATTTAAATTGAAATACGTATGATTTGTTAAAGAGAGCGGAGTGTCCTGATCTGGTTTGGCAGAATAGTCAATCCTTAACTCATTATTTGATGATAATGTAAATGTTACAGAAACTTCAACGTTTCCAGGGAATCCTTCTTCTAAATCCTTACTATAAAGAGACATTTTTACGGCATTATCAAAAGTTTCAGCTTTCCATATTCTTTTATCAAACCCAAGAACGCCACCATGAAGATTATTTTCTCCACAATTTTTAGCTAAATGATATATTTTTCCATTTAAAGTAAATTTTGAATCTTTTATTTGAGAACAATATCTTCCAATAGTACCTCCAAAGTATGGTGAGTTTTCAACATATTCTTTACCGAAATAACCATCTAAAGTATCAAAACCACAGGCAATATTTTCAATTTCGCCCTTTTTATTTGGAACCGTTATTGAAGTTATAGTTGCTCCATAATTAGTTATTTTCACTTCAATACCATGTTCATTTTTCAATAAAAACTGTTTAATTTCTTCACCTTGGTAATTTCCGAAAATTGAAATCTTTGCACTCATAAGATTTTTTTTAGATTTAGTTTATTGTTAACTTATTATTTAGCTTCAAAAGGCGCTAATTTTTCCCAATCGAAAATCACACCAATTCCTGGGTAATCTGGGGCAACAGCTCTATGGTTTTCTACCACTAAAGGTCTTGTTGTATATTCATCTATTGGAAAGCTATGTACTTCTAACCAGCCTGAATTGGGTTGTGCAGATACTAAACTTACATGCAATTCTTGCATACCGTGAGAGCAAGCAGGAACCCCATGTTTATCTGCCAATCGTGCTGCTGCTAGCCAACCAGTAATACCGCCACAGTTTGAGGCATCTGGCTGAATAAAGGATAGTTTTGCCTGATCGAAAGCATATTCAAATTCATGAATAGTATGCAGATTTTCTCCCATAGCTAACGGAAAGCCTGTTTTATCGACAATTTCCCCAAAGCCTTTGTAATTATCTGGAATAATTGGTTCTTCAAACCAAGTGATATCATATTTTTTAAAACCTTCAATAGCTTTTATGGCTTTTTCAACAGTCATAGAATAATTAGCATCAACCATAAACGTAACATCTGGACCAATAAATTCTCGAACTGCCTTAATACGGTCTAAATCTTCTTGAAGATTATCTCTACCTATTTTAATCTTAACCGCTTTAAATCCCTTAGCTAAATAGCCTTCCATATTCTTTAAAAGCTTTTCAATAGGAAACATTAAATCAATACCACCACAATACGCTTTACAGGTATTATTAACTCCCCCAGCCATTTTCCATAATGGTAATCCTGCTTTTTTACATTTAATATCCCATAGGGCAATATCCACCGTAGAAATAGCAAAAGATGCAATACCACCGCGGCCTACGTAATGTACATGCCATTCTAAAAAGTCGTAAATACCATCAATATCGGTTCCGTCTTTACTTATTAAAACATTTGCAAAATCATGTTCAATCATGGCTTTAATGGCATAACCACCTTTTCCTCCAGTATAGGTATATCCTGTGCCTTCGCTTCCATCTTCTAAAGTGATGGTTGTGGTTACTAGCTCAAAATGATAATGGTCGCCATGTTTAGCATCCGACATAATTTCGGGTAATGGTACCGTAAATAGACGTACATCTACTTTTGAAATTTTTGTACTCATATTATAAGTCTTTTACTATTTTAGTTTAATTGTTATTTCAATAGGTTTTGCTGCTCCAAGTTTTAAGCTTTTTTTACTTGGTAACGCATTGCCTATCATTAATTTGTAATTTCCTTTTATCCACGCCTTTTCTCCTTCCAAATTAGTTTGATAGAAATCTTGATTAGAAATATTAAAGCTTATGTTTTTTGTTTCACCTGCAAGTAATTCTACTCTTTTAAAGGCTTTTAAAGAATATTTTGGTAAGAAGCCTTGAGTATCTTCAGGCACTAAATAGACTTGAATAACGTCTTCAAAGTTTACTTTACTAGTATTCTTAAAATCTACAGAAAAGGAGAAATCTTGTTTTTTACTAATGCTTTTTAAATAGCCGCTAGCATTGGAGAACTCTGTTTGGCCATAAGTTAGTCCGAAACCAAAAGGATACATCGGTTCTTTTTCCATGTATTTATAGGTTCTGCCTTTCATACTATAATCATCAAAAGCAGGTAATTGATCTACGTTTTTAGGAAATGTAATTGGTAAGTGACCAGAAGGAGATACATCGCCAAATAGAATATCGGCAACGGCATTGCCGCCTTGCTCTCCGGGATACCACATTAATACAATAGCATCTACATAAGGTTCTACATCTTCTAGCGAAACTGGGCTACCTGTGCCGATAACTAGAACTAATGGACCTTTTTTTACTTCACTTATTTCTTTTATATAATCTATTTGGCTTTGCGGTAGTTTTAAATCTTTTCGGTCACCTTTATGTTCAGATGCAATAGCATCAACTTCTTCACCTTCAATTTCGTTCGAAATACCAACAACTAGAATGGTAGCGTCAATTGTTTTTGCAACATTTGGTGCCCAATTAAGAGGATTTAAATTCTTTTGAAAAGGTAATACGCCTTGTCTGTAATTTAAAGAGGTTCCTAACGATACTTTTTCTGTAACACCTTCCAAAACCGTTACTAAATTGGAAGACATACCATAGTAATTTGCTATTAAAATATTACTTGAAGAGGAAAATGGTCCGGTGACATAAAGTGATTTTATTTTTTTATCAAGCGGTAAAACGTTATTATCATTTTTTAATAGAACTATAGATTGTTGCGCTACTTTTCGAGCAAGTTCTTTATTTTCTTTAGAGTTGATAACTTCAGTACCTATACTATTATATGGATTGCTTTCATCTTTATCAAAGAATCCTAGTTTGAAACGTATTAAAAATAATTGTTTTAAACGTTCATCTAATAAGGACTCAGATATAAGTCCTTTTTCAACAGCAGATTGAATTTCATTATAAACCCATCCGCAGTTTAGGTTAACACCGGCAATAAGTGCTAATGCCGCTGCTTCTTCAACAGTTTTTGCCTTTTTATGTCCCTTTAGAATATCTCCTAAAGCACCACAATCGGAAACTATATAACCATTAAAACCCCATTGTTTTTTTAAAATATCATCTAACAAGAAAGTACTACTTGTTGATGGTTCTCCATATACCGCATTGTACGCACCCATAACACCTTGTACATTTGCTTGTGTAACTAAGGCTTCAAAAGCAGGTAGGTAAGTTTCGTTTAAATCTAATTTTGAAGGATTAGCATTAAAACTATGACGTAGTTCTTCGGGGCCAGAATGTACCGCATAATGCTTTGCACAAGCTGTAGTTTTTAAGTATTTTGGATGATCACCTTGTAAACCTTCCACATAAGCAATGCCTATTTTTGAAGTTAAAAAGGGATCTTCTCCGTAAGTTTCTTGTCCGCGCCCCCAGCGAGGATCTCTAAATATATTCACATTTGGAGACCAGTAGGTTAAACCGGCATATTGACCTCTATTATTTATAGATTTTGAAACTTGAAATTTGGCTCTGCCTTCATCTGAAATTGCAGTTGAAACTTCCTTTATTAATTCAGGATTAAAAGTGGCTCCCATAGCTATTCCCTGAGGGAAAATAGTTGCCTTTCCGTTTCGTGCAACACCATGTAGAGACTCATTCCACCAATTGTATTCTGGTACGTCTAATCTTGGTATTGCTGGTGATGCTGAAACAAATTGACTGCATTTTTCTTCAAGAGTCATGGCTTGAACCAATAAATTGGCTCTCTCTTCAAAGGGTATACTTTCATCAAACCATTTAAAGTTATTTTGAGCATAACTTTGCAGGGTTAGAATAAATAGAATTATAAAGATTAAAACGTTGTTTTTCATTTAAATTTAATGCTATTAAATTGAATTGGTTTTGATTCATTCAAAACCAATTCAATTCACTAATTAGGCTTTATGTTTTATGTAAAAAGTTTTCTTTTCCATGTACTGTTCAAAACCATATTTACCATCTTCACCACCAGAACCAGATAATTTGTAACCGTTATGAAAGCCTTGGTGTTGTTCTCCATGACCTCTGTTTACGTAAATTTCTCCGTATTCTAACTCATCATTACATTTCATGATAGTATTCATGTTATTTGTGAAAACCATAGCCGCTAAACCATATTCACAATCGTTAGCATAACCAATAACCTCATCAAAAGTTTTGAATTTTAAAACAGGTAAAATAGGACCGAAGGATTCTTCATGAACAATAGTCATATCTTGTTTAACGTTGGTTAAAACGGTTGGCTCAAACCAATAGCCTTTTTCAAATTGAGAACCTTCTGGTCTTTTACCACCAGTAGCAACAGTTGCACCTTCTTCAATACTTACAGCAACCAAATGTTCCATATGTTTTAATTCCGAAGCATTTACTTTTGGTCCCATATCTGTATCGTCTAACATCGGGTCTCCAACTTTAAGCGCTTTTGTGGCAGTAATAAACTTTTCCATAAAAGTTTCATAAATATCTTCATGAATATACATGCGCTCATTACAAGTACACACTTGTCCGCAGTTATCAAAACGAGAATGTAAAGCCGATGCTACAGCGGCATCAATATCAGCATCTTCAAAAACAATAAAAGGTGCTTTTCCTCCTAATTCTAATTGTACATGTGTTAAGTTTTGTGCAGCGTTTCTAGCAATTTGTTGACCAACAGGCGTAGACCCAGTCATGGTTACCATTTTACAAATAGGGCTTTCAACTAAAGCATTACCCATAGCTCTTCCTGGGCCAGTAAGAATATTAATAACACCGGCAGGAATACCTACTTTATTGGCTAAATTTCCTAATTCTAAAGTTGCCAAAGGCGTTTCAGAAGTTGGTTTTATAACAATAGTATTTCCTGCAACTAGGGCAGGGCCTAACTTACGTCCAGCTAACGCTAAAGGGAAATTCCATGCTGTAATAGCAACTACAACTCCTCTAGGTATTTTTTGAATCCATATTTGCTCGTTCGGATTATCTGAAGGGATAATATCGCCTTCAATTCTTCTAGCGCCTTCGCAAGCATATTCAATAAAAGATGCTGTAACAGCAACTTCCATTTTTGCTACTTTTAATAATTTACCTTGCTCTTGTACTAGCAATTCAGCTAAATAATCAGAATTTGCTTTAATTTCCGCTGCTAATTTATATAGTAAATCTGCTCTAGAGCGTGCAGGTAATTTTTTCCATTCTTTTTGTGCTTTATCAGCAGCTTTTAGAGCTTCAATAGCTTCTTCAGCAGTACCGTTTTGTACACGTGCTACTATCTCTTCAGTAGAAGGGTTTACAATATCAATGGTATCACCAGAAGTTGAAGTTCTCCATTCTCCATTAATAAATAATTGGTATTCTTTAATTTCTGCCATTTTAGTATATTTTTTGTTTAAGTTTTATTGTATTTCAAGGTTTATAATTTGTGCATTATCGCCCCATCCAGCCACCATCTACTAGTGTTATAGAACCATGCATATAATCTGATGCTTTTGATGCTAGGAATACAATAGGTCCCGCAAAATCTTTAGGTTCTCCCCATCTACCAGCTGGTATACGCGCTAAAATAGAATCTGCTCTTTCTGGGTTGTTACGTAATGCTTCTGTATTATCGGTAGCAATATATCCTGGCGCAATACCATTTACATTAACACCTTTACCTGCCCATTCGTTAGCAAAAGCCATAATCATTTGACCAATAGCACCCTTACTTGCTGCATAACCTGGTACTGTAATACCTCCTTGGTATGTTAATAATGATGCTGTGAAAATGATTTTACCAGAACCACGAGCAATCATATCTCTTCCAAATTCACGAGTTAATATAAATTGTGAGTTTTGGTTTACTTCAATAACTTTATCCCACATATCATCTGGATGTTCTGCCGCTGGAGTTCTTAAAATAGTTCCTGCATTATTAACCAAAATATCTATTTGAGAGTGATTCGCTTTTACACTTTTTATAAATGTGTATAAAGCTTTTCTATCTGAAAAATCACATTGATAAGCTGTGAATTTTTTTCCTAAGGCAGTTACTTCTTTTTCGATAGCACTACCTTCTAATTCTAATGAAGCTGATACGCCAATAATATCTGCACCGGCTTCGGCTAAAGCAATTGCCATACCTTTACCAATACCTCTTTTACAGCCTGTAACTATAGCTGTTTTTCCTTCTAAACTGAAACTATTTAAAATACTCATCGTTTATATTTTTATGTTTTTTACTTAATTTATTATGCTTGACAGTCCATAAGTACCTTTAAACCATCAGGGTTATTGTCTATGTTTTCAAACACTTGTTGAATATTGCTTAGAGGCTGCACATCTGTAATCATATCTTCAAATGGTAAATCGTTTGCCGTAATTAGAGTAATTGCTTTTTCATAATCCTCTTTTTCGTAAACACGAGCACCAATTAATTTTAATTCTTTCCAGAAGAATTTAAATAAATCAACTTCTTTTTTAACACCATGTATGGCAACCATAACAATACGTCCGCGAATACCTGCAACTTCACACATTACATCTAATGCAGGTTGTACACCAGCAACTTCAAAAACTACATCTGCTTTTCTACCCTCCGTTTTGCCACTCACATAATCAACAAGATCGACATCGATAGGGCTTACAGCATCAAAACCTAATGATTTTGCTTTTTCAATGCGTTTTGGGTTTACTTCGGAAATAATAACTTGAGCACCAGCTTCTTTAGCAACCATAGCAACTAATAAACCAATAGGGCCACCACCTAAAACTACAGCAGTTTCACCTTTAACCAAACCGCTTAAGCGTACATCGTGTGCTGCAACAGACAAAGGTTCTATTAAGGCTGCTAATTTTAAATCTGTATTTTCTTTTAGTTTGTGCAATGTAAATGCTGGCACATTCCAATATTGTTGCATAGCACCAGGGCTATCAATACCAATAAATTTTAACTCTTCACAAATGTGATTAAATCCTTTATCAGATGATTTTACTTTTCTGTCATCCAATGGGCGAACAACTACTTTTTCACCTACCGAAAAACCACTTACTCCTTCGCCAACAGCTTCTATAACTCCAGACATTTCATGACCAATAGTTTCTGGAATGTTCACACGTTTATCCATCATACCATGATAAATATGCACATCTGTTCCACAAACGCCAACATAGGCTACTTTAATTTGAACTTCTCCAGTTTTTGGTTGTTCAATTTCTTTGTCGATTACTTTGAAGGTTTTATTGCCTTCGTAAACTGTTGCTTTCATTATTATAGATTTTATTTTATATGAGTTTGTCTGTTGCTTAAAACTTTACTGTTATACCAACACGACAATTTTAATTAATTTATATCCCGAGCTGTATCTGATATGGTTTTAGATATATCTCATATTGTTTTTTAAAATAAAATTTAGTTTACTCAGCATGCTTTGCCTCTTCGTTTTATAACTTTAAATCTTTTACGAGCCTATTTAAAATGATATATTAGGGCGTATTTAAATAAACAAATAAGGGTGTATGCTATAATGTACTCATCAAATAAAACAATCTAATAATCTTTGAATTATTTTAAATGAAGCAGTAAACTAAGGAGAGCTAATTTAGTAGAAAGCACCACGAAATGAGCTTAAATCAACTTGACTTAAACTTTACAAAAGCACGAAAAAGGCTTTTTAACATTGATAAAAACTATATTATAAAGAGTTTATATAGTCTTCAAGATTAATATCACGAGAAAGGTTCATTTTTTTTCTTATACGATGTCTTGATGTATGCACAGACTCCACAGAAATACCAAGTAACCTGGACATTTCTTTACTTGACATGTTTAATTTAATTAAAGCACATATTTTTTGGTCACCTTGACTAAGCTTTGGATATTTTTCAAATATTTTGTCATAAAACTCTTTGTTAACTTCTATAAAACGCAATTTGAATTCATCCCATGAACTTGTATTATTTATAGATACCGATCTCAGTATTTTATTTAATTCACTTTTCTTAATAGTTGGTTCACCTTCTCTAATTTTCGTTTTAAGATTTTTCATGAACTCGTCCTTTTCTATCAATTGAAGTGCAGAGGCAGCTAGTTCTTTATTTTTAAGTTCTAAAAGTTCTTTAGCTTTTTTTATTTCCAATTCCTTATTACGTCTAATAAGTTGTTTTTCTGCTTTATGTTTTGCGCGAAGGTTTTTAATGTAGAAATAACCGATGATAAGTATGAAAACAACAGAGACCAGTAAAATGATTCGTTGTAGGTTTTTTATTTTGTCTTCCTGTTCTAGCTGTCTTAAATGTTGAGCTTGTATAAGTTTTTCCTGCCTATCTTTTTCAAGTCTATAAGAGTCTTTAATTTCCATTATAAAATGATTGTAAGGGCTGCGGCTATCAAAGAATTTAGCATCTAAATCTTTTGCTATTTGTAAATTTTTAAATGCATTTACATAATCATTTTGTTTTATATATAGCTCTGTAAGTTTTTCATGAATTAATGGTGTAAAGTCAATATGACTTTTATATTCTTCAGATGCTTTAAGGGCTTTTTTGTATAATGTTTCACTTTTATCGAGTTGCATTAAGTTAAGGTAAACATCGCCCCAAAATTTGTAAAACAGCACTAAATATGACGGTTGATTCTCTTGAAACCAAGGATAAATGCGTTCAAAAATTTTCAATGCCTTTTCGTTCTCATTTTGTAATGCCAAAATATTAGCTGTTTCAAATTCTAAAAAAGATTCTGCAATAGCAGGTTTACTTTTTGAGAAGTATAAATAGCTACTGTCTAAGTAAATTTGAGCAAGCTCTGTTTTTTTTAACTCTCTAAAACTAGTGGTAATTGAAAAATAGTAGGGCACAAGACCTGATGCTGGAATTTTATTTTCTTTAACTAAAGACTTGTGAATCTCTAATGCTTTTTTTAGGTATTCTAGTGCTTTGTCTTCCCTTTTAAAGTAATTATAGATGCTCCCTAACCTGTTGTATATTACTGATTTAGTTGTTATTAGGTTTGTGTTGTCTGTAAGTAATAATGCATTCCATAATACATTGTAAGAGTTTGCGTACTGTGCCTTATTAGCATAAACTAAAGATAACTCCATTAAACTTTTTACGGCATTAATAGTGTCTTTATTTTGTAAATAAGACTCATGACTTTTCTGAAAAAGGATGATTGAGCTATCTGGTTTTTTATATCGTAAATCCATCGCCTTATCAAATGTTTGCATAGTATTCATTTGGGCACTTAGACTTCCTGTAATTAAAAAGAGAGTAAATACTAATATATTTAAAATTACAGCACTTTTTAGGTATTCTAAATTTTTGTAAAACTTAATATTCTTTTTTACTATCATTAAATTATGTGTAATACTGTTTTGAATGTTAAAAATATAAATTTATTTAGTTGATTTTAGGTATAACATAAAATATGTCTTTTTTTTTAAGAATTATATAAATTTTGGTGTGAGGTAAAAATATAGTATTAGTTTTTAATTGAGGGATATGTATGAGTAATTATATAGAAAATAAATTAAACAATAGAATGAATTTGTTTTATTTTATTGAATGTTAAGCACTCCTAAAGGGTTATAAACCTTAAGAATTTGGTCTGTCAAGTTTTTGTCAAGTTTAAATTATCGATTGGCCTTCGCTATTTATATACATTTAGCATAATCAATTCTTTAAAAAACAAAATTTGATATATAAAATTATGAAAAAAATTACTTTATTATTTTTTTTAACATCAGCGATAATAACAGCGCAAAGTTCAGTTTCTTGGACAAATGCACCAACTAATTTAACGTTTTTACCAGGGCAAGTACTTGATATGGAAATAACCTATAGCACTCCAGATTGAGATTATATTTGTGTCTGGATTCGCGAAGTTGATGCTGCAGAAAACACAGTTAATCAATATGGCGCTTTTATGACTTGCCCACTTTCAGGCTCATCTTCAGATACGCATCCTAATAATGATGTTATTAATTATAATTATACAATTCCCGCTAATGTGCCATTTAGCAATACTTTAGCTAACGGTAATTACTATAAATTAATTGTTTTTTTGAAGGATGATGTAGATGGTACTGCTAATGGTAGTGTAAATATTACTATATCTTCAACTGGTAATAATTCTAAAATAACGGCAAATTTAAATGCAAAGCATAGCGTTGGAAATGTTGAAACACTTGATCGTTCAAAGTTTATAACTATTCATGCAAATCAAACAGAAAATGAATGGAATGGCACTAATTTTACTTCAGATTTAAGAGATCATTTTTTAAATGGGTATGACGTTTATATGGGTAGAGATACTGGTGGCGTGTCATGGTATTCAAATCAAATGCAAGAAGATCCATCTAGAACAGGTTATGCTAACCCCGAGCATATAGCATCACTTGGTTTAAATAGACGTAATGCTTATGCCTCTCAAACAAATTTACATCAATATGAAGCTAGAAATACTTTAATTCTAGGTGCTCAAAAATATCCATTTTGGACAGGCGAAGGGCAAAAAGCAACAAATCAAGGTTGGAGTTTTGCTAATGGAACTGCAACAGGTGAATATATGGGACGCTATATCAATGAGTTTCATGGCAATAATGGTCAACCCGTTCCCGAATTTGTCGAAATTATAAATGAACCTGCTTATGAGCATCTTGGCGGACCAGAAGATTATACCAACTCGTTACAAGAGGTGGCGGATTTTCATAACGATGTCGCCATAGCCATAAAGGCTCAAGCACCCAATGTTAAGGTCGGTGGTTATACTGCTGCTTTTCCAAATTTTGAAAAAGGTGATTTTCAACGTTGGATAAATAGAGATAAGCTATTTATGGATGTAGCAGGTAATAATATGGATTTTTGGTCTATACATCTATACGATTTTCCTTCTATTGGAGGCGGGCAGAAAAAGTTACGCTCGGGTAGTAATGTTGAAGCTACCTTTGATATGATGGAGCAATACAGTTACATGTCTTTTGGAGAAGTAAAGCCGTTTGTAATTTCAGAATATGGTGCGCAAATGCACGATTATTCAAAGCAACAATGGAGTCCTTATAGAGACTGGCTTCATTTAAAAGCACAAAATGCACAATTAATGTCTTTTCTAGATAGGCCAAACCATATTGCTTCTGCTATTAATTTCGTTATAGTAAAAGCAGAATGGGGTTATAACAATGGTATACCATACAATCACCGTTTAATGCGGAAAGAGAATGAACCAACCAGTTATACAGGACAATGGGTTTATACAGATATGGTGAAATTTTATCAGTTATGGAGTAATGTAAATGGCACTAGAATTGATACATTTTCAGATAATTTGGATGTTCAAGTCGATGGGTATGTAGATGGTAATAAGGCTTATGTTGTACTAAATAATTTAAATTTTACAGATGAAGAAATTGATTTAAATCTAATTGAAACCGATGGTTTATCTATTGCTTCTATAACAAAAAAATATCTGTATTTAGATGGAAGTAATTTACCCCAATTATTAGAAGAATCTATAGCAGTAAATACTTCAACAGTTACTTTAAATGCTGAAAGTACCATGGTTTTAGAATACACATTTAATAATACCATATCAATTAATGAATCCAATACGGAAACTAAATATTATGCCACAACTTACTTACAGCCAATTGTTGCAAATCAAGAAGTAAATTTCCAGTTAAATGCCGTTTCAACAAATGCTTACGGAGAAGCTGTTTTAAGAGTTGGTATTGGTAGAATACATGGTTTATCGTTACGACCTTCAATTAAAGTAAATGGTACTTTGGTTGATGTGCCAAACAATTGGAGAGGTGATGATCAGGCACAGCGAGAACGCTTTTTTGGTGTTTTAGAAATTCCTGTTCCATTTGATTTAATTCAAACAAACAATATAATATCAGTTGAGTTTGGTGATACGGGAGGTCATATAAGTACTGTATCACTGCAAGTATTTAATTTTAGTAGTGATTTAAGAAGCCAAACTTTAAGTGTTAATAATACTAAATTAACATCTTCCATGAAAATTTATCCTAACCCAACTACTGGAGTAATAAGTATTAAGGACGCTATTCATTATAAACAAATTAGTGTTTATAGTATTTCTGGAAAGGTGGTAAAAACATTTAAATCAGATAAGGTTATTGATATTTCAAATCTTGCTAACGGAATTTATTTTTTAAAAACAGATACGGGTTATAACTTTAAAGTGCTTAAAAAGTAGATTTTTAGAATTGTCTAGTTTATGTCAAGTACCTTTTCTAGTTTTTATTTAATTAAAACATTTGATTTGTTACATAATTAATCTAAAACTAAATATTATGAAAAAAATTACTTTATTATTTTTATTATTGAGTGGAACATTTGCTTTTGCTCAACAAATTGTTTCATTGGTTTCTATAAATGGTCAGACTGTTACTGAATTTAAAACGGAAACTAATGCAACGCTAAATGTTGCATCTAGTTATGATTTCGTTATCGATTATTCAGGTCAAGATGTTTCTAATCCTAATGAGGTGATTGTAAAGATATTAGCAGGGGGTAGTTTTGCTGATACGCCTAATTTTGCTTCTGCTCCAATTACAACAGCATCTGGACAGGTTACTGTTACACTAACCCCAACAACTATAGTAGATCCTGCTATATTACAAATAAGAACTACATCATCAACGAATTTTGGTAATTCTGGTGATAATATATTTGATTATAGTTGGAAAGTAGCGGCAGCACTATCTACCGAAGATTTTGCTAAAGAAGTATTCACTTTCTATCCAAATCCTGCCAAAACTGAAATTAATATAAAAACTAATATGCACTTTGAAAGTTTTCAGGTTATAGATGTAACAGGTAAAGTAATCAAAAAAGGTGATTTTAATAAAGTTATAAATATTGAAAAGTTACAAAAGGGTATATACTTTTTAGGTCTTGACAGTATTTACCAAAAATTTATTAAAGATTAATTAATTATTTAACAGATGATTATTCATTAAAAAAAACACGTATTCTACATACGTGTTTTTTTATAAGTTCTAGTTTAATAAATCCTTTAAGTTTAAAATATGATAAAGAAAGTTTCAAGTATGTTCCTTCTAATTATTTTGCTATTGCACGGACAATCTATAGTTCTTACGGCACAAAATCGTCCTAATGTATTAGTAATTCTCGCCGATGATTTAGGATATCACGATGTTGGGTTTACCGGATGTAAAGATATTTTTACGCCACAATTAGATAAATTAGCAAATAATGGTATTGTGTTTACAAATGGTTATGTAACACATCCCTATTGTGGGCCCTCTCGTGCAGGACTCATAACGGGTAGATACCAAGCTAGGTTTGGAATGGAAATCAATTCAACCTATTCTCCTTTTGATCTGTATATGGGTTTACCGCTTGAAGAAAAAACCTTTGCCAAACGTATGCAGGAAACCGGTTATAGAACGGGAATTATTGGTAAATGGCACTTAGGTGCGGCAGCTCCTTACCATCCTAATAATAGAGGTTTTGATCATTTTTATGGGTTTTTATCAGGTGGACATACCTATTTTCCAGAACAAGTAAATACTATTAAACCTCTAGTAAATAAAAAAGGAAAACCTAATTATGGAGCCAACGAAGGAGATTTTTATCCGCTTGTTTTAAATAATGGGGCAGGAGAATTTAATGAATATCTTACCACGGCCTTAAGTCGTGATGCTGCCAAATTTGTTAAGGAATCAGACACGCCTTTTATGTTGTATTTGGCTTATAACGCTCCACACATGCCACTGCAAGCTCCAAAAGAAACTATTGAAAAATATAAGCATATCGAAAGTAGAGAACGTCGCATTTATGCGGCCATGATTGATAAGATGGATGAAGGTATTGGTATGGTTGTGGATGCGCTTAAAGAAAGTGGAAAATTAGACAATACTATTATTTTCTTCCTTTCCGACAATGGCGGGGTCGCAACTACCGGATATAATAAAGAGATTTTTTCTAGTAATTATCCATTTAAAAAAGGTAAAGGTTCTATGTACGAAGGTGGGAGTCATGTTCCATTTATAGTGCACTGGCCTAATGGAATTAAAACCCCTAGACAGTTTGATGGGTTGGTTTCATCATTGGATATTGCAGCCACAGCTATTGCAGTTGCTAAAGCTGACACCGAGAATGCAAAACTTGATGGTGTGAATTTGTTGCCATACCTACAAAAAGAAGTAAAAGACTCTCCTCATAGTGCACTGTTTTGGCGAGCATCAGAAGGTAAGGGGTGGGCTGTAAGAACTCCAACTTCAAAATTTTTATTAGAGAATAAAAATATGGCGCTTTATAATATGGAATTAGACCCATTTGAATCTAATAACCTTATAGAATCTAGTAACCTACAGCGAAAGAAAATGGCGAATTTGTGGAATAGTTGGAATGCCAATAATCAACCAGTTATCTGGCTGCAAGCTAATGCCTATCAAAAAAAGCGATTAGAAATGTATAGAGAATTACATGAAGAATTAAAAGTAGAAGCTTTAAAACGTACTCCAAAAACAATTGAATAATTTGATTTTCACATTTTTAAAAAAGGTAAAAGAAATGAAAAATATAAGTTATATAATATTATTATGCGTTTTTGCTTTCTGTTGTGAGAAAGCTGATTCTCCTATAAAAGAAGTTGAAGTTGAAGAGCAGGAACAAACTGATATTGAAGATTCAGGCGATGAAACTGAAGATAAATATATGCTTCCTGAGCAATTACCTATACCAAATGAAGGTAAATTATGGAAATATCAAGATAAATTCTCAAACGAATTTTCATCCGATAAATCATCTGCTGAATTTACAACTAACTGGCAAGATAAATTTTTTAACGGATGGAGAGGTCCTGATAAAACCAGGTATTCCCCTTCTCGTTCCGCTATTAGTAATGGAGAGTTGATATATGAAGCGGCCATAATTAATGGAACTGTGGAAACAGGTTGCATTAGCTCAAAAGAAATGGTTAAATACCCTTTATATATGGAGGTTCGGGCAAAAATAAGTAACTCGCCTTTAGCGTGTGCTGTGTGGATGCTAAGTGAAGATTCTACACAAGAAATAGATAATCTTGAAGCTTATGGTGATGTAACTAACGATTATTTTTCTAAGAGATTGCATTTAAGTCATCATGTTTTTATTAGAAGTCCATTTCAAGATTATCAACCTACAGGTGCAGAAACTTGGTATGCTGATGGTAAAAATACAGTTTGGTCCCAAGATTACCATAGGTATGGTGTATTGTGGTGGGGACCCAAAGATTTGCGGTATTTTGTAGATGGTAAAGAGGTTAGAAGAACTCCAGAGAATCAAATAGACCCAGAGAACTACACAAATGGTACAGGTTTAAATAAGCCTATGTATTTAATTATAAGTCAAGCAGCGCAAGGTTGGAGAGAAAGTAATGGTATTGACTATCTTACCGATCCAGGAGTAACAAACCCTGAAAGAACAAGAAATTATTTTGATTATATAAGGGTTTTTAAACCTGAGTAATTATTTATTGAGTCGTCCTGTAATAGGTTGATAGTTTTAATAAAATTGAATTAAACCAGAGAAGTTAATTTCTCTGGTTTTTTTGTTCCAATTTTAAAAAAAAAAGCAAAAATCATTGCTCTTTAAAAAGATTTTAAGGTGCTTAGGAAATAAATGATTTAAATTCAGAAGGTTTATAGGTGTTATAAACTTTAAAGTGATGGTTTCTTCGTAGACAACTGTGATTTATACAAACTCTTTATTTTTTAAGCTTATTAATTGTGAATATCGCAAAAAAAGATATTGAGTTGTTGTCAAGTTTTACATCTGTAAAATAAGTGTTTTGTCGAAATTTTATTTATTTGTCAAGTTTTGGTCAAGTTTTAAATCATTGATATTGTTGTGGTTAGGTATAAGTTTACTATGATAAAATCTAAATTAACTATTATGAAAAAAATTACATTATTATTCGCTATCCTCGGTTTACAAATCGGGACATTAAATTTAAATGCACAGACAGTTATTCTTGATCAAACTTTTGATGCTACTTATGCCTCTAGTACTGCAAACGGTAAAACCGCTTGGGGACCTAACCAAACTTTAATATTGACTGATTACGCAGATGGTTTTGGTTTTATTAACCCATCAACTGGGTGGAGCAATAGTTCAGTAAGCTCTTGCAGTTGGTTACAAGGTTTTCTAACTCTGGGCAGCCCTGGTAACGGAAATACAACCGCAGATGAAGAGGCTTGGTTTACCTTTACCAAATCAGGGTTAACTATTGGGAACATGTACCAAGTTGAAGTTCCCGTAGTTCGAAAACAAGGTCGCCCAGAGGTAGACCACACATTACATGCGTGGAGTACAACGCCTCCATCAACTAACTTTGCTTCAGCTAATTCTTTATATACTACTACCACTGGGTTAGAAGAACCTGAAGAGCTTTTAACCAAAAACTTTGTAGCTGATGCTACCACCATGACTTTTGGAGTAGGAATTGGTAGAGATGGCACTGTTGATATGTTTAACAAAACGCGAATTTTAAGTATGAAAATAACTGATTTAGGAACTACTTTAAGCACAGACAATGATGTATTAAAAAATAGTTTCACAGTTGTTAAAACAGGAGTTACTTTAAAAGCTATTTCGGGAAATGTTCAAATTATAGATTTATTTGGTCGTTTATTAGCTTCCAAACAGTTAAAAAATAATGAGACACTAAATTATCAATTTAACAATACCTCTATTTATGTGGTTAGACTAACTTCTAATATGGGAAGCCTAACCAAAAAGGTTGTTTTTAAGTAAAAAAAGATGCCCTTTCAATAGCAAAGGATAATACTTAAAAAAAAACGACTTTTTATCAAAATTAAGTAAATAATTTAATTATAAATCTCACATTAAACTAAACCAATAATAATGAAAAGCTACAAAACTATATTGATGTTGCTAGTAGGCATTATTTATTTCAACACAGGAGTATCACAAAACATAATGGTTGATGTGAACTTGAATATGAAACATGCCGTTGATGGTGTTTCAGATTTTGGAAGAGAACGTCGTATGACTATTCATGCTACACCACAAGAATCAGATTGGAGAGGTCATGAAGATATGTTGGATTACTTAATCAATGACCTCGATGTTTACTTTGGTCGTGAAACCGGTGGAGCAACTTGGAAAATGCAATTCGTTGAAGAAGATCCTAATAAATCTGGTTGGGCTAACGAAACTCAAATGATTGAGCATGGTGGTGGCTTAAAGCAATGGTACAACTCAAACGACTTTATTTCCCGCCACCAATATGAAGCTAAATCAAAGGGCATGATTATGGGTATTAATGACTTTTCGCCTATGTATTCAAACTTATCTTGGTATCCTGGTTTTGGTAAAGGTGCAGATGGTTGGTTTGTAAAAGATACAGATGCTGCTGCAGACTGGGTCGCTAATTATTTAGCACATTATTTTGCACAATCAGACCAAGACATTGGGGAACCATTACCAAAGTATTGGGAAGCCTACAATGAACCTGATATGAACTTTATGAATACGGGTTTTGGAATGATAGTATCAAGTCTAGAAAAAAATTGGGAGTATCACAAACGAGTTGCCCAAGAGGTCCGTGCTAAACTCGGTAATAAAGCACCTTTGATTGGTGGGATGACTTGGGGACAATTAGACCTTTATAAACCAGATGGTCTTAACCGAACAGACGGACAATTTTGGTATGATAACTCAAGTGAAGCAGCAGGTTTGTGGTATGATAATATGCTGTCTGGAGTAGGAAGCGGTATTCCAAATCCAGGAATTGGTAATGCTGTATGGCCAAAAGCATGGGATAATACAAAGGACCAATGGTGGCAGTGGGATTTCATGTACCAAGGATTCATTGACTATGCTGGTGCCGATATGGATTTCTATGGAGTACATATGTACGACTGGCCTAGTGCAGACCTTGCTAGAGATAAACAACATACCAGAGCAGGAGGACATATAGAAGCTTTCCTTGATATGTTTGAGTGGTATGACAGTACGCTATTTGGAGACAAAAAAGATATTGTCCTTTCTGAGTTTGGAGCCGTAAGTGGCAATTATATTTTGTCATTGCCAAATGGTGTTCGTGACTGGCCGTTCTTAAAGTCTTTCAACCAAATGCAGATGCAGTTTTTAGAGCGTCCATCACATGTTGTTTACAGTATGCCCTTCGCTCCAACCAAGGCGGTTTGGGGAGCATCTTTTTCAGGTAACAATGTAGTTCGATATCAAGGAGCTACTTTGATGGAGCCACGGGGATCATGGACAGGTGATCCAAATACTTGGACGATGAATGAACCTACTGAAGGTTGGGGATGGAGTAAGATTCTCTCCTTTTTCGAACTTTGGAAAGGTGTGGATGGTACAAGAATTGACACCCAATCAACTGACAATGATGTACAGGTAGATGCATACGTGCTTGATGATCGTGCGTATTTAATCTTAAACAATACACAGGATTTCAGTAAGACCATGAATCTGAATTTTCATGGAGAAGGTGAAAATACTGTTAGTAATGTTGAGTTTCGTCACCTATTTAAAGGAGATGACGGCATTCCAGTATTGACAATAACTCAAATGGCAGATGCACCAAGTCAAGTGACTCTTAAACCAAACTCGACTATTATTTATGAATATTCGTATGACTCAAATATTACTCTAGATGAGGAGTCAAAGGAATCGAAGTATATGTGCGATCCATTAGCAGGAAATGCAACCAACAAGCGTGGTACTCAGCTTTGTCACACGCCTCGACAAACTAGTATTACGGCAACTGTAAATGGTGTTGTTAAGCCAGCAACTGGAGAAGCAATAATTAGAATTGGAGGATTCTTTGATGGTCCTACGGACGGCACATTAGCCGATGGGTCTTCAGGTATAAAAGTAAAGAAGCTTACCGTAAACGGAAATGAAGTTATTGTAGATGCCGATAATTTTGTAGCAAATACACGGGGTTATGGTGTTGGAAGTTGGGGAGGTAGCTGGTTTGGTGTCGTTGAGTTAGAATGTCCGGTTGAATATCTTGTAAACGGACAAAATACAGTTTATTTCGAGAGGTGGCGAAACGTTCAGTTTACAACAGCCATGATTCAAGTGTTTGATATGACAGCAGATCCTGGTCGCACTGATGATACCGCTGTAGAGCTAACCTCAATTTCCTTAGGAAGCGATGCGGAATCATTAATGAACGGAAATACTTTAGGAATTGTACCAGTTTTTACACCAGAAAACGCTTCAAACAAAGGACTAATATGGACCTCTTCTGATACCAATGTTGCAACCGTTGATGAAAACGGTGTAGTTACTGCAGTTGCAGATTCTGGCGTTACCGTTATTACAGCAACAAGTCAAGTGTCAGCGAGTATATTTGATACTAAAACGATAACTGCTATTCCTTATATAGAATCAATAGTTACATCTATTGAGATTTTAGAAGGTAACCAGATTACCGCAGACCAATACGTAAATACACCTTTAACTTTGCAATTAATACCAGAGCCTGAAAATGCACCTGAAATTGAGTGGACTTCAAGCAATGATGCTGTTGTGGAAGTACTTTCAACAGGCAAAGTGGTTGGTAAAGTTATAGGAGGTTCTGCAGTAATAACAGCAAAAGTAAAAGGAACAAATATCTCCGACAATATCACAGTCGATGTACGTATAGCTGGGCAAGAGAGTATATTTACTCGAAATTTACCAGATTATATGCGGCCATTTACCTCAGGAGATGTTTCAGTGCCTATAACAGCAATGGGAGACCGCACAGTAGTAATGGAATTGGTAAAAGACGGTTCTATTTTAGGCTCTGGGTCTTTAAATATTAATGCGCTAGGAGATAAAACAGTAACGGTTCCATATATACTGGCTAGTGAGCCAACTCCTGGTACTGGATACGAAATAAGGCTAACCCTAAAAGATGGCGCTAATGTATTGGATACTGAAACTAAAGGAATTGAAATTATAGACCATATTCGTGTTTCTTCTTTAACTATAGAAGACGGTGTTACTGTGGTACAAGTTGGAGAAACCATTACTCGTATGGCAACTGTTTTGCCTACAGGTGCTTTTAATACGAATATAAAGTGGAGTTCTAGCAATGAAGGAATTGCAATAGTTGATGAAAACACTGGGGTTTTAACAGGAATAGCAGAAGGAGATGTAGTTATTAGAGCTACTTCAAATGATATGCCAACAATTTTTGATGAAGTTACCATTAATGTTCAAGAAGGTGAGGTTATAGTTCCCATTGAGTCGATATCAATACCTTCATCAATAAACTTATTTCCAGGATTGAATAAAACTTTAACTGCTATACTTACTCCTGAATATACAACAGAGACGGATATTAACTGGACATCGGACAATGATATTGTAACCGTAGATCAAAATGGCGTTGTAAACGCAGGACTTACAGATGGTGTAGCTACCATTACAGCAACCTCAGCAACAAATAGTAGTGTGTTTGCTACCTGTACCGTAAATGTAAGTAAAACTATTTATATTGAAGCAGAAACTCTTGTAAACACGGGAGGCTCTTCCGATGGCATGGTGGTAAATCCTGGTGTTGGATTAAACAACAATACTTCTGGAGATTGGGCAGACTACACCGTTAATATTCCGGCTAGTGGTTTATATGAAATTCAATTTAACATTGGCACTCCAAGTACGACAGGAATAGGAGTAAATGTATATGTAGATGGAGTTTTGTTGAACACCACAGATTTATCGGGAACTGGAGCTTGGGAGACATATACCACTCAACCAGGTTCTGGTGTTATTAATATTGCAGAAGGCGCTCATAATATTCGTTTTGAATCTACAGGTGCCACAACTTGGCAATGGAATGCAGATTGGTTTAGTTTAACCTATACTGGTATTTTATCAGTAGGCAAAAAGAACTTAAGTAGTATTTCTGTTTATCCAAATCCTACGTTTGGGGATCTTATAATAGAAGGGTTAAGTGTATCAACAACTATTACTATTTTTAGTATACAAGGTACTATGATACAACAAATGGAGGTAACAGAAAATAGGGTTAATATTAATCTTAGTGACTTTCAAAGTGGGCTTTATTTAGTTAAAGTCAGCAGGGATGGATTTAGCGATTTATTTAAGGTAGTTAAAAAATAATTAATCGTTTATAAATACATTATGTTTTAGTTTGTTAATTAATTATTACAAAATTATACTATTCAACATTTTAAATAGAACCCTTGCACATTGCGAGGGTTTTTTTTAAGCATTAAATTTTACAAAGGTTAACTATTTTATGTTTGATTTTTTTCTTTATAGAAGATTATTAGGTTAATAATTAACATAAAAAAAACATATGTATGACTCTGATTGTATAAATTGCTGTAAATCAACACCTTGCATGGTTGTTTATGCGTAGGTGTCAAGTTTTTGTCAAGTTCGTAAATGTTAAATTAATACACCGTAAAGTTCATGTCAAGTCTATTTTGGTTTGTTGTTTTATCAAATTTACAATATTTGGGTATCAATTTTATAAACTAAATAAACTTATGAGTATTAAACTAACGATTATGAAATATGGGTTGGCGTTTTTGCTGTTTTTGAGTTATGGACTCATGCACAGTCAAAACCTAACTGTTAAGGGAAAGGTAACCTCTGATGGCCAACCTTTACCCGGTGTAAATGTTTTGGTTAAGGGAACAGCCAAAGGAAGTGTTACAGATTTTGATGGTTTTTTTGAAATTAAAGCTGATGCCAATGAGGTGTTAGAATTTAGTTTTATTGGTTTTAAATCTAAAAACATTGCAATAAAAGGAAAAACACAAATTGATGTAGTTTTAGAAGAAGACTTATCTGAATTGGATGAGGTTGTAATTGTCGGCTATGGTACTCAAAAAAAGAAAGAGGTTACTGGTGCGGTTGTAAATGTAAGTTCGGAAGATATTGTGAGTATTGCTACTTCAGATTTAGGATCGGCCATTCAAGGTAAAGTAGCCGGAGTTAATATTCAAGCATCTAGTGGGCGACCTGGTGAAGCGGCTAACGTTCAAATTAGGGGATTGGGATCAATAAGTTCGGGAGCATTAGGACCATTATACGTTGTAGATGGTATTCCTTATGAAGGAAATCCTAATATAGCCCCAGAGCAAATTGATAGTATCGACATTCTAAAGGATGGTGCTGCGGCATCTGTTTACGGAACCAGAGCATCAAACGGCGTTATATTAATTACCACAAAGAAAGGTAAAGTGGGTAAAATGCAGGTTGATATTAGTACGTATGCTGGTGTTCAAAATATTACTTCTGGTACACCTTTAATGAATACAGTTGAACAACTTTATAATTTGGAAGTAACCACTGAATTATTAGGAACAGAACCTTTAACGTTCTTTTTTAATGCAGATCCATTAGATTATGATACCGACTTTGTTAGTGATGTGCAAAACGATAATGCAGTAATTAGAAACTTAAATTTAAACATTTCTGGTGGTCTTGAAAATTTAACTTTAAACTTTGCTACAAATTACTTTGAACAGGACGGTGTTTTAATAAATTCTGGGTTTGATAGATTATCAAATAGATTAACAGGTCAATTTACAAAAGGAAAATTTAAAGCTTTTGCTACTATTGGATACACTGTAGAGAATCGTACTCAGGAGCCATGGTCACTTTATGAATATGGAATTGGTCAGCAACCATGGGCTAGACCGCTAGGAGACATTCCTTCTGTTGGCGAGAATAGTGTGCAGTTGGATGTTGGTAACGAAATTTTTTACAGTTATTTATCACGTCAATTAGATAATGTTGATGAAAGAGAAACAAAGTCTAATAACATAGCACTTAACCTAGAATATGAAGTCGCTAAAGGTTTAAAATACAAAGTAAACCTAGGTAGAAACGAATTTAACTATTTTAGAAAGTTTTTTAGACCTCAATATTTGGCATACACGCGAACAGGCGATTATAATGCTACGGCATCAACACCAAATGCATTGTTAAATGAAGATTATATATTTTCTAAAAGAGAGTCCATTGAGAATATAATAAATTATTCTACCAATTTCGGAAAGCATAATCTTTCTTTATTAGGTGTGCTTTCTTATGAGAAATTTGAAAGAAGAAATTTAGGAGTTGGCGTTATTTTTAGTGATGATGCAAGTAACGATTTACAAACTTTAGGAAGCGGATCGGAAGGTATTAAGCCAACTAGTTATAACGAAAAAACAACACTAAGTGGTAAACTAGCTAGAGTACAATATAACTATGATGAAAAATATTTATTATCTGCAAGTTATAGACGAGATGGATCTTCTAAATTTTCAGAAGTTAACAGGTATGGTAATTTCTTTGGTTTTTCTGCGGGTTGGAATATACATGAAGAAAACTGGTTTAATATTGATGCTATTAGTAATTTCAAAATAAGAGGAAGTTGGGCTGAGGTAGGAAACCAAGGTATTGCACCGTATTTATTTACACCTATTATCGAGTCTGGAATAAACTACCCTTTCGGACCTAATGAAGAGCTAAATTTTGGAGCAATTCAAAGACGTTACGTAGATCCTAATATTAAATGGGAAACCACATTGTCTAAAAATATAGGTGTGGATTTAGCATTGTTTAAAAACAAACTAAACATAACTGCAGATGTGTATCAAAATGATAAAAAAGATATGCTACTTCAAGAGCGTTTACCAGCATCATCAGGTACTTATCAAACTGGCGCTTCGGGAGTTTACGATGTAAAAGTTGTAAATGCTGGTAACATGGTTAATAAAGGGCTTGAAATCGCTATTAGTTATAAGGATCAAATTGGAAGCGAATTAAAATATGGCTTGTCAGGTACATTCACTAAAAATATAAACGAAGTAACAGATTTAAATGGTATTGATAGAGGGTATGCTAATGGTAGACCTGTAATATCAATGGGTAATAATGTTGAATACACAACATTTTTAGCTGAAGGTTATGAAGCTGGAGCCTTTTTCCTTCTGCAAAACGATGGTGTTATTAAAACTCAAGAACAATTAGATGAATATAAAAAGTTAGATTTAAGTAGTTTAAGTACACCGCAATTGGGCGATATGATGTATAAAGATGCCAATAATGATAACAAGGTTGATGATAACGATAGGGTTTACTCGGGTTCAGGACAAGCGGAGTTTGAGGTAGGGTTAGTTTTAAACTTAGATTATAAAGGTTTCGATTTTAGCGCTCAAAGTTTTTATTCACATGGAGCCGAAATTTATAATGGAGCGAAGCTATATGCATACAAAAATGGAAGACATAGAGATTTATTGTACATGTGGTCTCCACAAAACCCAACTGCAGATGTACCCACATTTAGACAAAATGGATTCCATAGTAATGTAAAAGCCGGTTCAGATTATTTTTTAGAAGACGGAACCTATTTTAGAATTAGAGCTTTAACTCTTGGTTATACTATACCAGGTATTACAACTACAGGTATAGAAAAGGCAAGAGTGTATTTAACATCAACTAACCCATTTACATTTACAAACTATTCTGGATATGATCCAGAAGTAGGGGGCGATGGAATATTTACTCGTGGTGTAGACCGTGGTAACTATCCCGTTACACGTCAGTTCATGTTAGGTTTTCAAATAAGTTTTTAAAAAATTAAAATTAATTATTATGAAATTATTAAAAAACATAACTTTTACATTAATTTTTCTTTGTTCGTTTGCATTTGTTGCTTGTGATGAAGATAAATTTTTGGAAGAAATTAATCCGAACGCGATTACAACAGATACCTTTTGGAAGTCTGAAAGACAGTTTAATAGCGCGCTAACAACCGTTTATGGTGCACTTCAATTTCAAGGCATAAGTGGTGGTGATTTACAATATGAATTTATTTTAGGGGATATAGCAGGAACAGAATCTTGGTATAGACCACAAGCTTTTAGAAGTTTAACTTTTAATGCGGGAATTTATCATGTTACTGATAAATGGAATGAACTTTATGTTGGTATTTTTAGAGCTAATCAAGTTATTCAATATATTCAAGAAGCAGATGATAATGTGTTTACTGGAGATACAAAAAATCAAATAGAAGCACAAGCACGTTTTTTAAGAGCATTCTTTTATTTTCAGTTAGCTCATACTTACGGTGGTGCGGTAATTCATGATAAAGTTGCCGAAACTAAAGAAGAGCTTTCTAAACCTTTTTCTAGTATTGATGATGTTACAGACACTATTATTATTCCCGATTTAGAATTTGCACAATCAAATTTACCACAAGTTTGGAATGGTACAGATAATGGTCGTGTTACTTGGGGAGCGGCAAGAACATTGTTAGGTAAAGTATACTTGTATAAAAAAGAATGGCCAACAGCAGTAACGGTTTTAAAGAGCGTTATCGATTCTGATGTGTATTCATTAACCAGAAATATTAGTGATAATTTTGGTCATGAAAATGAGTTTAATGAAGAATCTATTTTTGAAGTAAATTACTCGTTCGATTTATCTGCAGGAGCACCCGGAAATGCTGTTGATGATACTCCAAATCAAACAGGAGCAGAATCATCCACTATGGCTACGGCTGTAGGGCAACTAAATTACGGAGCTTTTAATACCATATTGCCTACTTATAACTTGCATGAAATGCTTGTTAATGATGAAGTAGATGTTAATAATTCTATAAACGATGATAACTTAGAATCTAGAAGAATGAACGCTACCATTGCCGTTCGAAATATGGAAGGAACGTATTATAATTTAGAATCTTCAGAAGTTAAAGGTTTTGGATTTGGACAAAGTGCATACGTTAAAAAGCATTCAAATTGGTATCATTTAAGTGCTGAGCCTGCCTTATCTAGATCGGGTATTAACTTTAGGCATATGCGCTATGCAGACGTATTATTAATGTATGCAGAGGCTGTACTTATGGCAAATTCAGATTATGAAACAGCCATAGATTATATTGACATGGTAAGAAGTAGAGCAGGTGTTATTACTTTACAACAATACATGGACGAGAATAGTGGTATGTTCCCACAATTGCATGTTAGTAAACAAGTACATGGTGCTCAACCCATGGTACCTGCTAATGCAGCAACAGTTTTAACACATTTGCAACGTGTAGAGCGCGTTGTTGAGTTATGTTTTGAAGGCCATAGATGGAAAGATTTAGTACGTTGGGGTATTGTTCAAGAAGTATTTGATGAACTTAGAGCAGATGAAGTTTGGAGAGAAGAAAATAAGGAAACAATTTTAAATGTTGGTTCTGGCGGGGTAGCACCATTATTTATAGTTGAGAGAATTAGACCAGATTTTGTTCAAAGTGCAGCTAATTATAAGGCAGCCCAACACAATTATTTCCCTATACCAACTCAAGAAGTTCAAACCAACGATAGTTTATTTAATTAAAAAAAACGAATTATGAAAAATATAGGAATTTTTAAGCTTATTCTCTTCATGGCACTAGTATTAGTTGCTTGTTCCGAGGAAGAGTCGGTTAATTTAGTAGAGCCAAGTCATAGAGCTATTGTAACTTCAGAGATGAATTTTGATAATACAATTAATGTTGGAGGTCATATCGATTTTGCCGATATTTCTCGAGGTGTAAAATCTAGAACATGGACATTTCCAGAAACTGTTTCCAAAATATCTGGAAGCGACACAAATACATCTTCAGAAGATGTTGTTAAAGGATTTTTCTACACCCCAGGAGAATATAACGTAACGTTAAATCAGGTGTTTAAAGGGGATGTATACCCAAATGAAGATAGTGCGATGCCTAACAATAGTAGAGAAATTGATACTACAATTGTAGTAACTGTACTTGGTGCGGTCGAGGCCTCTATAAAAGCTCATTATATAAATGATGACGGAAGTACAGGTGATGAATTAACTTTATCTGATAATGCTGAAAATGAAATTACAGCGAGTAAAGCAATAAGATTATCTTATACTACGGAAGGAGGACCAATTAGTTTTGTTTGGAATTTACCAGGTGCTAAACCAATCCAAATAATGGATGCGGCTCCAGAGGTAGATGTAAAATATAGCAAATTAGGTTCTTGGGATTTGCAATTTATAACCTCAAGAACTAGACCTGGAGGAGCAGATACTATTAATGTTAAGAAATTCATTAAGGTTATTCCTTCTACCGAACCTGTTACATTGGATAGAGTTTTTGAAAAAGAAGCTCAAACAAAAATAGGATTAGAGTTTAGTAGAGAAATGGATCCTGCAACCGTTAATAAAAATAATTTTTCATTAACAATCGAAACTGCAGGTGGGGCTGTATTAAAACCAGTAATACGTAGTGTACTTGTAGATTCTGAAGAAGGCAATATTTTAATTATTGAATTGGATAATGAAATTATGTACAATGATGATGTTGTAAAAGTATCTTATATACCAGGAAATTTAGGAACACTAGATGCTGTTGCTTCTGATGCATTTACCGATGCTGTTTTAACAGATTTTATAAAAGAAAACTTGTTTGAGGATCCAGATTTTTCAAATATTGATAGTTCATTTGAAAAATCTGAAGTTAGCAATTGGCCATATCTTTGGTGGGGTGCACCATGGGATGGGTATAGCATGAGTTTTTCTTTTGATCAAGCACATTCCGGATCAAAAAGTATGTACTTAGAGTTTGATCCTAATGGAGGAATGATTATTGGAAATACAGACGCAGATGGTAATAATATCACATTCCCTACAGAAAAAGGATTTAAATATGAAATGGGAGCATGGATTTATGCTGTAGATGTTGGAACTCCTGTAACATCTAACATTAGAATGTTTTGGAGACCTTCTACAGATTGGGGTGTACCAGATAACCCTGCTTTTAGTGCTACTACTCCAATAGGAGAATGGTTTTATACATCAGTTGTTGTATCTTTTTCAGCAGATGGAAATGAGAGTTTTATGATAAGAGGGCAAAATGTTAATTCTGAAACGCTTAAGTTTTATATGGACGATTTAGCCTTATATAAACTAACAAGTAGACCTTAAAAAGTATTATAGTTAGTCATTCTTAAAAAGGGAGAGTTTATTTTTAAACTTTCTCTTTTTTAGTTGTAAGTAGTAAAAAAGCGAAGGAGGCATTTTAAAATCTTGGAATTGTAATTTTCAATCTTATAAATTAACAATCAAGGCTAATGGGCTGAAAATATTTTTTTTTAAGATGTTCAGTTTATGTCAAGACAGAAAAACTTTAAAATTATTACTTAATCAATAGTTTTGATTTCTATAAATAAGAATAAATTATATGTAAATGAATTTGTTTCAAGTACATATAATAAAACTCGAAAATAAAATGATAGAATTAAATTTTTTTAGTAAAAAAGTGTATTTGTTAATCCTTACACTTAATTTATGCTTAACAAGTTGTAGTAGTAACGATTCAAAATCAGATGATTTAGTTGAGGTTGTTAACTCTAAACCTACTGCTAATAATGATGAGTTAACTGTTGATGAAGATAGTACAGCAGGAGTTTCAAATCAAGTAAATGTTTCTACAAATGATGATATTGGTAAAGATGGAGGAGATGGAGATGATTATAAGCTTGAAACTGACGCAACCAACGGTACAATTACCGAAATAAGCGATGGTGTATTCGAATATGTACCAAATGCAGATTTTAGTGGTGTTGATAGTTTTACTTATACCATTACAGATCAAGATGGAGATGATGATACGGCAACTGTAAATATTACGGTTAATGATGTTGTTGATGGACCTACTGCCGAAGATTTTAACAACATTGACCCAGCACAACCATCTTTTACATCTATAGACAACACAACACCAGATGGAAAAAAATGGGTGAAGTTAGAAAGTATGTCCGACGAGTTTGATGCATGGGATGGTAATAAATGGTTTAAATCTACCTGGAATTATGGTGTGCCTGTTTTCATGACTTCCGCTGCTACCAACTCAGGAGTAACAGATGGTAACCTATGGATAAAAGCGACATTAAACGAAAGTAATCCCGAAAATAGATGGTTTCAAACCGCTAGAATTCATTCAAAAGCCGAAACAAGTTATCCTATGTATACCGAGGCTAGAATAAAAGCCGCTCATATTTCAGCATATAATACTTATTGGTTAAATAATGGAGATATTAATAATAGAGATGAAATTGATATTATTGAAAATAATTCTAAACCTTCTTGTTTTGGCTGTTCTCAGGCAACAGATTTTCCTAACCAAATGAATTCGCAATATTTTCATGCCGATTCCAGTAAATCTCCGGTAACGATTAGAGATGAAGATAATTATAACCGTTCGGGGTTATCAGATACTAATCCCTTAAAAAATGTAAAATGGAATGAAGATTATCACACATTCGGGGTTTGGTGGAAAGATGCTAAACACATTCAATTTTATTTAAACGGAGAACCAGCAGGAAGTGTTGAAGTTGGAGAAGATCGATCTGGGCAAACTTACACCGATAGAGTGTTTACAAGAGATTTAGAAATTATTTTCGATTTATGGACAAATGAAGCTGTTTGGGTAGGTGGACTTCCTCCAAAATCTGATTTAGGAGATAATACTATAAACACCATGAAAATTGATTGGGTTAGAACATGGAAATTAGAAGATGAATAACACATTGATTACGGAATGTAAACACGATAAAAAGTCTTTTATTTAATATCATGTTAGGCGTAATTGTAAATTTTAGTTTAAAAACTTTAAAATTTATAATTACGCTCATTTTTTTTAATGATAATAGTGGTTTACCAAGGTTTAGTGATAAATTTTAACTGCATAGAACCATTTGTTATAGTTTGAAATACATATGAAAAGTCGATTTTTCTAAATGAAGACTAAGTTTGTAAAAAAAAATAAACTTATGTTTCAAAAAATAGAAAAATATACACTTTTGGCACTAACATTAGTTATGCTTACAGCATGTAGTAGTGGAGACTCAGATGAAAATGAAGAAGTAGCTCAAGTAGATAAAACAAACCCATCAATAACTTGTGAGTCTTCTATTACTGTTTTTATTGATGCAGGAAAAAATGTAGCAACCGTTAATTATGCCACACCTGTAGGTACGGATAATTTACCTGGTACAGTTACCGAACAAACGGCTGGTTTAGCATCTGGGGCATCATTCCCAATTGGTACAACAACAAATACTTTTGTAGCCACCGATAAAGCAGGAAATACTGCTACATGTAGTTTTGATGTTGTTGTTACGGAACCTTCGAGTAATAAGCCTTATGCTGTAGCAGACGGTGTTGAGGTGCCTACCGGAAAAAAATGGGTAAAAGTAGAAGATATGTCAGATGAATTTGACGGTACTACTTTTAATGATAATAAATGGCATAGATATCCTTCATCAGATGGATTTAGTTGGATAGGAAGACCACCTGCATTATTTGAAGCGGATAACGTAACAGTAGCTAATGGTAATTTAAATATTACTGTTGAAAAATTTGACGCTCCAAAACGTGTTAATGGTATAGATTGGACTCATGGTGGAGCTATTGTGAGATCAAAAATTACAGCTAAACCAGGCTATTATTACGAATGTAAAATGCAAGCCAATAAAACAATAATGTCCTCTACATTTTGGATAGCTTTTAAACAAAATTGTAATACAGGACCTGTTAGAAAACTAGAATTAGATATACAAGAATGCGTTGGCCGACTTACAAATACAGCAGCTTGGGCAGATAATTTTGATCAAATATATGCGTCTAATACATGGAGGCATGAAAGGGATTGTGATACAGAAGTTACAGGCTCTAAGCAAAGCCCAGCCAAAACTATTTTAACCGAAAAAAATAATTCAAGGTACTTTGTTTATGGTTGCTGGTGGAAATCGCCAACAGAAATATTGTTTTATTTAGACGGAAAATTAAGCCATTCAATTACAAATCCTCCAGCCGATTTTGATTTAGAAGGCCATATTACAATGGCTATTGAAACCTATGATTGGAATCCAATTGATGCGAATACTATTTTCGAAACAGCCTCTTTTGATGACCTAACTACAAAATATGATTGGGTAAGAACATGGAAGTTAGAAGATGAATAATAATATAAAAACCAAATATGACTAGATATTAAATATCTACTTTAAATATAAAATTTAGTTAGTAGTTTTAGTTAGTTTTTTTTGTTGTAAAAATCGTCTGAATTGGTTCAGGCGATTTTTTGTTAGTATTAATATGGCGCTTTACATTGTAAAGTAGAATAAACATATGTAGTGTTCTAAAAACCATTCATATCACTGTATTTTATTATAAATCAGGAGTTTTGTAAACATATTAATTTAAACAACTATATTATGATTAAAAATTTACTTGTTACTACCTGTTTAATAATAGGTGGTTTAGCTCACGGGCAGTATTCTATGGACTTCGAGTCTGGAACTCTATCTCCAATTGTTAGGGCAGGTGCAGCAGCACAAGCCACCGCTGTTAATGCCTCTAACCCTTCAACTACAGATATAAATCCTAGTGCAACGGCTTTTCAAATTACTTTAACAGATACAGCTCCAGCATGGAGATGGTTGGCTATTCAAAACCCTGGAGGAACTTATGGAGTAACTGATGGAACTTGGTGTAAATTTAAAATTTTATCGACTAATGAAACCGCGGTAGATGTACAGTTAGAACCTTGGTTTGGAGGTGCTAGATATTTAACAAATACGGTTTCACTTTCTGGTTTAACACTAAATACTTGGTACGAAGTTGAATTTAATTTTGAAGAAGCGGTAAAAGAGTCCGATAATAGCATTCTTGCAGGAACTGAGCCAGGATATTTATCAAGACTAGACATTAAACTTAATGCCACAGGTACGTATGACGGTGATGTATTTTATATTGATGATATTACGCAAAATGCAGCAATGACTTTAAGTACAGTAAAATCAAAAAAAATAAATGATCTTGCAGTATATCCTAACCCAACAAATGGGAAAGTAAATATTGTTAGCCCCGGTGTTACAGTTGAAAGCATTAAAGTATATAATGTTATTGGCGCTTTGGTAAGTACTTCTGCCGATTTAACAAATCTTGTAAATGGAGTTTACTTTATGAAATTAAATACCGATGCAGGAAAGGTTACTAAAAGGATAGTTAAGCAGTAAGGATTTTAAACATCACAAAAAAAAACGAAAATCAACTTGATTTTCGTTTTTTTTTGTATTTAGTTTTAATGTAATTAAAAAGCTTAATTTATACTTACTTTAATTGAGGTAGAAGGCAAACCTTCCGATTTAGCTATAACTTCTATATCATCTGCTTTGTCCATAGCTTGTATAATTAATAAAGTGGTCCCGTTATAGGTTGTATTCACGTTAGTTTGAAATTTTTGAACACTCTTTTTCCATCCATTATCAATGCCTAATAATTTGGCATTTCCTTTTATTTCATAAGTAATTTCTTTGTTATCCGTTTTAATAGGATTACCGTTATCATCAGTTAATTGTACAATAATATGCGAAACATCATAATTGTTGGCGTTGATTGATTTTTCTTCTGTAGAAAGGTTTATTTGTGTTGCCTTTCTTGCTGTAATTATTTCAGAAGTTATTTCTTTTCCGTCTTTAATGCCTTTTGCTATTAACTTACCATCAGCAAAAGGAACGCCCCATTTGTAAATGTGGTCTTCAAAATCTGATAATTTCTTTTTACCAAGAGGCTTTTGATTTAAAAACAACTCTATTTCATCACAGTTAGAATAAATTTCTACTGATATCATTTCGTCTGTATTATAATTCCAATGTTCGTTTACGTCTTGCCATTCCCAAAGTGCATGCTTCCATTTTTCAGGGTTTTTAGCAGTGATTTTGCCGTTAGAATCTATTTTATTTAATGATTTTTCAATGTTCTGAGTAGCAATATGAAGGTGTGGTTCGTTAGTCCATAATGTTTTCATCATATGGTACGATCCTTTTTTGAATCCAGCAGTATTTAATAAACCAGAAGGTTGAACACGAACAGGCCAAGGCGATCTAATTTCACCCATATAATCTATACCAGTCCATAAAAATGTTCCAGAAATATGAGGGCGTTCCATAATGGCTTTCCACTCGTGGTATTGTGCTAAGTTTTCGGTACCCATTATAGGTTTATCTGGGTAGTTTTTATGACCATAATCGTATAAAACACGTCTGTAACTATAGCCAATAACATCTAAAGCGTCGGCATATCCAGATAAATGACTAGCAGAAGGTAAAATAAAGTTTGCCGTAACAGGACGTGTTGTATCTAGAGCTTTAGTCCATTTTGAAAGTTTTTGCGCTGTTTCGCCTATATCATATTTTCCTCTAGGTAAGGTTTCTAGTTGATGCTTAATTTCTTCAACAGAATATGGAGGTTCATCCCAAAAATAATTTCCATTCCAGTTCATATTGTTAAAAAATCCGGTTGCTGCAGCATTCCTTGGGTAGGTCCATTCTATTTCGTTTCCAATACTCCATTGAAAAATAGAAGGATGATTTCTGTGACTTAGCATTACAGCTTCTAAATCTTTATGAGCCCATTCTTGAAAATGTTCACCATAACCACGGGTAATATAATCGGTGCTTTTAGATTCGTTTTGGTTTAGACGTTTGTCTTTTGGGTTATCCCATTCATCAAAGAATTCATCTTGAACTAAAAAGCCCATTTCATCACAAAGGTCTAAAAGCTCTGTTGATGCAGGGTTATGCGAAATTCTAATGGCATTACAACCTCCATCTTTCAAAATTTGCAATCTGCGTTTCCAAACACCTTTTGGCACTGCGGTGCCAACAAGACCAGCATCGTGGTGTAAACAAACACCTTTAATTTTCATGTTTTGGCCATTTAAAAAGAAGCCTTTATTTGTGTCGAATTTAATGGTTCTAATTCCAAAATCAGTTTTGTAAGTATTAATATCTTGTTCCTCTTTTATAATGGTAGTTATGGCTTTGTAAAGATTCGGGTTGTCAATATCCCATAACGATGGATTAGCTATTTCAATATTTTGAGTAACATTTTTTAAACTATTCGCTGCAAGACTTAAGTTGCTGCTAGTCGAGGCAACTTCTACATTACTTTGATTAACAATACTTGTTTTTACAACAACATGTTCTTCTGAAGAAAAATCGTTTTTTACAGAAACTATTATTTGTGCTGTTGCTTTTTCAGTTGAAACTTCTGGTGTGGTAACAAATGTTCCCCAAACCGGAACGTGTATTTTGTTAGCTGTAATAAGCTGTACGTTTCTGTAAATACCAGCGCCTGTGTACCAACGACTATCGGCATATCTAGTATGATCAATTTTTACGGTTAGCACATTGTTCTTTCCGTTTTTATTTAAATACGAACTTAAATTAAAATAAAAAGGAGAGTAGCCATAAGGGTGGAATCCTAATTTTTTACCATTAATCCAAACTTCAGAATTGTTGTAAACGCCATCAAAAAGAACATAGGTAACTTCGTTTTCGTTAAACGGTTTATCAAATGTTTTTCTATAATAACCATAACCTTTACTTGCTAAGTAGCCGGTTGCCTTGGCATCGTTAGCTAATAAAGAATCGAATTTACTTTCTACCGCCCAATCATGTGGTAAATTTAGTGTTCTCCAATTTTCATCATTAAATTCGGGAGTGTTAGCTAGAGAAATACTATCATTTGATAATTTAAATTTCCAATCAAAATTAAAGTCTTTAATGTGTTCTGTAGCAAGTTTGTTGTTTTCTGCGGGCTTGCAATTAAATAAAGCTATACCTATAAAAACGTAT
The DNA here is from genome assembly GCF_014202225.1 of Algibacter amylolyticus. Classification (GTDB taxonomy): domain Bacteria; phylum Bacteroidota; class Bacteroidia; order Flavobacteriales; family Flavobacteriaceae; genus Algibacter_B; species Algibacter_B amylolyticus. The sequence goes on from NZ_JACHGE010000002.1 coordinate 537,211, forward strand.
AGAATGGTTTTTAGATTTTTAAATTTCATTTTTTAGTTTATTTTGTATTAGTGATTTTATTAGAATTCTTTCAGGTCAATTAATACAACATTAAGGAGCGTCTTTGTTAGCAGGTTTATACTTTTTACAACTTAATTGGAGTAAATTAAATACTGCATTTACAAAGCAACTTGTAAAGTTTAAAAGTAAAGTTGTTTGTTAAGTTGATACATAATAAATGTATTGTTTTATAACACATTTGATTATTATATTAAATAGTGTTTATTATATGGTTACTTGCTCTTTTCTAAACGCAGCGGGTGTTTTTGTTGTATGTTTTTTAAACGTTCTAGAAAAGTATGCTAAATTTTCAAATCCAACTTTTTGAGCAATTTCTTTAAGTGAACTTGATGTGGTTAATAACAGTAATTGTGCACGCTCTATCCTTTTCGATTGTATATATTTATTAGGTCTAATACCGTGAGTTTTATAAAAAAGTCGTGAGAAATAATCGGTGCTATAATGGCACTTGTTAGCCAATTCATCTATAGTAATTTGCGTATGTAGATTTTCATTAATATAGTTCTGAATTAGGTAAATTGCTTTGTTTGGAGTAACCTGGTCTTTATTTATTTTGTGGTTGGTTATAAATTTTGACAATAAAGTGGTTAATATTCCTTGGGTTTCTAGTAACTCTTTGGCGTTTAACGTGTCGTTTTGTTTAATAAAATCTTGTAAAGTTGGTCGATTGTCGTACGTTTTGGGGTTACTGTTTTTTATTTTTCTGTTATTATTTAATTCTACTAGCCGTTCAAAATAGTAAAGACAGTTTTGGTCTGCTTCAATTTCATATTCAAAATCTTTTATACCGTATATAGAAAGTCCGTTATTGATATCTTCTAAAAAACTTATGTAGTATTGTTCATGATAATCTTCGCAGGTATATCGAGCATAAGTGTAACTTGGTACTAAATAAATATGGTTTGGTTTTAAATTAAAAACCTTATTACTATGGTAAACTTTTGCAGAGCCTTTTGTTATATAATACATACGAGTAAACGGGCTGATTACATTATCAAAATCCCATAAAGCATTTAATTTGGCATAACCGGTATTAAGTAATGTTAATCTTAAAGACTGAAAAACTTTTAGCATGTTTTTATGATTAGTTTAATTACTGATTTGTTTACAAGAGACTCTTTTCAAAATTACACCAATTCATTCATAAAACTACAAATAATAAGCGTGTTTTATACTTGACAATAACTGAACATATCGGAAATGTGTATTTTTAAGACTGATTTATACAGTTTTAACGGAAATGTAAAATTTATCTTTGAAAGGTCAACTAATTATAATTTTATGTTTAAAGGTATGAGTTTTTACACCCTGATTTTGGGGGTGTTATTTATGTTTTCTTGTGGCGGACCAGATTTGCCGGAAGCTGTTTATGTAGCTTATACAGAGCTACCAAAAAGCATAGATTTTAATCAACATGTTAAACCCATTTTGTCGGATAAATGTTATTTGTGCCATGGGCCTGATGCTGGCAATATTAAAGGAGGGTTACAATTGCATACAGCAGATGTGGCCTATGCGGAGTTGCCAGAATCACCAGGTAAAGTAGCTATTACACCCGGGAATTTAGAAAAAAGTGAATTTTTTCATCGTATTATTTCCAATGATCCGGATTTAATTATGCCAGATCCCGGTTCTCATCTTACTTTAACCAATTATGAAAAAGCAGTGCTCATTAAATGGATTGAAGAAGGAGCAGAGTATAAAGAACATTGGGCCTTTTTAAAACCCGAAAATCCAGAAATTCCTAAGGTTAAACAAACCGCTTTTATATCAAATCCTATTGATAATTTTGTGGTTAAACAATTAGAGAATTTTAAATTATCACCTTCAGAAATAGCAGATAAAGAAATTTTATTACGTCGCGCTTCTTTCGATTTAACAGGATTACCTCCAACTTTAGAAGAATTAGATGCTTTTGTAAAAGATACATCGCCGAATGCTTTTGAGAAACAAATAGACCGTCTTTTAGCATCGCCTCATTATGGTGAACACATGACTTTGGATTGGATGGATCTTTCGCGTTACGCAGATACACATGGGTATAGTAATGATAGATATCGAGATACTTCGCCCTGGAGAGATTGGGTTATTGAGGCCTTTAATAAAAATATGCCTTATGATGAGTTTGTTACCTGGCAATTAGCAGGCGATATGTTCGAAAATGCGACGCGAGAGCAAAAATTAGCAACAACATTTAATAGATTACACCCTCAAAATCTTGAAGGAGGTATTATTGATGAAGAGTTTAGATCGGAATATGTAGCAGATAGAACCGCAACTGTTAGTCAAGGTTTGTTAGGTTTATCTTATGCTTGTGCTAAATGTCATGACCATAAATACGACCCGATTTCTCAGAAAAACTACTTCGAAATGTACAGTTTTTTCAATAATGTAGACGAAACGGGATTAATTCCGTGGGATTTGGCAACACCAGTGCCTGCAATGATGCTTCCTACTAAGGAACAAGAAGAGGTTTTAGCTTACTTAGAAACTTTAGTAGACGATTCCGAAGAAAAAGTAAAAACAACAACTAGTAAAGAAAAGCCTAAAGCCGAAAAATGGATTGCTAGTAATCAATTCAAAAAAATACCATCAAAAAAGCAACCTAATGGCTTAGTTGCTGCATTTAATTTTGATAATGAAAAACTTATCAATTTAGCAGGTGGTAATGGGCAGAATAAAATAAGAATGCGTCAGCAATTTGTTGATAACGAAAAGGCTATTTATAAAAAAGGAGCAAGTGGTAAAGGTCTTTTTATGAATGGTGATACTTGGTTAGATTTAGATAACATTGGTATTTTCCAAAGAAGTCAACCTTTTAGTATTGGCATTCAGGTATACATTCCTAAAGACTTAGAAACAGGCGTAATTTTTCATAAAATGAATAGTCCTGAACTGCATAGTTTTAGAGGGTATCACTTAAAAATTAAGGATAATAAAATAGAAGCCTTATTAGCGCATGTATATCCTGATAATGCTATTGTTGTAGAGTCGCTGAACGATGTGCCAAAAGAAAAATGGGTGCAATTAACCATGACTTATGATGGTTCTAGTAAAGCAAATGGCGTGTCTATATTTATGGATGGAGAAAAACTACAAACAAAAACTGTGTTTGATAATTTATACAAAGACATTGTTTTTCATGGTTTAAGATTATACGGTAAGGATAGTCCGCGTCTAGAACCTGGTTTACGTATTGGAGCAGTTTGGAGAGGAAAAGGAATTAAAGATGCTACTATTGATGACCTTATGGTATTCAATAAAGAATTAACAGAAATTGAAGTTTTGCAAATTGCAAACCCTGATAATTTAGATAAAATTAAGCAAAAGAAATTAGCCGATTTAAATGAAACTGAAAAAGAAAAATTAGCTGAGTATTATTTAGCTAATAATTCTGAAGCTTATAGCTCTGCGCTTAAAGATTTAGAACAAAAGCGTTTGGTATTAGCAGATAGTATAGATCCTATTAAGCAAATTATGGTGATGAAGGAGAGTAAGCTTAATAGACAAACCTATATTCTAGATCGTGGTAATTATGATTCTCCTACGGATAGTGTTTTTCCAAATGCTCCCGAAGATATATTTCCTATGACGGAAGATATGCCTAAAAATAGATTGGGGCTTGCTAAATGGATTACACATAAAGACAATCCGTTAACAGCTCGAGTAACAGTAAACAGGTATTGGCAAAATATCTTTGGTAGAGGACTTGTAAAAACGTCCGAAGATTTTGGAAACCAAGGTGAGTTACCAAGTCACCCAGCATTATTAGATTGGTTGGCTATTCAATTTATTGAATCGGGTTGGGATGTAAAAGCTTTGCATAAAACTATAATGATGTCTAGCACCTATCAACAAAGCTCTGTAATTACTGAAGCACTTTTAGCAGTAGATGGAGAAAATAAATGGTTGGCACGAGGCCCATCAACCAGATTATCTGGAGAAATGCTTCGCGATAATGCCTTATATGCATCCGGATTATTAAACACTAAAATAGGAGGGGAAAGCGTAAGGCCATACCAACCAAAAGGTTTATGGAAAGTAAGCGGTGGTACTTATGTGCAAGATGGAGAAGAAGGTTTGTATAGACGCAGTATGTATACCATTTGGAAGCGTACAGTGCCAAACCCAACAATTTCAATTTTCGATGCGCCAACAAGAGATTTATGTTCTACACGTAGGCAAAAAACAAATACACCACTTCAAGCTTTAGTAATTTTAAACGACCCTACTTACATAGAGGCTTCTAGAGTTTTAGGAAAACAAATTACAGAAGCCGATGATTTAAAAACGGGAATTACTAGTGCTTTTAAGAGGTTAACTGGACGCCAAATTACGAATGAAGAATTAGATTTATTAACTGCGTTGCAAAAAGAGGAATTTAAAAAATTTGACGCTAACCTAGAGAAGGCAAAAGGATGGCTCCAAACTGGTGCTTTTCAAATTGCTGAAACAGATAATAAAGCTCTTATTGCTGCAAATGCGGTGGTAGCAAGTACTATTATGAATGCTGATGCTAGCATAACTAAAAGATAAAAAGCTAAACTCTAAATAAAGAAAAGACATTATGTGTAACGATCACCACAATAAACTAACATCTAACAATAGAGATTTACAAAAAATTGAACGGCAAATAGACCGAAGACATTTTTTAAAGAAAACCTCTTTAGGCCTAGGTGCCATAGCGCTAAGTAGCTTACTTGGGGCAGAAAAAATGTTTGGTGCTACAGGCAGCAAAACTAAGGAAGATATAATTCTAGAGAACTACAATAAAAACAGACTGGGCTTACCACACCATCTCCCTAAAGCAAAACGTATAATTTACTTATTTCAAAGTGGTGGACCTTCGCAAATGGATTTATTCGATTATAAACCAAAGTTGGTCGATATGTTTGGTAAAGAATTGCCAGAGTCTATTATTGGCGGGCAACGTTTAACAGGGATGAGTGGCAGCCAAAGTACCTTGCCAATTGCACCGTCTACATTCAACTTTAAACAATATGGCAAATCCAAAGCGTGGGTAAGTGATGCTATGCCTTATTTATCTGAAGTTGTTGACGATTTATGTTTTATGAAAGGTATGCAAACCGATCAAATTAACCACACACCGGCTATAACCTTTATGCAAACTGGACATCAATTACCAGGTAGACCATCAATCGGTTCTTGGTTAAGTTATGGTTTAGGGTCCGATAATGAAAACCTTCCAACGTTTATTACACTAGTTTCAAAAAATGGTAAAGGGCAACCGTTAAAAGCAAGTTTATGGGGTAATGGTTTTTTACCAACAGAACATCAAGGTGTACAATTCAGATCTGGTAAAGACCCGGTATTGTATTTAAGTGATCCTGAAAATTATGATGGTAATGATAGAAGACACATGTTGGATTATCTTGGAGGATTGAACGATATTCAAAATGATGCTTACGGCGACCCTGAAATTCAGGCAAGAATGTCTCAGTACGAAATGGCATTTAAAATGCAAACTTCTGTTCCGGAAGTAGCCGATTTAACTGATGAGCCAGATCATATTTTTGAATTATACGGTAAAGATAGTAGAGACCCTGGAACCTATGCTGCAAACTGTTTAATGGCTAGAAAGCTATTAGAAAAAGGAGTGAAATTTGTTCAATTATATCACCAAGGGTGGGATCAGCATAATAACTGTCCAGGTGGCTTAAAGCATCAATGTAAAAAAACAGATCAAGGTACAGCTGCTTTAATAAAAGATTTAAAGCAACGTGGTATGCTAGATGATACCCTTGTAATTTGGGGAGGCGAATTTGGAAGAACGGTTTATTCTCAAGGTCAATTAACAAAGGAAAATCACGGAAGAGATCATCATCCAAAAGCATTTACAATGTGGATGGCTGGAGCAGGTGTTAAGCCTGGGTTTTCTTATGGAGAAACAGACGATTTTAGCTATAATGTGATAAAGGATCCTTTACATGTACATGATTTTCATGCAACATTAATGCATCTGGTTGGTGTAGATCACGAGCGTTTAACCTTTAAACATCAAGGGCGACGATATCGATTAACAGATGTTCATGGTCATGTTGTAAAAGATTTATTAACCTAATCCTAAAAGTTATGTCATCAAGAAGAAATTTTATAAAAAAAACAGGTTTAGCAGGGGCGGCATTAACCGCTATGCCGTCATTTGGATTTCATATTATGAGAAAACCAAGGGGTAAAGAAGTTATTTTAGGTCATGGAGATTATCAATATAAATTAATAAAAGATTGGGCTAAAATGAGTGCCATTGAAACACCTTTGCTTAACTGCCACGAAATGCAAATGGACAGTAAAGGCCGATTAGTTATGATTGGAGATCATCCAAAAAATAACGTAATCATTTTCGATAAATCTGGGAATGTAATAGATTCTTGGGGAACGGCTTATCCGGGTGGACACGGTTTAACGATATCAGACGAAGGCGGAGAAGAGTTCTTGTTTTTGGCCGATTCTGGTTGGTTTCTAAACAAACAAGGAGGCTGGACAAAGCATAATGGGCGTATTAGTAAAACCACAATGGATGGTCGTGTTGTTTTCGATATCGGTCACCCAATTACTATAGGTATTTATAAACCCGGAGAATCTTTTTGTCCTACAGAAACAGCTATTGGGCCTAATGGCGATATTTATGTAGCCGATGGTTATGGTATGAGTAGAATTATTCAATATGATTATAATGGTAGATACATTAGGCATTGGGGAGGAAGTGATAATCCTGATAAAAATTACCAAATAATGAGTGCTCACGGCGTAGCTATAGATTATAGAGAAAAAGGCAACCCAATGGTTGTTGTAACCTCTAGAAATCAAGCTAGTTTTAAATGGTTTACGCTAGATGGTAAGTATATTAAAACATTACACTTACCGAATATGCAAGTTTGTAGACCGGTGTTTGATGATACTAATTTATATGCTGGTGTTTGTTGGTCTCAGCCCGAAGTAGGAAAAACAGATTGGACACAACCAACAGGATTTGTTACTATTTTAGAAGGCGACAAAGTGGTTTCAAACCCCGGAGCAACAGCACCTATTTATGTAAATGGAGAACTTCAAAAATCTTATCAATTAACCGATAGACCAATTTCTCATGGACATGATGTTTGTGTCGATAATGATAAAAACTTATATATCTGCCAATGGAGAGCAGACAAAACACCTCCTTTAAAATTAGAACGCATTTAAAAAATATAAAGAAAAAGATATATGGATAATAGTGTTCCAGATTTTGTATTGTTTTTAGGTAGGTTTCACCCGCTTGTAGTGCATTTGCCTATCGGTTTTTTGTTTTTTGCTTTTGTATTGGAAGTTTTTAGTCGATGGAAAAAAAATCCAATGTTAACTACAGGTATTCCTTTGGCATTGTTTTTAGGCGCAATAAGTGGTGCAGTCGCTTGTGTTCTAGGATATATGCTATCTTTAAGTGGTGATTATGAAGTAGACGCTTTGGATACGCACTTTTGGTTTGGTATAGCAACTACAGCTATAGCTTTTTTAGCATGGTTAATTCGAATAGAAAAAATAAAAATAGCCCAATTAAATAGATTGCATCCTAATATTTCGGGGCTTACATTGTTAGTTATTCTATTAAGTGTTACAGGGCATTATGGAGGTAATTTAACACATGGAAGCGATTATTTAGTAAAATATTTCCCTTTCGGGAAAGAAGAAAAAACAGAACTTGTAGCTGTAACAAAGTTAGAAGATGCTCAGGTTTTTAATCATTTGGTAGGTCCTATTTTGGATAATAAATGTGCTAGTTGCCATAATGAAAGTAAGAAAAAAGGAAGTTTGTCTTTCCACGATTCTATAGCGATTTTAAAAGGAGGGAAAAACGGTAAAATATTAATTTCAGGAAATGCCTCGGAATCGGAAATGATTAAGCGTGTACTTTTAGAACCGCATCACGATGATTTTATGCCACCAGAAGGGAAAACCCCTTTAACAGAAGAAGAAATAGCCATATTAACCTATTGGATAGATAACGCTAAAGGAAATTTTGATACTACTGTTGCAAACGTTGAAACTCCAGAAGATATTTCGGGTATTGCAAGCACTATGCTAGGTTTGTCTCCTTCCGGAGCAAAAGGGGGAGATATTGCTTTACCAACAGTAAATATGGTAACAGCTAATCAAATTGTAGACCTTGAAAAAGAAGGGTTTACTTTAAGAGAACTTGTTTTCGATTCAGGGCTATATGAAGTCGTTTTGACTCCGAATTCACTGAGTAAAGATAATGGTCAAGGAGCTTTAAAGAAGCTTGAGAAATTACTTACCATAAAAGAAAATATTATTTGGTTATCTTTAGAAGATAATCAATTAACAGATGAAAGCTTGAAAATAGTTGGTCAATTACCTAATATTCAAAAGCTAAAATTAAATAATAATCCTTTATCAGATGCTGCTATTACTTCATTAGTTAATTTAAAAAGTTTAACGAGTTTAAACCTATACGGTACTCAAATAACCTCAAAAAGTTTACAAACAATAGCACAAATAAATAGCTTAAAGCATGTATACGTTTGGAAAACTAACATTAAACAAGAGGATATAGATGAATTGGCATTTAATGATTACCCTGAAGTTATTTTAGGATTATAAAAACAACTTTTATGAACAAAAGCATATTTATAAAAAGCATAATTTTTCTTTTGTTAGTATCATGTTCCTCTAAGAAAGGTTCAAAAGAAAAAGAATTAAGTGCGCCAAAATATACAGCAGATTGGGAATCATTGCAGAAATATGAAGTACCAGAATGGTATAAAGATTTAAAATTTGGTATTTATTTCCATTGGGGACCATATTCTGTACCAGCATATAAAAATGAATGGTATTCTATGTGGATGTATAAAAATGGGCATGATATAAATAAGCATCATAAGGAAACCTATGGAAACTTGGATACATTTGGATACAAGGATTTTATACCCATGTTTAAAGCAGAAGAATTTGATGCCGATGTTTGGGCCGATTTATTTGTAAAAGCAGGTGCACAATTTGCAGGACCTATAGCAGAACATGCCGATGGTTTTGCCATGTGGGATAGTGATTTAACAGAATGGGATGCTAAAGACATGGGGCTAAAAATTGATGTTGTTGGCGAAATGGAAAAAGCAATAAAATCTAGAGGTTTAAAATTTATTACCACTTACCATCGTCATTGGTTATATTCATGGTACCCTACTTGGGATGAAAATACTGATGCTTCCAATCCGCTTTACGAAGGCCTTTATGGACCAAAAGTTCCGGAGGGTACTTTTGTTATGGCAAACAAGCCAACAAATCCTTTACCAGATGATAAATTTAATCAAGAATGGTTGGATAGGTTAACCGAATTAACAACCAAATACGATCCTGATATTGTTTGGTTTGATAATAAAATGGATATTATAGGAGAAGACTATAGAAAACAGTTTTTAGCCAATTTTTATAACCAAGGACTAGCTAAAGGTAAAGATGTTGTGGTTACTTATAAGTTTACAGATTTAGCGGTAGGATCGGCAGTTTTAGATTTGGAGCGATCTAGAATGAGTGAAAAGAAAGATTTTACTTGGTTAACAGATGATTCCATAGATTGGAATGCTTGGTGTAATATTCAAAACCCTGCTTATAAATCAACCAATAGATTAATCGATTTTTTAGTGGATGTTGTAAGCAAAAATGGAGCCGTTCTATTAAATATAACACCTACTGCAGAAGGTGTAATTCCTGAAGAAGTTGAAAAGCGACTATTACAAATGGGAGAATGGTTAACTGTAAATGGAGAAGCTATTTACGGAACTCGACCATGGAAAATTTATGGCGAAGGCCCTGCCGAAGTGATTGAAGGTCATTTAAGCGAACATAAAAATAAAGACAATACAGCAAAAGATATTCGGTTCACTACAAAAGGAGAAACCTTATATGCTACAGTTTTAGATTGGTCTACAGAGCCTATTTATATTAAATCATTATCAAATAAAGATCAAACCATTAAGAGTATTGAACTTTTAGGTAGTGATGAAACCATCATTTGGGAACAAAATAGCAACGAATTAACCATACAACCATCAAAAGTAAAAATTGGTGATTACGCTTTTGTTTATAAAATAAACCTCTAACAACGTAGACTCCTTAGTTCTACACGGATATTTAGTAAAAACCCGTTTTTATTGGCTTCATAAAGTCCTTTTTTAACAATTTTTTATGATTTTATCCATATGTTTTGTTTAAAAAATCATTTGTTACCGTTCAATGCGTGAAGAAAAACAAAATTTGTGGAACTAAACATTAAACAATTTAAATATGAAATGTAATTTACTTGTTGGGTCTAGACACAAAACTCTTTTAACAATACTATTTTTTGTTATCAGTCTTAGTTTAGTGCAGGCACAAACAACAACCGTAACCGGAAATGTAACAGGAGAGGGGCAGGCTCTTCCTGGAGTAAGTATCTTGGTTAAAGGAACAGCTACGGGAACTGTTACTGATTTTGATGGAAATTTCGAAATTAAAACAGATTCTAAAAGTGTGCTAATTTTTACCTACATAGGTTATTTGGCCGAAGAAGTTCCTGTTAATGGAAAATCTACAATGAACGTAATTATGCAACCCGATGTGGCAGCACTAGATGAGGTTGTAGTAGTTGGCTATGGTACTCAAAAAAGAAAAGAAGTCACTGGAGCTGTTGGTCAGGTTAAAAACGAAGCTCTTGTTTTGTCTGCAACTGCAGATTTAGGAACAGCACTTCAAGGCCAAGTGGCAGGGGTTAATGTTCAAGCTTCTGACGGTGCGCCAGGTTCAGAATCAAACATTACAATTCGTGGTATTAGTTCCATTCTTGGAAGTAGCAGCCCTCTTTATGTGGTAGATGGTATTCCTTTTAATGGGGATCCAAAATTGAGTATGAATGAAATTGAAACCATTGATGTATTAAAGGATGCCGCATCGGCTGCAATTTATGGTACTCGTGGTGCCGGTGGTGTTATTTTAATAACCACTAAAAAAGGTAAAGAAGGTATAATGAAAATGAATTTTGACACCTATTATGGTATTCAAATGATTACTTCAGGAGTCCCTTTATTAGAAACAGAAGATTTTTTATATGTTAAACACTTAAGTGGAGCTGTCTTAAATGGTACTACTTTTGGTAATACATGGACGCCTATTGTTCAAGGGCCTCACCAATTAACAAATAATACAAACTTAACAGATATTATAGAAAATGATTTTGCTCCTATTCAAAACCATAGTGTGGGGATTTCTGGAGGAAAAGAAGGTTTAACATATAGTGTAAATGCTACGATTTTTGATCAAGAAGGAACTATTATTAATTCGGGATATAACCGTTTTAATGTAAGAGCTAATACACAATACAAAAAAGGTAAATGGAGTGTTAACACAGGTATGGGATTTGGTATAGAACAGCACGAATTTGCGCCTTGGCAATTTTTATTAGATGCTTATAGATATAATCCATACTCTCAAATGTTAGATCCTGATGTTGAAACTATTCAGCACCCAGGACCAGATAATGTTGATGCTCAGAATTTAAGTAATAATTTAGTTAAGTTTAAGCAAAGAGACAATAGGAATACAGAAAACTTTAATGCTAATATTACTGCAAATTATAAAATAGATAAAAATTTAACATATACCATTAGAGGAGGACTATCATATAATAACAATACAAGAATAAAAATAAATCCTTTATTTAAAACTTATGATGAAGATGGAGAGTTGATACCATCAAATAATAGGTCTGGTGTTAGAAATGAAAGTGGAAGATCGCAAAGATCTACTATTGAAAATATCTTAAACTATAAAAGAAGGTTTGGACGTCATAATATTCAAGTAACAGCAGCATATTCAGCTGAAAAATATGAAAATGCTTGGTTTTTTGCCGAGAAAAAAGATTTAGTAAATAATGATATTACGGTTTTAAATGGAGCTTTAAATGATCCTGTTGTGGGTTCTGGAACTAACTTTTCTCAAAATGTAAGTAGAGGAACTTTAGGTTTGCTAGGTAGAATTCAATATAATTATAAAGGAAAGTACTTAGTTAGTGCTAGTGCACGACGAGATGGATCTTCTAGATTTTCAAAAAAATACCGCTATAATACTTTCCCGTCCCTATCTGTAGGATGGAATGTATCTGATGAAAATTTTTGGAAGTTTCTTAAACCAACGGTTTCTTTATTTAAATTAAGAGCTAGTCATGGTACTGTAGGAAATGATAATTTCTTGGATTACAGTAATGCAGCAGTAATTGTAAACAATAGAGATTATATTTTTGGTCCAGAAGAGGATGATAGATTGGTACAAGGGGCAATACAAGAGGCATTTGCAAATGAAAACATTAAGTGGGAAACTTCTGTTTCTGATAATATAGGTTTCGATTTAGGTTTTTTTAGTAATAAGTTAAACGTTTCGGCAGATTTTTATAATACTAAAAAAGAAGACTTATTACTAGGTGTTATCCTACCTCCATCTGTAGGTGTAGGTACAGGAAATAACAGTAACGTTATTCTAAACGTTGGAGATATGGTTAATAAAGGTATGGAGTGGACTGTTAACTATAAGCAAGCTGGTACTTTTTCTTGGAACGCTGGTTTAACATTCACTAAGAATGTTAATGAAATTACAAAAATGAGTGGTTCTAATAAAATTCAATATCTAGATAATAGTGAGGTTGTACAAGGTGTGCCTAATGAAGATTTGGTATCTGTATTAGCAGAAGGCTATGAAGCTGGTTCTTTTTTCCTAATTAAAACAGATGGAATTATTGATACTCAAGAAAAATTGGACGCATATAATCCACTGGTAGGAGGCAACGCCAATTTAGGTGATTTGAGATATGTAGACGCACTTACAGTAGATACGGATGGAGATGGTGTTCCAGATGCTGGTGATGGTATTATAGATCTTAATGATAGACAATATGCTGGTAGCGGTTCTCCAGAATTTGAAATGGGTTTCAACTTTGGAGCCAATTATAAGGATTTTGATATTTCAATGCAGTGGTATGCTTCTTTTGGAGCAGAGGTTATGAATGGTAGTAAAGCTTATTCGTATAAAGCAGGTACACATAGAGATTTGTTATACCAATGGTCTCCACAAAATACTACATCTGCAATACCAACAAATAGAGGTCGTGATCACGAAAATTTTAGAGGTTACACAGATTTTTGGTTAGAAGATGGCACATTTGCAAGATTAAGAAATATTGCTATTGGATACTCATTACCAAAAGATATGCTTGAAAAAAATGGCATTTCTAAAGTTAGATTGTATGTATCTGCACAAAACCCAATTACAATTACTAAGTATACAGGGTTTGATCCAGAGGTTGGTAATAATAGCTTAGCTACTAGAGGTTTGGATAGAGGTAATTATCCAATAAGTTCTAGTTTTAGGTTTGGTGTTCAGCTTGCTTTTTAATTAAAAAATCTAAACAATGAAAATATTAAAATTAAGTACTAACAAAAAATATTAAAAATTATGAAAAAGATGATATTTAAAAAGGCGGTGCTTGTAATGGTTTTAACCATAACATGCTTCGCATGTAGTAAAAGCTTTTTAGAAGAAACAAATCCAAATAGTATTTCTACAGAAAGTTTCTGGAATACAATCGGTGATTTAGATACGGGTTTATTTAGTGTTTATAACGCTTTTAAAAACCCATCGGTAATGTCTGTTGTAGATGAGTATAACCGAAGTGATATGACTTTTCCGGGATGGGGAAGGCCAAATACCAGCAATGTGTATTTTTTACAAACATTTAATAATTCTTCTGGTGCTCCTAATAATAAATGGTCTGCATTATATACTGGAATTTTTAGAGCAAATCAAGTAATTATAGCTACTGAAAAATTAATGGGAACCTTTGGCAACGCAGAAACAGAGCTGTATGCAAAAGAAATTTTAGCACAAGCAAGAGGTTTTAGAGGACTGTTTTATTTTTATTTATACACAGGCTTTAATAAAGGGTCGGTGCCAATTTTTGATTTCATTCCAGAAAATGAAGAAGACTTTTATCAACCAGTTAGTACAGCAGAAGCTGTTCAAGCGTTTTATTTAGCAGATTTGGAGTTTGCACAAGAAAATCTTCCAACACGTGCAGAATATGCAGATAATGAATTAGGTAGAATTACTAAAGGCGCAGCTACTGCTTTATTAGGTAAAAGCTATTTATATGATGGCGACTATACTATGGCAGCGCAATATTTTAAATCTGTTATTGAAGATTATGATTATGCTTTAACTCCAGACATAGGAAGTAATTTTACAACCAGAGATGAGTTTAACGTAGAGTCTATTTTAGAAGTCGCATATTCATTAAATTTTAATGCTGAATTAAATGCATATGATCAAGCACAAACTTCTAGTATATTAAACTTTTCATTTAGTCCTGTTGGAGGTTTTAGAAGTTTATATCCTGCTACGTGGTTAAATGCTTTATATAGAAGCGAGCCATTGGATATGAATGATCCGGTAAATACGGTTGAAAGGCCAAAACTTAGAGATAATGGTATAAGAGAAGTAGATGAAAATGGCGAGTATATTATGGAAACTGTACCAAGATCATTCTCTTTAAGAACATCAGCTTCTATTGCTTTACCAGATGATTATGATAGCTCATATTATGGGTTAACATTACCTCAAGCTACGCCATTTAACAATGCAGAACATAGTTACTGGAGAAAATATACAAACTGGGATATTACAGACAATGAGAAAAATATATCGGCAACAAATTCACGATCGGGTGTTAATGTACGTGTTATTCGTTTGGCAGATGTGTATTTGATGTATGCAGAATGTTTAATTAAGGGAGGTACGGACGACAGTGGTGTTTCTGAGGCTTTGAAATATATTAACAAAGTAAGAAGACGTTCAGCAGTAAGACTATTAGGATTAGCATCGGAGAGCGAATATCCAATAAATGAACATGACGAGCTTACTTATACAGCAACTACTCTTATGGATCATTTAATGTATGTTGAAAGACCATTAGAATTGTCTGCAGAAGGTAATGCTATTCGTACACTAGATTTAAGACGTTGGGGTATTACAAAACAACGCTTTGAAGATCTTGCACAACGTCATTATTACACCGCACACCTTAAGTTTGAAACTGAAGATGGTAAAAGTTTAACGCGTTGGCAATCAATTCTTGCTGATGATCCAGTGAAGCTTGAAGAAATGGGGCCTCAAGTAACGCTTCCAGCTACTTATGATGTGCCAGTTAGTAAATGGGATAACGAACGCGGACCTGCTGCGTCAAATTACATCGAGGAGTTACACGCGTATTGGCCAATACCAAATAGCGAAGAAACGGCAAACCCGAAACTGTATTCCACACCATAAGTGGATATAAGTTAAATTTTAAACAAGGTTACATTTAAAATAAATATTTATAACATGAAAAATAATATAGTAATATTAATGTTTCTTTTGGCAGTTCTTTTTATAGGATGTCAAAAAGATGATGACTATGAAGCACCTAATTCATTTTCAGATGTGGGTTGGTATTTTAGTGATACAGAAGGAAATCTAGCAACAAAAATAAATGGTTATATAACATTTGCCGATTTATCTCAAGGCGTAGTAAGTCATGAATGGTCTATTGGCGGAGGAAGTTATTATTTAGAAATGCCAATTGCAAGACAAGATTCAATTTTTGATGGAAAGATTATTGGTTCTGGTACTTCTACTGAAAAAACAGTAAGTGTTTGGTTTAAAAAATCAGGACTTCAGGGCGTAAGACTTTATAATGTTTTTGATGAAAAAGTAACATTTAGAGGACGTAAAGACGAAGAAAATGTGTTTATAGATGCAGAACAAGTTGGAGATAAATGGGTTATAGATACTACATTTATTGTAGATGTTTATGATTCAATTGTACCACAAATTAGAATAGAGCATGCTGAAGGAGGTGTAGTTGGGCATACAAACCCACAAGATACTATCTTTGTGGAAGCAGGTGGTACACTTAACTTTTTTGATGAAACAACAATAGGTAGGCCAGATACTTGGGAGTGGAATGTAGGTACAGCAAAAAGTAATGATCAAAATGCCAGTATTGTTTTAAAAAAATTAGGCATATTTAAAGCAACTTTGAGTATTAGTAGAACAGGACAAAATATCCCCGGAGATTTTGAGTTTTACAGAATTCCATCACCTATAAAAGTGATTCCGTCAAGTCAACCATTTGTTGTAACACCAACCGATTTAATGGAACGGAAAGATCAAACTATTCAAGTTCCATTTAATGGTGAATTTGATGCATTTATAGATCAAGAATCGTTCTTTTCTGTAAAAGTTAATGGAGCAGAGTTTAATATTGCTTCAGTATCTATTAATTTGGATGATGCTACTATACTTGATATTAAATTATCAGACCAAATTTATAGAAATGACGATATAACAGTAAGTTATGATGGTAACGGCACATTGTTGTCTACAGATACACGTGTTCCAGAGGCTTTTACAGATTTACCAGTTGCAATGTTTCAACATGAAGCTATTAAGTTTGATTTTGAAACTGGAGGTGAAAATTTTGTACCAAGAGATGGAGAAAATTTAGCAACTACCACGATAGGTATATCGACTGAGCAGGCAGCCAGTGGGACCAATAGTTTAAAAATGGATGCAGCAGCATCAGGGAATTTTTCCGCTTGGATTAATTATACAGACACATTTAGTTTAAATGCTGGGGTACCTGTAATGTATGAATATAAATTATACAAAGTTTCTGGTACAGCAATAAATTTCTTGGCACCTTGGATTAATAAGGGAGGAAACGCTACTGTATCGCAATTTTGGCATAATACCATCCAATCGGCACCGTTTGATGAATGGACTACGATAAGAACTCAATTAGTGACACCATCTGCAACGGCTGATGATTATAATATGTATTTTAGGCATAACGGATCAGGAACTATTTATTTAGATGATGTACGTATTATTGAGCCAGATGAAAGACCTTAAATCATTTTCTAATTAAGATATATTCAAAAAAGGTTTCGCATATTTTGCGAAACCTTTTTTATGTTAACATAAACCATAATTTATCGTAATAAAAACATATGTGATATTACTTGTTTGTATATATATGGATATTTACATGATTAAAAAAACTAAAAAATGAATAAAATTCTTGCACTCTGTTTAGCAATCATAGCATTTTCTTCTTGCTCAGAAGGAACAAAAAAGAAAACAAAAACAACGACTACAAAACAACCAAATATCATCTACATCATGTCAGATGATCATACCACACAGGCATTTGGTATTTATGGCAGCAGGTTAGCGAGCTTAAACCCAACACCAACATTAGACAAAATAGCAAGAGAAGGTATAATTTTCGATAATTGTTTTGTAAATAATTCAATTTGCACACCAAGTAGAGCAGCCATTTTATCTGGTCAACACAGTCAAGCCAATGGTGTTTTAGATCTAGAAGGCGCACTGCCTATGGATAAGCAATACCTGCCTATTGAAATGAAAAAATTAGGTTACCAAACAGCCATGATTGGTAAATGGCATTTAAAAGAACAACCAAATTTCGATTACTTTAATGTGTTTACAAAGCACGGTCAGCAAGGTTCGTATTTTGATCCTTACTTAACTGAAACCGGAATGCATTTTGCTGAAGAAAAAGACCCAAGTTATGAGGGCAAACAATATAAAGGGCACAGTTCAGACATTGTTACCGATATTTCTATAGATTGGTTAAAAAACAAGAGAGATCCATCTAAACCATTTGTGTTATTTCATCAATTTAAGGCACCTCATGACGATTTTGAGTTTGCACCACGATATTTAGATTATTTAAAAGATACTGAGATTCCTGAACCCGAAAGTCTTTATGATAATGGAAATAATGGATCGATTGCAACTCGAGGTCAGAACGATTCTTTAATTGATGTTATTGGTTCATCAGTTTCAAAAAGAAACACGATCAGGCATATGGGTATGCGTCTTTGGAGCAAGCAATACACTAAAAACAATAATCCTGATTTCGACCCTACGCAAGCAGATGGTCTAAGTGAAAAAGAATATATACACGCTACTTATCAAGAGTATTTAAAAAGATATTTACGTTGTGTAAAAGGAGTTGATGATAATGTGGCACGATTAATTAAATATTTAAAGGCCGAAGGTTTATATGAAAATACAATTATTGTTTATACAGGCGATCAAGGGTTTATGTTAGGAGAACATGATTATATTGATAAAAGATGGATGTACGAAGAGTCTTTAAGAATGCCATTTTTTGTGCGTTATCCAGAAAAAATAAAAGCTGGTACAAGAACCGATGCGATAATAAATAATACAGATTTTGCACCCACACTTATTGAATTAGCAGGCGGAAAAGCTCCAGAAAAAATGCAAGGTCATAGTTTTAAAACTATTTTAGAAACAGGCAAAGAGCCAGAAGGTTGGCAACAATCTAGTTATTATAGATATTGGATGCATATGGCCCATGCACATGCTAATCCTGCACATTTTGGTATTAGAACAAAACAGTATAAACTAATTTTCTTTTACGGGAAATATTGGGTAGATACAGATAATCCTGAAGTAGATTGGAATAAGAAAAGTTGGGGTAACAGATTTACTTTGCACACACCAGCTGCTTGGGAATTTTACGATTTAGAAGCAGATCCTAAAGAAATGAATAATGCTTACAGCGATCCTAAATACAAAACGATTATTGCCGATTTAAAAGAGGAGTTAATAGCTAAACGTAAAGAGTTAAATGAGGAAGATGGAGCGAAGTATCCTCATATCCAAAAAGTGATTGACGAACATTGGAATGATTAAATAAAAAGGTATGAAGTATTTTTTTAACGTAATTTTAGTTGCTTTGCTATGTTTTTCAATTAATAGTTTTAGTCAATTAAAAAAGGAAAACTATAAAACGAATAAAACATACCAAATTCCTAAATGGGAAGTATTAGATATTTCTTTTACAAATAATGTTGATGTAAAATCACCATATACAGCTAAATTTAAGGCCGTTTTCACTCACGAAAACGGTTTTATTCAAGAAGTGCCAGGTTTTTATAATGGCAATAACGAATGGATTATACGCTTTTCGAGTAGTTTAGAAGGGCAATGGAGATTTGAAACCAAAGCAGATGCTAATAAATTAGCGGGTAAAAAAGGAAAAGTAACAGTTACAGAAGCTAAAGAAAACAATCATGGTGCTGTAACTGTTAATAAAGAAGATCCTCAGCATTTTTATTATGAAGATGGAACACCGTATTTTTTATTAGCTTTTGAATGTGATTGGTTATACGCTTTAGATTATCATAATGATAAGAATCTTCCAAAAACAGAACATTTACTGAATTTAATAGAAGAAAGCGGATTCAATCAAGTTGTAATGAATGTGTTTTCGTACGATGTAAGTTGGAAGAAAGATGAAAAATTAAAAGACCATCCAGAGCATGAATTTGGAGGGCCTAAAAATATATTTCCTTTTCTTGGTAATAATGAAAAACCTGATTATTCGGCTTTAAACCCAGAGTTTTTTCAAAAATTAGATCGTACCATTAGCTTAATGCACGATAAAAGAATAGTATCTCATTTAATGATTTATGTATGGAACAAACTCGTTGCGTGGCCAGACATGAACACGGAAGCAGATAACATGTATTTCGATTATGTTGTTAAAAGGTATCAAGCGTTTCCAAACGTAATATGGGATATCTCTAAAGAGGCCTTGTTTTATGGTAGGGCAGATGAGGCCTATATTCATGGTAGAATAGAACGTGTTAGAGCTAACGATGAGTTTAATAGATTGTTATCTGTACACGATTTTAAATACTGTTCAAGATTCCCTGAAAAGGTAGATTTTATTTCAACACAAAATTGGGTTCATGATATTTATAATAAAATGCTCGATGCCAGAAATAAGTTTAAGGATAAACCAGTTTTTAATATAGAACACGGAGGGTATGAAGAGTCTCCGTATAAAGTGTTTACCGGCGATTATACCAATGCGGAAATTTGTTTAAGGCGTAATTATATGTGCTTATTTGCCGGAGTATATACCACTTACTATTGGCAAGGCGCATCATGGAACGTTATTATTTATAACCCGTTTGAGCAACCAGAAAATTTTATTAAACCAAAATTTGAATATTTCGAGCATATGCAAAAACTGTTTACGCTATTCAATTTTAGTAAAATGAAACCAACACCATGGAAAAATGGAAGCGCTTATAATTTAACCGATGATAACGAAACTGTTTTGCTCTATATCCATAAAGAAAACTATGGAATTGATGCGGCGTTTTTAAGAAAGGATCATAACAATAGAACGGTTCAGTGGTTTAATACCTTAACGGGAGAATTTAGTGATATTGAAGCGGTTTCTAAAAATGGAAAATTTATATCTCCTTGGCAAGGAGAGGCAGATACTATAATAATTTCAAGGCTTAAGTAGCCAATAGTGAGTGTTTTAAACATTTGCTCTAGTATAAAAGACATACGTTTTGTTGCTTTTAACTTGATAATCAGAACTTCGTTAAATAATTTTAAAAAAACCGAAAACCAATTAACAATTTAGTAAATATGAATTTTAGAATATATAAGTTGTTCACCTATTTGTTATGTTCGATAGTTATTTTATCATGTAACAACGACAAAAAAAACAGCAAAGAAGTTGTACAAACCCAAAAACCAGTTTTTGAGGCAAATTGGGAATCGATAAAAGCCAATTATAAAGACCCAGAATGGTTTAATCAAAAAAAATTCGGAATTTTTATTCACTGGGGAGCGTATAGCGTGCCTGCATACGGTTCAGAATGGTATCCAAGACAAATGTATATGGATACGGCTAACTTTAATGCGCAGTTAAATACAGGCCGAAAAGGACCTTCTAAAGAGTATTTACATCACAAAAAAGAATGGGGAGATCAAAAAGATTTCGGTTATAAGGATTTCATTCCTATGTTTAAAGGAGAAAAATTTGATGCCAACCAATGGATCGATTTATTTAAAGAAGCTGGTGCAAAATATGTAATACCAGTTGCAGATCATCACGATGGTTTTGCCATGTACAAATCGAACACTACAAGATGGAATGCTTACGATATGGGACCTAAACGTGATGTTTTAGGTGAGCTTTTTAAAGCAGGAAGAAGTAAAGACATGATTATGGGAGCATCTTCTCACTTTGCGTTTAACTGGTCTTTCTACAATAAAAAAGATCATTTTGATACTACAGATCCTGAATATGCAGATTTATATTCTTCAAAAGGAAAAGATCTAAAAGAACCGGTTTCAGAAGAGTTTAAAGCACGTTGGTGGGACAGAACAAAAGATCTTATCGATAACTATCAACCAGATATTTTATGGTTTGATTTTTACTTAGATATTCCAGATTATGCAGACCAAAGGCCAAAATTAGCAGCTTACTATTATAATAAAGGGATTGAGTGGGGTAAAGAAGTGGTTTTACAAGATAAAAACTTCTCACACGAGGCATTTCCAGAAGGCACAGTTATTTACGATTTAGAACGAGGTAAATTACCAGGTATTAGAAAGTTACCTTGGCAAACAGATACGTCTATAGGAAAGAATTCTTGGAGTCATGTTACCAATTGGAAATCTAAAACGGCAAATGAAATAGTTGACGATTTAGTAGATATAGTAAGTAAAAACGGAAATTTATTATTGAATGTTGGTCCTAAAGCTGATGGTACTATTCCAGAGGATCAAAAAGAAATTTTACTTCAAATTGGTGGTTGGTTAAAAACAAATGGAGAAGCTATTTATGATACTAAATATTGGAAAACATTTGGAGAAGGCCCTACGGAAGTTAAAAAAGGACACCATTCTGAAGGTAATAATGAAGGCTTATCTTCTAAAGATATAAGATTTACAACTAAAGGAAATAAGTTATATGCTATTGTGCTAGATTGGCCAGAAGATGGTAGAGTTAATATTACAACTTTAGCTAAACATGCAGAATATGCCAAAGATTTAAATATTTCTAATATAGAGGTTTTAGGAAGCTCCGAAAAAATTGAATGGACACAAAACGATAAAGGTTTATTGGTAAACATGCCAAAAGAAAAGCCAACTGATTTTGCATATGTAATTGCACTTTCGTTTTAAGAATATTTGTTTTCACTAGTAGTTAGTTTTAAAAAGTGTATTTATTAATTTAAATGCGCTTTTTTGTTGTTGTAATCAATGCAAATGCAATTTATCAATACGTACAAGATTGTTTTTGTATGATATTGTTTCCGTTACAACGAAGCTTTAAACATCGTTTTTACACATTCAGGCGGCTTGATAAAATATGGATTAACGTACAATAATTCATCCGTTATACTTTTTGGAACATACGTACTCCACTTAAAATAGTTCAGTTACTACATTTGAGAGTATAATTATTTAAAATTAAATTAACAAAATAGACTTCAGTGTGTTTATGAAACAAAACCAAAATATTATAAAATCTATTTGTTTAATACTCGTATTTTTTAATCTATCCGTAATTCAATCTCAAGAAAACAAACCGTTTCTAACAGAAGAATTGAGTATTAAAGTCGATGCATTAATGGCAACCATGTCTATGGACGAAAAATTAGCGCAAATAACGGGTACGCGCCTAAGAGATATTATGGTAGATGGAAAAGTTTCCATTGAAAAATGTAGAGAACATATTCCTTATGGTATTGGTCATTTTTGTCAATTTTCTTCAGGTTTAACATTGGAGCCAGAACAATTAAGAGATTTAGTTAGAGAAGTACAGCATTATTTAATGACGGAAACCAATACTAAAATTCCAGCCATTTTTCATGAAGAAGCTATAACAGGTTTTGCAACTCAAGGAGCAACAACGTTTCCACAGCAAATAGGAGTTGGATGTTCTTGGAATCCTGAAATTGTAAAAAACAATGCGAATTCTACTGCGCAAAGCATGCGTGCTGCGGGAGCAACATTTGCGTTATCACCTATGTTAGATTTAAGTCGTACTGCACATTGGAATAGACTTGAAGAAAGTTACGGAGAAGATGCCTATTTAACTTCTAGAATGGGTGTTGCATTTATAAAAGGATTGCAGGGCAATGATTTAAAAACAGGTGTAGCAGCTACGGCTAAACATTTTGCTGGTTACGGAACGGCTAATGATAATGCTAAAGAATTATATGAGGAATATTTAATGCCTCACGAAGCGGCTTTTAAAGTTGCAGGAGCTAAAAGTGTTATGCCTTCTTATGGAAAATATAAAGCATTAGCTGTTTCAGCAAATCCAACAATGTTAGACCAAATGCTGCGTAAAGAAATTGGGTTTGATGGACTTGTTGTAAGCGATTATGGTGCGGTTAATTTAATATACAAAGGGCATAAACAAGCTAAAAATTCTGCTATGGCAGGAGCTATGGCCATAAACGCTGGTGTAGATATAGAGCTATCTTCACCAATTGCTTTTCCCTTATTACCAGATGCTATAAAAGATGGGTTAGTTACAGAAGAAACTATAAATAAGGCGGTTAAGCGATCATTAGTAATGAAAGCAAAGTTGGGCTTACTAGATAAAAACCTTAAAATAGGTAAGGATGGTCCGTTAGATTTTGATCCACCTTCTAATCGAGAATTGGCATATAAAACAGCATCACAATCTATTGTTTTATTAAAAAATAATGGTGTTCTACCTTTAAATAGTGATATCAAAAAGATAGCCTTGGTAGGGCCCAATGCATCAACATATCATTGCTTGTTAGGTGATTATACGTATCAGTCTATGATTTCTTTTTGGCATAGTACAGATTTTGATCCCACAAACCCAAAGTTAATTACATTGCTGCAAGGTCTTGAAAATAAGTTAGGAGAAAATGTAGAAATCAATGTAGAAAGAGGATGTGATTGGAGTGCGCCTTTAGAATCTAAAATAGATACGAGTGGTTTAGGAGATGATAGGTTGAGTAAATTAAAAATGCTAACGGTAAAAGGGTTGCTACAACCAGATTTACAGAAGGCAATAAAAATCTCTGAAGAAAGCGATGTTATTATTGCTGCTGTAGGTGAAAACTTGTATTTGTGTGGCGAAGGTAGAGAACGAAAAGGCATTCGATTACCTGGGGAGCAAGAAGCATTTGTCGAAAAATTAATAGCAACAGGTAAGCCGGTTATATTGGTTCTGTTTGGAGGTCGTCAACAATTAGTAAGTAAGTTTGAAGATAAATGTGCCGCTATTGTTCAAGCTTGGTTTCCTGGTGAAGAAGGCGGAAATGCTATAGCAGATATATTGGTTGGTAATGTAAATCCATCTGCCAAATTATGCGTAACCTATCCTAAAACAGAATCGCGTGCAGAAATTAATTATAAAAATGGATATGGTAATGGTGATTTGGTTCAATACCCTTTTGGTTTTGGTTTGTCTTATACCGATTATCAATACTCTAATTTGAAAATTAAATCGAAAATAGATATTAATGACGAACGTTTTTCGGTGTCATTAAAGGTGAAAAATATAGGTGATATGGACGGTACTGAAATTGTTCAACTATATATGTCTTCAATTGATAAAGCATCAACTCAAAAACCTATTCAGTTAAAAGGATTTGAAAGAGTAAAGCTAAAAGCAGGAGAAGAGAAAACATTAACCTTTAATGTTTCTCCCGAACAATTTGTGCAATATAAAAACAATAAATGGATTGTAGAATCGGGTAAATATCAACTTAAAGTCGGAGCATCTTCCACAGATATTCGGTTAGAAGGTGTTATTGAACTTAAAGGAAAAGATGTGATTCTAGAAAATGGTAGAGACGTATTTTTTACAATGAATAAAACTAAATAAAATGAAACAATTCAAGATTTTAAAATTAGTATTAGGTGCTTTTTTAATAAGCTGTTCAATATTAAATGTATCTGCACAGAAGAAAAATATTATTTTTCTTTTCGCAGATGATGCTGGGTATCACGATTTTGGTTTCCAAGGAAGTAAAACGTTTCCAACTCCAAACTTAGATAACTTAGCCTCTGAAGGTATGGTTTTTAATGAAGCCTACACTACAGATTCGGTTTGCGGACCATCTAGAGCCGGATTGTTAACCGGAATGTATCAACAGCGTTATGGTATTGAAGAAAATAATGTACCTGGATACATGAGTGATTCTTCTAAATTATTAGGTGACGAAATGGGCTTGCCTTTAGGGATTAATACGGTTGCAGATTATTTGAATCCATTAGGATACAAGTCGATTGTTTTAGGGAAATGGCATTTAGGTAATGCTGATAGATATCACCCATTAAATAGAGGTTTTGATGAGTTTTATGGTTTTAGAGGTGGTGCTAGAAGTTTCTGGCCGTTAAGCTTAAAAGCAGCTTTAGATCGCCCTGAAGATAGAATGGAAAAGGGATTTGGTTTGTTTGAAGAACCAAAAAAATATTTAACAGATGCCATTGCCGATGAGGCTTGCGATTTTATGGAACGCCATAAGGAAGATCCATTTTTTATGTATGTTTCTTTTAATGCAGTTCATTCTCCGTTGGAAGCCACCGATGAAGATTTGGCGAAAATAAAAGGTTTAACAGGAAAGCGTAAAAAGCTTGCAGCAATGACCTTGGCTCTAGATCGTGCTTGTGGTACCATTCTTAAAAAATTGAAAGCACTTGGTTTGGAAGAAAATACACTTATTGTTTTTTCTAATGATAATGGAGGTCCAGACGGAACCGAAACATCTAATCATCCACTTAGTGGTTGTAAATCTAATTTCTTAGAAGGCGGAATACGCGTGCCTTTTATTATGAAATTACCAGGAGTAATCAAACCAAAAACAGAATACAAAAAGGCGATTAGCATGTTAGATATGGTGCCAACATTTGTAAATATTGCAGGTGGTAATGCATCCGAATTAAAAGGATTAGATGGTGTAGATTTAATGCCTTTTATCACCAAGAAAAATAATAACGCACCGCACGAAAGGTTATTTTGGAAAATTGAAAATAGGGGCGTAGTACGCGAAGGTGATTGGAAACTATTGCGTTACCCAGATCGTCCGGCAGAGCTATATAACATAGCCGAAGATATTACTGAAAATAATGATTTAGCTTTAAAACACCCAAAAAAGGTGCGTGAAATGTATAAAACATTGTTTAATTGGGAAGCTGAATTAGAACGTCCTTTATGGCAATTAAAACGCATTTACGAGGTTAATGCCGTAAAACGTATTGATGAAAAAAGAAACCCAGTATTAGATAAATAAAACTTGATTTGGTAAAAGAGAAATTCAATTTAATTATGAAAAAGAACACACTATTTGTTTATTGCTATATCGTTTTTACAACGTTTGTCTTTGCTCAAGAAAAACCTAATGTTATTGTTGTTTTAGCCGATGATATTGGACTTGGAGATATTTCATATTATCGAGGAAAACATTCTAAAAATATTATTCTTGAAACACCAAATATAGATAAACTTGCAAAAGAAGGTATGGCTTTTACAGATGCGCATACACCAGCAGCATTGTGTGCACCAACGCGCTATGCAATAATGTCTGGAAATCATTGTTACAGAAGTTATGCCCCTTGGGGTGTTTGGGGTGCTTATAGGCCTTCGCCAATAGAACCAAATCAACTTACTTTAGGCAAACTCATGAAAAATGCTGGATACCAAACTTCTTTCTTTGGGAAATGGGGATTCGGGATGGATTTTGCAAGAAAAGATAACCCGAATGTCGTGTATGATTCGCCTCGTATTGAGCATGAATTGGATGTCGATATTTCTAAAGTGATAGATAAAGGTCCTGTTCAAAATGGATTTGATTATAGTTTTATGTATCCTGCAGGAATACAAGCAGAGCCTTATGCTGTGTACGAAAATGGCGTGATGATGCCTTTAAATAAAGACTCAGAAATCGTGTTAATCACCCAAGAAAAAATGAGTAAGCTTAATGTTAAACTTGATAAAAAAGAAGGCTTAGGCGATAGCTATTGGAACCCTTATAATTCAGGGAAATTATTAATAGATAAGGCGGTAGGTTTTATTGAAAATGCTTCAGACGAAGATCCTTTCTTTATGTATTATTGCTCACAGGCTGTGCATTTACCGCACACACCTTCTGAAAAAATGAATGGTACCAAAATAGCAGGCACAACACCTTCTAGTCATTTAGATATGGTGAAAGAATTAGATGTACAAATGGAAATGCTTGTTGATGCCTTGAAAAAGAAAGGTGTTTATGATAATACGTTAATCATCTTTACATCAGACAATGGTGGTTTATTAAAACCAAAAACCATCAAATCGGGACATCAATCGAACGATATTTATAGAGGAGGTAAAAATCAAATGTACGAGGGTGGACATAGAGTTCCATTTATCGCTTGGTGGCCAAGTCAAATTAAAGCAAATACAGTTTCGAATGCTCCAATTTTAGGAATAGATATTATGGCAACTTTAGCCGATATCACAAATCAAAAAATAGAAGGAAATAACGCTATGGATTCTTCAAGTTTGTTACCGCTTTTAAAAGGTGAAAACAAACAAGTTCATCCGTTTCTTATAACGCAATCGGGTACCGGTAAACAAACCATTATTATAAAAGATGGTTGGAAATTAATTATTCAGCTTGATAAAAAGGACAAAACCGATCGTAATAGAATGCCATTCGCGTTGTTTAATTTAAGTAAAAACCCTACAGAAAATGAAAAGGACAACCTCATTAAAAACCCGAAATTTAAGAATAAAGTAAATGAGTTGTTTCAATTATACAATGAGACTAGGGATAGCGGGGTAATTACAAGAGCGTAATAATTTGAATAAATAGGAATAAAACTTATTTGAAATGAGAGAATTTTTTAATTACAAATGGATGTTTTTTTTAGTGTTAATTGTCATAGGGATTAATGCAAATAATAGCTATTCTCAGTCAAACAATGAGGGCTGGAAAATGTTATTCAACGGTAAAAATCTAGATGGTTGGAAACAACTTAACGGAAAAGCAGAATACAAAGTAATAAATAACGAGATTGTTGGAATCTCTACTTTAAAAACTCCAAATAGCTTTTTATGTAGTGTTGAAGAATATTCAGATTTTATTTTAGAATTTGAAGTAATTGTTGACCCAGTAGTAAATTCTGGTGTACAATTTAGATCTAAAAGTTTAGCTGAATATAATAACGGAAGAGTGCATGGCTATCAATTTGAATTAGACCCCAGTGAAAGAGCATTTAGTGGAGGGGTTTTTGAAGAAGGAAAACGTGGTTGGCTATATCCGTTATCTTTAAATGAAAAAGGTAGAAAAGCTTATAAAAATGGAATCTGGAATACTTGCAGAATTGAGGCTATTGGTAATACAATAAAAACATGGATTAATGGAGTGCAATGTGCAAATCTGGTTGATGATGATGCTGCCTCTGGCTTTATAGCATTGCAAGTACACAGTATTGGCGGCAATAAAAGCAAAGACGGAAAACAAATAAAATGGCGAAATATTAAAATTAAAACCAACAATTTAAAAAAGGAGAGTTGGAGCCAAGACCCTCAGGTTGTCGAGCAAAGTTATTTGGTAAATACAATTACAGAAAACGAATCACGGTTAGGGTGGCGATTACTTTGGGATGGTAAAACAAATAAAGGTTGGCGAGGTGCTAAGCGCATCGATTTCCCTAAAACCGGTTGGGAAATTAAAGAGGGTGTTTTAAGTGTTCTTGCTACAGATGGAGCGGAGTCAACAGGTCCCGGAGATATTATTACAGAAGATCTATTTAGTAGTTTTGAATTAGAATTGGAGTTTAGAATTACTGAAGGTGCAAATAGCGGAATTAAGTATTTTGTAAATCCAGAACTTAATAAAGGTAAAGGATCTGCCATTGGTTGCGAGTTTCAAATTCTAGATGATAAAAATCATCCTGATGCTAAGGCGGGCGTTAATGGTAATAGAACCGTTGGTTCTCTGTATGATTTGATAACTGCTGAAGGATTAACAATTGCAGGTAGAAAAAAAGTTTTTAAAGGTGTTGGCAATTGGAACAAAGCTAGAATTGTAGTTAAAGATGGTAAGGTAGAACATTGGTTAAATAATGAAAAAGTTATAGAATACGATAGATTCTCCCAAATGTTTAAAGCACTTGTGGCATACAGCAAGTACAAAAACTGGGAAAATTTTGGACAATGGTCAGCGGGACATATTTTGTTGCAAGACCACGGAAATACAGTAAACTTCAGAAGTATTAAAATAAGAGAGTTCAATTAAATTAAATCAATAATATGGAATCGTCTAGACGAAAATTTATAAAGCAAACGGCTATGGGAACAATGGGGACTCTTATTGTTCCTCAGTTAAGTTTTGGTAAAAATATATTTAATGCAAACGAAACTATAAATGTTGCTGTTATTGGTGTAAGAAGTAGAGCCAAATCTTTAACTCAAGCTATACATAAATATGAGTATGCTAAAATTATATATACATGCGACGTTGATGATGACGTAATTGATGAACACAACATTTTTTTACAAAAGAATATTGGTTACGTGCCTAAAGTAGAAAAAGACTTTAGGAAAATTTTAGATGATAAAGATGTAGATGCTGTATTTATTGCCACACCAGAGCATTGGCATGCTCCAATGGCAATTATGGCA
The DNA here is from genome assembly GCF_014202225.1 of Algibacter amylolyticus. Lineage (GTDB taxonomy): Bacteria > Bacteroidota > Bacteroidia > Flavobacteriales > Flavobacteriaceae > Algibacter_B > Algibacter_B amylolyticus. Next base: position 566,882 of record NZ_JACHGE010000002.1, read on the forward strand.
TTACAAGCAGGTAAACATGTTTATGTTGAAAAACCATGTAGCCATAATCCTCATGAAAATGAATTATTAGTTGCTGCCCAAAGGAAATATAAAAAAATAGTTCAAATGGGTAACCAACAGCGTTCTGCTCAATCTAGTGCATTAGCTGTTAAAGAGATAAAAGAAGGTGTTATTGGTAACGTATACAAAGGCGAAGCCTATTATTCTGCGAATAGAGGTTCTATAGGGACTGGTAAATTAGTTGATGTTCCTAAAACTCTCAATTGGGATTTATGGCAAGGACCAGCACCAAGGGAAGCTTTTAGAGATAATGTACATCCTTATAATTGGCATTGGTTTAAATCTTGGGGAACTGGTGAAATCCATAATAATGGAACACATGAGATTGATATATGTCGTTGGGCATTAGGTGTCGATCTTCCAAATAAAGTAACTTCCTTTGGAGGGAAATATACATTTGATGATGATTGGCAATTTCCAGACAATCAAGAAGTAACTTACCAATATGATGATAAATTAATTACATGGACAGGACATAGCAGAGGTAAAATTCAACCTAGTCAACCAGGTCGTGGAGCATCAATTTACGGTAGCAAAGGTGTTATAACATTAAGTAGAAATAATTATAAATTGTTTGGTTTAGACGGGGAATTAATAAAAACTGTTGATGAAAAAGTTAAAAGTGAAACTACTAATACCGTTGGTGGTGGTGGTTTGGATGTCACACATATTGCTAACTTTTTTAATGCCATTCGTTTAGGGGAGAAACTAAATGCTCCTATCGAAGATGCAAGTATAAGCACCATGATGTGCCATTTGGGTAACATTGCGCAAGATGTAGGTGAAACTATTAACATCGATCCCAAAACAGGCAAAATAGAAGGTAATAAAAGAGCCATGAAAAATTGGAAAAGGGATTATGAAAAAGGATGGGAACCAAAATTATAGGTAAATGAATAGAAGAAAGTTTATACATCAAGGAGGTTTAGTTTCCTTGGGTCTTTTAGCAGGGACATCGACTCTTAAAGCTTTTCAGTTTAATGGTTTTTCTAAAGAAACTATTAATATTGGAGTTATTGGAACGGGAGGGAGAGGTATTGGTCAAACATCATTAATCAATAAAATAGAAAACCTTGAGGTAGTTGCTGTTTGCGATATTCTTCCTTTTAGGTTAAAAGAAGGACTTAAAGCCACTAAAAATACAGCAAAAGCTTATACAAAATACAATGATTTAATAAATGATAAAAATGTTGATGCCGTTTTAATTGCCACACCATTTAGTGAGCACTACAAAATGGCTATGGATGCGTTGAATGCTGATAAACATGTTTATTGTGAAAAAACTATGGCAAAAGGGTTGGTAGAATCGGAAAACCTTGTGTCTAAAGTATCAACAACCAATTTAATTTTTCAAGCCGGACATCAATATCATAGTTCAAGATTATATACTCACGTTGTTGGTATGTTGAAAGAAGATGTAATCGGCAATATAAAATCTTTTGAATGCCGATGGTATAGAAAAGGTGACTGGAGAAAACCAATACCAGAAACAAAATATGAAAAAAACGTAAATTGGAGAATGTACAGAGAATTTTCAGGTGGTTTAACGGCTGAATTAAGTTCGCATCAAATAGATTTTGTGAATTGGGTATTAGATGAAAACCCAAAGAAAATAATGGGAACAGGTGGCGTTAATTTTTGGAATGATGGAAGAGAAACATTTGATAATACGCATCTTATTTTTGAATATCCTAGTGGGGTAAAAGCCCAATTTAAGTGTCTTACAAGTAATATTCCTGGAGGCTATCAGATAAAAGTAATCGGAGATAAAGGTGTTATTACACTTACTACAAATAAAGCTTGGATAAATTATTATAAGAAACCAGAAAAAGTAAATTATGCCGATGTTGATGGTGTATCAGGTGCCACTGTTCCAAAAGATTATAATGATGAAAAGGGAACACCAATTAATGTGGTGCATTCAAATCCAAGTGAGCAAGCATTAATAGATTTTAAAGAATCTATTTTTAATAATAAACAGCCTATTTCTAATGTAGAAACGGGAGCTAATACTGCAAAGGCAGTACAATTGGCTATAGATGCTATGTTAACAGGGAAAGTACAGTATTGGTAGTTGATTTTAAAATTCAATTCAATTTATACTAGTAATTTTTCTGCTTGTATTTTTATGGATTCAGTGTTGAACTACTTTTAAAGTAACAATTTAATTTAAGTATTAATGAAACGCCATATTAACATTTATCTTATCTTTTTGATTGTTTTTAGTGGTTGTAACAATTCAACTAAAAAAAACATAAAGGAGCTCATAGAACCTGATAATGATGGTTATATCCCCTTGCCTGAAAATGTTTTAGAACCTCGAGATAATATTTCTAATCCCGATAAAGTTAAATTAGGTAAATTGCTTTTTTACGATCCTATTTTATCTGGAAATAAAGATGTGTCGTGTGCTACGTGCCATCATCCTGAATTTGGCTTTGCAGAACCTTTAGATCTTTCTATCGGTGCAAATGGTAAAGGTTTAGGTTTTACAAGGAAATTTAACGAGCCTAACCACATTCCTTTTGTAAAAAGAAATGCGCATACTATTTTAAATACGGCATTTAATGGAATAGATCTTCAAGGTATATATAGTTCAAATGACGCACCGATGTTTTGGGATAATAGAGCGGAAGGATTGGAGGCGCAAGCATTATTACCTATAGAAACATTAGAAGAAATGCGGGGTGATAAGATTTCTGAGCATGATATATTGAATGTTGTTGTAGCGCGATTAAAAGAAATTCCAGAATATGTTACTTTATTCGAAAAGGCATTTAAGAGTAATAATGCTATTGATAAAGTTAATTTAGGGAAAGCTATTGCGGCGTTTGAAAGAACGTTAATTACACCAAATTCAAGGTTTGATAAGTATGTTCAAGGTGATGAAAACGCTTTGTCTATGGCTGAAAAAGATGGTTTCGAATTATTTAAAGCAACCAAATGCAATTTATGCCATAACGGGCCTATGTTTTCTGATTATAAAACTCATATTTTAGGTGTTGTAGATAATGAGAAATTACTGTTCTCCGATGGTGGAGTAGATAGTACCTACGCTTTTAGAACACCAAGTTTAAGAAATTTGAGATATACAGCGCCTTACATGCACAATGGTAAATTAAAAGATTTACAGGCCGTTTTAGAGTTTTATGAGGATATTTCTAACGGACCTTCTAAAAACAATCATGTTCCAACAAAACATATCGATTCTTTAGCTAAGCAAGTCAATATAAAGGTTATGGACATGAGCTTAATTATTTCATTTTTGAATAGTTTAAATTCCGAAGATTTTGATAAAGACATACCAGAACAAGTTCCAAGTGGACTTCCGGTAGGAGGTGATATATAAGATGTTTATCGTTTTCTTATTGTTGAAATATCATTTAAAACTAGGGTTACCATTTAGCAACCCTAATTGTAAACTTTATCATTTATTTCTTTATAAACTTAGAATTAAATGAAGCACCATCTCTAGATTTTACTCTAATAATATATGTTCCGGTAACTAAATTTTCTATAGGCATTACAAATGTTGAATTATTTAAGTTTCCTTTTACCTCAGTACTTTTAACAAGAGCTCCAAGCAGCGAATAAACGTCTATGGAACCAGTTGTAAAGTTATTTGGTAATATGATGTTTAAGTTATCACGAACCGGATTAGGAAATAATTCTAGTTTCAATAATTCGTTATCGGTTGTGCTTAAAGCTTCGCCAGTGTCTTCTATGGCATTTACGCCAGCAGTCCATTGTGTACCTAATCTTTCATAAGCGCCAATATCTGGAGCAGTTCCTTTATAAGTTGTTGTAAAACTAGATATAAACCTTCCTGCGTCTAATACTGAGCTTCCAGCAGCAGGCATAAAGTTTTGGTTGTTTGCATCTTCAAAAGGCGAAGTATTTGTTATTATATTATCCTGAATATCGAAATCTGTAGCAGTTTCAGTAAACCAATTACCAGTGTTTGCAAAATTATTATAAATCTTATTATTTTCTTGAGTGTAACCATTTACCCAGGAGTCCATGGCGCGTTCTGCATTCCAAATAGTATTATGATAAAAGTCTAAATTTGTATTATTCCAATTTACTTGATATCCACTCCAAGATACATTCCAAATAACATTGTGATGAACCGAGTAACCTTTACTATTATTATCTAAATAGATTCCTGCCGCTTTACCTGGATCGTTTGGATTATGTGAATAAGATGGCGCAGTAGCATCATGAAACCAATTATGATGGATTTCATTATTCTTTAAAGACGCATTTCCAACGGTATAAAATACACCAGAATCACTATTTATTTTTTGTGAAGCAGAAACGTCGTTATAGCCAATTTCGCAATTAGAACCAGATACATACATTCCGTCTCTACCTGCATTGGTTATGGTGTTTTTTAATATTTTCATATCGTTACCACTCGCTCTTAATGGAGAAGCGTGAATGCCAATGTAGTCTATATTGCTAATGTAATTGCCTTCAATAGTACAATTTGAGGCAGCCCAACCCGCTATAACAATACCACTTACAGAACTATGGTTTACAGTACAGCCTTTTATTAAGGTATTATCTCCAAGAACTTCAAGTGCTGCTTCACCAACTTGAGCAGATGTATTTGTTAAACTATCATGACCTTCACTACCGTGAATTATAGAACAATTTAGAATTTGGTTATTGTCTGCATTATTATGAATTTTTACACTCCCTCCAAAAAAGTTTAAACCTTCTAGCTTAATGTAATCGCCTTTTAATTCTGCGGCAAATTTAGATGCAGCATATTCAACGCTACCATTGGCAGGCATAGTTCCATCTGCAGTTTGAAGATAAAGTGTATTAGTTGTCTGGTCATAAAACCATTCGTTAGCATAATCTAGAGCTTCCAATTTATTAAATAAGTATAATTGTCCTCTATTATTTCCTGGGTTATTTCTCCAAACGGTTGGATTATGTGGTGTAAAAGGCCATTTTGTAATATCAACCTCAGTATAGTCTATTCTACTGGTTGTGCTAGCAGTTATTGTCCGTGTCCAACTTGCTCCAGAATGCGCGCCTAGGTAATATACCATGCCACCAGTCCAATCAATATTAGGTAAATTACTTGCTGTAAAATGAGATCCGTCTCCGCCTGTTACAGGTGTGCAATCTATAGTCCAACGGTTATTATCTGTATTATTTGGCCATCTTGCCAAATCCATATATTCATTGTTGTGATATACGGCTCTAAAGCGGCTTTCAATGGCCATATTTACTGTGGCTTTGTAAATGTTTCCGCTATGTGCTTGCCAACCATTTACTTTATTGGTGGCTCTAATTTCAACATCTTCACCATCGGCAGCTTTAAAGGTTAAATAATTGCTAGAAGTTCCGTTTTTGTTGATTGTAAGTGCGTCTTCATAAACACCACCTCTAATAATACAAACATCACCTGCAGACATAACAGATATCGCCTTATTGAAGGTTTTGTAGGGATTGCTTATAGTTCCGTTTCCTGATGTGTCGTTGCCATTTGTAGCAACATAAATATCATTAGCGAAACTTATAGTGCTCGATAATAAAAAAAAGAGATAGAAATAAGCTTGAGTAATTTTATGCATAGTGATTAATTTAGATTTAACTCAAAATTAAATAAGACTAGGACTGAGCAGTATGCTCTATCTCTTTTTTTGTAAAACAAATGGTTAAAAAGACTAGAACATAACAGTCAATTAAAACAGTTGTGTTTTATTCTTTTTTAACTAAGAAATCAAGTTGCTATTTATTAACTAATTCAAACTGCTTTTCTAAAGAAACACCATAATTACTTTCTAGCTCACTTTTAATTTTTTTATAGAATTTAGTGTCTGGCGGCATACTTAGGTTTCTCCAAAATTGAGGATGATAGGGTAGGTCTAGAGATCCCATATCGGTGTCATCGCCAAAACTTTTTATTCTAATTTTCTTTTTGTCAATTTCAATATTATAAACAAAAGCTTCAAGACGGTAACTCATTTTTTCTGCTTCTGTGTTCCAATATTGCTCAGGAATCATATCTCTTTGAAAGCCCCATTCGTTGGCATAATAACTTAAATATAACTTTCCGTTTTGGTGCTTCTGATAAATATAAAGCGCCTTTTGTTTTTCTATTCTATAAACACTGTAAGTGTCTATGCCGATATATAGCTTTATTTTATTCCATTGCTTTTTACCTGTACCTTCGAGTATAAGTACATCTTCACCTTCATAAGATGAATCGCCTATTTTCTTCCAAGTAAATTTCTTTAAGTTTGGTTGTTTTTCCGATGGTCTTAAAGGATTTCCATTTGCCATATGATTAATAGAGTGTGTCCATTGCACACGTTTCCAAATTCTATAATCTGCAGATTTTCTAGCTTCAGCCACTTCAACGACTCCTAAAGGATATGCTGGTCCGCGATCTCTAATTTTTATATAGTTTTCCACAAGAAATTTAGATCTGCCGCCTTCGGTTGCTGCTCTTCTGTAAAGCATCTCTATTTTATGAGGTGTACTTATCGTATTTTCTTTTAAACTTTTTTGTGCGTTTAAAACATATTCTAACGGATTTAGAAGTTTAATCTCATCCATTTCGAAAACACTTTCAACTAAAACAATTTTCTTTTCTTCTTGGTTTAGATAATCTTCAACCTTAATTTTAATAGTATCGTACCCTAAACAGGAAATGGAAAGACTATCTTGTAGTTCGCCTTTTGTTACCAACATTGAAAACTCACCATCTTCTGTACTGGAAGTTCCTAAATATTTTTCAACTATTCCAACAGCGGCATAGGGCACAGGGAAGTTTGTTTCATCTAAAATAATTCCATCAATTTCAACTTTGCCTTCTTGAGATTGACCAATAGTTGGAGTTAGAAAAAAGAGTGTTATTATTAAAAGCGGAAAAAGATTCTTTAAAATTGTATTAAAAATGTTATCATTTTGAGCGTGTGTAATGTATACCATAGTTTATATTTTTATCAGAAATAAGTTGTTCTGTAAAAATATAAATGAGGTTCGCTTTGCGGCATAACAAATGTCTATTAGTTTACCACATATAGTTTCTGGTGATTCTTAATAAAAATCCCAGAAATCGTATTTTTCACCTGGGATGTTCTCTTTTTTATCCCCAATTTCAATGGCTTTTGCTTTCATTTCTAAGCGCATTTCTGCAATAATTTCTTTGTTTTCAGGGAAGAAAGACAAGTCTTGTGTTTCCCACGGATCTTTTTTAATATTGAATAATTGCGTAACTCTAGAACCCGCAATAGATGCTCCGTTTTTATTTGAAAAATCGTTAGCTCTTACATATTCAATTAATTTATAATCTCCTTTTCTGAAAGCTCTTTGGAACTGCCTGTAAGCATGATAAGTTGAGTTTCTAACTTGGTTTACCTCATTTTTTATTACTGGTGTTAGACTTTTTCCAGAAATAGAAGCAGGGATTGGAACCTGCACAAAATCGCAAATTGTGGGGTAAATATCATGTATGTAAGATAAAGCGTTAAAGCGCGTTCCTTTGTTTTTTATTAAGTTTCCTGAAAAAATTAAAGGAACATGAATACCATCTTCATCATAGATGTTTTGTTTTCCCATTAAGCCATGATTTCCAACAGCTAAACCACTATCTCCAGAAAATACAATTAGTGTGTTTTCGTATTGCCCACTTTCTTTTAGAGCAGTTATTACTTTACCAATTTGCACATCTAAATGGGTTATTATGGCATAATAATCTGCTAATTGTTGTTTTGCAACCTCAGTAGTTCTTGGCCATGGCGCTAATTCTTCATCACGCAAAAACATATGTCCATTATCAAAAGGATGTTGTGGCATATAAGATGGCGGTAATGTTATATCTTCGGCAGGATACATGTCTTTATATTTCTGTGGCGCTTGGCGCGGATCGTGAGGCGCATGAAAAGCTAAATACATCATAAAAGGTTTTTTACTTTTATAAGTATTAAAATAGTTGGAAGCTTCATTTGCTATAACCTCAGAGGTATGCGGGCCGTTTTCTTCTGTTCCGGTTGGTCCTCTTTTGGCATCCTTTGGAACGGGTTTACGAATAATGTTTCCACGATAGTCATAACCCAAAAGGTAGGCATCTTCTTTTTTAAATGCGCCTGCTTTATCCCAATCGTAAAACGGCATTCTAAAATGATCTACAAGATAAAGACCTCTTCCCATTATTTTATCTCCCGATGTAAAACTACGTTTTAGCGATTCGCCATCTTGATGCCATTTGCCAATAATATGAGTGTTGTAACCTTCCTTTTGAAAGGTTTCTCCAATGGTTTTACTTTTTTCCAGAATTTTATGCCCAGCACCACCTAATTCAAATAAATTGGATCCAGTGAGTAACATCGCTCTACTTGCTACGCAGGTTGCTCCTGTAAAAGCGCCCATTAAATAGGTGTTATCAAACGTTACTCCATCTGCAGCCAAAAGGTCTATGTTGGGCGTTTTAACATCCATACCGCCTAAGGCATGAACACCAGAGTAGCGATGGTCGTCTGTGAAAATGACTAGTACATTTGGTTTTTTACTACTTTTTTGTCCAAATGAAAAGATAGAACATAGCATAAATAATGCAACAGAAGACTGTTTGAAATAAGAATAGAGCTTAGCCATGAATTCTAGTTGTTTTGTAATTTTTGGTTTTCTTCGTGTATTCTCGCTTTTTGTTTAGGATTTAAACCTTGCTTAAAAAAAACTTCTGGACTATGATAAACATGATGTTTTTTCATAGCAGGATCATTAACATCTAAACTTAAATCACAATCAAAACGCGCTAAAATAGCATGATTTGTAGCCCAACCATTATAACTTGTAAAATGAGAAATACCCCAAGTAATACCACGACCATCTTTAGTATCTGTAAAAGCGTCTGGAATATATGGGCCAGCCGCAGCAGGCATTAATTCTACTAAAGAAGCAATTTCAAAATCAACACCGTCTTTAGAAAACTGAATGGTGTTATGCTCGTTTCCATCTCTAATAGTTAAAGCTGCAATACCTTTTTTAAAAGGGAAAAGTGTAGTTTCATGTCCTGAGGTTAAAACGGGATTTAAAGGGTTTTTTGTAAACGGACCAAACGGACTTTCGGCTGTTGCTAAACCTTGCATTCTCACTAGGTTTGGTTTTCCGTTCATATCAGATTTGTAATACAAGTATATTTTACCTTTATAAACTAAAGGGTATGGATCGTGAATTGAGTATTGATCCCAAGTGTCTTTAGGTCCATTTGGAATTACAATTTCATTAGTTGCAGTCCAAGGACCATCAGGAGAATCGGAATAAGACATTAAAACCGGACAATCGTCACCACGTAAACCACTGGCTTCACTAAATCCTTGGTAGTACATATAATATTTTCCTTCCCATTTTAAAATATCTGCTGTAGATACCGAACGATGCCCTAAATTTGGTTTTGGTGGGCGAGGTATAGCGACACCTTGTTCTTCCCAAGTAAAACCATCGGTACTGGTAGCGTACCATATTTCGGATAAATCCCAATCTGCAGATGGTATGGTTTCTGTACTCAATTTAGCGCCTTTTGGAGGGGTTTCCGTTTGCCTGTGTGTATACCAAACATAATATTTTCCGTTTTCAAAAATCACTTTAGAGGGATCTCTTCGGCTTATAGTTCCATCATGATTACTGTAATCTAAACCTTTTATTTCTGTATATTTAAATTGCGTGTAAAGCTCGTTATCTTCTGGTCTTGGTGCCATGTAATTGTCGTAATTACGCTCCATAGCTCTGCTTAGTGGTTGGTTGGGTTTTTCTTTTGGTAATTTAAAAGGAAAACTTTGCGAGGTGACTTGGCAGGAATTGAAAAATAGGCTTGATGTTAATGCTACGAGTAAAAGGGTTTTATATGTTTTCATAATTTATACTATTCTATTATTAACGATTTGCTTCTTTGATCTGGTGAATTAACTTTAAAATTTACATTTGAAATTTTTAAATCTTCAATGTGTCTCGCATACAATCCGTAAGCTGGTAATACTTTGAAAAAACTGAATTCTGGATATCTGGTTTCGTCTTCAGGAACATTAAGTCCATCATCTTTTTTTCCACCACCAGGTAATGTAATATTGATGTTTTCTAATTTTAGGTTTCCAATTTTATGGTTTGGAGTTCCTGTTATTAAAATTCCAGAAGGCGGTGATATTCGAGATTCTTCTAAACTCCTGGTAGTTGCTGTTATATTTTTTATAAGTACATTATTTATAGTGCCAACAGCTTGTTTTTTTGCAGTTCTATAGGTTTTTAATCGTTCACCTAAACGCACAAAAATGGGCATATCTACATTGTCCATTTCAATATTTTCTATGGTAATGTCGTGAATATTGGCACCGTCGACACTTAGTATTTTAATGCCACCACCTTTATTGTCGTAAATTTTACAATCTCGAATATCGATGTTATAAAAATCGCCCATGGATTCTGTTCCAAATTTTATGGCTCCCCAATCGCTTTTTAAAGTACAATTTGATACCTGAACATCGTGGGTAGCTAGTGGACTAGTAGATTTTATACAGATAGCATCATCTCCAGAATTGATATTACAGTTTTTGATAACCACATCGTGACTAGAATCTAAATCTATACCATCATTGTTTTTATTAGCATGATTGTAAATAGAGATATTATCTACTAAAATGTCATAAGATTGAAAAAAATGACAAGCCCAAGCTGCAGCTCCACGAATATGAATATCTTTTAAAGTAATTTTATTAGACTTAACAAAACGTAATAAAAAGGGGCGGTTTTTTCCAAAATTATCGTCTGTAATACCTAAGGCCTTTTTAGTTTTTGAAAGATTTTTAGCTAGAAAAGCCGCTCCGTTTCCGTCTATTGTACCTTCACCTGAAACACCAATATTTGTTGCTTTTAGCGCACCAATTAAGCAAGTGCCGCGTTGTTGACCAACAGCATCTACAAAGGTGTCTATACTTTGATAATCTTGTGGATTAGAACTACCTACTAATTTGGCGTTTTTTTCAACCGTAAGGGTTACATTATCTTTTAAAATTATGGTTCCGCTAATAAAAATACCTTCTTTAATAAGTACAATACCACCGCCGTTTTTAGAGCAGTTATCAATGGCCTTTTGTATGGGTTTTGTATTAATGGTTAAGCTATCGCCCTTAGCTCCATAATCTTCTATATTGTATGTTTTAGAATTTGAAGAACAAGCCAGTAAGGCAGTAACAAAACCTAAGAATATTAAGCTTTTTAACATGCTATGTTGTTGTTTTAGTTATATTTATTTTTCGTCTAAAGTCCAAGATCTAACCCAGTTGTATGTGGTTGTTCTATCTTCTTCAGAACCCGTCATGCCGCCATCTTCAGGAACTGGGTTCCAATTATAAGTTTCAACTACCATTCTTAAATACATCTCAATATCATAATCTGCAGGAGGTGCTACTTTTCCTTGTAATTTACCATCTAAATAAAATAATACTTCATCTTTAGATTTCCACCATACACCATAAACATGAAAATCATCATAAACTTTTCCGCCTATTAAACCGCCCGATTTATTAGACCCTTTTTCGTAATCACAGCCCTCAGGAATGTTTCTACTGTGTGTATTTGAATTCATGCTTTGGTCAAAATTTTTCATCCATTCTGCCGGATTTGTTATTTGCCCAACGCTTTCTTGAATATCTAATTCCGTGGTTCGTTTATCGCAACCCTCAAATCCTTTACCTTCATTAATCAACCAAAATGTAGAAGACATAAAGGTTTTATTGGCTTTCATTTCACATTCGTAAAAGCCGTAAGTCATGCCGTTTTTAGAACCAACATATCCGCCACCGTGAGTAAATACTTTATTGTTTTTGGTAATAGGTTTTGGTAATAATTTGGTTGTTATTTTTAAACTACCATCATCTAATTTTATGTTTTCTGCCTGAAATAGGCCAGGAGCTCTACCTATCCAACCTTGACCAGAAATTTGCCATTTATTCTCGTCTATTTTTTTGCCATCAAATTCATCAGACATGTTTTTGATTAACTTCCACTTTGCGTTTTCTGGTTTTGGATCTTCACCATTCTGGAAATAAGGCCCTTTTTGTGCAAAAATTGTATTTGCTGTTAATAGCAAAAGTAAAATTGAAAATTGCTTCGATCTTTTAAGTATAGCTTTCATGTTTTTAGTTTAAAAGTTGGTTTATATGTTATTATTTTGAATTTATATAGGCCACTCGTTCTGAAATCAGTTTGTTATCGAGTAGTTTCTTATCTATTTTACTGGTGTTTATGCTGAAGTTGTATTGTTGATAAAAATCTTTTTGCAATGCGATGGCATTTAAAATCAATAAGGTTTCAGTATCGTTTTTAGACTGATAAACCGTTTCAATCATATCTTTGGTTGTGTCTTTCAAACCGGTAACACCAAAGTATTCGGCTGCTCGCATTCTATTTATTAATTGAGTGTCCGATTTCATTATGTTTTCAATCTGAGGTATAAATGCTTTAGCTTTTTCAGCAAAGGTTGTACAAACAATTAATGCCCAATAGCGTTTCCAAGGATCATTGGATGTTAAATGTTTTGAAATTTTAGATGAAGCTTTATCATAATCTAACAAGGCTAAATTTGATATGTTTAAATAGCTTTTAATTTCTTTTTTGTGAGTATTACCAAACTTTACTGGATTTCGAATGGCATTTTCAAGCAAATAAAACTCAGGATAGAATGATAAATCTGGCTGACATTCCATCCATGAAATTAAAGTTTTACGCATGGTTTTTAATTCAGCTTGATACCCGTCTTTATCAGTTAAATTGTTAGTTTCAAAAGGGTCTTTTTCAATATCATACAGCTCTTCAACTGCTTTAGTTTCAAAAAACTTAGATTGTGTTTTATTTAGTTGGCCTGCCTTAAAAAGATTAAACCATTCTGCATATGCCATTTGCTTGTAACGGTAGGCATTCATTAAGCCATCAATATTAAAAGGTTGAAAATTACGAATGTATTTGAGGTTGCCTTTTCTGTAACTTCTAACCATGTCGTACTTTTCATCAAATCTATCGGCGTAGCCAAAAGTTTCATTTCTTTTCGTAATGGTTTTCTCTTTGATGTTATCTCCCAAAAAAGGTTTACCATCCATGGTTTTAGGAATCTCTATACCTGCGATATTTAGAACGGTAGCTCCAAAATCTACAAAGCTCACAAAAGCATCTGTTTGACTTCCTGCATTAAAAACACTTAGGTTTTTATACTTTTCGGGAACATGGACAACTAATGGCACTTGTAAACCTGTTTCGGTTAAATAACCTTTACTGAATGGTAGCACACCACCATGATCTCCATAGTAAAAAATAATGGTGTTTTCTAAAAGTCCATCTTCTTTCAATTTATTAATTACGGCACCAACTTCGGCGTCCATGGCTTGTATCTTGTCTCGATAATAGGCATTGGTGTATTTAAATAAATCGGTTTGTGGATGATTTGGTTGTACAAAAACAGAATTAGGGTTGGTATTGGTTTTGGTGGTATTCATGGTTTCTTCAGAGAAATGTAAAGTACCTTCATGAGTTGTACCAATATTGAAAACATAGAAAAAGGGTTGTCCTTCTTTTCTGTTTTTCCAAGTTGCTTTTTTTGAAGAATCGTCCCAAACATCATCCGGTTTATTGATGTTGTAATCCTCTTTTGCATTATTGGCTGTATAGTAACCAGCTTTTCTTAAATAAGCAGGAAACATAGTTTGATTATTTGGTAAGGTCACTTTTCCTTCTGCTCTATGATAATGTGTTGCTAATCGGGGACCGTAGCTAGAAGTTATTAATGTTGAGCGCGCCGCACTACAAACGGCAGCATTAGAAAAAGCATTATTAAAAACAATGCCATTTTTTGCTAATCTTTCAATATTTGGTGTTTCAATACCGTGCTCATCAAACAGTTTCATATAGTGCTTAGAATTGTCTTCAGAAGTAATCCAAACAATATTTGGTTGTTGTGCTTTTAAAACGGAGTTAAAACACACGAACATTACAATAATTAATAACCGATATTTCATTTAATTTTAAAATTTTAAATGGACTTCTTTTCTATTTAAAAAGATAGCTTTTGTACTAGAATTCACAATATCATAAAAAACAACAGGTTTTCTATGATCTTCATTTATAGTTTGCAAATGAAAATTATTGATGCTTAATCCATCCACATGTCTCGCATAAATTCCAGAAGCAGGAAGTGTACCTACTTTACTGAATTCGGGCCACCAATTACCTAACGTTTCTAGTGTATATTCTTTTAGATTTATTTTATTAGCATCCTCTTTTGTGCCACCACCAGAGACTTTAAATTGAATATTATTTAATTGAATATCTGTGATATAATGCTCGGGCATACCTGTAATAAAAATGGCGGAATTTTTATCTATAGCACTATTATCTGCAATAATATTACTGAAAATAAAACCGTGCATCGCTTTCATAGGTTGCATTTCTTGTGGCGCATCAACGCCTGCACGTTGTTGGCAAAAGGTCATAAATATAGGGCGTGGTACGTTTTTCATAATTAAATTATTGAAAACCATATTTTTCATCTCACCACCTTCATTCATTTGAATTTTTAAACCCGAATCTTGTATATCGTGAAATGTACAATTACTCACCGTTACCGATTCGAAATCGCCTCTTGAAGCTAGACCAATACGCATTCCTGCCCATTTACTTGTAAAAACACAATTGGTTATTACAATGTTTTTACATGGCTTGTCTGGTCTTGATGTTTGTAGGCAAATAGAATCGTCGCTTGTATCGAAAGACGAATTAGAAACACGCACATTGGTACACCCATCAAAATCCAATCCGTCACCATTATTGTTAACGCGGCTTATAATTTTAATCCCATTAACCACAATGTCATTGCAGTACAACCAAGCGGAAGTCCAAGCGGCTGGATTTATTAATGTGACATCTTTTAGTTTGATGTTGTTACAATTAAGAAAGCGCATCATCATCGGGCGACCGCCTTTTTTCTTAGTAAAATATTTTGAATGCCCATTAGCATCAATAGTACCATAGCCTTCTATAGCAAACGATTTAGCGTCTCGAGCAAATATGAGACAGCGATCCATATGGGGTTCGTTTTTATAGGTGTTTTTGTGGGTGTCTGTGGTATAGTCTTCGTAATTTGAACTCCCTAATAAGGTTGCACCGTTTTCAATATGAAGTGTTACATAATCTTTTAAATAAATAGTGCCAATAACCACTGTTTTACCAGACGGAATTATAACTTTTCCGCCACCTTCTTTGGAACATAAATCGATGGCGTTTTGCACAGCTTTAGTATCTAGAGAAACACCATCTCCTTTGGCTCCGTAGTTTAAAACATTATAGTCTTTGGCTACAATCTGTGTAGAAAAAATCAAGCATATTATTAGTAAGAAGTTCTTCATATTATTAAATGTATTGATTGTAAAAGGCTGTTAAATCCGTTTTGTCTGCCGTTTTTAATTGCCATGCTTTCATCTCTTTTAAAAGTTTAGAAATGAGTGATTTCGATGTCTTCTTACTATTTAAATTTTTAGTTTCCCACGGATCGTTTTTTATATCGTATAACTCTAAGTTGCTTGTTTTAGGGTAAATTATTAGTTTTTTATCTTCGGAAATAATACCTCTTTGATCATCAAACATCGCTAAGTATAAAGAAGCTCTCGCTTTTCCATTTTTAGAAAGTAAAGGCGTTAAACTTTGAAAGTCTGTAGGTTCGTTAGATTCTAGTTCTAATAAATCGAAAAGAGTAGGAGCAATGTCCTGTAAATAAACGCGGGCAGTAATTTTACTATTAGGCGTAACCGTTGGAGCTTTAATAATTAGTGGCGCAGTAACGCTAGGTTCGTATAAACACACTTTACCTGCAACTCCATTTTCTCCAAAATTAATACCATGATCTGATGTGAAAACAATAATAGTATTATCATACACGCCTTTATCTTTTAGAGATTTAATAATATCGCCAATGCGGGCGTCCATATGCGTTACCATGGCATTATTTTGTTGAACACGTTGTTGCATGGTTTTAGACCGTAAAGGATCTGGTGCGTATTGATATTTTACATTTTTGTTTAAAGGAGTATTGTCTACAACACTAGGAGGAAGTTCTATAATATTTGCAGGATATAAATCGTAATAATTTTGTGTGGTTTGCCTTGGTACATGAGGCGCATTAAAGGCTACATAGGCAAAAAACGGTTTATCATTTTTGTAGTTTTTTATAAAGTTAACAGCTTCGCTTGCAGTAATATCGGTAATATGTCCGGCTGGTGCGTTGTATGTTTTTAATTGCCCAGGCTGTATGCTTCCAGTTTCGTCAAAAATAGTTTTTACGGGTTTTCCCATGGCATGCCATTTGCCAGTTATATAGGTGTAGTAACCATTATCGTGTAATTTTTCGGGTAATGATTTTGGAGCATTTTGCTTATTAATTTTTTGCGATTTCCATAAGTATTTCCCGTAAATAAGCATGGTTCTACTAGGTATACAAACGGCTGGCGACCAACATCCCATATTATAAGCAGATGTAAATGAAACCCCTTCATGGGCTAGTTTATCAATATTAGGTGTTACCATGCTATTATTTCCATAAGCACCAACAGCTTGGTTGCTTTGATCATCAGATTCTATAAATAAGATGTTCATTTGAGCAAAACCACTTAAAATACAGCTAAAATAAAGTGCGACAAGCAATCTGTTTTTTTTCATATGTACATATTTCAAGACAAAGTTTTTATGAAAATTATAAATTTAAATAGCCTTTAATTTGTCAGAAAATAAAATTATAGATTCATTAAACAATAGTGTGCAAGAGATATTTATAATACTACCATAAATGATTTATTTTGAAAAACGAAGAAATCGCCAGTGGTGTTATTATGCTTTAAATCAGGTATTTAACATGTTCTGTTGATGTGTAATCGTGTTCTTTTTTTTTATAATTAACTTTAGTTTTTTTATCGATTTTTAAGAAATGATTCATGTTTATGTACTGTTAACTAAAAAATTAGCAAAACAACGTTCAATAATTAAAATCTGTTTTTGATTAATTTTTATCAAACACATTTAGTTTTCGGAAACGTTTCCGAAAACTAAATGATTTTCGGAAACGTTTCCGAAGGTGTTTTTTATACATCGAGTTGTTTTGTTAAATAATTTAAGGTTACTTGCTTCAACTTTCTAAACTAAACCAATCTAAAATGTCTAACATTGATATTGTTGTAATTCTTGTTTTTACGCTTCTCGTTTTTATTTGCGGGATGAGTTTCTCTAAGGCAGGAAAAAATATGAAATCTTATTTTGCAGCTGGTGGCGCTCTTCCTTGGTGGATGAGTGGCTTATCTCTTTTTATGAGTTTTTTCTCTGCGGGTACATTTGTTGTTTGGGGTTCTATAGCCTATTCAAGCGGTTGGGTGGCAGTAACCATTCAATGGACTATGTGTATTGCAGGAGTTATTATCGGTTTTTTTATTGCACCTAAATGGCAAAAAACAAAGGCGCTTACTGCTGCCGAATTTATTACAGATAGATTGGGTAAGTCTACCCAAAAAGCATATACCTACATTTTTCTTGTAATTTCCATATTTACTACGGGAGCCTTTTTATATCCTGTTGCTAAAATTGTTGAAGTTTCTACAGGAATTCCAATAACCACAAGTATTATTGTTTTAGGTGTTTTAATATTAGTTTATACTGCTGTTGGCGGTTTGTGGGCTGTTATTGTTACAGATGTATTGCAGTTTATAGTTTTAACGGCTGCGGTGCTTATTGTTGTGCCTTTATCTTTTGATAAAATTGGAGGTTTAGATAATTTTATTTCACAAGCGCCAGAACAATTTTTTGAGTTTACAAATTCTGAATACTCTTGGGTGTTCATGATTGCATTCGGATTGTATAATTTGTTTTTTATTGCCGGAAACTGGGCCTATGTGCAGCGTTACACGAGTGTTGCAACACCTAAGGATGCAAAAAAAGTAGGTTGGTTATTTGGTGCTTTGTACACGGTAAGCCCATTAATTTGGATGTTACCACCAATGATTTATCGTGTTTTAAATCCTGAATTAGGTGAACTAGCCGATGAAGGTGCATATCTATTAATGTGTAAAGAAGTGCTTCCTGTTGGTATGTTAGGCTTAATGCTTGGCGGTATGGTGTTTGCAACTTCTAGCTCGGTTAATACCACACTAAATATCTCTGCAGGTGTATTAATTAATGATATTTATAAGGGGTTATTTCCTGAAACTAGCGATAAAAAATTAGTAAAAACAGCAAGAATAGCAACTATTCTATTAGGAGTTTTAACTATTATTATAGCTTTATTGGTACCACTTTTAGGCGGTATTGTAGAAGTGGTTATGAGTTTAGCAGCTTTAACAGGTGGCGCTATGTTTTTACCGCCTTTGTGGGCGCTTTTTTCCAAACTTCAAACAGGGAAAACAGTTTTAAGTGTTACCGTAATTTCTCTTGGTATCAATGCGTTTTTTAAATTTTTTGCACCAGATTTAATAGACTTAACTTTAGGTAGAGCCATGGAAATGGGCGTTGGTATGGGGATTCCTATTGTATTACTGTTAGGTATTGAATTGTATTTAAAATATGCAAATAGTAGTACTTCTGCTTATGATGTATATGAAACTAAAAGGCAATTAAAAGTAGCAGAACCACAAGAGGCTGAAGATGGCAGCAATAATAAAGGAACAAGAGTTATTGGTATTGGTGTAGCATTAACAGGCTTATTAATTTTAATACTATCGTTTATAGGTGAGTCGGCTCAACTTTTAGTTGGAGGTATGGGTGTTTCGGTACTTGTTTTAGGATTATACATTATCAGGAAAACAAAAAAATAGATTTAAAAAGTACATAACAGATGATTTTAGAAACATTCAATAAAAATGTTAGAGATTGTAAATCAGTAACTATTAATACCGATTTTGTAATTGTTGGTGGCGGAACCGCTGGTGTTTGTGCAGCTATAACGGCAGCAAGAAAAGGCACCAAAACTATTTTAGTGCAAGATCGGCCGGTTTTAGGTGGTAATGCATCATCAGAAGTACGCTTATGGATTTTAGGCGCAACGTCTCACATGGGAAACAACAATCGTTGGGCACGTGAAGGTGGCGTAATGGATGAAATTTTAGTGGAAAATCTATATAGAAATCGAGAAGGAAATGCTGTTATTTTTGATACCGTTTTGTTAGAAAAAGTGCTTGCAGAGCCTAATATTACATTACTTTTAAATACTTCGGTTTACGATGTTACTAAATCTGGAGATCATAAAATAGAATCTGTAAAAGCGTTCAACTCTCAAAATTCAACAGAATATAATATTAATGCACCTTTGTTTTGCGATGCTTCTGGAGATGGCATTGTGGCTTTTAAAGCAGGCGCTTCTTTTAGAATGGGAGCAGAAACTAAAGAGGAATTTGGAGAGGCCTTTGCACCCAAGAAATCTTATGGCGAGTTACTTGGTCATTCTATGTATTTTTACAGTAAAGAGACAGAAAAGCCTGTAAAATATATTCCGCCTGCATATGCTTTAAAAGATATTACAACCATCCCGCGATATAAAGCCATTGGTAAAGATGATAAAGGTTGTCGTTTTTGGTGGTTTGAATATGGTGGCAGACATGATACCATTCATGAAACCGAAGAAATTAAATACGAACTTTGGAAAGTCATTTACGGCGTTTGGGATTATATTAAAAACTCCGGAACTTTTGAAGGTGTTGAAAACATGACTTTGGAATGGGTAGCAACTGTTCCTGGTAAAAGAGAAAGTCGTCGTTTTGAAGGCTTGTATATGATGACGCAACAAGATGTTATAGAGCAACGCAAATTTGATGATGCTATTGCATTTGGAGGTTGGGCAATTGATTTACATCCAGCAGATGGCGTTTATAGCGAACTTTCGGGTTGCACACAATGGCACTCTAAAGGTATTTACGATATTCCGTATCGCTCTTTTGTGAGTAAAGACATTGATAATTTATTTTTAGCTGGCCGTATTATAAGCGCAACGCATGTTGCATTTGGTTCTACTCGAGTTATGGCTACTACTGGGTTTTGCGCCCAAGCCGTAGGTATGGCAGCATCTATGTGTATCGATAAAAACTTGAAACCAGCAGAGATTTTAGAAAATGGAGAAATTAAAAATCTTCAGAATGAATTGAATAAAATAGGGCAAAGCATACCAAATGTTCCTATTCAATCTGCTAGTAATGTAGTAAATCAAGCAAAACTAACGAGTTCTTCAACGTTAAGTATTTCAGAAATACCTTTTAATGGCAATTGGTTTAATTTATCAATTTCAGCAGCACAAATGTTGCCGTTAAAAGCCAATAAAAATTACAAAGTTCGAGTTCTAGTTCAGGCTGAAGAAAAAACAGATTTAAAAGTAGAATTAAGAACTTCTATTAAATCTGAAAACTATACACCAGAAGTTATTTTAGAATCTCAATTATTCAATTTAGAACAAGGAGAACAATATATTGATGTTGAATTTTCTAATACTTTAGAGAATAATCAATACGGATTTATCACATTTTTATCTAATGATAAAGTCAGTATTAAAACGAGTGATAATAGATTTACAGGAGTACTTTCTGTGTTTAATGGTGTTAATAAAGCTGTTTCAAATAACGGAAAACAAACACCGCCTGATAATATTGGAGTAGATACATTCGAATTTTGGACACCACACAGAAGGCCAGAAGGAAAAAATATTGCAATGGAAATTTCACCGGCTATTGAAGCTTTTGAAGTTGAAAATTTAAGTAACGGATTTGTACGACCAGGAAAGACAGTAAATGCATGGGTTGCAGATATAAATGATGAAAAACCAACTTTAAAAATTGAATGGGATTCTGAACAAGAACTGTCTGAAATTAAGTTGTTTTTAGATTCAGATTACGATCACCCAATGGAATCTACACTTATGGGACACCCGGAAGATATCGTTCCTTTTTGCTTAGGTAATTATAAAATTAAAGATGTAAATGGTACTGTTCTTTGTGAAAAAGAAGATAATCATCAAACTATAAATACTTGGCATTTCAAACAAAAACACAAAACAAAAGGGATTATTATCGAAACCGAAAAATCGCAAACACATGTGCCTGTGTCTATTTTTGAAATTCTAATTTCCTAATAAAGGAAACACATCATTCAGCATGAAAAATTATTATATAAAATATCATTTCGCGTTTCTTTTAACTGCATTAACCTTGATAGGTTGCGGAAATTCCGTTGTAAAATCGGGTGATTTAGTTGAAGTAAATAAGATGACTTTAAATGGCGATTGGAAATTCCATACCATTTATGGCGAAGGTTCTAATTATTTAAATATAGTAGAAGCTGAAAATGATATCATTATTGATAATACCGATGCTAATGTGGAAGCACATGGTAAATGGGAAACTAAAAAGACTGCAGCTAGAAATTCAGGATTTTATAAAACCGATTATGCGCAACACAATTTTTCGATAACCAATTTAAAAGGAGGACAGAAAGACGATGATTCTTATTTTAGGTTTTATCCAAATTTAGAAGCTTCAGGATATTATGAGGCATTTACTAAGTTTCCGTTCGCGTCGCATTTAACGGCTCAGTACAATATTAAACATGCTCAAGGTACAACCACAAAATACATAAGCCAAAGAACGTTTTGTAACGAATGGATTAGCTTAGGGATTTTTGATTTTAATAGTACAGATAAGAATTATGTAGAGGTAACAGCCATTGTAAGTGGTAGTGTTGCGGCCGATGCTGTTATGTTTAGGCCAGTTGCTAAAGAGAAATACTTAAAAGCCAAAGAAGAACCCAATCAAGTATTTTTATCTGATTTTGATGATTCCGATTGGGACGATTTGTCGGTTCCAGGACATTGGGGAATGAACAATGCGTATTCAAACTATACGGGAAAAGGCTGGTATCGAAAAAGTATTGCCCTTCCTAAATCTTGGACAAAAGCTTCAGGTGATAGATATTATTTAAAATTTGATGGCGTGTATCATCTATCAAAAGTATATCTCAATGGGCAGTTTATTGGTAAAAATAGGGGAGGTTTTACACCTTTCGAATTTGATGTAACCCATGCGCTAAACTTCAATGGAGAAAATGTAATTGCAGTTCAGGCAGATAATAGTTCTATTGTTGGAGCAACCTGGAATTGGGGTGGCATTATTAGAGATGTTACGCTTTCACAAAACAAAGATGTTCGTATAGATTATCAATATATTCATGCCGATCCTAACTTAAAAACGGGAGCAGCACAATTAAAATTAAAAGTAAAAATTCAAAATAATGCTTCGGAAAAAAGAAAGATTACCGTCTATTCTAAAATAATTAATAAGGTTACCATTGAGACTTTAAAAGGTGCTATAGAAATTGAACCAAACAGTACAGCAGCTTTACTTTTAGAAACTAATTTAAAAGCTGAAGATGTAGAATTATGGCATTTCGATAACCCGAAGTTATATCAAATGGTAACGACTATTTCGGAGAATGATGTTATTCTAAATGAAAGAAAAGATAATTTTGGAATTAGAAAAGTAGAGCTTACCGATTCTAAAATGATATTGAATGGTGAAGCTGTGCGATTGGCAGGTTTCAATAGAGTGAGCGAACATCGTTTTTGGGGATCATCTGAGCCTTTAGAAGTTTTAGAAAAAGATGTAGATTTAATGAAGGAAGCTGGTGCTAACTTTATGCGAATTATGCATGGTACTCAAAATGAAAAACTCATTGAATTGTGTGATACAAAGGGCATTTTATTATTTGAAGAAATTAATGTTCGAGATTTAGATAATGATGAATTTAGAGTAAATTATTATCCGGTTTCTAAACTTAAAAACAAAAAATCAATCAATATTAATAGTGAAGATGAAGAGGTTTTAATGTTAGACGAACCTTATGTTAAACTTACGGATAAACATAATATTAGTGTTTCTGAAAAAAACTATGCACTTTCTAAATATTGGTTAAAGGGTATGATTGAACGTGATATTAATCACCCAAGTATTATAGGTTGGAGTGTTGGTAACGAATTAAATAATCACAAAGCATATGTTATTGAAGCCATAGATTATATTAAAAAAGAATTAGATCCTTATAGGTTAATAACCTGTGTGAGCAATTCTGGTCAAAAGGAAGAATACACACCCGAAACCGACCCAAATACCTATGTTGATATCATTATGCATAACATGTATCGTTGGCAAGGGGAACCACAAGATATTTTGAATACCCTAAGAACAAAATGGCCCGATAAACCTGTATTTATTTCAGAATTTGGTTTTGATCCTTTTCCGTCAACAGCGCTAGATGGTGATAAAGAAATATTCTCAGAATGGACCAATCATTTCCGACATAAAAATGAATTTGTTATAGGGACTTCAATGTGGACATTTAACGATTATCGTAGTGGATATGCCGCAACAACAGCAGAAGAAAATCGAGTTTGGGGTATTATTAGTTCTTGGCGCCAAAAAAGACGCTTGTTTAATCGTATAAAAAAAGAGCATTCACCTGTTTTAGATATTCAAGTTTCAAACATAGATTTTGAAAAAAACACGGCCAATATTGTGATGCCTATTAGAGATGCTGGAGATTATCCTAGCCATAGTATGCGCAACTATAAATTGGAATATCAATTTAAAAATTCAAAAGGCGAAACGGTTTTAAAGCAATCTCATGATTTGCCTAATTTAACGCCAAAGGATGGAGAATGGAAAAGTGCTATTTCTTGGGGGAAATTACCAGAAGATATTTTAGATCTCACCATAAGTTTAATAACTCCAACTGGCTATTCAAGATTTGAAAAAAACATTTCTTTTCAAAATGCAATTACGCCCGAAATATCTCAAATAATCTCAGGGAACAATGCAGTAAGAATTCTTTTTGATGCTGTTCCAAATGCTACAGAATATTTTGTAACGTATACCAACGCAGCAGGGAAAGAGCTAACCTCATACAGAACCATTACAAACGCCATAGAAATAGATAGTTTAATCAATAAAAAAGTATATAGTTTCAAACTTTATGCGGTTAATGATAAAGGAAGTAGTAAGCCTTCAAAAACAGTAGGTGTAACACCTAACGGAAACGAATTACCACCAATTATTTGGGATGCTTTTATAGCTGATAGAAAATTAGTGATTGGTTATTCTAGCGATTTTAATGATGGTGATTACACGGTTCAATATGGAGCTTCAAGTGATAATTTAGATAAAGAATTTGTAACAAATGTACGAGGCATGCTGTCCATCGATTTAAATGGCGAAAAGCAAATATTCTTTAAAATAAAAAGAAACTCTGATGGAAAGGAAAGCAATTGGTCGCAAATAGTTAAAGTAACAACAAACTAAATAATATGAAACATCAAATTTCAATAGTATTTTTAATTTTAGCCTTAATAGGTTGTACAGATAAAAAAAGTAAAAAAGCACTTAACCAAACGTCAAGTGTAAAAATTGAGAACTATAAAATAGAGTTAGGGAAAGTATCGCCAAAATCTGTTTTTGTAAATGATACTATGAGTATTTGGGGAGGCTCTTTAGTTAAAGGTGAAGACGGGTTGTATCATATGTTTTATTCGCAATGGCCTAAGAAAATTGGTTGGGAATGGGTAAATTATTCTATTATCTCTCATGCTGTTTCAAAATCGCCATTTGGTCCGTTCACTCATAAAGATGATGCGTTACCAGACCGTGGTGCTCAATTTTGGGATGGTTCTACAACGCACAATCCTACCGTTCATAAATTTAACGGAAAATACTATTTGTATTACATGGGGAATACAGGCGATAAAGAAATTGTGAGTGTGCCTGGTAAACCTAAACTTAATTGGGTGCACAGAAATAATCAACGTATAGGTGTTGCTGTTGCCGATAGTCCTAACGGGCCATGGAAACGTTCCGATTCACCGGTTTTAGACATTTCTTCAGATGAAAATTCTCATGATGCTTTAATGACATCGAATCCGTCGGTTTGCCAAATGGCAGATGGAAAAATTTTAATGGTTTATAAAGCCGTTGGAAAGAAAAATAAATTACCTGCAGGAGGTCCTGTGGTACATATGGTGGCCATTGCAGATTCACCTGTTGGTCCATTCAAAAAATATCCAGATCCAATTTTTACTTTTGAAGGTGAAACATTTCCTGCGGAAGATCCTTATATCTGGTATCAAGACGGAAAATATAGAGCCATTGTAAAACGTATGAAGCATATTGGCCATAAACGTATTTTCTCATTAGTGCATTATGATTCTGAAGATGGCATTAAGTGGGATCAAGGAAAGTATTTTGAAATCTCAGACCGAACAGTGGTTTGGGAAGATGGCAAAACTACAAAATTCGAACACTTAGAGCGCCCGCAAGTATTTATGGAAAACGGAGAGCCAATAGCCTTGTTATGTGCTGCAGATTCTCTGGATGTTAATAATGTTAGACATTCATTTAATATTCAAATTCCATTAAAAATCACAAAAGAATAATAAAACATGATGTCAAAATCCATTCTTTTCGTTTTTACTTTCAGTTTACTCATGTTTTCCTGCAAGGATAACGATAGTGCTGAATATGGTGATTATAAAAAAGTAATTTCACTAAATGGTACTTGGCAGTTTTTAGCTTCTAATGACGTACAAATTGAAGATCTTATTGAAGCATCGTATTCCGCATGGGATACCTTACAAGTTCCTGGGAATTGGGATACTCGAGATCGCTATTCAGAATATGTTGGTAAGGGCTATTATCAAAGGGAATTTAATGTGCCTGAAAATTGGGATGGCAAACAAATACGCATAAAATTTGATGCTGTTTACGAGCGTTCTAAAGTTTGGTTAAATGGCACTTTACTGGGCGAGCATGTTGGAGGTTACACGCCGTTTGAGTTTAATATTACAGATATTGTAAATTTAGAAGAGAATAATTCCGTACTTGTAGAAGCCGATAACACCTATAAACGTGGCGCTTGGTGGGCTTGGGGTGGTATTAGTAGAAATGTTTCATTAGAAGCTCATGAAGATGTTCGATTAGTATATCAACACATAACCTCTACACCAAACTTTGAAACTAATAAAGTGCAATTTACGGTTAAATATAAAATAGAAAACAATAGTAATAATGCGATAACAACTCAAGTGCAATCTAATATTGTTGACGTTGCAAAGCCGGAAAAAATTTCTGTTAATATAAATGCAGGAGGGACTAAAATTGCTGTTTTAAAATTTACAGAAGAATTATCTAAGGTAAAACTTTGGCATTTTAATACACCAAACCTTTATGAATTTAATAGCACATTATCAATAAACGGAAAGGTTATAGCTGAAAAGACGGATAACATTGGAATTAGAAAATTTGAAGTAAAAGGAGAACAGTTCTATCTAAATAATGAAGCCGTTCGAATGAATGGTGTAAACCGCGTACACGATCATCCAGATTTTGGTAATACTGAGCCTTACCATTTAGTAAAGCAAGATATGCTCGATCTTAAATCTTTAGGATGTAATTTCTCAAGATTAATGCATGCGCCATTATCTAAAAATCTATTAAAATTCTGCGATAGTATTGGGTTTTTAGTTGTTGAAGAAATTCCTGTTTGGGGAGATGATGATGAACAAGCATTTCCTAACAATCCGCTCACAGAAAGATGGATGAAAGAGATGATTGAAAGAGATTTTAATAATCCATCTATAGTAGCTTGGAGTGTAGGGAATGAGTTGAGAAATCCAGGAGAAGATTGGAGTGATAAGGCATTAACCAAAGCGCAATATAGCTACGTAGATTCTATGCTAGATTATGTTGCTACCTTAGACAATACACGTTTAAAAACCTACGTAACTATTACCTCTTACAGAAAAGGTGAGATTGGTACGGAGCCTTATGAGAAGGTCGATTTTATATCAATGAATAGTTATGGTAACGCACCTGTATTAGCTGAAAAAACACATAAGAAATTCCCAGGAAAACCCATTTTTATTTCAGAAATAGGCATTGGACAAATAGGAGCAGCACCGCATGGCAAATTGAGTGATGAGTTGGTAGATTATTTAAAAAAATTGAAAACATATCCATACGTAACAGGAGTTTCGCTATGGAGTTATAACGATTATAGAAGTAATTACAAAGGAACACCGCTTTCTGGTTTTAGAGAATGGGGCATTGTAGATGCGCGTAGAAATAAAAAAGAAGCATACAGTCAATTAAAAGAAATTTATAAATATTGGCAAGAATAGATTAAGATGGAAAGAGTACTGGTGTGTAGGCAGTTTGTTTTTTACCTATGGAAAACGCCTATTAGAGAAGATCAAATTACAAATTCTACTTTCTAGGTGGATTGGTTTCGCTACCATCCCATAAAAAGATGAGTTCAAAATAAACACTATAAAATCAACGATAATGCTATTAAATAAAATTAAAAAAATCACCTTATTGTTTTTGGGGCTATCAGTCATGTCGTGTTCACAAAAAGAATCTAAAGTTGAAACGCCTGCTAAGGTTGAAACTTCAAAAGTATTTCCTTTTAAAATGCCAACAGAGAAACCTAACATACCGTTAAGTGCATCTTCAGAAAGAATGTTCGATTATCCAACACCGCGAGTTCAAGATAATGAGCTTTTTTCTCAATTTAAGTATACACGCTTAAAAGGTTTCGATTATAATAATGGAGACGGAACTATATCGCGTCGCGACCCGTCTAGACCAATTTTTGTAGATGGTAAATATTATGTGTGGTACACAAAACGTAACACTATTGTTCCTCCAATAGGATGGAATCGTGCAGCTGAAGCAACTGATAAAATTCCTTCAACAGATTGGGATTTATGTGATATTTGGTATGCCACAAGTGAAGACGGTATTACTTGGGAAGAACAAGGTGTAGCGGTTTCTAGACCAGAAAAACCAAAATCAGGATGGCGCTCTGTAGCAACGCCAGATATTTTAGTTTGGAAAGGTAAATATTATTTGTATTACCAAGCTTTTGATGAACCTAGCGGACTTAGAGGCGATTTGTGTCCGGTTTCAATTTCTTATGCCGATTCACCTAACGGACCTTGGACGCATGGTGGTGATAAAGTAATTCCTTTTGGAAAAGAAGGGGAATGGGATCACAAAGCAACGCACGATCCACAGCCTTTAGTTCACGATGGTAAAATTTATGTGTATTACAAAGCGGCTTATAATAAATGGCCAGATAACAGAACTAATTATGCAGTTGGACATGGTTTAGCTATAGCCGAAGATCCTCTAGGTCCTTATAGAAAACATGCTTTAAACCCGGTGATGCAATCGGGGCATGAAACCACTTACTGGCCATATAAAGGAGGTATCGCAACTTTAGCCATTAAGGATGGAAATGAACGTGAAACAATACAATATGCAGAAGATGGTGCTAATTTTAAAATAGCATCTAGTGTGTCTTTAACGCCTACGGCAGCGGCACCATTTACCGCAGATGCCTTTACAGATACAAACGATGGTAGAGGTTTTACTTGGGGCTTATCACATTTTGTAAACGCAGGAAAAGGAGATAAAAGGCATTCTATTATTGCACGTTTTGATTGTGATTTAAGTTTAGATTACAACGAGCCTGCTTTTAAAAATACAGGTGTTTGGCACAAACCAGAAGTTTACTTTGCTCAAGGTGTGGGTAGTATTAACAAACATCCGGAGGGACGTGGTGCTAGCAAAAAACACTAAATACTTATAAAAATGAATTCTTTAAAGCATCATATTTTATCTGGTTTATTCATGTGGGTATTAAGTATGCAGGCACAACAAAGGCCAAATATTTTATGGATAAATGCTGATGATTTAGGATTAGAATTAGGGTGTTATGGCAATTTGGATTTAAAAACGCCCAACATCGATCGCTTGGCAAAACAAGGGGTTCTTTATAAAAGAGCCTACGCTACAGCACCTATTTGTTCTGCTAGTCGCTCATCTATGATTACAGGAATGTATCCAACAAGTGTGAATAGTCAGGATCATAGAACTATAAATATGACACCATTACCTGATGGCATAGAGCCGATAACAACCTATTTTAGAAGAGCAGGGTATTTCTGCTCGAATGGAAATTCGCATAATATGTCTAGGGGAGGAAAAGGTGATTTTAATTTTTTAGCTGAAAATATTTTTGATGGAACCGATTGGAGACAACGGAAAGAAGGTCAGCCATTTTTTGCTCAAGTTCAAATTCACGAACCCCATCGAGATTTTGTTAAAGATAAAGAACATCCAATTTCAGCAGATAAAGTTACATTACCTGCTTGTTATCCAAATCACCCACTGCTTCGAGCAGATTGGGCTATGTATTTAGAAAGTGTGCAAGCATGTGATAAACAAGTCGGAATTATTTTAGATCGATTGGAAAAAGATGGATTGGCAGAAAATACAATTGTGTTCTTTTTTGGTGATAATGGTCGTCCACATTTACGCGATAAACAGTTTTTATATGAAGGCGGACTGCAAGTACCATTAATCGTCAGATATCCTGATCATTTTAAGTCAAAAGTAATAGAAAAGGAATTGGTTAGTTTAATTGATGTTTCGGCAACTTCGTTAGAATTGGTGGAAATAAAATTACCTAATTATTTACAAGGCAATATTTTTTTAGGAAAAAAAGCCTCAAAAAGAGAATTTGTTTATGGGTTTAGAGATCGTGCTGGTGATGCCGTCGAAAATATGCGCAGTATTTGTAATGGACGTTACAAACTCATTTGGAACCGCACTCCTGACCGTCCTTGGATGCAATTAAGTAGTTATAAAAAAGCACAGTATCCAGCCTTTTCTTTGTATAATGTTTTGTACAAAAAAGGAGAATTGGCAGCACCATTCAATCAATTTATGGTAGCAACAAAGCCTGAAATTGAATTGTTTGATCTAAAAAAGGATCCTTTGGAGTTTAATAACCTAGCCGATTCTAAAAAATATCAAAAAATAAAAGAGCAATTATTTCAAGAGATTTCGACTCAAATGGTGGCTTTCGAAAAAAATAGGATTCCAGAGGGTGAAAAAACAATAGAAAAAGCCAAAGCTTCTTCTTTAAAGTATTATGTAGAAAAAATAAAAACACACAATCCATTATTTACAGCCGACACTACTGATGAAGAATTGCTGAAAGATTGGGAAAACCGTTTGTTAAAAAAATAAATTCGATATGAAATATATTAGTGTATTGGTTCTATTTGGTGCTTCATATATTGTAGACGAAAATGGTGTTTTACAGTCTTTTAATGTTCAGATTCCTTTAAAGTGAAACTTTAATTTTTTTTAAAACTAAAATTCTAACTTATATGTAGTTAATGACCATTTGTTGTTGTTTTAAAGATATTTAAGCTGTTTTAGTCTCTTATTGAAGGTTAATTTCGAAAACTAAACCAAAATTTATAGATCATGTTTAAATCAAAAATCATTTATATACCTTTTTTATCAATAATTTTTTTACTAATTGCTTGTAGCGGGGATGGTGAAGAAAATGACACGGTTAGTCCAACGCTATCCTGTCCAGAAGCTATGAATGTAAGTGTAGATACTTTTTCTAATGGAGCAGTAGTAACTTTTACAAGTCCAGTTGGAACAGATAATGTAGCGGGATCAGTTACAACACAAACAGGTGGATTAGGCTCTGGAAAGGTATTTCCAATAGGAACAACTACTAATACCTTTACAACACGTGATGCAGCTGGAAATACTTCCACATGTAGTTTTAATGTAATAGTAACTAGAAAAGCACCATCAGAGGATCTTCCTTATTTTGTGATTGAAAACCCAACTCCATCAGGAAAAAAATGGGCTAAAATTGAAAACCTTTCTGATGAGTTTAATCAAACTGATGGAATTGATAGAACAAAATGGTATACAAAACCTGATATTGCTTCAGCTGGATGGTTTTGGACAGGTAGACCACCAGGATTATTTATAGAAGAATCGATAACTGTAGCTGACGGAAAATTGAAAATTGAAGCTAATAAATTACCTACTACCAAAATAATAAATGGCAAAAGTTATGATTATTCAGGAGGGATTGTAAGATCCATAAATCAATGTAAAGTAGGGTATTATTACGAAAGTAAAATGAAGGCAAACAAGACCTTTATGTCTTCGACTTTTTGGATGATGACAGAAGAGAATGCTTGTCCAAAAAGATTGGAATTGGATATTCAAGAATGTGTTGGGGAACTAACGCCAGGGGCTGATGCATGGGCGGTAAGTGGCAAATTTGATCAAATATTTCATTCAAATGCTTTTCATAGAACAAGTTGTGCCAACACTGTTGAAACAAGAAAGCAAGGGTCTGTCATTACTGATGTAAAAAACTGGAGTGAGTATATGGTTTATGGTTTTTGGTGGAAATCTGAAACGGAACTTTGGTTTTATTTAAACGGTAAATTAGCATACAAAATCACAAATCCCACAACAACTTTTGATCTCCCGATGTATTACAACCTAGCTGTTGAAACTTATGATTGGAATCCGCCTCACGCTGATGGAAAAGGCATGGAGAAATTTACGAAGGAAGAACGTTCAACACAATACGAATGGATTAGAACTTGGAAATTAGATGATAAATAAAATTAGGTAACGTTATAAATAACCGATACCTATTTTTAGATTGAAATAGTTAAAAAGACACTTGCAAATACTTTTTTGCAAGTGTTTTTTATTTTATAGGGTATCTTTTTAAATCAGATATCCTATAGTTTACATAATAGTATTATATAATTTTTACAGACGATTCTCTTATGTTTAATGTTCCATTTAGAATAATGGTTTGTGGTAAGTAAGCGTGTGGGTTTTCTATTTGATCGAGTAACATTTTTGCAGCCTCAACTCCAATATCATGGGTTGGTTGCATCACCGAGGTTAGCGGTGGATTTATAAGTCCGGCTAATTTACTTTCTGTAAAACCAACAAAAGCAATATCTGTTGGTATTTTATATCCATTTTCTTTAAATACCATCATAGCACCAATAGCAGGAGGATCGCAAGACGCAAAAATAGCGTTCGGAATTTGATTGTTCTTAATCATTAATTCTGCTGTCGCTTTACCAGATTCAATAGTAAATCCAGATTTTATAAAGTGATTTGATGTGAGCTCTATTTTATATTTTTTGTGAGCATCAATAAAACCTCTTTTTCGTTCTTTTGATAATGTAAGAGACTCCAAACCTTCTAAATGTACAATGTTCTTGTAACCTTGTGTTATTAAGTGCTCAGTTGCAAATAAGGCCCATTTGTAATCGTTGAAGAGTATTTTAGAAGATTTCAATTTGGAATTTACGCGATTAAAAAATACTATCGGAAATCCTTTATCTATTAAAGTTTGGTAATAATCTGTGTTTTTGGACTCACTGGATAGTGAAATAATTAAACCATCGACCATATTATCAACTAATGTTTTTACATTTTTTATTTCAGACTCGTAACTTTCATTGGACTGCGTAATTAAAACTTGATAACCTTTCTCGAACAATATTTCTTGAGCTCCAATAATAACTTCTGGAAAAAATCCATTGATAAATTCCGGAACTACAATACCAATATTAAAAGATCTTTTTTGTGTTAACTTTTTCGCCATAGGGTTTGGGTGGTATCCCATTTCTGTGGCGGTTTTTAAAATTAATTCTTTGGTTTCTTTCTTAATATCATACTTATCATTAAAAGCACGTGAAATGGTAGAAACAGCTAAGTTTAATCTTTTAGCAACATCTTTTATAGTAACATAATCCATAGAGAAACTTTAATTAATTATGTCAAACCATGTTTCTAATTCAGTAATAGGTAGAAAACATTAAATTGATAATAATCATTTTTTAAATATACATATAAATCAATTATTATCATTTTTTCAATTGAATTCTCGAAACTCAATTAATCATTTTTCTTAAGTTTTATTTTGGGCTTTTCTTACTAGAAAGACTTGTAAAAAGCACAGCATGCATCATTAAAAAGGTCGCTACTTCATTCAAATACTCCTTTTATTTAAGGGAATTAATATTTTACGGAAACGCTTCCGAAAAAAGAAAACGGTTTCGGTAACGTTTCCGGTTGGTTCATTTTATATTTCACCGCTTATTGATTGATGTTATAGATATATTTAACTAGTAACATATTAAATCAACTAAAATGAAAATAGTACACTTTACAATTACTTTATTAATACTAGTTTTTGGGCTTTTTATTCAAAGTTGTGGTTCTTCCAATGATTCTATTGAAGAGGATATTCAAAAAGAAGAACCTGAAAATGAAGATCCAAAAGAAGAAACCATTACTTGCAATGGTCAAAGGTACAGCACTGTTTTGCCAAGCCCAACGGAACAATTTGATATCTCGAAATGGAATTTGATATGGGAGGATGAATTTGATTATGACGATTCTAAATTGGAAGATAATTGGGCATCTCAAAATAACTCAAGCGGTCATATTCTTTGTAGCCGTTGGAGAGAAAATGCTGTTGTAAAAGATGGCGTTATAGAGTTACAAGCACGAAAAGAACAACGCGGTGGACAAGATTGGACTTGTGGTAATATTTGGACTAAAGAAACTTTTGGCTATGGCTATTTTGAAGCTAAATATAAATATGCTGGTGCAAGCGGAACAAACAATTCGTTTTGGTTGTTTTCAAAATTAAAAGGCACAGGCAACAATAGTGAAGGTGTTACCTGTGAGCTAGATGTTAATGAAGGACATTTTCCTAACGAGGTCAATACCAATCGTCACCATTGGGAAGGTGGTACAAGTATAGACAATAGTCAACAAGCATATGCCGAAGGATTATCTCCAGGATATGCGCATACTTTAGAGGAGGCTGTAAAAACGAAACACATTCGTTTTTCATCTCATAATGCAAATCATTTTCATATTAGAGAGTTTCGTATTTACGAGGCAAGTTCTAACTGCAATTACCCAGAAGATATACTATCGAATAATGCCGATAATTCGGTTGCTGGGTTAAACAATCTTTCAAAGGATAGTCAAGTTACTATTACATCTAGTGGTGTTTTAAATGATACTTATAATGTTAATGCTATTGCAGATGGCAGTACAGCTACTAGTTGGGTTTCTCAGAAAGAAGGTGAAAAATGGTTGGAATTTGAGTGGCCTTCAGAACAAAATATAGGGCACATTCAGTTTATAAACGGTTGGCAAAGCGGAACCAACTGGAATACCTTAATTTCAGATTATAAAATTGAAGCATTTGTAAACAATCAATGGGTTGAAGTTGGAAGTTATGATGTGAAAGATGAATATGATTTTTCTACGGATTATCATAAATATGGAATGGATTGGAGTGCTAGCGGTATTAAGTTTTATTTTGATGATAAATTAATTCGTACCATACCAAATAACCTTTGTGACGAAGAGTTAAATATCTATTTAAGTTTGGCTATATTAGAACATGCCGGAGAAGTAACAGATGCCGCTGATGGAACAAGTATGAAAATAGATTACGTTAGATATTACAAAGAAAAATAATTTTAACAATTTTGCTTTAAGTAAAACAAACATCATAATTATGAATAAATTAATAGTTGTAATTACTTTTATTTTGTTGGGTTCTAATGTATTTGCTCAAGAATCAGAAAATGGCTTCGATTACACAAAATGGGAATTAAAATGGGAGGATGAATTTGATTATGACGATTCTAAATTAGAAGATAATTGGGCATCTCAAAATAGCTCAAGCGGTCATATTCTTTGCAGCCGTTGGAGAGAAAATGCAGTAGTTAGAGATGGCGTATTGCATTTAGATATTAAAAAGGAAAAAAGAGGAGGTCAAGATTGGACAGCCGGAAGTATTTGGACGCGTAAGCAGTTTAAATATGGATATTTTGAATGCCGATATAAATATGCCGGAGGAGAAGCAACTAATAACTCCTTTTGGTTGATGACAAGAGGAGGTGAACCTGCTGAAGGTAAAAAGTTTGAAATTGATATAAATGAAGGTCATTACCCTAACGAAGTAAGTACAAATATTCATAACTGGTCGGATTTCACATTATTACCTAACGGTAAAAAATCGCATCCAAGTTATAATGAAATGTTCTTTTTTGGAACCAAACCCGATTATTCTATTCAATTAGAAATTCCTGTTAAAACAGAAAAAATACGTTTTACTTCTAAAAACAGCTCTAGGTTTAATTTAGGAGAATTTAGAGTTTACGGTGTAAATGAATCTGGAGAATACCCAACCGTATTATCCGAAACAGCAGATAGCGATATTGAGGGGTTAGTAAACTATGCACGAGCTAAAAATGTACGAATTACTTCTAGTGGTTCTTATGAAGATAACGCATCAGAAAATAAGTTAGTAGACGGTAACCCGTTTACCTCATGGAGTACGCAACAAGAAGGTGGAAAATGGGTAGAGTTTACTTGGCAGCAACCCATAACAGTAGGTTGTATTCAGTTTACAAATGGATGGAGAGATAAAAATAAAACTTGGCATAGTTTAGTTAGTAATTACAAAGTTCAATATTTAAAAGGTGGAGAATGGAGAGATATTTCTGTTTTAGATGCGAGTAAAGAAAATGATTTTTCTGAAGAATATCATACCTATGGTTTGGAATGGAATGAAAATGAGTTAGTGTTCTATTTTGATGGAAAAGAACTAAGAAGAACAAAAAACGAATTTTGTTATAGTGAAGCACCTATCTTTTTAAGTTTAGCTTTAATTAAATGGCACGGCGTATTAAAAGATGATTTGGATGGTAAAAGTATGAAAGTTGATTATGTTAGATATTACCAGAAAAAATAATGCTCAAAACATATAAAATAATACCGGTAAGTAATATTACTGTATGTTTTACTTGGGTTTAAGAAGGGAACATCCCATTTAGTAAATGTTGGGTGAACTAAAAATGATTAATATTTAGACCATATGTTCTGTTGGTAAAAACATATCTGTTTAAAAATTGAAAAACTTAAGGGTAGTTTTATTGAAATAATTTTTCAATAAATATGAAAAGAAATTTCACATTAATAACTGCCCTTTTATTTGGGAGCATAGTAGGTTTTTCTCAACAAAAAAAGACTGAAAGTTCTACTGCTTTTTTCAAGAAAATTAAAACTGAAAAAGTAATTTCAGACCCATCTGTTGTTTGGAAAAACTTCGGACCAGGAATGTCTGGCTATAACGAAGAGTTTTGGTGCCATCCTACAGATCCAAACGTTATGTTTATGGGGCCAGATATGCATGTTAGCTATGGCACTTGGGATAATGGGAAGTCTTGGCATACCATAAAAGATTCTGATGGTCTTGGTTTAGATATGGAGCGTGTTCTCGATATTACATTTTCTGAACAAAATCCCGATTTTGGAGTCGCTATAGAGCGTGCCGGTGGTGTGTATACCTCAAATGATAGAGGTAGAACCTGGAATTTAATTTACGATATTCCTAGAACTAGCGGAAAGCATGTAAGTAATGCGCATACTCAAGTAGCTATTAATCCTGAAAATGATAAAGAATGGTTAATAGGGGCAGGCGATTTTTGGAATGTAAAAGATAATCACAGAAGTTTAGCTCAACCACATGGAAATATTCATGAAAGAGCAAGCTATGGCTATATTTTAAAAACGAAAAATGGAGGGAAATCATGGTCTAAAATTGCAACAGATATTTCTGGAAATTTAGATGTGGCTAGAATTATTTATCATCCTAAAAAGCCTTCAACTATTTTTATAGCAAGTAATTATGGTTTTTTTGTAAGTGAAAATGCAGGAGATGATTGGAAAGCAGCGAACAAGGGACTACCAAATAACTTACCTCGCGATTTAACATCATATTACAACCCTAAAACAGGCGATTTCGAATTGTTTTTAATAGAACAAACGGTTTATAAAAAATCAGGAAATACAACAACATCTAAAGGAGGTGTTTATAAAAGTATAGATGAAGGAAAATCTTGGACAAACATTACCGGAAACATAGCTATTGATTTAAATGAGATTAGTTTTTCTTCAGAGATAGATAGGTATTACAACACTATTGGTTATTGGTTTGGACAAACTAAACAACAAATTAAAGCAGAGCTAAAAGAATTACCTACAGAAGCGTTACCGGTTTTTAATAGGTTGGTGGTAAATCCGTTAAATAAAGATGAAATTTATGTTGCTTTTAATAAAAAACACGATAAAAGTTTTGGAGCAGGAGATCTTTGGAAAACAGACAACGGTGGTAAAACATGGATTGTTTGTGCTAGAAACGGTATGTACTGGAAAGCTAAAAAAGATAAAGCCTATTGGGCAAGTAGAAATAACCCAATAGGAGATAATATTGAATTTGCACACTTGCAAGTCAATATGGATAACGGATCAGAACGTTCCGGAAATCGTATGTTGGCTATTAATGTAAAAGGAGAAGTATTTATTGGTATAGATCAACAAACTTTAAAATCTAAAGATCATGGTAAAACTTGGCAACAAGTAGACGATTTTGAAACCTCGCCAGGAAGCAACAAATGGATTGGTAGAGGCGATAGTGATTTACCTGGGAGATACATGTTACACGAAACAGGAATTAAAGGAAGACGCTTATTAGCTAGTGGAGAGCATGGTTTGTGGCAAACAACAGATTTAGATGGTTGGCCAGATAAACAAGCTGTGGCTGTAGAACAAATAGATGGGCAAGTGCACGACCATAGTGGAATGCATGGGCAACATTCAACTTCCACTATGGCAGTTCACCCTAACGATCCAAATACAATTTATTCTTTGGCTTGGAGACAAGAGCACAGAGGAAAATTACGTAGAACGCAAGATGGAGGAAAAACTTGGGAAAATATAGCGACTATCTTAGAAGCAGACAATCCGTCTTATAGAGGTTTGGTAACTCAATATTCTTTAAAAATTGATCCTAAAGAACCCAAAAACATGTATTTCTGTACAGTGTTTAAACCTATTGCAGAGGTAGGAAACGGAATGGCAAAACTAACCAAAGGAGGATTAGGTTTTTATCGTTCCTTTGATGGAGGGTATACATGGGAATTAAGCATTAAAGGTTTTCATAAAGGAGCAAGTGTAAGAAGAATTAAGCTAGATCCTGAAAACCCAAATATTATTTATGCTGCTTTAAATGATAGTAATGGAGGTTTATATAAATCTACAAATAAAGGAACGTCTTGGGAAAAAATGCGTATTCCATCACAAATTAAAGCTGTAAACAATGTGTTTATAGATAGAAATAGTCAGAACTTATACATAGCAACGGGCAGACGTACTGGAACCTATGAAGAAGGAGGCGTTTGGAGAAGTAAAAACAACGGCAAATCTTGGGAACAAATTTTTAAAGCGCCTTTTGTATGGCAAGTAGAAACTTCTCCATTAGATGAAAAATTAATTGTAATTAGTGTGGCTGGACAAGCAGGACATATGTGTAAAGAGTTTATGAATCCAGGGATTTATCTGTCTCAAGATGGAGCAAAAAGCTGGACAAAAATTAACAATGGCCTTGGGCAACCTAATAAAATGGTAGATGTAAAACCAGATCCGTATAATAAAAATGTACTGTGGAGTGCGGCATGGGGATCAGGTTGGTTTATTACTTACTTAAACGGATCGACAGAAGGTTGGTCCAAATAAAAAATCTTTCAAACTCATATATACAGCAAGGTTTTTTTAGTGTTTTAGATAAAAAAAACGCTAAAAAAACCATTTGTTATTGTCTTTTACACAAGTGAATAATGAAAGAATATGGTTTCTGCGACCTTTGTATATGTATTTATAAATTAATCAAATGAGACTTATTAAGCGCCCTTCGTTATTCTTATTCATTCTAGTATTTTGTGTTTCAAATTACATAAATAGCCAGAATAGAGAACCTTTTAAAGAAAATTGGAAATCAATAGAAGCAGTAAATCAAGCACCAGATTGGTTCAAAGATGCCAAATTTGGAATCTATGCACATTGGGGACCTGTATCATCTGCTTTTGAAGGTGCCGATCCAGATAAATGGTATGCAGGTTGGCATGGGATGAAAATGTATGTAGATGGCAAGATTGTGCCTCAGCCTAATGGAAAACCTTCTAATAATTTCGTACATCATTCAAAGAAATATGGACATCCAAAAGATTTTGGTTACAAACACATTATAGAACAATTTGAAACTACTGGTTTTGATGCTAAAAAATGGGCAGATTTGTTTGCGAAATCAGGCGCTAAATTTGCTGGTCCAGTAGCCATGCATCACGATAATTTTGCAATGTGGGATAGTAAAGCAACACGTTGGAATTCTATGAATTACGGAGGTATTGATCCTTCGGCGGCGTTAAAAAAAGAAATTGAAGCCAAAGGTCTAAAATTTATGGGATCTTTCCATCACGCATTTACATGGAAATACTTTGCGCCGGCTCATGCACACGGCGGTATTGATCCAAAAGATTATGATTTATATACAAATCCACATGCATTAGATTCTGATACTCCAGATGCTCAGTTTTATGAAGATTGGTGGGCGAAGTTAAAGGAGTTTATTGATGTTTATCAGCCCGATTTAATTTGGTTTGATTGGTGGTTAGAAAACATGACGGAGGAATCTCGTCTTAAATTCTTAGCTTATTACTACAACAAAGGTTTAGAATGGAATAAAGATGTTGCTGTTTGTTATAAAGAAACCACATTTACAGAAACTACAGCAATAAAAGATTACGAACGCGGGCGTCCAAATCAGCCAAAAGAAAACCCATGGTTAACAGATACATCGCCCGGAGCATGGTTTTATCGCCCTGGAGCTCAGTTTAAATCTCCAAACGAATTGGTAGATATATTGGTAGATATTGTTTCTAAAAACGGTTTAATGCTGTTAAATGTACCACCAAATCCTGATGGATCTATTCCTCAGGTTATGGAAGATTTACTTATAGATATGGGAGCTTGGTTAAATATAAATGGAGATGCTATCTATGGCACACGCCCTTGGATTGTTTTTGGTGAAGGCCCAACACGTTTACCAGAAGGAGGACATAAAGTAGAAGACAAGGTTAAAATAGCTTACAAGAATACCGACATTCGATTTACTAAAAAATCGGATAAAGAATTCTTTGCTATCGTAATGGATAAGCCAGAAAACGAGATTGTAATAAAAACATTAAGCACTGAAATTGGAGCATTAAATTCTCGAATTTTAAAAATAGAATTGCTAGGTAGTAATGAAACTATTAAATGGGAAAGAACTAAAAAAGGACTTGTTATTCAATCTCCCAAAGCATTCCCAACAGATTATGCTCATGCTTTTAGAATTGTTTTAGAAGGTTACACCGAAAATAATATTGGTGGTGATGTTGGTGCTCACGAAGATTAAAGTATTATAGTTTGTTTAATAAATAAATTTTAACCGACATATTTTGAATAAAAACACTCTAAAAACAAAGTTTATATAATGAAATTTAAAAAGATAAGTAAATTACTGTGTGTTGTGTTTTTGGTGACGTTTAAATATGTAAATGCACAGCAAGCAGAACAACCAAAACCAAATATTTTATGGGTATTAACAGACGATCAGCGTTATGATGCTATTCGCGCTTTTAATAAAATTCTAGATGGTCGAGAAATGAGTGCATTGGGTTACGTAGAATCTCCAAACATAGATAAATTAACTAAAGAAGGAACTACGTTTATCAATACCTATTGTCAGGCAACAGGTTGTGCACCTTCGCGAGCCTCAATGATGACGGGACGTTATCCTTTCAGGTCTGGAGTTTATGAGTTTGAATATCATAATAATCAAGCAGAACATTCTAAACCTAGCTTGCCAGAACAAATGGCCGATTTAGGGTATGAGACTTTGCATATTGGTAAACTTGGTTTTCGTTTAAAAACAACGAAAAATGGAAAATTAAAATCTGCGGAAGTGTTCCAAAAAAATATTGATTTTAAGCAATTAAGGCGGGATGGTTTAACGGATTGGGGAAAAGATTGGTTTTACGAATTAGATGGAAAGAAATTTGATAAACCAATCAAGAATTTAGAGTTTTTTGTAACTCCTGATGGTAAATTTGAATACGTTATACCAAAAGATTTAGAAAGCAAGTTTACCAAGTATAAAGGTACAGCTACTACATCTGTTGCAAAGTATGATTTATTTAGAAAATATAGTAAAAAGGAACCAAAGTCTGATTACAGCGGGATTATCTTAGCAGGTGTTAGTAGTCGAAAAGCAGGAAAAACAAGAGATGGTTACTATGCTTCAATATTTGAAGATTATCTAAAAAATGAAAATCAAGAATTCACTGTAGGTTCTAGAACCTTTAAAGGTGTAAATACAGAGAAGCCGTTGTTTTGCCATATCGGATTCGATTTTCCTCACACGCCGGTATTGCCTCCTGCAAGTTATAGAAATCGTTTTCAAAAATATACTTATAAGGTTCCTACTTTTAATAAGAAGGAATTAGAAAACATGCCTAAGCAATTAAAAAAACAAATTAATAATGCGTATTCAGATGACTTTACAGATGAAGAAAAGCAAAAAATGATTCAAGATTATTATGCTTTTTGTGCTTATGGCGATGCTTTAATAGGAGAAGCTACAGATGCTTTTATCAAATATAGTGAAGCAAAAAAGCAACCTTGGGTCATTGTTTACGTTTGCGGAGATCATGGTTGGAAGTTGAACGATCACGGATCTGTTTCTAAGTTTTCATCATGGGAAATTGATAGTCATAATCCAATAGTAGTGGTATCGTCAGATAAAAAAGCATTTCCAGCAGGAAAGGTGGTAAGAGATTTTACTGAGTTTGTTGATATTGCTCCAACCATTTTAGCAGCATCGGGTGCTAAATTAGAAGATGAAAAATTTAATTATTTAGATGGTTTGGATATGGCTAAAATAGCATCAGAATCTATTCCGTCAAGAGATTATATTGTAGGCGAAAGTCATGCGGTTACAGGTCCTAGAGCTTTTATTCGAACCAAAGAATATGTGTTTTCAATGCAAACGCGTCCTGATAAAAAACGTGGCGAAAATATGGATTGGGCATTACATGCGAGTTATAAAGACTTAGATCCTGCATTGTATGATATGAAAAACGATCCGAATGAAATCAACAATTTAGCCTTTGATAAAAAGTATGCAACCATTGCAGAAAAAATGAAAGAGAAGTTGATAAACGTTGTTTTAGGAGACAATAGAGTTGAAGTAAAATGGGGGAAACGTGGTGATGGAACGGAGTTGTTTCGCAGCAATTTTGCTCCTGGAGCTCATGATTACAATCTAAAATTATAACATAAA
This sequence comes from Algibacter amylolyticus, assembly GCF_014202225.1. Taxonomy (GTDB): domain Bacteria; phylum Bacteroidota; class Bacteroidia; order Flavobacteriales; family Flavobacteriaceae; genus Algibacter_B; species Algibacter_B amylolyticus. Next base: position 609,176 of record NZ_JACHGE010000002.1, read on the forward strand.
ACGAATAAAGAATGAAAAAGAATATTCTGTTTTATATTTGTTTTTTTCTCGCGTTAAGTTTGGTTAAAGCACAAAAATCTACCGAAATATCTAACGTTAAAAAAAACAATGCAATCTGTTTTGCTTTGTACACGGTACATGAGCAAACTTTAAAGCTAACGGCACAATTTTACCCAGTTAAAGATTACAATCCGTTTACGGCTTTATTACAAATTAAGAATAATAATAAATGGGAAGATGTTCAGGAAGCGAGAATTCAATATCCTGGTTATACAGTTCATTTCAGAATAGATAATTGGGATGATACTCAAGAAAAAGAATACCGAGTAGCTTATAAAAATCAATTTTTTTATGATGGTATAATACGCAAAAATCCAAAAGATAAAGAAGAACTTATTATGGCGGCGTTTTCTTGTTGGTCCATTTATAAGAGACATGGCGGACAAGGACCTGCAGATGATATTCTTAATAATTTAAATACCCTAAAGCCTGATGTGCTCTTTTTTGCAGGAGACCAATCTTACGATCATAGTGACCATTACGGATATTGGTTAAAATTTGGAGAAGTTTTTGGAGATATTATTAGAAATACACCAACCATTGTTATACCAGACGATCATGATATAGGGCAAGGTAATTTATGGGGAGATGGCGGCAGAAAGTCACCGAATCGAGATGGAAACCTTGGAGGTTATTATATGCCTGTGGAATATATTAAAGAGGTGGAGCGTGCACAAACAAGTCATTTACCCGATCCTTTTGATCCTACACCAGTAGAACAAGGCATTGGAGTGTATTATACAGATTATAATTGGGGCGGTATAAGTTTTGCGATTTTAGAAGATAGAAAGTTTAAATCCGGTCCTAAACGTGTTTTAGAGAAAGGACGTTTTGAAGACACTCGCGAAATGGATGTACAAGGAGCAACTTTGTTAGGAAACCGACAATTAGATTTTTTAGAAGCTTGGACTACCGATTGGAAAGATGCCGAAATGAAAGCCGTTTTATCTCAAACCATTTTTGCTAACGTAACTACACATTCGCCAACATTGCAAAAAAAGCAACGGTATAGTGTAGATTCTAATGGTTGGCCTCAAGCAGGTAGAAACAAAGCATTGTCTGTTATTCGAAAAAGTTTTTCATGCATGATTGCTGGCGATCAACATTTGGGTTCGGTATTGCATCATGGAATTGAAGATTGGAATAATGCAGGATATTCTTTTGCAGTGCCTGCAGCTTCAAACTTTTGGATGCGTTGGTTTAAACCCGATGCTCCAGGTAAAAATCATGTAAAAGGAAGGCCTAATTATACCGGCGAGTATTTGGATGCTTTTCACAATAAAATAACAGTACACGCAATAGCTAATCCAACACATGAGGATAATACAGCAAAAGAAAACCTATTAAATGGCAGGGCTTCAGGATATGGTATTATTCGTTTTAATAAAGCGTCTCGCCAAACTACTTATGAGTGTTGGGCAAGAAATGTAGATATGTTTGCACCTAATGCAAAGCCTTATGATGGATGGCCGGTAACCTTCAATCAACAAGATAATTTTTTAATTAAAAATGGTTTCGAATTACCTGAGTTACAATTGAACAAAACGAATCAAGTTGTTACCATTAGAAATCAATACACCAAAGCCGTAGTGTCTTCTTTAAGAATAAAAGGAAATACTTATAAACCAAAGGTTTTACAATCAAACATGTATGCTATTGAAGTAGGTGAAGGAGCTAATGTAAAACACCTTTTTGATATTGAAGCCATCAAGAAAAACAATAAAACAATCAAAATAGATTTATAAAATAACACTGCTATGAAAAAATATATAGGCTTACTCTTAATATTTGCGAGTATATGCCATGTAAGTGCACAATCCGGACCACCAGAACCACCAATAGGGAAGCGTTGGGTAATTAACCCTAGTTTTTCAGATGAATTTAATGGTGAGACTTTAGATTCAGATAAATGGTACGATTATCATCCTTCATGGAAAGGTAGAGAACCAGGTATATTTTTGCCTTCACAGGTATCCGTGAAAAATGGTTTTTTGCAAATTAAAGGAGAGAAGTTAGAAAAAGATACCATTGTAAAAGCCTATGGTAGAGAGCTAAAATTTAATATTGCTGGAGGTGCAGTCGTTTCAAAAAAAACGGCATTTCTTGGGTATTATGAGTGTCGTGCAAAGGCGGCTGCAACTACCATGTCTACTACATTTTGGTTTTCGACCATAGGTGCTGAAGATGGCCCGAATGGATGCGATAAATATGGTCAAGAATGGGATATACAAGAATGTATTGGTAGAAGCGGTGATTTTGCAGGTAGTTTTTTTTCTAATGGCATGAATTCTAATGGTCACTTTTGGTACACAGACTGCGATAAGAAAAGGCACGATTTAAGAGCGCCGGCTGTAAAGTTTGTTAATAAAGAGTTAGCCTCAAAAGATTTTCATGTGTATGGTGGTTGGTGGCGAGATGAAAAAACAGCAACACTTTATTATGATGATAGAGCTCCTAAGCACATGAAGTTTTATGATGAGATAGTTGACAAGCCTTTTAACAGACCTATGTATATGCGATTGGTATCTGAAACGTATCCGTTTCCTTGGATAGAATTACCAACAGATGAAGAATTATCAGACCCTAGTAAAAACACAGTGTATTATGATTGGGTAAGAGGTTATGATATGGTTGATGTTGATGCTAAAGATATCGATCAGTCTTATGAGAAGGGTTTAAATTTATATAATGAAAGCATCATTTTTTCGGAAGTAGAAACCTTAATGGAAGTGACTGACGGGTTGAAAATTCCTTTAAGTTTTAAGGCAAATGAACACAGAAAAATTTATATAAAAATTTCTGAAACTACAGATAAACTAAAAGAAAAGTGGAATAAAAAAGTTTTTGAAAAAACAATTGATGTGTATCCAGGTTATGGACATATGGAGGTTATATTCAATGTAGATAAAAAAATGTCTAAATCTGCAACTTATGTTGTAGAAGCATTAATTAGAGATATTAACGAGGAAAATAAATCTAAAGGAGCCTTAGATACAAGCACTTTATTTTTTACAATCCGTTAATATTTTTAGTAATGAATAATTATAAAATGGGAAGAAAAGCAATGAGAAGACTAGGATTATTATTGACGTTATTAGTATGGTGCAATAGTTTTTATGCACAAGAACGAACTCAAGATTTTAATTTTAATTGGAAGTTCACATTAGTTGAAGATACTAAAACTCCAACAAATTTACCTTTAGATGATACTAAATGGAGAGATGTGCGCTTGCCACACGATTGGAGTGTAGAAGCATCGTTTAGTGAAGATTTAGATGGTGCTACGGGATATTTACCGGGAGGTGTTGGCATATATCAAAAACATTTTGATACACCTGCTAATGCGACTTCAAAAAACGTATTTGTATTGTTTGATGGTGTTTATAATAATGCAACCTTTTGGCTAAATGGTAAATTATTAGGCGAAAATCCATATGGTTATTCACCAACTTATTTCGATTTAACAGAAGTTTTAAAGACAGACGGCACTAAAAATATATTAACCGTACATGTAGATCATTCTCGTTATGTGGACAGCCGTTGGTATACAGGAAGTGGTATTTACAGACATGTAAAGTTAATAACGGTAGATAAATTACATATTCCTATTTGGGGAACTTTTGTAACTACACCCGAAGTTAGTACAGAAGTTGCAACGGTTCAAATACAGACCAAAATTAAAAATGGTTATAGTAAAAATCAGAATATCACGTTAATCACAAAAATTATTGATAACCAAGGTAAAACGGTTACCCTTCAAGAGAAAGAAACAAAAATAGGTTCAGGTAAAGAAATAGAGGTTTTACAAAGTTTACAAGTCGCAAATCCTAAGTTATGGGATACAGAGCATCCTAATTTATATAAAGTAATAACCAACGTATCTGTAAAAGGAAAAGTGATAGATACCTACACAACGCCTTTTGGAATAAGGAGTTTATTATTCGATAAAGACAAAGGATTCTTCCTAAACGGTAAACCAACTTATGTAAAAGGTGTTTGTTTGCATCATGATGCTGGTTTGGTTGGTGCTGCTGTTCCTAAAGGTGTTTGGGAAAGAAGATTACAAATCTTGAAAGAAGGTGGTGTAAATGCTATCCGTACCTCTCACAATCCTTTTTCAGAAGAATTCTTAGATCTTTGTGATGAGATGGGATTCTTGGTTCAAAACGAAATTTTTGATGAAATGGATAACCCTAAAGATAAGCAGCACAACATGAATGAAAAAAGTGTGCAGTACATTACAAGAGGTTACACTGAACATTTTCAAAAATGGGGAGAAAGCGATTTAAAGAGAACCATGTTAAGAGATAGAAACCATCCTTCTGTATTTCAATGGAGTATTGGTAATGAGATTGAATGGACTTATGAGGGCTATAAGCACGTAAGTGGTTTATGGGATCCCGAAGTAAAAGGTGGGTATTGGAATAAAATTCCGTATCTAACTAAAGAAGAAATGAAAGCGCGTTACAATGCGTTGCCAGACAGAAAATTTAAATTAGCCGAAACCGCAAAGCGATTATCTAAGTGGGTTAAAGAAATGGACCAAACACGTCCTGTAACCGCTAATTTAATTATACCCGTAGCAAGTTTAGCTTCTGGTTATGCCGATGCTTTAGATGTGGTTGGGTTTAGTTATCAAACCAATCAGTACCATTGGAGTAAGAAAAACTATCCGAATAAATTATTTACCGGTACAGAGAACTCAGGCGGTTGGCAAGATTGGAATTCTATTATAGAAAACCCGATGGTGTTTAGTATGTTTATGTGGACAGGTATCGATTACATGGGCGAGGCTACAAATAAATGGCCTCAAAAAGGATGGGATGGCGATTTATTAGACTTTGCAGGTTTTAAGAAGCAAGGTTGGTATTATTTTAAAAGTATTTGGGTGAATAAACCACATGTGTCTATTGGCACAACACCTTTAGAAGGTTCTGGTTTTGAAAGCGATTCTTTAAGTGGAAAAGCTGTAGCATCTTCTAAAAAAGTATTGAATTGGAATAATAGTAAAGCCAACATGCATTGGAATTATAAACCAGGAGAGTTAGTGGTGGTTGAAGTTCCAACAAATAACCATGTAGTAGAATTGTTTTTAAATAATCGTTCATTGGGAAGTAGAAGTTTAAGTGATAATCCTGATAGAATTTTACGTTGGGTAGTTCCTTTTGAAGCTGGTACATTAACAGCACGTGCAGGTTTTGAAGGACAAGAGGTTGAGTCTGTATTAAAAACGACATCTGCTGCTGTGGCCATTAAATTATCTGTAGATAAGACCACTTTAAATTCCGATGGGTATGATGTAGCTCACATCATTGCTCAATTAGTGGATAAAGACGGGTTAGAAGTAAAAACTGAAAATACAGAATTAACTTTCAATGTAGATGGTAATGTTAAAGTTTTGGGTGTTGATAATGGCTCAAAGGATAATATTCAAGATTTTCAATCGAATAAAATCATAACTTCCAAAGGAAAAGCATTATTGTTAGTACAGGCTTTAAAAGATAAAAAAGGAAAGATTAATATAAAAGCTAAAGCATCAAATCTTAAAAGTAATTTGGTGGTAATTCAAGTTGAATAATTAATCTAATTTATGCTCCTGAAGGTTTTCAAGCTTTCAGGAGCATTAAAAATTAAGTATTAATATTATTGAAAAATAACAAGGACTTTTTAATATGTTCTTGCCAATAAGTCCATTCATGAGCTCCTTCAAATTCCTCATAGACATGAGGGATTTTTTGTGCTATTAATTGGTTGTTAAGTTTTCTGTTATGTTCAATTAAGAGGTCGTTTTTTCCACAATCAAATCGGGTAGGCGGCAAGTTGTTTTTATTACTTAGCATCATATCAAAAACAGAAGTTTCTGTTTGTCCGTTTTCGGTGTAAAGGGCTTCATCTTCTTCCACAAATAAATGCATTTGTGTAATATCAGTTATGGAAGAATGTCCGGAAATAGCACTATAAGTTTCGGGATGTTTTGCTCCTAAACGTAAAGCGCCATAGCCACCCATAGATAACCCTGAGATGAACAAATTAGATTTAGTACTCGTACAATCAATATTTTCAATAATAGCGTTATTTACATCTTCAACAATCCAGTTTTCAAAGTTTTTACTATTGTGTGGTAAATATGCAGAACCATCGCCCCATAAGCCATCCGAAGGCATAGCAATAACCATAGGCTTTAAGATACCAAGTTCCATCATTTTTAATGCCGTAAAATGAACACCAGCTTTGTGCGCCCAAATCCAAGCACTTCCATAAACACCATGCAATAATGTTACAATAGGAATATCGTTAAGATTCTTCATTGGTGGTACAAATACACAAATATCGCCACGACCTTTTAAATTAGGCGTTTTTACTGTTATAAACCGAAGATTATTACTTTCAAATTCTGGATTTGATAGTTCTGTTGTTCTAAATTTTGATTCCATACTGCTTGCTTAGTTTACAATAACTGCTGTATTTGTGCCTTCTAACTCACCTGAAACTGTTTTTAATACAATGGCTCCTTTTGATTTGGATTGTACATAAATAACAGCTTGTCCGTTAAAAAAATCTCTAGTAGGTTTCGATAGGTTTTGTACATTGGTTGGATCGCCATTTCCTGATGCTAAAAATTGAGCGGCACCACTAACTTCAATACTCATGGTTTTGTTGTAATGTGGGTTTAAATTTCCGTCTTTGTCTACCACAGAAACCACGTACACGGCAACTTCACCATCGTTTATTTTTTGTACTTCATTTTTAATATGAATATGATGAGGTTTGCCAGGAGTAACTCGTTTAGTTTCTGCTACTTTCTTACCTTTTTTGTTATATCCAACAACTTTAACTTCACCAGGCTCGTAAACAACATGCTCCCAAACCATAGCATAGGCTTTTAACTGAGCCATAGTTGTACCACCCGAAGCTTCTTTTTTTATGTCTTTAGCTAGAAATTCTGGTACAAGTGGTTTTTCCTTCGTTTTAATACCATAACTTTTGCCGTTTACAAACAGTTCAGCTTTGTCGTAAGTGGTATAGCAAACCACAGGGATTTCTTTACCTGCCATTTCAGGGAGTGACCAATGCGGGAAGACATGTAAAACTTCAGCATCTTCATTCCATTCGCTTTTGTATAAATAGAATTTGTCTTTTTCTAAACCTACCATATCAACAGGAGCAAAGTAAGAACTTCTTGATTTTGCTGTGTGGTATGGAGATGGTTCACCTAAATAATCGTAACCCGTCCAAATAAAATCACCGTAAACAAAATCGTTATATTCTTGTGAGGCTAATTCTTTGTATGGTGCATAACCCCAAGGTACATTGGTGTTTTCATAGTTTCCAGGTTGACCATCGGCATATAATTCTGTATTTACAGAGGTCCCTCTTTTATTTTGTAGCGTATCAAAAACAACAGGAAATTTATAGGAGTTTCTAGTACTTAACGCACCTCCTGTTTCACTTGCATAAAACTTTAAATTTGGATAATGTTCTCTTATTTTATGATAAATCCCTGGTTTATAATTAAATCCAGCCACATCAACTGTAGCTGCCATACCACTTTCTAAAGCATTATTAGCGGAGTTAAAGCCAGCGGTAGTAGCACGAGTGCTATCTAGTGTTTTTACAATATCATTTAGGTAAGCAGTAATGTTATTAGGGTCATGTTTGTATTGCTCCATAATTTCATTTCCAATACTCCACATAATGATACTTGGGTGATTTCTATCTCTTAAAATCATGTCGCTAAGATCTTTTTTAGCCCATAAATCGAACTGTTTAGAGTAACCGTTTAAAACCTTGCCTAATTGCCATTCATCAAAAGCCTCATCAATGGCTAGAATACCCATTTCATCACAAATATCTAAAGCTTCAGGTGCTGGCGGATTGTGAGAAAATCGAATAGCATTTACGCCCATATCTTTCATCTTTTTCATTTGACGAACAAAAAGTTCCTTATGAAAAGCCGCACCAACAGGCCCGAAATCATGATGCATATTCACGCCTTTAAAACGTGTTTTTTTATCGTTTAAATAAAAGCCGTCTAGTTCAAAACGAATACTTCTAATTCCGAAATTAGTAATATAAGAATCAACTAGGTTTCCATTTTTTAAAATTGACGTTTTTAATTTATAAAGATGAGGTGTTTTAATATCCCAAAGTTGCGGTTTTGTAACTTTAAAATCTTCAGATAGTTTCTCTTCGCCATTTAAAGAAATAGATTTTGAACTTTGTGTAATTTGTTTTCCGTTTGGATCGATAATTTCATTTAACAGCGTGTAATCACCTTCACCTAAAACTTCTAAATCTAAATGTACTAAGGCCTGTTTTTTAGTGATTTGAGGTGTGCTAACAAAGGTTCCCCATGTTTTAATATGGGTTTTATTCATTTTAGTAATCGATACTTTTCTGTACAAACCAGCACCAGGATACCAACGCGATTGGCTATTGAAGTTTTCTAACCTAACAGCAATGGTGTTATCTCCGGGTTTTAAGAATTTAGTAATATCAAAGTAGAAAGAAATATAACCAAATGGGCGCTCACCAACATATGTGCCGTTTACGTAAACCTTAGTATTACTCATGGCTCCATCGAACATCAATTGAACTTTTTCTTCTAAATCGGCTGCCGAAATAGTATGTTTTGTTCTATACCATCCAATACCGACATAAGGTAAAGCACCTGTTCTTCCTGTTCTATATTTTGGCTTGGTTTCACCATCTTGAATCACCATGGTTAGTTGGATATCATGGGTGAAGTTAAAATCTTCTTTTACTGCCCAATCATTAGGTACGGTAACGTTTTCCCATTCCGCATCATCAAAATTTTCTTGAAAAGCCGCTCCATAATCGTAATTAGAAAACTTCCAGTCTTTTAGAATTTCAACGGTTCTACTTTGAGCCGTTAACAAGTTAATGGTACAAATTAAGATTATGATTGATGCGTATTTTTTCATTTTGTATACTATTTTATTTGAAGTTTTAGTCTTTTGAATCTACTAACTTATAAGTTCTTATATAATCAATGAAAGCAGTTCGGTCTTCTTTGTTTGCACTAGCAACTTTTCCGCCATCTTCAGGAATTGGATTCCAGTCGTAACTTTCAATAGAAAAATGAATGAAGAGTTGTTGATCAAAATCTACAGGTGGTTTTATGGTATATACATGTTTTCCGTCGAGGTAGAATAACAGTTCGGTTGGACTTTTCCACCAACAACCATACGTATAGAATTTGTCAGAATTTTTAACCTCAGGAAGTATCATGTCTTGACTTCTAGTAGCTTCGTTACATTCTGTTTTTCTAAAAATGGTATTAGAATGCATTATTTTGTCCCAAATTTTCCCCCAGTCTTTAGCTAGAGGCGATACACTTCCAACAGATTCTGTAATGTCTATTTCGTGTTTTTTACCACAATTATTTCTAGACATTAACCAAAAGCCACCGCCCATTTCGGTTTTACTCATTTTGAATTTAGATTCAAAATAATGACCGTATGAAATAGGTTGAACCGCTCTAATGATACCACCGTAATAGTTGTAAATAGATGGTGTTTTATATTTTAAGCTAGTGATGGTTTTATCTAATTTTCCAACTTCAATTTCCATGAAACCTTTGTTGACTTTGATAGAGCTTTCTTTGAATAGGGCAGGAGGTCTTCCAATCCATCCGAAGTCTGGATGCTTTTCAGGATCGCCTATCCATTTTTTATTATCTAATTTTTTTCCATCAAATTCATCGGAAAGATTATCGATTTTTACCCATTTTTTTCCTTCCGGAGCAGGTGTTTGCGCATATAACCCGCTGTTAAATAATGTACAAGTAAATAATATTATATAGAGCTTTTTCATTTTCAATTAAATTTTTTATTCAAAAACAATAACACCTTTTGCGTTTTTACCAGTAAGCATATCATCAAATGCCTGTTGTAAATTTTCTAACGGATAGGTTCGCGTTATCATTTCATCTAGCATTAATTCACCTTTATCATAGAGGTTTGTTAATTTAGGGAAGTCTATTTGCGGGCGACATTTACCGTACAAAGGGTTAATGTAGATTTTATCCCATTCAAACAATCGCATATCGATATTGATCTCTTGCTCGATACCACTTACTTGAACTGCTGTTCCTGCATTTCTAATCATGGCTAAAGGTGCAGCTCCTAATTCTGGAATGGCGGTACATTCAAAAGCATAATCGGCACCTCTACCGTTGGTCATTTTTTTAACTTCTTCCGAAGCTTTTATTAAACCTGTATCATTTTTATCGGACAATATAGTGTGAGTTGCGCCAAATTGTTTTGCCATTTCTAATCGCTCCTGATTGATATCGATAGCAATAATTTTAGCAGCACCAGATATTCTGGCACCTTGAATAACGTTAAGGCCAACACCTCCTGTGCCTAAAACAACAGCCGAACTACCAGCTTGAAGTTTTGCAGAATTTACTACCGAGCCATAACCCGTCATAACACCACAGCTTATAATACTAGCGGAAGGCATTGGTATATTATTTTCAATCTTTACGCAAGCGGATTCTTTTACTAAAGTATATTCTGAAATGGTACCTATATTAAATGAACGCTCTATAGGTTCGTTGTCCCAAAGTGTGCCTTCAATATGAGCATGACCTGGTGTATAGCCATTGCCACCAGCGGTTACTGGGGAGTTGTTTTCGCAAATATGTTGGTTTCCTTCTTGACATTGAAAACACGTCATGCAAGGAGTGGCCCAATTTAAAATAACAGCATCACCTACATTTACGCTCGAAACAGCGCTACCTATTGCGGTAACAAGTCCGGCGCCTTCATGCCCCATAACAATAGGTTTTCCCCAGTTTAGAGAATCGTGATCTGTATGGCATAAACCAGCAGCTTTTATTTTAACGATAACTTCATCTGGTTTAGGATCTGCAACGGTTACGGTATCAATAATGAAAGTGCCGTCTCCCTTTGCAATGGCTGCTTTTGATGTAATAGGCATAATTTTATTTTTTTAAGCTAAAAAGCTGTTTGGTTTAAATGGTATGGATAAATCTGAGATTTTAGATTTGTCTAGTTTTTGTTTTGATTTGATGAATTTTGTTCCCAACACATAAGCTTTGGCAAAATTAACGGCGTCTACAGCTAGTAATTCGTCGTCTTTAAAGTACCAGGTTGAAAAGCTGTTTTTGGCTTCTTCTTGGCGTATAATAATCTGATTATAACCTTTTGAAAGACCTACAATTTGAAGTTTTACATCGAATTGATCCGACCAAAACCAAGGAATAGTATCGTAAACTACTTCTTGCTCACAAATGGCTTTTGCTGCAGTTTTAGCTTGGTCTACCGCATTTTGAACAGATTCTAAACGCAAATGATATTTGTAATGCGGATTAAAATGATACGTACAATCGCCAATAGCATAAATATCAGTATCATTCGTTTTGGCGGTTTCATCTACTTTAATACCGTTTTCAATGACAATTCCGGCATTTTGAGCTAGTTCACTATTCACTTTAATACCAACTCCAACAACAATTAAATCGGCATTTAATTTAGTGCCATCATCACAAACCACAACGTTGTGATCATCTTTGTTTTCAATAGAAATTACATTTTTACTGGTGAGAATTTTAACACCATTATTTTGATGTAATTGCGTGAAAAAGTCTGACATTACTGGTGCTGTAACTCGGGCTAAAACACGTTCTTCTCTTTCTAAAACAACAACATTTGCACCTAGTTTTTTTAATGATGCGGCGGTTTCTAAACCTATATATCCTCCACCAATAATTACAGCTCTTTTTGTAAGTGATTTATTTATGGTTTTTCTAATATTAATAGCATCTTCAGCAGTACGCATTGGAAAAACGTTTTTTGCCAAATCTAGACCTTGAATAGGAGGGAGGAACGGTCGAGCGCCTGTTGCAATTACTAATTTATCATACTGTTGTACGCTACCATTAGCAAGCGTAATTGTTTTTTCTTCTTTGTTTATAGTGTTTACAGCGATACCTAATTTTAAAACAATGTTATCGGTTTTATAGTTTTCCTTCGGAAATAATAAACTTTGTTCCGTTCCTTCTTCACTAGTCAAATAGGCTTTAGAAAGTGGTGGACGATGATAAGGGAATTCCTTATCGTTATCATACAGGATAATTTCTCCTTCCCAACCTTCTCTTCGAAGTGCAAAGGCAAAATTAACACCGGCATGACTTGCTCCAATTACTATACAAACCTTATTTTGTGTTGTGCTGCTCATTAAAATGTTATTTAGCAACGGTTAAGATAAGTCCGTCTAGATCTTCACTAACTTTCATTTGACAAGATAAACGACTGTATTCACTTACGTTATCATCAAATTCTAGCATATCATTTTCAAGTTCATCAGGCGCTCCCGTTTTGTCCCATTGTTCTGGATTAACATGTACATGGCAAGTTGCGCATGAGCAAACGCCACCGCAGTCGCCATCAATACCTTTAATTTTATTTTGAACTGCTAATTCCATCACAGACCCTGTAGAACCTTCTACAATTGTTGTATTTCCATCACTTGTTATAAATGTTATTTTAGCCATTTTCGTTTTTTTTTAGAGTTTATTAAATTTTACTTGAATACTATCAAAGCCAACTTTACGCTTAAATTCATCAAGATTTTCTATGTTTTCTTCACAATCTAAAATCTCCATAGATTTTACTTTTTGTGTAAGTACAGTTAACAAAATTCTCATAATTTGACGCGCGTGAGTGGCACCTAAACAGTTATGAGTTCCGAATCCAAAAGCAACATGCGGATTTACTTTTCGGTCTAAAACCACCTCGTTTGCTTTTTCAAAAACACGCTCATCTCTATTTGCCGAAGCCCAACACATAGATATTCTGCTTTGTGCTTTTAAAGCATGCTCACAAACTTGAGTGTCTTCTGTAACAACGCGTCCCATTTGTGTTAATGGCGAGAAGTAACGTATAAGTTCTTCGATGGCAGTGTTCATTATTTCAGGCTCATCACGCAAACGCTCTAAAGCTTGCGGATGCTCTGCAAAATAAGCTATGGAGTTTGTTACTGCATTAATAACCGTATCTCTACCTCCTGCAAAGGTTAAAATCATGACTCCTTTTGCTTCTTCCTTAGTTAATTTTGTACCATTATTTTCTGAAGCCAATAGTACAGAGTACAAATCATTTCCAGGGTTAGCAATAGCTTTATCTAATTCTGCATCAATATAATCATATAAAATATTAGCTTTACTACTATCTAGTGCAGTGTCTTCGCTTCTAAATACATGAGTTCCCCAAGAAATCCATAAATCTGCTTTTTCCGGAGGCACATTTAATAATATAGTTAAGGCTCTAGATTGTAGTTTTAAAGCAAATTCTTCAACAACTTCAATTGTTTCTTTTGATAATGCTTCATCAACTACATTGTTAATGATTTGAGATAGGTTTTCTTGATATTTTGCTTCTAAAGGGCGCTTAAACCAAGGTTCTACTATATCTCTATAGCCTTTATGTTCTGGCGGATCCACTTCAAAAGGAATTTGACGCGTGTCTCTAATATGAACTTCAGAAGGAACTACAATTCTGCCAACTTCTTCACCTCCAGATTGAAATGTTTTCCAATTATGAGCACATTTACGAACATCTTTATGACCTAATACCATAGTTACAGGATCGTTTTGGTCATTCATTTCTCCAATTCCTTTTTCAAGTCTTGCTTTTTTGAACGGGTCTGAAATTTTGCTTTTTTCCATGATTTGAATTTTTAACAAAATTGAATATAATATGCGATGTATTTATAACCTTTTTTAGCTAATAAGTAACTTATTCTGTTTATAAAAGTGTATTTTTGATTTAATAGTGATAAAATAGAATATTTATGGAGGCAGTATTAGAACAAATTGAGTTAGGTAAAAAGCAATCTATTTTGGCTTTTGAATATAATGCTCCTCATTTTGATACGCCTTGGCACTTTCATCCTCAGCATGAGTTAACTTATATTGAAGAAAGTGTTGGTACTAAATATATTGGTGATTATGTTGGGTTTTATGAACCTGGTGAGTTGGTGTTACTCCGTTCTAATTTACCACATTGCTGGAAAAACCATAGTGATGCTAGCAAACAATCTAAATCTATTGTAATCCAATGGAATAAAGGTGTTTATGCAAAAGTACCAGAATTGCAACCTTTGTTTAGCATGTTAACTAGCGCATCTCGAGGTGTTATTTTTGATAAAGAGGATGCCGCATTATTTTTACCAAGGATTAAAAAAATGTCTCAATTAGATAGTCATCAATTATATATTGAGTTATTGAATCTGCTTTCAGATTTATCAGAATGTGATTATACTACATTATCTAATGCCCATTTTATTGACGATTTACCTATTGAATTTGGCAGCAGAATGAGTAAAATTCATGATTTTATTGAAAAGCGATTTCATGAAAAAATTTATTTGAAAGAATTGGCAGATTTAGTGAGCATGTCGGAACAGTCGTTTTCACGATTTTTTAGTAAAATGATGGGACGTCCGTTTTTTACATTTCTTAATGAATACCGAATTAATATTGCTAGCAGAATGCTGATTGATACCGATTTAACAATTGCCCAAATTGGTTATGCTTGCGGTTATGAATCGTTACCATTTTTTCATAAACAATTTCAAAAGTTTATGCATGTATCGCCATTAAAATTCAGAAAAAAACATGCTACTATATAGCTTAAAATTAGGCCTAGGTTTACTAGTGGATATGGAATTTGAATTTTTATTTTACCTGCACTATGAGAATTAAATCTTAAAAAGCTTCAAGTTTTAAATATTTCTATATATTTATTGACAATACATGTTTTCATCAATCCTTATATGATAAAAAAGATATTTTTTTCTATTTATATTCTATGCTTTACGCTCCTTTTCATTTCTTGTAATAAATCTAAAAATAACAAGGCATCAGAAAATCCAATACAAGTTTTAACAAATGGGAAGCAATTGGCAGAAATGCATTGTGCCCGCTGTCATCAATTTCCAAAAGCCGAGATATTACCTAAAAGATATTGGAAGGAAGTATTACCTATTATGGGGCTTCATTATGGGAAAATAAAGGAAGGGAAATTTTTCTCAGATTTTGGTAATAAAGTGGCAAAAGAAAGACTTTTATCTTCGGGGTTATTTCCTCAAACAGATATAATTACTGATGAAGACTGGGAAGCTATAATGGCTTATTATAATGACAATGCTCCTGAAAATCTCCCAAGGGAGCTTAAACCAGTTTTTAATTATAATATGTCTCAGTTTAGTAAGGAGGCTTTACCTTGGAAAAGTTTAGGAGATGGCTTAACATACATGAATTTTAATGATGGGAATTATGAAATTGGTTTTAATTCAGAAAATATTTCTCAGTACATTAAAATAGACAAAAACGCCAAGGCATTTGAAAAATCGGAACTTCCTTTTCCTCTGGTTGATGTTGTTAAAAATGGAAATGCCGAACTTTTGCTCATTTTAGGAAGAATGATAAATATTGATGCCCCTACGGGGCAAGTTTTAGTTAAAAACAAAGGTGTTTTTAAATTTATTGACAACCTTGAAAGACCCATAGATCTTGTTTTGGAAGATTTTGATAACGATGGGAGTATTGATATACTAATTGCCGAATTCGGTAAATATTTAGGTGGAATTAACATTTATAAACAAGTAGCCGACAGTATAAAGAAAACGACTATTCATCCAAAACCTGGTGCTACAAAATTTGTTGTAAAAGACGTAAATAATGATGGACTTAAAGATTTTTATGCCTTAGTGGCCCAAGAAGACGAAAGTATTTATCTATTTATAAATGAAGGACAATTGAAATTTAGCAAAAAACGATTGTTACAATTGCCACCATATTATGGTACGTCTTATTTTGAATTACTGGATTTTGATAATGATGGAGATGATGACATTATTTGTTCTAGTGGAGATAGTGAAGACTTTACAAGCTCAATAAAACCATTTCATGGTGTTAGGTTATTTGAAAATGATGGAAAGAATAATTACAATCAGGTTTGGTTTCATAAACAAGAAGGAGCTTACGGCACTGTTTCTGCCGATTTTGATAATGATGGTGATATAGATATTGCATCTATTGGTTATTATGCTTCAACAAAAAATAAAGATCAAGAAAGTTTCTTGTATTTTGAAAATGTAAGCAGTTCAGACGAAAAATGGAAGTTTAAACCTTTTGCTTTTAAAGGTTTAACCAATGAATGCTACATGCTTATTAAAGCAAGAGATATTGATAATGATGGTGATTTAGATATTTTGCTTGGTAGTAATTCAGGTATTTTTTTAGATAAAAAGAAGGCGCTTAAAACAAAAGAATGGCAAACTAAAGGTGGTGCCATTACTATTTTAAGGAATAATTTAAAATGATAATTTCGATACCTATATTTCTATCATTTCTTAATATAAATTAACCTGTGCTTAAATGATGTTTTTAAGTAATCTCTGTTCCTTATAAAAATAAAAAAGGTAGCAATCTTAAATTGCTACCTTTAGTATTTATCTAGATTAAATTTTAATTTTTTATCACCTTTATAACTTGTTTGTTATCTATTGATAAAAAGTACAGACCAGGAATTAAAAAATCACCCTTCAATCTGTTTGACGAGCCTGATAAAACTTGTTGACCCTGTATATTATATAACTTCCAAGGTATATTAGTATCTATATCTATTAATAATTCACTAGTAAATGGGTTAGGAGAAACCACAATTTCCTTATTTTTTTTTAAATTTGATACGGATAGTGATCCTTCACTAACAATTTTAGCTTCAGAACTCCCTACAGCAAAACCAGTATCACCATCAACCGACATAAAAATTAATAATATTAATTTATTATCAGTAGGTAAATCTTCTGTTGTAGGTACTGGGCTCCCATCACTAAACGTTGTCGGTATGGTAAATTGATAAGTAGTTGTAGCTGCATTAGCCGATGTGCCTTCTATAGCAACATTAAAAGTAGATGTATTTACAGGATTATCATTTCCATCAACTTGCCTTAACATAGTTGCTACATAATGTAAATCTTCTTCCACCTCATTAACTACTCCTGTAGCATATGTAACAATAATATCTACTGTTTGATTAAGTTCAAAAGTTGGATCTGTGTCACCCGATAGTATATAATCTGATTTATTATCGAAAGTAATTGAACGGTTTCTAGGGGCTGGTGGGGCTAGTATAATATCTACAGAGCCATCAGCAAAACCTGTATCGCCATTAACCGACATAAAAACTAGTAATTTTAATTTATGACCAGCTGGTAAATCAGACGTTCTAACTACAGGACTACCATCGCTAAACGTAGTGGGGATAGTAAATTGATATGTACTAGTACCTACATTATCTGCTGTACCTTCAATAACAACATTAAAAGCACTTGTTTTTACTGCTGCTCCGCTAGCATCTACTTCTCTTAACATGGTTGCTACATAATGTAAGTCTTCTTCAACTTCATTGGCTACTCCGGTAGCGTATGTGGTAGTGATATCAAAAGTTTGCCCGAGATCGAAAGTTGGTACCGTTTCACCTGCTAATATATAATCTGATTTATTATCAAAAGTTATGGAGCGTTCCCTTGGAGCTGGCGGTGTTAGTATAATTTCTTCAGACCCATCTGCAAAACTAGTATCACCATCTACAGACATAAAAATTATTAATTTTAAGTTATGACCAACTGGTAAATTATCTGTTCTAATAACGGGACTATCGTCGTTGTATGTTGTGGGTATTGTAAATTGATAAGTGGTCGTAGCTGCATTAGCCGAAGTGCCTTCTATAGCAACGTTAAAAGCACTTGTTTTTACCGTTGCACCACTAGCATCTACTTGCCTTAACATAGTTGCAATATAACCTAAATCTTCTTCAATGCCATTTGATATACCTGTTGCATATGTAACCGTAACATCAAATGTTTCACTAAGTTCAAAACTAGGTACAGTTTCACCTGCTAAAATATAATCTGATTTATTATCAAAAGTTATAGAACGCTCACGAGGTGCTTGTAGAACTAAAATAATTTCTTCTGAAGCATCTGCAAAAGCTGCGTCTCCATCAACCGACATATAGAAAAGTAATTTCAATTTATGACCAGTTGGCAAATTAGCAGAACTAGGTATTGGAGTTGTTCCATCATTAAAAGTAGTAGGGATTTCATATTGAATTGAAGTAGAAGTTGCATTTACTTCATTACCTGTTATAGGAGATATGAAACTACTAACACCTACAACTTGGTCATTTTCATCTAATTGTTGAATTTGTGTTGCCACATAGTTTAAATCTTCTTCTATTCCTCCTGCAATACCTGTTGCATAGGTGACATCAATTTCTGTACGCTCTCCAATAGTAAAGGTTGGTAAAGCATCTCCTGAAAGAATATAATTCGACTTATTATCAAAAGATAGACTACGGGCTCTATCTCCTGTCGGCTCTGGTTTGTAAACTCTTATCCAATCTACTAACATGGTGTTATCAGTAGCATTTAATATTTCGGTATTATTAGGTGAGCGATTTGCCTCGGCTTGCCAACTTTGATCCTCTGTGTTGATTATGATATCCATTTCTTTAGAAAATCTTCTATCGTTACCTAAATAATTAAATGGATCGATAACACTTATTTCAGAAAGCTTTTTTGCCTCCTCAAGACTTGAAGCTACAGTCATTGCTTGATAACCAGTTTTCTGGCCACTTTCAAATCTTACTAATTGTCCATTTTGTTCTGTACTAGTAACAGCAGTAGGATACGTGTATTCCCAAGTGCCGTCGGGTAAACGAGATGCTACGGCATCATTATTTATTACCCTCACTAATTCGCCATCAATATAGTACTCTAAAATAGTAGGGGATTTCCAATAAATTCCTATTCGTATATCAACACCTCCCCATTGAGTTACTCCATCTTTACGATACCAACTATTCCAATCAGCGGGTTGATAATCTTTAAATGGGCTTCTAACAAATACATGATGACTTAAATGTACACTAGGTGCAAAAAAACTATTTCTATTATCGCTCATGGGGCCACCATAGCACTCAATAATATCAATTTCTTGCGTATCATCAGGGCTTAATAACCAAACATCTGTAGCTAACGCTGAATTCATTACCCTAACCTTTGCTTCAACAAAAACAGGATATATAACTCTTTTTGCCCCAGTAATACAAGCAGCGCGTGTTTCTGGTCTTGTAACATTACCAAAGGTTTTCATAACAGGAACACCATTATTAAACTCACGGTCATTTAAAAGTCTTAAAAAACCACCTGAAACTGATACGTTTTCTTCCTCCCAATTTGTAGGCCCAGGACCTTGATAGTTATTATGAAAAAAATTAATCCATTTATCGGAATCACTTACAGGACCAAAATTAGTTCTGGTAGTTGTTGCGTTAAAAGTATAATTAAAATCATCTGAGGCATCATTGTCAATTATCCATGCATTACCAGCGCCTGCATCTGCAGGTATAGGAATTGCTGCCCAATCTTGAGCATTTACAACCATGCAAACTAATGAAAAGAGTAATACTGCGGTGACTCTAAAGTTAAAGTGTTTTGTGAATTTCATAAATAATTTATTTAATTTAGTTGTCCACAAACTTACTTTAAAATGCACTCGAGTCACTATTACTTTACTAGACATAAACTTGACATTTATAGGTTATTCCCATAAATATTTGGGTTAATCTTTTAAAATTTAAGTAATTGCTTTATTAAGAGTTTTGCTAATAAGTGTCTTAAAAAAAACTACACAAATAAATAGTATAGTAGGGGGGCATTATGAATATTAAACCAAAGAAGGAATAAAGTTCATGACGCATGATTACAAAAATGTAATGAATTTAATAAGACCACCAATTGTTAAGGTAATACTATAAAGTAAGTATTAGTGTTTTAGGCAAATAACTAATGCTTACCTTTTGGATACAAATCATTTGTGTATCTAAAAACTTCAGCTTTTCTGGTACCTCTGGCTTGTGTAATTTCAATTTTCCATTGCGCTCTTAGTGTATTTAAAACCTCAGCATGCTCTTGGTTATTCACTAAATTATGAAGCTCTGCAGGATCCTTTTTTAAATGGTATAATTCTTCGTAAACTGGTTGTTCATTATTTAAAGGCGCATCAATATAATCGCGATAAACAGCAATACCTGGGTCGTGCATATTATAAAGCATCTCGTTTACAGGTATGCCTAATTCTTTAGCATATTTGATTTCTTTAGTAGCAGAGAAATTATTGTTTTTATAATATCTAATGTATTTCCAGTCTTTATTTTGAACCGATTCGCAACGTGGATTTCCAAAATGGGTAGACCATAAGTTTTCGGTAAACACATAGTCTCTAACTTCTTTTTTACCGCCATTTGCCAAGTTAGAAATATTTTTTCCTTGAAAACTACTTGGTTTTTTAATGCCGGCCATTTCTAACATAGTAGGAGCGATATCAATGGTTTGCACGAGCGCATCACTTTTTTTGCCTCTATTTTTCTTAGGTGTGTTGGGATTGAAAATAATAATAGGTACGTGTGTTGTTTGCTCATAACACAAAGCTTTACCTCCTAAGCCTTGTTGGCCGCCAAATAAACCATGATCTGAAGTGAAAATAATTATGGTGTTTTTGTGCAGTTTTAATGCTTTTAGTTTTGCTGTAAGGTTACCTATCAATCTGTCAATACCCGTCATGGCTTGTAATTCTCGAATGTAACGCTCTTTAAGGTCTTTAGGGGTATCTACATAATTATAGCCTGTTTGTCTATCTTCTGTATGTAAAAGATTTTCAGGCAGTTTAGGTGTTTTTATATCGGCTTTTGCAATATAATTTTTGTGTAAAGGAATTTCTAAATCTCTGTATAAGGTTTTATAGATAGTATCATCAGAATCTTTTTGCTTCATAGTACGCGTACTGGCACCATGAGGTAAATTGAAATTAATGGATAGCATGAAAGGTTTGTCCGATGGTCTTTCTTCTAAAAAATGCAAAGCACCTTTTAGTTTTCGAGCATTTGGATCTAAAAATTCATCTACCCCTTCATTTATAATTTCGGGTTGTGTAAATGCAATAGCATCGTTAAAAATGTTATGATTATCCTTAGGGTAAAATCCTAAATGGCCATGACCGGC
This sequence comes from Algibacter amylolyticus, assembly GCF_014202225.1. Classification (GTDB taxonomy): domain Bacteria; phylum Bacteroidota; class Bacteroidia; order Flavobacteriales; family Flavobacteriaceae; genus Algibacter_B; species Algibacter_B amylolyticus. Next base: position 630,359 of record NZ_JACHGE010000002.1, read on the forward strand.
ATACCAATAATCGAAACTTTTTTCCATGAGTCCACTGTTATATCCACCTTTTCCAATTGGTGCGTGGTTTTTTCCAATCCATCCTGTATAATAGCCATTATTACGCATAACTACAGGGTACGAATTTTTCCATGCCGTATCTGAAACACTTGTTCCAGAATTAAAATTAACACCATGTTTACGTTCATATTGACTTAATAGAATGGATATTCTACTTGGTGTGCAAATGGCGCTAGTTACATGAGCATTGGTAAATAAAGTTCCGTTATTGGCTAGTTTATCAATATGAGGTGTTTGCACTATGGCGTTTCCTGTACAGCCTAATAAATCGTAAGATTGATCGTCGGTTAAAATGAAAATGATGTTTGGCTTTTGCTGAGCTTGTAAAATTCCAGAGAATATTAGAAATATTAGAGTTATTTTTTTCATTTGTTAAGTACTAAATATTATATGGTTATTTCGAAAATCAATCTATAAATTTTGGTTAGATCTATGTTATGGATTTGTAGACCATAGCGCGGCACTTTTAAGCATTGCTCGTCTTGGTAATTTTAGACCTGCAACTATTAAATCAGCAAAATCTTCTGGTTGTAACACATTTTCTGAACCTTTATCTAGCATGCCCAATTCAACAGTCATATCTGTTTCTATAGTGCTTGGTGTTAACGTATTTAGTCGAATGTTGTTTTTACGAACCTCTTTCATTAGTGATTCAGACATACCGATAACAGCAAACTTTGATGCGCAATACGCCGATATATTTGGGTTTCCATTTAATCCTGCTGTAGACGATACATTAATAATATCCCCTTCATTTTTATCTATTAAATGTGGTAAAACTTCTTTGGTAACATAATACATACCCATAACGTTGGTTTGAATAATTTCACTCCATTGCTCAACAGGCATTTCATTGAAAGAACCAATAGCGGCAATACCTGCGTTATTCACTAAAATATCTACACCGCCTAAATTGCTAATAATATGTTTAATGTTAGTTTTTACGTCTTCATAATTACCAACATCAAAAACAGCATATGTGGCTCTAACACCAAGTGCCTCAATTTTAGAAACAGTTTCTTTTAAAAGGCTTTCCGTTCTCCCGGTAATGGCTACGTTTATACCCTGTTTAGCAAAAGCAATTGCCGTAGCTTTTCCTAAACCTCTTCCGCCTCCGGTTATTATGGCATTTTTGTTTTTTAAGTTTTCCATTTCTTTAAGAATATTAATTGTTTTTTGTCCAATAGTCCATTACAAAAACATCACCTATAATTGGGCCTACCTCATTAACTAATTTTAAATGCGCTTTATGAAAGAGGTAAATTTCTCTGTCGTGTTCACTATTAAACGTTATTGTAAAAGTGTGAGTAAAACCTTTACTAGCGCCTTCGGTACTATCATTTACTCCCCATTCTATATGAGCGATTTCCGGAATTTCATTTTTTAAATCTAAAAAAACTTTAACAGCCGTATCAATTTGTGCATCTGTTGCATCTTCTTTATATTTTAAGTTTACTATGTGCCTTAAAACTTTGCCCTCTCTATTTATTTTAGGAGCTATTTTGTAACTGGCTATTTTACCTAAATCGAACCTGAAGGAACCTGCAATTAAGAAATTGTTATCTTCAATTTTATGAGACCTTAACCCATAGTAGATTGAAAAACCAGTTTCTAAATAATTAATAGGCGTAAGGATACCTTCTTTATTTAGCTTTAATAATTGAATGCTAGCATCGTCTCTTGTGCCAACTGCTAGAATAGCTTCAGCATTATTTGTTGAGATAATTTCAATTCTTGTCTGCCCCTGTAGCTTTGTAGTTTCATCATCTTTAAGAACAAAATGCGGAACTAAAGCTCCTTTTTTATTCACTTTAAAAACACTTACACCATCACCATGATACACAAAATCGGTTTTTTTTATAAAACCACCTCGCTTATAATATTTGTGATGTCTGTGTCCTACAATTACAAATTTATTTTCTGCTATGGTAACCCCAGTTACGGGGTAAGCGCCTGTTAAATATCTATCTGTATTGTTATCCCTAATATTATTTATGTTCTTGAAAGTTCCGTCATCATAGACTCTGAAACTACTTACACCATTGTCTTGAAAACCGCCTGTGTATAAATAGGTCTTTCCTTTAATGTTATGCACAAACATGCCTATGATACCATCTGTATGAATGGTTTCGTCGTCTTTCATAGACTGCACATGGGTTAGCTTCCCATCATTATGTATTTTAAAACTACTTAACCCAGGAGTTTCTTCTAAACCGCCTATAAAAAGGTACGATGCTTTTTTCATGTGAACGACCTGTAACGTAATAGCTGTTCCTAAATATGTTTTATCGGTGTCTTCAACTAAAGCAACACGTTCTAAAGATCCGTTGTTTAAAATTTTAAATGTTTCAATGACATTGCCATGCTTATTAGCCACAAAAAGAAAATCTTTTCCATTAATACGATCTGCAACCATACCTCGAGCAGGTCCTTTTTTCATATGAAGTTCATGATTGCTGATAGGGGTTAGTATGCCTTCTTTATCTAAACTATAGACATCAATATTACCAACGCCACCTGCAAATACATAATGAGAGCCGTCTTTCTCGTAACTGGTTACAGAAACTGTGTTTTTTCCAGATATACTTTTGAAGTCTTTTCGGTAAAGCATGACATCATCAGATATCTGGGAGAAGCTTATTTGTGATAACACTAAAAGGCCAAGAAGAAGTATGTTTTTTATAAGATTCATGTTTTTAGTTTTTTAAGTTATTTAAAATAGCATTTGCTCCTGCAATGGCAATATCACGATCTTGTTCTATAGTGCCACCACTAACACCAATAGCTCCAATAATATTTTTATTTTGATTTATTATCGGGATCCCTCCGGGGAATGTAATTAAGCCACCATTAGAATGTTCAATGTTATAAATAATTCCTCCTGGTTGACTAAGTTTTCCTAAATCGCCTGTAGCTATATTGAAGTAGCGTGATGTTTTTGCTTTTTTTATAGCAATGTCAATACTTCCAAGAAACGATTCGTCCATTCTTATAAACGATTTTAGGTTTGCGCCAGCATCAACTACGGCAATGTTAACGAGAACATTTAATTCTTCTGCTTTTTGTTTTGCTATTAAAAGCGCTTTTAAGGCATCGTTATGTGTAATATCATTTGATATTTGAGCATTTGCCAAACTTGATGTTAATGAGACCATAATTAGAATGACACAAATTTTAAAATGTTTTAATGAATTCATTTTTCTGATTTTTTATGAATTACAAAAATTAGAAACCATTAATAGAAAACAGTTGAACAAGTTCAACATGTAAAATAATAGTATTAAATTAAGATTGCCTTTTTATCTTACTTAAAAATTCGTGCCGAATACCAAGGTAACCTGCTATTTGTTTATCTGTAAGTTTTGATGCAATGTCTGGATACTTTTCAATAAAATGGAAATATCTCTCTTTTGCTGTGAATGAATGATTATTTATTAATCGCCTTTGCCATGAAACCAGAGCTTTTTGAGACATAATTCTAAAAAGTTTTTCAACCTTTGGAAACCTATCGTATAGCGCTATTTTATCTTGCTTATTAATTAAAAGAACCTTACTGTCTTCTAAAGCTTGCATATTTAAGTTAGAAGGAATTTGGTTCATAAAACTATCAATATCCATTAGCCACCAATCTTTAGCGGCAAAGTATAAAGTGTTCTCATTACCTTTTTTATCGATAATGAATATTCTGAAACAACCTTCTAAAACAAAACCTTCGAATTTGCATATTTCACCTTGGGTTAACAAGAATTCTTTTTTTTTAATGGATTTGGAGTGAAATAGTTGGGTAAATTCTTCTAATTCTGTTTTAGAAAAAGCTACATTTTTTGTTATATTTTTTATTAATAAATCGTTTGTCATTAAAAGCGTAGTTCTAAATTTTTATATCACTATGTATTCATGTTATATTTTTTTGATGTACGCATAGTATACTGTGTTATTTTGTTCTGTTTTATCTAAAAAATTAGCTGTAAACTTAGTTTTTCCTGCTTTTAATGAAACGGTAAATGTGGTTGATACATCAGTTTCATTTACATCCTTTTCAAATTTAAGTTGATTGTCAAACTCAATGGTAGCTTTTACAAAACTCAAGTTTTTTCCTTTTGGAATATCGTTTTCCAAACCGGGTAGTTCTTCTTTTGTTATAGCAGGTGTTGTTGCATTTATAGCTAAATTTGATTCTATAGGATAACGTCTTAAAGACACCTCGTAATTGCCGCTTTTTAAAATATCGACACTCCAGTACCCATTACCAATTACACCTTCTCTAATATAAATTTGGTTCCAAGGATAAGCGCCCGATTCTGCATGAATATCATGCGCAGTAAGTGTTATTGGGTTCTCATGTTCTGAACCTAGTTTAAAGTAAACTTCTTTATCAAAATCTTTAGAAACTTGCGTCCACCAGTTTTCATAAAAGGCTTTCATTTCATTTACTTTTTCAGGATGTTTAGCTGCAATATCATTTTGCTGTCCTTGATCTGTAGAAATGTTATATAGTTCTTTTCCGTTTATCAATCTCCAATTTCCTTGCATAACGGCAGAGTTTTTCCATTTTTTAGGATGTTGAACACGTTGCGAATCTGTTACTAGCATTCTGTTTTTTAAGGTGTCTTTTCCTCTTAAAAGTGGCACTAAACTTTGTCCGTCTAAAGGTTGATGGTTTTTTGGTAAATCAATGCCACACAAATCTGCTAAAGTGGGCATAATATCTAATTGTGCGGTTAATGTATTTATATCTTTAGGCGTTGTGATTTTTCCGTTTTTCCAATGAATAAAAAACGGGACTCTATGTCCACCTTCATATTCACTTCCTTTGGTACCACGCATATCAGCATTAAACCCTGTAATCCTGCCTTTTTTATTGTAATACCCAGAAGAGGTACCATTATCGGTCATGAAAATTAGAATGGTATTATCGGCTACATTTAATTCTTTCAGTTTGTTTCTTAGTTTACCAAAATTATCATCAATATTGGTAATCATTCCGTAAAAACGTTTTTGGGTATCTGCCAAAACATCTTTACCTAAATCTTTATATAAATTGTAATATTCCATAGGTACATTGTATGGACCATGTGGAGCATTTGGAGCGATATAGCAGAAAAAAGGATTGTCTTTATTCTTCTCTATAAAATTTAGAGCTTCGTTGAAAAACACATCTGTGCAATAGCCCTGATATTTTTGAGGTTTTCCGTTATGAAAATAAGTGTCGTTAAAATAGGTGTTGTTCCAATAATCTGGTGTTTGTTGTACGCCACCACCACCGTGCATTACGGTTTCTTGAAAACCTCTATCTTCTGGTCTAAACGGGTAGTTGTCTCCTAAATGCCATTTTCCAAAACCACCGGTTTTATACCCAGCTTCGGCAAACATATTGGCCATAGTTTTTTCATTTTCTCTCAACAATGACCAGCCTCCAACGGTATGCCAAACTCCTGTGCTATTGGCGTATCTAGCCGTCATTAATCCAGATCGAGTAGGAGCGCAGGTAGGGCCCACATGAAAATTAGTTAAATGATAGCTTTCTTTGTGGAAGTTATCAATATTTGGTGTTTTTATAATTGTATTTCCATGTGCACCAACATCTCCGTAACCTTGATCGTCGGTAACAATAAGAATAACGTTCGGTTTAGATGTGTTTTCGGTTTGGGGATTCTGCTTATTTTTAACACCACAACTTGTAATGATTAAAAAACAGACTAAAACTTTTATAATTTTCATCTTATTGATTCTCAGTTTAGTTTTCAATATTTAATATCACAGAGCTTACAAATCCCCCAGTATCAGGAAAAGTTAATTCTACTGTGTTATTTCCGTTTTTAGTGTTTTTTATATTTGTAGGAATTGGGATAACTCCAAAGAACTGTTCTCTTCCTGCTTGGTCGTACCCTGCCCAATTAGATGGCACATCTACAGTTATTCCATTAATTTTAACAGTAGGTTTTTTACTTAAATTATGAGCTCTACCAAGTCCCATTTTTATTGTGGCATTACCTTTTTTACTTGTTTTTACATGCTCAATAGTAAAAGTTATTGGTTGTTTTGCTGTAATAGGTTGTAAGCAGGTGTTTGAATAATTATTAGTTTCGGTAACCGAGTTTGTAAATTTGGTAGGATTAATATCATAATCTAAAATTATGGTTTCGCCTGCTTGTAAAGTGATTTCTGATAATGTGTTTTTTTCTTTAACATACAGAAGCTGTGGTATTCCATTTTCTGAAATAAAAGAGCGTCTAATAGTTAAATTTTTAATTAGCGCCTTGCTTTGTTTTAGATAATCTAGATTTATAGTTTGCTCATTGTCTGCTAAATTATTGATGGCGACATACGCTTTTTCTTTTTCACTAAAAGCATTTACCTGAATATCAGGGTTATTAGATGTGGTGTAAATCCTATTACCATTAACATCCTTCCATAATTCCCAAAACTTTTTTAGATGGGTGTATTCATAAGTTTCGTTTTTAGTTTTTCGTATTAATACCCATGGGTAAGGGTGGCCTTCTTTGTTTTCTTCAGATTTATAAAACCATGCTGCTTTACCAGTAATAAAAGGAACAGCTTTTAATAAACGGTCTGGTTTATCCAAAAGGGACATTAATATTTTGTTGTAAGACATTAGGCATACACCATTAAGTTCTGGCGAATATGGTTTGCCTTGTAATCCTTTTGCTGTAAAACCATATTCTGAGATTAAATGTGGTTTTACTTTACCCCATTTTTGATAGCTGTAAGATTCAATTAAATCTAGAATAGCTTCAGAGTTGCTACCAGATCTATAATTAAAACTGCCTTCAACATTTCTACCATCGTAAATATGAGTTGCAAAAAAGTCCATGTTTTCACCAGCCAAATCCATAAAAACTTTCATTCTTGTATTCCAAATGGCAAAATTATTTTTGTCATATTCTGGCCATGCTGCACTATAACCTCCAACAAGTATATTGGGAACTTTTGCTTTAACTTTTTCGGCAACTATTTTGTGAAATTTAGACATTTCGATAATAACGTCGTTTGTTTCTTGGTAAGTTTTAACAAAGTCTTTAGCGTGTACAAAAGGTTCATTCATTACTTCATAATATTTAGGCATTACAGGGTATGCGTGTTTAATGTATTCTGCATTAAATGCTGCTGCTTTTTGGTAATCTCCTTTATATTGAAATGCTTCTCTTGGATGGTTTGTAATGATTAGATCTTCGGTTTTATACTTGTTATAGAGAAGTGCTTTTTTATATCTATTAGAATTGGTTATACCTAAATTTTGTGCATTTTCAATAGATAAATTATTTTTATTGATTTTTGAATAGGGGCGTGGGCCTCCAAAAGTTCTTCCAAACTTAATGCCTAAATCATCGAATAAATATTCGGGATTATCTGCTAATCCATTATCCGTATAAGACCCATGCATTGCAAAGTATTTTTCTCTATTTAATTCGCTTTCAGAACCTATAAATTTTTGAGTAGTAAAATCTATATTAACTGTGTTGTTTTGAGAAAATCCTACTAATGCTATTAGATAGATAACAAAAAATAAATGATATCTTTTCATAATTGTTTTTAATTTAGTTAAACGACTTATAATGTTTTTACATAGTTACTACTGATAAAAGCCATAAAAACGACTTTCCTAAACATCATTACTTTATTTGTTTTAGTATGAAACCATTTAGCCATAATGTTCCTTTGGCATTGATACTTTTAAATTTTAAAGTAACAGCTTCAGAGCCATTTGATGTAAAGGTTGACTGTATTGAAATTGGTTTACGCTCACCACTGCTAGAATTATCATAATAATTCACAATATGATCGTCGGATGTGCGTGTAAAACTTCCATCTACATCTTCAATAGTAACTTCTATGTCGTTGGTTAATTTAATATCCGTTTTTCTGGCATGGTGAAAGGTTTCTATAGCATATTTACCAGCTTTTAAGTTCGTTAGTTTTAGAGTGATTTCTCCTTTTTCAACAAATACACCATCTGTACCCACAAAACTTAAATCACCAATCATACTAGTACCATTTCCTAACCAATTTATATTTTGATCCGCACTTATTTCTACTTGTGTATTGGTTTCTTTTAAGTTGTATTTTAATTCGTTCTTAGAGTTGCCTGTCCATTCTTGCCATTCAAATTGCACCAATTGTTTATCGCCACCAATATCTACGCGTTCTATTGGATAATCGAAAATAGGTTGGGCTTGGTTTGTAATTTCGTTGGTGTTAAATTTTACGGTATTAATTGTTGCTTTTCCTGACTTTAAACCTTTCGCTTTTGCAGTAATGGTTATGGTACCTGTTGCATTAGTTCCTTTTACATATATAGCGGCTACACCATTGTACACTAGAGCAGGATTGGCATAAATTTTTCCATTATCAATTATTTCGCCAGCGCCAGATATTGAGAACTGAACTTCGTTTTTTGTGGTGGTAACGACTTCGCCATTTTCATCTAGAATAGAAGCATATACCAATCTAATATCCGATCCGCCTGCATAAAATGGTTGATCTGTGATGTTATATTCAACTTTTATATGATGTGGTTTGCCTTCTTTTTGTCTTGTAAATTCAGTTACTTTTTCTCCGTTTGAATATCCAATAGCTTTTAAGGTGCCTTTTTTCCAATTATGTTTGAATGTAAATGAAGGATGATTTAAATTGGTTTTTGTAACATCATTATCCGGTAATTGTCTTGCTATTAGTGTTCCATCTTGATATAATTCTACTTCTTGACAGTTACTAAAAACTCTAACTTTCCCGTCTTTTGAAGCTGTTTCATCTGCAATATGAACTATTGGTTTTTTTACAAGTTCTGATTGATACCAGTAATAAACTGGCTTCGGGACTCTATAAGGAGACAGCACGCCATAAGTGGTCATGAAATCTCGCGACCATTGATCATCGTTAATATCGGGTTGTAAATGATTGTAATCTGCACCCAACCAAGTAATGGCTGCAAAATTATTTTTATTGCCTTTGTATCTTGAAATATGAAATTGATTGACTTCAGCATTTGGAGAACTTCCGTGTTCCATAACCATAGTAAACGCACTTTCAGGGAATTCTGTTCTTCTATAATCCATTGTGGCATGAACATCTGTAATGCCTTCATTTTTTGGACCATCCCATGGCGCAGAAGCCGAGGCTGTTAATCTAAAAGGGTCTTCTTCTTTGGCAACAGTTTGCATTCTAGGTACAGGACCTCTATGATTGATACCTGCTCCCCAAACTATAATTGACGGATGATTTCTATGGTTACGAATCATGGTTCTGGTTGCTTTTTCTAAGTTTTCGAACCAAGTATCATCGCCCCATTCAATCCAAGTAGATGGTTCTTCATAAACAAAAATCCCTAATTCATCACAGGCATTAATAAAAGCATCATCTTGTGTGTAATGTGATAATCTTATAATGTTCATTCCTGCTTTTTTATACTGTAAAGCTTCATTATAATGAAATGAATTTGGAACGGCATCGCCAATATTAGGATAACTTTGATGGCGATTGGCACCTACTAAAAAAAGTGGCTCTCCATTTAAAACGAACCCTTTGCCTTTTTCTAAAGAAAATTTTCTGAATCCGAATTTGTTTTCTACAAAATCTACAGGTGTTTCTTCGTTATAAATAACAGAATTTACACGGTATAAATATGGTGTATCTGGAGACCATAAATGATAATCTTCTTCAACGGTTGCAGATTGCCTAAATGTATATGATGAGTTTGCAGCAATAGTTACTTCTGAAATGAGCTTCTTAATTACAAAACCATCTTTATTAATAATATTGGTTACTATCTTACTGTTTTTATCTGTTGAATTTTCATTTTTTACAGTGGTTTTAATAGTAACTGTACCGTTGTTTTTGTTTACAGTTGGTGTTGTAATGTGCACGCCAGCATCAAAATTTTCCCAATTGAAATTAATATGTAGTTTATTTGTGGTTACTAAGTAAACATCTCTGTAGAGTCCTCCAAATTTTACATAATCTGTTCTATGAGGATCGGGAGCAATAGTTTGGTTATAGGTGTTATCTGCTTTTATAGCAATGGTATTTTCTTGTCCGAATTTTACAAAATTGGTAATATCAAAATGAAAAGGAGTATAGCCATTTACAGCATAATTACCCACTTTTTCTCCATTAACCCATAACTCTGTTGCGTTATGTACGGCTTCAAACTCTAAAAATATTTTTTGAGAAGTATTAGCTTCAATCTTCAGTTTTTTTCTATACCAACTAATATCTCTTAAATAGTTTTCTTGTACCCAAGTTTCTTTAATACTATCCAGCTCATAAGAAACTAATTGCGGGTTATGTGGTACAGAAACATCTTCCCAATTACTATCATCAAAGTTTATGCTTGTTGGTTTCGCTTTAAGATCTCCTAAATGGAATTTCCATCCTAAATTTAGGTTTGTTTTTGTCCTGTCTCCAGCCTCAAAACCTTTTGGTAAATTATTACTTTGGGCAAAATTAAAATGACCAATTAGAAGTCCGATAATTAAGAATTTGATTTTCATTTTTTGTTGTATAAAATTTATCCATACCAAAAATATTTATTCTTATCTCGTGCGGTAATTAGATATGGATAGAATGATAGAACATATGGTCTAAAATGAAAAAAGGCTTTGAATTTTCATCCAAAGCCTTTCTTATTAATACTATTTTTTAGTTTATTTTAATTCGAGTTCTTTAATTTCAATGTCGGATTTACCTCTTAATTTGTGGTAGGCTGCAGTCAATTCAGCTAATTTGTCTTTGTTAGTATTTGCTAAATCATTTTTCTGAGCTCTATCTTCTTTTAAATTATAAAGTTGATATTCATTAGAAATTCCTAATTCAATGTTTACTTGCTTATTAATTGGCTTTCCTTCGTAAGGCGGAATTAATACCCAGTCCCCACTGCGTAATGCTGTTTTTTGACCAGCCTCTAAAATTAAGTTTTTTCGACCCTGGTTAGATTTTCCTAAAAAGGCATTTAATAGTTGTTCACTATCATCTGTTTTTTCAGTACTACCAGTTAAATGTGCTAAAGAGCTAAATAAATCTAACTGACAAACCACAGCATCTGATACCGTTGGCTCAATAGTTCCTTTCCAGTATGTAATAAATGGCACATGTGTACCTGCATCAAACAAGCTATATTTTCCACCTCTTAAACCTCCGGTAGGAGAGTGGTTTCCTAATTTCTCTACAGCATCATCATTATATCCATCATTTAATACCGGGCCATTATCACTAGATAAAACAATAAGTGTATTTTCTAAGATTTCTTCTGTTTCAAGAGTTTTAATGAATTCTCCAATAACCCAATCGGCCTCTAAAATAACATCGCCACGTGGTCCCATACCAGATTTCCCAACAAAGCGCGGGTGTGGTGTGCGTGGTACATGTGGTTGTTGTAAGGCATAGTATAAAAAGAATGGATTTTCCTTATGTTTTTTTACATAGGTTTGCGCTTCTTTTAAAAAGTGGTCTGCCATGTCTACATCGTTCCATTTTGCAGCTTCGCCACCTTTCATGTATCCAATTCTAGGTATTCCGTTTACAATGCTGTTATTATGGCCATGGTGCCATTCCATAGATAAAAGTTCTGGATTATCTTTTCCTGTAGGCTCTCCTTCAAAATTTGTTTTGTAACTAATTTCAATAGGATCGTTGGGATCTAAACCGTCTACATGACCGTTTCTTATATACACAGTTGGCACTCTATCTTGTGTTGCAGCCATAATATACGATTCTTCAAAACCAACTTCATTTGGCCCAGGAGATACGCGTTCATTCCAATTTACATTTCCTCTACCTAAACCTAGATGCCATTTACCAACGATAGCAGTTTGATAGCCTTGTTGCTTTAACATTTTAGGAACTGTAGTTTGTTCTGTACTTATAATTAATGGAGCTGTACCTGGTAAAATAGCAGCATCTTTATTCCTCCATGGATATATACCTGTTAAAATCCCGAAACGGCTAGGAGTACAGGTTGCTGATGTTGCATAACCGTTTGTAAAACGTACACCACCATTGGCTAATTTATCGATGTTGGGCGTAGAGATTTCTGTTGCTCCATTTGCGCTGATGTCACCATAACCCAAATCATCCAAATAAATGAAAACAATATTTGGTTTGGTTTCTGTTTTTTGAGGTGCTTCTTGCTTCTTTTCGTTTTTACAGCTTACGGATAAAGCAAGCGTAATTATCATAATAGAGCATTTAAAAAATGTTGGTTTAAATAGTTGAATCATAAAGAAATAGCTTTAGTTTGAGTTTGTTGATTTTTTTCTAGTTTGTTCCCATCTTTTTTCTTCTTTAAGCACATTTTCTGCATGTGGATCAAGCCAGTTAGGATCAATATTTTTAGCATCCCATTTTTTATAAGCAGCTTCTAGATTGGCTATGATTTTTGAATTACCATCCGAAATATCATAACGTTCTAAACTGTCCTTTTTTAAATTAAACAGTAGGGTTTTGTTTTTATAAGCACTCTTGTATAGTTTGTAATCTCCTTTTCTTACTGCATATTCAAAGTTTCCAGAAGACCTCCAAAAAAGTTCATCGTGTGGTGCCGATTTTACTTTATTTGTAATATATGGCAATAAATCTACTCCATCTAGTTGTTTTTCTTTTCTTGCCTTAGCTCCAGCCGCATTTAAGAATGTAGGAAATAAATCTAAAGATGATACAATATTTTGATAATGTTGATTCTCTTTAATTTTCTTTGGCCAAGTCATGAAAAATGGCACTTTTATACCGCCTTCAAATAACATCCCTTTATGACCTCTATATGGTCTGTTATCTGCATGTTCAATTCTACCGCCATTATCGCTTAAAAATACAATAATAGTATTGTCTTTAATATTATTGGCTACCAAAGTAGAATCTATTCTACCAACATTATTATCAACAGCGTTTACCATGGCAGCATAAATACTTCTACCAGCGTATTCAATATGTTTTGTTTTTTCTAGATATTCTCTAGTTGCTTGATCTGGCGAATGAGGTGCATTATAGGCTAAATACATAAAAAAAGGTTTGTCATCTTTTTTAGAAATATACTTAATAGCTTCATCTGTAAAATCGTCAGTAAGGTACTTTAATTCGTTTTCAGGAACAACTTTACCATTTCTATATATGGTTTGAATATCATTTTTGGATTTCCCCCAATAGTTCATGCCGCCTCCAGGAAAACCAAACCAATGATCGAAACCTTGATTAGGAGGATATAAATCTGGATGATCTCCAAGATGCCATTTTCCAATAGCACTAGTTCTATAGCCTTGTTCTTTTAATGCTTCAGACATCATTTTTTCTGATAAAGGAGTTCCTACTGTTGCATCATTTTCTTGATGATAAGGCATGTTACAATCATGACCAAAACGAGCTTGATAACGCCCCGTTAATAAACCAGCTCTCGACGGACTGCAATAAGGGTGAGATACGTAGCCGTTTGTAAATACAACACCTTGAGAGGCTAACCTGTCTAGATTTTGAGTTGGGATGTCTGTGCTGCCATTAAAACCAACATCGGCCCAACCTTGATCGTCGGTTAGGATCACAATAATGTTAGGTTTGTCTTGACCAAATGTATTATTTATGGAGGTAAATAATATTAAAAATAAAAGGCCTAAAGTTCTTTTTCTGAAATTCATTTTTACTTAGTGTTTACAATTATGTTATCTACCGCTAAACCAATAGAAGTTGCTTTTATATTTATGGTTCCTGCTTTTTCGGTGCCTTTAATAATTGCTAAACATTTACCGTAGAAAGCTTTGATGTGATCTTCTTTAAATGATTCTAATGATGCAGAGTTACCATTCCCCACAGATTCTAAAACACCATTTCCGGTTATTTCAAAATTCACTAGGTTTTCAGCATTCGGGCATAAGTTACCATCCTTATCTTCAATTCTAACGGTTATAAAAGACAAGTCTTTTCCGTCTGCATCGATTTCAGTTCTATCAGCTATTAATCTGATTTTAGCAGGTTTTCCAGCTGTTTTAATTTCTTTGGTAGCAGCAACTTCACCGTTTTTATAAGCAACCACTTTAATGCTACCCGGTTGGTAAGGCACATTCCAAGACAATCTGTATTTTGACTTAAACATACCTCTTTTAAATCCGTACCCTGAATCTAAAAAGCCTCTGTATTCTGTGTGCACGTCGGTTAAATCTTTTCCTTTTACTCTTTTTCCGTAAGATTTTCCGTTTACAAATAGTTCAACTTCATCACAATTGGTATAGGCGTAAACAGGAATAGTTTCTCCCTTTTTAGCTTCCCAATTCCAGTGAGGTAAAACGTGAACCATCGGTTCTGTTGTCCATTGACTTTGGTATAAATAAAATCTATCTTTTGGAAATCCACATAAATCTACAGGAGCAAAATAAGAGGCGTGAGATGGCCAATCGTCATTCCAATAACCATTGGTTGTATTATCTCGACCACCATAAGGCGTTGGTTCTCCTAAATAATCAAAACCTGTCCAAATAAACTCTCCTAAAGAATGTGGATTTGCTTCTTGAGCAGCAAATTCAACATCTGGAGAATATGCCCAAGATGGTCCAACAGTAACATCGTAACTAGAAACCTGGTTGGTTTCCTTTTTAACCTTGTAATCTAAGGGTATATCGTAATAACCTCTTGTACTGGTTTGAGAAGATGTTTCAGATCCATAAAAAATCATATCCGGGTTTTGTTCTCTAATTTCACCGTAATATGCCGGTTTGTAGTTTACACCAACAACATCTATTTGATACGCTAATTTATTTGTAAATGATGCAGGATAGTAATTAAAACCAGCAGTTGTTGGTCTAGTGTTATCTTCATCATGGCAAATATCATTAAGCATTTTTGCTATTTTCCAACCATCTGGTTTACCTTGCTCTAAAATTTCGTTACCAATACTCCACATAATAACAGAAGGATGATTACGATCTCTTTTTATCATATCTCGTAAATCGGTTTCTGCCCATTCATCAAAATAATTACTGTAGCCATTAGGTACTTTTGGTAGTTTCCATTCATCAAAAGCTTCATCAATAACAACAATACCTAATCTATCGCAAACTTGTAGCATTTCTGTAGATGGCGGGTTATGACTTGTTCTTAGAGCATTAGCGCCCATAGATTGCATAATTTGCATTTGACGCTCTGTAGCTCTATAATTTACAGCGGCTCCTAGAGGTCCTAAATCGTGATGCATACAAACACCGTTTAGTTCTACAGCTTTTCCGTTAAGGTAAAAACCTTCTTTTTTAAATTCAATTTGTCTAATACCAAATTCTGTTTCAAACTCATCTACAACGTGACCATCAATTTTAACTCGGCTAATGGCTTTGTATAAATTAGGAACACCAATATCCCAAAGTTTTGGGTTGCTTACTTCAATGTCTTGAATTTGTTTTCCTTCGGAATTTTTTTCTAGTTGAATAGTTTGAGTAGATACCGCAACACTATTATTTTCTGTATCTAAAATAGTTGTCTCTAAAGTAGCTTCCGTATTAGAATCTGTTGCGTTTTTTATTTTAGTTTCAATTTTAACAGTTGCTTGTTCTGCAGTTGCGTTTGGCGTTGTAATATAGGTTCCCCATTGCGGAATATGTACGGCATTGTTTATTTTTAAGCGTACATTACGATAAATACCAGCACCAGGATACCATCTTTCCGATAGGACTTCTGGAGCACATTGTACTGCAATAACGTTATCTTCTCCAAACTTGATATGCGGTGTTAAATCGTACTCAAAACCACTATAACCATAATGCCTTTTACCAACATTGTGGCCATTAATAAATACGGTAGAATTATCCATTACACCATCAAATTCTATAGAAATTTGCTTGTTTTTATGGTTAGAATCAACAGTAAAATGTTTTCTATACCAAGCAATGCCATCTATTGGTAAACCACCATTTCGGGCATTGTGCTTATTATCAAAAGGACCTTCAATAGCCCAATCGTGTGGTACATTTAATTTTCTCCAACTACTATCATCTAAAGTGATGCTTTCACCTTGAGGAATAGTGTCTTTTTTAAATAACCAATTCTTGTTAAAGTCTTTATCGGTAATTAACGTTGGTTTGTTCTCATTACATGAAAACATAAATAGAATTAAAATGAATACTAATATTTTATGAAATTGCATAATTCAATTAGGGTTTAAAATTTAATCGATTTTGGATTTTTTATTGTTGTTTTTAAGTCTGAAGGCAATAAATAGAATTGATATTGATATGTACCAGGTTTTATTAAATATTCGTCGTGAGGTTCAGCACCTGGAGACCAAGTATCATCGCCACCCACACCAGTTTGATTTAAATCGATGTTGACAGTAAAAACATCTCTATTAACTAATTCGTTGGTGTGTTTTGCTTCTTGTAGATTTTGTGTGCTATATGGTATTACACTAAAATTTAGTTTGTCTTCACCAGAAACTAACACCGATTTACCTTTTGGGTTTTCTAGTTTAAACCAACTTATTTCTGTACGGTTTCCGTATTCTTCTGGATAAACATATTGGTAATTCATGCTGTTTACATTTCCAGAATACAAACCAACATGTGCACCATAATTTCTATCTGCATAATTTGGTTGTGGTCCTTTGCCTAAATACGTTACGTTTTGGAATGTATTCGGGATATCGAATTGCATACCTATACGCGGTACATTTGGCGCTCTATCGTTAATTTTAGCGGTGTATGATACTTTTACTTGGCCATTTCCTAAAATGGTGTATTGTAAATTAACTTCCGTTTTTGGTTTTTCAATGGTACCTAGAACATCTATTATAGCTTTACCGTTTTCATTTTTAACAACCGCAACTTGTTCAGCTTTAAATTGATCGCCAGCATGTATCCAATCTAATTCGTTTTGTTTTTTAGTTGCTTTTCTATATGCTTCATCATTTTCTGTTTCAGCTCTCCAAAAGTTTAATTTTAAAGGTGAAGACATTAATGATGTACCTTTAGATATATATGAAGTGATATAACCGGATTCTCTATCTATTTGAAGTTTAATATTTTTGTTTTCAACGGTTATAACGTTTTCTTTATCAATGATATTTAAAGCTGATGCGCTTTTTACGGTGTTAGCTTCTTTAACAGTATAATTTAATTTAAACTGTTCATTAAAAACGATATAGCCTTTGTTAGCCCATAATTCATTTGATTTTAGCTTACCTTCAATATTGAAATAATAAGCACTAGCTGCATTTAATTTCGGCTTTTTGTAACTTATTTTTAATGCACTAGTTTTAAAAGGAGCTGTTGTTAATTGGTCTATCGTTCCTTGTTTTATAACCACACCATTTTCTGTTATATTCCAAGACAACTCGTATTTAGATAAGTTGATGGCATGATGTCTATTTAAGATTTTAAACTCCCCTTTTTGAGCATCTATTTCAGAAATTTCTACAGGTTGATTTACTTTTTTACACTCGTACATGGCTGGTTTGGGTGTTCTGTCTGAAGCTATAACGCCATTTATACAGAAACTTCCTGAGTTTGGTTTATCTCCAAAATCGCCGCCATAGGCTAAGAATTCAACACCGTTTTCATCTGTTTTCACAATGCCTTGGTCGATCCAATCCCAAATATAGCCACCTAAAGCTCTGTCGTTTTTATAAATAACATCCCAATATTTTTTCATGTTACCAGTTGAATTCCCCATAGAATGAGCATATTCACACATTACAACAGGTCGGTTATCAATTGGACTTGTATGGTCTATTAAATCTTGTAAGTCTTGTGGTGAAGGGTACATTCTACTTAGCATATCTACCCAAGATGGATCTGTTGGGTTGCCTTGGTTTTTCTTGAAGAACTTTTGTTTGTAGTCCGGATGAGAGGGAGCACCTTGGGCACCTTCATAATGAATATAACGTGTTGGGTCAAAATCTTTAATCCAACCAGACATGGCCGCATGATTTGGCCCCATTCCAGACTCGTTACCCAAACTCCACATTACTATACTTGGGTGGTTTTTATCACGTTCCACCATTCTAATAGCGCGCTCTAAGTAAGCCTGAGCCCAACTTGGCTCATTTGCTAATTTCCCACGAATACCATGTGTTTCTAGATTTGCTTCATCCATAACATAGATTCCGTATTTATCACATAAATCATAAAAATAAGGATCGTTAGGGTAGTGGGAGGTGCGTACGGCATTGAAGTTAAATTGCTTTAATAGTTTAACATCGGTTTCCATATCTGCTCTAGATACCGTTTTACCGTTTTTCATGTTATGATCGTGTCTATTAACACCAATCATTTTTACAGAATTTCCGTTAACTAAAAATCTGCCTTTATCATCAATTTCAATTTCTCTAAAACCAACTTTTGTACTAGAGTATTGAATGGTGTTTCCTTTATCGTCTTGCAATTCAAATAAAAGTGTATACAAATATGGATCATCAGAAGACCATTTTCTAGGCGATTTAACTTCAGTTTCAATTAAACCGAAATAGACATTATCACGCTGCGGATATCTTTCTCCAAAATAATCTCCTAATTTTAATGCGTTGTTATTGCCAACTGTATAGCCTTCAGCATCGATTAGTTTGGTTGTTAAGGTCCAATTATCAACCGTAGTTTTTAAAGGATTATCTCCAAAATGGCCTACTTTTTCAATATACTTATCTGTAATGTTGGCTATAAAATCTGGTCTTATTTGTAATAAAGCATTATTGTAAGCGTCATCGAATTCTGTTCTAACAAAAAAGTTAGATAAACGTACTTTAGGCACGGCTTTTAAATAAACTTCTCTTTCAATACCACTCATGCGCCAATGGTCTTGTGCTTCTAAATAACTACCGTCGCACCATCTATAAACTTTAACAGCAATTGTATTTTTACCTTTTTTGATGTTTTTAGTGATATTAAATTCTGATGGTAAACGCGTGTCTTCACTATAACCAACAAATTCACCATTTATCCAAACATAGAATGCAGAAGATACGCCTCCAAAATGAAGAATGATATCTTGTTCATTCCAAGACTCATCGATTTCAAAAGTTTTAATATAGTGTCCAACAGGATTATCGGAGTTATTTATATATGGGAAATCACTAAAAAACGGATAAGTTGAATTCGTGTAAATAGGAGTCCCGTAACCTCTCATTTCCCAGTTTGATGGTACATCTATGGTTTTCCATTTGGATGTATTATAGCTTGTTTCTTGAAAAGAATTAGAGGCTTCAGCAGGCGTAGCCACCCATTTAAATTTCCAATCGCCGTTTAATGTTTTATATTGGCTAGAAGCTTCTCTTTCTCCAGAAATAGCTTGGGCTTCATTATCAAAATTATAAAAAGTTGCGGTTGCCGGAAGCCTGTTAATTTGATTAACCTTCGGGTTCTCCCAATCATTTTGCTGAGCAAAAATAGAAAGGGATAGAATAAATATTAAATAGCTTAATTTAAATTTTCGCATGGGTTATTTATAAAAATTAAATACTTATAATGTTTTATTTAAAGCCGAAATGTCTAATGGATCGTCCATGTCTTTTTGAAGCTTTAATAGTTGATTGAATAATGTTTTTACGCGTTCTCTTTGTTCAGGGTTTTTAGAAATGTCATGTATTTCCTCGGGATCTTTTTTAAGATCGAATAACAATACTTTTTCAATTTTAGGGTATACCAAAAGTTTATATCCGTCTTTTCTAATCATCCTTTGGGCATCTTTATAAGCACCGTAAATAGCATGGTAATTACTAGTTTTCTTAGCACCTTTGGCAATGTCTAAAAAAGTATTAAACTCAATATACTTTGGTTTTTCTACACCTGCAATATCTAGTGAAGTGGCCATGGCATCTTGCAAATACACATCTACATTCGTTTTTTTATTCTTAGGGATATCTGGTCCTAAAATTATCATTGGTGGTCTAATACTATGGTCAAATAAGCTTTGTTTACCTATTAAACCATGTCTTCCCATAGCTAAACCATGATCTGCAGTGAAAATAATATAGGTGTTGTCCATTTTACCAGAAGCTTTAAGCACTTCAATTATTTTACCTATTTGTGCATCTACGTGTGTAATACTCGCGTAATATTCTTTGGTATGTGTTTTTACAGCTAATTCAGTTCTTGGAAAAGGCGCTAAGGCTTCATCTCTAACATTTATACCGCTAGCAATATCCTCATTAAAAGGGTACTTTAGTAAATAACTTTCGGGTAGTGATATGCTGTCTAAGTTATACATATCAAAATACTCTTTTGGAGCTTGCCTCGGATCGTGAGGGGCATTAAAAGCTAAGTACATAAAAAAGGGATTGTCTTTAGTTTTTGCTTCATCTATAAAAGATATAGCATCATCTTTTAATACTTCACTCCAATGTTTTCCGCCTTCCCAAAAACCACCTTTAGACGTGTCAAAAGAACTCCAAGTGGTGTCGTTAATAGATTTTGGTCGGTTATAACCATTAGGCATAATAGCTTCGTAATCTGGATTTTTTGTTTTAGATAGCGAATCGAATTTTGCAACCATTTCCCAATGATCCCAAGTGTCTTTTGGCATTCCCGGACGCACATGTTTGGTATGTTGAAAAACCTGGTTTGCAGGTGCATCTACATGCCATTTACCTGTCATGTATGTATCATAACCATTTGTTTCTAGAAGTTTTCCCCAGGTTTTATTTAAGGAGTCTTTTTTTATCCAATTTTTTCTGAAGTTATTTACATTCCAAACAGATCTACCAGAAATTAACATGGCTCTAGAGGCAGCACAAACGGCGCCACTCCAAGCTCCCATGTTGTAAGCATTTGTAAATGTGGTTCCTTCTTTAACCAACAAATCCATTGTTGGGGTAATTATTTCATTATTCCCAAGTGCATGAATAGAAGAGTAAGTTTGATCGTCGGTAAAAATGAAGACGATGTTTGGCTTTACTTTAAAAGCTTCTTTTTCAACCTTTTTGTTACATGAAGAAATAGCAACTATTAAAAATAAAAAACAGATTTTAATTTTCATGTTTCACGTATAGAAATAAAATTAGTATTTTTTTTTGATCACAAGTCTAATAGAGACTCGTGAGAAAACTTCTAGAAAAAGTTACAATACAAATTTGATATTTCTATATTTAAATGCGAATCACAGATGGTTTTTAAAGGGTAACAAATGTTTTAAGCATCTGTTTCCTCTTTATTGGCATCATCAGAATCTGAAAGACTTATGTACTTGCTAGGGATAACTCCAAATTGCTTTTTAAAGCATTTAGAAAAGTATGAGGCCGTGTTAAAACCAGTCATGTACATGATTTCTTTAACAGAAAGGTCGCTGGTTTCTAATAACTGTACAGCGCGTTTTAAACGAATATTTCTAATAAACTCACTAGATGAAAGCCCGGTAAGTTCTTTGGTTTTTAAATATAAGTTACTTCTACTCATATTCATTTCTTTTACAAACATTTCAACGCTAAATTCTGAATTCATCATGTGTTTTTCAACAATTTCAATAGCATTTTGAAGGAAAGATTCATCGGAAGATGTTACTGTAATCTCATTCGGTTGTAAAGTAATATCTCTATTAAAACGCTTTCTTAATTCTTCACGATGTTTTAAAATATTCGAAATTTTTAACTCCAAAAGTTCTAAATCAAATGGCTTTCTTATATAAGCATCTGCACCTGTTTTTAGACCTTCAATTTCTTTTTCTTGAGATGTTTTTGCGGTTAACATTACCACAGGAATATGACTAGTTTCTTGAGAGCTTTTAAGCTGATTACAAAATTCTATACCATCCATAACAGGCATAACTAAATCTGTAATTACAATGTTAGGCATAAATTTATTTGCTAATTCTAAGCCTTTTTGGCCATTTTCAGCTTCGTAAACATAATACTTTTCTCCAAATCCTTTTTTAATGAAAGATCTAATGTCTGCATTATCATCTATAATTAATAATATAGGTAGCTTAGATCTTGATCTCGATATGTTTTGGTCAACAATATCATCCATAAAACTTATGGCATGAGAGTCGGCATCTTCTTTAGTAAGGAAAGTGTTGGATTCAAAAACCTCATGAAAATTTGTTTCATTGTTCGTATTAAAATTTTCTTTGTCTTTTGGCAGCCATACTATAAATTTCGATCCATTTTCCGAATCGCTAATTACTTTTATAATCCCTTGGTGCAACTCTACAAGGTTTTTTGTAAAAGAAAGTCCAATACCAGTGCCTTTTGTGTCTTTTTGCTTAGTGATACCTATTTCGGTATAAAAGCGCTCAAAAATATGCTGAATTCTATGTGCAGGTATCCCAGGACCAGAATCTTTAACTTGAATTACAACGTATTTAGATTGCTCTATATCCATTAAAATACCTTCAGGTTCAGTGAAATCTTCACCATCAAATATATCTAAGCTGATAGCGCCTTCTTCCGGAGTAAATTTAAATGCGTTTGATAGTAAATTATTTATTATTTTTTCAACAGCATCAGGATCAAACCAAGTTAAAATGGAATGTTTTGAAGCATCTATTTTAAAAAAGATATTCTTCTTTTTGCTTAAAAATTGAAAAGGTTCTCCTATTTCTTTTAGAAATTCAACAATATCACTTTTACTTAAATTCAGATTCATTTTACCCTGATCCATTTTTCTGAAATCTAATAACTGGTTTATTAATCTCAGTAAATAGTCGGTGTTTTTGCGCATAATTCCGTACTGGTCGTTGGTTTCCTTAGGACTGATGGTTTCACCTTTTTTTATTAGGTAATCTAAAGGACCTTTTATTAGGGTTAATGGCGTTCTGAATTCATGCGATATATTAGTAAAGAATTCCAGTTTTAAACGGTGAATTTCTTCATTTTTTTCTTTCTCAAATTGGTTGAGTTCCAATTGATGCTTTTTAGCAGAACGTATAATAGTATATCTTCTATAAGCTAAAAGAAGACCTATAGCGATTAGCAAGTAAAGAAATTTAGCTGCATTGGTACGCCACCAAGGTGGAATTACATTTATCTTTAATTCTACAGGAGTTTCATCCCAAATATTATCATTGTTTGATGCCTTAACCTTTAGCGTATAAGTTCCTGGTTCTAGGTTGGTATAAGTGGCATATCGATTGTCTGATGTTGTGTAAATCCAGTCTTTATCAAAGCCTGCAAGTTTGTATGCGTATTTGTTTTTACTAGAGGCGGCATAGTGTAGTGCGGCAAATTCGAAGGAAAAACTATTTTCAATGTATTTTAATTCAATCTCGTCTATGGAGTTTATAGATTTGTTTAAAATTACGCGTCCGTTGATTTCTTCACCAATAGAAACGGGTTTATTAAAAATAGAAAAGGCAGTAAGTACAGTTTCTGCTTTTATTTTGTTGCTAATAATGTCTTCTGGATAAAATGCATTAAATCCGTTTACACCACCAAAAAGCATTTTACCGTCCTTAGTTTTAAAGGCAGATAATTCACTGAATTCGTTGCTTTGCAAGCCATCATTTACATCGTAATTTTGAAAGGTTTCATTCTCGGTATTAAATTTTGATAATCCTTTATTTGTAGAAAGCCACAGGTTTTTTTGATCGTCTTCTAAAATCCCTTTAATAACATTATTGGGCAGTCCATCTTTTTCAGAATATGCTTTAAAACTAATCTTCTTATCTGTTACAATCAGCTTATTCAATCCGCCTCCAAAAGTCCCAATGTAGAGATCTCCAGATTTGGTTTCAAAAACAGTTAAAATATAGTTGTGGCTTATAGACGTTTTGTCTTTTGGATTGTTTTTGTAAATATTGAATTTTGGATTTTTTACATGAATTTGATCCGGCGTTAATCTAGATAAACCATTACCAGTAGCAAACCAAATGTTTCCTTTTGAATCTTGAAAAATATCACGAATAATGTTGTTAGAAATACTAAATTTCTTGTTTGGATTGTTAGAGAGTATGTCTTTCTTAAAACTAATGCCGTCTTCATTAATTAATCGCCTATGTACACCTCCATTGTAGGTGCCTATCCAAATATTTCTATCTTTATCCTGAAGCAAAGAAAAGACGCCGTTTGGAAATTCTTTTAAAGGTTTTAAATCATTATCTGTTAGAATATTCGTGTGTGATAATTCTATTTCAAATAACCCAGGAGAACCTTCACCACCAATAAGTACTTTTTTGGAATCTTTTAAATGTATTTCTTCAATGGCAAATACCTTGCTTAGTTTTGTTAAATGATGAAATTGATTATAATTTTTTTCATTTGCTGTTTTACTCAAAAAATTTAAGCCACCGCCTTCGGTACCGATCCATAAGTTTTCGTTACTGTCTTCAAAAATAGAACGGACTTTATCGTTACTTAAACTACCAGGATCTAAGCTGTTTTTAATATGTGTAAATTGTTTTTTGTGAGGATCAATTTTGTTAATACCACCGCCATTAGTTCCAACCCATACAATACCGGCGTGATCAATAAATATTGATCTTACAGCATTTTTACTCAGGCTAAAACTAGGGTTTTTTGGGTCATATTTATATTTGCCAATTAACTCTGGTGTTTTTGTTTCAGAGAAATTCATGAATTCCAAAAGACCATCATCTGTTCCTGCCCAAATATGATTATCATTTATAGAAACGGCATTGTATGATCCTTTACCTATTAATTGAACCTCTTCAATGTCACTATTAACAACATATCGATATAATCCATCATTAGTACCTAAAATTAAATTACCATAACTGTCTTCATTTATCGTTTTTACATCAAAATAGGGTAAATTAATAAGGTTGTTCACGTGATGGAAATAAAAATCTCCATTTTTATCTCTCGATAATTTTGATAAACCGTTAATACCTCCAAACCAAACTTGGTGTTTACTATCTTCATAAACTGTGCTTATATTGTTTTTAGACCTTGTTGGTTTAGAACTATTTTGATAGAGGTTGAAATGTTCAAATTTTAAAGAGTCTATTGGTTTAGAGAGATCAGCCATATCTATACCTTCATTACTACCAACCCATAATCTATGGCTGCTATCACGAAAAAGCACTCTAATATGGTCGCTTTTTATACTATCCGGATTGTTTGGGTCACTTTTAAAAGATTTAAACTCTTCAGTTTGTTTATCAAAATAATTTAAACCTCCACCTGTTGTAGCAATCCATAAGTTACCTTTGCTATCGTCAATAATTTTCCAAATTAAGTTACTGCTTATGCTCTTTGGATTTTTAGAATCTGGTTTAAATATTCTAAAGTTGTAGCCATCATATTTGTTTAATCCGTCATGCGTACCAAACCACATAAAAAGGTTGTCGTCTTGAAATATGGTATTAACGTCACTTTGAGACAAACCATTTTCAGTTGTAAAATGCTCAAATTTTACCGTATTTTGGGCATAACAATACGATACAGTTATCAATAATAAATAAATTATTAGATTGCTGTATTTTTTTTTTTTGTATTGTTTATTGAAGCTTTTCGTCATATTAACAAATATATAAATTAAACAGAGAAAAACTAGGTGTTTTAATTTAACTAGAATACACGTGTTATTGATGTTTTTGCTTAAAACACTGTAAATTAGATTATTAACTTTGTGTTTCTTATTGATGGATTTAAAATTATAACATATGTTCTAGCTTTTAGAACATATACTATAACCCAAAACACTTTTATCAACGAACTTTATCGAATATTACAAATAGTGTTTAATGCTTATTGTTAACTGTAAGTGTTAAATAGAAAAAAATAGTTTTATTAGAAATTTTATCTACAAAAAATGAAATATATAGTTTGCGAAAAACCCGGAGAATTCATCTTAAAAGAAAAAGAGGCGCCCGTTAGAAAAGCTGGGGAAGCTTTATTAAAAATAAATAAAGTAGGCATTTGTGGTACCGATTTACATGCTTACAGTGGTAATCAGGCCTTTTTTACTTATCCAAGAATTTTAGGACACGAATTAGCTTCGGAAGTTTTAGAAATCGATGAAAATGCAAAAGGAATCAAAGCCGGAGATAAAGTTGTGGTTATGCCTTATGTAAGCTGTGGCGAGTGTATTGCTTGTAGAAACGGCAAAACTAATTGTTGCACAAATATTCGCGTTTTAGGTGTACATGCCGATGGTGGTATGCAAGAACAAATTACCGTTCCTGCTAATATATTATTACCTGCCAATAATCTTTCAAACGATCAAATGGCTATTGTAGAACCTTTAGCTATTGGCGCTCATGCTATTAGGAGAGCAGATATTAAAGCAGGAGAAACTGTAGTGGTTGTGGGTTGCGGTCCTATCGGGATTGGTATTATGAAACTCGCACAAATTGCAGGCGCGAAAGTAATAGCCTTGGATATGAACGAAGACCGATTAAAATATGCTAAAGAAAATATAGGTGTAGATTATGTTGTAAACGTGAGTAACGATCCTGTAAAGCAAATTGAAGAGATAACCAATGGCGACTTAGCCACTGCTGTATTTGATGCTTCGGGAAATAAATTTGCTTTAGAGGCCTGTCCAGATTATATGGCTCATGGCGGACGCTTTGTTTTAGTAGGTCTTTCCAAAGGAGAATTAACATACACACATCCAAAAGTACACGCCAAAGAAATGACTTTAATGTGCAGCAGAAATGCCACAACAGAAGATTTTAAGCACGTCATTAGTGTACTAGATCAATTTCCAACAGAATCTTTTATTACGCACAGCGTACCATTTACAGAAATGATAGCCAATTTTGATAGTTGGTTAAAACCAGAAACGGGTGTTATAAAAGCAACTGTAAATTTCAATTAGAAAATGTCTAATAATTACGTACAAATAGATCCTAAAGACAATATTATTGTCGCCATAACGCCTTTGCAAAAAAGCATGTTTATAGATGTTGCAGGTCAAACGTTTACTTTACAAGAAGGTATTAAGCAAAAACATAAATTTGCTTTGTACGATTTTAAAGTGGGCGATGCCATTTATATGTATGGTGTTTTAATTGGAAAAGCTGTGTTACCTATAAAAAGAGGAACAGCTATTACTATTGAAAATGTAAAACACGCTTCCGCGGAATTTAACGCTTCACAAGAAAAAATATCTTGGTCGGCTCCTGATGCTTCTGCTTTTGAAAATCGCACATTTAACGGCTATCACAGAGAAGACGGAAAAGTAGGTACAGCCAATTATTGGTTAGTAATTCCGTTAACCTTCTGTGAAAACAGAAATATTGATGTTTTGGAAGGGGCACTTTCAGAACAATTAGGTTACGAAACCAAAAAAGATTTCGCTGTAGATACCGATGCATTAATTAAGCAATATAAAACAGGAGGTTCTGATACCGATATTCTAAACACACCTATTATAACAACTAAGGAAGAAATAGAACAAAACAGAACCTTCCCGAATGTTGATGGTATTAAATTTTTAAAGCATGATGGTGGTTGTGGCGGTATTCGTCAAGACTCCGAAACACTTTGCAAGTTACTAGCGGGTTATATTACAAACCCAAATGTTGCTGGAGCAACCGTTTTTAGTTTAGGTTGCCAAAATGCGCAAATAGAAATGTTACAAAGCGCTATTAATGCTATAGACCCTAATTGTAAAAAAACGGTTCATTATTTAGAACAGCAACGCAGTTCTAGCGAACGCCAATTAATAGAGGAGGCTGTAAAACATACTTTTTTAGGATTAATACAAGCTAATAAAACAGTCCGTAAACCGGCACAATTAAGTAAACTTGTATTAGGTTTAGAATGTGGCGGGTCCGATGGGTTTTCTGGTATTTCAGCGAATCCAGCTTTAGGTTATGCTTCCGATTTATTGGTTGCTTTGGGCGGAAGTCCTGTGCTTTCTGAATTTCCAGAATTAAACGGTGTTGAACAAGACATTATTAATAGGTGTGTTACAGATGAGGATTCTAAAAAATTCTATGGTCTAATGCGTGCGTATTCAGCAGCTGCTGTTGCCGTTGGGTCGGGTTTTGAAAATAACCCTTCACCTGGAAATATAAAAGATGGTTTAATAACCGATGCCATGAAATCTGCAGGAGCAGCAAAAAAAGGAGGTACATCGCCTGTTGTTGCTGTATTAGATTATACCGAGCAGGTTATAAAACCGGGTTTAAATTTATTGTGTACACCTGGAAACGATGTAGAATCTACAACCGGTTTAGTCGGTTCAGGCTGCAACGTTGTGGTGTTTACTACAGGTTTAGGCACACCAACTGGAAATCCGGTGGCACCTGTTTTAAAGATGTCGAGCAATACCAATTTATACGAGCGTATGAATGACATTATAGATATTAATGCAGGTACCGTAATTACTGGCGAAGACACCATCCAAAGCATGGGCGAAAAAATATTAGACCATATTATTAAGGTGGCTAGTGGAGAAGTAGCTTCAAAAGCAGTTCTGCACGGTAATAACGATTTTATTCCATGGAAACGTGGTGTTTCATTGTAAAATAATTTTAAAAAAATGACAAAATTAAATAGAACTACAGCAAACAAACCTATGCAGCACCCTGTGCGTATTATGCAATTTGGAGGAGGTAATTTTTTAAGAGCCTTTTGCGATTGGATGTTTGATGTTTTAAATAAAACCACCGATTTTAATGGGAGTATAGTGGTTGTAAAGCCTACTAAACGTGGCGATTATACAGAGCTAAGAACTCAGGACGGTTTGTTTCATGTAGCTCTAGACGGCGTAAGAAATGGCAAGTTGGTTTCCGAAGTAACTTTAGTAGAATCTGTTAGTGGCGTGATTCAACCTTATATACAGTGGGATGAGTATTTAGCTTTGGCAGAACAACCTCAATTGCGTTTTGTGGTATCAAACACTACCGAAGCGGGAATTAAGTTTTCTGAAACTGATAAACTAACCGATTGTCCACCACACGAGTTCCCTGCAAAGTTAACCCTGTGGTTACATCATCGTTTTAATCATTTTAATGGAGCAGCAGATAAAGGTTGTATTTTATTACCATGCGAATTGATTGAAAATAATGGCGATGCCTTATTAAAAACTATTTTAGAATATGCTGAACTTTGGAATTTATCCGAAGCCTTTAAAACTTGGATAGTAAACCATAATCATTTTTGTAGTACGTTGGTCGATCGTATTGTTTCCGGTTTCCCTGAAGGAAGAAAAGCTGAATTCTCGCAACAAATTGGTTTTGATGATGATTTATTAGTAGCTGGAGAAGATTACCACAGTTGGGTAATTAAAGGGCCTGCTTTAGTTCAAGACGAATTGCCTTTTTCTAAAACCGATTTAAACGTTCAGTTTGTAAACGATTTATCGAATTATCGAGAAATGAAAGTTCGTATTTTAAACGGAGCGCACACTTCACTGGTGCCTGTTGGATATTTAGCAGGATTACGAACAGTAAAGGAAAGTATGGATGATGAAGTTGTAAAAAATCATGTTTTGCAAGTGTTATCAAATGAAGTAAAACCAACCTTAACTAATTTTTCAGAAAGTGAAATTGATGCCTTTATTGCTTCTGTTATCGACAGGTTTAAAAACCCAACATTAAAACATTATTTATTAGCTATTTCATTAAATAGCACCTCTAAATTTCAAGCGCGACTATTGCCTGCTTTTAGAGAGTATACCGCTTTAAACGGAACTTTTCCGAAGCGCATTGCGTTTTCATTAGCTTGCATGATTCGTTTTTATAAAGGAGAATTCAATAATGAAACTATTGTTCTAAACGACGACCCTAAGGCTTTGGAATTCTTTAAGAAGGAATGGAATAAAGTTGATTCAGAAGAGCAAAATTTAAGACAATTAGTTCAAAACACATTAGCAAATAAAATGATTGTAGGCGACGATTTATCTGGATATAATGGTTTAGCAACTTTCATTACAGATAAGATTAAAGCGATTGAAACTCATGGTGTTTCATCCGTGTTTAGTACATCAACAGCACATTAATAGATTAAATATGATTATTGATTCACATCAACACTTTTGGTATTACAAACCAGAAAAGCATGGCTGGATAGACGATAATATGTCGGTTATTCGTCGTGATTTTACACCTTCAGATTTAAAGACCGTTTATAAAGAAAACGGTATTGACGGTTGTGTAGCTGTACAAGCCGATCAAACCTTAGCCGAAACCGAATTTTTATTAAGCCTGTCGGCTAAAAACGATTTTATAAAAGGCGTTGTAGGTTGGGTAGATTTGCAAGACGAACAAGTTGCCGATGTTTTAGAAGAGTATGGACGTCATAATAAAATAAAAGGGTTTCGCCACATTGTGCAAGGTGAAGCCGATCATAATTTTGTGCTACGTCCTAAGTTCATGCGAGGAATTTCAGCATTAGAAAAACATCAATTTACCTATGATATTTTAGTATTTCCACATCAATTAGGTTCGACTTTAGAATTCGTTAGAAAATTTCCAAATCAGAAATTCGTAATCGATCATATCGCAAAACCTTACATAAAAGATGGTTTTTTCGATGGTTGGGCCTCAATGATGACAGAAATAGGAAAACATGAGAATGTATCATGTAAACTATCAGGTATGATTACCGAAGCCGATTTTAAAACCTGGACGGCAGCACAGCTAGAACCATATATGCAAGTCGTTTTAAAGGCTTTTGGAAGCTATAGACTCTTATTTGGATCCGATTGGCCGGTGTGTTTAGTAGCAGGGAATTACAAACAAGTAAAAGATTTAATAACGGACTTTATAGCAAGTTTAAGCGCCACAGAACAGGCAGATATAATGGGCCAAAATGCGATAAAGTTTTATAATTTATAATTATGGATTTAGGATTAAAAGGAAAAATAGTAGTTGTTACAGGAGCAGCAGGAATAAAAGGAAGTATTGGAGAAACTATTGTACAATCTTTAGCCAATGAAGGAGCAATTCCTGTAATAGTTTGTAGAAACGACAGAGGGTTTGGCTACGAAAAAGAGCTGCAAGAAAAAGGTGTTGATGCCTTATTTGTAAAAACAGATTTATCGGATTATAAACAAATAGAGCGAGCTGCCAAAGTAATAGAAACCAAATACGGTAAAATTGATGCCTTAATAAACAATGTAGGTGTTAATGATGGTGCTGGCTTAGATGCTTCGATGGACGATTTTATGTATTCTTTAAAATTAAACATGGTTAGTTTTTTTGCTATGACTAAATATTGCCTACCTATGCTAAAGAAAACCAAAGGTAACATTCTAAATATAGGTTCTAAAGTGGCACTAACAGGCCAAGGAGGTACTTCGGGATATGCGGCATCTAAGGGAGGTGTGTTTGGATTAACAAGGGAATGGGCTGTAGATTTAATTTCGTTCGGTATCCGTTCTAACGCTATTGTTATAGCCGAAAGTTGGACCCCTGCTTATGATACGTGGATAAAATCATTAGATAATGGCGAGGAAAAATTAAAGGCTATTGTTAAGAAAATTCCTTTAGAAAACAGAATGACTATGCCTAATGAAATTGCCGATCAATGTTTATTTACTATTTCAGAGAAGTCATCACACACAACAGGTCAATTTATTACTGTAGATGGCGGTTATGTGCATTTAGACAGGTCTTTATTAACAGAATAATCAATTATTTAAACCAACTAAAAAAAACACATAAATGAGCAACTTAAAAAGTAAAATACCTGTAGTTAGAAAAGAGTTACTTTTCCCTTTTATTATTATAACATCGCTATTTGCATTATGGGGAATTGCTAATGATTTAACTAATCCCATGGTATCTGCATTTAAAAAAGTAATGCCAGAATTATCTAATGCTCAAGCATCATTAGTACAGTTTGCATTTTATATAGGTTATTTTTTTATGGCACTTCCTGCGGCATTATTTATTAGAAAATATAGTTATAAGTCGGGAATAATTTTAGGATTGTGTTTATATGCCATTGGAGCTTTTTTGTTTTATCCGGCAGCAGCAAATCAAGAATTTAATTATTTTTTAATTTCGCTTTGGGTTATCACTTGCGGATTAGCTTTTTTAGAGACCACTTCAAATCCACTTATATTAGCACTTGGGGATAAAGAAACTGCTACGCAGCGTTTAAATTTAGCTCAGGCTTTTAATCCAATTGGTTCGTTAACGGGAATGATAATCGCGCAAGTTTTTGTTATTAGCGCTTTGCAATCTGACGATTATTCTACTGAAGCTTATAATGCTTTAGCTTCGGAAGAATTAGCTGCTATTAGAGAAAATGATTTAAGTATTATTAGTTTACCCTATATAGGATTAGGAGTTTTAGTTTTGGTAATTATGGCTATTATTATATTTACCAAAATGCCAAAAACTGCAGAGGAAGATAAAATGTCGATTTCAGAATCTTTCAAAAAATTATTCTCCAATAGCAACTATAAATTTGGTGTTTTAGCACAAGCTTTTTATGTTGGAGCGCAGATTATGTGTTGGACGTATATTTTTCAGTATGTAGATAATATTAATGAAACTTTAGGATTGGAACTAACAGCAACTTATTTTAACGTTACAGCTATGATCTTGTTTTTAGTTGGGCGCTGGATTGGTACTGCTTTAATGAAAACTATAAATCCTTCAAAATTATTAATGTTTTTTGGTATTGGAGGAGTTATATGTTGTACCGGAGCCATTATTTTATCTGGAATGGCTGGTTTAATTTCTTTAGTAGCTATTTCAGTATTTATGTCTATTATGTTCCCAACTATTTATGGAATTGCTCTAAAAGATATGGGAGACGAGGCTAAAATTGGATCCGCTGGTTTGGTTATGGCCATTGTTGGTGGTGCTTTAATGCCTGTATTGCAAGGTAGTATTTTAGATTGGGGTGGTCCTGGTTTTGCAGATGAACGTGTTTTAGGGTTTATTCCTGAAGTTAATTTCTCTTTTGTTTTACCACTTATCTGTTTGGCTATTGTTGCTTGTTACGGTTATTCAACTTATAAAACTTCAAAATAAAAACGTATGAGTACTAAAAGACACTGTTTTTCTTGTGATTTAAAAGACGATTCTAAATTAATTGCTGAATATAAGGAGCATCACGCAGCAGGTAATGCTTGGCCAGAAATCACAAAAAGTATAAAAGATGCGGGCATTATAGATATGGAAATTTACCTTATAGGAAACCGTATGTTTATGATTATGGAGGTGGATGATACGTTTGATCCTGTGAATAAGGCAGAACAAGACGTCATCAACCCAAAAGTCCAAGAATGGGAAAACTTAATGTGGGATTATCAACAAGAATTGCCTTGGGCCAAAAGTGGTGAAAAATGGATGGCACTAGAACAAATATTTAAATTATAAGGATAGTACTTAAATTCCTTTATGAGCAGATGTAAGGCTTATTTGAAATAATTCCATGCATTACCAATAAAAACTAAAAAAGCTATAAACACTGTGTTTATAGCCTTTTTTAGTTTAATAAATATCTAGAAAAGAGTAGCTTTTGACAAGCTTATGCTTCCTGATTTTTAAAAGGAAACACATCTTTTATTCCAATCCTTTTTTCTCTGGGTTCCAAAACGGTTTTATATTAATTCGTTTAGTATTCCAATTTAATTCTTTTCTTAAATATTGATTTAGAGCTAAACAAACACGACTGTCTCCGGCAATATATACCATTTTATCACCTTTCATTTTTGGTATTATGTCTTTGGCTAAACTCAAAATTTCTTTAGTTGAGTTTTGCTTCAAGCTATGAAAATTGAAAGGTTTAGAACCATCACAATCTGCAAATAAATCGTTAATGTCTTCACTATAAATTAAACTTTCAACTTGTTTATTATCTGGTAAATTTCTGTTTAAAATATATAAATGTGATAATGCTGATAAATCTCCAATCATTAAATAGCTATCAGCATCATCATTTAGTAAAAAGTTTCCTTTCTTCCATTTAAAATAAACGAAATCACCAACCTTGACATCGCCAACCCATTTGGCTCCAATTCCTTTGCTTTCTGTTGCAATTGCCAAGTCTAAAGTGCCTTCTGCTTTATTAATATTCCAAACACTGTAGCTCCTTACTTTATCTTTTAAGGTTAAGTTATCATTGCCAATTCCAATTCCTAATCGTAAAAAATATCCAGGTTTGAATTCTGTTTTTTTTATGGCATCACTTTTCAGCTGAATTTTAAAAACGGAAGGCGATAACATGTCCTTTTTGCTAATAACAGCCTCTTCTAAGATCACTTTTTTTAATATGTTTTCTATTAAACTCATGGTAGGGCTATTGTTTTACAGGTTTCTTCTTTAATCGTCTTTCTATAAGTTTCTCTTTTATAGTCGGTATTCTAATTACAAAACCTAGGCCAACAATTACAGCATAAATAATCCAAGTTTTATCTAAAATGGCAACATGAACTAAGCTTAAAAAAATGGCGAGGTATGCAAAACTTTGTAATTTTTTCCATCGCTTTTTTAGCTTTTTCATGGATTTTCTATTCGATGTAAATAGCAATGGAATAAGTATTAAAATAGCAATAAACCCAGCTAAATAGTTAAACTGAGTAAAGGTTTCTAATAGGCCTTCTGCAATTACAAATATGGTAAAGTGTAATAAACTCCATATTGCGGTTGCAATTCCCATGGCTTGCCTCACAAAAAGATTGTTTACTCCAAAAAGGATGTAAAATGGTGTTAAAGTTAAAACGGCAGTCATCCAACGGATGGCAAATTCACCGGATATATGATAGAGCATTTCGAGGGTTGTTTTTCCTTCGCTTGTAGCTTTTTCTATCAATGAAATGGAGATTCCATTTGAAAAATCTAGGTTAACCATTTTTATAATGGCAAGCAAGGGTAATACAGCTAAGAGGCTAACAGTAACCCACCCGTAGTTTCTTTTTAATACGTTCATTAATACTTCTTTTTTTTAAATATGAATAACTCTAGCTGAAAATACTGTTTTGAATGTTTTTTCTAGTTTATTTTCATGTCTTAATATGTTAATAGGACTAATAAATACTATTAATTAGAGTTTTTTTTCTTTTTAAATTATTGGACGAAAATAAAAAAACTAAAACCTATAAAAAAGATGAAAATGGTTGTTAAAATGGTTAAAGTTGAACCATTACTTTGATTTGAGTAATTTCACAAAGTATTTCTTGGTCTAATTTTAGCTTCCTTTCTTCCTATTGTTATGGCTAACCAATTGTCTCCTGCTTAAGTGGTTAATAACTATTTTAGTGAACGAATGTTAGCGGTTGTTTCTGGCATCTTGCAAGCTTGACAATTCAATTAGTATAAAAGTACTTTTCGTTCTAAGTTTAATTCTCTAAATTTTTCATGTACAGTTATTCTTCAGTGAATGGAAGTTTTATCACTTTTATCGACTTAGAATCCTCTGGGGTAGAATAGTCGTGAGAATGTAGAATGATGCAACGATACTCAGCTTTTGTTCGAACTAAAGATATCTAATTTTTGTATATAAACGGTTTCTAGTAGGTTAGTAAGCAGATACTAGAAGTTAATTCGGTGCGTAGAATTATTTAAAAATTTACGCACCGAATACCGCACCTTTTATTTGATATTATTTGAAATCATATGAAGTTATGGAAAATGTAAAAAGCCCATAAACATAATGTTTATGGGCTTTTAGTCGAATTTAAACAATTCCTTGCGGAGAATGAGGGATTCGAACCCCCGGAGGTGTGACCCTCAACAGTTTTCAAGACTGCCGCATTCGACCACTCTGCCAATTCTCCTTGAGTGCCTCATCAGGTATTCCCTGAATGCGGGTGCAAATATAAGAGCCTTTTTCCTTGTATTCAAATAAAATCTAAACTTTTTTTATAATAAATTTTAAGTGCTTCAAAATCTGCATATTTTGCATGCTAATATTATAATAAATAGAAAAGCAAACCCTATTTTTGCAAAAATAGATTACTCATTAATGGATACCATACAACAGCTAAAGTGGCGTTATGCAACAAAAAAATTCGACGCCACCAAAAAACTAACCAAGGCCAAATTAAATATCATAACAGAAGCCTTTAATTTAACCGCAACATCATTTGGTCTACAAACCATAAAACTAGTTGTACTCGAAAATAAAACAGTCAGAGAGCCACTAGTAGCGCACTCATACAATCAAAAACAAGTGCTAGAAGCCTCGCATTTATTGGTCATCTGCATACAAGATAATATAGAGGAAATCGATGTTTCCAACTATTACCAAAACATAAAAAACACGCGTAACACGCCCGAAAACATATTAAAACCCTACCGCGAAGGTTTAGTAAGCATGATGCAAGGTAAATCGCAGCAAGAACGTCAAGAGTGGTCCAAAAACCAAGCATACATTGCACTAGGGAACTTGCTCACTGTTTGCGCCATGGAAGAAATCGATTCCTGTCCCATGGAAGGCTTTATACCAGCCAAATACGACCAAATCCTTAAATTAAACCAAAAAGGACTAAAATCCGTATTACTTTTACCCATAGGTTATCGCGCAGAAGACGACATGTTTTCAACCCTAAAAAAAGTTAGAAAACCAATCGAAGAAGCCGTAATAAACATATAAATAATTTGGGCGTTACCACAAGGGTCGGGCTTTACGCTATATCTTTTTTTGCCATATATGGCAGCAAAAAAAGGATGCCGCTACAATCCCTAACGCAAAGGCAAGGTCCCAATCAACATAAAACAAAATAGAATATGCCAGGATTTGAATTATTTGGAGATTTAGAAAGAAAACAAGTAAACGATGTATTAGATAACGGCGTACTTATGCGCTACGGTTTCGATGGTATGCGTAATGGCCACTGGAAAGCAAAAGAGCTAGAAACCGAACTTCAAAACACATTTCAATCCAAACACGTACAATTAGTATCATCGGGTACAGCAGCCGTATCGGTAGCCTTAGCATCAGCAGGAGTAGGAGCGGGAGACGAGGTAATCATGCCAACCTTCACCTTTGTAGCCAGTTTCGAGGCTATAATGATGCTTGGAGCAATACCCGTTTTGGTCGATATAGACGATACCTTAGGATTAAACCCAGAAGCAGTAGAGCAAGCCATTACACCAAATACAAAAGCCATCATGGTAGTACAAATGTGCGGAAGTATGGCAAATATGGATGCATTGCAAACCATTGCAGAAAAACATAATATATTACTAGTCGAAGATGCATGTCAAGCCATTGGCGGAACCTATAAAGGCAAGCCACTAGGAAGCATAGGCGATTTAGGCTGTTTCTCATTCGATTTTGTAAAAACCATAACCTGTGGCGAAGGCGGAGCCGTAATAACCAACAACAAAGACTATTACTTAAATGCCGACCATTATAGCGATCATGGTCACGATCATGTAGGAAACGATAGAGGAGCCGAAACACACCCCTTTTTAGGCTATAACTTTCGTATTTCAGAGCTTCATGCAGCAGTAGGATTAGCTCAAGTAAAACGCTTACCAGAATTTTTAGAACTTCAAAAAAAGAATTTCAATATATTAAGAGACGCTTTATCTCAAATTCCAGAAGTTACTTTTAGAACCGTACCAGAAGGCGGCGTAGAAAGTTGTGCCTTCTTAAACTTCTTCTTACCAGATCTAGAAACCACCAGAAAAGTTATTCAAGCTTTTAAGACAGAAGGTGTCGATGTATGTTGGAATTATTACGATAATAACTGGCATTACATTCGCGAATGGAACCATTTAAAAGACTTAAAATCGTTATTTCCAATCTCTAAAGAGGTTAAAGAAGGTTTAAGTTACCTTAAAACAAAAACCTTCGCAAAATCCGATCATTATATTGGCAGAAACATATCGTGTTTAATAAAATTATCATGGACCGAGGCAGAGGTTAAGGAGCGTGCTTCTAAAATGGTTAAAGCAATAAAAGAAAATATTTAGTGCTTTATAAATTAGTTATAGAACAAAGTTATCTATAAATACTTTAAGCATTTAAACTTGTAAAAATCCTATTAAAAACTTTAATCACTAAAGTTTTTAATAGGATTTTTTATGCTTGTAAGTGTGTTAAATACTTAATAAAAAATACAAGCCAATTAATTAGGTTAAAAATAACTGTATCTAATTAGCATTTCAATACATCATATTATTTCCCTTAAATGCAAATTCAAAAAACCCGAAAAATGGTCTTGGGTTCTTTATTTAACTAAATAAAAACCTCTTGAGTTCCTTGTTATCAATAGCCTGTTACATATATGGTATCAATTGTTACATATGTGATATTCCTTTATACCATGTAGGTTTATATTTGGAAAAATTAATAGCGTAACACTTAGCCTAAATTAAAAGTGCTAAATAAAATTAGACTTTACTAGGTAATAATCA
Organism: Algibacter amylolyticus; assembly: GCF_014202225.1. GTDB lineage: Bacteria > Bacteroidota > Bacteroidia > Flavobacteriales > Flavobacteriaceae > Algibacter_B > Algibacter_B amylolyticus. Next base: position 668,570 of record NZ_JACHGE010000002.1, read on the forward strand.
ATCTCTCCCAAAGCAAATAGTTTTCTAAATACTAATCATTTAGAAAAGGTGTTTACAATTAAAATTAACAGCTATAAAATAACGCTATGAAACATTATTACACATTTTTTGTATTGGCATTTATATTGGGTTTTCTAAACAGTAATGCGCAAACCGAATTTAGAAAAGACTCAACTCATATTTACTCATGGTTTAATGGGGATTGGCTGCACCAAACCCGAGAACTTTATACGTTTAGCTACGAGGGTAATAAAGAAACAAATCTATTACGATTGCATGCCAGTGGCAATAATTGGGTTAATTATTATCAGCGTAATAAGGATTATGATGCATCAAATAATATTACAGAAAGTATTCAACAAAATTGGAGAGATGGAGCTTGGGTCGATGCATCAAGAGATACCTATGTTTACGATGGCATGGGCAATGAAATTCGATTCCAGTATGCCATAAAAATTGATGGAATATGGACTGTTTTTAGAAGAGAAATTAGCGCTTACAACGGCAATACACTAAGCTCTAAAACCTTTGAGAATAGAAATGGTGGTAATGATTTGGTGCCAGAAAAAAGATTTTTATACGATTATGGACTTACTTTTTACACCCTTCAAGAGGAGATAGAACAAATCTATTATGCCGATGTTGATGTTTGGCAAAATGTAGGGAAAATAAAGTATACCTATACAGACTTTAATGAAATTGAAAAGGTAGAGGACATCGGTTTCAATCAACAAGACGGTGCTTTTAATGATTTTGCAACGTTGCAAACATTTTTCAACTACAATGTTTTACAACAATTGGAAAGTCAAGTTTATCAAATTCATATAAATGAAGGTTATAGAAATCAAGAACAATATCTTTTTGTTTACGAGTTAGGAAACCAAACAGAATTTATAAGGCAAGAATGGGATAATACTAATAGCATATGGAAAAATGCATCCAGAATACTACGCACTTTCGATGCTAATAATAATGAAACATCATTAATATACCAATCCTGGAAAAGCGATATCGAATCCTGGCAAGGTTTCACACGTATAGATTCTTTTTGGAGTGCTTCTGAAGCTTTTGATGTTACACTTACTACTAATAAACCCAAAGATATGGATTATGCTATTTCGGTATATCCAAATCCAACTTCAAATTTTATAACTATTAATAGTACTTCGCCAGTAAATTATGTAACGTTTTTTAATCTTCACGGAAAACGACTGTTTTTAAGCAAAAACCAAACAAAAATTGATGTAAGCCAATTAGAGTCAGGTTTGTATTTGGCTAAAATAGAATATGGGAGTAATACAATTACAAAAAAGGTAATTATTAATTAAAAAATAGAAAAAATTATGTTTACGATTAAGCTAAAAATCAAAACCATTGTAAAAGGATTAATCATGCTATGTTTTGTAGCAATTACTCAATTAGTAAGTGCCCAACAAGGCTTTAACTATAAAGCCATTTTAAAAGATGCCGATGACAATGTGCTAAGCAATACTTACATGACGGTACAATTTAGCATTCATCAAAACACAGCATCGGGGGCTGTAGTATATCAAGAAGACCATAATTACACCACCGATGCTAACGGACTAGTAATACTAAACATAGGTACAGACACCACTCCAAGTATAGGTGACTTTAGCACTATTGAATGGGGTAAATACCCTCATTTTTTACAAACAAGCATTACTTATAGCGGTGGCACTATTAATTTTGATGCCACCGAGTTTATGGCAGTGCCTTATGCTAAACATTCTCAAATTGCAGAAAGAATTATTACACTTCCTGAACCTTATATTTTAGGAAGAAGTTCAATAAGCTCTAATGCAAGATTTCAATATAATGGAAAACACGGATGGCAGGCTGCACAAAAAATGTGTGAAGCAACCTATCCTGGAGATCCTAATGTACGTGCTTTTACTCTAGAGCAAATAACCCAAGCCATAGTTTTAGGAAACTATGATGAAGCTAATTTAAGTAGTATTGATCAAGTACGATTTTGGGCAATTACACCAATTACCTACAATGTAAATAATACCTATTTTCCAAGTGCTCATGAAAATAATGCTCAAGGGCTCAATATTAACGCTGGAGATAGTGGTCGAGGAACAATAGGAGAAATACGTATCGAAGATTCAACTTTTATAGAAAACGGGAGTAATCCTTTTAAAACGTATTTAAAAGTGTTTAATGGGATTGGTCCAAATTTTAATTATCCATGTATGTGTGGTACATATAAATAATTTCGGTCTTGAATTTATATAGATATTACTGCGAAAATCTTAATTTAAGTTAGTTATAAATTTAATGGTATACAAACTTTAATCTAAACCCATGAAAGCATTCAAAGTCATTTTACTACTCTCCATACTTGTTTTGTCTTGTAAAAATGACACAAAAACAACGGTTGAAAATAAAACGCCAGAGGCAGAGGTCGTTAAAAAAGAAACGCCGCGTGAAACCATTAAAAAACAGGAAGGTACATTTCTCTGTAACATAAACGGTGAAGCTTGGAATTATACCAAAGCCTCGGGTATTGTAAGCCGGCATAAAAAAACGCAAAAGCGCACAGCTATTATTACGTTTACAAAACAATTAGAAAAAGGTAAGGAAAGTGTGCAGCTTTTTTATGATGGCGATACTGATTTATTAGAAGAAGCTACAGCCATTCTTAAAACACCAAAAAAAGGTGGCGGAACTATGAGTGCCATGTATCAACTTAAAGTAAAAGGAGGCAAGCGTGTTCCAGAAAGTAAAATTAGCGGCACCTTAGATTTATCGAACCTAAATGCTTCAGGAACTGCGGAGGTATCACACATGAAAATTCGTTTTGAAGAAGATAAATTAGCAGATGAAGCCATGGGAACACTGTCCTTTACACCAATTAGTTTTAGTGGTGTAGGTTACTCAGATGCAGAAAAACTATTTCAAACTAAATAATTTAAAACGATTTAATTATGAAAACAAAAATGACGCTATTCATCATGTTTTTAACAACCATGGCTTTTGCTCAAAAAGGTATTAATTATAAGGCTATTATAACAGACGGAAGTGGTAATTTAATAGCCAACACAAAAATAGAGGTGCAGTTTAATATATTAAAAAGTGCTGCGCAAACCAATGTGTATTCTGAAATTCACGAACCAACTACCGATGATAAAGGCATTATAGTTATCAATATTGGAGAAGGAACATTAAATACTGGAAGTCCAGATTTTACAAGTATAGAGTGGGGCATAGACACTCATTTTCTAAATGTTTTAATTGATAAAGGAGATGGTTTAGTTGATATGGGAACAACTGAGTTTAAGGCTGTGCCTTATGCTTTAAATGTTGCTAAAAAGCAGCATGTACTAAGTGTTCCAGCAGCTGTGTTTTATCCCAATAATGAGGTGTGTTCTTTTTTCAATTCAATAGGTCCGGGTGGAGCAGAAATAACTAATACCAATGGGTCTACATCAGTATGCGTATTACAGGCTTCAGTACAATTGCCTCATGGCGTACATATAGATACTTTTACAGTGTATTACATTGATAATTCGGAGGCTCAACTAGCAATACAATTAATTAAAGAAAGTTTTGAACCTGGTTTTGCTTTAGTTTCAGATATTATTGAAACGACTGGAAATTCGACTGATATTATCGAAGAAACGGTAGCACTCGATCATGTTGTAGATAACAATAATGGCGGGTATTTTGTTCGAGTATATTGTAGAAATTGGGACGCTTTTGGGGCATAGAAAATTAAAGGTGTAAAAATTGTATACACGTATTAATAATTAAAAACAGACTAAAAAAATAAAATCATGAAAACAAAAATTATAATATTAAGTCTATTAATTTCCTATTTGGGAAATTCTCAAGCCATAGACAAATTTAGTATAGATTCTGGAGGAGGATTAGCAAGTGCTGATGGCATCCAAATGGTTTACACAATTGGTGAAGTTAATGTGCAAGAATTGCGTGTTAATAGTATGCTTCTTTCCGAAGGTTTTATTAATGGTGATATGGAGCAAATCACTTTATCTTCAAATAATTTAGAGTTTGAATCGGGTTTTAAAATATACCCAAACCCTACATCAGATGTTATTAATATAGAATCCTCGCACCCAATAGATAAAATTAATATGTATAACTTATTAGGAAAAAAAGTGCTCTCTGTTAATAATACAAATAGGGTAGCGCTAGATGGTTTACCTGTAGGTATCTATTTGATAAATGTACAATATAACAATGCGATGATTACAGAAAAAGTTATTATAAAATAATATAAATCTGAATGTAAAATAGAATAAAAATTAAAAGTAGTCTTAAATAAATTTAAAATAATCAGTATTATGAAAACAAAAACAATCAACATCAAATTAAGAAGTTTAACTATAATTTTTCTCGCATTACTAGCGTTTAATTGCAGTGATGATGAAGATGAGAAAGTAACTACCGTTGAGGTGTGGAAAGTGACTTCAATAACTACAGAAAATGTTTATGATTTTAACAAAGACGGAACTGAATCGAATGATTTGTTTTCGGAATTGGATTGTACATTTAATCAAACCCTGACATTTAAAAGTGATAAAACTGGGCTTTTTTCAGCGGCAAGTACTTTAGCACTTTATGTTGGAGCAGATGGAAATACGGTTGAAGCTGCTTGTATTCAAGGAGAAAGTTTTAATGCAGATCTCACATGGTCAGAAACAGAAAGTAATAGAACATTATTAATAAATGGAGAAAGTATTGTTGGAACTATATCAGGTTCTCAACTAATTTATAATTCTGAAATACCCGTGTATTCAGATGACTCCGGGGATTCTATTGAATATTACGAAGGTATTAGATTTGTTTATGATTTACAATAAGTTAAAAAAAAATAAAAGGAGCACAAAGTATTTAACTTTACGCTCCTTTTTATTTTAAGTCTAACTTAAAACCTTATAGGGTCTAGTAATTAACATAATCCACAATCTCCAAACCATAACCAATTAAACCAACACGTTTAGTTTGTTTGGTGTTCGAGATTAATTTAAGTTTATGTATGTTTAAGTCGTGCAGTATTTGTGCACCAATACCAAAATCTCTATTATCCATATTAATTTTTGGTGCTCTAGCTACTTCATTTGGTGTTTGATGTTCCTTTAAAAAAGATAATCGACTCAATATATTCATCGATTGAATTTCTTGATTAATAAACAGTATAGCGCCTTTGCCTGCGTCATTAATAACCTTAAACATATCGTCCAATTGCTGGTCGGCATTATTGGTTAATGTGCCTAAAATATCATTATTAAATAAGGTGGAGTTAATTCTAGTAAGCACCTCTTCATTATCCTTCCATTGGCCTTTTGTTAAAGCTATATGAACTTGGTTATTAGTGGTTTGCTTATATGCTCTTAATCTAAAACTTCCAAAGCGAGTTTCAATTTGAAAATCTTCTTTTTTATCAATTAAAGAATCATGTTGCATTCTATAGGCTACTAAATCTTCAATAGAAACTATTTTTAAATCTAACTTTTTAGCAACTTTAAATAGTTCAGGTAAACGAGCCATAGAACCATCTTCATTCATGATTTCTACTATTACGCCTGCAGGATTTAAACCCGCTAGTCTAGCAAAATCTATCGCAGCTTCGGTATGGCCTGTACGTCTTAAAACACCACCTTCTTTAGCAACTAAAGGAAAAATATGTCCCGGTCTAGCCAATTCAAAAGGTTTAGTATCATCGTTAATTAGGGCTTGTACGGTTTTTGCACGATCGCTAGCCGATATACCGGTAGTAACACCATTTCCTCTTAAATCTACCGATACTGTAAAAGCCGTTTCCATAGGATCCGTATTGTTACGAACCATCATACCTAGTTCAAGCTCTTTACACCTGTTTTCGGTTAAAGGTGCACAAATAAGACCTCTACCATGAGTGGCCATAAAGTTTATCATTTCCGGTGTTACTTTATCGGCAGCAGCCAAAAAATCACCTTCATTCTCACGATTTTCATCATCGACAACAATAATAACTTTTCCGTTTCTTATGTCGTCTATAGCTTCGTGTATAGTATTTAGCTTAAACTCTTGTTTTACTTTTTGTGTCATAGTGTTAACCATCATAATGCAAAGATATGGCTTATTTTAAGGATTCTAAACAATAAGCCTTTAAGTCAGTTTTCATTTTTTCTCTTAATAGAAAATGAACAATAAAGTATAAAGGCAGTCCAAGTATTAAAAGTCCAATACCAGGTTTGTTTTCTGTTTTATTGATTTGATTATAAAATTGATAGCTGTTAATTATCGATTTTATATAATACACAACAAATAATATCAATGAAATAATACTAAGTTGTGTAGATGCTGTTGCCAGCGGTACTAATTTATTATTTTTAAACACAAAGAACAGGATGAGTAACACAATACCTATAATATAAAGTACTAAGGCGAATTTAGAATGTTCTTTGTAATTTGTGCTTATAGCTTCAGTAGTGTCGTAACTTTCATTGATAGCTAAATTGCTTGCTCTTAAGTCTGAAGTGGTTAAACCTCTTGAGGTTAATAACTCAAGCGCCTTATGTTTTACAGTCTCATCATGGTTTAACGTATCAAAATTATTAATGGTGTTAATTAGCTCTTCATTATTATAATTTTGTAAAAATTTAAAATCGACAGCATCTTTTTCTTTGATTTTAAATAGCTTTTTAAAAGGTTCTACAATACCTCCAAAATCCACTAAACCTCTATCGGCCGTTGCTCTTTTAGTTAAGAAAACACCCAATGGAAGCATGAGTAATGTTGAGAACCAAGGTGCTAGAATGGGATTGAAATCTCCAGATTTAGCACTATTCATAGCGAAAATGCCAATAAAGTGATAGGTTAAAAATAGGAGTATAGCAATAACTAACGGTAAGCCAATACCACCTTTTCTAATTAAAGCGCCTAGAGGTGCACCAACAAAGAATAAAATTACACAGGCAAAACCTAAGGCAAATTTTTCATGGAGCGAAATAACATGTCTATTAAGCCATGTTTTAGAAACCTTCATTGAGGCATCTCTTGTATTTATAAATTGTTTGGAGCTAATCATGGATTTTGAAGTAACATCCACCAATTGTATTTTCTGTTTCGTATCGAATAGATCGAGAATAGGGCCATCATAATTGATGGTGTCACTAATTCTTTTTCTAGTTGGCATTTTCTGGGTAATTCCGGTACGAGTTAATAGATTTTTAGAAAATGCTTCAGTTTCATCGTTATATTTTAATACCAATGAATCGATGGTTTTGGTTAATCCATTAACGTCTAACATGTTGTATTTGTCGGTTTGGGACTGCTCATCAAAATCGACATCATTCATATTCGATAAATCGATGTTTATAATTTTGGTTTCAAACTTACTTTTTACAAAGGGCTTTTTATTTTTATCGGCTCTCTTTTTAGGGTTAATATCGCTGTAATAATACCCGTCGGTTAAAATTAGTTTTAATACGTTAGAGTCTTCTTGACTAGCAAGTTCGCCTTTTTTAGAGGTAATTACGGTAGCGTTCGATCTGCCATCATCGCCTTTAAGGTGTATGGTAACATCCTCTAAATATTGATTTCTATCACCACTTTTCTTTTCTACCTTTATGTTATATGGTGTAGACTCTATGGGGTTAAATTGGCCTTCGGCAATAGCCATGGAAGGTTTTAGTTTAGCAATGTTTTTTCTTAAGTTATAAGAATTAAGCTCTGCCCAAGGAATAACATTGTTTGAAAAGAAAAAGGTTACAATACCCAAGCCTACAATAAAAATACTTAACCCAGACATGGCACGCTGTAACGAAATACCTGTGGATTTCATGGCTGCAAACTCATAGTTTTCTGCAAAACTACCAAACACCATAATGGATGCTAAAAGAATGGTAAGCGGCAAAACTAAAGGGATAAGCTTAGGCATAAAATAAGCCAAAAACTTAAAAATTATTACTATATCTAAATCTTTACCGGCTAGCTCTTTTATATAAAGCCAGATGGTTTGTAAAACAAAAATCAGCATGAGTATGATAAACACGCTGAAAAAAGTTTTAAGGTATGTTGTTATTATGTAGCGATCTAGAATTTTCACTCGTTATGTCTAGTCTAATTTATTAATGTAATAATCTTGGTATTTATTAGCATCAAAGGTAAATAAGGTTTTTGATAAAGGCTCATTAGTTTTAAAAGAATTAACAGTAAGTGTTGTTTTTGTTCCGTTATCGCCAATTTGAATCAGGTTATAGATGTGTTTTGTTTGTGCATCAATACCTAAAAGAATACTTTTTATTTCGGAATTCGAGTCGATAGGTGAAAGTTTAACGTACTGTATTTTTCTGCCGTTTATATTTTGAACGATATCTAAAGTATAGGTATAACCATCTTCATAAAAAGAAAGCATTTTACTTGGTGTAATGGCATCATTTTCTTCATCGATGTTAGATGTTATGGTTACTTCTTCATCTTCAGTACTAATGCTGTACATGCTGTTACCATCAAAAAGTCTTGTAATACCCAGTATGTTTAATCGGTATTTTTCACCTTGCATAACCACATCTCCTTTAGTTTCTTGCTTTATGTTTTCTGAAATATTTTCTAAAGTGTACTTAAAATCTAGAGAAATATTGTCATAGCTTTTTACTTTTTCTGAAACTTCATTTAATAATGTTTTAGCCTTGTTTTGAGCAAAGGCGTTTATTGAAAGTGTAATTAATAATACAGTTAATAATTTTTTCATTGAAAATTTAAATTTTTTAATTCCGCGTAAGCGAAAAGGGTACTTAATTATATTTCGTTTTCTAAATGCTGATCTAAGGCAATTAAATCTGTTACTAATACTTGTCTTGCCTTACTACCTTCAAAAGGACCTACTATTCCTGCTGCTTCTAATTGATCGATTATTCTACCAGCTCTATTATAACCTAATTTTAATTTACGTTGTAATAACGAGGCCGAACCTTGTTGGGCTGTTACAATAACTATAGCCGCATCTTTAAACAGTTTGTCTCTATCAGATATATCTATATCAAGACTTGTGCCACTTTCTTCGCCAACATACTCTGGCAGTAAATAAGCATCTGGATATGCTTTTTGTGCACCAATAAAGTCTACTATTTTTTCAACTTCTGGCGTGTCCACAAAGGCACATTGTATCCTTATCATGTCGTTTCCTTGTGTATAAAGCATGTCTCCACGACCAATAAGCTGGTCGGCTCCTCCAGCATCTAAAATAGTTCGCGAATCGATTTTACTAGATACTCTAAAGGCAATACGAGCAGGGAAATTCGCTTTAATAATACCCGTAATTACATTAACCGAAGGACGTTGCGTTGCAATAATTAAGTGAATACCAATGGCACGTGCTAATTGTGCTAATCGGGCAACTGGTGTTTCTACTTCTTTACCAGCAGTCATAATTAAATCGGCAAACTCATCTACTACTAAAACAATGTATGGTAAATATTGGTGCCCATCGTTAGGGTTTAGTTTTCTAGCTTTAAATTTAACGTTGTATTCTGCTATATTTCTACAAAGTGCATTTTTTAGCATTTCGTAACGGTTATCCATTTCTATACATAATGAGTTTAGCGTATGGATAACTTTAGTGTTATCTGTAATAATAGCATCGGCTTCGTCTGGAAGTTTTGCTAAATAATGACGTTCAATTTTATTGAAAAGCGTAAGCTCTACTTTTTTAGGATCGACTAAAACAAACTTAACTTCGGCAGGGTGTTTTTTATAAAGTAACGAGGTTAAAACGGCATTTAAACCTACCGATTTACCTTGACCCGTAGCACCAGCCATAAGCAAGTGAGGCATTTTAGCTAAATCGACTACAAAAGTTTCGTTACTAATAGTTTTACCTAAAGCAATTGGTAAATGCATTTCTGAGGCTTGAAATTTCTTTGAAGCAATAACAGAACGCATAGAAACGATAGTCGAATTTTTGTTTGGCACCTCGATACCAATAGTCCCTTTTCCAGGAATTGGAGCAATAATACGAATCCCTAATGCGGCAAGTGATAAAGCAATATCATCTTCTAAATTTTTAATTTTAGAAATACGAATTCCGGCTTCGGGTACAATTTCATATAATGTAACTGTTGGTCCTATGGTTGCTTTAATACTAGAAATGCCAATTTTATAATTGTTTAGCGTATCAACAATTTTGTTTTTGTTTTCCTCAAGCTCTTCCTGGTTAATAGTAATACCTTCGGTATCGTACTTTTTTAATAAATCGAGCGGTGGGTATTGGTATTTTGATAACTCTAAAGTTGGGTCAAACTGACCAAAGTCTTCAACAAGTTTATTTGCCAAATTATCATTTTCAGAACCTTCTTCAATAACTTCTTCAACCTTAATTTCTAAGGCTTCGGGTTCTTCTTCAATTTCTGGTTCTGGTAGTTTTACTTCTAAAGGTGCTGTTTCTATTTTTGGTTTAGTAACCACAGGTTTAGGTTCGGTAACTATAGGCTTCGGTTCTGGTGTTTTAGTTTCTAAGGCTAATTCGTGTGCTGTTTTTATAGCTTCAGCTTCATCAGATAAACTATTATCAAAAGGAACAACAACATCATCTTTCATGTCTTGAAGTTCATCTTTAATATCTTTTTTAGCCGATTTAAAAAGATTTGTAATACTCTCGAAAGTTACTTTAAATCGAATAGCTAAATAGGTAATTAACCCAAACAAAAGTAGGAGCGCAGTACCAATTTTACCAATATAGTCTTGTAGGAAGCTATTAATTTCAAAACCAACTACACCACCTAAAATATCGTTTTTATTGCCGAAGAATCCAAAAAGAATAGACAGCCAAATAATTATAAGCACACCCCAAAACCAGTGTTTTCTTAATTTAGTAGTCGCGAGGTTCATTAAAACATAAACACCAGATAAAAATATTAATCCTGAAAAAATAAAGGAGGCTACACCAAAACCACGTTGTATAAAAAAGTCGCTTAACCAAGCGCCAGATTTACTTAACCAGTTTTGTGTTTTTACTTCTCTAGATGTAAAGTCGGATAGTGTACTTTGGTCTATTTCTCCTGTAAATAGAAAAGAAACAAAGGCAATAAAAAGCAATAGTCCTGTAATAACAAGAAAACTACCTAAAACCAACTTTTGTTGACTAGACAATTTAAAACTAGGTGCTTTTAATTTTTTTCTAGGTTCTTTTTTAGTCTTTGGTTTGCTTTTAGCCATTAATGGTGTGCGATTTCAAAAATTTGGATTGTATTTTATAACTGAACAAAAATACAAATTACTAACGTTAACGAAACTTTATTTTTAAAAATTGCTAAGCAAGGCATGTAATTTTTTTTAAAAGTGCGATAAGAAGACAAGGGGCACTTTTAAATTGCCCTTAAAATATTTTAGGAACGTATATTATAAGCCCAATAATACTAGAAAAAACAGAGGCTATAAAAACAGCCCCTGCAGCAATATCTTTTATTAAACCAATTTTATCATGACGTTCTGGATGAATAAAATTTGCAATTTCTTCAATTGCCGTATTAACACCTTCAACACTCATAACTAAACCTATAGCTAATATTTGAACAATCCATTCTGTAGATGAAATGTTGTAATAAAACCCCAAAACCGTAACAATAATAGCTATTACGAACTGAATTTTTATACTAGCCTCGGTTTTTAAAAGTAGGACAGCGCCTTTAAAGGCATATCCAACACTTTTTAATCGGTTTATTAAAAATGATTCTTTTTTAGGCATCTTGAAGCGCTTCTAGGGCAGCTTTGTAATTTGGTTCGTCTACAATTTCTCCAACCTGCTCCGTGTATTTTACAGTACCGTTTTCATCAAGTACAACTACACAACGCGAGTGTAAACCTTCTAATGGGCCATCAACAATATTTAAACCATAGGCTTTACCAAAGCTGCCATCTTTAAAGTCAGATAAATTCACAACATTATCTAAACCTTCGGCACCACAAAAACGACCTTGAGCAAAAGGTAAATCGCGAGAAACACATAATACTTTGGTGTTTTCTAATTCGCTTGCTTCCTTATTAAATGTTCTTACAGATTGTGCACAGGTACCTGTGTCAATACTAGGAAATATATTTAAAACCACTTTGCTGCCTTTATAGTTAGTTAAACTATGCACTGCCAAATCGGTTGTAGTTAATAAGAAGTCTGGTGCTTTTGTTCCTACTTCTGGTAAATTACTTGATGTGTTTATTGGGTTTCCTTTTAAGGTTATTGTTGCCATAATGTTATTTTTAAATTTTTATAAAAATAAGAATAATTAACACTTGTAATTGATATAACATGTAGTTTTTTTCAATTTTATTAATTCTCTTAACCTTAAAAAAATATGTATTAATTAACATGTGGATTTTATATTGAAGATAATTTTTTCTTATATTTATAAGGAAAAGTTATGACTTTATGATTATCGATAAATTTTATTGATTTAAGTATAAGTCATAAGAATTAATTATAGCTTAATTGAAGCTATTAAGATTCTAAATTTGTTTTAGAAACATTTAACTCTCTTAAAAAAAATATATCACATGGAAAATCTTAAAAATGGATCAGGAAGCGGCGGAAAGTGCCCTTTCATGCATGGATCGAACACCGCAGTTGAAAAAACAGTAACCGATTGGTGGCCTAATAGTTTAAATCTAGATATTTTACATCAACACGATTTAAAAACAAATATTCTAGGTGAAGATTTCGATTATCAAGAAGCCTTAAAAAGCTTAGATGTTGAAGGGCTTAAAAAAGATCTACATGATTTTATGACCGATAGTCAAGATTGGTGGCCAGCAGATTGGGGACATTATGGCGGTTTAATGATTAGAATGGCGTGGCATGCTGCAGGGTCATATAGATTAGCCGATGGTCGTGGAGGCGGAGGTACAGGAAATCAACGTTTTGCACCGCTTAACTCTTGGCCAGATAATGTGAGTTTAGATAAAGCACGACGTTTGCTTTGGCCAATCAAGAAAAAATATGGTAACAAAGTAAGTTGGGCAGATCTTATTATTCTGGCAGGAACTATTGCTTACGAGAGTATGGGATTAAAAACCTATGGTTTTGCCTTTGGACGTGAGGATATTTGGAACCCAGAAAAAGATGTGTATTGGGGTGCAGAAAAAGAATGGTTAGCGCCTAGTGATGAGCGTTACACTAGTGTTGATACTCCAGACACCATGGAAAATCCTTTAGCAGCCGTACAAATGGGGTTAATATACGTAAACCCAGAAGGTGTAAATGGTAAGCAAGATCCATTAAAAACGGCACAACAAGTTCGTGAAACATTTAAGCGTATGGCCATGAACGATGAGGAAACCGTAGCACTAACAGCCGGTGGACACACCGTAGGTAAAACGCACGGTAATGGCGATGCTAGTATTTTAGGTCCGGAGCCAGAAGCTGCAGGTATAGAAGCACAAGGTTTAGGATGGGCAAACCCAACAAACACAGGTAAAGGAAAATATACTGTAACAAGTGGTTTAGAAGGTGCTTGGACAACGCACCCAACAAAATGGGATAATGGTTTTTTCGAGATGTTATTTAACCACGAGTGGGAATCTAGAAAAAGTCCTGCGGGAGCCGATCAATGGGAGCCAGTTAGCATTAAGGAAGAAGATAAACCTGTTGATGTTGAAGATTTAACCACCAGACATAATCCAATGATGACCGATGCAGATATGGCCATGAAAATGGACCCAATTTACAGAGAGATTTCATTAAAATTTAAAAATGATTTCGATTATTTCTCAGATACTTTTGCTTGTGCATGGTTTAAATTAACACATCGCGATATGGGACCTAGAGATCGTTGGTTTGGTCCAGATGTACCTCAAGAAGAATTAATTTGGCAAGATCCAATTCCAAAAGGTAATGGTAATTATGATGTTGAAGCGGTAAAAGCTAAAATTGCAGCTACAGATTTAAGTATTTCAGAATTAGTTACTACCGCTTGGGATAGTTCAAGAACATTTAGAGGAAGTGATTTTAGAGGTGGTGCCAACGGAGCGCGCATCCGTTTAGAGCCTCAAAAAAACTGGGAAGGTAATGAGCCAGCAAAACTACAAAAGGTATTAGCTGTTTTAGAGCCTATTGCAGCAGAATTTGGAATTAGTGTTGCCGATACCATTGTACTAGCGGGTAATGTAGGTGTCGAGCGTGCCATTAGAAATGCAGGCATGAACATGACGGTGCCTTTTGCTCCAGGTAGAGGAGATGCTGCGCAAGAGATGACCGATGTAGACTCTTTTGAATCTATGGAATCGTTGGTAGATGGTTACAGAAATTACCAACAAAAACAATATACGGTTAGTCCAGAAGAAATTATGTTAGATCGTACGCAACTATTAGGTTTAACGGCTGCCGAAATGACTGTTTTAGTTGGTGGTATGCGTGTTATGGGAACCAATTATGGTGGTACAAAACACGGTGTGTTTACAGAGCAAGTAGGCGCATTAACTAACGATTTCTTTGTGAATCTTACCGATATGGTTTACGAATGGAAACCATTGGATAACGGTACTTACGAAATTAGAAACCGTAATACAGGTGCTGTAAAATATACCGCAACACGACTAGATTTAGTATTTGGTTCTAATTCCATTTTACGTGCTTATGCCGAAGTATATGCGCAAGATGATAACAAAGAACGATTTGTTAAAGATTTTGTAGCCGCTTGGACTAAAGTAATGAATGCAGATCGTTTCGATATTAAATAACAATAATTAACATAGCAGAAAAGAGGAATGGATTTAAAAATTCATTCCTTTTTTATTGAGTTGAAATAAAAATAATCCCGTTTTACATTTTAATGTTATGCTTTAAAAAACGCGTAGGCGCTATAACTTAAATACGAGTTTTACTTGTTCTCGATACAATTTTTTTAATAAAAAAATCACTCGAACTGACACAGCGTAACTAATTAACATAAAGTAAAAAACAGGTTTAATACAATTAAAAACATGGAAAACATTGATAGCCTTTTTGAGAGTATAAAAAACAGACAAACCAGCGTGTTAAAGGCCTTGTTAAGTGCCAACCCTAAATTAGCCGAAGCCAAAGACGAACGTGGGTTTACACCATTAATTCTGGCCACTTATTTTGATAACGAAGCCGCAACCAAAATATTAATAGCGCATAATGCACCCATAAATGCAAAAGATGCCTCGGGTAATACCGCTTTAATTGGCGTGAGTTTTAAAGGCAATATAGCATTTGCTAAGTATTTAATAGAGCATGGGGCAGATGTAAACGAAGTGAATATTAACGGAACCACAGCCTTGTCTTTTGCAACCCAATACAATAAAATTGAAAGCGTAAAATTACTCTTAGAACATCAGGCCGATAAAACAATTAAAGATTTTAAAGGTAAAACAGCTTTAAATTATGCACAGGAAAAAGGGTTTAGTGAGCTTGTAGAGCTTTTAAAATAGGATTTTTACAGCCTGTTGGTATAGCGGTTAAAAATGAGATGTGTTTTTTGTGAAAATTTGGGCGCCCCCCAAGGGTCGGGCTTTACGTTGCAAGTCCTCGCACTTCCTTCGTCAGGCTGTGGGCTTTTCACTGCAATCCCTAACGCGTGAAAATCGGTAAAGTTTAATGAGCTATAAGTGTTTATTGTTTTTTTATTTGTTTTATACGGGGGTTAGCAAATGTTATTTATAACTATATATAATTCTAATTTTTTTTCTAACTCGTTAATCACTATTAATCAAATAGCTCAAAAATAGTTTCTTTGTTATTATATTTAAAATCAACTGCTACTTCTCCATTTTTATTTAATACACCCCATTTATTATTTTTTTTAAGAAAAATATAATTTGGAATAATAGCTCCAAAATTCATATCGTTATTATAATATCTAGCATCATAAATGGGAGGTACTATAATTTCGTTTTGTTTGTTTATTAAACCCATTTTGTTATCAAGCACAATAAGTGCGTAACCATTTACAAAATCAAAAATTTTATCATATTCTATTGGTATTACAATAGCATTTTGTTTGTCTATGATTCCTTCTTTATTGTTTTTTTGTACTGTAGCTTGATTATTGACGAAAGAAGTTACATTATCATATACACAATCAATAATTACATCACCTGACGTATTTATAAAACCCCATTTCTGAATAGATTGTTCTCTTGCTTTTTTACTTTTAATTTGCACAGCCGCCAATCCTTCAGAAAAACTTTTAACCCCATAATATTTGTCTAATGGTATAACAACGTTACCCTTTTTATCTATAAAATTTTGTTCATATGAGTTTAGTTTTGATTTTTCTGCTAATGCTAAACCTTCTGAAAAATCATTTAAAGCATCGTACTTTTTGCCATTAATTTCTTTTCCTGAAGAGTCAATAAATAATTTAAAAGTTTTTTCCTCACTAAACATTAATTTCCATACCTTATCTAATTTATAAATAATGCTGTAACCATTTTTAAATTCTGATGGTTTATATTTAAATTCAAAAGGTATAACCGTTTCACCTTTTAAATTTATAAATCCGTATTTTTTTTTGATTAAAGCTGTAGCTTTTCCTTCAGAAAAAACACCTATTTCGTTATACTTCATTGGTGCAATAATATTGCCTAAACTGTCAACTAATCCATATAGTTTCTTACTAAATTTGTCACCAAGAATAGATCTAGATTTCACTTTTATAATTTTGCCCGAAAATTTAGAAATTAAGAATACATTATTACTTACAAATTTGACATCCTCAAATTCTGGATTTAAATCTTTTAGTTTTTGTTCTTTAATTTTGTTTACATCAACTTTATTTACATCATTTTTATTGCTTTCTATAGCATATTTCATATTAGAATAAAGTCTAAGTTTTTTAGTGTATTTCTTTTTTAGCTTTAAATTTTTTTGATCAATTTCCAAACAATGTTTCATTATAGCTAATTGTTGCTTGGTACTTAATTCAAACTTATCTAATTTTTCTAGTAGCCATTTTGTATTTGTAGGCTCTTTATTAATAGCTAACTCTAAAAAATATCCAGCTTTGTTTTGAATCTCGGGTATTAGGCTTTTACTCTTTCTTTTATATGCTTCATAGTACGATTGACCAGTATGCTTTTTATTAATACTATTTTTTGTTTTAGGGTCATTACAGTAGCTGCTGCTACCTCTTATAATATCATTTGCGTTTTCAATCATACAATTTGCAAATTCATACTTTTTAAGGTAATATAACTCTGTTTCTTCTTTAACGGCTAGTGTAGCTGCTTCTAAAGATTGACTTTTTATTGGGTAATATTTTTCTTTTAGTTTTTCTGCAATTTTTGAAAGTTCTCGTTCTTTCTGCCTTTCAAGATTTTGTCTTGCCTCACGTTCGTCTTTTTGAAGTTTTCTTCTTGCTAAAACTGTAGCTGTTGTTGCTAATAATTCCCCTACAGCAGCCTGTGTTTCATTCTTTGCAGCTGCTAGTACTCGGGTTCTTGATGTGGCAAGCTCTTTGTCTAGGTCTCTAGCTTTTCTATTAAAAACATCTTCTAGCTGTTTTTGTTTCTGCCTAGCTTCTTTAATAATACCAGTTACACTTGTTGATTTTATTTGAGAAAGACTAGATATCTGATTGATATAATCTTGCTCTCTTGCCCAACTATTAGACATTTCAGTAAATTCAGTAGTTAAGGAATTGCCAAGATTTTTTAGTGCTGCATCATATTTTTCTGTTGCAGCATTTTGATTAGCTATAAAATTTTGAGCATCTTCAAGTTGCTTTGCTTTAAATTTAGCTTTATTTTCCTTTTTTAAAGTTTCTTCATCACGATTTTTTGTTTGCTCTTCTAATAACTTTTGATTTCTTAACTTTTCTGCTTCAAATTCTGAAGTGTCTACATCTAATACCTCATACCCTTTGGCTTCAGTAGTTTCATTATCTACTCTTTTTTTTGAGGTTTTGGTTGTTTGTTTGATGTTATCTGATTTTTCATCTTTATTTCCATTTTCTTTTTTATCTCTAATTTCTTTCATTTTTTTCTTCTTGTAAAGATGAAAGTGTTCGAGGCAGTTTATATATTCGGATTGCCAAATTTTTTCCCCTAATATTTCAAAGTCTATATACTTTAATTTACTCGTTTCTATTGGTTGAATATTTAAAGCAGTTTTCCAATCAACATTTTTAGATATTTCTCGATAAACTTCACTTGTAGTTTTCTTTCCTGGTTTTAAAGTTATTCTTCCAGTATTTTCTCCATAAGAATCGTGATATCTAAAATCAAAGGATATTCCAACATCCAAAGGGTTTTCAAAAGTAATTTTTATTATATAATGGTATTTTTCAGAATCTAGAGCAGTTTTCTTTTTGATTTCAACCGTTTCTATAATTTGAGTGGTATAACACCCGTCTGGTCCTCTATTTTCTACTGTTTCCCATTCTTGAGCGTATGAAGTAAAACTTATAGCGGTTATTAATAGTAGCGTAAATATATTTTTCATATTTAATTTTTTAAAAGTATGTATTACATTAACTTTATTCGGTTCTTAGATGTTGGTATTCTTTGTTCTAATATTTGCTAACGTTGTTATATATGGTTTGTTGCGTGGTTAAGCACGTAATTTAGCAAATACAAACCGAATAGAAAATCCGCGAGGATTTTCGTAAGTAAGCTTGCACTAGCAATAAATTATATACGGTGTTGGCAACTGGCTTTACTTTCTTTCAAAAATACACTGCTCCAATTCTTTATACACGTTCATATCAGATGTGATAAAGTCCGACAATGTTATTTTAAATCTTTCTGCATTAATGCTTGTTGTAATTCCGCAATAGTTTTTAATTCGTCCTGTTGCATCTTTTAGATTTTGATTTACAATATCTGTTACGAATTTGTCATATTCAGTTTCATTGAAAGTTAAGCTATTTGCTAAACAGTATGATTTCAAAACTTCTTTATCATACAAATAATTTTCAATTTCCCATCTCTTCATAATTCTATGAAAAATTGGATTGTTTTGAAGATATATTTGTCTGTCATTTTCATCATTTAGTTTTCCTGATGAAACGTCTCTATCTTTAAAAACAAGTATTTCTATGTCTGAAAAAACTTTAGTTAATAAAGCCAAAGCAATTTCACTTCTTTGGTCTAATTCTGTATTTCCGCCACTTGATATAAAAAGTGTGTCGTGATATTGTTCTCCAAAAATGTTATTAAAAACTTTAGCATCAAATCCTTTTTCTAATCCATTTGAACTTGGTTTATCCAAACCCTCACAATATATTATTCTTCTTGGACTTATTAATCCAGTCAAGTCATCCAGAGCAGTTTCAAATATTTCTGTCCATTTTTTTAATGATTTTTTGATTGGTTTTAAAACTTGCGGTGTTGATGCCCAATTAATATTTGATTGAAAATGAAGTATATCACAATCGTCTTTTAAATCTTCTTGTAATGCTCTTAAAAAACCTATACTATGAGTTGCTATCCAAATTTGACAATTTGTACCAATAAGATTGTTTATTTCAAGTAGTAATTTTTTTTGAATAGCTGTATTTATATGTAATTCAGGTTCATCAAGTAGAAAAACTGTATCATTGTATTCCTCTTGTCTTAAATACAAATCCAAAAGTATGTCCACAACTTCTTTTTCTCCAGAAGATAAAACGTTAAACTCAAATCTATTTGGATGATCTTTTTTTATAAAGTACAATGTTCCCTCATTTGATTCAATACTTCCAATACTTGACACTTCTAAATCCAAACAGTTCTGTAAAGACTTGTTTAAATCGCCAATTATTTTATGTTTTGCTTGACTAGGAGTGCAATCTTGTTTATTAAGATAATCATTGTACTTAATATACAATCTTCTATAGTTTTCTTCCATTTTATCATCCAAATCGGATGATGCAGTAGCTCCGTAACTATTTAGTGTTATGTCAGAAGTCGCTTTTGATTCTTTTACTTTTAAGTTGTTATTATATCTGTAAGGGCTTCTAAAAGAAAACATTGTATTGTGTTTTCCAAGTTTGTTTTTGTCTTCTTTAATTTTTTGGAAATCTCCATTTTCAAATTCAATGCTAACATTACTAGAATCATAATTTTGGGTTTGATTCATTGAATGATAATTGTGGTCTTTGCCTCGTTTATTTCCAATTTTACCCCAAGAATTATTAAGGAAAAGCATACTATCAATTACACTGCTTTTTCCACAACCATTTGAACCAACCAAAGCAATAATTCTTTTTGGTTTATCTCCTAATTCAATAGTCAATTCGTGAAATCTCTTGTATCCATTTTTTAATTTTAATTTCTTGACTTTCATTGATTCGTTGTTATTTTTAGCTTGTTGCCAACGTGTTTGTATATGGTTTGTTGCGTGGTTAAGTAACTAAGTTAACAAATAAAAACCGAATAGAAAATCCGCGAGGATTTTCGTAAGTAGGCTAGAACTAGCAATAAATTATATACGTTGTTGTGCATAGTATTTATTGAAAATCAGTTGAACTTATTTCTACTTGATATTCATATAATTCCGACGTATTATTTAGTGGAATTGTGATAGAATGATTCAAATATGGACTCGTAGTTAGAATTTGAAAATTAATTTCATTCTCTACATTTTTATCGACCCAAATTCTTCTAACAGAATTTTGATTTAATGCTGGTATTGGGTCAATTTGTCTCGAAGGATGTTGTTTATGTATGTGTATTTCTTGATTTATTTCATCAGAAGTAATAATTCTTAAATTTATTGGATAAAGTCTTAAAGCTTCAAAATTTTGTTCTTTTTGGGTTCCAATATTTTCTTCTTGAATAGATTCCGTTAAATTAGGTATATGTACTTGTTCGTTGAAATCAAGTTGTATTTGATATAGATTGCCATTTCCAGTTGTATTAAATGGTAAACTATATTCTCCATTTATGTCAGTTGTTGTTGAATCAACAAATCCTTGAAAAATATAACTGATTCCAGAAGGCACTCCTATAGTTTTGTATTCGGCTATCTTTATTTTTTCATTTACTATTGGTATATCGTTCGTTGAATCATAAATTTTACCATATACCAATGTCTCAATATTTGCAGGAATTGGTTCTTTTTCACAGCTTATTAATAGAAGTGAAAAAAGGGACAAAATAAAAATCAATTTATTCTTCATAACAGTAGGTTTATATTATGCACAACGTTTATGTATATGGAAAGTTGCGTGTTTGTGTGCGAGGATTTTCCGAAGGAAAATCAGAAGCTAACAAACACGCAACAAACTTTGGTTAA
>NZ_JACHGE010000003.1:0-294899 GCF_014202225.1 Algibacter amylolyticus
CACTTGATAAATTTTATCAACTGTTTTTCCTACTATTTGATTAATAAAGTTGTTAGATTTCAATTTCGTGTTCGTTTTTTTTAATTAATGCCAACTCGTTATATAGTTACGTTTATATTTTATATCCCGCAAATAGACCAGAATATCGTAAGTTTCTTGTTGTTATCCCGTAAATATAAATAATTTTTCTTACCAAACTCAATACAAACAAAAAACCACCTTGCTTTCGCAAAGTGGTTTTTAAATAGTCATTTTTCTTTTTCTAACTCTATTTATCAATAGAACCTAAAACACGTTTCATAAAGTTATTAACGGCGTCTTTTTTAGAGGTACCTTCTTTAATCATTTTATTAACTTCAATGGCGCCATACATGTTAGAGATTAGCTCTCCAATAACGTCTAATTCTTCATCTTTTAACGAAGATACTTCGGTTAAGGCTTCTAGAGTTTCAATGGTTTCAACTATATAGTCTTCATCATTGTCTTCTATAAATTGTGTTAAGTGTTTTATTACTGGTAGTTTCATTGATTCATATATTTTTTTCATTTCTGCACTTATACTAGGCTTAGTATATACTGCAAAAACGTAAGTTGTTTTATTATGCTACTTCGTCAACTAATTCTTTTAAAACATCTACTTTATTGGTTTGCGTTTGGTTTACAAAAGCACCTCCTTTAAAGGTTGCAAAAGTTGGTAAGTTATCTACGGTAGCTAATTTTCTTGATTCTGGAAATTTTTCCGCATCAGCGATAACAAACGTAATGTTTTCTAACTCGCTAGCTAATTTCTTAACTTTTGGTTTCATAATACGACAGTTACCACACCAAGTTGCAGAGTATTGCACCACAACAGTATCGTTAGCAGCAATGATTTCGGCTAAATTATCTTGACTTAATTCTTGTACCATAATGTTTAAATTTATAGGAGTAAAATTCCAAATTCTAAAAGCTGTTAATCTGTAGTTTTAGGAATTTGGATTTTACTACTTGTAATTATTAATTAGTTAGAATGTGCAGCTAAATACTCGGCAGTTGCTTTTGCATTAGCACTCATAGCATCTTTTCCTTCTTCCCAGTTTGCAGGACAAACTTCTCCTTTTTCTTGAACGTGCGTTAAAGCATCTACTAAACGAAGGTACTCACCAACATTTCTACCTAATGGCATATTGTTAATGCTTTCGTGTTGTACAACACCATCTTCGTCAATAATATATGTAGCTCTGTATGTTACGTTATCGCCTTCAACTTGTACAGTTCCTGTAGCTTCGTCGTAAGTTTCGTTAGTAATATCTAAAATACCTAAGATGCTAGATAAGTTACGGTTGCTATCTGCAAGAATAGGGTAAGTTACACCTTCAATTCCGCCGTTATCTTTAGCTGTGCTTAACCATGCAAAGTGTACTTCTGGTGTATCACAAGATGCTCCAATTACGATAGTGTTTCTTTTTTCGAATTCTGCCTTAGCAGCTTCAAAAGCATGTAATTCTGTTGGACAAACAAAAGTAAAATCCTTTGGGTACCAAAACAATACAACTTTCTTTTTGTTATTTACCGCTTCTTCTAGAACGTTTACTTTAAAAGTATCGCCCATTTCGTTCATTGCGTCAACGTTTAAATCTGGAAATTTTTTTCCTACTAATGCCATGTTATTAAAATTTTATAATTATTGATTGTTTTTTTCTCATGCAAATATACACTTGAAAATACGTTTTCAGAATGAATAAAATTTTAAATTTTTATTAAGGAATAGATATAATTTATACTGAAGTTAATCTTGTATAGCTTAGGTTTATTTGCTTGTTTTTAACTGTCTGATTTTTAAGTTTAAAGCAGCAAAAAGCAGTGTTGTAAACGGACTTAGCCAATTAAAAATGGCATACAAGAAATATTCGCCAACACCAACTCCTAAAACTCCAGATTGGTAAGCGCCACAGGTGTTCCATGGTATTAAAACCGAGGTTACTGTACCAGAATCTTCTAAGGTTCTACTTAAATTTTCGGGGGCTAATCCGCGGTCTTCGTATGCTTTTTTAAACATTTTCCCTGGTATTACTATGGCCAAGTATTGATCGGAAGCAATGGCGTTTAAACCCAAGCAGCTTATTACTGTGCTTGCAAATAGTCCAAAAATAGAAGTAGCTACCGAGAGTAGGGCACTTGTAATTCTAGCAAGTGCTCCAATACCATCCATAATACCACCAAAAACCATGGCACAAAGAATTAAATAAATGGTCCATAACATACCTTGCATGCCTCCAGCAGAGAAAAGATCGTTAAGTTTCTCGTTATCGGTAGTAATTTGGGTATCTGTAAGAATAGAAGTGATTATCGCTGAAAATTTAGAATCTGCTAAACCATCTAGAATATTACCTTGAAATATAAAGGCGAATATAGCTGCTAAAATAACCCCAGAACATAAGGCTATTAATGGTTTTGTTTTTAAAAGAATTAATGCAACAACCGTTACTGGAACCAAAAATAACCACGGTGTAATAGTAAATGTAGTGTCTATAGTACTTAGTAAATTACTAATATCTGCACTACCAGTAGTTGTTATTGAAGCGCTTATAACGGCAAAAACAATAAGCGTGATAATTATGGTTGGTACCGTAGTAATGGTCATGTATTTAATGTGCGTAAACAAATCGGTTCCGGCCATAGCAGGAGCAAGGTTAGTGGTATCGCTTAATGGCGACATTTTATCTCCAAAATAAGCACCCGAAATTACAGCACCAGCAATCATTCCTGGGTTTATACCTAAAGCTGTACCAATACCAACAAGCGCTATACCTACGGTTGCAGAGGTGGTCCAGGAACTGCCCGTTGCAATAGAAATTATGGCTGCTATAATTACAGAAGCTGGTAAAAATATTTCTGGACTTAACACTTGTAAGCCGTAGTAAACCATGGCAGGAATTACACCGCTAACTAGCCATGTTCCTGCTAATGCACCTACTAGAAATAAAATCATGATTGGGATAAAAACACTTTTTATGTTTTCCCAAATTTCGGTATACATGCGTTTTAAAGATACTTTATTAAAAAGACCTACAATGGCAGCAATACCACCACCAATTAATAAGATAAATTGATTTGAGTAATCGCCTAAAAGTGCCCCATCGGCAAAAAAGATGTTATAAAACAAGAGGGCCATAAGAAGAACAACAGGAATAAGGGCTTCTATGAAATTAAGTTCTTTATTTTCTATAATAGTTTCGTGGTCTGCCTTAATTTCAGAAATGTTTTCTTGGTCTTGCATGTAAAATATTTTGGTGTTGTAATGTTACGATTTTCTTAAATTCTTTCAAAATTATGTGACTTATTTGAAAGATTAGCGTCCTAACTGTATAATATCTAAATTATTAGACCATGACTTTGACTGCAATAATCGTATTTTTTTTAGCTGCAATATATTTTTTGATTTATCTAAAATATAGTTCAAAGGCCAATTCTATAAAACTTCTTAATAATAAAGGTTTAACCGATAAAGAAAATATCATTTCTCGCACCAAGTCTTGCGTTTCGGCTGTTCTACTACCAGACGAGTTGTATTTTCCTTACTAAAGTTAATGGATTCTATTTCGATAGTTATACTATTTAATTATATTTGTACATTCTACACTTCTCTCAATAAATAGGTATGAAAAACATAATATTATTAACGTTCCTTGGGTTATCTTGGTGTTCAAGTAATGCGCAAGTTGGCGTAAATAATGCAAGTCCAAAAGCTTTGTTAGATGTTGAAGCAACAACACCTAATACACCCAATGCTAATGATGGATTATTAATTCCTAGAATAAACCAATTTCCGGCTACAAATCCTATTGCAGATCAAAATTCGATGATGGTTTACTTAACCACTAATTTATTTGCAGTTAATATTAACGGTACAGCAAAAGATTATACTTCGGGTTTTTATTACTGGGATAATGCACAAACAGATTGGATTCGCTTTCTTCAACAAACAGGTTGGACTATTAATGGAAATGACAATACAGATAGCAGTTTAAATTTTTTAGGCACCACGAATAATCAAGATTTAGTTTTTAAACGAAATAATGTTGTTGCAGGTTTGTTACATACTAGCAATACCTCTTTTGGGGTTAGTAGTTTAGTTGCTAATGCATCTGGCATTAATGGCACTGCTATTGGTGTTAATGCTTTAAGTAGTAATTCTGGCGGGTCTAGCAATACGGCTATTGGAAGTAGTGCTTTAGCTGCCAACGTATCAGGCATTAGAAACACTGCTATAGGTCATAATGCCTTACTAAATAATTTAGGAGGACGAAATACCGCCATTGGATATGGAGCAGGAGATACGAATACTAATGGAGATTTTAACACGTATATTGGAGAGAATGCGGATGCAACAAATAACAATTTACAATCTGCAATTGCAATAGGTAATGGGGCTAGAGTAGGTGCTACAGCTACTGTTTCTATTGGTAATAATGCAGAGGCTACAGAGCAAGATGCCATTTCAATAGGTAGAAACGCCGATGCCTTTGGAATAAATTCTATTTCAATAGGTCGAAGTACAGGTAGTAATGGTCTAGGTGCCGTTGCCGTTGGAGCTAATAGTGATGCTAGTTCCCAATATGGTTCTGCTTATGGGTCGTTTGCTCAAGCCATCGGAACAAGATCTACGGCTTTAGGTTATAGTAGTGATGCTAACGCAACAGATGGCGTGGCAATTGGAAGTAGTAGTCAAGTTTCAGGATTAAATGGTGTTTCAATTGGATCTTCATCTGAAACTACCGGAACAGATTCTGTTTCCATAGGAAATTCGGCATCTGTAACAGCAGGGAATTCTGTTGCCATTGGAAGTTCTACAATTGCATCGGCAGACCGCACAACTAGTGTGGGTGAACAAGCTGTAGCAAATGCGGCGAATGCTTTGGCCTTTGGAAGTGGAACAGTTGCTTCGGGTGTAAGAAGTTTGTCTTTAGGTAGAATAGCGGAAGCATCTGGAGAAAACTCAAGTGCTGTAGGAGAGAATTCTATATCTAGTGGGGTGTCCAGTTCTGCATTTGGTAGTAAAGCTGAAGCTACAGCAGATTACAGTTTAGCTTTGGGGTTTTTAGCTCATGCGGCAGACGAGTCTTCAGTGGTAGTTGGTAGTTATTCAGAAGTAACAGGAGCAAGTTTAAATTCTATTATACTTGGTAATTCATCTCTTATTTCAGG
Organism: Algibacter amylolyticus; assembly: GCF_014202225.1. GTDB lineage: Bacteria > Bacteroidota > Bacteroidia > Flavobacteriales > Flavobacteriaceae > Algibacter_B > Algibacter_B amylolyticus. The sequence continues at coordinate 5,188 of NZ_JACHGE010000003.1, forward strand.
AAGTTCTACAAATAGCATCGCAATAGGTAACGATATTACTATTACAGGCTCAAAAACTAATGCTACAGGTGTTGGTTACCAAGCATCGCCAACAGCGTCCAATCAAATAATGTTGGGTAATGCGGCTGTTACTGAAGTTGTAACATCGGGAGCAGTTAGAGCTAACTCTTTTATATCCAACACTACAACATATCCCGATTATGTTTTTGAGGATTATTTTAAAGGTTTCTCTGAAATTAAAGCTGATTATAAGTTTAATACTTTAGAAAAAGCAGAAACTTTTGTTAGTGAAAATGGTCATTTACCGGGTGTAAAATCATATGCGGAAGTAAAACGCAGTGGGTTTAAATTGGATATTACTGAAGCTACAATAACTAATCTAGAAAAAATTGAAGAGCAGTTTTTGTATATTATAGAGCTTAACAAGAAAATAAAATCTCAAGAGCAATTAATTAACTCTCAAAATTCAAAAATTGAATCGCTTGAAGAACGCTTAACCAGAATTGAAAAACTTCTTGAAAAATAGAGCTTTAAAAGTGTTATTTTCGTTTGCTAATAAATTATGCTTTCTGTAATTCTAGTATCCCGACATCAATCATACAAGTTCGCATCATTTTATAAGTGCGGTTAATATCAGCATCTAACCCAATAGAAAACCGAATTAAACCATCGCTTAGTCCCATTTCTTTTTGTTCGTCTTCAGGGATTTCTGATGATGTAGAACTTCCCGGAGCGCTAAACAATGTTTTATAAAAGCCAAGGCTAACTGCAAGGTATCCTAAATTTCTATGTTGCATTAATTCCATTAATTCATTTGCTTTTTCTAAAGAGCCAACATCAATAGTTAACATACCGCCAAACCCATAGGCTTCATTCATCATACTTTTAAATAATTCATAAGAAGGATGCGATTTTAATCCTGGGTAAACCGTTTTTAAACCATCTGCTTCAAACCTTTCGGCTAAAAACAGACCATTTTTACTGTGTTGTTGCATTCTAATGTGCAACGTTCTTAAGTTTTTCAAAATAGATGCAGCTCTTAAGCTATCCATAGTAGAGCCAAGTAGCATGGATGCACCATCGTTTACGTTTCGTAAGTTATTTATAAATTCTTGAGTGCCACAAACAACGCCACCAACCGTGTCGCTAGAGCCATTAATAAATTTAGTTAAGCTATGTATAACTATATCTGCTCCCAAAGTAGCTGGCGATATAGATAATGGTGAAAATGTATTATCAACTACTAATTTTAAACCATGTTTTTTAGCAATTTCGGATAAGCCTTTAATATCGGCAACCTCAAGAAGCGGGTTACTTACAGATTCGCAATATAAAACTTTTGTGTTTTTGGTAATAGCGGCTTCTACGCTATCCAATTTTGTAATATCTACAAAAGTCGTTTTAATATTAAACCGAGGAGTGAAATTTTTAAAAAACGCATAGGTTCCACCATAAATGGTTCTACTAGAAATAACATGATCTCCTGCTCCACATAATTGAAGGATAGTGGCGGTTATTGCTCCCATACCAGAGGCAGATACATTGGCGGTTTCTGTGGCTTCCATAGCTGCTAATGCTTCACCTAAATATAAATTTGAAGGTGTTGAATGTCGCGAATAGAGGTAGCAACCATCCGCATTACCTTCAAAAGTATCAAACATGGTTTTTGCAGAAAGAAAAGTATATGTAGAAGAGTCTGAAATGGAAGGATTAACGCCTCCAAATTCGCCAAAATATTGTAAGTCTTGAATGTTATTTGCAGGTTTAAATGCCATAGTTTTAGTTTGTTGTTAGGTTTATAATAGTTGAAATCTAGTGTTATTTACATCAAAAATCGTTATATTTAGAATGAAATACAATATAATATTACTTAAGTAGAATATAAAACTATAATATATTATATTTGTAGAATATAAGACTGATTTAAGCGTGTTTACGAGCGTTTTAATGAAATATTTTCAAGTATGATATTTGATGCTACCGATAAAAAACTATTAGAATATATCCAACAGGATAGTAAGCAGACTAATAAGGAGCTTTCCAATAAATTAGGGCTTTCTGTTACTGCAGTATACGAACGGATTAAAAAGCTGGAAAAAGAAGGTTATATTAACGGATATATAGCAATAGTAAATAAAAAAAAGGTTGATAGAGATTTTGTGGTGTTTTGCCATGTAAAGCTCTTGCAGCATAGTCAGGAATTTGTGAAGCGTTTTGAGAAAGAGGTAACCTCTATTAACGAGGTTTTAGAATGCTATCATTTAAGTGGCGACTATGATTATTTACTTAAAATTATCGTAAAAGATATGGCTGAGTACAGAGAGTTTATGGTAAATAAGCTTACTAATATTAACCATATTGGGAGCACACATAGTATGTTTGTAATTTCTGAAGTAAAATACACTAATGCCATAAGTTTTTAAATGAAGTCTGTTACCTATAAAATTATAGAGTTTGTAATTATTTTTTTAATAATCCCAATAAGCTTTGCAGTGCCTTATTCACCTTGGTTAAAATTAAGTTTTGGGCTGTTAGGTTTTCTTTATGTTATTTATATATTGCTAAGAGTGGAGCAGTTAAAATTAAAAGTATCTAAAACCATAAAATGGAAACCCTTCTGGAAACTAACAGGTATTAAACTTCTCCTAATTGCTTTTTTAACGACCATATTTGTTTGGATTACGGATAGTGAGTCTTTATTTACTGTTTTATTAAACAAACCTTTAAAATGGCTTATGCTGCTTTTTATTTATAGTTTCTTTTCAGTATATCCGCAAGAGCTATTGTATAGAGCATTCTTTTTTAAGCGGTATCAAAGCTTGTTTAAAAACGAACCTCTTTTCTTATTGGTAAATGCCATTTTATTTGCCTTAGCTCACTTGTTTTTTGGAAGTGTATTAGTGTTAGTTATTACCTTTATTGGTGGTTTATTATTTGCCTTTACCTTTAAAAAAACGCAATCTACACTTTTAGTCTCTATTGAACATGCTATTTATGGTTGTTGGTTGTTTACTGTTGGTATGGGCAGTATGCTCGGTTTTCCAACCTAATTGTAGTATAATGAAATAGAAAAACTAATAATAGCCTTTAGTTAAATCTTTTTATTACTTTTATGGAGCTATTAACAACCTTAACTAACAAAACATGAAAAAATTAGGACCAGTCATTTTCGGATTTATTATTGGAGCAATTTTAACCTATTATTTTTGTCCGAGACCTCTTGGAGATAAGCCAACTATGGGTGAGGAATATGTAGTGCCAAAAGACACTATTTCGGTAAAGGAAGCTAAATTATTTAGTGCTAATTGGGAAAAAAATAACGAAACAGAAATAGATTCTACAATTGAAGTGGAGGGCCCAAGAAAGAAAATGCGCTCGGTATGGTGGTCATTAAAAGAAGTAAACCAATATTTAGCTTATGCTAAAGCGCAATCGGACACCTTAGGATTTAAAATGACAGGTGTGCGAATCTATCTAGGGAACTATGGGGATCGAAAAAAAGGATCTAAAAAGAACAGAAATACTATGTTTATTGTACCTACAGGTCCAAAATCGACATCTAAAGCTAGTAGTGTAAATATGTTTTTTCCACCTAGTGATCCAGATATTCCTGTACCGCCTTTAAACGATGGTGGTGGAGGTGATAGTGGTTACCCGAATTAGGCGTTTTTTTTTGGAAGAATTTTTATACCAACATAGATGGATTATAACAAGAGCCGTAGAAATTATTGCGGCTCTTACTGGTATTGTATTTTTTAAGAAATATAAATCTACTAACGCGAAGTATTTTATATATTTTTTAATATACCTATCTATTTGCGATTTTTTAAATACTTATACCTTGTATACAGGAAAAGGACAGTTTTTTTATTTTTTAAGGGAAACTGTATTTAAATATAATTATTGGTGGTCTACTTTGTATTGGAAAATTGGAGCTATTATGTTTTTTGTTTTTTTTTACAATAAAATACTATCCAACAAAAAATTTAAAAACATAATAAAATTTAGTGGCTTGTTTTTTCTGCTTTTTTCTATTATTTATATTCTTTTAAATTTTGATGATTATTTTGTTAGATTCTTTCCACCAATAAGTATTTTAGGTGCATTTATTATATTTTTATGTACCGTGTTTTACTTTATTGAGGTTCTATTAAGTGATAAGATTTTAGTTTTTTATAAATCATTAAATTTTTACATCAGCTTCGCAATATTTATTTGGTGGTTAATTATAACTCCCATTGTGCTGTATGATATATACATGCTTCACAAAGATTTTAATTATATCAAATTAAGATTTTTAATTTACTTATTGGCTAATATTACTATGTATTCAACATTTACTTTCGCGTTAATTTGGTGCAAACCAGAATTAATAAAAAATGAACTTACATAATGATTGATTTTTTAACGCGTAATTTTAATTTTATTTCTTATGCGTTGGAGTTTCTTGCCGCATTTGTAGGTTTGCTATGTTTTAAAAAGTATCGAAATACGTCCACACGATATTTTATTTATTTTTTGGTTTACATTTTTTTTGTTGAAGTTATTGGAGCCCTGTTAGTTTACGCTCCATTTTTTTTACCCATTCAATTATTAAGAAAAGCGGGTGTTCGTGTTAATAATTGGTATAATGTGTTATGGCTTTTTGGAAGTATTGTATGTGTAGTTTTCTATTTTCATGCTATTATAAATCGAAAAAAACTTAAGCTTGTAATAAGGGTTGTAGGCGTTTTGTTTATAGCAGTTATGCTATCTCATTTCGTATTTTATTATGATGTGTTTTTAAACTCGAGATCTATGTTTTATCAAATAGCTGGTCTTATAACCACAGTTGTTTGTATTACTACATATTTTATTGAATTAACAAATAGTGATTCTATTCTAAATATGTTTAAAATATTTAGCTTTTACGCTAGTGTTGGTCTATTTTTATGGTGGTTAATAATAACGCCCGTCATATTTTTTGATATTTATAATACAGAATCCGATCGGGATTTTGTTATTTTAAAAAGACTCATTTTTTTATTTGCCAATATATTTATGTATTCTTGTTTTATACTAGGTTTAATAATTTCAAAACCAAATAATGCTTAATTTATTTAATTTTTTATTTCTAATTCAGTCAGCGGTATCTACAGCCTCAGAACGCTATTTATTGGTGTATATGATAATCGTTTTAATTATCATTACATCCTTAGTGATTGTATTTTTTGTGGTATTCCAGAAGCGAAAGAATAAATTACTTCAGGATAGAATTAAGCAACAACAAGCTTTTGAAGCCGAAATTATACAGGCACAAACTGAGGCTCAAGAACAAACTTTAAAAAATATTGGTTGGGAATTGCATGATAATGTGGGGCAGTTATTGTCTTTTGCCAGCATGCAATTGAGTATATTAAAAATGCAAGTAGCTGATGATGTTAAAGATAAGTTTAAAGACACCTCAGAAGCACTTAGTAATGGTCTAAAAGAAGTTCGTGCACTTTCAAAAACACTTAATAACGATGTTATTTTAAATATTGGTTTTGAAAAATCCATTACCAATGAGTTGGACCGCATGAAAAAGATGAAGTTTACATCGGCAGAATTAAAAATTATTGGAGATAAAGTACCTTTCGCTGATCGAAAACATGAAATAATTGTGTTTAGAATACTTCAAGAGTTTTTGTCCAATTCAGTAAAATATTCTGATGCAAAAAATATTGGAATTACTTTAAATTATAAGCCAGAACGCATCATTATTACTGCAACTGACGATGGTAAAGGTTTTGATATTAAAGAGATTGAACAAGGTTCTGGTTTAATTAATATGAAAAGTAGAGCGGCGTTAATTCATGCAGATTTCGAATTGAACTCGCAGCCAAATAGTGGTGTTCAATTGGTACTTAACTATCCTTTAAACTAAATACCTGCTTACTATCCTAAATACTTAAAAACGGTTTTTAGTAAACCAACTTTTTTATTGTAAGGCGCATATCTAAACGAAGGATCAATCCAATTACCTCGTTTTACAATTGGTTTTGTATTAGAAAAAGCATTAAAACCATGTTTGCCATGGTATTCCCCAATACCACTAGCGCCAACACCTCCAAAAGGTAATCTGTGGTTTCCAAAGTGGATTAGTAAATCGTTAATTACACCACCGCCAAAACTAAATTTATTAATCGTTTCATTTATAAATGATGATTTGTTAGAAAATACGTAAAGCGATAATGGCTTATCTAAATTCCATATAATTTTTTCAATATCAGACGCCGTATCATACACTAATATTGGTAAAATAGGACCAAATATTTCTTCTTGCATTATAGGGCTTTCTATATTTGGCTCATCAATTAAAGTAGGAGCGATGTAACAGGTTGATTCGTCTATTTCACCACCATGCACTATGGTAGTGTCTTTAATTAATTCAGATAATCTTTTGGTGTTTTTTTTATTTACAATTCTAGGGAAGTCAGCAGAATTTTTAGGGTTATCACTGTATCTATTAATTATTTCGGCTTTTAAAGCCTTGATAAGATCTTGTTTAATATTAGATTTTACAATAACATAATCTGGTGCAATACAAGTTTGACCTCCATTTAAAAGTTTGCCCCATACCAAGCGGGTTGCTACAAGTTTTATATCAACCGAATCGTCAATAATACAAGGCGATTTACCACCAAGCTCTAAAATAGTGGGCGTTAAGTGTTTTGCTGCCGCTTTTGCTACAATTTTACCAACCGTTGTGCTGCCAGTAAAAAATATAAAATCCCACTTTTGCGCTAATAACTCGGTAGACGTTTCTACACCACCTTCAATTGAAATAGCAAGGTCTTCTGGAAAAACATATTCAATTATCGAGGTGATTACTTTTGAAGTATTTACAGTTAGTTCGCTTGGTTTTAATACAACCGTGTTACCTGCCGCAATAGCCATTATTAAAGGTTCCATAGCTAACAGAAATGGGTAGTTCCAAGGCGCAATAATTAATACCGTTCCGTAAGGCTCTTTATAAATATAATCTTTAGAAGGAAAGGTTAACAGCGACGCTTTAATGCGTTTAGGTTTTGCCCATTTTTTTAGGTTTTTAATAGCTAAGTTGAGTTCGGAAAGGACAATACCTATTTCGCTAAGGTAAGCTTCAAATTCCGATTTTTTAAAGTCTTGATATAAGGCATCTAAAATGTCCTGCTCCCTAGCTAGAATTTCTTTCTTTAAGGCTTTTAACAAGGATAGCCGATAGTCGATATCTTTAGTTTTTTGCGATTTGAAAAAAGAGTGTTGTACCGAAATAAGTTCTGAAATTGATTTCAAAGTTTTCTTTTAAAGGTATGAAAAAAATAAAGAAAGTGAAGTTGTTTCTATTTAAGACAAGCATTCCAAATGGCATCATCTGGTAAAGGCGCATCAATAGAAATAGGTTCGTTTTTTACAGGGTGTATAAACTCGATATGTCTAGCGTGTAAACTAATGCTTGCATCTTTGTTGCTTCTATCAAACCCATATTTTAAATCCCCTTTTATTGGGCAACCTATATTGGATAGCTGCACACGTATTTGGTGGTGTCTGCCGGTTTCAAGGTTCACTTCTAATAGAAAATAATTGTCTAATTTTTTAATTATTTTATAATGAAGAATAGCCTTTTTGCTTTCCGGAACTTCCTTTATGTGAGCTTTAGATTTATTGTTTTTAGGATTCTTTTTTAGCCAATTAACAAGTGTGTCCTCTTGTTTTGGTGGTTCGTTTTTTACAAGTGCCCAATAGGTTTTGCTAATATCTTTTGAAACAAATAACTTATTTAATCTAGGTAAAGCTTTACTGGTTTTTGCGAAAATAACAAGTCCTGTTGTGGGTCTATCTAGCCTGTGTACGGTTCCTAAATAGACGTTTCCTGGTTTGTTGTATTTGTCTTTTATATATTCTTTTACAACATCGCTTAGTGGTTTATCGCCAGTTTTATCGCCTTGCACAATATCGCCTGCCCGTTTATTTACCACGATTATGTGGTTGTCTTCAAGTAAGACTTGGAGATTGGATTTGTTTGAAAGAATTTTGTTTGACACGAATTTCACAAATTTGTACGAATGCTTCTCTTATAATTTTTAAGCTTACGAGTGAGACTGATTACTTAGACTGTTACTGAAAACTTAATACTTCTCATTTTCATTAGGGAAATCGGTACTTTTTACATCATCTACATATTGCGAAATAGCAGTGGTCATTTCATCATACAAACTTAGATACCTGCGTAAAAAACGAGGGTTAAATTCGTGTGTCATCCCTAGCATATCATGTAATACAAGCACTTGTCCGTCTACATCTGGTCCTGCACCAATACCAATAATTGGAATACTAACACTTTCGGCCACTTGTTTAGCAAGTTTAGCCGGTATTTTTTCTAAAACAATAGCAAAACAACCAATTCTTTCGAGCATTTTAGCATCTTCAATAAGTTGTTCTGCCTCTTCTTCCTCTTTGGCACGAACGGTATATGTTCCAAATTTATATATGGATTGTGGTGTTAAACCTAAATGCCCCATTACAGGGATTCCTGCATTTAAAATACGTTTGATGGATTCTTTAACTTCTTTACCACCTTCTAGTTTAACCGAATGCGCTCCACTTTCCTTCATGATTCTAATAGCAGAACGTAAAGCCTCTTTAGGGTCACTTTGGTAGCTTCCAAAAGGTAAATCTACAACAACCAAACACCTGTCGATAGCACGAATTACAGAAGAGGCATGATAAATCATTTGGTCCAATGTAATAGGTAATGTGGTTTCGTGTCCAGCCATAACATTACTAGCAGAATCGCCCACAAGAATAACGTCAATACCAGCACCATCAACTATTTTGGCCATAGTATAATCGTAGGCCGTAAGCATAGATATTTTTTCGCCATTGGCTTTCATATCTACTAATGTTTTAACGGTAATGCGTTTGTATTCTTTTTTTGCTACAGACATGTATTTTAAATTTAGTTCGTCTGTAAAAATACTAAATAAAGAAGATACTTTAATAGTTTTCTTTTAGGTGAATTTTGAGAGTTGATTATCAGTTGTTTGGTTGAGGATTTCAGGATGTCGATGTTCAAAAATATATTTCTCGCAAGGTTGAATTAGATAAAAAGAGAACATAAAATAGAGAAAAGAAAATGCGGACTTGAAAGTGAAATTATAAGTGTACCTGAAAACTGAGACTGTGACTACAAACTGAATTCTAGCAATCTGTTAAATAAACACCAACAGCTAAACCACCTTCGCTAGTTTCCTTATATTTAGAGTGCATATCTTTTGCGGTTTCCCACATGGTATTAACCACTTTGTCTAAAGGTACTTTTACATTTTCGGGATTGGTATCCAAGGCTAATTCTGCAGCGTTTATAGCTTTAATAGCTCCCATGGCATTACGTTCAATACATGGTATTTGTACTAAGCCTCCAATAGGATCGCAGGTTAACCCTAAATGATGTTCCATGGCTATTTCTGCTGCAATTAAAACTTGTTCTGGTGTGCCTCCAAGTAATTCGGTTAAGGCGCCGGCTGCCATGGCAGACGACACTCCAATTTCTGCTTGACAACCACCCATTGCTGCACTTATTGTGGCACCTTTTTTAAAGATACTTCCTATTTCGCCTGCAACTAACAGAAATCGTTTAATATCCTCGAAATCGCCATCGTGGTTTTCTATAACCAAATAATACATTAAAACCGCTGGAATAACACCAGCACTTCCGTTTGTAGGCGCTGTTACCACACGACCTAATGATGCATTAACCTCGTTTACGGCTAAGGCAAAGCAACTTACCCATTTTAGTATTTGGCGAAATTTAACTTCGGTATCTCGTATGCTATAAATCCACTCTACGGGCGTAGTGTATGGCAATTTACCAACTAAGGTTTTATGCATATCGAATGCACGTCGTCTTACATTTAAACCACCAGGAAGACTGCCTTCTGTATGGCATCCTGTGTACATAGAATCTAGCATAACATTCCAAATGCGTTTTAATTCTGTATCAATTTCGGTTTCTGTACGGATCGATTTTTCGTTTTCTAAAACAACCTGCGATACGGGTTTGTTTAGTGTTTTACAAAATTGAAGTAGCTCTGTACCTTTATCTATAGGATAGGGGAATGCGCATTTTATTTCGAAATTCCGTTTTGAGTTTTTTCGTTCTTCTTTTACAACAAATCCGCCACCAATTGAATAGAAGGTTGATGCTGTTTTTTTACCATGACATACTGCTGTAAATTTTAATCCATTGGCATGAAAAGGCAAAAACTTTTTATTGAAAACAATATCTGTTTTAGGGTTAAACTCAATTAGGTGTTCATTATTAAAAGATAAGGTGTTTGTGTCTTTTACTTTAGAAATGATGTCGCTAATGGTTTCGGTAGGAATGGTTTCTGGATTTGCGCCATATAGACCTAGTATAACAGCATAATCTGTGGCATGTCCTTTTCCGGTTAAAGATAGTGAGCCATATAAATCGACTGTGATACTTTGCACAGCGTCGAACTTTTTGGCGTCTTTAAGTTCTTTAATCCAACGTTCGGCAGCTCGCCAAGGTCCAAGTGTATGTGAACTTGAAGGGCCAACACCTATTTTTAACATGTCGAAAACCGATATACACTCCATAAATTAGTCGTTTTGTTGTAAAGATATATCAAAATTTCCTCATAAAAGTAAAGTTGTTAAGCCTGTTATTTTAAAAATATTAGAGTTTAAAAATCTTTTTAGTTATAATTGTATTAGTGCCTTTTATGGAAAGAAAATAAACACCACTTTCTAAATTTTCTGTGTTAATTTCTCTTTTATTATTAATGAGTCCTTTTTGTAAAATTTGACCACTTAGATTTACGAGATTGTAGTTTGTTAAATCATGATGATTATTACTAAAGTGTAAGTTGATTTTGTTTTGAGCTGGGTTTGGATAAATTTTTAAGAAATCGTTATCGACAGTAGTATTGGATGTGGATAAGGTAAAGGAGGATAAAGCACAAACGGCATCAATATCTGCTCCAGGCGTAGTGCCAGAACAAGAACCGTTTGGAATATCTGTAATTTGAATGGCATTAAATTTTAAAGTTTTTTGAGAATATCCGGTTATTACAGCGTCTATATCAAATCCGCGTATTGAGCCGCTTATGGAACCTATTTCATAAAACCCATCATCATCTATATCGGGTATGTTATTGTTAATGAGTTGCGTTTCTGTAAATGCATCGGCTGGTCTAATAGCTAAATCGCTGGCTTCTACTTGCGGACCAATTTCAAAAACAAATACATCATTTTCCTCTGTGCCACTATTGGTTAAGAGATTGTTTGTAAAACCTAGTTTTATAGAGCCACCCTGACCTAAATAAACATAGCTGTAAGGATCTCCAGACACAAAATCATTTAGGCCAATAGCGCCCTCTGGATCGGGGTCGGCATTATCACATCCTGGGTTGTAATCAATAAGTACGTCTGCAAAGGTTATACCGTCTGTACATAGTTCGCAACCATTATTAGACCCTAAATTTTGGCAATCTGGGTCGTTACAGTCAATAAGAGTGTCGTTGTCATTATCTATACCGTCGGCACAGGTTAAGGCTGTATTTTCTTGACCAAAAGTAGACATGGTTAAAAATGAAAATAAAAGAAATAGATGGATTGTAAATGTTTTCATGAGAGTAAGGTTTTGTGTGTTAATAGCTTGATTTAAAGATAGTAAAAGAAAGTGTTATGTGAATGTTCTTACGTGTTAAAGTTTTGATTTATAATTAGTTGTAAAAAATGAAGCGTTTTTTAATAGATATTTAATGTAATAACCCAATTTAAATATGAAGTATGAAGTTTTTAGATAGTTGCGCAAGGGATAGTAGAGGAAAGCCCACAGCCCGACAAAGGAGGTGCGAGGACTTGTAACGGATAGCCCGACCCTTGTGGTTGCGCCCAAAAAAAAATAAAATTGACCGAAGACTGAAGTTTTGATGCGCATGAGTGAGACTGTAAACTGAGACGGTGACTGAAAACTAAAAATATGACACTATGTCATAAATTTTCAGTTGGCATAATGATTGACTTATACAACCTGAAATTAAAAATGAATACAAAGTTTCTGTGAAGACGGAAATCTATAAACAATAAATAAAAAAATATTATGAGTAAAATTATTGGAATCGATTTAGGAACAACCAACTCTTGCGTTTCTGTAATGGAAGGTAACGAGCCAGTAGTTATTCCTAATGCAGAAGGAAAAAGAACGACACCATCTGTTATTGCTTTTGTTGAAGGCGGTGAAATTAAAGTTGGTGATCCGGCAAAAAGACAAGCCGTAACTAACCCTACAAAAACGGTTTATTCTATTAAACGTTTTATGGGTAACAAATATTCTGAGTCTAAAAACGAAGCAGAACGTGTACCATATAAAGTGGTAAAAGGAGATAATGATACACCTCGTGTAGATATTGATGGTCGTTTATATACACCTCAAGAATTAAGTGCAATGATTCTTCAAAAAATGAAGAAAACTGCCGAAGATTACTTAGGTACAGATGTAACACGTGCGGTAATTACTGTACCTGCTTACTTTAACGATAGCCAACGTCAAGCTACTAAAGAAGCTGGTGAGATTGCTGGTTTAAAAGTAGAGCGTATTATTAATGAGCCTACTGCTGCTGCTTTAGCATACGGTATGGACAAAAAAGGAACTGACCAAAAAATAGTAGTATTTGATTTTGGTGGAGGAACACATGATGTATCTATCCTTGAATTAGGAGATGGTGTATTTGAAGTACTTTCTACAGATGGTGATACACACTTAGGTGGTGATGATGTTGATGAGAAAATTATTAGCTGGTTAGCCGATGAGTTTAATGCTGAAGAAAATATGGACTTACGTAAAGACCCAATGTCTTTACAACGTTTAAAGGAAGCTGCTGAAAAAGCGAAGATTGAGTTATCATCTTCTGCGCAAACAGAAATTAACTTACCTTATATTACTGCTACAGCTAGTGGACCAAAGCACTTAGTACGCACATTAACACGTAGTAAATTTGAGCAGTTAATTGACGATTTAGTAAAACGTACTATCGAGCCTTGTCAATCTGCATTAAAAGCAGCAGGTTTATCTAAATCTGATATCGACGAAGTTATTTTAGTAGGTGGTTCTACACGTATTCCTGCAGTACAAGCAGCAGTAGAGAAATTCTTTGGAAAAGCACCAAGTAAAGGTGTAAACCCTGATGAAGTTGTATCTCTAGGAGCTGGTATTCAAGGTGGTGTATTAACAGGAGATGTTAAAGATGTTTTACTTTTAGATGTAACACCTTTATCTCTTGGTATTGAAACTATGGGTAACGTATTTACTAAGCTTATTGAAGCTAATACTACGATTCCTACTAAAAAATCGCAAGTATTCTCTACAGCAGCAGATAATCAACCATCTGTAGAAATTCACGTATTACAAGGTGAACGAGCAATGGCTGCCGATAATAAAACTATTGGACGTTTTCACTTAAGTGATATTCCACCAGCAAGAAGAGGGACTCCACAAATTGAAGTAACTTTTGATATTGATGCTAACGGTATTATTAAAGTATCGGCTGAAGATAAAGCAACTGGTAAGAAACAAGATATCCGTATCGAGGCTTCTTCTGGATTAAGCGAAGAGGAAATCGAGAAAATGAAAGCTGATGCTGAAGCAAATGCTGAAGCAGATAAAGCTGCAGCTGAAAATGCTCAGAAATTAAACGAAGCTGATTCTATGATTTTCCAAACGGAAAAACAATTAGAAGAGTTTGGTGATAAATTATCGGAAGATAAAAAACAACCTATCGTTGATGCTTTAGCAGAGTTAAAAACAGCTTACGAGTCTAAAGACTTAGCTGTAATTACTCCAGCTTTAGATAAAATTAACGAAGCATGGAAAGTAGCTTCTGAAGAAATGTACAAAGCACAAGCGGAAGCGCAAGGTGGTGCTCAACCAGGACCAGATGCAGGAGCAGGAGATGCTCAAGCTGAAGGAAGTGATGTTGAAGACGTAGACTTCGAAGAAGTTAAGTAAGCAGAGAACCATTCTCGATTTTTTATCGAGATTGAGTGAATCGCTTATTCCGAACTTGTTTTCGGAATCTTTAAAATAAAGCTTGAAGTTGTAAGACTGAAGCTAGAAGTTTAAAAAACGCAATCATTAATTTGGTTGCGTTTTTTTTATGGCGTTACCCAAGGGTCGGGCTTTTGGCAGTCGCTTTTTTGTGTTGCATAGGTGCAACAACACAAAAAGAGCTTCAACAAATGCCTCAATCCCTAACGCAATTATCTACTAGGTTTGTTTTATAATGGAAAGTTATTTTGACTTTTGGAGAGGTTCGTTTGATGGTGTTGTGTACGGTTACTTGCGTGTTTAAGCAACTAATTTAGTAAACAAAAACGAACGCGAGAAAATTCCGAAGGAATTTTCCAAATAAGCACTTGCCCAAGCAATTAATTATACACGGTATTGTGCATAGTATTTATTGAAAGTCCGTCGAATTTATTTCTACCTCATACTCGTACAATTCCGTAGTATTATTCAATGGTATGACAATATAATGATTCAAATAAGGGCTTGTTGTTCTGATTTGAAAATTAATTTCATTTTCTACATTTTTATCAGCCCAAATCCTTCTAACAGAACTTTGAGTTGAAGGTGGTATTGGGTCAATTTGCCTTCCTGGATGTTGTTTATACACATTAATTTCTTGAGTTATTTCATCGGTAGTAATGACTCGCAAATCAATAGGAAAAAGCCTTAAAGCCTCAAAATTCAACTCTTCTTGGTTTCCAATGTTTTCATCTTGAATAATTTTCTCCAAATTTGGAATGTGAACCTCTTCGTTATAATCAAGTTGAATTGAATATTTATTTCCGTTTCCAGTTGTAGTGAATGGCAAACTATACTCTCCATTTATGGCAGTTGTTGTTGAATCTATAAATCCTTTAAAAATATAATTCGTTCCAGCGAAAGTTCCTTGAGTACTAAATTCGGCTATTTTTACTTTTTCATTTACTATTGGAATATCATTAGTTGAATCATAAATTTTTCCAAATACTAAAGTTTCAATATCAGCTGGAATTGGGTCTTTTTCACAGCTTATAATTAGAAGCGAAAAACAGGTCAAAATGTAAATCAAATTTTTCTTCATAGCAGTAGGTTTATATTATGCACAATATTTTTACGAATATGAAATCGTTTTAATATTTTATACCCAACGTTAAACGAATTTAGTTGATTATTTTTACAAAGTCAAGCGCTTTATTAATTTATAACTCATTATAAAACTTGACATATATCCATTCAAAACATTTATTTTTACAAGAAATTCAAAGCATGTCCTTTTCATCAAAAATAAAATCTAATTACATCCCAAAACGATTAGCTGTAAAGTTAAACGCTAAAGGCGAGCAGTTTGTTGTGCAAGGGCATCCTTGGGTGTTTTCAAATAATATTACAAAAATAAATGACGATGCAAAATCTGGAGATTTAGCCATCATTTTTAGTAAAAATAAGAACAGAGTAGTTGGTTTAGGGTTGTACGATGCCAATTCGCCCATTCGTATTAAAATGTTGCATAGTAGCTATGAAAAAGCAGAAATTAATGCCGCTTTTTTCAAAAGTAAAATTGAGCTAGCTTACCATAAAAGAGAACCCTTATTACGCACTAATACCAATAGTTACCGTTTGCTTTTTGGAGAAAATGACGGTTTTCCAGGTCTTATTGCCGATGTTTATGCCTCGGTTTTAGTGGTTAAAATTTATTCGGAAATTTGGTTACCTTATCTAGAAAGTATTATTCCTAGTTTACAGCAAACAGCCCAAGCCGAAACTGTTGTAGTGCGTTTAAGTAGAAGTTTAGAGCAATCTAAAGCACATACACTTGAAAATGGCGAAGTGGTTTATGGCGTTTTAGAAAATGAAGTTGTAGAGTTTGTAGAACATGGTGTTAACTTTTCGGCAAACGTTATAAAAGGACATAAAACTGGTTATTTTTTGGATCATCGTGCCAATAGAAAACAAGTAGGCGAGTGGAGCAAGGGCAAATCAGTGTTGGATGTTTTTAGTTACGCTGGCGGATTTTCAGTACACGCTTTAGCCAATGGAGCCAAGGAAGTTACAAGTTTAGATATTAGTAAACAAGCTCTAGAAATAGCCATAGAAAATGGAAAACTTAATAGCTATTCCGGAACGCATAAAACTATTGCTGGCGATGCTTTCGCGGAATTGAAGCAACTTATAAAAAATAACGTGACTTTTGATGTCGTGGTTATAGATCCTCCAAGTTTTGCAAAACAAGCTTCGGAAATTGATTTAGCTAAAAAGAAATACGCTCAACTAGCAGAATTAGGCGAGCAATTAACAGCTAAAAATGGCTTATTGGTTTTAGCATCGTGTTCATCACGAGTTTTAGCCGATCAGTTTTTTGAAATTAACCATAAAACCTTATCAGCTACAAAAAGATCTTATAAAGTCGTTTTAAAAACGGGTCATGATACCGATCATCCTATTGGATTTCCAGAAGGCGCTTATTTAAAATGTGGTTATTATAGGTTTAAAGGGTAGTTTTTAAATGTTTATTTTGTTATGCGTGCATAATAAAATAATGATTATATTTGTCGAAATAAGATGAAACCATGACAACTAAAATCACGCAACTTCTACAAATTAAATATCCAATAATTCAAGCGCCAATGTTTTTGGTTTCTAACGTTTCTATGGTAAAAGAAGCTATGAATGGCGGTATAGCAGGTTGTATTCCTGCCTTAAATTACAGGACTTTAGAGGAGTTACGTATGGCTTTAAGAGAGTTAAAATCTGCCAAACCAGAAGGTGGTTCTTTTGGGTTTAATCTTATTGTAAACAAATCGAATGTAAAATATTTAAACCAACTGGAAGTCATTTGTGAAGAAGGTTGCGATTTTATAATTACCTCTCTAGGAAGTCCAGAAGAAACCATAAATCAAGCCCATAAAGCAGGGATTAAAGTTTTTTGTGATGTTACCGATTTACGTTTTGCTAAAAAGGTGGAAAGCTTAGGAGCCGATGCTATTATTGCTGTTAATAATTTAGCTGGAGGGCATCGCGGAAACATATCGCCAGAAGTTTTAATAAAAGATTTAAGTACAAATTGTAATATCCCTGTTATTTCTGCGGGTGGTGTAGGATGTAAAGCCGATATTGATAAGATGTTAAGCTATGGAGCAGAAGGCGTCTCCGTTGGGAGTCCGTTTATTGCATCTATTGAAGCAGGAGTAACAGACGAGTATAAACAAGCGTGTGTAGATTATGGCGCAGAAGATATTGTAATGACCGAGCGCATCTCTGGAACACCATGTACAGTAATAAATACAGATTATGTTCAAAAAATTGGCACTAAACAAACGTGGTTAGAGTCTGTTTTAAACAAGAATAAAAAACTTAAAAAGTGGGTTAAAATGATTCGCTTTTCAATTGGTATGAATGCGACTAAAAATGCAGCAACCAAAGCCACATATAAAACCGTTTGGGTTGCAGGACCAAGTATAGAACATACCGATAAAATTTTACCTACTAAAGCAATAATAGAGCGTTTGGTAAGTTAAAAGAGGGCTTGTATTCGTGTACGCTTACCTTTTCTTATTTTGAAAGTACATAAAAACTAATAAGCCAATAACCACTATAAAACCTAATATTAATATAAGTTTTATTATATCAAATATTCCTGAAAAATTATTGGTATTGCCATCAAAAAGGATTGATGAACTGGAGAAGTTTTTAGGTATAAAAAGCAAATAGCCAGAACTTTGGTCTACCTTTTTTACATCGTTTAAATATTGTTTAAACTCACCTTTAGTAATGTGGTCTTTTTGGGTTTCTAAATAATAGTATAAATTTATAGCTTTTTGCGATCTATCATAATTTACTTTCCATTCGTAATAGAAACCAGGAGAGTTAACAAATAGTTTATTATTTGTAATGTCCCAAGCTGTAGGCAAGTTGACTTTAATTTTATGTTCTCTTATTATAGGGTAGGTAATAGCTATTTCAGATGTTCTTTTTTGCTTGTTAGGGATATACAGCGAATTCAAAAGGTTGGTTGCCGTAAATGAAGCCGCTATGTGGTTTTCCTTTTCAACCATAGGTTCCCAAATACTATCAATTTTATAGGTTTCAAAAACTTTAAAAATATTGCTGATTTTTCGATCCTTGAAAGTAGGAGCATTAGGTGAAGACACGTTAAAATAGTAATTGGAATAGAAGTTTTCGTATTCTTTTTTAATTGCGTTCTTACCATTGTTTTTAAAGTAATTACGCATATTATCTGCTTCAGATTCATAATACGTACTAACAACTTTAAGTATTGCACCTTTGCCTATAGTATCAATAGTAAACTCTTCTAAAACTTCAACTTTATTTTCAGATTTGGGTTTAATTTCATCAAACTCCGTATTACCTTTTTGTAAAACTAAACCAAATCTATAGTCAGGAAAATGAGTACTATCATAATCACCTCCTTGGTTTGTTATAGTAGGGTCGTAATAATATTTACTTTTATTATCAACGACCTTTACCACACAATGATCAAAAAATTTAGGAGATGGTAATAGTTCTTTTATAGAGTGTTTTAAAGTCGTATTTACTAACATGGGATAAGCTTCAATTCCCATTTCTTTCAGCATCGTTATCATTAACAGACTTTTATCTTTACAATCTCCAAAACGTCTTTCAAATACAAGATTTGGAGTAAATGGTTTGTAGCCACCTATGCCAAATTCAAACCCAAGGTATCTAACATCATTTTGCACAAAATCGAGTGTGGCTTTTATTTTTTCACCTTTAGAGGTAAAAGCGTTATTAATTTCATTAATTTTTAATTGTAATTTGTTGTCAATTTTTGTGTTTACCTCGTATAATTTTATTCCCCAATCTACAACCTCTGCCCAAGAGTTGTACTCACTAACAAACAGCGTGTTATATATAAATTTCCAAGAAGGTATATTTTCTTCGTAATCCAATTTTGTAGTATTGGAAACGACCCAGTGGTATTTATTAAGGTTATTTACTTTAGTAAGATTTAAAACAGGACTCGTATTAAATGTTTTGTGATTTAGTTTGTTATTTGATAAAATAGAAACATTTATTTTACCAATAGGATCTATATCGTTTAAATAAAACGATTGAGAGTACTTTTTACTAAGCGGATTAAACCCATAAATGGAATAGGAATAATCAATAATATCGCCAGTTCTTACATCCGAAATATTCATAACTGCCGATAGCGATCCATCATACAAGTAAATCTCCGTATTAAGTTCGCGGCGCATTACTTGAAAGTTTGATAGGTCTAGTTTATCAATAATTTTATTGTCTCTTATTACATTAATGCTATGGAATTTTAAAGATTGATACGCTGGATCGTAAGAAACACTTACTGTTGATGCATTTTGAATACCTACATTGTCTGTGATTTTCATTACCAACCTTGAGTATTCTATTTTTTTCGATGCATGTATTTGATTGTCATATAATAAAATAAATGAACCATCTGAAACATCATCTATATGCATTACATCTTCAGTGTAAGTATTAGTATCAACCCAATTGGGTGTTTTTTCTTTTAATACTTGCGAAAAAAGTTTAGTTGTGGATATAGTAATTACTAGTATTGCAATAAAAAATGATCTCATAAAAGGTTGGTCTTATAAGTGGTAAAGTTAAATTTTTATGTAAACTTTATATTTGTTTTTAGGAAAATCGATGTATAAATTTTCTTATTTTCGATTAAATGCTAATTATTACAGCCTTAATAATTTGAAAAAATAACTGAATAATGTTCCATACAAATGGAAAAAAAGGTATCCTTTTATATGGGATTGCTAAAATTATTCAGCTTAATTAATTCAATATTTTAAGAGCTGTGTTTAAGTTTTAATGATTAAAATCCTTTAAAAATAGATGTTTTTATAGTGTCCCATTCTTCTATTAAAATACTGTAACAACACGTACTACGTTTAAATCCATCGGGCATTAATACATCGTTCCTCAAAATACCTTCTAGAGTACCACCAATTTTTTCAACCGCCTTTCTAGATCTTATATTTCGTTCATCTATTGTAAATCCAACTTTATCAAATTTTAAGGTTTCAAAGGCATATTGTAGCATTAAAAACTTCATATTCATATTTAATCCTGTACTTTGAAACTCTCGTCCAATCCAAGTCCAACCAATATATAAAACTTTGTTAGTGGTGTTAATAAATCCGTATCGCGTGCAGCCAGCATAGGTTTGTTTTTCTTTATCGAAAATAATAAATGGCATAGCTTTATTTGCTTCGGCTCTTTCTAAAGCTGTTTTTACATAAATTTCCAAATCTTTGGGTGTGTCAATTTTACTAGGGGAATATTGCACCAATTTATCTTGTTTGGCAATGTCTATTACATGCGTGTAATTTTCTAAACTTAAGGGGAGTAGTTTTACGCGGTTATTTTCTAAGATTGGTGTTTTCATTAATAGGTCTTTTTTATCATGCCCCAAAGGGAATGAATCTCTTAAATTGAACTTAAATTTATCTATGATTGTTCTAGCATTTTGTACTTTTACAACTGCGAATAAAAATAAACTATTATATGCAATTATCTAAAAAAGATACGCTGGAGCGCGCTAAATTGGCGTGTAAAAACACTTTAATGGAAACATTACAAATTGAAATGATTGACTTTGGTGAAGACTTTCTAATTGCAAGAATGCCCGTTAACTCTAGAGTATATCAGCCAGATGGTGTTTTACATGGCGGTGCTACAGCAGCTTTAGCAGAAAGCGTTGGTAGTTTTGCTTCTCATATTTTTATTGATACCGATAAGTTTTTTGTTCGCGGCATAGAAATTTCGGCAAATCATTTAAAAAGTGTTAAGGAGGGATTTGTTTATGCAAAAGCAACGTTTATTCACAAAGGCAGAACAACACAATTATTGGAAATTCGAGTAACCGACGACGCCGATAATTTAATTTCTATCTGTAAGCTTTCAACTATTGCTTTACCTAAAAAATAAGAATGATTTCAAACGATTTTTTTGAGCGTATTGAATCGCATTTTCAAAATAAATTACCATTTGTAAGCTACAGAAAACCTAACTTAGGTAAAGTTTCGGCACGACTACAAAAGGATTCGAGTTTACATTTTACTGCAGATTTTACAGAAGATGGTTTTGTGTTTTCGCCGTTCGATGACATAACAAAAACAGTGTTAATGCCTAGTGCTTTATCCGAAATTATTTCAACGTCTTATGTCGTTGAAGAATCCGTTGAAGCTTCTAAATCGTTACCAGGCGCATCACCCGAAGCGGAGCATTGTCATATTAATTTGGTTAATAAAGGCGTAGATGCCATTTTAAATTCAGAATTAAAGAAAGTGGTGTTATCGCGACAAGAAACGGTAAAACTAACAGAAGATAATCCGTTTCAGATTTTTAAACGGCTTTTAAACACCTATAAATCGGCTTTTGTATATTGTTGGTATCACCCAAAAGTAGGGTTGTGGTTAGGTGCAACGCCAGAAACGTTAATTAAAATTGAAGGCCAACGGTTTTCAATTATGGCGTTAGCAGGCACACAAGAGTATAACGGTAGCTTGGATGTAGTTTGGCAAAACAAAGAAAAACAAGAACAGCAATTTGTAACCGATTTTATAATTGATAACCTTAAACCATCGGTGGAGGATTTTAAAGTTTCGGAAGTCGAAACCGTAAAAGCCGGAAATTTAGTGCATTTAAAAACCATGATTATGGCGCAGTTAAAAGCAAATACGCCATTAAAACAAGTTATTGAAGCCTTGCATCCAACACCTGCAGTTTGTGGTTTGCCAAAGCAAATGGCTAAACAATTTATATTAGAAAACGAAAATTATAACCGCGAATTTTACACAGGTTTTTTAGGTGAGTTAAATTGCGAAACCATTATCGCACCAAGATCAAGTAAACGTAATATAGAAAATAGAGCCTATGCTGTAAAGCGCAAAAGCACCCAGTTGTATGTTAATTTACGCTGTATGCAGCTAAAAAATGAAGCAGCCATAATTTATGTTGGTGGTGGTGTAACCGAAAGCTCCAATGCGGTTAGCGAGTGGGTTGAAACGGTATCAAAATCGGTAGTCATTAAATCTGTTTTATAAATGGTAATTTAAAGGGCTATTTTGTATTTTTGTAGCACTCATCTTGACTTTTTTATTATATCCAGAAAAGAGTTAAAATATGTTTATATAAAACTGTTTTTTTAGGCAAAGCATCGCTAAGTATATTGAAATAGACAAAATAAGGGCGGATTATATCCGTTTTTATGGAGTTTAAAAAATCAAGAAGAGTTCTTTTATAAAATTGCTACATGATTTACCCTAAAATTCCGCTTGCCCAAACCGTTATTCAACTTTGTAAAACTAAAGGTGTTAAGCACATTATTATTTCACCAGGAAGTAGAAATGCACCTTTAACTATTGGTTTTACTAACGATCCTTTTTTTAAATGTTATAGTATTGTTGATGAGCGCTGTGCAGCTTTTTTTGCACTAGGAATAGCGCAACAATTAAAGGAACCTACGGCTGTAGTTTGTACTTCGGGTAGCGCGTTACTTAATTATTACCCAGCGGTATCTGAAGCTTTTTTTAGTAATATTCCGTTAATAGTTATTTCGGCAGATAGACCTAAACATTTAGTAGGTATTGGAGATGGACAAACCATTAATCAGAAAAATGTTTTTGAAAATCATATTTTATATTCGGCTAATTTAAAGCTAGATTTAAAAGATGAAAAACAGGTGCCTAGTCATGAAGAACTGCCTATTTTTAAAAACCTAGAAGATAAGTTTGAACGTTTATTAGGACTGCAAAAAGATATTCAAACCAATAATGAAGAAGAAATAAATACAGCCATAAATGCGGCAAACATAAAAAAAGGTCCCGTACATATTAATGTTCCTTTTGATGAGCCTTTATATGATATGGTTGAAACCTTGAGCGTTTCGCCAAAAATAATTGAAGCTGTAGCTAAGGAAGAGGATGTTGAAGATTATGTTTTAAAATCTTGTTTTGAAGATTGGAATTCGGCATCGAAAAAAATGATTTTGGTAGGTGTAAACGGACCGAATGAAATAGAGAAGAAATGGTTAGACGAAATAGCCGAAGATGATAGTGTAATTGTTTTAACCGAAAGCACATCAAACCTACACCATTCTAGTTTTTTTCCTAGTATTGATAAGTTAATTGCACCGCTTAACCCGGAGGAAAAAAAGCAGTTACAACCCGATATTCTAGTAACATTTGGAGGTTTAATTATCTCTAAAAAAATTAAGCAGTTTTTACGGCAATACCAGCCTAAACACCATTGGCATATTGATGCTAAAATGGCTAAGGACACGTTTTTTTGTTTAGATACGCATATTAAAAAATCGCCAAACGCGTTTTTTGAATTGTTTTTGCCTAGAGTTACGCATTACGTAAAGAGTAATTATAAAGCTACTTGGACAGCGGTAAAACAACATAGAAGTAAGAGACATAAAGCCTATATGGCAGAAATTCCATTTTCTGATTTTAAGGTGTTTAATAGTGTTTTAAAATCGATTCCAGATGATTATATATTACAATCTGGAAATAGCTCGACCATTAGGTATACACAACTATTTAAAATACATAAAAGTATTGATGTGTTTTGTAATAGAGGTACGAGTGGTATTGATGGAAGTACATCTACAGCCATTGGTTGTTCTGTTGCTAGCACGAAACCAACCGTTTTTATAACAGGCGATTTAAGTTTCTTTTATGATAGCAATGCGCTTTGGAATAATTACATACCTAAAAGCCTTAGAATTATTGTTGTGAATAATAAAGGGGGAGGTATTTTTAGAATTTTACCTGGACATAAAAACACTGAGAATTTTGATACGTATTTTGAGACCAATCATAACTTAACTGCCGAACATTTATGCAAAATGTATGGTTTAAATTACGAGGTAGCAACAGACGAAGCAACGCTTAAAACAAGCTTGGAATCGTTTTACATGGAAAGTGAGCATCCTAAACTTTTAGAAATTTTTACACCGAAGGATATTAATGATGAAATACTGCTAAATTACTTCGAGTTTGTAAGATAATAATGTGACCGTTAGATAATTATTGTGTCAAAAAATTAGTACCTTTAAAACGGATAACTATTTAATTTTTTTCTAACATATTTAAACTTTATTATTATGAGTAAAAGAGACGAGCTTATTGTAAAATATGCTGCCGATTTAAAAGACAAATGCGGTGTTAACCCAGACATGGATTTATTAACTAAAGTAACTATTGGTTGTGGACCATCTATTTATAATAAGGATGCGGCAACGGTTTCAGGATCGGATGACTCTGAATTAGCTACTGTTAAAAATAACTTCTTAATTAAAAAATTAGGATTAAGTGATGGACCTAAGTTGGATGAAGCTATTGCATCTGTAATGGAAACTTATGGAAAATCTAACCGTAACAAATATAGAGCTGTTGTATACTACATGCTTACTAAGCATTTTGGTAAAGAGTCTATTTACTAGAACCTAGTTTATAAAATATTTAAAACGTTACATTGCTGTAGCGTTTTTTTTTGTTTTTAATTTTATGGATATCGTAATTAAGAATTTTTGTTGTTTGTACTTTATTGCTGCCATGACATGCGCAAGGGATAGTAGTGGAAAGCCCACAGCCCGACGTAGGAGGTGCGAGGACTTGTAGCGGATAGCCCGACACCGACCTTAGGAGGTGTTGCGCCCAAAAAATTAATTAAATTTTGCTGTATAATTAGTATAACTTGAGTGCTTATTAATATCGTGTAAGATTTAAAATTTATTACCTTTGTGGCATGATAAAATTAGGGGAAATAAATACGCTTGAAATACTTCGTGAATCTGAACATGGAGTTTATTTAATTGATGATGAGGATAACCAAGTGTTATTGCCTAATCGATACGTTCCTGAAGAATTTAAGATTTGGGAAAAGCTTGATGTATTTGTGTATTTGGATAATGAGCAGCGTCCTGTTGCTACTACCGATATGCCTTATATTAAAATTAACGAATTTGCATTATTACGTTGTAACCAAGTTACAGATTATGGTGCTTTTTTAGATTGGGGATTGGTAAAAGAATTGTTTTGCCCATTTAGCGAGCAGGCTTTTAAAATGAAGCAAGGTGGTTGGTATTTGGTACATTGTTATATAGATGAAAAAACCGATAGGTTAGTGGCGTCTAGTAAAACAAACCGCTTTTTAGATAATAACGAGTTAACGGTTAGTGAGTTTGAGGAGGTTGATTTAATTGTTTCGCATCCATCGGACATTGGTGTTAATGTTATTGTAAACAAAAAACATATTGGTTTAATTTATAAGGACAGTATTTTTAGGGATTTAAGTGTAGGTGATAAGCTTAAAGGAATCGTTAAAAAGATTAGACCAGGAAATAAACTAGATATTACTTTAGGCCAAGTAGGGTATAGGAATATTGAACCTAACGCCGATCGTATTATGAAAGCGTTACAGGATGATAATGGGTTTTTAAACTTAACGGATAAATCGAGTCCGGAAGCCATTAAGGATACCTTACAAATGAGTAAAAAGAACTTTAAAAAGGCTATTGGAACGTTATATAAAAAGCGCTTAATAGAGATTAAAAGCGATGGGATTTATTTAGTAGAATAAAAGGAATTAC
This sequence comes from Algibacter amylolyticus, assembly GCF_014202225.1. Taxonomy (GTDB): domain Bacteria; phylum Bacteroidota; class Bacteroidia; order Flavobacteriales; family Flavobacteriaceae; genus Algibacter_B; species Algibacter_B amylolyticus. The sequence continues at coordinate 30,897 of NZ_JACHGE010000003.1, forward strand.
TTTGTACTTTATTGTAGATGGAATTTACGGCATCGAATAAACTGTCGTATTCTACTTTATCTGCTTTACAGAAATCGTTTTCTATAGCAGCATTCATTTTTCCTGCTAAATCATGACCAACAACACCATAAGCATATAGATTTTTAGCCATTTTTCTAATTAAGGGTACGTGCACTAGGTTTACGGAGTACGAATTAATACGGTTTGCAACTACACCATAAGGCATAGTTTCTTTAAAATATTTGTTTAGTTCATTTATAATTTTTGGTGCATTATTAATATCTAAATGTACGCCTTCATTTATTTCAACAACGGCTATATGGTTAAAGAAATAAATATAGCCAACTTCGTTTTCGACGAACTTTGTAATTTGTTCAGAAAATTCAGATTCTAATATTTTCATTTTGTTTGCAAGTCTTTTCCTCGTTGCACTAGGTGGATTAATATGAGGTAATTAATTGTTTATGTGACACATAAATACTTAGCAGGTCACATTATAAGTATAATAAAGTGTTAAATAAACTATAATTTTTAAGACCAATAGTTATTGTTATGTAGTATTTATCTGTTAAAATTCTTCGAAAAAATTATATTTATTTTTTTTATTGTTGAATTCTTTTTACCATTTAGGGGTTTTTTATAAGAACTCAATAATTGTAAACTGCTGTAAAGTTTTATATTAAAAAACATTAAACTTTTTTTTGTTGAGTGTAGAAAATAAGAGAGTAGCCCCATTAATTTATTTTTAAACTTTGAAATAAGGCTAGGATGATTTTAAAAATTATTTGCTATTAATAGCATTTCAAATTTAGTATTTTTACCACATGATAAATCAAGACACTATAGTAGCTTTAGCAACGCCATCGGGCGCTGGTGCGATTGCTGTAATAAGACTTTCTGGTAACGAGGCTATAGCATTAGCAGACGCCTGTTTTAAATCTGTTAAAACTAATAAGGCGTTAGCCTCACAAAAAACGCATACCATACATTTAGGTCATATTATGGATGGCGATAGAACTATAGATGAAGTTTTAGTATCTATTTTTAAAAACCCGAATTCTTATACTGGTGAGGATGTTGTAGAGGTTTCTTGTCATGGTTCCAATTACATCCAACAAGAAATTATTCAATTATTTGTTAGAAAAGGATGCCGAATGGCTACTGCTGGCGAGTTTACACTTCGAGCGTTTTTAAATGCTAAGTTAGATTTGAGTCAAGCTGAAGCTGTTGCCGATTTAATTTCTAGTGATAATGAGGCGTCTCATCAAATAGCTATGCAGCAAATGCGTGGTGGCTTTTCTAGTGAAATAGCCAAACTTAGAGAGGAACTTTTAAATTTTGCATCGTTAATAGAGTTGGAACTTGATTTTGCAGAAGAGGATGTGGAGTTTGCAGATAGAACGCAGTTTAAGGAATTGGTGGAGCGTATTCGTTTTGTTTTAAAACGTTTAATAGATTCGTTTGCTGTGGGTAATGTGATTAAAAACGGTATTCCTGTGGCTATTGTAGGTGAACCAAATGTGGGGAAATCTACGCTTTTAAACGCCCTATTAAATGAAGAACGTGCTATAGTTTCGGACATTGCAGGAACGACTAGAGATACCATTGAAGATGAAATTTCTATTGGTGGTATTGGATTCCGATTTATTGATACCGCTGGTATTAGAGAAACTAAAGATGTGGTAGAAAGTATAGGTATTAAAAAAACATTCGAGAAAATAGACCAAGCACAGGTGGTTATTTACTTGTTTGATTCTACAGAGTTTGAATCGGCTAGTGCAACTTTTAAAGTAGAAATAGAAAAAATAAAAAACAAGTATCCTTTAAAACCGCTTATTGTTATTGCTAATAAAATGGATAAACTTTCTGAGGATGCTATGCAGGTTATTCAGTCGCAAATAGAAGGTTTAACCTTAATTTCTGCTAAAAGTGGCGATGGTGTTGATGCGCTTAAAAACCAGTTACTTAGTTTTGTTAATACAGGAGCTTTAAGAAATAACGATACCATAGTAACCAATTCGCGTCATTACGATTCTCTTTTAAAAGCTTTTGAAGAAATTGATAAGGTTAAGTACGGTTTAGATTCTGGATTATCTGGCGATTTATTAGCCATTGATATTCGTCAGGCTTTGTACCACTTTGGTGAAATTACCGGAGAAATTACTAACGATGATTTGTTGGGTAATATTTTTGCTAATTTCTGTATTGGAAAGTAATAAAAACAACCACTCCGTATTTAAATTCTTTAACCAAAAACGCCATAAATAGGAGGGCGTTAATTTACTATTTGCATGTAAAATAATGTTCTCTTTTGTGTAACTTGAGCTTAGCTTAAAGTTTTTAATGTCTTTACTTAAAAAAAATATTCTATTAAGTTTATTTCACAAAATAAGTAGCATTACTTTTTTACGAGACCACGTAAAAGAGTGGGGGATTTATGTATAATGCTAATTGAAATATTTTTCTTATATTTGATGTAGTTACTTAATTTATAGGTAATTAAAATCTCCCTTTTAAAAAATACAATAGCAACTTTTTTTATTACCCAATAAGTATGGGGTATGTTATGGTTTTAAATGAAGCCATAATAAAGTGTATTGTATAACTAAAACAACCAAAAAGTAATACGCTTCTTAAATAGGACGGTTAATAGCTGCAATAAAATCAAACGCATCTTTAAATTTTATTATAAAGACATGAGGACATTACAAAATGAGTGGTCATTTTGCCTCATTGTTGGATATGAAATTTGATGTTAGAGATTAATATCTAGTGAAATTAAAACAATTAGTTTAACATTTAAAAGCAAACCAATGGCATTATTATTTTTAGGAAGTACTGATACTTCAAGATATCCAAGCGATCGAAAAAAATTTCTGCGGCCTTATCACAAAGATGGTTTATTAGTTGAAAAAGTTACATTTAGAGATGATGACCGTACCACATGGAGATCGTTTAGGAAAGAAGAAGGTAATGAAGTTGAAAAACTGCAACAATTTCTTATGAATTCTGGGTTTTTAACGAGTAGAATGAACATTGGTGTATTTGATTATGCAACGCAGTCGGCAGTTCGTTTATTTCAAGAGTATGTAAGAACTATTGATGAAGAAGGCGATAAAACCGTGGTGCCAGATGGATTTGTTGGTAGCGGTACTATGAAACATATTAATAGGTGGATTGCTCAAAACAAAGTTTGTAGTTGGGGGCCAATGTCTTCCCCTTCACAAGAATATAAAGATTGGTTTAAACTGTTAGAAAAAGCGAAAACATTTTACACCTCTAATCCCGGGCCTATTTTAAAACATGTAAATAGCCTAAGTAAAACATATTCCACCCGAAAGGTAAAGGATTGGAAATTTAACCAAGATGAAATTCATTTAATAGGAATTCGTCGTAATCAGGATAAGGCAGTACACGACCGCGAAAATGATGATATTTTTATATTACTAGTTAACGGTCAGGTGTTTAAGTTTTGGGGTTCTACAGATCCAAGTGCTCGAATGGCAGGTCGAAAAGACGAACCTTTTTTAGTAGAAGGGCAACATGATTATCGATTTGGCTGGCATAAAATCTGGAAAGAATCAAAAATTTATAAAGCAGGAAAACCTAATATTGCCACTGGTGTTTTAGTTTTACGAGACTGGGATAATGATAATTCTCTGTCGCCTAAAGATCTTGATATAACAGATAATAATGGTAAAGCTTTAGGCATACATGTAAATAATTCAATTAACATTCATTGGTCTGGTATGGGGAGCACTAATTTCTCGGCAGGTTGTCAAGTAATTTCTGGTAAAAGTTATATAAATAACCATAATCAGGTTATTGATTGCTCAAAGTTTGCATCCAGAAGTTATGGCGATTTAACTACATCTGCTAAGAAAACCAAAGGCGCTTATAATATGCTTGCAGATATGGTTATCTGTTATACAAAACCAGGCGTTAATAACTTTTTGTATACTTTAGGGCGAGAAGAGTCTTTAGATATTGATTCTAGTTTTGGGGCAAATTATGCTAAAAACGCTTTAGATAAAATGACAGGGGGTTAAAGCTAGAATTCTAAAATATCATCAGTATTGTAATTATTACACGAGTTTAGTTTTGGAAAACGAGAGGTCTGACAAGGCCTCTCTTTTTATTTAAAAAAACAACCTTAATCTAATTTAACATGTTACCGGTCGAAATTATTTATTAATGCGTTTGTTTTCCATTTCCTTTATAAATAATCTAAGCAAAAAATGTAAAGATTTGTTTATATCATTTTTAAGTTAATTTGTTTAAGAGAAGAACTGAGAGTTCAGTTCTTCTTTTTTTAGTTCTAGTTTAGAAATATGTGTTAACAATATTTCTGTTAAATTATATGGATTTAAAAGGTAGCATAAAATATTTAAAACCTTATTACACACTTGTTCATCAAGAAACCTTAACCCATCAAGAAACATACATTAAGTTTATCAATTGGGTTTCTGGAGAATTCGATTTATATCTTCAGGAAAAAACTGAAGGTTTAAAAATTTACTATCCTAATGTCTATTTTAATATTAAAAATATAGCTAATAGTGGGCAGGAAATAAAACTTCAAATTACTATATTGAGCAGGTCTAAAGAGATATGCTACAAAATAAACAAACAGCTACAATCTATTTTTAATCAAATAATTCAAATTTATAATAACCAATCAAGAAAATAATTAATTATGGATCAAAGTAATCAACCATTATCAGAACCAAAAAATAAAACCTTAGTTCCAATTTTAATTATAGCTGGTCTATTTTTCATATTTGGTTTTGTAACCTGGATAAATGGTGCTTTAATTCCTTTTATGAAAACTATAAGCGAGTTAACATCGGCTCAATCACTTTTAGTGGCATCGGCTTCATATATTTCATTTGTAGTTATGGCTTTGCCCGCCTCTTATATTTTAGAGAAAACAGGTTATAGAAAAGGAATGTCTTTAGGATTATTTATTATGGGTTTAGGAGCGTTAGTTTTTATACCTGCAGCCGAGGCTAGAACATATTGGATGTTTTTAGGTGGTATTTTTATACAAGGAGCCGGAATGACACTTTTACAAACAGCATCCAATCCTTATATTACTATTTTAGGCCCTATAGAAAGTGCAGCTAAACGTATTTCAATTATGGGAATTGCCAACAAGGTGGCTGGTGCATTAGGATCGCTTATTTTTGGTGCGCTTTTACTATCAGGAATTGACGAGATTAACGAGCAATTAAAAACCGTTTCGAGTACTGAAAAAGCACAGTTGTTAGATACTATGGCAGATAGTGTAGTAATGCCTTATATAACTATGGCTGTTGTTTTATTTGTATTAGGCTTATTAATTTTAAAGGCACCATTACCACACGTTGAGCCGGAACCAATAGAAGAAACAGCAAATGGAACAACTACAAAAACTAGTATTTTTCAGTTTCCGCATTTATGGTTAGGTGTGTTAACCTTATTTATGTATGTAGGTGTCGAGGTTATTGCAGGCGATACTATTATAGCTTATGGTATTTCATTAGGAATTCCTACAGCAGACGCCAAATTTTTTACAACCTTTACATTAATGGCTATGGTGGCAACCTATGCGCTTGGTGCTATTTTAATACCAAAATATATTAGTCAAACTAAGGCCTTAAAATTAAGTGCGCTATTAGGTATAATATTTTCATTGTGCATTGTTTTTACAACAGGTTTTACTTCGGTATTATTTGTGGCAGCATTAGGTATTGCCAATGCTTTAGTATGGCCAGCAGTATGGCCTTTAACATTAAATGGTCTTGGTAAATTTACCAAAACGGCATCGGCACTATTAATTATGGCTATTTCAGGGGGTGCTATAATTCCGCCTCTGTATGGGCAACTAGTAGATGGAAATAAAGCAGCATATTTAGCCGAAGGCATGAATGAGGCTTTAGCTACTGCAACGGCATCTACAAAGGGCTACTGGATTTTGTTACCGTGCTATACCATAATTTTATATTATGCTATTTCAGGCCATAAATTAGGATTGAAAAAAGATAATTAATACTCTAATTTTTTGGTTGACAAAAGGCTGTTTTTATTAACACATAAGTAAATTTCAACAAAACTTAAACTACTTTTGTTTAAGTTAGAAGTTGTATATCCTTATTGGAAAAATACATTAGCCATTTATTTGGAGACGTACACCTTCTGTAAATAAATGTAATATGGTGTTAAGACTCTTTTCTTTAGTAGTAATATTTCTGTTAGTTATTTCTTGTGGTAGCGATGACGATTTACAAGATAATCAAGGTGTTAATAGTTTTTATAGTAATACATACAAATCGGCTTCAGAAACAGATTTGTATGGTATTTGGGCTATTTTTAATGTTGAATACCAAGGCGTTGTTGCAGATGTACCACTTAACTACCAAGAGTGTGGTAGAGATTTCTTTATTTTTTCAGAGAATAAAAGATATACCGAATATGTATTTGAAAGTAGTGGATGCGATTATTTTTTAAATGTGCTTAACTGGGAGTTAGCCAATGGGATAATTAATTTATCTAATAATTTTAATCAAAATGATGAGCTTGTTATTACTAAATTAGACAAGAATCAATTAGTATTTAAAAGTAGGTTTGATATTGATGAGGATGGCGAATTAGATGTTATAACAATTTACGCTAAACCTTATAAACCAAACGAAATTGATGTAATTTCGAATACCTTTTATAGAAATAATGAGTCTGGGTTTGAAAACTTAATAAGTTATAATTGGGATGCTTATGCAGGGTTTAATGAATTTGATCGTTACGAGATTTATAGAAGTGAAGGCGATAATTGTTCTAAAGGAAATGCCACACTTATTAAAACCATAACAGATGTAAATGAAACTGAATTTACAGACTTAAATCCGCCAAAATCCGCAAAAAGACTTTGTTATTTTATTAAAGTTTATACCAATCAAGGTTTATTAGGAGAAAGTTATCTTAATGATTTTACTACAGAATATATTAGACCGTCGCCAGTAAATCTTTACGAGCCTACTGTAAACTCCAATCAAATTTCTTTTAATTGGAGTAAAAGTGAAGATCCGTACTTTTCACATTACGAATTAGCGTTTTCAAATTATGGTGGAGGTACTGGTTCTGGTCAACAGGAATATACCGTTGCTATCTTGAATAATATAGAAACCACGTCTTTTGTTGATGAAAATCCGCCTTACCTAGAAAATCCATTTTACGTGCTTTATGTGCATAATATTTTTGGTAATAAAACGAGTTTCGTTAATTATGATGTTACTACGTTTTGGGAGGTAAACTATAAACGACAAGAAATTATAGATATAAAGGCTATAGAAAGTTATGCAGTAGATAACACCGAACCCGTAGTTTATTTTTATGGTAAGGAGCGTGGGCAAGAAACCATTTATAACATTCATCGTTTTAATTATGAAACTAAGCAAACCGAAGCTGTTTCCAATTATACCCCAAATTTTTCAACAGGAATACCAATAAAAACAATACGTACAAGCTATGGTAATGAACTTTTTATAGAGCAAGCATCAGAGTTATATGTTTATGATGCGGCTACACTGGAATATAAATATGCTTTAAACCCTAATATATTAGGAGTCCATGATTTTATTTACACCAATAATGGTTATTGGCTTTTTATAACTAATAATGACGTTTATACATTTACTAGAGATAATGCCAATTTAACCCTTGTAGATACTAAGCCACATTTTACAAACCATCAGGGTAGTTTTTATTATAAATGTTTTGGTTTAAATAATAACAAAATAATTGTTGGTCATAATAATGAAGTGAATAGTTATGTGTTTGATGTGGATGTAAATGGTAATTTAACATTTAATCAAATTGTACCAATACCAATTCTAAATAATTGGGAATCTAAAAGCGAATATAGCGCTGTAGGCCAATATATAATCAGTTATAAGGAAAATAAATTATATTCAACAAGTTCTTTCGGTTTACTAGAATCGTTTGAAGAACCTTATTTTGCTTCAGGTTTAAGCATTAATGGAACAACTATTTTCGGAACCAATAACGATCCTAATTGGCAAGTCAATTCAGAAAGTATTCACAAAAAAGAAGTTTTACAACTTAATAGAAATACGCGTTTAGTAACCAAAACCCCAACAATTGGTTATCCTTTATTTGTTTTTGAAAACTACAAAGGCGATGTAATGAGCATTTCCAGTGGTTTAAAAAAAGAAAGGTTAACTGATAATATAAATGATAAAGCTGATATTTTTATCGAGCGTATTAAATAGAATTAAGTTAAACATAAGTGTCTATTTTGTAGGTAAAAACTGTTTATGTTTAAAAAAAAGTAAAAATAAATCGATAAAATGATTGTTTTTAACGATTAATTACATAAATTTGTGTAAGAACCCCAAAAATCTACAACATGAACATAAAGGTTATAGTAATCAGTTTAAGCCTTTTATTCTTTACAGGCATGAGTTATGCACAAAAAAAGAAGGCTCCTAAAAGTTTTATTAGCGAGAAAGTTACCATTAGCAAATATCATAACAAAGGAGAGCTAGAGCGTATGCACAAGGGGCAGTTAATAACCTTATATTCAGAGCGTATAGAGGTTTTAATTAAGACATTGCCATATATAGCATTTGCAACAAAACCAGGTATTACAATGGCTACCTTAGGTATTCCAACTAACAACGATAATAAAAAGGCGTTGGATAGTCAGTTTGATTCTACCGATACGTTTATGGAAGAATCTAACACATTTCTAGTAGAATATCTTCCCTATGCAGACACAGGTAGTTTAATTACAGGTATTTTGTTCTATGAAGATATCATGAAATCACTACATCAGTACAACGATTTTCGTTAGACTTTAATCATTTGTTTTTCGATTGTTTTTAGTGAAAAATTGTCGATTTTAGAAGGTCTAACATTGTGTTTTTTAACTGTTTACTTGGTATTTCATCGATTAATAGTAGCTTGTAGGTATTAAAAAAATGTTATTTAACGAAAAAATTGGTATTTCGTGGATTTTTTTCTAATTTTGAGTATCAACTAAAATGAGCAATTAATTTTAGTTTTAAAAATAAATTTAACTATGAAAAATTTTACCCAAATCATTTTCATATTACTTGTTTTAACTAGTACTAGTTATGCGCAACAAGAAAAAGGAATAGTAGGCGAAGATAACTGGCTAAATAATTGGACAGATTTTAGGCCTAACCAGAGCGAAAGCCCAGAGCCTACAAAAATATTAACAGGTAGTATAAGCGAGAACACCACACTTTATAAAAAGGATGTGTATTTATTGCTAGGTAGTGTTTTTGTTTCAGAAAACGTTACACTAACTATCGAGCCAGGAACTGTTATTATTGGTGATTATAATTCAAATGGTTCTTTAACAGTAGCTAAAGGTGCTACTATTATGGCAGAAGGTCTTCAAACAGATCCTATTGTTTTTACATCTAACCGCAGCGTTAAAAAAGCAGGCGATTGGGGTGGATTAACCATACTAGGAGATGCACCTTCAAATAAATTTGGTAATGGATCAGTAGCATCATTTCACAGCAATTTAAATTCAGATTCCTATGCCGCTGTAAATTACGGTGGTGAAAATAATGATGACAGTTCTGGGATATTAAGATATGTTAGAATTGAGTTTGCAGGAAAACGAGTAGCTAATGGAAGTTATTTTAGTGGTTTATTATTGGCAGGTGTTGGTAGCGAAACCATTGTAGAAAATGTTATGGTAAGCTACGCTGCTGGAAATGCTATTGAAGTGTTAGGAGGAAACTTAAGCATGTATAATATGGTTTCTTATAAAGCAAATAGCAACGATTATAAATTTAATTATGGCGCGCAATGCCAAATCCTTAATTCAATGGCAATACGATCGCCTTATGTTTCTAGCAATGAAGGTTCAAGATGCTTGCAAGTGTTATCGTATAGTAAGGAGGATGAAGTAGATTTTACAAAAAGCGGAACACGCGTAGTTGCTAAAAATTTAACCTTTTTAAATGATAGCAAAGATTTAGAGACAGATATTAAAATGAATTTAGTTCAAGAAGCTGTTTTTATTGGTAAGGATGCTTTACTTAATATGAATAAAAGTGTTATTTCTGGATTTAATCCTGCGGTTATTCTAGATGAAAAAATAGCAATTAATCAGGAAAATTTAGAAAAAATAAACTTTACTGCGATGCTTTTTAACAATTGTAATGGAAACATATTTGTTGAATACAATTCGAATAATGAAGACTTAGAAAACTGGTATGGTAATAGTGCTTTTTTTAACGTGTATTCTAAAGGTGATAATTTTGAAACTTTTATAGATACCAGAAGTGCTAAACGACCAGATTACAGATTACGAATCAATAAAATTATAGCATCAAACGAAGTGGATCCAGATTTAAGAATGGATTAAAAATAAAACCCTAGTCTCAATATTTTCCTATTTACCCTCTCATAAATCTTGAAAATTTTTAATTATTCTACCTTGGTAGAAGACATTAGTTTCTAGACGTTTTATTAAAAAAATAAAATGGCATGAGGAAATTTACTTTATTTTACATTCCGGTTTTGTTCGTTTTTTGTTTTAACGAATTAACTTATGCTCAAATAGTAATTAGTAAACCAAACTTAGGCTTTACACAAGCCTGTGCTAGTCCTTCTTTTAACACCTATAATGTTTCTTTTTCATTTTCGCCAGAATCCGAATTGGAAGCTTCAAACCAATTTATTGTAGAATTTTCAGATGGAACAGGAAGTTTTTCTAATGCAACGCAAGTCTATGCTTCTAATGCAGGAGCTGTAACAACATCGCCAGTAACTTTTAGTTTTTTAGTACCAAATACAACATCAGGCGAAGCCTACAGAATCCGAATTAAAAGTACGGCACCTACATCAACAAGTTTAAGCTCTAATGCTTTTCCTGCCTATTACAAATTACAAGACACACCCTTCTCGATTAATAATTTAATAGCTTCTGGGGTGTATTGCTCTGGAGGAAGCTACTTATTAACTATAGATAACCCTGGCGGATCGGAAAATGATTCACCATTACAATACAGTTCTTTAACCTTTAATTGGTTTAAAGAAACGGGTCCAACAACATCGGTGTTTATTTCAGAAGGTAATACCTTATCGGTTAGCGAACCAGGAACCTTTTTTGCCGAAACTAATTACGGAACGTGTACGTCAAATTCGTTTTCTAATCGTGTAACTATTAGTGAAGCGGCATCAGATTCAAAAAGTAGTATCAGTTCTAGTTTAGGAAACCCATATTGCTCAACCGATGGACCAACAGTATTAAGTGCTATTAACGCCAATGGATACCAATGGTTTAAAAATGGTGAAGCAATTGAAGGCGCTACAAAGCAAATGCTAGAAACCAATGAAACTGCGGAATACACGGTAAACATCGATTTAGGAAATTGTATGACGAGTGCGACTATAAATTTAGATGCTTCTCAATTTTCTAGTTCCATAAATGTAGAGGATGTTAATGAGTTAGATGAAAATGAATCTTTTATAGCCACCGTTACAACTACGACTAATGATTATGAGTTCTCGTGGTTTTTTAATGATGTTTTAATTGAAAACGCAACTACAAATAGCTACGAAGTTTCAGAAGTTGGTGCATATAAAGTTACTGTTACGCAAACGGTAGGGTGCAAATCATCAACAACATATAATTTTACTGCACAATCCACATTTCCTAGCGTTGAAAAAATTCCGAATGTAATTAGTCCAAATGGCGACGGAGCAAATGATACATGGATAATACCTAAAGCTTATGTAAATGGGACTAATACCGAAGTAGTAATTATAAACGCCCAAGGCAATATTGTTTTACAAACCAAGAATTATCAAAACAATTGGCCGGAAAATCAAATCGATTTTAAAGATATAAATCCACTATACTATTATATAATAACCACATCTAATGGTAAAACAAAAAAAGGTTCAATAACCGTATTAAGGTAGCATGAAAAAATATCTATGCCATATAGTTTTATTTTTCTGTATTATACAGCAACTCTATTCTCAAGCAGATGGAGTTGTGGCGTTTAATATACCTGCCCGAAATTCTTTAAAATTCAATAAACAATTTATTAACCCAACCTTTAGTTTTGTAAGAGAGCAAAATAAATATATAAGCATTAATAATAATAGGCAATGGGCACAATTTGATAATGCTCCAGAAACTTATTTGTTTAGTTATTCCGGTAGATTTCGAGAAAATGTTGGGGCTGGTTTAAGTCTGTTTCAACAAAATTATGGGATACTTAATACCTTTGGTGGAGTTGCCAATTTTGCATACAATGCTGTACTTGATAGGTACAGCAATTTAACTTTTGGGCTTAATCTAGGTTTTTATAAAAGTGGTATAAATCAAGGTGCTGTGGTTACCAATGTAACCGATGCTTCTATAGATAATTACCCTTCAAGTTCGGTAATAACCATTAACCCTGGTATAAATTATGGTCTCGATTTTTTAGATTTTGGGGTTTCGGTTAACAATTTAGTAGCTTATAATTTTACCAACTCAAAAATGATTGAAGATAATCCAGAGCAAAGCCTTCAAGCGCATTTGTTGTATACGGGTTATGTAAATACGCGTGGTTTTTTTGATGAAAGTAAGTTTACAGGTTTAATTAGTTCAGACTTTAAAAAAGACAATACAGTTCTTTCAGGTATGGTAATGCTTATGGTACCAAAAGGAATTTGGGCGCAAGCGGGCTATAACAGTTTATATGCCGTTTCTGCGGGAATAGGTTTAAATATTACTAACCAAATTGCCGTTGAATATAACTATGAAAAAGGTGCAGGAGGATTTTCAGCCTTCGGAAATTCTCATGATATTACAATAGCGTATAAATTTAATAATAACTATAGATACGATTATAGCGGTGATGATGATGAGGATGGGTTGCTATTGTCATCTAACAAAAAACGTAGAACATTTAAAACGCGCAAAAAGCCATCAAAAAAGAAAACGACTAATACACCAAAATCTAAAACGCCTAAAGTTGTTGCAGCAGAAGTTCCTTCTGAGAAGGAAGAAAGTACACCAGTGGCAGTAAAGGATGAAAATAGCGCGGTTCAAGTAGCCGAAGACACTAAAGCTAAGGAAATAGAAGCAGCAAGATTACAAGCAGAAGAGCAAGAGCAAGCCAGAATAGTAGAACAAGCAAGAGCTAAGGAAATAGAAGCAGCAAGATTGCAAGCAGAAGAGCAAGAGCAAGCCAGAATAGTGGAACAAGCAAGAGTTCAAGCAGCAGAAGAAGCTAAGGCTAAGGAAGAAGAAGCAGCAAGATTAGAAGCAGTAGAGCTAGAGAAAGCAAGAATAGCGGAACAAGCCAGAGTTCAAGCAGCAGCAGAAGCTAAAGCTAAGGAAATAGAAGCAGCAAGATTAGAAGCAGCAAGATTACAATCAGAAAAGCAAGAACAAGCAAGATTAGCTGAACAAGAAAGAGCACAAGTAGAAGAAGAAGCTATAGTGAAAGATGAGAGCGAGGAACAAATAGAAGAAGTTCTTTTAGATGAAGTTTTAATTGAGTTTAAAAAATCTAGAGATGATGCATTAAAATCTCAAGCGCTACTATTTAATCAGTTAAATGAAAAAGTAGACAGTAAGCAAGAGGATTTAGATAACTTAAAAGAAGAAAACGATTTAAGTGAAAAAGGCATTGTTAGTCAGCCAAAAGTATTTAAAAGTGTTTCAGCAGAAAATGCCGAAATAGAAAGCTTAAAACTTAAAATTGATAATTCAATAAGTTTTGGTAAAGCTAAAATTACCGAAATAGAAGCCTTATATGAGGAAAGACTTAAAAAAGTAAAAGATAAAAATGATGCTGTAAATATTGAATATGTAAATACTATTGAAGCATTGAAAACCGACATTTCAAAAGCACAACAAAAGAAGCAGAAATTAATTTTGGCCTTAACAGATATTAAGTTAGCAACCGATTTTGAAAGAAGGCGACGAATAAAACGTGCCGATTATGATAATGAAGAGGATAGATATAATAAAGATAGAACAGCCTTAGAGCGCATAAAGAAATTTACAGAGCCAAGTGCAACTGTTTTAACAATAGAAGATTTTGATTTTGGAGAACCACTTAGCAACATTCAAATAGTTAATGGTATTAATAACGTTGATGAAGGCTATTACTTAGTTATTGCCGTACATAAAGATGTAGCTAAAAGAGATGAGTTTTTAAAGAAAGCAATTCAGTCTGGAGAAATTAATGTTGACTTCTTCTATGATTTAAATACCAGTAAATATTACATTTATAGCGAAAAGTACGAAAGTATTGGAGAAGCTAAGTCGGCTATGGATAGAAGTAAAGGTAGTAAGCCATATAACAGTAACATGTCTATGGTTAAAATACAAAACTAAATGATTTTGAATATAACATTATGGTGCTTTTTGTTGGATGTGGACAGTTTAACTAATAAGTTGAAAATAAAATAGGCAACATGGAAAAAACTACAATTAAAAACATTGGACTTTTTTTAGTTTTACTCGCTGCGAGTATACCGTTGTATGCCCAAAACTTTGTGCCTTTTTCGCCAAGGTTTAATCAAGATTTAAAAGGAGATATCCAATTAATAGGTAATAATATTTTAGGACCAGGTAATGATGCGTTTAATAATACAGGTATTTACAATCATGATGTTAACATGGTTTATATCGATATAGATGGCGATCCTTCTACATTTAGTTCATCTAGTGCAGATTTAACAATTCCGAATCCGGGATGTTATAGAATCATTCATGCAGGTTTATACTGGGGAGCCGTTACTAACGGAAATGAATCTATAACAGACGTTAAATTTAAAGGTCCATCGGGAGGCTACCATGATGTTACAGGTACAGTTATCTTTAATGCCAATGGCACTTCGGTTGATAATGGAGATAGTTTTCCATATGCTTGTTTTGCCGATGTAACCTCTATTGTAACCTCTTTAGCTACAGATTTAGGTACTTACACAATGGCAAATGTATCTTCTTTACAGGGAGAAACAGCTAATTTTACACCAAGAAATGGTACAGGAAACTCGGCCGGTTGGTCGCTTTACATTGTGTACGAAGATCCTACATTACCGGGTAAATCTATTACTAGTTTTGATGGATTTAGCGCTATAAGTTTAGCGGGTGGTAATGCAACGCTAGATGTTCCTGTTACTGGCTTTAGAACCGTTCCTGCACCGGCACCGGTTAGAGCAAATTTTGCTTTTGCAACGTTAGAAGGAGATAGCCCTATACTTGGCGATCAATTACTTTTAAATGGTTTGAATTTATCAACCGTCGATCGTCCTCAAACGAACTTCTTTAATAGTTCGGTTACTCAATTAAGCGCCTTACCTGTAACGAATAGAAATCCTAATAGCACTAATACATTGGGATTTGATACCGGAGTTATAGTAGTTCCTAATCCTTCTAATTCAGTTATAGCAAATAATGCGACATCGGCAACAGTGCGCTTAGAAACAAGTGGAGATACTTTTTTTCCTTATTTCTTCTCTTTAGCAGTCGATATTATAGAACCGAATATCGTTTTAACCAAAATTGTTGAAGATGCTGCTGGTAATGATATTGGAGGCATGCTTGTAGATTTAGGGGATGAATTAAATTATGTCTTAGGCTTTCAAAATACAGGAAATGATAATGCAACAAATCTTATAATTAGAGATATCCTTCCAACAAATGTGGTTTTTAATTATCCTAGTGATATTGGGTTGCTACCAACAGGTGTGTCTGTGCAAAGTTATGATGCTTCTACTAGAGAATTAATTTTTAGTGTTGATAATTCTGTGGTGGAAGAAAATGATCCTATTCAAGAAATTCGATTTAAAGTTACAGTGGTTTCAACTTGTAGTTTATTAAATGATGCGTGTTCAAATATTATTAGTAATCAAGCATTTTCAACGTATAACGGAACGCTTAATCCAACCTTTACAATATCAGACGATCCTAGTTTTAATACAAACACAGGGTGTTTACTAACTCCGGGAGCAACTAATTTTTTAGCGGATATAGATTGCGTTTTTGAAGAGGAAGTTATTTTATGTGGTGCTAGTACGGTTTTAACATCGGGTAGTGGTTACGATTCATATTCATGGTCTACAAGTCCGTCAGGAACACCAGTAATAGGTACTACACAATCTATTACAGTAACCGAAACAGGTACTTATTATGTAAACAACACGGCTGTAGCGCCTTGTCAATCTACAGAACAAGAATTTGAGGTTATTACTTTTGGAGCAGGAGTTACTAATCCTGTGGTTCCTTTTGCCGATGAAGTTGTTATTTGTCCTAATGATGGAAAAGAATTACCTAATATATTTTTGTGTGGTGCAAATGGTCCAAGATATATAGAAACCAATATTACAGATACTACTTCGATTATTTGGGAACAATTAGATGAAAGTAGTTGTACTGCTGAAGTTAACCCAAACTGCGCTAACGAAGATGCAGCTTGTACATGGAATCAGGTTGAAACAGGTCCTAATTTTTTAGCAGATACTGCAGGTCAATTTAGGTTAACCTTAAATTATGATGGTGGGTGTTTTAACCAGTTTTATTTTAATGTATATAGTAATTTACTAGAGCCTACAGTAACATCTAGAGATATTTATTGTACAACTCCAGGGCAAATTGTTGTTGGGAGTGTACCTAGTGGCTACGAGTTTAGTATTGATAATATAAATTATCAATCGAGTAATACATTTTCAGTAAACACAGCGGGTATATATACAGTATACATTAAACAAATAGGAGTAGACCCAAATCCATGTGTATTTACGGTTCCGGATGTACAGATACGCCAAACAGATTTTACAGTATCAACGGTTATTAACCAACCCTTATGTAATGGCGATTTAGGAAGTATTTCCTTAGCAGCCAACGATGTGCGACCGCAATACTATTTTTCTATTTCAAGTGGAGGAACTTTAGTAAATAGCGTAGGGCCTATTACACCAAATAATTATGAGTTTTCTAATTTAAATCCTGGTGTATATACTGTAGAAGTCTCTACTGAAGATGGTTGTACTTACACGGAAGATATCGAAATTATTGAACCCGATGTTTTAGAAGCAACTTCGGCACTTACAACGCCGTTAACGTGTACCGATGGCGAAATTACCGTTTACCCAACAGGAGGAACAGCGCCATATTTTTATTTTGTAAATGGTGCGGCCGATTTTCAAACCGTGCCTACAATACCCGTAACAGCTTCGGGAGTATTTAATATTCGTGTTGTAGATTCTAATAACTGTATAGCAGAAACATCTATTTCAGTCGAGGCTATTCTTCCACCAGAATTTACAGTTAATGCTAATGATATTGCATGTTCAGATTCAGGAGATGTAGGTAGTATAACCTTTAACGTTACCAATGCTAATGGTAATACCTTAGCATATAGTATAGATAATGGCCTAACATACTCAAACTCTAATACATTTACAGGTTTAGCTGAAGGTACTTACGAAGCTATAGTTCAATATACTATAGGTTCAGAGGTTTGTATAACTAATACCGAGAGTGTTACCATAGATACACTTGCTACCGTAACAGGAACAGTTGATTTAACCACACCATATAGTTGTTTTTCAGATGGCGTAATTACGGTTTCAGGAGTTTCAGGAGGAACAGCGCCGTATTCATATAGCCTAAATGGTGTAACATTTCAAAACGGCACCACGTTTACAGGTTTAACAGAAGGATCATACACAGTAACTATTAGAGATTCTAGTGGTTGTGCTTTTATTGCAGCTCCAATTACTATTCAAGCTTTAAATCCGCCTACAGATATGGATTTTAGTGCTACAGCTATAAGTTGTCCAGCATTAACATCAAACGTAACCATTACTTCAATAACAGGTGGAACACCAACTTTAGAGTATCAAATTATCGCACCAACGGTAATGGCTACGCCATACCAAACTTCAAACGTTTTTAATGGCTTAGTTTCTGGAGCTTACACCTTTCAAGTAAGAGACGCTAATGGTTGTACCTACAGCGAAACATATAGTATTGCACCCTTAGATCCTGTACTTATAGAAACTGTAATTACAAAAGGTTTAGATTGTACTGCATCTCCCGATGGTAGTATAGCAGGGACAATTACGGATGGTGTTGCGCCGTTTACTTATGCTGTTTCTTTTAATGGTGGCGCATTTAGTGGCTCTAATCCAGTTACGGGTAATACTTTTACTTATGCATTACCTACCGATGGTACGTATCAATTTCAAATTACAGATGCTAATGGCTGTATGGCAGAGTCTTCAGTAGAAACAATAAATGCCATTTCATTACCAGAAATCATTTCAGTGGTACAAACTGAACCTATTTTGTGTCATGACGATAGCAACGCTGCCATAGATATTACTATAAACAATTCGGTTGGTACAGCACCTTTTACTATAAACGTGTATAACGAAACTAGAGCAACAGATTACGGTACACAAACAACAAGTTTACCAGCGGGTGTCTATACCATAACCTTAACGGATGGTAACTCTTGTATAGATACCGAAAGCTTACCAATACTAGAACCAGATGCTATAGATTTTGATATTGATAAGGTTGATATAACGTGTAATAATCCTGGAGGTTCTAGTTTAGGTTCAATTACCGTAGAAAACGTTACAGGAGGTACCGCACCATTCACCTATTACATTACCAATAATTTTGGCGATGCTATTCCTGGAAACCCATATGTTGCAACTTCAAACGAAAATCACACATTTAGTATTATCAATTTCGGAACATATACAGTAAATACTATAGATGCTAATGGCTGTAGCTTTACAAGACAGGTTGTTATGGCTTCGCCGCCTTCCGATTTGTTAATTGATGTAACTACCGTTGTTCCAGATTGTACAACCGGAGGAACTGCGGTTGTTGAAGCTATTTCGGCGGTTGGAAGTGGAAGTTACGAGTTTGGTATTTTAGAATTCAATTCGGCGCCATATACATCAAGTTATTTGCCAGCAGATGTTGGTTTTCCTAACCAAAGAACCTTTACTAATTTAACACCAGGTGTTGTATATACTTTTGTTGTTCACGATTTGGTAACCGACTGCTATTATGTGAAATCTGCAGATGCCGCTATTGCACCAGCATCATCATTAACCTCTACTGTAGTGCCTAATAACGTAAGGTGTCAAGGTGAAGATAATGGTAGTGTAACGTTTACTATCGATAATTTTGACAGCACAACAACTTCTGTAGATTACGAAATATACAGGGCGTACACTCATGTTTTAATAGAAGGTCCTATTAACGTAGGTGTAACTTTTGGTAGTCCAACAACCATAACAACGCCATCACCAGGAACTTTATCGGTAGGTGAATATTATATCCGTTTTACAGAAAATGGTACTGGTACTTTTGATGGTTGCGAATCGGCTTCTACTATTTTTGAAATAAGGGAATCGGAAGTAGCATTATCATTAACAGCTTCAGTAGATAAAAATGCTAATTGTACGCCTAATTCCGGAATTATTAGTGCTATAGCTTCAAATGGAACGCCACCTTATGCGTATCAATTAACTACATCGGCAACACCACCTGCAGCTTCAGATCCTTTATGGGACGTTATAAGTTCGTTTAATGCCGATGCAAATAGTTATTACGTTCATACTATAGATGCTTATGACTGTATACAAACTACACCAGTTATTGTGCTAGATGCAGACCCAGAACCTATTATTACAGCGTTAGCAACTAACGAATGTACAGCAGTCGATGGTAAGTTTGAAATCGATGTGAATTTATCAACGTCAGGTATTGCACCTTATAGTTATAGCGTTAATGGTGGTGCTTTTCAAACTAAAACGGCTCCTTTTACTATTTCAAATTTACCTTCAGGAACACATACTGTTGAGGTTCAAGATGCAAATGGTTGTGGTAATACGGTTTCAGTAGATATTCAAGCGCCTTTAAATGTGTTACCAGATATTACTGTATTTTCAACTTGTAATAATGACGACGGACAAATAATAATGAACGATGCCGGAGGTTCGGGGGCATATTCCTATGCTATTGTACCAAATCCATCTTCAATTTCATTATTAGGTAATGTGTTTTCTGGAGTGCCTTCAGGAACCTTTACTGTAACTGTAACCGATAATATTTCGGGATGTGTTGAAGATGTCACCATAGTAATGCCAGAAGCTACACAACCTAGTATAACAAACACACCAACAGCGGTAACCTGTTTTGGAAGCAATTCTGGTTCATTCGAACTAAATGTAAGTGGGTATTCTGGAGCTTATACTTATGAGGTTTTCGATAGTTCATCTACTTCAGTTTTAGGAGTAGTTAGCGCTAATACATCAACCAATCCAGAAGTGGTTAATGGCCTAGTAGCGGGTACCTATTCTGTAGTTATTACAGAATCGGCGAGTCCTTTTTGTTCCGCAGATGGTACGGTTATAATTTCATCGCCAACTCAAGGGCTTAATTTAATAGCCCTAGAAACATCTAACGTAACTTGCGATGATGGTCAAGGAACCATTTCTGCAACAGCAACAGGTGGTTGGGGGACCTTAGAATATGAGTTAACAGGAACAGCATCGGTTGCTTATTCTCCAAACGGTACATTTTCTAACTTATCTGCAGGATCTTATACTGTTAATGTAAGAGATGCTGGTGGATGTATAGATTCAGAAGTTATTATTTTAGATTTTCCAGCAGATATAGATGCTACAATTACAGCAACTCCAAGTATGTTGGCTTGTTATGGCGATGCCAATGCAACTATTACTGTAAGTGGTGTTACTGGTGGGCAAGGTAGTAATTACACGTATACACTAAATAAACTAACGCCAACGGTAAGTACTTCAGGACCTCAAACCTCACCAGTATTTAATAATTTAAGTGTTGGTACTTATAATGTGGTTATAACCGATGGCTATAACTGCGAGTTTACATCTACAAATGTTGTTATTACACAGCCTACAGAAATAGAAGCGAGTTTGGTTAAAACAACATCTCAAACCTGTACCACACAAAGCACTTTAACGCTTAGCGCTTCTGGCGGAACAGGTAGTTACGAGTATAGCGATACAGCATCGTTTACAAGTACTCTAGGTACTTTTGCAAGTTCTATTACTATTCCAGTTTCAACAGGAACCTTTATGTATTACGTGCGAGATGCTAATAATTGTTCAGCAAATGTATCGAACGAGATTACTATAGATCCACTGCCAACGCTAATAGTTAATTTAGATACTACAAACGCCACAATTAATTGTGCAGGAGATGATAATGGTGTTTTAATCGCTTCCGCGGAAGGTGGCCTAGGTAGCTACATCTACACGTTACAAGATGCATCAGGAACAGATATTACTGGAGCGATACAAGATAGCCCAGGAGTATTTACGAATCTTCCGGTTGGAAATTACCGCGTTCAAGTTGAAAGTGGTGATTGTTTAGAAGTATCATTAAATGCACCAATAACTAATGCAGGAACATTACTCGAGGTTGTGTTTAATCCAATAGACGTGACTTGTAATGGTGAGAATGACGGTATGTTAGAAATTACAACCACTGGCGGTACAGGAACCATTAAATACGCGATATCTCCACAATTAGATCAGTTTTTTAATGTTGAAACTGTTGAAGATTTAACACCAGGAAATTATGATATCGTGGTACAAGATGAACAAGGTTGTTATGTAACTTATAATTTTGATATCGATCAACCAGATCCTTTAGGATTTAGATATACTATTGATAGTGAAGCACCTTGTGTTGATGATGAAACTGCATCGTTTACTGTTGAAATTTTAGGTGGAGATCCTCCATTTAGCGTAAGTTTAGACGATATTACGTATATAGCGTTACCAATTGGCGAAAACTCTTATACGTTTGAAGACTTGGAAGGCGGTGAGAAAATGGTGTATATTTTAGATAGTGGAAATTGTGGTGGCGATAGTCCATTTTCAATTCCGTTGGCAGACCCTGTTAATTTAGATCCGCAAGCCGAAATTGAGTACGGATGTATTAATGATGCTACGGGCACAAATACAGTAACCAATACTGTAACTGTAACGGTAGATGATAGTATTGCAGATACTTCGGTATTAGAATATGCTTTAGATGGTGGTGCTTTTGCTAAGGGAACTGGTGTTTTCGAAAACTTAAGTACGGGAGACCATAGTATTGCTGTACGCCATCCTAATGGTTGTGTTAAAATTACAAATAACAATATACCTTTCGAAATTGAAACCTTTCAGCCATTAGCTCTAGTGCTTGAAGATGGCGGTTTAAACGAAATTGTTGCGGTAGCATCTGGAGGAGAACCGCCTTATGAATTTATATTTAACGGACAATCGAATGGCTCTGAAAATACCTTCTTAATTTACGAGTCAGGAGATTATACGGTTACTGTAATTGATGCTAATGGTTGTGAAGTATCAGCTACACGATTTTTCGAATTTATAGATGTTTGTATTCCAAATTACTTTACACCTAATGGCGATGGTAATTTAGATACTTGGGGTCCTGGTTGTTCTAGTCAATATAGAAATTTAACCTTCGATATTTTTGATAGATATGGACGAAAAATAGCAACCTTAAGGGTAGGCGAAAAGTGGGATGGTAAATACGGTGGTATCGAATTACCTTCCGGCGATTACTGGTATTTAGTTAAGCTAAATGAACCTAGAAATAAACGCGAATTTGTTGGACACTTTACACTGTATAGATAAATTATGAAACTAAGAAAATTATATATAATTCTGCTTCTCATGGTTATCTCTAACAGTTATAGCCAAGAGTTAAATTTGCCAGTATTTACACAATATTTAGCCGATAATGATTTTGTCGTTTCGCCTACCTACGCTGGTATTGGCGATAATTTAAAAATTAGGGCAAACGGTTTAACACAATGGGTAGGCATAAAAAATGCACCCGATAACCAATCTGTTTATGCCGATGTTAGAATAGCAGATCGCTCTGGTCTTGGATTTTCATTTTATAATGATAGAAACGGAAATACTATACAAACGGGAGGTAAAATATCGTTTGCACACCATTTAATATTGGATTATTATGAAGAGTTATACCTGTCTTTTGGTATTTCATACAACATCAATAACTTCCGTATTGATATTGATAATTTTAATACTACTTACGAAAATCCTATTATAGATCCTTTTGTTACAGACGACAGACGAACATCTAACAGTAATTTTGATGTTGGAGCTTTGCTGAGGTATAAAGGCGCATTTTTAAGCTTTAACGCAAACAATATTTTAGAGAAAAAAATAGATGAAAACATAAGGATTGCAGAACCTAACTTGCTTTTAAATTATCAAGTGTATTCTGGTTATGTATTTAAAGGCCCTAAAAAAAGTGGTTTGGAGTACGAGCCATCAATCTATTACCAAATGTTTAGTAGCGATAGACGTTCTAGTACAGATTTAAATTTTAAATTTAGAAAATATAACAGAAACTACGATTATTATTGGGCTGGAATTTCTTATCGATTCTTAAACGATCAGTTTTTAAAACCTTTAAATATTGGACCTATGGTAGGTTTCCAAAAATCTATATTTTACTTTGGTTATGCTTACCAAGTTACAACAAACGAGTTATCTGCTCATAATTCAGGGACACATGTGGTAACTATTGGGCTAAACTTTCTACAAAATATTAGTAATTGCCCATGTACACAAAGCGCTATTAGAAAGTAGTTTAGCCTTTTAGACGCTGAGGTTTTTAAGACTTTAAACAGTTATTTATTTTTAATTTTAAGTTTTTTTTAGAGTTTTTTAAAACCGACATTCTTTTTTTTTCGTTAGTATTACAAAGTCATAAAAATCTATAGTGTTTTCAAGTGAAAATACAGTGGAAAAAATGACAACCTATGTTTAAAATGGATAATACTACGCATAACATATTAAACTCTTTTTTTATAAAGATAGCCGGAATAGCTATGAGTTTATGTTATGTATTTGGACCTTCGCATTATGTGGTTAGTCAATTTCTACATGCCATGTCTCATAGTATTGAAGCTTCTAATATCTTTTCGGGTCATGATAGTCATGAGCATCATCATCACGAGCATCAACATATCCAGACAGAACATGCGGTAACAGAAACGCATAGTCATGAAATTTTAGAGGTCATTGATTCCGTTTTAGAAAGTTCAAATTCAGAAAACGATTCAAAAAAATCTGAAATAGTAACTTTCAAATTAGATAAACATTTAGAGACGAATAAAGATTATCAAATTCAAAATTTAGATTGGTCTTTAAAAGGGCAGTCTGCATTTAATTTCAATAAACAAAAAGTTCGTAAAGGCTATATTAATGGTTTAATAGAACCACCGCAATACGTTTGGTACATTAGTTTGTAATTCATTTTTATGAGACTACTACGCAAACTATAATTAAAAAAACAATCAAATTTTACTTATCAACTTCTAAGGGAATTAATACATAATTAATGGTCCTAGGGAGTGTAATACATTAAATAATGTTAAAAAATATAATAACAGGACTGTTATTCATTTTTAGCGTTGGGCTAAGTTATGCTCATGAGCTAAGTGGAACAGTTATTTCAGAGGAAAGTAATAAACCGCTTCAAGGTGTTGGAGTGTACAATAAAACCACAGGTAACTATACGTATACAAATGTTTCTGGCTATTTCGAAATTGATGATGTTTCGGTTAACGATGTTATTTACTTCTATCAATTAGGTTTTGAAAATCAAGAGCTAATAATAGATGAAAGTCATTTAGATAGTAATATCGATGTGTTTCTATTAATCTCTAAGGCCTCTTTAGATCAAGTTTTAATAGTATCAAAAGTGAATACTTTAAGTACTTTTTTAAACGTCGATTTAAAAACAAACCCTGTAAAAACATCTCAAGAAATTTTAAGAAAAATACCAGGATTAATTATTGGTCAGCATGCCGGAGGTGGTAAGGCCGAACAAATATTTTTAAGAGGTTTCGATATTGATCATGGTACAGATATCGCTATAGATGTTGATGGTATGCCGGTAAACATGGTGTCGCATGCACATGGACAAGGTTATGCCGATATGCACTTTATAATTCCAGAAACTATCGATAATATAGATTTTGGTAAAGGTTCTTATTATGCAGATAAAGGAAACTTTAATACCGCAGGATATGTAGATATTAATACTAAAAAATCCATAGATAATAACGTTATTTCGCTAGAAGCGGGCCAGTTTAATACAGTTAGAGCCTTAAGTATGCTTAAGTTGGTAGATACCGAAAATAGTTCGGCTTATTTAGCTTCAGAGTTAATGCTTTCTGATGGTGTATTCGATTCGCCTCAAAATTTTAATCGTATTAACATCATGGGGCGTTATAACTTTAATAATTATATAGATCAAGAATTAACCTTATCTATGTCTCATTTTCAAAGTAAATGGGATGCCTCTGGGCAAATTCCTGTTCGTGCCGTGGAAAGTGGTCAAATTGGACGTTTTGGAGCTATTGATGATACCGAAGGTGGTAACACAAGCCGAACAAATATTTGGTTAAATCATAAAAAACAATTGGATGAGCATTCGGCTATTAAAACATCTGCTTATATTTCTAAATACGATTTTGAGTTGTTTTCAAACTTTACTTTCTTTTTGGAAGATGAGGTAAACGGCGATCAAATTCGTCAATATGAAGACAGAGCCATCGTTGGAGCAAAAACAGCTTACGAGCACTCATTTCATTTAAAAGATCACAACGCGCAATTAAAGTATGAATTAGGAGTTGGTTTTAGATATGACGATGTTAATGATGTGCAACTATCTAGAACAAAAAACCGACAAGAATTATTAGAACGTTTGGCTTTTGGGAATGTAGATGAGTTAAACGGATTTTCATTTGCTAATGTAACGTACAAGAAAAATAAATGGACTATTAATCCTGGCTTACGTCTTGATTATTTTAATTTTGATTACGAAAATTTATTAACCGAAACTTATGATAGCACTAGTGAAAACAAAGTGTTACTAAGTCCAAAGTTAAATTTTATTTACGCGCCATCATCAAAACTACAGTGGTTTGCAAAAACAGGATTAGGGTATCACTCCAATGATACAAGAGTTGTAACTGCTAATAATGGTGAGGAAATTTTACCAACAGCATTTGGTACAGATTTAGGAATTATTTCTAAACCTGCAGATCGCTTAGTTATTAATGCGGCACTATGGAGCTTATTTTTACAACAAGAATTTGTTTATGTTGGCGATGCCGGAATTGTGGAACCTAGCGGAAAAACAAAGCGTTTTGGTGTCGATTTTGGACTACAATATCAACTAAATGATTATGTGTTTTTTAATACCGATGTTAATTATACATACGCAAGAAGTAGCGAAGAGGCGAGTGGAGAAGATTACATTCCTTTAGCACCAGATTTTACATCTTCGGGTGGATTAAATGTTAAAGATTGGAATAATTTTTCTGGAGGAATTAGTTACAGAATGATAGGAGATAGGGCAGCTAACGAAGATAACTCTATAGTTGCCGATGGCTATTTTATAACCGATTTAAACCTTAATTACACGCTTAAAAACTGGACGTTTGGGATTATTGTAGAAAATCTATTTGATAGCGAATGGAACGAAACACAATTTGCTACAGAAAGTAGATTGTTTAACGAACCTAATCCTGTTGAAGAAATTCATTTTACACCAGGTTCTCCATTTTTTCTAAGAGGCAAAATTTCGGTTAAGTTTTAAAAAAATATAATTTTTATTAGAAAGCGCACTATTATGGTGCGCTTTTTGTGTTTACAGCAATAATTAGTGAGGATTTTAGTTCCCGTATACACCTAAAACCATTTACTTTCTTGTTATTTTTGTAACAGGTTCAAAATGCGTTTATTTAAAATATAGTTATGAAAAAATTAGTTGTTGTTATAGTGCTGTTGTTTACCGTAAATTCATTTGCGCAAATTTTAGAACCTGTTAAATGGACAACCGATGTAAAAAAGATATCGGATTCTGAATATGAGTTAATCGCTATTGCTAACATTGATACCAAATGGCATTTATATTCGCAAACCGTTCCAGAAGGCGGACCTATGCCAACAATTTTTAGCTTTGTAAGTAATGGTCATTATTTAAAAAAAGGTAATACTAAAGAAGATGTAGGCGTAACTGTTGATGATCCAACTTTTAATATGAAGGTTAAATATTTTGAAACTAAAACCGAATTTAAGCAACGTATTAAGCTAAAAAAGAAACCACCTTTTAACATTGAAACCGAAATAGAGTATATGGTTTGCGATGATAAACAGTGTATTATGCCCGATCCGGAAAACCTTACTTTTAACATTCAATAGATTTTATATCATCAATTTTATATCTAACCATGAAAAAACTTGCCTGTATATTATTAGTCGCTATAGCGTTTGTATCGTGTAACAAAGAAGTAAAGAAAGATTATGTAACGCTTTCTGGTAAAATTACAAACCCAACGTCCGATTCTTTAGTGGTAGCTCAAAACGCTATTATAAAATCGATAAAAGTAAATCCAGACGGTACGTTTTCTGATACTTTAAAAGTAGCATCTGGAAATTATGTATTGTTTGATGGACAGGAGCAAGCTAATGTATATCTAGAAAATGGTTATGATTTAAGGCTCACGATGGATACCAATAAATTTGATGAAACTATTAAATTTGAGGGCATAGGTGAAGATGTAAATAATTATTTAGCCGAAAAAGTATTGTTACAAGAACGCCTTTTAGATTATGATGAATTAATGGCTAGTAGTAAAACGGAATTTGAAAATAAGCTAAATTCAAGTATTGAAGAATTTAAAAGCCTCTTAACTGCAGTGCCAAATGTTGATGCTACATTTGTTAAAAATGAAAATATAAGTTTTGGTATGTTAAAGGAACAGCTAAAACTAGAGTATAGTAAAAATAGCAAACCATCATTATTTAATGGAAAGGCGGCACCAAAATTTAACGATTACGAAAATTATGCTGGCGGTAGCACATCTTTAGACGATTTAAAAGGAAAGTATGTTTATATCGATTTATGGGCGACTTGGTGCGGACCATGTAAGGCCGAAATACCAGCGCTAAAACGTGTAGAAAAAGCATATCATGGCAAAAATATAGCCTTTGTTAGTATTTCTTTAGATAGCCCTAATGCTTACGATAAGTGGAAAGCTATGGTTAAAGAAAAAGAATTAACAGGTGTACAGTTATACGCTAAAGGCGACCAAAAATTTGCTAGAGATTTTAAAGTAAGTACGATTCCTAGGTTTATTTTAATCGACCCAAATGGTATCGTTGTTAACGATAATGCGCCTAGACCTTCTAGTAAACAATTAACTAAGATTTTTGATAGGTTGGAGATTTAAACCAAATACCTAAAAAGAGTATTTGTATTATATACGTGTTGCTAAACAAATGAGAAAATCAGTGCTAACAATATTCTTAATACTATGGTTTAATGGCTTTTGCCAATCTAAATCAGATTGTGATAAAGTTTTAACGAAAGAAATCACTCTGATTTCAAATGACACAGATAATCTAAAAGAAATTATAGAAGACTTTTCTCAACTTAAAAATTGTGGTCTTGATGATGGAGATATTGAAATATTTTCAAAAGGTCCAATTTTAGGAATTTTTTTAGTTGAATTAGCATCAAATAAAGAGACTGGTTCTAGATTGACGTTTCAAAAACTTTATGATAAAGTATTAGAATTTAAAGAAACAGAAGAATATGAATTAACTAAAACCTCGATTTTAGTTTCAAACGAGTTGTCTAAAAGAACTGCAAATTTAGAAAATTGGGAAGAGGACAAAGTCCTTTTTCAAAAACTTCAAGTTCCTTCTAATATTATAGATGAATTTCATAATTATTTAAATGAACATTCAAATACGGAAAAAACATACATACAGGTTTTTGATGATTTTCAGGAAACTAAAAAGCCAAAAAAGACAGAAATAAAACGAAAATAAAAAGAGTATAACGGCATTTTTAAAAATGCTGGCAATGTAGATTATGATAACCTTCTAAATAAATCCATAAAATTAAAAAAGCCATTACTTCTCTATTTTACTGGATATGCTTGCGTAAATGCTAGAAAAATTGAACACAACGTTTTATCCGAGAATAGAATTAAAGAAAAACTAAAAAATGAATTCTACTTTGTTAGTCTTTATGTTGATGATAGAACAGCTTTATTTGAAAATGAAAGAATTAAATCTGAAACGAATGGAAAATTATTGAAATATGTAGGACAAAAACATTCTGAATTACAGACTAGAAAATTTAAGAGTAATTCTCAACCTTACTTTGTAATTATAGATAAAAATGGAAACAAAGTAAAGGACATGGGCTACACCACAGAAATAGAATTATTTAATAATTTTTTAAATACAAACGAATAATTAAGTGTTTGGAGCTATATAGCTAATAAAAATCCAAGTAAATATTCTTAAAGTAAGTCCATTAACTCTCTATTTCTCCAAAATCTCAACCTCAAATAATTTATCCCAACGTTTTCCTGTAACAAAAATGGTTTTTGTTTTTGGGTTATAAGCAATACCGTTTAAAACATCTAAACCGGCATGTTGGGTAACTAACTTTTTTAATGGTTTAAAATCTACTACGCCAATTACAGCACCATTTTTCGGATTAATAATGGCTACACCATCTTTTTGGTAACGGTTGGCATATATTTTACCATCTATCCATTCCATTTCGTTAATACCAACAATTTTACCTTTGTTAGTATACACTTGTATGTATTCTTGCTCTGCTAAAGTTTCAGAGTTTAATAACCATATTTTTTCGGTACCATCACTTTTATAAATAGTGTTGTTATAATTACATAAACCCCAACCTTCTTTACTATTACCATACTTAAAGCTACTTAGTTTTTCAAATGTATTTACATCGTAAACAAAGCCAGTGCCTTTTTGCCATGTTAATTGGTATACTTTATTGTTTAAAATGGTTAAGCCTTCACCAAAATACTCATCGGCTAAATCAATGTTTTTAATAATGTTTCCTGTTTTATAGTCTAGCTTTCTAAGTTTCGATTCTTTGTGCTGCCCTGTGCTTTCATAAAGGGTGTCGTTATAAAACTCTAAACCTTGGGTGTAAGAAGTAATATCGTGCGGATATTCATTAATTATTTTATATGTATACACTTTTGGTAATTCGCTATTTAAAATGGTAACTGCCGATGTGGTTGTTTGTTTTTCGCCTTCAACATAAACCGTAGCTTCAATGCTGTGTTTTCCTAGTTTAAAATCTTTTAAATCTGAATTTTCATTAATTCGTTTACCATCTAAATGATAGGCAACCGAGTCGATAGTTAACCCTTTTTTGTTCTCAAGAGACAATTTTAAGGTGCTATTATTGGCTATATTCCCTTTTTCAGCATTAGTTTTTATAGAAAAATCACTTTTTTTCTGACCAGAATTAGATCCGCAACCAATTAAAATTCCTCCTAAAAATATGATAGTGAGATATTTGAATGTTTTCATTTTCGATATATAATTTATAGCAAGATATTTATTTAAAATCGGTTTAAAAAATCATTGTGAAAATTTTAAAAGTTTGTATCTTTGCAACCGGCAAGTCCTACACAACCAGCTCCTGTTGAATCCTCCAGGTCGGGAACGAAGCAAAGGTAAATGGTCGTAGCGGTGTGATGTAGGTAGCTTGCCTTTTTTTATGCAATAAACTCAAATCTTGAAAGCTTAGGCGAATCAGGATTTTTTAGTTTTATAAACATTCTTGCAAGGGTTGAACCTTATAAGTATTATTGTATTTTTAAAGCATTAAATAACGTTTTTTATGTCTAAAGTCGTATTAATAACAGGTGGTTCTTCTGGTATTGGAAAATCTATAGGTGAATTTTTAATTGGTAAAGATTTTATAGTGTATGGCACCAGTAGAAGCCCAGAGAAGTATAAGGACAGTAAATTTCCTATTCTTGCACTTGATGTTAAAGAGAATCTTACCATTTCTGAAACGGTACGTACTATTATTGAAAAGGAAGGCAAATTAGACATTGTTATTAATAATGCTGGTGCCGGAATTACGGGACCTATTGAGGAAACGCCCGATGAAGAAATAAAGAATAATTTTGACACTAATTTTTTCGGACCAATACGCGTTATAAAAGCGGTGTTACCGCAAATGCGTAAGCAAAACTCGGGGTTAATTATTAATGTTACCTCAATTGCGGGTTATATGGGTTTACCATATCGTGGTGTTTATAGCGCTAGTAAAGGTGCTTTAGAGCTTTTAACCGAGGCTTTTAGAATGGAAATAAAGGATTTTAATATAAAAATGACCAATGTAGCACCAGGTGATTTTGCTACCAATATAGCCGCTGGAAGATACCATGCGCCATTACTTGAAACGTCGCCATACAAAAAA
The DNA here is from genome assembly GCF_014202225.1 of Algibacter amylolyticus. Lineage (GTDB taxonomy): Bacteria > Bacteroidota > Bacteroidia > Flavobacteriales > Flavobacteriaceae > Algibacter_B > Algibacter_B amylolyticus. The sequence goes on from NZ_JACHGE010000003.1 coordinate 62,296, forward strand.
CCTTATGGAGATACTTTAAACTTAATGAATACACATGTTGATAATGGCAGCGATCCTGATATTATGGCAAAAGCGATTTATAAGATTATTAATAATCCCAACCCGAAAGTCCATTATAAAGTAGGGGAGTTTTTGCAGAAATTTTCTATTGTCTTAAAACGTATTTTACCAGACACCGTTTACGAGAAAATGTTAATGAACCATTATAAACTGTAACTTTAAGCAAAACCTTAAGTTGGCAGATGATTTAGCCCTGATAGTAGCGGCATCCTTTTTTGTGTTTCTATATTTTTGTTAAATAGACTTAATTATTTTAGTAAACTTAACTGTATTAAATGTAGAAAATATTTAATACAAAAAAGATATAGCGGATAGTAGGAATAGCTTCAAATTATTATTACTAAAATTGAGGTGAAATAGGGGTAATGTATTACCTATTAATTAACCCAAGTAATTGTTCTTCAAAATTAACCGAGAACATATTGGTATTGCTGTTTACAATTTTATTGTTTTTATCTACCAATATGGTTTTTGTCATGGGGTAAATAGCTAAAACATTCGATGCTACTTCTGGGTTTTTAAACAGGTATTCGTTAGGGCTATAAAACCCATTACTTTTAAGAAGGTTTTTAGACTTCTCTATGTTTTTCCCGTCCATACTAATGGAAATAAAATTAATCTCGGGATATTTAACCTTTAACTCTTTTATTTTATAATGGCTTTCCTTAAAATGGTCAAAATATTTGGAAGACCAAAAGCATAATACCGTTGGCGCATATACTTTTGCGTTAAGTCTATATTCGCTCTCGTCGTAACCAAAAATTTTAATATTAGGTAATTTATCGCCGTTTTTAAGGTTGTTAACAGAGCTTGTAAAACGCAACATGCGCTCTTTTCCTTTTTCACTTTTACTTATGCTTAGGTAGTTTTTTAATAACTCCTTATTATGTTCTATATTTTTACTTTTAGCTAAGTAACCAATTGTAAAATGGTAAAGTAAATCGTCCTTAACCTCTGGGTTTAAAATTAAACTATCAATTAATTTGAGTCTGTCTAAATTAAAACACAATGATTTTTTATCGAAACAGGCATTCTTTTCGTGGGTATCGTGCGTTTTTAGCGATAAATTACTTAAGTTATAACGTAAAAATTTATTGTAACCATGGTGGTTACTTAAAAAAGAATCGTTGTAATTAATTTCTTTTCTGTAGTTATAAAAATTCTTAGGTAAAGATTTTAAAAGCGCTGCTTTGTTTTCGCCAACATGTACAAAAGGATACACCTCTTTACTCAGGTAATATTTATAATCGATATTAGCATGCGCAATTTTTAAAAATAAATCCGACGGATCGTTTTTCTCAACAAAATGGTCTAAACGTTCTGCCTTGGAGTCTCTTAAAGAGTCTGCCTTTTTTTGAAAATCTTCGCCGTTAAGCTGGCAAATTTTAATGATATATTTTTCTTCCTTTTCGTTTTCTATATATTCATTAATAAAGTAATTGTTTTTATTGTCGCCTTTACCACTGTAAACAAGCGATTCATCAAAATCTAAAGTATTAAGCCTAAACAATAAACTATCTTCGGGTTCTAACAATATTAATTGATATTCGCCACCATGCCTAAACGTGTAAAGCCCTTTGTTTAAATTATCAATTTTATAAAGAAATCTGTTTCTACCATCTAACTTAACCGTATCAATAATAGTCTCGTCTTTAGATAAAACAATATAGTTTGTATTGGGGTTAATAATCTCGCCACCCAAGTACGCAATATTCAATGCAGATTCCTCGTTGTTTTTTTTACAACTTAATAAAGAGATTGAAATAAATAAAATAGTAAAGTAAAACTTCATATAACCCTCAAGCGTATTTGTAATAGCAAAAATATAGCTTGTTATGATAAACTCCTGTTAATGCGTTGTTAAATATTTAAGAATCAAAAAGTCCCATAACTACTTAAAATTTGGGCCACTATGTTTCGTCTTACCAATGTAATTTTCTACTTTTGCAAAAAATTAAATAGTCCTTTATGTTATCAGTATCAAATCTTTCTGTTCAGTTCGGTAAACGTGTCCTTTTTGATGAAGTAAATACCACTTTTAATAATGGTAATTGCTACGGAATTATTGGCGCCAATGGATCTGGAAAATCTACATTTTTAAAGATTATCTCTGGGAAGCAAGACCCAACTTCGGGCCATGTTTCTTTAGAAGCAGGAAAGCGTATGTCGGTTTTAGAGCAAAACCATAATTTATATGATGAGAGCACGGTTTTAGAAACTATTTTAATGGGTAACAAACCCTTATTTAAAATTAAAACTGAAATTGATGCCTTATATGCAGATTATACTGATGAGAATGCCGAAAAAATAGGTGAGCTTCAAGTTAAGTTTGAAGAAATGGATGGCTGGAATGCCGATAGTAACGCAGCTGCCATGTTATCTAACTTAGGTATAAAAGAAGAGTTTCACCATACTTTAATGGCCGATTTGGATGGTAAACAAAAAGTACGTGTGTTATTAGCACAGGCTTTGTTTGGTAATCCAGATGTGTTAATTATGGATGAGCCTACCAACGATTTGGATTACGAAACCATTTCTTGGTTAGAAAACTTTTTAGCTAATTATGATAACTGTGTAATTGTCGTTTCGCACGATAGACACTTTTTAGATGCCGTTTGTACACATATTTCAGATATCGATTTCGGAAAAATAAACCACTATTCTGGTAACTATACATTCTGGTACGAGTCTTCGCAATTAGCAGCAAGACAACATGCACAACAGAATAAAAAAGCTGAAGAAAAGAAGAAAGAATTAGAAGAATTTATTCGTCGTTTCTCTGCTAACGTTGCAAAAAGTAAGCAAGCAACAAGTAGAAAGAAAATGATCGAAAAACTTAATATAGGCGATATTAGAAGAACCAGTCGTCGTTACCCTGCTATTATTTTCGAGCGCGAAAGAGAAGCTGGAGATCAAATATTAAATATTGAAGGACTTGGTGCTTCTATTGAAGGCGAAGTGTTATTTAAGGATATAGATTTAAACTTGGCTAAAGGCGATAAAGTGGTTGTGTTTTCTAGAGATTCTAGAGCAACAACAGCATTCTATCAAATTTTAAATAATAAAGAACAAGCAGATTCTGGTAAATTTATGTGGGGTGTAACTACAACACAATCGTATTTACCATTAGATAATGATGAGTTTTTTAATAACGAGCTAACTTTAATCGATTGGTTACGCCAATATGCAACCACCGAAGAGGAACGCGAAGAAGTAAACATTCGTGGTTTCCTTGGTAAAATGATTTTTAGTGGCGAGGAAGCCTTTAAAAAATCGTCTGTATTATCTGGAGGAGAAAAAGTAAGATGTATGCTATCTAGAATGATGATGATGAGAGCTAACGTTTTACAATTAGACGAGCCAACAAACCACTTAGATTTAGAGAGTATTACAGCATTTAATAACTCACTTAAAAATTTTAAAGGGACCATATTATTTACAACTCACGATCACGAGTTTGCACAAACCGTTGCCAATAGAGTAGTGGAGTTAACGCCAAATGGCGTTATAGACCGTTATACCACGTTCGATGAGTATATGCAGGACAAAAAAATCAAGGAGTTACGTAACAAAATGTATGGCGTAACAGTTTAATCTAAAACAAAAATAATTAGGGCGTTACCCATAAAGGGTCGCGCTTTCCGCTACAAGTCCTCGCACTTCCTATCGTCAGGCTGTGGGCTTTCCACTTCAATCCCTAACGCGGGTTAATCTGCGTACTGGTTTTTAAATGGCGGGCAATGGGTCTGTTTGTATAAGGGTTTTGCTGTAAAAAAAAGTACAAATAATCAATTATAGAAGAAGCTGAAGGCATAAATCTTAATTTAAAGATTTATGTCTATGCATTTTAATTGTTGCAAAAATTTAAACGGATTAGCTTTAATTAGTACTCCAACTCTAATTCCAATAAGAAGTTTTCAAAAACAGGTTTTGCCCTTTCAAGTTCATCCTCATGCACATGAATATGCAATATGCCATGAAAAGGAGAGCCTAAACCACCCAATCTAGCGTATTCAGATTCATCTTTAACTATAGCCGAAATATTTAAGTTTTGTAGTTCTTTAAAAATACGTTGAATATCAATAAAATAGCCTGAAAATACTTTAATGTAGTTTAACATGGTATAATCTGTAAGAGGGTTTTTTACATGTACGTAATATTAGTATGGTTTAGATGTTCTAAACCCAAAAGATTACAAATACAAAATAAGTCCTTCCTTCGCCGTATCCAATAATTAAAAAGTTTGTGCTTAGCTGTTTATATTATGGTAATTCTAAATTCAAATTTTTAAGAATAAGCGTAGCTTTTTCATGTTCATCTTTATGCACATAAATTTGCTTTAGTAAACTATTGGACATTCCAAAAATAGGTAACAAGCCAGAATCGGTTTGTTCCTTAACCACAGGGATTATATCCTGTTTTTCCAGTTCCAGAATAATTTTTTGAACCTCCATTAATTCACCGGTAAAAATCTTAATATAATTTGAATCTGTCATAGCTTATGGTGTTTCAAAGTGTTTAAATTTTTGGGTATAACAATACATCATTGCGCATAGTCAACGTTAAAAATATAGCCAATAGATTATGGCTTTGTACTGTAGTTTAAAAATGTAATGAAATGACTAATCTAGCTCTAATTCCGAAATTGAATTTGAACTTTCAATAATAGGTTTTGCTCTTTCAAGTTCGTCTTTATGCACGTGGATTTCTTGCAAACCTTGAATGGACGATCCAAAACCTGCTAATCTTCCAGATTCAGATTCATCTTTAATAATGGCGCAAATATTTACTTCTTCAAGTAATTTAAACATGCGTTGTACTTCAATAAAATTCCCAGAAAATACTTTTATGTAGTTCGACATATCTTAAAGGTTAAAAGGTTACCTCTTAAAGATACAATATTTTTAACGCAAAAACCTGTTAATTAAATAATAATTAACAGGTTTTTTTAATAATAATTAGTTGTTATATTTAGTTATGTAGCCACAAACAAGCGGCTAAATTATCTTAATTCTGCACCTAACTGATTTTCAAAATTACTTTGTAATTTTTTCATAATCTTATCAATTTGCTTGTCGTTAAGCGTTTTGTTTTCATCTTGTAGCGTGAAACTAACGGCGTAACTCTTTTTGCCTTTAGGTAAGTTTTTACCTTGGTAAACATCAAATAAGTTAACAGCTGTAAGCAATTGCTTTTCGGTTTGCTTAGCTATTTTATAAATAGACTCAAAAGTAACACTGTCGTCTAGCAGTAATGCGAAATCACGACGTACTCCAGGATATTTAGAAATGGCCTTAAACTTAATCTTGTTATGCTTAACTAAATCTAAAATGCTATCCCATTTAAAATCGGCATAAATAACTTCTTGCCCTATATCAAAATGCTTTAAAATAGGTTTTTTAATTAAACCAAATTCTACCAATACATTTTTACCAAGACCAAACGTTAAACCTTCGGTAAATAAATCACTTTTAATAGGCGATTCGTTAAACCTAGAAATGCCTAAACGTTCTAAAATAGCAATTATATAACCTTTCATTAAAAAGAAATCGCTCTTTTTACTTGTATCTGTCCAGTTTTCTGAGTTTTTATCTCCTGTTATAAAGGCTGATAAATGTTTGTATTCCTCACGCTTATCATTATAACCATGGTAGGTTTTCCCGAATTCGAACAATTTTAAATCGCCACGTCTTCTATTAATGTTAAACGAAACCGCTTCCAACCCAGAAAACAATAAAGATTGTCTCATTACAGACAAGTCGTTACTTAAAGGATTTAGTATGGTAATATTGTGTTCTTCCTTTAATTGCTCGCTTAAAGCCGCGTAATTTGGTGTGGTAAGCGAGTTGGAAAGAATTTCAAAAAAGCCTTGCGATGCTAATTGGTTTCCAACAATATTCTGAATTTTATAATCTTCAAAACGCGACGTTGTAGAAATAGAGGCGTTAAGTTTTTCGGTAGTTTTAATATTATTATACCCGTAAACTCTTAAAATTTCTTCAATAACATCGGCTTCTCTTTCAACATCGTTTCTATACGCCGGAACCGTTAATCCTAAACCAGCTTCGGTAACATTATTTACCTTAATGTCTAACGAGCTTAATATTTGTTTTATGGTTTCTTTTGGTATTTCTTCTCCAATTAATTTTTCGGTATTTTCAAAGCTTAAACGCACTTCAAAATCCTTAATTTTTTTAGGGTAGAAATCTAAAATATCGCTAGTAATTTCACCTCCAGCTATTTCTTGAATAAGTAATGCGGCACGTTTTAAAGCGTATTCGCACGTATTTGGGTCTATACCACGCTCAAATCTAAAAGAAGCATCGGTATTTAAGCCATGACGTTTAGCAGATTTTCTAATACTTACAGGATTAAAATAAGCACTTTCTAAGAAAATATTTGTGGTATGCTCGGTAACTCCAGAATCTAAACCTCCAAAAACACCAGCAATACACATAGGTTTATCGCCATTACAGATCATTAAATCATCTTCGTGTAATTCGCGTTCAACACCATCTAAAGTCACAAATTTAGTGCCTGCAGGCAAGGTTTTAACCTCTATTTTGTTTCCAGAAATTTTTGCAGCATCAAAAGCATGTAACGGTTGCCCTAAATCATGTAACACATAATTAGTAGCATCTACAATATTATTTAAAGGTGTTAAACCAATAGCTTTTAAGCGGTGTTGTAACCAAGCAGGAGATTCGGCTACTTTAATGCCAGAAATAGAAACCCCACAATAACGTGGTGCTAATTCTTTATCCACCACTTCGATATCCATTTTTAGGGTGCGGTTCTCTACATGAAACGCACTAATGGAAGGTGTAATTAATTCTAGGTTAATATCTTTTTGCACCAATCCCGCTTTTAAATCGCGAGCCGTTCCTAAATGGCTCATGGCATCGGCGCGGTTAGGCGTTAATCCAATTTCGAAAACTTGGTCGTTTTCAATATCAAAAAGATCGGCAACTAAGGTTCCCACTTTAATATCGTTATCTAAAACTAGAATACCGTCATGCGATTTTCCTAGGCCTAATTCATCTTCAGCGCAAATCATACCGTGGCTTTCTTCGCCACGAATTTTACCTTTTTTAATGGTCCACGATTCGCCTTCTTCGGTATATAAAACCGTACCTATTGTAGCAACAGGTACTTTTTGTCCTGCATCTACATTAGGTGCACCACATACAATTTGTAAAGGCGCATCTGCACCAACATCAACTGTGGTAATTTTTAGTTTGTCGGCATTTGGGTGTTTTACACAAGTTAAAACCTCGCCAACAACAACACCTTCTAATCCTCCTTTTACGGATTGATAGGTTTCAATACCTTCAACTTCAAGTCCTAAATCTGTAAGTAGTTCGCTAGTTTGTTCTGGTGTCCAATCTGTTTTTAAAAATTGTTTTAACCAGTTGTATGAAATCTTCATAAATCAATGTCCTATTTAAGCGTGCAAAGATAAAATATTGAAGTCAGCATTCAAACAAAGGATGGCATTTTGTTAATATGTTAATTTGGGGTTGGTTTTGTTGCGGTTTGGGGATGGTAAACAACTGAAATTGTTCCATTAAGAATGATAACCAATAGATGCAAGTGGATAAAGTTGTAATTGATTGTTTATTGATTTTTTTAGGTGCTATTTGGAGTGTTGAAATAGAGAAGTTTTGATTATAGTTGTTTTGTGAGGAAAATTTGAAGCTAGCAAATAAATTAACTCACATTGGTTAAGCACGAAATAGTAATTTTTTATATACGGTGTCGTATGTCGTTTTATTTTAAAATATCAAATAGGTAATATGAAGGTGTTATTGCTGCTAATTTGCCGCCTGTGTTATCGCTATATGTTCCGTGCATTACTCCAAGAAAGATTGTTTTTTTTCCTCCATGAAACATGCTTCTTTTAACAGAGTAGTAAACTCCAGAACCACTACAGCCTTGTATACTAGGAATGTTTAAATAAAAAAAAGTCGATTTTTTTTTATTATCACCTCTACGTTGAGTCAATAAACCACTACAGATTTTTGAGTTAAAAGAAAGTGAGGAAAAATGAGTTAAATCTAAATCTATCACGGGGTAACCGAAAAATGTAATGTCAGAATCTCTTGAAGGTAAGTTTTTGCCATTATTAATTTGACTAGAAGGGAAGGAATTGTTTTCAATTCTATTTTTTAAGAACTTTTCATTTGGTATTTTTAATTCAAGTATTGCCATATCTGCTTCTTTATGAAAGACCCAATTTATACCTGAAGTTGCTGATATTCTTTTTAAATCAACTTTATAAGGTTTGTCATTTTCAATTCTAAAAATAATTTGACTTAAAGAGTCCATAGGTTTCGCAACGTGAGCTGCTGTTACTAAATAGAATTTAGCATTATGTTCAATAATTGAACAAGTTCCTGTGCTTGCAGTTGAAGCCGTTTTTTGTTTATAAAGCAAAGCACTCATATCAGATATTTCTATCTCATCCCATTGAGTCTTTTTTTCTTGTCCTTCAATAATATTTATTTGGAAAATTAGAATAATTAAAATAATATTTTTTTTCATGGTTATTTATTCTGACTAATGACAATTTTTAAATCCTCTAAAATTTAAGTTTATTTAGTGTCTTGATTAAATATTATGAGGGAATGACACATAATATTTTTACGGATATCAAACCGTTTTTATATTTTCCATTCAACAATAAACAAATTTAGTTGAAAATGATTATAAGCTAGAGATTTTTATTATATGTTTTGAAAGACTTTTCAACAATCTATAACTCCTCCAACATCAGGTTAAAATCGTACTGTAAATCTTCGTGTAGTTTAGCTATACTTTTTTTAGCTAGAAGTATTTGGCGGTTGTACATGTTTTGTAGTTGTGTGCTTCGTTTTATGCTGGGTTTAAAGTCTTTAAGTTTTTGGCAGAAATAGAGTAGGAGTTCTACTTCGGTTTCCTTTTTTTGGGAGTAGCGAATAAACTTTTTAACGTTACGGAGTATTTTACGAGCACTTTTTCTAATATAGAAATAGCTGTTGGTATTAATAAGGTCGAATTCCTCGTCTATATAGTCTTTAACGGTTTGTATGTAGCCACTTTCGTTGTGCGACTCGAAGAGTAAATAGGTAAGGAGCTCTTTGTTTTCTTTTTTAAATCGGGCTAAACGCAAGCATAGTTCTTGGGTTTCTTTGTGTGAAAGTGTATTGAGTTCTTTCTTTATTTCTGGTAATGGTACAGCTTTCATTTATAAAAGTCGATTTATTATGGCTTAAGTGGTTTGTATGTTAAATACCAATAATGTGATATGTTTAAGAGACCTACGAGGTTTTTAAAACCTTGTAGGTCTTTTTCCCTGATGTTATAAATATAAAAAAAGGATTGTAAGTACAATGGTTTGCGGGTGTTAAATAAATAATTGTTGTGTACTTAAGTTAGCGGATAACTGCGCTAGGGATAGCATTGGAAAGCCCACAGCCCGACGTAGGAGGTGCGAGGACTTGTAAAGTATAGCCCGACCCCTGTGGTAGCGCCCCAATTATTTTTAATAACGTGTTACCTAAGTTTAGGGAAATCGCTTGGGTTTAGCTCGTGCATAACGCTGTAAATAGCTTCGTAGATATCTTCTGCTGATGGTTTTGAGAAGTAATCGCCATCGTTACCATAAGCTGGCCTGTGTGACTTGGCTGTAATGGTTTTTGGCGAACTGTCCAGATATTGAAATGCGTTTTGCTCGTTTAGAATTTTATCTAAAATATAGGCCGATGCGCCTCCAGGAACATCTTCGTCTATAATAACCACGCGATTTGTTTTTGCGATACTTTTTACGATGTCGTGGTTTAAATCGAAAGGCATTAGGGATTGCACATCGATAACTTCGGCATCGATACCTATAGCCAATAAATCTTTTGCTGTTTGCTCTACAATACGTAATGTGGAACCGTAGGATACTAGGGTGATATCTGTACCTTCTTTTACGGTTTCGACAACGCCAATAGGGGTTTTAAGTGTGCCTAAGTTGTTTGGCATTTTTTCTTTAAGTCTGTAGCCATTTAAACATTCTACCACAATAGCAGGATCGTCGCCTAGCAATAGGGTGTTGTAAAAACCGGCTGCTTTAGTCATGTTTCTAGGCACCAATAAATTGACTCCTTTTACTAAACTAAGTATACCGCCCATTTGCGAACCAGAATGCCAGATACCTTCTAGACGGTGCCCGCGGGTTCTTATTATTAACGGCGCTTTTTGCTTGCCTTTTGTACGGTAATGTACGGTGGCTAAATCGTCGCTAATTATTTGTAGGGCGTATAAAATGTAATCGAGGTATTGAATTTCGGCTATTGGACGTAAGCCACGTAGCGCCATACCTATACCTTGACCTATAATGGTGGCTTCCCGAATTCCAGAATCGGCTACTCGAAGTTCGCCGTATTTTTCTTGTAAGCCTTCTAATCCTTGGTTTACATCGCCAATGTTACCGGTATCTTCTCCAAAAACTAAAGCTTCGGGATGGCTACCAAAAATGGCGTCGAAATTATCGCGAAGAATAATTCTGCCATCTACTTGTTCGGCATCGTCGTTATATGTGGCTTTAATTTCTTTTATGCGCGTGTTTCTACCTTGCGTTTCGGAATATAAATGCGAACTGAATTTAGGTTGTACTTGCTCGAAAATAGAATCTATCCAATTACGAAGCGTTTTCTTTTCTGGAAACGTTTCTTCTACGGTAAAGCGTAATGCTTTACGAGCATGCGATAAGATGTCTTTTCGTGTTGGCTCGTTAATATTTGCTAGACTTTCTTTTAGTTTAGTTATAAATACGCCGTTAACACTATTTGCTGCAACTTGTTTTAATATTGAAAGTAATTCTTGTTGTTCCTTTTTTATGGGTCTTAAAAAGGTGTTCCACGCGTTCTTTTTGGCTTCTCGAACATCTCGTTTTGCTGCTCTTTCAATTTCTACAAGCACCTCGTTTGTAGCGATACCGCTTTCTAGAATCCATTCGCGGAATTTAACATTACAATCGTTTTTTGCTTCCCACTCTAAGCGTTCGGCATTTTTGTAACGCTCATGAGAACCCGAAGTGGAATGCCCTTGCGGTTGTGTTAATTCCTGTACGTGTATTAAAACAGGTACATGCTCTTCTCTAGCTATGGCAGATGCTTCTTGATAGGTTTCTATTAAGTTGGCATAATCCCAACCTTTTACACGAAGTATTTCGTAGCCATTGCTATCTTTATCTCTTTGGAATCCTTTTAGAATTTCCGAAATGTTTTCTTTGGTGGTTTGGTATTTGGCATGTACAGATATACCGTAATCATCGTCCCAAACACTAATTACCATAGGCACTTGTAAAACGCCTGCAGCATTTATGGTTTCGAAAAATAAACCTTCACTTGTACTTGCGTTACCAATGGTTCCCCAAGCGACTTCGTTTCCGTTTTCAGAAAATTTTGAGGCGTCTATGCCTTTAACATGTCTGAATATTTTTGAAGCTTGTGCTAATCCTAATAAACGCGGCATTTGCCCTGCAGTAGGAGAGATGTCGGCACTAGAATTATATTGTTTTGTTAAGTCTTTCCAGCTACCGTTATTATTAAGACTGTGGGTAACAAAGTGTCCACCCATTTGGCGGCCAGCAGACATAGGTTCTAGCTCGATATTAGTATTGGCGTATAAACCTGCAAAAAATTGCTCTGGTGTTAACTCGCCAATAGCCATCATAAAGGTTTGATCTCTATAATAACCAGAACGCCAATCGCCTTTTTGAAACGCCTTAGCCATGGCAAGTTGCGGTATTTCTTTACCATCGCCAAAAATACCAAATTTAGCTTTTCCTGTTAAAACCTCCCTTCGGCCAACTAAACTGCATTCGCGACTAATCATAGCAGTGCGATAGTCGTTTATTACTTCTGCTTTAAAATCATCGAAAGATAAATTGTTTTCCAAGTTGGTTGCGGGTTGCATAGGTTCATGCTTTTTAGTTTTGCGAAAGTAGTCAAAATAGACCTTTTTTGCAATTAATTGCCTTGTTAAAATAATGATAAATTTTTAAAGATGTAATGCTTAATTACTTTTGTATTGCTAATTATTGATTAATAAAAGCATTTTATTGATTATTCAATAATTAAAACGATTTAAAACCATCGTCTTCTAAACAGGCCAAGTAAGGCTTGTGGATCTGCTGTAAACTTAATACGTATTTTTTGATCGTAGCGTGGTTGACCCATTTCCCAACCTAAATTTGAATAAACTGGTAGGTAAACCTCAAAGTAATCGGTAACTAAATTAATACGAATACCAGAGTCGTAAACAAACTTAGCGGAGTTGAATTTGTTTTTAACCAAGCCTATATCGCCATAAGCAAGAATATAGTTCCAGAGTGTCGTACTAGCATTTAACGTTGTTATCCATTGATTAGCGAATGGAGTTTCTAGTTTAGATTTAAATCCACCTTCGGCTTCGATGTATTGCTGACTAAAAATACCAGTATCTTCAGAACGTCCTAAATAGTTGTAATCAAAAAGATAATCGGTTGGACGATCTAATGCAAAACTGAAATAATTAGAGCTTAAATTGCTATTGTTTGAAAGGAATGCGCCTGCAAATGCTCTAATATTTAATTGTCGGTTGCTTTCAAAAAGGCGTCTAAACTCATAATTGAAAGATACTTTACTGAATTTATCTGCAACTTGAAAATCGGTATTCCACTTACTAAAATTAATAAGGTTGTCATTTGAATGCACGTACCTAATATTAAAAACACTGTAGTTAGGCTCGTTGGAAGCATCAGGATTAGTTAAATCTTGATCTCTGTGAATGTTAACGTGCCTCAAGCTTAAAGCGCGACGTTTATTAGATCTAAAATCACTGTTTTCTCTAAAAAGAAACTGTACGGATGGGGTAATTTGCCTAACAAATAAATCTTCTCCAAATGAACTGTATCCTGTAGCGATACCGTAATGTATGGTATATAAATTTTTGTTTTGAATATAATGGGTTTTAAAAACAGAAGCTGCACCAGTTAACGATCTAGATTTAAAAGAATATCGAGGTGCAATTTTGTAATTAAATAGTTTTCTTAAAACGGTTTTGTTATAAATTTTAGCACCGGCGGTAAAACCATCATAAATATTGTTGTACTCTACAATAGGCATAAAAAATACTTGATTGTAATACGGGTCTTCAATATCTTGAAATAACCTAAACTGTAAAGGTTTATTGTTAAAAAAGAAGCCTTTTAAAGATTTCCAGTTGTCTCTTAAATTAAACTCCGGTATAGTATTGTCGTAGTTTAAAACCATTTTATTGGCTTCTTCTCTTGGTATGGTAATGGTTTTGCTACCTTTTATGTTTTCTACCCATCGTTTAGAAATTATGCTATCGTTATACAAGCTATATAATGAGATAGGCATACTGTTATTACCTTTGTTTTTAATGGTTAAGGTAATAGAATCTTCGGTCTTTTTTAATTTACTAATTTTGAAATCTATTTTTTTTCTGCTATTTACATAGTCATCAAAAAACCAATTGATGTCTTTTTTGGTTTTCGATTTTATATAAGTTTCAAAATCCTTTACTGTGGTTTGTTTAAGTTTATTTTCTTTAACAAAAGTTTCAATACTATGCTCTACAATATCTTGATTTACAAAATCGTCTAGATATTTAAGTCCTACACCAGCTTTGTATTTATTGGCTATATTTTTGTTGAATTTTAATAAGGAATCTTTTGCCATGGTTAATGGTTGGTCTCGATTTGTTCTAGCCATTAGCATATACGATAACACGTATTTATCGTTAAAACTCATATCGGAAGCATGAAACGATCTTACGCCCCAAAAATTAGCAATACTACCCAGAAATTTCATGTTAGGGTAGTGTCTTTCCACATAATTCATTAGATAATAAATTTGAATACCATCAATTAACCATTGTTCCTTTCTTGGATTTAATAGTAAGGTGTTTTCTAAATAATTATGTAATGCGATTTTTAAATATTTTAACTCGTATTGAAAATGATTAGGATATGTTTTTATAAAACTAGGCAGAAAATTTAAGCCGTAAATGGGATCTTTGTCATAATCAATTTGAGAAAGTAAAAGTTTTTTATGAGGATATTGTCCGAAGATTTCAAACAGAAATGTTTTTACTTTTTCGTTGATTAAAACCTTTTCTACAATATCAACTTCCTCGTCGTGAATGTTGGAAATTATAGATAATTCGCCGTCCTGTAACGTTTTAAAATCTGAACCTTTAGTTAAAAACAATCTGTTGTTGTTTCTGTTAGATCCTTCTAGGTTAATGATTTGTTTTTTAGGTAGTTGCTGTGTGTTACTTATATCTAAATCTGAAGTTAATGCGTAGCCATTAGGATACTCAATTTCTAGATTAACATCTGAAATTGGTATGTACAAATCGTCTAAGTTTTTATTACTGTAGTATTGCCATTCTCCATTAAAAACAGCTGGAGTAATATACCAATATCTTAGATTGATATCGCCAGTATCGGTTATACCATAATCGGTAAATTTAGCATTTGGGATTTTTACTAAGTATTCTAAATTTAAGTTGTAGGTACCATTTGGTTTTAGAGGTTCTTTAAGAGCAACCTTAAGAATGTCAATTTGATTTTTAAGCTGTTTAAACTCTACATCTTCGCCATTTTGTTTCATTGAAGTAATAACAGAGAAGCCTCGATCTTCATTTTTAGCAAGATGAAAATTGTTGTTATACTCGTCTGCAATACGAATAGCTAACGGTGTTTTTTTTGTTGAATAACTATTGTTCCAATCGTTAAGGTAGATGGTGTCTAATTCGACATTGGTGGTGTTTTTATATTGAATGGACTGCGATATTTTTATTTGTTTGTTTTCTATATCGAAAATAGCCTTAACATCCGTTTTGTTTTGAGCAAAACCGCTAAGAGAGAAACACAGTAAAATAAAACAATTAAAAAATCTAATTTTCAAATTTATAAAACATTTTAGGTTAATAGATTTATATATGGCGCTGCAAGATAGCAAAAATAGGATGGCTTAAAACTTGACATGTTAGTTAATTTATACGTTGTATATAGCGTAACACCGTAGTAAGCCAATACCTAATTTTTTTAGAAATTTGGACTGTAGCCAGACTCTTTATAAAAACTATCTAGAATAGTAATAACCTCATCAGCAGAATCTACAACGTGAATAAGGTCTAAATCTTTTGCGCTTATGTTTCCAAAACCGTCAAGTAAGGTCTTTTTTACCCAATCCATAAGGCCTTCCCAGAAATCTGTTCCAACTAGAATGATAGGGAATTTTTCACTTTTATTAGTTTGAATAAGAGTTATGGCTTCAAAAAGTTCATCTAAAGTACCAAAACCACCAGGCATAACTACAAAACCTTGCGAGTATTTAACGAACATAACTTTTCTAACAAAAAAGTAATCGAAATCTAAACTTTTATCGCTGTCTATATACGGATTGTCATGCTGCTCGAAAGGTAGATCGATATTTAAGCCAACAGATGTTCCGCCACCTAAATGTGCACCTTTATTTCCAGCTTCCATAATACCAGGACCACCACCGGTAATAACGCCGTAACCAGCTTCAACTATTTTTGTAGCTACATTTTCAGCTAGTTTATAGTATTTGTTATCAGGCTTTGTTCTAGCAGAACCGAAAATAGAAACACAAGGTCCTATTTTACTCATTTTTTCGAATCCGTTAACAAATTCGCCCATTATTTTAAAAATGGCCCAAGAATCGTTAGTTTTTATTTCATTCCAACCTTTGTGATGTTTTTCTTTTCTCATAGTATGTTTTTTATTTCCGCGAAAGCGAAAATTTTATTGTTTTTATCATTTTTGCCCAAACTCAGGCTCGCTAATTTAATTCTTTTTTAAGGAACTTAGCCGTGTAACTTTTTTTGTGTTTTATAATGTCTTCTGGTGCGCCTTCAACTACTACTTGTCCGCCGCCTTTACCGCCTTCGTAACCAATATCTATAATATGATCTACGGTTTTAATAACATCTAGATTGTGCTCTATAATAAGTACGGTATTGCCTTTATCGGCCAGCTTATTAAGTACAATCATTAAAACTCTAATGTCTTCAAAATGTAAACCTGTTGTTGGTTCGTCTAGAATATAAAATGTGTTTCCGGTGTCGCGTTTTGAGAGTTCGGTTGCTAATTTAATACGCTGCGCTTCGCCACCAGAAAGGGTTGTACTTTGTTGCCCCAGCGTGATGTAGCCTAAACCAACATCTTTAATGGTTTTTAGCTTTTTGTGTATTTTAGGAATATGCTCGAAGAATTCTACAGCTTCGTTCATGGTCATGTTTAAGACATCGCTAATGTTTTTGCCTTTGTAGCGAATCTCTAATGTTTCGCGGTTAAAACGTTTACCTTGGCAAGTTTCGCATTCTACATAAACATCGGGAAGGAAATTCATTTCGATAACACGTAGACCACCACCTTGACAGGTTTCGCAACGACCTCCTTTAACATTAAAACTAAAACGACCTGCTTTGTAGCCTCTTATCATGGCTTCGGGAATTTTAGCAAATAAGGCTCTAATTTCTCCAAAAGTACCCGTGTATGTTGCAGGATTACTTCGTGGTGTTCTACCTATAGGTGATTGGTTAATATCGATAACCTTATCTATATGCTCTAAACCTTTTATGCTTTTGTAAGGCATAGGTTTTTTTACGCCATTAAAATAATAAGCGTTTAAAATAGGGTAAAGAGTTTCGTTAATTAATGTGGATTTTCCGCTACCAGAAACACCCGTAATACCAATCATTTTACCTAATGGCAGTTTTACCGATACATTTTTTAAGTTATTACCCGTACAGCCTTTAAGTTCTATAAAGTTACCATTGCCTTTACGGCGTTTTTTAGGAATTTCAATTTCTTTTTTACCGTTTAAATAATCGGCTGTTAAGGTGTTATGCGTTTTAAGTTCGTCTGGTGTGCCAATGCTAATAATTTCGCCACCGTACTTTCCTGCTTTTGGGCCAATATCAATAACGTAATCGGCACGCTCAATCATGTCTTTATCATGCTCTACAACAATAACCGAGTTTCCTATATCTCGAAGCGAAACAAGGGAGTTTATTAGTTTTTCGTTATCGCGCTGATGCAAACCAATACTAGGTTCGTCTAAAATGTAAAGCACACCAACAAGCTGCGATCCTATTTGTGTGGCCAAACGAATACGTTGTGCCTCGCCACCCGATAAGGATTTTGAGCTACGATTTAAGGATAAATAGTCTAAGCCAACATCGAGTAAAAACTGAATTCTAGATTTTATTTCTTTAATAACCTCTTCGCCAATTTTTAACTGTTTTTCTGAAAGGGTTTCGTTTAACGTACTAAACCAATCAGCAAGCTCCACCATATCGGTATTAGCAAGTTGGGCAATATTTTTGTTGTTTATTTTAAAGTAAAGCGATTCTTTTTTTAATCGGGAACCTTCGCAAACAGGACATTCTACCTTGTCCATGTAATCTTTAGCCCAACGTTTTAAGGTTCTAGATTCGGCTGTGTTGTATTGGTTTTCAATAAAATTAGCAACGCCTTCAAAGTCTATATTGTAATTACGAGTTACACCAAGTGTTTTACTTTCAACTGAAAACTTATCATTTCCGCCATAAAGAATAATATGTTTAGCTTCTTTAGGAATATCTTTATAAGCATCGGTTAATTTAAAATCGAAACGTTGTGCAATGGTTTCTAATTGCTTAAAAATCCAACTGTTTTTTTGCGGGCCATGAGGCGCTAAGGCTCCAGCTTTAATCGATAATGAATCGTCTGGAATAATTTTAGCCTCGTTAATTTGATACAAAGTACCAATACCGTTACAGTTTGAACAAGCGCCTTTAGGGGAATTGAACGAAAAATTATTTGGTTCTGGGTTAGGATAGGAGATTCCTGAAGTAGGACACATTAAACTTCTACTAAAATAGCGTGTTTCGTTGGTGTCTTGATCGATAACTAAAAGCACATCTTCACCATGATACATGGCTGTGTTAATGGTTTCGGTAAGGCGTTTATCGTTATCCACGCTATCGTTAATTACCAGTCTGTCTATTACAATTTCGATATCGTGATTCTTGTAACGGTCTAATTTCATCCCTTTTACAATATCCCGAATCTCGCCATCGGTTCTTACTTTTACAAAGCCTTGTTTGGCTATTTGCTCGAATAATTCGCGATAATGCCCTTTTCTAGAACGCACTACAGGCGATAGTACGTTTATACGTTTACCATTAAAGTCTTTTTTTATAAGCTCTTTAATTTGCTCGTCGCTATAGCTTACCATTTTTTTGCCTGTATTATAGCTGTAGGCATCACTAGCACGTGCAAAAAGTAGTCTCATAAAATCGTAAATCTCTGTGATGGTTCCTACTGTGGAACGAGGCGATTTACTAGTTGTTTTTTGTTCGATGGCAATTACAGGAGAAAGCCCATCAATTTTGTCGACATCCGGACGTTCTAAACCGCCTAGAAACTGTCTGGCGTATGCAGAGAATGTTTCGATGTAACGACGCTGTCCTTCGGCATAAATGGTATCGAAGGCCAGTGAAGATTTTCCACTTCCAGATAAGCCTGTAATAACTACAAGCTTTTCGCGTGGTATGGATACATCAATATTTTTAAGATTGTGTACGCGTGCTCCTTTAACTTCGATAAAATCTGTGAATTCACTCATAAAATGGCAAAGTTGCGAAGTTACACTTTTTGCGATTAAAAAAGAAGTAGGGTTAAGCTGTTGTTTTGTTAAATTCTATTTAAAATGTTTGGGTGTAATAAAGCATGAGAATTATTTGATAGCCATCTTTAAATTCAAAACTTTAAGAAAAGGAGTAATGTTTAAATATTCGATATTTCTATCGATATTTTCACATCTTCCCACAGTTTGTTTTCATGATATTCTCCACAAATAGCATTGAAAACATTATAGGCGTTTTCCCAGTTAAATACATTTAAATCGGGTATGGTTCCATCAAGTATAATTTTGTTAGTTTCTAGAGAAACATTTAGTACCACCTGTTGCGATATACCGTTCATGTTAAAAGTTACCCAAGCATTTTCGTTGTTGTAACTATCAACTGTACCAGAAATTTGAGCAGTGAAAGCATTGAAAAAGCTAGCTACATTTTGTGTGCGTTCAGGCTCATTTCCAACATTAACAGAGCTTGCATCAATAACCACATTGGCACCGTTTAAAAGATCTATAAGGTTTTCAGCAGTACTATTTAGATTGTAGCTTATTACCGTGTTAAAAGTTCCGCTAACACCAGCTCTATTGTCGAAATCGGGATATTTATAAGCTGTCCACGTTACCTTAATAGGATTGCCTTGTGGTGTTTCAGATTGTAAAATGTCTAAAAATGTTTTAAAACTATTTTTTTCATCTTCTGTTAATTGCTCTTGATCTGCAGGAGGCATTACGATATTGGTAGTCGCATTAATGCGCTCTAACATTTGCGAAATATTCGATTTAGATTTTTCATAAGAGTCATAACGGTTAGCACCTTCGGTATGATACAAATGACAAGAAATACATTTATTGTCTATAACAGATTTTAATGTAGTCTCATAATAAACCTTAGCTTCGGCATCATTAGACGGATATAATTCATCTGCATGATTACTGGTACAGCTTGTAAATAAGCACAATTGAACTATTGCAATTAAAAATACTATTCTATTATAACGCATTTTACTAAAGCTATTTCGTTAAACATATCATCATAACCACTAAAAACACCTTTAATTTTAACGCTCATGCCTTTTGTTAAGTTTTGTTGAGCATCATTATTTTTGATTTCGCATTTTATACCATCATTCAAAATTAAAATTGAAGTATTTGTACTTTCTTCAATAAGACTAATTTTTCCTGAAACTGTAATAATTTTATCAAAAAGAGGTGTGCTGGCATTGGCATCCTGATTAAATTTTTCAATAAGTTGAATTGCTGAAAAGGAATAATCTGAGTTAGATGATAAAACATCTTGCTGTGGTTTGTTGTATTGATATGTAGCATAGCAAATTACAGCTATTATAACAACACTTATGGTGATAATGGCGCGTTTCATCTTTCTAATTATTTGTAAGTAGCATCTATAATAACCTCAATTTCCGGGGCGATTTTATCTTTTACTAAAGCAGGAACTTCTATGTTATAAGCTTCTAAATTAATTGGGAATTTAGATTTTAAGGTTACCGTTTTGTCCTCATTAACTATAATTTCTGCAATAGTATTTAAAGGTTTTGTAACACCATGGAAAATCATTTGACCTTTAATTTCAACGTTTGCGTATGTTTTAGCTTTTGTTAAATCAATATCCTCATTAAAAGTACCTTTAAACTTGGCAGCAGGATATTTTTCAGAATCCACATATTTTTCATTAAAATGTTCTTCCATTAATGCTTTTTCAAATTTAAAAGATTTTAGAAGTACATTAAAAGCAACCGTTTTTTTAGGTAGCAATAATATGCTTGCAACTTGATTGTTTTCGGCATAAATATTTTCTACCGGAGTTTCAGAAAAAAATGAAGCCTTTGCAGTTCTGGTAATTAGTTTGTCTTGAGCAAAAATGACGTTAAAAGCTAGTAATAAAATTAGGGAGGGAAAATGTTTCATATTAATTTTTAATGTTTATTTTTTTTTGAAATTGAAAATTCACGTAATAGGCTAAATCCAAAATTAATTTCTCTATTAAAGAAATCGCCACTTTGGTTAATGGCAAATTTACCGGGATGTAAAGCAAAAGCGTTTGTAAAGTAAAGCTGAAAAACATGACCTCCGGTTTCTATATCGAAACCAACAGAAAGTGTGTTTTTATTTAACTCGTAGGCATCAAAAGTGTCTAGAGTATCAAAATATTCAATATTTATAGATGTAGAACCCGAAATTAAATAGCGACCACCAATACCAATGGATACTATTGAATTAGGATCGTTTACGGTTTCTGTTAAGTTTCTGTGAATCCAAGTTGGTGAAAGTTGTACCGAGAGTTTTTCGGAAATTTTTCTACTTATTAAAATTTGATTAACATAATCCAATCTGCCATTAAAGTTTTTATTGCGCGCTTCAGGAAAATATGTTCTAGATTTAATATCTAAACCGCCATAATAACTAAGTGAAAACGGAAACGCATTTTCGCCATAAATTTGTCGTAGTAAGCTTAGTTTAACAGAAGAGGAATAGGTTTTGTCGGGTTTGTTAGATCTTGCTAAACCCAATTGAATAAAGTCGCTAAGACCATATTCAAAGCTAATATTCATATTGTTGATATTGTCTAAGCCAAAAAAATTATCAATACCTTTTATTTTACCGAAAACGTGAGAAATTCTAAAATGTAACTGGTTTGCCTTTACACGCTCGGTAGATTGCCCTAGCATTAACCGTGTTGATTTAAAAGTAGCAATAACTTCTTTATTTTCTTTGATAGTAATGTCGTCTAAATCATCAAACAAGGAGTCCATGTCATCGTCCTGAGGTTTTGTTTGAGAAAATAAATAGAAAGGAATTAAAAAAAGAATAAATAAGGGTGCTTTTAATTGCATGCTGGGAAAAAATTAGTGGCAAATATAATAAATGTAAGTATACGTTGTCTGACTGTTTTTATTAATAAAAGCGTTGGGTTTTTGTTAGCTTCTTATAATTTAATTTGAAGTTTTTATATTGTCAATCTCCAAACCAAAAAACAAAAACTTATGAAATGTTGGTAGTTGTGCCCCGGTTTCGGTGGTAGTCCAATCGCTCCATGAAGCCTCTAAACCCTCTATTGGTAGTATGGAAACCCACATTTTAAAGGCTGTTGGTTTATAATTTTCATCTAGAATCCATAGGTAAGAATCTCCTGGTGTTGAGCCACCTGAGTTATAGGTTATAAGCAGTGCGTCGTTTTTTGAATCTGTTTTTACAAGTTGACGTTGTACTCCAGCATCGAAAACTTTATATGGTCCAACTAGCCAAAAAGAATCATTATTAAAGTAGCTTACAGCCTGTTCAATGAGGGCTTTGTTACTATCACTTTGGCTTAGTGTATTATCTATGTAAACTTCACTTTTTGAGGTGTCATTTAAATTTAAAACAACCTTGTTGTTTTTCCAATATACATTACAGATATTGTTTGCCTTATCCCATTCGTAATGGTGTCTTTTTTTAAAGGTCCATTCAATATTATTTGTGTTTTTATAGGCTTCATAATCCAAGGCATCTAGCATTTTATTAGCTAAAGCATCGGCTTGTTCTCCGTGAATACCTACCGGCAAATCTTCGTTATATTTTATGTACATGTACCCAAAAAGTAGAAGGGTAGGGAGCGTGAAAAATATAACGATTCCTGCTATTATTTTTAATACTTTCTTAGGTTTTATAGACATAAAAACTGACTTGTTATTGTGAGATTTTAGCGCCAAAATTATTAAAGAAGTACGGTTAATTAAAGGAAAACCTTTAAAAACCGACAGCGGTATCATCTCCTCGATAATCGGCACCACCTTCGTACGAGTTATCATCTAAAACAAGAATACCGTCTACAATACCTATTATAGGTGAATCTTCTTCATTAATTGAATATCCTAAGTTTTCCAGTTCACTAACAAGCTTACTATTAAATTTGTTTGGTTCCATTCGGATTTCATCTGGCAACCATTGGTGATGGAAACGAGGTGCATTTACAGCGTCTTGCATAGTCATTCCAAACTCATGAACATTTAATATAGTTTGTAAAACTGAAGTAATAATGGTTGATCCGCCCGGTGTACCAAGCGTCATGTATAACTTGCCGTTTTTTTCGACTATAGTTGGAGTCATGGAACTTAGCATACGTTTTTGAGGTTCAATTTTATTAGCTTCTGCACCAATTAGGCCGAACATATTTGGGGTTCCGGGTTTGCTACTAAAATCGTCCATTTCATTATTTAAAAAGAAGCCCAATTCTGAACAATATAATTTAGACCCATAGGCACCGTTTAGGGTTGTAGTTACAGCAATGGCATTTCCAAATTGATCGACGATAGAGTAGTGTGTGGTTTCATCGCTTTCAACAACTTGAATGTTACCATGAGAAACATGGCTTGATAATGTTGCTTTTTCAAAAGAAAAATCTGCCATTCTACCGTTTAGATAGTCTTCTTTAATTAAGGTTTCTACTGGTACATTTGCAAAATCGGGATCACCTAAATAATAACTTCTGTCGGCATAAGCGCGACGTTCTGCTTCTGTTATAACTTGAATGGTTTTTAACGAGTTTTGTCCGTGATTTTCTAAATTAAAAGGCTCAAGCATTTTCATTATTTGCGCTAAACAAACGCCGCCACTAGAAGGTGGAGCCATCGATATTACTTTTAAATCGTCGTAATTAAATGTTGTTGGTGTGCGCCATTTTGCTTCATAATTTGCCAAATCTTCTTCAGTTATAATGCCACCATTATCCTGAATAAACTTAGCTAGTATTTTTGCTGTTTCACCTTTATAAAATTCATCTTTACCATATTTTAAAATACGTTGTAAGGTATTGGCTAATTTTGGGTATTTAATCGTGTCTTTGGCTTTCCAAGGTAGATCAAATAATATAGAATCTTTATTAGCTTTTAAAAATAGCGGTTGGTACTTTTTAAATTTTGCTTCTTGTTTTTTGGTTACCACAACACCTTTTTTAGCCAATTCAATAACTGGGGTAATGATGGCTTCTATGGGTAATGAGCCTAACTTTTCATGAACCTCAAAAACACCAGCAACACTACCTGGAACACCCACAGCCATAGCGCCTAAAGTGCTTTTTTCGGGTATTACATCGCCGTTTTCGTCTAAATACATGTCTTTGGTAGCTGCCATTGGAGCTTTTTCCCTAAAATCGATAGAGCCTATTTCCCCATTAGCTTTACGGTACACCATAAAACCTCCGCCACCTAAATTACCTGCATAAGGATAAGCAACTGCCAATGCCAATTGGGTGGCGCACATAGCATCAAAAGCATTTCCGCCTTGTTTTAGAATGTCGTTTCCTATTTTAGAAGCTTCAGCACGAGCCGAAACTACCATGGCATTTTTTGTAATGAGTCCGCGTGTTACTTCAGTTTTATTATTAGCCTTTTTACATGAAAAGAAAAGGCACAGCATTAACGCTATTGTAAAACTATGTTTAATCATTCAGTTGGTGTTTTATGTGTTCTAATTT
Source organism: Algibacter amylolyticus (assembly GCF_014202225.1). Taxonomy (GTDB): domain Bacteria; phylum Bacteroidota; class Bacteroidia; order Flavobacteriales; family Flavobacteriaceae; genus Algibacter_B; species Algibacter_B amylolyticus. The sequence goes on from NZ_JACHGE010000003.1 coordinate 86,521, forward strand.
TTCTTTTGACGAGGCAATAACTTCTTCAAAGAAATCTGAGAACTCTTTTTCAAATTCAGTATAAAAAGCTTCAAGTTCAACAACAGCCTCATTCATGCTAGCACGATTTTTAGTGCGGCGGTTCATACCATCTAAAACCCTAGAAATCCCTTCAATAGAGGCATAACTTAATAGCCAATTATCTGCTAACATATAAGGCATCATTTTTTGTATTCTTACAGGCAAAACATCAAAATTTGCCTCTAACGAATCGTAGAAGGTTTCTACATATTCATCTAGAGGGACGTTGCTATATTTACTCCAGTTTTTTGCTAAAAAATGATCGTATAAAATATCTACAATAACTCCAGAATAATGGCCATATTTTTCATGCAGCCTTTTGGTGCTTAGTCTAAACGTTTTATGTGCATCTGTATAGCTATCTATATGTCTATGTAACAAGATGCCAATTTGAATTTCTTTTGGGTAAGTCTTGTATTGTTTACCTTTTATACCATCGGCAATAAAGTTTCCAATGGTTACTAAATCGTTATCACCAGATAAATAAATGTGGGCTAAGTAGTTCATTGAATAAATATATGTATTTTTGAAAGCTAAACCATAAATTTTTGAAGAAGCTTCCAAACTTAGATGCTTTGCGTTTTTTTTTAGCGTCGTTAGTTCTTATATTTCATCTTCCTAATTTATCAAGAAATCAAGGACTTCCATATTATAATGATTTACCAATATTCAATAAAGGGGTAGATGCTGTTTATACTTTTTTTGTTTTAAGTGGATTTTTAATAATAAGATTAATATATCTTCAAAAAGAAAAGGGGACTTTTTCAATACGTAATTTTTATTTAAGACGAATTTTACGAATTTTTCCATTGTATTATTTAATATTGTTTTTTGGTTTTCTGTTTTATCATGTATTATTACCATATTTTGGTGTTCCTTTCGAAACTAATTATAGTTTGACAGAAGGTCTTTTTCTTAGTGTATTCTTTTTTCCGAATATTTTTGCGTTTTCACAAGACCCAGGAGGGATATTAAAGATTTTATGGTCAATTGGCATTGAAGAACAGTTTTATTTATTAATAGCACCATTACTTTTTGTTCTAAAAAAAACTAAGATATTAAAGGTGTTAGTTGGCATTACTCTTTTATATTTTATAGTGTTTCATTTACCTAGTAGTGCGTATTTGCGAAACCATTTTTTTGTTTATTTTTACTTGCTTTCAGGAGGTATTATCGCTATTTTAGAAGAGAAGAAAAAGTTAGAATTCTTAAAAAGATCTGTAGTTATTCCTATGGTAATTGTTGGTGCTTTATTTCTGTATTTTTTTACAAATATTTTTCGATTTGAAGATTTATGGCTTAAAAATTTAGCATCCATAATATTGTTGTCTCTTTTTATACATGCCATAAGTTGTAATAATTTTGGGTTTGAAATAAAAAATAAAACTTTAAATTATTTAGGGCAAATATCATATGGTATATACATGTACCACGTAATAGTACTTAATGCTGTAGTTTTCTTGTTTTTAAAACTAAAAGAATTTGTATTATTAAGCGATATCATTACCATTATATTAATAAATATTATAACATTTGCATTAACCCTAGTATTGGCTCATCTTTCATATGCATATTTTGAAAAACAATTTTTAAAACTTAAAACTAAATTTAGATAATGACACTTATAAAATCAATTTCAGGTATTAGAGGAACCATTGGCGGACAAGTAGGCGAGAATCTTACTCCAATTGACGCTGTTAAATTTGCATCGGCTTATGGTGTGTGGTTAAAACAACAACGCCAAAAAGAAAACTACAAAGTTGTAGTTGGTAGAGATGCCCGTATTTCTGGTAAAATGATTCAAAACTTAGTCATGAATACCTTAATAGGTTTAGGTATTGATGTTGTAGATGTTGGACTTTCTACAACACCAACCGTAGAAGTGGCGGTACCAATGGAACATGCCGATGGAGGTATAATTTTAACCGCAAGTCATAACCCAAAACAATGGAATGCCTTAAAATTATTAAACGAAAAAGGTGAGTTTTTAGATGCCGTTGAGGGTGCTAAAATTCTTGACATTGCAGAAAGCGATACTATGGAATTTGCCGATGTTGATAGCCTAGGAAAAATAACAAAAAACAAAGCATACATAGATTTACATATTATTGAAGTTCTAGATTTAGATCTTGTAAATGTACCAGCCATTGAAGAAGCAAACTTTAAAGTGGTTGTAGATGGTGTAAACTCAACAGGAGGTATTGCCATTCCGTTGCTTTTAGAGCGTTTAGGAGTAGAAGTTGTTAAGCTATATTGTGAGCCAAACGGACACTTTCCACATAATCCAGAACCTTTAAAAGAACATTTAACAGACCTGTCTGCCGAAGTTAAAAAGCATAATGCCGATTTTGGTATCGTGGTTGATCCAGATGTAGACCGTTTAGCCTTCATGGACGAAAACGGCGATATGTTTGGCGAAGAATATACCCTTGTGGCCTGCGCAGATTACGTATTAGGCATAACACCAGGAAATACGGTAAGTAACATGAGCTCAACAAGAGCCTTACGCGACGTAACCGAAAAACATGGTGGCATGTATGAAGCAAGTGCAGTTGGCGAGGTAAACGTGGTGAATTTAATGAAGAAAAACAAAGTTGTTATTGGTGGCGAAGGTAACGGAGGTATTATATACCCAGATGCGCATTACGGACGTGACGCTTTGGTTGGTGTAGCATTATTTTTAAGCTTATTAGCGGATAGAAAAACAAGTGTAAGTGAACTTCGAAAAACCTACCCAAGCTATTTTATGGGTAAAAAGAAAATACAATTAACACCAGGTCTCGATGTTGATGGCATTCTTAAAGCCATGGTAGAGCGTTACCAAAACGAGCAATTAACCACTATCGATGGAGTTAAAATAGATTTCTCAGAGAGTTGGGTACACTTACGTAAAAGTAACACAGAACCAATTATTAGAATATATACAGAAGCAAAATCGCAAGAAGAAGCCGATGCTTTAGGCGATAAGTTTATAGCAGAAATTGGTGAAATTGCAGGGATTTAGATTTTTTATTAGAAGCTATTCCCGCTTTTTCGCTATATCTTTTTTAAACCACGTTATTACTAAAATCAAGTAACGTGGTTTTTTTATAAGGTTTAGTTAAATACACAATTTCAGTTTTTATAAGGTTAAAAAAGGATTAGCCTGTAATGAGCTCAGTCGAAAGGCTTCAATCGGGGCTAACCTTTCCGCGAAGGTTATAAATACTTTTAAAAGCAGGTATCTCATCCTCAAAAAAAATTACTTCTAATATTTAAGTTAAATAACAAAGACAGAAACACCTAAATATTAACCTAATAGATTTGTTTTTCATTAAATAATATCAAGTAAAAACCATTTTCTGATAAGAATTTATTCACCAAAAAGCCAATTTGCTATTTTATATTTAAAATAGTTATATTGTGCAGTATTAAAAAGACACTTTAAAACCTTACAAATTCTCTCCTTTAGAGAGATTAGGAGAAACTTTATGAAAAAAATAGCATTACACTGGAAGATTATTATAGGAATGGTTTTAGGAATCATTTTTGGTTTTATAATGAACACTGTTGATGGCGGAAAAGGATTCGTAGCCGATTGGGTTGCGCCTTTCGGAACCATTTTCATAAACCTACTTAAGTTAATTGCTGTGCCTTTAATTCTGGCGTCATTAATAAAAGGTATTTCAGATTTAAAGGATATTTCTAAAATAAAATCTATGGGTTTACGTACCATAGGTATTTATGTAGCAACCACTTTAGTAGCTATTGTTATTGGTTTAAGCATTGTAAATATTGTTAAACCAGGAAAAGGTATGCCTCAAGATACCATCGAAAAAATTAAGCTTAAGTATGAAAACGATGCAGGTGTAACCGATAAATTAATGAAAGCGTCTGCACAAAAAGAAGCGGGTCCGTTACAAGCCTTAGTCGATATTTTTCCAAGTAATATTTTTAAATCCTTTGCCGAAGCCTCTATGCTTCAAGTTATTTTCTTTGCCATTTTTGTTGGTATTTGCTTGCTTTTAATTGGTGATAAAAAGGCAAAACCATTAATAGACTTCTTTGATTCTTTAAACGAAGTAGTAATGAAAATGGTAGATTTAATCATGCTTTTTGCGCCATACGCTGTATTTGCCTTATTAGCAAATGTTATTATAGCTTTCGATGATGTAGAAATTTTAATCAAACTTTTATATTATGCATTCTGCGTAGTAGGTGGCTTAATTTTAATGATTGGGTTCTACTTAATTTTGGTGAGCGTGTATACCAAAAAGTCGCCTATGTGGTTTTTACAACAAATAAGTCCTGCGCAGTTATTAGCGTTTTCTACCAGTAGTAGTGCGGCAACACTTCCTGTTACCATGGAGCGTGTTGAGGAGCATTTAGGGGTCGATAAAGAAGTTTCTGGTTTTGTATTGCCTGTTGGTGCCACTGTAAATATGGATGGAACTAGTTTGTATCAAGGAATTGCTGCGGTTTTTATCATGCAAGTTATTTGGCCAGAAGGTTTAACCTTTACCAATCAATTGGTTATTGTACTTACAGCATTATTAGCATCTATAGGAAGTGCTGCGGTACCAAGTGCAGGAATGGTTATGTTGGTAATTGTATTAGAATCTATAGGGTTTCCGGCAGAGTTATTGCCAATTGGACTAGCTCTTATTTTTGCTGTAGATAGACCTTTAGATATGTGTAGAACCGTTGTAAACGTTACTGGAGATGCTACAGTGTCTATGATTGTAGCTAAGTCTTTAGGTAAATTGCACGATCCAAAACCAAAAGAGTGGGACGATAATTATGAGGACGTCAAGTAAGCCATAATGTAAAGCTAAAATAACCCAAACTATATTTTGGTGTGTTCTAAAAATCTTTTAAATTTATATCAAACGAAATATAACTTCTAGTTTCGTATAATAAAAAAAGTATAAATGAATTCCAATGTAGCGTTAATATCGCCGGTAGTTTCTGCCGAATGGCTTAATGAACACAAAAGTGCCAACAATTTAGTTATTCTAGACGGTACAATAAATAAGGTGTTTAATGCAGATTCACAGCAGATTCCAAATTCGAGATTGTTCGAAATTAAAAAGAAGTTTAGTAATCTGGACGATCCATTTCCTAGCGCGTTTCCTGCTACCAGGCAGTTTGAAAAAGAGGCTAGGGCATTAGGGGTTAATAACGATAGTGCCATTGTTGTTTACGACGATAAGGGTATTTACTCCAGTGCACGTGTGTGGTGGCTGTTTAAGGCTTTTGGTTTTACAAACGTGGCTGTTTTAAATGGTGGGTTTCCAGCATGGAAAAAAGCAGGTTTCGCTACCGAAGCTATGAAGCATTACACAGGTGAATCAGGTGATTTTACAGCAAATTTACAGCCTAATTATATGCGATTTTTTGATGATGTAGAACAGGCTTCTAAAAATAAAACACATAAAATTATAGATGCACGTTCGGCAAGTAGGTTTAGCGGTGAAACACCAGAGCCTAGAGAGGGCTTGCGTTCTGGAACTATTCCAAACTCTGTTAATTTACCGTTTACAGACCTTTTAGAAGATGGTATATTAAAATCTAAAAAAGAATTGGCTAAGGCTTTTTACATGGTTGCAGAGCAAGACGACCCCATTATATTTTCCTGTGGTTCAGGAATTACAGCTTGTGTATTGGCATTAGGCGCCGAACTTTCGGGGTATAAAAACATTTCGGTTTACGATGGTTCTTGGACCGAGTATGGCAGTTTAAAAAAATAAATTATGGAAAAACCAAGTACATGGACTAAAGACGAATTGTTAGCTTACATTTTAATTTATATATCGCATGCCGATTTAGAAGAATCTAAAAAGGAAAAGGAATATATTTTAAGTCGGGTTGATAAAACGGTTTATAAACGTGTTAGTGCTCAATTTGAAAAGGATAACGATTACCAAAGTATTCAGAATATAATCGAAGCCGTTAAAACACATGATTATTACCGTAACGATTTAGCCGATTTGTTTGCAGATATAAAGTTAATGGCGTTTGCAGATGGCGATTTTGATGTTATGGAACAAATCATTTTTAGTCAATTGAAGAAAGTTTTGGCTATTAAGGAATAATTCAAGATTATAACAATATATAATATTAAATTATACGAAAACTGCTCGAGTTTAAATCGAACAGTTTTTTGTGTTTTAGAATGTTCTAAACTATTTGTTTTTTATCCAATCTGTTTTTAAGTAAATCAAAGCATCTTCTAAGGCCTTTTTTGAAGGTTTAGGATTAAAACCTAATACTTCTCTTGATTTAGTAATATCATAATCCTGTTTTAGTCCATAAAACATATCCAAGTAATGTCTTTGTAATAAAGGTTCTTTACCTGTAATTTTACTGCTAAATTCCATTAAACCAGCTACGGAGTACAATAAACATTTTGGTACTTTTTTGGGTGTTTTTAGTTTAAGTTCAGGATATAATTCTGAGGCTATTTTTACCGTTTCTTGTAAAGTTGTATGTTTCTCATTAGACAAAATATATCTTTCGGAGTTTCTGCCTTTTACCATTGCGTTATACGTTCCGATAGCTACATCTTTTACATCTACCCAATTTAAAGTTACATTGGTATCTACAGGTATTTCTCCATTTAGAACTTGCAATACAAGATTGTTGGAATAGCTCAATTTATAAGCTTTAGAACCAATCATAGCGGAAGGTAAAACAAGAACAGTTCTAATGCCATATTTATTTCCTAATTCTAATGCTAATTTATCAGAATCGTTTTTAGAATTATAATACCAATTTCTTCGGTCTTTATTGTATCCATTGTCTACATTGGCTGGTAACTTCGTGAAATCTAAACTAGCTACTGAACTTACATAAACGATATTCTTGACGCCACATTCTTTTGCAATATCAAACACATTTTGAGTTCCTTGCATATTATTATCATAAATTTCAGTTTTAGGATTTTTAGCCCACATACTAAAATTTGCAGCCACTGCATATAGGTTAGTAACTCCTTCAAATGCTTTTTTTAAAGATGCTCTATTAGTAATATCAGCTTGTACAACTTCACAATCTAAGCTTTTAAATGGCTCTTTGTTATTGATGTTTCTGATGGTTGTTCTTACTTTTTTATTTTCAGAAAGTAATAATCTTATCAAATTGTTTCCTAAATGTCCGTTTCCTCCTGTTACTAATGAAATTTCGTTGCTCATAATTCTTGAATTTTGTTTGAGCAAATTTCGATACCTTTTAAGAAGTTAGAAATAACATTTGTTAGAAAGCGATTTGTTTTCTGATACGACTTAGGGATTGAGGTTCCATTCCTAGAAAAGAAGCGATATTGTCAACAGATACATTTAAAGCTAATTTTGGATATTGATTTACAAATTTAAGATAACGTTCTTTTGCAGTTAAAATTTGAAAATCTTTAACACGTTCTAATTTACAACTTAAATGTTCATTGGTTACTTCTTTAACAAATACTGCCCAGAATTTAGTTTCCTTTTGTAAAATATCAAAATCAGGTTTTGAAATCTTAACTAGTCTACAATCTGTAATGGTCTCATAATAATCAAATGACGGTGTTTCGGTCATAAAACTATCTAAAGAGGTGAAAAAATCGTGTTCAGATACTAGGTGTTGTACCACAATTTTTCCATCAATATTTTGATACCCTTTTACAATTCCTGAATCTATAAAATAAATATGTCGTTCCACTTTTCCTGCGTTTAAAAGAATAGTTTGAGCCGGCACCTCTTCAATAACTATATGTTTTTTAATTAATTCAATATCTTTTTTTGTTAAAGAAATTCTTGGTTGTATATAGTTTATTAAATTTTGCATTTTAAAATTATAATTTAATTAGCTACTTGAAAAGTATTAAAACGAAGTTAACTATTTATTCTTTCAGATTCAATTTAAAAATCAAGCCTACAAACTTATATTCCTATATCGTGGATATTTTAAAGTATATGAAAATTTATAACTCTCAGATTGGTTGGGCGAAATTGTAGTTTTCCATTTTAAAATGCCTTTTTTAGAGTTATAATCTGAAGTTCCCGTTTCAATATCATCCACTTTTATTTCTTTGTCCTCACTAACAGGAATTCTATCTAGAATTACAATATCTATGGCTGTTGGTTTGTTATTTTTTAGTTCTATTTTGTAAGCTTTTTCTATAACTTTATTATGGCCTATAAAGGTGTTTTTCTTGTAATTATTAATAGGTTTCCTTTTAATAGCTACATTAGGATCAATACCTAAAGATACCGTTAAACTATCGGTTATGGCATACGGGTTTATAGTTGTTATTCCAGAATAGCTATCTTCAAAATACACATTCACTTCACCTGGTAATAAATTATATTGTTGCCAATCACCAATTTTTGCTGTTAAAAACACATTTTCGTTTATTACGGGTGCTGCAAAATATGAAAATGTTGCAGGAACCGTGTATTTATCAATGTCGATAACGGTAATATTGCCATCACTTTCAACCGAAGTAAGTTTTTGTATTTCAAAATTTGTGTTGGTAATACCTGCTTTTATAACATCGCCGTTAAAGGTTAAGTTGCCTTTTTTTGTAGTAATTATGATAACACCATCTGATCCTCTACTACCATAAATGGCTTTAGCCGCTTCATCTTTTAGTACATCTACGCTAGCAATTCTGTCTTCATCTAATTTTTTAAATGCGTTTTCTGTACTTGTAACACCATCTATAACATACAATGGTTTGCTTTTAAACTTAAAAGTTCCAGCACCTCTAATTTTAATATTCGAACTGGTAACGCCTGCTACACTTCCTGTAAGTGCCGATGCAGCATTTGTACCATACCCAACCACGACAACTTCTTCTAGACGAGATACATCTTCTTGAAGACTTATATTAATAACACTAGAGTGTATAGATATAATTTCTGAAACATAACCTACATAGGAAATCTCTAATTGTTCTGCGCCTTGTGGCTCTATTGAAAAGTTGCCAACAAAATCTGTAGAGGTTCCAATACTTGTACCTTTTAAGATAACACTTGCCCCGGGTAAAGGCATGCCGCTTTCGTCTGTAATAGTACCTGTAATAAGGTTAACAAAAGGATTGTGTTTAAAGTCGTTTCGTTTTGTGGCATTTTCTGTGTTGTAATTGTAATTTTGGCTAACAAAATTTAAGTATTTGGTATTCATTTCAGGTTTTAAATTATTAGTGTTCGGGTCGTTTGTAGAGAGTGTTAAACTAACATTGTCCCAACGAATACCTGTATTTTGATAAACATGTGCTTTGTAATGTAAATCTATTGGTTTGTTTATATCTTTTGCCTTTAAATCGTAAATAGGAAACCAACCTGCGTTTTTAACGTTGTATCTTATAACCAAATTAAGTTGCTTGCTTGCATTAGTATGGAATTTCGCTTTTATTTCGCCAGATTGAATTTTATCATCTACATGTAATTCTTGTAGTTGTTTTTTTATGTCGCCGATTTGCTCGTTATAATCCCTATTGTTTTTTAAAGATTTATTTATAAGCGTATTTATCTCGGTAATGCGTGTTCGGTAATAGGCTGCAAATTGTTTTAGTTTTTCAAGACTTACTACTTGGTTTTCGTTACCCAGTTTTCTGTTTTCTTTTATAATATTAAGTTCTTCTTGGTAGCCAGACATAATATCTTCCTCAGCTTTAACAGCGTCCTTTAAACGTTCTATTTCGGCCTTAAGTTGGTTTATAGTTTCAGATTTATCGAGTTTAGATAAATGGTTTATGGCGTAGTTTATAGATATTATAGAGGCGTCATTTAATCCAGAAATTTGAATACTGTTTTCTAGAATGTGAGGAGAAAGTTTGGTAAACGAAAATTCGGTTGTTCCCGCCGAAAGTAAAATAGTAGCATGTCGTGTTATTTGCGCGCCATCAACAAAAACGGTTACATCTTTAATAGCCGAAGGTATTGGTTTAGGGCTGCTAGCAAAAACAAAAGAGGTAAAGCAAAGAAATAAAAAGCATAGTTGTTTCATGATTAGTGGTTTTAAGTTTCCAATAAACTTATAACCAATCAACACATAAAAAAACAAACAATGAGTTATCTATATGTATGCTTGAGTTAAATACTAATTTGAGTGAGTTTAATTTTAAAGTCTAAATATTGTAAGGCACTTTGTGTTAGATATAAATGGTAATTAAATTGTTTTCTACAACATAGGATAAGCCTTCAATCTCTACATTAGTAAGGATTCCAAAATCACAACATTCATTAGTTTTTGGTGCTGTTGTATCGTATGAGATTGTAGCAACAATTTCAGAATTTATTTGTATTTCTAAAGTGTCTGATGTGTTTTGTTTTGCTATATATAAATTGCCGTTGCTTTCGCTAATACTAAAGGGCATCACGTTTTCGGAAGCATTTTTAATCACAATGGATTCTGCTTCAATATTATCTTGAAGTATTACATTTATGTAGGTTTCGCTATCAATTAAATTAATAGTTAAATTAGGTTCTTCACATAAAACTGCAGAACAATCGGGAGTAGCATCATCTGTTTTGCAAGAAAAGCATAGGAAAACAATTAAAAGGTAGGTTAGTGTTTGCTTCATGGTTTATAGTTTATTTTAAAGATGAGAAAAACCCGGAATGGTTGCGTGTATATCTATAAATAAATTTAAGGCAAATATGCTAGTCTAAAAACCGGCTTTTCAATTCTGGTGTAGGATTCATGCAAGCGTCTTTTTTACCATACCATTTATAGCGATTTTTAGCAATAAAATCGTAAACCCAATTGCGAATAAAGTTAGGCGCAATAAGGAAAATAGCTAATATGTTAGTCGGGAAACCAAGTTTAGCGGCTACTTTTAAGGCCGCTGTGCTTTTGTAATTAATAGTGTCCTGTTCTGGGTTGTATAAAATTATAGAATCTATTAGAGAGGTATCTATATTAAATTTTTCTATAATTTTTTTACCGGTTTCACTTTGTAAAGGCGCAAACATAAATTTGCTCTTTTTATCGCGTTTTATAACGTACAAAACAGAGCTATTGCAAAGGTTGCAAACGCCATCAAACAGGATTAAGTTTTTATCTTTTGGTACTTTACTATTCACGTTGTAAAGATAGTGAATATGCTATAAGAACTTATATTTATGCTAAGCTTCAAATTTGTAGTGTTCAGCTATCACTAAATCAGGTGTTTAATAGTTTTGTGCGACTATTTATGCTCTGTCTTAACTTCATACAAAATAACCTGTGCTGTTTTCTCGTAATCGGCATTCCAACCATAATAATTACCGGTTTTAAAGTAGTTTTCATGACCGTAACCATTACCAACATAATCGTAAATTAAGGTGTAATCGGTATTAATACCTTTAGCCTCGCAAACCAAACCATAGTAGAATTTTCCGTTTTCAATTTTAATTTTAAAGGTAAAAATTTCGTTATCTACTTTACCAACGTTCAATTTTTCATCGAATGCACTTGTCCATGGTTCTCCATTATCTGGTTTGGTATAATAATCTATTTGAATTTCGCCGCTATTCCATCTAATTTTAACGGTTGCAGGCGAGCCCTCTAAACCATCAGTTTCTTTACCATGAATTTGAGCAACAATGGTTCTACCATTACCTTCAACATAATCAACTTTTAAAGTACTTTCTAGTATGTGTGTGCCTGTAGACATAGACCAATTATCGGTGGTCGATTGGTTTCCTCTCCAAAACTCACGTAATTCTGTTCTGCAATATTTACCGTTAAGTTCAGATTTTCCGGAGGTTGTAAACCCCGTAAATTTGGTAAATAGGGTGTAGCTGCCATCGTCATTTTTATAGAAATATTTAGATTGGGCGGTAGTTAGGGTATTGTTTTCAATGGCTTCGTAAAAAATAGAAGTTGCTTTACCATCCCCATTATCTAATGGTACAGATAAGTACCAATTTTTCCATGTAATTTTAGAGGTTTCTTCGGTTGGAGTTTCTTCTTCCTCTTCTTCTTCAATATCAATAATTTCTTTTTCTATCTCTTCAACTTCCGTAATGTCTTCGTTATTAGAAGAACTGCAAGAAAAAATTAAAGCATTGCTTATTATAAAGAAGAATAGGATTTGTTTCATTTCACAAGTTTTACAATTGGTTAACCAATTTAATTATGTAAAAATAAGTAAAATTTTAAGAAGATGTATTTTTATTGAAAAGGCTTACTTTTTAACAGCTTCAACAAGTTCCAATTGATCTAGGCTAACATTGGTTGTAAACATCCCGTAATTAACAACGGCTTTGTTTTTTTCTATTTTATCAATAGTACCAATGGCGCGACCATCTTCCATTCTTACACGGTCTCCAATACGAATAATGGCTTTTGGTTTAGGCGCTTCAATAGCTTGTTGTTTTGCTATTTTTTTCTTTTTCCTAATAACTTCAACTTTCTTTTCTGCTTCTTGTTTTACTTGGTTTTCTTTAGCTTTTATAGCTTTCTTTTGTTTGGCTGTAACTTTTTTACGTTTCGAGTTTTCAATCTGTACGACTTTAAAAAGCTCGTCCATTAAGGCCTTTTTCTGCTTATTGGTGAAATATTTTTCAGCAATATCATTTACTTTTTGTCCTAAGTAAATTAAGCGCTGGTTGCTATCGTATAACTCTTGATAGCTTTCTAGTTTTTTCTGAATCTTGTTATTAATTTCTTCAAGTTTATCGGCTTCTTCAAGCTTCTTTTTCTCGTTTTGTTTTAGCGATTGCCCTGTTTTCTCAAGTTTAGAACGTTCTTTTTGTAATTTAGCAATAGTAGCATCAAAACGTACTTTGCTGCGCTCAATTTTCTTTTTAGCACGATTTATTAAACTATACGGAATACCGTTTTTTTGTGCAACTTCAAATGTAAAACTACTTCCGGCTTGACCGATAACCAATTTAAAAAGCGGTTCTAAACTACGTTCATCAAAAAGCATATTAGCATTAAGCATAAATGGCAATTCATTAGCTAATATTTTTAAGTTGGAGTAATGTGTGGTAATAATGCCGTAAGCTTCACGGTGGTAAAACTCCTCCAAAAACGTTTCGGCCAAAGCACCACCAAGTTCAGGATCACTTCCTGTTCCAAATTCATCAATTAAAAAGAGTGTATTTTTATTACACTTTCTTAAAAAGTAATTCATTTGTTTTAATCGGTAACTATAGGTACTTAAATGGTTTTCAATAGATTGGTTGTCACCAATATCACTTAAAATTCTATCAAACAAACAGACTTTACTGCGCTCATGTACCGGAATAAGCATCCCACTTTGTAGCATAACTTGCAGTAACCCCACGGTTTTTAATGTAATACTCTTTCCGCCGGCATTGGGACCAGAAATAACAATTATTCGGCTGTCATTTTTTAATTCTATAGTCTGTGGAAATGTTTTTTCTTTCTTCTCTAAATTGTTTAAATAGAGTAGTGGGTGGTATGCATCTCGTAAAAACAGACTTCTCTCTTCCGAAAATTCAGGAAGAATACCATTCATAGATTTGGCGTATTTCGCTTTCGCGGAAATAACATCTATATCAATCAAGAAGTTCTGGTAGTCTTTTAATAATGGTAAAAACGGACGAATAAAATCGGTGACTTCTTTTAAAATACGAACAACTTCTTCTGATTCTTCATACTCTAAATTATTAAGTTCTCTGCTGTATCTTAAGGTGGTTTCTGGTTCTATGTAAACAATACTTCCTGTTTTACTGCCTCCCATTATGGAGCCTTTAACTTTACGTCTATACATCGCTTTTACAGCTAGTACGCGCTTGTTATCTACAACAGATTCTCTAATGTCATCTAAATACTCTAAAGCATGATAGGTGTTTAAAGCACTAGTAAAACTAGCGTTTATTTTACCTTTTATGTTATTTATAGATTGTCTTAAATCGAAAAGTAAGCTGGAAGCGTTGTCTTTTATATCTCCAAAACGATCTACAATACCATCTACTTTTTCTATTAGAATTTTGGTTACCTCAATATGCGAAGCGAAGGCATTTAAATTAGGGTAGTACTCTGCAAACTTTTTTAAGAAAACTACAATTTCATTTACCGTAATAGACATGGCCACGATTTTTTTTAAGCCATGTACTTCTAGAAATGTGTTTTCTATATTAAGTAACTTAATTTCTTTGGTAATGGTATCGAAACCATGGTTTGGTATGCGGTTATCGTTATAAAATGACGATACGTATTCATTGGTTAAACTTAAGGCTATTTGTAACTCTTCTTTGGTTTTAAAAGGCAAAATTTCCAATGCTTTTTCGTGCCCAAGAGGTGTAATACAAAGTTCGCTAACTTGCTGTAAAACCGTTTGAAATTCTAAATCTTGTAATGTTTTTTCGTGAATGTGAATCATTCCTAAATATGTAACTCGTTTTGTTGGTGTAAAAATAGCTTTTTTGAAGCATTTAGTGGCGCACTTCTGGTTGAAACCTTAATTTGATAAATAGATTGTTTATTTAGCGTCGACTTTGATAATTATGATTCAGAATTTAATTCCTTCATTATTTCAGCAAAATAACGATACGATTTAATTCTACTATTAGCATCGTACGTATTAGTAACCGCAATAAGTTCGTCTACTTGTGTTTCGTTTAAAAAGTCTTGAATGTCCTGCTTTACAGTACTTTTACTACCTATAAAGGTGTATTTAGTCATTTGTTTAACAGCAGGATGTTTCATGGTTTCTCTTAATTCTGCTGTCATTTCCATAGGTTTTTCTAAATGTTCGCGTTTAGTACTTGTTAATAGAGCGATTATCATTTTAAAAAAGGAGGTTGCCATAGTTTCGGCTTCTTCGTCAGTATCTGCAATAAAAACATTAATTCCCGCTATTACGTAAGGTGTTTCAAGTGACTCAGAAGGTTTAAATTCATTTCTATAAATCGTTATAGCATTATGTAAATGTGCGGTTGCAAAATGGCTTGCAAAGGCGTAGGGCAAGCCTTTTTTAGCTGCTAAATGTGCACTGTCTGTACTAGAGCCTAAAATATAAATAGGCACAGGTACACCTTCGGCAATGGGCACTCTAACTTTGGATATGCTGTTTTCTGCCGAAAAATAATTCTGAATCTGTTCAATATCTTGAGGAAACGAATGTGTAGCCTTCAAAAAATTAGGACGAATGGCATGCGCCGTTTCTTGGTCGGTACCCGGAGCTCTTCCCAATCCTAAATCTATTCTATTAGGGAATAAAGTTCCTAGAGTTCCAAATTGCTCGGTTATAATAAAAGGGGAGTGGTTTGGTAGCATTATACCGCCAGATCCAACGCGTAGTGTTTTAGTTTTCTGCGCTACTTGGCTAATAATAATTTGAGGCGCATTACTAGCAATGCCTGCCATATTATGGTGCTCTGCGTACCAAACGCGTTTGTAACCAAAGGATTCAGCTTTTTTTGCTAATTCAATGCTGGCCTTTAAAGTTTGTTGGTATGTTTTCCCTTCAGAAACAATAACAAGATCTAAAATGGAATATGCGGTTTGTTTCATGCAATTGTAGTAAATGAAATGCGAGCTTTAATCGTTAAAAAGAATAGCGATGATTTTTTTCTAGAAATAATAAAATTGATGATTAACCGTGTATGGTTTCAGATTTTCCATATTTCTGAATCACTTGGCCTTCAAACTCAATAAGTTCTTGCCAGCGTTTATCAACATCAATGCCCTTTCCGTATTGTCTAGCAAAGCCTATAAACGTGGTATAGTGTCCAGCTTCGCTAATCATTAAATCATGATAAAACTTCGATAATTCTGGGTCTTTTATACGTTTAGATAACAGTTTAAAACGTTCGCAACTGCGCGCCTCAATCATTGCCGAAAACAGAAGACGATCTACCATACTTTGTTGCCTGTTTCCGCCTTTGTTCATAAACTTATAAAGCTCATTAACATAGTGGTCTTTACGTTCTCTACCTAGTACGTAACCACGTTTTTTTATAATGTCATGAACCATTTGAAAATGTTCTAACTCCTCTTGAGCCAATTTTATTAACTCGGTAACAAGTTCCTCATGTTCGCTATTATTAGTAATAATAGTAATAGCATTGGTAGCTGCTTTTTGCTCGCACCAGGCATGATCGGTAAGTATTTCTTCAATATTCGATTCTACAATGTTTACCCAACGCGGGTCTGTTGCTAATTTTAAACCAAGCATATTTTTTTGTTTTTTGTAAAAGTAGGTATAATCATTAAAATTATACGTAATAATTATTTGGGCATTCCCTAAAGGTCGGGCTTTCCACTATATCTTTTTAAAGGGTTATTGCAATAAAACGAGGTTTGTGGTAATTTATTAAAATCTAGAAATTACTAAGTCCATTGCTTTAAAACTTTAAAAAGGATGCCGTTGCAATCCCTAATGCGAGTTACGTAATGTTATAAAGTTAATAAATTCAAATCAAGTTGGTCTCCCGTCTCCCGTCATCAGTCTTCCGTCTAGCTAATATAATTCCAAATATTTTTAAACTTACTAAGTTGCTTATATGTGTTTAAATACACTTGATTTTCAGGAAGCGCCAACGAAGGGTCTATTTTTAATACCGATTTAGCATGGTGTCTTGCCAGCTGTAAAATATAGTTATCCTTAATAATGTCGGCTATTTTAAGGTTTAAAACGCCACTTTGTTGTGTGCCCATTATATCGCCTGGGCCACGTAATCTTAAATCCACTTCCGCAATTTCAAAACCATCATTCGTTCTAACCATAGTTTCTAATCTGGTTTTACTGTTTGCACTAAGTTTATGGCTAGTCATTAAAATACAATAACTCTGTTCAGCACCACGACCAACACGACCGCGCAATTGGTGTAATTGCGATAAGCCAAAGCGTTCGGCGCTTTCAATAATCATTACAGATGCATTAGGCACGTTTACACCAACCTCAATAACCGTTGTAGCCACCATAATTTGTGTTTCGCCCTTAATAAAGCGTTGCATTTCATAATCTTTATCGGCAGGTTTCATTTTTCCATGAACAATAGAGGTTTGATATTTTGGCATAGGGAAGTCTCTAGATATACTTTCATAGCCATCCATTAAATCTTTATAATCCATTTTTTCGTTCTCCTTTATTAAAGGATAAACAATATAAATTTGACGTCCTTTATCAATTTCATCTCGAATAAATTTAAAAACATTTAATCGGTTTTTATCAAATCTATGAACCGTTTTTATGGCCTTTCTTCCGGGTGGTAATTCATCAATAATCGAGATGTCTAAATCGCCATAAACCGACATAGCTAATGTTCTAGGAATTGGTGTTGCGGTCATAACCAAAACGTGCGGTGGAAGTTTGTTTTTCTTCCATAATTTACTGCGTTGTTTTACGCCAAATCGATGTTGCTCATCTATAATAGCGAGCCCCAAATTTTTGAATTTTACTTTATCTTCTAGAAGGGCGTGTGTGCCTATTAAAATTTGTAATTCGCCATTTTCTAACGATTCGTGAATTATTTTTCGTTTTGAAGTTTTAGTTGAGCCTGTTAGTATTTCTATGCTGATATTTAGTTTGTTACACCATTCAAGTAATCCGTTATAGTGCTGGACTGACAAAATTTCAGTCGGCGCCATTAAGCAAGCTTGAAAATCATTGTCAAGCGCCATGAGCATTGACATAAAGGCTACAATGGTCTTGCCAGAACCTACATCGCCCTGTAAAAGTCGATTCATTTGTGCGTTACTGCCTAAATCTGCGCGAATTTCTTTTAAAACACGTTTTTGGGCATTGGTTAATTGGAAGGGTAAATGGTCTTTAAAAAAGGAATTAAAATAGGTGCCAACTTGATTAAATGGAAAGCCTTTTATTTTCGATTTATGAATTAAATTTTTAATAATTAATTGCAATTGAATATAAAATAACTCTTCAAATTTAAGCCGGAATTGTGCCCTTGAAAGTAGCTCTTGATTCTTTGGGAAATGCACATTAAAAAGAGCAGATTGTTTACTAATTAATTTTAATTCTGAACGTAAATTATCAGAAAGTGTTTCTGTAAATCTCCCCTTGGTTTCCAGAAATAATTGCTGCATGATTTTATTAATCACGCGATTTGTTATGCCTCTATTGTTTAATTTTTCGGTTGATGGATATACAGGTTGCATAGCCGAACGCATATTTTTTTCATGGTCTTCTAGCAATTCTAGCTCCGGATGTGCCATATTAAATTTACCACTAAACCAGTTGGTTTTTCCAAAGGCTACATAGGTTTTATTTAATATTAAGCTGTCCTTAAGCCATTTTTGCCCACGAAACCAAACCAGTTCCATGGTTCCGGTATCGTCTTGAAACGTACCTACTAAACGTTTACCACGCTTTTGTGCAACTTCCTTAAAGCTTGTTATTTTTCCAATAACCTGTACATCGGCATTGTTGCGTTGTAGTTGGTTAATTTTGTAATACTGCGTCCTGTCTATGTATCTATTTGGAAATAAGTTAATTAAATCTTGATAGGTGTGAATACCTAACTCCTTACGTAGCAAATCGGCACGATTTGGACCAACGCCTTTTAAATAATCTATTGGAGTTTGTAGGTTTACAGACATAAATGCGAAATTAATTAAAAAATAAGTCTTATTAAATACTTAGTTTCTTTATGAATTTGTGATGTTTTTAATAGTATTACTATTTTCTTTCTAAAAAATGCTTGAAAAATATGAAATATAGTATGTAATTCTATTTCATTAGTTAAATTTGGTGCTCTTAAAAAACAACTTAACGCATATTGATTGATGAGAAAACTCAACGAATTTATTTGGGAAACACACGGTATTCATGCAGGAACCGAGCAAGATCACGTAAAACATGGTATTGATAAATTAGAGGATATAGTTGATAAAGCTATTGAAGCCGGAAACCCAAGTATTACGTTTATAATTCACTCGCCGCGTTTAACAAGTTTTCGTTATATCGCAGAAACGGATACCAATGTAAAGTTTATTCGTGGTAATAAATCGTACTTAAACTATCCAAAACGTATAGCAGGACTTCGTGAAAAATACGACGGACAAATAAACATAAAATATGGTGTTGAGTTAGAGTGGATGGGACCAGACATTGGTTTGCAATGGAGTCGTTCTAAGATTTTTCAAGCCGAAGACGCCGATTATGTTATTGGTTCTGTGCATTTTGCACCAGAAGGTTTGCCTTATGACGGGTCTAAGGAAGAAGCTCAAGAGTTATTAAAAATGCGTGGTAGTCTGGAAGCTTATTGGGGTGGTTATTTTGATGAAATGACCCAAATGATTGAGTGTTTTGGCGATATGATTCAAATTATTGGTCATATCGATTTGCCAAAGTTAAATGTAGATATGCCAGAGGCTTTAGTTAATTTTGAAACCAGTGCACACCCATTAGCTAATAGATTCAGAACCCTTTTAGAGCTTATAGCCGATAGAAATTTATCGCTAGACGTTAATATGGCTGGTAAATTTAAGGGTGTTGGTGTGTATCCTGTGCAAAGTATATTGAGACGTGCCAACGAACTGCAAATCCCTGTTTGTGTAGGTACAGACACGCATCATGTGCGTTATTATGGCTTAAATTATAAAGAGAGTTTAGAGTATATTCAAGAGGCAGGTTACGAGAGTTATGTAAGTTACTCCAAGCTTATCCCGGAGAATCGTACCATTTATGACGACCATGAATTAAAAGTAAAATACACGGTTTTAAATAAGGGTATCGAGTTGTTAAATCAACGTTTAGATGAAACACAACGAAGAATAATTCCAGATTTTTCGTTTGGAGGTTCGTTTTCAGAGTTTGTAGACATTTATAGAAGTGCCACAGGAATGGGCGATTATAACGCTATTAGAATTCGAAAATATGGTAAATCCATTACAGTTACCAACGAAATTCCTAAAAACACACAAACCATAGTAAATGGGTTGTTTTCGGAGCATTTAGACGAGCCTGGTGTAATCTCTTCATTATTTAATACACTGGCATCAGAAGGTATTAATGTGGAAACAGCGCGTTTAAAATCGAATAACGACGGTACTGCAGTTGCATTTTTGTCTTTAGATAATAAAAATGGAAAAGTTCAAAACGCTATCGATTTTACAAAAGGTACCGATGGTGGTTTGTTTAAATCCTTAACCTATCAAGAACATGCTGCAATGCCTAATTATTATACCGAAGGCGTGTATTTACTTGAAATGGATGGTGTAAAATTAAATTTAGCGCTAAGGGATAAAGTTATTTTAACGAAGCATATTAATGCGCCTGGGGTTTTATTAATACTATTATCTGCATTGGCATCTAAAAAAATAAATATTATTGATTTACGTTTAGGTAAACTAAATAATGTTGGGTACTCAGCGCTTGCTGTAGATGGCGATAGCGATGTGATAAGAGCGCTACTATCAAAACTTGGCGATCAATATTACGAAGCTAATTTAATTGAGTTTCATAGTTTTTAATATGGTTTTTATGATTTTGGGCTAATCTTTGATATCTTTAAAATCATGAAAAATATAGTATTCCTTTTATGCTGTTGTGCAAACCTTCTTTATGCGCAACAAACGGATTATGTAGATTTTAAAGAAGTAAAAACGGTATTGGCTTTTAATCAAATGAAAGTAGATAGTACTGTTTTTAATTCTTACGAGATTAAATTCGATGTTTTAAAACAGACGGATTCGGTGTATTTGGATGCTATAAACATGAAATTCAGTAATGTAGCCTTAAACAAAAGCAAAGTAAAATTTAAAAACGATGGTAAAAAGCTAATCATTTACCATGGGTTTAAGGCTTCAAAAACGTACACGCTTAATTTTCTGTTTTTTACTTCACCTAAAAAAGCCATGTATTTTATTGATTGGGATAATGAAGATGCTGTTACTTCGAGTTATTCTGATATTAACAGAAATACTGTCCAGAAGAAGCAAATTTGGACACAAGGTCAAGGAAAGTACACAAGCCATTGGTTGCCTTCCATTGACGATATGAATGACAAAATTGAGTTCGATATTAGTTGCGTGGCTCCAAAAGGTTACGAGGTTATTTCAAACGGAAAAATGATTTTTAAAAGAGAAACACCAACTTATAATTTGTGGGAGTTCGACATGGAAAAGCCCATGTCCAGTTATCTTGTGGCTTTAGTTATTGGTAAATACAGTAAAAATGTAGAATATTCCAAAAGTGGTATTCCGTTAGAAATGTATTATTATCCAGAAGATTCGTTAAAATTCGAACCAACATATCGCTATACAAAACAGATGTTCGATTTTCTTGAAGCTGAAATAGGCGTGCCGTATCCGTGGCAAAACTACAAGCAAGTACCTGTAAAAGACTTTTTATACGCAGGCATGGAAAACACAAGTGCTACAATATTTGCAGATAGTTTTGTAATTGATTCTACGGCATTTACAGATAAAAACTATGTTAATGTAAACGCACACGAGTTGGCACACCAATGGTTTGGCGATTTGGTAACCGAAACTTCGGGTACACACCATTGGCTGCAAGAAGGTTTTGCAACGTATTATGCCTTATTAGCCGAACGCGATATTTTTGGAGAGAACTATTACTATTGGCAATTGTATGAATACGCACAGGAGTTGCTAGACCAAGATAGAGCGGGCGGAAGCACCTCCCTGTTAGATCCGAAATCGAGTAGTACAACATTTTATAAAAAAGGGGCTTGGGTATTGCATGTACTTAAGGAACGAGTGGGCGACAAGGCTTTTAAAACGGCCATTAAAAATTATTTAAAAAAGTACGCATTTAAAAATGTTGAAACTGAGAATTTTATAGCTGAAGTTGAAGAGGTAAGCGGTGAAGATTTGACTGATTTTGTAGAATTATGGTTGAAAAATAAAGCGTTTAATTATGATGAAGTTTTAAATAGTTTGAAAAAATCAGCATATATGCAGGAGTATTTAATGGTTGATTGCGAAGTGTATACCTCAAAATGTAGTGACTATTTAACCTCTGGAATTTCTGATGAAGCTAAAATAAAAGTGATTACTCAAATACCCAATCAGATAAAAAAAGAAGATTTTAAAAATAGTTTAAAAGTGCGACAAGCCATTGCTCGTAATGTATCTAAAATCCCTTCAGAATTAAAAATCGAATACGAGTCGTTACTTAATGATGAATCTTACGTTACTATTGAAACGGCGTTATTTAACCTGTGGCAAAACTTTCCGCAGGAGCGACAAAAATATTTTGAAAAAACTAAAGATATCCAAGGGTTTAGCGATAAGAATGTAAGAATGCTTTGGTTGGCATTGCAGTTAGTGTCTCCAGACTTTGAAGATAAAAACATACGAGAGTATTTTAATGAGTTAACACGATATACAAGCCCGCAGTACGGATTTGAGGTGCGCCAAAATGCATTTCAGTATTTGCATCAAATTCAAGCGTGTAAGGATGTTTGTAAAGAACATTTAAAAGAAGCTACTAAGCATCATAATTGGCGATTTCAGAAATATGCAAAAGAGTTATTAAAAGCCAATTAAATACATGTTAAGTTTTTATATTTACATACAATTTTAATTTAATGAAAGCATTAGTAATTTCGGGTGGTGGTAGTAAAGGCGCATACGCAGGTGGTGTTGCCGAGTATTTAATTAAGGAAGAAGGTAGGGATTACGATATGTTTTTAGGAACATCGACTGGTAGTTTGCTTATTCCTCATTTGGCCGCAGGTAAGATTGATAAAATCCACAAGGTATTTACTAATGTAAATCAAAAGAATATTTTTAGTGTAAGCCCTTTTGTTATTCGTAAAAAAGGTGATAGGGAGTATGTTTCTATAGATTTTTTAAATTCTGTCTGGCAGTTTATTAAAAGAAAACGAACTTTTGGGGAGAGTAAGGCATTACGACGTTACTTAAAAAGAAATTTTACTTACGAAGAGTTTAAAGCTATAAAAGAGACTAAGCACGATGTTGTGGTTACGGTCTCTAATCTATCTAAAAACATTGTGGAATATAAGTCTATAAAAGATTTTAGTTACGATGAGTTTTGCGATTGGATTTGGATTTCGTGTAACTATATTCCGTTTATGTCTTTAGTAAAAAAAGATGGTTTTGAATATGCAGATGGTGCTTTTGGCTGTGTTGTTCCTATTCGAGAAGCTATTTTAAGAGGCGCTACCGAAATTGATGCTATTATTTTGGAGTCTGAAAGTATGGCTTATAATAAGGTGTTGGGTAAAAATCCTTTTTCTTTAATGCTGAATCTTTTTGGACATCTTTTAGACCAAGTAGAGCGAAGTGATATTTTAATTGGAAAGTTAGCAGCTAAAAATAAGCACGTAAAACTAAACTTGTATTACACGCCTTCTAAACTTACTGAAAACTCGTTGGTTTTTAATAAAAAATTAATGACCAAATGGTGGCAACAAGGGTATTATTACGCAAAAAATAAATTTGAGCAAGCGCAGTCTAACGAGTTGCGTGAAAAAGATTTACCACAAACTTGATACTTCTTCTTTAATAAAAGCTAATGCTGCATCGCTAGGTGAGCGTCGCTCCATCATTTCGGTTAAAACAACTTCGCGAAGTTTGTTTGCGGAATCTGTTTTTTCAGACATGCTTGCTTTTCTAATAAGTTGTATTGTAGCGTTTTTTGATGTGGTTACAATGCTCCAACATTTATCGGTAATGTAAATTTGTTGCGATAAATTATGTTCGAATTCTTGCTCAATACTTTGTATAAGTAAAGATTCGTAATCCTCTTTATCTGAAGATATTGGTGTTATTCTAATTAGTAATTTTGATGGTGAGATGCGTTC
Source organism: Algibacter amylolyticus (assembly GCF_014202225.1). Classification (GTDB taxonomy): domain Bacteria; phylum Bacteroidota; class Bacteroidia; order Flavobacteriales; family Flavobacteriaceae; genus Algibacter_B; species Algibacter_B amylolyticus. The sequence goes on from NZ_JACHGE010000003.1 coordinate 110,262, forward strand.
TAGAAAAAGCGCCATACGCTCGTAGGCTTGTAAGCGTAATGGCATAGCATTAATTTGCATGTCTTTTTTTAACAAATAACGACGACGCCCATCTTCATTTTTAGTGTGTTCTCTAAAAAAATAGAAGGCAATAATTCCGGTAATTACTGTTGGTATTGCAAATAAAAAGAGGTCTATAATGCGGCTGGTATCCATAAATAAAGTTTATTATTTACAAACATAAGTGGTTTGTGTTTATTGGACAAAATTTATTTAAAACTAATGGGAGTATTGTTGGTTTAAAAACGTTTGATTGTTTTGAAAACGATAAGTTTCTACTTTAGTCTGCGCAAGGGATAGTAGCGGATAGCCCACAGCCCGACGCAGGAGGTGCGAGGACTTGTAGCGTATAGCCCGACCACTTGTGGTTGCGCCCAAAAAAAACAAGCGAAAAGACAGTGTAGGTTTGGGGTTAATAGTTTTAAGTTAGCCTGTAAACTGTAATTGAAACCTTATTTTGCTCCTCCTAAATGCATGCAATCCTTTAGGTGCTGAACCCCTTGAAAAGGAACAGGTGTTTTCTCGTACATGTAGGTGCGGCTAAGTTGTTTTGAAAGGTTATGATCGTCTACATTTATTTCGATATCGCTCATTTTAAACTGGCATGGGTGTTCGTAGCCGGCAGCATGAGTAATTTCGATAAATTCTTTCCTGAAAGTTTTAAAATACTGTGCCAAACGCTCGGATTTTAAAGGAACATTAATACCGTTTTGTGTCCATTTTTTTTGCGTGGCAATGCCTGCAGGACAACGATTGGTATGGCAAATTTGAGCCTGAATACAGCCTATGCTCATCATAGCTTCTCTGGCAACGTTTAAACAATCTGCACCCATAGCAAAAGCCATAGCGGCCTTAGCAGGAAACCCTAGTTTACCGCTACCAATAAATACAATACGCTCTGATAATCCTTTGTCTTTAAATAGTTTGTAAAGATCACTAAAGCCATAAACCCATGGCAGTGAAACATGATCTGCAAAACTTGGTGGTGCTGCTCCGGTTCCACCTTCGCCACCATCTACGGTAATAAAATCGGGACCTTTGCCTGTTGCTTTCATGATGTCTGCCAACTCCTTCCACTGGTCTAATTTCCCAATAGCAGCTTTAATACCTACAGGTAAACCTGTGGCTTCGGCAATTTGCTCTATAAAATCGACCATTTCTGGAACGTTAGAGAACGCTTTGTGATTTGGTGGTGATAGTACATCTTTACCAACTTCAACACCTCTAATTGCTGCAATTTCTTCTGTTATTTTGGCGCCTGGTAAAACGCCACCTTTTCCTGGTTTTGCACCTTGTGATAATTTAACCTCAATGGCACGGATAAAAGGATTCTCATTAACAAGTTTTACCATTTTTTCCATTGAAAAATCACCATCTTTTGCGCGAACACCAAAGTAACCTGTACCGAAATGAAAAACCACATCGCCACCATGACTGTGGTGAGGCGATAATCCGCCCTCGCCGGTATTGTGATATGCTCCGGCTATTTTTACACCTTTGTTTAAGGATTCTACAGCTTTTGCTGATAAGGATCCAAAACTCATTGCAGAAACATTAATTACAGATGCTGGTCTGTAAGGGCGTTTACGTTTATTAAATTCACCCATTACTTTAGCGCATGGTAAGAAGGAATTATCAATAGTGTGAGGATGGTTTTCTGGTAATTTATAAGGCATCATCGCATTATTAATAAAAATATGCTGGTGTGCGTAAATATCTCTATCGGTACCAAATCCTTCGTAATTGTTTTCTTTTTTTGCAGAGGCGTATATCCAGCCACGTTCAATTCTATTAAACGGTAATTCCTCCCTGTTATTAGCTACAAAATATTGACGCATTTCCGGACCAATACTTTCTAGCCAATAGCGTAAATGGCCCACAATAGGGAAGTTATGACTAATGGTATGCGACTTTTGAAAGAATATATCGCGAATAGCTACAATTAATAATACTATTAAAAGCCAGCCCCACCAGGCTATGCTTGACAAAAAATCGAGTATTGAATCCATATTAAGTTTTTAAGATATATATAAACCGTCAACCAAATGAGTTAACATTTTAATCAATAAAGATATTTAAAAATATGGTATAAAAATATTGAATGAATATCTTTATGAAATGAATTCTAAGTTAAAAAAGCGATTAATCTGGTTTGCAGGGGTTTTAGTTTTACTAATAGCTCTTTTATTTGGTGTTAATTATAAATTAAAAAATGAACTTAAAGCAGGTTTACAAAACCTTTCTGATACTATAAAGGTAGATTATAAGGATGTAAGCTTAAATATTTTAACAGGATTCGTAAATATAAAAGAGTCTACCGTTACGGTTTATGGTAAAACAACTGATTCCATAAATTTAAAAGTTGATTTTCAAGATTTAAGTGTTTCTGGGGTAAGTTATTGGTCGTATTTGGTAAATAACAAAATTGCTGTAGATGATATTGTTTTAAGCAAACCACAGGTTACTTATTTTCATAACGATTTGGTTGAAAAATCATCATATAACAACTCCTTTAAATCTAATTTAAAGCAAGACGTAGAAATTGGCTCTATTCAGGTAAAAGATGGCGAATTAAGGATGTATAAGGCCTCAAATGATTCATTGTTATTAAAAACAGAGGCTATTCAATGTCATATTAAAAACCTTTTAGTTGTTAAGGATGCTAGCGAACCAAAATTGACTTATGATGGGTTTGATGTTAAAACGGGAGCCTTATTTTATGCAATGAGCGCCTATGAAAATTTAAGGTTAAAAACGCTTACTTTTAATCCTGAAGCAGCTAAATTTAGAGGAATTACTTTGAATACAAAATACACAAAAGAAGCTTTATCTGCAAACACCAATGTTGAGCGTGATCATTATAGGTTGAGCATAGATTCTTTAGACATAGCGCAGCCAAAATTTGGTTTTGAGCGCGATACTTTATTTCATTTTAAAAGTCCGTTAGCAACAATTTATCATGCAGATTTTGATGTTTTTAGAAACAAATTATTACTAGATGATATGTCGTACAAACCTTTGTACAGTAAGGCGCTACGCGATTTAAAATTTAAACTTGGTATAGATGTTTTTAAAATTAGAAACTCATCCATTAATTATATTGAAAAGGTAAAACCAGACTCAAAAGGTGGCGATCTTGCTTTTAGCGAGTTAGATGCGACCATTAAAAACATTGGTAATACTTATAACGACAAAACGGCAATGGATATAGAGGCTGTGTTTATGAAAAGCACACCTTTAAAGGTAAAATGGGATTTTGCTGTTAATAATCAAAATGACGCCTTTGTTTTTAAATCTGAAATTGGTAAACTGCAAGCCGAAGATTTAAATCAATTTATAGAACCGAACTTAAATGTTAGGTTTGAAGGCGAATTTAACACTATGTATTTCACCATTGATGGTACCGAGAGCACCTCGCAAACCGACTTAAAAGTGAGTTACAAAAACTTTGATGTTATTGTATTAAAGGATAATGGAAAGGAAAAAAACAAGCTTTTATCGGCTGTGTTAAACGTTTTTATTTCTAAACATAGTAGAGATGGTAATGATATTTTTAGGTATGGCAAATCGGAACCTGTTGAGAGAGATAAAACTAAATCGGTATTTAATTTTGTTTGGCTTAGTTTAAGAGCTGCACTTTTAGAAGCATTAACAGCAAATGGTGAAAAGCAGGAATAGAATTAAAATTGTTTATAATTATTAATAATTCTGAAGTAAAAAAAGCGTAACAATGGTTAATTTCACGACTTAAATTGATGATGATTTGGAAAAGTATTTAAGCCAGTTAAATGAAGCACAATTAGAGCCTACAATTCAAATAGAAGGCCCTATGATTGTTATTGCTGGAGCAGGTTCAGGTAAAACAAGAGTGCTAACATTTCGTATAGCATATATGATGAGTAAGGGCATAGACCCTTTTAATATTTTGTCGCTAACATTTACAAATAAGGCGGCAAAAGAAATGAAAGAACGTATTGCTACCATTGTTGGTGCTAGCGAATCTAAGAATTTATGGATGGGAACGTTTCACTCCATATTTGCTAAAATATTAAGAATTGAAGCCGATAAACTAGGCTATCCAAGTAACTTTACTATTTATGACTCTCAAGATTCTGGACGCTTAATAGCGTCTATTATCAAGGAGATGAATTTGGATAAGGATATCTATAAATACAAACAAGTATTAGGCAGAATTTCGTCTTATAAAAATAGTTTGATTACGGTTCGTGCCTATATGCAAAATCCAGAATTAAAGGAGGCCGATGCTATGGCAAGACGTCCGCGAATGGGTGAAATTTATAAGGAATATGTAGACCGTTGTTTTAAGGCGGGTGCTATGGATTTTGATGATTTGTTATTAAAAACCAATGAGTTGCTTACGCGTTTTCCGGAAGTTTTAGCAAAATATCAAAACCGCTTTAAATACATTTTGGTTGATGAGTATCAAGATACCAACCACTCGCAGTATTTAATAGTTAGAGCTTTATCAGATAAATTTCAGAATATCTGTGTGGTAGGTGATGATGCGCAAAGTATTTATGCGTTCCGTGGAGCTAACATTAATAATATTTTGAATTTCCAAAATGACTACGACGATGTAAAAGTATTTCGATTAGAACAAAATTACCGTTCTACTAAAAACATTGTTAACGCAGCAAATTCTATTATAGATAAAAATGAAACCAAACTCGATAAAGTGGTTTGGACCGCTAATGATGAAGGCGGTAAAATTATTGTAAACCGTTCTTTAACAGATAGTGACGAAGGACGTTATGTGGCAAGTACCATTTGGGAAAGCAAAATGCAGAATCAATTAAAAAATAGTGATTTCGCTATTTTATATCGTACCAATGCGCAATCGCGATCTATTGAGGATGCCTTAAGAAAGCGTGATATTCCATATAGAATTTATGGTGGCACTTCCTTTTATCAGCGTAAAGAAATTAAAGATGTTGTTGCTTATTTAAGGTTAGTTATAAATCCTGCCGATGAGGAAGCCTTAAAACGTGTTATTAATTTTCCGGCTAGAGGTATTGGTCAAACCACGGTAGATAAACTTATTGTTGCTGCTAACGGTTATAAGCGCACCATATTCGAGGTGATGAAAAACATTGATAAAACCAATGTAAGCATTAATGCAGGAACAAAAACAAAGCTTAAAAACTTTGTAACGCTGGTAGAAAGTTTTCAAGTTCTTAATCAATCGGCTGATGTTTTTGAGCTTGCAGAACATGTTACCAGAACCACAGGAATCATTAAAGAATTCAATAAAGATGGCACGCCAGAAGGTGTTGCTAAAATGGAAAATATTGAAGAGCTTTTAAATGGTATGAAAGATTTTGTGGAAGGCCAGAAAGAAATTGCCGATACCACAGGATCTTTAGCAGAGTTTTTAGAAGACGTGGCTTTAGCCACTGATGCTGATGGCGATAAAGGTGATCCAGATCACGTGGCTTTAATGACCATTCACTTGGCAAAAGGACTAGAATTCTCCAATGTATTTGTAGTTGGTTTAGAAGAAGATTTATTCCCTAGTGCCATGAGTGGTAATACGCGTGCCGAATTAGAGGAAGAACGCCGTCTTTTTTATGTAGCTGTTACAAGAGCCGAAAAACAAGCGTATTTAACTTATGCCTTATCAAGATACCGTTGGGGTAAATTAGTAGATTCTGAACCTAGTCGTTTTATTTCAGAAATCGATGAGCAGTATTTAGAAATTGTAACGCCTATTGAAGAACGCCGTTTTAACCCGATGCTTTCTGCCGATATTTTTGGAGATGCAGAACCAAATATTAAGGCTAATCCAAATAAAATAAGATATAAACCAGCTAAAAAGCCCGTATTTAAAAAGGCTAATGCTGCTAAAAAAGAACCTGAGAAATTCCAAGTAACAACACCTAAAAACTTAAAGCCTGTTGCTAAAAGTGCGGGAGAAGCGAACTTGTTCGACAGTAAATTAACAGTAGGAAACCTTGTAAAACATTTACGTTTTGGCGTTGGTGAAGTTAAAAAAATTGAAGGTGTAGGCGCCGATACTAAAGCTGAAATTAATTTCCAACATGGAGGTGTTAAAAAGTTGTTGTTGCGTTTCGCAAAACTGGAAATTATTGGATAGGGTTTAGTTTTCAGTATACAGTTTTCAGTCTTTAGTTTGTAGTTGGCAGTTTTAAGTGTGCAGTTTACAGTCAGAAATTTTAGATCTTCGGTCAACCGTCTTCGGTCAACCGTCTTCGGTCAACGGTCTTCGGTCAACCGTCTTCGGTCAACGGTCTTCGGTCTTCCGTTTTCTGACTTCGGTCTTCCGGCTTCGGTCAATCAACTTTTGTCAATCAACTTCTTTCTTCCGACTTCTAACTTCCTTACATTTTCAAAAAAAAAAAACAGCGCAAGTTTATTTTAAATAAAGCATCTAAAACCTAATAAACAAATAATAAATACCTGTATGAAAATTTTTCTTTTATTACTATGTGCTTTAAGTTTTAGTGAGTCGCAAGCGCAACCTGGTGGTGGCGGTGGTCGTGGTGGTCGTACTATGGGAGGAGGTCAAGGTCAAGACCAAAGTGAACGCCAACGACCAAAAATGGTGGAGTTTAATGCCTCAAACATTGTTGGGACTTTTAATTATGATGATAATGAAGCGGTCGATAAAATTAAACTAAAAAGTAAAAAAGAAGCCGCCTTAATTTTAGATGTTCGTCAGGCTATAATGACATATAACCAAGCGGTAAATGAGATTGCGCTTAATAATAAGGATAATTTCGATACGCTAAATGTGTATATGAATGCACTCATGAAATCATCAAGACCACAAAGAGGTCAGCAAAGAGGTTCTGGTGATTATGGTATGCAGGAAGATAATCAAGATAACCCAATGCGACAAGCCAAAAGGCTAGCAGAAGAAAAAATGGAACCTGCTAAAAAAGGAATTCAAGAGGAAGAAGAAAAGCTTAATACAAAGCTAGAAGGCATATTAAATGAAAAGCAATTTAAAAAATGGCTTAAATATCAAATAGCTGTTAAAAAAGATTTAGAGCCACAAGCCGAATCAGAAAACAACAATAATAGGTCTCTTGGTGGCGGACAAGGAGGTTCGTCTCGAGGCGGTGGGCGAATGGGCTATTAAACCTAATTATAAAAGCACGATTTAAGTTTTAAATCGTGCTTTTTTTATATGTCTTATCTTTAGGGTTTAAATTATTTAAGGAATCACTTTAGCATACCAAAATAATATTTAAATTGTATACGTAAATTCACGAGATAAAAAATGGCTACTTTTCTAAAAATATATAATGAAAACCCAAATCCCAAAGCAATTGCGCAAGTTGTAGATGTTTTAAAAAAGGGTGGTTTAATTATTTACCCAACCGATACCGTTTATGGTTTAGGCTGCGATATTACTAACATTAAAGCCTTAGAGAAAGTAGCGAGAATTAAAGGTGTAAAACTCGAAAAATCTAATTTCTCATTCATTTGTCACGATTTAAGTAATTTAAGCGATTACGTAAAACAAATAGATACTTCCGTTTTTAAAATCTTAAAACGTGCACTTCCAGGAGCGTATACCTTTATTCTTCCAGGTTCAAAAACGTTACCAAATCCATTCAAGAAAAAGAAAACCGTTGGTATTCGTGTGCCTAACAATAATATAGCCCTAGAAATTGTAAAGCTATTAGGAAACCCAATTATTTCAACATCCATTCGCGACGACGATGAAGTTTTAGAGTACACTACAGATCCCGAATTAATTCTAGAAAAATGGGATAACCTAGTCGATTTGGTAATCGATGGTGGTTATGGCGATAATGAACCCTCAACGGTTATCGATTTATCAGAAGGCGAACCTATAGTAATTAGAGAAGGTAAGGGCAGCTTAGAGATTTTTTAAATCACCATATCAAACTAAATGTCAGTTCGAGTGATCTTGAATTTTTTCGAGATTGTATCGAGAACCGCTTTAAAACTAGTATTTCAATTCAAAATAAAACGCCATCTAGTTTTAAAAGATAGCTCACAAATTATCATAAATCAATTTATAAAGACTAAATGTCAGTTCGAGTGATCTCGAATTTTTTCGAGATTGTATCGAGAACCACTTTAAAATCAGTATTTCAATTCAAAATAAAACGCCATCTATTTCTTTAAAACTAGCATAACAAATTAATTTAAATTTCCAAACCGCAAAAATCAGAAATTAGCCCATGAATATATCAGAGATTAACAGCGATATACCCATTTTTGCTTCCGATACTATTATATTCGGTGTCCTTTGCATTACGCTAGCACTCATATTTCACACCTCCAGTTTACCAAGGTTTTCAAAGTTTTATAAAATTGTACCAGCGCTATTACTGTGTTACTTTTTACCATCGGTATTAAGTTCTGTAGGGTTAATAGCCGATAAATGGATAGACGTTACAGCAACAATAAAGCACTTACAAGCTCTTTATGGCAATCTAGAAGGAGTCAGCAATTTACACGACCTAAAAGTTTATATCGCCGCAAACCAAATAGATACTTCGGTGTATGCCCAGTTTATAGATGGTAGCAAGTTGTATTATGTGTCGTCGCGGTTTTTGTTACCCGCAGCCTTGGTGTTATTAACCATGAGTATCGATTTAAAAGGTGTTTTTAAATTAGGCTCCAAAGCCTTAATCATGTTTTTAACCGCAACCTTTGGGGTAATGATTGGTGGTCCGTTGGCTATTTTATTTTTTAGTTATGTAGCTCCAGATATTTTAATAGATGTAGAAGGCACCGAGCTATGGAAAGGACTATCAACCGTAGCTGGAAGCTGGATTGGTGGTGGCGCCAATCAACTCGCCATGAAAGAGCAGTGGGAGGTAAGCGACAGCCTGTTTAGTATCATGGCTGTAGTAGATGTTTTGGTGGCCGAAGTTTGGATGGCATTCCTATTATTAGGCGTTGCCAAATCCGATAAAATAGACGCTTATTTTAAAGCCGACAACTCCTCTATAACCGCATTAAAAAATAAAATGGAAACCTTTAGTTTAGAAACTGCAAGAATTCCATCCTTTAACGATTTAATAATCCTTTTAGGTATTGGTTTCGGTGTAACCTCATTAAGCCATTTTGTGGGCGATAATTTAAGCGTTTGGGTAATAGAAAACGCCCCGTTTTTGGTCGATTTCGGACTAGGTAGTGCCTTTTTCTGGTTAATAATTACCGCAACAACCGTTGGTGTTCTACTATCTTTTACCAAAATAAAAAGTTACGAAGGCGCAGGCGCAAGTAAAATAGGCACCGTGTTTATTTACATTTTGGTAGCCTCTATTGGTATGAAAATGAATTTAAATGCCATAGTAGAAAACATAAGCCTATTCGCCATTGGTTTCGTTTGGATGCTTATACATGTTGGTTTACTATTTGTAGTCGCTAAAATTATAAAAGCCCCATATTTCTTTTTGGCAGTAGGCTCTAAAGCTAATATTGGTGGTGCAGCTTCGGCACCTGTGGTGGCAGGAGCTTTTCATCCGTCGTTAGCACCTGTAGGTGTTTTGTTGGCGGTTTTAGGCTATGCTTTAGGCACGTATGCCGCATTTGCATGTGCTTTAATGATGAAGTGGGTAAGTTAGTTTTTTGAGTGCTATTTGGGCGCCTGTCTTAAGAGTAGTCGAAAGGTTACCACACCCTTCGTCTGCGCTCAGGGAAGGCGGTCAGGCTTTCACTACTCAATCCCTCCTATGTCGGGGATTTCAAACATGCCGTTCAATCCCTAACGCGGACTTTGTTAATAAGCACAGACCTTTCAGTTTAGCACGAACGCCCTATGTTTTTTATACATTGTTACCTACTGCCTTTTTCTATTCGGGTAACTCTTCACATTTAATGCCATTGTCGTTTAAAATTTCAATGGTCTTTTTTACAATATTAACTTGGCTATCAATCCGTAAAATATTGTCACAATCTTCAAGGTCAAAGTTCCAATTGGAATCTGCTAATAATTTGTTTAAATGTGGTGTTAGTAGTTTGATTGTTTTTTTAGAACTTATTGATGTTTTAAATACAAATACCATTATTATCTTTTTTTATCTGTTTATGTTGCGAAGGATTTTATAATCAATGTAGAAAGTGCCAAATGGAATAAAACAAGCGATAAGGATTTTCCAAGTTGTTTCTTTGAATTTCCACTGTTGTTCGATACTTACTTTTAAAGCATTTATTAAAAACAGTAAAAATAATGCACCGTGAATAGGCCCAAGAGATTTTGAAAGTGAAGAATTGTCATAATAATATTTTATTGGAACAGCTACAAAAACCAAAACAAGTAATGAAAATCCTTCTAAGAAAGCAAGAAGTCGTAAACGTCCGATTGTTGTTGTAAAATACTTTTTCATAATTAAAATTGTCTAAAATTAGGTCTACTTGATAGTGGTGAAAATGTCCAAGGAATTACAATAAAAATGATTAATAAAGCAATGGAATACCAAAGAAGCATTGTTTTAAATTTTTCTTTATCTGTTGGTTTTCTTTTTGCTTTTGCAGAACCAATTGTCAATACAACAATAGAAGTCAACATTAGAAAAATGTGTATTAAACCATAGAATGTCAAGTCCAAATTTTGTAAACCTATTTTGGTTTCTTTCCAAAAGTATTTTATTATCGGACTTTGTGTATAAAGTAATATACCAACCATTAACTGAATGTGTGCCATGGTTGCTGTCCAATGTCGAAAAGCATTATCTACTTTTGAAAATGATTTGTTTTTTGAGTATCCAATAAATGCTCTATAAATGGAATAAACCAAAAAAGCTAGAACAAACCAACGGATTAATGAGTGAATAGATAATAATGTTAAATACATTTTACATTGTGGTTTTTTAATTTTAATGTAAAAGTAAATAAAAACATACTAATTAGTATGTTTTTAAATAAAAAATTATTTTAAGCTATTGAGGTAATTTTTAAGTTGCTTTAAATAAGATAGATATGGTTTTTTACTGTTTTCTAATTTCCCAAAATTTCGTATACCCCAATAACCTGACATAATAAACATTGTTACCTGTTTTGCATTAACATTATTACGTACAAATTTGTTTTCCTTTCCTTTTTCAATGATAGCTGTCATTACTTTTATCCATTCTTGTGTTAGCTCGTTTAAAGCAATATTAAAGTCAGTATTCCAAGGAGTCATCTCTTGTGTAAAGTTTGATGCTGGACAACCATACTCAACTTTTAAAAACTCATTTTTCATTAAAAGGTTATCCATTAGATAATAAATAGCCTCCAATGGGTTTTCTTCTTTTTGTAGCGGTTGAATAAAATTGTTTGTAAATCTTGGTTTCAGAATTTCATTGATAATGGCAACTCCCATCTTGTCTTTGGTTTTAAAATGGTAATAAAAAGCTCCTTTTGTTACTTGTGTTGTAGCAATAATGTCATCAATACTTGTTGTTTGATAACTCTTAGTATAAATCAGTTCAAATGCTTTTTGTAGTATTGTCAGTCGTGTTGATTCTGCCTTTTTCATATAAGATACTATTCAGTATTTTTTATACAAAGAAACAATAAAATAGTTTTTGTTCAAAATTTCAATCTATTCGGCTATTTTCAGGTTGTAGGTAATGCAAAGATAAGTTTCCGTTTCAATGAAATTTATCGATTGTTAAACGAATTTAGGTGATTTTTCTGACAAATTCAAGTAGTATGCTAAAGCGATTATATAAATTTGATATTGAGTTTATAAGTTGCGTTAAGGATTGAACGGCATGTTTGAGCTCGCCGACATAGGAGGAAGCGAGTAGTGAAAGCCTGACCCTTTAGGGTGCGCCTTTCGACTTCGCTCAAGACAGGCTCCAAAAAAAATCTAAACAGTGGTGAGATTCACGTTTTCCCGGCCATAAAAAAAGCCCAATCTTTCGATTGAGCTTTTGGTATATATTTGTGAGCGGTATTAGTTGTTACCTGCTTCTAGGTTTTTCATTTCCTTTTCAATCATGTCGTAAAACTGATCGATTTTTGGAAGTATAACAACACGTGTACGTCTGTTTTTTGCTCTGTTTGCAGCAGTATCGTTATCGGCTAATGGCACGTAAGAACTACGACCTGCAGCGATTAACTGTCCTGGGTTAACATCTAACTCTTGTAATACTCTAATGATAGAAGTAGAACGTTTTACACTTAAATCCCAGTTATCTACTAACACACCTTTACTGTATGATTGGCTGTCTGTATGACCTTCGATCATAGCTTCGAAATCTGGTTTGCTGTTAATTACCTTAGCTACTTTTGCTAACACACCTTTTGCTTGAGAGGTTACATTGTAGCTTCCTGATTGGAATAATAATTTATCGGCGATAGAGATAAATACCACACCTTTTTCAACATTTACTTCAATATCTGGATCGTTAATTCCAACTTCACGCTTTAAGCTAGTTACTAAAGCTAATGTTACACTGTCTTTTCTAGAGATAGCGTCTTGTAAACGTGTAATTTTTAAATCTCTTTCTTGTAAAGACTCTAAAGATTTTTCAAGGTTTGTTGCGCCTTTAGATGTTAATTCTGTTAAATCTTGAGAACTTTTAATTAAAGCTGTATTGTTCTTTTTTAAATCGTCAAGCTGATCTTTCATAGCCTCTACACGTGCTGTAGCTGATGCTCTGTCCTCTAAACAAGAGTTAAGTTTTACAGTTGCTGAGTTAAGTAAGTCTTGAGTTTCTTTTTGTTTTGCTTCAAGGTCTGTGAACAATTTTTTTGATACACATGAACTTAATAAAAGCATTGCAGATGCACTTAGTAATAAAATTTTTCTCATGATTATTTTAAGGATTAATTTCTATAATTAACTACAAAAATATACAAAATTCGGTGGTTTTTAACATTTTAACAAAACTTTTGCTAATAGTCTTATAAACTGCGGTATTCTGTTTTTTTACATACGAAGTAATCGTACACAATAGATGTTGTAGAATAGTACTTTGTTTTGGTTTTTATGGCTTTTCGTTGCTTTAGTACTCGTGGTAATTGCTTGTAATAACTAAAGTGTGCTTTTAATATGGCTAGCATGTGTAACGGTTTTAATTGCAATAAAAACTTAATGGCTGCTGCACCATCTAATATAAGACGCACAAATATTTTACCAAATACAAAGCCATTGGCATTTTTGGTTAAGGTAATTAAGCTATTCCGGAAGTTTAAAAAGGTTTTCCTGGGGTTTGTACTTTTAAGCGTTGCTCCGCCTACATGATATATTGTAGATTGCCCAACATATTTTATGGTATGACCTAGGTTTTTTGCGCGCCAGCATAAATCGATTTCTTCCATGTGAGCGAAAAAATACTCATCAAGTCCATTTAATTGTTGGTAAACGTTGCTTCTTATAAATAAACAGGCGCCTGTTGCCCAAAATATTTCGGTAGTATCGTTATACTGTCCATGGTCTTTTTCGATGGTATCAAAAATACGACCTCTACAATACGGATAGCCATATTTATCTATAAAGCCTCCTGCAGCACCAGCATATTCAAAATACGCCTTGTTATTAAAATCTAATATTTTTGGCTGAATTATACTTGTATTAGCCTCGGTTTTAAAGGTGTTTATAATAGGTGTAAGCCAATTTGGAGTAACCTCGATATCGCTGTTTAGTAAGCAATAAACATCTGCCTTTACATGTTTTAATGCGTCGTTGTAGCCTTTGGCATATCCGCCATTGGTTTGGTTTTGTATTAGTGCTATATTGGGGTAATTGGTTTTTACAAAGGCAATGGAATTGTCGGTCGAGGCATTGTCTGCTACATAAATATCGGCACCTTGACTATGCTGTATTACCGATGGTAAAAACTGTTGTAATAGTTTTTGTCCGTTCCAGTTTAGTATAACGATTGCAATTTTCATGATTGGTATTCTGGAATATCTTTTAAAAATTGATAGCGTTCATTTTCAAAATCCATTTGGCAATAATAATGATTTAATCCGTTTGTTACCATTAAAAACGTGGCATTTAACTCTAGGTTATAACGTGCAATTTGATCGAAAGTAGATTGATTGATGCTTATTTTAGGGGCTTTACATTCTACAATTAAATGAATGCTGCCATTGGGATTATAAACCACAATATCGTAACGTTTTTTTAAATCGTTAATGATTATTTCTTTCTCAACATTTATTAGCGATAGCGGGTAGCCTTTTTCTTGTACTAAAAACTGAATGCAATGTTGGCGCACCCATTCTTCGGGCTGTAAAACGATAAATTTTTTGCGTATAGGATCGAAAATAGAAACTTTATTTTCGCTATTTTTGAAACGGAATTGATATGTAGGGAAATTTAAATTTTGCACCTCACAAATTTATCATTATTAAGTCACTTGTAGTGATTTTAATAAAAAATTTTAAAGACACTTTGGACGAAGTAAAACAGCTAGTTACCGATATTAAAAACAAAAACCTTAAGCCCATTTATTTTTTAATGGGTGAAGAGGCTTATTATATTGATAAAATTTCCGATTTTATTGAAAGCTCTGTACTAAGTGAAGAGGAGCGTGGTTTTAACCAAATGGTATTATATGGTAGAGATGTTACCATAGATGATATTGTTGGGCAAGCTAAACGTTTTCCTATGATGGCAGAGTACCAAGTGGTTATTGTTAAGGAAGCTCAAGATTTATCGCGCCATATTGAAAAACTAGCAGCCTATGCTAAAAATCCGCAACCCTCTACAGTACTTGTAATTAATTACAAATACAAAAAGATTGATAAGCGTAAAGGGTTATATAAAGCACTTAAACCGGATTGTGTGGTTTATGAAAGTAAAAAGCTTTATGACAACCAGGTACCCGATTGGATTAGGCGTGTATTATCGCCAAAAAACTATACCATTTCACCTAAAGCGGCGCATATGCTTGTTGAGTTTTTAGGGACCGATTTAAGTAAAATTAATAACGAGCTAGAAAAGCTTCAAATTATTTTAGCCGAAGGCACCCAAATTTCGCCAGATCATATTGAAGAAAATATAGGGATTAGTAAAGACTATAATAATTTTGAATTACGAAAGGCTATTGGCGAACGTAATGTGCTTAAAGCGCACAAAATAGTTAATTATTTTGGTGAAAACCCAAAGGATAACCCCATGGTGGTAACGGTTTCGTTATTGTTTAGTTATTTTTCGCAACTGCTTCATTTTCATGGGTTGAAAGATAAGTCGCCTAGAAGTGTGGCTTCTGCATTAAAGGTGAATCCTTATTTTGTAAACGATTATATTACTGCTGCTAGAAATTTTCCGATGCGAAAAGTTAGTGCCGTAGTATCGACGTTACGAGAGTTTGATGTAAAGGGTAAAGGTGTAGGATCTAACGCTGTGCCACAAGGCGATTTGCTTAAAGAGCTTTTGGTTAGAATACTTTCTTAAAAGGGTTTTGGAATTTTTTAAATTGAGTTACTAAAATTTTAATGGTACTAGAATGTGCGCTAGGGATAGTAGTGGATAGCCCACAGCCCGACGTAGGAGGTGCGAGGACTTGTAACGAATAGCCCGACCCTTGTGGTAGCGCCCAAATTATTCTATTATTTTATAAATAAACAGAAATTGTTAGCACAAGCATAGTAAAAATAAGTAGGATAATTACCAATGGTATAACGAATTTTAGCCATTTATTATAACCTACTTTTACGATGGCTAAAGATGCCAATATTAATCCTGTTGGGTTTATAAATGCGAATAAGCCCATGCCGTATTGGTAAGCGTTTACTATCATTTCTCTGCCTATACCAACGCCATCGGCAAGCGGCGATAGGATAGGCATAGTTAATACGGCCATTCCTGAAGATGATGGTATAAAAAAGGATAACCCTCCATAAATATAGAGCATAGCGTTAATAAAAACGCCTTTATTCATGCCGTTTGTGGTGTTGCTGGCGTAATATAAAAGGGTGTCGCTAATTTGGCCGTCGTTCATTATAATAGTGATGCCTCGTGCTATACCAATAATAATAGCTACACCTAGTAAATCGCCGGCGCCTTTTACAAAAACATCGACAAAGGTGTGTTCTTTTATTTTACCAATGATGCCTATGGCTATGGCGCCCACTAAAAAGGTAACGGTCATTTCTACAAACCACCAATCTAATTGCGATACACCATAAATCATGACTACAAAACAAGACATAAAAATGATTAGGATTAGGCGTAACCGAAAGGTTAATTTTATGGATGCATTGGTGCTGTTTCCGAAGTGCTTTTCGATGGCTTCCTTTTGATCGTAAATTATAGATTTTGTGGGGTCTTTTTTAACACGTTGTGCATACCTTATTATATATAGAATACAGATTAAGGTGCCTAAAAACAGCATGATAAAACGTCCTGTAATACCGGTGGTCCAATTAATTCCTGCCGCATCTGATGCTATAATTGCAGAAAACGGGTTTGTAGTGGAACACATGGTGCCAATACAAGAGCCTATATAAATACAGGCAAGCGGCACCATAGCATCGTATTTAGCGGCTAAAAATATGGGAATAAGTATGGGGTAAAAGGCTATGGTCTCTTCGGCTAAACCAAAGGTGGTTCCGCCAACGGCAATTAAGCTTGTTACCAATATAATAAGGATAAACTCATAACCTTTTAAGGTGTTGGCTAGCCATGATATACCAGCATCGAAAGCACTTGTGTAATTTATTATACCTATTAGACCACCTATAATTAGGACTAGAAAAATAATATCGGCACCTTCAATTATTCCCTTTATGGGCGATTTAATAAAAGGTATAATACCTTGAGGTTTGGCTTCAACTTGTTGGTATGTATTAGGAATGCTTATAGGTTTCCAAATATCGCCCGATGTAAATTTTTCTAATGGAATTTTTATACCAAGGGTGTTTAAGGTTTCTTGAGTAGCATCTAACTGCGTGATTTGCTCCAAACTTGTTTGCGTAAATTTGTTGCTAGATGAATTATAGGACAAGGAATCATATTTTCCAGAAGGCACAAACCAAGTTAAAATAGCTACTAATCCAGCTATAATGATTAATATGGTTTGGGCGGTTGGGAATTTAATTTTTTTCAAGGCTATAAATTTTTAATTAAACGAAAGATAGTACTATTTTAGTTTTTATTAAATATTAACTGAGAAATGAACATTGCAATCCACAAAAGTTGGCAACCTTATTTAAAAGAAGAATTTAGTAAACCTTATTTTTTGGACTTAATGCGTTTTGTTGAAACGGAATACAAAAACACGATATGCTATCCGCCAAAAGATCAAATTTTTAATGCTTTTAATTATTGTCATTTTGATGATGTAAAAGTGGTTATTCTTGGTCAAGATCCTTATCATGGCGAAGGGCAAGCTAATGGCTTATGTTTTTCTGTAAATGATGGTGTGGCGCATCCGCCGTCTTTAAAAAATATATTTAAAGAGCTCGAAACCAATTTAGATATACCGTATCCGGAAAGCGGAAACTTAATGCGTTGGGCAAACCAAGGGGTTTTATTATTGAATGCAACCTTAACCGTTAGAGCTCATGAAGCAGGAAGCCATCAGAAAAAAGGATGGGAGACTTTTACCGATACTGTAATAAAAACAATAAGCGATAAAAAGGAAAATATTGTGTTTTTGCTTTGGGGCGGATATGCGAAAAAGAAAATAAAATTAATTGATGTGGAAAAACATGAGGTGTTTACTTCTGGGCATCCATCGCCATTAAGTGCTAATAGAGGTTATTGGTTTGGTAATAAACATTTTTATTACACCAATACACATTTGGATAAAAGTGGGTTAGATCGAATTATTTGGTAAACAATTGGTTTTCGTTTTCTCTTTTATTTTTATACAAAATGTGTAAAAGAAAAAAGAATGCCAGTATTATTGAGGCAAATAATATAACTATAGATATAATGTTTAACATAATTTTTTGTGTTATAAGTTAGACACGAAAAATATATTTTGGTCACATATAACAAGTACAATTTTTTAACGCATACAATAAAAATTGTCTGTGTAGAAAGTTATTGAGCTGTTAGGTTGACGTTTAGAGTATTGCTAATGCTATATATCCATGTATTGTATAGCATAAATGTTTTTATGACTTTTATAAATAAGTGGTAAACATTAAAACATTAACTACCAGTAGCACCAAGGGTTTGAGTAGTAGGAGCAACGGTTAATCGGGTTCTTAATACAACAGGTTTTTTGTCTATTTTATTTTTTTTAATAGTCTTGTTACAACTTAGTTTAAGTAGCACAAGATTAAAGATTACAAGTCCAGTAAAAATTAGAGTAGTTGTTAGTAACATTGGCATTTAAGATTTTTAGTGAGACCCTAAGTTTATTTTTTGGTCACAATTACAATTAAAAAGCTTTATTGCTAACTAATTAAGATATATCTAATTATATGAGTTATAAAGGGTTAATAAAGGATATATAGAAGAGGCTTTTAGTCTCAATTTTTCCCTTTACGATGCGTTGAAATATTATAAAACGAAAGTATTGGAGTGAAAATAACGAGTAATAGAATAAAAAGTAATTAAAATATAAAGATTGATGTTAGTGAAAAGACAAAATTAACACCATAAAATAGCGTAAAGTGCTCTCGTTTAATTGTTAACGAGCTATTTAAAAAACAAAATACTTAGGGCCTTTAGAAGGTGAAAAGTGATAAAAACAAAACAGGCAATAAAATAAAAATATTTTATTGCCGTTGGTATATCAATCGCAAAAAATACTAGTATTAACTACCAGTAGCTGCAAGTGTTTGCGTAGTAGGAGCAACGGTTAAGCGTGTTCTTAAAACAACAGGTTTTTTGTCAACTTTTTGAGCTTTAATAGTCTTGTTACAACTTAATTTAAGTAGTAACAGATTAAAGATTACAAGACCAGAAAGAATTAGAGTAATTGTTAGTAACATAGGCATACAAGATTTAGAGTCCGACAATTTACATATTAATCCGCTAAACAGCAAGCAATTGTCAGTAAAATAATAATTTGTTTGTTGTTCGATACAAAATTAACAAATGTTTAGCATCTATCAATACTTAGTTGTACGTATTTTAGTATTTTTAAGATATAGTCAATTTCTTAAGTAAAAAATTGAGTTATCGTTATTTTGAGGTACTTTTTTTTGGTGACAATTCAATAAAACGCTTAAATAATATAACCATCTAAAAATCAACATATTCGCTATTTTTGTGCTATTTTTTTTAAATCGAAAGGGTGTTTTGCTTAAATAAATTTATTTTTGGGTAAAATTATAGTTAATTATGAATCAACCGGAATGGGTCGTAGCCAAAGAATACCAGGACATCACTTATAAAAAGTGTAATGGTGTTGCTAGAATAGCGTTTAATAGACCAAATGTTCGAAATGCATTTCGACCAAAAACAACAAGCGAATTATATGACGCTTTTTATGATGCAAACGAAGATGTTAATATTGGAGTTGTGTTATTATCTGCCGAAGGACCATCAACAAAAGATGGTGTGTATTCATTTTGTAGTGGAGGCGATCAAAAGGCAAGAGGAAAACAAGGTTATGTAGGGGAAGATGGGTATCATCGTTTAAATATACTAGAGGTTCAACGTTTAATTCGTTTTATGCCTATGGCTGTTATAGCTGTAGTTCCTGGTTGGGCTGTAGGTGGCGGACACAGTTTACATGTGGTTTGCGATTTAACTCTTGCAAGTAAAGAGCATGCTATTTTTAAACAAACCGATGCCGATGTAACAAGTTTTGATGGTGGATATGGATCGGCCTATTTAGCAAAAATGGTAGGGCAGAAAAAAGCAAGAGAGATATTTTTCTTAGGTCGTAACTACTCGGCTCAAGAAGCTTTTGAAATGGGAATGGTTAATGCTGTAGTACCTCATGATGAGCTAGAATCTACAGCATACGAATGGGCTCAAGAAATTCTTGGAAAATCGCCAACATCCATTAAAATGCTTAAGTTCGCTATGAATTTAACCGATGATGGTATGGTAGGGCAACAAGTTTTTGCTGGTGAAGCTACACGTTTAGTTTATATGACCGATGAAGCCAAAGAGGGCAGAAATGCCTTTCTAGAAAAACGTAAGCCTAATTTTGATAAAAAATGGATTCCTTAAATGGGAAATTTTTCGACTTGGATTTCTGCAATGCGGTTACGGACATTGCCACTTTCTATTGCCGGTATTATAATAGCAGGGTGTTTAGCCCATTATAATGGTGTTTTTAAATGGAATATTTTTATACTTGCTATTCTTACAACTTTAAGTTTTCAAATATTATCTAATCTTGCTAACGATTATGGTGATGGTATAAAAGGAACAGATAATGAAGATAGAATTGGTCCAGTTCGGGCTATTCAATCTGGGAATATAACTCCCGAAGAACTTTTTAATGGTATTAAATTAAATATTTTAATATCTATTATTCTAGCTTTTGCGCTTATCTTTTCGGCATTTGGAGTTAAACATTTTTTGCTAACCATATTCTTTTTTGGGTTAGCTATTGTCTCTGTTGTCGCTGCAATTCGTTATACCGTAGGTAATAGCGCTTATGGTTACAAGGGATTAGGAGACATTTTTGTTTTTGTTTTTTTTGGGTTAATTAGCGTTATCGGAGCTTATGTTTTATTTGCAAAACAAGTAGATCACGTTACCTTTTTACCCGCATTTACAATAGGTTTATTGAGTACAGGTGTATTAAACCTGAATAATATGCGAGATAGATTGTCTGATGCTAAGGCTAATAAAATTACGCTTGCGGTTAAATTGGGAGAGAAAAAAGTTAAACGCTACCATAACGTTTTGGTTTTAGGTGCCATTATCCTATCTGGGTTATTCGGGATACTGTATTATACATCTCCGTATAATTTAATTTTCATGATTACCTATGTGCCATTATTACTTCATTTAAAACGCGTTAATGCGAATAAGGAACCCAAACTTTTAGACCCAGAATTAAAAATACTAGCCTTAACAACAGTGTTATTAGCAATTTTATTAGGAATAGGACATTTACTTCCATTTTAGTATATTTAGTACTCATAAACTTATAATTTATTTTTAATGAAAATCACATTCTACGGTCATGCTAGTTTAGGAATTCAAATAAAGGATATCAACATTCTTGTAGATCCTTTTATTAGTCCCAACGAAAAAGCATCTCAAATAGATATTAATACGCTTAAAGCGGATTATATTTTGGTTACACATGCACATCAAGATCATATTGTAGATGTTGAAGCTATTGCAAAACGTACGGGCGCAGTTGTTATTTCAAACTATGAAATTGTTAATTATTTCGGTGCACTTGGTATCGATGGACATCCTATGAACCATGGTGGTAAATGGGATTTTGAGTTTGGTACCGTTAAGTACGTAAATGCCATACACACCTCGTCGTTTCCAGATGGAAGTTACGGTGGTCAACCTGGTGGATTTGTAATTGAAGGTGAGCATAAGAATATTTATATAGCCGGCGATACAGCCTTAACTTTCGATATGAAATTAATTCCGCTTCAAACCAAGTTAGATTTAGCAATTTTACCAATAGGCGATAATTTTACTATGGGTGTAGATGATGCTATTATAGCCAGCGATTTTATAGATTGTGATAAAGTAATGGGATATCATTATGATACTTTCGGTTACATTGAAATAGACCATGAAGTGGCAAAACGAAAATTCTTTGAAAGGGATAAAGATTTAATGCTTTTGGAAATTGGAGATTTTATTGAACTATAAATGATAAAAGCAACGTACAGCTCATACATTTTAAATTTTAAACAGGCTAGTGGCACGTCTCGAGGTGTTTTAAAAACTAAAGAAACTTGGTTTATAATATTAAATTCCGAGAATAAAAAGGGGATAGGTGAGTGTGGATTATTTAGAGGTTTATCCATTGATGATACTGCAGATTACGAAGACAAACTAAAATGGGTTTGTAATAATATTGCTTTGGGTCTAGACGAACTATTGATGCGTTTAAAGGAATTTCCAAGCATTCAATTTGGATTAGAAACCGCTTTTAAATCTTTAGAAAGTGATGATTCATTTAATTTAATACCTTCAGAATTTACTCGTGGTAACGATGCTATCCCTATAAATGGTTTAATTTGGATGGGATCTGAAGCTTTTATGAAACAGCAAATTAGGGATAAAATTGATGCGGGTTTCAGTTGTATTAAAATGAAAATTGGAGCTATTGATTTTATTTCAGAAATAAATCTTTTAAAATCTATTCGAAAACAATTTTCTTCAAAAGATATTGAATTGCGTGTGGATGCTAACGGCGCTTTTCATCCTTCTGAAGCTTTAGAGAAATTAAAAGTGTTATCAGATTTAGATTTACATTCTATTGAGCAACCAATAAAACAAGGGCAAATGGAGCAAATGGCTATACTTTGCGATAAAACACCTTTGCCAATTGCTTTAGATGAAGAATTAATTGGTGTGTTTTCTGTAACAAAAAAGCAAGAATTGCTACAAATGATTAAACCACAATATATTATTTTAAAACCAAGTTTGGTTGGTGGTTTTTCTGGGAGTAACGATTGGATTAATTTTGCAGAAAAACAACAAATAGGATGGTGGATAACAAGTGCTTTAGAGAGTAATATAGGTTTAAATGCAATTGCGCAATACACCTATTCAAAACACAGTAATATGCCACAGGGTTTAGGTACTGGCGGTTTATTTACTAATAATTTTGAAAGCCCTTTACAAGTAAAAAACGGTACATTGCAGTACAGTAATTTAAAACAGTGGAAATTTAATTTATAATATGGATTACATACAACAAACTTATAAAGGCTTACACGATTTTTGGCGTTATATAATTGGCGCATTTATTATATTTTTTGCGTGGCAATTAATAGGAATGATTCCTTTAGGAATTGCTTTAGCCGTTAAAATATTTGGAGATGCCTCAGTAGGTATGCCAACCGATATTCCTGAAATGAGCAAAGTTCTAGGGAGTAATTTGTTTTTGTTTCTTATGCTGTTGTCTTTTGCTGTTGGGCTTGTGGGTGTGTTTTTATCATCTAAGTTTTTACATAAGCAGTCCATAACGAGTTTAACTACAGCCCGAAAAAAAATAGATTGGAAACGCTTCTGGTTCATATTTATAGTATGGGGTGTCGTGTCTAGTGGCTTCGTGTTATTTGATTATTTTATGAGTCCGGAGGATTATCAGCTTAACTTTAATTTGCAACCTTTCTTAATTCTTGCAGTAATCGCTATTTTATTTATACCGTTGCAAACGAGTTTTGAAGAGTATTTTTTTAGAGGCTATTTAATGCAAGGTTTAGGGGTGCTTTTTAAAAACAAATGGGCGCCTTTATTAATTACATCTATAGGTTTTGGGTTAATGCATATTGCTAACCCAGAAGTAGAAAAATTAGGGCCAGTTATTATGGTATATTACATTGGAACAGGATTGTTTTTAGGTATCATAACACTTATGGACGATGGTTTAGAGTTGGCTTTAGGCTTTCATGCAGCTAATAACTTGTTTACTGCGTTATTGGTTACTGCCGATTGGACAGCGCTACAAACACATTCTATATTAAAAGATTTATCAGATCCATCAGAAATGGCTTTAGCAGAAATATTTGTTCCTGTTTTTGTTGTGTTTCCTATATTACTTTTTGTACTTTCCAAAAAATATAATTGGACTAATTGGAAAGATAAACTTTTAGGCCAAGTGGTAGAACCACCAAAAGAAGATTATAAAATTTTAGATTAAAAAATATGACACCGAATTACAAGAATGTACATTTAAAATTTAAGTTAGATAATTTAAATTATAAGTATGACGACCTTATGGAAGTAGCTTATAGCTATGTTAAGGAAGGATTACCATACCAACAAGAACTAGGAGAGTTTTTATTAGATTGGTTAGACGATAAAGATCATGTTATTGTAAAAACATCTGGATCTACAGGAAAACCTAAAAAAATTGAAATTAAAAAACAGGCTATGGTGAATTCGGCCATAGCAACCGGCGATTATTTTAATTTAAAACCGGGCGATAAAATTTTACATTGTTTACCATCAAACTTTATTGCTGGTAAAATGACTATTGTAAGAGCTATTGTTTTAGGTCTAGAACTAGATATGGTACAACCTGCAGCTTTACCGTTAATTGATTACGAAAAGGATTATACGTTCTGCGCTTTTACACCTATGCAGCTTAAAAACTTTGCTAAGTATTTAAAAAACATTAAAACAGTAATAGTTGGTGGTGGTCGAGTTTCTCAGGCTGTGGCACAACTTGTACAAGATAAAAAGCCCAATGTATATGAAACTTACGGCATGACAGAAACTGTATCTCATATCGCTGTTAAAAAATTAAATAATTTTACAGGCGCTAAAGATGAAGCCTTTTTTACAACGCTTCCAGGTATTAAAGTCTCTAAAGATAAAAGAGGATGCTTAACAATTAATGCACCTAAATTATCTGATGAAGTCATTGTAACTAACGATATTGTCGATATTATTTCAGACACTAGTTTTGAGTGGTTAGGGCGTTTTGATAATGTAATTAATTCTGGAGGTATTAAGTTATATCCAGAGCAAATTGAAAGTAAACTTCAAGATAAAATACTAGGTGAATTTTTTATTGCGTCAAGAGAAGATGATACTTTAGGCGATAAACTGATTTTAGTTGTTGAAGGAGAAAAAAGGGATATTGATAATGCCATTTTTAACGGCTTAGATAAATATGAAAAGCCAAAAGAAATTCATTTTGTATCTAAATTTAAAGAAACTAAATCTGGTAAAATTAATCGTAATAAAACTTTAGAATCTATACAGTTGGTTTAAGTAAATCTTAGCTTTATTGTAATTATTAAAAATTAAACCCATGAGTTTTATTCAACGTGTATTGTCTACCGTTACAGGCATTTTTGTGTTTTTAATTATTTGCTTTCTGTGCTTAGTCGTGTTAGGAGCTATTTTAGGTTCTGGATCCGATGATTTAGTAAAGGTAAAGTCTAATTCGGTTTTAGAATTAACTTTAGACTTTCCTATTAAAGATTATGGAGGCAAAATAGAATTTAAAGAATATCCCTTTTTAAACGAAAGTAGTAAAAAAGGACTTTTTAATATTATTGATGCTATAGATTATGCAGCAACAGACCCTAATATAAAAGGTATTTCAATTGATAATAATTTTATTAATGCAGGAATTTCTCAAACTAAAGCACTTCGGGGTGCTTTATTAAAGTTTAAGGAGTCTGGTAAATTTGTGGTGGCTTATGGCGATATGTATTCTCAAAAAGATTATTACTTAAGCTCAGTAGCCGATACCATTTATGTTAATCCTGCTGGGATGCTAGAATTTAAAGGTTTATCTACAGAGCAATTATATTTCAAAGATTTCCAAGAAAAAACAGGGTTTAAAATGGAAATTGTTAGACATGGAAAGTATAAAAGTGCCGTAGAACCTTTTCTAGAAAATGAAATGAGCGATAATAATAGAGTTCAAATCGAAGCCTATTTAAAGTCACTTTGGTTAGAAATAAGAAAAGATATTTCAATTAGCCGAAACATTTCTGTAGAACGTTTAAATACTATAGCAGATAGTTTGTTGGCTAGAAATCCAGAACTTGCTAAATCATCTAATTTAATAGATAAAGTAGCGTATCATGATGAATATATTAATGCTATGAAATTTGCCATAGGTTTAGATTCTAAAAAAGAGCTAAATAGAATTTCAATGGAAGACTATTCCGAGTATGCATCACGACATATGGGCGGAAAGTATAATAAGAATAAAATAGCAGTCATTTATGCTGAAGGCGATATTATTTATGGTGAAGGCGACGAAAATACTGTTGGTCAAGGTACCATGGAAAAGTCGCTACTAGAAGCCAGAACCAACCCAAATATTAAAGCTGTCGTTTTACGCGTTAATTCTCCAGGAGGAAGCGCGTTGGCGAGCGAACTTATTTGGCGAGAAATAGAATTAACTAAAAAAGTAAAACCTGTTATAGTATCAATGGGTAATTACGCTGCTTCTGGTGGTTATTATATTGCTAGTAATGCACATAAAATTATAGCAGAACCAACCACAATTACAGGTAGTATTGGTGTTTTTGGTATGTTGCCTAACGGAAAGCAGCTAGCAGAAAATATGGGCATTAATGCAGAACAAGTCATTACAAACCAAAACGCATTAACTTATAGTTTTTTTGAACCTTTAAGCGATAAACAACGAAAATACATAAAAGAAGGCGTTGTAAACGTTTACGAATTGTTTACTAATAGAGTAGCGCAAGGCAGAAAATTAACTAAGGCGCAAGTTGAAGAAATTGCACAGGGTCGAGTGTGGACAGGTGTAGATGCCTTAAAAATTGGGTTAGTTGATGAATTAGGAGGCTTAGATTTAGCATTAAAGTACGCGGCAGAAGCAGCAGAACTTCAAGAGTATTCAATAAGAGAGTTTCCTGTTTTTGAAAAAGACTTAGATAAAATGCTTGAAGATTTTGGCATAGTAAAAGCTAAAGAAACCATTTTAAACGAAGAACTAGGAGAGGAGAATTACAAAATTTTAAAAGAAATAAAATCAATGTCGCAGAAAAATGGCGTTCAGTTGTTATTCCCTTACAGTACAAATATTAAATAAATTCGGCCTTATAAAAAGGACTTTAAAGTAATTAAAAAGAGGTTTTCTATTAAGGAAGCCTCTTTTTTCGTTTAAAAACATATCATTTTTTAGAGTTATAAAATCGTTTTACATCTTTAGTTAATATAGATTTCTGTAGGTTGTTATTAATAGGTATCTCCATAGAAAAAACAGCTGAACTGCAGATAAATACCATTCGTCTACACTTAAGTTTTATTCATCTAATTGTATTTTAAAAGGACTTTTTCATACCTAATTTTGCCTTGAATTTAATAAATAAGTGTATTTCAACGATTAAATGTGACTTTTATCTGTGTGATGAGTCTTATTATTAGAAACGAATTTTTAATCAAATTATATAAGTGCAGTTAAAAACTAAAATATTATCATTAACATTAATCTTTATAGCCTTTCCGCTTTTAATGATCTCTCAAGTTAAAGTAGGTGATAATCCTTCTTTAATTAATTCAAATTCTATTCTAGAATTAGAAAGCAATAGCAAAGTTCTTGTTATTACGAGATTAAATGAAAGCGAAATAAATGCCTTAACACCTTTAGAAGGCGCATTGGTTTATAATACAGATGCCCAATGTGTTTTTGCTTTCGATGGTTTAATTTGGAAAAATTTATGCGATGAGCCAAATATTAGCGTTAGTGCAACCGGTCCATTAAATAATAAAATAGGTGATTTTTGGTTTAACAATGCTACAAATTTGGTAAGTATTTGGAATGGTAGTCAATGGCTTCCTATAAATATTAATCCACGTCGCGGCAGTGGTGCTCCTAATACGTCAATAGTAAACCCTTTAGCTGGAGATATCTATGTGGATCAAAATACAGGCGAAATTTACTCTTACAATGGTAGCGTTTGGGTATCGGTTAATAAAGACGTTAATGCCAACAACGGTATTTCTATAAACAGTAATACTCTGCAGCTAGGTGGTGCTTTAATAACACCAACTGTAATTACAACCAATGCTTTAAACACATTGGCTATTGAAGGGCTTCAGGATGTGAATTTTAGTAATTCATCAAATAGTATCGTAGTTGTAGATAATACTTCGGGAGTACTTAAAAAAGTATCTACTTCAAACCTTGTAAGGCAGCAACAAGTTATTGTAATGGCCAATAACGGTCAATCTCAATTTACAACGCCTTCAGAATTCACAGTAGTTGATGAGCTGGAAGTTTACAGAAATGGAGCTCGAATAACATTTGCTAGAGTAAATAGTACGACCATTGAAGTAGAACCAGAAGCCACATGTTATGATGGCGATGAAATAAGAATAGTTCAATTAAAATTAAACCCCATAAATAGTAATTAATAAACAAAGTAAAATGAAAAACAAATTTTTAAAATTAGGATTAGCATTAATAGCTGTAATGACATTTAGCTTAAGTAATGCTCAGCAAATAACAGGAGATGTTGGAGCTACTGAAAAAGTAGGAAAGTCTTCAGTTCTTAATGGTACAATACGTGTAATTGATAATAAGGGTACCAAAAAGTATTTACAAGTTAAAAATGGTTTAACACTTTTAACTGATGCTACACCAGATGGTGGTATTGTATCTACATGGCAACTAGGTGGCACACTTACTGATGATACAAACATTGCTACAGGTGATAAAGAGTTTAAAATTACATTAGATACAGGAGGTACTTTTGTCCTTGATGGTGTTTTACAAGAAACTGGAGTTGCAGCAACAGCAGGAACACTAGGTACATCTGGGTACACTATTTTAGTAAGAGATGAAGCAACAGGCGAAACAAGAAAAATATTAGCGACTGATCTGGTTCAAGCTGGACAATTAACAGCAACTGCAACTGCCGATGGTACTGCACCCACTTTAGCCGATGTTTCTATACCTGCTGTTTACCAGAAAGTATGGGTGTACAGAAACGGAGCTAAACTTTTAGCAAATGTAGATTATACGGTTGCTGCCGGAGCGGTTACTTTAGTGCCAAATGCTACTGCACCAAACGATTGGGCTATTTATGCTGATGATGTTTTCGAAGTTCAATGGATTAACTAAAATAAACCATGACAATTTCCCTAATGAATAAAAATTTTCTAATACTAACTTTGGCGTTGATTGTTTCAATAGCAATTAACGCCCAAGAAGTTAGGGTTATTGATAACAAAGGAACTCTTGAAACCATTAGAAACAATCAAGTTACCACGGCTGCAATTGCACCTGTAAACGCTCTTGAAGGTGATGTTTGGTTTGATACCAGTGGAACAACCAGTGTTACTAAAACATTTGACGGTACAAATTGGGTTTCAAATTCAGTAAATGTTTATAATGGCTTTTTTATTGTAACTGGAAGCGGTGTTACTACTGTGTCTGCTATACCGTTTCAGCCAAGTCAAGTAAGTTTTGTGGCGCATGCTAATGTTGAATCTTTAGATATCAATGAAGATAATGGCGTGGGTAATAATGCTAGAGGTATTAGTAACTCTCAAGGTAGTATGAATGGATTTGCCAGACTTAATAACGATAGTTCCATAACCCAACAAGTTATTTTTAGTGGTACTCACGGAAACTCTATTAACGATATATCAAGATTTTCTAGCAGTTCTAATTGTTTAGGGTTACGCTATGGAGATCAAAATGGAAGTAATTTAGGTGTTGTTACTGGCGCATTTACAGGTTTTACAACAGATGGTTTTACAATTAACGTTACTTATACAAACGGAGTAATAACTGCAAATAGCACAAATCCTGTTGTAAATGTTCAGCCAGCAGATGTTCAAGCCGAAGATGTTGTAGTACTATTTACGGCCTACAGATAAAAAATAATGAAGTTTATAATTTATATATGTTTAATGTTTGTAGGGAATTGCTATGCACAAGTAGCATTTCAAAACTATGGCAATGTCCAAATGCATGAAAATGCCGAGGTTGGATTTCATATAGATCTTGTAAACGATGGTACTTTTAACGAAAACCTTGGAATAGCAGGTTTTTATAGTGAAGATTATTCGCTATCTATATCCGGAACGGAAATTCCTCGATTTCATGATATGGAAGTAGATGTTGTTAATCATTTGTTTTTAGATATTAACACAGAAATTGTAAATAGCGTAAGTTATATTGTTGGCGATGTTATTACGCCTAGAGATAACCCAAACGTGTCATTAGATTATCTTACAGATTCTTTTTATGTATTGGAAGATGATGAAAGAAATACCGATGGTTATGCATCTTATCAAGGCGATTTAACCTTTAGTTTTCCTATTGGAGATCGCGATAAACTCCGACCTTTAATTACCACAAATACAGTTCCTAACACAACAGTAAAGGCGGCTTATTTTGATGAGGATCCTAATACGCCTTCTACATTTACAACTAGTTTTAACACAAATAGTTTAGAATCTATAGTTGGTGTTGTAAGTAATTTAGAGTTTTGGGACTTTAATGGCCCCGATAATTCTGTGGTTACCTTAACTTGGGATTCTGAAAGTGAAATTGATAATCTTGCAGAAGATTTAAGGGCTTTAAGAATAGTAGGTTGGCATATTCAAGATGAAGAGTGGAAAGACTTAGGAAATTCTGGTTTTTCTGGAACAACATCAGAAGGGACAATAAACTCTATTGTTTTCAATCCCTCCGAATATGAAGTACTCACTTTTGGAGCATTAATAACCGAAGATGATATCGATATTGCAAACCTAGTATCACCAAATGGCGATGGCATTAACGAAGTTTTCTACATTGAAGGTATCGAAGCCTTTGAAAATGAGTTAATCATCTTTAATAGATGGGGTTCTGTAGTTTATCAAGTGGATAATTATAAAAACAATTGGAGCGGTCTTGCTAACGTTAATAACGTTATAAAACGCCATAAAAAAGTTCCAACAGGTACTTATTATTATGTGCTTAAGCTAAAAGACTCCAACAAAAGTTCTGCAGGTTGGTTGTATATTACCTACTAATTACACTTGTATTATTCCTAAATTAAATGGTTTCTCAATAGGAGCGTGGTTTGCAGCTTCAATACCCATACTAATCCATGTTCTTGTATCTAAAGGATCTATAATTGCATCGGTCCAAAGTCTAGCCGCAGCATAATACGGAGACACCTGGTTGTCGTAGCGCTCTTTTATTTTATTATAAAGCTCGTCTTCCTTTTCTTTAGTAATTTTTTCACCTTGTTTTTCAAGTGATGCTTTTTCAATTTGTAATAACACTTTAGCAGCCGAATTACCACTCATTACAGCAAGTTCTGCACTTGGCCACGCAAAAATTAATCTTGGATCATAAGCTTTTCCGCACATAGCGTAATTACCAGCGCCATAACTATTACCTATTATAACTGTAAATTTAGGAACTACAGAGTTACTAACAGCATTTACCATTTTAGCACCATCTTTTATAATACCTGAGTGCTCGCTTTTACTACCAACCATAAAGCCTGTAACATCTTGTAAAAAGACTAAAGGTATTTTCTTTTGGTTACAATTGGCAATAAAACGTGTTGCCTTATCGGCAGAATCATTATAAATCACTCCGCCAAATTGCATTTCGGTAGGTTTCGTTTTAGAGCCTGTCGTTTTTACTAGTTTACGCTGGTTGGCAATAATACCAACAGCCCAACCATCAATTCTAGCATAGCATGTTATTATGGTTTGTCCGTAGCCAGCTTTATATTCGTCGTATTCCGAGTTATCAACCAAACGTTTAATAATTTCAAACATATCATACTGGTCGGCACGACTTTTTGGAAGAATCCCATAAATATCTTGAGGTTTTTCTTTTGGCTTTTTTGAATCCTTTCGGTTAAAACCAGCCTTATCGTAATCGCCAATTTTATCAATAATATTCTTAATGGTATCTAAAGCATCGGCATCATCTTTGGCTTTATAATCGGTAACTCCAGACACTTCACAATGTGTTGTTGCGCCTCCTAAAGTTTCATTGTCTATAGTTTCGCCAATAGCGGCTTTTACTAAGTAACTACCAGCTAGAAATATACTTCCTGTTTTATCTACAATTAAAGCTTCGTCGCTCATAATAGGCAGGTAAGCACCACCAGCAACGCAACTACCCATTACGGCAGCTATTTGAGTTATACCCATACTACTCATTAAGGCGTTATTTCTAAATATACGTCCAAAGTGTTCTTTGTCTGGAAATATGTCATCTTGTAGCGGAAGGTAAACACCTGCTGAATCCACTAAGTAAATGATAGGTAATTTGTTTTCAATAGCCAGTTCTTGCGCCCGTAAATTCTTCTTTCCAGTAATAGGAAACCAAGCACCTGCCTTAACCGTGGCATCATTAGCAACTACAATACATTGTTTTCCTTTTACATATCCAATCCTTACGACAACACCACCAGACGGACAACCACCATGTTCTTTATACATGTCTTCGCCTGCAAAAGCGCCTATTTCAATGGATTTAGCCTTAGGATCCAACAAGTAATCAACTCGCTCTCTAGCCGTCATTTTACCCTTGCTTTTATGTTTTTCAATACGCGATGCACCACCGCCAAGACTTACTTTTGCTAGCCTTCTTTTAAGTTCAGATACTAATAGTTTATTATGATCTTCGTTCTTATTGAAGTTGATATCCATACATGATTTTATTTGACACGAATTTACAAAACCTATTTTGGTATTTAAAGTGAATATTTTGTTAAATAATATTACATGGAAATATATTCCTAGGAAAATAAATATTTTAAACCTATCTTTGTATTATAATTAACAAATTGATTAATGAATAAAAATAAAATTATCTATTACATAGCCACAGTAGTGCTATCTATTGTAGTGCTATTTTCTGTAAGCATGTACTTTTTTAAACATGACATGATTAAGGGCGCTTTTACAAGTTTGGGGTATCCAACATACTTAATTTATCCTTACGCTATTTTAAAATTATTAGGATTGGTAGCGGTTTGGACACCAAGTTTTAAAATACTTAAAGAATGGGCGTATGCAGGGTTCTTTTACGCTTTTGTTTTAGCTTTTTTTGCCCATGTTATGGTAGAAGATGGCGCACAAGGAACAGCGTTGGTAGCAATTATTGCACTAGCCATTTCTTATATATTTAATAGACTAAAAAATAAACCATTAATAAAAACAGATAAATAATGAAAAATATACTAGTATTTGCCGGGAGTAACAGTAAAAACTCAATAAACAAGCAACTGGCCGAATTTACAGCAGGTTTGGTTGATAATGTAAAAACAACAGTATTAGATTTAAACGATTTCAATTTACCATTATACGGTATAGATTATGAAATTGAGTATGGAATTCCAGAAAACGCTCATAAGTTTTTAGAAGCTATTAAATCTTCCGATGGCATAATATTGTCTTTAGCCGAGCATAACGGCGCTTATTCAACCGTGTTTAAAAACCTGTTCGATTGGATGTCTAGAATAAATGGTAAATTATGGAGCGAGAAACCTATGCTTTTAATGGCTACATCTCCAGGCGCTAGAGGAGGTGCAACAGTTTTGGAAATCGCTAAAGGTCGTTTTCCTTTTATGGGCGGTCGTATTGTATCAGATTTCAGTTTTCCTTCTTTTAACGATAATTTTTCAGAAGGATCTATTACAAATCAAGATTTACACACAGCACTTAAAAATAAAGTAGCATTGTTTCAAAACGCATTATAAAATAGGATATGGGAGATTTATCAAAAGAAATTAATTCGAAGTTTGCCAATAATAAGGTAAAGGCTTTGCTGAATATTATTTATACAGCAAATTTGATTTCAACCCGTCAAAATGAGTTTTTTAAGCCTTTTGGAATTTCGCCTCAGCAGTATAATATTTTAAGAATTTTAAAGGGCGCTAAAGGTCCATTAAAAGTTCAAACTATAAAGGAAAGAATGTTAGAGCGTTCTCCAAATGCCACACGATTAATGGATAAGTTGTGCGCAAAGGGTTATATAGAGCGTTGCGCTTCTAAGGAGGATAGGCGTGTGGTTAAAATTACAATTACTAAGGCTGGATTAGATTTTTTAGAAACCATTCCTATACATTCTCATAGTGAATTTTTAAAAAATTTAACCGAAGAAGAAGCAGAACAGCTAAGTAATTTATTAGATAAAATGAGATAATTAAAAACAGTTTACAATGAAAACAGTAATTCATAAAGCAGAAAGTAGAGGATTTGCAAATCATGGTTGGTTACAAGCTAATCATTCATTTAGTTTTGCCAGTTATTTTGATAAGGAAAAAGTGCAATTTGGTGCTTTGCGTGTGCTTAATGATGATGTTATTGCGCCTAAAATGGGGTTTGGTACACATCCGCATAACAATATGGAAATTATTACTATTCCTTTATCTGGCGTGCTTAAACATAGAGATTCTATGCATAATGAATGGCAAGCTGTTTTACCAGGTGAAGTTCAAATTATGTCGGCAGGAATAGGCGTTGAACACTCTGAAATTAACGGGTCTAACACCGAGCATTTAAGTTTGTTTCAAATATGGGTTATTCCTAATAAAGAGGACGTTACTCCGCGATACGACCAAAAAACCTTTGACGCAGAAGGAAGAAAAAATAAGCTTCAGACTTTAGTGAGTTCGATAAATGAAACTCATGAAGGAAGTTTAAAAATTCATCAAGATGCTTTAATTTCTAGAATAGACCTAGATAAAGGTGAAACGTTCGAATATCAACTAAAAAGTGAAAATCATGGTGTTTATGTTATGACCATTTTTGGCAAGCATTCAATTAATGAAAATGAGCTTAATACTAGAGATGCTATGGGTATATCTGATACTTCTATTTTTAAAATTGAAACTATAGAAGACTCAGGGCTTTTATTTATTGAAGTTCCTATTAATTAATAAAATTTTATTAAAAGTTAAAAAGCATCCAATTTGGATGCTTTTTTTATTTAAAACTACGATATTTGCTTTTCAACTAACCAATTATAAATACGAAAAGATTATGGCGATGAATAAAAACACAGTTTTAGCTTGGGCTACATGGATAATGATTTCAATGGGGCTTTTGCTAATGGGACTAGGCGCATTTAGGTACGACGACGTTGCAGGATGGGGCTTTGGTGCTGTAGGTTTAGGCTTTTTTGCTGTGGCATGGGTGTTTAATGCATTAAAAGGTCGTGTATAGCGATGTTATTAAATTAATTAATTATTACAAATTACAATGAGTGACGATAAGAAAGTAATTTTTTCAATGTCTGGTTTAACCAAGACATTCCCTGGTGCCAATACACCAGTTTTAAAAAATATTTATTTAAGCTTTTTTTATGGAGCTAAAATTGGAATTTTAGGTCTTAATGGTTCTGGTAAATCAACCTTACTTAAAATTATTGCAGGTGTAGATAAAAATTTTCAAGGCGATGTAACCTTTTTGCAAGATTACTCGGTTGGTTATTTGGAACAAGAACCACAATTGGACGACGATAAAACGGTTATGGAAGTGGTTCGTGAAGGTGCAGCCGAAACCGTTGCTATTCTTGATGAATATAATAAAATTAACAACCAATTTGGTTTGGAAGAAGTATATTCTAACCCAGATAAAATGGAAAAGTTAATGGCTAGACAAGCCGAATTGCAAGATCAAATTGATGCTGCAGGGGCGTGGGAGTTAGATACCAAATTAGAAATTGCTATGGATGCGTTACGTACTCCAGATGGCGATAAAAAAATAGGAGTACTTTCTGGAGGTGAAAAGCGCCGTGTGGCTTTATGTCGTTTACTTTTAAAAGAACCAGATGTATTACTTTTAGATGAGCCTACCAATCACTTAGACGCAGAATCGGTACATTGGTTAGAGCATCATTTAGCACAGTATAAAGGAACTGTTATTGCTGTAACGCACGATAGATACTTTTTAGATAATGTTGCTGGATGGATTTTAGAGTTAGATAGAGGTGAAGGTATCCCATGGAAAGGGAATTACTCATCTTGGTTAGACCAAAAATCTAAACGTATGGCACAAGAAAGTAAAACAGCTTCTAAACGTCAAAAAACGTTAGAACGTGAGCTAGATTGGGTACGTCAAGGAGCCAAAGGACGTCAAACCAAGCAAAAAGCACGTTTAAAAAATTACGATAAGTTAATGAGTCAAGATCAAAAACAACTTGATGAAAAACTTGAAATATACATACCAAACGGACCGCGTTTAGGAACCAATGTAATTGAGGCCAAAGGAGTTGCCAAAGGGTATGATGATAAATTATTATACGACGATTTAAACTTTAATTTACCACAAGCAGGAATTGTTGGTGTTATTGGACCAAATGGTGCTGGTAAAACCACAATTTTTAGAATGATAATGGGAGAGGAAACGCCAGATAAAGGTGAGTTTACCGTTGGTGAAACAGCAAAACTAGCTTATGTGGATCAAAAGCATTCTAATATAGATCCAGAGAAAACCATTTGGCAAAACTTTAGTGATGAGCAAGAGTTGGTTATGATGGGAGGAAAAGAAGTAAATTCTAGAGCCTATTTAAGCAGATTTAACTTCTCTGGCGGCGAGCAAAATAAAAAAGTAAAATTACTTTCTGGTGGAGAACGTAACCGTTTGCATTTAGCTATGACGCTTAAAGAAGAAGGTAACGTATTACTTTTAGATGAGCCAACAAATGATCTTGATGTTAATACGTTAAGAGCTTTAGAAGAAGGTTTAGAAAACTTTGCAGGTTGTGCTGTAGTTATTAGTCACGACCGTTGGTTTTTAGATAGAATATGTACTCATATTTTAGCTTTTGAAGGCGATAGTCAGGTATATTTCTTCGAAGGTAGTTTTTCTGATTATGAAGAAAACAAAAAGAAACGTCTTGGTGGCGATTTAATGCCGAAGCGTATTAAATACAGAAAATTAGTAAGATAATTTTATTAGAAATATAAAAAAGGCTCACGTTTACGTGAGCCTTTTTTGTTTTGTAAATCCAACTAGTTTAATCTATCCAAATAGATTTAGTATTGGTAAATTCTCGAATTCCATAACCAGAAAGTTCTCTACCATAACCACTAGTTTTTATACCTCCAAAAGGCATTCTAGGATCCGAAACCACTAATTTATTTACAAAACTGTTTCCAGCTTCTAATTGTAGAGCTACTTTTTCGCCTCTAATATTATTTTTGGTTATAACACCAGAACCTAACCCGAATTTCGAATTATTTGCAAGTTCTATGGCATGTTTTTCGTCTTTTGCTTTTATTACAGATGCCACAGGGCCAAATAATTCTTCATCAAAAGCTTCCATGCCTGATTCTAGATTGGATATAATGGTGGCTGGGTAATAGGCACCGGTTCTGTCTGGTATGGTTCCTCCAAGTATTAATTTTCCGCCTTGGCTAATTGTTTTTTCTACTTGTTTGTGCAATTCGTCTCTTAAATCTACTCGTGCTAACGGACCGTAATAGGTATCTTCATCTGTTGGATCTCCCATTTTAGCCGCGTTCATTTTTTCTTTAAATAATTCTAGAAAATCGTTGTAAATAGCGTCTAAAACAATAAATCGTTTGGCTGCAATACAAGTTTGGCCATTGTTCTGTAATCGGCCATAAGTAGCTAAATCTGTAGCTTCTTCTAAATCGGCATCATCTAATATAATGTAAGCATCGCTACCACCTAATTCTAATACAGATTTCTTTAAGTTTTTACCTGCAATTGCTGCTACCGATTGTCCTGCAGGCGCACTTCCTGTTAAGGTTACTGCAACAATGTGCTTGTTTTCTATAATAGATTCAACATGATCTGAACTTACATTTAAATTACTAAAAATTGCTTTTGGAAATCCGGCTTCCTGTAATGCATTTTCTAGAGCAAAGGCGCAACCTTGTACATTCGAGGCGTGTTTTAAAACAGCTGTATTTCCTGCCATTAATGCAGGAGCTAAGAACCGTATAACCTGATAAAACGGAAAATTCCATGGCATAATGGCTAAAATAACGCCTATAGGTTGAAATGTGACGTAGCTTTTGCTAGCTTCGGTTTTAACGGGTTCATTGGCTAATAATGCTTCGGTATGTTCTGCATAGTAACGACAAATTTTAGCGCATTTTTCTATTTCTTTTCTAGCTTGTTCTATAGGTTTTCCCATTTCTTGGGTGGCCAACTGCGCATATTCTTCATGGCGTTTATCAAATACCTCGGCAAGTTTAGTCATGAGGTTACTACGCTCTGTAAACGATGTTTTTTTCCATGATTTAAATGCGGTACCGGCTTTTTCTAAGTGCTCTTCAGTTTCAGATACTGTTAAACGATTATATGTTTTTATAGGGGTTTCTGTAGCTGGATTTATTGTGGTTATTGTGCTCATTATTTTATGTTTTTTGAAAATTCTTTAAGTATTACATTCAGTATTTCATGGTTTAGCGAATAATCTACAGCTAAATCAATGACTTGAACGCCCTTGGCTGTTAATGCTTCTTCTAAATTAGAAGTAAATTCTTTAACCGATTTTGGCTGATAGCCTGTGGCTCCAAAGCTTTCAGCATATTTAACAAAATCAGGGTTTTTATAGTCTAATCCGTATTTAGGAAATCCTTCACCTTCTTGTTTCCATTGTATCATGCCGTAAGCATTGTCATTTAAAATAATAACAACCAAATCCAATTGTAATCTTACAGCAGTTTCAAGTTCTTGCGAGTTCATCATAAAACCGCCATCGCCATTAATTGAAATTACTTTTTTATCGGGATACAATTCTTTTGCCATTATAGCAGAAGGTAATCCTGCGCCCATAGTTGCTAAAGCATTATCTAAAATAAGACTATTTTGAACATATGCCGGATAATTTCTAGCAAACCAAATTTTATAAATACCATTATCTAAGGTCACAATGCCATCGTCTGGTAACGCATGTCTAACCAATTTTACTAAGCGTTGCGGTAAAATAGGGAAGCGGTCGTCATCTTCATATTTCATTAAATGTGCAGATACATTATCTCTAACCTTAAAAAACACTTCGTTATCCCACGATTTAGCATCTGGTTTTAAAGCTTCGGCAAGATTTTTAACGCTACCAGCAATATCACCAATAACATTATAATGCGGAAAATAAAGTTGATCTATTTCTGCTGCAAAATAGTTAACATGAATAACGTTTTGGTTGCTTGAATTTTCCATTATAAATGGTGGTTTTTCTATAGTATCATGACCAACATTAATTATTAAATCGGCTTTATGGATGGCTTCATGCAGAAAATCATCATCAGAAAGTGCAGCGGTACCTAAGTAAAGTGGATTACGCTCATCAATAATACCTTTTCCCATTTGTGTGTTAAAAAACGGAATTTGTAAGCTGTTAACAAAATGAGTTAATGCTTTACTTGCCCGTTTTCTGTTGGCACCAGCGCCAATAAGTAATAAGGGCATTTTCGCATTTCTTACCATGTTGGCGGCATGATTTATAACGGCTTTTCCAGCATAAGGAATTTTATAATCAACAACATCAAATATTTTAGGGTCTGTAACATCTTCTTGGGCAACATCTTCGGGCAACTCAATATGTACGGCTCCAGGGCGTTCTTCACCAGAAACTCTAAACGCCTCTCTAATTATGGCAGGAATGTGCTCGCCATAAGTAATTTGTTTTGTGTATTTGGTTAAAGGCTGCATCATTTCTACAACATCAATAATTTGAAACTTACCTTGTTTACTACTTTTAATAGGTTTTTGTCCGGTAATCATTACCATGGGCATTGCGCCTAATTGTCCGTAAGCAGCTGTGGTTACTAAATTGGTGGCTCCAGGGCCTAAGGTTGATAAACATACCCCAGGTTTTCCTGTTAATCGCCCATAAGTGGCTGCCATAAAACCGGCTCCTTGTTCGTGCCTAGTTAATACAAATTTTATTTTATCAGAGGTTCTAATAGATTCTAATATATCTAGATTTTCTTCACCAGGAAGGCCAAAAATATATTCTACACCTTCGTTTTCTAGTGCTTTAATAAACAAATCTGATGCTTTCATAAATCATTCTTTTTTTGCGTTCAATCAAAACTAAAGCAAAAGAAATTTTAAAGTTGACTTAATAAATAGAAACTTTAATGCATTTAGAAATTATAGCATTTTATTTAAGTAATAAAGTATAAGGGAATAGAAGGAAAAATGAATATGAAGGGTGTAAGAAGGCGTTTATTTTTGTTTATAAATATGGTCTGTACCCATTTTATAATCCAAATTAACCTCAATATTTTTAATGTTTTCAAAATTATCATTAAAGGTCTTTAACTCTTTTTTAATAGAGGCTTCATGTTCATTAACATATAAAAAACGCTTAGCCATTAATGCTATTAAAATAACAATAATTACAAAAATGGTAGTTAAAATATAAAAAAGCATTGCATATTAAGTTTTTAGTTACCGCCGTACATATGGCCATCGGTAAAATCTTTATACGAGTCGTCGGTATTCTCAGAACTCCTAGTACTCATAGCTTCTAAACGCTCATTTTCCTTTTTTAATTTATAAGATTTTCGCACACCAAGAAGTAAAAGTATTCCGAAAAATACCGTAATTACAACAAGTAGCATAACTATACTAGACTCACTAATTAAAGAGAAGGCTGCAAAATTGGTAAGTTTAATTTTTAGTAGCATTGTAATGCATCGAAAGCGTTAGGGTATTAACAAATATACTCTATTCTATTAAAATGTACGATATTTTTTATTAACTGTAACATTTTCATAACTTGGTATACTTATAAATAGAGCAAGAATAAAAAAAGTAATTTAAGGTGTTATAAATAGTTATTTACCCTTTTAAATTCAGAATTTTTAACGAAATTGCTTACTTAATACTAATGTTCAACCTAAAACACAAAATATAACATGTCTGATGATTTTGATTTATTAGAAACCAATTCAAACGAAAAAACCGAAAAAGTAGATGTTAATTGGGGGAAAGCCATTGACACAATGAAATCTAAATTGTCTCAAGAGGACGATCCAGAATCCAGGCAGAAAATATTAAATGCCACTTTGGACGATGTGGTACATATGGCCGAGAAAGACAGAACAACACTTTTAGATGCTATAAAAGACTTAACCGACTATCAAGATGAAGTTGGTATTATGTTCGAGAAATTTTCGGCATTAAATCCAACCGAGCAAAAGGTTATCGACGATGCACAAAAAGCCTTAGAGCGTGCACGAATAGAATTAGAGGATGCTAAAAACAAACCAGATACGTGGTGGAATAACCTTTGGGGGCGTAAAAGCAAAATTAAAAAAG
Source organism: Algibacter amylolyticus (assembly GCF_014202225.1). Classification (GTDB taxonomy): domain Bacteria; phylum Bacteroidota; class Bacteroidia; order Flavobacteriales; family Flavobacteriaceae; genus Algibacter_B; species Algibacter_B amylolyticus. Next base: position 151,042 of record NZ_JACHGE010000003.1, read on the forward strand.
AAGAAGCAGAGTTTGCCATAGCCGAAAAAACTAGAGCAGGAGCCGATAATAAGGCAAAAGCCATGTTTCAAGAACGTATAGAAAGTGCCGATGTACAAACGCTATTAAGCGAGTTATCATATAAATCGCAAGCAGCGGTTACCCGTTTAAAAAACCGTGAGGTAGAAATTAAAGAGGTAGAAGAAAAGCTTAAAGATGCCATTGTCGAGGCTTCAAAAAATCACACAAAAGCCTTAGCTAAAAAGAAAGAAGTAGAAGCAAAGCTGGAGGAAAACTACGCCTTATTAAAACAGTCGCGTCAAGCACTAGAGGATATCGCCGATAAACAATCTACCGAGTATTCCGAGGCTATTGGTAAAATGACGGCCCTAGAGCAAAAAGTAGAAGAATTAGAAGGTCTTAAAAACGCCTATACCACCTTAGCGGCAAGTAAAGATAGTTTTGTGCACAAACACAATTTAACCATAAAAGTACTTACATCTTTACGCAGTAATTTACAAACCCATCGTGCAAAATTAAAGTCGGATACCGAGGAGCGTCTTAAGTATTACGATGGTTACGTGGTGGCTTTAAAAGCACGTACCGATCAAGAATTTGCTGCAATTTTAGAGCATTTAGGTGTAAAAACAGACGAGCATATTGGCGAAACCCTAGCATCAATGCATACAGCAAGTGCTAAAGCACGTCAAGACATGATGGATAACATTCCGGTACACGAAAAAGTTATGCAAGGCGTTTACAGCAGTTATGCCGAGGCTTTACAAGAAATTCGTGCTAAAGATGGCGAAATCCAAAAGAATTTTGCAGAGCGTTACGGCATCGATATGAAAGAAATTTTCGAAGATTATTACAATGCCGAAAACACAACACCAAAAGGCGACGATGGTGGAGAACCAGCAGGAAAACCAACACCAAAACCAGAAACTAACGACGACGATTTATTAAGTTAATGTATAATTTCGAGTCCTGTCGGTTTTTATCCGTATGGCATCAAAAATATAAGGGCGTTACCCCGCGAAAAAGCGGGGTCAGGCTTTCACTACTCGCTCTCTGCGAGGAGCTCAAACATACCGTTCAATCCTTAACGCATACCCGACTAGCTTCAGGTTTGCAGCAAGCATTGTTAATTTTTTAATTAGTTATTTTTAATTAAAACATGTCCATTAACCATATAGTAACACCGTTAGATTCGGCTATTTTAGATTCAAAAGAGCAATACGTTTTTTACCATAAAATGGTAGATTTCGCTTTTAAAGAATTAATAGTGGCCGTTCAAAGAGAACAAATATGTAGCAAAATAGAAGTTCAGCTTTTTAAGCAATACTGCGATTTGCTGTTATATTCCATTGAGGCTATGCGTGTTAAATACATGTACGACGACGAGGATAATATGAAGGTAGATTTAACAGATTCTGGACTACCTAACTATTTAGAATTCCGTTACCTGTTTAACGATTTAGAGTTACGCGATGAGTATTTAGGCAAATTAACACCAGTAGAAACCCTTAAAGAGGAGTTTTTAGATACGCTAATGCGTAAAAAAGAGCCCATTAGTAAAAGTAAACTCTTTCAAGCATCATCTATAGTTTACTATACTTCGGTTAACAAACAGTATATATTTAACAAGTTTGTACAAGGTAAAATCTTAGAAATTCAAGATCAAGAGAACGCTAGCTTTTTAGTAAGCTGGAGTTTTTACGATGTGTCGCATAACCGACCTTTTATTTGTTTCATGTATTTTAATTACGATGGTAAAAAGGTTAACGATTATCGCGAAGATATTTATGAGGTTTTAAAAACAGTTGCCGATAGAGATATGTCTTTAGATACCATGGCATATACCATAGATAGAAAATTACCTAAAGTATCGCCAAAGCTAATTAAACGTATAGATTTAGGACCATTGCATAATGTATTTGCTAAAGACGAGCACAAAGTAACACACGCTATTTTAGAGAGTATTGGTAAAAAAGAAATCCCTTTAGAGTCGTATGCCTTTTCGTTACGCGTTAATGAAGTGGCATCAAAAAGTGAATTTAAAGAAGGTAGTTTTTTTAGCAAACAAACCTTACAACGTTGGGACGAGGTTTTTAAACAAAAGTACATTTTAGCGCCACATCGTATTATTCAAATGCTGTATAATAAAACACCAGAAATGATGAATAATTTGGCTAAAGCACCTATAGAAGTTGCGGGACTAAAAATAAAATAAAAAGAGTTTACAGTCGCAGTGTCAGTTTTCAGTACTGCGATATAAATAATAAAAATAAACAGTTTAAGATAAAGTAAGCAGAGTTGCATAAGTACTGTTAACTGTTACTGAATACTGCCAACCGAATACTAAATAATTGTCCATAACAGTGAGCACTGAAGACTGCAACTGAGGACTGAAGACTAAAATAAAATGGAGCACAATTCAACATTTCCAATAAAATTAACCGAACTCGATATGCTTCGCGATGAAGCTTCATCATACTTAAAAAGTATACAGTGGGAGCAAGGGTCTCGTGCAAAAAACAGAGATAAAGATGCAAAAGATGAATCTATTTTACTGTATTTATCTAGAGCTAATAATGGCAGTTCTACGAGTATAACTTCGGTTTCAAAAACCATTTTGGCGTTAAAAAAGCGTTTGTTGCCCGATTCTGTGGCGCTTCCTATTTATTTAAACCAAACGTTATATGCTGTTCAAGAAGGTATAACCTTAGGCATTTGGATTAAAGATAGCTATTACGATGCATCAGGATTATCTAGTTTAAACGAAAACAAATCGGCTCTAGATAATAACGGAAAACGTGAGTACGAAAGCAAAATGCATACCGCTACGGCGTTTATGCTATTTGCAACGGCTTATAAAATATTAAACGATTTAAAACCACATGCTTCCGACGATTTAAGCGTCATGAAACAGAAATTTGCTGGAATACCAGAATTGTCTTTAATGTCGCCGTTAAAAGGAATATCGTGTAGTTTATTTTACTTTGATAAATACCTAGACCACCCTGAAATTATAAAGTCCGATAAAGATGTTATTGATTTTACAGTGGTTTATTTTGAAGCTTTAATTGACGAAATTCAGTTAAGAAAAAGCAGTTTAGAGTACACCGAAACCATTGAAGATAGAACCTATAAACTTGAAAAATCTGAATTTGCTATTTCTGGTTGGAATAATGTGTTTCAAGGTACCGCAAAAAGTATTGAGTTTAATAAAATTAAGTTCGAGCAAATAGTAGGTAATCGAGATGCAAAGCATTTTGCGCGTCGTTTAACAGAGCGTATGTTGAGTTACGATTTTACTGCCAAAAAGAATCCGTTTCAAGAGCTTGGTGGTTTTATGCCAGTGTTTATGGGGTATGGAATTCCAGGAACAGGAAAAAGTATGTTAATTGCTGCTATTGCTACTAGACTTAAAGAGCATTGCGATACTTTAGATATCCCGTTTTTATTTCATCCCATGCCAGATACCTTAATTTCGACATTTCAAGGCGGGTCTGCCGAAAAAATGGTAGAATGGATGAAACCCATGCAAGATCCAACAAAATTAATTTTCGCACCTATTGACGATGCCGAAAATAACTTGCAAGAACGTACTGCTCAAGGTGTTTCGGCAGGTGTTAAAGAAGTTATTGGTGTGTTTTTAAGATATACCGAAGGTGCTTATGCTGTTAATTACGGTAACAGTTCTATAGGCTTATTTACTAACCTACCAGAAATGTTGGACAAAGCGGTAATTTCTCGTGTACAAGGACGATTCAAAATTGATGGGGCAAGAACAGAACACGATTTTTTAGATCAAGATCACATTTGGTGGCGTAAATTGGACGATACTATGCCAGACTTTGTGAACATGCAAGGTCCAGAAAACTATGCCTATTTACAAGATCAAGGTTTAGCTAAAAACATGGGCGATATTTTAAGCAATGTCGATAAGCCAACAGAAGCACGCGTTCACGACGTTTATAGTAAAGTAGAAAAGCAGTTTAAAACCAATCAGCATTTATTTTATGCTAATTTGTATAAGGAAATGCAGGCTGTGTTTCCGTTCTTTTCTTCACGAGATGTACGTAATATTCAATCGGCAATTTCATTACGATTAACCGATTTCGATTTGGAAGAAGATTGGTTTGAGAACCCAGAAATCTATTTCAAACAAGATTACGACACCAAGTTTAATATGCTTCAAGAATTGATGCGTGGCAATATGAAAGGCTTAGATTTTTCTGAAATTAGACGACAAGAAGTGGTGCGTTATTTAGATAATGTGGCAACCATTGCAGACACCGATTTTAAACGAAAAGTCGATGCCCGAGTGAAACAATTAAATATAGAAACTAAAGCAAGAAGTACTTTTGAAAATGAGCGATAAGCATATAAAAAATATTGAAACCAAGTTACTTTCAGATAACTATTACATTTTAAATAGAGTCACTTTCGATTATTTAATGTCTAACGGCGAATGGGTAAACCAAATGCGAGAGGTTTACGATAGAGGCGATGGTGCAGGAATACTGTTGTATAACAAAGCGAAACAAACCGTTATCCTAACCAAACAATTTAGAATGCCAACGTATTTAAATGATAATAAGGATGGCTTTTTAGTGGAGGTTGCAGCTGGTATGCTGGATAAAGATAACCCCGAAGCTTGTATTATTAGAGAAACCGAAGAAGAAGTTGGTTATCGTTTAAAATCCGTTAAAAAAATATATGAAGCGTATTCATCGCCTGGGGTAATGACCGAGAAAATGCACTTTTTTATTGGAGAATATACCGATGATATGAAGGTAAATGAAGGCGGTGGTGTTGATACAGAACATGAAGATATTGAAGTGCTAGAAATGCCTTTTAAAAATGCCGTAAAAATGTTGAATAATGGCGAAATTGTTGATACGCGAACAATTGTGTTGTTACAGTATGCAATTATTCATAAGTTATTAGAATAAATGGACAAACTAAAACAAGCAAACTTATACAGAAGCGAACTCATTCCCGTTAGCGGAAAACTCGTTGGGCGTTACAACAAATGCTTAGTAAAACTTGGTTTTTCTAAAACAAAGCTAAAAACCTTTCACATTGATGGTATAGGTTGGAGTCCAGAAGTTGCTGAAGAAAAAGGAGCCCTAAATTATTTAAATAATGGTGAAGCAAATCCGCATGGAATCATTATTTCACCGCTTCAAAAAGGCAAACCGGTGTATTTACCGTTTCATTCGTTCGATAGGGACATGATGAAGTTTGTGTTTAAAATTCACGACCAAAAGATTAAAGATATTACAAGAGATTGTGCCATATGTTTAGATTTCGATCAAGGCATAGACGCTTTTTACGAACCTTTAGATGTTTTAAAATATAATAAAGTCGCCATCAATTTTCATCTTATCGATAACTTGAAGCATGTTCAAAAAGAACAATTACAACTTGTTGAGACCTTTAAACGCGCTAATAATTTTATAGATGAAACCTTGCATCAGCAAATTCTAGATTCTGCTAAAACCTTTGGCGATTTAAGAACCAGGAATTTAGATTTACACGAATTACAATTTGCAACCGATTCATTTTACACCAGAGCCTTTGGAGGCGTATATGTTTTAAGAGATTTTATAAAACCTATTGTAGTCTTTGAGGATGAAACATGGCATAAAGAAGCTATAAAGGACACTAACTACGATGTTTTAATTTATCATATTGAGCAGCCAGAACTTATGGATAAACTGCGCGATCATGTTATTATAGAATACGATTTAGAAAAAGCAATTACCACGAAACGTTACGAACGTATCAAGAAATTTGAAATGGCTCAGCATTTAAAAAATGTGAATCACCTGGTAAAAGATATTCTAAACGATCCTATATTATTTAAAAGTTACTTAAATAAACTTGATATAAAGGCAAGGAAAAAAGTAATGAGCGTAGAACGCTATTTAGAGAAATTAGAAACCAGTAACCAATACAAAATAGCCGATATTGTTGACGAAAAACTATTTGAAGCGCTGCATAAACCGCATTCTTCATTAGATGCTAAACACCAAGATTTAATCTGGAAATTATTGGTAAATATTTCATCAAAAGATATTTTATTTTGGTATTGGTATGATAAAGAGGCGTTTTATACTAATTTTAAAACTTGGGATGATTCCCTTAAGGATTGGGCAGTTGAAACGATTAGTAACAATATTTAAAGCTTGAAGCACGAAGTAAGAAGTTGGGAGTTTCCTATCTTTATGAATAAAGTTTGACTATGAAATTTAAATTTGAAGATTTAATTATTTGGCAAAAAGGAATGGATTTAGGCGAAGACATGAACACGTTGTCTCGCACTTTTCCTAAAGAAGAACTTTATAATTTGTCTTCTCAATTAAAAAGAGCAGCAGATTCTATTGCTTTAAATATTTCAGAAGGTTCAATTTTACAATCAGGTCCAGAGTATAGAAAGTTTTTAGGGTATTCTATTCGTTCGGTAGCCGAAGTTGTTACGTGTTTACATAAAGCAAAAAGAAGAAACTATTTAAAAGAAGAAGATTTTCAAAAATATTACAAAGACTGTTTTGATATTATGAATATGACTATAGCCTTTAGAAACAAGATAAAACATTAAAAAAAAACAGGTATAAGGATGAGTATGCAACTTCAAGCTTCCAACTCCTTGCTACAAACTATTTAATTATGACACTAGAACTCATCGTATTTATTGGCGCTATACTATTCGGAATCTTCTTGTATTGGAGAGAGTCCAAAGGCAATGGATTATACCGTTTTTTTAATAAAATAATTAACTCGAAAGAACTTCAAATGAAACCTCATGATAAAACGGGTTTTGTGTATCAGCAAACGTTTTTATTACGACTCGTTTTTGTTGGCTTCCTGTTTTTAATAGGCATTGTAATTGTTCGTTTTTTAATACCTATCGATATAGCTACGATATCCATTTTTGCATCCATGATTGTTGGTACTTTAATAGGTACGTATTTAGCAAATTTCATTTTTAAATCTAGCGCGGTAATCGATGAAAAAAGTGACTCGATTGAAGATATGGTTCAAGAGACATTCGAAAAGGGAAAAGACTTTATTGAAGATTTAAAAAACGAAAAACCAAAAGTAATTAAAGAGGCTAAAAAAGAAATTGCTAACGAGCCAAAAGTAGAGGAGAAGAGTGCGAGAGAGCGTTTAAAGGATAAAGGATTGCTTTAAGTTGGCAGTATACAGTTTCAAGCAATAAGAGTTAAGAATAAAAAAAATAAGTTTAATTAATAAAATACAGTTGCCCTAACTGTTTGTTTGCTCCCTTTGGGAGGATTAAGGAGGGTCTCATTATGATTAAAAACTACTGGAATAAAGGAAAGAAACAAAAAACAATAACCATTATTGGAGCATTAGTTTTATTAATAGCGTTGTTTGTTTTAAGAGACGACTATCAACCTGCTTTATTATTTGTTAGAAAATTTATTTTTATCATTCTACTTAGTGGTATTGTTTTGTTTTTAGGGTTACGAAAATTCAGGAATTCACCAACAACAGGAGGTCGATTAGGTATTTTAGTCGTGTTACTTGTATTTTTTGGAATTTTTTACGCTGTAGGTTGGCATTTTAAAATGTACGATTACATGAAAACTTACAATGTATTTAATAACCTAAATAAAACAGAAATTCACGAGTTACCATTAACGCAAAACGAGCGCATCCAACCGCTTCGTAATGTGTTTTCTATGGCTAACGAAAGTGTAGGAGAAACTAAAGATGTATCCTTACCACATTTAGTTAGAATTGGAAACGAGAATAAATGGACCATGGCCATTCAGCCTACAGAAAAATATATGTGGCAAGGAATGACAGATAATACCGAAGAAGTTTTTGCCGTATCGAGCACCACTCCTTTTCCTAGATTTTCTAGCGAGAATCGCATTCCGGTAACATTTTCTATTGGCGAATCTTTAAAATTTAGTCGAAATACATATAACGCCGTAGTGCAACGTTTCAACTTTTTTCAACTGTTTAGCATGGAACCTAGCGATACCTATTACATGAAAAATGATTCTGGTAAATGGGTGCAAGTAGTGAGTTTAATAAAATGGAAGGGCTTCCTTTTTCCTTATCCAACCTTTGGTGGTGTTATGGTAATTGATAGTGGCGAGCACGATTTTAATGACTATATTGAGCGTATTTTAATTGGAAAAGGAACCTATGTTAGTCCAGAAGACATGAATAAGTATCCATTTTTAATTGGACAAAATACACTAGCCGAAAAAGTATCAAGATTACAAGCCGAATCCTTAAAATTCTTAGGCGGATTTAGCGATCCATTACCATGGAATATGGAGACCGCCGTTAAAATTCCAAACTTGGCAGACGATCAAAACCAGCAACCTTTTGTAACCGATTTTAATTTTACAGATACCAATACAAACGCCTATAGTGGATTGTACCACTGGTTTGGTTTAGAGCCTGTTGGAAACGAAAGAACAAGTTTAACTTACAGTGTATTTGTGCCCGCCGACGGAAGTAACAATTTTTACTATTACGACCATGCATCAAAAAAAGAAGGCTATGCAGGTGTTTCTGCTATGCCTTTAAAAGTTATTGAATCTCGTAAAGAATTTGATTGGTCGGTTAACAAACCGGTAGAATTTAGACCCTATATAAAAGATATTGCAGGTAGAAAACGATTGTTTTTTCTAGGAACAATTTCTGCAATTCGCGAAGGCTCAGATAATTTTGATGGTTCGGCAACTCCAGATTTGGCTTTAGTTGATAGCGAATATCGAGATGTGGTTTGGATTGATGTTAAACACCCAAGTCAATGGGATAAAACAGTGTACGATCAATTAAATGAAGCATGGCGTTCCAGCGAAAAAATCGGGTATTATTATGCCGAAGAAACAAAAACTATCGATATGGTTGAGCAGCCTAAAGATACCATAAATGTTATACCTCAAATAGATAAAAAAGCCGAAGAAATAGCGAGATTACAAAGACAACTTGATTCTTTGAGGGCGTCTAATAATTAGCATGTCACTCTATTCATTTTTCTATTCAAAGAATATAACTTCTAGGGCGTTTATAGAAATAGACCCTATGAATTTTCATTGTGACGATATTGGACTTTATACATTTACTAAATATCATGATTTTGAATATAATCATGTATCGCTTACAAATAAAGTGTCTTGGGAAGAGTTACTTTATGAAACATTGGATGTAACCCTATTAACTTTACTTTCCAAAAGAGAAATTATTGTAGAAGTTGTTAATTATAATGAGATATTCTGGTCAGGCTTTTACAAGCATAAAAAACGAAAGTTTTTAGTTAAAAAAGGAGTTGATATTAAAGAAGCCGATTTCTTTTCTAAATTAATTTTAAATGCATTAACTAAACTATTAAAAAGAACTCAAGAAGAAGTGCTTTTTCATGAACTTATAACCGAAATTTTTAATGATATTATTGGGCAATACGAAAGATATTTAAAACCAGATAAAAACATGTTGCTTCAAATTTTAAATCTTTATACTAAAAAATATGAATGGTTAAGATTTAAAGAAGACTTTAATATGTTTGGTCCTTTGTCTAAATATAAAATAGAAATTGAAACGATATATATTCCGAAATTAAAAATGCAATTTGATGATGTGAGGACGTTTAGAAATACATCCTTAAAAGGTAACGTACCATATGCTCAATTAAGACGAAGATTAAGGGATGTTATAGCGTTTAATAAGACCATTAGATATAGCTTATATAGTGGAGGAGATACTAGATATAATAATGGATTTAATTTTGTTATTCCTACAAACTATTAAAATGTTAAGCGTCAAAAAATCACATATTTTGTGGTGTTATTTTTCGTACCTTCATAGCTCTAAATTTAGGTATTATGAAAAGCACTCTTTTTATTTTTTTGTCTCTCTTTATTTTATTGTCTTCATGTAAAGATAACGAACCTCTAAAACCACATGTTTCGCTTGAAGCGCCCGTGGCTAAAAAAGTTCCTAAGGAATTAACGGTTCATGATCACACACGTATTGATGATTATTTTTGGATGCGTTTAAGTGATGACCAAAAAAATGCTGAAACACCAGACGCTCAAACTCAGGATGTATTAGATTATTTAAATGCAGAGAATAATTACCTAAAAAAAGCCATGGCACATACCAATGGCTTACAGGAAAAGTTATACGATGAAATTGTTGGTAGAATTAAGAAGGATGACGAGTCGGTTCCTGTAAAGGATAATGGTTATTCCTATTACAGAAAGTTTCAGGAAGGTGGTGATTACCCATTATTTTGCAGAAAAAAACTTGAAGATGGTGACAATGAAGAAATTATGCTTAATGGTCCAGAACTTGCTAAAGGGCATTCGTATTTTGGGTTTGGTTCGCAGTCCGTAAGTCCAGACAATAAAATGCTTGTATTTGGTATTGATACGGTTTCAAGACGACAATACACACTTCATTTTAAAAATTTAGAAACAGGAGCGCTTTTAAAGGATAAGCTTGATAATACTGGAGGTAGTGCGGTTTGGGCGAATGATAATAAAACCATTTTTTATACTACTAAAGATCCTAAAACGTTGCGTCAAAACAAAATTGTAAAGCATGTTATTGGTACTAATCAATCTGAAGACGAAGTGGTTTTTGAAGAAAAAGACGATACATTTGCCTGCGCTGTTTCTAAAACCAAATCTAAAGCCTATTTAGCAATAGTAAGTTATCAAACTTTATCGACAGAGTTTAGAGTATTGGATGCTAATTCGCCCAATGGTAAGTGGAAGGTTGTTCAGCCAAGAGAAAAGAATTTAGAGTATAATTTAGAACATTACGGAGATCATTTTTACATTAGAACAAATAAGGATGCAAAAAACTTTAAATTAGTTAAAACACCGGTAAATAAAACAGAAAAGGAACATTGGGTAGATGTAATACCGCATAGGGAAGACGTGTTTCTTCAAGGGGTGGAAATTTTTAAAGATTTTTTGGTTATTGAAGAGCTTAAAGGTGGTTTAAGGCATATTGGAGTAAAAGAATGGAATGGTAACGAGCACTACTTAGCATTTAATGATCCTGCTTATCTAGCCTATACAACTTCTAACCTCGATTTCGATACCAATTTATTGCGTTATAATTATAGCTCATTAACGACACCCAATAGTACCTATGAATATAATATGAAAACGAAAGAACAAGTGTTACTAAAACGAGAAGAAGTTTTAGATGATTCGTTTTCTACTGAAAATTATATCTCCGAGCGTTTAGAAGCTACCGCAAAAGATGGAACCAAAATACCGGTATCTATAGTGTATAAAAAGGGCATAAAAAAGAATGGACAAAACCCGCTATTGCTTTATGCCTATGGATCTTATGGTAGTAGTACAGAAGCATCATTTAATTCATCGCGTTTAAGTTTGTTAGATAGAGGTTTTATTTATGCTATTGCTCATGTTAGAGGCGGGCAAGAAATGGGTAGAGACTGGTATGAAAACGGTAAATTATTAAAAAAGAAAAACACATTTACAGATTTTATTGATGTTGGAAAATATTTAATCAAAGAACAATACACAGAAAGTAAACATTTATATGCTTTAGGTGGATCGGCAGGAGGATTGTTAATGGGAGCCGTTTTAAATATGGAGCCTAATTTATGGAATGGCGTAGTAGCAGCAGTTCCTTTTGTTGATGTCGTTTCTACAATGCTAGATGAAAGTATACCGTTAACTACTTTTGAATTTGATGAATGGGGAAACCCAAAGGAAAAAGAATATTATGATTATATGCTTTCCTATTCGCCTTACGACAATGTTAAGCCTGTTAACTATCCAAACATTTTAATTATTACGGGCTATTGGGATAGTCAAGTACAATATTGGGAACCAGCAAAGTGGATTGCTAAGTTACGAGACTTAAAAACAGACAACAATTTATTGGTTATGGATTGCGATATGGAAACTGGTCATGGTGGTGCTTCCGGTCGTTTTCAACGGTATAAAATGCTAGCCTTATATTATGCATTTATGTTAGATTTAGAGGGCGTTACGGAATAGTTACAACACAAGTTCCATTTTAATATCGCAACGTTTATAAGGACAATTAGGTTCTACCGGAATTTCTTTAAACCCATACTTTTTGTAAATATAAATAGCGTTTTCAAGCTTTCTACTAGAATATATAATAAGTTTTGGTATGTTGTTTTGTTTTGCAAAATTAATGCAATGTTGCATGAGTTGCTGTCCAATTTTTTGCCCACGATAATTTGGAGATACGGCCATTTTTGTTAATTCGAAGCTATCACTATTTTCAATGGGCATTAAGGCTACAGTTCCTATAATTGCATTATTAGCTTTAGCAAAAAATATATGTCCGCCTTTGTTTATAATGTATTTTTCTGGGTTACTTAACACCTCTTCATCGTAAGGTTCAACATAAAAAAAGGTTTTTAGCCATTCTATATTTAAAGTATAAAAATCTTTAGCATATTGATTTTTAAAAGGTATAATGGTATGCATTGTATTTTGTTTTTATCAAATTAGGTTTTGGGCAATACACGTTTTGTTATGCTAAAAGTAATCTTTTCTGGCATTGCTTCATAGCTATTTCCACTTCATAAAAGGATTAAACACATTAATTATTAAATCGATTTTAAAATTCACCAAACATGTATTATTAATATAATTATGGTAATTAATGGTTTAACAAAATTTTAAGTTTACATGTTAAAGTCTTGTAAAATAAGGATTTGGATTCTTTAAAAGCATAAAATAATGCCTATGTTTTTAGCATTTCATTTTAAGCAACATCTAAACGAACTAAGTAATCGTATATCTAACAAATGCAGGTTATCATATTAATATGTTAGCTTATTAAGGACTAAAAACAGGATTTGTTTAATAACATAATTAGAGTAGTTTTGTTAAGTAGAACCTAGATTAGCCTTATAAAATGAATTTTGAATATTGAATGTACATCATAATTTATTTTAGGCATTTTAAAGCAAATTAAAATAGACTTAAAAACATTAAAACAAGAATTTATGGAAAATAACAAAAGTAATACAGGACTTAAAGTAGGTTTAGGAATAGCGCTAGTTTTATTTTTAGCGACGGGTTTTTATACTATGAATTTATATAGCAGTAGCAAAAAAGTTCAGAATGAACTATCTGAAGAAAAGCAGTTAGTTATGAACGATTTAAATGCAATGGCAAAGCAATATGACGATGCTATTGGCGAGAACGAAATTTCTAATGGTAATTTAGTTGAAGCAAGAGCACGTATACAAGGTTTAATTGATTCTTTAAAAATATCTGAAACCAACGTAAAGAGCTTGTGGAGATATAAAAATAAATATGCATCATTACAGAAAGAAATGGACGTATTGTTGGCTCAAAATGATTCCTTAAAAGTTGAAAATTCATATTTGGCAACATCTTTAGATAGCACACGTGTTCGTTTAGAAGAGCGTACTATTTTTACAGATTCATTATTAGTTCAAAATAATGCATTAGCGGAAGTGGTATCTAACGCAGCAATTTTAAATACTGTAGGTTTAAAAGGCTTTGGAGTTATTGAAAGAACTTCTGGAAAATTAATACCAACTGAAAGAGCAAGAAGAGCAGATAAAATTAGAGTATGTTTTACAGTAGCTAAAAATACTTTAGTACAAGCTGGAGACGAAGAATTATATGTACAAGTTATAGATCCTAAAAGCAATATTTTAGGTTTAAACGAGCAAATTACTTTTGGTGAGAAAACTTTAAACTACAGTATAGTTAGCAAGTTTAACTATGAAAATGCTAGTCTCAATGTTTGTGAGTTTGTTACTTCTAGCACAGATTTTGAAAAAGGACGTTACATAGTAAACGTTTTTAATGAAAAAGATTTAGTGTCTAGCTCAGAGTTTACTTTAAAATAATCCATTGCATCCCTATAAAGTGAAAAAGCCTCAAACGTAAAGTTTGAGGCTTTTTTTATTCAATAATGTTTATATATATTTGAGGCATATTCTTTTTAATAAAAGGATAGTTAACTAACCAACCAAAAAAGACAGGAGAATTAATTCACCTGTCTTTTTTTATGAGATTAAAGTATTCTATTTATTATTTAAGTCCGCCAACCATATCTTCTGGTTTTACCCAAGCATCATAATCTTCGGCAGTAACATAGCCTAAATTAACAGCTTCTTCTTTTAATGTTGTACCATTTTTATGAGCAGTATTAGCAATTTCTGCAGCTTTATAATACCCAATTTTTGTGTTTAATGCGGTAACAAGCATTAAAGAGTTGTTTAAAAGTTTGGTAATCACTTCTTGGTTAGGTTCTATTCCAGCAGCACAGTGTTCTTCAAAACTAGCGCAGGCATCACCAATTAGTTGTGCAGATTGTAAAACATTAGCAGCCATAACAGGTTTAAAAACGTTAAGCTCATAATGTCCTTGCATACCACCAACCGAAACAGCTACATCATTACCCATAACTTGAGCGCAAACCATAGTTAAAGCTTCACATTGTGTCGGGTTTACTTTTCCTGGCATAATAGAACTTCCTGGTTCGTTAGCAGGAATAATAATTTCACCAATACCAGAACGTGGTCCAGAAGCCATCATTCTAATATCATTCGCTATTTTATTTAATGACACAGCCAATTGCTTTAAAGCACCATGAGTTTCTACTAAAGCATCATGTGCCGCTAAAGCTTCAAACTTATTGGGAGCCGTAATAAAAGGTAACCCTGTAAATTCTGCTATGTATTCTGCAACACGCTTACTATATCCTTTAGGCGTATTTAAACCTGTACCTACAGCAGTTCCACCAAGTGCCAATTCACTTAAATGTGCTAAAGTGTTTTCAAGAGCTTTTAAGCCATGATCTAATTGTGCTACATAACCAGACAACTCTTGACCAAGTGTAAGTGGCGTGGCATCCATAAGGTGCGTTCTACCAATTTTCACAACGTTTTTAAAAGCTTCAGATTTACTTTTTAAAGTATTTCGCAATTTTTTTACGCCCGGAATAGTAGTTTCAACAATTTTCTTGTAAGCTGCAATGTGCATACCTGTTGGAAATGTATCGTTAGACGATTGCGATTTATTTACATCATCATTAGGTTGAATTGTTTTTTCGCCTTCACCTATAACTTTACCAGCTATTTGGTGTGCTCTATTAGCAACAACCTCGTTAACATTCATGTTACTTTGCGTTCCCGAACCCGTTTGCCAAATTACTAAAGGGAATTGGTCGTCATGCTTACCTTCTAAAATTTCATCACACACTTGTGCAATTAAATCGCGCTTTTCTATTGCCAATGCACCTAATTCGCAATTGGTATAAGCAGCAGCTTTTTTTAGGTATGCAAAACCATAAACTATTTCTAGTGGCATGGATGCTGAAGGACCTATTTTAAAATTATTTCTAGAGCGTTCAGTCTGTGCTCCCCAAAGTTTATCGGCAGGCACTTTAACCTCGCCCATAGTGTCTTTTTCAATTCTGTAACTCATTTTAATAATGCTTAAATTATGAAATGCTAAGGTAATTCATTTATGGTATTTTTAAAGCTGATTTTTGTTAGTTTTTAACATATAAATAACGAATTTAATTATCTAATAAGGTTTAAATCTATTAATTTAGTAGGATTAAAAATTAAGTTTAAATTTAAAACATAAATAATATGGCAACAATTAGATTAGGAGATGAAGCTCCAAATTTTACGGCACAAACCTCTGAAGGTGAAATTAATTTTCATAAATGGCTGGGGGATAGCTGGGGTATTTTATTTTCTCACCCAGCAGATTATACGCCTGTTTGTACAACAGAATTAGGTACTGTTGCGAAGTATACCGAAGAATTTAATAAGCGAAATGTTAAAGTAATGGCGTTAAGTGTTGATGGTGTAGAGTCTCACCATGGCTGGATTAAGGATATTAATGAAACTCAAAATACGACTGTTAATTTTCCAATTATAGCAGATGAAGACGGAAAAGTTTCTGAACTTTATGACATGATTCATCCAAATGCTGATAGTAAACTAACGGTACGCTCTGTTTTTGTAATAGGTAACGATAAAAAAGTTAAATTAATAATTACTTATCCGGCATCTACGGGTAGAAATTTTGATGAGTTATTACGTGTTATTGACTCTTTACAATTAACGGCCTATCATAAAGTAGCTACACCAGCTAACTGGAAACATGGTGAAGATGTGGTAATTAGTCCTGCCATTTCAACTGCTGATGCTAAAAACATCTTTACTAAAGGGGTTAACGAAATTAAGCCTTACTTACGTATGACGCCTCAACCTAATTTAGATTAGTTAAAAACTCTGTTAATAATTTTCAACTTGATATTGTTTAAAACAAACCTTTGCATTATCTTTGTCAGGTATTTATAAAAGACAATTACAATTATGTTTGATTTTGACCAGTATTTAGGCTTTTTAGCATTTTTAGGCATTTTAACTTTAGGGTTTTGGTTAATGATTTTTTTATTAACTTTTGTTATTCCTTATTGGATAGGAGGTTCTATAATTGAAAGATTAAAGGAAATTAGAGAAGAAAAGAAGGCTAAGCGTCATGCTTAAAACATTAAATTAATATATAAAAAAAAGGGAAACTAATTTAGTTTCCCTTTTTTTATGCCTTGTCTTTTTATAATTAAAAATCCATATCGTCATCTCCGTCATTGTTTCTGCGCTCGTTACGCATTTTTTGTTGATTGAATCTATATCTAAATGATAAATTTATTTGACGTTGTCTGTATTGTGATTCATTATAGCGTTCAAAAAACTCGGTAGTTGTTAAAGTTTTTCTTTTTCTTGAATTAAACACATCTCTTGCGTTTAACGAGATAGTAGCATTATCATTAAGTATTTCTTTACTAAACGCTAAGTCTAAGCTAAAAATACCTTTGTTGTACGATTGGGCATCTTGACTAGCACCACGGTAGTTGGCATTGGTTTGCCAATCGATTTTTCCTGGTAAAGTAACCTTGCTACTAAAACGAGCAAACCAACTTGTGTTTTTAGCTCCATAATCTACACCATTAAATTCTCCTATAGTTTTAAATTGAAAAACATTGAAACTACTATTTAATCTTAACCACTTATTTGGGTTATATAATACCCCAAATTCTCCACCAGTTCTCGCATTAGAAGATAAATTTACAGGTATGGTTCTTATTATATCAATACCATCGGTGGTTTGTTGGCCTGTGTTTTCTTCAACGCGCTCAAAAGAATCAGTTTCATATTGATAATAAATAGAAGAAGTTAAAGTTAACTTATCCCATCGTTTTAAGTAACCAATATCGAAAGCACTTGCAAATGCTGGACGAAGGTTAGGGTTTCCTTGAAATACATTGGTTCTACTAGAACGCGAAGGAAATGGATTTATAAAATAGCCTCTTGGTCTATTTATACGTCTGTTGTAGCCTAATGTAATGCTTTCTTCTGTTTCAGAATCGCTTTCACCAATGTTATATATTAAGTTTAGGGTAGGGAATAGGCCAAAGTAATTGTTGTTAAAATCGGTGTCAATAGGAAAACCAAAAGCTTCCTGTAGCTCAGTATCACTTAATCTAGAATTAATATTACCCTTAAGTTGTGTGTTTTCTAAACGTAAGCCAAGAAGAAAAGAAAACTTACCATACTTAGTACCATATTGAGAATATAATGCATTTATGTTTTCGGAGTAATCAAATACATTTGTGATGGTATCGTTTATAAAATAAGTGCCATCGCTAATGTCTTCTTGTTCTAAAATATAATCTTTGATTTCGTTTTTAAAGTTACCTCTATAACCTGCTTCAAATCTTGCGTTTTCCCCGATTGGAAGCACGTAATCTAACTGTAATAAATATTCTTTTTCGTCTTCAATCTCATTTACTATTTCTTCCTGTATAGCGTCTGGATTGGTTTGGTTGGTTAAAAGATAATCTTCGTTTATGCTTGTTAATTGTTCTTCTGAACCTTTTTCGTATTGTAAATCGGCTGTTAATTCGTGGCCTGCATCATTAAATTTAGTAATGTAGTTTAATGCCAGTTGGTAGTTATTACCTGCCTCATCTTGTTTCTCTTTTCTGAGGGTTTGCTCTAGGAGATTATCATTTTTATATCTGTCACTAAAGTTTTCAGATAAATCGGCATCTTCACCATATCTATAAAAAACACTTCCTGTTAACGACGTTTTTTTAGATAGAAAATATTCCATACCTAAACTTGCATTATAATAACGGTTAATACGAGTAACATCTTGATCTTCTATAATTCTTTCAAATTCTGGGGCAACGGTATTGCCATCAACTAATTTATCAAAATACTCCGTATCATTAAAACTGTTTCTAGGGGAGTCGTAATATCTAAATCCTAGGTTTGAAAATAAATTAAACTTTTCTGTACGGTAGTTTATATTTGCCGAAACTCCCGCTGTTTCAGGGATTCCTGCTGTTAAATTTAAAGAACCATTAAAACCTAAGGTTTCTTTTTGACGTAGAATAATATTTAAGATTCCTGCGGTACCTTCGGCATCATATCTGGCTGATGGTGACGTTATAACTTCAACACGCTCTATGGCTTCTGCTGGTAATTGGCTTAAAACGTTGGTGTCTCCAAAGCCTGCCATAGCAGATGGTTTTCCGTTAATTAAAACCCTTACATTTTCGTTTCCTCTTAAACTAATTGAGCCTTCAATATCAACAGCAACCGAGGGTACATTATTTAAGGCATCACTTACTGTTCCGCCAGCAGTTGTAAGGTCTTTACCTATGTTGTATATTTTTTTGTCGAGTTTTATTTCAACCGTGGTACGTTCCGCAATAATTTCTACTTCACCTAAAGATTCAGCGTCAATTTCAAGCAGAAAACGTCCAATATTTTCATGTTTTGTTATTTGCCTATCGGTTAACGTTATTGTTTTATAAGAAATATATTCAATAGAGATATCATATACTCCCGTTGGTACAGGTATTTTAAAACTTCCTTTAGTATCTGTAATGCCACCAGTTACTATTTTGTTTTCAGTTTTACTAAAAAAGGCTAATGTTGCATATTCTAGTGGGAGGTTTGTTTCTTTATCTAGAATAACTCCAGAGATGTTAACATCTTTTCCTTCTGATTTTTGAGCAAATGAAAATTGGGTGAAAAATAGTACTGATATTAGTAGTAAATAGTTTTTGAGCATGAGTTACCTTTAGAAAATTTGACTACAAATTTAACTTAAGGTTTAATGGTAATAGGTTAAAGTTATGTTAATGCTCTTACAGATTTAGTCTATAAAATAGTTGAAATTAATTCTGTTGGTCTGCCAATAACTGCTTTATCTCCATTAATTACTATTGGGCGCTCTATTAGCTTAGGAAATTGCACCATGGCAGCAATTATTTCTGAATCACTTAGGTCTTTATTTTTAAAATTTTCTTTCCAGATAGCTTCGTTTTTTCTAACTAAATCTATGGGTTTGATATTAAGTAACTTAATGATGTTTTTTAACTCTGAAACAGTTGGAACATTGTCAAGATATTTAACAACTTCAAAAGGTTTTCCAGATTCTTCTAAAAGGACTAATCCGTTACGCGACTTGCTACATCGGTTATTGTGATATATTTTTATCATTATATATTTATATTAAAGGTTTTTAATTGGTGAAGAAGTTTTTCTGGAGTTTCAAAATGAATGCCATGAATTCCTAATGTTTTGGCGGCTTCAATATTTCTTAGATTATCGTCTATAAATACAGACTTTTCAGCACTAATGTTAAAACGCTCTAAAGTTAAGGTATAAATATCCTTAAAAGGTTTTCTAGTTTTTTCTTCTCCGGAAACTAAAATGCCTTCAAACCATTGTAAAAACTCAAAACGCTTTAAAGCAATAGGGAAGGTTTCAGCACTCCAATTAGTTAAAGCTACTACTTTATAATCATTAGACGCTATACATTTTTTTAGGATGTCTACAGTACCCTCAATGGCACCACCTAACATGTCTGGCCAACGCCCATAAAATAAACGAATTTCTTTCTCGTATTCAGGAAAAAGTGCAACTCTATCTTCGGTAGCTTGAGCAGTAGGATAGCCAGCATCTTGATTTTCGTTCCAATCGCTAGAGCAAATGTTATCTAAAAACCATTTTGTTTTCTCTTGATTGTTATTAAAAACATCTAAAAAGACATATTCTGGATTCCAGTCAATTAAAACTCCACCAAGATCGAAAATTATAGTATCTATTTTACTCATAATTGGTTATCGTCTTCAACTTTTTGCCCCATAGCCATAAGATAAGCCTTTAAAAAGGCGTCTATATTGCCATCCATAACAGCATCAACATTTCCAGTTTCGTGAGCCGTACGCACATCTTTCACTAATTTATAAGGATGCATCACGTAGTTTCTAATTTGACTACCCCATTCAATCTTCATTTTTCCGGCTTCGATATCCTCACGTTGTGATAGTTGTTTTTGTAACTCAATTTCATACAACTGCGATTTAAGCATTTGCATAGCTCTAGACCTATTGTCGTGCTGAGAACGGGTTTCGGAACATGAAATTTGAATACCAGAAGGTTTGTGGGTAAGTTGTACTTTGGTTTCTACCTTGTTTACATTTTGTCCGCCGGCACCACTTGAACGTGCTGTTGTAATCTCAATATCTGCAGGGTTAATTTCAATTTCTATAGTATCGTCTACTAACGGGTAAACATATACCGATGCAAAACTTGTATGGCGTTTTGCATTACTATCAAAAGGGGAGATGCGCACTAAACGATGTACACCATTTTCTCCTTTTAGCCAACCAAAGGCAAAATCGCCTTCAATTTCTAGGGTTACCGTTTTTATGCCGGCAACATCACCTTCTTGAAAGTTTAATTCTTTTACTTTAAAACCGCTTTTTTCTGCATACATTAAATACATACGCATTAGCATACTTGCCCAATCGCAACTTTCGGTTCCACCTGCACCAGCAGTAATTTGCAAAACGGCACTTAAGCTATCGCCTTCTTCAGAAAGCATGTTTCTAAATTCGATATCTTCAAGTAATTCTAAGGCTTTATTGTATCGCTTTTCAACGTCTTCTAATGTTGCTTCATCTTCTTTGAAAAACTCGTAGATGACTTCAAGGTCTTCAATAAACGTTTTTAAGTCTTTGTAATCTTGCACCCATTTTTTCTTCACACGAAGTGATTTCATAATAGCCTCAGCAGCTTTTGAATCATTCCAGAAATTAGGGTCGAAGGTTTGTTCTTCTTCGTTTTGTATTTCTATAAGTTTAGCATCTATGTCAAAGATAGTGCCTAAGTTTGTCGAGGCGGGTGTTTAGATCTTTAATTTGATCTGTTGTTATCATGTTTTTTTATTTTAAACAAAAATAGAAAATAAGGTGACAATTTATTGAATAAAGCAAAATGAATTCTGTTTTTACAGATAAAAGAAATTAATAACCCTTTGAAGAATATTTTTGATAACGGGTAAATAAAGATGCAAGTTTGTAGGCGCAGATAACTCTTGTATATCGTATTATTGCCCATTATTAATAAGCTTTATATTTACTGATTAAAACGATGTTTTTTTTCGTAATAACTTAACCTGAATATTTTATAATTACTATGAGTTTTAAAGAAAATAGAGATTTCTTTTTTGACCTTTTTGAAAGTCAGGTAATTCCGGAACCTATAGATAATATTGTGCATGTAGAGCAGCAAGATAAAGTGCTTTTAAGTAATATTGATTCAAATGAATTAATAAAGCAAAAGGGGTATTTTTCTTTAAAATCGATTCCAAGGTATTTAGTTCCGTCATTTAATGTTCATTATAAAACGAAACGAATAACTCAATTTCATCAAGGTTATTCTATCAAAATTGATGGAGATTATACTTCTGTTGATCCTTATGTTACGGCTCAATTTAAGAAAAAAGCTAGAGAAATTAGGCGCTATGTTAAACGCTTAGAAATGTGTTTTGACATTAATTATAAGATGCATGTTGGTACGATTTCGAAAAAGGAATATAATCAATTATTTGAAGCACTTCGCGTAATGCTTCAAGAGCGATTTATACAGAAAAAAGAGATAAATGATAGGTTATTGGAGTGGGATAGACTTTATAAGATGTTTTTTGCCCTTATAAATGAAAATAAAGCTTCTATTTTTGTTGTTTACGAGTCTGGTAAACCCATATCTATTTCCTTAAATTATATTTTTGGAGATTTTTATTTTAATGCCATAGCATCTTACAATTTAGATTACTCCAAGTTTGGACTAGGGAATGTAATTATCTATAAACAGCTAGATTGGTGTATAACCAATAAATTTAAGCATTACGAAATGGGTAGGGGAGATTATGACTATAAGAGAAGGTGGAGTAATCAAATTTATATCTTAGATCATTTTTTAGCAATTCCGAAGAAAACAAATTTCACATCAGCTTTAGCCTTTAAAATTGAAAGTGTTAAAATTCAGTTTTTTGAATTTTTGCGTTCTAAAAAGTTAAATCTGATTTATAATAATATAAAAAACAAACTACATTTTTTAAATAAAGAAAAACTAGAACTAGAATATCGTTGCAGTGCTTTTAATGACATGGAAGCTCTAAAAAGCATGGAAGTATTAAATTATGAGCAAAATGATTATTTAAAATTGTTGAAGCCTATTAACGACTTTTTATTTTCTAATTCAGCTCATAAAAGTATATTAAAAGTGTATAAAACGCCAAATAAATCAGAATTTGTATTGGCAATTAAAAATAAGTTTCAAAAAGTTAACTTGTTATAAATCAAGCCTGTTTTTATGAAAAAGAATTTAAGTAAATTAAATTTATTTTTAGAATTATTTCAAAAAGGACAAATCCCTAATTGTTATTTGGGTATTAAATATAAAGATCAAGATATATTAAAAAAACTTATTACAGTTACTAATACAAATAACTTAGTTTATTCTCATAGTCTATCTCCTAATTACCTTGAGTATTATGTAAATAAAAAAGAGTATAAAATTGTTAAAATTAAGCAGGCCAATAAAGGGTATGCCATTGATGTTGGGGAGTTTGAAAATTTACAAACATTTTTGGAGGTACAAATGAGTCGTAGAACAAGAAAATCGATAAGGCAATCTATGAGAGGTTTAGAAACTAATTGTAAAGTAAGTTATCGGATGTTTGGTAGCGATATTTCTCAAGATGAATATAATGCCTTGTTTGATGAATTAAGGATTATGCTGGATGATAGGTTTGAGGAGAAAAATGAAGCTGACGAAAAATTAAGCCAATGGTCGGAAATTAAATTAGATTTTTATGAGGCTTTGAACCGTAATAAGGCAGCTATGTTGGTAATTTACAATTCTGATATTCCAATTGGAATATCATTAAATTATTTGGTAAATAATATACTTTTTTGCTGGATATCGGCTTATAATACAAATTACGCAAAATTTAGTTTAGGTTATGTTAATCTTTATAAGGTTGTAGAATGGAGTCTTGAAAATAACTATAAGCTAATAGAATGGGGATATGGCGACCATGATTATAAAATTAAATGGAGCAATAGTGTTTATAATTTTGAACATCATATTATTTACAAAAGGAATTCTTTTATAGGTGTTTTGCTAGGTAAATTTGAATGTAGTAAAGTCTATACCAAAGAGTTTTTAAAACATAATGGTATAGTGGATTGTATGAAAAAAATTAAAAGTAAGCTGAATTGATTTTTATAGCTATAAAAATTACTTAAATAATAAATAAAAGCCTTGAAATTTTAAACCTATGTCAACCTTAATTACTAATCGAGTTAATTTTTATGATGCTATTTTTGAAAGACAAATTATGCCAGATTGTATTTTGAAAATTGGTTACAAGGATACTGGTATTTTACTATATAGTGATGATGATAACTTAAGTAAAGGTATAGAGCAAGAAAACTTCTCAATTCAAATTATACCAGAATATCTTGATATTGGTTATCAAGACCATTTAACTAAAAAAGTAATTAACGAGTATCGATTAGGTTATGCCTCAAAATTAAATGATTTTAAGGATGTAAATAGCTATTTAAGAAGTCAATACGGGAAAAACGCTAAGCCTATTTTAAAGAACGTTAAGCGCTTAGAAATGTGCTTTGATGTTAATTATGTTTTTTACCATGGAGAGATTAAAAAATCGCAATATGATTTTTTAATGGAAGCGCTGCGTAACATGCTTACTAAAAGATTTAAACAAAGAAATGATGCTAATTTTCGCCTAAATGAATGGCAAGAGTTACTTCAAAGAACATACAAGCTTATAGAATTAAAAAAGGCATCTCTTTTTGTTATTTACAATAATGATGAGCCTATCCAAATCAATGTACAGTACCATGTTAAAGATATTTTAATTGGGTCTATAGCTTCTTATAATATAGATTATCAGGTATTTGGTTTGGGGAATACAGGGGTCTATAAACAGATAGAATGGTGTATTTCAAACAACTATTTTATATATGATCAAGGTCATGGCGATTTGGAGTATAAGCGTAGGTGGAGTAACTTAATATATAATTTTAAGCATCATGTTGTCTATTCTAAAAGTGATTTAAAATCTAAGTTTAAAGCAAATATCGAAGTTTTAAAAGTTAGCACGAAAGCATTTTTAAGAAAGAAAAAAGCTGTTGAAACTTTAAAAACAATTAAAAGTAAATTTTCAAGAGAATCACAAGACAAAACGCCCTTTGTTAAAAGCTTCGAGATTATAGAATTAGCAACTATAACGGATGAAATTAATACGTTTACATCAATAAACTGGAAAGCGTCAGAATATCAGTTTTTAGTTAAAAATATTTGTGATTTTTTGTACTATAAATTCGAACACTTTAATAATATAGTAGTACTTCAACACAATTCAGAAAGTGATATCTTTATTATTAAGGGGAAAAATGCTTATCAAAAAGTGGTATTTCATTAAATATGCCTGTTAATTGTATTCTAACCATATTTTTAATGTTGTTTAGGTCCTTAAATTTTATTTTATAATTTCACAGATATATTTAATTTATGATAATAGATTTAAGAAGTGATACAGTAACCAAACCATCGAAAGAAATGCTAGAGGCAATGATGGATGCTCAAGTAGGAGACGATGTGTTTAGAGAGGATCCAACAATTAATAAATTAGAAAAGCATATTTCTGAAATGTTTGGCAAAGAGCAAGCCTTGTTTTTTCCTAGTGGAACTATGGCAAATCAAACAGCCATAAAATTACATACCACTCCTGGAGATCAAGTAATTTGCGATAAATACGCCCATATTTTTAATTATGAATCTGGTGGTGCTGCATTTAATAGTGGTGTGTCTTGTAATTTGATTAATGGAAATAGAGGGATGTTTACAGCTAAGCAAGTTGAAGAAGCTATAAACCCAGATGCTTATTATTATAGTAAAACAGCGTTAGTTGAAATTGAAAACACCACAAATAAGGGGGGTGGAGCAAGTTGGGATTTTAAAGAAATCCTAAGGATTAAGCAAGTTTGTAAGGATAATAAATTAGGTTTTCATTTAGATGGTGCACGATTATGGCATGCCTTAATTTCTAAAAATGAAACTACTAAGCAATACGGCGAAGTATTTGATACTATATCGGTTTGTTTAAGTAAAGGCTTGGGAGCACCAATTGGATCTGTATTAGTTGGAGATTCTGAAATCATGTCTAACGCACTTAGAGTTAGAAAAATCTTTGGTGGCAATATGAGGCAAGCGGGTTATTTGGCAGCGGCTGGATTATATGCTTTAGAAAATAATATGTCGCGTTTAAAAAGTGATCATAAAAAAGCAAAGGAAATTGGAGCGGCTTTAAAGAGTTTGTCGATAATTGCAAGTGTAGAGCCTATTGAAACTAATATTGTTATTTTTCAATTAAAGGAATATATTGTTGAGCAACAATTTGTAAAGAAACTAGCTGATAAAAATATTTTTATTATAAGTATGGGAAGTAGAAAGCTAAGGATGGTTACACATTTAGATTATACAGATAACATGCACGAAATATTATTAAAACAGCTAAGACTTATATAATAAGTAATTGGTTTATATAATTAGGAGTAAATATCCAAAAAAAAAAAAGAGGAGCTAAATTAGCTCCTCTTTTAATTATGTGTTTACACTAAAAATATTAATGATGATGACTGTAATATCTACATTTGCTATAGTATTTACAACTCCAGTGTCTGTAACATTTAGGCTCTGGTTTAACGTACTCACATAGCTCACCACCATTACTGCTAGCACCACTAATTACATTAAATACACCTTTTTCATATCCTGGTCCTATATTAACATCACAATCGGTTGCTATTTTAGTGTAGTAACAGTTGTTAATGTATATATATATGTATTTACCAAAAGTGCCATCATGGTTAGCACCACTAATACTAATAGTTTCACCTGGTTGTACACTTCTGTTACAGTAAATTCTTTTACCGTAGCAAGTGTTTTCATTTCTTTGTACAATGTCAATTTTCTTAGCACATCCCCAATCAAATTCTAATTCTAATTCAGTTACTTCTCCGTCACAATCACTACAAACGTCTTCTTTTTCAGGAACTTCTCTAGTAATTATAAGAGATTGAGATGTGGTAGAAGCAAGAACAATAGCGATTTGTTGTCCACATTGTGGAATAAAACCTTCTCCAGCTTCAGCAGCAGAAACTAATTCCAAACCTAAACTTTCGTTATATGTTTTATCGTTATCCCATTGGTTTATAGGATCGCAAGACAGGTAATCACAATCATTTGTACAGTTGTTTCCTTCACCTTCAATAATTTGCCATATAGCCCATTGGATATGACCGAAAGTATAAGTTCCACCTAGTGGACTTTCAGTACCAATAATATCTTGGTTTAATAACCAGTTAATTTTATCAAAATCATGAGCGTTTTCAAATAAAGGAACTCCAGCGCTTTGCTCTAAACCACTTAGGTCTTCGTAACTTGAATACACATCATATGTGTAAGTAGCAGGAATGCTTATAGTGCCTTCCAAATCGGCACAATAACCATTGTTATCAAGACTTGCTAAGTCACCTTCAGCAATATCAATAGAAATAAAAGCTCCACCAGTATCGCTACAAGCAGCAAATTTAGTATTCACGGTTACCGTTTCTGGTAAATTTAATTCAAATCCTTCGATATCTGGCTCACATGATGATGAACCTCCAGAATAAGACTTACTTGCTAGAGAGAAAGAAAGGTCTTGAGCTGGCATATCAGCTGTTAAATCATTGTTTAAAACAAATGTTTCGTCCTCTTCGCCATCAGAGACTAAGATTTCGTTTTCCATTTCTAATTCGTTTAAAACCACTTCTTCTTCAGAAAGAGCAGAAGCGTCTTCTGTTACTGTCTCATTTTGACAGGAAGCAAATGCTACGAGCATCGCTAACAATAAAATTTTGGTAAGATTTTTCATAATATAATATTAGTTTTTACAATTTACAGTTACAAAGATATCCTAAGGAGCAGATGTTCGCTGTTTTTTTAGATTAAATACCAAACTATTAGTTTTATGAATTTTTGCTTACATCTTGTCGGTTTTATTTACATTTCATAAGGTATTTTAACTTTAAATCATGAAGTTAAAAACAATTTTATTATGAATTTAACGTTTTACAGAGCTCTATTTGAAAATAAATTATTAAAAGCGAATTTTATATGAATTTATAATAAAGGAAGCGTTTTTACTTAAACATGTCCATACCAGGAATATTGGGCATGCCATCCTTGGCTACAGCCGCCAATTCTGTCTCATTTATTTGAGTTGCTTTCTCAATGGCCTTATTTAAGGTTATAACAAGATAGTCTTCCAATTGCTCTTTATCCTTAAGCAACTCATTATCAATTTCAATAGATTTTATTGTTCTATTGGCTGTTAAAGTTACTTTTAGCTTGTTGTCGTTACTCGCTTCATCAATTAAAACGGTATCTAAGCGCTTTTTTGTAGCTTCAACTTTTTTCTGGGTTTCTTTAAGTTTACCCATCATATTCATCATATCTCCAAACATAATTTTAAATATTAGTTATTTTAATACAAAGCTATTTAAATTTTCTATTTTTGGAAGCTTATATTTTATGAATTAATACGCTTTAATTGAAAAACACAAATCAATATCCAGTAGCAAAGAAAATAGCCAAAGAATTAACAATTCATAACGACACACGTATTGATAATTATTATTGGCTTAATGATAAGGAGAACCTAGAAGTAATTGAGTATTTAAATGCGGAAAACGCTTTTACTAAGTCCGTGCTTAAGCATACTGAGGAATTTCAGAAGACTTTGTTTGAAGAAATGAAAGGCCGAATTAAAGAGGATGATACATCTGTACCTTATAAATTAAATGGGTATTGGTATTTAACTAAATACGAGACAGGTAAGGATTACCCCATTTATGTACGTAAAAGAGATACTTTAGATGCAGAGGAGGAGTTGCTTTTTGATTGTAATGGTATGGCAAAGGAGCACTCATATTTTAATTTAGGAGGTATTTCTATTAGTCCTGATAACAAATTAGCAGCTTTTTCTACCGATACTGTTAGCCGACGTCAATATACTATTCAAGTAAAAAACTTAATTACAGGTGAGATTTATTCGGATAAAATAGTAAACACAACAGGTAGTGCTACTTGGGCGAATGATAATAAGACTTTGTTTTATGCCATGAAAGATGAAGTAACCTTGCGCTCTCATAAAATATATAAGCATAAACTAAACGCTGCAAACGATTCAGATGAAGTTGTATTTCATGAAAAAGATGAAACATTTAATACCTTTATATATAAGACAAAATCAAAAAAGTATTTAGTTATAGGGTCTTCAAGTACATTATCTTCTGAATATCGATTTTTAAACGCTGATACACCAGATGGCGATTTTAAAATTTTTCAAAAACGCACAAAGGATTTAGAGTATAATATAGCCCACTATAATGAAAGTTTTTACATTATTTCTAATATTGATAATGCTACAAACTTCAAGATTTCTACGTGTAATGAAACTAATACAGGCAAGGCGTTCTGGAAAGATGTTATTCCGCATAGAAAATCTGTGTTAATTGAGGATATAGAGATTTTTAAAGATTATTTAATCGTTAATGAGCGCGAAAACGGACTTAATAACATTAGGATAATTAGTTGGGATAAAAAGGAAGACTATTATTTACCGTTTAATTCAGAAACCTACACTACATATATAGGTAATAATCCCGATTTTGATAGTGATTTATTACGCTATGGATACAATGCCTTGGACACTCCAGGTTCTGTAATAGATTATAATTTAAAGACAAAGCAAAGTGAAGTAAAAAAAGAACAGGAAATACTTGGTGGCGCATTTAAAAAAGAAAACTATGAGTCTAAGCGCATTTGGGCAACAGCGTCTGATGGTGTAAAAATTCCTATATCGTTAGTATATAGAAAAGGCGTAAAGCTAGATGGTTCAAACCCTGTTTTACAATATGCCTATGGTTCTTATGGTTCAACCATCGACCCTTCATTTTCAAGCGTGCGATTAAGTTTGCTCGATCGTGGTTTTATTTATGCCATTTCACATATTAGAGGAGGAGAGTATTTAGGTCGCGAATGGTATGAAGATGGAAAATTACTCAATAAAAGAAATACGTTTACAGATTTTATAGATTGTTCTAGGTGTCTAATTAAAAAAAAATATACATCTAACAAGCATTTATACGCTTACGGAGGATCGGCAGGTGGTTTGTTAATGGGAAGCATCATTAATATGAATCCCGAATTATATAATGGTATTTTGGCCGCTGTGCCTTTTGTAGATGTGGTTACAACAATGCTAGATGATTCTATTCCTTTAACAACAGGTGAGTATGATGAATGGGGTAACCCAAATCATCCAGAGTACTATAGTTACATGAAATCATATTCTCCTTATGATAATGTTGAAGCTAAAAACTATCCTAATATGCTTGTTACTACAGGTTTGCACGATTCGCAAGTACAGTATTGGGAACCAGCAAAATGGGTAGCGAAATTAAGAGAATTAAAAACAGATTCAAATAAATTATTGTTTCATATTGATATGGATTCTGGCCATGGAGGAGCCTCTGGGCGTTTTGAAAGTTTAAAGGAATTAGCCTTAGAGTATGCGTTTTTACTAGATTTAGAAGGAATTTGTGGTTAATAAAAAAAAAAGTTTTATTTTTGTCCGGTTTAAATTATGATTAATTGCATAATTATGATTTATAAAAAGCTTATATGAAAAACAGAAATCAAGTATTTGATAATGTATTAGATTTGGTAGGCAATACTCCGCTTGTTAAACTAAATAGAATAGCTTCGAAGTTTAAAGGTAACTTTTACGCAAAAGTTGAATCTTTTAACCCAGGACACTCATCTAAAGACAGAATAGCACTTTATATTATAGAAGAAGCCGAAAGAAAAGGAATTTTATCTCCAGGCGATACCATTATAGAAACTACCTCTGGTAATACTGGATTTAGTATTGCAATGGTAAGTATCATAAAAGGGTATGATTGTGTTTTGGCAGTAAGTTCTAAGTCCTCGCCAGACAAAATAGATATGCTAAAAACAATGGGAGCAAAGGTTTATGTTTGTCCAGCTCACGTTAGTGCAGACGACCCAAGATCCTATTACGAAGTAGCTAAGCGTTTACATAGTGAGATTAAAGGTTCGGTTTATATTAACCAATACTTTAATCAATTAAATATTGATGCGCATTATAGATCTACAGGTCCAGAAATTTGGAATCAAACCGAAGGTAAAATAACGCATTTAGTAGCGTGTAGTGGAACAGGTGGTACTATTTCTGGTACAGGAAAGTATTTAAAAGAACAAAACCCAGATATAAAAATTATTGGAGTTGATGCTTTTGGTTCTGTTTTAAAGAAATATCACGAAACTAGAGAGTTCGACGAAAAAGAAATATATCCATATAGAATTGAGGGGTTAGGGAAAAACTTAATTCCTTCTGCCACAGATTTTGATGTTATAGATGAATTTATTAAAGTAACAGATGAGGATAGTGCCCATACAGCAAGGTTAATTGCTAAAAAAGAAGGTATGTTTGTAGGATATACTTCTGGAGCAGCTACCCAGGCATTACTTCAACTTGGCGACGACGGATTGTTTAAAAAAGATGATTATGTAGTTGTTATTTATCCAGATCATGGCGCTCGTTACATGAGTAAAGTGTATAGTGATAAATGGATGAGCGATCAAGGTTTCTTTGATAGCGTAAACGAGGCGGCTGCAGAAAATATACAATACATTAAATAATAGAATTATTAGGATATAAAAAGAGGTAATATTTTGCTAAAATGGTAAAATGTTACCTTTTTTTGGTTTTGTTAATAATTGAGCCTTAAAAATTATGCTCAAACCATATAAATATTTAATTTTGCAGTTACTAACTAAATACTAAAAGCTTCTTTAATTTTAAGCATATCTTGTTTAATTCTCTTTAAAAGCGATTAACTAGTTGTAGTTATGTCTTAATTTTAATAGCAATACGATTATAATAAATGAAAGATTTATTCGAAAAAATTTACAAAGACAAAGGGCCATTAGGTAAATGGGCGTCACAAGCAGAAGGTTACTTTGTATTTCCTAAGTTAGAAGGAGCAATTTCTAACCGTATGAAATTTCAAGGAAAAGATGTTATTACCTGGAGTATCAATGATTATCTAGGTTTAGCAAATCATCCTGAAGTACGTAAGGTTGATGCTGAAGCAGCTGCTGAATATGGTTCTGCTTATCCAATGGGAGCTAGAATGATGTCTGGTCACACAGATTTACATGAAAAACTTCAAAATGAATTAGCATCATTTGTTAGCAAAGAAGCTGCTTATCTTTTAAATTTTGGTTATCAAGGTATGGTTTCTACTATAGACGCATTGGTAGCTAAAGATGATATTATTGTTTATGATGTTGATGCGCACGCATGTATTATTGATGGTGTTCGTTTACATATGGGAAAACGTTTTACCTATAAGCACAACGATATTGTTAGTTTAGAAAAGAATTTAGAGCGTGCTACTAAAATGGCCGAACAAACAGGTGGAGGGATTCTTGTAATTTCTGAAGGTGTTTTTGGAATGCGTGGTGAGCAAGGGCGCTTAAAAGAAATTGTAGCACTTAAAAAGAAATTTAATTTCAGATTATTTGTTGATGATGCTCATGGTTTCGGAACTTTAGGAGCAACAGGAGCAGGTGCAGGTGAAGAGCAAGGTGTTCAAGATGATATTGATGTTTATTTTGCAACTTTTGCTAAGTCTTTAGCAAGTACAGGAGCTTTTATTGCGGGAGATCAAGAAATAATTGATTACTTAAAATATAATTTACGTTCTCAAATGTTTGCAAAATCTTTGCAAATGCAATTGGTGGTTGGTGCACTTAAGCGTTTAGAAATGCTTAAAACTATGCCTGAGTTGAAAAATAAATTATGGGAGAATGTTAATGCATTACAATCTGGTTTAAAAGAGCGTGGTTTCGATATCGGTACAACTCAAAGTTGTGTAACGCCAGTATACTTAAAGGGAAGTATTCCTGAGGCTATGGCTTTAGTAAGAGACTTGCGTGAGAATTACGGAATATTCTGTTCTATAGTAGTTTACCCTGTTATACCTAAAGGGTTAATTCTACTTAGATTGATACCTACAGCAACACATACTTTAGAAGATGTTTCCGAAACTCTAGATGCTTTTGATGCAATTAGGGACCGATTAGAAAACGGAACATACAAGCGTTTATCTGCAGCTTTAATAGCTGCTATGGGCGAGTAGATTATCACATATATTTATAAAAAAAATCCGATTCAAAATTGAATCGGATTTTTTTTATGCAAGATTTTTTCTGAATGTTTTTCGTCGTTTATAAACTTCTGGCGAAAAGTGCTTCCATATTTTATGAATGGCTTCGTTATCTTCTAACTCCGGAGTTCTGTAGCAAGTTTCTATGCCTTTAGCTTTAAAGGTTTCGTAGTATTCATTAAATATTACAGCATGAACCCCTTTGTTTTGGTAGTCTGGATGAATGCCTATTAAATAAAATATAACGTCTTTACTATTCTTTTTTGCATTTAATATATGTCTAAATCCAAATGGAAATAATTTACCATTCATTTTCTGTAAAGCTTTAGCGAAAGCGGGCATAACAATAGCGAAACCAATCATTTTATCATCTTTATCTACAACAAATTTGATGTATTCAGGATTTATAAAACTTATAAATTTCTTTTTAAAATAGGCTTTTTGTACCTCATTAATAGCAACAAAAGAAGACAGGGATGCGTAGCTTTCATTAAATAAATCGAACATTTTATCTGCATAGGGCATAACCTCTTCTGTAGTTGTTAATTTTAAAGCTTTAAGTTGATAGCGTCTTTTAATAAGTTCTTGTGCTTTTTTGAAAAACTCGGGCTTCACATTTTCAAAAGGAAATTTACTTTCAGAATATGATTTTTCAACCTCGTAACCAGCATCCCTATAATGTTTAGCATAGTAGGCATGGTTGTACCACGTTACCATTGGTGCTATAGAATCGAAACCTTCTGTCATTACACCAACTTTATCTAAATTAGAAAATCCTACAGGACCTTCTGTATATTCCAAGTTATAAGTTTTTCCAATTTTTTCTACTTCATTTAATAGTGTTTTAGATACGTCTTGATCATCAATAAAATCAAACCATCCAAAACGCATTTTTTTTATTTTCTGCTCTTTAATTTCTAACCAGTTTACTATAGCAGCTATTCTACCTACTATAACACCGTTTTTGTATGCTAAAAACAGTTGTGCTTCTGCATCATCAAAAACAGGGTTTTCTTTTTTACTAAAGGTTTTTATTTCTTGGCTAATAATAGGAGGAACCCAGAATTCTGAGTCTTTATAGAGTTTAAAAGGAAACTTTACAAAAGCTTTTAGTTCCTTTTTATTTTTTACTTCTTTAAGTGTTATCATATATTTTGGTTAGCAATTAATGAGGTTTAATCATCAAAATCTACGTCTTTCTTTTTGCGTTTATTAATTTTTTCAGGATTATCTGCTTCTTTATTCTTTTTCTTCTTTTTTCCTTTAGCTTCTGGTAATTGAAATCCGCCTTGATCATCAGCAGACGTGCCGTTGTCAATCTCTTTATCCTTATGGAAATCCAAGCGGTAAGACGCTCCAAAATTAACACCAAATACCGATGGTGTGTCTTTAGTGTTAAAGGTTGCGGCGGTGTCTAATTGAAAGTTTTTAGATAATAAATAGGCGCCACCAAATCTAAAAAGATTGTCTGCATAAAAATCACTATGTATACCTTGTGTTTCACCAAAAACAACCCATTTAGGACTAAAGGAGTGTGTTAAAGTTAAAATATATTGAAAATCAGATTGTTCTGTTCCAATTCTGTCTTTTATTAAATTCATTACAAACACCCATCCTCCAGAAAAATTGTTTTGCGTAGCAATCATTACCTTAGGGCTAAACCCTTCAATACCAGAATAGGTGTAAGGATTAGGTTTTGTGTCGTAATTTGCTCCTAAGTATACAGATACTGCAGGAATTAAAGTTTTCCATTTAAATTGTCTATTAGCTTTCCAACTGTAAAGGTTAGGTTTATCCTCTTCAGCGTTCTTATAAGGGTCGTATACAAGGTATTTAGCGCCTATAGCCAAAAATTTAAAATTACCTCGATCTTCATCAGAAGAAAAATTGGAAGCAAATGTTTTTGTGTCATTTTGGTAGGTACCTTCAATATTTAATTCTAATTCTTCAAATAATAGTCCGTATCGTGCGGCAAAATCAACTCCAAAACCAGAAACTTCATAGGCTGCTGCCGGTGTTCTTTCTTCCTTAACACTATAAGGTCCTATTTCTAATTGTGCCACATTGGTACCTACAGAAAAAGCACTTCTAGATACTCCAGGTCTATTAGAATTAATTACATCTGTATATTGACAAAATGCCTGAGTAGTTACTAAGCATAGCAGGAAAAATAATTTAGATTTTATTGGGGTCATAATACTAAGGTTTAATTTTTTCTTTAATAAAATGTATTAAAGGTTGTCAAATATAGATATTTTATGCTTTTTTTATCATTCTTGAGCCTTTTTTAAACGGATAGAATTGTATTTTTGTTAAATTAAATCATAAAAGTAAAAAAATGGGTTTATTAAAAACCATTCTTATAATAGCCTTAGTATATTACGGAATTAAAATTCTTTCTAGGATTTTCGCGCCTTTACTGCTTAAATTCGCTGCTAAAAAAGCCGAAGAACGTTTTGGAGGTCAGTTTGGTCAATTTCAAAAAAGACAAAATCAACAGTCTCAAAAAAAGGAAGGCGAAATAACTATTGATAAAATCCCGGAAACAAAAACTTCAAACAAAAATGTTGGAGAATATGTGGATTATGAGGAAATAGAGTAGTGCTCTCTTTTTAATTGTTTCGCTTACTAGGAATTATGCCCTTAAAGTTTAGTAATCTCATTATACTTAATTCTGAAAAATTATAACTATTTTTCAGAATCATTTTCTTAAATACGATTCATGCCATTATCAATTAAAAAATTATTACCCCACGTATTAGTTTTATTAGGTTTTATAGTAATTTCATTAGCATATTTTAGTCCTGTTTTACAAGGTAAAGCTATTTATCAAAATGATATCGTGCAGTACATTGGTATGAGCAAACAGCAAAAAGACTTTAAAGCTGATACCGGCGAAGAAACGTATTGGACCAATAGTGCTTTTGGAGGTATGCCAACGTATCAATTGGGTGCAAAATACCCGCATAACTACATTAAAAAATTAGATTTAGCCTTACGGTTTTTACCTCGTCCGGCAGACTATTTATTTCTGTATTTGTTAAGTTTTTATGTGTTTTTACTAGTGTTAAAAGTCGATTTTAAATTGGCTGCTTTAGGCGCTCTAGCCTTCGGTTTTTCTACGTATTTAATTATAATTTTAGGAGTTGGGCATAATAGTAAAGCGCATGCTATAGCTTATATGCCGTTGGTTTTAAGCGGTATCTTATTGGTGTTTCAAAAACGATACATTCTTGGTTTTTTACTAACAACTATAGCTATGGGGTTGGAGTTAGTATCTAATCATTTTCAAATGACGTACTACCTAATGTTTTTGGTTATCATATTAGGTATTGCATATTTAGTAGATGCTTATAAAAAACAAATGTTGCCTCATTACTTTAAATCCCTTGGTATTTTGGTTGTTGCTGTTATTTTATCTATAGCGCTAAATGCTACTAACTTTTTAGCTACCAACGAATATGTTAAAGAGAGTAAACGTGGTAAAAGTGAGCTGACAATCAATCCTGATGGTTCGCCTAAAGAAATTACAAATGGTTTAGATCGAGACTATATAACTCAGTTTAGTTATGGTATTGTGGAAACTTTTAATCTATTTATACCTCGTTTTACAGGTGGAGGAAACTCCGAAGATGTTGGTAAAGGCTCTGCTACTTATGAAGCCTTTAGAAAATTAGGAGCAACCACAACTCAAGCAGCACAGGAAGCGAGTCGTGCACCAACGTATTGGGGCGACCAGCCTATTGTTGAAGCGCCAGCATATATAGGGGCAGTCGTATTATTTTTATTTGTTTTTGCTCTGTTTTTAGTAAAAGGCAGATTAAAATGGTGGCTTGTTGGAGGTACATTACTGTCTTTATTGTTGTCTTACGGAAAGAATTTAGGTTTTTTAACGGACTTATTTATTGATTTTGTACCGCTATATAATAAATTCCGAGCGGTTAGTTCAATTCAGGTTATTTTAGAATTATGCGTACCGGCTTTAGCTATTTTCGGGTTGGTGAGGCTTTTTAGTGATTATGAAGGTAAAGAAGTTAAGCTTAAAGCCTTAAAATATTCGGTAGGTATTACCGCAGGTTTGGCTTTGTTGTTTTTGTTGTTTAAATCGTCTTTATTTGATTTTGTTGGAACTAACGATGGTTTTTATCGTCAAAATTACGGGCAAGATTTTGTTGATGCTCTAAAAGCAGATAGAAAATCTATGTTTACAGCAGATACTTTTAGAACTTTGGTTTTAGTGTTATTATCAGCGGGTACTATTTATTTCTTTTTAACCGAAAAGCTAAAAGAAAAATGGGTTATTGTAGCCTTTGGGGCATTAATCCTTTTTGATTTGGTTGGTGTAGATAGACGCTACGTTAATAATGATGATTTTGTTTCTGGAATTCAAATGAATAAACCATTTCAGGCAACAGAGGTGGATCAATATATTTTAAAAGATAAATCGCATTATAAGGTGTACGATTTGGTTTCAGGGCCATCAAAACCATCATATTACCATAATTCTTTAAATGGTTATAATGCGGCGGAATTAAGACGTTATCGCGAAGTATTCGATTTTTATATTTCTAGAAACAATATTAATGTGCTAAATATGCTAAATGCAAAGTATATTGTAGCGCAAGATGAAGAAGGAGGAGCGTTTCCTTTTAAAAATGAAAGTGCTAATGGTAATGCTTGGTTTATAAGTGCTTTAGAAGAAGTAAAGTCGGCTAATGAGGAAATTAAGGCCTTAGATAGTTTAGATTCTAAAAACAAGGCGGTTTACATGAAACCTGCGTTATTAGATGAGAATATTAAAAATAGTTATGCCGTAGATTCTTTAGCGCGTATTGATTTAAAGGCGTTTACACCTAACTACTTAAAATATGAAACCAATAACTCAAATGATGGTTTTGCGGTGTTCTCGGAAATCTATTACCCTAAAGGCTGGAAAACTTTTATCGACGGAAAAGAAACAAATCATATGCGCGTAAACTATATTTTACGTGGTATGCAAATTCCAAAAGGAACACATATTATTGAGTTCAAGTTTGATCCAGATGTGGTTAAAATGGGAAGTAAAATAACCTTAGCAAGTTCAATATTGTTAGGTTTATTAATACTTGGTGGTTTGTTTTATGAGTTCAAAAAGAATAAAAGTGTCTAAAAAAACGCTAATAATAACCTACTATTGGCCACCTGCTGGCGGACCAGGTGTTCAGCGTTGGTTGAAATTTGTTAAGTATTTACCAGAGTTAGACATTGATCCTATTGTTTTTATTCCAGAAAACCCTAATTATCCTATTGTAGATGAAAGTTTGGAGCTTGAAGTATCAGATAAAATAACTATAATTAAACATCCAATAAAGGAGCCATATAGATGGGCGGGGTTATTTTCGAAAAAGTCTTCAAAAACCATTAGTAAAGGGATTATTTCAAATGAGAAACAGCAGACTTTTGTCGAAAAGGTTATGCTTTTTGTGCGTGGAAACTTTTTTATACCAGATGCTAGAGTAGGCTGGGTAAAGCCTTCGGTGGTCTATCTTGGTAATTATATTAAAAACGAAAATATAGAATCTATTATTACTACAGGGCCGCCACATAGTGTGCATCTTATTGGTTTAGAATTAAAACAGAGGTTAGGCGTAAAGTGGTTAGCAGATTTTAGAGATCCATGGACAACCATTGGTTATCATAAGCAGCTAAAGTTAATGGCTAGTTCTGGAGCTAAGCATAAAGCTCTAGAGAAACAAGTTTTAAACACTGCAGATCAAATTATAGTTACAAGCTTTACTACTAAAAAAGAGTTTGAAGCTATAACCAGTAAACCCATTGAGGTTATTACAAATGGTTATGATAACGAAGCTCATGTAGATTTTAATTTGGATTCTAAATTTACTTTGGCTCATATAGGTTCTTTATTATCCAAAAGAAATCCTGAAATATTTTGGAAAGTTCTAAGCGATTTGGTTATCGAAAACTCAAGTTTGGCTAAAGACCTACAACTTAATTTTGTTGGTTTTGTTAGTGATGAAGTATTAGGTTCTATTGAAAAGTATGATTTAAGTAATTATGTTAATAACATAGGGTATGTGTCGCATAAAGAAGCTATTAAATTTCAAAAACAATCTCAAATTTTATTGTTGATAGAAATAGATTCAGAAGATACAAAGTGTATAGTTCCGGGTAAATTGTTTGAGTATATGGTTTCAAATAGACCTATAGTTGCTATTGGTCCAAAAGATTCCGATGTTCAGGAAATTATAAAAGAAACCAATACGGGGCACTACTTTAATTACAATGATTACGACTCATTAAAAAGAATTATCTTAGAGCATTATAATGCTTTTCTTAATAATAGTTTACAAACGCATCCCGTTGGTTTGCAAAAGTATCATAGAAAAGCGCTCACCAAATCATTAACTAGTTTATTATAATGGGCGTCGTTGCAACACAATCCTTTAAGAATATTATTTCAACCTATTTAGGGTTTTTTATAGGCGCTATAAATACATTATTTCTTTATACTGAGTTTTTAACCGACGATTATTACGGAATGGTAGGGTATATGCTGTCTTTGGCTTATGTTATTATGCCGTTAATGTCTTTTGGTATGCATAATACTTTGGTTAAATTCTATTCTACATTTAAAACAAGAGTGGCGTTAAATAGTTTTTTAACACTAATGTTAATACTGCCTATTTGCATTATACTTCCATTAATATTGATTGTCTATTTTAGTCATGATGCCATTGCTGATTTTCTATCAAGTGAAAATGAAATAATAAAAGGTTATTTATGGCACACCTTTATTATAGCGGTTGCTTTGGCTTATTTTGAAGTGTTTTTCGCTTGGGCAAAAGTGCAAATGCAAACGGTGTTTGGGAATTTCATGAAAGAAGTTTTTCATAGGGTTGGCACTATGCTGCTGTTGCTTGCATTGCATTTTGAGGTAATAAGTTTGGAGCAGTTTATGGTTGGCCTTGTGGTTATTTATGTATTGCGGATGTTGGTTATGAAAGTGTATGCTTTTAGTATAAAATTACCAGTTATTACATTTAAAAAAGTAAGTGGGTTAAGTAGTATTTTAAAGTATTCTGCTTTAATTATTGTTGCAGGCCTAATAGCTACTCAGCTTTTGGATATCGATAAAGTTATGATGGGGCAGTACCTAAACCCTATGCGGAATATTGCGTATTACAATGTAGCTATTTTTATTTCGACAGTTATAGCGGTGCCGCAACGCGCTATGCATCAATTATTGTCGCCTATGTCGGCAAAATATTTAAACGATCGAGATTTTAATTCCTTGGAAGATTTGTATAAGCGTAGTTCTTTAAGCTTATTTGTAGTTGGTGGATTAATTTTTTTATTAATTATTTTAAACATAAACCAATTATACCTTATTATAGATGAAGAGTACAGCGTAGGCTTGTATGTTGTACTTTTAATTAGTGTTTCTAAACTTTACGATTCGCTTTTAGGTAGTAATAATGCCATTCTATTTAATAGTGATTATTATAGATTGGTTTTAATAATAGGTGTTGTTATAATAGCGGTAATGATTTTATTAAATATTGTGTTAATACCCATGTACGGCATAAATGGCGCTGCGATTGCCACCTTTGTAGCGGTTTTTTTATACAATACCATAAAGCTGTATTTTGTTTACAGAAAGTTTAAAATGTTTCCGTTTACTAATTCTACCTTAAAAATAGCTTGCCTTTTACTATTTTGTGCGCTCCTGTTTTACTTTTGGGAGTTTCCTTTTCATCCTATTTTAAATATAGGAATCAAAACCATTTTAATTAGTCTGCTTTATATTTTTGTTATTTATAGGTTCAATTTATCTGATGATATTTCAGCGGTTATTAAAAAGTATTTAAAGCTGAAATAATTGCTTATTATTTCCGCGAAAGCGAAAACAATAACCGTGTTTAGTGGGGAATAGGGGATTGAATTGTGAAGAGTTCTGCATTTATTGAAATAACTAAACTCACGTAAAAAGAAAAACCCCACGATGTTGCTTTGAGGCAAACTTTTCGTAGGGATTTTCAAACTAACCAACCAAAATTGTTATGATCTTCGTCTTGTCGATGTCGATCTTGTATTGTTGCTAGAGGTACTTCTGCTTTGTGTTGCTCTTTGTGTTCTGTTTTGCGTAGACTTCGAAACTGTACGTTTTTGAGTTGTTCTTGGTTTACTTACAGTACGTTGAGCTACTTGCGTACTTCTAGTTTTATTATTGTTTCTATTATATGTACGTGTATTTGTTGCTTTTGGTTTTTGAACTGTAGTAGTTTTTTTATTACGTGTTACCGTATTGTTTCTAGTACTTGTTCTATTACCAATATTATTAGTGTTTCCTGTAGTTCTTCTGTTAACTATTTTAGTGTTATTTCTATTAGTTGTTGTTGTTCTTGAAATGTTATTATCAGTTCTATTATCGCGTCTGGTAACTTGCTTATTTGCTTTACCATTAGTTCTAGTGCTTCTATTTACTGTGCTATTTGCGCGTCTTGTGTTTGAGTTGTTGTTAGCTACAGTTCTTTTATAGTTTGCATGTCTATTAACTTGTGTTACATTTCTTTTGCTTCTATTTACGGTTGCGTAACTTCTGTTTCTAGAAATTGTATTTCCTCTTCTAGTTGCAATAGCTGTTCTTGGTCTGTAATTGTTTTGAAACGCTCTATGATACGTGTAACGTACAGGGTTGTAAAATTGTCTGTAAGGTCTGTTGTATACTACACAGTAGTCTCTAGCTGGGATGCTGTAATATCTGTGCCATGGTCTAAAAACATAGCCTCTGTTGTAAATATTGATAAACCCAGAGTAGTGAGAAAACACATTGTTTCTGTAATATACATTTAAACCACCAATACGGTTTATATAACCAAAGTTGTTATAATAGATGTTTACATTTCCTGCTTGACTAATACGGCCGTAGTAATCATAGTAAATAGGAATATTTTCTATTTGAATTATTGCTCCGTATTCATCATATTGCACGTAAGCGTTGTAATCGTAACCAGTATTAAAACTAACGTTTACGTTTCTTGTGTTAATACTTACTCCAAAATTAGAGGTGTTTCTAAGTAAATTGAAATCGAATTGTCCATCTCTAAAAACAGAAAACTCTACACCATCTACATTAAATATAAAAGAGTTTCCATAACCTCTATAATATGTTGCGGCTTCATTTGCGTTTGTTTCGGTGTTGGTTGTGGTTGCGTTAACAGTAAATCCTGTAAGGACTAAACCTGCTAATAAGAATATAAACTTTTTCATAACTATAATTTTTTATGGGTTACTGTTTTAGTAATTACAACCATCGTGCCAAAAAACGAACATAGGGTTTTAGGCCTTGTAAACATTGAAGAAATAATTTAATTATATGTAGATTTGGAAGTCTTTTAGATTGATATTGATTAAAAAAAATAGAGTATTTACTATTTGTATTGTGTGTTGGTTAGATTGTAAATGGTTTTATTTATTATCAATTCTGAAACATTAAAAGAATAAGGATATTTAAATAATTTTTTAAACAATAAGAAATTTGATTTAATACATACAGCTTTATTTTGAGGAAGCTCTGAGTTTATTGTTAGGTTTGCTGTTAAAACCAAGAGCAAATGCATTAATAATATTTAAAAAGAGTGTAATTAGTTACCAGCTGAATCTCTTTGTGGTAGGTAAGTGTGTATAGGTTAAATATTATAAATAAAAAACCTCGAAGCCATACAACTTCGAGGTTTTCATCTTTAACTAAACTAACTAATCTCAAAAAAAAATTATCTTTTATACTTTTTATTATGCCTTGTTTTTACGTAATGTTTTACTTGTCCTCGGGTTTTAACAATTTGTCCTTTTCGATTATAGACAACTTTTAAACCGCCAACTTTGGTTAAAACAGTATGCTTATTTCGGCTGTAGCTCATGTTAACGGTTCCAGCGCGGGTAATACGTCCGTAACGATCGTAATTTATGTTTACATGGCCAATGCGTTTAATTTTTCCAAATCTGTCGTGGGTAATTGTTAGACCTTTATTAGAGAAACGTGTATATTGTACATTGGCATTTGGGCCTCTATAACTTGTGTTTCTATAGGTGTTTCTTTTATATGCTAATGGATTAAAGTGTTTTGTGTGTTTTGCATTAAAATCGAAACTACCATCTGAGAAAATTAAAAACTCCACACCGTTTTCTTTAAACGTAATAGGTTGCGATAGGTGATTGCTTTTTCTTTTTTCTAGCTTTATGTTTGGTTTGTGTGTATTGGTTTCGGTTGCTGATGCAGTTGTTAATCCTATCAACAAACTTGCAAATACTAGTACTACTCTTTTCATAATCATAAGGATTTCATTGTGCCTACTCTTTAGCTTTTCGGCTTTCGCTTTGTTGTTTAGTGGTTTTCAATTTGCGTGCCAAAAAAATGGTTAGTTTGTTGAATTAACTTGGTTTTAACAATCTTGTTATTGTTAGTTGGTTGGTTTTTAGTAAGTTGTGGTTTGCGCTAAAAAAGAGATGTTTCTTTTTTAAGAGGGAGTTATTTTATTGAAACACCTCTTTAAAAAAAAGAAATAAGTAAAATGGACTAGTTTGTGGTGTTAAACCAAAATGTAGCAAATAGGTGCGTTAGGGATTGAGCAATTGTTGGAGCTCCTCGAAGAGAGCGACTTGTGAAAGCCCGACCCTTGTGGTAACGCCCAAATAATTAAAAGTGAATTAAAGTTTTTCTTTTAAATATTTACCAATTTGAGATGCTTTTATGTTAGATATTTCCTCTGGAGTTCCTGTTGCTACTAGATTTCCGCCTTTTTCGCCGCCCGTTGGGCCAAGATCGATAATATGATCGGCACATTTAATTAAATCGATATTATGCTCGACAACAATAATAGAGTGGCCTTTGGCTATTAAAGCATTAAAAGATTTTAGTAGCTTTTGAATGTCGTGAAAATGTAGTCCGGTTGTAGGTTCGTCGAAAATAAATAGTGCTTTTTCTTTATTGTTTCCTTTACCTAAAAATGAAGCCAATTTAATGCGTTGTGCTTCGCCACCAGATAGGGTAGACGAGCTTTGTCCTAAAGTAACATAACCCAAACCAACATCTTGTAGTGGTTGGAGTTTGTTTTTAATTTTGGTTTGCTCGGTAGCCTCGAAAAAAGCAATGGCATCGTCGATGGTGGCGTTTAAAATATCGTCTATGTTTTTATCGGCAAATGTAACTTCTAGGACTTCCTTTTTAAAGCGTTTGCCTTTGCAGGTTTCGCATTCTAGATGCACATCGGCCATAAATTGCATTTCAATGGTTACTTGACCTTCACCCTTGCAAGTCTCACAACGCCCGCCATCTACGTTAAACGAAAAGTGCTTTGCTTGGTAATTTCGTATGGTGCTTAATTTCTGTTTTGAAAACAGCGCACGAATATCATCGTATGCTTTTATATAGGTTACCGGATTGGATCTTGATGAGCGTCCAATTGGATTTTGATCTACAAATTCGATGTGATTTATATTGCTAAAATTACCTTTTAGCTCGGTAAATTG
The DNA here is from genome assembly GCF_014202225.1 of Algibacter amylolyticus. Classification (GTDB taxonomy): domain Bacteria; phylum Bacteroidota; class Bacteroidia; order Flavobacteriales; family Flavobacteriaceae; genus Algibacter_B; species Algibacter_B amylolyticus. The sequence continues at coordinate 195,337 of NZ_JACHGE010000003.1, forward strand.
TCCTGGTTTATCTCCAAAATCGGTAAGTTTCTTTTGAAGCGCTGGGAATAATATTTTTTTTACCAATGTACTTTTTCCACTACCTGAAACTCCTGTAATTACGGTCAGCATGCCTAAAGGAAAGCTAACATCAATATTTTTTAGGTTGTTTTCGCGAGCGCCAATAATATCGACATGGTATTTTGATGTTCTGCGCGTTTTTGGAACTTCTATTTTTAACTCTTCGTTTAAGTATTTGGCTGTTAAGGATTGCGATGCTAAAATATCGGTATAAGTGCCATCTGCAACTACATGTCCGCCAAAGGTTCCTGCTTCGGGGCCAATATCGATAATGTATTCGGCGGCTTTCATGATATCTTCATCATGTTCAACCACAATTACTGTGTTACCTAAATCGCGTAAGGATTTTAAAACAGAAATAAGGCGTTCGGTATCTTTAGGATGTAGGCCAATACTAGGTTCGTCTAAAATATACATGGAACCAACCAAACTACTTCCTAATGATGTTGCTAGGTTTATACGCTGACTTTCGCCACCGGAAAGGGTGTTCGATTTTCTGTTTAGCGTTAAATAATCTAAACCAACATTGGCAAGAAATGATAGCCTGTTATTTATTTCTTTTAATAATCTATTGGCTATATGCGTATCGTGATCGTTTAGTTTTAGCGATTTAAAGAAGATGGTGAGCTTATCTAATGGCATTTCTACCAAATCGGTAAGTGTGGCGCCGGCAATTTTTACGTAATTAGCTTCTATACGTAAGCGCTTACCGTTACAGGTTTTGCATTTGGTTTTACCGCGGTAACGTGATAACATTACCCGATTTTGAATTTTATAAGCTTTAGACTCTAACTCGGCAAAAAAGGAGTTTAAACCTTCAAAATGTTTATTTCCTGTCCAAACCAATTGTTTTTGGGAATCGCTTAGCTCAAAATAAGGTTTATGAATAGGAAAATCGAATTTATGAGAGTTGTTTACCAATTGGTCTTTATACCAACTCATGCTTTCTCCTCGCCAAGCAAAAATGGCACTTTCATATATGGAAAGCCCTGTGTTTGGAATTACTAAATCTTCATCAATACCAATAATATCCCCATAGCCTTCGCATTTTGGACAGGCGCCATAAGGATTGTTAAAACTGAACAAATGCACATTAGGTTCTAAAAAATTAATGCCATCTAATTCAAATTTATTGCTAAATGGTCGTTGTTTGTTATCGCTTAAGGTTTCGATAATACATTCGCCTTTACCTTCAAAAAATGCGGTTTGTACGGCGTCTGCTAATCGGTTATAAAAATCCTCTTCATTTTTGGTGATCACTCTATCTACAACTAATAGTATGGTGTCTTTTTTGGTTATAGACAGAGCTTCGTCTATTCTTACAACATCGTCGTTAACTTTTATACGTGCGTAACCTTGCTGGTTTAATGTTTTTAATTTGTCTTCAATGGTGCGTCCTTCTTCTAAATAAATAGGAGCGAGGAGAAGTAGTTTTTCTCTTTCTGGAAATGTTTTAATGTATTCTAAAACATCTGTGACCGTGTCTTTTTTCACTTCTAAACCAGAAACTGGTGAGTAGGTTTTTCCGATTCTAGCAAATAGTAGCTTAAGATAATCGTAAATTTCGGTAGTTGTACCTACTGTAGAGCGTGGATTTGTAGAATTTACTTTTTGCTCTATAGCAATAGCAGGGGCAATGCCTTTTATATAATCTACTTTTGGCTTGTTTAATCGCCCTAAAAACTGACGTGCATAACTTGATAAGCTTTCTACATAGCGTCGTTGACCTTCGGCATAAAGCGTATCGAAAGCTAAACTTGATTTTCCTGAACCAGATAAGCCCGTAATAACCACTAATTTGTTTCTTGGAATAACAACATCGATATTTTTAAGGTTATGCAGTTTTGCACCTTTTATAATGATGTTTTCTTTTGGGTTAACTTCGGAAATATTAGTGTTCATAGGATGTTTGTCGAAATAATTTGTAAAGATAATACAAGTGGACGAGCATAAAAAATAACCGTTTATCGAATAAAAAGTTAAAAAAAATTATGATTTATTGTTTTTTAGGAACGATTGTTGTTATATTTGACTTATAATAACTTCATAAACACGTATCTATAGCATAAAATTACTTTTAAACTTAATAACCCCCAAGCAACGAGGTTTTACTTCGTGCATTAAAAGTAAACATTATGCAACAAGAACTTATTACAGATGCGACTCTAGTAAGCAACTACATTAAAGGTGATGAAAGCGCACTAGAAATTTTAATTAAAAGGCACAAACAAAGGATTTACAGTTTTATTTATTCAAAAGTATACGACAGAGATGTTGCAGAAGATATTTTTCAGGATACTTTTATTAAAGTTATACGTACACTAAAGCGAGGTGCTTATAACGAAGAAGGTAAGTTTTTGCCTTGGGTAATGCGTATATCGCATAATTTAGTGATAGATTTCTTTAGAAAAAATAACCGGATGCCTAAATTTGATAATGCGGGCGATTTTAATATTTTTTCTGTTTTAAGTGATAGTAGCTTGAATGCCGAAAAAACGATTATTAAAGAACAGGTAGAACATGATGTAAGACGATTGGTTGATGAACTTCCTGATGATCAAAAAGAGGTGTTAATGATGCGTATTTATAACGATATGAGTTTTAAAGAAATATCTGAAAGAACAGGTGTTAGTATTAATACTGCGCTAGGAAGAATGCGTTATGCGCTTATTAACTTACGTAAAATAATAGATAAGCATAATATAGTTTTAACGAATTAATGCAATAAAGTAAATGTTGTTTCGTTTTCTATTTGAATTAACCTTTTAAATAGATATAATGGAAAAAATTTACTCTGAAAATTCTTTAAAAAACATTGAAAAACTTGAGCCGAAAGGGGAGACAGTTAATTTTCTTCTTAATTACTCAAAAGCTTTAAGTGTTAAAAATTATAATAACATGAAGTTTGAAACACTTCTGAATTAAATACAAATAAATAAAAAGCCCTGATTCTATGAATTAGGGCTTTTTTGATTTATAATACTCGTCCAAAACCGATTGTCTACCTATAGTTTTAGTAATAATATCTTTTTCTAAATCCCAACCTCGAGCGGGAGAATATTCACGACCATACCAAATAATTTGAAGATGTAAGTCATTCCACAATTCCTCTGGAAATAAACGTTTCGCATCTTTTTCGGTTTGTGCTACATTTTTTCCGTTGGTTAAATTCCATCTGTACATTAATCTGTGGATGTGAGTATCAACAGGAAATGCAGGAACACCAAAGGCTTGGGACATAACTACGCTCGCTGTTTTATGGCCAACGGCAGGTAATTCTTCTAAATATTCAAAACTTTGTGGTACTTCGCCATTATGTTTTTCAATTAATATTTTAGATAAGCCGTAAATACCTTTGCTTTTCATTGGTGATAAACCACAAGGTCTAATAATTTCTTTAATTTCTTCTACCGACATTTTAATCATATCAAAAGGATTGTCGGCACGTTCAAATAATAAAGGGGTTATTTGATTTACGCGAACATCTGTACATTGCGCCGAAAGTAAAACGGCTATTAATAGGGTGTAAGGATCTTTATGGTCTAACGGAATTGGTATTTCAGGGTAAAGCTTGTAAAGTGTGTTAATAACAAATTTTACCTTTTCTTGTTTAGTCATAAGTTGTATTTTTGATAAAAATCAAAGTTAAGACTATGAATACACTAAAACAAGGCGATGCTGTTCCTAATTTTACAGCTAAAGATGAGCAAGGAAATAATATTTCGTTAAGCGATTATAAAGGTGAAAAACTGGTTGTGTTTTTCTATCCAAAGGCAAGTACACCAGGTTGTACGGTTGAAGCTTGTAATTTAAGAGATAATTACACCGAACTTAAAGCGCAAGGTTATGAGCTGTTGGGTGTAAGTGCAGATTCTGCAAAAAGACAATCAAATTTTAAAAATAAACATGAGTTTCCTTTTCCGTTATTAGCCGATGAGGGTAAAACGGTTATTAATGCCTTTGGTGTTTGGGGGCCTAAAAAGTTTATGGGTAGAGAGTATGACGGTATTCATAGAATGACTTTTTTAATAAACGAGCAAGGTGTTGTAGATCGTGTTATTCAAAAAGTAAAAACCAAAGATCATGCGGCGCAAATTTTAGAAAATTAATTAACCAGTGTGTATAAAAAAAACGGCTATTTATATAAAATAGCCGTTTTTTATTTTTTTTATTGTGTTTTACTTTTTCTTTCTAGTAATGTTTCTGCTTAAGGTGAGAGGCCTTCTAGTGTATCCAAATAACCTGTAGTCTTTAATTAACTCTGCAGTTCCTTCTGGTACCATTTCTTCCCAACCTTTTTCGCCTTGCGAAATTTTTCTTAGTATTTCTCTAGAAAATATATTCATGATGCTTTCATCGTAATCTTCTATATCGATAACTTTTCCGTTGTATTTAAAGAATTTGTATAATTCTTTCATACGCGGGTAAACTTTTAAATTTTCACTAGTAATAAGCTCTCCTGTTTCGGAGTCCCTCATTGGGTATAAGTAAACTTTCAAGTCTTTAAAGAATAATTTGCCAAAGGCTTCTAGAATACCCCCGCTCATATGGCGATAGTATTTTTCATCAAAAATATCAACTAAATTACTAACACCCATGGCTAACCCCATTCTAGCTTTTGTATAATTAGAGAAGTATTCTACTACTTTAAAGTATTCTTGAAAGTTGGATATCATAACCGATTGTCCTAGAGAGCATAATAAATCTGCACGATCTATAAAATCTTGCTCGTCAATTTCACCTTCGGCTCTTAAATTAGATAATGTAATTTCAAAAACCACAACAGTTTTCTTTTCATCCACTTTATTTTCCTTGATAAACATTTCGTATGATTTCTCATACATTGCCATGTTTACTTTGGTTACCGGTCTAAAACTACCTCTAAGAGCTAAAATGTTTTTCTTATAAAACACACGAGCCGGTAAAACGTTGGTGCCGTCTGGACCAAACATTACGGCATCCGTCATGCCATTTTTAACAAGCTGCAAACTCATTAATCGGTTGTCGATATCTTTAAAAACAGGTCCTGAAAAGTTAATGGTGTCAATTTCTAACTGGTCTTTATCTAAGTGATCGTATAAATAACGCAATAACTTTTTAGGTTCATTATACTTGTAAAACGCACCGTATATCAAATTTGTACCTAGAACACCAAGCGTTTCTTGTTGTAGTCGTGCATCAGTTTCTTTAAAACGTAAATGCAGGATTATTTCATTGTATTCAGCTCCAGCTTCAACTTGATATTTAATTCCTACCCAGCCATGACCTTTAAATTGCTTAGCAAAATCTATGGTTGCAACGGTATTGGCGTACGTAAAAAATATTTTATTCGGGTTTTTTTCACGGGTTAGCCTATTCTCCATAAGGTCCATTTCGTGAGCAAGCATTTTTCTTAAACGCGCTTCTGTTACGTAGCGTCCATCGTCCTCGGCACCATAAATGGCATCACTAAAATCTTTATCGTAAGCAGACATAGCTTTAGCAATAGTTCCTGAGGCTCCTCCAGCTCTAAAAAAATGACGACAAGTTTCTTGTCCAGCGCCAATTTCCGCAAAGGTTCCATAAATGTTTGCGTTTAAGTTGATTTTTAATGCCTTAGATTTTAACGATGGGATATCGTCAAACTCTTTATCGCCAGTAATGGTTATTTCCATAATTTATATAGGTTACGTCTTGTCCTTACAAAGGTATCAAATAAGTATAGCAAACAAAAAAATAAACTTATTTTTGTAAAAACTTAAAATTTTTGAAAATTACTTTCCTCGGTACCGGTACTTCTCAAGGCATTCCAGTTATAGGAAGCAATCATCCAGTTTGTTTAAGCGAGAACCCTAAGGACAAGCGCTTAAGAGTGTCTGTTTTAGTAGAGTGGGATAATTTTACTTATGTAGTAGATTGTGGGCCGGATTTTAGATATCAAATGCTAAGGGCACAGGTAAAACGAATTGATGGTATTGTGTTTACTCATGAGCATTCCGATCATGTTCTAGGTTTGGATGATATTAGGCCGTTTTATTTTAAGCAAGGAGGTATTTCCATTTATGGACATAAGCGCGTTTTAAAATCTATAAAAAAACGATTTGATTATGTTTTTAAAAAGGAAAACAGGTATCCAGGAGCTCCAGAAGTTATAACTCACAGGCTTAAAAACAAGCCTTTCAAGTTGAAAAATTTAACGGTTGTTCCTGTAAGCGGTAAACACCATGAGTTGCAAGTTTTTGGTTTTAAGTTTAAGGATTTTGCGTATTTAACCGATATGAAAACGGTTTCGGATAAGGAGGTTGAAAAAATTAAACATGTAAAAGTTTTGGTGGTTAATGCTTTACGTATAGAGCCGCATCACTCGCACTTTAACTTAGAGGAAGCGCTGGAGTTTATAAGAAAGGTTAACCCTGAAAAGGCCTATTTAACACATATAAGTCATCTGTTAGGGTTTCACGATGATGTTGAGAACAAGTTGCCGAACAATGTGTTTTTGGCTTACGACGGATTAAAAATAACAGTTTAAATAAAAATTATAATGAAGCAGAGAATTTTCATGTATTTATTTGTGTTTACGGCGCTTTTGGTGTTGTTTCAATATGTTAGCTCGAAACGAATTTTTGAGGATATCGACAAGCAGTTGGTAACAAGTAATACGCAGCTTAAAAAATATAAGGACTCTGTTGCTGTTTTACATAATGATATTCTAGAATTATCGCATTTCAATCTTTATAGAAATGAAGACGCTATTAGTTATTTTGAAAATGATGGCTATAAAATAGATGAATTGATTCCGTTTATTAAAGATGAATTGTATAAGATGAATGAAGTAAAAGGCGATCACCCAATTATTCCTTATGCTTCAGGTGAAGGGAGAAAGATGCTTTTGAATACAGTAAAAATGCTAAATCATAAATGGATTATAGCTGATTTTTCCGATGGTCAATATTGGGGAGAAGTACTTCTAACTTATGAAATTACGCAAGAAAAACAACTAAAATTTCAACTAGTAGAACATTTTTTATATCCTTTTGATTGAATAATAGTTTTCTAATAACATAATGAGGAAAGCTGCTTAGTCAATTTTAATAGCTATTCCTTTTTCTTTTCGCTGGGGCTCGCCTTCGTTAAAAGAAGCTTTTGCGTATTCAAAAGTGTACGAGCTATCTGTGGTGGTTAATATTTTCATATGGATAGGATCTTTCTCTGCGATTGATTTTGGGTTTATCTTGTATAATACAAACTCGCAATCATTTATCCATTTCACTTCAGAGCTGTCTGTTTTCCCATCATAAAAATTAATACTATAGCGTTCTGTTCTCTTAAAGTTAGCGCTTTTTGAAACGCCATCTACAGCGTAGTCAAAACGAAATGTACCTGTTTTGTAATCTTTACAGTTTCTTGTTGATTCATAGCAGCTTGTTAAACTAAGAAGAAAAGCTAAAAGAAATAATGCACGCATATTTTGTTGTTTTGCTTACAAAGCTACTAAACAATACTGTTAATTTTCGTAGTTTTTAAAACTTCCGTCAGAATAAAATACAACAATACGATCTATTGTTTTTTTGCTATCGATTTCAATTGGGGGTAATTTGGGGATTGAAGGTGTTGCTGTGATATTTTCTTGAATGGGCTCTTTAGTTTTTTCTTCAGAAGGAAAAGCTCCCTTGCCGTTAAATAACCAATACAAATCAACTTCGGGGAAGGCGGAGAGTACTTTTAAAATAAAGTCTAAACTCGGTTTGTTTCGGCCTGATAATATATGTGAAATACTGGAGCGTTGTACACCAATTTTTTCGGCAAAAGAAGACGCAGACTCACCGTAGTAATCTATAACTTTTTGTAGTCTTTTAATAAAATCTTCTGTGTTTATCATTGTAAATAGTGGTCTGGGGTAATCGCTGTTACAAATGTAACAATATAACTTTAAATCAGGAAATATATTGTGTTGAAATTGTTTTTTATTTTAAGTTTTAGTTTAATTTAAGTTATTTAATTAACTGGAAATATGTGTTTTATGTAAAAATTTTAATTCAGGCAAATTTTTGTGATTGAAAAATTGTCTAAAACTCAACTTTATGTTTAATATTGTAAACAAAGTATCCAATTTTAATGTTTACAAATGTAAAAACTTAATTGTTTACATTTGTCTACACAAAATAATCAAGATGCAATTACAGGATATTAAGGTGTTATTTTTACAGCACAAAGAAGATCAATTATCTCATCGATATATAACCAATAAAGACATTGAGCCTTTGTTGGAAAAATTATCAAAACATGTTCAAGTAGAAACTATTGGTAAATCTGTTTTATCACATCCTATTTATGGTTTAAAAATTGGAAGTGGTAAAAAAAGAATACTCATGTGGTCTCAAATGCACGGTAATGAGTCGACCACTACTAAGGCTATATTCGATCTCTTAAATAGCTTTTTAGATAGCAAAACGGAGCTTAATTACATTTTAGAAGCTTGTACCTTATATATCATTCCTATTTTAAATCCTGATGGTGCTTTAGCTTATACTAGAATTAATGCTAATCAAGTGGATTTGAATAGGGATGCTCAAAACAGAACACAGCCGGAAAGTGTAGTGCTTCGCAACGCTTTTGAGAAGTTTAAACCTCATTTTTGCTATAATTTACATGGACAGCGCACTATATTTAGTGCGGGAAATACAAATAAATTGGCAACCGTTTCTTTTTTAGCACCAGCGCAAGACGAGGCCTGTACAGTTACGCCTAATCGAAAAATAGCCATGGAGGTAATTGGGGTAATGAATAGCGCTCTGCAGGGTATTATACCCGATCAAGTTGGCGTGTATGACGATGCTTTTAATTTAAATTGTGTTGGAGATACATTTCAAAGTGAGAACGTACCAACTATTTTGTTTGAAGCAGGACATTCTGCTAATGATTACGGAAGGGAGGTGACGCGTGAGTTGATCTATATATCATATTTAGCATCGTTAGACTATATAGCTAAAACAGAGGTTACGGGAAGTGCTTATGAGCCTTATTTCACCATTCCAGAGAATGGAAAATGCTTTCTTGATTTTATTATTAGGAATGCAAAAGTAAACGGCATTTTGGTAGATGTTGGCGTATTGTTTCAAGAACGTTTAATTGATAATAAGGTGAAATTTATACCAAAAATAGAGAAAATTGAAAAGTTAAATGCATTTTATGGACACAAAGAGATTGATGCTAAAGGGGTTGCCATTTATAACGGAGAAGGTGGTGAATTGGAAATAGGTTACGAAAACGTTTTCGTAATATTAAATAATGAGAAATTATTGCTTTTATCGAAATAAAACATAGAAATAGTTCTGTATTTTTAATAAAAATGTATTAATTTTGCCTCATATATAAGAATAGTTAATTATGGGAAAAATCAAATTAGACGAAATAGATCATCAAATTCTTGACATGTTAATCGACAATACAAGAATTCCTTTTACTGATATCGCAAAAAAATTATTAATTTCTGCAGGTACAGTTCATGTTCGTGTAAAAAAAATGGAAGAAGCTGGGATTATTAAAGGTTCTTCATTAATGTTAGATTATAAAAAATTAGGCTATTCATTTATTGCTTACGTAGGTGTTTATTTAAATAATACGTCTCAAACTAAATTTGTTTTAGAGCGAATTAATGAGATTCCTTTTGTTACTGTTGCACATATTACTACAGGTAAGTTTAATATTTTCTGTAAAATTAGAGCAAGAAGTACAGAGCACGCTAAAGAAGTTATCTTTTTATTAGATGATATTGAGGGTGTTTATAGAACAGAAACTATGATTTCGTTAGAAGAGAGTATAAACGATAAAAAACGTTTGATGCATTCTATTTTTAATGATATGTAAATTTAAAAGTAAAGAATATATTTTAAAGCTCTGTGAAAACAGGGCTTTTTTAGTTTTATAACGTAACCTGATTTTTGATTTTAGTTGTTATTTTGGCATTGATGTAATATTTTTTACCGTTTAAAGAAAGTATTTGGTAATATTCTCGACTTCAACCATATTTGAGTAATATTTAGAAAAACATGATATTTAATTCTTTAGAGTTTTTTTTATTTCTTTTTGTGGTTTATGCGCTCTATTGGTTAGTGTTTAAAAAAAGCCTTAAAGGACAAAATATTTTACTTCTTATTTCAAGTTATATTTTTTATGGCTGGTGGGATTGGAGGTTTTTGTTTTTAATTGTTTTAAGCACAATCGTTGATTATTTTATAGGCATTACTATTTATAAAACAGAAAAGCAAAAGACCCGGAAAGCTTGGTTATGGGTTAGTGTATTATTTAATTTAGGGTTATTAGGTTTTTTCAAGTATTATAATTTCTTTGTAGATTCTTGGATCGATCTATTTTCGGTCTTAGGTTACAGTTTAAATAGCACTTGGACATTAAATATTATTTTACCTGTTGGTATATCCTTTTACACGTTCCAGACGATGTCTTATTCGTTTGATATTTATTATAAAAAATTAAAGCCCACCAAAAACTTTTTGGCCTTTGCAGCTTTTGTTAGTTTCTTTCCGCAGTTAGTTGCTGGTCCTATAGAAAGAGCTTCTAATTTATTACATCAAATTATAAATAAAAGAACATTTAATTATAATCAATGTGTAGGGGGCTTAAAGCTTATTTTATGGGGTTTATTTAAAAAAATGGTAATAGCGGATTCGTTGGGACCTATTGTTGACGATATCTTTACAAATTATTCTAGCTATTCGGCGTCCACTTTAGTTTTAGGAGCGGTATTTTTTAGTTTTCAAATCTATGGTGATTTTAGTGGGTATTCTGATATAGCCATTGGTACAGCTAAGCTTTTTGGAATAGAGTTAAAATCTAATTTTAAATTCCCATATTTTTCAAGAAATATTGCGGAGTTTTGGGTACGTTGGCACACCTCTTTGTCCGATTGGTTTCGTTACTATGTTTATATTCCATTAGGAGGCTCTCGTAAATCAAAATTAATTTCAATTAGAAACATTGCCATTGTATTTTTAATTAGTGGCTTATGGCATGGTGCTAATTGGACCTATTTGTTTTGGGGCGCTTTTCATGCCATAGCATTTGTTCCTATATTTTTATTGGGCAAAAATTCAAAATATAAAAACTCTATAATAGGAGAGCACTCATTATTACCATCAATAAACGAAGTACTTCGAATGGTAATGGTTTTTAGTCTTGTGACCTTTTCGTGGGTGTTTTTTAGGTCGGCTACTATAGCTGATGCATTTAGCTATATTTTAAGAATGTTTTCGGAGTTTACGTTTCATTCATATAGACATCCAACAGGCTTCAGGATGATTGATTATTATGTTTTAATCGCTCTTTTTGTAGTTTATGAATATATTATAAGACGTGACGAACGTGCACCGTTTAAATTTAAATCTAAGTACATTCGGTTTATTGCGTATGCAATTGTTATTCTGTGCATGTTGTTGTTTTATGATAGCAAAATAGATCGATCTTTTATTTATTTTCAATTTTAATTATTTAAAGAGCTTAGAGATGAAAAAAATATTTTTTAAAGGTGCTTTTTATGGTTTATTGATTGTTTTAGTTTTAGAGCTAGTGGTTAGAGGGTTTCATTTAACTAAAGATTATCCAGTTCGAATTATTGATGAAAATAAAGTGGAGAAGTGGCAACCTAATCAAAATGGATTTTCTGTTACAGGAAATAGGCGTCAAAATTTTTCCGAATTCCGAATAAATAATTCTGGTTTCAATTCCTATCGCGAATTTGCACCTTCAAAAGAGAAAAAAGAAATAGCGTTAGTTGGAGATTCATACATAGAGGGGTTTCATCAAGACTATCAGTTTTCTATTGGAAATAAAATAGAAAAGCAATTAACCAATTTTGAAGTTTACGAATATGCTTATGCGGGCTATGATTTTGCCGATGAACTTAATTTAATCAATCAGTTTAAAGATGATTTTAATCTAATTGATTACGTTTTTATAGATCTTAAATTTAAAACAGATTTGCAAAGAGGTGAGTATACTGTAATTCCGGATAGAATGAACTTAGAAACTCCGTTTTATAGGAACTTACGTAAATTTAAATTGCTAGTATACTTAAATAGTATAGGTATAACAGGAGATTTAAAGACACGTTTTAGAGAATTAGTAGCCTTCAAAATAAAACCGAATACAACACCTAAGAATGAAAACAAGCTTCAGGAAGTTGATGAAATAAATCCTAAATATTTAGCTAATTTTAATAAGTTGGTAGAAACTTATAATTTCGATAAATCAAGGTTTGTTCTCTTATTAGAAAAAAGAAATACACCAAATGCGTTTAAAAATTATTTAAAGGTAAATAATTTTAAATTTATAGATTTAACTACTGATTTAGAGACGTCTAAAAGACCTACGACATTAATTTATGATAGTCATTGGAATGATAATGGCAGGAGTATTGTAGCGAATGCTATTGTGAACTACACCAGGCAATTGGAATTTAAGAACTAAAATTTACCGTAAATTAAGTTTTCTTAAAATAAAACTACTCGTTCTGTAAATAGTTGGTTTTAGATCGCTTAGCATGTATTTAATAGGCGTATTGTTAAAAATAAACTTTAATTTTAATAACTGGCTTTTATCTCTTTTAATACTTTTTACTAAGCCTTTTAGAAGCATAAAATCAATTAATTTATAATCAGGAGTTTCAAACGGTTTATTTAAACTTGATAAGTAGTATAAATATGGGAAGTTTATGCCTGCAAATAAAGAAGCTTCTACAGATCCCCAAAATCGTGGGTTTATTTCTACAACCTTAAAATTTTTAGCTTTTTCATCAAACCTCATGTCTAGATGTGCTACTCCAGACCAATCTAAAGATTTCATTAAGGTTTTTACTTGATTTAATATGTCGTCTTGCTTAACAAATTTAAACGATATTTGAGGTGCAAATTTATTACCTCCAAACATGTTTGGCTTTTGTATGGTATAGGCTAAAACCTCACCATTTTTGCATAATACACTGCAATCAATATCATAACCTTCAATATAATCTTGTACAAGGTAATTGATTTTGGAGTCGTTAGAATTTAGAAACTCCAAAAATTCAGATTCTTCTTTAAAAACTTTAATACCTAAACCGCCTCCAGGGCTTTCAATAGGTTTAATTAATATGGGGTAATCTACCTTGCTTAAATCGGGTGTTAACCCTTCTGCAATTACTTGGCTTTTAGGATAAGGCAAGCCTAATGTTTTTAAATACTCAGTTAAAGTACCTTTATTGATAGCTTTTTCAAAATTGCTATGAGATGGGAGAAGGGCTAATTTATTTGGTAACCTAATTAAATCTTTATATTTAGTAATAAGCCGAATGCTATGCTCAAATATGGGCATAATCAAATCAATGTCTTGATTTTCAGTTATGTCATTAATGTTACTAATATAATCGACATCAGATTCTGTTTTTGGGCGGTAATAGAACTTATAAACCTTTTTTGAGTGCTTCATAGGTATGTCAGCATCATCAGACATAACATGGATTTTTACCCTTTTAATTTCCGAAAGGCAATTTAAAACTATCATTAAAACTGGAGCCTCTCCATCGGGTATAAGAATAGATATATTTTTACTAGGCATGATAATAGTTATTTAATTAAGTTCAAAATTACTTGTGGCATATCAATATAATTCAAATATTTAAAAATAATCCGGAATAAATATACTTTCCATATTATTTCGATATTATGTATAAATAACAAGATAAAACTTACTTATAGCAGAGTGATTTTATAATAATTCATTTTTTATTGGACATTTGGTTTAATTAAATCGATCAAAAATTATTTTTTAAATAAAGTTAATCATAATTTTTTTAATTATAATTTAACTCCTAGAGTCTAGTTGTTAACTTATAAATCATGAAAGTTTTACATATTGATTTTCGTTGTTATTTTTTATTATATAACTATCATTTTCAAGCTGAAAGAGTTCAATAGCTTCAAAATGTAAATTATTAGCGTATAAAAAGTTGTAAACTTCTTTTTTAAGTTCCGAATTGGTTTTTTCCAATAGCGACAAGGGTTTCAGACTCATATTAGCAATATCAGTATCTAAAATAGATGTTATTTGGTAATATTTTGGTTCTGGTGCTTTTCTGTTTTTTAGTTTAAAGATTGTCTTATAATAAAAATCATTGACTCCTTTTTGTCTTAAGTATTGCTTAAGTTTAAGTTTAGCAGCCACGAAAGCTGCTAGCCCACTTGATATAATTGATTTTTCATAAATTAAATGATACTCGTAATTATAGATTTTATTACACCAATCTTTTTTATATCCATATTCTCCTTTATAAAAATCGAATTTATTGAAGCCTTTATCAGTAAGAGCTTCAAATAAATTCATTATGGTAATGGAGCCTAAACCAAATTTATAATAATTAACATCAAACACCGGAATTACTCCAACAGTGAGCGAATTAAAGTGGTAACATAAATAAAGTGAGATTGGGTTTTTGTTATTATATACGACATAAAGTGAGGCTTCACCATTAGCAATCATTGGATGAATTGTGTCGGTGTAAAAGTCCCAAAAATAACCATCTGTTACGGGGTAAAATTCTTTTCTTGATTTAAATTTCTCAATTAATAAAGCTTTAAAAGCTCTCATCAAAGCTAGATATGTGTCTTTAGGTATTACTGTTTTGTAAAATAATTGATAAGATATATTAAAACACCTTTCTAGTTTTTTTTTTCTCCTATTAATGTTACCAATTTTTTTTCTACCAACTTGTTCAGAAAAGTAATCATCAATAGTTTTATATTCTGAAAAATCAGCCATATAGGCTTCATTTTCTGGAATTCGCTTAGTTTTTAATTTGGTATAATAGGATGTATTTGTATAATTTATATTATCATAATTGGGTATATTATAAATAACTAGGAGTTTGTTTTTAAAATTAGAGGGTCCAATTCTTTTTAAATCATAACTATTGCTAATCATTAATAAGCTACCACCAATACTACTAAAAACGGGTAGTAACTTGCTTTTTAAAAACGTTACACCATCTATAAAATTAAAATTATATAACTTAACTTCTTTGGAGTAATGAGATTTCCATTTGTCTTTAAACAATTTAGAAGACGATAGGGCTTTATTCATTTTTTTATCTATTTATCCTTAAGTTAAGTATTGCTTTTTTCTTCCCATCTGTACTTAGGGAAGAAATCGGAATTAGCATCTTCCGAGAAGTTTTTATTTAAAACTAAGGTATTATAAACGTCTTCGTTAACAATATAAGTCCATACTTTAAAAGACTTGTAATGATTTGATAAGGAAGACTTAAATTTAAATAAACTGTCTTGTTTGTTGTTTAATCCACCACCTAAATTAAAATAGTTAAAACTTGTACCGGAGTAATCCAATCTCACTTTGTCAAATAATGCCCGAATCGGAGAGAGGTGTAAATAATCGGTATGAGTACCAGATAAATGGTATTGAATAATCCCATTTGTTTTAATCATTAATGCAGCCGAAACGGTATTTTTGGTTTCTTTATCAACAGCACAAATTATATCTGTTTCAAATTCATTGCTATTTATAAAATTTAAAAAATAGTTCTTACTAAAATAGTAACTTTTATGCGCGTTCACGCGATCCATATTTTTGTAATACAAATCAATAAATGCATCTAATGCTTTTAAACTATTTATTTTTTTAATATCAAGCATTTTTTGTGCTTTTCTTAAATACCTTTTTGTGGTGCTAGAAAAGCCTAATTCTTGTGCTTCAAAAGGTTCCTGTAAATCCAAGTATACAACTTTACCAAGTGCTTTAATAGCACCTATGTTTTCTAGAATATTAGCCTGGTTTTCTATAAACGGATGTAATCTGCTAAATACAGAAATTATATTTTGTTTTTTTAAAAATGCATTTAAATGTTTTTTAAAATTGGTGTTGTCAAAATTAGCACCTATATTTTTATTTAATGGGCCAGCATATCCGTAAACAGAAGTGGCATCAAAAAAAGGAGTGCCTTCAATAGGTCTAATAATTAGAGGTAAACAAATTACAGTATCTCTTTCATGGTATTTTATTAATATCGAAGTTTCATGGTCTAATTTGGATAATTGGTGGTAATCAAAAGTATGGTAAAAGTCATAATGTGCCACTTCTTCCAAGGTTTTTTGCCAAAGAATCTTTTCTTTTATTAAGGTTACGCTTATATTTATATCTATTTTTTTCATTGATAGGGTTTTATTTTTCATTTACAAAAGAAACTATTTAGAGTATTCATTTTTGGGGCGAACAAAAGGTTATCCATTATTAAATCGATAAAATGGAAAGAAGTATTTTTTAATTTCATCTATATGAGTATTATTATAATCTTTATGTTTGCTTATGCATAGCTTTTCGTAAACTTGATAATTATTTATTTTCCTACCTGTATAGAAAACAATATCATCATCCTTCGGAAAAAAGGCTTTTTTACTTTTATATAAGCCATCGCCATCGCTTAAGCCTCCACCTAATACGTAATGTTTTAATTTATTTTCAATGGCCCATTTAATAATTTCTACACGTAAAAAATCATTTGGTCTATGACTGAAGTAGTTGGCATCTGTGCCTCCTAAAAAAGCAAATAATGTATCGTTGTTTTTAATAATTAATTCTGCAGATATAGGCAAATCATTAAAATATGAATAGGCTATAAGGATTTCAGATCTATGATTTGAAATTAATTCTGTAAAATATTGTAAAGAAAAAAAATATAGCTCTTTTGCGTTATTTCGTTTCATAGTTTCTGTATAGATTGTATAAAACGTGTTAATTTCTTCTTGAGTTATTTCTTCTTCTTGAAGAATTTTAAAGGTCAAGTTGTTAGATTTTGCCTTACGATAGTTGTTTCTAACCTTAGGAAGGAATTTTTCCCATTGCAGTTCGAAATCAGACTCTAATGTGCCTTTAACATTTAAAAGCGTTGAAATGAGTAAGCCAGAATAGCTAATGTAATTTCTGTTTAAGCTAAACCTAATAAATTCTGTAACGACATTCTTTTTTTCATACCAACAATCTATGGCTTTCCAAAAGGCTTGTAAATCGATTGAGTTGACTTGTTTGTCATCATATAAAGGGCCATTATAGCCATATGGAGTTATAGTATCAAAACATTCCTCCTGATCGTGTTTTGTGTCTATTTTCCTTAGTATTATTGGCATTATAATTTTTACCTCTCCATTTATTTTAAATTGAAAGCACTTTAAGGTATCCGTTTCGCTAACAAAATATTTTAAGTGGTCGTATGAATAATATACGTTATTGTTCCAATTCTCTTTAAGTAAGGTTTTATACTCTTCAATTTCTTCAGTACTGTTTAATTTTTTACTTACAAAATTGTATTTTTTATTAAGGTTTTCTACCGGGAAAATATCATTATATAATATTTTAGATAATATTTGAGATAGCCATATTATTCTACCACAATGTTCTACATGCCACACCGCCTTGTTTTCAATTACATTACCCGCTAGCATTGGGCCCATTACATGAAGGTTTTTGCTGCATTCTAAGGCGTTATTTACGTGAAACCCTATGTTTGATTGATTAGGTACGCAATATTTTTTTTGCAATAAGTTTTTATAAAGTAATGGCAGATCGTCATGTTTTAAATTTTTACTACCAACACAATTAATAATAATATGGAATGCATTTGGGTTCGTTAACGTTTTACCTGTTTTGGTATCTACATAAGCCAAAATATAATCCCCGTTACTATCTTTTACTAAATTGCTAAATCTACCTGCAATATGTTCAAACCTATTTTTACGTTCTAGATTGTCAATTACATTGGTATAATGCTGTCCTGCACAGCGTTGTCTTTTTCCTATGGCGTTTCCATATTCGCACGCAAATATTTCAAGCTCTTTTTCATTTAAAGATTTTAATAGTACGCCAAAGGATTTCGAAATAATATCTACTGTTGATGCAGGACCTAAATTAATTTCATCAGCGAGGTCCAAATCTTTATAAGTAGCTTCAGCAATAGTTTGTGCTGTTAATTTGTTACAATTTTTTAAGGCTTCTAGATGTATAGGTTTAAATTTTTCTTGCCCTTCAATATCTATGGTAGTATCAGGGATTCGCCCTTGGGTAGAAAGAAATGTAAAATTCGTATTTTTAAATTCTTTGCTTTTAAAATCGTTAATTTTATATATAACCTCTAAGCCACTAGCGTTAGCACCAACAATTAAAATATTTATTGTTTTATCGGCATTTGTGGTTATAAAATTTTGAATTTTATCAAGAGATACTTTTAGTTCAGGTTTATAAGGGTTATTTAAAAACAAGAGATTGTCCTGTTCAATAACTCTTTTATTTTTCCAGAGATTATTTGTAGGCAAGGAGCCCACGGAAAGGACTACTTTTTTGGATTTAAGATCTTCTTTATCTTCTAGTTTTATAGTGTAAACGCCATTTACACGCTCAATATCAATGGCTTTTGCGTTAATTTTATTTAACTCAATTTTATTAGATTCGCTAAGCTTTTTAGTTTTAGCCTTAATTAATTGGTCCATGTAGCAACCAAAAAAGCGTCTAGGAATAAATAAATCTT
The DNA here is from genome assembly GCF_014202225.1 of Algibacter amylolyticus. Taxonomy (GTDB): domain Bacteria; phylum Bacteroidota; class Bacteroidia; order Flavobacteriales; family Flavobacteriaceae; genus Algibacter_B; species Algibacter_B amylolyticus. The sequence continues at coordinate 213,956 of NZ_JACHGE010000003.1, forward strand.
CCCATCTATTGTGTTTTATATCGTCATGGTTGTTAGTCAACCACGCTTCTGTTAATACACCTCCTTCATTTTTAAGTTCTTGAAGTAACCAATTTTTATTACTATTTAGCCAGGCAATAAATAAACCTAATTCCGGCTCAATTAAAAAATTTCTTAAGGACGTGATTAGAAGTGTAGAAAACCCAGATCTTTCACCATATGGTAAACCTAAATTAAATTCATGGTATTTCTCAATAATATTTAAGGTTATTTTTTTATCATTAGTTTCATTATTATTAATGAGTTTTAAAAATCTTAGAATACTAAAGGAGGTTGATATACCCGATCCAATAAAAGTTAAGTCTGTAATTTCTTTAGTATTGTCCACTTTAATCGTGTTTTTTAATTTTAATAATTTTTCCGGGATTACCTACAACAGTAGCGTAATCAGGTACATCTTTCAATACAATTGTTCCAGCACCAATAGTACACCATTTTCCGATTTTTACTTTTGGAATTACGACACAGCCAACTCCAACATGTGATCCTTCGCCAACCTCTACATGCCCACAAAGTGCTGCCTTTGGTGAAATATGAGCAAAATCTCCAATTATATTATCATGATCAACACTTGCTCCAGTGTTAATTATAACATGCTTTCCAATTACCGTGTTTGGTTGTATAATAGCTCCAGCAAAAACAACTGTTCCTTCTCCAATTTTAGAAGTCGGTGAAATTATAGCGGATTGATGTATGGCCTTTTCGTAATTGCAATTTAAAAATTCCGATATTTCAGCGCGTTCTGAATTTTTTCCAACGGCAATTATAACGGGAGCACCTTCATGCGGAAAATTTAAAATATTCTCTCTTGCTCCAATAGCTACATTTTTAGAGGCATGATGAACTTGCTCTGGTTTGTCATCAAAAGTATCTAAAATCTCATAGCCATTTATACGCATAACTTCTTTAATAACATGCGAATGACCTCCTGCGCCGTAAATTCTAACTTGATTTTTATAATTAGGAGTCTTTTTCATAATAATTTAATAACTATGTTTCTTAAATAAATTTCATATACTAAAAAAATCTAACTAACCTTATTGTCTTTTCTAATGATATTTAGCATGGTTTCAACATTAGTATTGTCAACAGCAACATCTTTGGATGAAATAACTTTAAAAACGGTTTTAAAAAAAATGCTTAAATCTAATTTAAAAGATAGGTTATCTACATATTCGGCATCAAAATTTAACTTGGTATCCCAATCTAAATTATTTCTGCCATTTACTTGGGCGTAACCCGTAATACCTGGTTTTACTGTATGTCTTTTTTGTTCGTTTTTGGTGTAATAAGGCAAATACTGTGGTAATAAAGGCCTAGGGCCAATTAAAGACATATCGCCTTTTATAATGTTAAATAATTGCGGCAATTCATCAATAGATGTTTTTCTCACTAGTTTACCAATGGTAGTTAAGCGGAATGTGTCTGGTAATAAATTACCTTCGGCGTCCTTCTTATCGTTCATGGTTTTAAACTTAATTATTTTAAACAATTTTTCATTTTTCCCCGGTCTTACCTGAAAAAAGAAAGGTTTACCTTGATTTGCAAATAATAGTAATATAGTAGCTATAATTATTATTGGAGACAATAAAACTAAGGCAATAAATGCAATGATGTAATCTAAAAGTGGTTTTATTACGTTTTTATACATCCTAACTTAAATCAGTTTCGATTGGATAGCCTTTATAAGGTCACCAATATTATTCATATTCATTAAATCCATGAGCTTAAATTTTATATTGAAATCTTGCTCAATTTCCGTTATAATCATCATGTGTGTTACAGAACCCCAATCTTCCACATCATTGGCAGTTGTATCGTTATTTAAAACAAAATTTTCGTGCTCCAATACTTTCACAAAAGCAGCTCTTATTTTTAGTTTAATATCTTCTTCGTTCATAATGGTATGTTAGTTTTTTATAAATTGCGTTCTTAATGTGTTTCTGTCTATTTTTCCATTTATACTAAGAGGAAATTCTTTTATAAAACAAATATATCTCGGAATCATATAGTCTGGCATTTTTGCTTTCATATAATCAAAAATATAGTCTGTGTCAAATTGCTCATCTTCAAAGGCTAACCCTAACTCAGAGTTACCTAAGTCGTTAGTGATATCAATTGCTACTATATTGGATTTCTTCTCAGAAATAGCCTTGGCATGAAATTCAATTTCGGCTAATTCCACTCTAAATCCACGAATTTTTACTTGAAAATCTACTCTTCCTATATACAAAAAGTCGCCATCTTCATCTTCTATACAAAGGTCTCCTGTTTTGTAATACCGTTTTGTTTCACCATTTTTTTCAATATCTATAAAACTTAAAGCGTTACGTTCGGGGTTTTTCCAATACCCAGGTGTCATTTGTAATCCAGCTAAATATAATTCGCCTTCTGTATTTAATGGGACTTCTTTATTGTTTTTATCAACAATTAAATGACTTGTGTTTTTTAAACGGGATCCAATTGAAATTATACCATTTAGCGTTTTATTACTTGTATGCTCATCGTACTTGTAATAATGACTGTAGACAGTAAACTCGGTTGGTCCGTAGCCATTAAAAATTTTAGCGTTTGGTATGCAACTATTACTCCATTCTTTAGTAATGTTTTCATACAATGCACCACCACCAAAACAACAATAGCGAACATGTTGCGCGTTGATTTCAGGAAAATAAGGACGCAAATAGTTTAAAATAGAAGGCACCATAGCAAGTACCGTAAGGTTTTGCTCTTTAATTAGTTTATAGATATAAAAATACTTAATGGCGTTTTTTGGAATAGTATATATGCAAGACCCTGCAATTAAAGGAAATACTGTGGTTGCAATAGAAAAATCGAAGGTAAGTTCGAACATTTGCAAGCATCTATCGGAAGCCTGTAAGTTAAAGTCTGGTTGAGTATGCATAGCATCTACTATGCCATTTAAGTTGGTATGCGTTATAGGTACTCCTTTTGGCATACCTGTTGTTCCCGACGTGAATATCATATAAGCGATTGCATCAGGTGCTATTGCTTTTAATTCTAAATTAATTTCTGTTGGGGCTAAAGTTTTTGAAGCTATAACATTATAGTCTGTATACACAGATTTTTTCGATGAATCTATAATCGTTTTCGTTTCAGTAGAATTAAAAACATGAATATTTCTTTCAATAGGAGTAAAGTGGTTTACTGGTACATAGGCTTTTCCTTCTAACCATAGGGCGATCATGCTCGCGTAAGTTTGTATATCGTCATTAGCAATTAATCCAATTAACTTTTCCGAACTATCCACATGGTTTGCAATATGATATCTTATTTTAGAAATTTCTAATGCAAAGTCCTTATATGTGTAGGCTATATCATCAATATAAAAAGCATCCTTGTTGTAATGCTTTATTATAGACTCCTTTAAATTAGTTAAATATTTCATAGTGTTTTTAATAAAAATGCCCGTCTCTATTAAACATGGTTAGGCTATTATAATCAAATACAGTATCATTATGCACAAGACCCTTTTTTCTCACTTTATGCGTAAAAACAGTAAAATAACGTTTGTTTAAATTATCAGACAACTCGGTATCATCTGTAAAAATAAAATTCCGCTTTGATTTTAATAAATTCTCCATTAAAACATCCACACAAAGATCATAATTATCTGGATCTTCAACCAAAAAGTATTTAACATTAAATTCGTTGTAATTAATGATGTATGATAGAAAACCAATAACTACATCATTTTTCATAATTTTTAAATTATGAATACGAATATTGTCACTTACTCCTGGTTGTAAATTGGTATAAGGTCTTTTATGGTTTACAGGCACTTGCAGGTATTGAGTATTGCTAAGTTGCCAATTCACGTAATCTTTAGTCTTCAAGATAAGATCCTTAGTGCACAATGGTTTTATAAAATCCCAAGTTGCCTTATCCAATTCATTTATAAACTCGTAAGTTAAAGCTTCTGTTTTTTTACCTAGTTTATTTCTATTTATAAAACGTACTATTTTTCCTGTAAGTCCATCTATAATATCCATAAGGAATTTTATAGGTTTTAAAAAAGGAAAACGTCCTAACAACATAGAACGGTCTAAGCTAAAAAATATGGTGTGCCTTAATCTTGATGCGATTACACTAAAAGGTCTTTTATCATAAAACTCTTGGACATTCTCAGTGTACCCTTTAATAACCACTTGGTTTTGTACTAGTTTAACAGCGTAGTCATAAATATAAGTACCTAAAATAGAGTCTTTGTAACGTTTAACTACCCACCAATCAATCATCCAATATACCTTTTTAGAGGGTTGGTCTGTCGTATTTATTAAATCTGGAAACATATAAATAAAGGCTACCATTTCGCTGTTTTCCCAGGCTAAAATACCACAACTATCCTCTTCTTCAATTCTGTTATTAGAAACTAACCAAATAGCTTTACTCTTAGCCATAGGCGCTACACCCGATTTCCAAAATGTATTATTTTCAATATGCTCTCTTAACTTACTTTTAGTTAAGTTAATGATTTCTAAATCTTCACTCATTGGTTTTGTTATACGTGTTGGTATTCAGTAAAAGCAACAATCTCTTTCAAATATATAATTATATGATTAGCATTTAGGTTTCATTTATATATTTACGTTATTAATGACTTTTTTTTCGATGAGAGGTCATAAAAATCTATATAAACAAGTAATACAAAGCTCATTTAATTTGTAAGAGAATAAATCTTAAGCACCGGTGCCATGAAATTAGTCTAAATATGGTTTAATATTTTCAACTAGATCATTGTTCAAAAGGGTAGCGCCTTTATGGTTTAAATGGGAGGGATCGTAAAATAGATTTATTTTATTAAGGTAATTGGTTGCGATTATATAGTTGTAAAATGGAACACCTTGAGATTTAACTATAGCTTTAATGGTTGTAACGGATGGGGTATTTGCTAAATCCCGCTTATCATATTTTGGAGAGCTTACAAATATTAATTTCACCTTATGTTTTTTAGCCTCGTTAATAAAATCCTTAAGTAACCGGACAAAAATAGGTTCTACCCTTCTGTATAAATCTTTTTAGGTGGATGTTATATTTTAAAACATGTACATGGAAGAATCTTATGCAGTTTTCAAATTTTTTTAGGCTACCAAATATAATAGGAGCACGGTAGGTAAAAACACGAAAAATATGGCAGAATTAAATAACATCTATTTGTTTTCTAGATTTTTATATTCTTGTAGTAAGCCGTCCCAAATTACTTGTCGTTGGTAACGCTTTACAATAAGTTCTCTACACTTAGCCTTATCGTATTTATAGGTTTCATTATATACATTTAACATGGCGTCGTATAATGCCTCAGCGTCTCTAACGGGAATAATACAGCCATTTTCGCCCTCAATAATAATTTCGTTACACCCATTTATATTGGTAACAATAGCTGGTAATTCCATGGCACCTGCTTGCATAACCACATTAGGAAACCCCTCGCGGTAACTCGGGAAAGCCAAAACATCTGCAATGGCAAAATAAGGTCTTACATCTGTAGCCCAACCCGTAGATATAATTTGTGGATTGGTATCTTTAATTTCTAAAGTCCTTTCATCTAAGGGATCTAATTCTGTTTCAAAATCTCCTACAAGCAACAATTTAACATTTTTATACGTTTTAGAAATACTATTAAAGGCTTCTAAAAGTTCTTTAATACCTTTATCTGCTACCAACCTGCCAACGAATAAAAACACAAAATCGGTTTCATTAATATTTAAACTCGCTTTTAAATTCTTCTTTTTGTTAATATCAAATATATTAGGATTGAATTGTTCTACATCGATACCATTAGAACTTCCATTAGCAATAACTTTTAGTTTTTTTGTTGTTGTGAAACTTTCCTCAAGAATAATATGGTATAAACCATGTGAGTTAGGGTATATCATAGTAGCAAAGGCATACGTTATTTTCTCCACTGTATTTAATAACCACCTTTTTTTTCCGGTAGCCACAAGTAGCGGTAAACCAGCAATGGTATGTAATCTATGTGGTACTCCAGCAAATTTTGCTGCAATCATAGAAAGGGTTCCTGCTTTTGGTGTGTGGGAGTGTACTATAAAAGGTTTCTCTTTTTTAAATAACTTGTAAAGTTTGTAAGCTGAAACTAGGTCCTTAAAAGGTGTAATTTTCCTAGTCATATCGATACCAATAGTTGGAATGCTTTCTTGAAGTGCTATTTTTTTAAGGGAGTTATGCTTATCATTTGATGACACTCCAATAATATCGTAATGCTCCGACATAAATTTAAGTTGACCAAAAAGTAACTTTGAAAGTGATGCCGGAACTGTTGTAATTCTAATAATTTTTTTCATAAAACCGTTATTATTTGCTAATTCCAAGATTGAGTAAATATATAAAACTTATTCTTTTAAGACAGTGGTTAAATATTACGATAAAAATTGGTGTACTAAAAAAACTCCTTTATGTTTAATTAACTATTTCTATTTTTTTAATAAAATCAGTAATTATTTAGCTATTAATTTTAAAAATAGGCTTAAGGAAAAAAATAATTATGTAAATAAACAACCTGTGTTTAAAGATTTGTTTATTAGTGTGTTATAGTTGTTAAAATTTGTTAACAATTGGACTATACTGATCATTTAGGTTATAATTTTGTTTTTTTTTGAAATGAAAAAATCCAGATCAAAATTTTAAACGTAACTAAATCAGTGATGTAGGTAAAAAAAAAGCGGATAATCGTTAAATTATGCGTTTTATCGAAAATATTGTAGTTAATTTAATAGATTTATCGATTTAAATTGACAGTTTATCGGTTATTTCAAAAAAAAACTATATCATTGAACAACTTATTATTATGTCCTTTAATTATTTAGTATTATGAAGATTACAATTAAAAACCTTGCTTTGGCAATAGCAACGATGTTTGCGCTAACATCTTGCAACAATGAAGAGTTATTTGTAGATGAAGCTGTCTCAACGGAATTAACAGTAACAGATGAAGTTAAAGAAGAAATTGAAAATCCTATAGACCCAAATGATCCTTGTGATTTCCAATTATACAGCGCTAAAGCGAATTCTACTATTATTATAGATTGTATAATGGATTTAGAAAATAAAATAGTTAATCTACCAGCAAATATAAATCTTGTTTATGAAGGTGGGGATATCATTAATGGTACTTTAAATTTTTCTAAAGCATCCATTATTGATGGTGCTTTATTAAATTCATCCTTAAAGATAGAAGGAGAAAGTCCACAATTAAAAGATCCAACCTTTAATTTTCTTAAAGAAAGATGGGATATAGTAGAAGGAGTTGTTGACGATCAAGTGTCTTACACTAATAAAATACTATTAAATGAATTAATGGTAATGGTTAAAAAATTAGGAGCGAGTACTATAAAAATAGATGCTTTAGACGCTTATTTTCAAACGCGACCTGGATTTAATGGAACAGAACTATGGCAACCCGAATTAACAGCAATCCAAGTACCTTCAGATATACATTTAGTAATGACGGAGAATACGCAATTAAGAGTACAACCTAATGATTTTAGAAACACAGTGTTGTTAACTCTTTTTAAGGCAGATAATGCTATTGTAGAAGGAGGTATATTTTATGGCGATAGAGATACACATGATTACGATACATATAATAAAACAAATCATGAATGGGGTCATTTAGTTCTTGTTAAAGCAAGCAATAATGTTACGGTTAAAGGCATGACACTTATTGATGCGGGTGGTGATGGCGTAACTATAAATTCTTTAGGTCATTCATTTTCTTCGGGCTATATTCCAGCAGAAAATGTTTTGGTTACAAACAACAAAATAATTAGAGCAAGGCGAAATGGTATTTCTATTACGGGTGGCGAAAATATAATTATAGATGGAAATGAGTTTATAGATTCTGGTGTTGATACAGCATTATCCAAGGGAACGGCACCGGGATGGGCTCTTGATGTAGAACCAGTTTGGGGTAATGGTGTAAAGTATGAAATTGTAAATCATGTTATTATAAGGAATAATATAGAGCGTGGGTCTGAAAATGGAGGTTTTATTAATGCAAGAGGTTCTTATATAACTTACGAAGGTAACGACATGGAGAGTTCTATAGTAATAGGGCAAACAGATAATTCTATAGTTAGAAATAATACTTTTACCCGTAATCCTGATAGTAAAAGTTTACACGTAGCAATTTATGCAGGAGATTATGACGATAAAGGGTATAATCATAGCAATGAAGTATATGGTAATACAATAATAGGTTTTGCAAAAGGTATTTGGTTAATGGAATCTAATATGGATATTCATGATAATACCATTATAGATTGTGGCTCTGCAATTCAAATTTTACATTCAAAAGATTCTAAAATTCGAGATAACGCTATAATTAACGAAACAGGAGGAGAAGGTATTAGTAATTTTACCATTAAGTATATGGATAATATAGACATCTATAATAATGTAATTAAGGTAGGTGGTTCTCCTTTTAGATTTACAAACGTTAATTATTCGGAAAGTGATCCGGCAGTTCATCATAACATAATTCGTAATAATGAGGTTACATCTTATAAAAATGCAAATTCAAGTTTTAAAACTATATTAGGTTTTGATTTTAAGGATAATATATGTCATAATTCTGGCATTAGGGTGCAAAATGTTAGAGAAGCTAATATTTTAGATAATGATTTTAATGATGGGATTATAAGAATTAGTGGTAATTATAATGCAGACATTGCTATTGTTGAGAATACTATTTCTGGAGGTAACTGTTTTAACGACGACAACACCTTAGATTATGTTGCTTCAAATATTGTAAAAGAGAATAATACCTGTGAGTAAAGCTATCTAATTAAATAATGAAAAGGTGAGAAAAGGGGGGGTAATTCTTTTCTCACCTTTTTTTCTTATCAGTAAGTTTTCATATTGAGTATATATCCTCAAACCTATTCCTAGAAAATATAGATTTAATAGTATATTTTTACTTTTAATCGATTTCACAATAGAAAAAGGTTATAATACGTTGTTTAGTCCTTGAATTTTTATGTTTAACTCCTTAGATATTTTCTTAGCACCATGTATATTTAAATGGTCCACATTATAAAATAGAGAGTCGGGATACTTCTTATTAGTCAAGTTCCAATAAGGAACATCATAAAAATCGCTTATTTTATTAATTTCCACAAGATTTTTATTTACAATGTCCTTGTTTAAATTTTCATTAAAATATTTGTGGCAAGGTAAAGTTATTAAAATAGGAGTAATTTTTTCTTTTTTTAATGTTTTAATAAATTCGTTTAAATTATTAATAATATTATTTTTTTCCCTAAAGCCAGCTTCTAGTTGCTCAACTCTTTTTTCTGCGCTAGGGGTATTTATCACGCTCCAATTAGTAGTATTATGCGGTACAAATCCATTATATGAATTGGTTTTTCCCCTTTGTAAATGCTCTCTAATGGTTTGCTTAAAGCCTAAGGCATATACCCATGATAAATCTTCAATAAAGTAATTTTTCTTATTATAATCTATTTTGTAGTAATAGTGATAAAAAATATCTCTAGCCTTGTTATGTGTATAATATAAACTATGGTAGTCTATACTTACTAAAACATATTTTAAATTAGGCATTTTTTTAATTTGCTTTAAAGTTATGGCTTTATCAAAATAAATTGTTTGAGAGCCAAAAGCCATGTTGTAAGTAAACAAATCAAATTCTCTAGGATCTATACCGTTCATTGCGTGTGAGTTGCCTAAAACTAAAATCTCTATAGAGTCTGCCTTAGCTGTATACTCTTTCCACTTTTCTTTATATAAGCTATTAGAGTCTCTAACTAGTATTTCAAGTATAATAAACAAAGCTAATATGGGAAAAATAAAAAAGAATAAACCTTTTATAAATTGTTTCATGATATTCTAAAATTGAAAGTAAATAAATTGTTGTTCTTCTCCCTGAAAATAGATTATGCAAAGTATTAAAAAATAGTATAAGCCCCATCGTACAGGTTTATAAGAACTTGTTTTTTCTATGCCATACTTTCCTGTTCTGCCAAACCACTCTATTAAAATAAAAACAAAAACAAGACATAAAGTTAATATTACTTTATTTAGGTTTTCAATATTTGGTGTACTTAGTAAGGTATTAGAAAAAATTCCAGCAATATAATTTAAAGCATGATCTAATGTATTTGCTCTAAAAAATATCCAAGCAAATACGGTTAACATAAAGGTTATAATCATTGATAAAAATTCTTTAATACTAGGTGAATATTTTCCTTTGGCAACAATGTCTAGGTTATTTCGATTATTATTTGTTAACATAATAGGTAAAAAATAAATAGCATTCAATGCGCCCCAAATTATAAAAGTCCAGTTGGCACCATGCCAAAAGCCACTTACAATAAAAATAATAAAGGTGTTCCTTATTTTTATCCATGTACCACCTCGACTACCACCTAGAGGTATATATAAATAATCTCTAAACCAAGTAGATAGTGATATATGCCAACGCCTCCAAAATTCAGCAATATCTCTAGAGAAGTAGGGGAAATTGAAATTTTGCATTAAATCGAACCCGAATAGGCGAGAGGTTCCAATGGCTATATCAGAGTAACCAGAGAAATCTCCATAAATTTGAAAAGTAAAGAAAATAGCACCTAAAATAAGTGTACTTGCATTCATATCATCTGAATTGTTGAATATTTGATTTGCAAACTGTGCACAATTATCGGCAATAACTACTTTTTTAAATAAGCCCCATAATATTTGACGCATACCATCTACTGCTTTGGAATAATCAAATTTTCGTTTTTCATAAAACTGAGGGAGTAAATGTGTTGCTCTTTCAATTGGTCCAGCAACTAATTGCGGAAAGAAACATACAAAGGCAGAAAATGCAATTAAGTCCTTAGTCGGTTTAAGTTTACGTCTATAAACATCTATAGAATAACTTAAGGTTTGAAAAGTGTAAAAACTAATACCTACTGGCAGCACAATATTTAAAGTGCTTGTTTGTATATCTTGCCCTAAGAAAGAAAAAGCGGTAATAAAATTATCTAAAAAGAAATTATAGTACTTAAAAAAGCCTAGAAATCCTAAATTGACTAAAATACTAGTCCATAATAAAAGTTTACGATGCGATGTTTTCTTTTGTTTTGTTAAAGCAATACCTATACTATAATCTACAAGGGTGCTAAAAATAATTAAAGATAGAAATCTCCAATCCCACCAGCCGTAAAAGAGATAACTGGCTATGGTTATTAATAGGTTTTGTAGTTTTAAGTTATTATTGGTAAGAAACCAATATAAAATAAATACAATGGGAAGAAATATGGCGAAATCTATAGAGTTAAATAGCATGATTATTTTAAGTTATTAGCCATTAATTTTATTTTATTCTTTTCCTATATTGAAAATATGCGAAAGAAAGTAATCTACTCGTTATACTTTTAGGTTTTACTTTATTTAAGTTTAAGTCTTGAAAACTTGAGAATTTATTTTTGTTTTTTATTAAAAACTGTTCTAAGTTATAAAATGCTTTATCATTCATCCCTTGAGGATGATAACACATAGTAAATACTCCAGGTAATGATACTGGTCTCGCATGGCCAAGTTGTTGCGGAATAAAAATAAAATTATGTTTTTTGTAGGGTTTTAAGCCCATGGTATCACTAATTATACTAATATCACTTTGGGATTTCAAAGCCTTTAGTGTATTTAAATCAAATGTATGACCAGGAGCTACAAAAATTTTAGGGGAAAGACCTTTCTTTTTAAGCTTTGTATATCCTTTTCTTATTTTGTCTTCTTGTTCTGCTAAAGGGACTCCGGCAAATTCAGATCTATTATGTATAGGATTAATACCACCTTCTTTGGTTTGAAATACATGGTTATTACCGTGTAACCCAATTTCCCATCCTTTTTCCTTTAATTTTTTTGCCCATTCCCAAAAAGCATCTCTAGGAGGGTCGTACATTTGTCCAGGATCTTCGTTATTAGGAATTATAGCGACTAATGGTTTTATATTATATTTATCTAATAAGGCTTCCATTTTTAGCCACCTTTCCCATTTCATGGTTTCGCAGGCGTCGTCTAGTCTAAATAAGTATGTCATAGTTTTATTAGAGTGTTATATAAGTTTATTTCTTTCCTAATAGTATGATTTATACTAAAATCTTGAGCACGTTCAAGACAGTTGTCAACAACTTGATTATAATAGGTCTTGTCAGTTAGTAATTTGTTTATTTTTTTTACCAAAGTAGTATTATCATTTATAGGAAATAAAACACCAGCTCCCTTAACAATGTCACCTAAACCAGGCGCATTTGAGGCTATAAATGCTTTTCCCGATGCCATACCTTCAATACATGATAAAGAAAGACCTTCGTGATGCGACGATAAAATAATAATGTCAGATGCTTTTAATATACTTACAACATCCATTCGTATTCCTAAAAAAAAGACACGATGTGAAACTCCTAGTTCTTCAGCTAAGATTTCACATTCAACGCGAAGGGGACCATTACCTATCAAAATAAGAACAACATGTTCTTGTAGGTCTCTTAAAGATTTTATAACTGTTTTTTGATCTTTTGGGTACCTAAAAGAAGAAACTTGGGTAATTACACTTAAGGAGTCATTAATATTGGGTGATATCCTGATTCTATCTATAGCTTTGGTGCTTCTTATAGTATTTAAATTAATACCATTTTCTATTAATTTGAATTTATCATTATTAAAATTTAAGTGTTTCTTAATGTTAATATCTACTTCCGGAGATATAGTAATAATTTTTGAGTATTGTGCGTATATAATTTTATCGAATACTTTAAATAGGTATTTTTTACGTCTATTATTAGAGGTACTGTGCTCTGTATAGACCAATTTTGTTTGTGAAAAGCTTAAAATTTTAGCTAAAGCAACCCAATATAGTGAAGGGAAAATATGTACATGTACAATATCATATTTTTTTAAAAGCGGAATTATTTTAAAAATTAAAAAAGGATTATATATCGATTTATTTCCTAATGAAATAATGGAACAACAATTAAGTCTTTTTAAGGCTTTTAAAAAGGGGTAGTTGTAACCATTTAAAATGGCCAAGTCCGTTTTTATATTTTCTTTGTTAAATAAGGGTAAAGATTCCAATATAAGTTTTTCTGCGCCACCTGTATCTAAACTATTTATAAGATGAAGTATTTTCATGTCCCTATATTTACTTTGTACTTCCATTACATTTATTTCTTTGTGATAGCTAATTATTTTCTTATTCTATAAAGGATGTAGAAGTGAAGTAATATCCCAAACGGTAAAGCTAGTAAGGTTATAAACTTTTTAGGATTTTCGTTTGCGAAAAACCACTTTTTTGTAAATAAACATGAAGATATATAATGTATCGCTCTAGTAAACGTGTATGTAAAGCTTTTAGAGTATTTCATTTCCAATATTCTGGAGTATCTAAAACCATTAGGGCTTTTTTTATATTGCTTTAAAATGTTTTTAGACGACCCGTCTTCTAGATACTCAATAACGCAAAAGACCTCATTACTACATATAAATTTGTGTTTTTGACCAATCATCAAGTACAACGTCCCTAAAGGGACTAAGCGTTCAACTTTAGTAATTGGATATAAGGGGTATTGCTTTACAATATCGGTTCTTAAAACCAATTTTTTATCACCTTTAATTTTATAATCTAATTCTAGTTCTGCTAGTGTAGAGTATTTTAAATTATCCGGAATTACTCCTAATATCTTACCGTCTTTAAATGCGTCTAAACCTATAATACCTGCAATATTTGTTTTATCAGGTTCGTTATTCCAAATGTCTAATATTTTTTCAACCGCATCTTCCGGCATATAATCATCAGAATCTATACAAACATTTAGTTCGGTATCTATAATATCATATGCAGTATTATGCCCGCTATGCATACCTTGGTTTTTTTGGTAATGGTATTGTATTTCAATTTTATTTTCTAAAATCCATGAATTTACAAGCGCTTTAGTATCGTCTTGAGAACCATCGTCTATAATTAGCCATTTAAAATCTTTATTAGTTTGTTTAACTAAACTGTTGTAGCAGTTACCTAAGCAAAAGGCTCTATTATAGGTTGGTGTAAAAACGGTTAATGATTTCATAGTTTTTAGTGTTTATTTTGCGTAATATATTAAGTACATTAAAAAAGTGAACATAAAATAAGCGGTTACAATTTTAGCTATCATAATTTGTTGATATTTAAATAAGGATTGTTTTAATACAGGATATATAATTACAATCGCCATAAGAAACCATGATAAATAAGCGAAACGATTAGAGAAATTAGCGCGTATTACTAAAATCCAAAATGTGTTACAAATTAAATAGGTGTTTAACAGTTGGCTGTAAAAAGGATCTTTAAATCCTTTTTTAACAATAAAATACCAACCAGCAAAAACGGGAAAGAAACTGTAAAAAATAAAATCCCAACGAAACGATGTATCTATTTCAGTTTCCGTATATTCTCCTGTTAAATAACCAGCCAGTCGGTCGTCTCCAAAACCTAAACTGGTAAATATAGTTATAAAAACTGAGCCAAGAACTAATGATACAGGTATGGCTATAACCCATGCTTTTAAATACGTTTTGGGGTTGTTGTAAAACATAGTTAGAACATATGCCATAACAGGTAATAGCATCGATTTATGAAATAAGACGGCTATTATAAAAAAGATAGCCATAGTTGTTTTTTTACTAGGGTAACATAAACCCCATAAAAAAAAAGAGGTTGCTATTCCGTTTCTAATACCATTAGTGCCATAAGTATAAAACGAAAAGGATACTACAAACATTAAAAAGGCATAGAACCAATATTCTTTAAAGTATTTTTTAGAAATAAAATATGTAGGTAAAACATATAATGCTTCTGTAATTAGAAAAAAGACATTTACATTAACAATACTAGATAATAATTTCATATAATAATGAAATAACACATCTTTATCCGTAGTTACTTGAACGCCATTAGCATAATTAATAAAATATTTTGAATAGGTACGCATGTCTCCAAAATACTTTCCGCTTATTGGGCGTAAGCCTAAATACAATATGATTAAGACCAATAGAACTAGTCCGGAAGTACGTAAGAACTTTAAGTTTTTTTCATCATTCAATGGTAGCAAATAGGCGTGTAAGAGATTTGCCAATACCAAGAATAAACAAAAATATATGAGTACATCGAAATAGTATGGTAATGGTATAAAATCGAACATAATATCTATTACTTTTTACTAAAAACGTAATGTTTTATTGTTAAAATATTATAAATTTAATTATTAGTGTTTCTAATCAGATTTACTAAATTATTTAGACCAATAATTCTTTGATTGAAATTATTACTAATTGTGTTAGTCGAATTATAGGCGTTTAATCTTATAATTTTTGATAAAATTTGAAACTTAACATGCTCTATTTGTCTATCTTTTATATTTAAGAATAACTCGTTGTCTTTCCATTTATCCCAAGGTCCTGGAATATTTAAAACCCTTAATAACTCTGCTTTAGGGGCTGTACCGTATGGTATTTTTTTATTAAATTTTATTTTAGAAGTATTTTTAAATGCGATTTGTGGTTCTCTAATAGGAAAAGAATCGAAATCTAAACTATCATCTAATAATTCATCATTCTTAATATTATTGTCTGATAACCTAATTTGGGGAATAGAAATATATTCTGTTGTTTCTTCTATATGATTTACAATGTTTTCAAATAATTTGTTAGTGAAATAGGAATTAGAATCCAAAACAAAAGTCCACTCATACCCATGCTCTTTACCATACTCCAAACAGAAGTTTCTAGATCCATTGTTATTGATTAGGTATAGGTTATAATTATATAATTTTTTTATAAGGGATTGACGATTCTTAAATTCAGAATTCATTAAATATTCTAAATAACTAACAATAATGTTTTTTTTCTTAGTAGAATTTAATTTCCTATCAATTTGTTGTTGTAAATTACGATTGTATTTAATCTTATTAAATTCATCTATATTAAATGGAATGTCAATAAACTTAAATTTATACTTATCTAGTAATTGTTTTATTTTAGTTTTTTTATTTGTATCGAAAATCCTGTTAAGAAGGTATATTTTTTCCGTGTCAGGAAAATTTGCTTCATTCAAAAGAGTAAATTCCAAGTTTTGCAAAGTTTGGTTATTTCCATGTAGCCCTGGTAAATCATTTCCAAGAATTCTAAATATTAAATACTTTTTTTGCATACATTTTTTTAATTTATGATATTGGTAGATGACTTATAGTTTTTTGCAAATCATTAGTTTTATAAATTGGTTGTATTTTAATTTAAGGTTTCCTTCTTAAATAATTTTAACCATTGCGGCATAATTTTTTCTTCGGTTAACCTTCCCATATTATTTTTTGCGTGGTATCCTAAAGATTTTAATTTGGTTGGATCCTTCATTAATTCAATTAAATTCTTAGCAAGCTGTTTTATATTTAAATACTCTACTAGTATGCCGTCCTCGTTATGCTTTATAATGTGTCGAGGTCCATTGGGGCAATCAAAAGACAATATGGGTAATCCACAGCCCATGGCTTCTAACAATACCATTGGAAAACATTCTGTTAAAGAAGACATGACGTATATAGAAGAATCTAACATTTCTGATTCTAAAGTCTTTGTAGCCCCTTTTAAAAAGATATTGTTTTCTAAGTTTAAAGTTTTAATTTGTTTTTTTAATTGCGCTACATATTTAGGATCTCCATCACCAAAAATATTTAAAGTCCATTCTGGGCAATCTTTTACAACTATTTCCCAAGCAAATATTAAATATTCAAAGCCTTTAACAGGCGCTATCCTCCCTGCACTAATTACTTTTTTATTTGTTAATTTGGCCGTTTTTAGTGTGGTTTCTTGAATCGCATTGGGTATAATTACTGTATTATTTGATTTGTAATATTTTTGCTCATCAGAAGTTAAAAGTACTAAATAATCATATTTAGTTTCAAAATAATCCGAAATTTTATAGATGTATTTTTTTACAACATTTTTATTTTCTAAGCGGGCTTTATAATTAAAATGGCCCGAGGAATGATATTCTTTAATATTGATGGATTTTTTAGCTATTAATGGTATAAAATAAAATCCAAACTCATAATTGCAAACAACAATAACATCGGGTTTAATTTCATTAATTTTTGCTTTGAGCCTCGAATAATGCTTAGGAGCAAGTTTTATATTTGATGGGTGTAAAAAACTAATATCTCTGTTGTAATGGATACCTAAATCATGAAATGTAACCTTATCATTTATTTTATAACAGGGTGCTTTATTAAGTTGTTGGAATGTTATAACGTGAAGTTTAAAATTTGTGTTTTTGGAAAAATAATTGAGTTTATTAGCCAATACACGCTCTAAACCTCCATGTAAATAAACTTGATCTGTATAATAAATGATGTTCATTGTCTTAAGGTTTTTTTTTAAACATACGTTTTAATTTTCTTAATCCAAAAAAATGAATAAAACCGTTTATTAAATTAACACCAAATATGGACATTAATTTTCGTTTAATATTAGGGAGCATAGTTCTTTCTTTTGCAATCCAAGACATAGCAAAATGATGGATAGAGTAGGTGTTATTAGTTTTCTCTATAACTCCAGTACCGTGATTTTTAGCACAGAAAAAATCTTTAGGAAACATGTATAATGTATCTTGATTTGCAATTTGTGACTCTACTTTTATATTATTTGGATGTATCTCTTTGAATGTTCTGCTTTTTGATATTTGAGCCATCATAATTCTTGGCAAAGTCAACATATTATATGTACCATCTTGATTAATAAAAGATTTTCCACTATAATAATCTATACATTGTTTAACCCATGGGTTATTTTTTTCGGCTCCAAATACACCAGCTTCTATAATGCCGAGACCTTCAGCTCCTGCAATATAAGGACGGTCAAGCAAATCGTTAAAACTTTTTACAACTTCTACATCAGTATCTAAATAAATACCTCCATGATTATAAACGGCATAAAGCCTTATATAATCTGCAGCAAAGGCATATTTTTTAGTTTCAAAAGCTTGTTTTACCCATATATTACTTTCTAATTTAAATTTATTTGTATCCCATAAAACAAACTCATAATCTGGAAGCTTTTCTTTCCATGTATCTATACATTTTTGTATTAGAGGCGGGAACTCATCGCCACTTAACCAACAATAATGAATAACTTTAGGTATCATAATATTTTTTTTATTTTTTAATAGTTGACGACATTAAATGCCATACGCAATACAAGGCATATGAAGCTAAAATCATATTGTTTTTTAAAAAAAAGTAAATTAGTTTTAGGTGTATTTTTTTATTTAAAATGGCTTTAAAAGCAGATTTTAACCTTTCGTTTTTAAGTATTGGCCTTATAAATTTATAGCCATTTATATATCCTTTTTTACTTATGGCATTTAAAATAAACTGGTTGCTATTATCGTAAAATGGTTTGTAAAATTTATTATAATCTATTTTAAATTGGAAATTTTCGTTAGCATCTAATAGTCTTTTTTGAGACTCTACAAAGCCAATAAATTGATTCTCTCTAAACGAATTAATAATACTCCCTGTAACACTATTGTTGTAACAATAATTAGCGTTTTTAATAACTAAAACACTAGTTGCATGTTGAAACAGTTTAAAATTAAACCAATAATCGCTTGCTCTAACTGCCTTTTGGTTTTGAAATAAAAGTTTTTGTCTCTTTAAAAATTTACTGTTGTAAATTTTATTCCATAAGGCCGGAACCACGGGGTCTCCTCCTGTGTAATAGGTATTTAATATGTGCTCTTTAATTTCTTTTTTATCTAAGTCGATGTTTGTAGGAACCCTAGTTTTTGGAATATGAAACGTATTTTCTTCACATATTTTATAATGAGATATAACAACATCAAATTCTTTTTCATTTGTAGGTTTAATTAAATTTAAAAACATATCGTTTTCAACCTCATCATCTGCATCAACAAAACCAATATATTTACCTTTGGCTTGTTTTAAACCAACATTTCTAGCCATAGCAACACCTTGGTTTTTTTGATCTATGTATACTATGCGATTATCTTTATTCGCGTAGGTTTCGCAAATAATGTTACTAGAGTCTTTAGAGCCATCGTTAATTAATATAAGTTCAAAATCGAAAAATAATTGAGATAAAATGCTCTTTAAGCATCTTTCCAAGTATTTTTCAGCATTATAAACTGGTAATATTATGGATAACATCATAGATATAAAGTGTTCTTTTATTAGGTTTTAAATTTAGTTTAATTTTTTAATGCCATAATTAAATAGTCCTTAGATTTTTTTATTAAAGTAGTTAACCTTTTGTCGAAAGCATTATAATCTATTATGTAACTATAGTTTTCAATATCACTTTTACTGGTAATTAAGACCTGTTCTATTTCTAAAAGGCTTACAAAATCTCGCATTCTAGTATTAATCTTCTCAGACCTATTAAATACAGTAAATTGTTTTTTAAATATACAGGAGAAGGCTACAGCATGAAAGGAATTGGAAACTACAAATTTAGCATTACTTAGTAATGTTAAAAACGTACTAGGACCATCCAAATAGAAGTTGTAATCCGCATATTTAACATTTGAATTTACAGAAACTACTTTATAATTATGCTTTTCTTTCTGTTTTATTACAAAACTTTTTATTATTGGGTTACTATCAAAATCGTAGACAAATATATAATCTTCTTTTATTATTGGGGCTAGACATAATGTGCTCCATTTACTTTCTTCTAGTAAAAATACAGGGTCTAAAACATGAGTAACGTCGCTTATATCTAAATCGCTTAAAATGGTTTTGCCAGATGATTCTCTAACAGAAACATAGTTAAGACGCGATACTTTTTCTTTTACAAAATTTTTTATATCGTCTTCTAATTTATCAATAGCGAAACTAGCAGCATACGATATTTTTAGTTTATTATCAGGAACAAAATCTAAATAGAAAGATGGGTCTTTACCGTTTGGAAAAAAAGAATTCCATATTTGATCACTTCCACATATATAAGCATCAGCTTCAGGTAAATCTAATTTTAAATCATCATTGGATTTGTAAAGTTTCTCGGTAGATCTAATGTATTTAGCAGAAAAAGCATCGAAACTTCTTTTTCTTTTTAGCATTTTGTATCTAAAAGGAAACTTTAAAATTAAATATATTGATTTAAGTATTATATTTTTTTTATATCTCGGGTTCGAAATTCTCCAAAAGTTAAAATGTTCGCTTAAGTAATCTGGTTTATAATGTATCGTTTCAGTTTCATGTCCTTGATTTTCTAAAAACGTTAATAACGCATACTCTTGTAAACTAGCCCCATGATTATATACTTCGTGACAAGTTATCGTTTTAATTTTCATCTAATTAATCTTAATTATTTCATTTAAATCTTTCTTTTTGGATATCGCAACTTTGTAGTTATCTTTTATATTACCAATACCTATCATCATTATTAATCGTTCGTTAGCATCTATATTTCCAACAGATTTCACATTTTTTTCTGAAGTGAAAGGAAAACATGTATTAAGACAGCAAGCTCCAATGCCTTGGCTATGAAGGGCTAACACTAAATTCATAGAAAATAAGCCTCCATCAATAAATATTTGATTATTTTCTAAAGTTGTAAAGGCTTTTATATTAGTTGTTACAATAATTAGTTTATTAATACTTTTAGTGAAACCATTGTTTCCTCCTTGAATTTTTAATAAAGATAAAATCTGTTCTTCTTTAGTATACACATGCGCTTTCCATGATTGCCTATTGCAAACGGAAGGTGCATGTTTAGCTATATTTACTGCTCTTTTTATAGTTTCTACATCAACATCTTCACTTGAAAAATCTCTGATAGAGAATCTGCTCTTTACGAAACTCTCGAACGGCAAAGACATATTTTTTTTTAGTTCATTTTTATTTATCGATAGAGTTCCTCCTAGTTCTTGTTGTTTACTTAAACCTATAAAACTTAAAATAGAATCGAAATAAGAACCTTCAATTTTTATATTATTTTTTTTATTAAATTCAATATACTCTGAAAGACAATTTTTTATAGAGATGATTAATTTATCTTCACCGTATTTTTCTTCGTATTTTTTACTTTTATCCAATAATAAGATTATTTTTTGTTTTCCAAAACCTAACCTAGGGTTTGGAAGCGCTAAACCTTTTTCTACAATATGGTATTGCTTAGTTAAAAACGCAATTTCACTTTCTTTACTTTTAAAACTGTTATTTTTAAACGAATATTTATAAAATAATTTTAAGCCATAAATATTGTTGGCAATGTCCCCTAATGAAGTCTGCCAGAATATTAAAGCATGAATTTTTAATTTTAATTTTGTTATAATTTCACTCACTTTTTAATAAATTTTATTTCTTTAATATAATAACTCTTAAGGTTTATTTTGTTTACAGTTGAAAATTCTATAGTTAATTACTTTAATTTTATAAAATCTCTATAAGACTCTATAATTAATTTAACATGTTTTTCCCAAGAGACATGTTCTTGCCATTTGGAATTATCAATTGATTTGATTGATTCAATATTTTTAGTTAGCTTATTTAAGGCTCTTGTTGCAGATTCGGTATCTCCAGGTTTATAGCAAGAGGAGATGCTATACATTGCTTGTTCTTTAAAATTACCTAAGTCAGGATAAATTATAGGAATATTAAAGGTTAAAGCCATAGGTATTATACCCGAATTTAGTCCCTTTGTATGTGTAATGATAACGTAATCAACAGCGTTAAAATAATAAGCAATTTTATCATTACGTATTAGTTTAATATCATAACCAAATTTCTTAGTTCTTTTTCTGATTTTACCGTACCATAAGCGAAAAATTAACGGTTGTATTTTTTTGTCAGATATTATTTGACCTGCTGTAAATAAATATTTGTTTTTTGCTTTCCAACCCTTAAAAATTTTTGGTAATTGATTATAACCTTTATATCCCCTTAAATACCCAAAATGCATTAGAATTTTTTTGTCCAATGGTAAGCCTAGTTCATTTCTAGCTTTTTCCTTAGATATGCTTTTATATTGAATAGAATAGTCGCCATGCGGACAAACTATGTGTTTTTTGTCTTTTAATCCTTTCCAATTGTTGTTCATTAGTTCAATAGAAGTATTACCATGATGTACAATTAAATCAGAAAACTCTATAAATAGGTTGTAAATCGCTGCATCTTTTAAGTTGTCTTTAGAGTCATGAGGTTGAATATTATGAATAGTCCATATAATGTAAACTCCATTTTTCTTAAAAAATGTTAAACGATCCTGAATACTTTTTTGTGCATCTCCAAATAAACTGAAATCACCAAATTTGTATAAACTTTCAGGCCATTGAAGATGCAGTATGTCTGGTATTATATTTGTTTGAAAAAAATTAGTAACACCACTAAAAACTTTGTTGTCAGTTTCAGTATAGGCCTTAAATAGCGAAGGAATATAACTGTTATTTATTATGTTAGATGCTATTAAAATTTTTAAAGGTTTGTTCATGTTAATTGAATTTTTTGGGAATACAGCATTAATCATTACTCTGTTATTTATGCATGGTTAATTTCTATGATTTTATAATATTTTTAAAAATGTTTATTATACGCAAAGCTAAAGTTCTAAAACCAGGATTAAACAGATACATTATAGCAGAATAGACTATTAAAAGGATGGCGCCTACTTGAATTAAAGAAATTAATAATATTATCCACGAGTCTTCACTTATTAATATAAAATTACTAATTAAATAATTAGCTAGAATAGCTGCTAAAGTAAACGATAATAGCAATTTAAAAAAGCCAATCCAGTAGGATAGTAATGGTTTTTTAAATCCATTTTTATATAGAAAGTAAGGTTTCCAGATTAATACAATTAAACTAACACTTACGAAAGTTCCTAGTAAAACACCTGAAATACCAAAATGGGATGCAAGTATTATAGAGATAACCAAATTTAAAACCCCTTCAGTAATTGGCGCCCAAATATCTTGAAACATACCATAAGCATGAATATATTGTTCTACAGAAACTCTCATTTTACTAATCATAACGTTTGCTAGCAAAAGTAAAACAATAGTATCTTCCATTATATATTGTTCCCCAAGCCAAAGCGATATAACGGGGTTTACTCCATAATATAAACTCATTACTAAAATACCCCCAACGAAATGATTTAGACTTGTTAGCTCCCAAAACGTATTATTAATTTTTTTACTATTGTTTTCAGAAATAACACTTCCTACTGCAGCTTTGGTTCCTGTGAAAAAATTGGTTAATAATGATGTGCTACTACCAATAATAAGATAGTAGTTATTTACATAAGTTACACTTTGCAAGCTAACAAAAGAAAAAATAACAATGTTATCGGTACTTTTCAAAATAAAGCCACTTATTCTATGAACAAAAACTTGCTTTATTTTTGTTATAAGTTCTTTGTTTTTAGTAATTAAGGTTTTATCACCTTTTGAAGAGAAATTAAGCCAAGGGTATTCTTTTTTAATCCTTCTATGCAATAATATATTGAGAACAATGGTACTTAAGAGCTCTATGCTTATAAAAATAGAAAAGCTGCTTGTTAAATGTAAAACACCAATTTGTAAAAGTATTTTTATTATGTGTAACGATTGTTGATAGGATGTTGGTATATAGCCTTTTTGGTCGGCCTGCATTACCATTAAGTGGTAATTAAAAAAATAGTAAATTAAACTACTAAATAAATAAATATAAAACACATAATATATAACCAATATATTAATAGGGGTCTTTGAAAAAATAAGAGGAAAAAATAGAGATAATACAAAACCTGCAATAAAAACGATTTTTCCTATCTTATTATATAAATACCCTATGAGGGTAAATAATTCATTTAAACGTTCATGATTTTTATCAAATAATGATTTATACATGGCAAAGCCCATGGCTGAACCTACACCTAATTCTACAAGGTTTAGAAAACTTAAAAAACTTTGAAGTGTGGACAATAAACCTATGAATTCATCTCCAAGTCGTTCTAAAAAAATTTTTCTAGAGTAAAACCCAATAACGCTAACTAGGATGAAAAAAAAAGTGCCTACTTTTGCGTTTTTAATAATTTTATTTGTTCTAGACATTAATATTTTGTTTTAACGATAAATATATTTACAATCGTCCACTTACTTTTTCTTTTAAAACACCTTTCACATCATACAGAACTCCATTTGGTTTTAATAAGCTATTCCAGTTAACATCCATAAATTCTTTATGGGCTACGGTAAGAACAATAACATCAAATTTACCTTCGGGTATTTTTTTTACAGTAACTAAGTCGTATTCGTGTTGTACTTCTATGGGATTTGCCCAAGGATCGTGTACTATTAAATTAGTTTGGTAACTTTTTAATTGATTTATCACATCTACTGCCTTAGTGTTTCTAACATCAGGGCAGTTTTCTTTAAAAGTTATACCTAGGTTTAATATTCTGGCATCTTTTATACGAATATCGCTTTTCACCATTAGTTTTACGATTTCTGAAGCTACATATTGTCCCATGCTATCATTAACACGACGGCCTGCCAAAATAATTTCTGGATGATACCCAACTTCTTGTGCTTTTTGTGCTAAATAATAAGGATCAACACCAATACAATGCCCACCAACAAGACCTGGTTTAAACGGAAGGAAATTCCATTTTGTACCGGCAGCTTCTAAAACAGCGTGTGTATCAATATCCATTAAATTAAATATTTTTGCCAACTCGTTTACAAATGCAATATTAATATCGCGTTGTGAGTTTTCTATAACCTTGGCAGCTTCGGCTACTTTAATGGTAGGAGCAAGGTGGGTTCCTGCAGTAATGATGCTTGAATAAAGCGCGTCTACTTTTTTACCAATTTCTGGAGTTGAACCCGCAGTAACTTTTAAAATTTTATCTACGGTATGCAGTTTATCGCCTGGGTTAATACGTTCTGGTGAATAACCAGCAAAGAAATCAACATTAAATTGCAACCCACTAGTTTTTTCCAGAACAGGAATACATTCATCCTCTGTAGCACCAGGGTACACGGTAGATTCATAAATTACAATATCTCCCTTTTTTAATACTTTACCAACCGTCTCGCTAGACCTGTATAGAGGCGTTAAATCTGGTCTGTTATTTTTATCGATAGGCGTAGGTACAGTAACCACATAGTAATTACAATCTTCAATATCTTTCATGTCATGAGAACAATAAAGTCCTACATTATCATTTGAAGTTTCCTTTAAAACAGCTTTTAAAATATCATCTTCAACCTCTAAAGTAACATCTTTACCTTGAGTAAGTTCTGAAACTCGTCTTTGGTTTATATCGAATCCAACTACGGCGTATTTGGTTGCAAATAATCTAGCTAGCGGTAAGCCAACATAGCCAAGTCCTATAATCGCGATTTTTTCTTTATTCATAATTTATTATTGTCCAATTGAAGAATATTCGAAACCTATTGATGTCATTTCAGTTTTGTCTAGAAGGTTTCTTCCATCAAAAATAAAAGCAGGTTTTTTCATGTTTACATATATTTTGTTCCAATCATACGTTTTAAATTCGTCCCATTCTGTTAAAATGGCAACCGCATGTGTGTCTTTTAATGCTTCGTATGGATTGCTAAACGCAGTAACTTGTTGCTCATTTTCACTTACAGACCTGGTGTTTAAATAATTTAAATCTGATTGCATTTTTTTTGCAGGTACTTTTGGATCGTAAACTGAGATGCTTGCTTGTTCGTTTAGTAAATAATCTGCCACATAAATAGCAGCAGATTCCCTAGTGTCATTGGTGTCTTTTTTAAATGCCCATCCCAGAAATCCTATTTTTTTTCCAGAAACGGTATTATAAAGTGTATTTACAATATGGTCTGCAAATCGCCTTTTTTGATGGTCATTGAATAGGATTACTTGTTCCCAATAATCCGCTACTTCATGCAAATTATAGCTACGTGCTATATACACTAAATTTAAAATATCTTTTTGAAAGCAAGAACCGCCAAATCCTACTGAAGCCTGTAAAAATTTAGGGCCAATTCTAGAATCCATTCCTATAGCTTTTGCTACTTCGTTTACATTAGCTTCTGTTTTTTCGCAAAGTTCTGAAATCGCATTAATAGACGATATACGTTGTGCTAAAAATGCATTAGCTGTTAATTTTGAAAGCTCTGAAGACCATACATTGGTTCTTAAGATTTTTTCTTGAGGCACCCAACTTGCATAAATATTTGCTAGGCTTTCAATGGCTTCTTCAGATTCACCGCCAATTAATACACGATCTGGATTTAATAAGTCTTGAATGGCAGTACCTTCAGCAAGAAATTCAGGATTTGAAAGAATACTAAATTTCACATCGCCTCCAATATTATCTAAAATACTTTTGATAGCCTGAGCAGTACGAACTGGAAGTGTCGATTTTTCAACAACAATTTTGTTTGTAGTGGCTACTTTGGCAATACTTCTAGCGCATAACTCAACATATTTTAAATCGGCTGCCATACCTTTTCCTTTTCCATAAGTTTTGGTAGGTGTATTTACAGATATAAAAATCATTTCTGATTCATCAATGGTTTTATCAATTTCAGTAGAAAAAAACAAATTTTCATCTCTGGTTTCTTTAACAATTTCTGCTAGACCAGGTTCATAAATAGGTAGTTTTGTTACATCCGGATTATTCCAAGCATCTATTCTCTCTTGATTTACATCAACTACAGTAATTTTTATATTAGGGTTTTTTTTAGCTATAACGGACATAGTTGGCCCACCAACATATCCAGCGCCAATGCAACAGATTTTTGTGATTTTCATTGTTTTGTAATTATAAATTTTTCCAATACCATTTAACAGCTTCTTTAATGCCGTTATTAATATCAAATTTTGGATTATAGTTTAATAATTTTTTTGCTTTTTCTATTGATGCTAAAGAATGAGGGATATCTCCAACACGATTGTCACGATGTTTAATATCAATGTCCTGAATAGAAGCATCGAACTCAGAAAGATTGTTTTTTAATATGGTAGCCAACTGCAAAAGTGTAGTTCTGTCTCCGTAGGCTACATTATAAACAGTGTTTAAAGCCTCTTGATTGGTTGTGGTTAAGGCAAGTATATTCATTTGAACCACATTATCAATGTATGTGAAATCTCTTGAATAGCTTCCGTCACCATTAATAATAGGGGATTCTTTATTTATAAATTGTTTTACAAATAAAGGGATTACAGCGGCATAAGCGCCATCTGGATCTTGACGTTTCCCAAATACATTAAAGTAACGTAAACCAATAGTATCTAAACCATAAGACTTTTGAAAAATATCTCCATATAATTCATTAACATATTTAGTAATAGCATAAGGAGATAATGGTTTACCTATTACATCTTCTACTTTAGGTAATGCTTCATGATCACCATAAGTTGAGGAGCTTGCAGCATAAACAAAACGCTTTACTTTAGCATCTTTTGCAGCAACTAGCATGTTTAAAAAACCAGACACGTTAACATCATTAGTAGTAATAGGATCATTTATAGATCTTGGAACAGAACCTAAAGCTGCTTCATGTAAAATATAATCAACGTTATTACAAGCTGTTTTACAATCTGCAAGGTTTCTAATGTCTCCTTCAATTAATTTAAAATCAGGATTGCTCAAAAAAGGTTCTATGTTTTTTCTTTTCCCGGTCGAAAAATTATCTAAGCAAACAGTTTTAATATTATTGTCTAATAGTATTTCACATAAATTAGAACCAATAAAACCTGCGCCTCCAGTAACTAAAACTGTTTTATTTTGTAAATTTTGAAACATTAAATTTGGGTTTATTTTTTTGTATAGGACAAATATGTGAAAAAATAAATTAACAAGCGCTTTTATTATATTAAGTAGAGGTTTTTTACGACAAAAACCCTAAAGTTATTTAGTGGTACGAATTTGTCGATAAAAAAGCACTTTATAACTGTGAATAGAAATCATTTAATTATTAAAATTCAAGGCAAAAAAACAGGTTGTTAAAGATTTTAAATTTGTAATAACTGTAGTCTTTTAAGGCTATTTTTGTGGGGTTTAACTATAATTTTATAATAGTTAATGTTTAGTGTTGTTGGGTGATAATGATGTATTTTATCCTTTAACAAGACCATAACTATTTGTAATTTATGGTTTTAAAATAGTTAATACTTATTAACGTTTTATGTGCTTTATGGTAAAAATTATTATAATCTATTATTCGTTTTATTTTAAAATATCAGTATAACTACTTACAAAATTCAAAAAGTAATTATCGATAATGTACCAACTTTTACTTTGAAAAAAAAACAAAGCGTATTTAACCGATTTTAAGTACTGTTTTGGCGAAATAACTAAATTGATGTCTATTAGATTTAAAACAATTATTAAATTTGTTTCAGCAAAATGAAATTAGATTGATTAATAGCGAATTAATTTAATTGTATTAAAAGTATTTAATAAGTACTCAAAAACACTCAAATATTTTAAACTCTCAATATAAATATGTCACAAGCATATGAATTAGAAATATTTAGTGGTTGTTTAATACTATGTTTAACTATTTTATCAAATTAATTTTGTTATATGTGTAGTAGAGGGTTTTTTATTCACAATTATTTAGTAATTAATTTTATGACTTGTAATATTACGAGTTCAAACTTTTCATGCAATAGAGTTAAATAAATTATGCTTACCAAAACAAAAATTTACTTATCATCGCCTCATATGGGTACATCAGAGCGCAAGTTTGTTGCAGATGCTTTTGATACAAATTGGATTGCTCCTTTAGGTCCACATGTTGATGGTTTTGAAAATGACATAAAAAAATATCTTGGTAATAGTAAAGAAGTTGCGGTACTAAGTTCTGGAACCGCTTCGATTCATATGGCATTACAACTTCTTGGAGTAACTGTTGGAGATGAAGTTTTATGTCAAAGTTTTACATTTTCGGCGTCTGCGAACCCAATTTTATATCAAGGAGCAACTCCAGTATTTATTGATAGCGAAAGCGATACATGGAATATGTGTCCGGAATTGTTAGAAATAGCTATAAGGGATAGAATTAAAAAACATAAAAAACCTAAGGCTATAATTGCGGTTCATTTATATGGAATGCCTTATAAAGCGAATGAAATTAACGCAATAGCCAAAAAATATGATATTCCCGTAATAGAAGATAGTGCAGAAGCTCTAGGGAGTTCTTATTTTGATAAAAAATGTGGCATACTTTCTGATATAGGTATTATATCATTTAACGGGAATAAAATCATTACAACTTCTGGAGGAGGCGCATTGGTAGTCAATACTGAAGAATTAAAACAAAAGGCTGTATTTTATTCAACTCAATCAAGAGACAATGCACCGCATTATGAACATTCGTCTATTGGATTTAACTATAGAATGAGTAATGTTTTAGCAGGTATTGGAAGAGGGCAGATGGAGGTCATTGATGATAGAGTGCATGCCAGAAAGCAAAACTTTGAGTTTTATAAAAAGCATTTATCTCAATTTGAAGAGATAACGTTTTTGGAAGAACCAGATAATTTCTTTTCAAATAGATGGATTACTTGTATTGAAACGCCATCATACGAATTAAGAGAAAAAATAAGATTAGAATTTTTAAAAGACGATATAGAATCTAGACCATTATGGAAACCTATGCATGTGCAACCTTTATTTAAAGATAGTTTGCATTTTACTAACGGAACATCGGAAGATCTTTTTCAAAGAGGACTTTGTTTGCCAAGTGGTTCTAATTTATCGCAGGATGATTTGTTAAGAATCCTAACTAATATTACTAAAACCCTCAAATTATGATAAATAATTACTTTATTAATTTTTCTCAAAAATATGCATCCAAGTGGTTGGTATTTACTATTGATTTAGTATTAATACTAGTTGCATTTTTCGCTGCATATGTAATAAGGTTTAATTTTACATTAAATTTTGATGTGAATCAATTTTTAGTAGAAATACCATTTTTAATGGTTGTTTCTGCACTAAGTATTTTTATTGTAGGATCTTTTAAAAGCGTTATTAGACATACTGGATTTACAGATGTCGTTAACGTATTTAAATCGGTAGCCCTGATGTCCTTATTATGTATAGCCTTTGTACTTACAAATAGAATTACAGATATCATTCCTGGATTTACAATTCCGCTTTCAATTATAGTGATACATGCTTTATTAAGTTTTGTAATACTTAGTGCTAGTAGGTTAGCTTTTAAAATGGGGTACAAATATTTAAAGTGTAAATTTCTATCTACAAGGCGAGTTTTAATTTATGGAACTGGAGATTCTGCAATGGCAACATATAATGCATTATTAAGTAATGCGGCAGTAAGTTTTACAGTTGTAGCTTTTATTAATAATCAACCAAAAAAGAACTCTAAAATTATAAATGGAGTTCCTATTTTAACGTATAAAGCCTTAAACGAAGATTACGTTTTAGATAATGATATTGATGAAATTATTATAACACCTCAAAACACGGAAACTAACAAACTTATGCAGCTAATGGATAGTTTAGCTGATTCTGGAGTTAAAGTAACTAAAGTACCACCAATTGAACAATGGATTAATGGTGAGTTAAGTGCTAAACAAATTAAGCAAGTACAAATTGACGATTTATTAGGAAGGCCACCAATCGAGATTGATAACCCTAACTTACTAAGTGAATTTAATGGAGAAACAGTTCTTGTTACTGGTGCTGCTGGTTCTATTGGTAGTGAATTAGTAAAACAACTTTCTAATTTTAACGTTAAACATTTAATTTTAGTAGATCAAGCTGAATCTGCACTTTATGATGTACAACAAGATTTAAAACGAGAAGGTAAACATAGTTATACGGCTATTGTTGCAGATATTAGAGATGGTTTAAGAATTGATTCAATATTTCAAAAACATAAACCAACAATGGTTTTTCATGCGGCAGCTTATAAACATGTTCCTTTAATGGAGAATTCGCCTTATGAGGCTATTAAAATTAATGTAAACGGAACGAAGTTATTGGCAGACACAGCTTCTCGATATAATGTTAAGAAATTTGTTTTTGTTTCTACAGATAAGGCAGTTAACCCAACAAGTGTAATGGGAGCTACTAAAAGAATGGCAGAAATGTATATTAGCTGTCTTCAAAAAGAAAGTAAAACAAAATTTATAACAACGCGTTTTGGTAATGTATTAGGTTCTAACGGTTCAGTTATTCCATTATTCAAAAAACAAATAGAAGCTGGTAGTTCGTTAACATTGACACATAAAGATATAACTCGTTATTTCATGACAATACCTGAAGCAGCTCAGTTAGTGCTTGAAGCTGGAACTATGGGTAAAGGTGGAGAAATATTTATTTTTGACATGGGCGAATCAGTTAAGATTTATGACCTAGCAAAAAATATGATTAAACTTTCGGGTTTAAGATACCCAGAAGATATTGATATTAAAATCACTGGACTAAGACCAGGCGAAAAATTATATGAAGAACTTTTAGCTAATGGAGAGAATACTTTGTCTACATACCATAAAAAAATATTGATAAGTAAAACGAGAGAGTTAGATTATATTAAGGTAAAATCTGAAATCGAAGAGCTTTGTATTACTAATCGTTTTCAAAACAATAATATTGTAATGAAAATGAAGAGTTTAATACCAGAGTATAAATCTAATAACTCTGAGTATGAGCGATTTGATACTCGTGTTAAAACATATAAAAAAGCTAAAGGATTATCAGATAATTCAAATTCATCAAAAAAACATTCTATATAAATAAATAACTCGTATATTTATTTCGGTTAAAGCCCTAAATGATTAAAATAAGTATGAACAAATCGTTATTACCTTTAAAAAGAACACAGCTATTTTTTTTAATCCTCATTTTTTTAATTACCTCTTGTGGTTCAAAAAAAGATATCGTTTATTTTCAAAATGCTAAAGATTTTGAAACTAAAGTAGACACAGATACCTTTACACCAAAATTTAAAGTCAACGATATTGTTAGCGTTTTTGTTTCTACATTTGACTTAGAAGCTGTTAAGCCTTTTAATATGTACAAGAGTACGGGCGGTGATCAATCGGAAATTGTTGACTATGTAATTGATATTAATGGTAACATTGACTATCCCGTTTTAGGTAAAATCAAATTAATAGGTTTAACCGTTGAAGAGGCTAAAGAATTGTTTAAAGAAAAACTTTCTGATTACCTTAAAGATCCTATTGTAAATATTAGAATAATGAATTTCAGGATTTCGGTTCTTGGTCAAGTTAATTCCCCTGGAAGGTATGATGTTTCTGGTGAGCGCATTACGCTTCTTGAAGCTATTGCTATGGCGGGAGACCTAACAATTAAGGGAGAAAGAAAGAACATATTAGTTATTAGAGATTTTAATGGTACTAAAACATATTCAAGATTTGATTTAACAAGTAAAGAATTATTTAATTCTCCCGTATATTATTTAACTCAAAATGATGTAATTTATGTACAACCAAACAAATCTGCAATAAGTAGTTCTGTAAGTGATTCTAGAATTGGTACAATCATTTCTGTAACATCATTCCTTATTACTACCTCTTTATTATTGATTACAAGAAATTAGATTTTACACATGGCATTAATAGGAAACGAAAATTTATCTAATAGCAATTCTGAAGATTTCAATTTAAAGAAAATGCTTTTTACATATTTAAAACAATGGAAATGGTTTGTTTTTAGTTGTATTGTTTTTTTATCGTTAACATTTTTCAATTTGCGATATACAACTCCGCAATATTCAGCAATTGCTAAAATTATGCTTATTGATGATAATGACAAATCATCTGGTGCATTAAAGGATTTAGCACTTTTTTCAGAGAGTGAAGACGCAAAGGTTGATGATGAAATTCAGGTTATAAAATCTAGAAGTTTTTTAAGAAACATAATAAAAAAATTACATTTAAATGTTACTTATTATGCTAAGGGTAGAATTCAAGAGTTAGAATTATATAACAAATCACCAATAACTCTAAATTTTATTGAATCTGATTCTATTATAAATGACGTAAGTTTTATTTTTTTTACAGAAATAGTTTCAAATACCGAGTTATTTTATAAGATAAGTGAAGACGGGGAGTCTAAAAAATATACTTTTGGAGAAACAATCCCAACGAATTTTGGTGGTATGATTATTACACCAAGAGATGGTAATTTAAAGAACTATTTGGGAAGCACTATTAAGGTTAAAATATCAAAATTAGAAAGCCTTTCTGAGTCCTTAAAAAATAGAGTAAATATTTCACCTTCAGGACAATCTTCCAAGGTAATTAATATTAGTTTGACGGATCCAGTTCTTCAAAAAGCTAAGGACATCATTAATACATTAATCATTGAGTACAATAGATCTACTATTGACAAAAAAAATGAAATATCTAATAAAACCGCAGATTTTATTAATGAACGTGTAGAATTAATCGCTGAAGATTTAATAAGTGTAGATAATAGTATTGTTAGGTTTAAAACAGGAAATAAATTAACTGATGTTAACTCTGAAGCTGCACAATTTATGAGTTCTAGTGCGGCCAACCAGCGGGCAATGGATGAATCTAAAATGGAATTAAGTCTTTTAAACTCTATGAAAGGAGTATTAGGTGATGCGTCTGAAAAATATGACCCTATACCATCAAATTTAGGGTTAGGAGATGCTTCTATAGGAGGCCTTTCTAATAAATATAATGAGTTACTACAAAGAAGGAAAACATTGTTAAAAAGTGCTGGTAAACAAAACCCCATTGTTGTAGAATTAGATCAAACTTTATCTGGAATTCGTCAAAATTTAAATCAAAGTATTAATAATTCTACAAATTCTTTGAAAATTAGAATTAATAATTTAGAAAATCAATCATCAAGAATTAGTTCCAAAATATTATCAGTACCTGGTCAAGAAAGTAAATTACGTTCTATAGAAAGAAAACAAGGTATTAAAGAACAATTGTATTTGTATTTATTACAAAAAAGGGAAGAAGCTGCTATATCATTAACAGCAACATCACCTAGTGCAAAAATTATTGATGAGGCATACAATAGTAATGGTGGGCCAGTTTCGCCTAATAAGAAAATAGCATATATTGCAGCCATGTTTTTTGGTTTAGTTATTCCTTTTGGAATTATTTACTTAAAAAGTTTAATGGATACTAAAATTCATAATAAAGAAGATTTAGAGAAGGAAATTAAAAATATTGCAGTTTTAGGAGAAATTCCTAAAGTGAGTGGTAGTGATAAATTTATAGTTGAGAAAAACGATAGATCTATTCTATCTGAATCTTTCAGAATTATTAGAACTAATTTAGATTTTGTAAGACGCAGTAAAGAGGTTAAAGAGTTTAATAATGTCATTTTTGTTACTTCAACAATTAATAATGAAGGAAAATCATTTTTTAGTTTAAACTTAGCTCTTACTATGGCTAATACGAATCAAAAAGTTTTATTAATTGGTGCGGATATTAGAAATCCTCAAATATTTTCATCTATTAAGAAGAATGCGAAAGATTTAAAAGATAGAGGGTTAACTGAGTATTTAGGAGATAGTAGCATAACTATCGAGGAAAGTATAAATCATTTGAATATTAATAACATTAATCTTGATGTTTTATTGTCTGGTGTAGTACCGCCAAATCCTGCGGAATTATTGATGAGTGATAGGTTTAAACAATTATTTGAAGAGGTTTCTGTAAACTACGATTATGTTATTGTAGATACTGCCCCAGCAATGTTAGTTACGGATACATTACTAATTAGTAAATATGCTGGACATACTGCTTATGTTACTAGAGCAGATTACACAGAAAAGAAAATACTAAACTTCGCAAAAGAATTACATGCCGAAAATAAATTAAACAATATGATGCTTGTGGTTAATGATGTGAAACAGTCTAATTTTGGATATGGCGCAAAGTATGGTTATTATGGAGCCCCTAAGAAAAAAGGATTCTTTGGAAGATTAAAAAAATCTTAAGACAGAAGTAAAAGTAATAAAAAAAAGCATCTATTAAAATAGATGTTTTTTTTATTGGTTAAAATACTATTTCATTTAACTAGCGTAAAATTGAAAGGCGTCTAAAATTACATTATTGTCTACCAAACAATCTATCTTACAGGTACCAATCGATTCCAAAAGAACAAAATTAATATTACCATGATTGTTTTTCTTATCGTATTTAAGTAATTCTATAATAGCATCATAATCATTATCTTCAAAGGTTACCTTATCATAATAACTAAGAAATAAGTCTTTTATGTTTTGGGTAGTTTGCTTTTGGAAACCTAACAATTCGGTTGAAATATAACTCGCCAAAATCATACCCACAATTATTGCTTCACCATGTAATAAGGTAGTTTTATTCTCATTACTTAAAAAATAAGATTCTATGGCGTGGCCTAAGGTATGTCCGAAATTTAACGTTTTACGTAAGCCATTTTCAAAAGGATCTTCTTCAACAACATTTCGTTTAATTATAACGGATTCGTGTATTAGTTCATCTAAATTATCTAAATTTAATTTTGATAAATCTTGAAATTTATTCCAATAATTTTCTCCTGTTATTAAGCCATGTTTAAGCATTTCAGCCAATCCAGAACGCATTTGTTCCTTAGGTAAAGTGTCTAAAAATGAAGTGTCAATCAGTACTAAATCAGGATTACTAATAACTCCAATTTGGTTTTTTAAGTGCCCTAAATCAACTCCTGTTTTGCCTCCAACAGAGGCATCTACCATTGATAATAAAGTGGTAGGTACGTTTACATAAGAAATACCACGTTTAAAAGTACAAGCTACAAAACCTCCTAAATCTGTAATAACACCACCACCAATATTTATCATTAAACTTTTACGGTCTGCATCAAGTTCAGAAAGTGTATTCCAAACACCAACACAAGTGTCAATGTTTTTGTTTATTTCGCCAGATTCAATTTCAATTATTTCAATTATTTTATCAGTTTCAAGTCGGTTTAAAAACTTAGGCAAACAATGCTCATGTGTGTTTTCATCAACCAAAATAAAAATTTTCGAGAAATTATTGCTCTTAATATGCTCATTTATATTATTGTAGCACGTTTCATTAAAATGTACAATACTATCATTAGCCTTTATAGAATCCATAAAATAAATGTTGTTTTTTAAGGCTGTGAAATTAAGGAGTTTTTACATAAAATGGTAACTTAGATATAATTATATTTATGTAAATTTTTTAAAATGAATACCGATTTAATTTTTGATAATACCGAAGTTGCTTTTTCTTTAAAATCAGATTCGGAATTAGAGCGTGCTTATTTTTTATTTAAAATGATATCAATAGAGCCCTTAGTGCGTATAGGCACTGCTGCAACAAATTTCGCTATTAAGGCGCATTTGCCTATTGAAGGTTTAATTCGCTCGACTGTTTTCGATCATTTTTGTGGAGGTGTTAATGAAAATGATTGTTTAACGGTTATCGATAATATGTTTGCCAAAGGAGTTAGTTCTGTTTTAGATTATTCAGTGGAAGGTAAAGAAAGTGAAAAGGAATTTGATTCGGCACAACACAAAATTTTAAAAATAATTGATTTTGCCAAAGAAATTGATGCTATTCCTATTGCTGTATTTAAACCATCAGCTTTTGGACGTATTTATTTATATGAAAAAATATCAACAGGTGAAGACTTAAAAGCATTGGAAATAGAAGAATGGCAGCGTGTTGTTAATCGTTTTGAAGTAGTGTGTAAAAAGGCTAAAGAAAATGATGTTGCTGTGCTTATTGATGCAGAGGAAAGTTGGATGCAAAAAGCTGCAGATAATTTGGTTACCATTATGATGCAAAAATATAATACCGAAAAACCAATAGTGTATAATACCTTGCAAATGTATAGACATGATAGGTTGTCTTTTCTGGAAAAGGAGCATAAAAACGCCAAAGAAGGGAAATATTTTCTTGGATATAAATTGGTTAGAGGTGCTTACATGGAAAAAGAAAAGGATAGGTCAGAGGAGTTGGGCTACCAATCGCCAATTTGTGGAAGTAAAGCATTAACCGATGAAAATTTTAATAATGCCTTAAGGTATATAATTGAAAATCTAGATTGCATGTCTATTTTTGCTGGCACGCATAATGAAGATAGCTCGTATTTGTTAATGGATTTAATGAATAATAAAGGCCTATTAAATAATGATCCTCGTGTATGGTTTGGTCAGTTATATGGAATGAGCGACCATATTAGTTTTAATTTAGCTAATAAAGGTTATAATGTTGCTAAATATGTTCCTTTTGGACCGGTAAAAGATGTAATGCCATATTTGATACGAAGAGCGGAAGAGAATACCTCGGTTGCAGGACAAACAGGA
The DNA here is from genome assembly GCF_014202225.1 of Algibacter amylolyticus. Classification (GTDB taxonomy): domain Bacteria; phylum Bacteroidota; class Bacteroidia; order Flavobacteriales; family Flavobacteriaceae; genus Algibacter_B; species Algibacter_B amylolyticus. The sequence continues at coordinate 251,355 of NZ_JACHGE010000003.1, forward strand.
AGAGAGTTAGCGTTATTAACTAAAGAGAAAAAGAGAAGAAAATTTATATAAGAGACTTTAAGATGGCTTTTATCTCTTGATTAGTACTTCGTGGAGTAATTTTTAATAAAGACTGGAAATTAATAGCTTTAATTTCTTTTTCTATTTTTTGTTTTACAATAATTAAATCGATATCATCTGTTGGAATTAGAATTTCATCACTAGAAATTATTTCTTCATTAAATTTTTCACCAGGACGTAATCCTGTTGTTTTTAGTTCAATTGAAGCAGGTTTTTTTTGACATTTAATAATTAATCTATTTACAATATCTATAATTTTAATTGGGTCTCCCATATTAAAGGTGTAAGTGGTTTCTTTATAATTATTGTTGTTAGCAAGTTTTAAAATAAGTTTACAAGCCTTGTGCTTACTTATAAAGTATCTAGAAATATTTTTATCTGTTATAGTTACTGGATGACCAAAGTCAATTTGTTTTTTTAGTAAAGGAACCAAAGATCCGTTAGACCCTAATATATTACCAAACCTAGTATTGATAAATAAAGTATCACTTTTAGAGTTTAATAATTTAGTGTAGTTTTCTCCTATTTTTTTTGTCAAACCCATAACATTAATAGGATTAACTGCTTTATCTGTAGAAATAAAAATAAACTTTTTAACATTAAATTCATGCGCTAAATCGGCGAGTTGTGTTGTTCCTATCACATTAATATTTATTGCTCTAAAGGCATTACTTTCCAGTAAAGGTACATGTTTGTAAGCTGCTGTATGAAAAATAATTGAAGGTTTGTATTGCTCAAAAATATTCTTAATAGCTTCTTTGTCTGTAATGTCAATTAATTTGAAATCCACATTACTAATGGCTTCAAACTCTAGCTCTTTTATTAATTGATAAAGTGGTGATTCTGCATTATCAATTAAAATGAGTTTTTTGTAATTAGAATGTGTTAATTGATGTACAAGTCCGCTACCTATAGACCCTGCAGCACCTGTAATTAAAATAACATCGTTAGAAAAATCAAATTGAATTTCTTTCCTTATTGAAGTACTTAAGGAAAACAATCCTGAGTCATTAAGTAATTCGTCAATATAATTTTTAATTTCTATATTCATTATAAAGGATTATAATACCACATTAATTAGCTTATTTTTTATTATTAGTTATTTAAATAATTATGTTACTAGCAACTAACTTTTCAGCTTTATTTAGTAATTACTTTAATAACAGTTAGTGCAATAAGTTTTAAATCGAATATGAAATTTTTTCGTTTTATATATTCTTTATTATACCTTAATTTATCAGGAATTATTGTTTTAATAAAATATTCCTCGGGGTCTTTAGCAGCCTTAAGTAATTCGACTTCGTTTCTATACTTTAATGATGCTAAGCCTGTTATTCCTGGTCTAACTTTAAATATCTTAAGGTCATCTTCGTTATAAAAGTTAACATAATATCGCAGCTCTGGTCTAGGTCCTACAAAACTCATGTCTCCTTTTATAATATTTATAAGTTGCGGAAATTCATCTATTTTAAAACGTCTTAAAAAATAACCTATTTTCGTTATTCTAGAATCATTATTACCAAGTGTGAGTAATCCCTTTTTGTTAGACTCCATTTTCATGGTTCTGAATTTATAGATATTGAAATCTATATTATTTTTACCTACTCGTCCTTGAACAAAAAGCACAGGACCTTTAGAGTCTATTTTTATTAGAATGGCAATAACTAATAGAATAGGAGCTAATACTAATAATCCTATTATGGAAAAAACAACGTCAAAAAGTCGTTTAGTCATATTATTTTTTGATAATTAAATTTTGAAGCGTTGCGGTGCTATCACAGTTTTGGACAACTAAACTAACATCTTTTTTATTATAGTTGGCATCAATAGTATATACTCCACAAGGTTCTTGTCTAGGAGTACTTTCGGAAAAATTAATATCTCCTTTTTTTAAAATATAAGTGATTCCAAAGGAATCTATTTCTGCAGATTTTAATGCTTCGGAAATATTTTGACTATAAATAAGGTTTTTAGAATTAATATTTTTTAAAACTCTAGAATCTGGACCATAACTACAAGACGTTTTTTTTCCATTTAAAAAGAATGCTAAAATAACTAATCCTATAGAAAAACCTCCAAGATAATAACCAATACGTTGAATAAGACTCATTTAAAAATTTTAGTGTCGGAAAATGTTGTTTTTAAAATATAAGTAGATTGACATCGCTATACTTTAAATCGAACCATTCACCAACAGATTTACTTGTTAAAATACCGTGGTAAAAGTACAATCCATTTTTTAAACCTTTGTCAAATCTTAAAGAATTTTCTATACCGCCATCTTCTGCGATTTTAAGCAAATAAGGTGTGAAGATATTACTAATAGATACGGTGGCGGTTCTTGGGTATCTTGCAGGAATATTTGGTACGCAATAATGCACCACATTATGCTTAATATATGTGGGTTGCCTGTGTGATGTTACATCGCTTGTCTCAAAACATCCACCCATATCTATACTTACATCAATTATTATGGCTCCTTTTTTCATAGATCGAACTAAGTCCTCTGTTACAACTATAGGTGCTCTATTTGTACCTCTTACAGCACCAATAACAACATCACATCGCTTTAGCGCTTTAAGTAAATTTTTAGGTTGTATGGTTGAAGTGAATAAAGGCCGTCCAAGTTGCGATTGAATGCGTCTTAATTTGGTAATCGAGTTATCAAATATTTTAACGCCAGCACCAAGCCCTAAAGCACTTCTTGCAGCAAACTCGCCAACAGTTCCTGCTCCTAAAATAACGATTTCAATAGGCGGAACACCACTAATATTTCCAAACATTAATCCATTGCCGTTTTTAGTGTCGGAAAGTAATTCAGAAGCAATTAAAACAGAGGCTGTACCTGCAATTTCACTTAGCGATCTTACTGCTGGATAACTACCATCTGTATCTCTAATAAACTCAAATGCTAAAGCTGTTATTCTTTTTGAGGCCAAAGCTTCAAAATACTTTTTGTTTTGTGTTTTTAACTGTAACGCAGAAATTAAAATAGTTTGTGGATTAATAAGTTTTATTTGCTCGAGAGTTGGAGGTTCTACTTTTAAAATCATAGGGCACGAAAAAACTTTTGCTGTATCTTTGGTTATTTCCGCTCCGGCTTCACTATAATCTTTATCACTAAAACTTGCACCTTCACCAGCGCCAGATTCAATTAATACCCTGTGACCATTACTTACCAGTGCATATACAGCATCAGGAGTTAAACAAATACGTTTTTCTTGATAAGCTGTTTCTTTAGGAACCCCTATAAAAAGCTCTCCTTTTTTCTTATAAATCTCAAGGGTTTCTTCTTGTGGTAAAAGCTGTTGTTTGGTAAAAGGCGAAAGAGGTTGTTTCGACATGATTAGATTAAATTATTAAATTTCAAATTACAAATAAATTTTCTAATCAGAAAGATTTCTATTAAACTAATTATTTATTTATATCATTTTTATAAATAGTGAAATTTTATTAAAAAATCTTACTTTTTTAATCTAAGGTGTTTATCTGTGTAATCTAATTTTTATAAATTAGCACAATGTTTAAAAAACTAATTTGTTTCTTTTTTTTAACCCTTACTTCATTATGTTTTTCTCAGCAATTTAGTGTTGGTGGAGTTGTTTTGGATTCTGTTAATACGCCCATTGCTTATGCTAACGTTATTATTTTCAATAACGAACAACCTGAAGATGTAAAAGGGTTAACTACTAACGATGATGGCTTTTTTGAGTTTGATAATTTAGTTAGCGGTGAATATATTTTAACCGTGAGTTTTTTAGGTTTTGAAAAATTCTCTAAAACATTAAAAATTGAAAGTGATTCGAATATAGGAACAATTATCCTTAAAGAAAGCATAGAAGCTTTAAATGGTGTTACTGTTATAGCAAAAAGGCCCACTATTAAGAGGATGGTCGATAGACTCGTTTTTAATGTGGAAAACTCAACGCTTTCTAATAATAATGTTTTAGATGTTTTAAAACATACTCCAGGTGTTTTGGTAATGAACGAGACCATTACGGTTAAACAATCTGCTCCTACAATATATATAAATGATAGGCGGGTAAATTTATCGTCAAATGAAGTACAACAACTTTTAGAAGGAACTTCGGCAAGTAATATTAAATCTATTGAAGTTATTACAAACCCACCTGCCAAATATGAAGCGGAGGGAAGTGCTGTTTTAAATATTATTACTAGTAAAAATATTATTGCTGGGTATAACGGAAGCATATTTGGTAATTATAAACAAGGATCAGAATTTCCTAAATACACATTTGGAACTAGTCATTTTTTTAAAACTAAAAAATTAAATTTATACTTAAATTATAGTATTAGCCCAAAAAAGGAGTTTCGAAATAATGAGGAATCTGTTAACTTTTTTAAAGACAATTTAAATACTACTAGTTGGGAAACAGATTTTGAAAGAGTTCGTAAATCCTCAAACCAAAATATTAATACAAATATTGATTATGAGTTTGACGAAAATAATAGCATAGGGTTTTCATCAAATGTGCTAATATCTCCTAGAAGACAAACACAAAATAAGGTTAATTCAATAACGCAGGTTTTCAACACTAATAAGGTTTTAGATTCTACATTTATAACAGATAATTTAAAGGTAGATGAAACCTTAAATTTGGCATTCACGCTAGATTATATACATAAATTTAAAAAAGAAGGAGAAAAGCTGTTTGTCAATGCGCATCATACTAATTATGATTTTTCAAGTTTTCAAGATGTTGATACTAATTATTTTTTACCAGACGATTCGTTTTTACGTAACAATAGGTTTCAAACATTTTCAAGCCAAGAAATTAAATTATATACAAGCCAGTTAGATTATGAGTTGCCTTTAGATAATTCTGCCTTTTTTGAAGCTGGCGCTAAAATTTCTAGTATAAATTCTAAAAGTGAATTGTCTCAAAATGATATTGAAGAAGGCGAAAAAGTGGAAGATTTAGAAAACTCGGATACTTTTTTATACGATGAAACTAATTTTGCTTTATACAGCAGTTATTCCAAAGAATGGGAGTCGTGGAGTTTAAAATTAGGGTTTAGAACGGAGTTTACTAATATTAAAGGAACATCATTATCTAGTAATTCTATAAATGATAATAATTACACAAAATTTTTTCCCTCTTTACATGTAATGCATACTGTAGATGATAAAAATGAAGTGTATTTTAATTACAACAAACGCATATATAGACCTAGATATAATCAATTAAATCCTTATAAATATTTTTTAAATGATAATTCCTATATCACAGGAAATCCTAATTTAATGCCTCAAGTGGATGACACTTTTACTCTAGGATACACGATAAATCAAAAATATACTTTTGAGGCTTATTACAGGTATGAAAACAATCCTGCTCTCGAAATTGTATTTCAAGATAATACCAATAATTTATTAAAATACGTGAATACAAATATAGATAGAAGTATTTCCTATGGCTTAGATTTTACTACATATACACCAATAGTTAATAATTGGGATTTATACGTATTATCGTCTGTATTTCATTATGAAAATCAGTTTTATGCCATTGAAAGTGATAACGCCTTATTTAATAATAATCAGTGGAGCGTTTATGCGCAAATAATAAATTATTTTTCGTTTTTAAAGGATAAAAGCTTAAATGCCGATGTGTCCTTATTTTATATGTCGGCTTATGCCGATGGTCCATCTGAATTAAGTGGAAGATCGAGTTTAGATATTAATTTCAAAAAAACATTGTGGAATAATAGAGCTTCAGTAAGTTTAGGTATTACAGATGCCTTTAATGGACTAAATTTCACCCAAACAACCAAGTATTTAAACCAAGATGTTTTGTTTAATTCGAGAATGGAAAACAGGCTAATTACCTTCGGGTTTAATTATAAGTTTGGAAACTTTAATTTAAATTCCAATAAAAAAACCATAGAGCTGCAAGAACGTGATAGACTAAAAAATGAATAGATTAAAAGTATTCTTTTATTCTTCCCCATAAACTTTTTGGAGTAATTTTGAACTCTGCTTCAAAATCTTCTAACGATTTATCGGCATCATTAATTTTATTAAATATTCTAGCACGAATTAGATATATTGAAGGTACAATTATGGCCATCAATGGTATTAAATATATGAGTTGATTGGAATCTAGATTGGAAATATCTTGCTTAATGGCATTAAATATTTGATAGCTATACATTGCAATTGGAATGATTAGCACATGATACCACCAATGTCTGCAGGTAAAGAACCAAATAAACAATAAGTAAAGAGGAATTAATTTCCCTGCTAATGTCCAAGCAAGAACAAAAACACTTTCATTATATCTACTATCATATTGACCAAAAAAAGTGTTCCAGGTTTTTATATCTGGAACACTTTCATATAAATAAAATAAATACGGTGTTATAGCTATTAAAGTAGCAACAATACTACCTATAACTAAACTTTTTTTATCCGGCTGATGGTACTTTAATTCTGTTTTTTTCGATTTTTGATGTTTGTTCTGCATCTAAGTTAAACTGGTTTGCTGCTTGTGCCAAGAATAACACGCCTCCGAAAATTGCTACTGCAATTAAATACTTTTTAGTTTTCATAATGTAAGGGATTTTAATGAATTAATACCTCAAATTTATATAAACACTAAAAAGAGTCACATGTATAAATGTTAAATTTATGTTAAAACCATAAATATTTCATTTATTTATTACGGGTTTACCGTAAATCATTGATTTTTTTTGAAGGAATGTTGCATTATTGTCATAAACTGGGTTGATTGGTTGATTGATTTGTGTTTTTTAAACTTAAATATCGTTGGTTATTACTTTCTAATTTAATTTCAATTTTGGAAACCTTATCTATTAACAAGGGTTCAATTATCTCTGGCCACTCTATTAGCTTCCAAAAATCGGAATCTAAATAATCTTCAATTCCAAAATTATATGTTTCTTCAATATCGTTAATTCTGTACAAATCAAAATGATAAATCTTCCCATCATTTAAATCATACTCATTAACTATAGAAAAAGTTGGACTACTAACCTCGTCCTTACATCCTAAAATCTTTACTATAGTTTTAATAAGTGTGGTTTTGCCAACACCCATATCTCCATAAAACAGTAACGTTTTTGACTTTGAATTTTCAATGATTTGTTTTGCAACTTGCTCAACATCATCAATTCCGTAACAAATTTCCAACTTTCTACAAATTTATATATGCAATAATAACCTTTTTAATTTAAAAAACCTAAAACAAAACGCTGTTCGTCGATAAAATATGCTTTTTATGGATTTATTTAGGATTGAACACCGCAAATGGAATAATCATTTCTTCCAAGGAAACTCCACCATGTTGATATGTGTTTCTGTAATAACTAACATAATGGTTATAGTTATTTGGGTAAGCGAAAAACAAATCATTTTTAGCAAAAATATAAGAGCTGCTCATATTAATGGAAGGCAAGTGAAATTCCTTAGGATCTTTTGTGGCTAAAACATCTTTTTGATCATAAGTTAAACTACGTCCCGTCTTATAACGTAAATTCAAACTTGTATCTCTATCTCCAATAACTTTTGATGGATTCTTTACGTTAATAGTACCATGGTCTGTGGTTAAAATTAATTTAAAACCTAGTTGCTGTGCTTGCTGTATCATATCTAGAAGTGGTGAATTTTTAAACCAACTTAAAGTTAAAGATCTATAAGCTTTATCATTTGATGCTAATTCTTTAACAACTTCCATTTCTGTTTTGGAGTGCGAAAGCATATCTACAAAATTGTACACAACAACAGATAAGTCGTTATCTTTTAAAGACTTAAAATTTTCAGCTAGTTTTTTACCATTTTTTAAATTTGTTATTTTATGGTATTCATAACTTAAATGAGATAAGCCTAATCGTTTTAATTGAGCTTCTAAAAAATCGGCTTCATGCATGTTTTTTCCACCTTCATCCGTATCATTTTTCCAATATTGCGGAAATAGCTTTTCCATATCACTAGGCATTAACCCAGAAAAAATGGCGTTACGTGCGTACTGTGTAGCTGTAGGTAATATGCTAAAAAATGCTTCTTCCTTATCTTTTTTGTAATAATTATTAATTATTGGTTCGAAAACCTTCCATTGGTCATATCTTAAATTATCAATAACAACTAATAGTGTTGGTTGCTCTTTACTTATTTCTGGTACTATTTTTTCTTTAAATAGGGTATGAGACATTATTGGAGCTTCTGTATGTGGCTCAAACCAATCGGCATAATTTTTATCGATAAACTTTCCGAATTGGTTGTTTGCTTCATTTTTTTGAGATTCTAAAATTTCAAACATTCCAATATCTTCGATATCTTCTAATTGAATTTCCCAATATATAAGCTTTTGATAAAGGTTTACCCATTCTTCATAACTATTAACCATCGATAGATCCATGGCAATTTTTCTAAACTCTTGCTGATAGTTGGAAGTTGTTTTTTCTGAAACCAAACGGGAATGATCCAAGTTCTTTTTAAGACTTAAAAGAATTTGATTAGGATTTACAGGTTTTATTAGGTAATCGGCTATCTTATTTCCAATAGCTTCTTCCATAATATATTCTTCCTCACTTTTAGTAATCATTACCACAGGAAGATTGTCTTTTTTCTCTTTTATTTCATGCAAGGTTTCCAACCCCGTTAGTCCCGGCATGTTTTCGTCTAAAAATACAATATCGAAATTATGGTCATCCAATACGTCAATTGCCTCAGTACCGCTGTTACAGGTTGTAACGTGGTAGTTTTTCTTTTCAAGAAATAAAATATGCGGCTTAAGTAAATCAATTTCATCATCAACCCAAAGTATCTTTATCATATTACTGTATTTATTTTTATTGTTAAAACGTTTTAATTGAAAGCGCCATTATAAGCCCTTATCATTATATTTGTATTTATTTAATGTAAAAATTTAAAGTTTGAATAAACTTAAAATATTAAACGACCCAATTTACGGATTTATTACTATTCCAAATTCGTTAATTTTCGATTTAATTCAACACAAATACTTTCAGCGCTTACGCAGAATTACACAAATGGGTATGTCTTATTTGGTTTATCCGGGTGCGCATCATACTAGATTCCATCATGCCATTGGTTGCGTTCATTTAATGCAGCAAGCAGTTAACGTGCTGCGTTTTAAAGGTGTTACCATTTCTGAAGATGAAGAAACAGGCTTGTATATTGCAATATTATTACATGATATTGGTCACGGTCCTTTCTCGCATGCCATGGAACATAGTATAGTAAATAACGTGTCTCATGAGGAGATTTCCTTGCTTTTTATGGAGCGTTTAAATGAGGAATTTAACGGAAGTTTAACGCTTGCTATTGAAATTTTTAGAGGCGAATACCCAAGAAGGTTTATGTGCCAGCTTATTTCTGGTCAATTAGACATGGATAGAGCCGATTATTTAAAGCGAGATAGTTTTTATACTGGAGTTGCAGAAGGGAACATTAATAGTGAGCGTTTAATTACTATGCTTAATGTTGTTAATGACGAATTAGTGGTTCAAGAAAAAGGTATTTATAGCGTTGAGAAATTTATAATTGCTAGACGTTTAATGTATTGGCAAGTATACTTACATAAAACAAGTTTAGCGGCCGAACAATTACTTATTAGGGTTTTAAAACGGGCTAAAGAGTTACATGAACTAGGACATAAATTAAAAGCTAGTGATGCTTTGCTGTATTTTTTAGAAAACAAAATAACCCGAGATAATTTTAATGATGAAACACTTCAGGTTTTTTCTCGTTTAGATGATTATGATATTATATCGGCTATGAAAGAATGGCAATATCATGACGATTTTGTGCTTAGCCATTTATGTGAAATGATTATTAACAGAAATTTACTTAAAGTAAAATTAAAAAATAAAGAAATTAAGGCAAATAGCTTGAAAAAGCACATGGATCTTATCATGAAAAAGTTTAATATTTCTAAAGAAGAAGCTAAGTACTTTGTGTTTCAAGGTAGCATTTCAAATCAGGCCTATCAATTAAATACTAAGCGTATTAACATATTACATAAATCTGGAAAAATCCAAGATATTGTAAAAGCTTCAGATCAATTGAACTTAAAAGCACTGTCAAAACCGGTAACAAAATATTATATATGTTACCCTAAGGTTAAACTTTAACACATTTTTCCTATTTTTGCGTTCAATCAAACAAAAAACAACAACAAACTACAAAGTGTGAAATTTACAGCACAACAAATAGCAGGAATATTAGAAGGTGATGTAGTTGGTAATCCAGATATTGAAGTCTCTAAACTTGCTAAAATTGAAGAGGGCTTTGAAGGAGCACTAACCTTTTTAGCTAACCCAAAATACACCTCACATATTTATTCTACTAATGCATCGGTAACCATAGTAAATAAAACCTTTAAGCCAGAGCATAATTTAAAAACAACATTAATTAAGGTTGATGATGCGTATTTGGCATTTTCAAAAATTCTTGAATACTATAATTCTGTTAAATTAAATAAAGTAGGAATAGAGCAACCATCATTAATTTCCGATTCCGCTAAATGCGGCGATAATGTATACATAGGAGCATTCAGTTATATAGGTTCTAATGTAACACTAGGAGATAATGTAAAGGTGTTTCCAAATGCTTATATAGGAGATAATACGGTTATTGATGACAATACAATTGTTTTTTCTGGAGCAAAAATTTATTCAGAAACGATTATAGGTAAAAATTGCATTATTAATTCTGGAGTTATAATAGGAGCAGACGGATTTGGTTTTGCACCAAGTGAAGATGGTAGTTATAAAAAAATACCACAAATAGGAAATGTAATTATTGAAGACTTTGTAGATGTTGGTGCAGCAACTACAATTGATCGTGCAACATTAGGTTCTACCATCATTAGAGCAGGTGTAAAACTAGATAATCAAATTCAAATAGCACATAACGTTGAAATTGGTCGTAATACAGTTATAGCGGCTCAAACCGGTATAGCTGGCTCTACTAAAATTGGTGAAAACTGTCAAATTGGGGGCCAAGTAGGTATTGCAGGACATATTTCTATTGGTAATAACGTAAAAATACAAGCTCAATCAGGTATTGGTAGAAACGTTAAGGACGATGAAGTGCTTCAAGGTTCTCCGGCTATAAAATTAAGCGATTATAATAAGGCTTATGTTCACTTTAAGAACTTGCCAAATATTGTTAAGAATATAAACGATTTAGAGAAGATAAATGGGAATAGTTAACACTACAATCAAACAAAAAACTATTAAAGAAGAAATTTCTTTAACTGGAGTAGGGCTGCATACAGGTAAGGATGTAACCTTAACTTTTAAACCAGCAGAAGCCAATACAGGGTTTTCTTTTAAAAGAGTTGATTTAGAAGGTATGCCGGTTATTGAGGCCGATGCTAACTACGTTACAAACACACAACGTGGCACGTGTTTAGAGAAAAATGGCGTAACCATACAAACATCAGAACACGTTTTAGCCGCCTTAGTTGGTTTAGATATTGATAATGTTTTAATTGAATTGAATGCTTCTGAACCTCCAATTATGGATGGATCATCTAAATTTTTTGTTGAAGCTATTGAAAAAGCTGGTATTGAAGAACTTGATGCTTTTAGAGAAGAGTTTGTTGTAACTAATATTGTTTCTTATGTGGATGAAGAAACTGGAAGTGAAATTCTAGTAATGCCATCAAACGAATACCAAATTACAACTATGGTTGATTTTGGTACTAAAGTTTTAGGGACTCAAAATGCAACTTTAAATACCATATCAGACTTTAAAAAGGATATTTCAGATTCTAGAACATTTAGTTTTTTGCATGAAATTGAAATGCTTTTAGAGCATGGATTAATAAAAGGTGGTGATTTAAATAATGCTATTGTTTATGTTGACAAAGCATTATCTGAAGAAACTATGGAAAGGCTTAAAGTAGCTTTCAAAAAAGATTCTATCGCAGTTAAACCTAATGGTATATTAGATAACTTAACGCTACATCACCCTAATGAAGCAGCGAGACATAAGTTGTTAGATGTTTTAGGAGATTTAGCTTTAGTTAAAACTAGAATTAGAGGTAAAGTTATAGCTAATAAGCCTGGTCATTTTGTTAATACTCAGTTTGCAAAAAAGCTTTCTAAAATCATTAAAAATGAGCGTCGTAACAATGTTCCTAATATAGATTTAAACTCTGCACCATTAATGGATGTAGTACAAATTATGGATATGTTACCACACAGACAACCATTTTTGTTAATTGATAAGGTATTTGAACTAACAGATAACCATGTGGTTGCTACAAAAAATGTAACCATGAACGAAGAGTTCTTTAAAGGTCATTTTCCAGGACAACCAGTTATGCCAGGGGTTTTAATAGTAGAAGCTATGGCGCAAACAGGAGGTGTTTTAGTTTTAAATACCGTACCAGATCCAGAAAACTATTTAACCTTCTTCATGAAAATGGATAATGTTAAGTTTAAACAAAAAGTAAGTCCAGGAGATACGCTTATTTTTAATTGTTCGTTAATAACTCCAATTCGTCGTGGTATTTGCCATATGCAAGGTTATGCTTATGCTAACGGAAAATTATGTGCAGAAGCTGAATTAATGGCTCAAATATCTAAAGTAAAATAAATATGAACCAACCCTTAGCTTACGTACATCCAGGAGCAAAAATTGCGAAGAATGTAGTTATCGAGCCATTTACAACCATTCACAACAATGTAATAATTGGCGAAGGCACTTGGATAGGCAGTAATGTGACTATTATGGAAGGTGCTAGAATTGGTAAAAACTGTAATATTTTCCCCGGTTCAGTAATTTCTGCTGTGCCTCAAGATTTAAAATATAATGATGAAGATACCACTGTTGAAATAGGAAACAATGTTACCATTAGAGAGTGTGTTACCATAAATAGAGGTACAACTGACAGAATGAAAACTGTAGTAGGCGATAACTGTTTAATAATGGCGTATTGCCATATTGCTCACGATTGTATTGTTGGTAAAAACTGTATCTTTTCAAATAATAGTACTTTGGCAGGACACATTACTATTGGTGATTTTGTAGTTTTAGCAGGTATGACGGCTGTTCACCAATTTGTATCTGTTGGAAACCACGCTTTTGTAACTGGAGGTTCTTTAGTTAGAAAAGATGTTCCACCATTTGTAAAAGCGGCAAGAGAGCCTTTATCTTATGTTGGTATTAACTCAGTAGGTTTAAGACGCCGCGGTTATACCACAGAGAAAATCAGAGAAATTCAAGATATATTTAGAATTTTATATCAAAAAAATTATAATAATACTCAAGCTGCAGAAATTATTGAAGCGGAAATGGAAGCAACTCCAGAGCGCGACGAAATTCTTCAATTTATTAAAAATTCGCATCGAGGTATCATGAAAGGATATTTCAAATCTAACTAGGATTTTAAAACAGCTTATTAAATAACAATTTTACAATAAAAGCATTATGGCAACTACAAGTGATATTAGAAACGGATTATGTATACGTTACAACAACGATATCTATAAAATAATTGAATTTTTACACGTTAAGCCTGGTAAAGGTCCAGCGTTTGTAAGAACAAAAATGAAAAGTGTTACTAGCGGAAAAGTTTTAGATAATACATTTTCGGCAGGACACAAATTAGAAGATGTACGTGTAGAAACACATAAATTTCAATATTTATATAATGATGGTGAATTTTATCATTTTATGAATGAGGCGGATTATACGCAAATCCGTTTATTAGAAGCAGCTTTAGATAATCCTGGATTAATGAAAGAGGGAGAAGTAGTTACTGTTTTAATAAATACTGAAGATAATGCTCCTTTATCTGTAGATTTACCTGCAAGTGTAATTCTAGAAGTAACAGCTACAGAGCCAGGTGTAAAAGGAAATACAGCTACAAATGCTACTAAACCAGCAACCGTAGAAACTGGAGCAACTGTAAATGTGCCTTTATTTATTAATGAAGGTGATAAGGTTAAAATAGAAACAGCAAAAGGAACGTATAAAGAACGTGTTAAAGAATAAATAATCAGTCCACAGTTTGCAGTGTTCAGTAAGCAGGTCTTACTTAAACACTGTATATTGCTAACTGAGTACTGACCACTGAATATGAAATTCCCAAAACCACACACTTTAAAACAAATTGCAGATCTTATAGACTGTAATTTTGTAGGAAATGCAGATTTTCAAGTTTTAGGCATGAACGAAATTCATGTTGTAGAGCCTGGAGATATTGTGTTTGTCGACCATCCTAAGTACTACGGCAAAGCTTTAGAGTCGGCGGCTACAATTGTGTTAATTAATAAAGAGGTAGACTGTCCAGAAGGGAAGGCATTACTTGTAAGCGATGATCCTTTTAGAGATTTCAATACACTTACAAATCACTTTAAACCATTTCAAGCTTCAAATACGGCAATTTCAGCTTCAGTAAAAATTGGAAAAAACACAGTAGTTCAACCCAATTGTTTTATTGGAAATAATGTAACAATAGGCGATAATTGCACTATACATTCCAACGTTAGTATTTATGATGATGCTGTAATTGGAAATAATGTTACCATTCATGCTAACTCCGTTTTAGGAGCAAATGCATTCTATTACAAAAATAGACCAGAGGGTTTCGATAGATTAAAATCTGGCGGACGCGTGGTTATAAAAGATCATGTAGATATAGGTGCAGGTTGCACAATCGATAGAGGTGTAACCGGCGATACCATTATTGGCGAAGGAACTAAACTAGACAACCTAATTCAAGTTGGTCACGATACCGTTATTGGTAAAAAATGTTTAATAGCGTCTCAAGTTGGTATTGCTGGCTGCGTTGTTATTGAGGACGAAGTAACACTTTGGGGGCAGGTAGGTACTACAAGCGGTATAACTATTGGTAAAAAAGCAGTGGTTCAAGGGCAATCTGGAGTCACAAAGTCTATAGAAGGCGGAAAAACCTATTGGGGTACACCAGCGCAAGAAGTTCGTGCAAAATTAAAAGAAATGGCATCTGTTAAACAAATTCCTAATCTTTTAAAACGAATAAAAAATAAAGAGATTTAATATAAAAAGTGATTTCAAAAAATTACATTTGTAGAACAATATCCAAATAAGAAAATATGAGTGTTTTAGTTAACAAAGATTCAAAAATTATAGTACAAGGATTTACAGGTAGTGAAGGTACATTTCACGCAGGTCAAATGATTGAATACGGTACCAACGTTGTTGGTGGTGTAACTCCAGGAAAAGGAGGTCAAACACATTTAGATCGTCCGGTTTTTAATACAGTACAAGATGCTGTAGAAAAAGTTGGTGCAGATACTACCATTATTTTCGTTCCGCCAGCATTTGCTGCCGATGCGATTATGGAAGCTGCCGATGCTGGAATAAAAGTAATTATTACAATTACAGAAGGTATTCCTGTTGCCGATATGATTACGGCTTCAAGCTACATTAAAGGTAAAGATTGTAGATTAATTGGTCCTAACTGTCCAGGTGTAATTACGCCAGGTGAAGCAAAAGTTGGTATTATGCCAGGTTTCGTTTTCAAAAAAGGAAAAGTAGGTATTGTTTCTAAATCAGGAACATTAACTTATGAGGCTGCCGACCAAGTTGTAAAACAAGGTTTAGGTATTACTACAGCCATTGGTATTGGTGGCGATCCAATTATTGGAACAACAACTAAAGAAGCGGTAGAGTTATTAATTAACGACCCAGAAACAGAAGCTGTTGTAATGATAGGTGAAATTGGAGGTCAATTAGAAGCAGATGCTGCACATTGGTATAAAGCAAGTGGAAGTAAAAAACCAGTTGTTGGTTTTATCGCTGGCGAAACTGCTCCTGCAGGTCGTACAATGGGACACGCTGGTGCCATAGTTGGTGGTAGCGATGATACTGCACAAGCTAAAAAAGCAATTATGAGAGAATGTGGAATTCACGTTGTAGATTCTCCAGCCGAAATAGGAAAAAAGATTGCCGAAGTTTTAGGATAATCCTTAATACATATAAATAAATCCGTTAGCTATTTTAGTTAACGGATTTTTTTTTAAATAATTTGGGCGTTACCACAAGGGTCGGGCTTTTGGCAGTCGCTTTTTTGTGTTGCATATGTGCAACAACACAAAAAGAGCTTCAACAAATGCCGCAATCCCTAACGCAAAATCATAACAAGTTAAAAACAACAAGGTTTATTTCAACATAACACAGGTATTTGTTATATTTGATTATGTTCAAAAACCCGTTTAAAAACTAACCATTAAATGAATTGTACATCTATCATAAAGCAACACAAAAGCTTAATTAAATAAATGTTTAAGGTGTAACATATCATTTAAAAAAAATAAAATTATAAACATGAAATTATTAGAAGGTAAAACAGCAATTGTTACTGGTGCTAGTCGTGGAATTGGAAAAGGAATTGCGCAAGTTTTTGCTCAACAAGGTGCAAATGTAGCATTCACATACAGCTCATCTGTTGATGCTGCTAACGAATTAGAAAAAGAACTAAATGCCTTAGGTGTAAAAGCTAAAGGATATAAAAGTAACGCAGCCAGTTTTGACGAGGCTCAAAAACTAGCAGAAGAAGTAGCTAAAGAATTTGGTAGCATCGATATTCTAGTTAACAACGCAGGTATTACAAAAGATAATTTATTAATGCGTATTTCAGAAGAAGATTTCGATACTGTTATCGAAGTTAACTTAAAGTCAGTTTTCAACATGACTAAAGCAGTTCAAAGAACCATGCTTAAACAACGTAAAGGCTCAATAATAAACATGAGCTCGGTAGTTGGAGTAAAAGGTAACGCAGGACAAACCAATTATGCAGCCTCAAAAGCAGGAATTATAGGTTTTTCTAAATCTGTAGCTTTAGAGTTAGGATCAAGAAATATTAGAAGTAACGTAGTTGCTCCTGGTTTTATCGAAACCGAAATGACAGCTAAGTTAGATGAAGAAACAGTTAAAGGATGGCGCGCAGGAATTCCATTAAAACGTGGAGGAACACCAGAAGATATCGCTAATGTTTGTGTGTTTTTAGGTAGCGACATGAGTGCGTATGTTACAGGACAAACATTAAACGTTGATGGCGGAATGCTAACTTAAACTTATTTGTCATTCCCTCGAAGGAGGGAATCTCATAAAATATATCAAATTTTTTAATGAGTTCAGAAACTCTATTATACATCATACTCGCTGGAATAGTAGCGCTAGGTTTAGCCCTTTTTCAGTATTTTAATAAAAAGAAAGGCATGTCTAAAATCAACATGCTTTTCTCTTTTTTAAGATTTCTTACCATATTTTCTGTATTACTTTTAATTATCAATCCTACTTTCGATCAAGTTAAGGTAACTACAGAGAAGCCTAATTTAGTTGTAGCTGTCGATAATTCTAGCTCTATAAAACATTTAAAACAGGATAAAAATGCTTTAGATTTTGTTAATGCGTTAAAAGCAAATTCAGACATTCAAAACAAATTTAACGTCAACTATTTTACCTTCAACGAAAGTTTACAAACACTCGATTCTATTAATTTTAAGGGGCAACAAACCAATATAGCAACGGCCTTTAATCAATTAAATGATGTTTACAAACAAACCATAAGTCCAACCATTTTAATAACCGATGGAAACCAAACCTATGGTAACGATTACCAATTCTCTACAAATACATATAAGCAGCCTATTTACCCTATAATTTTAGGTGATACGATTTCGTATACCGATTTAAAAATTGAGCAGTTAAACGTTAATAAATATGCGTATTTAAAAAATCAGTTTCCTGTTGAAGCGATTCTAGTATACAACGGAAACAAAGACGCAAACTCTAAGCTTGTTGTAAAAAATGAAAATACTACGGTATTTTCAAAAGCCATTAGTTTTTCAAAAAATAAAAATTCAAGTGTTGTTAATTTTATGTTGCCTGCAAATAGTGTAGGTGTGAGTAATTATAGAGCCACATTAATTCCGCTGGACGGTGAAAAAAACACCATAAATAATACTAAGAATTTTGCTGTAGAAGTTATAAACGAGCAAACCAAAATAGCACTTGTTAGCGATTATTCGCATCCAGATTTAGGTATGCTTAAAAAAAGTATTGAAAGTAACGAGCAGCGTTCAGTTGCAATTCTAGACTCAAAAAAAATAATTAATCAAATAAATGATTTTCAACTAATTATAATATATCAACCTAATATAAGGTTTAATGATTTGTACACCAAAATAAAGGCGTTAAATAGTAATACATTTACGGTAATTGGTTCGAAAACAGATCTAAATTTTCTAAATAAAGTAACAGAAAATTATTCTCATCTTATTACGCGTCAAACAGAAAATTATCTTCCGGAGCTAAATACTAATTATTCCCCGTATCGTATTGAAGATATAAACTTCGAATCCTTTCCACCATTGTTATCCAACTATGGTCAGGTTAATTTCAAAATACCTTATCAAACCATATTAAACAAATCCATTAACGGCGTTGCAATTGACGAACCATTATTAGCAACCTTCGAAACTAAGGGCAGGAGAGAAGCTGTCTTATTTGGCCAAAATATTTGGCAATGGCGTGCACAAAGTTATTTAAATGAAAAATCGTTTAACCCTTTCGATGATTTTATGGGCAGGCTAATTCAGTATTTAGCTTCTAACAAACAAAAAAGCAGACTAAATTTAGATTACGAATCCTTTTACACAGGAAGCAGAAATGTAATTATTAAAGCTGAGTTTTTCGATAAAAATTATGTTTTCGACCCAAGAGAAACATTAAACATTACGGTAACAGACAAGGTTTCAAAGGCTAGTAAAACCATGCCTTTAATATTAAAAAACAACTATTATCAAGTAGATTTAAGTAGTTTACAACCTTCAGAATATAATTTTACAGTAAAAGCCACTAAGGAAAACATGGCCAAGTCTGGTAGTTTTCAAATCATTGAATATAATGTCGAGCAACAATTTTTAAATGCCAATGTAACAAAGCTAGAAAAATTAGCGACTAACAGTTTGGGTAAAAGTTATTTTATTGCTGATACAGAACAGGTAGTTCAAGAATTATTAAACGATAATCGTTATACGCCAATACAGAAAAGCAGTAAAAATACCATACCTTTGATAGATTGGAAATATTTATTAGCCATAATAGCGTTAAGCTTAGGTTTGGAATGGTTTTTAAGAAAATTTAACGGATTAATATAAATAAGAAAAATGGAAAAATTACCAAAAATTGCAATGCCTTTAATTATTGGGGCAGTTATACTTTTTATTATCATATCAAAATCGCTAGTTACCATTGGGCCTGGTGAAGGTGGTGTGTTATTTCAACCTCTAGGAGATGGTATTAATACAGAGAGAACGTATGGAGAAGGTTTTCATATTGTTGCGCCTTGGAATGATATGATCGTTCAAAAAGTGCGTCAGCAATCTATTTCAGATAATATGAATGTACTTTCTGTAAATGGTTTAGATATTACTGTTAGTGGAACAATTTGGTTTGAGCCAGAATATAAAAACTTAGGTAAATTAATTCAAACTAAAGGTGAGGATTATATCAGAGAATTACTAAGTCCTGCTATTAATGCAGCAGCAAAAAGTGTTGTAGGTCGTTACACACCAGAGCAGTTATATTCTAGTAAAAGAGATATTATTGAGCTAGAAATCCTAGAACAAGTTAGAATAGAATTAGATGGCCAATACGTAAATGTAAAGCGTGTATTAGTTGAAAATGTTAAACTACCTAACACGATTAAAGATGCAATTGAGCGTAAATTACGTCAGGAACAAGAATCTTTAGAGTATGAGTTTAGACTTGAAAGTGCTAGAAAAGAAGCGGAAAAAGTAATTATTGAAGCTGAAGGTAAAGCAGAATCTAACAGAATATTAAGTGCTTCGTTAACCGATAAAATATTACAAGATAAAGGTGTGGACGCGACTTTAAAATTAGCTGAATCTCAAAATAGTAAAGTTATTGTTATTGGCTCAGGAGATTCTGGATTACCTATTATACTTGGTAATCAATAATAATTAATCAAATAATTCAGCTTTTAAAGCAATCCTTTAAAAATTTTGAATTTTTTAAGTGATTATATTTAAAAATATTGAATTGTTTTAATAATTACATTTATTATTAGGATTTATTCATATAAATTTTAGATATTTGTTCAGATAAAAAAAAGAACATGACTTTTATTCAATTACATCATCATTTTCATATTTGCTCTCAAGCGAAGTGAAAATGTATTGAGTAAAATCAGCATATATTTCTAAACCCGTTTGAGACAATCAAGCGGGTTTTTTAATTCTAATGCCAACTAGATTGTTTCAAACTCATAAAAACAAGATAATGAGTAAATTAAGAATTGCAGTACAGAAATCGGGTCGTTTAAATGAAGATTCGATGCAAATATTAAAAGACATTGGTATTTCTATTGATAATGGAAAAGATCAATTAAAAGCTTCGGCTAGAAACTTCCCTGTTGAAGTATTCTATTTAAGAAATGGCGACATTCCGCAATATTTAAAAGATGGTGTAGTAGATGCCGCTATTATTGGGGAGAATGTTTTAATTGAAAAAGGAAATGACTTAAAGTTTGTAGAGCGTTTAGGCTTCTCAAAATGTAAAGTTTCTATTGCTGTTCCTAAAGATTCAAAGGACAATTCATTAAAAGACTTAAACGGAAAAAAAATAGCAACTTCTTACCCAGAAACTGTTAAAAAGTTTTTAAAGGAACAAAATATTGATGCGCAATTACACATCATTAACGGATCGGTAGAAATTGCGCCAAACATTGGTTTAGCCGATGGTATTTGCGACATCGTTTCTAGTGGTAGCACCTTATTTAAAAATGGATTAAAAGAGATTGAAGTTTTATTAAAATCTGAAGCTGTATTGGCTGTTTCTCCAATTTTAAATGATGAAAAACAAGCCATTTTAGATACTATTCAATTTAGAATACAATCTGTTTTAAAAGGTAGAGATTCTAAATATGTTTTGCTTAACGCGCCTAATGATAAGTTGGAAGACATTATTGCTTTATTACCAGGTATGAAGAGCCCAACAGTATTGCCATTAGCGCAAGAAGGCTGGAGTTCTGTACACTCGGTAATTCCTAAAAATGACTTTTGGAATATCATAGAGGGTTTAAAAGCAAATGGAGCACAAGGCATTTTAGTGTGTCCAATTGAAAAAATGGTGCTTTAATCGCTTATCATGAAAATTATAAATAATCCAAATAAAGAAAGTTGGTCGGATGTTTTAAAACGACCTACGCAAACAGTTGGTGATATAGAATCTATCGTTAACGAGATATTTAAAGACGTTTCTATTAACGGCGATAACGCGATAAAAACATATACCGAAAGATTTGATGGTATTCGTTTAGAAAATAATGAAGTTTCAGTTTTAGAAATTGAAAATGCCATTGCCAAAGTACCAGAAAACCTTAAAAATGCTATAATTAAGGCCAAAGGTAATATTGAAGCTTTTCATACCGCCCAAAAAACAGAAAAAGTAGCTATTGAAACTACTAAAGGTGTACAATGTTGGCAGGAAAAACGACCTATTCAAAAAGTAGGTTTGTATATCCCTGGCGGAACAGCGCCTTTGTTTTCAACCGTTTTAATGTTGGCAGTTCCTGCTCAAATTGCAGGTTGTAAAGAGATTGTGCTATGTTCGCCACCAAATAAAGCAGGCGAATTAGCGCCCGAAATTTTATTTGCTGCCAAACTTTGTGGCGTTACTAAAATTATAAAAGTAGGCGGTATTCAGGCTATTGCTGGACTAACGTTTGGAACAGAAACTATTCCACAGGTTTATAAAATTTTCGGACCAGGAAATCAGTTTGTAACCGTTGCCAAACAATTGGCAACTAAGCATGGTGTAGCTATCGATATGCCTGCGGGTCCAAGTGAATTACTAATTGTTGCCGACGAAACGGCAAATGCTTCATATATTGCTTCAGATTTATTAAGTCAAGCTGAACATGGTACAGATAGTCAAGTGATATTGGTGGCGACTTCTAAAACATTAATTGATAATGTTTCAGAGGAAGTTGAGAAACAATTAAATGTCCTTCCCCGTAAAGCGATTGCTGAAAAATCTATTGCTAATTCGAAGTTAATATATGTTGAAAATTATACTATCGCTTTAGAGCTAATTAACGAATACGGTCCAGAACATTTTATTATTTGTGCAGAAAACGAAGATTTGTATGTAGATGGTATAAGTAATGCAGGTTCCGTTTTTATTGGGGATTATACACCAGAAAGTGCTGGCGATTATGCCTCGGGAACCAACCATACATTACCAACTAATGGTTTTTCTAAAGCCTATTCTGGGGTTAATTTAGATAGCTTTTTAAAGAGCATGACGTTTCAAAAAATATCAAAAGAAGGACTTTTAAATATTGGAGAAACTATTGAGTTAATGGCAGAAGCAGAAGGTTTACAGGCTCATAAAAATGCTGTAAGTATTCGTTTAAAAGATTTAAAATGATAAGGTTTAACATCCAAAATATTATTAGAGCGAACGTAAAAGCTATGAAAGCTTATAGTTCAGCGCGAGACGAATATGTTTCCGATGGTTCTAAAATGATTTTTTTAGATGCCAACGAAAATCCATTCGAGAATGGTGTTAATCGCTATCCTGATCCGCTACAGCGTTCATTAAAATCTGTGTTATCGGAACAAAAAAATGTTCTAGAAAATCAAATTTTACTTGGTAATGGAAGCGATGAAGTTTTAGATTTATTGTTTAGAGCCTTTTGCGAGCCAAAGCAAGATAATATCATCACATTACCTCCAACTTACGGTATGTATACCGTGTTATCTAATTTAAACGAAGTTGAAGAGCGTAAAGTGGAGTTAAATGAAAATTTTCAACCAAATGTTGAGGCTATTCTAGACGCCATAGATGAAAACTCAAAAATGCTTTTCATTTGTTCGCCTAATAACCCAACTGGAAACCTTATTTCTTCAGAGAAAATTAAAACATTACTTGAAAATTTTAGTGGCTTAGTTGTTATTGATGAAGCCTACATCGATTTTTCAAATCAAGATAGTTGGGTTTCAGAATTAAGTAATTACCCGAATTTAATCGTAACTCAAACGCTATCAAAAGCTTATGGTTTGGCAGGAATTCGTTTAGGCCTGTGTTTCGCTTCCGCGGAAATTATTTCGGTTTTAAACAAAATCAAGCCGCCGTATAACGTTAATGAGTTAACTCAAAAACGAGCATTAGAGCGTATTTCGAACTTAGAAGCGGTAAAGAAAGAAGTAAAATCGGTTTTAAAAGAACGCGATATATTAATTGAAGCTTTAAAAAATATCAATTTTGTAGAAACCATTTTTCCTACCGAAGCTAATTTTGTTTTGGCTAGGGTAGATGATGCTACTAAACGATACAACCAGTTAATAGCAAACGGGATTGTTATTAGAAACCGAACAACCCAACCACTATGTAAAAACACATTACGTTTTACGGTCGGAACTGCAATTGAAAATAAAACATTAATTTCTGCTTTAAGGCAGTTAGCAATTAGCTAAAAGCATAAATATGAAAAAAGTACTTTTTATAGACCGAGATGGAACATTAGTTTTAGAACCACCTGTTGATTATCAATTAGATAGTTTAGAGAAGCTAGAATATTATCCAAAAGTATTTCAATACATGGCTAAAATAGCCAATGAGTTGGATTATGAGTTGGTTATGGTTACAAATCAAGATGGTTTAGGTACCGATAGCTTTCCAGAAGATACATTTTGGCCTTCCCAAAACAAAATAATTGATGCCTTTGCTAAGGAAGGTGTTGTGTTTTCTGAAGTCTTTATAGATAAAACGTTTCCTCATGAAAATGCAGAAACGCGTAAACCTAGAACAGGCTTATTAACTAAGTATTTTTCTGAAGATTATGACTTAGAAAATTCATTCGTTTTAGGAGATAGAATAACAGATATGGAATTGGCAAAAAATTTGGGAGCAAAAGGTATTTATTTATCTGAAAACCCAGAATTGGGAGCCGATGAAATTGAAACTTCAAAACAGGATATTCAAGATTGTATTGTTTTAACAAGTACAGATTGGTCGGCTATATATGAGTTTTTAAAACTGGAAAGTCGTGTTGAAGAGATTACGCGTAACACCAATGAAACCAAAATTTATATAAAATTAAATTTAGATGGTTCTGGTAAAAATGATATTGATACGGGATTGTCTTTCTTCGATCATATGTTAGATCAAATTGGTCGCCACGGTGCCATGGATTTAACAGTAAAAGTTGATGGCGATTTAGAAGTTGATGAACACCATACTATAGAAGACACTATGATTGCTTTAGGCGAGTTATTTAATAAGGCTTTAGGTAATAAATTAGGTATTGAACGTTACGGATTTTGTTTACCAATGGACGATTGTTTAGCTCAAGTTGCTGTCGATTTTGGAGGTAGAAATTGGTTAGAATGGGATGCCGAATTTAAACGTGAAAAAATTGGTGATATGCCAACCGAAATGTTTTTCCATTTATTTAAGTCGTTTACAGACGGGGCTAAATGTAATTTGAATGTAAAAGCAGAAGGTGTTAACGAACACCACAAAATAGAAGGTATTTTTAAGGCTTTTGCAAAAGCTATGAAAATGGCTGTAAAAAGAGATCCTAACAAAATGTTTTTACCATCAACTAAAGGAATGCTTTAATGAAATTAGTTATAATAAATTATGGCGCTGGCAATATAAAAAGTATTCAGTTTGCCTTTAAAAGATTGGGTGTGGATGCTATTTTATCTAATAATCCAGATGAAATTAAAGCGGCCGATAAAATAATTTTCCCTGGAGTTGGTGAAGCAAGTACTGCTATGAACATGCTTAAGGAAAGTGGGTTAGATAAATTAATTCCTACCTTAAAACAACCCGTTTTAGGAATATGTTTAGGTATGCAATTACTTTGCAAACACACAGAAGAAGGCGATACTAAAGGAATTGGTATTTTTCAAACGAATGTAAAACGCTTTACAAACGAGGTAAAAGTGCCGCAAATGGGTTGGAATGTCATTAAAGATTTAAAATCTGATTTGTTTAAAGGCATAAAAGAAAGCGAATACATGTATTTGGTGCATAGTTATTATGCAGAGCATTGTAATGAAACTATTGCTAAAACAGATTATGGACTTAATTATGCTTCTGCTTTGCGACACGAAAACTTTTATGGTGTTCAGTTTCATCCAGAAAAGAGCGGCATTGAAGGCGTTAAAATATTAAAGAACTTCCTAAACTTAGAAGTTAAAAGTTAGATATTAAAGGGATTATAATGAAAAACGAATTAATACAACGAACAAAACAATTCGCATTAGATTGTTGGGGGTTTTGTTTCAAAGTTCCAAAATCTAGAGAGTATAATGCATTCGTTAATCAATTAATAAGAAGTTCGAGTTCAGTTGGTGCTAATTATAGAGCATCACAGCGTGCAAAATCAACAGCAGATTTTATAAATAAATTAAAAATTGTTGAAGAAGAAGTAGATGAAAGTGTTTATTGGTTGGAAATTTTTGAAGAAATTCTTTCTGAACATTCTGAAGAAGTATTGATGCTTCAAAAGGAAGGTAAAGAGCTGTTAGCAATAACTGTTGCCTCAATTAATACAGCAAAGAGAAATCAAAAACGTAATTAATTTAAACATCAACAATCAAACTTTTAATATTTTATATTTAACTTTTAATATTCAGAAATGAGAATAATACCAGCAATAGATATTATAGACGGAAAATGTGTTCGCCTTACAAAAGGTGATTACGATACTAAAAAAATATATAACGAAAACCCTTTGGAAGTTGCTAAAATGTTTGAAGGGTCGGGCATTGAGTATTTGCATTTAGTAGATTTAGATGGTGCCAAGGCGAAGCATATTGTCAACTATAAGGTCTTGGAACAAATAGCTTCAAAAACAAAGTTAAAGATAGATTTTGGTGGTGGTTTAAAAACTAACGAAGATTTACATATTGCTTTTAATTCTGGAGCAAGACAAGTAACAGGAGGTAGTATTGCCGTAAAAGATTCAGAAACCTTTGAAGGTTGGATTTCTAAATATGGAGGAAATAAAATTATTTTAGGAGCTGATAGCGATGCTGGAAAAGTTTCCATAAGTGGCTGGATGGAACAAAGTAAGGAAGACGTTATTCCGTTTATTAAAGGCTACCAAAAGAAAGGTATTCAATATGTTATTTGTACAGATATTTCTAAAGATGGTATGCTAGAAGGTCCTTCTTTCGATTTATATAAAGAAATTATTGATTCTTGTAGTAACAGTAGTAGCGGACAGTCTATAAAATTAATAGCATCAGGTGGAATTTCTCATATCGATGAATTACCTAAATTAATCGAATTAGGTTGTGAAGGCGTTATAATAGGAAAAGCCATTTACGAAAATAGAATTAAACTTCACCAATTAGAAAAATTTGTATAATGCTAACAAAAAGAATTATACCTTGTTTAGATATTAAAAACGGACGAACTGTAAAAGGTGTCAATTTCGTTGATTTAAGAGATGCAGGTGATCCTGTTGAACTGGCTAAACAATATGCAAATCAAGGAGCAGACGAATTAGTGTTTTTAGATATTTCTGCTACTTTAGAAGGTCGCGGAACCACTTTAGACATGGTTCTGCATGTAGCCGAACAAGTTAATATTCCATTTACCGTTGGTGGTGGAATTTCTAGTGTAGAGCATGTTGATGCTTTATTACAATGTGGCGCAGATAAGGTGTCTATCAACTCTTCTGCTGTTAAAAGACCGAAATTGGTAAATGAATTATCAAATAAATTTGGAAGCCAATGTGTTGTTGTTGCTATTGATGCAAAACAAATAGATGGCCAATGGAAAGTGCATTTAGCAGGCGGTAGTATTCCAACAGAGATTGATTTATTTGAATGGGCAAAAGAAGTTGAAGAACGCGGAGCAGGAGAGATTCTATTCACATCCATGGATCATGATGGTACTAAAAATGGATTTGCAAATGAAGCTTTAGCTAGATTATCTGAAGAATTAAACATTCCCATAATAGCCTCTGGTGGTGCCGGAAATGTACAACACTTTGTAGACACTTTTAAAGATGGAAAATCTGATGCAGCCTTGGCAGCAAGTGTGTTTCATTTTGGTGAAATTCCAATTCCAGAATTAAAAAAAGAATTAAAAAGTAATAATATAGAAGTACGATTATAAATCGCGCGTGTTATGCTTAACTCGGTTTGGCATTTCAATAATAAAAATTAATCATGACCATAAAATACGACTCAAACGGATTAGTTCCAGCTATTATTCAAGATGCAACAACAAAAAATGTGTTAATGTTGGGCTATATGAATGCTGAATCTTACCAGAAAACTTTAGAAACAAAGAAGGTTACTTTTTTTAGTAGAAGTAAACAGCGTCTTTGGACTAAAGGTGAAGAAAGCGGTAATTTTTTAAACCTTGTTGATATCAAAAACGATTGTGATAACGATTCATTACTTATTCAAGTAAATCCAGTAGGGCCAACATGTCATAAAGGAACAGATACCTGTTGGGAAGAAGAAAATACATCCAATTATGGTTTCTTTTCTACTTTAGAAGATGTTATTGCAGAACGTGTAGCTAATAAGGATACCAAAAAATCTTATGTGGCTAGTTTGTTTTCAAAAGGTATAAATAAAGTGGCTCAAAAAGTAGGCGAGGAGGCTGTTGAAACCGTTATTGAGGCTATGGATAATAACGATGAGTTATTTTTATATGAATCGGCAGATTTAATGTTTCATTACTTAATGCTTTTACAAGCCAAAGGATTTACCTTAAAGGATATTGAGAAAGAATTAATGGGAAGACAAAAGTAAATAGATCCTTTTGAAAAAATACTTCTACCTTATTACCATTCAATATTTGGGTTATCGTTTTCACGGTTGGCAAAAACAACCAGATGTAAAAACCTTGCATTTAATGGTGGATAGAACATTTAATTTCATTCTAGAAGGTAAACGTTTTAAGAGTTTAAGTTCGGGCAGAACGGATGCTATGGTTTCGGCAGAATGTGCAGCTATAGAACTTTTTTTATATGAACCTATAGAAGACTTAACAGCTTTTTTAGACCTTTTTAATCGTAATTTACCTCAGGATATTCGCGCTTTAAATATTAAGGAAGTCGATGCTCAGTTCAATATTATTCAAAATTCAAAAATAAAAGAATATTTATATCTTTTTGCACATGGCGAAAAATGCCATCCGTTTTGCGCACCTATCATGACTACCATCCTTGATGAGTTAGATATTGATATTATGAAACAAGGTGCTAAGCTTTTTGAAGGTGAGAACTATTTAAAAACCTATTGCTATAAACCTACCGATAATGGTATTTATACACGAACCATATTAACTTGCGAGCTAATAGAAAACAATCTATACACTGCCAACTACTTCCCAAAGCAAACTTATATACTACGAGTTAGAGGTAAAGGGTTTATGCGCAATCAAATCAGGTTAATGATGGGAACTCTTATAGACTTGGGTAAAGGTAAACTTACCATTAAGGATATTCAAGATACATTGGTTCCTCATAGTAATATTAAGATGAATTATATAGCGCCAGCTTCAGGGTTAATTCTTAATAAAATAGAGTTTGAATAATCTTAATTCACTCTAAACAGTATATATAAAAGGCGTTTTACGCTGTTTTCACTTCCGTAAGTACTTATTTCATTTTGAAATGAGCAAGGATTTTATTCATACGAACAAACCGTATTGCCACTCATATTATAATTTAGCGGTAAGAAAGAAAGATACAACACATCCTTCTTTCAAATAAATATTAACCTTTAAAATTACAATTATGAATTATTTAAATATGAATGAAGAGGAAGTATTACCTGTGGTGATGGAATTAAATATTTTATTAGCAGATTATCATATATACTATCAAAAACTTCGTAGTAATCACTGGAATGTAAACGGAAAAAACTTTTTTGATTTACATGAAAAGTTTGAAGAATTATACAATGATGCCAAAATAAAAATCGATGCTATTGCAGAGCGTGTTTTAACATTAAGATATAGTCCTATGAGTAAAATGAAGGATTATTTAAAAACAGCCACAATACATGAAGATAGACCAATTAAATCGGATCAAGATATGGTTGATGAAACCTTAAATGATCATAAAATTTTATTGAAACAAATGTCGAAAGTTATCGAAAAGGCTAATAAAATTTCAGATGAAGGTACCATCGATTTAATTGGTGCTTACATAAGAGAATTAGAGAAATCTAGTTGGATGCTAAACGCTTGGGCTACTAGTAAAATCGAGCAACCCCAAAAAAGGGAGCTTATAAGCTAAAACAAGTCAAATAGACTTATTATTTAACTTTTAACCCTTTAAAAATTTTTAATTATGACAGACGAATTTAATAAAGCATACGAACTTATATCAGGTAAATTAACAGGATGGTTGGAGACCATTATTACCAACTTGCCAAACTTAGCAATAGCTATAATCGTTATGGTGGTATTTTATTATATCTCCAAATACGTTTCAAGGCTAGTAGGAAAGTTGGTTTCTAAAAAAGTACACCAAGATTCTTTAGTCTCTATAATCACTAAAATAACTGCTGTAGCCATAATAGCTATAGGTTTGTTTTTAGCTTTAGGTGTTTTAAATTTAAGCAAAACCTTAGAAACTTTAATTGGAGCTGCTGGTGTATCTGGTTTAGTAATTGGTTTAGCCTTACAAGGTACTCTAAGTAATACTTTTGCAGGTATTGTACTAAGTTTTAGAAAGAGTGTAGAATTAGGACATTGGGTAGAAACCAATGGATATTCTGGTGAAGTTGTGGAAATCAGTTTAAAAAACTTCGTAATAAAAGAATCTGATAACAACATGGTTTTAATTCCCAATAAATCCATTCTAGAAAACCCATTGAAAAACTATTCATTAACCACTAAAATGCGTGTTTTTATTGAGTGTGGTGTAGGTTATGAATCTGATTTGGACGAGGTAAAACGTTTAACACAACAAACAATAGCTAATGAATTCGATCAGGTTAAAAAACCAGAAGATGTAGAGTTCTACTATACCGAGTTTGGAGGAAGTTCTATTAATTATTTATGTCGTTTTTGGATTGAATCAGAAAGTATGCTCGAAAAGCTAAAGGCAAAAACAAATGCTATTATCGCTATTAAAAAAGCTTACGATAAAGCAGGAATTAATATACCATTCCCAATTAGAACATTACAATTTGATAATAAGTTAGCCATCGACAAAGAGGTGGTAAATAAAGAGTTTTCAAATAATTAAGATATAGCATCTTTGAAAATGAAATAATAATTAATAAAAAAAACAAGAAAAATGAAAAATTTGGTATACATATTAGTATTGGTTTTTAGTGGAACTATTATGGCTCAAGAAAAGCCATCGGAAGTAAAAGAAGAAGTAGAAGTTAAAACTATTAAATATAAAGATAGTGATAGCACTACGGAGAGTAAGGTAAAGGTAATAACCAGAGAAACATCAAACGTGAAGTTGGAGGGTGCAGATGCCGAAAAAGTAAATCAAGATCGTGTATCTACAACAAAAAAAGTGGAGAAAATGATTATGGTAGATGATGATGCCGACCCAGCATATGATTTTCTTACCAAGGAAACCTTTTATATCTCAGAAGATAAAAACTATAAGTTTACCCCAAACAAAAAAGGCTTTGATATAGCTTTTAATAACAACACCAACCAGTTTGTAAAAACTGGAAATGCTTGGGAGTCTTCAACAAACGGTCATTATATAGTGAGCGGAGAAAATAAAAATGGTATTGGATATTTTGATAGTGAAGGAAACTTTATTGTAGAATATTACGATTATAATTTAAAAGATATCATGAAGATTAAATATAATAAGGCTGTTAGCAGTTTAAAATAATATTTTCATGTTAAGATAAAAATAAAAGTCCCGATTCGTTCGGGACTTTTTGTATTTTAGAACCTTGTAAAACTAATTTTAGCTATGAGTGTACAGGTACCACAGTCCGTTTTTAAATTTTTCAAAAAATTAGAAAAAAATAATAATCGTGATTGGTTTAACGATAACAAACCAGAATTTAAGGCGGCCGAGAAAGAGGTTAAAGTATTTTATAATGCTGTGTTAGATAATCTTAACAAGCATGACGAAGTAGATAAATTAAAAGTTTTTAGAATTTACCGCGATGTGCGCTTTTCAAAAAACAAACTCCCTTATAAAACACATTTTGGCGGGTCTTATAACAGGATTAATCCCAAATTAAGAGGTGGTTACTATGTGCATTTGCAACCAAATAACGAAAGTTTTATAGCTACAGGGTTTTGGCAACCGGAAAAAGAAGATTTATTGCGTATTCGAAAAGAATTTGATATGGACGATTCTGAAATAAGAGCAATTTTATCCAGCAAAGATTTTAATTCTATTTGGGCAGACCACTTTATTGGCGACGAAGTAAAATCGGCTCCACGCGGATTCCCAAAAGACCATCCTGCTATAGATTTAATAAAGAAAAAACAATACATCTTCACAAAACACTATAGCGATAAGGAAGTATTAGATGCTAATTTTATTAATGAAATTGATACAGCGTTTAAAGCAATTCGTCCTTTTTTCGATTATATGAGCGATGTTTTAACCACAGATTTAAATGGCGTTTCGTTAATTGATTAAGGTAACTAACGCTACTTGTGCGTAATCCTAAACATAAGTTTATTATAAATAAATTTAAACGGCCGTTAGTAATTCGGGCTTTTCAAATAATTGAATATGGCTTAGTAAGCGTTCTTTAACAATATTCATCATGCGTTTATTTAAAGCCGAAGAGTTTTTAATATAAATAGCATATTCTTCAACAGTAAAAACACCAATAATCATTCCCTTCATTGAGTTACGAAGCTTCATGTCTTTTTGAATCGCATTTTCAATATAATCCATACGTTTTTCTAAGCTTAAATCATAAAACACAGATTTGTGTTTGGTAATGTAATTTTTAAATACTTCAATTAATAAATCGTTTTGAAATTTTATGGTTGGTCGCAGTACTAAATTTTGAAAACGCTCATCGGCACTCATATTGTCGTTAATGGTAGTACTTAAAATTTGAGGTCGAATACTTTTAAGATTGAATTGTCTAGAGTCCATTATTTTAGATTTTTACTAAAATTATCGATTATACCTGCTGCATTTAATTTTTCGAATTATAATTGTTAACGAGGTTATCAACATTCAGGAATTTTTTATCTTTAAAAAAAATTAAAACGATGAGATTTCACACCAGAAAATGGATTAAGCCAGAAGATTTAAATGCTAACGGAACCTTATTTGGCGGCCGATTATTAGAATGGATAGACGAGGAGGCTGCTTTATATTCCATAGTGCAACTAGATAATCAAAAAGTAGTAACAAAATACATTAGCGAAATAGATTTTAAAACCTCGGCAAAACAAGGTGATGTTGTCGAAATAGGTATTGAAGCTATAAAATTTGGAAAAGCATCTTTAACCTTAAGTTGCGAAGTTAGAAATATGAGAACTAGAGAAACCATAATAACGATTTCTAATATTGTTATGGTAAATATTGGTGCTAACGGGCAGGCTTTGCCGCATGGAAAAACCGAAGTAGAGTATGTTGCGGATAGATTGCGATAACCTTGTGAATAATTAGATGTTATAAAAAGCTACTTTAATTAACCAAAATAGCTTTTTTTAATATGCTTCAAGATTGTTGTTTTATTCCTATTTCATAAAGGCTATAAAATATAATAATTAGTTTTTGTTTTTTAGAAGATTTTTAATGTCTTCTACGTCTTTTTCTAATACATGTAGTTTTTGGGTTAAGGCTTCATTTTTCGCTTTTAACAATTCAATTTCTTGTGTTTGCTCTTGGATAGCTTTAACAATGGGTGCAAAAAAATCATTATATCGAACACTTAACATGCCTTCTTTATCCTTAGTTATTACTCCATTACTATCGGTATCATTCTTTTGAAAAGCATCTTTTAATTCTTGGGCAATAAAACCATATTCAATTCTATTGTTTTCATCGTTATTTCGATAATAAGATACAGGGCGTAAGTCGTTTATAAATTTTAAGCCTAGATTCGAGTCTTTAATAGTATTTTTCCATCTTTTATCAGAAGTAATCGTCCAAGCGACTTGTACTCCTGCATACGTTATAGCAGTACCACCAATGCGTACCTGATTGCTTGCTGTTGGATCAGGAACAGAAGATAAATATCCAATGGCTGTATTGTTACTACCTGAAGTGATATTATCTAGGGCTCTATAACCAACTGCTGTATTATTATTTCCTGTTGTATTTAATCTTAAAGATTGATATCCAAAAGCTGAATTATAATTCCCTTCTGTGTTAGCATTAATAGCAATATATCCCATTGCTGTATTATAGTTTCCAATAGTGTTATTTGGCAATGCACTGTAACCAGACGCCGTATTACCAATCCCTGATAAATTATCAAAAAGGGAACTACCTCCTAATGCTGTATTATAATTCCCAGATTCATTTGTTCGTAAACTGTTTACGCCTATAGATATATTGTAATTCCCGTTTAAATTCGATGTCATAGCACCAAAACCAATAGCCGTATTATACAGTCCTGTTAAGTTATTAAAAAGTGAATTTACGCCACTTGATGTATTGCCAGCTCCCGATTCATTAAATAACATTGAATTTACACCACTAGCAGTATTGTTATTACCTGTTGTGTTATTATTAAGAGCATTTACTCCTGTTCCAGTATTGTTGGTTCCAGTTTCATTTTCCCTAAGAGAATTATTTCCAATAGAGGTATTATTAGCTCCCGATATATTAGAATAAAGGGCGTTAGCTCCAACGGCAGTATTACCAGCTCCTGTTTCATTAGTAAATAGTGAATTAGCGCCAATAGCGGTATCACTACTCCCTGTTGTATTGGCTGTTAGAGCGTTGTGCCCAATTGCAGTATTATAGCTTGCAGAAGTATTGCTGCTTAGTGCATTAGCGCCGTTAGCAGTATTGTAGCTACCTGTTGTGTTAGTAAATAAGCTGTTAGCTCCAGTGGCAGTATTCTCGTAACCAGTGGTATTAGAGTTAAGCGAATTTAAACCTATGGCCGTATCGCGTCTTCCTGACACCACAGAAGAAAGTGCGTTAACACCAAAACCAGTACTAGTTTGGTCTAGTAACCCTGCAACAATATTGTTTCGTTTAAAAACTAGATCCTCATCATCACTAGTTCCAATAAAATTTAGAGTGTCATCGGTTCCTGCATTTCCTAGAATATCCCAATTCGTATTAGTTGCATTATCGGTTACAAATTTTAACCATTCGGTACCATTCCAATAGTAATAACCTGGAGTAATACCACCAACATTTGCAGTGTTATAAATTAATAAACTGGCTACCGGAGTAGTAATCGTTGTATTATCTGTTTTTGATGCTAAAGATATTCTGGGTATTAACAGACCTTTATTAGGCGAACTAATATCCAAAATAGCAGAAGTTTTGGGACTTGTTGTTCCAATACCTACTTGTGCATTGATATTCTGTTGTAAAAAAAACAAAAAGAATAGTAATCCTAAAGTTGTAAGTTTTTTCATTGTAGATTGGTTGCTAAAAGCGAGGGGAGCCATTAAATAATGCGTAAATTTATTATCAACCAATGAATAAACCAAGAATATTTTAATAAAATAGATGAGAAGCAATACTAATTATATATTTATAAAAATATTATCTATTAGTTTCGTTTCTCTGCAATAAAACCACTCTTTTTTTGTGCTATATTACACCTTTAATAGGTGTGAAAATTAAAAGTAAATTAATAGGAGGATAGGGAAATTGAATACGTAAAAACTCGATTGAAGGCAGATAATCCAATTTATCTTTAAAAATTATAATCATTTTTTTGATTTTATTGCAGAAAACGCAACGAATCATGCATCCATTATAGATTTTATAAAAATAAAATAACAATGCAGTCTAAATTTTCGATTATCTGTATTATAATTTAACTTTGTGTTCTTTAAAAATTTAAATTATTTATGAGCAAAACATTGTTTGACAAAGTATGGGATTCGCATGTTGTTAGAAATATTGCAGATGGACCAGACATATTGTATATAGATCGTCATTTAATTCATGAAGTTACAAGTCCTGTAGCCTTTGTAGGGTTAGAAAGTAGAGGTTTGAGTGTTTTATACCCAGAGCGCACATTTGCGGTTGCAGATCATAACACCCCAACTATTAACCAACATTTACCAGTAGAAGATCCATTATCTGCTAATCAATTAAAAACATTAGAAGATAACGCTAATAAGTACGGTATTAGTCACTGGGGATTAGGTCATGCAAATAATGGTATTGTTCACGTTGTAGGTCCTGAAAACGGAATTACAGTTCCTGGAGCTACAATTGTTTGTGGAGATTCACATACATCAACTCACGGTGCTTTTGGTGCTATTGCTTTTGGTATTGGAACTTCGGAGGTTGAAATGGTGCTTACTACACAATGTATTATGCAGCCTAAGCCAAAGAAAATGCGTATTAGCGTTAATGGCACATTATATAAAGGTGTTACACCTAAAGATGTTGGTTTATATATCATTTCAAAATTAACAACTTCTGGTGCTACTGGATATTTTGTTGAGTATGCAGGTGATGTTTTTGAAAACATGTCTATGGAAGGTCGTATGACGGTTTGTAACTTATCTATCGAGATGGGTGCACGTGGTGGTATGATTGCTCCAGATGATAAAACTTTCGATTATATAAAAGGTCGTCCTAAAACACCTAAAGGTGCAGGTTGGGATACTGCTATGGAATATTGGAGTACATTAAAAACTGATGATGATGCTGTTTTTGATAAAGAAATAACTTTTGATGCTAACGATATTGAACCTATGATTACATACGGTACAAATCCAGGTATGGGAATGGGAATTTCTAATAACATTCCAACTGCAGAATCTGTTGAAGGTGGTAAGGCAACTTACGATAAATCTTTAGCATACATGGGTTACGCAGAAAATGAGCAAATGATTGGTAAGAAAATCGATTACGTATTTATTGGTAGTTGTACCAATGGTCGTATTGAAGATTTTAGAGCGTTTGCATCTATTGTTAAAGGAAGAAAAAAGGCCGATAATGTAACAGCTTGGTTAGTTCCAGGTTCGCATATTGTTGAAGCTAAAATTAAAGAAGAAGGTTTACTTGATATTTTTGAAGAAGCTGGTTTTGTTTTAAGAGAACCAGGTTGTTCGGCTTGTTTAGCTATGAATGATGATAAAGTACCTGCAGGAAAATATGCAGTAAGTACATCAAACAGAAACTTTGAAGGGCGTCAAGGACCAGGATCTAGAACGTTATTAGCTAGTCCATTAGTAGCTGCGGCTGCTGCGGTAACTGGTGTGGTAACAGACCCTAGAGAATTATTATAAATAGTTATTGGCTAGTGGTTGTTGGTTATTAGTACTTAACAATCATGAAATTTTGAACATTAAAATGATTACCCAATAACTATTAACAAAAAACGGATAACAAAAATTATGGCTTACGATAAATTTACAACATTAACGAGTACTGCAGTTCCTTTACCAATAGAGAATGTAGATACCGATCAAATTATACCAGCACGTTTTTTAAAAGCTACAACACGAGAAGGTTTTGGAGATAATTTATTTCGTGACTGGAGATACAATGGTGATAATACACCAAAAAAGGATTTTGTTTTAAATAACCCTATCTACAAAGGAAAAATATTAGTAGGAGGAAAGAATTTTGGTTCTGGATCTTCTAGAGAGCATGCTGCATGGGCGGTTTACGATTATGGTTTCCGTTGTGTAGTATCTAGTTTCTTTGCAGATATTTTTAAAAATAACTGTTTAAACATTGGTGTATTACCAGTACAAATTAGTCCAGAATTCTCCAACGAGATTTTT
Source organism: Algibacter amylolyticus (assembly GCF_014202225.1). GTDB lineage: Bacteria > Bacteroidota > Bacteroidia > Flavobacteriales > Flavobacteriaceae > Algibacter_B > Algibacter_B amylolyticus. Next base: position 288,334 of record NZ_JACHGE010000003.1, read on the forward strand.
GAAGCTATATATGCTGATGCTAATACAGAGTTAGAAGTAAACCTAGAGAAACAAACCATTACATTATTATCTTCTGGTACATCTGAATCTTTTGATATTAATGGTTACAAAAAAGGTAACATGCTAAATGGATTTGATGATATCGACTATTTACAAAGCATGAAAAGTGAGATTGAAACATTCACAGAATCTCGTCCTTTCTAAATAATGGCGGTAAAACGAATTGAAATAATGGATACGACATTGCGCGATGGTGAGCAAACCTCGAGCGTGTCGTTTTCTGCTTCTGAGAAACTTACAATTGCTAAGCTTTTACTTGAAGAGTTAAAGGTAGATCGTATTGAAATTGCATCGGCACGTGTGAGTGAAGGTGAACTTCAGGCGGTTAAAGATGTTACCAATTGGGCATCTAAAAACAACCATTTACAAGCGGTTGAAGTTTTAACTTTTGTTGATAAAGGCGTGTCTATTAATTGGATGCTTGAAGCAGGAGCAAAGGTTCAAAACCTATTAACTAAAGGTTCGTTAAATCATTTAACTCATCAGCTTAAAAAAACTCCTAATCAGCACTTTAGCGAAATTGAAGAGAATATTCAATTAGCTGAAAAGCATGGTATAGCTACCAACGTTTATTTAGAAGATTGGAGTAATGGTATGCGCAACTCTAAAGCTTACGTTTTTGAGTTTTTAGAGTTTTTATCTAGGCAACCCGTTAAGCGTATAATGCTACCTGATACATTAGGTGTTTTAACCCCACAGGAATCTTACGATTTTATAAAAGAAATAAAGGATTTATATCCGAATTTACATTTTGATTTCCATGCGCACAACGATTATGATTTGGGCGTATCGAACGTTATGGAAGGTTTAAAAGCTGGTGCCGATGGTTTACATTTAACTGTAAACGGTATGGGCGAACGTGCAGGAAACGCGCCTATGGCAAGTAGTATTGCTGTAATTAACGATTTTATGCCAGAGATAGAAATTGGTGTAAACGAAACGTTTTTATTTACCATTAGTAAATTGGTTGAAACTTTTTCGGGTGTAATGATTCCATCTAACAAACCTGTTGTTGGTGCTAATGTATTTACACAAACAGCTGGTATTCATGCCGATGGCGATAATAAAAACAACCTGTATTTTAGCGAGTTAATGCCAGAACGTTTTGGTAGAACACGCCAATATGCATTAGGAAAATCGTCGGGAAAGGCCAATATACAGAAGAATTTACAGGAATTAGGACTTCAGCTTAATGATGAAGACTTAAAGAAAGTAACCCAACGAATTATTGAGTTGGGCGATAAAAAACAAGTGGTTACCAAGGAGGATTTACCATATATCATTTCAGATGTTTTAGATAGAACTTACGAAGAGAAAGTTAAGGTAAATAGCTATGTTTTAACACACTCTAAAGGTTTAAAGCCATCTACAACAGTTTCTATTACTATAAATAATGAGACTTTTGAAGAGAGCTCGCAAGGCGATGGACAATTTGATGCTTTTATGAATGCCATTAAAAGGGTGTTTAAAAAGAAGAAATTGGAGCTGGCCGCTTTAATTGATTACGCGGTTAGAATACCACCAGGAAGTAACTCGGACGCTTTGTGTGAAACGATTATTACTTGGAGAAATAGTAGTGGCGAATTTAAAACGCGTGGTTTAGATAGTGACCAAACGGTATCGGCAATAAAGGCTACTGAGAAGATGCTGAATATTATTGTGAGTTAGAACGTATGACGGATTACTGAAAACCGAGGACTATAACTAAAGCCTGCAAACTTGCCCGCGTTAGGGATTGAACGGCATGTTTGAGCTCGCCGACGGTAGGAGGAAGCGAGTAGTGAAAGCCCGACTTTTTGCGATCCTGCGAGGTTTTTAAAACCTTGTAGGTATGAGTGAAAAGGAACGCCCAAATGCTCGAATAAAATCGGGACACTTAGAGTAACAAAAATTATAAATTAAAGATTAAAATAAATAAAGATGAAATTTAATATTGCAGTTTTAGCAGGTGATGGCATTGGACCTGAAGTAATGGATCAAGCTCAAAAAGTTAGTGAAGCGGTTGCAAAGAAATTTGGACATGAAATTACGTGGAAACCAGCATTAACAGGTGCGGCGGCAATTGATGCGGTTGGAGAACCTTACCCAGATAGTACGCATCAAGTTTGTTTGGCTTCGGATGCTGTTTTATTTGGTGCTATTGGTTTGCCAAGATTTGATAATGATCCTTCGGCAAAAGTTAGACCGGAAAATGGTTTGTTACAAATGCGTAAACAACTTGGTTTATTTGCTAATTTACGTCCAACATTTACGTTTCCATCGTTATTGGATAAATCGCCATTAAAACAAGAACGTATTGAAGGTACCGATTTGGTGTTTTTACGTGAGTTAACTGGTGGTATTTACTTTGGTGAAAAAGGTAGAAGAGACGGTGGAGAAACCGCTTTTGACAACTGTGTTTATACACGTGTTGAAGTACAACGTTTGGCTAAAAAAGGTTTTGAATTAGCAATGACACGTTCTAAAAGATTATGTTGTGTTGATAAGGCAAACGTTATGGAAACGTCTCGTTTATGGAGAGAAACTGTTCAGGCTATGGAAAAAGATTATCCTGAAGTTGAAGTAAGTTATGAGTTGGTTGATGCAGTTGCTATGCGTTTGGTACAATGGCCAAATAGCTACGATGTGTTAATTACTGAAAACTTATTTGGTGATATTTTAACGGATGAGGCTTCGGTTATTTCTGGATCTATGGGATTAATGCCATCGGCATCTATGGGGTCTGATATTTCTTTATTTGAGCCAATACACGGGTCTTACCCTCAAGCAACTGGTTTAAATATTGCTAACCCAATGGCTATGGTTTTATCTGCTGCCATGATGTTTGAAATAGCATTTAACTTACCGGAAGAAGGAAAAGTAATTAGAGATGCTGTAAATAAAGCTTTAGCTGAAGGTATTGTTACTGAAGATTTAGCTGATGGTGGAAAAGCATACGGAACTAAAGAAGTTGGCGATTTTTTAGCTGCTAATATCTAGAGTTAAACGATTTAATAGTATATTATTGAAAAGGATTCTGTATTTTAATACAGAATCCTTTTTTATTACTATGAAAATAAACTTACTATTAGTTTTTGGTTTTTTATTACAATCTACATTCGCTCAAAATATAGGAGATTTTACCTCCGTAGCAAGTGGTGTAAGAACATCTGAATTTATAATTCCATCTACACACTCCTTTCAAAGTATTATAGAGGTTGGCGATGCTTTAACTGAAGGAGGCACTTTACAGAGAAATCCTGATTTTACGGGCTACGTACCAATTGCTAACAGTAGTGTTAATGGCTATTTGAGTATTAATTCTGAAATTTATCCTGGAGCCGTAGCCATTTTAGATATTAACTTTAATGGCACCACAAAATTTTGGGAAACAACATTTTCTGAAGCCGTAGATTTTTCTTTGGTAGCAGGTACGGCTGCTAATTGCTCGGGAACTGTTACCCCTTGGGGCACGATTATTTCTTCGGAAGAATTACCTATTTCTACCGATAGTAACGGTGATTCTTATAATGATACTGGTTGGAATGTTGAAATTGATCCGGTTACTAAAACCGTAATAAACAATCAGAAATTATGGTCCATGGGAAATTTTTCTCATGAAAATGTGGCTATCCACCCTAATCATAGAACGGTTTATCAAGGCGCAGATGTAATAGTATCTGGGCAGCTAGGTTATCTTTATAAGTTTGTTGCTACACATGCTCAAGATTTAAACGATGGACTACTTTATGTTTATAAAGGCTCTAAAAATGGTACAGGACAATGGGTTTTATTACCAAATACAACGATAGCTGAACGTAATGATACTTATGCAAGAAGTGGTGCGGACCCCGACATCTCGGACAGTGACACTAATTACGCCAATGCGACGGTATTTAATGGAGTAGAAGATGTTGAAGTTGGTCCAGATGGTTGGGTGTATTTTGCTGTTAAAGGTGCTCCAGATAGGCGTGTTTATAGATTTCAAGATTCAGATCCTTTAGAAACTACAAACTCTGTGGTAATTATGGAAACCTTTGTGGGAAATACTGATGCAAATCAAAATATAGAATATAATATAAATGATGGCACTAGCACGTCAGCAGTCGCATGGGGTGGTGGCAGCGATAATTTAGCTTTTGATGACCAAGGTAATTTATGGGTTTTTCAGGACGGAGACGAGCATTATATTTGGGTTGTAAAACAAGGACACACGCAAGCGAACCCTAAAGTGGAATTATTTGGTAGAACTCCAATTGGATCAGAGCCAACAGGAATTACATTTTCTCCTGATTATAAATATTTATTTATGTCTATTCAACATCCAGACTCTGAAAATGTAGCAAACCAACAAGATGCAGAAGGCAAAATTTTAGATTTTAATAAAGGGACGGTACTAGTAATTTCGCGTAATGAAAACTTTGGTACCACATTACATACTAAAAGCGCTATTCTGAAGGATTTTAAAATAATACCAAACCCTATAAAGTCCATTAAAAAAATTAAGGTTGAAGGCTATCAAATTAATAATATTAAATTATATACGATTTTAGGCAAAGAACTTTTAAATCAAGATTATAATGATTTAAATAAAATAGAATTGGACCTTAAGCGTTTAACTTCAGGACTATATATTATCAAGATTAATAACGCTACCAGTAAAAAAATAATTATAGACTAAGATCATTAGTTTTAAAGCTACTACTACTTGGTAACTCAAAAATTTCCAAATAGAAATAGGGCAGGGCAGCAATAAGATGATCGAAGACACTCGTGATTAATTTAAAATCAAAACCCTTTTTACAACCCATTAACAAGGGTTTATGTCAAGTTATTCACACTAAATATTTAGATGAAATCATATAAAAAAAGCGTGAACTCTAATTTAGAATTCACGCTTTTTACAAACTATTTTGAAATTTATAAATACTATTTTTTAATTATTAGTTTTTTAGAAACTCCATGAGTTGCTCGTACCAAATACATACCCTCACTTAAATCGCCAACATAAATAATAGCTTCGTTACTAGCCGTTGTTTTAAATGTTTTTATAATTTGACCTAATTGAGTTATAATTTGAAAATCTCGATCTGAACTAGACTTAATTTGAATATAATCCCTACTAGGATTTGGGTACATTGAGAATTTAGATTGATTCTTGAATGAATCAATACTTAAGGAAGATACACTAACACATATAGACTCTGCCGAGCAACTTCCATTAGTAATTACTACTTTATAATCACCATTACTGGTTGCAGTAAAGCTTTGATTTGTTTCTCCTGCTAATAAAGTGTTTGGGCATGAATACCATTGGTAAGTTGCACCTGCTTGATCTGCTGTTAATATATTTGTGTTTTGAGTAATATTGTTATCAATCATAATTGGTTCTGTAATATTAACCGAAGTATCAGAAGTACATCCGTTAGCATCAGTAACCGTTAGGTTATAAATTCCAGCAACAACACCAGTAATGGTAGCGGTAGTAGCACCGTTACTCCATACATAAGTATATGGCGCAGTGCCACCAGTTTCAGTAACTGTTGCAGCTCCATTAGCACCTCCATTACAATCAATATTTGTTTGTGAAGTAATAGATGCTGTTAAAGTAGTTGGTTCAGTAATAGTAACCGAAGTATCAGAAGTACAACCTTTAGCATCAGTAACCGTTACATTATAAGTTCCTGCGGTAACACCAGTAATAGTAGCGGTAGTAGCACTGTTACTCCATACATAAGTATAAGGAGCAGTTCCTCCAACTTCAGTAACTGTTGCAGCCCCATTAGCACCTCCATTACAATCAATATTTGTTTGCGAAGTAATAGATGCTGTTAAAGCAGTTGGTTCTGTAATTGTAACCGAAGTATCAGAAGTACATCCGTTAGCATCAGTAACCGTTACATTATAAGTTCCAGCAACAACACCAGTAATGGTAGCGGTTGTAGCACTGTTACTCCATACGTAAGTATAAGGCGCAGTTCCTCCAATTTCAGTAACTGTTGCAGCTCCATTAGCACCTCCATTACAATCCATATTTGTTTGCGAAGCAATTGATGCTGTTAAAGCAGTTGGCTCTACAATAGTAACCGAAGTATCAGAAGTACATCCGTTAGCATCAGTAACTGTTACATTATAAGTTGCTGCGGTAACACCTGTAATTGTAGCGGTAGTAGCACCGTTACTCCATGTGTAAGTATAAGGCGCCGTTCCTCCAGTTTCAGTAACTGTTGCAGCCCCATTAGCACCTCCATTACAATCCATATTTGTTTGCGAAGCAATTGATGCTGTTAAAGCAGTTGGCTCTACAATAGTAACCGAAGTATCAGAAGTACATCCGTTAGCATCAGTAACCGTTACATTATAGGTTCCTGCGATAACACCTGTAATTGTAGCGGTAGTAGCACCGTTACTCCATGCGTAAGTATAAGGTGCAGTTCCTCCAGTTGCAGCAGCAGTAGCCTCTCCATCAGCAGCACCATTACATGAAATTTGAGAACCATTATAATTAGATGTAATTGCGGAACTTG
>NZ_JACHGE010000003.1:294996-335024 GCF_014202225.1 Algibacter amylolyticus
AGTAGCACCGTTACTCCATGCGTAAGTATAAGGTGCAGTTCCTCCAGTTGCAGCAGCAGTAGCCTCACCATCAGCAGCACCATTACATGAAATTTGTGAACCATTATAACTAGATGTAACTGCGGAACTTGCTACTAATACAGTTGGCTCTACAATAGTAACCGAAGTATCAGAAGTACATCCATTAGCATCAGTAACTGTTACATTATAAGTTCCAGCGGTAACACCTGTAATTGTAGCGGTAGTAGCACCGTTACTCCATGTGTAAGTATGAGGAGTAGTTCCTCCAGTTGCAGTAACTGTTGCACTACCATTAGGAACAGCATTACAAGTTACATTAGTTTGCGATGCTATAGATGCAGATAAAGCAGTTATTTTAACTGAAACATTTGAACTATTAGGACAAGCTCCCGTAGTAGTATATGAAACTGTATATGTATTTGGTATTGAAGCTGAAAGATCAATTTCACCTGTAGTAACATTAATAGATAGTCCTGCGGTAGAAGAGAATGTTCCGCCAGCTACTCCTGTAATAGTAGGTGTAGGATCAGTGCCATCAGCACAGTATACAGCAGCAGCATAACTAAATGAAGCATCGTCTAAAGCATTAATAGTTACAGAAACACTTGAACTATTAGGACAAGCTCCCGTAGTAGTATATGTAACTGAGTATGTTCCAGGTGTGGAGGGCGAAAGATCAATTACACCAGTAGTAGCATTAATAGATAGTCCTGAGGTAGAAGAGAATGTTCCACCTGCTAAACCCGTAATGGTAGGTATAGGATTTGTATCACTAGAACAATATGTAGCAGCGCCATAACTAAATGAAGCGTCGTCCAAAGCGTTTATAGTAATACTAACTTGAGACGTATTTGGACAGGTTCCTGTTGTTGTATATGTAACGTTATAGGTATTAGGTACTGAAGCCGAAAGATCAATTTCACCTGTTGAGCCATTAATAGACAATCCAGCTGTAGAGTCAAATGTTCCACCCGCTAGTCCCGTAATAGTAGGTGTAGGATCAGCGCCATCTGCACAATATGTAGCAGCACTATAACTAAATGAAGCATCGTCCAAAGCGTTTATAGTAATACTAACTTGAGACGTATTTGGACAGGTTCCTGTTGTTGTATAATTAACGTTATAGGTATTAGGTACTGAAGTTGAAAGATCAATTTCACCTGTTGAGCCATTAATAGACAATCCAGCTGTAGAGTCAAATGTTCCACCCGCTAGTCCCGTAATAGTAGGTGTAGGGTCAGAACTATCTGCACAATAAGTTGCAGCAGCGTAACTAAAAGAAGCGTCATCTGAAGCATTTATTGTGATAGAAGCCGTTTCTGTTCCATTACATAAACCATTAGTGGTATAAGAGACCGTATAGGTGTTAGGTGTTGAAGCTGAAACATCAATTTTACCCGTAGTAGGATTTATAGATAAGCCTCCTCCTGATGAAGAAAAAGTTCCGCCAGAAACCCCTGTTACAGTAGGTGTTGGATCTAATCCGTCAACACAATAAGCAGAGGCGCTATAACTAAAAGAAGCATCTTCTCTAGGAGTAGTATTTATGGTTACGGTTCCGCATGTACCAGGTGTAACACATCCACCTTCTCCTCGAACATAATATGTTGTACTTGGAGGTGTTGGTGTTACAATAACGCTTGACCCTGTGGTTATAGCAACTAAAGTGCCTCCACATGACCCCGTATAAACACGCCATTCTGTTGCATCATTTTTGTTTCCAGAAATACTTAATAAAGCACTATTTCCATCACAAATAATTGGTGGTGCAGATGTAACTGTAGGTATGTCTGGTGCAGTACAAGGGGGAATAATAGTAAATCTAGTTGGAGGTAAGCCAAAAGCAACGTCATTATTAAATTCCCAATTAGATGAATTCATGATATCCGCTAAAATAGTTGCTTTAACACCCGTATGATTGGCTGTAGGTTTATAGCGTGCATTATCGACTTCTGTTTGAGAACCACCAAAAGGAAACAAACCAACAGCGTCTGCACCATTTGTTAAAGTACTAGGCAATAAAGTGTTTGATGTGCTCGTACTTGTTTGCCAAGCATTTCCTGAAGTTCCAGGCACACCAGAATTAGCACTAATTCCTGCAATAAAATTAGCAACCGAAGGCGATCCTTGTGAACCTTGGTGAATAAATAAATTATCGCCTGAAGTTCCTAGCATATTAATAGGGATGTTTGCTCCAACAGATACTATAGAGCCCAAAACACTGCCTCCCGAAAATGTTAAAACGTTTGAAGATGTATTATAAGACACTTCCTCTCCAGCAGGAATTAGAGAGTTTGCCGTAAATTTTAATTCAGACTCGGCCATTAATAAACTATTTCCATTCCAAGCTTCATCAGTAATATAAAATTCTGTACCAGCTTGTAAAGGAACTAAGACCACAAAAGAAAAAGATTCATCATCCATTTGTATTCTGGTGAAAGCTATATCTCCTTTTGTTAACGTCGTTTGAGAAAACAAAGGCGCGTTTGTTATTAGTAATGCTAAAAATAACAAGGTTATTTTCAAATATTTTAGCGTGTAATTATTTTTCATGTTTAAATGTTTTTTTTATTGGTTAGCTTCTAGAAGGGAATATACCTTTAGTACAGATTATATAATTAATACCTAAATAAGGATTTCTAATATTAAAAGGTTGCTGACTTCCTCTATTGAAAATATTAACACTTCCTTGAACATTACCTGTTCCATTTGATAGGTTAGTATCAGGAGTATCACTACTATATAGCCTATTAGCCCCTCCAATGTTAGGTATTGCAAGACTATTATTTGTGGGGTCATCAGAGTTTGCTTCTTCTGCTACTGCTGGCATTGTTGAAATACCAGATGTTTGCGTAAAGGTACCTGCGTGGTTATGAATTGGCATATTTAAAATGGTTAAAATAGCATCTTCACTGCCACTTTGACTTCCTTCTCTTATGTTAGATAGTCCAGGGCCAGCGCCAGCACCAACAGCTGTTCTACTACGTAAATCTGTTAAAGCAAATGTGGTTCTACCACCACCACCATAGGTTGTTCCTATAATAGAGAATAAAGCGGTGTTTGATGCTATTGAAAGTAACTGTCCCTGACAAAAAGCCCAGTTTCTGGGAACAAAACTACCTGCAAACATTTTTACTTCTCCTATAAAGCCTTCTTGTGCTTTACTTTTCATAGAAGTCAATAAGCAAAACATGAGTAATCCCATGATTTTAATTTTTAATTTCATAATTTTCATTTGGTTTTAAGGTTAGGTTTTATACTCCAAACTTAAATAAACGAATCGAAATAAAATAGAAAGAACTTAATATCTTACAATAATTTACGCTTTTTGTCTGTAAAAAATGCATTTTGTCGGATATTTATGATTTGAAATGCTAAAATGTAGAAAATAGAATAAAAAGACCTACGATTAGAAATTTAATCCCTGCGCTTTTTCAACATTATATTAAATTGAGTATTAATCTTTAAATTTGGATATAATAAAAATGTAGAAGATTAAATTTTATATCAAAAAACTTCTACTATTATAATTTCTAAAATACGTTATTGCAGGAAAAATATTTAAGGTTGTGGCTTACTTATAACCTCTATCTTTAACTAATGGACATTAATTAATATTACTTAGTAAAACTTCCAGTACTTGGTAACTCAAAAATCTCCAAATGGAAATAGGGAAGTGCGGCAATAAGATGATCGAAAATATCCGACATAATATATTCGTAATTTTCCCAACGTTTATCGCTACTAAAAGCATAAATTTCTAACGGAATACCTTGTGTTGTAGGTGCTAATTGACGCGCCATAATCATCATGTCCTTGTTAATGGCTGAATGATTTTTTAAGTAGGCATCTATATATTTTCTAAAAAGCCCAAGGTTGGTAAGGTTTCTTCCGTTTAATAAAAGTGTTTTATCAATATTATGACTGTCGTTATAATCTGAAATATCCTTCTGTCTAGTTTCAATATAAGATGAAATAAGCTGAATACCTTTTAATGCTTCAACCTCATTATCTGTTAAGTATTTTACACCATCTTGCTTGATATAGAGTGCTCTTTTAATACGTCGGCCTTCAGAGCTTGTCATACCTCGCCAATTCTTAAAGGAATCGGAAATTAAAGCATAAGTTGGAATCGTAGTAATGGTTTTGTCGAAATTTTGAACTTTTACGGTTGCCAAAGTAATTTCGGTTACATCGCCGTCGGCTCCATATTTCTCGAAAGTTATCCAATCGCCAATACGCACCATATCGTTAATAGACACTTGTATACTAGCTACAAAGCCCATTATAGTATCTTTAAAAACCAATATGATAACTGCCGAAATAGCTCCAAGTCCCGTAACAAATGATAAAAACGGAATGCCTGTAATTATGGCTATGGCCGACATAAAACCGCCCAACCAAGCAAAAATCATGAACACCTGAATATAGCTAGCTATAGGTTTATCTTTTAAACTCGGTAAGGTTTTAAAGAAATCTTTTAAGGTGTGTAGAATGCTTCTAACAATCCAAAGGGTTAAAATGATACCAAATACTTGTAGGCCTTTTTCAAAAGTAGTTTCGAACGCCGGAAAATCATAAAATACAATAGGAAAAAACTTTAAAGCAATAAGTAAAGGAATAATATGTGCTACATTTCTAGGTACTTTATTTTTAACTAAAAGATCGTCGAAATTAGATTTTGAAACCGTAGCGAACTTTACAAAGGCCTGCACTAAAAGCTTTCGGGTAATATAATCGACAACAAACACCACAATTAACAAGGCTATTAATAGACCTAGCATGTTTAGGTATTTGGCAGTGGTTTCGGAAAAATCTGCTGATATTAAATAGTCATATAACCAATGTTTGTAACTAATCATTAACAACTGGTTTTAAATATTTTTTTTCGATATAAAATGTACCAAAAGGAATTACAGAAGCTATAAGTACAATAAATAAGGTTTTAGTATTCCATTTCATATCTTTCATTAATAAAAAGGCCAAAACAACATACAGCATAAATAATACGCCATGTGGCATACCTAATAGCTTAACGTATTCTGGATTGCCTGAAATATATTTAATAGGAGTAGCTATAAATAACAATAAAAGATAGGATACACCTTCTAGTAAAGCTACAATTCTGAAAATATTTAAAAATGAAAACATAGTATAAATTTATAGTGTAAAAATAGATAGAAAAAGTATAGTTTTTGCCCTAAAAACCGTTAATATTCAAGACTTTTTTAGCGTATTAAAAACTAAAATACATTAAAAATAATAAGACCGTAAATAGCAAAACGCACAAACCTTAAAGCCCCATACATCATCACATTTCTAAAAGGGAACTCTATAATTCCGGCGGCTAAACAAGCAATAGAAAAGGGTAGTGGCAATACGGCTCCAACCATAATTAAAAATCCACCCCATTTTTTGGAGTTTTTTAATTGCTTTTCCAATTTAGTTTCTAGGTAATTATGTACCGATGGCATTTTTGTTATGGAGCGTCCCATCCAATACGATACTAAACCACCACTGTATGAAAAAATAGCGAGTAGCGATAAATATAACCACGGACTGTACATTTTACCTGCCCAAGCAATAAAAATTTCTGGTGGTACAAGACCTAAAAGCGTTTCTGAAACAAAAAAGAAACTTAATACACCGTAAGCCGGAAGAATTTCGGTAAGACGTACTAAAGCTTCGTTAATATCAAAAAAATGATTTAACGCATATATAGCAATCACAATAACCACAATATATGGAAACGATTTTTTTACTGCATCCCAAACAAACGTGTAAAACCCTGTATATTTATAATACTGGTGCAGCAACTGTAGTCGCGATTTTTGAGTTTTATCTTTTGGTTCCGGTTTCATGCTTACTATAAATAAAGGGACTGCAAATATAATACTAGATTTAGTATTAAAATGTATAAATATTTGACTTTAGAAGAAATTTAACATGATTTTAGGGTTATTTAATTCAAGCTGAGATTTATAGCGCTAAATTTCATGTAAAAAACGCTAAAAATTCATAAAGCATATTTTTATGTGGGTAATAATTTTGACTATTATGACCAATAATGACCAATGGTTTTTGTGTAAATTATCCTATATTGCAGTAATCAATTTATAAAAGCGTGCAAGAATTTTTCATCAATTTAAAGCGTTTAGGCAAAAAGAAAATCTATACCGAAACCATACAATTAGACTTTAAAATCAATGATTTAAAGGATTTACTTGTGGCTTGTGTATCTAGTAAAATAAAAGACTATAATTCTAAACGAGAAAACAATCAACTTCTTTCTTTTTTAACACCTTCACAAATTCAAGAGCAATCGGAAACTGGTAAAATAGGTTTTGGTGATATTGCTAATTATAACTTAGCCGATGAACAGGCAAGTATTGAAACAGCAATTCAAGCTTATAAAGATGGTATGTTTCTAGTGTTTATAAATGATGAAGAAATAACCGATTTAAACGAGAATATTTCCCTTACTCCAGATACTAATATTACCTTTTTAAGAATGACTTTCTTAACAGGAACGTATTGGTAAAAATCAAAATTTAGTATGATTAAATTAGAGGATGCCCAAAAATTTATAGAAAGTAAAAAACCTTCAAAATTAAGTAAGACTGATTTTATTGGTTTTAATAAAAAATACAATGTTTTAGGATTGCTAATTACGCAACTTTCTAGCAAAACGGAGCAAAGTTACTATTCCAATAACCTAAATATAAAGCCTTATCTAGAGTATTTTGGTAAGGATTTAGCCTTTAACCCTTGGACCAGTAAAGAAGGATTAAAACTAGCAAAATTACTTTTTGGGAATCATCAAGCAGTTTATATAGCTAGTGTTTGGGATTTAATATTAAAATCGCCTTACCAAACTGGCTATACAAGACGTTCATTTCGTAGTAAATCATCCGAGGACTATATTGTAAATAGAATCCGTTATTTGCAAAATTTATACAAATCAGGAACGGTAGGGTTTTCCGGATTAACAATTTTAGAACTCGCGCAATATGATGTGTACGACGAGTATTATTATAAAAACCACGCTTATATATTTGCTGCAGCTTTAAATGATAGCACGCAGTCTCAAGCGCTTTATAGTTTAATACAGGATATTTTTATAAGTGAAGACGAGATAGGTGGTGTTACACGAAGTTTAGTTAAAGGTTTGTTACTTACTGAAAATCCTGAAAACTGGAAATTAGTCGAAAATTTATTATTAGCAGCCCAACGTCAAGAAGGGTTGCGTCAAACCATATTAGAATCCCTAGACGAAACATCTCTAGGAGCCTTAAATCATTTTATAAAAGTGATTTTAGAGCATAATTTAATGCGTTTTAGTAGTGTTGTTAGGGCTGCAGATTCCTGGTTTGGCTTTGGGTGGGAAGCTCCAAAAACAGCAACCATAAAAAGAGTTTTAGAGTTAAGTCTCTCCTTTTTTGAAAACCCATCGTTAACCAAAAACGCCTTAACAAGTAAAGATAACTTAGAGGTTTATGTGGCTTTATGGTTTTTAGGGTTAACGGATGTTGATTCTGCAAATCTAGCAGCTATAGACTTAATAAATAACGGCAGTAAAGAGAAGAAAATATTAGCCTGTATGTTTATTTCGCAAACAGGACGCACCAATCATAAAGTTTTAGATTGGATGAACTCGAATTTTGGTAACGATTTAGAAGTCGACTTTTGGGTCTTAAATGCAATGCCAGTAAAGCCGAAGCTTAGCGATACATTATTTAATACCATAAAAGCGTATGGAGAAAGTCTGCCACCTAAAGGAAAATCTATATCAGGGCAAGTATTTTCATGGACCGCATATACCATTAAACCCAATTACTTTTTTGAGTTTTTAGTAAATTATTCTAATGCAGATCAACAAATAATTTTAGCTAAAAACTTAAGTGCTATAACTTCCGATGAACGTAGTAATTTCATTAGAAAACTATTTCCAAATCATTATACATGGTCTTATTACAGAGCAAATAAAAAGAAGCATCCTAAGGTTGACCTAAAAAAATCACCATGGAAAAGAGATGTTATTCATCAAGCTATTAAGGATAGAAATACGGCTGTAATGGCTACAGGAATTACCTTGTTTGAATCTATAGATTTAAATAATGATGATGTTTTAGTACTTGAAGATTTGTTACAAAGAAAGCACAAAGATTTACGAGAAAACATCATTAAACTGATACTAAAGCAAAAGGAAAATAGGGTGGAAGCTATTACTTCAAACCTTATAGAATCATCGAAAGTAGATCAGCGATTAGCAGCTCTAGAAATCATGACTGTACTACATGAAAGTAATCGTTTAGTCCCTTTTGTGGATACTCAAATTAACCTGTATTCAGAGCGTCCAAAATTATCGAAAAACGAACAGGTTTATATTGATAAATTTTCAAAAACCACACAGACTTACAGTTTCGAAAATGGTTTTGGAGCCATTGATTATAATAATTTATCACCTTTAATAACTCCTCAAATTATTTTTGGTAAGGATAACAAATCGCTGTTATCAAATATCATTTCAAAGCTAACACCTAAAACTAATTTCCTTTTTAGTAATTTAATTGATAACGAAAAAACAGTACGCGCCATAAATGCGCTTATTGCTTTATTTGAAAAGCACCAAAATCACGAATACGAAGCGCATTATAAAAACGGACATAAAGAAATTGTTTTATTAGCTAGAAGTATTGCTTATAATAACAAAAACGCACACGATTTAGACAAGGCTAAAGATAAATTACAATACCTTCCTTTGGCAGAGATTTGGCTAAACTGGTATGAAAACTCTAAATTAAACGATTTCGAAATGTTGGCTGCTATTTATTATTGCGACAACTTTCCTTATATCTATAAAAGTGAAAACTACCTCAATTTTACGAAACAATATCTACCTGATTTTAAGGGGTTACGATTGGTAAAAACGCAAAGATGGGATTCCATTAACAAAAAGGTAGCACATTTGCTTCAATTTCTATTTAACGGTTACGCCGATTTTCCAACCGTACTACAATTTAAAATTGATGTTTTAGAAGATGCTATGGCAAGACTTCCGCAAGATTTAAGATTAAAAACTTCTAAAGATCGTTGGAACCAAAAGGTCACAGATTGGACTGATATGATAGAATATCAAATTATGGATTTAAGTGCATTGGCTACAGATTTACATGAAATTTCCAATAATACTGCGTTACTAAAACGCTATTGGGATTTAAAAATGTACCTATTTGCTGCTAAATTAACCTTTCCAGATACTCCAAAACATATTAGCGAGATCGCTAAAACAGATATTAACCCAATGCAACCAAGTTCCCCTCCAGGGTGGATTACAGTAGCATTGTACAAGGCTAATAAAATTAATGATGACGATTTTAAATATCAATTATTAATAAATACAGATTTACTAAATTTATTAGAAGGCAATACGCATTACAGAAATAAAGAAATTAATATAGACACGATTCCTTCTGGTATTGCGCATAATTTGAAGAAGAACTTGTTATCGGTTGAATTAGAAAGAGGCGATTTAGCTACCGAAGCTACGCCATATATGGGTCAAATTGGCAATATTAAGGGTATTGATTATTTATTTGAATTATTAACCCGTTTAGGTAAGGATACTTTTCACAGAGGCTATTCGTGGTACCGATTCGATTCTAAAAAAGAAGTATTTAGTAGTTTAATTAAACGATGTGTACCTAAAGATACTGAAGATTTTCAAGAGTTTGAAACCAAGGCTAACACCTCCAAAATCACAAAAAAGCGATGGATTGAAACAGCTATTTATGCGCCACAATGGGCGAGTTGGATTGGTGAATTTTTGGGTATTGAAAAACTAGAAGATGCCGTTTGGTGGTTTCATGCGCATGCATCAGACTATATGAATGCTGAAAAGGAAACCATTATCTCTAGATATTCCAATGTTGATCGTGCAGATTTTGCTAAAGGCGTAATAGATTTAGACTGGTTTAATGAAGTGTATCCTAATCTAGGAAAACAAAATTGGAAAGTATTACACGATGCGGCCAAGTATATTTCAGATGGTAACGGACATCGTCTTGTAAAACTGTATTCGTCTGTAATTCTTGGAGACATTAAAATTAGAGAAGCATTAGCTAAAATAAACGATAAACGAGATAAAGATTATGTAAAAGCCTTTGGTTTAATTCCTTTAAGTAAAGCCAACCGAAAAAAAGATCTTTTAAATAGATACAACTTGCTGCAGGAATTTTTAAGAGAAAGCAAACAATTTGGATCACAACGACAAGAAAGCGAAAAAAAAGCCGTAGAAATCGCGCTAGATAATTTGGCTAGAAATGCTGGATACGATGATAGTATCCGTTTTTCATGGGCCATGGAAGGGGAGGCCACCCAACAAATTATGGAGCACGCTACTGTGGAAATCGATAATGTTATTGTAGAGTTATTTATAAACGAGCAAGGTAAAGCCGATGTTAAAGTTACTAAAGATGGTAAAGCACAAAAATCTATTCCCGCTAAATATAGAAAGGATAAAAATATTAAGGTTTTACAAAAAAATAAAGCCTTTTTAAGAAAGCAATATTCCAGAACGCGTATTTCTTTAGAAAATGCCATGTTACGGGAAGAGGTGTTTAGCAAGGAAGAACTACAAAACATTTTGATTCATCCGGTTGTAAAAGCCATGTTAACTAAATTGTTACTGTTCAATAAAACACAAAATATATTTGGGTTTTATACAGATGGCGCGTTAATAGATAACGATAGAAGGAGTCTACCAATAAAGCAAAAAGATGAAATAATTATTGCACATCCATCACATTTATACCAAGGTGTCGTTTGGGATTTATACCAAAAATATGCTTTTGATACAGCGTTGGTGCAGCCTTTTAAACAGATATTTAGAGAATTATATGTTATTACCAAAGATGAAATTGAAAGCAAAATAAAATCCGATCGTTACCAAGGACACCAAATTCAGCCACAAAAAACAGTAGCTTTATTAAGATCAAGAGGTTGGACGGTAAATCACGAAGAAGGTTTACAGAAAGTGTATCATAAAAAAGGATTTATAGCCTCAATTTATGCAATGGCAGATTGGTTTTCTCCAGCCGATATAGAAGCGCCAACATTAGAGCATGTGGCTTTTCATTCTAGAAACAACTATAAACCAGTGCCTTTAACGGATATTGATGCTGTTACGTTTAGTGAAGTTATGCGCGATTTAGACTTGGTAGTAAGTGTTGCACATGTAGGAGGTGTAGACCCAGAAGCTAGTCATTCAACCATGCAAATGCGCGGTGCTTTGGCACGAGAAACAGCCAGATTATTTAAGGCTAGCAATGTTACGGTTAAAGAAAGACATATATTAATAAAAGGCACACTAGCAGATTATAGTATTCATTTAGGTAGCGGTATGGTTAGTAAAACCGGATTGCAATTATCTATAATTCCTGTTCATAGTCAACATCGTGGTCGTTTGTTTTTACCATTTATAGATGATGACCCTAAAACTGCTGAAATTATTTCTAAAATGAAATTACTATCGGAAGACAATAAAATTAAAGACCCAACAATTCTGGCGCAAATACAAAGGTAATAGGTGTTTTAATTTTTATGGTTTTGAAATGGGCTATAGAGAGCTCTAAATTTTCTATTTTACATAATATAAATTATAGTACAAATGTTATCATTGGTATTTTATGAGAGGAGTCCATTTGATAGCTATAATGTAGTATTATGTAAAATATCCCAGAAGCATTCGTTTTCATAAGAATAATTGGAACTTGGGTCATTAAACTAATAAGCGGTTTGCTTCGCAGCGTTTATAAAACATTTGTATCTATAATTAGCCGTTATGTAAAATAGCCGCTACCAAGCGCTCGATTGTTTTATAAAATCAAATTGCTCTGGCAATTTATTTTACACACAATTATCCAACGCTTGCCAACGCCAAAATAAAAGCTAACCTTTTTGCTCTTATTAAAAATCGCGTATTCGATAAAATGTACGTTATAAAAAATTTTAGATGATTCTCTTGGATTGCCACAAGAGCATAAATTTTAAGAAAAATAAAATTCTATGCACTTGTTATAATTAGAACTTCAATTAATCTTTCTTTTCATTTTTTCATTATCTTTTGTCTTGAAACAAAAGAAACAAAAATTCAAGGCTGCATATAATTTTGGAAACAATTAACGGTTCATTCGCTATTTTTTAGGAAACATTGTAACTCGTTAAGATTGTTTTGAAATCCCTTTTATAATAGAAATTATTAAGAAACTGTATTGCTAAACCCCTAAAATATGCACGCTCATTTCTCCTATTGTTTTAACCAAAATTTTATGAGGCCAAGGTAAACATCGAGATTCTATTTTACATAATTATAACAAATCTTCAATTGTAATATTATTTCCAATACTAATGAGACAATTTCTATTTGAGACTAACATAGCTGCTCCTAAAATATCATTTTCATAATTATCAATATGTTCTGTGTATTTCTCTTTCATCATCAGAACAATATCATTTGTACAATGTTTTTCAAAAAACAGCTTAATTCCATAATTTGCACAATCAATATATGGTTCCATATTGAAACCCCAAACTTTAAATTTATCGGAATAACCTATATAGTTTAAGGCTCCATTATTTACTAATTCATCACCTAAAAGCTTACCTGTATGACAAGAACAAGTATAAAAGAAAGAATCAGCAAATTCATCAAAATTAACATCTGTGGATATATATGGAGTATTATTTCTTAATAATTCATTTTCACTTCCGTGTGAATATGCAAGAGCGATAAATTTACCTAAAGCACCAGTTATTATCGGTATAGATATTTCATTTAACCTTTGGCTATTAATATAGGTTATATTTATTGTGCTATTAGCTAAATAGTCTACTAAATTTTGATAACAAAGGTCAAAAAAAAGTCCTAATGAATCATCTTCATTGTCAAATAATCCAATAACATCAACCATTATAGTTTTTCTTTTTTTCGTAACAATAAATCGATAGTTAATGCATTTAATTTTGATGAAAATTCTTTGCCAATTGGTGTTTGCAGTCTAATTTCTTTTAAAATATCGTTTAAAGAGAAACTATCTCCATCAGCATTTAAATAAATAGTTTTGTCTTTATCTACTTCATTTTGAATAATCCAATCCTCTATTGTATTATCTAAACTATTTTTTAAGTGATTATAAGCCTTATCAACAATTAACATTGACTCATCTAAAGTTGAAGTTTTACTCAAAAAACCAAAAGCATGATTATTAATAAAATCACTAAATTCTTCTGTCGTTTCATTAATGCCACTCCATAATATAACAGGTATTAAAGCTGATGTATTATATATTTCTTCTAAAAGAATATGACCGTTTTTTTTATCTTTTTCAGAAAATTCGATGTCGAGTAAAACGATTAAATTCACATCTAGATTGTCTTTAATAAATTGTAAACCCTCATTTGGATTCGAATAAAAATTAACATTTTTATATTTATCTTCAAGCGTAAATAATAAAGAGTGTTCTCTAATTTCTTCATTATCATCTATTATAACAAAAGTCACATTCATATTCTCTATTTTTTAAATGGTAGTGTAATTTTAAAAGTTGCTCCACTAGGTTTTAACTCATTTTCAACTACCTCAATATTACCTTGCATTGCTTCTACTCTAGTTTTAACCATATAAAGTCCCATTCCTGCTCCTCCATCTTCAGATGTTTTAGTAAAGAAAATATCAAAAATTCTAAACTTATCTTCCTCTTTAATACCAATACCATTGTCAGAGAATAAAATTGTCAAATCGTTTTTAGATGTAATACTACTGCACTTAATTATTTTATCATTTCTTCCTTTCAATGCTTTTATTGAATTTGAAATTAAGTTATCAAAAATATCTTCAATTGACTTTCTATTGTAGTTTAATATTAAATCATCATTAATGACAATCTCTGTTTTAATATTTTCATCTATAAACCTATCAAAGTAAATATCTTCAAATAAATTAAGTACAAGATTCTTTACATTAATCTCCTCAAACTCTGTATCTGATTTAGCATATTTCAGCATAAAATCAACACCTTTTCTTAATTTGAGCATTTCATTATAAATATTCTTAGAGATTTTTATAAATCTACTTTCTAACTTTTGATTTGGATAGTTTTTACTAAAATATTCTGCACTAGTAAGTATATGACCAATAGTATGTTTTGTCATATGAGAAAACATAGCTGCATAAGTTTGAAGTGAAACAAGGCTAAAAAATAAATTTTCTTTTTGTTTACTTTCCTTTTCTAAATTAGCATAATCTTTAATACTTTTAGTTACACTTCCTTGTATTTTCCCTAAGTTGGCCTCAATATTTTTTAGTTTTTGTTTAACCTGAGGAGAAGCTTCTTTTTTTATTGATGCAATTTCTTTCTTGATAGACTTTAAATCTTTACTTGCACCACCTAAACTAGATTTCGTAGATTCTCTTTCGGATTTTTTTATATTTTTATAATAGGTTTCAAGTTGAACAATTTGCTCTATAATAAATTTTCTAAGCTCTTCCCAAGCCTCATTATCAACAAACCCTTGTCTGTTAGTCGATTCAATAATGTTCGGATTATTTTCATCCGTAATCTCTACAAACCCTAATAAATCTCTACTCCCAAACCTTTCAAAAAAACCAGAGTATCGCCTTTTGTCAATACCAAGTATGTCTTTTTGTTTTTCTTGATGTGAAACATATTCTGCAAATGGCGTTGTAATAATGCCATCTCGATAAATTTTGATACCATCAATATCTGATTTAAAATGACTTTTATATTTACGTTTATCCTCTTGATTAAAATAATACAAAGTTAATTTCAATAAGCCACAAGGTCTTTCTGGAACACTAATTAAAGACAAATCATTTTCCGCTTTATTATATTGTAATATCTCCTGTTTTTTATTAACAGCATTAAATGACAATTCAACTTTTTTTGTTGCAAAATCAATTAGTTGTGTTTTTACTATCTTATTTTCAAAACCGCTGTATGGCGCCTTAATTGTAATATTAAATGGGTATGTTTTCTTTAAATTTGAGTTTGGTGAAACTAGCTTTGATAATTCTTTATAAGCTCTATTAACATCTTCTTCAGTCCAAATTTCACTCACTAAAGAGATTTCTAAAGTCGTACCTTGATTATCTTTCGAATCATCCTCATACCAATAGCTATTTTCAACATCAGTAAAAAAAGGCTTTTCATCTTCAAAGTTTAATTTAAATTGTGAATTTTCTAAGCCTGAATAATGAGACCAATCTGTTTCCAAACATAATAACTGGCTATCATTCTTTTTCTTAGTCTTTAAAACTAGTTTTTCTCCTAATTTATCAACTGCAAATCTGCCAACTCCTTTTTTTCCTGAAACTTTTCTGTTATGTGGTGATGGAGAGAGGCGTTCTCTTCTTTTACTGCTTGTACCAATTACCATCCATTTATTTTTAATATCAGAAAACTGCATTCCGATACCATCATCTTTGATAATTATTTTAGAATCTGTACTTAATGGGTTAATATTTTGGAATTCAACTGTAACATTTTCTGCATTAGCATCATATGAGTTTTTAACTAATTCAAACAAAGCTGTTATTCTATCAGTTATAAGCTCACGACCTAATAGTCTATATGCACTAACATCAAAATTAAATTTAATTGATTTTTCGCTGTTTTTTGGCATTAGCTCATTTTATTTATTTGATCAAACAATGCTTTAGCTAGTAAAGGAGGTACTGCATTCCCTATTTGTTGCTGCATATACATCAAAGTTCCTTTAAAAATGAAACTATCAGGAAAACTTTGCAATCTTGCAGCTTCTCTAACAGATAAACCTCTATTTTCAAAAGGATGAATTAACATGTTTTTTCTATAATTAGATATCACTACAGAAGGCTTACTTGAGTCCAAACGTTTATAAATTCCTGAATGACAATTATTCTTATCTGCATAATTTTGCATTAACTCGTCAGGAATTGCCTTCCAATTTTCTCCTTGTCTTATATGTCTATACCTTTCTAAAACATAATCTCTATTTCTCGAAACATAATTTTGTAATGAAAAATCGGAATTAATCCTCATAGCATTTGCAAATTCATTTTCAGCTAAACTACTGTATGGTAACGATTCAATAGAATCTCCATTTAATAATGCTGGTAAATCTGATAATGCATCAGAAACTGTAAATTTATTTATAGTTGGTTCAGGAAATTTATACTTTATCCCATTCTTATTTCCTACCATAAAAAAACGTTTTCTGTCTTGAGGAACACCATAATCAGATGCAATTAAAACATCATGATTTACTGTATAACCTAAATTCTCAAGTCTTTCTTTTAAAATTTTAACAACTTTTCCATTTTGAAAACTTCTAAAACCTTCAACATTCTCAAATACGCACCAGGTTGGTTCAAGAACCTCTATAAATCTTAAAAATTCTTCAAATAAGCTATTCTTAACATTTTTTGAATTTCGAGTAACTGTGTTTGATAAGGAGAAACCTTGACATGGTGGTCCTCCAAAAAGAATAAAAGGATTGTTTGAAATAATATTACTTGGGTCAATTAACCTTATATCATTAACTAATACATTTGAAGCCTTATGATTTGCTTTAAATGTTTGCGCAGCATACTTATCGTGTTCAACAGCAAATGAAATATTAATTCCACTCATTTCTGCTCCTAGACTCATTCCTCCAGCTCCACTAAAAATATCGCATCCCAACATAGTAGTTTCTTGTTTAGAAACGACTTTTTGATTCAGCTCTAAAGTGTTGGTATTCTTAACTAATAAACTCATCTTTATCGCTCAATATGTAGGTTAGGTTTTCTGTTCATTAAAGTTTATATACTTAACATAACAAATTACGAAAAATTATTTAATAATAGAAAGCATTATTTGACATCATTTAGTCAAGTCAATAGTAAATCATTCCACACATATTACGCTTCCCTCCTACGTCGTCGCATAAAAAGTGTTCCATTAACATAGCAGAAGAAACTTTTAGAATAAATTTTTTCAAGAAACTTAAATAGAACCTTTCGCTTTTAACCAAAGCTCAAGTTACATAACGCAGAACATTATAGTACATTTTACAACAATTAGCGAAATAGCGTTTTTGAGCGATATTTGACATAATTGCAGATATAATGTCGCAGACTTATATCGATAGTAATTATGACAAGCTAATTGTGGCTTCGTAGTTGCATTTATAATTGTGTAGCTATAATTCTCTATTATGTAAAATATCCCAGAAAGTTTTTAGTTTTAAAAGAATACTCAATATTTGGGTCATTAAACTTTATCGATTTGCTTCACGTATAATTTTAATATTCTGTACAATCATCCATTATTTTTTAAATACGCGATTCTCAAGAAGCATCATAATTATATTTCTGTACTATAATTTGCAGTTATTTTATGAAGGATAGAATTCTAAGCACTTATTCTATTCTCGATACTATTTAAACTTTTTTAATTGTAACTACTAATATTATGTAAAATAGAAATTAACGATTTCCATTTTGTTCAATTTTTTTAATCAGAAATTCTTTAATTTTAATAAATCTATTTTCAGTCATATTATAATATTCTACCCAATCAGGATAATCGAATAATATAGTGTCCCAACAAAGTTTTTTGAAATTAATTCCTTTGATACTTCTATTATCATAAATTAAGTGAGCTAATAGATTCCTAGCTTCCAACGAAAAGTCATCTTTTTCTAAAATGATTTTTCTAGCTTCATCTACGCAAGCACGAAACTTATGTCTATCAAAATTTTCATGTTTCATAAATTTGAATTTAAAGTTCTATATCTTTTTTTCTTGATAAAAAAAGAAACAAAAAAATCAAGACAGCATAAACTTTTGGAAACAATTAAAGCTCGTTTCGCTATAATTTAGACTATTTAGCGTTAAGAAAATGTACCCAAAGTACATTTTTAGTTAAATGCGATTTCAAACGTAATTTTAGTTAATTGTTGTATTCAAATACAATCATCCACAGGAAAATTATATTCGTATAGCCTAAAATATGTATGCTCCACTCACCTATTGTTTTACCAAAATTTTATGAGGGCAAAAAACTCTTAATCAAAATCAATATTGAATTGACCTGGATTTTTTTTTCCTTCAACTCTATTGTTATGAATATATTTTATAAGTCCTATTGCATCCATTACATCTTCAATTGACAATGCTTTTTTATATTTTTCATACTTATTTAAATAGAGGTTTAATCTATCTTTTAAGTCATAATTATTTGAAACATTACTAATCATTTTCACTAAATAACTCATACAATTTGGAGTAATATTTACTCCAAATGTTTCATTTAAATAAATTGCACGAAGTATATTAGCTTCAATTGTTGGATTTTTAGATTTATAAGACTTACTCTTTTGTATTATATCTAATTGACTATTATTTACAAAATCATTATAATGATTAGACCTAAAATTATTAGTATGGATATTTATTACTAAACCATCGTAGTTATAAAAACAGCCATCAGAAATGTTATCTAAAATATAATCTTCATTTCTTTTTACAACTGCATCCCTAAATGCCCAATTGTTATCAATACTCCAAATATCAACTTCAAAATTATTAAGTTTAATCTTAATACCCAACATTCTATTTATAGAGTAATTCAATTTAGATTCCTTTAATAAACCTTCTAATTGTTCGTGTGAAACTGAAGCAATCATATCTAAATCTCTCGATTTTTTATTATTAATAGAATCTCTTACAAATCCACCAACAACATAAGCCGTTCCGTGAACCAATAAATTTAATATAAATTTATAAAATTCTGAATGCTCTTTTAAAACCTCTCTAAATCTCTCAGCAAAAAGTTTTTTAAATAATATTTTATCTTCAATAACGCTTAACATTACAACCTAATTCCTTTAAGTTTTCTAAATAAATTTAATGCATAAGTATCTGTCATACCACTTATAAAATCAACAACTAGTTGGATTTTATTATAATCATCATTATCATAATTATTATAATTTTCATATATGTATCTATAGCTTGAAGATATATTTTTATATAATCTAGCTTCTTTTGTGTTTCCTCCACTTTTAAATTTTTCAGATTTTGTAGCAGGAATAAATATATCTAGTAATCCATATATAATTTCCCAGCCAGCTAGCTCCGTTTGCATAATTTTTTTATTATCAAATACAACTCTCTGAAGCTCTTCAAACGAATCTCGAATATCTGAACCTCTCGATTTTTCTATTAATTCATATTCAAAAGTTCCGTCCATTATTTTATTGTAATTTTTTCTAAAACAATCGACAACACCTTCAATCATTTTTCCTTGGGTTTTAACTCTGAATTGTTGTACTGTAAGTGACAACCTATCTGATAATTTGTTATCATTATCTTTATGATACGTGTCTAAAACTTCTAATAAATCCTTATTTGCCTTTAAATTCTTCTCAAAAACCTTTCTTACTGTTTCATAATTTAATATTCCTAATTTAACTCCATCTTCTATATCAGCAGCGCAATATGCAATATCATCCGCTGCTTCCATCAAGTATACAATAGGATGTCTACGGTTATTTAAGCCAAGTTTTTCATTGATTATTTCATAATCTTCTTGTTCTGAAACAAAATATCCGAACTTTTTTGTCCTAATTTCTTTCGCCTTCTTTTTTTTATTTCCTTCAATTGAATTTGATGGATATTTAATAATACTTGCTAATGTTGGAAAAGTCAAATTAAAACTATGTTCATCTTTAAAAAAATGCAATCTTCTTAAAATTCTAAAAGTTTGTACGTTACCATCAAAATTTATAAAATCTGCTTTTTCAATTTCGCTTAAATCGACATTATTATTATTATTATTATTATTATCAAAATAATCTTTAAAATAATCTTGTATAGCTGACTCACCAAAATGTCCAAATGGAGGGTTTCCTAAATCGTGAACAAGTCCAGAACCTCTTAATAGAGAACTTATTTGACCTCTATAAATTTCTGGTAAATCTTTTTTCTCATCAATCACATATTTTTCAATACTCTTACCTATAGAACTACCAATGTAAGAGACTTCTAAAGAATGAGTTAATCGTGTTCGAATATAATCACTACTCTCTAGAGGAAAAACTTGTGTCTTATCTTGTAATCTTCTAATTGGAGAACTTGAAATCAACCTTCCATAATCATTTTCAAAAGGATCTCTCCCATCTATTGATATAGTCTCTGAACGATTTCTAAAAGTTACTCCTTGTAATAATTTTTTCCACTTATCCATACATTATAAATTTTGTAATAATTGACTTTAAATATATTATTAAAATTTGTATTTATTAGTAAAGTTACCTGTAGATTTTTCTATTCCACACACATTCCACTTCTCTCCTATCATCGTTTCGTAAAAAGAGTGTTTATTCACAACGTTAATATTGTTTTGGAGGAGTTCATGCATCTCATACCTCGATGTCATTAACATTGTAGAGAAAGTTTATAGAAGAAAAAAATAAAGAAAAAGTAGTAGTTTAAACTTCGCTTTTACCAAAGCAAAGTTATCCCGAATCAAGTTCGGGACAGGCTATAATGCAGAACATTATAATTCAAAAAAGAATTATAATCAGACGTTATATAAAATGTCTTTGTAACAGTAAAACTATGAGGTTTATTGTAATTATACAGATACAATTACATTTTATTGAATCAAAATAACTTTATATTATTTACAATATTTTAAATAAACACTCTATTTTCTTCAAAACAAAAAACACCCAAGATTAAAAATCTTGGGTGTTTTTATATATTTAATTTGTGCTCTAATGTTTTAGGCTATACCAAAAAAATTATTTTAAATTTTCTAAGGCTTTACCTATTAAAGTATCACCAGAAATAATCTCGAAGGTTTCCTTATTTGGTGCATCATCGGGTAACGTTCTCACCAAGGTTTGCGCCACATTATCGCGAGATATTTCTCCTTGCTCATTAAGTGATTTTGATAATTTAATTTTACCATCACCAACGCTATTGGTTAAACTTCCGGGTCTTACAATGGCATAATTTAAAGGAGACGATTTTAAATATTCATCGGCGTTATGTTTAGCTTTTAAGTAGTCTTGAAGCTTATCGCTTTTTTCTGGTTGATCTGCTCCCATCGAGCTTAGCATTACAAATTTGTTGATATTCCATTTTGATGCGGCATCAATCATTTTTATGGCACCATCTTGATCGACAGCTTTTACATTATTACCTCCAGATCCTGCAGCAAAAATGACCTTATCCATATCTTTTGCTGTATGCGATACATCTTGCTCTAAATCGCCCATAACCGTTTTTACCTGATGTGCCTCAAACTCGGTTTGTTGCTGAGTATTTCTAACCATAGCTACAGGTTCGAAATACTGCGATGCTTTTAATAATTGAACTATTTTTTTTCCCGTGGTACCTGTGGCACCTACTACTAATACGTTTTCCATTTGTCTTTTTTTTACAAGGTGCCCATATTAGCGGTTAATGCTTGATGTATTCCAATAAAATGTTGACTCAAATGAATCTATTTGTTCTGTTTTGTAGTTTTTATAAGGGTAAGTAAATGTTGTAAAGCATATTAAAGTCTTAAGCTAATAATACAACCTAAAATCTAATAGTTTGCACATTTTGTAATGTCTTTGATGAAGTTCTTCAACCACATCCAACATATTATCATCGTCGTTAAATAAGTTAAAGAATGCGATATCAAGATTTGAACTAGTTATTCCGTTTGACGCATAACCGTATCCCGAAATGCCCCTTGCTCCTGTTATATCAAGAAAATACTGTGCTTCTTCATCATCTAAATCTAAAACCTTGGCATTCGAAAAATGTAAAATCTTGCCTTGTAATCGGCCTTCAAAGATTTCAGCAATTTCTTGTAAACTATAGTAATAATCATTTAAACAAATACTATTGGCTTCACCCGTTATAACCAAGTAAATTATTTCGTAGTCTTTAAAATTATGATCGCCTAAAACCAATGCATTCAGGCTATCTTCTAAACCTTCAATAGTATCGCATGTTTTATAAATACTGGCTACACCATATTGCGAGGTTAATTGTGCTAATTTATGTTGTGCTTCGGTAACGGTGTCTATTTCGACATCTTCAACCGCTTCTAAACAGTAAATAAAATAGTCTGTATCTATTAATTGATTTTGGGGTAATTGTTCTCTTTTTTCTAACAAAATTCAGAATTTATGAAAGGTCTTTAAAACACAAAATTAATGGAAAATTTTTATTCTTTTAGGCATTAATCTTTAGCATTCGGGTTTTTTAAAGCTTTTTTAATATGGTCGCTATCCCAATGATTATCATAATCTACAACCCCTCGCTTGAAATCTTCATTTAAGAATTTTTCTTGTTGTTCTAGTTCTTTTTTAGCTTTAAAAATATAGTCGTCTTCTCGGTTAGGTTCAGAAGCTAAGCGTCTTAAACTATCTACATCATACTTAATAAAGTTTTGTACTTGTCTAGTTAGCGTGTATTTTCTGAAACCCATTTTGCTTAATACATCTTTAGCTAAAGTTAAGGACGTTTCTAAAGATTCTCTATAAATATTTTGATGGCCAAGGTTTAATAACTCGTATGCATCATACCTGTTTTTAGTTCTAATCATAAGTTCTACATGCGGATATTTTTCCTTTACTATTTTACTAATAGCTTTTGAAACACTTAATTTATTAGTGGCACAAATAATGATTTTAGCTTCGGAAATGCCTGCTGATTCTAATAAATCTAGTCTTGTGGCATCTCCATAATACACTTCAAAACCCATTTTACGCAAGAAATCTACACGATTAGAATCGTGATCTAAAATGGTAGCTTCCACACCATGAGAGCGTAAAAATCGCCCAATAGTACTTCCAAAATGACCAAAACCAACCAATATTATTTTTTGCGATTTAGCAATGTGGTCCATAGGTCGTTTTATGGATTCTTTGGTACCAATTTTAGGAAGTATTAAACGTTCGTTAACCATACTAATTATTGGCGTTATAGACATGGAAAGTGCTGTAATTACAAGCATCATATCCATTTGTTCTTGTTCTAAAATATTGAGTCCGAAAGCGAAGGACAACAGTACAAAAGCGAATTCACCAATTTGTGCTAAACTGAAGGTTAGCAATAATTTTTGGTCTAGTTTTAATTTAAAAATATGTCCTGTTATAAATAACACGAGCGCTTTTAAAACGATAATAGCCAATAAAATACCTCCTATAGTTAAAGGACTTTTAGCAATGACTATAAAGTTAATAGATGCCCCAACAGCCATAAAGAACAACCCTAAAAGCAGGTTTTTAAAAGGTTCTAAGGTGCTCTCTAGTTCGTGCTTAAACTCACTGTTAGAAAGTACAACACCGCCTAAAAAAGCACCTAAAGCAGGACTAATGCCAACATATTCCATTAAAAATGAAATACCAAATACAATTAATAAAGCAGCAGCAATAAGTAATTCGCGAACACCTGTTTTAGCCACTTTTCGTAACATGGGTACAATTAAATACCGACCAGCAACAATAATTAAAACCACCGATAATATAATGGCTAAAGTTTGAAATCCCATGGGTAGGTTTTCCAATAAATTCGCATGCTCGCTGTGACTTTCGGCAGTCGTGTTTTGTTCCGAATTAGCTAACAACGGAATAAAACCCAACATGAAAATAACAATGATATCTTGAAACAATAAGATGGAAAATGAAGACGTACCAAATGTGGTATCCATTAATCCTTTTTCCTTTATAGTTTGTAATGCAATAGCTGTGGATGATAGTGCGACAGCCATAGAAATGACTAAAGCCACTTTCCAATCGAAACCTAATGCAGCAAACAAGATGTATGAAAGTAGCATGGTGCCTCCTACTTGTATGCCGCCCATACCCACAATGGTTTTTCGCATGTTCCAGAAGTTTTTAGGCTCAATTTCTAGTCCGATTAAAAACAGCATTACAACCACACCAAATTCGGCAAAGTGTAATATATCTTGCCCTTCTTCGCCAATAAACCCCAATACATAAGGGCCAATTAAAACGCCTGCTAATAAATAGCCTATTACAGAACTTAAGCCTAAACGTTTTGCAATAGAGACACAAATTATGGCTCCTGCTAAAAATACTATGGCTTCAAAAAGTATACTTCCACTCATAGTTTAGGTTGTTTTAAGTTGAGGAATATCGTTTAAAAATGATTTATTGTCAAAATCATTTACAGATAAATTAGCTTGTAGTAAGTCGATTAATTTTCCGTAGTTATTTTTATAACGGTTTAAATCTTCATCAGTTAATGTGTATGTTCCCATTACCGTAAAAGGTGGAAAATAAGTCATACCACACAAAATGGCGGTCTGTTCAAATGGTCTTAAAAACTGTCTTACGGTAAAGCTATTATAACCTTCGGAGCAATACACTTCTCGTGAACCTCCTGTTGTTATAACATTGAAACATATTTTATTTTGTAATGCCTTACCACTAGGTCCGTAAGCCCAATTGAACTCTAATACCATGTCCATCCATTGTTTCATTATTGGCGGACAACTATACCAGTAAAATGGATGATGCCAAATGATAATATCATGCTGACTTAGTAATTCTTTTTCTCTAGGGACATCGATATGAAAATCTGGATATTCCTCATACAAATCATGAATAGTAACATGATCTTTATCCGTAATATGATTAATTAAAGCTTGGTTTACTCTAGATTTTTCAAATTTAGGATGCGAAAACAGAACGAGTATTTTTTTCATCTGACAAATTTAACCTTAAATAATGGCTTAAAATATACCTAATTTGAAGAAACTTGTTAAAAATGGCAAACTAAATACCCTAATTAGCTAATAATTTATTGGTTACCGTTAATAAGTTTCTGATTTTCAGAACATCATAAGCATCGGGATGCGCTGGTGCAAAATAACCTTTCGGACCTCCTTTATCGTTGTCGAAATACTTACCGGAATCGTTTTTATAGTTTACAGACAATGCCAGGTCTACCAAAATATCTACTCCTTTTTCTGCAGGAGACCAATGCTGTCCGTAGGCTTCATTAGCCATTTTGGTATTTAATAATGAACCCGGATTTACAGCAATTACATTAATACTTGGTTCTTGTTTTGCTAGATTAAAACTCCACATGGTCAATGCTAACTTACTTTGTGCGTATGTACTATTTTCTGAATCTTGCTCCTTTCCTATCAAAACAGCTTCTGAAACTGGTGCTTGTGCAGCAGAACTTAAATTAATAATTCTTGGTGCATCGGATTGCTTTATGTTTTCTAGTATGGCATTCGTCAACACATACGGTGCTAGGTAATTTACCACCATTCGGATGTCTAATCCGTTTTTATTATGAACCTCTTTCGTTTTGAAAATTCCCGCGTTATTGATTAGTATATCTATTTTAGGAATGTATTTTTTAATCTGTACCGCTAATTCGGAAACAGCTTCTAAATCGGAAAAATCTGCAACCAAACCATGTATGTTCTGATTGTTTGTTTTTGTTTTTATTTCTGAAACAACTGTGTCCACTTTTGCTTCATTTCTTCCGTGTACATAAGTGGTATGTCCTTTTTCAGCGAAGCTTAAAGCGGTTAACTTTCCTATTCCGTCTGTACTTCCTGTTACTATGATTGTTTTACTCATGATTTTATTAATTTTTTATTGGAGTGTCACCTTGAGCGTAGATGTGAACTAAAAAGACCTTTCGACTGCGCTCAAGGTGACATTTTCATGTTTTTTTGAACCTTGTTATAAAATTCTGATACTAGTTTTACCTCTATTTCTACATATAACGATTGTATAAAGCAAGATAAACGATTTCTAGTCTTTTTAAAAAGGTGCAAAGGTGTCTTTGGGACTCTTTGGCACGGTCCAACGCTCACGAGCACTAATACTATCTGATGTAACAACTCTAGACTCTGAGTTATCGACACTACCATAGCTACTTGCTCCTCCTCTTGGAATTTGCATACGGTCTCCGTATAACCACACAACCAAATTACTTCGTTGCCCGCTGATAATTGGGTGCGTTGCATGTGCAACATCACCTCTGTGAATTATTGCTTTCCCTGATTCAAAAGTAGTTTGCACCGTTTTTCCTGTGGTTTTATCGTAGAAGTCAACTTGCGAACCTGTAAATGCTTCATCAGGTAAATTAATATTAATATTTAAGGTAGCAGCCGAGGCATCGGTATGGGCATGTAAATCCTTATCTTTATCAGGATTGTACTGAATAGAAAAACCAAATGTTTGGTTGTCATAACCATAAGTATCTAATAACAAACGCGCAATCGGACGCATATAACGGTCCATAATATCGTTATAAAATGCCTGAAAATTAGGAGCTGCAAGATAGCCTTCTGAGCGTGGATCAAGCATAATCCCATAACGATTCAATTGTATTCCGTAGGGTGCTCGTTTAGGAATTTGTGAATTTACTACAGCTTCTAAATAGTTACGAAAATCCGCTAAGCGTTCTGGGTTAAAAAACTGAGCAACATAAACACCTGGACTAATTTCTTCCCATAAATCGGCAACAGCATTTTCTTTTTCTGGATTTTCCCAAGCTTCTTTAATCGCCTTTTGCAAACGTGGATCTAGCAACGTCTCATCAGGAACTAGTAAATTGTCTTTGTTTTCAATTTCCCATTCAGCCCATGCCTCTTCAAGTAGATTTCGGTTACTATTCCAAAAGTGTGAAACTGAAGCTTCACGATTTAACGAGGCTTCACGAGAAGGTAAAGTAAGTGCACGAGCTTGTGCTAATATATTTTTATTTGTCATTGTTTTTATATTTTTTACCAAAAACTGTCGCAATAGGATATTTTGGTTGTGTATACATGTCTTTTTCTTAAATTAAAATAAATAGAATAAGCCACTTTAAATTAGTGGCTTCTTCCTGCTACTAGTCAATATTTAGGGAATATTAATTGACTTCTAAATTATCTAAAAGAAACGCCTTTTGTAATTGGTTTAAATCTGAAAATGTAAAATGGTTTTGTAGATACATCTTTGCCATCATTAAAAACAGCGCCTTTGTTTACTTGTGCGGCTGATACATACATATAACCATCTACATGATTGTAGCTTACACCATCTGGCCAAACCATATTAGCATCTTTTACCATGGTTTTTACGCTTTTATCTTTTGCTAAAACTACCGCTACACTATTGGTTTCTAATGCTGTTAAGTAAATATTACCAGCGATATCAATACTCATTCCTCCATTGTTTGGTTTTTCGGAATAGGTTTCGATTTTACGATCTAATGCTTCTTCTGTTAATGCTTCATTTACTAAATCTAACGTTTTAATTCTGTAGATTTTAGTTCCGTTTAACGGACCATAATAAATGTATTCAAAATTAGCGTCTGCAGTAATTCCATCATTTCCTACCAACAAATCGTTACCATTAACCGCTAAATGTATTCCGTTAATTACTGTTGGTGTGTTTTCTGGTAATGTAGTTCGTGTACCTTCAAGTATTCGACGTGTTTTACCCGTTTTCATGTCTACAATAATAAATGCTGCGTTACTTCCATCTCCTCCATTCCCAATGCCTTCATCTGCAATTATAAAATAACCGTTTTTAGTATCTACCACCATATCATTGGGTTGTGCATGCTTTGGCACTGCCGATTTTGGTAAATAATAAATACGTTCTAGGTGATTGGTTTTTGTGTTCCAACCCACTATTTTAGGTGTCACATTATCTCGTTGTGCCATATCTAACATCCAAACAATGCCGTTTTCATCATTTCTAATCCCTAACACATTACTTAGATAATTATCGTCGGTAGTTCTTGGTGTATTCCAAGCTTTAGAAGGAAAAGGTTTGCTTGTTTTAGTTTTTGCATCCATAATCATGACTCTGTTTTCCGGTGAGAAAAACGGATGATGACTATAAACTAAATCGCCAGTATCAGTAAAGGTAATATTACCAACTGCTTGTTCTGTAGTTGCAAAAACTTCGGTTTCACCTATTGTGTTTTGTGAATTTACAGTATAAATGGCAAACACTATTGTAAAACTGAAGGTTGTAATTATAGATTTGAAATTCATGTTTTGTATTATTTATTTCTTGTCAGTTCGAGTGAAATTCTTTTTCAGAATTTTGTATCGAGAACTTTTTTGTTAGCCAAACTTCTCGATACTAATTTCTCGTGCCTCAAAATGCACTCGAAGTGACGTTATTTTAAAGTTTTAGTTGCTCTTTTTTAAATACTCTGGTAACTCTTTAGATAACCAATCTTCACGAACTGGAACATGTACATCTAAATCTACAGTTTCTTCTAAAGCCCAAAACTCATGTGGTACATTTTCTGGAAACACAATAACTTCTCCTGCTGCAACTTCTACAAAAGTTTCTTTACCATCCATAATGGTTTTGATTTTTACTTTACCCGACATGATATATGTAATCTGCTCGTTTGGATGCTGGTGCCAAGGAATATGCGCTCCTTTTTCTAGATTAAAAATGGTCATTTGTCCTTTTTCGCCATGAAACCATTTACGTTGGATCCCTTCTCCAATAGTTTCCGATTCCATTTCATCAAAATTGAAATGTTGCACTTTTGAAGTTGCTATAGAATCTTTAGTGGTGACTTGCGCATTTGCAGTATTACCAACAAACATTGCTGTTACTGCTAATGCAGCTATAATGGATTTGAATTTCATTTTTTTATGTTTTTTGTCAGTTCGAGTGAAATTCTTTTTCAGAATCTTGTATCGAGAACCACTAGATTTAATACGCTTCTCGATACATTTTTATTTTCATTGCATTTCAATAAAAACACTCGAAGTGACAATTCTATTTATGTTTTACTTCCTGAAAAGATTAAAACCCTTCTAAAACTATTTTACCTTTTGCTTTTCCGGTTTCCAGGAATGCATGTGCTTTACGAAGGTTTTCTGCATTGATGATTCCGAAGTTTTCACCTATAGTGGTTTTAATGGTTCCGTTATCAATTAAACTAGAAACTTTGTTTAAAATATGGTGCTGCTCTATCATATCTTCGGTTTGAAACATAGATCGTGTGAACATAAATTCCCAATGTGTTGAAACCGATTTTAATTTAAACGGCATAATATTAAACGTTTTTGGATCGTCAATAAATCCGAATTTACCTTGTGGTTTAATTAGTTTAACGATCTCATCTGCGTGTTGCTCCGTTCCGTTTAAACTCACTACATAATCTGGTGCAGGAAGGTTGTACTTCTCAAACTCTTCACTTAATTTATTTCTGTGATTTATTACAGAATCTGCACCCAAGTCTTTTAACCATGCTGTAGTTTCTTCACGAGAAGCAGTTCCAATAATATTCAGTTTTGTTAGCTTTTTAGCTAATTGCACCAATATAGAACCAACACCTCCAGCAGCACCAATAACTAGAATGGATTTGCTAGCATCGTCTTTTGAAACCTGTAATCTATCGAACAACATTTCGTAAGCCGTTAGTGAAGTTAACGGTAAAGCTGCAGCTTCAGGAAAAGATAAACTTGATGGTTTTTTACCAACAATACGTTCGTCTACAACTTGGTATTGTGCATAACTCCCTTGTCGAGTAAAATCTCCTGCGTACCAAACTTCATCACCAACTTTAAATAAAGAGACATCCTCTCCAACTTCTTTTACAATTCCGGTAGCATCCCATCCAATCACTTTCCAATCGTCACCTTCTACTGGCATTCCTGCACGTACTTTATAATCTGCTGGATTTACAGAAATGGCTTTTATTTCTACTAAAACATCTCTTCCCGTTGCTTTTGGTGTGTTTAATTCTATGTCTTGTAATGAGTTAACATCTTCAATTGGAAGATTCTCTTTATATCCTATTGCTTTCATTTTTTATGTTTTAAAATTAAAATCTATTCTAAATTTATTATACTATATTTTTTATAGTGACAAAAGTAAATATAGTTATTAATACTCACAATAACGGTCAAAAATGATAGTACTACTTTTAAATCACAAGTTTCTGTAAATCAATGTATTAATCAAAATAGAAAATACTATAAAAAGTATAGTTGTATAATTTAATATAGTATTATATATTTGTACCCAATAATTAAGAATTTTATTATTTATAAATATATTATGTATCATTTTAAAGGAAAAGAATATCCATGTTGCGCTAGTTTAACCATGGGAATAATTGGAGGCAAATGGAAAACTGTTATTTTATTTCATTTAATAGATGGAACACTTCGATACAGTGAATTAAGAAAACAAATGCCGACAGTTACCGAGCGTACATTAAGTTTACAGCTAAAAACTTTAGAAGAAGATGGCATAGTAAAAAGAAAAGTTTACACCTCTAAACCGCCCTTAAAAGTTGAATATTCCTTAACCGATTTTGGGAAAACTTTAATACCCTTAATTAAATCTATTGCAGATTGGGGCGTTTATGTGGTTACCGAAAAAAAAGGTGGTGTGCTTAAAAATTAGATTTTACATAAAATACTTCACTTGTATTAGCTACCGTTCATGCAGCTTAAGCTTATACTTCTTTTTTAAATAATAATTTAGTATATCATTCCTATGAATAGCAAGAACTAACAAGATTTATGTATATTTTAGCATCATGATTAAATTAAGTGATTTATCTAATAAAACTATTGGTTTAGTGCTTTCTGGTGGTGGTGTTAAAGGCGTTGCACATGTTGGAGTCATTAAAGCATTATTGGAACATGGTATTGTTCCAGATATTGTTTCGGGCGCAAGTGCTGGCGGTATTGTTGGAGCGCTTTATGCCAATGGAATAGAGCCTGAGGATATGCTTCACTTTTTTAAAGAAACACCTTTATTAAAATACAACTTACTTACTATAAATAAACCTGGGTTATTTGATACGAGTAAGTATTTAGTATTTTTTGAAAAATATTTTCCAACTAACACTTTCGAAGCTTTAGAGAAGAAACTTTTTATAGTGGCTACCAACCTAGAAACCGGGGAATCAGAATTTTTTAATCAAGGGGAATTAATTAATAAGGTTTTAGCCTCGGCTGCCTTACCTCCTGTTTTTAGTCCTGTAACCATTAATGGACAATTATATGCCGATGGTGGCATTATGAATAATTTTCCGGTTGATCCCTTAATTGACACCACAGATTTTATTATTGGATCATACACTACCGCAATGAAAGTTGTTGGCGAAAATGAACTTAAAAATTCTTTTCAGTTATCGCAACGGGCTAATCTTTTAATGCTTCACTCAAATGTACGTGATAAGTTAAGCATTCCCGATTTATTATTTACTCCAAATCATTTAGATGTTATTGGGGTTTTGGATAAAAAAGGTATTGAAAAAGCCTATACCATTGGTTATGATTATGCGTCTAGTTTGTTGGATAACAATTTATAAAGTGCGGATGCCGAAGACTCGATAACCTTATTTAAATGAATACACTATCGCTTTAATTTTTAAGATGAAACAAATAAACTATATAGGCTTACTGATAATTTTATTTTGTTTCACTTATTGTAAAAATAGCACACCTGAAAATATACAATCGGATGAGGATTTTATAGCATTTTTAAATGATGAAACCCTCATAAAATCTATTAAAAGAATAGATAGTATAGCAAAATTAAACACTTACTCCAATCATAAAACTGGACTTCTATATTTTGAAAAAGGCCAAATTTTAGGACATTTAGAAAAAGATATTGAAGCCATAGCAAGCTTTAAGAAAGCTTTAGTTGCTTTTGAAAAAGAGAGTAATAAAAAATATATAGCAAAAACCAATATGCTTTTGGGCGACTCTGAAGCTTTTCTATCCAATAACGAAAAAGCATTGCAGCATATAGAAAAGGCTTTAAGTATTTTTAAAGACATTGAAGATAAAAAAGGCGAAGCAAAAGCACTTAATTCTTTAGGGCACATAGCGTTTCAATATGAAAATTATAAAAAATCCATTGCTTACGTTAAAAAGGCCGCAGAAATTCAGCTACAAATAGATGAAAAAGAAGAACTCTCTGCGTCGTATAATAACATTGGCTATATTCTAGAGCAATCCGGCGATTTAATTAATGCTTCGGAATACTACCAAAAGGCCATTGATTTAAATAAAAACATTAACAGATTAAACTCTAGTCCGCTGCGTAATTTAGGTTATGTTTTTTTTATGCAAAACCAATTCAAAAAATGTGACTCTTTATACTTAAAAGCTTTAAAAATTGAAGAGGAAGCCGGACGGTTATCCATACAAAAAGAAATTTACGGTGTGCTTCTAGAAAGCGCTATTAAGAACAAAAGTTTTGACGCAGCAACACTATATATCACTAAAAGAGATTCTATAAATGAACGCCTTGTAACATCCGAAAACAAAGAGAAAATAAAGCTAATCGAGGACCAATACAACCTAATAACCAAAGAGAAAGAATTAATACAGGCTAAAAAAAACAACACTAAAAATAAATTGATTTTCACTATTTTGGCTGGTACCCTACTGTTTTTAGGTCTTTTTTTAATACAAAAGCACAGAAATTCTAAATTAAAACTCGAGCAAGAAAAATTAGTGTTAGAGCAAAAGGTTTTGCGTACACAAATGAATCCGCATTTTATATTTAATGCTTTAACCGCTATCCAAAAAACCATTTTTGATAACGACCCAATAAAATCAACATCCTATTTATCAAGATTTGCAAAATTAATTAGACAGAACTTTGAGTTTGTAAATAAAAAAGAAATTCTTTTATCTGAAGATTTAGATGCTTTAAAAAATTATATTGAAACGCAACAATTAAGGTTCTCTAATAAATTTGATTACGCTATTAATATACACGACGGCATAGACCCAACCTTCGTGAAAATACCACCTATGTTATTACAGCCTTTTGTAGAGAATGCTATTGAACATGGTTTAAAGCCCAAAACAGAAAAAGGAACACTTGAAATTAATATTACCAATAATAGCAATGTGTTCTGCTTTAAAATTATT
This sequence comes from Algibacter amylolyticus, assembly GCF_014202225.1. Classification (GTDB taxonomy): domain Bacteria; phylum Bacteroidota; class Bacteroidia; order Flavobacteriales; family Flavobacteriaceae; genus Algibacter_B; species Algibacter_B amylolyticus. Next base: position 327,990 of record NZ_JACHGE010000003.1, read on the forward strand.
GATGATGGTATTGGTATAAATAACCAGGAAAGTAAAACAAATAGAGAGCATGCCATCGACATTTTTAAAAAACGATTATCATTACGTAAATTGGGCGAAGAAAAACAATTTTCTATGACTTCAAATAAAGTTAAAACAGGAACCATTGTAACCTTTTATTTAAACTTATCTTAATGTTTAGAGTAGCCATTATAGATGATGAAAAAAATGTTAGAATAGTTCTAAAAAAATTACTGAACATACTTTACACTAACTGCGAAATAGTTGCAGAAGCCGCTTCTATAAAAGATGCCAAAGCTATTTTACCGCAAGCAAAGCCAGACATTGTACTTTTAGATATCGAGCTTGAAGATGGCTCTGGTTTTTCTCTTTTAAAACAATTACCAAATCTTGATTTTAAACTTATTTTTATTACGGCATTTAATCAATATGCTATCAAAGCTTTTAAATTTAATGCATTAGATTATTTATTAAAACCAATTGATCCTTCCGAATTACAAAATGCGATTGATAAGGCTCAAAAAAGTGTTTCTAACGAAAACGAATTAAGAAAATTAATTGCAGATATCGAAAACAAAAAGAACTCGCAAATTGTTATAAAAACAACCAATAAAATCCACTACATTAATTTGGTAGATATTCTTTACTGTCAAGCTGAAGGTGCTTATGCCAAAATAATAACTAAAACAGAAACTATTCTAGCATCAAAAAACTTGAAATATTTTCAGGATTTACTTGAAGATGAAGGCTTTATCAGAACGCATCAATCCTATATGGTGAATAAAAAGTTAGTTACAGCCATTAAAAATGACACTATAATTTTAAGCAATGCTTTGGCTATTCCTATTTCTTCTCGTAAAATGGCCGAAATAAAAGCTTTATTGGCCGAAGATTAATACTAAACACGAATATAAAGCGCTCTTATTCGCTTATAAAACACTTTTAGTTACCTATTAAAACAGTCATTATATTCGAATACAAACGGGGCTTAATTTCCTTTTTATTTAAATATTATTGATGAAAAATTTAACTCTACTCCTTGCACTTTTCATTGCAACAACTATTTACGCTCAAAAAGACACCTTATATTTTAATTCTAATTGGGTAAAATCAACTAAAAAGGAAGCTAGTTTTTATAGGCTAATCCCCATAAAAAAAGTTGGAGATTTATTCGAAATAAAAGATTATTACACAAACGGAAACCTTCAAATGGAAGGTTATTATTCAAATTTAGAAGACAAAACCTTTCATGGTGAAGTAAAGTGGTATTACGAAAATGGCCAATTAAGGGAAGTTAGACATTACAACAATAATGTATTAGTTGGCGAAGCGCTTTACTATTCAAAAAAAGGCTTTTTAAGAGCTCAAGGCATTTACAAAGACAACACATACTGGTCTGGTACTTTTTTAGATAATTGCTGCTATGTTGGTTACATACTGGAATATAAAGACGGTAAAAAAACGGGAAGACTTAGGTTTCATAACGACTCTAACCAAATGGCTGTTAAAGTATTGCTCGAAAATGATAGTTTAACTATAATTAATCATTTTAATCGTGAAGGTAAAAAAGTAGGAAGTCTAACATCCTTAAATTACTATCCAAAAGAAGGTCTTCAGGCAACATATTTCACAAATGGTGAGGACGATATTATAGGTTTTGAAAAGTATTTTCATTACAAAAACGGAAAAATGAATGGCGAAGAAGCTGTTTATAAAAAGGATGGTACACTCATAGCTAAAGGTATCAATAAGGATGATAATGCCTTTTCTGGTACTTTTTTCAAATCTAAAATATTAAAAACCTATGTTAATGGTAAACTAGAAGGCGATGAAATTGGGTATTCGTCAAAAATGTTACCCGTTGCTAAGGGCATCAATAAAGATGATAAACATTTGCAAGGACAATTCATTGAGCTATATCGCGATAGAATTGCCAGCTATACCGACGGAAAACTTGATGGCAAGCAAACAACCTATTTTTCCGATGAATATAAAAATGTAGCATCTTATTACACTATTTCAAATCATAAAATAGATGGTGAAAGCGTTCATTACACTAAAGAAGGAAAACAGTATGCAAAAGGGATTTATAAAAATAATTCTGAATGGAATGGTACTTTTTTAAGTCAGGATAAAAGTACATTCTCATCCTATAAAAATGGTATAAAACATGGTCTTTTTATATTTTATGATTATAAAGGCAAAGAAATAGAAAGGCAAGAATATAAAGAAGGTCAACTTGAAGGTAGCGTTACTTCATCAGGCTTTTTTAAAGACCGAATTTGTGCATGCGAATACAAAAACAATAAACCTTTTAAAGGCGAAGTATGTAAAGATTACTCTGTTGTTTTATATAATGATGGACACGTTGTTAAAAACGCGTCTTATTTATACGACGACCCTACCAAGGTAAAAAGCATAAGTTATTACGAAAATGAGAAAATAACTAAGCAATCTAAGTTTGTAGATAATAAGGAATACACACTAATTTTTAAAGATGATAGGCGTTATTCCGGTCAGGATTACAGCGAATATTCCGGCAGTATTACAAGCTTTAAAAATGGTATGGAACATGGTTCTTTTTACAATAAAGACTCATATTATAGCTTTTCAATTTCAGGCAATAAAAAGGAAGGGCATTTAGATGGTATTATAACTTTCGAGAATCTTAATACAAATATAATAACGACCTGCAGCTATAAAAAAGGCCTACCAATACAGGGCACAATTATAAAAGACAATAAAATTTCATCTTATAAAAAAGGCTTAAAACATGGCTTAGAAACTTCCTTTAGTGCAAGTAGCGGTTATAATAAAGCTTATGATAGTCTTAGTACAAATTATAAAAACGGAAAGTTAGATGGCCAAATACAATACTATAAAGAGCATAATTTAATAGCTGAAGGAATTTATAAAAACAATAAGCCAGAAACCGGTATTTTTTACGACGATACAGAAGACACAAATTATTCTATCTTAGAATATAATAAAGGCCAACTTAAAAAACAGGAATACTTTACACAAGAACTAAAACATACTAAAGACTATAAAAATGGTAAAATAAGCCAGGAATCATTTTATGGTAAAGGACAGTTAATTGCCAAAGGTACCTATGTAAATGGGCAACCACACGAAGGTGTTTTTTCAAAAATTGAAGAGGTACAAGAACATTATTACCCAGAAAGATTTACACTTACAAATTATGTAAATTCTAAGAAACACGGAGATGAAAAAATTTACAATTTCAAAAATAAAGTTATTGAACGTGTTAGTAATTACAAAAATAATAATCTAAAGAGTAAAATTGATTTTATTGCTTTTAAACATAACGATAGCCTTTTGGGGTTTTATAAAAACGGAAAACCATTCTCTGGTAATTTCTTAAACGAAAGCAATAAAGCAGAAGAAACTGCATTCGATATTTTATCGCATTTTGAAAATGGACAGAAAACTAATTATCAATATTACGCCACTAAAGGCTCTCGTTTAGGAACACTTTTAGATAGTATTAAATACGAAAATAACATGCCATTAAAAGGCCATCAATTACAAGAGCATGAAGGAATAACTTCTAAACATGTATTTGAAAATGGCATAAAAGTGAAAACTGAAATTTATATTTTTGATATACAATCACCTACAAACCATAGTTTCATTTATACTAAAAACGGATTTATAGCATACAGGCTCTATAAAAATGAAAATGTAAAAAACAGCCAAGTCACGTTTATTGATGCTTCTAAAAAAGAAGGCGATGCTGTTTACTATTTTGATGAAAAAGAAATAGGTGCTTTTTCGTTTTCAGAACATGGAATTTCAAAGGCGCATTTTTCTTATACAGATAGAAACGATACAAAAATCGAAATATATTGCGACACATTAAATATTGCAACTATTAAAATCGAAACAGAAAAGGAATTAATTACCTACGAAGGTGTTTTAAACACACCCTTTAAAACAAAACCAATAGACTTTACAAATTGGCAGCGCATATTTTTTGACACAGATGGTATAACAACCTTTTATCTTAGTGATAAAAAGACACCTGTAAGCACATGTGTTTACAAAGACGGTGAAGAATATAATGGTATAACAATTAGAATAAATCAAGCAGGTACCTATAGCTGTAAAGTATTTAAAGAAGGCAAAAGGATTGAAAGAAAAAAAGAGTTAACCGAAAACCAATTATTAAAATTTTTAAAGCAACAATAAGCGTAGCAATCACGAATATAAATTCCTTTTACGCGATTATAAATTAGCTTTTTGCTCCATGGGATAACTAGTCTATATTTATTTTAAAGTCCTTTTTGGTCACAATAGCATGAACTTAATTTATTCTAAAAAAGAAAACCCTTATATATACATCGTATTAGCGATATTAGTATTTCTTGTTTTTATTGCTGGTATCTACTATGCAAATTATTATTTATGGTACATTTTAGCTCCTGTAGTTTTTTTAATTATAAAAGGACTTAACGTTTTAAAAAAAGATGAAACTCCTGTAATTAAACTGGACAATGAAGGTCTTACCGTTTTAAAAGTGGATGAAGAAAATATTTTATACAAATACCACGAAATCACAGAGATTTATATGGACTCTCGCTATTTAAATGGCTTTATTAAAATTAAAAGCAATTCAAAAAAAATTCATTTAGATTCGGTGGCCATTCCTATATTAAAACAAAAAGAAATAACCGATTTGGTAAACGATCGAATACTCAAATAAGTGTATAGATGCTACATAAATCGCACATAAAACATCTTCTCTTTATTAGTATCCTCTTTATAAATGCAATAGCATTTTCAGAAATAACACCTTCAGAAAAAGTAAACCCTAGGTTAATCAATGCGCCTAATGTCTCTAATAGTTTAAATGTAGCTCCGCCCCCGTTAAGTACAGACGATTTTGTAACCACATGGAAAACAGATAATTTCGGCAATTCAAATGATAGCTCAATAAAAATTTCAACAATAGGAACAGGTTATAATTATAACGTGGATTGGAATAATGATGGTGTTTTTGATGAATTTGGAATTACAGGTAATGTTACCCACGATTATGGTGTTGGAAATGAAGGCGTTAAAACCATAAGAATACAAGGTGATTTTCCTAGAATATTTTTTAATAATTCAAGTAATAGTGATAGACATAAAATACTATCTGTTGACCAATGGGGAAATCAACAATGGACTAGTATGAATAACGCGTTTAACGGTTGTTCTAATTTAAATGGTGGTACAACCCAAATCCCTCCTCCTGATTTATCTAAGGCAACAGATTTATCATTTATGTACATGCGGACTTTAACATTCAATCAAGATATTGGAAATTGGGATACAAGTACCATTACTTCAATGGAACAAATGTTTAATAATTCACCAAAATTTAATCAAGATTTAAGTGCTTGGGATACCACTAAAGTAACTAATATGGAGGCTATGTTTACCTCGTGTTCAACTTTTAATCAAGACATAGGAAACTGGAATACGTCTAATGTGACTTCTATGCGCTCTATGTTTACTTATACAGATTTCAATCAAGATATTAGCAATTGGGACACTAGTAAAGTTACCGACATGCGATTTATGTTTAGAGCATCACCTTTTAATCAAAACATAAGTAATTGGGACACAAGTGCCGTAACACAAATGAATTACATGTTTGAAAACAGCGTTTTCGATCAAAATATTGGTAATTGGAATATTAGTAGTTTACTAAACGCCGATTTAATGTTCGCTAACTCAAATCGCTTATCGGTTGCAAATTACGATGCTTTGTTAAAGGGGTGGCAAGCACAAACACATAACTCAAATGTGACGTTAACCGTAAATGCAAATTTTTGTTTAGGAGAAAATGCTCGTAATGCTTTAATAGCCGATGGTTGGACTATTACAGATGCCGGTTTATCTTGTGATTCTTATCAATATTCAATAAACTATATGTCCACTATAAACGGCGCTATAGTTGGAGATGGCACCACAAATACTGATTATTTTGGACCAAATAATTGGGGAGGAACTTATGGAGATTGTTCTTCTGGAAATTGGAGATGGATACAAGCTTTATGCTCTGAATGTTCTGTTAATAATAAAGATATTTCAGTAAAACCAAACAAAGCAAATGGTTCTACTTGGTATGCTGGAGGTGGTGCTTCAAGATACATGGTAATTGACTTATCTATGTCTAGAACTTTTAACGAATTAAGAGTTTTTCAAATGTTTAGCGATGGAAAAGTTACTAGTTTAAGAATGTATTCTCATTTAGAAACTGCTACAACACCTATTTATTCTGATGCTGGATGGCTACCCATTTTTCCAGAATCTAGAATAGGTCCTGGAGTTCTTAACGGAGACACCGTAAGTATGCCTACAATTATAAATTTTCCATACACAACATCAAGGTTTTTATTAATAGAAGCAAAAAACGATGGATCATTGGGTAATGCTCCCTATACCGAAATTAGAGAATTAAAACTTTTTGATAATAACAGTGCGACACCTGCACCTATTAACACTGTAGAAACACCAATTTTTACGCAAGTAGATCCTATTTGTGAAGGCGGTAATTTAAACGCTTTACCTACAACGTCTAACAATGGAATTACCGGTAGTTGGCTACCAGCATTAAACACAACAGCAACAACCGAATATACTTTTACACCAAATAATGGACAATGTACAGAAATAGCATTAATGACTATTACCGTTAATTCTAAACCAACTCAACCAACAACTGAGTGTTGGGAAACTGCAACTTTCAATAGCACAACATGTACTTGGGATGTAACAGGAACACAACCAACTCAACCCACAACAGAATGTTGGGAAACTACAACTTTTAATAACACTACCTGTAATTGGGACATATCAGGAACGCAACCTACTGAACCAACAACACAATGTTGGGAAACCGCAACTTTTAATAACACAACCTGTATTTGGGATGTAACAGGAACGCAACCTACTCAACCCTCAACTGCGTGTGGGGAAACTGCAACCTTTAACAACACAACCTGTACTTGGGATGTAACAGTA